>NZ_JBUYVJ010000002.1:0-41772 GCF_055699815.1 Psychrobacter sp. M17(2026) | reverse complement strand
GTGAGCACTTTTAGCGTTTGGTTCATCTTCCTTTAAAGTGATAGCTGTTGCATTTTCGGTTGTTACTGATGTTGTGTTTGCATCAGATACGCCACTACTCGGTTGGCTACAAGCAAATAGTGATGAGGCGGCAAGTAACACCAGCGTACCACGCAACCCCTTAGACAGATGACGATTGAATATAAGACTGGATTTTATTTTTAAGGGGGTCATAGTGCTCTCTCATGTACTGTAGATATTGTGAGCTATAGAAGGTCAAGTAACACTTCATATCGTTTGGTAATGTAGCATAATAACCCATCAAACGGGGTACGTAAATTTATACATTGAGCAGTGCGGACTGGTATCATAAGCAGTTTTTATTTTGAAATGCTGCCTGTAGTATTAACGGGTCTATCTGAGTTTTGGATTTTGATTAAAAATTCAAGGCTCATAATTTTGGATAATTTGCGATGCACCTGTCTACTATTAGTCTACAAAAGCGTTTGAGTACTCACTTAAATCAATTACCGCTATGGCTTACGCTAGTAGCAGCATGGCTTGCAGGGGCTATTTTTTTATTTGCATTATCGCCTTATGGGTTCTGGCCGCTAGCAATAGTGTCACCAGCGATTTTATATGCGCTGTTGGTGCCAAATATGAGTGGTCGTCGCGCTTTTATTATCGGTGAAGCTTACGGTATGGGGCTATGGTGCGTCGGCGGCTTTTGGCTCTATACAGCTATCCATGATTATAGCGATACTCCAACGTGGCTCGCATTGATTATGATTGGATTGATGGGTCTCGGTATGGGACTGTTTCATGGATTTTTAGCACTAGCCTTTAACCGTATGGTAGGCAAACAACCCTTTTCATTTGCTGCTCTTTGGGTGCTACAAGAATGGTTAAAAACTTGGTTATTCACAGGCTTTCCGTGGCTGTTTGTTGGTTATGCGTTTACTGAAGAGTATTGGTTATCGTCCTTAGCACCCGTTGCTGGTGTTTTTGCCGTCTCTTTTGTTGCCATACTATTGGCTGCAAGTTTAGTAGAGCTACTGCTTCGGCGCAGTAGTTATGCCGTCGTTTCTGTACTGTTATTGGCCATTAGCACATCATTATGGCTGGTCAATCCGCAATGGACAAAACCTAAGGGCACACCTGATCTGTCAGTGTCATTGATTCAAGGTAATATTTCACAAGATATAAAGTGGCTGACTCAATATCAAGTAGAAACGCTAAAGATTTATGCGAAGTTAACGCGCACTGAGTGGGGACGTGATGTTGTGGTGTGGCCTGAATCATCTATTCCGATGTTTCAGGATGAGGCTGCGGGCTTTATTAGTGAAATGATAGAAATGGCTAATGCGACCAATACGACATGGATAACTGGTATCCCTTATAAGGATAAAGCGGCATTCAATGCCAGTACGGATAAGTATCCCCCATTTTACAATAGCGTGATTGCTCGAGGTGTAGAAGCGGAAGGCCTATACAAGAAGCAGCGTCTGGTGCCTTTTGGAGAGTATATTCCATTTGAAGGCGTGCTCGATATTTTCCCAAGTTTGGCCGGTAGTCAGGATATTAAGAGCTATAGTCGCGGTAGTGATCAGCAGTCACCGCTACAGGTGCGTGGACACAATATAGGGACGGCTATCTGTTATGAGGTAGCTTATCCAGATACCACGCGTAAAAATGCCATCGATACTGACTTTTTGTTGACGGTCTCTAACGATGCCTGGTTTGGCACTTCAGCAGGACCATTGCAACATTTGCAAATGGTACAAATGCGCGCGCTTGAGAACGGGCGCTGGTTTATTCGAGCGACCAATACTGGTGTTACCGCTATCATTAACCATAAAGGTCGTATTGTAGAACGCGCACCGCAGTTTGAGCGTACTGTACTACGTGGTGAGATACAGGCACGGGTTGGTAACACTCCCTTTATGCTTATGGGAAATTATCCTATCTTGATAATAATAACTCTGTTATTACTACTAAGCTATTTTGGCAAAGGTCTAACCACACTTAGAGGACGAGGGTAATAGTAAACTTAATTATAATAATTTAATCAGCGTAAGTTTTTTATTTTTTCTAGGTAACGTCCTAACGCACGTAAATATAAAAGTTTTAAACTATTGATCACATAAGAACTGATTGAAAAAATTATGTCGACATAAAGCACGCGCCTCATACTTAAAAAGAGATAGCTATATACGGTCTATCATCTTTTAGTTGATACTTTCATTTAATGCACGCGATTTTTGATTGTCATCTGCCTTAATACCAAATTCAATAGTTGCATGTTGTATATTCTGATGCGCCAAATCTTCCTTAATATTTTCTTTCATAATAAGAGTCTCTTCTAATGTCACATCGCTCTTCGGTACGATATGAACTGTCAGAGCATTCTCAGTGGTACTCAAGGCCCAGATGTGCAGATGATGAAAGTTTTGAATAAATTTATAGCTCTCTAAGATAGCAGTGATTTTACTGAGATCAACATTTTGAGGTACTCCGTCAATAGCAAGCTTGATACTCTCTTTTAGTAGACCCCAAGTCGATAACAGTATCACGACTGAAATAATCAAGCTAACTAGAGGATCAACGATATTCCAACTTGTATAGTAAATAATAATGCCCGAGATAACGACACCTACAGAGACCAATGCATCTACCATTAGATGCAAGAAAGCACCTTTAACATTAATATCGTCTTTTTGACCTTTGTAGAATGCAAAAGCAGAAACAGTATTTATAAATACACCTATTAGAGCTGTAATAATAATAACTTTTCCTGCAACTTCCGGTATGGTATCAAATCGACCCAAGGCCTCATACGCAATACCTATAACGATTGTAACTAACAATATGGCGTTAATAAGAGAAGCCATTATAGAAGCTTTTTTGTAGCCATAGGTATAAAGCGTAGTAGATGCTTTCTGTGCTAATTTCATTCCAATTAACGAGATTATTAAACTGGCAACATCACTTAAGTTGTGGCTAGCGTCTGCGATTAAAGCTAATGAATTAGTTGAGTAGCCCACTATGAACTCGATGAGCGTAAATGCAGAATTTAGACCAATTCCAATATAGAAAGCCTTATTCATATTTTTAGGGTTTGGAGCTTGGTGACTGTGGTTATCTGAATTACTCATAATTTACCCTTGTTTAGGTTGCTGCATTTTATTAAAGGTAGAAAATAATTTTATTGCATATCTTCTATATTGCACAGTCAATATTGCTCTAATACCGTAGACACACTTATTGTTATCAATAAACTGAGCCACAACTGGATTGTATGTCCTATCTCTCCTTGGGCGAAAAAAGCGGCTTTTACTGTAATCTAACTGGCTTACGTAAGCTTCTTATTTTCACGTTCAAGCTCTTTAGTATGTGTAGCTTAGTCTTGAATGTTGGTTAGTATGGTTTCATTAGTGCGCTTTTTATGACATGACCACAATGTTCCAAAAGTAGATTCTATTTTCAGTACTATAACTTGAATGGTTGACCACATAGAGGTGTAATCGTTTAATGCTTCAATCAGCATGCGAACGGCGCGTTTTTTAATCTCAGGAGTGTAGGTTTGTCTTTTCATTGTCGTATTCTCTCAGAAAGTTGAGTCTCCGACAATCTCGGGGCGGTTCAGAATAATGATGGGGCTAGAAGCCCCTTATATTTTGTGTAACTTAAATCGTTATTGAGTACGCTTTGATTAAGGGCAATATACCTTAGCACTGCTAACCGTTTTTGGTTCTATTATATGGTACTGATATAGGAAACAGTGCTTGTTTTGCCATGGGCATTTTTTTTGCAGCTTGCTTCTACGTCTGGCTTAAGAAAACAAGCATCTGATGATACTAGAAAGGTACACAGCGTTCGATGATATATATAGTTTTTTGAGTTTTTTATACATATCCTTTTTTTAGGTATAGAAAAACGAATTTTTTATACCTATCGCTCAACCAATTTTTCCTCAATCATTTCAGTCAACAACTCAGTCACCGTTTTTCGGCTTTCAAGCGCGTACCGCTTGAGCGCAATGTGTTTATCTTCATCTAAATTAAAATTCACGCGTACCGTCTTTTTGGGACTGTCCGTCACATCCGATAAAGCCAATTGATCCTTAACGTTCTTACTAGGACGACCTGCTGATAAACTCATGGCTTACTCCTCACCAAAAAATATTTGAATCTCACTGACCAATGCGGTTATCTCTTGTATCGCATTGCTACTAGGCGATTCGGTATCAAATACTGTCTTACCAAGGGCAGCACTATTAGGATAAGCAACTCGCTGCATCACTCTGGTCTCTAATACCGGAATATTATAATCAAGCAGCGCGGTTGCAACCTCTTTACCAATATTGGTATTTTGAATGGCGCGTGAGACAACAAAGGCTGCCTTTAGTTGGCCATCCATCATCTCAATACGCTGCTGCACTAAATCAACCAAATCGCTGGTCGCCCAGATATCATAGGGGCTCGGCTGCACCGGAATCAATATAAAATCAGCCGCTTTTATAGCAGAAATAGCCAGACTAGTAGCTTGCGGCGATCCATCGATCACCACATAATCTTTTTCAGAGACGTTTTTTAAATCTTTATCAAGTGTTGGTCTGTCGAGCCCGATCACTGGTACCGGATTGTCTTCATCAACCGCTCTCCAGTCACGCGCACTGCCCTGCTGATCGCTATCTACTAGTAGAACACTATGGCCTTTTAACTGTAAGCCACGAGCCAGATGCGTTGCGATGGTAGTCTTGCCGCTGCCACCTTTTTGATTTAATACCGCGATTACCTTCATAAATACAGATCCCTGTAGCATGCATTGAATATATAAGTATATAAGTATATAAGTATATAAGTATATAAGTATATAAGTATATAAGTATATAAGTATATAAGTATATAAGTATATAAGTATATAAGTATAACTAAAAATGTACGTCACATCACTACTAATAGCAATACTTCATAGTAAAAATAGCATCGCCTTTTCTAACTAGCGCATATCCATCATGATAGACGTCCTGTATCAAAGACAGCATAATAAACTGCCTACTACTAGGTAAATTGCCGCTATTGGATATCAATTTGAGCTACTAAAAGGAATACTTTAGCCGCTCATATTCGTTATAATCCGCTCACCAATCAAAAACCACCAATCGTTAATGAGGAAACCACTATGGTGAAGTGTCACTTATCGACCATTATGGGCGAAAGACGCCTTAAAATTGCCGATGTCGCAAGAGATACTGGTATCAATCGTGGCACCATTACTCGCATGTATCATGAAGAAGCCACCCGAGTTGATCTAGATGTCATCGAGTCTTTATGCACGTATCTTAGAATCAATGTTGGTGATTTATATGAAATTATAAATGAGGACAGCAGTGAAACGCCTGAGTGAACACCCTCGCTCATAAGACATTATCACCTTTAGACGCATAAAAAGACCTTTAGAAGGTCATTTTCTCTTGCAATAGATTAAAATATAGGTATAATTTGACCTGTAGTAGGTCATTTTATCCATTATTTACATACAATAATCTATAGGAGAATATCTATGAACACTAATTTATCGCGGCTCAACAGCTGCACATGGTTTAGTGAACAGACTAAAGCTTTAGCCTCTCAGCTGTTATTCAGCTTACAAATACAGCAGGGCGTACAACTGGCATCATTACTTGGTGTTGACGCTATCCTTTATAATGATGAAGCGATTTATGTCTGGGTGCAACGACAGCTAGATGACGGTCTTATGATTGATGATTATACGTTAAGCACCCTTGAAACCGCCTTTATAGAGTTGGTCACAGCTCATACTGACCAAGCAGCCTAGTCACTTTAGCTTATATTTACAGACTTCTTGTTTAACAAGAAACAATAACCCTTAAAGCCAGATAAAGTGTCATTATCTGGCTTTTTAATATAGACAAAGATAACGACAATCAAACAAGCCTTTTTTCAGTCTTATATGTTTTAGAAGACGCACTTTTGGGCAATATAGCTCACTATTACCATACGTCTTTACTCAGTCGGCTCTGCACGCGGCACCCCAGCTATTTTATAATAAACAAAGCCTCTCTCATCTCTCAAAACACTCTTACTGTCTGCTCTAACGCACCAGCTGATTGCATCAGGCTGCTCTTTATTAACATCACAAGCCAAAATAAACTGCGCACTTTGAGCATTATTAAAGGCCTGTTTCCAACCCGTTTCAAGCTCATCGATGCCGCGCTGTAGCTCTGCTTGCTGGTATTTCATCTCTGCAATCTCATCAAAGCTTGGCACATACCAAAATACCAGGGCCACCAAACTTATTATCACAGCCATCGTACCCGCTGCGACAGCGGCTGCAATCCTTTTAATACTCATAGTCTCAATGGACTTATGAATTTTGTCCAAGTCTTTACTAGCTCTAGCCTCGACCTGCTCAATCCGCGTTTTGGTGGTGGTCTCAAAGGTCTCAATATCTTCAATAATCTGCTTATGACCAGCTTGGTACTGATTGGTGAATAGGGCTAGATTGTCAGCGCTTGCGCTAAGTTTATCAGCCACCGCTTGCATGGTACTGATTTGTACCTCTATGCTGTCGTTTTTAGCAGTAACGATCGACTCTACAGCCGTATCAATCTGCTGTTTCATATCGGTGATGATGCCTGCTATTTTGTCATCATAACGACGCGGCATCTCATTGTCAGTAAAAGCAGTCACTGCCGCTTGTAGCTGCTTTAACACGAGTTCTTGATACTGACTCAATGCCTGCGAAGTCGTGCTTGCGCTACTACCTAATTCTTCAATGGCAGAAGACACCTCATTCACCTTGCTATCAATACCGCTAAGCGAACGCTCAAGCCGCCTCGCTACCGCATCATCGGCTCGCTTAATCAGCTCACGCAAGGCCCCAATGACCGGAGTCAATGAAGTCACTAGGTTAACAAGTTGATCGTGTATGTCTTGCTCATTGCTATTGTCTTTATTCATGGGGTACTCATTATTATAATGCCGCCTAAAATGGGCGTGGTGAGGAGTAGCGGCGTGTTTGTGCTTGTTCATGCGCTTGGATGGCGTTCTTCGTTTTTTGCAGGTGATCTGTCACAGTTTGTGTGAGCGTTGCCCCATCTATGGTGATAGCAGGAACGTGCTCAAAGCGCTCATTGATTTTCGTTAACACCTCGACCTTATCTTGATTGTCAGGCAAGCGCTCAAGCTGTTGCCATAGCGTCGTTGCTGTCTTCTGCACCTGCGTTGCAATTTTTTTGGCATCGGTGTCTCGTAAACTTTTTTGTAGTGTCGTAAAGCTGTCAGTGTGTTTTAGAGTAGTGAATATAAATGCTTGTGCGGCAACCGCCTCAGCCGCGTTGATCACTTCGATCGGTGCATCAACGGCCTTAAAATCAAGGGTATTAACGCGGTTACGCACCCGTACCACTAAATTGTCAAATCGATCTCGATATGCTTTGGTCTCATTGATTCGCTGACGCTTAAGAGATGCCTGCTGCCGCCTCTGTTTTAAGGTTTCTCGCCGCCTGATCAAAGCCTCCTCTCGTGCGCGCTCAGCCTCTTTCTTAAGCTTTGCTTGCTCATGCGCTTTGTTGAGCTGATATTGCAGCGCCATAGTACGGCTGCGCCAGTCCTCAAGCCGATCTGCATTCAACTGAGTAGTCTTGGTACTTATGATTTCATCGTATAAATCATCATCTTGCACGATCACCGCCTCACTTTGATCCAGTAAGGCGATACGCTGCTCATAAAACGGTGATAAGCGCTGATAAGTCTTTTTACTGGTATTAATTTGCTGCTTTAACTGTTTGATGTCTTCATTATTGGTGGTCTTAAACGCTTTAACATCAGCGGCCAATGCCGTCAAACGAGTATCAGCATCCGCGTCTATCTCTACCGCTTTTAACGTACTGAGCACCTCACGCTCTTTTTGAAGATATTTAAAGCGCTCAACATCCAGATCTGCAAATGCGGCAAACTTATGATAAGTGTCCATGTTATTGGTGACGTCTATATCTTGTAGATCCGAAAACGCTTGATCCCACTGTAAGGATAAGTCGGATTTTTCAATATCAATCTCATCAAGAGCTTTAAAGCCAGTCGCCAGTTTATTCAGCTTTGCGGCAAAGGGTTTTAGCGTGGCCTTCAACCCTTTGTAGTCAGCAATGACTTCATTATTAAGCGGGATCAGCTTTTTTAAAACCGTTTTATTGTTCAGCACCGTTTTATCAATCTGTGACAGCTGCTCTTCAAGACGGCTAACAGCGCGGCCTGTTTGTAGGGTATCATCTTGTCTAAACTCCTCAACCAACGCTAAAGCCGCCTTTAGTGCCTCACTTTGCTCTTTTGTGCTTATCTGCCTAGCAAGCTCAATCATTTTTTGGCGGGGGTCACTAAAATCCTGTCCCACCTCCTCGGTGAACCGCTGGGTACTCTTAATGTTTTTATCAATGGTAATAATCTGTTTAGACTGGTGCGCTAACTCTTCATGCAGCGCATCAATGGTTGAAAATAAGGCGCTGCGTACCATCTTTTTTTGACTCACAAAGTCGGCTGAGATTGCTAAAAGCTCATCAAGTACGTGATCATTGGCCGCATCACTATGCGTCTGACTGTTACTTTTAGGGATAGCGGGTTCAAGTTCAGCGGCAGGATCTACAAAGCGGATATTACTGAGCTCAATTCGCGCAAAGGGTTTACGCTTTTTATAATGTATTGTGACGCCGTTAACCTCTTGTTCATTGCTTTCTAGGTCAATACGTCCCTTGTCGTCGTACTCAATTACTAAACCATTTTTTTCAATGTAAGCATTGATCTCATCAATCGTCTCGTTGTACTCGTGAATCACTGAACGATTGCCTTTGAGAATATCCTTATATAGTGATTTACCCAGTTTCATTTTTGGTAAACGATTGATGCCCAGCTCACGGTAGGATTTCTCACTAATGGTTTTATTCTTAGGCAGTAGCTCATTGGCCATATCCGCCCAAAGGGTGCGTTGATATTTAAGCTCATCGCCGCGTCCGTTTAACCCCTTAGATAACCGCTCCTCCGTTGACCACTGCAACCAATTCTTGCGTGCTGATAAAGCATAACCCTCAACATCCGCTACTATCTCACGGCTTGAGAGTAAAATATGGGCATGAAAGTTACGACTGGTCAGCTCAACCACTTCAACCTCCCCCACATGTTTCTCGTGACTGTGGGGCCGATGAATGGCCACATCGACAAGCACGTTATAGCGATCAGATAAGGTTTGAGCGTAGCGCTCGACCAGAACTATACGCTGATCCGCGGTGATCCCATCAGGAAACATCACATCAATCTCAGTACCCAATTGCGCGTTTTTACGAGTCTCAATACGTTCAATATCATTCCAGAAACCCTCACGTGTCACTGCTAGATCCCCAGCAATAGTTGGCGTTAACAACGCCGTATGCACCACATTTTTCTCAACAACTTGCGTGTATTTAGTACCATCACTGTCCACTAAATTTAAGATTTTGTCTTTAGCTTTAC
Organism: Psychrobacter sp. M17(2026); assembly: GCF_055699815.1. Classification (NCBI taxonomy): domain Bacteria; kingdom Pseudomonadati; phylum Pseudomonadota; class Gammaproteobacteria; order Moraxellales; family Moraxellaceae; genus Psychrobacter; species Psychrobacter sp. M17(2026). The sequence goes on along the minus strand of NZ_JBUYVJ010000002.1, from coordinate 32,269 downwards.
TGGTGTAATCGTGGACGACTCCTGACTGTTCATCAACCAGTTTTGAGCCAGAATTATAAGCCGACTTTGCCACCACGCTATGATTTTTCGCCTTACTAACAGCGCTAACCGATAGATGAAATCCTTTATTATTCATAGCAAAAAAACCCAATATTGAGAGATGATTTTTTGGGGGTTGTAGGGGGTTCGCCCCCTGCCGAACGACGGAGTTTATGTAAAAAAACAGTACCCCTTGTGGGTCTTTTTTACATAAACTCCTAAGTTCGCTCTTAACAGAGGGTTAAAATACTACTGCGCCCACGAAAAGATGTGGTCTTGTGTATTTTACTACCTTGCATACCTATGTATGTACTGCTAGGATCAACTCTATCATAGTTGGCTAAAAAAAGGATGAGGTAATGTCAGTAATATCAGATGATTTATTCGCAAATAAGATTAAGCAATTACAGGCTCTTAAAAAAGAGATTGATCAGGACAGGCTTGAAGCACATAAAATATTGGGGGAGTGGTTGGCCAACGCATTAGACGATGATGATAATCATGAACTGCAAGCTATTTTTTTAGACGCACACGATAATGAAAAATATGCTCGTTTGAAAAAGCACCGTGAATTTTTGAAAGCAATTGCCAATAAAATACAAAGTAAAGCTGAGGTGGTACCAAGCAGCTTTACACCACCTAAAAACAGTCAGGACAGTGACCACGGTTCATTGCTTGATATTTATTCATCATCACAGTAGCTACTCGAAATCGCCTAATTGAAGGTACAGCTGGATCGTCTACTAATTAGCGAAAGGTTAGGAGACGGTTATCGGCTGTTTTAAGCGTTTTAGAATAGCTTTAGCTACCATCGTATCGGACAGAGCGTAAAACGTATATAAGAGTGGTTTCTAGGCTTTTTAGCAACGGTTTGATAAGTGTTTACAGATGTGTCGATAATGGCTACTGAAAATGAAGACAAACTATCTACAAAAAATGAGACTGATATTGAGAATGTGAAAACAGGGTTGTCCAGAATGACAGACGAAGATATTCAAAATATCTTTGACCATGCTTTTGAAGATTTTCAAAGATCCAAGCTTGATCCGAACTATGTGAACGAGGATTAACATCAAGTAAATGGACAATTGCATTCTGAGCTACTGATAAGTTTTATAAGTGATTGGTCGCTCATATTATCATCTCAAATCCGTCAGTTCTTGAGCTTTTTTCCTATTATTTAATATAAAAACATATTTTTTACTTTTAAAGACTTTTAAAGACTTTTAGGACGCTCTCAGACCTTACCAATTAAGGGCTTCAAGATCTATAAAGCTACAATCAGCTAGGTTAATGCTACAATCAGCTAGGTTAATGCTACAATCAGCTAGGTTAAAAGCTACAATCAGCAGGTATTATGCTACAATTAGATAGATTTGAGCATTAAGGCGTAGATATGACTAACCAAGTTGGTTTATATGAGAAGAAATACCCTGCAAATTGGGTTGTTATGCAAAATCGTATTCTACAAGCGTTTTATGAAATGACACTTGATGAAAAACGGTTGCTGTTGCTTGCTAGTTCAGTAGTGCGTTTGATAGATGCCACTGAAAAAGACACTATAGAGATAACCGCGAAAGCATTTGCAGAGGCTTGCAACATTCAAGTGGATTCTGCTTATACTCAATTAAAAGATGCTAGTGAAACGATGATGAGGCGATTTTTTAGCTATAGAAATGAACGCGGTAGCCGTGTCAATGTACAGTGGGTCATCAGATCAATATATGAAGATGGCTATGTGTCTCTATGTTTTACAGATGAAGTGCTACTGATGTTGAAGGTTTTTGATGAAAATAATCCATTCACTAAATATAAAAAAGAAGATGTACTTAAACTGAAGGGTGAATATTCAATAGATATATACCATCTGGCCAAAAAACATGAGGCAATGAGCTCGTGGACAATGTCACTTGAAGAAATTAGAGAGGAGCTAGCTCTTTCTAAATCTTACGAACGTATTAACAACCTAAAAAGTCGAGTCATCAACCCAAGCGTTGAAGAAATAACAGAAAAGTCAGATATTAAAATCACCTATGAAAACGTTAAACGTGGTCGTACCGTCACAGGACTAAAATTTAATGTCAAAGCTAAGCCCACCAAGAAAAAAAGTCTGGAGGACTTAAATCAGAATAATGAGAATAGAGATATACCATCCTTAACCGTCAAACAGATCGACCGTTTTGCGCCTCTATTGGCTAACTATGCCCCATTTGGTAGCTATGCGCCTTCAGGAAAAAGTACCCAAGAAGTGATCAGCTGGTTACACACTCAATTAAGAGATGAAGCTTTTTTAAAGACCCATAAAAAGCATTTGCTGGCGGTAGGTTATACGTTCCCTAAGCAAAAATCATAGCAAAGAAAAAAGAGTGATTAATCTGGTACTGTCTATACAAATGGTTTATATTATATGTACACAGATAAGCCATTTGTAATGCCATGACGACAACTAATTATAATATCAGGCTCGATCAAGAGCTAAAAGAAAATGCTTTTGCCGTGTTTGAAAGCTATGGTCTAACGCCGTCTCAAGCGATTAAATTGTTCTTGACCCAAGTGGCGCAAACCAATCAAGTACCGCTATCTTTTGAATACCAGAAAGTATCAGCTGTCAGTCAAGATGAATTGCTAATCTATAAAGAGCATACTGACAGAGAGAACAGATAAGCATTAGATTTGAATGGGATGAACAAAAAAACACCAATCAGCGTAAGCACCGTTTATTATTTGAGGCAGCCGCCCGAGTTTTTCTAGACCTTTTATGCCTGCGTCAGCAAGACAGGTATGAAAATGATGAAAAGCAGTGGCAAGCGCTGGGTACAGTAGACGGTACCGCCGTCCTATTGGTAGCCCATACGCAAACAGAAATAGATAATGGTGAGGTTATACGCATTATCTATCTCAGCTAGACGTGTCAAAAAAATTAAAGGGAGCCAGTGTGAACAAAGTTAGCTATCAAATAGACGAGCTACCACCACTAACGGCCAAGCAACAAGTAGATTTAGAGCATTTAGCAACGCTTAATGATGACGACATTGATCTATCAGACATTCCAGAAGTCACCGACTGGTCAGGTGTTAGCCGTGGCAGTATTAAACCATAAGCGTTCTTTACTGAGGCCAGTATTATTGCCAAATTTAAGGATAAAACCAAGCAAACAGGCGCTAATCATTAATAAATGATAGTAATGCGCTAGAAGAGTACTTAACTGATCGTTAGCCCTAATCTAATGATTGTGACCTCAAGATTACTTGAGGTTTTTTTAAGCCTTATATTGTAGTAAATTGTATATTGTATTATACTATATACAACATACTACAAACGCTACATATTTACTCATACAAAATTAAGGACAATAATTTATGGCCATTACTACACAGCAAATTCATGCTATTGCTGATCAACTGCACGAACAAGGTATCAAACCTACTTTAGCCGAAGTGCGTAAGGCGCTGGGTGGTGGATCATTCACGACCATCAGTGAAGCCATGAAGTTTTGGCGTCAGGATAACCAACAAGAAGAGCAGCTAAGACAGGTTGAGCTACCAAGTAGCATTGCTGAACGCTTACAAACGCTTGGTGCAGATATGTGGCAGACGGCCATTGATATTGCCAATGATCGTCTGGTTAAAGAACGGGAGGCTCTAGATGGTATTAAGGCCAAGGCACAAGCTGAGACAGATGAGGCTCAAGAAGCGGTTAAGACCCTAGAGAGTGAGCAGGCTGATTTGTTAGAACAGCTCGATGAGGTCACAGCAACTGCAGAGGCAACGGCTATCACCGCGGCTCAAGTGACTGCTGAACGGGATGTGCTGACACAGACACTCAGCGATACTCAGCACCAGCTAGAACTTGAACGAGCTAAAACAGTGGCAGCTCAGGCCCAACTTGGTGACCTGCGTAGCAGTTTTGATCAGCAATCAAAAGAGCTGAGTGCCAACATATCGAAGGTGGCCACGCTTGAAGCCACTGCTAATAGCGATAAAGCAGAGATCGCGCGTCTGCAAACAGAACTGACAGCAACTAAGGATGAGCTAAAGACAGTCGTTATTGAGCGCAACGAGATAACGAATCTTACAGCAGAAGTGAAAGGAGAGTTAAAGGCCATAATCGCTGAACGTGATAAGTTATCAGGGATTAATGAGCAGCTTACTCAAAATCAAGCTAAGATTGAAGCAGATCATCAGCTACTGATTAAGCAACACGACACGTTAAATCATGAGAGAACTTTGCTTAGTACTGAGCACACTGCATTGAGTGAGCAGTATGATGAGCTTTCAATTAACTATCAATCAGAACAGGAAAAGAGTAGCTCATTGACTGCAGAGATTGAAAAGATGCGAGAGACAATTAACAATAAATAAGTCAATCCCGTTCTATTCACACTAAGCTTATGAATCAACCATGACAATATCGACTCACTGAATAAGTGATTGTTGTATATTAACTATTCTAAATTTTTCTCTGGACTCTTATAGTATATAGCCTAGTGGGCTATATACTACTTAAGTTAGCCTAAGTGAATTTATGCTGATTTTGGAGCCTTGAGCAGATTTCAAGGAACACTCACCCTAAAGCAGTTATGAGTATAATAAAAACACTCACAAACGCTTTAGTGCATTCCTTGGATTTGATGTGATTAGTCATGCCGACTTCATCGCCCATCGCGTCATCAAGACCGTATCACTGTATCAAGCTACGGTTGTTAAGATTACGGCTGATAGCACCGCCTAGACACGCTCTTAACCGCTACTGTGCTGTCATACGCTAGCAAGGGCCTAAACCCAATATACCGCTACGATATGCACGAGTAACCACTCATTGCGTTGCTCAATATGTCTAGAACCCCCTGTCGAGAGCTTTACCCTTCTGTCAAACGCAGTCGTCGCCGAGGCCTGCCACCCATTTGACGGGTAACAATTACAGAGAGAGCAGCACAAGGAGGTAACGAGCGAACAAGCAGTTTTTAAAATGTATAGTGAATAAGGTTGATATGAAAGCATATTTTGGATAAAATGCACCTACACGGGCATTTAATGCTGTTCAAATAACGCAGTTCAGGTGCTTATTTGTTCGTTACAGTGTGCGTCAACACGCTGTAACCGTTAGCTATATTTAAAACTAAATGCCTCTGGGAGTCAACTCCCAGAGGCATTTTTTTGTTTGTCATATAGATTAGGTTTTTAATATCTAGGGCATTTTTAAATTACTTAGGCTAAAGCAGAAAATAAACATAGAAGCCGTAGACCCGTTACTAAGAAGCGTCAAATCATCGCAAGTCTCTTAAAGGTTGACCATAGCTATTCTGAAATACAAATCGTGGCTAAGTACTCGCGTCAGTTGATTGCTGAGATGTCTCAAGAATTAAAGAACGTTTCTGGACATTAACTAACTACCTATTACTATGAAAAAGTGCCTAATTATAAATCAGGCACTTTTTGAGCTGTTATACCTTTGCTTAGTAATGATAACGGCACTGGACGATAATGATCGCATCATCTTGAATTTCATAAACCAGCCGATGCTCTTGATCAATTCGACGAGACCAGTAGCCTGCAAGGTCATGTTTGAGTGGTTCAGGTTTGCCAATACCCTTAAATGGGTCACGTTTGATGGCTTTAATCAGCTTACCGATCTGTTTGACTTTCTCTTTACTGGTTCTTTGCCAGTACTCATAGTCCTCCCACGCGTCTTCCGTCCAAGATAGTATCAAGCGTCTACCTCATCATCAAAAGTGAGTGGCATATCTTTGGCATCAATCTCACGTTCAATCAAGCGACCAGCTTTAGCATCAGCAATAGAGCGTCTGAGACGCTTGGCATTGGTAGGGCTGCTTAAAAGATGTAGTGTTTCCTCATACGAGTTAAACTCTTCTAAACTCATTAATACCGTCGGTTTAGCATTTTGTCTTGTAATTAATATCGGGCCTTTATCAGTGTCTACCTTATCGATATACTTTGCTAAGCTCTTTCTAAAATCAGTGTAGTTCACAACGTCCATAATAATTACTCCACGTTTAATTATGTTGGTTATATGACCTATCATTATAGGTTGAATGTTATACTAGTATATACTATATCTGTACTTATATATGTACATATATTAGTAAGAAGCAAAGGGATAATTTGATATGTCTTCATGTATCTTTTTAAAACGTACATATGAAAGCTGACATATTGATCTTAGTTTAAATTTCTTGGCACGTTTGCCGCCTTATATTGTCGAAAGAAACAAATTTTACTCATATACTCATATACTCATATACTCATATACTCATACCATTTTGCAGAAAAGCAATTATGAATGCAATATAATGGTTATTATCAAGCCTTACTGCATTAAATCGATTTTTATATGGCGTTGTGATGCCTTTAAATAAAGATCAAAGGGCGTAGTTTTATTTTTTTATTGTCGTATTCTCTCAGGATGTTGAGTCTCCGACAATCTCAGGGCGGTTCACTATCGACACGAACTTAAATGTATCAGCTGATGGTAGACATGCCAATGTGACACTCAGTGAGTTTGAATTAACGCCTTCTATAGCTACTGAATATAAGATGTGTCTAACCGTACCTGAACAGGCAGTTTCTGGCGATATTTATGTCACTGTTGATAAAGATCAAACAGGACTAAAAAAGAGCAATACAGCTTATCTTGAAGTTCTTAAAAATGATGTTTACATTCGCTTTGGTGATAATGGTTCGGCAAACGATGATACCTTTGCCCTCTATGTGAACGGCGCATTGATTCATGCCATGAATGCTCCCGCTCGCCAAGTAGGTCCTTTTAGAATTGGCAACATGAAACGTGGTACAGCCAATTATATTAGACTACAAGGTATCTCTGCTCCAGATGCGATAGGTACTTACTATATTGATATTTATGGTGATGCAGTTGTGCCCCAAAATTTAACAGGGGATAGTAAGTCTGGAAGTGATTTGAATGCAGGCACAAGTAAATCGTGGACGCTATTTATTCCAAATATCTCTACTAATAATGTAGCTAGTCATACTATGATGAGCCTAAGCCGCTCAACTTCTATAGAGCGTTCTGATGAAGTGCCAATCATTTGGCAGGAGTAGTAGTTAATTTAGCTTACTCTTTTTAGAGCATCTCAGCGAGTTGAGATGCTTTTTTATTAATTTAGGTATTGTATTGAATGAACTTGTTTTGGATACCATTTTTCTTGACATTAACAGTATGTATATCAACTTTTCTTTTTAAGAAAGTCAAGGGTCACAACATACATTGGAATGAAAACACTGACGATAAAATTACTGTGATAGTTGTTGGCATAATTTTTTTCTGGGCAGGACTGTTTATTTTTTTAGATCCAAATAATTTACAGGGTACTGCCAGTGGTGTAGGAAATTTATATACATCAGGGCGACAGATGGGCATTATCTTAATGGGAATGTCTGTAGGTGCTACATATAAAACACTCTATACCATTACTCACGAACAAAAGCAAAAAGAAGGTCTTATTTTTGAAAAACTTGTTTCTCTGCACACGACAAAAAAATCATCCCCACCCGATTTTCATAGGTTTAGGGGTTAAAAAGCTAACTAACTGTCGAAATACAGTCTTATCATTGTTAAAGAACACCAAGTGAAGGCCCTCAATCAACACATCCAGGCCAAGCGCAAACAAACTGGCTTGAGGTCGAGCGTTTGACTTTAACTTGCGCTTTAACGGCTTATCTTTGTCTTTATAAATACCGACATGATAAGCCCAACAAAATGCTAAGGCGTTCACTGCGACTAATTTACTGACCCGATCAAGATGGGTTAAGTGGGTATCTTCAAGATTAAAGCCACGGCCCTTTAGACAAGCAAATAAAGTCTCAATCTCCCAACGCTTAGCATAGCTTGTCATCGCATCCACTGTTTCTAGTTGATTGGTGGCCACAATCACTAAACCATAGTCTTTATCACGCTTGGCAAATACTCGAACCAAACAACCATCGACAGTCAGTATTCGCCCATGTCGATATGTTTCTTGATGGCTAACATGGCGCAATAACTCTTTAATCTGTACCAACTTGCCATGATGATTCTTAACTTTACTGTTCTTCTTAATCCGTATGGCAAAGGGTATGTGATTATTGGTGAGCCAGTTAAACCATTTTTCGCCAACAAACTCTCTGTCCGCTACTATCATCTCAAGGTTATCTTTGCCAAATTGTTTGATAAACCGCTCAATAAGTTCACAGCGTTCAAGATGGTTTGTATTACCTCGCTTATCTAGCATTTGCCAGTATAAGGGGATGGCTATCCCTTTATATACCACCCCTAACATAAAGATGTTGAGGTTACTTTTACCCCATTTCCAGTTGGTGCGGTCAATGGTTAAGGTGACTTCGCCTAGCCCAAATAGTCGATATATCATTAAAGCCAGTTGATCGTAGTCTATCCTCGCTTCGGCAAAAAATCGCTGTAGTCTGCGATAGTGACTGTCGGTCTTGCCACCCTTAGGAAGGTGTCTTGCTGTTTTTTTAAGATTACTGCTTTGAGCAGTAATCAGGGCTATTATCATTAGGCTCAAACAATTGATTCTTGCCTTGTTCATGCTCAGGTTTTGGGTTAAAGTCTCACTAAGTCTGTTAAAGTTTGGCATGGTCTATTCGTCTTAAAAATTACTATTATGCCTTTGCTTTAACAGACTTTTTTGTTTTTTTGTCGTGTGCAGAGATAAATTTCTTATTTCTTGGATTGTGTTGCTAACTTTATGAATTTACTGATGTTGAACTGGGCGGTGCTACACCCGAAGTAACCCATCCCAACTAAAATAATTCTGCGTCAAACGATCTCAGCTCATACTCCAAGCACGATTTGGCAAATAACAACCACTCAATGCAATTTTAGATTTGCCGTATTTGGCTTGGATCGCTTCAAAGGCTTGCATGAGATTTTCGTTTTTTTCATGTTGACTATGGTTGCTGGCAGATCGCTTAGAAAAGTTGGGTGTGGAAGTGGTTAATAAAGAGATGTCGAGACAGTGTATTCAAGACCGTAAGTTAATTACAGGAGATAGTCCTTTGGCATCGAATACCTTGGGTAAAATGGCAGCACAAACGCTTTTGGCCGAGGTTCAGTAGTTATATTTTCTTCAATCAAGAGCGCCGTGGCGCTCTTTTTTATGTCCAATTTGCTTGTTAAAAGTTCGATTTTTTAAGCTTGGAAACTGATCTTGAATGTGGATCAAAGATTAAAATTAAGCACTCATTTGTTCCAACCAAACTGTTTAAAAATCGCATGGCCTTGTGCAGAGCTTAAAAACGTAATAAAACTTTTTGCTTCAGGATTTTTTAGACTGTGTTGAGTTAGTGCAACACCTGCATCACGGTAAATCACCAGTTCAGGTTCGATCGGGATAATTTGCCCAATGTCTGGATTACTGACTCCCCAAATATTAAACACCAACCATGCATCATAGCTGCTGTCAGTTTCCCATGCTTTTTTCGCTGTGCCTGTATTGGGTGCATACATGGCGATATTTTTACGGAAGGATTTTGTGAGCTGAATGTTGCCCGTTCTACCTGCAATATCTTCCCACATGCCGACTTGGCCTGCGCCATGGGTGACCAAAACTTTAGTGTTTGGCCTGCTTAGATCTTTAAATCCTTGAATATGTTTGGGATTGCCTTTTCTGACTAAAATGGCAGCAGGGCGTAGGTAAATAGGCTCAATCGAGTCCTTTACGATTTTGTCGGCAAATAAGCTTTCGAAATCAGACATCATGGCTTCCGAACCACTATAGATGACGTCGGCATCAAGCTTGGCTTTGTCGCTCCATTGTGAAGTAGGGCCCGCGGTTACATGGACATCAATCCCTGTTTTATTTTTAAATTGTTTCGCTGCTTCGTGCATCGCTGGTGCTGGTCCACCTGGACCATAGACATTAATTGCCGCTATAGCATTCATTGATAAAAAGCCCAGCATGAGCGGAAAGATATAGTGGCTGAGCTTATAATTTTTTGACATTTTTATTCCCTTTATTGATATGTGAATGTTGATAATATTTGTTTTGCTGATGTATTTAAATATTTATATTATTTTTTTTGTTAAAGAGTTTTTTAAATATTAGCGCGATTTTCTTACTTAAATTTAAGTTGTAGAAAGACAGAGACATGACGGAATTTTTAATGCACTTACTCTAAAGAAACTATCAGTGAGCGTAGTGAACTCTTTTTAACTGTAGGGGACGCTTTTGCCAAAGTCTAAGGATGAGGCCAGAAAATTGGAGCGACAGCTAAGTTGCTGGGGGAAGTTGAATTGTAAGGTCGGACTAGGAATAAAAAGAGTGCATCGGCGCTCTTTTTATCGTTTTGACACTATTAATTAGTAGTCAAAGCTAAAGTGTTCAGCGGCCAATGACGTCATGGTTTTTGAAGGATTGACCATTCTTCAGCATGACCTTGAGTGCGCGGTAACATGCGTTCAAAGTAGAAGTCAGCCAGAAAATACCATTACGCACAAAGTTTAGTTAAGGCCAAAAAATAACGAATGTTTGCTAGGTGAACCGTACCGGGTTTGGAGACCCTCCGACATAGTGTCGTCTAGCCCTGCTTTAACACCCGATAAACCGTAGCTACCCCAACACCAACCGCCTTAGCGATCTCCTCTTTTGTCATATTGCCTTGACTGTCTAATTCTCTAATACGATTGTGTTTCGTTGTATTAGGCTTCTTACCGGAGGGCTTATAGCCACTGTTAGCCAATCCCTGCTTGATACGCTCTCTACGCTTGTCGTTATCAAGCTTTGCCATCGTTGCTAATAAGTCGATCAGCATATGGTTAATCACTGTTAGGATCTCACCTGTCATGCCTTTACTTACCGTATGCGTAGTTGGTAGATCAGCCACCACCAATCGCAAGCCCTTGTCTTTGATGCGCTGCTTTAGAATTGCAAAATCATCTTGAGATAGCCTGCTTAATCTGTCCACGCTTTCAACCAGCAGAATATCGCCTTGATCAGCGTCTTTTAATAGCTTAGCTAATACTGGCCTATCGAGCTTTGTACCACTGAAATGCTCAACGTACTCAACATGTTTAACGTTATAGCTTTGGCTAAAGGTAATCAAGTCAGACAAGGCTCTCTTAGCGTCTTGATCCTTAGTGCTGGCTCTCACATAAATACGAACGGTCATAACGCGACCTCTATTACTTAGACTTAATAATTAATGTTCACTCTATTACTTAGACTTAATAATAATTAATGTTCATTGATAATAGCAAGATATTACTATCATTTAATTTTAGAAACAAGTCTAATGATAGCTAAGTTATCGTTTAGAAGTTTTATGTTTTAGGTATAGGCTAATGATAGGAAAAAAGCACAGCAGCCAGTCTTATAATTCAAAAGTCTGTTATAGATGGTTCCATGCTAACAGTCTGCTTTAAGTAGTCTGTTAATATGTTTGAAGGGTGAGATAGCTGGTTCCGCTAAGGTATACCTCAAATAGCCGCATTATAATAATGAAGCTATTACTTAATAATTATATTTTGTACATCTGAACCTTCCTAAGATAGATATTACACTAAATAATTCTCGCAAAAGGTAGACATGTCACTAAAACCTAGGTAAATTATCGAAATTCGATAATTAAGAAAATATTAGCGTGAAAATATAAAATCCAACTCTATATTTGACTTTAGTGCTAATACTTTCTCTTTCCATAGTCTGCCGAGGAGAATCAGTCATGGCGCCTCAGGATAGCCATAATAGTGAAAGCAAATCAGCATGGGCCGTTTTTCTTATTTTTCTTAGATTAGGTCTCACCTCCTTTGGTGGACCCGTCGCTCATTTGGGCTATTTTCGTGATGAATTCGTGATACGACGAAAGTGGCTCACTGAGAATAGCTATGCTGACTTAGTCGCACTTTGTCAGTTTTTACCAGGACCAGCAAGTAGCCAAGTTGGCATCGCCATAGGACTATCTCGAGCAGGATATACCGGCGCTCTTGCGGCTTGGACTGGGTTTACCTTGCCCTCTGCCATAGCGCTTATCCTATTTGCTATGGGTATTACCAGTTATGGGGATATTATTCCCTCTGGCGTACTGCATGGTTTAAAAGTAGCGGCGGTGGCGGTAGTTGCACAAGCGGTATGGGGCATGGGACGAAATCTTTGTACTGATGTTGCACGAGTCTCTATCATGGCGCTGGCTGCCTGTTTTGTACTGCTAGTCCCCTCAGCATTAGGTCAAGTAAGCGTCATTGCTAGTGCCGCCATTATTGGGCTGGTATTGTTCAAACCTGATAAGGTGATTGCTCATGATCCTCTTCCTATTACTGTCAAACGTCGAGCTGGATTTTTTTGGCTAATCTCATTTTTCTCATTACTTATTGGCTTGCCGCTGCTGACCGCATTGTATCCAAGCCAAACACTTTCCATGGTAGATACCTTCTTTCGAGCAGGATCATTAGTATTTGGTGGTGGGCATGTAGTACTGCCACTGTTACAAGCTGAGGTTATACCAGCAGGTTGGCTCAGTAATGATACTTTCTTGGCAGGTTACGGAGCCACGCAAGCCGTACCAGGGCCTTTATTCACCTTCGCTGCATTTCTTGGGAGTTCGATGAACCAAGCGCCCAGTGGTTGGTTAGGTGGTATGATTTGCTTAATAGCCATCTTTGCGCCATCATTTTTGTTGGTGATGGGTGCTCTACCATTTTGGGAAGGATTACGCCAAAATTTACGGACACGAGCTGCCCTGTCGGGCATCAATGCAGCGGTCGTCGGTTTGCTAGTAGCCGCGCTGTACCAGCCTGTATGGACAAGCGCTGTTCTTGAAGCAAAAGATTTTGGTTTAGCTTTAGTTGCTTTGGTTGCTTTGATGTTCTGGAAATTACCTGCTTGGCTGGTGGTTATCAGTTGCGGAGCTGCTGGTTGGCTACTAACACTACTATGAGGTGACAACAATGACGGACAACTACCTATATGGCGGAATGATACGCTTGCACATCTTACATCATGCTAATGATGCGCCTGTTTACGGCTTAGGTATTGTCGAAGAGTTACGGCATCACGGTTACGAAATAAGTTCAGGAACCCTTTATCCGTTGTTACATGGCTTAGAGAAAAAAGGTTATCTCAACTCATATTATCAGCCTACAGGCCATCGTGACCGCCGTATGTATGAGATTACGATAGAAGGCCGTCAAGCGTTAATTGAGGCGAAAATAAAGGTAAAAGAGCTGTTTGGAGAGCTTATTGACGGAACATGATCGATAAGAATGACAAAGGCACGATATGACAAGGCGCGTGATAATGAGCGTCAAGTACACTGCCAAGTACACTAATACTACCTCAGTAACTCAAACCGTTTATATCAATAGGCTACAGCCGAAGATTCAAGTCCTCACTAGGGAACCGAATCAGTGAAAGTACCTAATTGGTTCCTTATGGGTATACCCTAAATAGAACCATCTAATATTTTATGCATAGCTTAAGTATTATGACGTGTGATTATAGGTGTTAATAATAAATGTAGTTATCAACTTATCAAAGTATTAGACTCAATGTTTCTGCCTTCATAAATGGTTGCTTTTTTGAATAAGAAGCTGGCAAATGTACAAGTTGTTGTCAGTGACAGCAGCATTGATACCAGCGTATGGCTAAAAAAGTGATCGCCAAAACTCATTTTATACAGCCCCATCGTCCAGCCTAAAACAGTCACTACTGTAAATATCCTATAGCGATATTTGTGTAGACTAGGTAAAAAAGCCAGGCCATATAAAGAGAACCCTGCACTGGCATGGGCGGCTGGGAAGCATTTGGAATCGGTTTTAGCGGTTATGTTTTGCCAAATATTCAGATAAGGTAAGTCCCCACCAAACAGCGTTAAATGATTGGGGCAACTGACATGAGTGACACTCTTTAATAGGGCAACAGTAGAAGGTACGACGATAAGAATAATCAGTAGGTAGCTTATTTCACGTACTGAAAAGGGAACCATAAATTGATTGATACTTCTATTCTTGATGATAGAAACATTATTCGAAGGCTGTCTGTATTTAATAATTAACACAGTGATTAAGTAGAGGGCTAGCAAAATCAATAATGCTTTAGGAGCATCATAAAAGATGAAAGCATAAGGCTGTGCGCCCTTTTGTATAAGCCATTGCCCATTAGTATAAAAAAGCTCGCTGATGTGAATATCAAACTGGCTATGTTCAAAGATTAACGCTGTAATGATCGTTAAGCAAAGCAGCTTAAGCCACATCCAATCAGATGAGTTATTTTCCAATGCCATTGAAATACCTTTCAATATATTAATTTGCAAAACCTCAAGTGCTATTCGCTATAAGACGTTAAATAATGCCATCAGCCATAAAACAAACAATAGCAATAACGCCAAAAACTGGGCAGCAGAACCGACATCTTTAGCTATTTTAGCGAGCGGATGTTGTTCTGTAGAAGTATGGTCAACGCAGGCTTCGATACCTGTATTGAATAGCTCGACGATAAGCGATAGAAACGAAACTATTAACAGCAGCATTTTTATATAGATAGCAAAAGGCATAAATATTAAAACGATAAGTAGTAAAAAGTTAAGCCAAATAACTTGCCTAAAGGCCGCTTCATATTTATAAGCCGCTTTAAAACCATCTATCGAGTAGCCCGTCGCTTTTAAAATACGAGACAGCCCCTTTTTACCTTTAACTTCACTCGCAAAGCTATCAGCTACCAGTAGAGAGCCAGTTGTTTCTTTAAGTTTATAATCAAAATCTGCGGCTTCATTATCGAGAATAGTAGGTTTGCGAGTACTCATGTTGATTGCTTAATAGTCATTAAAGTTAGAGGGTATGGCAAGCTTTGGGAATAAAATAAAAAGTGCAATCACCGATATAATTCTTGTTGTAATGATCCCAGTGTAGGAGGGCACTGGTTAGCACTTAGGTATCATTATAAGATTGGTATCGTTAAGAAAGCGTTAAGATAAAACCCTGAAATTAAATTTATACCGTTGCTTAAGTAGGGCAATTGCGGGTTTTAGACTTTTGATATAGCGTCTTTACTAAGCTTAATGAGCCTTTCCCAAACTTTGTGTAACTGCTTATAATCCACTAACAGGAGAATAAGCAATGACTAACCAATCTGACATTAAAAAACTGGCCGAGCAAATGGCTGGTAGCATGAATAGCTTTGATGACATCAAAGACTTTCAGAAGCAGCTCATGCAATCCTTTATCGACACTGCTCTTGAAGCTGAGATGGAAGACCATCTCGGCTACCCCAAGCATGAGAAAGCAGACAAGCCTAATAAGCGTAATGGGCACACTAAAAAGACCATCCGTAGCGACACAGGCGATTTTGAGATATCCACCCCAAGAGACCGTGATAGCAGCTTTGAGCCTGTACTCGTCAGTAAGCATCAAACCCGTATTAGTGGCCTTGATAACAAGATCATCTTCCTTTACGCCAAAGGTCACACCACCACCGAGATTGTAGAGAGCATCAAAGAGCTCTATGACGTCGACATCTCAAGCTCTCTTGTCTCAAGAGTCACCGATAACATATTAGAGGACATTATCGTTTGGCAGAACCGGCCGCTGAGCAGTGTTTATCCTATCGTCTATTTAGACTGCATTGTCGTTAAGGTACGCCAAGACAAGCAGATCATCAACAAGGCGATCTATCTGGCCTTAGGAGTGGGACTTGATGGTAGAAAAGAGCTGCTTGGCATGTGGCTATCAGAGAATGAAGGCGCTAAGTTCTGGCTTGGTGTTCTCACTGAACTACAAAACCGCGGCGTTCAGGACATTCTTATTGCTTGTGTCGATGGTTTAAAGGGCTTCCCTGATGCCATTAACACGGTTTATCCCAATGCTCAGGTTCAGCTTTGCATTGTTCATATGGTGCGCTATTCGATGAAGTTCGTGCCGTGGACGGATAAGAAGGCCGTAGCGGCTGATTTAAAGGCAATTTATGGTGCTGATACGCTTGAGATAGCAGAGGCCAATCTTGAGCACTTTGATGAGGTGTGGGGTGATAAGTATCCGCATGTGGTTAAGTCTTGGCGTAATAACTGGGAGGGCTTAACGGTGTTCTTTGAGTATCCGAAAGATATCAGAAAAGCCATCTATACCACCAATGCTATTGAGTCTTTAAACAGCGTGATTCGGACAGCGGTGAATAAGCGTAAGGTGTTCCCGTCTGATCAGGCAGCGTTTAAAGTGGTGTACTTAGCCACCCAGCAGGCATCCAAAAAGTGGTCGATGCCTATTCGTAACTGGACGTCTGCTCTGAATCGCTTTATGATTATGTTTGATGATCGTATTAGTAAGCATTTAATCTAAATGGCAGTTACACAGAATCTGGGATGGTCTCAGCTTAATACCTAAATACTGGACAAACCAAAAAGCAGTAACTAACACCTGTGCTATTGAGGTGTCGGCTACTGCTTTGACTAAAGCTATATAATTGGGCTTATCGTTCGATAGCCTTAACGATAATAAATACTAAAGCTGCTGCCCCCAGTTTTATTGGCTTGATGGGTTAATTCCCAATCCATATGCGTCATAATACGCTGCACGATACTAAGTCCTAAGCCCGACCCTTCAACCTTATTACTAAATGCCTTATCTGTGCTCGAATTGTCATCCGTTTTGCCATCCGTTTTGCCATCCGTTTTGCTATGCTCTAAACGCTCAAAGCGCTCATACAGCAGCGGCATCATACTCTCAGGAATACCAAGACCCGTATCAGTAACGACTATTTTGTCACTATCGATAGTTATGATGACTTCGCCATCATCTGTGTATTGAAAGGCATTTTTAATGAGGTTACCTAGCGCCATTTTTAGCAGTTCAGGACGCACGTTTGTAAAATACACTTGTTCAGCGATTATTGTACAAGTGACTGACTTATATTTGAGTAGATAGTTTAAGCGCTGCGCCTCATTTATAGCAATACTATTAATAGAGGTTTGCGGGGCATCCAGTTTTTCAGGGGCACGAGAGAGTAGTAATAAGGCGCTGATAATCTCAGTGGTCTCCTTTGCAGTCGTGTTGATACGGTTGGTAAATTCGCTTAAATAGCTGTCGTGCGCTAATTGGGAGGCTAATACCTCGGATGCGCCCATTATTATGGTTAAAGGGGTACGCAATTCATGGCTGACATCGCCTGTGAATAATTGCTCACGCTTTAGATACTGCTCAAGGTTATTATTTTTCTCATCAATCGCTCGTGCTAACACCCCAACTTCTGAGGGTAGGTGGGTTAATTCGGTTAAATTTTGATGATCGGTCTCTACCGCTTTTTTTAGATCTAATAAAGGCTTGATGATTTGCTTAGAGGATAAATAAGAGAATAGCGCAGCGATTAGTAAGCTCAAAAGGACCGCAATTTTTAGTGCATCAGCAAATATATCTTCTAGATTCTCAAAGATTGCTAAAACAGGATAATTCTCCATCGCCATTTCAGACCCTTCTAAGTAGGTCAAAATATAGTTTTGCTCATTTTGTGGATAAGCAAAAAAATGCAGATTAGTTTCAGTTTTACCCGCTTTATTATTTACGGTTACTCGCATTTCTTGAACGGTTCCGTTGGCTATTGTTTTTAAATTCTCAGGCGCACTATCATAACGATAAATTTTAATACCCGGATTTGCTGTATAAACAGCCTGTTCACCACATTTTTCTTGACTGATTTGTAGCTGCTGTAAAAGTCGCCCTTTCACTAAGTCCTGTTCAATTCGCATCTCAGCATACATAAAAATGCTGACGAAAGCCGTGCAAAGCAATAAAGCGAATACAAAATAGGAGATTCGAAACTTATTGGCGATTGAGTCTATAGTGAACATGGCAGACGCTTATTTAGTGTAAGGCAATAGATAGCGTAAGAAAAAATATAGATATGACTGCTTATAATAGACTCTAATCTGTAAATCGTATTGTGAAATTTTAGACTTTATCAGGGTTGATAATCTGATAGCCAACGCCCGCTATGGTCATGATCATCGGCTCAATAAACGGTTTATCAACTTGAGCGCGCACACTATGCATATGCGTACGTAAAGCATCGCTGTGAGGTATATCTTCACCCCATAATTTTTCCTCAAGCTCATTCTTATTGACGACTCGAGGTGCGGCGCTCATCAGGGTATTCAGTATTTTAAACCCTGTTGGCGTGAGCTTGAGTGATTTACCCTCACGAGTAACCGTGTGCTCATCGGTATTTAAAGACAGTTTGCCAACGGTAATATTATGTTGAAAATGATCGTCTTGATGCCGACGAATCAAAGCTTTAATACGGGATTCTAATTCGACGAGCGAAAAAGGCTTGACCAAATAATCATCAGCGCCACTATCAAAACCTGTGACTTTATCCAGAATCGTATCACGTGCCGTCAGCATGAGCACAGGTGTTTTATTATGCAATTCCTCTCGAAGCGCCTTGCACAATTTGGTGCCATCCATGCCAGGCAACATCACATCTAGTAAGATAACGTCATAACGATTATTTGAAGCTAGCGTTAAGCCACTAATGCCATTATGAGCATTGTCTAACTCAAAGCCTTTAGTCTCAAAAAAAGCGTAAATGTTGGCGACGATATCGGGATTGTCTTCAATAATAAGTATTTTATACATAATGGCTACTACTCTATAAAAAGCGTGAGGCGGATAAAAAATAATTTAATGGGTATACTGGAAAAAAGTAGGTTTTGATAGCATCTCGTCGGTGGTAATACCGAAAAATTTAAGTAAAGTTGGGGTAATAAAATCGTGTGATACTGGCTTATCAAGCATAAGGCTGTTTTTATCAATACTATTATTAGTAGGCGACCAAATAATGACAGGCACCTGCTTTTGCGCAGCGGGTGCTATAGAGTAAGGCAGGCCGTGCAAGTAGATATTATTCTCACCTAAACTCTCACCATGATCGCTAATATATACCATTACCACATCATAATCGGGCTCGTAAGTTTTTAGCGTATCAATCACGTTATTCAAGAAGTAATCGGTATAACGAATCGCATTGTCATAGCCGTTAATAACTGATTGGTCATCGCACTTGGATAGCTCATTGGTCATACAGACGGGTTTATATTCTTCAAAAGCCTTAGGATAACGCTTGTAGTAAGCGGGACCATGATTGCCCATTTGATGTAATAAAATCAGTGTATCTTTAGCAGAAGCGCCTGTTTTTACAAGCTTATCAAAACCATCAAGCATACCGATATCGCGACATTCATCATCGCAATTTGGATTGATATCGCTCGTTTTGTAGTCTTCAAAAGTCACTCGATCCGCCACGCCTTTAGAGCTTGAATTATTATCGCGCCAAATAACGTTTACGCCTTGTTTATTGAGCGTATCTAGCACGTTTTCATTATAGTCTGCTTCATCCGGATTATAGTCTGAACGATTAGCATAACTGAACATACAAGGCACTGAGTAAGCTGTAGAAGTACCGCAAGAGGTGGCATTTTTGAAGCTATAAATATTAGATTGCTTGGCAAGTAGTGGCATCGTATCGCGCTTATAACCATTTAAGCTAATATGGTCAGCGCGCACTGTTTCACCAACGACAAATACCATGAGTTTTGGTTTTGCTGTACTACCATTAGCAGCGTTACGTTTGGCATCAGTTGCGTGCAGTATCATCGTATCAGGACGGCGTAGCTCATCAATATAATCAGTACCGAGTTTGATGACTGAATAAATAGGAGTAATAGGATTGGTATAACTACGCACCATTTTATGCTGACGAAAAAAGGTGGCGTATTGATCACCAAAGGGCAATAAGCAAACGCCTACTAAGGCAATAGCCGCTATCAAAGTAGCTGTCTTTTGTAGTATCGAGCGTCGTAAGGAAGTAGGTTTTATTTTTAATTTGCTAATAATAACAGCAGGTACAACACCTAATATTAGCAGCCGAATAAAAAAGCTTAGCGACATCAGTTCCATCGCTTCTGCTTGATCAGTCTGTAAGCTATTAATTAGCATATTAGTATCAAATATGGTGCCGTAAGCATCGGTAAAATACCCGCACACAGCTGCTATCAGCACTAAAGCAATCAGCACTGGTTTGGCAATGGGTCGATAGCATAGCAACTGAACGATTAGCCACATCAAGCTAAATAATAAGCCTGAGAGAGACACTATAAAGCCAATGTTTGTGCTAAGTGGATAAACACTTAACACTTGCGTAAAAAAGCCAATATTGGCAGTAGCTATTAAATAAAGCACGACAATGATAATCAGAAAGCTAAGATTAATCTTGCGATCAAAAATTTTGCTTGCAAAGCTTTTTTTCGTATTAGCTTGATTACTAATAGTGCTAAGTGCTTGAGAGGGTAACATAAACGGGATTCTCAACAGGATCGTAAGGAGTATGATTCCTTACGATAGCAAGTAGCCTGTTAAGAAGACGTTAAGGGGATTGAATAGGAGTTTGTGTTTTAGTGCTACTATTGAAATTTTTCAGGTATGTAGGATCAAAACCCCATTATTAACCACATCACCTAAGAAGAGTGAGTTTGAAAAACGTTATTATGATCTTTTAACCCTGTCAGGCAGCGATGCCTGACTCAAGTAAATCAACCTTCGATATAGTCGGGGCGTTTTAGTTCAAGCTATTTTTGACAATATTTTGAGTATTTTGAGTATTTTGAGTATTTTGAGTATTTTGAGTATTTTGAGTATTTGAGTATTTTGAGTATTTGAGTATTTGAGTATTTGAGTATTTGAGTATTTGAGTATTTATGATCATATTTAGTGAGAATGGCCATAATCTAAAGCGGGCTGTATAGACTCTTTTTCAGCACGCTTATCGTCTTACTTTTCGGTGAAAGCCTTCAGATATGGTTTAGTAAACACAATCACCTAAAGTAGTCTGTCAAAAGTAGTTCCATCATATCAGTCTATTTTAAGTGGTCTATTAGTTGATAAGTGAACCTAATTAGGTAGTACCTTTGAGGCATACCCTACGATAACAGGAAATCCATCGCGGATGACAAAACCTGTTTAGCTTTTAAACAAGACGGGTTTGTCGATAGTATGTAAGATAAGTTGGAAAAGTAACTAGAGTGTAAGACTATTCATACTGGGTCTGAATCAAAGTTTTATTGTGATTAATTTCTGCTCAATATTATTCATTTGTCGCCATGATGAGTGATGGCGGCTTGTAATTTAGTTAGGAAAAATAATCTTGAGTAATAATATACGTTTGTATCATTTGTATCATTTGTATCATTTGTAGCAGAGCTTGTTCTAGGCTTCTTTACTTACACTTTTCTGTAAGTTATTTTTTAGTAAATGATCGAATATAAATGGGCCAAAAGGTAAGAGTGAGCCGAGTACGCCCGCAGGTATTGCCCAAAGAGGCATTTTCATTTTGATAGCTGAGCCTATAAGTATTATGATATAGGTAATAAACAAAATACCGTGTGCCATACCGATGTATTTCACACCTTCTGGAATATCCAGCATATATTTTAGTGGCATGGCGATGAAGAGCAATAATAAGAAAGAGGTGCCTTCTAGGTAGCCTATAAGGGTAAGACTTTTTAACGCGGTCTCTTGTTTTTTTCTAAGGCTGTGAATTTTTTCAATAGTTGGCTGAGCCTGTGACACTATATTTTCCTTTTGTTATTATCAATAAAGAATTTATGGATTATTCAATGTCTCTATAATAATGGCTCTACGCAGAGCTTTTAAGTATTGGGTTTTAAGACCTAAAATGAGTGAGTACCTATACCAGTCATACATTACCTTCCAGTTCACATTTTATAAACATACTCAAGTATAAAAAGTATTTTTCCGTATAGAGTGACTACGACGCTAGTTCATTTTGTTTGTGATAATCGGCATCAATGTGCTTATTTATTACGCTTACTTTCTAAAAATATCATGTCAATTATAATCAATGCGACACCGACACAGACACCTATATCTGCAACATTGAAAATAGGATAATTCCAGACATCAGCATAATGCACATGGATAAAGTCAACCACTTTACCAATTCTTAAACGATCGATTAAGTTGCCAATCGCACCACCGAGCATTAAGGCTAACCCCATGGACAATAGCTTGGCTGCACGTGGCGCTTTGATTAAATAAACCGTTAAAAAGATAGCCATTACAAAAGCTAAGCCTGAGAAAAACCATTTCTGCCAACCGCCAGCGTCGGCTAAAAAGCTAAATGCTGCCCCATAGTTATAAGCGAGTGTCCAGTTGAGAAATGGTTCAATGACCGGTACGGGGTCATTGAACGCTAATTTGGTTTGGGCCAACCACTTAGTCCATTGATCAAGTATTAATACCATTATCGCCAACAAATACCAGATAAAAGCGCGACTGCCATTGGCAACCATTTTTGGCATTTTATTCAACTTACCTTTAGGTGTTATCGAGTTGCCTGAGGTTACGTACATAGCTTTAGGCGTATGATTCATGGTTTTAGAGTCAATTGATTGATGAGTACTACTCACAGCTATAGGTACTTTATTGTCAGCAATATTAGTACTAGCCGATTCAACGCTATTCAATTTAGTACTATCTAATCTGTCGGTAGATTCAGTCATAGTTGTTTTCTTTATCTGTGTTTATACAATGAACAATGTTAAACGTATATGTTTTTAGTATACGACTATTAATAGCGCCACTTTTAAAAACGGCTCCACTTACCGCTCTGGTATTATGAAACTTACGGTAATAATTTTTTATTAGGGAATCTGTTGATTGATTTCAATATTAACCTGAGTCTGTTCAGCACTAATCACTATCGGATTACCCGATAAGTCGCCTGACTCTGCTATGGCATTACCGCTATGACTAATACGAGCAACGACTGCTAACTGAGTTTTGTCACTACGAGCTGAATTTAACGTGCGATCTGGCATCATCGCATCAAGATTGCTTAAGCGGATACTGGCCTCACCTTGCTCAATAACACTAATGGGTAAACGTTTGGCGGCAAACGGTGGACCTCCTTTAACGTCACGTATCGCAACAAACAACACATCATCAGCTTTCACTAACGGTAATAAATTAGCGTTAATTTTCACTGTCACGTCAATACCTTCTAGCGCTTGCTTTTCTTGCGTGCTAACGTAGTTGCTTAACTCATCTAAGCTTGCTAAAGCTTTAGTATGATCACCTGGTTTGGCCACAATGCTGCCTTGTAAGCGTTTAATCCAACCTTGCGCTTGGGCAAAGTTACTACTACGAGTCTCACCCATTGCCATGAGCATTTGAGCCCGTTCATGCTGCGGATTCTTAGCTAATATAGCTTGTAATACACGGCGAATATTGGCGTCTAACTGACCTTCATTAACGAAAAAGCTAGTCTGAGCATAAGTGGTGGCGATTTCTTCATTTTCAGGAGCTAAACGATAGGCACGAGATAAGGCTTCCAGCGCAGAATCAGTTGCCTCCATAGATAAGAAAAGCTCGGATAGGCGCATCCAGCGATTAGGATCATCAGCATTACGATGAACATTGGTTTGCATGGCGCTAATCAGTTGACGACCATCTTCAAACGCCCATGATGGCGGCTTGTCAATTTTAGCTGTCAATAGGTCGTCAGCCACTTGTCCTACTTTGTCCTCAGCTGTCCACAAATCAAACACGGGCGTACGATTGCCTATTAGTAAATACGCCATTGCAGCCAATATTGGGATCCAAGCTGCGACAATTAAACGGCTTTTGACATCAGGGGTGACCATAGGTGTTATCTGACGCTGCGCATCTAATAGCTGACGCTCAAGCTCCAGCTTTTGATTTTGATAATGGCTATTATTAATAGTACCGCTGTCTTTATCTGTTTGTAGCTCAGCTAAACGTTCGCGAAATACTGCAACATTAATATCTAGCAGTTGATTGTCTATTGGTTTGGACTGCAAACGCGGTGCTCGTAGCCATGGCATAATAGCAATCAGCGCAAATATAAGAGCAATCAGCAAGCTTAGAGTTACAAATAAGCCAAAAGTAGAAAATAGAGTCATTTTTTGTCCTCTAGGCTAGTAATGTCGTGGTCGACACTCTCAGCTTGCGATAATAGACGATCAAGCTCAGCCTTTTCCGTAGAGGTCAAGGCAGCAGTACTGTTCACTGTGACGCCGCTTTGACCACGGGCAACAACTTGGCGACGCTTACTTTGCCAAAACCAACCAATAATTAAGACGAGCAATAATAGTGGTGGAAAAAACCATAGGATCCATGTTGATGGTCGCATAGGCGGCTTGTAGCTAATAAAGTCACCGTAGCGCTCTTGCATATAGACGCGTATTTCAGCATCACTACGTCTATCTTTAATTAAATCATAGACTTTTTGCTTTAGATCCTGTGCAATCGGTGCATCAGAGGCTGCAAGGTTTTGATTTTGGCATTTTGGGCAGCGAAACTCTTCTATTAATCCACGATACTGAGCTTCTTGCTGTGGTGAGTCAAAATCGTATACGTCAATAGCTGCGTTTGCCGTCATGTTAAGCAGACACGCTAGTATTAAGCTTGCTAGTTTTAAAACTATATTGGGTTTTAGTTGAGGAGCTCTTATTCGAATAACGTTCATTTGCACATCTCCTCAACCTGAATGAGATCAGGACTATCGTTGTTCTTATTAGCCTCATTAAGTACGGTCAGGCACGGCTTAACACGCTGTTGCCAATTGGCTTCATTAACCTCACCAACAATATGCTGACGAATGATGCCATCTCCATCCACAACAAAGGTTTCGGGCGCACCAGTTATGCCTAAGTCTAGAGCAAACTGACCCAATGAATCCTGAATAGACATAGAAAATGGATCACCGCCTCGGTTTAAGTAACTGAGCGCATTACCAATCTCATCCTTATAATTCACACCAACGATATCAACGCCGCGCTCTTCTAGTTGCATTAAAAACGGATGCTCAATAACGCAAGTTGGGCACCATGAGCCCCAAACATTAAGTAAAAACGGCTTATCCGGCAAATTATCATTGGTGATAGTACGGGTAGTATCTGCTAATAACGGCAGCTCAAAGGTAGGAACCGGACGCTCAAGAGCGGTATTGGTCACAATGTCTGTTGGTTTACCTAAGCG
Organism: Psychrobacter sp. M17(2026); assembly: GCF_055699815.1. Taxonomy (NCBI): domain Bacteria; kingdom Pseudomonadati; phylum Pseudomonadota; class Gammaproteobacteria; order Moraxellales; family Moraxellaceae; genus Psychrobacter; species Psychrobacter sp. M17(2026). Next base: position 7,195 of record NZ_JBUYVJ010000002.1, on the reverse strand, counting down.
CATGTACAATATAACTACCAAACCAAAAAAGAGGATAAGCGGAATTAAGAACCATAGCTTCGTCTGCTTTTTTTTCATTGTCTTTGGGTTACGCTGCTTACTGTTTTGGCTATCTTTTTGCTCAGGAGTATTATTCGACATAGTCATTTATTTCTCCTTTAGTGTCGACATCGTCGATGCTGAGATTGCCTGTTCAATAGCTACCTCATTGACTCCATCAGTAGCCAGATCACCAGTAACTAGCAATGGAGCTTTAACTTTTTTGATGCGGTATCGTTTATCAAGCATGCTAATTAATCCACCTAGAGCCATGATAATTGCCCCTAACCAAATCCAGCGAATTAATGGTTTTACATAAATCCTTAATGCCCATTGGTTACTACCATCGGCAATAGGTTCGCCCAGTGCGACATAAACATCGCGCATAAGATTGGGGTCAATAGCGGCCTCAGTTGTTGGCATAGTGCTGATAATATACGTACGTTTTTCAGGATATAGCGTTGCCACTTCTTGGCCATTCTTAGTCACTACAACCTCAGCTTGCGTTGCATCAAAGTTACTCCCCTTTATTTCAAAAAATTCAGTTACTTCAAAATCGTAACCTTGAACATTGACTGTATCGCCAATACCCATTGCTACGTCACGCTCAATACTCAAGCTACTAGTAAAGGCTATGCCAATGACAGCAACCAATACGCCAATATGAGCAGTCTGTTGACCCCAATAGCTCAGACGCAACTGCCGCAAACCGTTAAAAAGATTAGGCGCATTCTTAGTTTTATCTTTAAAATCAACTGCCATCCATAGCAGTACCCAAAAGCTAACGGCTAAAGTCACACCAATATTAAGCATAGACGATGGATTAACAAAGTAAGTAATAATGGCGGCTAATACTAAGCTACTAACGGCGATGACCATGCCTATACCCAGTAGTGGACGGGTGTCTTTTTTCCAGCGAATATTTGAGCCCATACCCATAGCTATTAATAACAGCCACGTTAAAGGTACAAATAATGCATTAAAATAAGGAGGGCCGACGGACACTTGTCCTAAACCAAAGGCATCAGCGATAATAGGATAGAGGGTGCCGAGCAACACCACTAAGGTTGCAATCAAAATGATGGCGTTGTTGATCACTAAAAAGGACTCACGTGAAATCAGCTGATATTGACTTTCAACGGTTAAACGCCAACCGCGAACGGCAAACATCAATAGACCACTACCGATGATAATGCCAAGAATAGCTAAGATAACCAAACCACGCGTCGGATCAGCGGCAAACGAATGCACTGAGGTAAGGACTCCAGAGCGTACCAGGAACGTGCCAAGCAAGCTTAAGGCAAAGGCGAAAATAGCCAGCATGATGGTCCATGCTTTAAACACCCCGCGCTTTTCAGTGACTGCTAATGAATGCAGCAATGCTAAGCCGACAAGCCAAGGCATAAACGAGGCGTTCTCTACCGGATCCCAAAACCACCAACCGCCCCAGCCAAGCTCGTAGTAGGCCCACCACGAGCCCAGTGCAATACCAATGGTCAAAAATCCCCAAGCCGCCAGCGCCCATGGACGTGACCAGCGTGTCCAAGCAGCATCTAAACGCCCTTCCCACAATGCCGCCATACAAAATGCAAAAGGCACTACCATACCCACATAGCCCATATATAACATGGGCGGATGAATAATCAGACCGAAATCTTGTAGGACAGGATTTAAATCAGCGCCATCGACCGCTAGATTGGGTAAGGTACGCTCAAACGGTGACGAGGTAAATATCAGCATTGTTAGCATCATTAACTGTACACCGGCCAAAATAACTAATACCCGCGCACGCATTGATAACGGCAAGCCGCGACTAAAGTATGATACCAGTGCACACCATGTGGCCATGATGGTCATCCATAGCAGCAAAGAGCCCTCGTGTCCGCCCCATGTCGCCGATAACTTATAGTACCAAGGCAACAGCGTATTGGAATGCTGCGCGACGTAACTGAGGCTAAAATCATTATAATAAAAACCTGCTATCAAAGCGCCAAATGACGTTATCATGGCGGCAAACTGTGCCCAAGCTAAGCTAGGGGCTAGTCGTTGCCAAGCAACTTGGTTACGAATAACACCAATAGTTGGCAGAATTACCTGCAATAACGCCAATACAAAAGCGGTAAGCAAGGCAAAATAGCCCAATTCTGTAATCAACATACGGTCTAACCTTATTTACTCTAATGCGGTTGCAGTTTACTGTAGCGGTGGAATTTTTATTATTAGAACCCACCCCCGAAATCTGCTGCTATCTCTAGTTTTTAATTGATTTCGAAGGGTTTTATTTAACTACTTTAGGCGGAGTTACCAGTGGAGGCGCGCCTTTAAAGCGCAGTAAACGTAACGCATTGAGAGTAACGAGCACTGTTGCTCCAGCATCAGCTAGAACCGCAATCCATAGTCCAGTAATGCCGAATACGGTCGTGATCAGAAAGACGCCTTTGAGACCTAAAGCGAAAATGACGTTCTGATGAATGTTGCGCATGGTGGCACGCGAAAGTGCAATCAGATGGGCCATGTCTGTAACACGACTTTTTAATAATGCGATATCGGCCGTCTCAATGGCCACATCGGTACCACCACCCATCGCGATGCCAACATCAGCGGTTGCTAGTGCTGGCGCATCGTTAATACCATCACCCACCATCGCTATTTTTCTGTTATTCTTCATCTCGTTAAGCAAGCGCAGTTTGTCCTCAGGCAACAGCTCAGCTTCCCATTCCACGTCTAAATTACTGGCAAGTGCTTGAGCGGTTAAGCGGTTGTCGCCTGTTAGCATGACGGAGCGCACACCCATCGCTTTAAGTTGAGCCACACCTTCATGAGCGTCGTCTCGTAACTCGTCTCTTAGTGCGACCAATCCAAGCACTTCTCGACTTTGCTCATCGAAAAGAACTGAGACGGTCTTGCCCTCATTTTGCAGCGCCTCGATTTGTGCCTGTTGCTCGGCTGAAATTGATGCCTCATCTGCGGCATAAACAGGCGAACCGATAGCTAGCGCGCGCCCAGCGATAGTTGCGTGTACCGCTTTACCCGCAGTAGCAGAAGCTTTAGAAGCCACAGGTATGACAACTTTGGCGGCTTTGGCATGACTGACAATAGCTTCAGCAAGCGGGTGACTAGAACCTGTCTCCACACTGGCAAAGAGCGCCAATACCTTATCTTTACCTTGAGAACCCTGATCCTGAGAATCCTGACCTTGAACACTTGAATACTCTTGTGTAATGTCAACAACATCGGTCACGCGTGGTTTGCCTTCAGTTAAAGTGCCTGTCTTGTCAAAAGCGACTGTCTTCACTTGGCCGATGGTTTCTAAAGCACTACCGCCCTTGATCAGCAAGCCGCGGCGCGCACCGACCGCTAGACCAGAGGCGATAGCAGCTGGTGTTGAGAGCACAAGAGCACAAGGACAAGCGATCAATAATAAGGCTAGACCTCGATATAACCAAGTTGACCAATCTCCGCCCATGGTTAACGGTGGGACGATGATAATTAGGGCGGCAATAGCCATCACAGCCGGTGTATAGTAACGACTGAATTTCTCAATAAAACGGGCAGTGGGTGCTTTGGAAGCTTGCGCTTGCTCTACCAAATCAATAATGCGCGAAATAGTGTTATCGGCGGCTGTCTTTTCTACGCGCACTTGGAGCACACCATCGATGTTAATTGACCCTGCAAATACATTGTCACCCATCGTCTTGGCAACAGGAACAGACTCTCCCGTCACGGGCGAATCATCAAGGCTGGACGCACCTTGAACAATGGAACCATCAGCAGATACCCTATCTCCAGGACGCACCAGCACAAGGTCATTCACTTGTAGTGAAGTCGCTGGAACGTTACGCTGCCCACCTTGAGCATCAAGTAAAATCGCACTTTTCGGAACCAGCGATGATAAGGCTCTGATGCCAGCGCGAGCGCGATCAGCAGCGATACTCTCAAACAGTTCACCGATTGAGAACAAAAAGACAACCGCTGCGGCCTCTTCAGCTTCACCAATGATAAGTGCGCCAAGCACGGCGACGGACATCAGCGTTTCAATTGAAAAGAATGAACCTGTTTTAGCCAGTGCTAAGGCTTTGCGTGCAAATGGAAAAACGCCTACAATCACAGCGATGGCAAACACCCATATCCCATAAGCGGGGAACAGTAGTGACAGTGCATAAGCGCTGCCCATCAAAATACCGAGACCAACAACCTGTTTGCCTTTTTGAGTTTGCCACCACCGCTTATCCTGCGGAGCCATCTGATTGTCGCTGTCAATATCAATAGCCGATACAGTTTGTTGACCAGTATTGGCAGATATACCGAACCCTAGGCTTTTGATGGTTTTTTCAATATCACTAGCCTGAGTCGGCGCATCAGGGGCCAAGCTTAGCTCTAGCGTTTCTGTAGCAAAATTTAGCTCAACATCAGAAACCCCAGGCATACGTTTCAAAGCTGTTTCAATCTTGCCGATGCAACTGGCACAGTCCATACCTTCAATATGATATTTCATAATAATTTACCCTTTGAATAATGGTATTATGAACCCTCTAGTGGCTTTAGAGTCAAGGTTGTCTATCTACAGTTTTGTAAATTCAATTTCTCTAGCGCCAGTCTTTACAGCCACTTTAATTATTTAAATCATAGAGGTTATTATGACAATCAAAATTGGTGAGCTCGCTAAACGCACAGGTGCCACAGTGGAAACCATTCGCTATTACGAAAAGGAGCACTTATTACCTGAGCCTTCTCGCAGCGCAGGGAATTATCGTTTATATAATGAAGAGCACATTGAGCGTCTACAATTTATCCTACACTGCCGTACGCTTGACATGGCTCTAGACGAAGTACGAATCTTACTTGAGTTTTGGGAGGAACCTGATAAAGACTGTGGTGATGTGAGCTCCTTACTAGATAAGCAAATTTATGCTGTAGAAATACGAATGGAAGAACTGATGCACTTAAAGCAGCACTTGACTGTTTTGCGCCAGAAATGTGCAAGTAGTGCACCAGCGGTATCATGTGGGATATTAAAGGCTCTTGCCGATAATTCTTGTCATGAGTAATGATATTAGTAGTGTTCATTTCTGACTGATCAAATCATGAAAGGTTAAATACACCCTGATGTTAAGCACAAAAAAACCCAGCAATGATATTAAGATCACTACTGGGGTTGGAGGAAATAATAACTATGTTGTGCTGACTTATCAGGTCTTATTTATCATTCATAGCAAGGTAGATATTTCGATCTGATGCGGATGCGTCATCCACGTATTTTGAATCACGCCATGTGGTATAAGCATAGACACCACTGTATGGGCTGATGCTGTTCTGACGGAAATCAGAAATCCAGTTTTCGCCATCAAAGATTTGGATATGGCCATGTGGACGCTTTGATGAGCGATCATAGACAATAACATCACCTACTTGGGTTGGCATATCATTACTGATTTTGCTAAAACCTGCTTTATCAAGCGTGCCACGAGTGGCGTACTGATAGGCTGAAGGATTGGGGGTGAACTCATAACCTGCTGATTGTAGTGCTTTACGTACGTAACGGGCACAGTATCCAGAGCTACCAGATAGAGCCACTCGTGAAGCACGAGCAGCAGCGATAGCGGGGGCTGAATTGCTATCAGGAACTGTATTGACTTGCTGCTGTTGTTTTTCAGCGTATAAGCGGCTGTTTAATGATGAAAGCCGACTCTCTTTTTGCTTAGCCTGCGCACTTAGGTTGCTAATAGCTTGACTGATTTCGTCATTACTAGAAACATAAGCACCACTGCTAGTGCTATAGATGTTTTTTGATGAACCGTAGTTTGATGCCACAGAAGTATTGGTGATGGTATTATTTGTTTGAGAGATTGTGATAGCAGCACCACTCGTTTGTGCTATGCCCATACCCAGTACTGACAAAATCAATAAAGCCTGTTTCATAAATCTAATACCTACGGTTAATTCAAAATGGTCTGTTATCAACAACAGCGCAGTCAATTAAATTTCAACAACTCAAGTATATATACGTCATAGTGACTGATACTTCTGCTGCATATTATTCATATAAAAAATGATTATTGGCGATCACAGCACATCATTGAAGTCTTACGAAGCTGTTGCAAATCAAGCTGCTGGCCAAAACACAAAGCCGACTTTAGCATAGGCTGTTTAGCCTGTCATCACCCTTAAAAACCCCAAAAATACTTTTTTGATGTTGAAAAAATTGCTAATATTCCACATTTTACAATGTAAGTTTGTGTAACATATACAGAATATAGCTGACTAAATTGACAACAATTTCTACTGTTTTATAAGCAAAAAAACGTCTGAGGGTTAAATCTAAATTATAGATTTAACCCTCAGACGTTTTTTTATTGGATGAAGTAATTACCCTATATAGGGTCTAACTAATTATTAAGATAATATAATAATTTATAATATTAATATAGATGTTAATTCCCTACTGGCTTATGTAATATTACGTAATTGTTTCGATACATCCTGTATATTCTTGTATTAACCCTTAATTATTTATCTATTTTAAGGGTTAATAACCGATAAATCCGCTTACATTGTCATCAAAAGTTACAAATTCAAAGTTATTTTTGCTTTTAAAGTCGCAATAGCTAATGATTTTTTTGATGAAGAATCATTTTATAAGCAATAGAACAGTCTTATACCTGCCTCATTTACTTTTAACGCTAACACTATAATCAAAGTATTCTTAACTGCTAACACACTATAATTGCTGCTCTACCGATTCAATATCAGCATAAACTTGGGTCGTCCCGTCTTTATTGAGCTGCATAACCTGATAGGGCATGAATTTATTTTGATACTCCATACCTGGGCTACCAACAGGCATGCCAGGTACGGCAAGACCCATAGCTTGTACTGGCGGATTTTCTAAGAACTGCGCCATATACTTAGCAGGTACATGACCTTCAAAGACGTAATCATCAGTAGTGACTACAGTATGGCAAGAACGCATCTCAGTTGGAACGCTGTAGCGCTCTTTAAATACGGCTAAGTCCGCAACATCTTGCGCGGTTGCACTTAGACCATTATCTTCTGCATGACTTATCCATTCTTTACAGCAGCCGCAATTGGCATCTTTATAGACCGTAGCTGAGACGTTTTTTAGTAGGTCTGGTTTACTTACTGACCTTGTCATCAT
>NZ_CM146741.1:0-3218680 GCF_055699815.1 Psychrobacter sp. M17(2026) | reverse complement strand
GAAAAATACTGACCTTAATATTTAATTTTATTATTGATTATTATCGAATACTGCTATGAGATATCACTATTAGCTCATATCCTTAACCCTTTTCAATATAAATTTCTAAAATCTTATACTGAGAATTATTGCACACAACAATATCGAAAATTGCTGTCTGAGTAGGATGCTAATCTAACACAAACAACCTGTGGATAACATCCTGTTTTTTGGGGATAACTCTGTGGATAGTTTTGGGGATAACTAATATTGGTGAGTTACCCCCATTTCGTCCACAGGTTGCCCACAGAGTTATCCATAGTCTAGTCTTTTGATAAAAAAGAAGAATCTCCACTTATCCTCAGAAAACAGGGGTGCCAATAATAACAATACTAATATATATTAATCTTTAATTATTATAGGATTCGATAATTTCTGTGGATAACTTTTTAAAATAGTCAAATTATATATACGATTCTGTGACAGGTTATTAAACTAATGAGAGTCTCTTTCTTACTAGGTTTTGGATTTTTAGTAAAACTATAAATTAGTTTATTGACCTATATTTCATCTGATGATATAATCCTGCATTATTGCGAATTTAGTCCATTATTTTGATAGGTGAGTTATGAAACGTACATTCCAACCAAGCGTGATTAAACGCAAACGTACTCACGGTTTCCGTGCTCGTATGGCAACAAAAAAAGGCCGTCAAGTATTAGCTCGTCGCCGTGCTAAAGGTCGTCATCGCCTTACTGTATAATTCTATTAATTATTTAGTATTGTGTAATGATTGGTCTATACTTAGCCGTAGCCCTATATTAAAAGCGCCCTTATTGGCGCTTTTTTTGTCGCTATGTTTTATGCTTCTATTTTGAGTTGTACTATGTCAAATCCTGTATCAGCTGTAACTACTGCGACATTCACAAAGGAGCAGCGTCTGCTCACGCCAACTGCGTTCAAAGAGGTATTTGATGCGCCTGAACGAAAACTACATCAGACTCATTTGATGGCGTTTGTGCGTAGTAATGACAGTGAAAAACCGCGTATAGGCATGGCGATAACGAAACGTAAAGTACCTACTGCCGTAAAACGAAATTTAATTAAACGTCAGATTCGTGAAAACTTTCGCTTGCAAAGCTATAGGTTAGAAAATAAAGATATTGTTTTTATAGTTAAAAAATCTATTGATGAATTAAACAATAAAAATTTAATAATAGAGATAAATAATATTTTTAAAAAAATAGAAAAAAAATAAAATGTTAAAAACTATAAAAATAATAAATAGATATGTTTATCTATTTATTATTTCATTCATTAATTTTTATCAAAGAATAATAAGCCCATTATTACCTGCACGTTGTCGTTATTACCCAACCTGTTCAAGTTATGGTAAACAGGCGTTAGCATGGCATGGGGTTAGATCAGGTAGCTGGTTACTATTAAAACGCCTGTCTCGTTGCCAGCCATGGGGTGGACACGGGGTTGATTTTGTTCCCCTACCTTTAAATCATTATTACTATAAATTTGTTTCAACCATTGATGATATGAACAGTAGTGATATAAATATATCTCTGAAAATAGAACCATTGAAAAGCAGTAGGCTTAATAAAAGCACTTATAGCAGTGTTTACCGTGACGATAGCAGTTACGTGGCACGTCTGAACGACTTGATGCGCTAGTATCAAGGAGCATGTGGATAACTAACAAGAGTTATCCACAAGTTGATTATCTACATTTCAGCTTATCCACAATCTGCCCTTGTTTTAAAGGGACCAATCATAGTTTACTGAGGTTATCCTCATTGAATTAGAGTTATCCACAACTTATCCACACTGTTGGTATCATTTAGGGTTTATTTTTAGTAAAATAATGCACATTTTATGCAAATAACTGCTGGTTCTGTGGATAACTTGTGGGTAACTCTGATCAATACCCTATTTTTATGCCCTAATTTTTTAATCTAGGAAAGGTTTATGCAAAAGATACTTCGGGTAATGATCATCATCGCGATGCTAATTACCGCTTATCTGCTGATTTTGGCATGGCGAGATGATTATTCTGATGCCACACCTGTAGAGGCTGTCCCTAATACGGCAACTTCGGTAGGGTCTGATATTCCATCGACAACTGGTGCGGCTGGTGATATTCCAGTGCAAACGCTGCCTACTGCTAACAACAACGCAGTAGCAACGCCAGCTACAGATACTGGTTTGATTACCGTGACAACCAACCGTTACGATATCAAGATCAATCCAGAAGGAGGGGATATCGTTTATGCAGCGCTTAAGCAATATAACGCGACGCTCGATAGCGATCAGCCTTTTGTGCTATTAGAAAATGATAGTAATCGTGTTTATGTTGCGCAGTCAGGATTGATTGGCGTTGATGGTATTGATACGGCTGATGGTCGAGCTAACTATAGTCATAGTGCTAACAGCTACACGATGACTGAAGGTCAGCAGACTTTAGCAGTACCACTTACTTATCAAAAAGATGGGGTGACGATCACTAAGACCTTTACCTTTACTCATGATAAGTACCCTATCGATGTCAGTTACCAGATTCAAAACCAGTCAGCAAATCCATGGCAAGGACAGTTATTTGCACAACTAAAACGTGATGCTAGTAAAGATCCTGGTATGTCTGATAAGGGTGCACTCAGCATGGCAACCTATCTAGGCGGTGCTTGGGGTACGCCAGATGATCCTTATAATAAGCTTAAGTTTAATGACTTTAGCGATGGTGAGCTGACTACAACGACTAGCGATAGTGGCTGGGTTGGTATTGTGCAGCATTATTTTGTGTCAGCATGGACACCTGAAAACTTTACAGGTAACTTCTTTAGTCGTGAAACCGCTGATGAGTACTTTATTGGTTTTAATAGTCAACCAATTAATATAGCCGCAAATAAACAGGCGACTTTGACTGCGACGCTATATGCAGGTCCCAAGGTACAGTCTGAGCTTAAAGACGTAGCAGTTGGTCTCAATCAAACCGTTGATTACGGTCTGCTCTGGCCTATCTCTAAGATATTATTTGCAATTCTAGATGGTATTCATAAAGTGATCGGCAACTGGGGTTGGTCTATTATCCTATTGACGATATTGGTTAAGATTGCGCTGATGTGGTTCTCTAATAAGAGCTACTATTCAATGGCAAAAATGCGTGCTATTGCTCCACGACTGGCTGCTCTTAAAGAAGAGCATGGCGATGATCGGATGAAGATGTCGCAAGCAATGATGGGGATTTATAAAGAAGAGAAAGTTAATCCTATGGCAGGTTGTCTGCCTATATTGATGCAGATGCCTATTTTCTTAGCGTTATATTGGGTGCTGGTCGAGAGTGTCGAGCTGCGTCATGCGCCTTGGATTCTATGGATTAACGATTTATCAGCCATGGATCCTTGGTTTATCTTGCCGCTATTGATGGGTGCTTCAATGTTTACCCAACAGCAGCTAAACCCGCAGCCTACTGATCCTATGCAAGCAAAAGTTATGAAGTTTTTGCCTATTATTTTCACCGCTTTTATGCTGTTCTTCCCAGCAGGTTTAGTACTGTATTGGACTGTGAACAACTTGTTCAGTATGACTCAACAGTACCTGATCAATAAAAAGGTTGAAACTGAGCAAAAGCATCGTACTGTTAAAGTTTTAGAGGGCTAGATGAGCTGATCGAAAATAAAAAACCATCGCAATCGCGATGGTTTTTTTATGTCTGAACTGAATCGAAGTGATGATTATCGTAGATCAATTTCAAGTTTGTTTTGTTAGTCTAAGCTTAGCCGTCTATAATGGTGGTTTTAGCTATTGAGAGCGGTTGTGAATTCTATTACTACGAAATCGACTGATTCATCGGTTTTATCTGTGTCTACTACGATTGCTGCCATAGCTACGCCACTTGGGCGTGGTGGTGTTGGTATTATCCGTCTGTCAGGATCAAAAGCTTATGCAATAGCTTGTTTGCTGACAGGTAAGACTGAATTTACCCCAAGACTCGCCAGTTTTTGTCGCTTTTATCAGGCTGATGGTACCGTAGTTGACGAGGGCTTAGTGCTTTACTTTAAAGCGCCGCATTCCTTTACAGGTGAGGATGTGATTGAGCTGCAAGGTCATGGCGGTGTCATATTACAGAATCAGCTATTAGCGCGAGCGTTTGAGCTTGGCGCTAAGCAAGCAAGCGCTGGTGAGTTCTCTTATCGCGCTTTTGACAATGATAAAATAGATCTACTGCAAGCCGAAGCGATCGCTGACGCTATCGATGCTACCAGTGCTGCTGCGGCTAGTAGTGCTATTCGCTCGTTAAGTGGTGAGTTCTCGCAAAAGATCAATCAGCTATTAGAACAACTCATTCATCTTCGACTACATGTCGAAGCGGCGATTGATTTCCCCGATGAAGAGGATGTAGACTTTTTATCAGATGGTGTTATACAAGGCAAGCTTGAGCAAGTGCAGGCACAAATACAGCAAGTATTAGCAACTGCAAAGCAAGGACAGTTACTGCGTGATGGTATCCATGTGGTGCTTGCAGGGCGCCCGAATGCGGGTAAGTCAAGTTTGCTCAATCGCTTAGCAGGTCAAGAGCGCGCTATTGTCACTGAGGTGGCAGGGACGACCCGCGATACGTTACAAGAGACGGTGGTATTAAATGGTTTGACCTTACATTTGACTGATACCGCAGGCTTACGTGATACCGAGGATACGGTTGAGCGTATCGGTATCGCACGTGCACATACTGCTATTACCCAAGCTGATATGCTACTGCTAGTCTATGATGTCACTCGTGATATAGCAGGCGATAGTACGCCACTGCAGTTAGCCGAGCAGCTATTTGGTAAGCTGCCTGAACCTGAGCGCTTACTAATTATCGCTAATAAAAGTGATTTAATCAGTCAAAGTAAGATGGAAACTACAGAACCATTAAGCTCTACGATTATTCATTATGCTAATAATAAAGATTATGAGCAAGTTAATGTTTCATGTGAAACAGGCGCAGGCATCGAGGACTTAACAGCGGCCTTGTGTGCTAAAGTAGGCTTTCATCCACCAGAAAACAGTCTTATTGCCCGTACTCGTCACTTAGATGCGTTAAGACGTACCACTGATTATCTGTTTGAGGCGCATGAGCAGCTCACAGTATTTCAGGCAGGAGAGCTGGTCGCAGAAAGCTTGCGTCAAGCTCAAATAAGCCTGGGCGAAATCACTGGTGAGTTTAGTGCCGATGACTTATTAGGTAAAATATTTGGCAGCTTTTGTATTGGTAAATAATTTTGATTAGTATAAAGCTAATATTAGGAATACAGTATGCACTGTCCTTATTGTAACGCTTCAGAGACTAAAGTTATTGATTCACGCTTAGCGGCAGAAGGTGCGCAAGTACGTCGCCGCAGATCCTGTAATGGTTGCCAAGAGCGCTTTACAACTTTTGAGATGGTAGAGGTAGTTATGCCTCGTATCATAAAGTCCAGTGGCAAAATTGAGCCCTATGATAATGAAAAACTACGCCGCTCTATTCTGTTGCCGCTACAAAAGCGACCGATCACTATCGATGAGCAGGAGGGTATGATCAGTCGTATTGAAAAACGTGTACGACAGATGGGCGAGCGTGAAATCAATAGCAAGGTGTTAGGAGAGATTATCATGAGTGAGCTCAAATCACTTGATGATGTGGCTTATGTACGTTTCGCTAGCGTCTATCGTGATTTTCAAGATATCGATGCTTTTCATCAAGAGATTGCCAATATTCGCCCTAATGATAAAAGCGACGGCTAATTTTTGCTAGTTGCACTGCTAAACCCCTATTAAATGTGACCTTCTTATGCCAACTATCACTCCTGATCAAAATGCTCAAGATAACTATTTTATGATGCTAGCCGTAGAGCAGGCACGGCTTGGTATGTATACGACACGGCCTAATCCAGCAGTCGGCTGTGTTATCGTACAAGCAGAGCAAATGGTGGGTCAGGGCTTTCATCCGCAAGCAGGATTGCCACACGCTGAAGTCTTTGCACTTAAAGACGCTGGAGATAGGGCAGCTGGCGCGACCGCTTACGTTACCTTGGAGCCATGCAGTCATACAGGGCGTACGCCGCCTTGTGCAGAAGCCTTAATAACGGCTGGTATCAAACGGGTGGTCATCGCAGGACTCGATCCTAATCCAAAAGTAGCAGGTCGCGGGGTAGCGTTATTACAGCAGGCTGGTATTACTGTGAGAGTGGGCGTGCTAGCTGAGCAAGCTGAAGCCTTAAATCAAGGTTTTTTGAAGGCGATGCGTACACAAATGCCTTATGTACGCTTAAAAATCGCCACTAGTCTTGATGGGCGTACGGCAATGGCATCAGGTGAGTCGAAGTGGATTACTGGTGCAGCGGCAAGAGAGGATGTGCAAAAGCTACGAGCAAAAAGTGCGGCTATTATCACAGGTAGTCAGACGGTTATTGCTGATAATCCTAAGCTAAATGTACGCTCAACCCAATTAGGCATAGACGTAGAAAAGGTTCCTCAGCCACTGGTTGTGATACTCGATAGAAGCGAGCGTTTGGCTCATGACACTAAGTCATCTTATAAACTCTGTCAGCAAGCCGATACCTTATATTGGCGCGATGATGATCTATCGATGTTGCTAAAACGTTTGGTCAGTGAGCATCAGTGCTATGATGTTTTAGTTGAGGCAGGTGCTAGTGTCGCAGGTAGCTTTATAAGCCAGCAGTTAGTTGATGAGCTCATTGTCTATCAAGCACCTTGTCTGTTGGGGTCGCAAGCGCAAGCTATGATTAAATTCAGTCCTTTGACGTTAGCTCAGCAGCTGCGGTTTAAGTATCATAACGTTGAACATATGGAATCAGACATTAAGATTACTCTGACAGCACTCTAAGCGACTGGGTTAGTCAAATCGTTCATTGCCAAATAAATGTTTAAAATTGAAATATAACTAGATATTGATAAGTGTTTGATAGTTTCACATGAAACTGTGTATAACTTTGTTTCATGTGAAACTAAACTTATAAATACGTCCTTGCCTAAACCTCGAAAACGTTATAGCGCAAAGGGTCTACTACATATATAGCTATATTTTATTTTTTTCACAAAAGCATACTTGCTGTGGATAAGTTTGGAAAACCAACCTTTTTATTATGAAGTTATACAAATAGCTTATACTTATCCACAACTTATACCATTGAAAATTTCTGCAAGAATAAGTATTTTAATTAGCAATATAAATAAGATAACAAAGTGAGGTTCTATGTTTACTGGCATTATCGAAAGCGTTGGCAAAGTGAAAGCCATGCAACCTACTGGTGGGGATATTCGTCTGATTATAGAGTCGGATGAGCTAGATTTCTCTGATGTCTCTTTAGGGGATTCTATTGCCTCTAATGGCATATGCCTAACGGTAGTAGAGCTAGGTGGTAATTATTATGCAGTCGATGTGTCACGTGAAACCATCGCACGTACCGCACTACAAGATCTAAAAATAGGTCACAAAGTAAACTTAGAAAAAGCGATGCTACCGACTACTCGGTTCGGTGGTCATATCGTTTCAGGTCATGTTGATGGGGTAGGCGTGGTCAGTAAGCTACAACAAGACGCTCGCTCTATCTATATAGAGATTGAAGTACCGCATGAGCTGGCACATTATACGGCGACTAAAGGCTCTATTACCCTTGATGGTATTAGTCTGACGACAAATTTAGTCCGCGATAACATCGTCTGTCTTAATATCATTCCACATACAGCAAAGATGACCAACATCTCACAGCATTGGCTGGTTGGCGATAAGGTTAATGTTGAGGTGGATCTAGTTGCTCGTTACTTGGAGCGGTTATTGACTAAAGCGCAAACAGGTACTATGAATGCCTCTGATTCTAAGAGCAATATAACCGAAGGCTTTTTGGCTGATAATGGCTTTATGAAGTAATTGATTTAGCGACTTTTGAAGAGGGTAGTCTGAGAGCTCAGGAAAGCCTATAAGGGTGATTAATCAACAATAAAGCGTTTTAGTGCTGCCTCAAGTTGTTCTTTATTGACAGGTTTTGGCAAAAAGTCATCCATTCCTGAGGCATAACAAGACTCCTCATCTTCTTTTGAAGTATTAGCTGTCAGCGCTACGATAGGTATAGAGTCACCTTGTGCTCGAATAGCTTGCGTAGCTTGTAGGCCATCCATCACAGGCATTCGGCAGTCCATCAAGATAAGTGAGATTTGCGCTCTTGCCGCGGCCAACTGCTCTAGAGCTTGCTGGCCGTCTTCAGCTACGATAGTTCGATATCCTAAGCGATCTAATAGTTTGCAAGCTACTCTTTGGTTGATCATATTATCTTCAACAACCAGAATAAGAGGTGCTGTCAGTTTATCTGACTTTGAGGTATCAGTACTATTTGCCGTAAGAGGAGTAGAAGTTGACAAGGCTATTTTCTCATGAAAGTTTTTGCGTTTATTATCGGTAATACTGTTCGATATATAAGCGGGCTGGGTTAAAAACTTAGGCTGGGTTAAGCGCAGCAGCTCAGATAACAGTAGTGTAACATCTAAAGGTTTATTCAAAAACCCATCGAACCGCTGCAAGTAATCTAATGAAATATCACGTTCAGGCTTCATACTTAGCAATATTTTAGGTAATGGCAAAGTAAGCAGACGATTCAAATCGCGATAAGGTGTTGTATTTTTGCCATTTTGAACATTATGCCTATCAGTATCAGTATCAGTATCAGTATCAGTATCAGTATCAGTATCAGTATCAGTCTTATAACTATGATGCTCTTCACTTTCTAACAACAGGATAGGGGCGAAGACTGCTCTTTTATCGGCTATATATTTGGCAAGCTCGGCGCTACTTGGCGCATCACTGATAGTATAGATACTAGCACTAATTGAGAGATGCTGGCAAAGCCGCTGTAAATAATCTAAGCAGATATCATGTTTGACCAGCGCAATAAGATAGATAGGCGTCTGGCTAGGGTGAAAATCATAGGCTGGCTGATAGATCGGTGCTAGGCAAGGTAAGTATAAAGAAAACACGTTTTCTGAGCTATTATTACTGTCGAGCTGAACAAAGCCGCCAAGTAGTTTTGCAAAACTATTAGATATCGTCAGTCCTAATTGTTTGTCATCGAACTTATGACTCGTTTTAATATTATCCTGATCAAAGTAGGAGAACAGCTTTTTTTGTTCAGCTTCAGTGATACTATTACCAGTGTCTTTAACACTGAAGCGTATCCAATGTTGATGAGTGGTAATCTCAGCTTTATCACCATTGACATCAGCAGCTTTATTAAAATAAATACTCAAAGGTTCAAGCCTTTTGCTGCTAACTGATACAACCGCCTCATCAACCAAAGAAAACTTGTCCTCACTAAAATGACTACTGAGCAAAGCCTTATTTGCATTAGGACTCTGCCGCCCAAATACTGGCTCTATCACTAAAGATACGTAACCTGATTGAGTGAGTTTTATAGCATTATTCATAAAGTTGAGCAGTATTTGCTGTAGTCGCTCAACATCTGTGCTAATAAACCGAGGACACTCAGGCATGAACAAGTACAGCAGTTCGATATCTTTTTGACGAGCATGATTCACTATCGACTCGCTAATTTGCAATCCTATCTTAAAGATATCTGTCTGTTCATTCACTATTTGTACTTTGCCTGCTGCTACCTTGGTCACATTTAACATGTCATTTAGCATAGCCAACATAGACTGGCTAGACTGCTTGAGAGTACTCAGGATCTTTTGCTGCTCGTTAGACACAGTAGAGGGTGTGACAAGCTCAAGCGTATTAATAATAGATCTTAGCGGAGTGCGCAACTCATGACCTACAATAGATCTCAGGTGAGCAAACTCTTTTAGCTGTATTTGTAATTGCTGATTTTGTGAGCGCATATCATCAGCTTGCTTGATAAAAGTGCTAACTGGGCTTAGTAATGCTGTAAAGCCATGGACTTGCTCATGCTCACCGAACCATGGAGTGATATGCAAATGATAGGCGAGTTTATTTTCGACACCATAAACGAGTAAGGTACGTGTCACACGCTGTGTGGATATTTTCTGCAATAGCTGCTGAGTGGCTTCGTTATTGCTTTGCACAAAATCTGATAAGCTATAATTGTTATCTTTTTGAAAAGTAGTCGCAAAGACTTGCTCAAAACGCTGATTAAAAAAACTAACCTGACCTTGGCTCATGATCATCAGCATAGGTAGCGGCGCTTGATCCACGAGACGCTCTAAGCGATGACTTAAGGTTTTTATACGACGATAGTTGCTATGTAATTGGTAGCTGACACGACCTAAAGCATGACCTAGACGTATAAATTCAGGAGTAGAGGCTTTTTTAATGAAAGGAGAGAGAGTATGAGCCTCTTTAGCATTAGTCGGCATGTCTTCGATATAGCCTAGCAACTGTAGCCAGTTTAATCGGCGCTTAAACATATATAAAACGACTGTAGAAAATAAAGCGATAGCAATCAGTATGGGTAACCAATACTGATAAGACAGCCACTGTATATCCAAAGGCTCGTGGCGTAATACTACGTAAAGTTGGTGACCTCCTACCAGCTTGATCGCGCCCGTCAAGGTATTATTGGTTAGCTGATAATTGTCATTAGCATCTGAGGTGCTAAGGGACGGAAAAATAACAGTGGTAAACTTTTTTTCTTGAGGCCCAGTGTAGCGATGGATGTAACTTTTCCCAGAAGGCAGCTTTAAGATGATCTGATAGCTTATATCTTGAAAAAGTGGCTTTTTTAAGATAGCTACGATTTCGGCGTCGGTTAGTGTAGTATGTTGCGTCACCTCATAATGCAGGGCATCAAATACAATTTGACTATGCTGCTGGCTATCATTTTTTAACATTGAAAATATCATGACATAATACAGAGCTAGCATAATCAGCAAGCTTAAGGCATAAAATATAAGTAAGCGTGTTAACGACTTAAATTGGCGCATATCACTTGATCCTATATTTATATGCAGTATACAAAATAACAGCAAGTCTGTAATAATTTGATGATATTAATCAAATTGTAGTTTTCTAATATATTAGCATGGACGACTGCTTTGAGTGCAGCATATCCCTCATCATGAACAATGAATCATGAGTAATAGCACATCGCTACAAACTCACTTATAATACATTGAGTGTTTATTCTCAACTTATTCATTACCTCTACTGAGCTACTGTACTTACTATGACTGCTACTACAAATTCTACTGACGATCTATTAACTGAGCCACTAGCTACTGATAACAAACTACAGCCACTAAGAGTGGTGTTTGCAGGGACGCCTGAATTTGCGGCTATTAGCCTTAGCGCTTTGATCGCTCAGCAAGAGGCGCTAAATATAGAGATTGTAGCGGTCTATACGCAGCCAGATCGTAAGGCAGGACGCGGGCAAAAGCTAGCCGCTTCTGCGGTCAAGCAAGTGGCGCTTAATTCTGATATTCCAGTCGAACAACCCGCTACCTTCAAAAAGTCAGTGAACGAAGGTCTTGCTGCAAGAGAAGTCTTGCGCACTTATCAGCCTGATGTGATGATCGTGGCCGCTTATGGGCTTATTCTGCCCATTGGTGTGTTAAGTATACCGAAGCTGGGCTGTCTTAATATTCATGGCTCATTATTACCGCGTTGGCGCGGGGCGGCGCCTATTCATCGAGCGCTACTCGCTGGTGATAGTGAGACGGGCATTACCATTATGCAGATGGATAAAGGCCTTGATACGGGCGATATGCTCTTTAAGACTAGCTGTGCTATCGAGACTACTGATAGCGCAGCAAGCTTACATGATAAGCTGGCAGAGCTTGGCGCTAGTGCTATTGCTACTGTACTAAAAGATATCTCAAGCTATCAAGCACAAGCGCAACTCCAAGATGACGCCCAAGCCAATTATGCCCAAAAGCTCGTTAAATCTGAGGGTGAAATCGACTGGTCGCAGTCAGCTACCCAAATTGAACGGCAAATTCGCGGGTTAACCCCGTGGCCAGGCGCTTATACTTTTTTAAACGGTCAGCGAGTTAAAGTTTTAGCCAGTTTACCCGTGAATCATACTCAACCAACGGATAAACCAGCGAGTACGATTATCAGCGTCGGTCGTAAAGCAATTTTAGTCGCTTGCGGTGCAGATGAATTGGTCAACTCTACTAACAGTGACAAACCAGGCAGTACACTCGCTATCACAAATTTGCAATTTGCAGGTGGCAAACCCGTTAGCGCAGAGCAAATTTGTCATGGTAATCAGCTCGATGATGGTGACCAATTTAGCGCTGAACTTGGCACTGACTGAATGTAACACTGATAATCATAAATAATTTAAAGTACAGATCAATCAATTCAATAAGTCTATGTAAATGCCCTAATACGGCACAGGAAATTAAGTCATATGAGACAACCCGCAACCGCTAGAAACAATAAGAACAAACCATCCAGTAATCTAAAAATGATCGGCAGCGTACGGGTGCGGGTGATTCGCTGTTTGCTAGCTATTCAAAATGGGCAGTCTTTATCTAATGTCCTCGACCCGTTACTTAATAGCTTACATGAAGGTGATAAAGGCTTTGCCTATGCCTTGCTGCTAACTACTTTACGTCAGTGGTACGCGCTTGAGCGTCTGCTTGATAGCTTAGCGGATAATCCTATTGATGAGATAGAAGTACGGACGACCATCCAAGTTGGCTTGACGCAACTGCTCTATCTAGAAGTGGCTGACCATGCGGCGATTCATGAGACCGTAGAGTCGGTCAAAGAGATTGAGTTCGCTCATGCCAGTGGCTTAGTCAATGCTATCTTGCGTAAAGTCGCCAAAAATCCTAGCAAATTCCGTAAAAAGTGCGATAAAAAACATAGCCTGCCCAATTGGCTCGCCTATCAGCTAAAGCATGACTGGTCTGGTGATTATGATGATCTCATGCAAGGCCTGCGACAGCCTGCGCCAATGTTTTTGCGAGTCAATACTACAATCAATTCTGTAGAGAGTTATCAGCAGATATTGGTAGATGCAGATATTAGTGCTGATTTGGTTGAGATAAACACTAGCTTAAAGTTGTCTAGCGAAGCTTCTGAGGCGGCTACTGTAACTATACCAGTATTACGTTTAGAGCAAACCACAGCGGTCAGTGGCTTACCGTCATTCGCTGAAGGTGTCGTTAGTATTCAGGATATGTATGCGCAACTTGCCGCACCTTTGATCAATCAAGCGCTTATCAGTAAGATTAGTAGTGATAACAACACCGGTGACTTACAGATATTAGATGCTTGCGCCGCCCCTGGTGGTAAGCTTGCGCATTGGCTAGAATTATTAAATTCCGATAAGCAAGAGTCACTGTTTCATGTGAAACAATCTGAAGACAATAATCAGACTTCTAAAATTAAGCTAACGGCTATCGATAACGAAGCGCCGCGTATTACTCGTATTCATGAGAACCTTGAGCGTCTCAATTTAGAACAGTCTGAAAATATTGATCTCAATATCGTCTGTGCAGACGCCACGCGCTGGCAAGGACAGAATAAAGCTAAAGACAATAATACTCCTGTATTTGACGCTATTCTTTTGGACGCTCCATGTACCGCAACGGGTGTCATTCGCCGTCATCCTGATATTAGTATCTTACGTGGTGAAGAAGATGTTGAGCAAACCGCGCGTCTGCAAAGCGAGATATTAGATAATCTATGGCCACAACTCAAAGTCGGTGGTTATCTGCTCTATATTACCTGCTCGATATTAAAACAAGAAAACGTCGAGCAGATGCAAGCGTTTGTTAATCATCATACTGACGCTAGCGTTATCGAACTTACCGAAGAGTGTAATTGGGGTATTGAGCAAGATATCGGTCGTCAGTGTTTGCCGATAGACGAGTTAAAAGGTGATGGCTTTTATTATGCGTTGTTGCGGAAGAGTTAAGGTTAGTGTGTTTGAAGATTTACTTTTAACAATTACGATTTGGGGTTAGTTTAAAGCTATAGCTCATTATTTTGCAGAATATTAGACTGTAGGTTGGTGTCGAGGTACGAGACCCAACAAATTTAATAGTTGGGTGTCGCAAGCTTCACGCCAACCTACAGCATAAAAACTTGATAACCTTTAAACTCAACCTTGCCATAAACGTATTTTAGCCCCGATTGCCGCGGATATACTTAGCACAGCACAGGGTTGTGGGCGCTTAGCAAGTGGCGTTATCGCAGGGCAGGAACGACACATGCTTTTAGCGACCGCCTCTGTGCCAGTTAAGATAGAAGCAAAAGCGGGATTGGCTACATAGACAGTTATTTAGAGTGCAATTAATCGCACTATTATAAGAATTATAGTCAATTTTTTAAAACAGATTAAAGCGTCAATGGTGCATAAAATGCACCCTACAAAAGATACTTATTTAAAGTTAAAACCTCATATTTAAAAACGATTAAAGACAGGACAAAACATGAAATATATCAGTACCCGTGGTCAGACCGAGCCGATGGATTTTAGTGATGTGCTCCTGATGGGGCTTGCTCCTGATGGTGGCTTAATGTTGCCTGAGCACTATCCCAATGTTGATGACGCTACCTTAGAGGAATGGCGCTCACTGAGTTATCCTGAGTTAGCATTAGCCATTATGCAGCGCTTTGCCACTGATATTCCTTATGCAGATCTAAAAGATATTATCGAGCGTACTTATACTGCTGAAGTATTCGGTGATGCTGAGATCGTTCCTGTGCGTAAGCTTGAAGATGACTTGTATATTTTAGGCTTATCCAATGGCCCAACGCTCGCCTTTAAAGATGTCGCCATGCAATTCTTGGGTAATGCTTTTGAGTATGTGCTTAAGCGTCAAGACGCGCGTATTACTATCATTGGCGCGACTAGCGGCGATACGGGTAGTGCGGCCGAATATGCGCTACGGGGTAAAGATAACATCGAAGTCTTTATGCTCTCGCCGCATGGCAAGATGAGCGAGTTTCAGCGCGCGCAGATGTATAGCTTGACCGATGCTAATATTCATAATATCGCCATCGACGGCATGTTTGATGATTGCCAAGATATCGTCAAAGCGCTGCAACAAGATGCTGAGTTTAAAGCCGCTTATAACTTAGGTACAGTCAACTCTATTAACTGGGGACGGATACTGGCGCAGATTGTTTATTACTTTAAGGCTTACTTTGCGGTAACTGATAGCAATAATGAGCAAGTTAGCTTTAGCGTACCATCTGGTAACTTCGGTAATATCTGTGCAGGTCATATTGCCCGTGAGATGGGTCTGCCTATTGGACGTTTAATCGTCGCGACCAATGAGAATGACGTACTTAATGATTTCTTTAATCAAGGTGCCTATCAGCCACGCGCTACGGACAAAACTTATGTGACCTCAAGCCCTTCAATGGACATCTCTAAAGCGTCTAACTTTGAGCGCTTTGTCTATTTATTACTCGATAAAGATAGCGCTCGTGTACATGAGTTATTTGAAGGGGTGAAGTCAGGGCAGGGCTTTGATTTAGCAGAGCTGATGGAAGCGGTCAATTCACGCTATGGTTTTGCCGCTGGCAAATCAACTCACGCTGACCGTTTGCAAACCATTAAAGCGTTATATGAGCAACATGGTGAGCTGGTCGATCCGCATACGGCTGATGGTATTAAAGTCGCTAAAGAATTGCAGCAAGCAGGAGAGGTTATCATCTGCGCTGAAACTGCCTTGCCCGTTAAGTTTGCTGAGACTATTATCGAGGCTATCGGCCCTATAGATATTGCTCGTCCTAAGCATACCGAAGGCTTAGAGGATTTGGAGCAGCATGTGGTTATCTTAGACAATAAAGCCGAATTAGTCGCTGAGCAAATTCGTCAAAAAGTTATGGCTAATCCAGCTTAACACTAGCTATATAGAACATTGATGCTACCTTGTTAATAGTATTTATAGACTTAGAAGCTCAGCGATATGAAAATTTTGTTTCATGTGAAACACTATGAGTATTCTGTATAAAAGTGTTCATATCTATAAGCCATAAGTTTTCTATAAAAAATCGCTAATATTATGCTATGGTACAGTTAGCTTACAGTAGTGTTAAGCTTAGTAAATTACTATTAAACGTAAGCCAGAATTTCAATTTTAATAGAGCCATTATCATAGCGTCTATTGTTTAAGCGCTATACCTTAACTCTTATGGATATAATAATGAAAATAAGCTTTAACGGTTTAGCGAAATCGCTATTGATGACCACCTTTAGTGGTGCGCTATTAATGAGTAACGCGCATGCCAATAATCCAGCGCCTACTATCAAAGCCGATGCTCCTAATCGATATATTGTCAAAAAAGGCGATACTTTATGGGATATCTCAGGTCGCTATCTGGACAGTCCATGGCGCTGGAAAGAGATTTGGGCAACTAATAAGCAAATAAAAAACCCTAATCTTATTTATCCTAATGACGTGCTTATTTTATGTATTATCAAAGGTAAAACCTTGATCGGTGTTGATACCGGTGAGGGCTGTGCTGGGATTGAAAAACAAATGAGCGCTGTGGCAGTGAGTAGTGCAGTCACTGTGACCTCAGTTGCCAACAGCATTCCTGCTATTCCACTCTCTGCTATTAAGCAATGGCTCGACAAAACCGTAATCGTCAATCCACAAGACTTTAACAGCACACCCTATGTATTGGCCTCAAAAAACCGTAATCTTATCACTGCTAGCGGTGATAAGATTTATGCCAAAGGAATACCGCTTATTGTCGGTCAGACCTATGGGGTTTATCGTGAGGGTGAGTTATATACTGATCCAAAAACCCTAAGAGTCATCGGCTTAGAGGTGACCCAAGTAGCGACAGGATTGGTGACGAGTTCCACGACAGAGGGCGTCTCTAGTATTCAGCTGACAGCCAGCTATGGCAAAGAAGTCCGTGAAGGGGATCGAGTATTCGTCGAGCTTAATAATAACATCGCGCCAGTATTCTATCCTGAACCTGCAACAGTCACGCGCGGTGGTATGATTATCCGAGTCATGGACTCTATTAGCTCAGCGGCTCGTGGTAGCGTGGTTGCCATTAATTTAGGGAGCACACAAGGCGCAAAACCTGGCGATGTATTAACCGTCTATCAAAAAGGGCCACTAGTACGCGATACTATCGATAACGACACCCCAGTACGCTTGCCAAGCGAGCCTAGCGGTATGGTCATGGTATTCAACACTTTTGCCGATATTAGCTATGCTTATGTTCTAAGCTCGGAGCTGCCATTAGGGGTAGGGGATCAATTGCTACCACCGCCGTATCTGTAGTGATTAAGGATAGTTGCAGTCGTTATGCAATGAATTAAAAGTCTGAGTAACTAAAGATAATAGTAACTAAAAGTCAGGTTAACTAAGAGCTAAGAATTATGACGGCATCTAAGCCCACCTTGTCAGCAGATCAGCGCGCAACAGTAGCGCTGTGGTATGAGGTGAATGCGTCATTAAAGGCTTTTCATAAGCTAATTAGTTATTTTGGCGGCGCACAGCAAGCATGGTCTGCGACGCTAAGCGCTTGGCGAGAGTTAGGTATTCACCAGACCCATCTGGCACGTCATGAAGAGCCTGAACAAACTATCGCTAGTATTGATAAGATTGTAATAGCGCTAGATAGTGGTAAGTATCAGATACTCTTCGCCGATCAGCCAGCATATCCTACTCAGTTATTACAGATATACGATCCGCCGCCACTGCTATTCTGTCGCGGTAATAGTGCGCGCCTACAACAAGCACAGATAGCTATGGTCGGTAGTCGTAAGCCGACCCCTCATGCACAAAAGACTACTTTTGATATGGCGCAGTATCTAGCTCAAGTCGGCTACGTGATTACTAGTGGCTTGGCAGTAGGAGTAGATAAATGCGCGCATCTAGGGGCGCTGACACAAGCTCATGTCGAGCATCAAGGGCGAACTATCGGTGTGATGGGTACAGGTATTGACGTCTGCTATCCTACTCATCATGAGCAGCTATTCACCCAAATCATAGAGCAAGGCGGCTGTCTCGTTAGTGAGCTACTCCCGCACACTCTTCCGCATAAGCATACTTTTCCGCGGCGCAACCGCTTAGTTGCAGGTCTCAGTCTAGCCACTATTGTCACCGAGGCGACTATAAAAAGCGGCTCGCTGATCACAGCAAGATTGACCTCCGAGCAAGGCAAGCAAGTCTTTGCTATCCCCAGTCATATCGATAATAATAATGCGACAGGCTGTCTGCATCTGATTCGCGAAGGCGCAACATTGATCTATCATCCTGAGCAAGTGCTCGATGATGTCGATGCGCAGCTCACTATCCCAGCAGGGTACTCTAGGTCAGACCACTCTAAGGCAGATAGTGCTAAGCGACCAGTAGGCTTCTCTTCTCAATCTAAAAATTCTGAGTCTGTCAGCAAGCAGAGCACTCAAGTCCAGCCAGATAGTAGTACTGATGTTAGTAGCGATAAAAGTAATAATAACAATACCAGTATCAGTACCGCTATAAAAATGAAAGTGACCATTCCTGAGCATTTGACTGACGTTTATGAGCAGCTAGATTGGCATGGGCAGGATTTAGACGCGCTACTTGTTACCACTAAATTAAGTACCGCTCAGCTCATCGCTCAGCTCATGGAGCTAGAGTTATTAGGGGTTATCAACGAGCAAGGCGGTCGCTACTTACGCCTATAAAAGCTTAAAGTTAGTCTTTATTATCCTATAAAGTCATCTATCACTCTCTATTTTCCCGTATTGATTCTTATGAAACCATCTGATCCTCTATCAAACCCAAATACTACGACCGATATCAGCCAAGCTGCTAAATGGTTAAAAGCGGGTAAGCTGCTTTGTTACCCGACTGAAAGCGTTTGGGGTATAGGCTGCGATCCGTTCAATGAGACGGCAGTAGCGCAGCTTTTAGCGATTAAACAGCGCCCAGTAGATAAGGGTATGATCGTAATCACTGATAATATAAAGCGGATTGCGCCATTATTAGCATCCTTAAATGCTAAACAGCGTCAAAGCGTAACGGATAGTTGGCAGCCTCTCTTAAATCACTATCCTATCAATCAACAAGCTGTAAGCTCACAAGTACAGCAGGCACAAACTTGGCTACTGCCGTTACCTGAATCGCTTGAGGTGACTATTCCATCTTGGATTACAGGTATTCATAATAGCGTTGCGGTGCGATTGATCGCTCATCCCATGATCCAGCAGCTCTGCGCGCAGATGGTCACGCCGAATAACCCTTATGGCTTTGTCGTATCGACCAGTTGTAACCCCGCAGGCAAGCCGCCAGCTTCAGGGTTAGCGCAAGCACAAGCTTATTTTGCAAATCTAGATATAGATACAGATAAAAATGATAACTATGCTAATAATGTACGTTATCTAACAGGTGAAACTTTAAATTATCAGCGACCTAGTCAGATTAATGATGCACTGACGGGACAAGTTATACGCTGACTCAAACTATAGTTGTGGAATCATCTGAATAACATATTTTCACTGTTGACAGAAATAATAGAAAGGTGCATGATGGTTTTAAGCTGTTTATATATAACCTATAAATAAAAACCTTTTGAGTACTTAGATTAATCAATAAAGAGCAAGTACTACTATGAAACTTAACCCAGTTACCGAAAAGTTCGTTTTACATTGGGGCGAGATGGGCTCGAAGTGGGGCGTCAATCGTACGATGTCACAGATTCATGCCTTGTTATACATTATCGGTAAGCCGTTAGATGCTGAAGAAATCACTGAAACGCTTGGCGTGGCTCGCTCAAATGTGTCTACTAGTATTAAAGAGCTGCAAAATTGGGGACTGGTACAAAAGGTCTCGGTATTAGGCGATCGGCGTGATCATTTCACCACTAATACTGATGTCTGGGAGCTGGCACGTATCGTAGTAGTTGAGCGTCAAAAGCGTGAACTTGATCCGACGGTACATTTCCTACAAGAGCTAATGGACAGTCCTGAGTTTGAATTTGAGAATAGCGAAGTCAAGACACGCATTAAAGATACTCAGGAGTTTGTAGCCACCGTCACTACTTGGTCGTCAGAGATGTTGAGACTGCCGACAAGTGCGCTAAAAAAGGTATTGAAACTAGGCGCTAGTGTAAAGAAGTTTTTGGGATAGGATATATTAAAAAATAAAAATTTAGCTGCTCATTTCAGTTTTGACAGAAATTATTATAAAAATACCTATTGAGTTTATGAGATTAGTTTTTGAAATATTAGGAGCCTCTTATGTCATCCAACGATATAAAGAAAAATGCTACTACCGCAGCAGCTATTCAGTTGCCTGAAGAAGAGTTTAAATTGGATGAAACGCTAGTAGTAGAAAGTAATTATCCTACTGGTAAAGTGATACTTATGTATTTATTGCTTGGTGGTCCTATCGGTGGAGCTTTCTTAATGAGTCTTGTTTTAATTGAATCATTTGCACTAGAGGACTTTTACCTTATTTTTGCAGGACTGTTTCTTGGCTTTGTATTTGGTGTCATTCCAGCAACTTTAGCAGGTTTTTTGATAGCCAGCTTTAAGCTGCATCGCAATGCTAAAGGATTGTTATGGTCAGCTGTCATTGGTGCATGTACAACTACAGTTGTTGCTACATTTATAGCAAATGATATAGAGGGTGTGATCTTTATAACATTAATAGGAGTCGTCAGCGCTATATTAACAGGACTATTTGCTTTGCCAAGACCATAACTTAATACTCTTGAAAAACCTATTCATCAACTCTCCATAACATATCCATAGTTTGTACCAATGCTATACCTATACTAAGTGAATACTCACTTTTGTAGGATATGTAAAATGAAAAATAATAAAGCAGAACGCTACCCCTATTTACAGGTGATTACGATGTTTACAGGGCTTAGTAGTATCATTGGTGGATTGCTCGTTCAGCTGATTCTATTAATTATATTTAGAGAGGCTAATTTTGCGCAGATCGGCTTGCATCCATTGTTACACGTCGGATTATTAGGACTTATTCCTGCATTATTAGCGGGTATGGTTATTGCTAATAAACAAATATGGCAGGGTGATGCACACAGTACTCGCACAGTATTTCTAATTGGCTTTGTTATCTCAGCGCTCTATATCGCTGCCATAATTATATATTTGGGCATTGGTAGCGTAGAGGAAGTCGGTATATTATCCGTTGCCATGCTAACTATAGGTCTATTTGGCGGTGTCAATTTAGTTATCGCCAGTCTCGCAGCCTTACCAAAAGCCTGTACAACGCGTTTTGACAATCCAGTGAAAAAGGGCGACGATATTTATCAAGACTTTATAACCTTAGATAACCAATCAGTTGAATAGCTTTTTACGCCAATAAAAGAGGGATGTCGCAATGAATATTTTGATCAGTGGTGGTACAGGATTTTTGGGTAGCGCATTTAGTGATGAGATTATCAAACGTTATTACCAAACGGGTAAAGAGGTCGCTATCACTTGGCTGACTCGCGATACGAGTCAAGC
The DNA here is from genome assembly GCF_055699815.1 of Psychrobacter sp. M17(2026). NCBI lineage: Bacteria > Pseudomonadati > Pseudomonadota > Gammaproteobacteria > Moraxellales > Moraxellaceae > Psychrobacter > Psychrobacter sp. M17(2026). The sequence goes on along the minus strand of NZ_CM146741.1, from coordinate 3,197,286 downwards.
GCATCCTGATACTGTTAGCCTGATGACCTATGATGAGCTGGCAAAAACCGATAACCGCTATGATGTGATAATGAACTTAGCGGGAGCGGGGATTGCCGACTCGCGTTGGAGCGATGAGCGTAAAGAGGCACTACTTGCCAGCCGTATCAAGCCTACAGAGTCGCTACTCGCCTTTATCGCGCGTACGCCTAATAAGCCTAAGCTGCTGCTCAGTGGTTCGGCGATTGGCTGGTATGGTACACAAGGCGATAAACCGTTGACTGAGAGCAGTGGCTTTGAGACTGATTTTTCGCATCGTTTATGTGAGGACTGGGAGCAGTTGGCGTTAAAGGCTACTGAATATGGCGTCCCTGTCGCTATTGTACGCACTGGTGTAGTCATTCATCCCTCAGGCGGTATGCTCGGCAAGTTATTGACGCCATTTAAATTTGGGGTAGGCGGTCAGTTAGGCGATGGCCAGCAAATCATGAGCTGGATTAGCCGTGACGATTGGGTAGGGGCTGCTATCTTTATTATTGAACAGCATTTAGCTAATAAGATTGAAACGCATAATAATACGCTCAGTACGACAAGCGATACACCAGCGCTAGTCTATAACTTGACTGCGCCGAATCCTGTGACTAATCATAAATTCACCAAAGACGTCGGTGCATGGCTACATCGCCCGACTATCTTTACTTTACCTGAGTTCTTACTCAAGCTGATGTTTGGTGAGATGTCGACGCTTTTGATTGATGGGCAAAAGGTATTGCCGCAAGCGCTACTTGATGCTGGTTACGAGTTTGAGCAGCCTACGCTTGAGATGGCATTGGCAGAGCAGAGTTAATTGAAAATTCAATAGTGTTTCATGTGAAATGTAATTGAGTAGTCTGATAGCAAAATATAAGAAGTATAATTATTTAGAATTATACTTCTTATAACATGTGATAACTAGTTCACCAAAAAGCATTAAGATAATAAAAATATGACTGATAAAAATAATAAAGTTTTAAAACTAACCCTAAAAAAGCAAAGTATTACTAAGCCCTACCCGTGGTTAAGAATACTTATAGGGTTTGGTATATTTGGGGGTTGGGTAGGAGCCACCATGGCAATACTAATAATAGTTTTAGTAGGAGATATCGGAACAGAGTCATGGCAGGGTTTTAATTTTAAATACTTTTTTAAAAGTATGTTTGAAGGTCTTGTCTTCAAAATGATTGTCGGCCTACTACCCGCATTGATAACAGCAGGATTTGTTATCTATCAAAAACTTCATCTTAGAACGTTTAGAGACTGGTTTCAATTAGGCTTAGTTGGTTTCATTGCAACTATTCCATTTAGCCTGATTGCTATGACAATGGCCGAATCAATAGATTATGATATATTTTTCTTAGCTATAATAGTAGGGCTATCAGGGCTATTTAGTGCCCTTATAATAGGTAGTTTAACCATTCCTAAGTCTTGAGCTAGCTGAGCTTTTATTATAAATACCTTCTTGCTTTATTATAATTATTTACTATGCTCAAAAAAGCGTTTCATGTGAAACAATGGTTCTATTATGACATCCGATATTGGCTAAAGGTATGGATAATAAAGAAGATGTAAATTGCGAGTCGATCTATCCTGTGAATAAGGTAGGATGGGGATATAGTTTAATGGGAGGTGCAACTGGCGGTTTAATAATAGGACTGCTATTTGTGTTTGATACTCAAAGTATTGAAATTTTTACGTCTGATATTGTACTTGTCATGTTATTTGGTACGATATTTGGTTTAATACCTTCAATAATAACTGGCTTTTTAATAGCACAACATGAGATTAAAATTAGTGGCGCCAAGGATTATTATAAGTTATTTCTGATAGGTTTATTTGTCAGCAGTGTTTATGCTCTGATAGTTACAGTAGGTTATCTATTTTCAGTACAAGACTTCTCAATCGATAGTTTTACCCAAAACGTCTTACCGATTACAGCGATAATGGGACTGATAGGTGGATTAAGTAGCGTAGTATTAGGGATGATAATAGTACCAAAGGTAAAACCTTGAAATAGATAATAAAATAAACAGAAATTTGTATAAGTATTTCACTTTTAACAGAAATAAAGTAAATAACACTTTTAAAATTATATAAGAAGGAGTAGAGTAATTACATAACAATTGTTTTAATCGAAACTTCCAATGCATAATCTATCGGTGATCAAATTATGAATAACACAGAGATTGGCATAAGCAATTATTTATATCCGACAAGTTCGGTCATATGGACTTATACCTTATTAGGTGGCGCTATTGGTGGTGTAGTAATAGGACTCGGTAGTGTATTAGTTGAAATAATCTTCGGTAATAGCAGTCCTATGTTTGCGATGATAATGGGTACTATATTGTTTGCTACTGTTGGTGCGATTATAGGACTTGTGCCGTCTATTCTGACAGGATGGTTTGTAAGCAGACATAGAGTTATGATCGTCGGTGTAGAGGATTATCTAAAGCTGTTTATCACAGGTTTTGTTATGACGGTTTTGTGCCTCATGCTTTTGATAACGGCTTTGGAGCTTCAAAGCTTCATCCAGACTTATCTAAATACTACTTTTAATCATAGTAATTATACGGATACTCCATCTGGTTTTAATAGTGATAATATTTTAGCGTTTTTAAAAGGTGCCTTGTTTTTAGGGTCAGTAGGCGGGCTGAGTAGCGTAGTATTAGGCAAAATAATAGTACCAAAGGTTAAATCTTAAAATAAATCAGCTAAAAATTTATCTTATTATTTCAGTATTGACAGAAATTTAAGAAATACTATGGTAGTCGCCTAGATGTTCTTTGCTACTACTTAACACTCATTAAGGAGAGCATCATGCGTCATTTATCAAATAACCATTCATTAGCTAACCATCCATTAAACAGCGTTCAATGGCAAGACTTGCGTCAGCTAGGTGCTACAGAGACTGTTTATAACGTATTGCTATCCTTGCCATTTTTACTACTATCGTGGTGGAGCGCGGCTCAAAGCTTTTGGTTACTTGCGCTTGCCAGCTCATTTTTCTTCTTTATGGCAGCGCTTAGACAGGCGCACGATTGCTACCATCGTACTTTAGGCGTGAGTAAAGTCGCTACAGAGCTGATGCTATTTATGCTCAGTATTACCATGCTTTGCAGCACTCATGCGATTCGCCATACGCATCTTAATCATCATCGTGATCCTTTAGGGGACAGCGATGTCGAGGGCAATTGGGCGCGTCTGCCTTGGTATCAGGCGATAGTAGGCGGTGGCAAGTTCTCTATTGCCATTCAGTGGTTTGGACTGACGCACGGTAACAGGCGCAATCGGCTATTGGTCGTCATTGATATGGTGCTGATATCAGCGGTGATTACTACAGCATTTATCACTATGCATCCTGTACTTATGTATCACGTACTGGTCATGCTAGTGGCGAATATGTTGGTAGGCTTCTTTGCAGTATGGAGCGTGCATCACGGCTGCGATGAGCTGGTTTATGCGCGTAGTGAGCGCCATCCGCTTATTAATCTACTGACCTTTAATTTGCTGTATCACATTGAGCATCATCTGTTCCCAGCGGTGCCGACTAACCATTTGCCGGAGCTGGCCAAGCGTTTAGATACTATAGCTCCAGAGTGGACACAGCAGCCTGTAATTCCTATATTAGCTAGTAAGACACTCCGTTCAATACAGACTGCTAATGATGTTATTAGTAAGAAAATCACTAATGATAAAGGGGATAATATTATTTATATTAATAATCATATCGCAAAAAATAACGCTAATTCTCAACCTACCCGAATAAAGCTATCAGCCAATACTAATAGAGTACTAGCTATGAATAACAGTGATATTTTATTCAAAAAGCCAGCTGATCATGTGAGCCATGTGAGCCATGTCAGTCATTTGAGCCATGAAGATTCTTGTCCCATTAGAAACGCTCTAAAAAAACTATGGTTAGCTTAAGAGCTATAGCTTTAATTTAATCGAGATAAATTAATCAGTATAAAACTAGGAATTGCATGATGACTACTCAAACTGAATCAACGCCACTTACAAGCCAACATAAACTGGCAATCACTATGTACTATGACGATGCTTGCGTGCTGTGCAGTACGGAGGCACATAATATGCAAGCGCGTAACCCTCAGGCCATTGAGCTGATATCAGTGGATAAAGGCTTGGATATGTTACAAGCAGCAGGGTTTAATCGCGCTGATGCGATGACTTATCTTTGCGTGCAAGACAGCAACGGTGATTGGCATACGCATATGGATGCAGTAAGACTGCTATATAAAACTGCAAATGTCAGCTGGGCAAACTGGCTTTATCTACCTGTTATTAAGGAATTGGGCGACTTTGCTTATCCTTACGTCGCGCGTAACCGCTATCGAATCCCAAACTGGGTAACAAAAGCGATTTATGGCAAAGCTGCTGTAGAAGCTTGTCAAAATGGTCTTTGCAAAATCGCGCCTGACAAGCGTTAATTAGACTATGCATTAATTATGAAATATCAGTGAATAATAGCCACAAGGGTCAGAGTTGATAAAATAAAAGCTAAACTAAGCACACTTTTATTCACTTAGATTCAATTATGTGGCTCTTTATTATCGTAACTCATTTATTAGCAGTAACCACTAGTGTTATTTTATGGTGGTTAATACAGCCTAAGACCACTGTTAAAAAGTTAGTACTGATTTTCAGCATTTTTATTATAAATAATATAGCGCTAGTCTATGGGTTAAGCGAGTTTTGGCGAGCGCGATTCAATGTCTATTTAGTGATAGAGATATTGCAAGGATTTATGATTTATGCGGCGCTAGTTACCGCTGTGATTGCACTAATATATTGTCGATTGCTTAAACGACCGCAGCGTCCAAAGTTGATACGCGCTATTGGTGTAATGATCTATATTGGTATTGTTGGCTTAGCAATATTTAACGCTTATGTACCAGCAGTAAAGCGCCTAACTGTCAGCACAGATAAACCTTTGGCTGAACCACTAAAAATAGCGCTAGTATCGGACACGCATTTAGGTCGCTGGTTTGGCAATCGGCAATTGGATAAATTAGTCAATCTCGTTGAGACAGAGGGCGCTGATATCGTGGTTTTGGCAGGCGATATCATGAATGACGATACTATTTATTATGACAAAACCAATATGCACGAGCGCTTATCTAAGCTGACAGCGCCGTTTGGTGTCTATGCGGTATTGGGCAATCATGATTATTTTGGTTACGAGAAGAAAATAGCCAAGGCTGTGACAGATGCAGGTATAACGGTGCTGGATAACCAAAACGTATTGCTTAATGAAGCCGTTTGGCTGATTGGACGCTCAGACGATATTGACCTGACGCGCTTATCGGCAAATGAGCTATTAGATAAAGTCGATACCGATAAACCAGTTATATTCTTAGAGCATCGTCCCTCAGCTATCGACGAGATAAGCGCTTTGCCCGTTGATTTGCATCTATCAGGGCACACCCATGGTGGACAGATATTTCCATTGACGACATTGATGAAAATATTTAGACCTTTAGTTCATGGCACGAAGAAAATAGATAATACTCAGTTCTTAGTATCGTCTGGCTTCGGCTTTGGTAGCGTACCGTTTAGACTCGGCACGCGCTCTGAGATTTGGATTATTACCTTAAAAGCAGATACTTTACAGCCAGCATTATAATCTACAATTATCTAATACCCTTCACGAAAAATAGAGTAGGAGTAGGGTGCATTCCATGCACCGATGGTTAGTGAACTAACTATAAGTTTTACAGTTTCGCTATAGCCTTAAAGGCCGCCTCATCATAATCATCATCGTGCGTGACTACTACGGTGCGCTCAGTACAATTGACATTGACCCAGCGTACACCCGTGATATTAATAGTATCGGCCACTAGCTTTTCAGCACTCTGTTTATCACTGATATCAATATGATATAGGGTCTGCGGCATGATGATCCTCAGTCTGCAATGATAGCTATCGTTGAATGACTTCACTTATACTATAAACTATTTCACCTTGTTATTACTGCGTTTTATCAACGATAAGCACACGTAATAGCGTCGTAATTTCAAGCAGTTAGTATTATTATAACCGTTATTATTTTATTTGAGATAACAGATGCGTTATACGTTTTTTATCATTGTCTTTAGCTTGTTGCAGCTCTTTAGCTTAGGAGCGGCATATAGCTTAGCGTGGTGGCTACAGCCTTGGCTGTCTGATTATCCAGCGAAGCTTATGGTATTTGCAGTGATATTTATCATAACCAATGGCCTGCTACTATTGAGCGTGAGTAAAGTATTAGCCAATGCCTATCGCTGGATAAGTGCTTGGATGCTGGTCATGCATTATCTAGTGTTGAGTGCGCTGCTAGGCGTTCTACTATACGGTAGCTATTGGCTATTTATGACTGTCACAGGGATAGCTTTGCAGGATGTAAACACGCTGATTTATACTCTGCGCCTGATAACGCTATTCGCTTTTGTAGGGTTGTTTATCCACTCATTTTACAGCGCTTATAGTCCTGCAGTACGTAGACTGAACATTACTATCGATAAGCCGTTTGCCCAGCCGATAAGCATGATGGTTGCCAGTGATTTGCATATTGGTCGCCTATTTGGCAATAAGGCTATCGCTAGATTACAGCGACTTATTGATAATAATCAGCCTGATATATTGTTGATGCCAGGCGATATTATGGATGATAATGTTAAGGCCTTTACCCATTATAATATGGTGGATGATTTAGCGAAGCTATGTGCCAGCTTACCTTTTGGTGTTTATGCGACTTTAGGAAATCATGATCTATATGGACACGAGCTGCCGATTAGCGAGTCGCTGCGTAGTGCGGGCGTGCAATTGTTAAATGATGAAGTATTGCGCCTTGATTACAACGGTCAACCGATTTGGCTAATAGGGCGCTTTGATAATCACAAACGTGCGCGGGTTGCGACCACCGAGCTGTTGGCGCAAGTCGACACGAGTGAGCCAGTAGTATTGTTAGATCATAGACCTAGCGATATTATGGCGCATAGTCAGTTGCCGATAGATTTACAAGTGTCAGGTCATACCCATAATGGACAGATATTCCCAGCAAATTTCATCGTCAGCGCTATCAATCGCATAGGCTATGGTTATGAAGCTGTTAACAATAGCCACTTTGTGGTCTCCTCAGGCTATGGCTTTTGGGGGATACCGTTTCGCTTAGGGTCGCGTTCTGAGGTTTGGCTGATTACGCTTAACGGGCAATAAGCCTTTAGCAGGCGGTAAGCTATTATTAGGCAATAAGTTCTTGTACAAAACTTTTAAACTCATTAATGATATGAGTGGTCTCCCGGTTTAGACCTTGATGAACGCTAAGCAGATTGATAAAGCCATGTGGCGCACCAAGTACGGTATAAGTTTTTACTTCTAAACCCTCATTTTCTAAATACTGAGCGTAAACAAGGGCTTCATCGCGCAAAATATCTAGCTCAGCGGCGACGATATAGCTTGGGCAAATATTGCTACTATCACCCTTCATCACTGACACTAGCGGATGAGCTTGTGGCAGCTTGCTTTGCTTAATGTAAGCAGTATTAAAGGCGTCGGCTTCCGCATTATCTAGCAATAACCCTTGACCATATAGCGACCAGCTTGGATGATCGCTGCCATAATCAGTTACTGGATATAAAGGCAACTGAGCCAATGGTGGCGGCAGGTCACTCATAGTATTTATAAAATAATCAATAGCCTGCTTATCGTCATCATTAGCTGTGTCTTGCCATAATGCTGGCGTTGGCATAGTGATTTTCTGGGAGACTAAGATAGACAAACAGCCACCAGCACTATCTCCTGATAGTACGATACGTGATGATGACGCGCCTAAGCTATCAGCGTGCTCAGACAGCCAAGCATAAGCTGCTAGACAGTCTTTAAGCGCTGTTGGGGCGCGGTATTCTGGCGCTAGGCGATAGTCAACGCTGACCACAGCCCAGCCCGTTTGACGACAGACGGCATGACAAAACTCATGATGAGTATCGAGATCACCGATACAATATCCGCCCCCATGAAAAAACAGCATCACGACTTCATCAGTGTTCTGCTGGGTAGATTGGTAACAGCGAATAGTCATGTCACCACCATCGCCATTAGCAATAGTCTTATCATGCCAGTTAACGCCAGATTTTTTGTTATTAGCCTCAGCCTGTCGCCAAACCGTTGGCGATTGAATAGAGACGACATCAGTTGCGAATGTTTTACGTAATTTAAGCAACTTATCGACAGTAAGAGGGCTTTTTAGCTTACCGTTGATAGCCATAATCAGCCGCAAATGTGCATCAGCATGGGGATACTGTTCAGCAGTAGTCGCTCCTAGACGATGATTCAATCGCTCAATGACTGACTCAGGTAAGCTATCTAAGCCTTTAAATAAGTAATGTAGTCTATGCCGAAAAAGCGTCTGACTAACAGGCAGGTTTTTAATAGCGCTATCAATAGTCTTGTTGGTTTTTTTAATCAAAGCGTTAAGCGATGGAAGCGGTAAAATAGACATAAACTCACCTTTTAGCTAAAAAATATTTTCCTAAAACTTATCAAATATAGAGCTAAGCCGCCAAAGTCTTTTGAGCGCTCTGTACCTTTTGAGTGCTTATTACTTGATATACAAACTGCTCAAATTGCTTAATAATATTCTGAGTCTCTTGGCCAATCTCTTTATGCACACTCATAAAATGAATAAAGCCGTGCGGTGCGCCCAATATAGTTTGAACTTGGACCTCCACGCCGCAGTAGGTCAGCTGCTTGGCATAAGCAAACGCTTGGTCACGTAGTACATCTAGCTCCGCTGCTACAATGAAAGTCGGGCAGACCTTTTCATTATTTCCTGTCATTGGTGACAGCAGTGGATGCTCGCGAGGTAGCTTGCTATATTGCAAACAGGCCGCGTCAAACACTGCGATATCTGCGTGATCAAGCAACAGACCCTTACCATACAATGCCCAACTTGGATAATCCGTCTCAATATCAGTCACAGGGTATATCGGCATCTGCGCTAGGGGATGGGGCAAGTTTTGCAATTGATTAAAAGTTTTTTGGCCTTGTAAGCCTAAGTCTAGCCATAAAGAGTTAGTGGGGCCAACGATTTGCTGCGCTAGCATTGATGCCAGACAGCCACCAGCGCTATCCCCTGCTAGTACGATACGCGAAGGCTGTGCACCTAGCGTATGACAATGCTCAGCCAGCCAAGCATAAGCGGCGATAGAGTCTCTTAAAGCCGTTGGTACAGGATGCTCAGGGGCTAGGCGATAGTCAACACTGACAATAGACCAGCCTGTTTGTGCACAAATAGCATGACAGAACTCATGGTGGGTATCGGTATCACCGATACAAAATCCACCACCATGCAAGAACAACATAACGACTTGATCACGGTTGTAGTTATTAACAGTGTTATTAGCTTTGTCAGCATCAGTGCTAGACACAGCACCATTACCGTAACACCGAATATTCATATCACCATCATCGGCATTGGCAATCGTTTTATCGTGCCAGCTCACAGGTGCGACACTACGTTTAGTGATAGGCTTCAAATTTTGGTGGTGTATCAGAAAGTATGCTGAGGTAATAAAGGAGGGTGACAGCCAAAGCAAGATGATATATTTGAGGTTATGAAGACACAAATAGATATCAGCTGCCCCGACTGTCACAGTCCCAGTTTAAAGAAAAATGGCAAAAAAAGCTATGGTAAGCAAAACTACCAATGCAAAGCCTGCAAGCGTCAGTTCATTGGCGATCATGCCTTAACTTATAACGGCTGTCACTCTAGAATAGAAGATAAAATACGGCTAATGACAGTGAGAGGCTGTGGCATTAGAGACATTGCTATTATAGCCTCAGTTAGCATTGGTAAAGTGCTAAGTACCATAGGCTCATCCGTATATAAGATTGCGCCTAAGCAGAGCTACTATGAACGCTTAGAAGTTGATGAGTTCTGGACTTACGTGTACCGTAAGAAACGTAAAGTCTGGCTGATTTATGCTTATGACCGTGCTACCAATGAGATTGTCGCTTATGTCTGGGGCAAACGTGATTTGAGAACGGCTAAGAAGCTAAGAGCACGTCTAAATCAGCTCAAAGTCAGCTATGACTCTATTAGTATGGACAACTGGGATAGCTTTTTGACGGCTTTTAAATCAGATCATAAGCGAGTTGGCAAACAGCATACGGTAGGTATAGAAGGCAATAACTGTCGCTTGAGACACCGGTTACGTCGAGCCGTTAGAAAAACCTGCTGCTTCTCGAAAAAGCTTGATAATCACTTTAAGGTATTCGATCTGGTGTTCTTCTATGTCAATTATGGCTACGTCTGATGCCAGCATACTTTTTAGAACACCACCCAAATTTTTAATAAAATTGCCTCGCTCCTGTTGCCATACCTTTGGTGCTTGCATAGCAACAGCGTCAACAGCAAACCTTTTGCGCAGTCCAATCAATTCTGTTAGTTGCAGAGGAGTCTTGAGCTTGGCATTAACCGCTATAATCAGACGTAGATGCGCGTTAGCGTGTAAGTATTGCTTTGAGGTTGGCCCTTTTAAATAACTGACAAGTGCTTCTAGTAAAGGTGTCGGTAGATAGCCAAGTGTTTTTATCGCATAGTGCAAAGTATGCTGCTGGTGAAGCGCTATCGGCTTATAGCTCAGCACTTTTTTAGTTATTGAGCGTTTTTGCATTAATTGTTTATTATCATTTTTATCTAAATCTTCATTAGTAGCTCGACCCAAAATAGCTGGATTAAAACTTTTAACCGCTTTATTAAATCGTGTACGCAGCGGAATTGAGGTTATAGGTAAGATCGACATAACAGTCCTTCTTGATAATTCTCCAACAGTAAGGTTGTAAGTATCAGTAGTTGTAAATCAGGGATTAGTTCATTACAAAATATAATAGAGTAATTTATAAAATATTAAGTTTCGTTTGGTAATAAAACCGTTAGATTTATAGTATGTTGAATAGTCACAAGTAACCTATATAAGGTCTAGTAATAAACAATATAACCACCCTTTACAGACCTAGCCAGTCACTTCAGTCAAAGTTTTGAATAGGCTGCAGCGTACATCTACAGACAATTAGAAAAATTCCTGTACTTTAGGCTTGAAATTTACCCTCATCACCTTTATCAAGCAGCTATTGAACCATTACTCTAAAACGCTTGTGACTTATGCAGCAATACAGATAGAAGTGCTAGCTATTAGCCAATACAAGGCATAACCTCTAAGCGTCAGTACGCCCTAAAACAAGTTATTCATTATCAATAATTACAAGACTTCTAGACCCCATTTAATATAAGTAACATAAGGAATCATTATGAATGAGCAGACCCCAAATCATGAGTTCGATACGCAAGACCCAAAAGTGGCACAAAGCAATATCGAGCGTGAGGGTAGTGTTTTAGAAGAAACTATTGAGGAGTTCAATCCTGAGACTAACGACGGCGAAAACGCTACTATCGACAATGAAATCGATATCGACGCCTTTAAAGCTCGTATTAGCGAGCTAGAAGGCGAGGTCAAGCAGTCTAAAGAGAGTACGGCTCGCGCCAATGCTGAAACCTATAATGCGCAAAAGCGTATGGAGCAAGAAGCGGATAAAAGTAAAAAATTTGCGCTACAGAAGTTTGCCAAAGAATTGCTTGAAGTGCTCGATAATTTAGAGCGTGCTATTATCAGTGTGCAAGACGATACGGATGCTGATGATGCTATTATGGAAGGCGTCAAGCTGACTCATAAATCGCTGTTAGATGTACTTAATAAAAACGGCGTAGAAGTCGTTGATCCACAAGGCGAGAAGTTTAACGCTGACTTGCATGAAGCTGTTGGTATTGACACCGATGCCGACGCTGATACCGTTGGTACCGTGTTGCAAAAAGGCTATAGCTTGAATGGTCGCCTATTGCGTCCTGCTATGGTACGTGTTGGTCAATAGTGTCATCACCGCTATAAATAGAGTATTCCTTATTAAGATTGAGGATATTCACAAATATTCACACAAATATATCGGTTTGCGGGTGAGTCGCCTTGAAAAATATCAAGGGTAAACCGATATAAAGCAACAAGTGACCGTTCATGGTCTGATAATTTTAGCTCACAGCTTGATTTATTCAAATGATAAGAGCTTTGAGCTAACAAAAATTTAGCTATACAAACATAAATCTAATCAAATTGGAGTAATTAATTATGGGTAAGGTTATAGGTATTGATTTAGGTACAACTAACTCATGTGTCGCGGTAATGGAAGGCGATAAAGTTAAAATTATCGAAAACGCTGAAGGTACTCGTACAACCCCTTCAATCGTCGCTTATAAAGATGATGAAATCCTTGTCGGTCAGTCGGCTAAGCGTCAAGCGGTCACGAACCCAAACAAAACGCTTTTTGCTATCAAGCGTTTAATCGGTCGTCGTTTTGATGACAAAGTCGTACAAAAAGATATCGGCATGGTGCCGTACAAAATCGTTAAAGCTGATAATGGTGATGCTTGGGTTGAGATCAACGATAAAAAATTAGCGCCACCACAAGTTTCTGCTGAAATCTTGAAAAAAATGAAAAAGACAGCAGAAGACTATCTCGGTGAGAGTGTTACTGAAGCGGTCGTGACCGTACCGGCATATTTCAATGACTCACAGCGTCAAGCGACTAAAGATGCGGGTAAAATCGCAGGTCTCGATGTAAAGCGTATTATCAATGAGCCAACAGCTGCAGCATTAGCTTATGGTATGGACAAAAAGCAAGGCGATCGCACTATCGCAGTTTATGACTTAGGTGGTGGTACTTTTGACGTGTCAATCATTGAGATTGCTGATGTCGATGGCGAGCAACAGTTTGAAGTACTTGCGACTAATGGTGATACGTTCTTAGGTGGTGAAGACTTTGACTCAGCTTTGATTGAGTACTTAGTTGGTGAGTTCAAAAAAGAGCAAGACTTTAACTTAAAAGGTGACCCTTTAGCGATGCAGCGCCTCAAAGAAGCCGCTGAAAAAGCTAAAATTGAGCTATCAAGCGCGCAAAGCACTGAAGTAAACTTGCCTTATATCACTGCTGATAGTACAGGTCCTAAGCATTTAGTCGTGACAATTAGTCGCTCAAAGCTTGAGAGCTTAACCGAAGAGCTAGTACAACGTACTATGGGTCCTTGTAAGATTGCTCTTGATGATGCTGGCTTGAAAACTAGCGAGATTGACGACGTTATCTTAGTTGGTGGTCAGACTCGTATGCCACTGGTACAGCAAAAAGTACAAGACTTCTTTGGTCAAGAGCCACGTAAAGATGTTAACCCTGATGAAGCTGTTGCTGCTGGTGCGGCGATTCAAGGCGCAGTATTATCAGGTGAGAAAACTGATGTACTTCTTCTTGATGTGACGCCATTGACCCTAGGTATCGAAACGATGGGTGGGGTTATGACTCCAGTTATCGAGAAAAATACGATGATTCCTACTAAGAAATCACAAGTGTTTTCAACCGCTGAAGATAACCAGCCAGCGGTCACGATTCAGGTGTATCAAGGCGAGCGTAAAATTGCTAATCAGAATAAACAGCTTGGTCGTTTTGACTTAACGGATATTCCACCAGCACCACGTGGTCTACCGCAGATCGAAGTATCTTTTGATATCAACGCTGATGGTATCATGAACATCTCAGCCACTGATAAAGGTACTGGTAAAGCGCAAAGTATTCAAATCAAAGCAGATTCTGGTTTGTCGGATGAAGAAGTCGAACAAATGGTGCGTGATGCCGAAGCTAACGCTGCCGAAGATGAGAAATTTGCTAACCTTGCGCAAGCGCGTAATGAAGCCGACGGTCGTATTCATGCGGTACAAAAAGCATTGAAAGATGCTGAAGACAAAGTAACTGATGAAGAAAAATCATCAGTAGAAGCGGCTATCTCAGAGCTTGAAATGGCAGCTAAAGAAGATGATCATGATGACATCAAAGCCAAGCTTGAAGCATTAGACAATGCTTTCTTGCCTGTTAGCCAGAAGATCTACGCGGATAGTGGTGCAGGCGCTGAAGGTATGGATCCGAACCAGTTCCAACAAGGTGCTGATGCTGGCGCTGATAATAGCCAAGCTGATGATGACGTTGTCGATGCTGAGTTCACTGAAGTTGAAGACGATAAGAAATAATGAGCTAGATTCAGCCAAAGTACAATCTTTTAATAAAATAGCGCATCCTTAGGGGTGCGTTTTTTATTTTTTGATGCCAAGTAATAAGTCTTTTGTGACCTGAAAGTTAGATTTCTTGTACATAATTTTTAGCAAAAAGATATGAATGTAACAAAAGATTTCATATCTTTGCCTTTGTAACTCATTGAGCCATAAAGGCTTGCAAAACTTAACTATCAGACTGCTAAACACTGACAGATTGAAATATGTTATTTGCTATTATAACTACATCGTTAGCAAACAAGGCGATAAGTCTATAAAAGACATAGTAAAAAGAGACATAGCAAATAAATATATAACTTGTTTGTACACATTGTACGTTAAGGAGATTAAGATGAAAACTTTACAAAAAACTCTACTTGCTCTAGCAGCTACTTCTTTAGTAAGCGTAGGCGCACAAGCTGCTGTCGCTTATGGTAATGGCTATACAGGTACACCTTATGTCGGCGTCAAAGTAGGTCAGTTTGATCTAGATGTCGCTGGTGCTGATGACCCAACCGCTTATGGTGTTTATGGTGGTTACAACTTCGATCCTAACTTTGGCGTAGAAGCCGAATACGTAGGTTCTAGTGATGCCGATTACTATAATGGTGATATCGATGCTAAGACTTATGGCGTCTATGGTACTTATCGTTATTTTGTACCAAACACAGCTTTATATGGTAAAGCAAAGCTAGGTGTTGCTAGAACTGAAATCGAAGGTGATTTTACTGATAGAGTTGGTGGTGTAGACGTTAGAAGAAACAGCTACTCAGATAGTGATACAACCGTTGCTGGTGGTCTAGGTGTTGGCTATGCCGTTAACTCTGACTTCGGTATCGAAGCTGAATATGATATCGCTGGTAGTGATGCTGATCTAATGACAATTGGCGCACATCTAAAGTTCTAATTTAAAAGTATTTATTATCTAGATTAGAAAAATGAAAAGCAAAAAACGATCACTTCGGTGGTCGTTTTTTATGTCTATAGTTATAATCATAATAAAAGGTTTGGTGCTATCGTTGTAATCATAACTAATGCTATAATATTGATATATAAGACAATATTGCTCTTATAAGTATGCTACATTGATAAGTAAGAATAAAAAGGAGGGTATAACCATGATTGAAGCTGTGTTTATGATTGAACCCTGGCATTGGCTAGTATTAGGCTTTACCTTGATGATTGCCGAGATATTTATTCCTACTTTTGCTAGCCTTTGGTTCGGTGCAGCCGCTATTATTGTTGCCGCACTAGCTTGGTTATTACCACTTCCTGCCTTGTTTGAGGTGTTGATCTGGCTAAGTCTATCGGTGCTGTTTATGTTCGCTTGGGTCAGGTACATCAAGCCTTTATCGGTAAATCGTACCAAAGCAGGACTTGGCGGTAGTGTGATTATCGGTGAGACTGGCATGATTGTGCTTAAGCCGCAAACCAATTCGCTTGGTGTAGTGCGCTTTAATGTCCCCATTGCCGGTGCTGATGAATGGCCTTGCCGTACCGGAGATGACAAGGTCGAAGTAGGTGATAGAGTGGTCGTGACTGATATCGTAGGTAATGATCTTATTGTAGCGCCAACCAAACGTATTACTATGTCTAACGTCGTGCAGCCTGACATCATCTCTAAAATCAATCCTGCGGTTGAAGCTCAACCTATAGCCCAAAAAGTTAAGGCGAGTAGTCTTAACCTGAATAAGCCTAATTTAGACCAAGTGCGTCTTAAAAATAAGTTCATGGACAAATAATACCTTTGATAAGTGATTTATTTAATTAAAGCTCTTAAAAATAAATATCTCAACTATTAAGTATTCTAGTAGCATAATTTATATAAGTTGAAAAGCGTAAACACATACGACATTGCTGATTGAATAGAGCAATGGCTCAAGGAGAGCGTTATGAATAGCATCTTAAGTAGTTTAAATGGCGTTAGTATCGTAACCTTGGTATTGATTGCCTTGATCATATTTACCGTCTTAAAAGCGGTGCGTATCGTACCGCAAGGGTATAAGTGGGTGGTTCAGCGACTAGGGAAATTTAATCAGACGCTGGAGCCTGGCCTGACGCTCATTATTCCTTTTATCGATAGAGTAGCGTATAAAGTCACTACAAAAGATATCGTGCTTGATATCCCCTCACAAGAAGTCATTACCCGCGATAACGTGGTGATCATTGCTAATGCGGTCGCTTATATTAATATTGTGCGTCCAGACAAAGCCGTCTATGGGATTGAAGACTATGAGTATGGTATTCGTAATTTAGTTCAGACCTCACTGCGCTCTATCATTGGTGAGATGGACTTGGATAATGCCTTATCCAGTCGTGATGAAATCAAAGCTTTGCTCAAGAATGCTATCTCAGAAGATATCGCTGATTGGGGTATTACCCTCAAGACCGTTGAGATTCAAGATATTAACCCTTCACAGACTATGCAAGCCTCGATGGAAGAGCAAGCAGCGGCCGAGCGTCTACGTCGTGCGACAGTGACTCGTGCTGATGGTCAAAAGCAAGCGGCTATCTTAGAAGCTGATGGTCGTCTAGAAGCGTCACGCCGTGATGCTGAAGCGCAAGTAGTACTGGCTAAGGGTTCTGAGGAGTCCATTCGTCTTATTACTGCAGCGATGGGAGATGAGGAGATGCCCATTGTTTATCTACTTGGTGAGCAGTATATCAAGGCGATTCGCCAATTAGCAGAGTCTGACAATTCGAAAATGGTCGTATTGCCCGCTGATATCTTAAGTACGGTAAAAGGTATGGTCGGTGACAAGTTAAAAGTGTAGTACTTACCTTTCAATTTTTATTTTACTCACAAACTAAAAAAGACCTCATCATTGAGGCCTTTTTATTGACTTAATTTTAAACAAAATATGAGCGCTTAAATCACTTTAGAAAATCGATCTTTGTGCTTCTCTGTAAGATACTCATCAAATACCATCGCCACATTACGACCTAATAGACGACCCTTTGGCATGATACGAATACCAGCAGCATCCATGTCAATAAGTTTATCTGCTTGCATCTCGCCTAACTGCTGGATCTCATCTATAAAGTAGGTGATCGCATCGATACCGAACTTTTGATTCACATCACGAAAGTCAATATAGTCATGACAAAGCAGATTCATAATCACATACTCACGCAAGCGATCTTTGACAGAAGTTTTGATAACTTTGACGGCTGGCATGACAGCAGGATTGTTAATTGAGGCATTAATGCTGTCTTGATAAACGCTTAAGTCAGTATGGTTCTGCAAAATATAGCTACTATTGGCGTTGGTAATCTGACTGATTGACGAGACCCCAAAGCCTAATAGATCACAGTCGCCCATGATCGTATAGCCCTGAAAGTTGCGATGCAGCTTGCCTTCGCGCTGCGCTACTGCCAGCTCATCATCAGGCTTGGCAAAGTGATCAATACCAATAAACTGATAGCCTGCATCCGTTAAAGTATTGATAGTACTGCCAAGCATCGTTATTTTAGTAGCAGGACTAGGCAAGTCTTCATCTTTGATCTGGCGCTGAGCTTTGAAGCGCTCAGGTAAATGTGCGTAGTTAAATACTGACAGACGATCTGGTGCCATCTCGATGATGCGCTCTACCGTGTTGTTAAAGGTAGTCGGTGTCTGATGGGGCAAGCCATAAATCAGATCAAGGTTAATAGAATGAAAGCCTAATTCACGCGCCTCGGCTAGGACGTTTTCAATTAATTCTGCTGAATGCACTCGATTGACCGCGATTTGTACCGCTTCATCTAAGTCTTGTACGCCAAGGCTGATACGGTTAAAGCCAAGATTACGTAGCACTTTTAGCGTATTACCGCTCAGCTCACGCGGGTCTATCTCAATAGAATAATCGCCTTGATCTTCTGGCAAAAAATCAAACTGGGTCTGCAAAAACTCCCACAGCTGTACTATCTCTTCATCACGCAAAAACGTCGGCGTACCACCGCCTAAATGCAGCTGCTTAACCAGTGGGTTCTTGCGAATACCAGTGCCATCTTCTGGTGTCGATAGTAAGCTGCGCTTATGTTTAATCTCACTAATAAGGTATTGTAGATAGTCGCCTGAATCGCTGTTCTTTTTAGTGATGATTTTATTACAAGCACAGTAATAGCAAAGATGACGACAAAACGGAATGTGAAAGTATAGCGATAATGGCGCCCGCGCTTCACGGTTTTGTAATATCTGTGCCTCTAAGCCCTCAGATATCGGGGAGAACTCAAGCGCGGTCGGATAAGAAGTGTAGCGTGGCCCTGAGCGGTTGTACTTATTCACTAGCGATTCATCAAACGCAGGGAGTTGTTTGTTACCGCTAGTCCCACGTAGGCTGGCATAAGGGTTGTTTACTTCGACCACGGGACGCGCAGTAGTCGGCTGTTCATTAGCAGGGTTGTAGGGCTGCTGCGGGGCAGTACTGGAGATTGAATTGGCTTTTGAATCCGATTGTGAGGACATGTAACTTTCCTTATATTGGTTCTATAGGCGTCTAATCTTTTATAGTGATTTATTAGATAATACTCAACGCACAATAGGGGTTGCTTATTATAACAAATCCTTATATTTAGTGGGGTGATTGGTAAGCCCTTTCCTTATAAAAAAGCGATCCTAAGATGAACTTAGAATCGCGTTTATAGCTGTCTAATATTTTAACTTTTAACTAGCAGGTAGGTTTTCTCTTAATTGAATCTTATTACCAATTGCTTTATCCGCTACTTCATTGGTACTAAAAGGAAGACGAATCCAGTTCTTATCAGAATAACGACGACTTTGGTCACGATGGAAAGGTCGGCTCGTATCAGAAGCTTGCGAGTAACCCAACGAGGCTTCTGCTATAGGGCCATTATTATCAAAAGTGACAGTTTGCATATATGTCGGACCAAAATTGATGACGTAATTTGCACCGTCATTAGCTCTTGTACCTCTTGGTTCTGCAACATTGAAGACACCTTCACGACCAAACCCACCATGCATAGGAATCCGTTCGTTGTTGTTGCCAGCATCAAAGATATATTGCAAATCAGCTAACGATGCATCAAGGGCAATATTCTTATCTTGGAAGAACTTGATAGCATCACCTAAAGCAGTACGGGTATTGGCGTTGATAATTAAGTCACGCGGCGTGTTAACAGGATCATTAACATCAAACTTGACACTAAATATGGTATCAGTAGTTTCAGCAAAACTAACATTACGCCAGAACTCTCTAAATACATGCGCGCCTTTACTATCAAGATTATTACGACGATCCCAATTGCTTAAAATACTACAAGCAGTAGTTGCATCGATAGTGTTACCACCTGTCAAAGGTAAGTTAGGATTCGCCTGACAATCAGCTAACACATCATCAAGTACCAGCTCAGCAACATAGCTACGATTACCGTATATGACATCTTGCATATTATCTAAATTGAAGCTGCTACCGCCAAGTCCGTCTCTATTATTGAGTCGATCTTGTATTTGAACCAGTCCCATACGTGAGCGCATAAGTAATGGCACACCATCCACTGGAGTAGCGCCTAGAAAAGGCGTTAAACGACGACGTAGCATTGGAGAAAATCCAGTTAAAGGCTCCTCTAAATTGCTTAGCCAATAGCTATCATTTGAGTTAGCGACATAGTCATCACGAATCAAAAACGGTAGATTTGAAGGTCCAAAGATCCCAGCCTGCGGTGAGTCTATATCAACGCCCCATTCACAGGCAGCATTACTACCATTAAGTGCAGGTATATTGGCAAAACTAATCAGGGTTCTAAGCGCAATTCCAGCATTGAAACCACACTCCTCAAGCTTAGATTTAGTGACGTTAGGTACGGTTGAAATATCAGCATAAAGCGCTTTACCGTTGCGGTCGGTAGCAATCGTATTGATAAACCCGAGTCCAAGAATGCTTTGCATTCTATCTCTTAGATCCTCGACACTAGTGGCCTTATTCATACTACGCCACTGGTTAAGTGCACGAGGGTTTTCGGAGGCAGCATCACGAATAGTAAAGGCTAGATTGTTATCACCCCAAGAAGGTAAAGGTAAATTAGGGTTTATTTCATTAGCAGCTAACATAGGTCCATATTGTGAGACATAAATAATGTGTTCCTCTTCTTTATTATTCGGTAGTTGAATAGTGACTTTGTCCTCTCTAATATCACGTTCTTCAACCACACCTGGACTTACCTCGTATTTATATTTCAGAGGGTTGCCATCTACTAAATTAAGCTGATAAAGCGTATAACGATTGGCAGTGGATACGGTATGGCTCCAAGCGACGTCTTTGTTAAAGCCGATATTGATAAAGGGCTGTCCTTGTTGAGCAGAACCCATCACATCAATCTCACCTGGTATCGTTAAGTGAAACTGATAAAACCTTTGCACGCCTTCCCATGGCTCATGTGGATTGCCATACATCACACCGCTACTAGTCCCTGTGACCTCACTACCAAAGGCATAGGCATTACTGCCGCCACTCATAGCGTCAACAGCATCCATATCAAATTCAGGTGCCGATTCCACTAAAGGATTGGATGGAGCAACGCTACGCATTCTAGAGCTACCTTCAATGCCAGTAGGATTAGTGGGCGGTGCAGCTTTCACAATAGGGCCAAGAAATGGTGATAAGCCACCACGTAGATTGGCTTTACCATAAACTGTCAATAAATCGTCAAGGGTGATTTCGCGTACCCATGCAGCATTGGCACAAGTAGGGTCGATATTAGCTACACCTTTATCACGCAGATATCGGCTATAACCTGCCGCATAACCTGTGACCGCATCGATAGTTTCAGGGTCTTGCGCCGCTAAAAACTTAGCTTTTCTTTCAGGAGAGTTGTACCAGGTATAAAAGGCATCACTCGCTAAGTTACCTTCGTCGCCTAGATAAAGCATACTTTCACCTCTAGCCACGACAACTTCACGAGCTAGTGAGCATAAATTATCTTCAGCAAAAGCGTAACCAACACCGTAGCCTAACCCTTTATAATCATTGGCGGTGATATGGGGAATGCCAAATTCGGTACGCTGTATATCTGCTGAATAAGTCACGGGAATAGCAGTACTAGTAATCTTATCATCGTTGTCTGAACAACTAGACAGTCCCAACGAGACGGCAACTGTCAGTAAGGTGAGTGTTGGTGTGTGCCAACTGCAAGCTTGAGTATTCATATTTTAACCATCCATAGTTAAAGGTTGTCTACAAGGCCCTAGCAAAATGCCATTAGCCTCAAGATATCAATAAATTCCTTTTTATTGCTATACAAGCACTATTGATAATATAGCAACTTATACCTGCTTAGCCAGCAGATTTATTACCTGATTTGTTTTGAAAGAAACGTACCGATAAAGTTTTAATATTTAATAATATCAACTGATTAGCTAATGACTATTTTAGTAACCAAGGGCATTATTCTGCCGTATATATTGGCTCATTATCATCATAAGAGTAGGCCGTCTTTTATAAATAAATGAACGACATTTGCGCACTACTAACTAATGCTCTATTATCGATATATACTTCTATCAGGATACGCTCATGTCGTTTGCTCAGGTCTATACACGATCGGTCGTTGGCTTGCATGCGCCGCAAGTTATTATAGAGGTGCATCTATCACAAGGTTTGCCCGCATTAACGATTGTGGGCTTACCAGAGGCGGCAGTACGCGAAAGTAAAGATCGGGTGCGCTCGGCGATTCTGAATTCTGGTTTTCAATTTCCTAATCGTCGTTTGACGATCAATCTAGCGCCTGCTGACTTGCCCAAAGACGGTGCACGGCTTGATTTACCTATTGCTATCGGTATTTTGGCAGCGAGTGATCAGCTTGACCCACAGGTATTATCAGCATTTGAGTTTATTGGTGAGTTGGCACTTAACGGTGAGCTACGCCAAGTCACAGGTAGCTTAGCCGTCGCACGAGCGATAAAAGCTGAGGCGCTAGTGGCTAACAAGCTATTAGAAAAAAAATCGTCAGAAAAAAAGCAGGTGGGAATAAAGACATCTGTAAAAAAGTCATCTATCCACGAACAAGATCTGGTAGAGCCATTGCTACCGCCTGCGCAATCAAGGCAGCTAATAGTGCCCAGCGTCAATGGTGCAGAGGCGAGTCGGGTTGAGGGTATAACAGTATTAGCTGCACAGAATCTAAAGGCGGTTTGCAATCATCTGCAAGCGTTAGCTCATCCTAATGGTCATCTGAATACTGATAATCACCTGTTAGAGACGGTTGCTCCGAGTCCTACGCAGCAACATGCAGGCTATAAAGTTGATCTTGCCGATGTCAAAGGTCAACATCACGCTCGGCGCGCATTAGAGATAGCGGCAGCAGGCGGGCATTCGCTATTATTTACAGGGCCGCCTGGATCTGGCAAGACGCTAATGGCGTCGCGGCTACCGACGATATTGCCTGATCTAAGCGCGGAGGATGCTTTAGAGGTCGCCAGCACTTATTCGGTCGCCGATAGTGATTATGACTATGGTACGCGCCCCTTTCGTCAAGTTCATCATACGATATCAGCAGTAGCGCTAGTCGGTGGAGGCTCACGACCCAAACCTGGCGAGATAACGCTTGCCAATAAGGGGGTTTTATTCCTTGATGAATTGCCTGAGTTTGATCGTGCGGTGTTAGAGGTATTGCGTCAGCCATTAGAGGCCAAGCAGATCACTATTAGCCGTGCCAATTCACAAATGACCTTTCCTGCTAATTTTCAATTGGTTGCGGCGATGAATCCTTGCCCCTGTGGCTATGATGGCGATGCTTCAGGACGCTGTCGCTGACAACTACAAAATTAAATGATAATTACAAAATTAAATGATAATTACAACTATAATTGATAACATGTATAAACTTATATTTGAAGTGAAAATTAGCGAAATAAGATTAGGGTCTGTTGAACATTCATAAATGAGCACTGCTGATAGCTAAAATAGGTCTAGTCTAAGGAAAAATTGCAGGTAATGCTTATTGCATTGGC
Organism: Psychrobacter sp. M17(2026); assembly: GCF_055699815.1. Classification (NCBI taxonomy): domain Bacteria; kingdom Pseudomonadati; phylum Pseudomonadota; class Gammaproteobacteria; order Moraxellales; family Moraxellaceae; genus Psychrobacter; species Psychrobacter sp. M17(2026). The sequence goes on along the minus strand of NZ_CM146741.1, from coordinate 3,174,180 downwards.
TAGATTTTTACAACGAATAGAGCGGTTTTAGCATCAGCCCCTCTTTATTAAGTGCTGGGGACAGGACTCTTTTTTGCCAATTCATCATTAAAAAGATCCGCTTAGAGTGACTAAACTAGATATTTTTAATCTAGAATTGTCTAAAAAATAGTCTCTGTCAGTGCCATGATCGAATGTTCAACAGACCCTAGAACTATATTGATCAAACGAAATTTGTACAACTTACGAAGGGTCTTATTGTGAAGATAACATTTGAGAACGAGCGCTTCGAAGATAGTTATTTTACGAACGAAGCGCTATATAGGTTGGAAGCGATTGAAAATATTAGCAAACATGAGCCGTTTGAATTTCTAAGAGTTAAATTTTTCAAGTTGCATGAAACAGTGTCAATAAATAAGTTAAAAAGCTATGAATCAACTGGAAATTACAACAGATACTTCAGCTCTATTGGTAAAAAACCTAATGCAGGATTAATCATTGTAGAAGTAAGGGTTGAGTACTTATATCTAATGTCAGCAGGCTCTATTTGGAAGGCTAAAGGCTCTAGAGTCATTGAAAATGTTTTTGAGCCTATTACTTCGGAAACTATTGAGATTGGTATAGAACGAAATAGATGTATTCAAAAAGATATCTATAAATCACTAGATACTTCTGCTAAATTTAATCCTCTTAATCTAAATAATAAATTACCCTTATTAGCTATTTCAGATTCTTTCGTTGAAGGTAAAAGCACTACGGTACTTATTCCTTATTCTGAAATTATTAGACACTATTTCTCTGCATCAAAATATTTTATTTCTAAATTATTTGAAGAAGACTGGATAAAGGATTTAGCTGAGCTTATTGAAGACGGGGAGGATAACCGTGAAACATGTTCGATAAAACTTAATAGCAGACACTTCCTTGATAGTGATGTTCCGTTCATAGCTCGAGCTTTACTGGACAAGCCAACACTTTTTGCGATGCGATCAATTCATGGTCGTGCAAATAATGCTTTGAATCATTCAGAAGAAAATGATTATTTTCATAGCTTGACTGGACTACCCTTAGAAACAACCCTACCTTTCGAAGATAAAACTAAACTTGACGTTATAGGACACTACTTGACTAAAGAAGATAGTAAAGAAAGATTCTTTTTAGTACGTAAAATTCAAACTTGTCACCACTCTTGGCCGTTTGAAAGACTAAATATTATTAGTGCCGAAACATTTAAAGAACGTGAGAGAGAAGAATACGAAGTTAGAGTATCTAAGGAACAAGCAACGGTAGATGAAGATCAAATAGAACTGACTGCTGGAGACAGACCAAGTGCTAATAACGCTGAATTGATTATAGAGCTTGATCAAAGTGCACGTTTTCCGTTTCTCAACACATTACCAGTTCAGAAGAAGCGTGAGCAGGATGGCAAAGAAGAGACCGTTTATGATGTTGTAGGTATCAGCCAAGTAACTCTACAAGATAATGAAGCCATAAACAAAGGATCCCTAGGTCAAGAAAATTACGTAAGAAATAATCCAATTAACCCTGTACAAATAACTCCTGAAAGAGCCCCAAGTGAAATTAAGTCTCTTAATGAAATTTCTGAAATTTTTCATGGAATTGAGTCAGCAAACGAGAATTGGCGTGTTACGGCTCTACCACTAAATCATATTGATAATACTTATCCTTATGGGTTATTTGATTTTGAAGGCACAAGATGGTCTCAAGCTTACGATAGAAATCGGAAAGGACTACTACTAAGAGTTGAGATAAAAGATAAGATTGTACTGTACTGCTTAGATATTGAACCTCATAAAAGAACTACATTTAGTTTATTTTTGTTCACAGGCCCTACATCAGGTACGAATGAGATGGACCTAGCTGGTATCATGAATACAATTAGTGAGAAGAAGGGTAAAGGGATTAAGACAATCTTAGAGTCTAGGTTTAAAGTAGTAGAAACATTGAAACATATTAGTTATGTTAATAATCCTATCGAAGATAGAATTGTTAATAAAATCAATGAAATCATTGTTAGATTAACTCCCCAAGTGGAAAGCTAATTAAATACTATAGCATCTCTCATTAAAATTTCTCATACGCCTCTACAGCCACTAGAAATTCATTTGTTCCGATTCAATAGTCTACTCGATGTTTTTATTACTTGGATGTTGAAGACTTACTCGTAATAGCCGATTACAGTAGTCAACTAATTTAAGATATTTGATAAGAAGTTTCGATTTGAGTAGCGGCTCTTTTTTCTAGCGATATTATCTAAGCGTACCTATTTCATGGTCTTGGCGCTCAATAACTACTTATAACTTAAAATACAGTATCAAAAATGCTACTTTTGAACTAAAATAAAATATCATACTTAAAGCAAGATAAGCCAACATCAATCTATTCTGTAGATTTTAGAAACCTACAATTGTTAGAATCTTATTTTCCTGTCTAATACCATCATATACAAGGTCGAAAAATGTCTGTAGAAGCAAAAAGCATATTTGAAGCGGTAACTAAGCCTGTATCAGAATTACTATATGATCGAGGTCTCGGACTTTACATACCATCTTATCAAAGACCTTATAGCTGGAATAAGAATAAGGTCGATAGGCTAATGGAAGACATTAGCCATGGTTTTAAAAAGCTTATTGATTCTAATGATAGTTTTACGTTTCTTGGCACAGTCATAACAATACATGATATCAATCACTCTACCATTCAGCCTATAGTAAGGGACGATGTACCTGGTAAGGTTTTAACAGTAATTGATGGTCAACAGCGAATGACCACACTCCTGATATTATGTATAGCTTTGCACAATGAAATATCGTTGATGTACAAGCGATTTAAAAAAATGATGGATAAATACCAAAGTAATTTTGAACAAGAACAAGATTCCGTTGAAGAAGGTGACCAAAGAGAAAAGCAAAGATATGAAGAGAATATGGAAGCTTTCAAATGGTTAGATGGAAAAACGATAGATGTTCTGACGGACTTAGCTCTAACTTTTTATGAAAATTATGGTCGTGGAAATTCGCCTTTTTACCCAAGAATGATCAGATCATTAGAAGATTCATGGTCTAGAGACAAAGATAAATGTCACTATCATTCGCCTGCCGCGCATCTAACCTTTAACTATATTCAAGAGATAAACAAAGAAGGTTATCAAGCTACTAATTTTCGACCCTCTAAAAGAATTGATGAAAATATTGAAGGCGAAGCAGATCTAGTTGATAGGTTTAACCAGTTAAAAAACATATTAAGAAAGCTTGATAAAAACAGTGATGATGATGAAATGGAGGAGATTCCTACTTGTAACGAGATTTACAACTCTAAAGTTTTTTTAGAGAATTTGTTTAATCCTGGCACAGTACCTGTCGATCATATCAAAAATATCAGCACAGAATTTAAAGATAACTTTGATCAACTGTCTCTGCTAATGTTTTATGCTAACTATATTCTAAACAGAGTTGTCGTGACTGTCGTAAAAGGCAAAAACGAAGACTACGCGTTTACAATTTTCGAGTCTTTAAATACGACGGGAGAGCCTTTAACAGCTTTTGAAACTTTTAAACCGCGTGTTGTTGGCTCTGTTAAATTAGCTAATTATGAAAACTCTAGAGAGAAAAAGCTTTTAGATGAAATTGGAGAGTATTTGAGTGATTACTCAGCCAGTGATAAACGTCAAAAAGCCACGAAAGACTTATTAATAGCTTTTTTCGGTGCTTATTCGGGTCTGAAGGTTTCAGGTAGATTGAACGAACAGCGTAGTAAGCTAAAAACCGCTTTTGAAAATGCTCAGAGCGAAGATAAGAATTATGGTGATGATCATTCGCAAGAAAAAATAAGGTTAATTCAGACGCTACGTGACTGTGCTAACTTTAAAAATTATTTTTGGGAAACGAAGAGTTTTAATAATATCCATCAATTTATTGGTGATAGAGCATTGTCTAACACTAGTAGACTATGTTTAAGCTTTCTAAATGACTTAACTCATACAATTGTAATTCCCGTATTGACTAACTTCTTCACTCAAATAATTGAATCAAAAGACAATGATCAAAAACAGCTTAGACTCTATGAGTTTGAAGAAGCGCTAAAAGCTATTGTTGCATTTAGTGTCTTATGGCGAGCATCTAGGATGGGTACAGCTGGCATAGATAAAGAGTATAGAGAACTTTTAGGCATTACCGATACTACAGGTCTGCTGCCTATAGCTAAAATTCATATGAAAGATGACATTATCGACATTGATTCGTTTAAAAAAGCGCTTAAATCACGATTGATTGACCCTAGTCGTAAAGGTGCTTTAAAAGATAAGCAAGGTTTCATTCAAAAAGCGACAGCTCTACCTATATACAATCAGAAAAAAGTAGCTAAAATAGTGCTTTTATCAGCTCATAATAATACGGTGGAAGACCCAGAAAATCCTGGTTTTCTTATCAAAGGTAAATCTGCTACAAATTCTTGTTTAACTATGGAGATGTATCAAGACGAAGTTAGCTTAACATTAGAGCATATTGCTCCCCAAACGCACGGTGATAAATGGCCACCAGAGATATACTCTAACGGAACACTAGTTCATACGTTAGGAAACTTAATACTAATCTCCTCAAAGTTAAATTCGGCATTGAGTAATAAGGTATGGCAAGAGAAAAAAACAATATACAAGGCAGTAGGCGCAAAAACCAGAGAAGAAGCCAATGAAATTCTGATTGATGCTCAAACAAAGTATGGATTCAATTTCCGAGATAGTACAAAGGCAATTCTTGAAGAGCAAAATCATATGCCAAATTTAGTTACGTTAGGTAATATTGAAAGTGGTTGGAACGCTGAATGGATTGAAAAACGTTCTAAGCACTTGTATTCACTAGCTTGGGATGAGCTTATTAAATGGCTTGAATAGTCACTATTATTTATGGCACATCACACATATTTTGCCCTGTCCATAAACATCATCCATATCTAACTCTGGTTCTCCATCTGGTCTAAGCGGATTCACTTTAATCCGCTTTTTCATTTTTATCAATCGCTTCTCATGATCAGCTTTAATTTCTGCAATGCGCTCAGGACGACTCAGTTCTTCTAAGGATTCACGTTCAGACCATGTAAATGGGGATTGATTAGCCATCGCCTTTTTTTCATAATTCATCGCTTTTTGAAACTCTTCAGGATGATTCTCTAAGAGACCAACCCATTCTATTTTACGTTGGAAAAAGCAAAAAGTGCAGCCGCTACGTGTTCTCCATTTATAGTAAGCTGGCAGACCTACGCCTGAGTTTTCTAAAATATCCATGACCCCCGATCTATCTACACCGTCATCACGAAAGGGTAGCTTTACGATTAAATTTTCATCATTAGAGTTGTACCCAGTACGATATGGTTCATCCGCTCGAATAGCCACATAAGAGTAAACTTTATAACCTTCATCTAAAAAGTTTTGTACCCAATCCTGAAATGGCTTTAACTTCATCTTAATCGTACACCAGCGTGCTTGTGGTGACGGTAGATAGTCGTTATGTTGCGTGAGCCAGAAATCAAAATCACGGTCTGGGTTTATGCGCTGCACAGGTTTCCCAAGATAACCTTCTAAATAAGATAAATAATCATAAACTTCTTCTAATTCTTTGCCCGTATCGGTAAAGAAATATTCAATTTCAAGCTCTGGGTAGTTATCACGCATATAAATAGCAAGAGCCGCACTATCTTTGCCACCAGATACGCCAAGAACATGTTTAATCTTATTCATTTATGCTTCCTTTTGCTCTACATCAATCGTAAGCGCTTCAAGCATTTCAGCAATCACAGCAATCTGATCATTTCTGCTAAAACTTTTATCCCCTAAATCTGATAGAAACCTAAGAGCACTTACTTGAACAGGTTCAGCATTTGAAGAGGTTATGTGCGCCTCTTCAATGGTACTCATTGTCTTATTAGGAGATTTAGTAATAACACTAACTTTTCTTCTATTAGGACTTACCTCTATATCAGAATTGACTTCAGCTTCTAAAAATTGAAAACAGTAAGAGGCAATCTGTTGTAAAGCTTTAGTAATATCTTGATCAATCCATTTGTTTGCAGGTTTGTTACCAGCTAATAAGCTAATTAGGCTCTCTGAGTCGTTCATAGAGCCGTCGTACTTAACTAGACGTGCTATGAAGGAATCTAACAAATAGTCTCCTGAGCGTCCAAATAACAGCGCTGCACGCTGATTTATCTCTATATAAGGGTTTGTTTCATCTGCCTTAATCATAAGGTAGTTAAGCAATTTAGCATTAACATCTTGAACAAGGGTAGGATATGTAATATCTAACTCTTCTAAACCTTCGATAATTTTAGATACTTTTCGTTCATCATCATCATTTGCATTAAAAAACTTTGGCAAGTCATCAAAGAGTAACTGGTTTGGATCATTAGCTTGCTTCAAAATATTACGTAATTGCTTAGTTTTAGGCTCTAGTCTATTTGTGCGCTGAATCCAGGGATGCATATTGACAAAAACACTTATTAATGCCTGAGCAATTGGAAGCGGTTCATCTTCGATAGGCAATTTAAAACGCGAACTAAATTTAATTTCTAGCTCATCCTTTAACACATGAATCCAACTTTGCTTACCTTCTAAAAAAGATACTTCTCTAATTCCAACACTATCAGGCGCTTTGATAAGGTACTCTGCTAAAAGATATTGAACTGTAGGTTTGTACTCACCGTTAATGTAGTTTGCTAAGTCGTTATGGCGCGATAATATATAAGCAATATAGAGAACTTCATGCAGTCCAGACTTAAGACCATAAGGAGATTGGCTCCAAGCTTCGTAGATTTCATTCGCAGTAACTAGCTCACCTTGACTTGCTGTTATCACTTCATCTGCACGTTTCCAAATAGCGCTTAGTTTGTCATCGCTAGGTCGAGAGATAAAATAGTTACCATCATCATCTGCTTTGTGAAGACCATTTTTTAATAAGATAGAGTCATAAATGCCTTTCTCTGGTGGGTACTTCTCTATACCAAAATTCACCTCATCGCTGTTCTCTATCATTCGCTTTAAGAGTTCACGAATAGCTCCCTTAGCACTAGGCGATGGTTTATTACGATTAATTAGCTCATTGTTGCAGGTAAAATTTTCAGTAACTTGCTTATCTGCGATAGTCGAGGCTAAGGCTGAAAGCTTAAATCTATTTAGCTGGCTTTCAGGTTTTTCTAAGTGTGTGCTGTACCATTTAGAAGTATTCAAACTCTTCTCAAGCAATCTGTTAAGAGCATCTTCGGTTTCTACTAAACGACCTTCTGCCTCTTGACGAGCAATCTTATCATTCAACAAACGCTCTTCATTTTTTAAAATATTACTAAGCGCTATTTTATCTTTTAACATATCAATAATCGTGACATGACTATCTAAAACAGAAATCACAATGTTATTTAAATCATCTGAGCTTGATACCTTATTGCACAGCGTGATTGCTGATGCCATCTCACTATCGTTTTTTGGTATCAAAAGACAATAATAGCCAACAAGAGATGCATCTACATCTGCTTGCATTTTTAGAAGCGTTTTTTCTATGCTATCTGATACTGGAAGTAGCTTAACTTCCATCCAACGCAGACTTCCTGTTAATTGATAATGAGCTTTGGCTACAATAGGCTCGAACTGTTCTAAGTCTTCAAAGGACAACGAATCTAAATCTTGCAGCTGGAGCGTAACAGCCTCACTTAAGTTGAAGTCACTGCCCTCGCTTAGTGAATAAGATTGAGTAAACTTACGATAAAAAATTACAGATGCTGTTTCTAATGTTTTGAGTAAATCACTTAGCTTTTCATCATCAATGTTTAGTACAGATTTTAATAGTGCCTCATCAGCACGAATCCCTGTATCATCAGCAAATATACTGATAAGAGAGACTATCTTAACCAGTTTTACAGCCATTTCATCATCAAGTTCTTCATAACGGTTCACTGCCATCTGCGACAACAACCATTGCTTTCCATATTCAGATGCTTGAATGGTACTGTTTAGATTGCTATCTAAGTAATCCCAGAACTGTATTGGAGAAAATAAAGAAAAGTATTTTAAAGAAGTATTTCTTAAATAGTATCCAAAGCCGTTAGGTTCAGCAGACATGAGAAAAGAAAAAATACTACGCTGATTTTGCCCAAAATTCTTTTTAGATAATTGACATAATAAAACAGCAACCAAAGGATGTAATGGAAATACATCAAGGAGTAGCTGCGTGAATTTCTCCGTATCAGTCTTGCGACTAGATGCAATATTAGCAACTACTGCTTCAACTTGTTCCAACAAATCACCATCTTGGTGAAGCTCGTTTAAATCATCTAAATTACTAATTTTTATTTTGATAACTTGACTAATAAGATGGATCTGCTCATCAACCGATAGAGTCACAGCACAATCAACAAACCTACCTTGTATTTTTAGCCATTCATTATGTGTTTTTGTAGTCGCCTGACGTGCATAAGCCATAAACGATTGATGCAAAATACCAATCAAGAGTATATTACCTTGACTGCGATTGGTAAATTCAGCTAACTGTTGTAAAAAATAGATATCCTCAGGTCGACTACTTTTAGCAGCTCCATCAAATACTTTGCCTAATTCATCAACAAAGATCAATAATCGTTGTCCTTCAGGGGCATAAGTAGATAGCGTTTCGATGATATCATCAGAACTTGCATTATTATCTAAGCCTAGCGCTTCTTTGAAGATTTGCTCAGGTGCTTTAGCTTGCCCAACGAGGTTTAAGACCTTCCATTGCAGTTTCTTAGCATTGAAATACTTAGTAATAACGCTCTTGTTCTTTTTACTTAATTTTGCGGCAGCAGATTTTGCAATTTTCTTATCGTTGTTGACGAGAGCTTGTAAAAATATAGCTAGACTCGATTTGCCTGATCCGTAAGGTCCTGTCCAAGTAAATGCAGCTTGACCTGACTGATTAATATGATCGATCATTCTAATGATGACTTGCTCATATGACATCGGGCAATAAAAGTTTTCAATTGCTTCACTATCGTTATTATCGTAGGTGATATTAATAGAGCGCTGAAAATACTCTTTACGCTCGATAAAATCAATAAGATAAGATGCTGGATTATTATTTATATTCATAATTATTTAAGTCTCTGTAGACAATAGGTAGACGGTACTATCAGTACTTAGTCTGATTTAGCGGCTGTAATCATCTTGCTCCATTTTCTTTACGCATTGATTAAAGACACTCTGTAGATCACTATCAATAATCTGAAACTGTTTTATACCTGCTGATTGTGTCCATGATAATGAATAGCCAGAGTCTTGTAATTGCTCTGCATATCCGATGATTGCTTCTTCATCCAACATAAACACACGTCCAGGTGAGCACTCATCATAAGTACAAGACTCCAAAGACAGTGTATCGGCAGAAAAGTTATGCACACGCCAAAAATTAATTAGTGCGTAGATGAATACAGATAACGTTAAAGAGTTTTTCTCACCTCTTAAAGCTCGAATGTTATATTTATTAACTCTAGTTATAAGGCCAAGTTCCACTAGAGGCCCCTCTAACGTACTTTCAAAGTCTTCATTTGATTTTCGACGTTTTGCAGTATAGTTTTGAATAAAGCATTCAATATCGCGCTTTAGTGTAGAGCTAGAAGGAATTTTTAAGTTATGATCTTGCAGAAAATCTTTTAACAGTCGTGCAAAATCCTCTCGAGTAAGCTCAGACTTTGTGTTGATGTTAAAAAACCAGTAATAGGTTACTAAGTTAGGATTCGTAACTAAGGCAAGATGCAATAGCCAAATGGTTGAAGGAGACTCTAAAAACGGGTCTAGACCTTCATCACTAAAAAAGTTTTCAGCATTATAAAAGTCATTAAGATAGTTAGTAGAATTAATGCTATCTTCATCGAAAATAGAAAAATTCGTTGTTGTATAGCTACCATCAGTGTTGATATAACGATTATTGTCTTTGACAATCATCATGGTATGTGTAGACCAAAACTTCATAGCATTAAGCATATTCTTACCCACACCAAAATCTGCAATAGCCGTATCTTGAGAAAAGACGTTTGCAATCTCTGGTTGAGCATTAATTTGATCATAAGTTTTCTTCATCCACCCATAACGTAGAGGAAAAGTGTCATGACCTGAAAGAGTGGGTTTAATATTATCAATCAAAGAAGAGAAATAACGCATATTTTATCATCAACCATCTAATTATATATAAATCGCTTTTGGGAAGTAGTTCCAATGATAGAATTCTAACATATATGTGGTATGATTATACTTAGTTTTTTATAAATATTATCTTATTAAGATAAGTCATTCATAAGTGAAAATATGATTAAAAATATATACTTAGACTATAATTCACATACTCCTTGTAGTCTTAGAGTTGTCCAAGCTATGAACGATTTATGGCAACAGCCAGGGAATCCGCATTCAATTAATCATTATTTCGGCTGGTCAAAACAGCAGCTGATAGATGATGCTTTAAAAAGTTTTGCAGATATATATGATTGTATGGAAGAAGATTTATTATTTACTTCGGGTGCGACTGAAGCAAACAATTTAGCTATTTGCTCAGGAATTGCGCTAGCGAAGCTAATAAATCCCAATGCTGATACTATTTTAACAAGTCATCTTGAGCATAAGTCCGTATTAAACCCATTAGAGATAGCAGCAGCAAAGCACAATTTGCGTTTGATTTATGTGGGCATTACAGCTGAGGGCATCATTGACTTAGAAGATTTGCAGAATAAGTTAAATAACAATAGTGTGCTATGGGTTTCTTGCTGCATGACTAATGGTGTTATCGGGACCAATCAGCCTATTCATCAATTAGTCCAGCTTTGTCAAAGCTTTGAAGCTGTAGTGCATGTTGATGCGTCACAAGCGGCCTACCTTGATATTAGCTGCCACGACCTGGATATCGATTATTTGACGCTTTCAGCGCATAAAATATATGGTCCTTCAGGTCTAGGGCTGCTTTTCTCAAAACATTTAAATCAGGCTGGATTTTTGCCTATTATATCAGGCGGCAGTCAACAAAATGGTTTGCGTGCTGGTACTCTTCCTGTACCTCTCGTCATTGGATTCGCTGAAGCTGCAAAAGAGCTGAGTGAAAATAAAGATATGGAAGCGAAACGTATTGAAGAGTTAAGAGATTATTTATTGAGCGAGCTAAGAAAAGTTTTTTCTATTACTGTTCATGGTAGCCTTAAGAATAGACATCCTGGCAATTTGTATTTAGCAATTGATGGTGTTAATAGCATTCAGCTCCTCAATAATGTACAACCATATTTAGCTTTCTCACTTGGATCAGCGTGTGATGGTATGAATCTTGATTATTCTCCACTTATGCAAGCGATCAATGTTCCTAGAGATGAGGCAGAACATTCTTTTAGGATATGTGTCGGTAGAATGACAACTAAAGAAGAAGTAAGAGAAGCTGTTAATATCATTACTGTAGCTGCTGAAAAGTTAGTAAGCCAATTATTATATTAGCTATTTAGATGCATACTGAACTCCTCAGTTATTTCGGAGGCAGTTCATGTACGTTAAGTCGCTAGGCTTAGTTGGTTAGAATTATCATAACAGTGTTTTTTAAACTCAAAAGTTGGTCTATAGTTTAAATAAGTGTAGTCACTTAGAATAATCATAGAAAGACATCAAGCTTTCTTAGTTTAGGTCGTTAAGACTTGACGACACACTTATATTTCTTGCTCCATACATCATTAAAATGAGTCACTGCCATCTTAAAGTTATCAGCGCCATTAAAGGAGCTGTTCAATAATGAAGGTAAGTTTCATAAAAATAAAATTAAATTTCAACTATAAATACGAGAGAAAAAGTGGCAGCTATTATTACTAGGCAGTTAAAATTTAACTCTTTTGGTAGATTTTTTGGAAACAGCGCCATTACCCTGACAGAAGAAGGCATAACCTTAGACTCTAGAAAAGGCTCAAGAGCGCTATTCAATTTTTCTGAAACCAAACGATTTGCTTATGTTGAAAACGGGTTCTTTGGGTCAACCTTATTTATTCATAGTGGCCATTCTTTCGATGAGTTTAAATTTTTATCAAAAGCAGATGCAGTAGCGTTTGTCGATGCCATCAATAAAAAAATTGCTCATGAGCTAGAACCTTACGTTGTAGGATTAGTCGAAGATTTTAATCTTCAAGTGGTGACGAATTATCCAAGAGACTCTAAAGCAGACAGAATTAGACATATAGCGGATGAGTTGGTAGCAATATATACAAAGGCTGGAGTATCTTGGGATTACTTTGATAATGACAGTCTATACAGTGAAATTAATAAAATACATGATCTTACGCCTATCAAGCAGAAATCTTTAGGGGTATATCATGAAGAGATTCACTTAGAGCAAAGACAATCTTTTTTTGATAGTGTTGAATCAAACCCCTTAACCCTTGAGCAGAGACTGGGTGTGCTCAGATCCAATGATAAGAATATGGTACTCGCAGCTGCTGGTACAGGCAAAACCTCGGTCATGGTAGCGAAAGCGCTTGATCTGATAGATAGAGGCTTAGCTCATCCCACCGAGATTTTAATCCTAGCCTACAATAAAGCGGCTGCTAAAGAGCTACAAGAGCGTCTCGCTGATAAAGCTAAAAACTCTGGTATCAGTTTGACGGCTCCACCTCAAATATCAACGTTCCATGCACTAGGTAGACAAATCATAAAAGAGGCTGGTATCTCAACTTATATGAGTCTGTTTACCGAAGATAGCATGGCGTTTGGTACATGGGTCACAGAATGGTTAATAGAGTATTTATCAGAGAACCCAAAAAGGTTTGTTGATTTTATCTCTTTATTCCCAGAACCCGTCAATCCTTTTAATTTCAATACTCAAAAAGAATACGAGCAGCACGTTAGAGACAATGAATTTAGAACGCTTCGAGGTGAACTCGTTAAGGGTTATCAAGAGCTGTTAATTGCTAACTGGTTGGCGCTTCATAGAATACCCTATAAATATGAAGCGCCCTACGTCAGTAAGCGCCGAATTGATATCGGCTTTGACTATCGACCCGACTTTCATATATTAGACTCCACCATCTATATCGAGCACTTTGGCATTGATAGACAAGGTAATACTCGTCCAGACATTGATAAAGTAGCTTATAACGACTCTATGAGAAGCAAACGCAATCTACATCGTGAGCTTAAAACCACTTTAGTAGAAACGTTTCATTATGATTGGATTGAAGGAGAGCTTGAGAATCGACTTGAAAAGCAATTAGCTGCTGTTGGCATTGTCCCTGATAAGAATGCGCTTGAGCAGACTTTAGCAGAACTGCTTTTAAACCTGAGGGAGAATAAGCAAGTTGCTAGTTGGAGCAAAATGCTTATCAAAGCCTTGAAAATTATAAGGTTTGAGAGACTTGATGAAAGCGCAATATTAAAAACATTGAATAATTCGAAGATATCACAAGCGGATAAAAAAACACGCATTCTAGCTGACTTGCACAATGCCTATGTAGAAGAGCTAAAAGCTTCTAATTCAATTGACTTTGATGACATGATCATTCGTGCGATTGATGTGATAAATAACGGGCAATACCTACCGAAATGGAAGTATATCCTTGTTGATGAGTTTCAGGATATATCCACTTCTCGAATGCACTTTGTTGACAGTATTATTGATAAAGGCCCGAATCCATCATTAACAGTAGTTGGTGATGACTGGCAATCTATTTATCGATTCAATGGAGGTAAGCTTGCGCTTACTACTAGATTTGATGAGCTGGTCGGTTCGCATACGCTAACCATGCTGCAAAAAAGCTTTCGCTACAACAATAGTATCGCTGATACTGCGGGCACATTCATCATGGAAAACCCTGAGCAGTACCAAAAGCTTATTGAGACTCATGATGTCGTTAACGAATCACAAGTTTATTTATTAGATGACAAGTCGGATGAGGAGGATGGGCTATACCAACGTATCTCTGAGATTGTCCGTAAAATTAGAGAAGAAGACTCTGAGGGAACAATAGCTATTATTGCTCGCTATAACTACCTGTTAAAAGAGTCCTCTGAATTTTTAAAAAAGGACAAGTTAAAAAATATTAAGTTTTGGAGCTTTCATAAATCTAAAGGCCTAGAGGTGGACTATGGTATTTTAATTGGCTTGTCTCAAGGAAATATGGGCTTCCCCAATGAGAATCGTGAAGATGCTATTCCTGAGGCACTGCTGCCTACAGTAGACTCCTATCCCTATTCTGAGGAACGACGCTTGCTTTATGTTGGCATCACTCGCGCTAAAAAGAAGTGCTACCTTATTGCCAGTGCTACAGCACCCTCAGAGTTTATTGTTGAGTTACTATCACCTAAATACGGTATCAATGTGTTCTCTGAGACCTTTCAAGAACATCATAGAGCCTTATACAAATGCATAAATTGTCAGAGTGGCTATCTACGCTTAGCTAAAGGACAATATAACGAGTATTATAAATGTAGCTCTGATAAAGGTTGCTCTGTCGGTATAGCACGAGTCTGTAAGAAATGTGGTTCACCCTCATTTGATCAAAAACATGAAAGCAAATGTAGCAACCCTTCTTGCGAACATTCAATTAAGATATGCAATAAGTGTGGGCGTCCGATGAGTATTCGAGAAGGCAAGTTTGGTAAGTTCTGGGGCTGTACAGGCTTTGGCTCTCCTGAAGATCAATGCAAAAACACGACAAAGATTGTATAATTAGATCTATTTACAGAATGGCTTGAGATTAGGCTGTTCTGTAGGTAATTTAAGATTAATTTTGAAGGAGGTTTTAGTGTCTACAGAAGTTTTAGTATTATTTTTAAAACAGGGACTTGTTGACCTTGGCGGCAGCGATGAAAAGCTTGAAAAGCTAATATCTACATCGACTGAATTAGGCAATATTTTAGAGCAAACCCCATCAAAGGTTTTATCATACATCTTAGTTGCGCTGAATCCACAATCCTCTAAAGATAGTCCTGTTGTAAAAGAGGTTCTTTCTGTACTTGAAGATAACTGGACAACGTATTTCAATACATTCTCTGATGTTCCAATTCAGGTTGTTCGCGCACTATTGCTTCAAGCACTAGTTAATGAGGCAGAAAAAAACCAGCAAGTGGCTATTGCATTTGTATCCATTGCTCGGAATGTTCTAAGTCTTGTAGGTGTTGGTAATGAAGATAATGTATGGCCTAAACTGATTATAAACATTGAACAAGAACTAAACTATCAAGCTGAAGCAGAGTGGGCTGCTCCTGAAAGCATCACTGTTGAGGAGTTCTCTTATACTCCTTCAAAATCTGTTAAATTATCTTCTAAAGATGTGACGCTAGATCGTGACTCTCTTCTAAGTGGAATAGAAAAGGCCAGTGGTCCTAATAACCCAGAAGCAGAAGCAACAAGCGGAAATAATGTTTGGTCAAATAGTGGTGAACAATGGGTGCATAAGTTTACCCCTCTTATAACTAAAGCCATTGCTGATGTTGTAGATACTGCCTTTTCAGAAGTTCAGGTTGATTTCTCAAAACCACTAAAAGAGCTATCCACTGCTGTAGCTACTCATATTGATGCAGCCCTGGGTTCAGTGAGTGGCGCAACTATAGGATTACAAAGACGAACCAGTTTAATCTGGTGGAAAGAGTCTTTTTATTCTCCAAGTGCTTTTAGTAGCTATCGGCAAATGCCATCTATTGTTGCTTCTGTGATGATGGCGTTTGATATTTTTAATCAAGTTCCAACTTGCTCACCTGCAAGTGTTACGGCTTTTTTGTATGAATCAGTGTGGTCTCTTTCAATGGATGAAAGTAAAGAACAAATAGAGTTAGCTGAATTGATCAAAGAGATACAACAATCAGAATACACTAACTCTTTTAGTAAGTATCTCGATGAAGTTCTAAAAAAAGATCAAGGGCATGGTCTTTTATTACCATTGTTAAGACACAGTTCTCGTTCTTCAAGCCCTAATGCGGAAGGTTTTCGGGATTTAATAGGTCTTGAGTCAGACACTCAATTGTCAAATTCTGATTGGGCTTCTTGGATATTTAGAGAGTTACAGGCTACAAGAGCAGTGCTACAAGGAGTTGATGTTGATGAGTAGCTGTTCTAAAGATGGATGTAACGCACCTGATGTTGGGTGTTCTTTTGGCGAATTAAATTTATCTGACTGTGACTATTGGTCTTCCGATTCTGATCCAGAAAAAGAAGAGGTTATTAATAAAGAAGGTGAAGTTCGTCTTCCGTGGACGGGTTTGGCTTTAGGATTAACTGATGTTGAATTTATTAGTGGATGCTCCAAACCTATAGTTGTCGGTATTATTGGAGCTGAAAACGCAGGTAAGACTTCGCTATTGGCAGCATGGTATTTATTAATTTCCAAAGGACTTTCTACTAAAATACAAAGACGTTTTGCAGGATCATATTCCTTAGCAGGTTGGGAGTCTATCTCAGACGGTCTTAGATGGGAACCTGGGCAGCCCCCTTGTTTTCCATCTCATACGCCCAGTAGCTCCCGACGCTCGCCTGGATTGTTACACATAACATTTCAGAATCAAGCTACAGGCAATGCTCAAGAATATCTATTTGCTGATGCTCCAGGTGAGTGGTTTGGGAAATGGGCTTTAAATTCGGAGTCTACAGAAGCTGAAGGCGCTCGTTGGTTAGCTAAGAACGCTGATATGTTCCTTCTTATGGCTGACAGAGATGCGTTGTCTGGAAAAAATAAAGGTCGTGCTAGATCAGAGTTTAAACGTTTAGTTCAGAGACTAGGTGGAGAACTTAATGGACGACCTATAGCATTTGTTTGGACTAAAGGGGACATAGGAAAAGATGAAATTATGGTCAAGAGTATCAGGGACAGTACATACTCTGTCATACCAGAGGCTTGCGAATTCCAAATTCAAGTGCTTCCAAATTCTGGAAATGAGACGCCAGAGAGTGGCCTTTTAGAGCTGCTAAGCTGGGTTGTAGAACAAGAATCTCTTAAAGTAAAATTACCAGAACTACAATATACAGGACAAGATCCTTTCTTTATGTTTGGATGTAGGAATCTAATGTGAAAAACGATAATGACTCGATATTAATAATCGGTGAGTCTGGTGTAGGAAAGACTCACTATGGTGCAAAAGTTCTTATGAGTTTGCAGCAGAACTTGGGTCAACTGTCTATGGACGGTACGCCTGTTAACGTTGAACCATTTGCAGAAACGATAGATTTGTTAAACGAAGGACTTGCAGCAGGCCATACGCCAGTATCGACTTATATTGAGAGTATATGGCCAATAGTAGGCCTTTCTGGTTACAGTAAAGAATTAATTTGGCCTGACTACGGTGGTGAACAAATATTAAATATATCTACGTCTCGTGATATCCCAAACGAATGGTATAACCGTGTAGCTAAAAGCTCATCTTGGATATTTATGATTCGGCCTAATCAATATCGATTACCTGAAGATATACTCTCTAAACCCTCTGAAACCGAACCTAAAGATAAAAATGATATCACTAATACATCAGAGCTTTCTGATCAGTCACGTTTAGTCGAGCTGTTACAAATACTGCTTTATATACACAAAAGCTCATCTTCTTATTCCAGTACGACCCCAAAAGTATGCTTCTTAATCAGTTGCTGGGACGAATTAGAAACTGATGTCCTTCCTTGTAAGCTATTGAATGATCAGCTTCCCATGCTATCTGAATTTATTCATTCACATTGGAGTGATCCTTTAATAATGGGACTTTCAGCACTTGGGCAAAGTTTAGATATGGCAGATGAAGATAGTGAATATAGTAGCGCTGGTCCAGAAAAATTTGGTTATGTCGTTTTACCTGATGGAAGTAATGATTCAGATATAACTCGACCCATTCAGTATTTGATTGATTAACTATGAATATAGAGACTCCATTATGAATGTGGATAAAGCAGTATTTGGTCAGGTTGGTCATGGTCATGGCCTACGCAACTTTAGTTCAAACGAAAATCTATTTAAAAAGGCCTCTCAGTGGTTAGATTTGCCTGACTCTCTCCCCTCTAGCGTAAATTTCTCTCCCTACATTTCAGGTTTTGCATTAGAAGATAAATATATTGTTGCTAAAACTTTTTTAGATGCAAACGCTTCACGTTCAGGGATGGTAGCTTCATATGCTCTGGCAGTTCCTATTAATCAAATACAACGTCTTAATGATCTCAATCAGCTTTTGAAGCTGCTTCCAGATACACTCATCAATAATAATGGTTTTTGCGATGAATGTGTCAATTTAAACTTAACAAACGATTCAACTGAACCTAACATAGTTTTGAGTAACGATGCTGTAGAATTATTAGTAAGTAAAAATGTGGGACCCATTATTCATGTTGGTTTCTTAGGTTTTGAGGAATTGATAGCATCAGTATGGCAGAAGTTATGGCCGAGTATGCGTAAGGACTTCTCTTTTCGTCTAAGCTTAAGTCCTAGAGACTGTATTGAGCCTAACTTACCCAGTTTAGTTTGTGTTCCTGAGTCATTAGTCTCTCGTTGGAATAGTGATTTCAAGATTATTGGTAAAGCTCAAAAATCAGAGCCTGTATCAAAAGTTGCTGAAGCTTTTCTTAATAGGTATGAGGAACATAATGACTTTTGTATAAACTTTGGTATTGACTTGGTAGAACCTTCGATGCTAGAGCTTGTGGTTCAAGCTTATGATGTGTATCTAAGAAGTATTTTAGAACCAGAATTTGATAACTGCTTATCCTTAATAAGGCTCCTTGAGCAGCTCTCTCCCGATAGTGTTAAAGGTAGCGTCAAAAAAGAGCAGTTAGTTATTCAACTAGAAAGTTCGATCTTTAAAATTAATATCGAAGAGATACTAAAACTCAGAAATATCTCTGGCCAAGGCTTTAACTCTTTAAAAATAATTTGGGATGCCGTTGAGCTTAAATTGAAAGGTTGTGATTTTGCTAGTAAAGACGATGTTTCAATGATAAAGATGATTAGTAACTCTTTTGACAAGGGAAAAGCTGTAGACGGTTGGAGACAATCTATTCAAACTGGTTTTATTCAAACGTTTAATAGCCAGACTTCGTTAATATATACGGCTATTTGGAGATGGTTAAATCTTGATTTTGGAACAACGGAGCAACTTCTAAGCCTTATAAAGATAACTCCTCCGATTGAGAACCTGCTCAAGCATAATGCACCAGATAAAATATTTAAAGAAACAGAAGAGCTGATGCTTCCGTTTTTTGCGAACAACAATTTGCTTCAGCTACATGGACTAGTCTTAGCGCTGTGCTATTCAACATATGAAGCCTTTTCGAAACAATTATTAGTTGATAAAGATGGATCATTAATAAAAGGTTTAGAAGTCATCGCTAATAAAGCGGTTCCTTCAGAACTATTATCAGCATGTTTATCCATAAATGATCAACGTGTTACCAAAATCACAGTTGCTAATGCAGTCGAAGATCCGTCAATA
Organism: Psychrobacter sp. M17(2026); assembly: GCF_055699815.1. NCBI lineage: Bacteria > Pseudomonadati > Pseudomonadota > Gammaproteobacteria > Moraxellales > Moraxellaceae > Psychrobacter > Psychrobacter sp. M17(2026). Next base: position 3,154,757 of record NZ_CM146741.1, on the reverse strand, counting down.
CTTAGAGAAATTAGTTTCTCTTCAAAACATTCTTTGTCTATTTGGAATGAAGTATTACTCATAAATCCACATGCTTGGAGTGCTCCACAAAAACCACAAGAAATTTTGTTTTCTTTGTTGGATGAGTACGTGACTTTAAGTAAATCCAGTCATATAGAGCTTTTACGTTTGCTATCAGTGACCCCTATTTCAGACTTGTGTGAGTTTCCCAAACGTTCAAGTATTTGGAGTTTACTTGATAATGATGTTCGTGAAAACTACTTAAGTCAAACTGCTTTAGGATGGTATGAACGTGCATTAAATCAAGACTTTATAGACTTAGATGACGAATTAGACAAAGCAGTTTCTAAAGTACCCAATATAACTGAAAAAATAAGACAAGCTGATCTAGATACTACCAAAACAATACTCGAAATATTTAAACGTGTTACATCTCTCTCTGAACCTAATTTCTTAATATGGCTAAATCGTTGGATTGATAACACAAGGCGACAGCCTAATTCTAATATGATAACTGTTGGACAGCTAATTCAAGATAGAAACTGGAAAGAGGCTGCTAGTTTAGCTTTTAGAAAATATAAAACCTCGTCACCAAACGCTAAGACTATTTTGACACCTTGTAAAGACCTATTACCATTTTGGAGTAAATTTGAAATTGGATTTTATACATCTGATTACAAATGGGAAGCTCTTACATTGCTAGCACAAGACCTATATCCATCTGGACCAGAGGAAAACAACCTATGGATTAGATCTGGAGGTGTAAATGGAAGTACTCTGAATAATAGAACAGGATTTGAAGCTTGGGAAGATGCTATACAAAAGATACGAAACGGTGCCAAGCCATTTGTAAGTAATTTAGTAAATAAAATAAAATCTGATTTCCCAAATAATGACAAAGTTAAAATCTTAGAAAAATTATTTAAGGACTGAATATGGATCAATATAAATCTTTCTCTCAAGCTCACGCACTTATAATCGCGATCTCAGAATATGAAGGAAAGGCTGTGCTTCCCGATATAGTGACGAAAGATGCCTATGATGTTGCTAATGTACTCACAGCAGCAAACTATTGTGGTTATGAGAATACAAATGTGATGCTATTGTTAGACTCTGAAGCTACACTCTCAAACATACGCAGTGAAATGAGCAAGCTTGCTACAAAAGCAAATGAAGGTGATACAGTCTTTGTCTATTTTTCAGGACATGGTGGTAATCAGGGTGATAAATCAAATCCGAATTGCTTTTTAGCTCCCGTTGATTTTGACAGTCCTAGTGGTGGCTTTTTACCTGAAGACGAACTATCGTCATTACTGTCTAAGATTAAATCAGAAAGATTATTATTTGTTATAGATGCTTGTCACTCGGCTGGAACTGCGACCTTTAAATCGTTCGCACAGAGTCAATTTAATTTTTCTGGCCTTACTAATAAGTCTTTAGCGCGACTCTCACAGGGGCGTGGTAAAGTATTTATTGCGTCTTCAAAAGATTCAGAAACGTCTATAATTTTGCCTGGTGATCAGAATAGCTTGTTTACAAAGCATTTACTGTCTGCCTTGAAAGGATCAGCAGGGTCTTCTAATGAAGATCTTATTCGGGTATTTGATATATTTTCTTATTTAGAAAAGAATGTTCCAATGGAGGCCAAAACAGTAAATCATAATCAGCACCCTGTCTTTAAAAGTAATTTAGAAAATAATTTTCCTGTTGCGCTACGATATGGCGGTATAAAAGCACTAAATACTAATATGAATGTAATAGAAAGTGTTAACCACGATAGGAAACTTGAAGAGGTCCTCGCTGACTTATATCCATCAGGTCCTTTAGATCAAGAAATATGGTTAAGATCAGGAGGAGATATCTCACGACTAAAACTAAATGGTGCGGGACGTTCCCAATGGTTTTCTGCGCTTCGTCTATTGCAGCAAGGTGGAGGAGGAGCAGGAATAAACTTAGATAGTTTAATATTAGAGGTTAAAAGTGATTTTCAAAATCATCCATATTTTAATTGAAATTTAGAGTAAGAAATGGGGCATGAGCCGTCATAGAATGAGGTGATTGTCTAATCTTTAGAGTAAAAGAGTATAACAGTTGTATACACTTACGACTCTAGTTTAAACTTTTATCTGACGCTGACAGATCGTTAATCAGTGATAGTCAATAAGACTGACCAATTTCAACAAAGATTGAAATTAGTCTATATCTTTAGCGAACTATACGAAACTCAATAACTCCAAGTAAATGTCTTAGTTGCATACTCTTCACCTGTTTCGCTATTAGAAAAAACCAAATCTACACGTTCAGGAAAAGCAGTAATATCTTCTATGCGATAGTAGGCCATACCCGTCAGAGATATGTAGGCCGTCGACATTTTTTCTGCCAAAGATTCGTCTGAAATTTCTAAAGTGCAGTCTTCGTTTGGTTGTATGCTTGAATCATGATTTTGTAATTTATTTGTTAGTCTCAAGGGGAACCAACATGGACTTTTGCTACCACCCATTTGAACAGGAGAAATAGGGAAAGATTTAGTCTCAAAATCATATCTTCTCAACTTATCACCGTCTGCCCTAAAAAAAGCGCCTGTAAGGCCTTTCTTCTCTTGTTCCAAACCAAACTCATAGCCTTCATCAGGGGGCATTACTTTTACTTTAATTCGATACGGATCCTCGTATTTAGCCATCTCTGATTTCATCTTAGGAATTAGCTCTTTAGCCATCGCTTCTCTTTTTTGTGGATCTTGTTCTTGTTGGTACTCAGGATACATATGAATAAGACGCTCATTATCAAACATATCTCTATCAGTTTGTGCTAAAGACAAAGCTGTTATATAACTAAAATCTGAATCTTGATTAATATCGTGATAAAGAGAAGCATCAAAAGCTACAGGTGCGGATTCAGTATCGCTCTTCTCAGTAGCCAATATATATTCAGCTAATGCATCCTGATCATCCTCATAAATTTCGGCATCGCTCTCAGCTACTGAGTTTGATGAAGGCTCGTTGCTACAAGCCATAATATTGATCGATAACATAGCGATCAATGCCACTGTTGAAATATTTATTTGCACACTTAAATCCTTTTATAAGCTGATTTACTGAATTGTTTCGATAAAAACACACGAATACTGCTAAAACCTTAAAACAAGATCACGATTCTGATTAAATGGACTCAGTAGACCCTCTATTCTTCCGCCTAAGCGTTTTAATACTGTTCCTGATAAGTTTATACGTCACATGACCTTAATATTTGACTATGGAACTACAGCTTAGGTCTATAGATTCAAATACTAATGTTGGCCACTGTGTAGGTTAAACATCTCATTAAGCGTATAGTTGAAACTAAAACCCTCTATTCTTAAACCGTAGTTAAAAAATACTTTAGAGATAGCAGACTGAGGATCAAAAATATCACGCTTATAGGTTTGCCTCTGCCAACGACCATCGCGTAGTTTATTGAGATTACTCTCAATGCTCTTACAAAGAATAGTTAGAGCCTGCGCTTTGGTGATACTTGAATTTGAGAGCGCTATATCAAGAATCTTTGCGGCTTTAGTGATAATACGGCACATGTCAGCTACTGAATAAGAAGCCAAACCTGACTGGAATAAATAAAGCATTTTTTCGTCAATATTCAGGATTAACTGCTCTAATGTAATCTGGTCAAACAAGTGGTTTTCGCACTCTGCTAGCTGTATACACTGACACCATTGTTGAAATTTGATGTCTCCTATGAAATAGCTTTGTATTTGATTGGACTTTGTTTTCACGGCTAACTGCCTGAGACTTTCGGTATCATGAGCAAACTTAAAAATCGCTCGATAGTAATTAATTTCTAAATGACCATCCTTATTGATGTCAACCCAGTGGTAATTTTCTTGAGGATTTAAGAATAGTAAATTTAAGTCGAAAAGGTGTTTAAGTACTTTTTTGTCCATGCTAAAAGTGGGAGTTAAAGGTAATGCTGAGTTACTACATAAAGGTTCTGTCGTCGTTAACGCTTTTGAACAAAGGCTTTCAATGGTTGCCACAAGTAATAGGCTATCGACTGTATCCAGCTTATCTAAGCAAGGTATATTGCCCATTTGAGATGCTTTATGATGCTCTAATACTTTGATAACGACTTTTCTATGATGTTCTCTCACACGATTTCGTTCTAAAGAGAACTGCTGAAACGTTCCGTACCTTTTCTCGTCATATATTCTCCGACATTGAGCGCAGCGCCAGTCACCTAGCTTTAACTGCCTAAACTCATTGCGTGTATGGCAGTGGCTCGTCTTATTGCAGCCGATACACTGATAGTCATATACGATTAAATAGGCATTTTTTTGGGCTACCTGAGTCACTTCATGAGCTTTGATTCCGAAATTTTGACCAATCTCTTTGACAGTATGAATAAAATCATTTGTGTCAAATAACCAGTACCTGGCACAGATAATTCTATTGATTACAGTTACATCCGACTGATATTCAATCCGCGTTTCCATAGGATTCTCAAAATACGGACTATATCCCGTGGATATTATATCCTACGACTGCGAATAATGCCACTTTTGCTAGTGGCGTAGACATGACAAAAGATGAGAGAATAATTGCATTTGGAAAACGGGTGCGTGAAGTAAGAAAGGCGAAGGGCATATCGCAAGAAAAGCTTTCAGAGCTAGCAAATATTGATCGTAGCTATATGGGAAATATTGAGCGTGGGGAGAAAAATGTTACCTTGAAAAAGGTATATGAGATTTGCGATGCATTGGAGGTAGATATAAGCGAATTAGTTTTTAGCTCTTTAAGCTAATTAAAAAGCTACTTTAGTGTAATGAGCATCTAACAAAGATTCTACTTCTTCAATTGTTGCAATCCTACCTTCAACATAATCATTGAAGATATGTCTGGTATCAGGGTTAATAGGAATATTATCGACCGCAAAGTCAGCAAGTCCGTCCGAACTAATACGTCGTCGATTCTCTATCTCTTTTTGACTTACTAATATTGGACGGTTATCAACCGTTATTTCTTGGTCTTCAGGTTTTTTCATAAATGTGCCGCTAAAAGTATTTAGTTTATTGGTATGTAATCTACTTTCGATTGTTTTCAGATTGCACTTTAGTATAGTGAGCATGTAATAACTCTTTTACCTCTTTAGTTGTTGCTATTCTACCTTCAACGTAATTATTAAAAATGTGCTGAGTTTCAGGGTTAACAGGAATATTATCGACTGCAAAATTGGCTAGGGCGTCTGAATGAGTACGGCGTCGATTCTCTATCTCTTCTTGACTTACAAGAGTTAGATGATCATTGTTAAATAAAATTTTGTTTTTAGACTCACTCATAACGACCTCTGGTTTTAAATCATTTGTTCTTACTTAAAGTGAATTATATTATTAAATTAAGAAGTAGTTCGTAGAGAAATTCAGAAAATCTTTAAAAAGTTACCTCCTCCAATTCACAAATAGATATTTTTATTACTCGTATGAGCAGGTATCTAATTCAAAAGACAGTTGCATAGTTTTTAGGAAACTTTCAGATATCTTAGTATTGTAACAATTAAAGCTTCCATTCTAAGCTAACTCTAAGTCTAAAACCTTTTTTAGCCAAAAAGGATAATCAAGATGTGGAGAGTATATGAAGCGTTTAGTAATTCCAAATTCTTTGCAGATTCTAATAAAGCTTATAGGCCAGTCTTTCATTACATAATATGAGAAAATAATACTGATTCTTCGCATATCAAGTGATAAGTGTTCAGGTTCCGAATGCCGATGTACCAAACTTCTATCGTTGACGAAACTCTGGTCTAATTTATTTATATTAACAATATACTCGAACATCTCAATTCCGTTTTTGCTACAGAGTAGAAATGACATGATTCGCTTAAAACCATCGTAGTAAATATGCGAATAATTGAAATGCAAGTTACCAACACTCCCATAGCCTTTTACTAGTAGTCTAAAATGCTCTTGGTTTGCTTTAAGTTCATGATGATGAGGTCTTATCTTTGGGGCATCTCTTAAGTCGTAAGAGCATTGGCTGCATTTTAAACAATCTACTTGCTTAAAATGCTCATCATTTTTCTTATCATAACGAACTAAATCTATTGAGGCACTACAGTTATAACAGTTGTCTAGAAAACAAATATTGTGAATGTGGCAGCTTGTTAAAAACCCGAACCGCCAGTATGTTCTAAAGTAGGGAACCTGATCTGTAGATAGACACAACGGACAATATTGAATACTACTTTTTTGACTTCTTTGATGAACACCAATGCTCAAAACCCACTTTATTTGTTTAGAATCATTCAGGTGAGGGTAAAAATAGTCACAGTTTAAAGAAATTAATGTGTTGTCCAAATCTTCTTTTTTGATTTCTACAGTGCCTAATAGTGACTCAATACTTTTAGTGGAAAGCTGAGTATCAATGTCTGACTTCCAGATATCAGTATTTTGGAAAACGATAGTAGATAGCTGCGATGGTTTCATATTAAGAAATAGCGCATTACGCATTATCCAAGATCTAAGTAGTTCGTCTTGACGTATTGGAAGTAGCTGTAATCTATATGATAGCTCTAAACCTTGATATTTACGGCTCATCTTAATTGGCTTAACAATTTGCGTCTGTTTGAAGGTGGCGACAAGGTTACAGAATCAAACGTATCTTCGTTAATACAAGTTTGATCGTTTTTAATTGAAAAAATAGCCAACTTTCTTAATATTTGAAAAACTTCACCAATCAGACCTTCACTAAGATAGTGGATTTTCTCAAGATACGGCTTTTTATATAGATATGAGGCCTCTGGTAATATTAAGCTTTGTTCGATAGATGCGATTAATCGAGCAAAATTCTTAGTGTCATCTAGAGTGTTTATTTTCCATCTTGGTAGAACTTCTAACTGAAAGCGGTTAGCTAACTGTGGGTCTACTTGAATAGCGTTAAAGGCATCTTCAATACCCGCGCCAACAATTGGAATTTGAAGAGTATTACTTAAATCCTTTATCGCATTAAGCAGGTTTCTTTGAGAGTTGAATGAGCCTGCGATAATGTGTTGAATTTCATCAATAATTAGCATTCTAGTTTGACGTTTTTTCAGTACTCGAATAATCCGCTCTCTTTTGACACTCGCGCTTTCATTTTTTACGTAAGGGGTGTGAAGCTTTTGGAGCAGACGGATATAGAAACTATTTTCATCTGGTTTTGAAGGCGCTGATACCATGACAACTGGTTGAATATTGAGTGCAGTATCTTCATCCATATCAAATGGATAACGTTTTAAGAACTGTTTCAATATCTTTGTCTTACCATTGTTAGAATCACCAACAATTAGTAAGTTTGGCATTCTATCTGTCTTTGGATAGCACATTAGATCTTCTAAGCTGTTAAGAACTTCTTGAGATCGTGGGTAGCCAATCCACCTATCTGTGTTTATATAGAATATTTTTTCATCGTTTGAAGCATTTATTAAGCTTCGAGCTTTATCAGATAAATGTTCCATATACTACTCCTCTATATCTTCGAATGGCTGAATATCAAAGTCTTCTAAGTCCTCAAATTCTTCTAAATGAACCTCTTCTAGTTGCTCAGCTTTCACAGCCATCTGTGGAATAGATTCTTTTACTCTGACAGACTCTTTTTGTTTCAAACGTCTTATTTTTTTTGTTTCTTTTGATGCATTTTCAACAATACTAGCCATTTTAATTCTAGCTTCAAAGATATCGTCTTCTGTAACCTGACTTATCGGAGCAGAGTCCGCTAATCTTCTCTTGATTTCTCTTAGCTCCCATAGAGATATCGCAGGTCGACTCAAGTTTCTATAAGGAACAGTAATGTATGACTTCATATCAGGATCATAAAAGAATACTGAGCTTAAATCTCTTGGATCGTATTTGATAATAAATTGTTTTGAGTTTTTACGTGTTTTATCAGGTTGGCGTATCCATTTTCTTAAAAGATCATGATAGTAAAGGATGCCAAAAAGCTGGATCCCATATTTTTGTACGCTTCTCTCTTCATAGGGTAAGAAATCTATTTTGAGCTGTAGTTCATGCTCTATCTTAGGTGGAAGCCCTCTACCTAAAGTAGTATCGTTCCCTAAAATACCTTCTTTATACTTCTCAAAGGGAGTCATTCCAAGTTCAGAATGAACCGTATGGTGATAGATATTGACCACAAGCTCCGTAAACCAAGTTTCAAGCTCAAACAAAGTTAATACTGCTTTCTTCTCCGAATCGTATTCGCCTTTATCTACAATATTTGATTTAGTCGTTCCAGGTAATGCATGGATACCTGTATCGTTGAAAGTTTTAAAAAGTCGTTCAATATGTCCACCATACCTTGGCGTCCCAACGGGTCTTTTAGTTAGGTTAATATGATATTTTTCACATGCTCTTTTTAAGGCTTTACCATGAAACTCTTTACCGTTATCAGTATGGATAGTATCTATTAAGCCATATACTGGCCATTGAGCATCTATCTTGTGATCTGCCAACCATTTCTTTTTATCTAGGATTGAGTGTGTGATACAACACCCTGTCAGTAACGTGTTTGGCTTTTCTAGCGAGATGTAAAAACCCGTAACCATTCGACTAAAAACATCAATCGCTAACGTGATTGTTGGCCGACCTATAGCTAATCTATTCACATCATCAACAACCATAAGATCTAAGGGAGTGTGATCAATCTGTACAATCTCCAAAGGTTTTATTACCTCTGGAAACTTACCAATAATAGGGCGATAGGACTCTTGACCGTTTTTACCTAGCCTTGTTGATCCAATCTCAGCAGCAGTAAGCTGAGATATTCTGTACCTTAGAGTATTGATATGCGGTGCAGTAAATGTAGTTCCATGCAGCTTATTATATTGGTAGACTTGAGTTTCCAGATTTCTAAAAACATCTGAAACTTTTAGTTTATCTGTCGATAGATATTGAGTTATACATGACTGTATTATTGTCTCTATCTCAGGCTCAAAGCGTCCATTATCCACACGCTTTTTTCTTAATAAGCTAGTTGGATCTCCCTTACTCGCTTTGTATTTCTGCAATTGTCTATATAGTGTTGGCTCTGATACTCCTAGTTCCTCAGCAGCCTTTTTTATTTCATCACGCCTGTCATCAGAATCGGATTGAAGGATGTTATTAAAAAGCCCAGCCTTATTATGAATTTCGACCCATTCCTCATCTGGAATATGCATCAACTCAGTAGCTGGTATTATCTTTGTGTCATCTTCATCAATAGGACTTGAAGACAACTCAGATATATGAACTTTTTTTGATTTACCAGTAAAACTGCTACGAACACATACATGCTCTATGTCAAGAACAGCTGTTATTCTATAGCGAGAGTTACCGCTAAAAACTTCTTCACCTACATTTAACTTAACTTCATACATCTTATTAAATCCATATAGAAGAGTTCATTGTTAGGGGACGAGTCAAATCAGCCTTTATTATCTGATTAGATAAGGCGTACCATAAAGTATTTAGGAATTCAGCACGAGCTTCTAAACTACTAGAACATATCCTAATCACATCTTCAGGAGTTGTTTCATTAAATCTTGAAACTACTTTTTTAATCATTTCAAGCTGATAGTTTTCAAAACTTCTGTGCCTATAAGGAAGGAGAAAGGTAGCGTTTTTTAGTAAAGGACTTCTGATCTCTTTTTCTGTCCAGATTTTGAATCGTGTATTTTCCTCAGTGGATAGCTCTTTAATAGCTGCTTTGAACTTAGGCTTTAGAATAGCCCAGTCTTTTTTTATGTCGTCCCTATATTTAACTTCAACGTATAGTTTTTTCCCATTACTATATTCTATGAAAATATCAGGCGTATATTTCCTGTTCTTATTATCGTAAAAATATTCAAATGTTCTGGGTTGAGCTAAGTGGTCTACTATTGATAAATTAAACTCAGTCAATATCAGAGCGTCACGTTCTAGACTTGATTCGAAACCTGAATATGTACTACTATTACCATGAATAAAACCTGTCACGGTTCTATGGTTTCTAGGGATAATTCTAGCTGGAAAATTATCATTTAGTATTGTAGATTTAGTCATCGTCATCAGATTATCATCTATTTTTGTAGTGTTTTAGTCGGTGGCTCCTCGATATTATCAGTTAATTTTGTAGTTGTCAGTCGCTGTCGTCCTGAACAGGTTAAGCGCTATCAAGATAAGCTATCAGGGCCACTACTAGATCGAATTGATCTACATATTACGGTGCCAGCACTACCGATTGCCGATCTACAAAACGCAAAAGCAGGGGAGAGCTCAGAGCAAGTAAGGATGCGAGTCGCTGCTGCTCATAAGCGTCAGCTGGCACGGCAGAACAAGGTCAATAATGAGCTAAGTCCTAGTGAGCTGGATGAACATGTTCAGTTAGGCGAGGGCGAACAACAGTTATTACAGCTCGCTCAGCAGCGCCTAAATTTATCAGCGCGTGGCTATCATAGAGTACTGCGAGTCGCCCGAACAATTGCTGATTTGGCAGATAGCCAAGGCATCACTAGCGCCCATGTATCAGAGGCACTGAGTTATCGCAGCAAGTAGATTGTTTGCGTTAAAACAACCCTGTGATATTACCTTTATCGTCAACATCAATTCGCTCAGCTGAAGGATGTTTAGGCAGTCCTGGCATCTTCATAATAGCGCCACAAATAACTATGATAAATCCTGCGCCAGTGGAGATACTGATATCGCGTACATGAATATTAAAATCAGTAGGACGCCCAAGCAGCTTGGCGTTATCACTGAGTGAATATTGCGTTTTGGCAATACAGATAGGCATCTTGTCTAGGTTTAGCGCCTCTAAGCGCTTAATTTTTGATTGCGCAAGGCTGCTAATATCGATGTCATTTGCGCCATAAATCCGCTGAGCAATCGTACGAATTTTTTCCTCAACGCTATTATCGCTATCATGAGCCAGACGAAACTGGCTAGCTGATTCATTATTTTTATCTAATAAATTAAGCAACGAATGCGCCAGTGCTTCGCCACCAGCGCCGCCTTTTTCCCATACTTGCGTCAAGGCAACCTCAACGCCTTTTTGTAGGCAAGCGTTGCGCACTAAGGCAACCTCGGCATCGGTATCACTAATAAAGTGATTGATAGCTACCACGACTGGCATCCCATAAACATCGCGCATATTATCGATATGTTTAAACAGGTTTGGCAAGCCTTCTTCAAGTGCCGCTAAGTTCTCATCAGTCAGCGCATCTTTCGCAACGCCACCATTGTATTTTAAGGCGCGAATGGTCGCTACTATAACCACAGCATCTGGTGTGAGCCCTGAAAGTCGACATTTTATATCAAAGAACTTTTGCGCACCCAGATCCGCACCAAATCCGGCCTCAGTCAAAGTATAATCGCTCAAGTGCATAGCCACCCGTGTCGCAATGACTGAATTACAGCCATGAGCAATATTAGCAAAAGGACCACCATGCACGATGGCAGGTGTACCTTCGATAGTCTGTACTAAGTTTGGTTGTAGTGCGTCTTTAAGCAGGGCTGCCATCGCACCATGCGCATTGAGATCTCTAGCATAAATAGGCTGCTTGTCATAATTATAAGCGACCAAAATATTACCTAAACGCTGTTTGAGATCAGCCAAATCAGTCGCCAAGCAAAAGATAGCCATTACCTCAGAGGCGACGGTAATATCAAAACCATCTTCGCGCATGACGCCATCGGTCTTTTTGCCGATACCACTGATAATGTTACGCAGCTGACGGTCATTCATATCTACCGCACGTCGCCATAGCACCTGTTTGGGATCGATATCCAGCGCATTACCTTGATAGATATGATTATCGAGTAGCGCAGCTAAGAGATTGTTGGCGGCACCGATAGCATGGAAGTCGCCAGTAAAGTGCAGGTTGATATCTTCCATAGGTAACACTTGCGCATAGCCACCACCCGCAGCGCCACCTTTAATCCCAAATACAGGGCCAAGTGAAGGCTCACGCAGGGCGACCATGGTGACTTTTTTAGCATTAATCGCGTTAGTATGCTGCTGCTGATGAATACGATTTAGGGCATCGGCTAGACCAATAGTCACGGTAGTTTTACCTTCGCCCGCAGGTGTTGGATTGATCGCAGTGACTAGTATCAATTTGCTATTGATAGATTTTGCAGGTTTAGCGAATACATCGTTTGGATTTATCTTAGCTTTATAGTGCCCATAAGGCTGTAAATTATTAGCAGAGAGACCAATTTTTTCGGCAATAGTAGTAATAGATTGTAAAGTGGCGCTTTGAGCAATATCAATGTCGCTAAGGGTAGTCGTCATATAAAAAATTCCTACGAACAAATAGACGATAGATTTAACTTATTATCATTGGCAAATAGTTATCATTTTCTGGGTTTTAAACCCAGTCTACAACTTGATAGCTTATACTATTCAAAAAAGCCAGAGTAGGCGTAGGGTGCATTCTATGCACTATTGATTTAACTCAGCGGTGCATAAAATGCGCCCTACAAAAACCTAAAAGAAATAAACGCTATATATTGTATTTTTGGGTTTCGTATTAGTCTTTTAATAAGTATTTCATCAAATCAGCAAAGTTATCAAAAGCCTGATTAGGCTGACTATCGCGAATATCTTTGCCGTAGTTATAGCCATAAGATAAGGCTAAAGTATCGATGTTAGCGTTCTTGCCTGCTGAGATATCATTGATTGAATCGCCAATCATGTATGCTTGGGCAGGCTCAAAGTTTAGTGTCTTACAGACTTGCAATAAGGGCGCAGGGTCGGGCTTTTTAACGGACAAGCTATCACCGCCTAATACTTTGCTAAACAGCGCTGTCCAGCCAAAGTTTTCTAATATTTTGGGCACAAAACGTATTGGCTTATTAGTGACCAAAGCTAAAGTAAATCCTGCTTCTTTTAATTGACGCAATCCTGCATCGACATCAGGGTAAGCGAGGGTTTTACTATTAGTAATATTTTTATAGGCGTCAAAAAATATTTGCTCAGCGTGATCGGCTTCCTCTGTCGTTAATTCGCCCTCTAGAACTTCCGTCTTACCAACCAACGCTCTTTCTATCAATAACCTAGAACCATTACCGACCCACTCTTTTATCGTTGCCAGCGAATGAGTCGGCTTATCTAGTTGCGCAAGCATGGTATTGGTTGCATCTGCCAAATCAGGTACGCTATCGATCAAAGTGCCATCAAAATCAAAAATTAATAGCTGCTTATCATTCATTGTTTCGCTCATTATTTTTCGCCTGTAAGTTAGGTCATTTAATATTAGTTTTTGGCTGTTATTACCTTAGCACAGCAGTTAGACCAGTCTACTTTATTCTACCTCCTTATAGCGCTCGCGGTGTTCCTTCTTCATGCGAAGATAGTCCTCATTCTCGCGGCAGTCGTCCCATTTTTGCTTAAAGATACGCGCCGATTCTGCTTTGATAGGATCTTCCTCTTGCCTAGGTAATTCATCGCGACCATGCGCGCCACTTTGACCTTTTTTATCATCAGGCACAGGCCCTTTGTATTTCTTGCCACCTTTATGGTTGGCGTAGCGCCGCGCGCGGGTAAAGCCCATTTGGATAAATTTACGCGCCATATCCGCTCCGACAAAATCATCGTCAGCCAAATAATCTAAAAACATCTGCCAAATAGTCTCACTACTTTCGGTCGCGAGCTCAGGAGTCGCAAAGCGCCAATGCGGCAATATCTCTGACTTATAAGGCTCAACCAAGAGCACACCTTGCTCACCACGCCCAACTCGATACAGCTCAGGCTGCGCGCGCAGGTCTAAATTTTTATAATCTAAGTCGTAATCAAACTCTCTCATAGCTCTCTACCTTGTCCTTTGACGCTATATTGACTTTAGTATACTGAGCAAGCTGGCAGTAGAGGTAGACTAAAAGTGTTATGAATAAGTGACGAAAATAGTAGAGTAACCCTAGATCGCAGACAAAAAAAAGACCTCAAACACGAATGTCTGAGGTCTTTTTGGTCGCTTATTTAAAAGCTGAATGCAATTAACGAATGGTGGCTCGAGGCAGGTTCGAACTGCCGACACACGGATTTTCAATCCGTTGCTCTACCGACTGAGCTATCGAGCCGTCTTCGTTGAGGACGCTATTAAACTAAATATAGGCTCAGCTGTCAAGGTATTTTTGCTTTTTTATGCTAAATAAACCATTTTAAAGGAAAAATTATGATTTTAGCTGTAACAAATCATATTCACTCATAATACGGTGGATATCCTCATCGACAGGGACAAACTGACGCACGCCTTTTTTGATCTCCGCATCGTAGACCATTTTGATAAATTTGGCATCGATAGCGCGGCCGCGATTTTGCTCATGAACCGTTAAATACTGCAAACGTCTAGCGTTAGTCTGCCCATCATCAAAACAGCCAACGGCGGCGATAGGCTTGTCATTGAACATACCGACATACAGCCATTGCCCACGCTTAAAACCTTGCTCGATAATAGCCAAAACTGATTCGCCACAGGGATGATTATCATCGCTGTCATAAAGGGACTGCAAGCGCTCGGCCAGCTCATTGTCACGCGTTGGCTTCGCCATTAGTGGCGCATTTAAGTCATTGATGGCAATTGCTTCTAAAGGCATAACGGTATCCTATAATGTCGAGCAGTTGTGTAGTTAAAAATAATATAGGGTAAAAAAAGGTGTGATTAAAAATACTAAACACACTATTTTAGCAGAATAGGGCAAATATGTGCGTGCTTTACGGTCATACCATAGCTGTTATGATGCTGTTTTGCTATGATAAGACCATCTTTTTAATATCATCACTTTTGATAACAATTATTTTATAGAGAGTAGCTATGACTGCCCAAACATCTGATGCAAACCTAAATCTGTATGGTCGTCCTGCCCGTATCGCTACCGTGACCCGTGATACTGCTGAGACTCAAGTGACTTGTACGGTTAATCTTGATGGTACAGGTCAGGGTACAGTCGATACAGGCGTGCCTTTTCTAGATCATATGATTGATCAAATCAAGCGTCACGGTCTGTTTGACTTAGATATCAAGTGCACCGGTGATACCTTTATTGATGATCACCACAGTGTTGAAGATACAGGTATTACGCTAGGACAAGCATTTAACAAAGCGCTTGGTGATAAGAAGGGCATTCGTCGTTATGGGCACTTTTATGCGCCACTCGATGAAGCTTTAACCCGTGCCGTTGTTGATCTATCAGGGCGTCCAGGTTTACATATGGATATTCCGTTTACCCGCTCGCATGTGGGTCGCTTTGATGTGGATCTATTTAGCGAATTCTTCTATGGTTTTGTCAATCACTCATGGATGACGGTACATTTGGATAATCTCAAGGGCAAGAACAGCCATCATCAAATCGAGTCTACCTTTAAAGCCTTTGCCCGTGCGCTACGTATGGCTTGTGAGTATGATGAGCGCGCACTGAATACCTTGCCGTCGACCAAAGAGGCGTTTTGATGAGTAAAGCGACCAAAATAGCTCTCCTAGACTACGGTATGGGTAACTTGCACTCAGCTAGCAAAGCACTCTCAGCAGTTGGCGCGGAAGTATCGATTACTAATGATCCAAAGGTTGTCGCGGCTGCTGATAAGATTGTCTTCCCTGGTGTCGGTGCCATGCGCGATTGTATGATCGGCATGCACGATGCTGGTATTGATGAAGTCGTGCGCCATGCGGTATTTAATAAGCCTGTCATGGCGATCTGTGTCGGTATGCAAGCATTATTTGAGCAGTCTGCTGAGAATGGTGGCACGGCATGTTTGAGCATCTTAGAGGGCAGCGTAAAAGCGTTTGATCCAACTTGGAAAGACGAGCAGGGCGCCACCATTAAAGTGCCGCACATGGGCTGGAATACTATTACCGATATGGATTTTAATCATCCATTATGGACTGGTATTGAAGATAACGCCCATTTTTACTTTGTGCACAGTTATTATTGCGCGCCTGCTGATAGCATTCAAGTCGCAGCTAGCTGCGATTATGGCCAGCCATTTTGCGCTAGCGTGATCAAAGACAATTTATTCGCTACTCAGTTCCATCCAGAAAAAAGCCATAAAGCAGGCTTGCAGCTACTAAAGAACTTTGTAGATTGGGATGTCTAGATAATATTGATGCACATATTTGAGTTTGAGGTGAGTTAGTATGTGTCTAACTCACCTTTTTATTTATAGTAATAGCTGTTATTTAGAGAGAAATAAGTGGATTTTGAAACCTTTAAACTAGGCGTAATAGCGGCTACGGGCCTCGATAAGGACGCTCTACATATTTATGTCGGTACCAGCGTCTATATATTAAGCCTACTGATACTACGTCCAATTATTAAAAGACAAGGTATAAGATCGTTTATTGCCTTAATCATAGTAACGTGCGTGGCTTTGGCAGGCGAGTATCTGGACAATCGTTATATCATTGCACCTAAAGGCTTCTCGGCGTTAGGCAGTGTAAACATAAAAGCCAGTATTCATGATCTGATTAATACTTGCCTATTGTCTTATGTGCTGTTTGCGCTGATGAATTGGACGAGAGTTTTTCAGCCTACTATCACGCCTAGTAAAATGCTAAAAAAACTACGTTAGAAGCACTCTATAATTTAGTAACTGTCATGGCTCTGCAACTACTTATAACTTAGCAACCTTTACTTTACAAAGCTTACGAAACATAAAATTTTTCATCTATTTATAGACTCCTTAGTTTGTTATCTTATTGTCAGACAATAGCCAAATTGATATATCTATCAGGTTTATCAATTCTAGCTATTTATGATGATAAATAATAAAAAAGGAAAATTCATGAACATTCAAAACATAATGGACAAAGCTAAAGATACTTTAGATAAAGCCAAAGACACTTTAGGTCTAGAGCCACAAGAAACCGAAGCAGGGATTTATATTCCATCGACATCATCGCTTAAACTCGCTGCACCTAGCAAAACCAACTATGATAATACCGAGTACGACACGCCATATATGGGTAATAAAAAAATTCTAATGGTCTGTACCGAGCAGCAGTATATGACCATGGAGAACGGCAATAAATTTGATACGGGTAATCATCCCGTTGAGATGATGGTGCCTTTATTACATTTCAGAAAAGCAGGCTTTGAGGTGGATGTCTTTACCCCAACGGGTGACCCTGTCAAAGTTGAGCAGTGGGCGATGCCTGATCAAGACGAAGACGTCAAAGCTATCTATAACGAATATAAGTCAAAGCTTGAGAACCCAAATAGTATTGCAGGCTTTGTAGCAAACGATATGGCAGGTAGCGACGACTACGCGGCAATATTTATCCCAGGTGGTCATGGCGCGATGCTAGGTTTGCCTGAAGATAAAAACCTTGGTGAACTGCTACGTTGGGGTCATAAAAAGGATTTATTTACGCTAGCGATTTGTCATGGCCCCGCGGCTTTACTAGCTGCTAATCTTGATAGTCCTGATGGAACGGCTAAGTCTGAAAGCGATTTTATTTTTAAAGGTTATAAAATAGTGGCGTTCCCGACGGGTATGGATAAGCAAATGCCCAAGCTTGGCTATTTGCCGGGACTAATGCCATGGTACTTCGGTGAAAAGCTGGAAGATTTAGGCATGACTATTGATAATAAACTAGCCTCAGGACAGACGCATCAAGATAGAAAGCTCATCTCAGGCGATGGGCCATTAGCAGCTAATGAATTTGGTAAGCTTAGTGCTAATGAATTACTAAAAGCGCTCAATTAAGAGAGCTTAGTTAAACTATTGCTATACGCCTACAGCATAAAAAAACGGACTAATGAATAGTCCGTTTTTTTGTTTTTGATCTTAGTTTTTTTAAAGCTATTTATTTAGCCTCATCATACAACCCACGAACCACCTCACCGATCACAGTAATACCTTTTTTCAAAGTATCTTCATCAGCGGCGATGCTCATGCGAATACATTCATGCGCATGTTTATAGTTATCTACATCAACACCGGGGAAGAAGTATTTGCTGGGTACGATAAGCGTGCTTTTTTCTTTTAGAATCTCGTACAGCTCGACGGTAGTAATCGGTAAGTCTTTAAACCATAACCATAAGAATATCGCGCCTTCAGGCTTATGAATCACTAGCGGATATTCACCCAAAGCTTTTTTTAGCAGACGTACTGCAGTAGTGGCTTGCTGCTGATAAAAAGGCTTAATCGTGTCATCAGATAACTGCTTAATGCGGTCGTCTTTCACCAGTGGCGTAGCAATCGCTGCGCCAAAACGTGTCGGCGCTAGATTGACCACCGCATTCATCGAACTAACCGCTGCGATAACTTCGGACGCTGCTACGATAATGCCTGTACGTACTCCTGGTAGGCCAATTTTAGACAGGCTAAAGCAAAGAATCGTATTGTTATCCCAATTTAGATGCGCGTCTGAATAAATGATATTAGGGAAGGGCATGCCATAAGCATTATCGATGATTAACGGCACGTCATAACGCTTGGCAATCTCAGCTAACCGCGCCATTTCATCATCAGTGAGTACGTTACCTGTTGGGTTGGTCGGGCGTGAACAACAAATCGCGCCAATACGACCCTCAATAAGCGCTGGCAAGCTCTCTAACGCTTCAAAATCGACTCGATATTTAAAAAATCCGTCCTCGCCATCATGAGTCACTTCGTCGATATGTGGCAATACTGCGGCAAAATGCTGACCTTCGACATGCACATCGCTATAACCAATATATTCAGGGGTTAGCGGCAATAAAATAGATTTATCGACAGATTCGTTCTTTTCATCAGGGAAGGCACCACCAAACAAATTAAACAAATAGAAAAAAGCATTCTGCGAGCCATTGGTCAAAGCAATATTTTCTGCGCTCAAATTCCAATCATAATGACGATTAAAGAAGCCAACCAAAGCCTCGATAAAAGCAGCATCGCCCTGCGGATTAGAATAATTCGCCATGCTGATAATTGAGGTGCTATTCGCTTCACCTGTATCATTATCATTGCCAAGCGCTCTATAAGTTGCCAAAAATAGCTCGTTTACTTCTTCAATCTTGGCAGGATTACCGCCGCCTAGCATGTTGATGGGCTGATCGCTTTTTAGCGCGTCACCTAAATCATCCATTAATTGCGAGATACCAGTTGGCTGAGTAAATTTCTGACCGAACTTTGAGAATTTCATAGCGTTACCGTGAGGTTATAAGAGGTTATTTGTTTGATAAAGTGGCGCTATTATAGCAAAGGTTTACACAGCTTTTATGACGTATAGCATATATTGAGTTGACAGTCAGACTGCCTATCAACAACATGCACAGTTACGCTTAGTTTTCGATGTTTGACCGATACCAGGATTAAAGGTATTGGTTGGGTCTAGGCTTTTATAGAAGTTTTGCAAATCAGGTTCCGCCTCATACAAGTGCCCGACATTATGCTCGGCAGGATATTTTGCCCCGCGCTCGCTCAAGCGCTTTAGCATCATCTCTTTAACATGCTTGGCATCGCTGCCTTTTTTTAGGATATAGTCTTGGTGAAACACATAACAAAAGAAATGCCCGTAATAGAGCTTCTTTTCTAAATGCTGTGCTATGTCATCAGGCAACACCTCAAACCATTCAAGCTCATTACGGGGTATGGCAATATCAAGGGCTAGCATCTCGCCAACCTCTTTTTCATACATCACTTCATACCTAATCGCAGCGCCTGCTGCGGCAAAACGGTTGAGAAAAGCACTTTCTGACTCTGCTTTATCACATTCAAAATAAGCACCTGTTTCTGAGCGTTCAAAAAACGAGCGTAAAAAATCTTGCGCCTCCTTTATTCCCTCATCACTCATTTTTATGATCAGATGATGCTCGTACTCATCACGATACTCTGTCATGCGCTTGGGCAAATGCTTTGGAAATAGATTACCTATCATCTGCATCACTTTATCGGTGAAGTATTTGGGCATCCAAGACCATTTATTCAATCTAGCATCGATAGCGCCTTTGATAGAAAATAGTCTCGGTAAGGCATTAGTTCCTAAATGCTTAATACTCAAAAAAGTATCTTTACCATATTTGGCAGAGATATCGAATATATCACGGTGCATATATTCGCCTACTTCAGGAATATGGTTAAAGCTTGATAGTATCTGTCGTCGCAACTGTGCCAGCTCGTGCGTACTATTGCTGCCTATATAAAAAGTCTGTTCTTTTACCGCGATGGGATAAGTGTCAAGGCGTACGGCAAATACGGCAAGCTTGCCAGCGCAGCCACTGGCTTCATACAGTCTGCGCTTGTCCGCATTAAAACGGCTTGGGGTACTGGCATTAACGTCGGTCACACGAGCGATATATTCTTTATCGGATGCCAGCCTACCACTGTCAGGTAAGCCACTTTTAGCAAAATTACCTGTTTGTAGGTTAGTGAGTATCTCTTCAGGGGAGTCACCTAGCTCGACGTCTAAATGATTGACTAGTACGAGCTGACCGTGTTCATTTATTTGGGCAAATAATGCAAGCTCAGTATAAGCAGGGCCTCTTTTTACCAGAGCGCCTCCTGAATTATTGGAGATGCCACCGATAATAGAGGCGCCCAATGTCGATGAGCCAATGACGGAATGCGGCGCTCTATTAACAGTATTGAGCTGACTTTGCAGATGGTGCAATGTCGTTCCAGGCAAGCCAATCACTTGCTGGTTATCGTTAATCAAATACAGATGGTTTATGGCAAGGGTATTAATCACGACAACAGGTCTATCGTAGTCGTTACCGCTTGGCGTCGAGCCTTCGGTCAATCCCGTTTTGGCCGCTTGCATGATAATAATGCAATCGCCTTGCACACATATCTCTAAGCTACGCCAAATCTCAAGCAAGGTTTGCGGAAATACCACCGCCAAAGCACTGCCACCACCAGAGCGCCAGCCCATTCTATAGTGCTCGTTTTTCTCAGGATCTGCCTGTACATTACTGGCACCCAGTACGTCGGTTAGTTTATCTAACACTTGATCGGTGCTGAGGTTATCTTGAGAGGCTATATTGGATAAAGGAATGGGATTTTCCTTGTGTAGCGATTGCTGGTCAGTCATGAGGGTAACGCCTTTAAAAGCCAAAAGTGTACTTTGCAATTATTGCTACTAACGCTAGTATCTTACATGTAAACCTAGATTAATAAGGTAGCTTTATTATAGCAAATGAGGGGTGTGTTAAATAAAAAAACGCCCGCTAAATGAATAGAGGGCGTTTTAGGTTTGCTGCTTTAAGGACTTAGGGTTTTGGAGCTAATCTCGCCATCCGCTACTATCTTATATGCTCACTGGCGTGGTGACTAAAGGCTGATAGTGTTCCTGTTGCCTCGATAACCCTCTCAGCTAAGTCCTTAGTATAGGCAGAATGCTTCGCATACACTTATTATTGCAATGATGTTTAAAGAATTAGAAAAGACTCTAAAGAAGTTTCTTTTGACAAATAAAGGGGATGTTTAGGCTGATTATTTTTAGTCTTTCCAAAGCAGAAATATTCTTCTCGATATTGTCTGATTAACTTAAGTACATCTATATCACGTGATTCATGACTCCCGTGATTACCCCAGCATAAAATTGTTTTGTTTGTTCGAGCGATAGCATCTATAATATAAGCATTATTTTTTTCACCTATAGGATTAATAAACTCTTTCATTGCTTTGGGCGATGTCGAGCGGTAAGCAAATAGATTTACTAAAATCAAACCATCAAAGCCTAGAGATTTGCTAAAGTTCATGCATCTTACTAGAGTAGGATCATCTTTGTTCGCATCCGCGGTAGAAGGGTTTAGACCTATAAGTGATACTAGATTTTTGCCATCTGGATTCCATTTTCGTATTAAATCGTACCGATATTGGTCACAAGTCGAGATAGTGGCTTGTTTCAACATAATTTATAAACCTATAGATAACGGGTAAATTCATGAATATTCAAGATAAAAGCTTGAAATTCGACTTTAAAGAGCTTGGTTTATACCAAGTCAGACAATATGAGCATGATATATCCTATCATGCAGATATTGTAGCTTTAGGCTTGGTTAGAAGACTGACTCACGTCGCACTTCATTTATCTAAATATGCTTACGGCATCTCATTACCTAGACACCATGAAAAGTTTCAAAAGGATTATACAGATTCTTTTGTGATGATTGTATCAGGCGCTAATCTACTTGATATAGATTTATCAGAAGTTAATAAACGTAATAATTTTGTAGAAGGTGGGTTTTTATCCAACTATTTATATTTTTCCTCAATTTTTAGTAAAAGTTGTGAATCATATGATCACTTCGAGAAACACAGTTTTCATCAAAGTTGGGAAGAGTCTATATGTAATCTGTTCGAACTATTTGAACAGGACTCAATTCAACATAATATTAGTTTGATAAAAGATGCTAACAAGCGCTTAGATGAAGTTGAAAGTAAGATAAACTCCAAGAATGTAGTCTACAGTATCAAAAAAAAATTGAGAGTATAAATTGAGCTTCTGGTCTACACAAACAATAATACAGCGTAATTCACTATTATCTGACTTAGATAATAATAAACCGTTAATATCAAATTTCCAAGAGGAAAGAGTAAAAGAGGCTTCATATACACTTACTGTAGGTAGTGAAGTATTCGTAACATCTAGTCCCAAGATTAAACTAGATAAAGTTGAAAAACTTAATATTAAGAAAGGTATTTGCTATATACCTCCAGGGCAATTTGCTTATCTTATAACTGATGAAGAAATTAATATACCTAGAGATTGTTTAGCTTTTATATCTATGAAGTTCTCTACTAAAGCATCTGGCTTAGTAAATGTTTCTGGTTTCCACGTAGATCCTGGTTATTCAGGAAAGATTATATTTGCTGTTTATAATGCTGGTGTAAAAAGAATTCCTATACGTCAAGGCATGGGCATATTCTCAATTTGGTTTAGCAATTTAGATTTTGAAGATGATAAGCCAAAAGATAACGAAAAAGGTTTTGTTACTATACCGAATAATATAATTGAAAATTCACAGGATGCTGAAACATTAAAAAATCTATCTGATAAAATTAATGAGCTAGAGTTAAGGTCTACACAGTCTTCATTTAAATCAACATTATTTTTAGCGCTATTGATACCTATTGATGTGTTTATATTTAGAAAGTTATATGAAAAATATGATATAAGTAATATATCCTTTCCTGTAATGTTACTAACATTAACTATATTAATAGGATTGCTTTTTCATATCGAATTTTATTTATTAATAAGAAAAGTAATTAGAACGATTATAAGCCACTCAGTTTTTTTACGCCTTAAAGATATGTTGAAAGGCCTTCTGCATAGATTTGAAGACTACTGCTTATCAAAAAAAAGAGATAAGTAATATATAGGATTTTAATAGGTAAATAGTATTACTTTTCCTCAAATCCTCGCCATAACCCCCGCCCAATCACCAAGCTACCACTTCAGCTATAGCTTAACCGCACATTAGGATAAGTGTTTTTAGTTACTATCAGCACCAGTCCCTAGTGAAGTTATCACTTTTGATGTGTCATACAAACTCTCATGACCATCAAATGTTAAACGCTTAATCAATAGCTGTTCAAGCTGCGTCAGTTCCTGCTGATACTTTTCAATACCTAATATAGACAGTATATCTTCGAGTTCTAGCGCCTGATGAATAATAGGCGCTAGCCCTTTTAAATCATCATTTTCCTTAATTCTTGATAATCCACCAGAGCTGAAAATCAAAAAATGCGCTTGGTCAATGCTAATTTCACCAAGGCGTAAAAGTCGAATAATTCCTATCAAAAAAGTACTAACTATTATGTCATTTGAATTCATCGCATATCTCCTAAATCATAGCCCGAACTCTCGCCATAATCCCACGCCCAATCACCAATCTCACATAGATAATAGCAATACCAAGTAGTAGAGCGACCAACGCTGCACCACCAATACCTAGATTCACCCACGGCACGCTATAGCGTAGATTGAACCATTGCGTGATTGCAAGCCATGCCCCGACACTAGCGATAGTCACCGCAAACAGTGACGCGCTGATACCGAGTACGCCAATCTCTAACATGTTGAGCTTATACAGATCAGACTTTTGCATACCGAGTAGACGGAACGACGCGCTCTCTTTCATGCGATCCTGTGACGTTGAGAGTAGCGAGCTGATCAGCACCATAATGCCCGTGAGTAGCGCTAGCAAAGTAAAGATATAGACTAAGCGACTCATCTGTGCGACGAGTCCTTGGACTTGCTCAGCGATAATCGTACCATCGATACTCGTCACCGCTGGGAACTCACGTACGAGATCGCTTTGTAGATCAGGAATAGCCTCTGGTGATACGTGCGCGGTGGCGAATTGAATTTGCGGCGCAGCAGATAGCACAGACGGCTCAAATAAGAAGTAGAAGAAAGGACTAGGACCACGCTCAAAACGTGAGCGAATACTAGTAATCTGTCCTGTTAGCTCAATGCCTTGAATATTGAATCTGACCTGATCACCCATACCGACATTGAGCATATCAGCAGCGGTATCCAAAATAGATAACGGTTGAACTTGAGCGAGGGAAGAGGCATCAGTATCCTGACCCTCAATAGGAGTATATAGCGCATCGTCGGTTAGCGATTCGGTAATAAACTCCGTGTCCATGACCGTATCGGCATAGCTCAGATTAAATACTCGAGTCGGATCATCGCCACTCTCGCTTGATTCGATATCTGCTGCCGCTACACCATTAGCGGTAACGACTCGCGCTCGAATGACGGGGAAATAAGTGACGGGTACCTTGAGGATATCATCGATAGCGTCGTGCTGTTCGGTTTGCACATCTAATAAAAACAGATTGGGCGCATCCTCCGGATAGGCGTTAACGAACTGCTCATTGATACTGTGATTAATAGTGGTGATAAGAGTCAACACTGCTACTGACAGCGCCAAGGTCACAAAAAACAAAGCTGACTGATTGCCCTTACGAGCTAGATTATGAATAGCAATCCGCTGCATCCAACTGATTTTGCCAAGGTTACTCAAACGGGCTAGCAACCCTAACCAGCCACGAGCCAATGCCCAAAATACAGCAATAAATACGATCAAACCGATGAGTATTTGCGCGCCAAATGTAAAGGAATTGACTTCATAAGCGAGGAAGGCATAGAGTCCAATCAACAGTAGGCCATAACGTAGCAGTGGTGCTCTTTGCTGCCATGTCAAACGTTTGGTAGCTTGATTATTACCACCTTGGTTGAGCAGCGCCGCAGGCTTGGTATCATCGAGCGCTTGTAGACCACGCTGAGTAATCAAGAGGGTTAGTACTAGAGCGATGACGATAGTCTTAATAATACTAATAGGGTTAATGGCTAAGCCTAGATTGGCAGGTAAGATAGCCGTTAGATAAGGCTGACCGATTTTTAGTAACACCAGACTGAGCGCGACTGCTGCAATACAAGCGATCACTGCCATTAGCAATAGTAGCCAATAGTAGCTGCGCTTAATAGAGCTATTGGTCTCACCCAGTGCCATACGTATCGCGTCATTAGACTGCTGCTTAGTCACAAAAGCGGTAATCACCCCATACATAGCCACTGCCGATAACAGCAGTACGGCGATGACCAGCAGTTTGAGGAACATTAATACATTATCAGAGATGCGTGAGACCGAAGTTTCCTCAGTTTCAGGATCAGATAGCTCAATATCGGGGTAGTTGACGAGTATATTGGTTAACTGCTCACGTTGAGCGGCTATTAAATCAGGCTCACCCGCCAGCTCAATTTGATAGCTGATGCGACTGCGCTGACCCATCAAATCAGTTGCTTCTAACGCTTCCTGCGTCATCATGACACGACCACCAAAACCAAAGGCAGTCAGCGGACGATCTGGCTCACGAATCAGCTCGTCGCTAATTCTAAATTGCCCCTCACCGATAGCGATTGTATCGCCGATTTGTACATTGAGACTTCTAAGCACTTCTGGCGCTACGACGACGCTATTAGCGCTGAGCTGCTCCCATAAGGGTTTGCCTGAGGCCAATTCAACTTCACCATATAACGGATAAGCTGAGGTCACGCCTTTGATCCGAGCAAGCAAGGTTTGCTCGCCAGCCACTAGCATGGCATTGAACTTATAATCGTAAACGGTTTGGTCTTCAGGTAAAGTCTGGACTTGCGTGAGCACCTCTTCAGGCCACGCTTGATTACTTTCTAATATCAGATCGCCACCGACCAGTGCTAGCTGATTGTCATTGACATAGGTATTCACCGACTGCTGCACAGAATCCAAAGTCAGATAAGTGGCCAGTGATAGCATCAGCGTAATCAGAAATAGCAACGGATAAATCCAGCGTCGCCACCAGCTGCGGGAGAGCGCTTGTGCGCCTAAGGTTCGGCCAGTAAAAAAACCGCCAGTATTGGCGGTAGCAGCTTCATCATTACTCATATTGTCTGTAGTACTATCATTATTCATAAGGTTAGAGCTATTGAGTTGATTATCTGTAGAGCGCTTATCCATGAGCCAATTGCTCTTTAAAGCGATTATTATCGATAGAGTGGTCAATCATCCCATCATGCATAGTAATCACTCGATCGGCGGTTGCTGCCAGTGCGGGATCATGGGTCACAACTACTAACGCCGAGCCTGTACGCTTACGCAAATCCAATAGTAAGTCCATCACTTGATCGGCGTTTTGCTCATCTAGGTTGCCCGTTGGCTCATCAGCAAAAACAATCTTTGGACGAGATACTAGTGCGCGCGCTACGGCAGTACGCTGCTGCTCACCGCCTGACAATTGACTCGGCAGGCTATTACGCCTGTGACTGAGATCTACCGCAGCGATCAACTCATCGACTCGTGCAGCATCGGGACGTCGGGCAATATCGAGTGGAAAGGCGATATTCTCAGCGACGGTCAGCGTTGGCAATAGATGAAAGGATTGAAACACAAAGCCCATATCACGTTGACGAATCACGGCTAGTGCATCTTCATCCATCTGACTGAGCATTTGATTAGCTAGCTCAACCGAGCCATTATCAGGATAATCCAATGCTGCTAATAGCCCGAGCAGCGTCGATTTGCCCGAGCCTGATTTGCCCATGATCACCACAAACTCGCCAGCATCGACATGGATACTGACGTCTTTGATAATCGCCAGCTTCTGCTCACCGACGGTCACGGTTTTGTTGAGTTGCGTGGCACGAAGTAGTGCATTGTCTTGGCTAGCTGAGATATTAGAATTTGTTGAGATATTAGAAGTCATTGGACATTCTCAGTTGCTGACGTAGCTACAGAAGCCTGCGAATTTGCTTGAGTCGATAGTAGCATTTGCTCAAGCTCCGGTTTTAGCACAGGTAGAATATTATCATTAACGATAATGGTATAGCCCTCGCGAGTCGGATGAATAGCATCCGCTTGATTGAGATTAGCATCACCACCGACACCCTTTAAGAAAAAAGGAATAAGAGGTACGTTCATATCTTCGGCAACCCGAGGATAAATAGCGCTAAATGACTTAACGTAATCATTACCTAAATTGTCATAGATTTGCATACCACCTAAGATGACCTCGCTGCCATTATCTTGCAGCTTTTTAACCGCAGTACGAATATTCGCCTCAATCATTGCGATATCTAGACCACGAATAGCGTCATTTGCACCGATAGTCAAAATAGTAATATCAGGCTTAGTCTGCAATACCCAATCTATGCGATTAACCAAGCCTGTGCTAGTCTCACCGCTCAGTCCTGAGTTCACCACTTCAATATTTTTATAGCCCATGTTTTGTAGGCTGGCTTGTAATTGCGCAGGGTAATTGTCATCCTTTGCCACGCCTAAGCCTTCGGTCAAAGAGTCGCCTAAGGCTAAGACTGTTACAGGAGCCAGCATGCCTTGTTCCGTTAAGCCACTGGCATTAACATCAGCGTTATCAGCATCATTGCTTTGTGCAACAGGAGCCGTTACCGTTGCAGGCTCAGAGGTTTGAGTCTCAGTTGTAGGATCGGCAACGACATCAGTTTCAGGCTTTTTTTGGCAGCCACTAAGCGCGACTACTGAGGACAACACAGCAACCGTTAAATAGGATAAGGGTCGCCATACTAGAGAATTTTTTTTGTTGGATTGAGCTGAATTACGAGAGCGGTTTATCATAACTATCTTATCCTATGAGCAATATTACTAGTGTAGCAAACCAAGCTACTTAGCAATATTGCGCAACCGTTAAGATTATCATTTTAGTTTAAATCTTTTTACCATCGACCATCACTGGACGACTAACTAGCCAAGCAATGCCTACGTTCATAATCATCAAAATAAGCGTTATAAATAGTGGTAAATCCCAGCTATCGGTGATCTTATGTAACCAGCCAGTGCCTAGTGGACCAAAGAACGCAATAATATAGCCGACGAACTGTGCCATGCCAGACAGCTCACTCGCTTGATTAGTGGTATAAGTGCGCAAAGAAAACAGCATGATACTTAAGGTAAAGATAGCGGCGCAGCCTAAGCCCATGAGTGCTGACCATAACCAAGCCAAATCTACTGACAAATAGCTGAGACCTAAAATACCGATGACGTTAAGAGTAGCGGCAGACACCGCCAGCGCCTGAATAGGACGACCGCGATTAATGAGCCACGTTATGATTAAAATAGCCAACGGTGCCATAAACTGAAATACCGCACTCATTTGCCCTCCTTGCACCGCGTCCATACCTTTACTGACTAAGATCGACGGTAAAAAGCTAGCAACCGTGTAGTACAGCAAGGATTGAACACCCAAGAATATGCCGATTTGCCACGCAAAGCTGGTGCGCCAGACAGAAACGTTGGATGATCCTTCAACGGCGGCAGGAATCACTTGATCACGCGATGACCCAAGACGTACCCGCAAAAATATCCAAATGACAATAGTGAATAGTCCTAATAGCGACCAGCCCCCAAGCGCCCATTGCCAGCCCACCCATTCTGATAATGGCAATACCACGCCCGCAATAATACCAGCAGCGACTGTCATAGTCAGACTAAATAAGCCCGTGACTAAGGGGATGTTTTTTGGCGTACGCTGCTTGATAACTGGCGCAGCTAAAGTATTGGCAAAGCCAATGGCCAAAGTTAATAGCACGGTACCTGTTAAGAACCCAATCCATGTTGGCACGACGACTCGCAGCACCATACCAAAAGTCAGCATGACAATCATAGCGATCAAGGTATTTTCGAGACCAAAACGCTTACCAATAGTGGGCGATATCAAAGCACCAAGCGCAAAGGTCAGCATAGGCACTGCACCTAGCCAACCGATTTGGACTGCTGAGATATTTAGCGCCTCCTGTACCACTGGGGCAATGGAGCCTAGCGCTACAATAGGCGCACGCATGTTGGTACCGAGTAGCATTATGGCGCAAAGCACTAGCCAAAAAGTAAATTTTGAAGAAGGTGGGTTTATGATTTTACGCTTAATTGGCGCAGGATTAGGGTGTAAATTAGCAGGGTTAGACATAGCAGCACTGTATAGTAAGAAAAAGGACACGTTATTAGGGAATTGCTAACAAAAGAGCACTTTTTAAAATAACACCAAAAAAATTCCACCATAACGGTGGCAAACACAGCAGATAAGCAACTTGCAAAAAGCAAGTAATACAGACAAGTAATTCTACTACCTATCAATAGAATGACCAGTAAACTTTGTATTTTAGGATTATATAAAAATAACGCTAACCCTCTCTTATAAGGATTAGCGCTATTATAGGGACATATCGTAAAGGGTACTATCAGCGTATGGTAACAGAACCTCTTAATCTTAAATTTACAGAACAGGTTTACCTAGTTGAGCCGCTTTAAGAGCGCTTTCTGATTGCTCAGTGATCTTGGCGTCACATTTATTAGGATCATCGCCACAATAGTCGCATTTTTCATTGCCCATCAGTTTGGCAACACCACCACAAGAGCCTTTGAGCGGTTCTTTTTTGTACATATAACCAATACCCATAAACACAAAGAACAGCACGAATACGGTAAAAGTAATGGCAAGCATCGGAAGCAATTGGCTAAGCATAACAGTGACCTCTATTTTATAAATGACGATCTTTCTTCGTAATATCTTTATCAATAGTAATGATATGACGCTAGTATAGCAAAATTTCAAGCGCTTCGTTTATTATCAATAGTTTATCGGCTATCTATAGATGACGATTAGTGATTCTAAATTCAGCTCTTTTTATCTGCACGCAGATTTTGCATAGCTGGCGTTTCTACTATTTGCCAGTCCTCAAGACTATCGGCAGCATCGCCTGCCTCAACACTATCCGCTAATATCACAAACAATGCAGCTATGTTTTTCTTTTTAGCGATACTTAAAGCTTTCTTGTACGGCATAGCGGTCAACGCTGTGGCCCAAGCATCGGCTAGAGCTACTGAATCCGCTGCCACAGTGACCGATGGTGCACCGCCTACTATCGGATCGCCCGTAGTCGGATCTATAGTATGGCTATAACGTTTATTATCAAAAATAACAGAATTACGATAGTTGCCCGAAGTTGCTAGATGCATTTTATTGCCCATGTTCGTAGGCTGACGGATAGCAGCAATCGTCTGACGCTCGCTAACGGTACTGCCTTCGATAGGCGCGTCAAGGGCTATTTGCCAAGGCTGCTGTTGCGCGCTGACGCCAGAGGTCGCCACTTCGCCACCGATCTCCACCATATAATTACGAATCTGATAGTCATCACGCAGTACATCAGCGATGACATCGACGCCATAGCCTTTGGCGACTGCCGAGAAGTCCAAGCCAACACCGTCTTGGGTTTTGTAGATACTATCATCACGATGCAGTACGCTTTCAAAATTGACTAGCGCCTTGGCCTCAGCAATTTCTAGTGCGGATGGTGGACTTTGCAAGCGCTCAACCGTCATCGTACTACCAAAACCCCAAGTCTCAACAAGAGGCATCACCGTCGGGTCAAAGGCTCCGTTTGACTGCTCATAGACCTGTCTAGATACTGCTAGCACTTGATTAAAATCAGCGTCAATAACTATCGGTGTGTCTTTTGCTAAACGATTAAATTTTGAGATGGTGGAGTCATCTTGATAAGTCGACATACTATCGTTGATCTGCTGCAGTCGCTTATCGATAGCGGCTTGAATATCAGCCTCGTTAGCGTCACTAGCATGGTCAGGTAGCTTATAAGTAATATGATAGCTTGTGCCCATTGTCTCGCCACTAAGATAATTATACTCTGGTGGCTGCTGGCAGGCAGCTAGGCTGATAACTGCGACAGAGCTTATAGCAGCTAGTAAGGCTTTATAAGTGCTGGTTTTAGTAGGTGTTAGTAACGATAAATTTATCATAAGGAGTATTGATATAGAGTAGGGGTGAATGTGATGGGTACATTTTACACCCCTTCGACTCAAATATCTTGAACAATAACTATTGAGCAAATAGCTTATGCTTTTATGTATTGTCCAAATTTAATTTAATTGTTAATAAGCTACTTGACCTTACTTGCACGAATCATTTTATATAATCTAGACGGTGAGATTCGATTGACTTTAGTGGCAAAGTTTTCTAGTCGACCACCAACGACGATATATTCATCCCCTCTGCTTAGTGCTCTAACCACTTGCTTGGCAAAATCGCTGGCTTTTAGACCTTTCTCAGTAGCTTCATCCATGGTTCCTTGGACGCTGCCATCCCCCGTTAAAGCATTCAAAGAGACATTAGTCTGGATAAAACCTGGAAAGATAGTTGCGACTTCTATTCCCTGATCAAACAATTCAGCACGTAAACTATTGGCCCACAGATGAATAGCGGCTTTGGCAGCACTATAAGCCCCGCGATATTGCGTTCCTACAAGGCCTGCTACGCTCGATATCATAATCACTTTGCCACCATCTTGAGCGAGCATATCGGGCAATACCAATCGTGTTAGACGGGTTTGCGCAAAATAGTCTATCTCCATGATCTTACGTTCAACGTCCTCATTAGTTTCCATAATAAGCGAGCGCTGACTAATACCTGCATTATTGATTAGCCAATTGATTTGTACGTTTTGTGACTTTAACTGCTCATAAGTGTTGTTAACTTGCTCGGCATCGCAAATATCAAAAGCTGCGATAATGTGCTTATCTGAGTTTTTACAGCAGTTTTTGACTAGTGCTAACTTTTTTTCATTACGACCACTCAAGATAATTCGTGCGCCTTGCTTGGCAAATTCAAGTGCCATCGCCTCACCAATACCACTTGAAGCGCCCGTTATCCAAATTGTCAATTCTTCGTAATCTGTTTTCATAGCTATTCTTTTTATAGGATGAATGAACTAGTACTATAGCAAAGCTTAGGCAAGTTACTATTCAATTTTGTAGACTGTGCCGTTATAAACAGCCATAAAAAAAGAGCCTCAATTGAGACTCTTATTTAAATATTATTCGTTCACTTATTAGAGTTAACCACCAAAGTCATCAAGCGCGATGTTTTCATCTTCGACGCCCATGCTATGCAGCATATCGATGACCGCAGCATTCATCATCGGTGGCCCACACATATAATATTCACAGTCTTCTGGATTTGGATGACCTTTTAGATACTCTTCCAATAAGACGTTATGAATAAAGCCGGTATAACCTGTCCAATTATCCTCTGGTAGGGGATCGGACAGCGCAACATGCCATTCAAAGTTATCAAATTGCTCTTCTAGTTGATCATAATCTTCAACATAGAACATCTCACGAATTGAGCGCGCACCATACCAAAAGCTAATCTTACGATCAGTATTCAAGCGTTTGAGCTGATCAAAGATATGCGAGCGCATTGGCGCCATACCTGCACCACCACCAACGAATATCATCTCAGCTTCAGTATCTTTGGCAAAGAACTCACCATAAGGGCCTGATACGGTAACTTTATCGCCTGGTTTTAAGCTAAACGTCCAAGAAGACATCTTACCTGGCGGAATATTAGCAGGACCACGAGGTGGCGGACTTGCAATACGAATGTTGAACTTGATTAAGCCTTTTTCTTCAGGGTAGTTGGCCATTGAATAAGCACGGATAACGGGCTCATCAACTTTTGATACATAATCAAAAATACCAAACTTATCCCAATCTTCGCGATATTCTTCAGCGATGTCGAAGTCTTTGTAATGTACTTCATGAGGTGGCGCCTCAAGCTGTACATAACCACCAGCACGGAAGTTGACTTCTTCACCTTCTGGAATTTTAAGTACTAACTCTTTAATAAAGGTCGCAACGTTATCATTTGAGATAACCTCGCATTCCCATTTTTGTACATCAAAGAATTCAGGATCAATCTCAATTTCCATATCTTGCTTAACAGCAACCTGACAAGCCAGACGCATATGGTTACGGATTTCACCTTGGGTAAAATAACCTTCTTCGGTAGGTAGAATAGAACCACCACCTTCGATGACTCGGCAACGACACTGCGCACAAGTACCACCACCACCACAAGCTGAAGATAAAAATATACCTTCAGCTGCAAGGGTTTGTAATAGTTTGCCACCTGCAGGGGTTACTACGTCATTATCAGGATTTTCATTAATATGGATAGTAACGTCGCCTGAGCTGACTAATCTAGAGCGCGCTGCTAAAATAATAGCAACAAGGCTCATGATAATCACAGTGAACATAGCGACGCCACCAATCGCCGTAGCATAATCCATGGTAAGTGTCCTTAATTTATGGGGTAGGGGAGCAAATATAAATCAATTTATGATCTGCAACCTTACCGAATAAATGAATTAATTATCTCAAATAGCTAATAAGGGTTATCGTTTAGATGGACATACCACCGAACGACATAAAGCCTAATGACATAAGCCCTACGGTAAGAAACGTAATCCCTAAGCCTTGTAGAGGTGCTGGAATATCTGAGTACTTAAGCTTTTCGCGGATACCAGCCAATACAGTAATTGCTAGCGCCCAACCAAAACCTGCACCGATACCATAGACCATAGATTCGCCAAAGTTATAGTCACGCTCAACCATAAATAGTACGCCACCTAAGATCGCACAGTTGACTGTAATCAAGGGTAAGAATACACCAAGCGCGTTATACAAGGCAGGCACGAACTTGTCTAAGAACATCTCTAGAATCTGTACCGTTGCCGCGATTAGACCGATGTAGCTCAGCAAGCCTAAGAAGCTTAAGTCAATCCCTGGGAAACCTGCCCAAGCCAGCGCACCATCTTTTAGGATGAACTGAAAGAGTAGGTTATTTAGTGGTACGGTGATAGCCATAACCACGATGACGGCAACCCCAAGACCGATAGCCGTTGAGACCTTTTTTGATACCGCCAAAAAGGTACACATGCCTAAAAAATAGGCCAAGGCCATATTTTCAATAAAGACTGAGGTTATAAATAAGCTAATATAATGTCCCATTAGTGTCCGCCTCCGTGCGCCATGCCTTTAGACTGAGGCTTCATAACGAAGTCAGCTTCTTCGATCTGTTCTGGTTTCCAGATACGTATGATGACAATAAACATAGTGATAATAAAGAACGCTGAAGGCGGTAATAGCATCAGACCATTAGGCACGTACCAGCCACCATCAGTAGCAGGCTGTAATAGCGTGAAGCCAAACCAACTGCCAGCGCCAAATATCTCACGGATACTAGCGACAAACAGTAGTACCGCAGAGTAGCCAAGACCGTTACCGATGCCATCTAAAAAGCTGGGAATAGGTGGGTTACTCATCGCATATGCTTCGGCGCGACCCATAACAATACAGTTAGTAATAATCAAGCCGACAAATACCGATAGTCCCTTACTAACATCATAAGCGACCGCTTTTAGTACCTGATCCACTAAAATAACCAAAGAGGCAATAATAGTCATCTGCACAATAATACGAATACTTGAAGGTATTTTTTTGCGAATAATTGAGATAAAAAAGCTTGAAAACGCGGTCACTAATGTCAGCGCCACACTCATGACGAGAGCATTTGAGACGCTCGTGGTCACTGCTAATGCTGAACAAATCCCTAAAATCTGTAAACCAATAGGGTTATTGTCAAAAATAGGGGAAACTAAAATCTCTTTGGTATTAGCCATCTTACGCCTCCTTGCCATTGGTAGCAGTTGTAACATTGGCAGCTGGTACAACGACTGCCAGCTTGGTTACAGAATGAGTTAGGGCAGCATCATTCTGACCTAGCTTTTGATAAGGGCTGTCTTGATGTAAGCTTTGACGAGCAACTGCATCCGTACTCTCAAGTGTTTTGCCACTCTGTTCACGCTGTGCATCTAAATAAGGCTTGTAGCCTTGCTCACCCAACCAGAACTGAATCATGTTACTGACACCACGACTGGTCAAAGTCGCACCGCTAATACCATCGACCCAGTTATCTTTTGGATTACCTGCTTTGGCCACGCCAGTAGCGACTTCGCCGTTTTCATCATACGAGTGAATACCGCTCCACGTCGCACGCCATTTTGGCTCTTCGATACGCGCGCCAAGACCTGGGGTTTCTTTATGCTCATAAAAGCTAATACCTTTGATGGTATTCATATCGCTCTCAAGCGTTAAAAACCCATAAATTGTACCCCATAAGCCGTAGCCTTGAATCGGCAATACGACCAGTTCAGGCTTGCCAGCATCATCATTTTTGACATAGACTTTGGCATATTTAGGTACACGGCCAATACTAGCGGGATCGTTATCACCCAAGTCTTCACTTAGTGCCTGATTTTTGGTCGCTTGGCTGGCATCATAAGCATTGCGATCATCAATACCGACTGCGCTTAGCGCATCATCCTCAAGATAATCGCCCGCCTTCAAATCAACGATTTCGACATCGAAGTCTTTAAAGCGTTCAGCGACATCATCATTGGTATCTTGTGCTGGATCAAACATACCAGCCGCTACTAAGATGTTCTTGTTACGGTCTAAGCGCGCGTTTTCGACTTGCGATGGCTTTAAACCAACCGCTGCCGCTGAAACGAGTACTGAACATACTAAGCATAACGTTAACGCTACGCTGACCGTTTTCATGTTATTACTTTTGGGCTTGGACATAACGAACCCTCCGTGCCGTTTGACGTTTGATATTCGCTTGTGTCACAAAATAATCAAACAATGGAGCAAATAGGTTGGCAAACAAAATAGCCAGCATGATGCCTTCTGGGAAAGCTGGATTGACCACACGGATCAATACCGTCATAAAGCCAATCAAGATACCATAAGCCCAGCGACCTTTATTGGTATGCGCCGCTGATACAGGATCCGTGGCCATAAATACCGCACCAAAAGCAAAGCCACCGATGACTAAGTGCCAATAAAAAGGCAGTTCCATCATCAGATTGTCATCAGAGCCAATCATATTAAAGATAAGTGACGTGGCTACCAAACCGATAACACAGCCTGACATGATGCGCCATGAAGCAATACGCGTCCACAGCAACACTGCCGCGCCAAACAAGATAGCTAAAGTCGATACTTCACCGACACTACCTTGGATATTACCAAAAAAGGCATCACTCCAAGTAATCGCTTGACCATAGACATTAGTAAAGTCAGCTGGACTTACGCCAAGAGCAGCTAGGCCAAGTGGCGTCGCTCCTGAGAACCCATCGACCGCTGTCCATACCGAATCGCCTGATATATAGGACGGATAAGCGAAATAAAGAAAAGCTCGTCCCGATAGGGCAGGGTTTAAGAAGTTCTTACCCGTACCACCGAATACTTCTTTGGCAACGACAACCCCAAAGATAATACCCAAAGCCACTTGCCATAAAGGAATATCTGGTGGCATGATCAGTGCGTACAGCACTGAGGTAACAAAAAAGCCCTCATTGACGTCATGACCACGGGTAATAGCGAACAGAATCTCACAAGTAATACCAACGACAAAGGTGACGATATAAATCGGTAAGAACTGCATCGCCCCGTAAACAAAACAAGCCCAGATACTAGTCGGATCATAGCCCACCATGCCAGTGATGATAGTACGCCAGCCATCAGCCTGTAGACCAAGCTCAGCAATAGCGGTTAGCGCTTGGTGACCGACGTTGTACATGCCAAAGAACATCGCTGGAAAAGTACACATCCACACCGTAATCATAATGCGCTTTAGATCAATACCGTCGCGCACATGAGAAGAAGTAAAAGTCGTTGAATCTGGCTGACGCAAAAACGTATCGAACATCTCAAAGATAGGATAGTATTTTTCGTGCTTACCACCCTTAACAAAAGACGGCTCCATACGATCGAACATGTTGTGTAAAAATTTCATCGTGGTTAACCCTCCAGCTCAATGCGTGTCAAATTATCACGCAAGATATCGCTGTATTCGTATTTGCCAGGGGATACAAAGGTGCACAGAGCCAAATCTTCTTCATCAAGTTCTAAGACACCTAAGTCAACAGCAGTGATAATGTCTTCAACAATGAGCGCACGTAACAGCTGCGTTGGCAGATAGTCCTGCGGCATCACCTCTTCGTAAACGCCAATTGGCACCATCGCTCGCGGTGAACCATTAGTCGTCGTAGTGAAATTATATTTTTTCTTAAAAAACTGCGAGATATAAATAGGCAGCTTTGAAAAGCGATTTTTACCAGGAGTAAAGAAGTGAAATGCTGGACGCTCATGGCCTTCGGACAACACACTGACCTGGTCATGAAAACGACCCAAATAAGCGACATTGTCAAACACTTTGCGACCCGACAGTACTGAGCCTGAGATGATACGGTTATCATCACCGACCAGTTTGCCTTTAGTCAAAGCAGTAACGTCCGCGCCGCGCTCGGTTGCGACGAGATGCGGTGCTTTTACTGCAGGTCCTGCTAGGCTCAAGAGACGACGAGTATATAGACGTCCTGTGGTAAACAGCTTACCGATAGCAATCACATCTTGATAACCGATCGTCCAAACACTAACGCCGCGCATAAGCGGGTGCAAAAAGTGAATGTGCGTACCAGCCAAACCCGCAGGGTGCTTACCACTAAAGCTATGGTACTCAGTGACGTTATCGGTTGCCATATTGGTGGCAGGGGTCAAATGAGCATCGCCATGATGACAGACAAAGGTCTTTGGACTTAAGGTAGATAGAGCGGATAAACCATCGTTAAATGCTTGAGTCTGCTCATTGATCAATAGCATTGGATCAAAAGCTAATGGATTGGTATCCATGGCAGTGACAAAGATCGCTTGCGGACGCGCACCGATCTCAGGCGCACGGCTGTAAGGACGCGTACGAAATGCTGTCCATTCACCTGAAGCTAGTAATTGTTTCTCAATCACTTCAGAGTCAAGAGAAGCCAGCTGCCCAGAGTCAAAACGCTCAAACTCCACTTCTTCACCCTTAGGGTCGACAGCGATCACGAGACTCTCAAATACGCGGCGCTCACCACGTTTGATAGCGATGACTTTGCCAGCAGCAGGGGCAGTATAGATAACGCCAGCACGTTTCTTATCTTCAAAAACGGGCTGACCTTTGGCTACGATGTCGCCTTCTTTGACGTTCATAGTAGGCTTCATGCCCACATAATCATAGCCAATGAGTGCCACATGTGTTGGTTGGTGCTCAGATATCTCGCGGGAGGGCTCACCGGTGATAGGCAAATCCAAACCTTTTTTGATGGTAATCATAGGCGAAAACTTAGTCCATAGTCCAAAACGATACCAGACATCCTGTTCGGCATATCGACAGTAGCAACTTTAACATTATTAAAAGCATTCAATTCTCTATCGATGACGCAAAACAGGAATTAAATGCTTTATATATACGCTTAAGTAGTACTATTAGATAAGATGATTAACGCTGATCTTAGACTCCTAAACAACACGTTAATGTCTTATACGAATTACCAAGTGGCGACTGGCTACCAAGGTATATGCTAGTATCTGCTATCTGAAAACAGGTTGATCGTTTTAAATAACAAACAGTCTATACATATAAAGTCTTTAAAATTGTCATGTCAGTTTGATTAGATAAGCAATCATCTGAATCAGTAAATGGTCAATGTGTATTATATGGAAACAAAGCTTATATAAATCAATAGCCTACAACAATATACTTGGCTAAAATTGTAAGGGTGTTATAAGCATATGCACAATAAAATCGATTATTAGTTAACCCATTTAATGATCTGAAAATCGCAAACTATTCAATGCCTATTTTGCAATTGAAATATTAGAAATTATCTAAACTATATCTGTATATAGTGTTCTTAATAGTCTCAAGCACGCTGCTATTATTTAGTTACTAGCATTTAATGGTCTTCAATAGATACCGAAAAGCGGTCTATAAAGACGGACACTTTTAGACAACTATATAGAAACATGTACAAATTTACCTAGGATTATACGCTAAATTAACCTAAAATTGCCAGTCAGTAACTCAATTTAGCTGATATTAGTCTTGATTTTAGATAGATAAACTTATGGTTATGAGTTAGGGCGTGTTTGATAATTCAACCGTGGCACTGACAGTGACTATTTTTTGAATGTTTAACACGCCCTAATCATCAGTAGTTTATTTTCTCTTGAGTACAAAACGTGATTTGAAAGTGCTAATAATCAGACTTAAATCATAAAACACCTGTTTAAACAGGATAATCAATATTCTTAATTTTGCTTGTTTTGCTAAAAATGTAAGACTTTTATAAGGAATGCTCTATGTGTGCAGTACCAGTACCAGTAGCAGTACCAGTAATAATCCCAGCTATTGATCTTAAAGACGGCAAATGTGTTCGTCTAAAACAAGGACGGATGGAGGACGATACCGTGTTCTCTGATGATCCAGTTGCGATGGCAGCGCGTTGGGTGCATGAGGGTGCTCGTCGTTTGCATTTAGTAGATCTCAATGGTGCTTTTGATGGCGTGCCAGTTCATAAACAAGTCGTTCATGATATTGCCAAAGCTTTCCCTAATTTACCTATTCAGCTTGGCGGTGGTGTGCGTAATATGCGCACTATAGAGCAATACATTACCGCAGGTCTAACTTACATCATTATCGGTACCAAAGCCGTTGAAGACCCTGAGTTTGTCGCTGAAGCTTGTCGCGAGTTTGCAGGTCACATTATCGTAGGTATTGATGCCAAAGATGGCATGGTAGCGACCCACGGCTGGGCCAATGTTACGGATACTCGTGCCACTGAATTGGCTAAGCGCTTTGCCGATGTTGGCGTCTCCTCCATTGTTTATACTGATATCAACCGCGATGGTATGATGCAAGGCGTCAATGTAGAACAAACGGTCAATCTTGCCCGCGAAGGGGGTCTACCTGTTATCGCCTCTGGCGGCGTCACTGATATAAAAGATATTGAGTTGCTTAAGCCTTTTGGTGATTGTATCGAGGGTATTATTACTGGTCGTGCCATTTATGAGGGTACGCTAGACTTGGGCGAAGCACAGAACTACTTAGACGGTAAATAAGCATCGGGTTTAACCTGTCTTATTGCCTTCAATACTAGGTGACAAAGGATATCTATGGCAGCTTCTCCAAATCGCCTATCATTGGCTAAGCAATTGCTGGTTTATAGTCAAATACTGCTACTAAGCATGACTTTTGGCTTGCCAGCTTTAGCTGCTGAAGAAGCGTCTACTAGTACCTCTGATAAAGTATTAGCAGATACGGCCACAGCTTTAGGGCTACCAGAAGGCGCGTTGAGCTCCAATAAAGGGGCTGAAGCTGATCCTGAGAGTGGTGCAGCTGATAACAGTGAAGCAGGCGTAGCTCCCGTAGACTCAGTAAAGCCGCCACCTGTGATCAGTG
The DNA here is from genome assembly GCF_055699815.1 of Psychrobacter sp. M17(2026). Taxonomy (NCBI): domain Bacteria; kingdom Pseudomonadati; phylum Pseudomonadota; class Gammaproteobacteria; order Moraxellales; family Moraxellaceae; genus Psychrobacter; species Psychrobacter sp. M17(2026). Next base: position 3,114,135 of record NZ_CM146741.1, on the reverse strand, counting down.
GTGAGAGCACTAATAATGCACAGATAGAAACCACCCCAACCCCGCAAAAAGATAATGATATACGCGCTCGAATTAGCGGTATCTTCTCTGAGATTGACGGTCTGCAAGCGGTTACCGCAAGCGTGACGCAAGGTGTGGTTACCCTTGCAGGAGAGACCCCTAATGAGAAAAAAGCGCAACAAGCGATTAACCTAACCAATCGCTTAACCGATGTGGTTACAGTAGAAGACAAGATTGAGCGTACGCTCGATGTGCAGGACAACGTCAATACCGTATATCAAGGCCTAAAAAACCAAGTTAAGAACTTTATGAAAGCTTTGCCACTGATACTGGTCGGCTTAGTCATATTTGGAGTAGTGACTTGGTTTGGCAGCTTTCTATCCAATCGTAAAAAGTTCTGGCAGCGCCTTACGCCCAACCCTTTTGTCGCTGAACTGCTATCGCAAACCGTTAAAGTCATTTTTATCATCTTTGGCTTAATATTAGCGTTAAGTTTGATTGGCGCAGAAACTCTACTTGGAACGCTGCTTGGTGGTGCTGGGGTTATCGGTATTGCGGTAGGTTTTGCGGTAAAAGACAGTATAGAGAATTATATAGCCTCCTTACTGCTTAGTATTCGCCAACCGTTTCGGGCTCGTGATCAAATCGTTATCAATGATAAGGAGGGCATTGTCGTGCGTTTGACGTCAAGAGCTACTATTTTGATGACTTTAGACGGTAACCAGCTGCGCATTCCTAATGCCGAAGTTTTCAAAGCGACTATATTAAACTATACCAAAAACCCTGAGCGCAGATTTACCTTTGAGCTAGGCGTTGATGCTAATGACGATCCACTAGCCGCGATTAAAGTGGGCTTAGATGCTCTACGCACTTTGGACTTCGTATTAGCCAAGCCTAAGCCAATCGCAATTATCACTAACGTTGGTGATTCAAATATTGTCCTTGAGTTTCAAGTCTGGGTTGACCAGACGCAGACAGATTATCCAAAAGCACGCAGTATCGCTATTCGTGAAACCAAGCACGCCTTAGAGAACACAGGCTTTAGCTTACCTGAACCTATTTACAAATTACGCTTCGATAGCAAAGTTGAAAAAGCACTTGAGCACCTACAAAGTAATAGCGGCGAGAATGCTTTACCCGAATTGACGGTTAAATCCATAATGCCTGACCAGACAGGTGCTAATATCATTAACAATAAAAATTCTGACGATCTGGAAAAACAACAAGCAAAAGCCCGTGCTAAGCAAATCTTGCAAGGGGCTGAGGCTGATGAAGTACTAGATGCTAGTCCTGATCAGAAGCTAAAGGAAAAGGTAGAACAAGAGATTGCGGATAATACAGGCGAGACGGATCTTTTAAATAAAAACAGTCCACAAGAATAGTACAAGATGAATCATCAAACTTAAGGTTGCAATTATGCAAAGAAAACACTTGATTGCTTTTACTCTAGCCACTATTTTTATGTTGCTTGGCTTTAACATGATTAATAACTACTTTCACGAAAAGGATAGAGCTGCGCTGTTGGATAAAGATGTAGCAGCAGTTACTGAGATAAGCTCATCTATTGCAAATGACACCACTGATGGATCAGTGGATATTGCAGCACAACCATTAGGCAAGCAACCTAAAGCGATTATTGATAATACTATTAGTCAAATTGAACAAGCTCAAAACGTTGAACAGCAGCGTCTTGAGCAGATGGATAATGCTCAATAGTGAGGTTTTATTGTAATTAACAAACGATAAAATTGTGCAAAAAAAAGGCTAACGATAACGTTAGCCTTTTTGTTTATTGTTTTGAGAGCTGTTTGAAAATCTAGTAAACTAGCTTTTTTTACTTTTACTACGAGTATTCTTTTTAGCGGGTGCTTTCTTAGCAGGACCTTTTTTGCTTTGATTCATCTCACTCGATTTGAGTTTTTCTTTTAGATCAAAATCTATCTGCAAGAGATCCATATTGACGCCAGCCACTTTTACTCGTACTGAGTCACCTAGGCCAAATAAGTTGCCTTTATCTTTACCGATAAGCTGCTGCTGCTTTTCATCATAGACAAAGTAATCATCGCCTACATTAGAGATATGTACCAATCCATCGATATACAGATCGGTCAAAGTCACAAATAAGCCAAAGCTTGTAACACTAGTGACCACACCTTCAAAGTCTTCACCGACATGATCTTTCATGTAATGGCATTTGAGCCATGACTCAACATAGCGTGATGCTTTTTCAGCACGGCGCTCAGTATCTGAGGTTTGCGTGCCAGCACCATCGAGTGAAAAGTCCATAACAGGCTGTTGACTATTCGTCACTTTGGCTTTTATTGCCCGATGGAGCATCAGATCAGGATAACGGCGAATCGGTGAAGTAAAGTGACTGTATTCATCGTAAGCTAAGCCAAAATGACCGATATTATCAGGGGCATAGTTGGCCTGCATCATCGAGCGCAATAGCATACTATGGATACTGATAGCATCAGGACGCTCTTTAGTGGCTTCAATAATGCGCTGATAGTCTGCTTGTGTTGGGCTCTCCTCTGGGAAGGACAGGCCAAAGTTCTTGGCGTACTCATGAATACGCATGGACTTTTCGCCATCGGGCTTATCATGGTTACGATATAACACAGGCAACTCATGTTTTAGCGCAAAATTCGCCGCACAAGTATTAGCCAGCAGCATACACTCTTCGATCAGCTTATGCGCATCCCCTCGTGTACGCGGCACGATAGCTGCGATACCACCAGTCTCGTTAAATTTAATATAAGTTTCAACCGTTTCAAACTCCATCGCATGGCGCTCTTCACGTTTTTTCACCAGCAAGTCATAAAGCTGATGCAGCGTATCAACAGACTTTTTGACCTCTGCATTGCCCGTTAAAGACTTAGGAATACTAGCGTCTTTTGGATCATTAAAATAGTCATTGACTTGGTTATAAGTTAAGCGCGCTTGTGAGTTCATAACCGCAGGATAAAACTCATAGCCTGTCACTTTACCCGCGCGCGACACTTTAATATCAGCGACCATACACAAGCGGTCGACGTTAGGATTTAGTGAGCATAGACCGTTCGATAACACCTCTGGCAACATCGGTATAACGCGATGTGGGAAATATACCGAAGTACCGCGCTCATAAGCCTCTTTGTCTAGTGGCGAGTTCGGTGTGACATAATTGCTGACATCAGCAATAGCCACAAGCACTCGATAGTTACCACCAGAGCGCTTCTCTGCAAACACCGCATCATCAAAATCACGGGCATCTTCCCCATCGATAGTGACCAGGGGTATATTACGCAGATCAGTACGACCTTTTATATCTTTTTCGGTCGGCTCTTTATAGTCATTGGCTTGTTTAAGCGTCGCTGCGCTAAACTCAAAAGGAATATCGTAGTTCAGTAAAGTGGTCTCAATAATTAACTCACGATCATTATCATCGCTGAGCACTTCAGTAATCTTACCCGTCGCAAATTCGTGCTGGTTTGGCCAATCAATCACATCTACTTTGACAGGATAACCAAGCTTTACATCCATGGCTTTTACGTTGTCATCAGTAACGGTAATCGGCTGATGGTTGTTTGGGCTACCCAGCTCAACGCAATAGCCGTCTTCATCTTTAGCCAAGGTACCAATGAATTGGTTTTGTTGGCGCTCAACGACATCAACGATACGACCTTCTGTGCGACCACGATTGTCTGTAGAAGTGCCTACCGCTTCAACGGTATCGCCATTGAATACCCAGCGCATTTGCTTTTCGTGCAAAAACAAATCAGGCATATCACTTAGCAGTACAAAACCGAAGCCTTTAGCATGAGCTGAGACGGTTCCTGTGACAACATCGTGTTTGGTTACCGTACGAAAGCGCGAAGGGCGTCCTTCACGGGTAATTTGTCCATCGCGCACCATAGCTTTTAGTCGATTGGCTAGGGCTTCAATTTGATCTTCATCATCAATATTAAAGGCTTTTGCCAATTTTTGGTGCGTGGTTTCACCCAGCTCATTGATCGTGCCAATGATTAGCTCGCGACTAGGGATGGGGTTAACATATCTTTGTGCCTCACTTGAGGCGTTTGGATCATTCCAACTCATAAAGTACCGTATCTGTTTTTAGGATTATTGGTTTTAAGCTTATTAGCTCTGAAATTGTTAGCTCTAAACTTGCTAGCTCTAAAAATGTTAGTATGGCTATCTTAACACGAACATTCGCTTAATAGCTTATGTCAATTGTCCACATGTCATCGATAGCCTATTATTACTAAGTAAATGCGGTCTTTAGATATCGATATCAAGACCGTCTGATTTATTCGTTATCTTTTTACTATCCAGCTCTTTTGTAACCTCAAGCACTGTTGTTTGATTCGATTTATCCAAATACTTTTGAGCTTTGTCGACTTCAGTTGTCAAAGTATTGACCGTCTGCTTCATGTTCTCAAGCGCCTCAATCTTATAATTACTGATCATATCCATTGTGTCATAGACATTATTAAAAGCGTTTTGCAGTTTATCGAGCTCAATAGTACTACTGGTCGCCTGCTCATGAATTTCGCCAGACTGACGTTTGAGCATCGCTGAGGTTGATTCAATTAAGCTGCTAGTGGTTTTGTTCAAAGCAGTAATCTGATCTAATACTAGCTTTTGATTGGTCATCGCTTGCGCAACAATAACCGCAGTACGTAGCGCTGAAACGGTCGTTGTTGTGGCGCGATCGACCCCCTTTATCAGCTCCATATTATTACGGCGAATAGTATCTAAGGCTAAATAGCCTTGAACGTTGACAGCCAACTGAGTCAAAAAGTCGGTATTTTTTTGACGCACATAGAACAGCATCTCTTCTTTTATAATACGAGCCTTTTCAGGGTCGCTCGCTTCAATAGCATAGACCTTTTGCTCGAGTTGTTCATCGATTTTCTTTCCGACATAGACGTACTGGCGAATCGACTGCATGAGCTCCCACATATTGACTTTTTCTTGCTCAATCATAGCATTGTCTTTGAGCAGCTCATCCTTACCATTATATAGACTGGTCACCACCGCATTGATATGCGACTGTGCGGATTCATATTGACGAAAGTAATCTTGTACTTTATTACCAAAAGGAATGATGCCGAATAGCTTACGCGAGCTAGTTAACTGCTTTTTGCTAGGATCTAAATCCTCTACAATACCGCGCAAATCTGTCAATGACTTAGCAATAGGGGAGTTATCAAACAAGCTGTCGTTCAGGCTTTTAGCGGGTAGCTCAAGCATACGGTTAGAGACTTGCGCGGACTCTCGAATCTCTTTTGAGCCTAAGTTGTGGATAGATTGAACATTTTGCTGAAATTCAGGACTATGTACTGAATTATTTAGAACATGATCGACAAAGGCATCGACTTTAGCATCGAGCTCTGGGATTTGGCTTTCATCCAGCTTGACCATCTGATCCGCTTCGCTCTTTTGTACTTCTTTAACAGCAGCAGGCGGGGTTAACGAAATACTAGGCGCGGCTGCATTTTCAGGTGGGGTCAATTCTTGCATGGATATTCCTTTAATAGAGGGGATTAATTTCAGAAGGTCTACTATAAGCTTTATTATTATATTGGGGTTTGTTTACAATTAGATGATATATTCTGCTTTAGATTACCTTGTAATTATCAAGGTTAGAAGGCTGATTTTGTAAACTCGTTTATACGTGCTGCAACATGTTTTGCTCGGCGCAATAGTAAAAAACCATCAATACACGTACGCATATTGATGGTCAAAAAATAATACTAAATACTAACCCTAAGATTAGGGCAAGCATTTATCTTTTCTTAGTAGGCCCTAATAGCATACCCATCTGACGACCTTCCATCTTAGGATATTGCTCAACATTTGAGATTTCAGCAGTGTCTTCGATAATACGATCAAGCTGCTTACGACCGATCTCTTGATGCGCCATCTCACGACCACGAAAGCGAATACTAATCTTAACCTTATCCTGATCTTCCAAGAAGCTAACGATTTTTTTCAGTTTTACCTGATAATCGGCCTCTTCAGTACTAGGACGCAATTTCATCTCTTTGAGCTGAGTTTGCTTTTGGTTCTTTTTAGCCTCTTTCGCCTTTTGCTTTTGATCATACAGATAGTGTTTATAATCCATGATCTTGCACACGGGCGGTTTGGCATCGGGCACCAGCTCGACCAAATCTAAATTGTCTTCGCGTGCCGCTTTCATCGCGGTTTCGATATCGACTACGCCCATTTGCTCGCCGTCTTCTTTTACTAAACGGACTTCTTTGACGCTGATATCTTCATTAATGTTTAAACGATTCGACTGTTTAATAGGTATTACTCCTGATCTATTTTTGGGGTCTGTCGGCCTTTTTCGCTGACAGCTACATTTACTAAGGTAATAAACTCTGAGACACTCATCACGCCTAAATTCTCACCTTCGCGAGTTCGGACGTTGACCTTGCCTGATTCTACTTCTTTATCCCCTAATACTAACATATAGGGAATACGTTCTAATGTTTTCTCTCGTATCTTAAATCCAATTTTTTCGTTACGCAAGTCACTATTAGCACGCAGACCTGCATTTTTCAGCTCTTTTACCACGTTTTCGCAAGCTTCGGCCTGTTTATCAGTAATATTCATGACAACTACTTGTTGCGGAGCAAGCCAAACAGGCATCCAACCAGCATAGTTTTCGATGAGTATACCAATGAAACGCTCGAATGAACCTAAGATAGCACGGTGTAGCATAATAGGCACTTCACGTTCGTTTTGCTCATTAACGAATTCAGCGTCAAGACGTTCAGTCATATTAGGATCGACCTGAATAGTACCGCACTGCCAAACACGTCCTAAAGAGTCTTTGAGACTAAATTCAATCTTAGGACCATAAAAAGCGCCTTCGCCTGGCAAATAATCCCAATTGAGACCTGAGCTATCGAGCGCATCAGCTAGCGCTTTTTCTGCAAAGTCCCAAGATTCATCACTACCTACGCGCTTTTCAGGGCGAGTAGAGAGTTTCATAATGATATCTTTAAAGCCAAAGTCTTCATAAACAGCTAAAGTCAGCTTAATAAAGTCTGCCACCTCCGCCTGAATCTGCGCTTGCGTACAGAAGATATGCGCGTCATCTTGAGTGAAACCACGTACCCGCATCAAACCATGTAGTGAGCCTGATGGTTCATTGCGATGACAAGAGCCAAACTCCGCCATACGTAGCGGCAAGTCGCGATAAGATTTTAGACCTTGATTGAATACTTGCACGTGACAAGGGCAGTTCATCGGCTTTACCGCGTAATCACGGCTTTCACTAGAGGTAGTGAACATATTGGTCGCATAGTTGCCCCAGTGACCTGAGCGCTCCCACAGACTACGATCAACGATTTGCGGTGTTTTGATCTCTTCATAGCCATTATCATTTTGTACTTTACGCATATATTGCTCAAGTACTTGATAAATTGTCCAGCCATTTGGATGCCAAAACACCATACCTGGCGCTTGCTCTTGCATATGAAACAAGTTTAAGGCTTTACCAATTTTACGATGATCACGCTTCTCTGCTTCTTCAATACGTTGAATATAAGCTTTTAGCTGCTTTTTGTCTGCCCAAGCTGTGCCATAGATACGTTGTAATTGTTCGTTCTTCGCATCGCCGCGCCAATAAGCGCCTGACATCTTAGTGAGCTTAAATACTTTTAAGAATCGAGTGTTAGGCACGTGCGGGCCACGGCACATATCGACATATTCTTGATGATGATAGAGACCAAAGGCATCTTCGCCTGGCATATCATTAATCAGCTTAAGCTTATAATCTTCGCCACGCTCTTCAAATATTTTAATGACTTCATCACGTGGGGTTATCTTCTTGATGACATCATAGTCTTGCTTAATAAGCGCCATCATACGCTTTTCGATTGCTTCCATATGCTCAGGCGTGAAGGGCGTCTCGCTAAAAATATCATAATAAAAACCATCGTCAATGACGGGGCCGATAACCATTTTTACCTCAGGATAGAGCTGCTTGACCGCATGACCTAATAAGTGAGCGCAAGAGTGACGGATAATGTCGACACCATCATCATCTTTTGCGGTAACGATTTCGACTTTGGCGTCGGCTACTATAGGATCGCTGGCATCTACTAGATGTCCATCAACGCGGCCAGCTATCGTAGCCTTCGCGAGTCCTGGCCCAATACTTTCGGCCACTTGCATCACTGTAGTGTGACCGTCAAACTGTTTTACGCTACCATCGGGTAAAGTGATCGCTACCATAGTCTTCAATCCAATATTATTTATACGTTATCTAATGTAGACAACTATTTATTAAAGCAGAAAAACCGACACAAATGCCAGCCAAAGTATCAATATTATAGAGTTGGCGCTATTATAAACGATTTTTAGTAGCTATTCTTGCTATTTACTTATAACTAGTTTTCTCTGTAGCCTGCTATCTTATATATAGCTTATAGATAGTACTAGGACATCGAATCTATCGAAGCCAGTGGTAAAGTTATATCTACTTCATCGCTATTTGTTGATAAAGTTCTTCTATTATAAGAGCTCTTCTATATAGAACGTTATCCTATAAGAATGAAAGCAAGATTAGCTATAGTGTATAAACAGTACATTGATCAAAAAATCAACTTTACTATATATAGAGGCAAATTGGCTGATAACTAGAGTAAAGGAAGTGATCAATAAAGCAGTTATAAAGCAGCCACAGCTAAAAGCACATGTAATAGGAAATAAAACTTAAAGCTAAGCCCTTGATAAGAGTAGAAGTATCTCATTAACTGAAAATAACTTAAACAATCTCACCAAAACCGCTTGACCCTCATTCAGAACTGCGTATAATGCCACCCAGTCGGAAGGGAAGGCGGATTGGGAAAGTGGTTTACCACTTACTATTAATAGCGAAGCTATTAACCAATCAGCCGATAGATTGAATGTTAAAACCAACTACCTAGGTAGCATGATAAAAACATTCAAACTAAATAAAATAAACCCTTGACAACATAATTAAAGCGTCTATAATACGCACCTCATCAAGACGAGCTAGAAGTTAAACACTAAGAGATATTAGTGATAATGACAGCAAATCGGATGAAACAAATTTTAAAGAATTAAAATAAAAGCTTGACAGACTAGCGCATTGTGTTATGATAGTCAGCTCGCTAAACAGCATAAGCCATATGGTTTAGAGCCGAATAGCTAGATAAGAATACTGATACAAACTACTTACTGGACGACAGAAGTGGTTACTATTTAAAAGCTTAACTAAAGAACAACTTGTGTGGATTTTTGCTGAGTCAGGATGCATAAATAAAGTTGGTTGAGACTTCTTTTCGAAGTTGATTCTAACTATAAAAATTTATCATCTAAGACAGCAGAAAAACTCAAAGTTAATTCATTACGAACATAATTTTTAGCGATTTTGCCAGAATAGATGAGCCAAGTTTAGTGACCTCTTTAAAGGGTTACATAGCAAGATTAAACTGAAGAGTTTGATCATGGCTCAGATTGAACGCTGGCGGCAGGCTTAACACATGCAAGTCGAGCGGAAACGATACTAGCTTGCTAGTAGGCGTCGAGCGGCGGACGGGTGAGTAATACTTAGGAATCTACCTAGTAGTGGGGGATAGCACGGGGAAACTCGTATTAATACCGCATACGACCTACGGGAGAAAGGGGGCAGTTTACTGCTCTCGCTATTAGATGAGCCTAAGTCGGATTAGCTAGATGGTGGGGTAAAGGCCTACCATGGCGACGATCTGTAGCTGGTCTGAGAGGATGATCAGCCACACCGGGACTGAGACACGGCCCGGACTCCTACGGGAGGCAGCAGTGGGGAATATTGGACAATGGGGGCAACCCTGATCCAGCCATGCCGCGTGTGTGAAGAAGGCCTTTTGGTTGTAAAGCACTTTAAGCAGTGAAGAAGACCATATGGTTAATACCCATATGCGATGACATTAGCTGCAGAATAAGCACCGGCTAACTCTGTGCCAGCAGCCGCGGTAATACAGAGGGTGCAAGCGTTAATCGGAATTACTGGGCGTAAAGGGAGCGTAGGTGGCTCGATAAGTCAGATGTGAAATCCCCGGGCTCAACCTGGGAACTGCATCTGAAACTGTCGTGCTAGAGTATGTGAGAGGAAGGTAGAATTCCAGGTGTAGCGGTGAAATGCGTAGAGATCTGGAGGAATACCGATGGCGAAGGCAGCCTTCTGGCATAATACTGACACTGAGGCTCGAAAGCGTGGGTAGCAAACAGGATTAGATACCCTGGTAGTCCACGCCGTAAACGATGTCTACTAGTCGTTGGGTCCCTTGAGGACTTAGTGACGCAGCTAACGCAATAAGTAGACCGCCTGGGGAGTACGGCCGCAAGGTTAAAACTCAAATGAATTGACGGGGGCCCGCACAAGCGGTGGAGCATGTGGTTTAATTCGATGCAACGCGAAGAACCTTACCTGGTCTTGACATATCTAGAATCCTGCAGAGATGCGGGAGTGCCTTCGGGAATTAGAATACAGGTGCTGCATGGCTGTCGTCAGCTCGTGTCGTGAGATGTTGGGTTAAGTCCCGCAACGAGCGCAACCCTTGTCCTTAGTTACCAGCGGGTTAAGCCGGGAACTCTAAGGATACTGCCAGTGACAAACTGGAGGAAGGCGGGGACGACGTCAAGTCATCATGGCCCTTACGACCAGGGCTACACACGTGCTACAATGGTAGGTACAGAGGGCAGCTACACAGCGATGTGATGCGAATCTCAAAAAGCCTATCGTAGTCCAGATTGGAGTCTGCAACTCGACTCCATGAAGTAGGAATCGCTAGTAATCGCGGATCAGAATGCCGCGGTGAATACGTTCCCGGGCCTTGTACACACCGCCCGTCACACCATGGGAGTTGATTGCACCAGAAGTGGGTAGCCTAACCTTAGGGGAGGCGCTCACCACGGTGTGGTTGATGACTGGGGTGAAGTCGTAACAAGGTAGCCGTAGGGGAACCTGCGGCTGGATCACCTCCTTATAGACGCATCCACTTGGCAAGAATTCACAACAAGTTGTTCTTTAGTTAGCTTAAATATTAGCATGAGGTATATGCCTCTTACAGGCCTGTAGCTCAGCTGGTTAGAGCACCGTGTTGATAACGCGGGGGTCGGCAGTTCAAGTCTGCCCAGGCCTACCATTTTATTACGGGGCCATAGCTCAGTTGGTAGAGCGCCTGCCTTGCACGCAGGAGGTCAACGGTTCGACTCCGTTTGGCTCCACCATACATTAATAAATGCTAATATAGACAATGAGTATAAATAGAAACAAATGATTCACTTTACCTGAGGGTAAGATTGATTATTTCTTTCTGTTTTATACAGAGCTTACGACTCGACGAGAGCGTAGGAACTATTTAAAAACATAGATATGAGTCTGGGTTAGAAAGAGCGTGTTCACACGTTTCTTTCTAACCTTAATAACTCACCTCTTAACGACATCAGTTGTTATCCCAGGGGTGGGTTATTAAAAAAGTAAAGAGAACTGAATCAAGCGTATAAATTAGGTGATATCGTTATAATTGCTGACAAAGACCCTTTGGGGTTGTATGGTCAAGTAATTAAGCGCACATGGTGGATGCCTTGGCAGTCAGAGGCGATGAAAGACGTGACAGCCTGCGATAAGCTTCGGGGAGGCGGCAATATCCTGTGATCCGGAGATTTCTGAATGGGGAAACCCACCTATCATAAGATAGGTATTCCATACTTGTATGGGAAGCGAACGAGGGGAAGTGAAACATCTCAGTACCCTTAGGAAAAGACATCAAATGAGATTCCCCAAGTAGCGGCGAGCGAACGGGGAGAAGCCGATTGTTTCTAGAATAGAAGAACAGCGTGGGAAAGCTGACCGTAGTAGGTGATAGTCCTGTATTTTAAATTCTAGAGATGACATATTAAGTAGAGCGGGACACGAGAAATCCTGTTTGAAGATGGGGGGACCATCCTCCAAGGCTAAATACTCCTGACTGACCGATAGTGAACCAGTACCGTGAGGGAAAGGCGAAAAGAACCCCTGTGAGGGGAGTGAAATAGAACCTGAAACCGTGTGCGTACAAGCAGTAGGAGCTTCAATTTATTGGAGTGACTGCGTACCTTTTGTATAATGGGTCAGCGACTTATGTTCTGTAGCGAGGTTAACCATTTAGGGGAGCCGTAGGGAAACCGAGTCTTAATAGGGCGAATTAGTTGCAGGGCATAGACCCGAAACCGAGTGATCTATCCATGAGCAGGTTGAAAGTGTCGTAACAGACACCGGAGGACCGAACCCACTGTCGTTGAAAAGCCAGGGGATGACTTGTGGATAGGGGTGAAAGGCTAATCAAACTCGGTGATAGCTGGTTCTCCCCGAAAGCTATTTAGGTAGCGCCTCGGACGAACACCATTGGGGGTAGAGCACTGTTTCGGCTAGGGGGTCATACCGACTTACCAAACCGATGCAAACTCCGAATACCGATGAGTGATATCCGGGAGACACACAGTGGGTGCTAACGTCCATTGTGGAGAGGGAAACAACCCAGACCGCCAGCTAAGGCCCCAAATTCCTAGTTAAGTGGGAAACGAGGTGGGAAGGCATAGACAGCTAGGAGGTTGGCTTAGAAGCAGCCATCCTTTAAAGAAAGCGTAATAGCTCACTAGTCGAGTCGGCCCGCGCGGAAGATGTAACGGGGCTCAAACTAGGAGCCGAAGCTGCGGATTTGAATTTGTTTTCAAGTGGTAGGGGAGCGTTGTGTAAGCCTGTGAAGGTGTGTCGTAAGGCATGCTGGAGGTATCACAAGAGCGAATGCTGACGTGAGTAACGATAATGCGAGTGAAAAGCTCGCACGCCGGAAGATCAAGGGTTCCAGTCCAACGTTAATCGGGGCTGGGTGAGTCGACCCCTAAGGCGAGGCCGAAAGGCGTAGTCGATGGGAAATCGGTTAATATTCCGATACTTGTTTATAATGCGATGGAGGGACGGAGAAGGTTATGTCAGCCTGGCGTTGGTTGTCCAGGTGAAAGGATGTAGGCTTGTGGCTTAGGTAAATCCGGGCTACAACAAGGCTGAGATCTGATAGCAAGCTGTACTTGTACAGTGAAGTGGCAAATACCATGCTTCCAGGAAAAGCTTCTAAGCAATAGTTATAAACGAATCGTACCCTAAACCGACACAGGTGATCAGGTAGAGAATACCAAGGCGCTTGAGAGAACTCTGCTGAAGGAACTAGGCAAAATGGTACCGTAACTTCGGGAGAAGGTACGCTGCTGATGGTGATAGGACACGCTCCTTGAGCTGTTGGCAGTCGCAGATACCAGGCTGCTGCAACTGTTTATTAAAAACACAGCACTCTGCAAACACGAAAGTGGACGTATAGGGTGTGATGCCTGCCCGGTGCTGGAAGGTTAATTGATGGGGTTAGCGTAAGCGAAGCTCTTGATCGAAGCCCCAGTAAACGGCGGCCGTAACTATAACGGTCCTAAGGTAGCGAAATTCCTTGTCGGGTAAGTTCCGACCTGCACGAATGGCATAATGATGGCAGCGCTGTCTCCAGCAGAGACTCAGTGAAATCGAAATCGCAGTGAAGATGCTGTGTACCCGCGGCTAGACGGAAAGACCCCGTGAACCTTTACTACAGCTTTACATTGAACTTTGACCTGACTTGTGCAGGATAGGTGGGAGGCTTTGAAGCCAGCACGCTAGTGTTGGTGGAGCCAATCTTGAAATACCACCCTGGTCATGTTGGGGTTCTAACTCAGGTATAACAGTACCGAGGACAATGTATGGTGGGTAGTTTGACTGGGGCGGTCTCCTCCTAAAGAGTAACGGAGGAGTACGAAGGTGCGCTCAGACCGGTCGGAAATCGGTCGTAGAGTATAAAGGCAAAAGCGCGCTTAACTGCGAGACCCACAAGTCGAGCAGGTACGAAAGTAGGTCTTAGTGATCCGGTGGTTCTGTATGGAAGGGCCATCGCTCAACGGATAAAAGGTACTCTGGGGATAACAGGCTGATACCGCCCAAGAGTTCATATCGACGGCGGTGTTTGGCACCTCGATGTCGGCTCATCTCATCCTAGGGCTGAAGCAGGTCCTAAGGGTATGGCTGTTCGCCATTTAAAGAGGTACGCGAGCTGGGTTTAGAACGTCGTGAGACAGTTCGGTCCCTATCTACCGTGGGCGTTGGAAATTTGAGAGGAGCTGCTCCTAGTACGAGAGGACCAGAGTGGACGAACCACTGGTGTTCGGGTTGTCATGCCAATGGCATTGCCCGGTAGCTACGTTCGGATGGGATAACCGCTGAAAGCATCTAAGCGGGAAGCCCACCTCAAGATAAGATTTCCCTAAAGAGCCGTTGAAGACTACGACGTTGATAGGCAGGGTGTGGAAGTGCAGCGATGCATGTAGCTAACCTGTACTAATTGCTCGTTTGGCTTGACCATACAACACCCAAGTGGTTTTGTATATAAAGCATTATATCGATATCACCTTATCCTTGGTTCAGTTAGGATAGTGATACTTAGTCAATAAGTAAAACAAACAGACTCATATCTAACCCCCTTTGCTGACGACAATAGCAAGACGGAACCACCTGATCCCTTCTCGAACTCAGAAGTGAAACGTCTTAGCGCCAATGGTAGTGTGGCTCCGGCCATGTGAGAGTAGGTCATCGTCAGCTCTCTATTCCTAGACTTGCCCCCAACGTTAATTCGTTGGGGGCTTTTCTTTGGTTAGAATTTGGTTTTGATGCTAATATTGAAAGATAATAGATTACTAGGTACTTACAGTCATGAGAGTAGCGGAAGCTGTAGATAATTGGGAAACCGTCTTAGGAACTGAGATCGAGGTTGAAGGTATAGCTGAGATTTCTCATAGTATGTCTATAATTTACGAGAGTAGAGACAAAAAAAATATAGGTGAGCTTATAAAGCCAGGTATATTAGTTCATGGTGATCAGTTAGAAACTTTAGTACAACGGTTACCATTGACAATTGCTGGTCTCTGTGGGTCCGAAATTACATACTTGGTAAAGGTTCGCATACTAGGTATAGTTGCAAATACGGGATGTTCATTTGCCCCTCTTAAATTTGGGCACATTTATGAGATTGAGTTCGATGATGGGGACAGGGGTAAGCAAAGCCTTATTGCGAATTATCGGCTTAAAAACGTGGTTTTTAAAATAGATAGAAGTTTGAAAGCTACAGAAGTAAGAGAGTTTAGAAAATATTTTCTTGAGTTTGAAAATATGGTTGAACTAAAAAGACATCTAGAAAGTGGAAATTATTTAGTTCTACTCAGGCGTGTATTAGAAGCTGATATTTCAGAACATATATGCTTTTTAAAGAGAATAGACGTAGAGTTTGCTTTAGAAAATTCACCAATTGAGAATGGTTTTTGGGGTATGCCTTAATAAGCCGTTAATTTCTTATTTATAATCTTACGACTGTTCTACATATGTCCAAGTACTACTCTGTGAAAAAATAAATTTCAAATCTTATTAAGGTATTAATAAAAAATGAAATACATAAACAGAAGCGCTATTACAGTTTACGGCACAGAAAAGTTCCTTAATTGGGTCAAAAAAAATCATCCTATCTTGGAGAGTTGGGATTTAGATGCTTTAAACCATCATCCAAATGTATATTTATTCGATATGGAAGATCAGAATTGTTGGGGTAACTGTTTTGAAGAAAATTTTGATGCCATTTTTGAGCACGAAATTGGAGAGTTTACTTATGACAATGCTGAAGCACCTGTCGAAGTCACATTTGAGTCACATAGCTCTTGGTTCACATTTGAATATACTGAGGTAGTCTCTGACTTATCTAAAAATAATTTGATAGTATACGATGACTGACAAGGCTCCCAATATTTTGTAATATAAATTGTAAATTTAATTATTGATAATAATATTCAGCGAGATTCTATTCATTAGTTTAAAACATTTCAAAACAACTCTCCAACCTCAACCACTTCCTCAAAATCAAACCCTAATTGCTGCCCTTTAAGCAATCTCATCTGCTCAATACGCTGCTTGCGCCCTGCTATTAATCTCAGTACTTCACGACGCTGCTCATTAGTCATGCTTAGCCATAGCTGACGCTCGGTGCGACTGCGCAGACAGCCAAAGCAATAGCCCTTTTTATTGCTCGTGCAGACGCTAACACAAGGGTTTGCGATATCAAATAGTTCGATTTGTTGGGTCATGGCGATACCACGCTCATTCTGCTGTCTCTAGATACATAATACTTTAGTTTTATAAAAAGTTCACTTATGCAAAAATAGCCAAATTATCAGCGCCATTGTGCCGCTTAAGACTATCAGTGTGCCGTATTGTTATTATTAAGCTTAAAGCCTACGTGCTATTCTCTTTAGCATCGACTTTGTTTTTATAAAAATATAATAACCCTAATAAGCGAGATCATACATGAACCTTATCTATATTCATGGCTTAGATAGCGATGCTAATTCTACTAAAGGTCTATTATTAGACGAATATTGCCAACAGCATCACCCCGATATCAGCGTACATCGTCCTGATCTAAACCAACCGCCACAAGCAGTATTCGATAAGCTAGTCCATCTAGTAGAGGAATTGGGTAGAGGCTCTAAGGTCGTGTTAGTCGGCAGCTCATTAGGCGGTTACTTTGCGACCTTAGTTAGTAATCAAACAGGCTGTCCTGCGCTACTGATTAACCCTAGCACCCAACCACATATCACCCTACAGCGCTTTGATGCTGATAAAAGCGCAGCAGATGCTCCAAAGACGGACAGCAACCAAAACAAGGTACTGCATACTACTGATGGTGGCTGGGCATTGACTAAAGCTGACTTACAATGGTTTACGCGTCACACATTATCAACCGTCGAAAACCCAAGTGACGTTGAAGTCATGATTAAGAAAGGCGATGAATTACTCGATGCTAACTTATCCGCTGCGTTTTATCGTCAGCAAGGCGCTACTGTAACCATACAAGCAGGTGGTGATCATCGCTTTAGTGATTTTGCTGAACATTTACCGCGAGTGCTGAAAATTTTAAAACAGCTATAGTGCGTGCTGTTCATTTAACAGACGACATTATATGACGCAAGCTATTGACTATCAGTGCTGACAGCCCCATTTTTAGCTATAATAGAGTAATAGAATTAGTAGTTTATAAAAATTAAGGATAGCATTTGTGAGTCAATATACTGCGCAATCGTTAGAAGTTTTAGAAGGACTAGAGCCTGTACGTCGCCGCCCAGGTATGTATACCGACACTACACGCCCGAACCATTTGGCGCAAGAAGTGATCGATAACTCAGTCGATGAAGCCTTAGCAGGCTATGCTAAAACGATCAAAGTACAGCTCTATGAGGACGGCTCGCTATCGGTAGAAGACGATGGTCGTGGTATGCCAACCGATATCCATCCTGAGTTTAAGCAAACAGGAATTGAAATTATATTAACCCGTTTACATGCGGGTGGTAAGTTTTCGACTTCTAATTATCAAGTATCAGGTGGCTTGCATGGCGTGGGTATCTCAGTGGTCAATGCTTTGTCGACACGCTTAGAAGTCACCGTATGGCGTGATGCTATCCAGTATGATATGGCGCTAGAGAATGGTGCACCAGTTACTGGTTTAGTAGAATCAGTCAGTCCTAATAAACGCAAGCGTGGTACTAAAGTGCGCTTTTGGGCGGATGGTAGCTTCTTCGATACACCTAAATTTAACATCAAGCAGCTCAAACATAATCTCAAGGCCAAAGCCGTATTAGCCGCTGGTCTGACGATTGAATTCGTTGATGATATCAATAATGAAAAGATTGTTTGGCAGTTTACTGATGGTGTAGTTGAATATTTAGCAGAGCAACTAGATGGTTTAGAGACGCTACCTGATGTGCCTTTTTATTATGATCATGAAGCCATCAATGGCGAGCGCGCTGGGATTACTTTTGCGCTATCTTGGTTGCCTGAAGGCGGTACACCTGTGCAAGAGAGCTATGTCAACCTCATTCCTACGGCTCAAGGCGGTACGCATGTCAATGGCTTGCGTACTGGTATCTTAGAGGCGTTACGCGAGTTTTGTGATATTCATAACTTATTGCCACGCAGTGTTAAGCTGACTGTAGAAGATGTATGGGATGGGGTCAATTACATCTTATCGCTCAAGTTCTCTGAGCCGCAATTTTCGGGTCAGACCAAAGAGCGTTTATCGAGTCGGGAAGCGGCTGGCGCGGTGCAAACTTTAGCTAAAGATGCCTTTAGCTTATGGCTGAATAAACATGCGGATATAGGTGCGCAAATTGCAGAGTTGGCAATTAACAAAGCAGGTCGCCGCCTAAAGTCTGCCAAAAAGGTCGCTCGCAAGAAGATCACCCAAGGCCCAGCATTACCCGGTAAGCTGGCGGATTGTCGTGGTGACTTGCGTGATGGCGCTGAGCTGTTCTTGGTAGAGGGTGACTCTGCTGGTGGCTCAGCTAAGCAAGCGCGTGACCGTCATTATCAGGCGATATTACCCTTGCGTGGCAAGATTCTCAATACGTGGGAGGTGTCCTCAGATACGGTGCTATCAAGCCAAGAAATCCATGATATTGCTATCGCTATCGGGGTTGATCCTGCCTCGGATGATTTGTCTGAGTTACGTTATGACAAGGTTTGTATTCTTGCCGATGCCGACTCTGATGGTTTACACATTGCCACGCTGATTTGCGCATTGTTTGTGAAGCATTTTCCTGCGTTAGTTGATGCAGGGCATTTGTTTGTCGCGATGCCGCCACTGTATCGAGTTGATGTTGGTCGTGAGGTGCATTACGCGTTGGATGAAAGCGAGCTTGAGCATATATTAGCCAATGTGCCTGGCAATAAAAAAGCGCAGATTACTCGCTTTAAAGGCTTGGGTGAGATGAGCGCTGAACAATTGCGTGAGACCACAATGAATCGCGATACGCGTCGATTGGTACAGCTCGATATGGATGATATGGTATTGACCAATAGCGTAATGGATATGCTCTTAGCCAAAAAACGCTCTGCCGATCGCAAGACATGGCTTGAGCATAAAGGTAACTTGGCAGATATCGCTTTATAAGCTATGCGTTTTAAAACTCAATCTACTATAGCAGCGCTGATCAAATTTCATCCTTAAATACTGTTAAATATTTTGCTAATTATGGCAAATATTAATTCAGTGAACAGGTGTAAATGTTATGATGAATTAATTCTTTTTTTATAGTGCTGCTATGTTCTCTAAACCTACCGCCCGTTCTCAAGCGACTCGCTCTAAAATATTACCTAAGTTACGTAGAAAGGACTTAGGTAACCTTGTGCCTAAGCGTAATGGCACTATTGTACCGCCAATATCATCATGGCTAATGAAGGTAGCAGGGTGGCGTACGGTTGGTGAGATACCTAATATCTCGCAAGCCGTTGTCTTAGCCCTGCCGCATACTTCTAATGTTGACGGTGTTTATGCGTTGCCTAGCCTATTTGCGCTGGATATAAAGATCAGTATTATGGGTAAGCATACGCTATTCAAAGTACCTGTACTTAAGCAACTATTGACTTGGACAGGGATTATTCCTATTAACCGCAGTGTCAAAGGTTCAGTATTGCAAGCCAGTATTGATAAGTTCAAAAGCGGCGAGCCGCTATTTTTAGGTTTGTCGCCTGAAGGCACGCGCGATTATACCCAAAGCTGGAAAACGGGCTTTTATTACTTAGCCGTAGGGGCTAATGTACCTATCTTGCCAGTAGCGCTTGATTATAATACTAAAGAGGTGCGTTTTTTGGCGTTGGTATATCCTACAGGTGATATCGATATCGACTTGCCAAAGATATATGAACAGTATCGTGGTGTGATACCTCGTCATCCTGAGCGTCTGTCAAAGCCGCTACAGGATATCAATAATAGTACCGATTAGATGAGGCTCTTCTCTCTGATTATTCTTGTGCTAGGCTGCTAATGCCATGCCGAATAAGTTTTGATTAGTAGAAGATTTTTTATTGGTGATTATGTATTTAAGGCACTGATACCACCGTCGATAGGCAAATTAACTCCCGTTATCATCGCAGCATCATTACTCGCCAAAAATACAATGGCATTGGTAACATCATTAGGCGTGGCCGTTCTTCCTAACGGACAATGGCTGAGGAAAGGGTTAGAGCTAGTATCTGTTGTAACTAGACCTGCCGCGACAGCATTGATACGTACGCCACTTGCGGCATTTTTTAAAGCTAAGTCTTTTGTGGTTTTGTCAAAGTTATCTTTTTCGGCATAATAAGCATCAAGGTTCCAATCACTTGGTATATCTGTAAGTGTGGTAACATTAACGATATTACCTTTGGTCTTTATGAGTTCTGGAATGACAGACTGATGAATGCCAATTTCAGTATCTATATTGACCAGTACATCGATGTGGCCATACTTTTCGAGCACATGCTTTATCATCTCTTCGATCTGTGAAGATTCATTGACCTTGCAAGTTACAGTAAGGTGATTGCCTGTATTGATCCAAGTATGATCCTGTGGAAGATCTTTATAGATGTATTCTAATAAATCATGATTGATACCAACTAATACACAATTGGCTTCTTCTTTGGCAAATTTGAGCGCTGTTGAGCGTCCAATATCAGAATCTGCGCCAGTAATAATGACCACTTTATCGTTAAAACGTTTCATAATTTTTAATCCCTGTTATCATAAAAATTTCGTTACAGCATTAGGGTTATAAGTACCACATGATATATCAATATAACGGCTGAAATAAGCTGGTTATACAAATAAAATTTAGCAAATGGTTGTTTTAAATAGGGTTCATGTTTAATCCTATTTGTAAACTCATTTCATCATACCAAGTCATAGCTGTGAAAGCGATATAGGCCCAAGTAACACTACCGTTTATAAATAGAGGTCTTAATATTTTTTTATTTATTTTCAATTTATAACATGAGGTAAGCGCTGTGCCTGAACTGTTACCAACCGACTCCGACATTAGCAAAAAAATAAATGAGTTAGCTTGCTATGAGCAGATCGACGCTGAGCCTATTGCTGTTTTGGCAATGAGCAATTTAGAGGATAACTGCCAGCTGCAACAGTCCAGCTATTTATTGCCATCAGGAACGTTACGTTTATTAAACGGTACCTTGCATTTGCCTGCCGCGGCTAGTAAGGGCGCTATCGAAGGCGCACGCCAAGCCGTCATCAAGTCCGCACTAGCTTGGCAAAAGCGCTGTGTGCAAAAGGATGAACAAGATGAGCAGTCCTATTGCGTGCTCATCATCGATATCAGGCTCGATGATGCGCTAGCTAATACGTTCAAGACGAACAAAAAAAGCTCGCAGCAGTTAAGCCATAGCTTTGGTGCAAGCTACTTTATGGAAGAGCTCGTATTAGATATTAGTGAAACCAGCGGTGCATTACAAGTCTTTAGCTGGCAAGACTGGCAGGCGGCACTAGCGACTCTAAAGACCCCTTGTGATCTATGGCGATTTTTGAGCTATCATATCGAGCAGCTGCAAGATTCAATCACTAGAGGCATCGCAACATTTGACTCTGAAAAAAAGCTATTACAGCAGTTTAGAAATAGTACTAAATTGTTTGCCCAAGCTATCAGCGTAGATAATGCAGTCATTAGTTATGCTATTCAAGACAAGCCTAATGCTGCGCTCATCACTATGAGTTTGGCGCAAAAGCAAGGCAGTGCGACCGCGCAGATGTATCAGCAGCATATGCAACAGGCCGCTATGCTGTGGTCGCAGCTGAGCACACAGATGATTGAGCTTACTTATGAGAAGCTTGAAGGTTCTAACAACGTCAAAGCTACTAGCCTTGAGGCTAATAACAGTGATAAAGTCGCCGCTATGTCGGCTAAGCAGTGGCAGCAGCAGCTACTAGATGAGTCACTGTTTTCACGGCATGAGCTGGTGCGTACGATATATAAACACCCTAAGCAATCGGCTGTGATGATAGAGCAGGGATATGTAGTGCATCAGCACTCTTATGAGAGTCTAGGACGACACTATGTGTTAATATTCTATGGTCAAGGAGCCAATGCGCAGCAAAGTCGGCAAAAGATTCAACCTAACTTAGCCACCGTCGCCCAAGAAGTAGCCACACGCCTGCCACTAGAGGAGTTACATCACGTTATTGTGATGGGTATAGACTTTATAGGAGATGAAGAAGGTACTTTTATCGATATAGATCTATGGATTCAACCTATTGTTGCGATGACTGCCAAAGAGCGTCAGCTGACTAAGCAATTGCAGCGGTTAAGTCAGCAACAAAAACCTAAGCAGACGAGAGAGAAAAAGAGCCAAGTTAGTTCTAAGTCGACACCTAATCTTAAGCTGCCAAGCTTGAACCTTAGCCTTACTGTTCCAGCAAATATTCCTAATGATTAACATTCAAAGAGGGTTACTGGTTGTCTTAGTCAATCGTATTACGACAGCATTATTATAGTGAAAATAACACGCAAAAAAAGACAGCCTAGGCTGTCTTTTTTATATTTACGAAAAGATTTATAATTTACTTACTAGTGTCGTCAATCAGACCGCTACTAGGTAATGAGCCATTGTTAGCGTCATTATTGATGTCTACTGTATTGGTATTAAGATCACTAGTATCTACCGTGTCCGTACGCAGATCAGTAGCTGATGCACTTGGAGTCATCGAAGTACTAGGCGCTGCAGGCGTGTTATCGCTCACAGATTCTTTAACTTTTTCTTCAGTAGATTTGCTTGGTTGTAGCGCTGATTTAGCTTTTGCTTTCTTGCTTTCTTCATCCATTTTGTCTTGCATTTTGCTCAATAGACGAGCAGCAGCATCGCGACCACCTAGACCGAAAGATAGTGCGAAAGCAACGGCAACGGCGCCTAGCGTCAGACCGAAGGCTAGATTAACGATAGAATCAGCGATACCCATGGCTTTTAAGCCCATAGCCAGCACTAAGCCCATGATCAATACACGAACGATATTGGCTAAGAATTGTGAGCCTTTTTCAGAGCGCTCAACCACACCTGCAATGATATTAGCCAACCAAAAGCCGATAAATAAGATTATCGCGCCTAGGATAATGTTTGCGCCAAAAGCGATAAACATAGTGATAATAGCTGAGATTGCTTCAAAGCCTAACAGGTCAGCTGCAGCGATAGAAGCAAACAGCATGGCAAAGAAAATAATAGCGTAACCGACTAGATCAGAGATCTTTTTGTCGCCCATAGTTTCTTGCAAGCCGACTTTGGCGGGTAACTGGTTGATCTGAGTGTTTTCGATGAGACCCTTAACAATACCTGCAACCATACGCATGATGAAGTAGGTAACGACTAAGATAGCGATTGCCATAAAAATATTAGGCAAGGCTTCAACGATTTTGTTGAGCATATTGGTCGCAGGACGCGCGATAACTTCTATTTTTAAGGCTTCAAGTGCCGCTATAATCGTTGGGATGATAACTAACAAAAACGCTAATGAACCTGCAATATTAGGTAAACTGTTTTGCTCACTCAAACCTGCTTTTGAAGCAAGCTCTTGTACATTAACGGTAGAAACAAGGTTAGTAACAATACCACGGACAACTTTGGCAATGATATAACCGATGAATAGTACGATACCTGCTTTGAGGATATTAGGAATAGCGTCAAATATCTGGCTAACCATCAAGCTTAAAGGCGCGAATAAACCGTCGAGCTCTAGTTGACCTAATACCATCGTCAATACGATCAATAGGATAAACCAGTAGATGATATCAGCAATAGTACTACTCATAGGCTTAACGCCAGCTTGGGCACTTAAGCGTTCATCCATTGATGTCTTAGATAGTCCAGCGGTAACTGCTGTACGCACTACCGTTGCAACAACCCAACCAATCACACCAATAGCTATAGCAGCTACTAGATTTGGGATAAAGCTCAATACTTGACCAACCATATTAGCAAATGGTGCTGAGATAGAGTTTAAATTCAGCTGATTAAGCGCCGCTGAAATGGCAATAATAAAGATAAACCAAAAGACAACCTTAGAGATGATTCCCTCTATGTCATAAGATTTACCTGTTGATGAGTTCATACGCTGATTAACATTCACTTTAGCTAAAACATTGCGTACTACAGCAGCAATACCTAAGGCGACTAGCCAGCCAATAATGAAAATTAAAATGGCACCAATGATAGAGCCTATGGGCCCGCCAAGATAACCGTTGAATGATGTAAGCATTGGATTCGTCCTTTTTTCCTCAAATTATCATATGCTAGTAGCGAGGAGTATTACTCTTGAATTAATTAGCATATGAGTAGGGTTCTAATTGAAATTATTCTATTATCGCAAGAATACTTAACAGTTATCCTAAACTATCAAGCTTCGACCTAAGTATCATAACAGTATAATTAAGATCATAGTAAGGTTTGCCACTATTCAAATTTTGATAAAAAACAATTCATTTTAGGGTAAACAGTTGCGTAAAGTAACTCTTAAGCACTTTAACTCTCATTATCGATATTAACTAATACGTCGTGCCGTAATGATGTAAGTTATTAATAATCAAAATTATTATCGTATAACCCTAAGCTGTCTATCATAAAATGATTATATTAAGCTATTCAAATATAAGGCAGATACAGCTTAGCTGATATCATGTACTGAATAAAGATAGAAATCTTAACTTAGCATCATATTTGTGTGATAAGTTGTTATACAGATAGCTGTTAGTTACAAAGTATATACAATGATTTAATATTTTTATCTTATTAATGGTTCATAAAACCAAGATTTGTTATGATAGCCCTCAAATAATTATCCATACCTTTTTGATAACTCGAGAATATTTTATGAAAAAAATCACTACTTTAACAATCAGTGCTTTGAGCGCTGCTATTTT
The DNA here is from genome assembly GCF_055699815.1 of Psychrobacter sp. M17(2026). Classification (NCBI taxonomy): domain Bacteria; kingdom Pseudomonadati; phylum Pseudomonadota; class Gammaproteobacteria; order Moraxellales; family Moraxellaceae; genus Psychrobacter; species Psychrobacter sp. M17(2026). The sequence continues at coordinate 3,089,301 of NZ_CM146741.1, read as the reverse complement.
ATTAACGACTGGCTGTAGCACTAACAATAAAGAAACGGCTGCTGCCAGTGTATCAATAACAGAACAAAGTACCGCTGAGCAAAAAGTAGGCTATAGCTTGGGCTACATGATGGCTGATGGTAATAAGGAATCTATAGCGGACTTAGATCTTGATACTTTTGAAAAAGGCTTTCGTGATGGCTATGAAGGTACTAAATCAGCCTTGACGCAAGAGCAGATGGAAAAAGTATTGACGGATTACCAAAAAGCTCAAGAAGAGAAGTTTGTAGAAGATATGGAAGCTAAAGTCGTAGAGAACAAAACAGCGGGCGCGGCATTCTTAGTGGCGAACGCTAAAAAAGAAGGTGTGATGGAAACGGCTTCAGGTTTGCAATATAAGATATTGACCGAAGGTACAGGTAAATCACCAAAAGCAACTGACGTAGTCGAAGTCAATTACGAAGGTAAACTGATCGATGGTACAGTGTTCGACAGCTCATATGAGCGCGGCGAGCCTGTTGAATTCCCATTGAATCAAGTTATCGCGGGCTGGACTGAGGGCGTACAGCTTATGAAAGAAGGTGCAAAGTATGAGTTCTATATCCCATCAGACATCGCTTATGGCGAAGCAGGAAATCAAGGTATCGAGCCTAACAGCACTTTAGTATTTGTCGTGGAATTATTAAAAGTAAAATAACCGACTTAGATTTTAGGTTAAAAAAAGCCCTCATAGTTTTTGCTATGAGGGCTTTTTAGTGGCTATTTTTTAGTGAATAACTGCTTAAAAGTGCAAGCTATAGCTTTTTCTGAAACACTTTTGAGTTGCGACCATTATAGTACTGCTGCTGGCGCGCCTCAGGTAAGCTGTCAGCATCAACCTCTGCAAAACCCTGCTCCACAAACCAATGCGCGGTACGCGTGGTTAATACAAATAGTTTGTGTAGTCCGTGGCTACGCGCTTGCTGCTCTAAAAACGCCAGCAAATCAGTACCGCGACTACCATTACGGTAATCAGGATGTACGGCGACACAAGCGATTTCTGCTGAGCTATCATCTAATGGATACAGCGCAGCGCAGCCTAAAATCATGCCGTCACGCTCAATGACACTATAACGATCAATCTCTTGCTCTAAGCGCTCGCGAGAACGTGCTACTAAAATACCTTGATCCTCTAGCGGTGCAAGCAATTCAGTCAATCCCACCACATCATCGATATCAGCATGGCGAATCTCTTCGTAAGGATCGTGACTGATCAAAGTCCCTGAACCATCGCGGGTGAACAGCTCTTCTAATAGCGCACCATTTTTGGCATAAGAGATAATGTGCGTGCGATGAACGCCTTGACGACAGGCACTACTTGCACAGTGCAAGAAATAATTTATCTCATTATTGACATCACGCTCACGTAAAAAGCGATCGACTTCATTAGGGATCATCTCATGCAGCGGGCGACCATTATCATTAATATCAGCTTCCTCTCCTAAGAAAATAAGCTTGTCTGCCTCTAAGGCTACCGCTGCGCTAAGCGCGACGTCTTCAGCTAATAGATTGAACACTTCGCCCGTCGCTGAAAAGCCCATTGATCCTAGTATCACGATATGATTATGAGCTAAGTTGTTTTTTATGGCATCGATATCGATGGAGCGTACTTCACCCGTCATCTGATAATCAACGCCATCACGGATGCCATAGGGGCGTGCGGTAACAAAGTTACCCGACACCGCATCAATACGCGAGCCGTACATAGGGGAGTTGGCCAAGCCCATGGATAACTGCGCCTCTATTTGCAAACGAATAGCGCCAACCGCTTGCAGAATCGGTGACATAGCAATACGCGGTGTGACTCGAATATCTCTATGTAGGGGCGAGTCAATACCGGCCTCTTGGAGGTTGTGCTCGATTTGCGGGCGCGCCCCATGTACGAGTACTAGCTTGATACCTAAACTATGCAGTAGCGCAAAGTCGTGAATAAGGGTACTAAAGTTAGGGTGCTTGACCGCCTCACCACCGAACATGATCACGAAAGTCTTGCCGCGATGGGTATTGATATAAGGTGCCGAGTTACGGAACCAATGAACGTATTCTGGGTTGATCTTAGGCATGGCGCAAGTCATCATAGTAGGGACAGTAAGTAGTAGAGAGAAAAAGGGGATAGCTGTAGTTTAATAACAAGTTTAACAACGACGATTTTAATAACTGTATTTTAACAGTCAGATTTTTAATGACTAGATTCTTGTCAATTATAGAATTACCATAGCAAAAATTATAGTTATGAGCTATCTTTTTATTTTAGCAAGTCGGTTATTATAGTGAGCCCTAATAGGTAGATAGTTGTTTTATACACAACCTCAACACGGGGTTAATGTGTTAAGAAAAAGTTTTTGTTATGCTAAGCGCTGTACCCTAATCTTTATGCTATATACTTGACTTTAAATCTGAATATTCTCGAATATAAATAATTTAAAACAATCGCCACTATTTCTTAATTTGTATTTTTAGTTTGTAAGACGCCGTATTTATCCTTATTGTTTTATCGATATCTTAATTAGGAATCTCAAATATCATGAAAAAAACCAATTCTTTTGCTAATCCTTTCGCCGCTTGGAGTGGTCATCGCTTATTTCATATCGTTGCTGGTACGCTAGTTGGCGCTATGGTTGTCACTCAAGCCTCAGCTATGTTGCCAACGCCAGAGGGAGCAGCTGATCCTATAGCTATGCAAATAGCCGCTAGTAGCGCTTCAAATAACAGTGCTTCAAATGCGCAAGCAGTAAGCAGTAAAATTACGGCATCCTTGATCACTGTTGATGCTAATGGTCTGGAGTCGTTATCGCCAGTCACTAATAGTACTCGTCTGCAGTCAGGTAATGTGTTGGAGTATCATGGATATTTCACTAATAATAACGCTGATCGTGTACGTAAAATGACGGTTACGATGAGTATTCCTCAGCAAGTTGAGTTATTGGGCGGCGTAGCACCAGACTTCGCTTTTGCAAGTGTTGATAACAGCACCTTTGCGCGGATGCCATTACGTGGCCAGATGAATGGTCAAAATCAAGAGATCCCTTTACAGTTTTACAAGTCAGTGCGCTGGAATCTAGAAGGCGTGGGTCTCAATGACACGGTGATGGTTAAGTATCGTGCGCGCGTTAAATAGATAGTTTAACTGTCTTTTAATTAACGACGTTTTAAATTAACAGTGCTTTAAATTAACAGTGCTTTAAATTAATAATAGTTCCCAACTTTTAACATGCAGCACTATCCTTTTTTAGGGTAGTGCTTTTTTATAGCTTCGCATATTTGCTTTTGGATTTATCCGTAATCAACTGCTTAATATTAGCAATTTGTAGGGTGGTTGCTTGATTGCCCGCGGCGATTAAAGCGCGGCGCTGGCTGGTATCTAATGAGCTGATATGACTAACTTTTGGCGTAATAATGATATCGGCACGGTTCAGCTCTGTATTAGCACGCTTGCCGTTGGTGGTGTTCGTGGTTAAGTTTTGCTCTAACAAACCCCAAAAGCTGCCTAATGATTTAATATTCAACATCTGACTAGATGTCTTTGGCGCCCTGCTATCAGTAGCGGTTACATCGACAGCGATGACGATATCTGCGCCCAAGTCAAAGGCGCTATCGACGGGTACTAAGCTGACCACGCCGCCATCGATGTATTTTTTACCGATTTTTTCGGGAATGCGTGGCGAGATAAATATATTGGGCACGCTACAAGAAGCTTGTACAGCAAGTCCAGCATTACCTGTGCTAAAAACGGCTTTGGTTAAAGTGTCTCTGTCTGCTGCAATCGCGGCAAAGCTAATCGGAAAATCTTCTATAGACTGTCCCATGACATTGGTATTAATAAAATTCTTAAGCTTAATGCCTTCAATAAAACCTTGATTGGACCAAGTAAAATCAATCAGCTCATTATCAGCGGTTGTTAAGGCTAATTGCTCAAGTCGATTAGCAGTGATCCCGCTGGCATAGAGACTACCCACTAAGCTGCCAACGCTAGTACCTACTATTATGTCTGGGGTGATGCCGCTTTCTTCCAAAGCCTTAATCACACCAACATGCGCAAAACCCTTAGCCCCGCCACCGCCTAGCACTAAAGCCACGCGCGGCGCTTCTACCACTGGCGTTATAGGTATAATAGCTGGAGTCGTAGTGCTACAGGCACTCATTAGCAGAGCTGATGCACCAAATAAGCTGGTATAGACAATAGATCTAATCAAAGAGACACTCGCCATAAAAAGCCTTAGTATTAAATTTTTATTCCCAGTAGTAGCTTAGCATAATCTATTAAATTATCCGCTATTGTGATTTTGCATAATGGTTTGCTGAGCTAAAGCGCCAGCCTACACGACATTAGTGATATCTGTTTGAATTTCAACACGCCCTAGTTATAACTCATTATTTATATAAAAGGTCATTTATTCATTCTGCAAAACTCTGTCGATATGCTAATCTAATTCTAAAAGTTATATGACTAGGACTTTCGATGCCAACACCTGCTATACAGACGATAAACACTCCCGTGGATAGTGAATCTTCAGCGCTAGATATGTCAGTCTCAGCGCTGCCTGGGGTTGGGCCAAAGGTCGCCGATCAGCTGACGCAGTTAGGTATCGCGCGTATATTTGATCTGCTGTTGCATCTGCCGCGTGGCTACGAGGATCGTAGTCGGCTGGTCTCTATAAATGATGTTGCGCATGGGCAGGCGGCTCTCATTCAAGGACGCGTCGTACATGTCGATAATAAGCGCAGTGGCATGACCGTGATAATAGATGACGGTACGGGTACAGTGGGATTGCGATTCTTTAAAGTCTATCGCGGCCTTGAGCAAACTATGAGTCTGGGCACTGAGTTGCAGCTATTCGGAGAAGTCAAAGTCAGCCGTTATGGTAAGCAGATACATCATCCTGAATATCAAATCATCACAGGCAATACGGCCTTCACTGATATTGGATTACAGCCGATTTATCCGACCGTAAAGGGCTTACATCAGAATAAACTACGGACGTTAATTAAATTGGCTCTACAAACCGTGCGCTCTCAAGGTTTGCCAATGACCTTGTTTACACGAGAGGATTTTGCGGTAGTCGCTGACTTGCCATTAGCGCCTTTTGAGACTACAAAACCTATTGTAGTTGAGGAGGATGTAGAAGATATCTTTTCGACCTTGGCGCGTCGAGTTCCTGACAATAGCGTCAACGACAGTGCCAATAACAGTGTTAGTAAAGCTAGCCCTACTATATATAACCATAGTAATACCAGTAGTCTAGCGACTAGCGCTATCAATAATAATGTCTATAATCTGACTATATTTGAAGCGTTAGTACTCCTCCATACCCCGCCAACTTATACTGACGCTAACCAGCAATATAAGCTATTAACCCAGCTTACGGCCCGCAGCCATGCCGCTTGCCAGCGCTTAATCATTGAAGAGCTAACCGCGCATCAGCTCAGCCTATTGTATCGGCGTCAGCAACTGCATAAGTTTAAAGCGCCGAAATGTGCTAATAAGAGCCCATTGTCAGATCAGTTGTTTGCAGCCTTGCCGTTTGAGCTGACAGGCGCTCAGCAAAGAGTCATAAAAGATATTACCGCTGATATGGCAACCTCTATTCCGATGCTCAGGCTAATACAAGGCGATGTTGGTTCAGGTAAGACTTTGGTAGCAGCAGGAGCAGCAGGCTACGCGCTTGATAGTGGCTGGCAAGTGGCAGTCATGGCACCGACTGAGATATTAGCCGAGCAGCATTTATTGAACTTTAAGCAGTGGTTTGAGCCATTGGGTATTGGCGTGGGTTGGCTGGCAGGTAAACAAACGGCTAAGCAGCGCCGCGAATCACTTGCAGCGGTCGTAGATAATACGGTGCAAATCGTCGTTGGTACTCACGCACTGTTTCAAGATACGGTGCAATTTGCCAAGTTGGGTTTAGTGATTATTGATGAGCAGCATCGCTTTGGGGTTGAGCAGCGGATGGCGTTGACTAATAAAGGCGTCGCTGGCAGTACGCCACATCAGCTGATCATGACCGCAACCCCAATACCACGGACGCTGGCGATGAGCGTCTATGGCGATATGGATACTTCTATCATTGATGAGCTACCACCAGGACGGACGCCTATTACTACCGTCACTATCGATCGTAACCGCCGTAACGATGTGATTGAGCGTATTGCTATTAACTGCGAAGAGGGCAGACAAGCTTATTGGGTATGCTCGTTAGTAGAGGAGTCTAGCGTCCTTGATGCACAGGCTGCTGAGGCGACTTATGAGGATCTCAATGAGCGCTTAGACATTCGCATTGGTCTGGTGCACGGCAAGATGAAGTCGGTCGATAAGCAAGCGATTATGCAGCAGTTCAAAGCTGGAGAATTAGATTTATTGATTGCCACGACGGTCATCGAGGTCGGAGTCGATGTCCCCAATGCTTCACTGATGGTCATTGAAAATGCTGAGCGTTTAGGACTTTCGCAACTGCATCAATTGCGCGGGCGCGTAGGACGTGGGCGGGCTAAGAGCTATTGCGTGCTGCTGTATCAAAAGCCACTCTCTGAGACAGGTACTGAGCGCTTGAATGTGCTACGCGATAGTACCGACGGTTTTGTAATCGCCCAAAAAGACTTAGAGCTACGCGGACCTGGAGAGTTATTAGGTAAACGACAAACCGGTAATATTGGCTATTATCTAGCGGATCTAATCCGTGATGAGCAGCTATTCGCTATTGCGCAGCATCTCGCCAAGCACTTGATTGCAGACAGCACTCGCAAAGCTGACGTCAGTCAACTCATTCATCGCTGGATGCCTGAGGCCAGTCGCTATACCAATGCCTAACTTGTCACTGTCTTATTTTTAATAAAAAAGCAAATCATCTCTAGCTATCGATTATCAAAATCTGCTTGCCTCTCTGGTTTCAATTTATATCTTATTTGTGCTCATTCGAGCTTTATACCGTATCTCTAGTTTTTGGAATACTCATCAGTCATTTTATTAAACAATAGTCGTTACTAATAGTCGTTACTAAAGCCCTCATTGTTTGTACGTCATTGTCCTTGAGGTCAATACGATAATTTTGCTTACCTCAAATTTCACCGAATTTGATTTATTCGTTCGCGAATTAATATTGATATCTTAATGATAGTATGTCAATTTATCACTCGGTTCTGACAGGAGGTTAGAGTCTTGAGGGTACGCAGGTGTTAAATCTGTAGAGCCTACTGAATTACTCATATATTTTATGGTGTCATTCATCTTATAAACCAAATCTCATACAAGGACGTTCTATGAAACACTTATCCCTTCTTGCCTGTGCTATTACCTCTTCTTTATTGCTTAGCCAATCCGCTTTTGCTGAATTTGATTATTTTAAGACCGATGACAGCTTTAAGCGCTTTTCAGTCTCTGCTGGTTGGTTACATGCTATGCCACAAGGTGACCCCAATCCCTTACAAAACTCTACCTCTATCAATGATGGCACCGTTGCTAAAAACGGTAGTGTCAAAATCAAAACGGTTAGAGAGGTTATCGATCCTGACCAAAGTGAGCTCACTAAATTGACAGTAAATACAGGTCTAACTCTTATAGGGTTAGCAAGTTTTAGAGGTGAAGAGACTGATTTGTCTTCAACTACTTTTGGTGATGTATCAGGCGACGTCGAAATTAATGGCTTGGAAAATTGGAGCAGCCCAGGTACTGGACTCAAAGCGGATGATGCGGATACGGTAGGATTGTTATTCAACTATTATCTTAGCGACAATTGGTCGGTGGAGTTCAAAGCGGGTATACCTCCTACGGTAGATATATTAGGTGAAGGGCAAGTTTTTGCACCGTTGACTGGCAGGGTCAATGCTGGTGGAGTGGGGGCAATTCTACCAGAATTTGATATCAAAAAAGACATTCCTATCACTGATTTAACGCAAGGTAATGGCGTAGCTTCAACAGCTCGCGCTTGGTTACCAGCAGCGGGCGTGCAATATCAGTTCGGTAAATCGGGGGTCAATAAATTCCGGCCGTATGTCGTCGCAGGCGCCATCTATGCCTATTTTGATGATATTGAACTCAATGAGGGCATCGAGCAAGACTTGCAAAGAGCGGGCGATCAAATCCAAAATATCAAAGACGATAAAGCAGGCGCTGCTCTAGAGGACTTGAAATCTAGTAGCGATATGACAGTAGAGGTCGATGCTGAAAGCACGCTTGCACCTATTATTACCCTAGGTGCTACTTACGACTTTAATGATCGATGGTTTGCGGTCGGCTCATTATCTTATGCCAAGCTAGACAGCGAAACCACCATTACTGTAAAGAACGAAAGAGGAGAGGAATTAATCAAATCAAAAACCAACCTCGATATTGACCCTTACATCACCTATCTGGGTCTGGGTTATCGTTTTTAGTCAGTTGTTTTAGGTAAAATGTAGGCAACGAGACGCGCATTCTTTTGAGTGTGCGTTTTTATCTTTGAAGTAATGCTATTTTATTTAATAGTCATATCTCTTTGTACATAAAAGCTACTACTGTAAAATACTTACTTCGTCTTTTGTTGATAAATGGTACGTATGCTATAACGACATAAATAGCGATGATAGTTGACTCGTTAGTAATATAGACTATAAGGCTAAAGGCTGTCATTAAGATAAACTGCCCCTATATAAAAGCTATCGCTAAACCCTTTTTTTATCACTATGCTTGTCCGTAGAGACCTATTATGAGTGACTTTCAAGACCCTAATAATAATCAAGATCCTGCTACTTCTAAAGTCCTTCCAGAGGCGCAAACGGAGCTGCCGCCGTATCGTCAAGCTGAAGCGGCACAGAAATCAACGAGTAAGAAGCCATCATGGCTGATACCAGTGTTGATCGCTATGTTAGTACTGGGCGTACTATTAGGTCGGTATTGGGGCAATAGTAGCAGTGATAGTGCTGAAAAAGCAGCGACAGATGAAACCTCAACGGTAACTACAGCCAGCGATACTAGTACTGAGCAAACAGTACTATCGGTCGAAACTGTGATGCCAAGCCAAGATAATATCGGCAATACTTTGAGCGCTGACGGGACGATTAGCGCGAAAGACACTGCCAATGTCAGCGCTAAAGTGAGTGGCGTGGCGATTGAGCAAGTGTTAGTCGAAGAAGGTCAGCGTGTCAAAGCGGGTCAAGTGTTAGCTGTATTTGATACTGATGCGGTGCAGCAGCAGATATTGCAAGCAGAGGCTGATGAAGCAGAAGCACAAGCGACCCTTGCTAATGCTAAAGCGGATGCCGCAAGAGTACTCCCTTTAATAGATATCGATGCTATTAGTCGTCAAGAGGCTGATCGCTATCGTACCTCTGAGCTACGAGCGCAAGCGGCTCTACAGTCGGCTAGAGCACGGCTCAGTAGCCAGCGTTTAAGCTTATCTAACGCCACAGTCACTGCGCCTGTCAGCGGCATTATCAGTGAAAAGCTAATCGAAGTTGGGCAAGTAGCAGGCGGTGAGCCATTATTTACTATTATCAAAAACGGCACCTTAGAATGGCAAGCGGATATCGATCCTAAGCTCATTGGTGAGGTAAAGATAGGTACGCCTGTCAAAGTGAGCCTATCGCAAGGACAGTCAGTAATGGGAGAGGTGCGCCGTATCGCACCAACCGCCAGTGACAATCGTCAAATTACTATTTATGCCAGTCTCGCTAATAGTAGTAATGCTCGAGCTGGCATGTATCAAACGGGCGAGTTCTTATTAGGTAGCGTCAGTATGCAAACGGTGCCTAATAGTGCGATTATCAGTAATGATGGTTACGACTATGTGATGCTAGTGACTGATATCAAAACCACTAATGACAAAACCGTCGGGCGCGTCAAACGTGAGCGTGTGCAGCTAGGCGCGCGCTTCGGTGAAAATGTTGCGATTGCAGAGCCGTTACCAGCAGATAGTCGCTTAGTAAAGCAAGGTGGTAGCTTCTTAAATGAAGGCGATCTTGTACGTGTGGTCGAGAGTAGTACTAATAGCGAAACCAACACTAATGCTAGCGCCGTAGCTCAAGCAACAAACTCAACGGCCTCAGTACGAAAATCAGTACAGAAATCAGCGCAGGCATCCTCATGAGTATGAATGCGTCGGCTTATTCGATTCGAAATCCGCTAGTCGCTATTCTTTTATTCGTGCTCTTAACCATGGGTGGAATATACGGTTTTGGGCAGATGAAAGTGCAGGAATTTCCTGATATTGATTTCCCGTCTGTAGTAGTGACCGTAACCTTACCTGGTGCTGATCCCGTCCAACTAGAAAACGACGTCGCTAAGAAGATTGAAAACAAGTTAACCAGTATCAATGGTATCGATCATATCCGTACCACCGTACAAACAGGCGCGGTAACGATTGTTTCTGAATTCGTGTTAGAAAAAGATATTCAAGAAGCGCTCGATGATATCCGCTCCGCAGTCGATGAGATTCGTGGCGATCTACCAGCTGCTGCCAATGATCCGATTATTACTAAAGTCTCGACCTCAGGGTTTCCAGTAGTGACCTATTCAGTTGCTGCGGACAATATGAGCGTTGAGGATTTGTCGTGGTTCGTCGATGATACGATTACCAAGCGTCTATCGGATATACCTGGCGTTGGTTCGGTTAATCGTATCGGTGGGTTGCAGCGTGAGATTAGAATTGCAGCAGACCCTATCGTGCTCAGTGGATTACAGCTCTCTATCGTGCAGCTATCGCAGCAGATAGCAGGTATTCAGCAAGATGGTGCGGGCGGGGAGGCTGAAGTCGGTAATGCGACGCAAACTATCAGAGTATTGGGTGCAGTTGAGCGCGCTAACGAGTTGAACAATTTACAGATTGCCGTACCGATAGGCGGGACACAAGCGCTAGGACGTATGGCAACCATCACCGATGCTCCGGCTGATCGTAGTTCAGTGGCTAAGTTAAATGAGCAAACCGTAGTGGCCTTCAACATTGTACGCTCGCGTGGTAATGGTGAAGTTGAAGTAGCAGAACGGGTCGATGCCGAGCTTGCCAAACTCAGTAGTGAGATGAGTAGTATTACTATAGAAAAGGTCTATGACCGCGCCGTACCAGTAGCAGAGGATTATAAAGCGTCGCTCACTATGCTGATCGAAGGAGGTATCTTAGCCGTCATCGTGGTCTTTTTATTCCTGCGTAATATTCGTGCAACCATCGTCACTGCCGTTGCGTTACCACTGTCCATTATTCCTACCTTTTTAGGGATGTACTTATTCGACTTTAGCCTTAATATTATTACTCTACTAGCTTTATCGTTAGTCGTTGGCGTATTAGTTGATGACGCTATCGTTGAGGTTGAAAACATTATTCGCCATTTACGAATGGGCAAAACACCTTATGAAGCGGCGATGGAAGCGGCTGATGAGATTGGCTTAGCAGTAGTGGCTACGACCTTTACGCTGGTCGCAGTATTTTTACCAACGGCCTTTATGGGCGGTGTTGTCGGTCAGTTCTTCCGTCAATTTGGTTGGACGGCTGCTATCTCAATCGTGATGTCTTTGCTAGTCGCACGTCTGATAACGCCGATGATGGCGGCTTATATATTGCGGCCTGAAAAGCATCGAGTCGAAAAGCAAAGTAGAGTCATGACAGGCTATCTTAAAGTGGTTTCGTGGACACTGAGTCATCGCTGGATAACCATGGGCACAACGCTGCTGTTATTTGTCGGTTCACTAAGCTTAGCAGGACTATTGCCGACGGCGTTTATTCCAGATGACAATGGCAATCAGACGCGCGTATCGATAGAGCTGACGCCTGATGCTGAGCTGGCTGATACTGAGCGCGTCGCTGAAATGGCTAGTAGCCGTATCTTGGCAATGCCTGAGGTTAGCAACATTTTTACCTCTGTTGGAGAGGCACAAGCCACTATGGAGGCAGGCTCTAGCGGCGGTAGCAAAGCCAAAAACATTGCCAATCTAGATATCGTGCTCGTAGCGAGAGATGAACGCGCTTTCAAAAAATCGATAGAACGTGAAATCAGTGCTTTGATGGAAGAGGTGCCTGGTGCGCGCTTTACCGTTGGTATAGGCAGTGGCGGCGGTAGTGGCTATAACTTCTCTTTAACCAGTAGTAGTCCAGAGATTTTGGAGCAAACCGCTCAGAAAATTATGACCGAGGTGCGTGCGCTACCAGCCGCAGGAGCGGTCACTAGCGATCGAAGCTTACCTAGACCGGAGCTGACGGTCATTCCCGATCGATTAGCCATGGCTGACAAAGGCGTGACGACGCAAGATATCGCCTCAACGCTACGCATAGCGACAGTTGGCGATTATGAGCAGCGTCTCTCCAAGCTCAATCTCGATACGCGTCAGATACCTATCGTGGTGCGTCTACCTGATGTCGCCAAACAAAACGTTACGCAGCTAGAAGGCTTATACGTGCTCAATAGTCGTCCGACAAGCGAAGGCGTGCGTCTCGGTGAAGTCGCTGATTTAGAGTTTGGTACAGGGCCTGCGCAGATCAAACGCCTAGATCGTGAACGAGCTATTAGTGTCACGGTGCAACCTGCTGATGGCGAGCTTGGTGAGTTAGTAGAAGCGGTCAAACAGACTCCTACGATGCAGAATTTACCATCAACAATCAGTATCGTTGAACAAGGTCAAGCCGAGAACATGGCTGATCTATTTAGTGGCTTCATTATCGCGATGTCGGTTGGTATTGTTTGTATTTTAGGGGTGCTTATTTTACTTTTTGGCAAATTATTGCAGCCTTTTACTATTTTGATGGCGCTACCACTATCGATTGGTGGTGCGCTTGCAGGTCTAGTTATCACGGGCAGCAGCCTATCGATGCCATCGATGATTGGCTTTATTATGCTGATGGGTATTGCGACCAAAAACTCAATTCTGCTCGTTGACTACGCTATCATCGCGCAAAATCGTGGGCTTGCACGTCTCGACGCTATTATTGATGCTTGTCGCAAGCGTGCGCGGCCGATTATTATGACCACAATTGCTATGGGCGCTGGTATGTTGCCATTAGTGTTCGGTTGGGGTGATGCTGATCCGACTTTCCGTCGTCCGATGGCGGCAGCGGTATTAGGTGGTTTGGTAACGTCAACGCTGCTTAGTCTAGTGGTTATTCCTGTGGTTTATACCTTGATGGATGATGTGTCAGAATTCTTTACTAAGTTGCTAATGCCGCAGGATAAAAGTAAAAAGCAAGCGACTGATAGTTCATCTGTTGATAACACTAATTAAATCTACAGAAATTAACGCTACAAAGGAGTGTTGTTATGAGTCATTTTTTATCGAACGTCGCCGCGCATTATAAGAAGCCATTGCTCAGCATAGCACTATTAGCAGGATTGATCGGTAGTACACACGCTACCACTTATCTAATTGTGCCTGATAATAGCAATGCGCGCTTTGAGATTGATCATTTCAATACTTCAACCAATACGGGTGGTTTTTACAATATAACAGGTCAACTGCAATATGACCCTGATGCTAAAATAGGTAATATCTCAGTTGTCATTCCAGTAAATAGCTTAAACACGGGCAATAAAGCCTTTGATAATGTGCTTATTAGTCCTGACTTTTTTGATGCTGACAAATATCCGCTGATTTCTTTTGAATCCACTAACTGGCACTTTGCAGATACTAATGCTAATGGTGTGGGAGTTGGCGATGTGGTAAAAGTCGATGGTAATTTGACCATGCACGGTAGCACTCATCCTGTCACTCTAAGTGCTACTAAGTTTAACTGTTACTTTAGCTTTATTGCCAAAAGCCAAGTCTGCGGTGGCGATTTCACTACTACTATTGACCGCCGAAAATGGGATATCAGCAAATATACTTTGCTTGGTATTACCGAAATGGTCAAATTAAAAATTCAAATCGAAGCGGCAAAACAGTAAGTGTTTACCGTATAACTATTTACCCTATGGAAAAGGCCAAAACTTAACCTAAGTTTTGGCCTTTTTAATCACTAAGGCAGTTGAGCGCAGCTATGCAACATAAAATATCTAATCGTAAAAATACTTGGCTGATTCCGTTCGCTTGTCTATTAGTCGGTGGTGTGTTTTTAGGAATATCTACTAATCTTGCCAAATTCGCTATTGAAATTGGTTTGACGCCACTAGGTTATTTGTTTTGGTCAATAGCAGGGGCGGCGCTAATTTTGCAGATTGTTGCTTTGATACAACGAGATACTCTACCCTTAAATAGCCGAAATCTAGAATATTATGTCATCGCTGCATTAGTTAGTGTTGCAGGCTCTAATCTGATTTTTTTCTCAGCGATTCCTCATGTCGGGGCGGGTTTTGTCGCGCTGATTATTGCGCTACCTCCTTTATTAACCTATTTGGGCGCTTTATTACTCAATATTGAGCGCTTTGATAAATGGCGCGCTCTTGGGGTAGCCGCAGCCTTAGCGGGTGCTGGGGTGTTAGCCGCTCGTAAATTTGCAGCGCCTGATGCTAGTCTTTTTTGGATAGTGCTAGCACTTTGTGGGCCTGTACTGCTCGCTATAGGTAATATATATCGCTCACTGCGCTGGCCTGCTGACGCTTCTGCTATCGCCTTAGCCCCTGGAATGCTGATTGCCGCCGCTTTAATGTTAGCAGCAGTCGCTTTGCTACCAAGTTTCTCACTGACTATTCCATTTAACAAAGCTCAACCCGTAATACTAATTACAGTACAGGCTTGTATATTTGCCGCGCAGTTCTTATTACTATTCTTATTACAAAAGACAGGCGGACCAGTATTGCTTAGCTTACTTGGTGCAATTGGTGCCGTCGTTGGCGTCCCTGTTGCGGTATTTTTGCAAGGAGAGGCACCACCAGAAGGGCTGATATTAGGAGCTTCTTTGATTGCGCTGGGTGTGGCTTTAGTGACTTGGGGTGGAATTAGAATGGCAAAACCTATTAGTGATAAACTTTAAAATACCTCACTGTTTCTGAAAAGTACTTTTATTGATACGAATAATATTTACCTCAAAATAGATGACCTTTATCATTTCATATAAGTGATAAAGGTCTTTTTATTGATAGATAATTAGTAAAGCATGTACATTATATTCGATTTTTTGAATATAAAGCTGTAGCTTAAACAGTAAGTAGTTATTTTTAATAAATTATTTATCGATTAATCACCTAAAAGCGTGGCCTAATGAGTTCACTAGGACAGGGAAGTTGTA
This sequence comes from Psychrobacter sp. M17(2026), assembly GCF_055699815.1. NCBI lineage: Bacteria > Pseudomonadati > Pseudomonadota > Gammaproteobacteria > Moraxellales > Moraxellaceae > Psychrobacter > Psychrobacter sp. M17(2026). Next base: position 3,074,170 of record NZ_CM146741.1, on the reverse strand, counting down.
GAAAAAATTTATTAACTAGGAGAATATTATGAGAGATGCCAAGATTAAAAATGAGGATAAAAAGGCCATCGCTGCTGAACAGGAACAAAAACAAATTACGAGTATCCAAGAAATCTATGAAGATAAAAAGCTAAGTGAAATGAAAGATATGCGGTTTGATTTTTGTGGTCTTATCGGCAACTCTATAAATAACTATTTAAATTACCTCAAAGAGCAAAAGTTAAATACCCTAGAGCACTGTAATGGAAAAGATCAATCTTGTTCTTGCATTGGACCTGATGGAGGCAAATGCAAACAAGTTCGATTACCTAATTTCGAGTCTTGCGTATCTATAGCATGGGGCGATAGCGACTGCGACTGTTTTGAGACGGACGATGTTGAAGTTGCGATGATCTCAATCTGTAATTGCTACTCAAACATTACTTTTAGCAATGTGCGTATCTCATACCTTTACGTCACTATAGCTGACGGCTCCCCTGTACCTCTGATGCCTGATGGCACGCCTTCAGTACAAATTATACCTGTAGGACCTATATGCTTTGGCGATTTAGGACCTTGTATAGAGGGCGGCAATAACTGCGTATCACGAGAGATCGTCATACGGACTCGTGGCGCAAAAAGTGGTAAGTATAGAATCAATGTGGTTGGAATTTGCTATGAAGTGGTGCTCAAGCAACTTCATAATACTTGTCTAGAGTTAGAGCTATGTAAGGACTGATACGATAGAGTGTTATGGTAAAAACATAATCCCACAAAAAAGCGCAGTCAAAATAGGACTGCGCTTTTTGCATTCAGTGGTTTTAAAATAACTTTACTCAAAGCAAATATAGGCAGCCTCATTACAAAAGGTCTGCTTGCCATTCTTAAATCCTGCTAAAGCTTGCGAGTTGGTTCTAATAGCCTCAATAGCATCTTTTGCTTCTATAACGACTAAAGTTGCTGGCACTTCTACCTTTATTTCAGTCTCAAAAGATAATAGCTTAGCTGCATTTTTAGTAATCATTGCAAAAGCGTCTTTCATTTCATCGTCAGTCGATAGCTGAGCGATATTGACATACATATTAGCCATACGAATTAATGAAGCATCACCGAAAGGCGTAAAAGCATTTAAAATATTATTACTAGAGATGGTCGTATTAATACCCAGATCGGCAAATTGATTGGCGTTGACTGTGCCGCGAGGAATGAGCTTCTCATAGTCACTACCATTAATATAAATATCAGTGGCTGGCAAGACGATCAAGGTGATGTCTGCCTGCTTCAATAGTCCTGCCATCTCGCCACGTTTCATCTTATCCATTGCCGCAAGCTTAGTCACATGACCGATAGAGACGCGACCTTGATAATTACGCTTGATCGTCTCCTCAGCTACTTTTGGAATAGTTGAACCCTCAGGATCTAAGTCAAAGTCTAAATGAAAATCCACATCGACATCGAATTGTTCAGCGATATCAAATATCATCTCGATGTGCTCATCAGGATTATCATCTTTATAAGGACAGCCACCGATCAGATCAGCACCTTCTGCTAGGGCTTGTTTGAGTAGTTTTTGAGTTAGAGGCTTAGTGGTTAGTCCTGATTGCGCAAAGGCACAAAGCTCTATATCAATAGCAAAGGCATACTTTTCTTGCACTCTCTTTAGGGCTACAAAACTACGCATCTCTGTCTTTTCGTCAGTCTCAACGAAGCTTCGCAGGCCAACAGTGCCTTTTTTGATAGCCATCTCTACCACTTTTGAGGCACGTTCAAAGACGTCCTCTTCTGTGAAATCTTCTTTTGCATTACCCGTCTCATCAACCGCTTCCTTTAGCGTACCTTCAGTGACGCTACAACGATCTAGAATGCAAGCTTTATCCAAATGGATATGGCTTTCATAAAATCCTGTGCAGACAAAGTGACCTTTAGCATTATAAATCTTATGAGCAATTGTTTCACTATCATCAGCTCTATTTTTAGAATCTGCAATGTCAGTGATCATTGCCTCTGTTACGTGGATATCGACTAACTGCTTTCGTCCCGCTAGTTGCGCATTTCTTATAATTAAGTCTGTCATTGTTATTTTATCCATGGTAGTTAGCGGTTATCAATATTAGATAACAGATTGAAAACTCAATAACTAATTTAACAATGTGAGTGTCAATTCTCTGTAGTTTTCTATTGTACGAGCTGTATAGATTTCATACATAAAGACGCTATGTTTTTGCTAAATGACACCTCAAAAACCAAATTATCACCATTGAACAATAGCAGGACTGTATTTAAAACACGTTCATTTAGTATTTTAAGCAACAACTTCCTTCCATGTTGAATTTCTAGCTAAAAATTCAGTTACCTATCAACTTTATACCAGTCTATTTAACAGTAATCAGCGACTCCAAAAAAGAGGGTTAATTTTACTAAATTGGCTCATAAAACATTGATATTTCAGCTAAATATATATCTATAAGAATATTGGCTCTTTATTTTCAATAATTCTGTAAGCACGACAGTATAAAAAATTTATAAAAACAGTTAACTAATTCTAACCAATAGCTCTTTTACTCTACAGTGATTTGACCATTAGGCATTTTGAAAATAAGCCTATCTATAGTAGTATTTTTCATTATTTGGTTGACAATTGTTTGTAATAATAGTTAGAAATAGTCAAAATAAATGAAGTTCTGAGCTTGAAACTATCTATTCATATTTTAATTAGACAAGCGGTATTAAATCTCATATGGGTGACATTGATATGGTTGGTCTTTCTAACTAACATTATATATAACTTACAAGAAATCACATATTCAACTAATTATTGAACCATTCGTTACCAATTTAGCTCATTTTTTAGAGCTCACTCATTCGCTAAACGCATTTGCTCATTAACTAATACAAACGTTTGAATACACAGGAAGCACTCTCATGAATCGTAATTATAAAGTTGTTTGGAATCGCTCATTAGGCTGCTTCACTGCTGTTGCAGAGTATGCCAAGAGCCAAGGTAAGTCATCAAGCGGAGCGGTCAGTTCAGGTGCTAACGCTTTGGATGTCATCAACTCAAATAGTAACGCATTGCGTCTGAGTGCGATATGTGCAGGACTAGCAGCCTCAGGGCTGAGCATGCAAGCTAGCGCAACTTATAATAATTCCTATTGTATAGGAACTACTGCGGTGACTTGTGGCTATGGCGCCAGCGCTGATAATTACGGTGTTGCAATAGGTAAAGATGCACTAGCGAGAGGCCATGGTGCTACTGCAGTTGGCGCATACTCTGAGGCGACAGACCAGTATGCTTCAGCCTTCGGTAAGATAGCAAAAGCAAAAGCATACGCTTCTACCGCGATTGGATCACAATCTGAAGCATTAGAGAAATACGCTTCAGCCGTCGGTCATAAGGCAAAAGCAGAAAAATTCGGCTCTACCTCAGTTGGATCATACTCTGAAGCAACAGCAGATTACGCTACTGCTCTTGGTAAAGTGGCAAAAGCGACCAAACACGGTTCAGTCGCCATTGGAGCTCACTCTATTACCGATAAAGACGCTAACGGCGTTCAAAGTGCCAAAGTCGGCGATGTGACTTTTGGTAATTTTGCGGGCTCAAAAGATATTAGTGCGGGTGATCAAGTATCATTTGGTAGTGCAGGTAATGAGCGTCAACTCAAAAACGTCGCTGCAGGTAATATCAATGCGAGTAGCACTGATGCTATCAACGGCAGTCAGCTGTATTCAGTTGCTCATGAACTATCTTCAGCCACTAAAAAGCCAATTACCTTTGCAGGTGATACGGGCAGCAATGTTGATCGCAAATTAGGTGAGACTCTAAAGGTCAAAGGCGGCGCTACTAATCTAACTGATAATAATATCGGAGTGGTCGCTGACGGTCATGATACTCTAACCGTTAAGCTATCTAAAAAGATTGATTTGACCCAAGAGGGTCATCTTAAGATCGGCAATACTGTCGTCAACAATGCGGGTATTAATATAGCAGGTGGCCCTAACCAAAATGTCAACTTGACTAATAACGGTCTTAACAATGGTGGCAACCAAATCACCAATGTGAAGAGCGGTGGTAATGTAGACACGAATGCCGCAAATATTGGCGATATTAAGTCTCTCACCACAGGTCTTGGAAAAACAGTTGTAAAAGGTGGCACGAATGCTAATGTAGCCACAAAAGTAGACGGCAACACAACCACTTATACGGTCAATGCCGATGGTACTAAAGTTAGCTCAGCAAATAATGATGCGATTACCGTTACCCCTGGCACTAAAGATGCTAACAACGTCACCGACTATAAAGTTGACTTAGGTCAAAAGACTAAAGACACCTTAACGCAAGTGGGTACTAACACTACCAACATTAAGAACAACACAACTAACATTAGCAATAACACCAACACTATCGCTAAAGGCTTCAACATCAGCGCTGAGGGCAAAAACTCAGACAACGTCAAGCTTGGTGAGACCGTTGACTTCACTAATGACGACAATAATCTAGTTGTCACTAAAACTGCTAATAACACCATCAACTATGATCTTGCTAAAGACATCAGTGTCAATCAAGTCACCATAGGTAATGCGACCAACAACACGGTCTTAACCAGCACGGCTAATGGTTTGAGTGTCGGTGGCGACAAGATTACCAATGTCGCCAACGGTACTAATGATAAAGATGCGGTCAACTTAAGCCAGCTTAATGCTGCTATTATATCGGGCGGCGGATCAGTTAAATACTTCAGTGTAAACTCTACAGGTGGTGGCAACGCAGATAATAAAGGCGCAACGGGTACGAATGCCATTGCTATAGGTAAAGATACCACTGCTGCTGGAACAAACACTGTTGCTATCGGTGGCGGTGCCACAGGTCAAGGTGTCAACAGCGTAGCTATTGGTAATAACTCTGTAGCCTCAGGCCAACAGTCTATCGCTATCGGTGGTGTTCAGGATAATCTAAGTGACTCAGCACCAACAACCTCTAGTGGTAACCAGTCCATTGCTATTGGTGCCAACACTGTCTCAGCAGGTAATTCATCTATAGCAATAGGTGGCGACGATCTAAACGATGCTTCAAGAACAAATACAAATGGTAGCACCGCGGCAAGCGCCCTGAATGGCGGCACTGTAAACGCTCTATTTAAAGAATACTCTGGTGGCAAAGACTTAGTTGATACCAGTAATCTTTATACACCAGCTAAAGCTTCAGGTGCTGGCGCAATTACTATTGGTGTACAGTCTGCAGCGTCAGGTGCTTTGTCTACGGCTTTTGGTACTCGTGCTGAAGCAAGTGGCGACGCCTCATCTGCATTTGGTGTAGCTTCTAAAGCGACCAAAAAGGGCTCAGTTGCTCTTGGTGCAGGTTCAACCACCGATGGCGATGCGACCTCTGAGAAGTCAGTTACTATTAATGGCGTTAAGTACAATTTTGCTGGCAGTGTAGAAGATGGAGATACTGGCGCTCAAGTTTCTGTAGGCTCTAAAGGCTCAGAGCGTCAAATCAAGAATGTCGCGAGTGGTAAGATTAGCGCAGATAGCACTGATGCCATTAATGGCAGTCAACTCAACGCCACTAATCAATCGATTACCAATGTTTCTGAAACCGTTAACAAAGGCTTCAACATCACAGCTGAAGGTCAGAACAAAGACAACGTCAAGCTTGGTGAGACCGTTGACTTCACCAATGATGACAACAACTTAGTTGTAACCAAGACCGCTAATAACACCATCAACTATGATCTTGCTAAAGACATCAGTGTCAATCAAGTGACCATAGGTAATGCGACGAACAACACGGTATTAACTAGCACGGCTAATGGCTTAAGTGTTGGTGGTGATAAGATTACTAATGTCGCAAGCGGTGGCAATGTAGACACCAACGCTGCGAATATTGGCGATATTAAATCATTTACCTCAGGTTTAGGTAAAACAGTAGTAGAGGGCGGCACCAATGCAAGCGTTGCTACAAAAGTTGATGGCAACAAGACTACTTACACCGTCAATGCCGATGGCACAAGTGTCAGCTCAGCGGATAATGACGCTCTTACCGTCACCAAAGGCACCAAAGATGCTAACAACGTTACCGACTATCAAGTAGCCTTAGGCAAAGACACCAAAGACAGCTTAGATAAAGCCGATAGCTCACTACAGTCAGTCGTTACCCAAATTGATGGTCAAAACGTCAAGACCCTAACTAAAGATGACAACACTGCCAACTTCGTCACCGGCGACAACATAGACCTAACCGAGGAGGCAGGTGGCGTTAAGATCTCAGTTAAGCAGAACATCAGCTTAGCTAGCGTCACCACAGGCAACAGCGTACTAAACAACGATGGCCTCACCATCACCGGTGGCCCGACCTTTACCAGTAGTAAAGTGGACGTTGCTGGCAACAAAATCACCAACGTTGCAGATGGCGACATCAGCAAAGATTCTAAAGACGCTATTAATGGTAGCCAGCTCAATACTACCAACACCAACGTCACCAACAACACCAAAAACATCACCAAAAACGCAGGTGACATCACAACCTTACAAGGTGGCTTCAACCTTGAGAGTAATGGTGCTGATACAGGTGCAATCAAAGCGGGCGACACCGTAGACATCGGCACTGCTAATGGTGAAACTAACATCACCGTCAGCAAAACAGGCAACGTCGTTGACTTTGCACTGAATAAAGACCTCACCGTTGACACCGTCACCGCAAACAGCTTTACTGCTGGTAACAGCATCTTAACTAACACAGGCCTAACCTTGGGTGCAGGCAACCCAAGCATCACCACCAGCGGTATTGATGCCGGTAGCAAAGTTATCACCAATGTAGCCACAGGGGTTGCAGGAACTGATGCAGTCAACGTTGATCAGCTAAAAGGCATCACCGCAGGCATAGGTAAAACAGTTGTTGCAGGCGGCACCAATGCAAGCGTTGTCACAGAAGTTAATGGTAATGAAACCACTTACACCGTCAATGCAGATGGCACCACAGTAAGCTCAGCGGATAATGACGCCCTTACCGTCACCAAAGGCACCAAAGATGCTAACAATGATACCGACTACCAAGTCGCTTTAGGTCAAAAGACTAAAGACACCCTAACGCAAGTAGGTACTAACACTACTGATATTGCTAAAGGTTTCAACATCAGTGCTGAAGGTCAGAACAAAGACAACGTCAAGCTTGGCGAGACTGTTGACTTTACTAATGACGATAATAATTTAGTAGTTACTAAAACCGCTGATAACACTATTAACTACGATCTTGCAAATGACATTACTGTAGGTAGCGTCACCGCAAACAGCTTTACTGCTGGCAACAGCATCTTAACTAACACAGGCCTAACCTTAGGCGCAGGCAACCCAAGCATCACCACAAGTGGTATTGATGCCGGTAGCAAAGTTATCACCAATGTCGCCACAGGGGTTGCAGGAACTGATGCAGTCAACGTTGATCAGCTAAAAGGCATCACCGCAGGCATAGGTAAAACAGTCGTTGAAGGCGGCACCAATGCAAGCGTTGTCACAGAAGTTGATGGTAATGAAACCACTTACACCGTCAATGCAGATGGCACCACAGTAAGCTCAGCGGATAATGACGCCCTTACCGTCACCAAAGGCACCAAAGATGCTAACAATGATACCGACTACCAAGTCGCTTTAGGTCAAAAGACTAAAGACAGCTTAGATAAAGCAGACAACTCAGTACAGTATGACAATGCTGACAAAACCAGCGTAACCCTAGGTGGCACAGGTGCCACTGATACCGTTACCTTAACTAATGTAGCAGATGGCGACATCAGCAAAGATTCTAAAGACGCTATTAATGGTAGCCAGCTCAATACTACCAACACCAACGTCACCAACAACACCAAAAACATCACCAAAAACGCAGGTGACATCACAACCTTACAAGGTGGCTTCAACCTTGAGAGTAATGGTGCTGATACAGGTGCAATCAAAGCGGGCGACACCGTAGACATCGGCACTGCTAATGGTGAAACTAACATCACCGTCAGCAAAACAGGCAACGTCGTTGACTTTGCACTGAATAAAGACCTCACCGTTGACACCGTCACCGCAAACAGCTTTACTGCTGGTAACAGCATCTTAACTAACACAGGCCTAACCTTGGGTGCAGGCAACCCAAGCATCACCACCAGCGGTATTGATGCCGGTAGCAAAGTTATCACCAATGTCGCTACAGGGGTTGCAGGAACTGATGCAGTCAACGTTGATCAGCTAAAAGGCATCACCGCAGGCATAGGTAAAACAGTTGTTGCAGGCGGCACCAATGCAAGCGTTGTCACAGAAGTTAATGGTAATGAAACCACTTACACCGTCAATGCAGATGGCACCACAGTAAGCTCAGCGGATAATGACGCCCTTACCGTCACCAAAGGCACCAAAGATGCTAACAATGATACCGACTACCAAGTCGCTTTAGGTCAAAAGACTAAAGACACCCTAACGCAAGTAGGTACTAATACTACTGATATTGCTAAAGGTATTAAGTTTGGTGATGGCAGCACAGCCAATAAATATGAGCTAGGTGACACCATCAATGTTAAAGGTGACGACAACATCACCTCAACGACGACTAAAGACGGCGTGCAACTAGGCTTAGGCAACATTATCACTGTAGGTCAGGCATCACCAAATGGGAATCCTGTTAAGGTTGATGGTACGACAGGTACTATCTCTGGTTTAACTAATACTGATTTTGATCCTACAAAGAATTACACAGGTGGACAAGCGGCTACTCAAGAGCAGTTAGGTGCACTTAATAATAACCTGAACAAAGGAATAGATTTTGCCGGTGATAATACTAACGTAATTATCAATCGCAAATCTGGTGAGAAAATCACTATAAAAGGTGATGCTGTTGATCTAAGTACTCTAACTACTGGTAATGTTGGTGTTATTGCTAATGATGCAAACAACACTTTAACTGTGCAGTTAGCAAAAAATGTTGATCTTACTGAGTCAGGTAATTTGACTATCGGTAATACTGTTTTAGACAAAAATGGTTTGGTCATTGCAGCGCCTTTCGGTCCAAACCAATCGGTTGGCTTAACTAATACTGGTCTGGATAACGGTAATAATAAAATTATCCGAGTAGCAGATGGTGAAATCAGCGCAGATAGCACTGATGCCATCAATGGCAGCCAGTTATTCGACACAAACCAAGCCGTTAACAAAGGCTTCAATATCACAGCTGAAGGTCAGAACAAAGACAACGTCAAGCTTGGTGAGACTGTCGATTTTACTAATGACGATAATAATTTAGTGGTTACTAAAACCGCTGACAACACTATTAACTATGACTTAGCTGATGACATCACCGTTAAAACCGTCACCGCTAACAGCTTTACTGCTGGTAACAGCATCTTAACTAACACAGGCCTCACCTTAGGTGCAGGCAACCCAAGCATCACCACCAGCGGTATTGATGCCGGTAGCAAAGTTATTTCAAATGTAGCCACAGGGGTTGCAGGAACTGACGCGGTCAACGTTGATCAGCTCAAAGGCATCACCGCAGGCATAGGCAACACAGTAGTAGAGGGCGGCACCAATGCAAGCGTTGCTACAAAAGTTGATGGCAACGAAACCACTTACACCGTCAATGCCGATGGCACTACAGTAAGCTCAGCGGATAATGATGCCCTTACTGTCACCAAAGGCACCAAAGATGCTAACAACGATATCGACTACCAAGTCGCTTTAGGTCAAAAGACTAAAGACAGCTTAGATAAAGCCGATAGCTCACTACAGTCAGTCGTCACCCAGATCGATGGTCAAAACGTCAAGACCCTAACCAAAGATGACAACACCGCTAACTTCGTCACCGGCGACAACATAGACCTAACCGAGGAGGCAGGTGGCGTTAAGATCTCAGTTAAGCAGAACATCAGCTTAGCTAGCGTCACCACAGGCAACAGCGTACTAAACAACGATGGCCTCACCATCACCGGTGGCCCGACCTTTACCAGTAGTAAAGTGGACGTTGCTGGCAACAAAATCACCAATGTAGCAGCAGGTACAAATGACACCGATGCGGTGAACGTCGGCCAGTTGAATGACACTAACACGCAAGTTAACAAAGGCTTTAACATCACTGCCAATGGTAGCCAAATTAATGCAGACAACGTCAAGCTTGGCGAGACCGTTGACTTTACCAACACTGATGGCAATTTAGTTGCAAGCGTTAGTGACAACAAAATCAACTACAACCTAGCTGATGACATCACCGTCAATAGCGTAGATGCCAACCAAGTAAACGTTGGCAATACCTTAATCAACACTAACGGTCTAAGCATTGCTAATGGTCCTAGTATAACCAAAGATGGCATCAACGCTGGCAACAAAGTTATTACTAACGTCGCTGCAGGTATTGATATCAATGATGCTGTTAACGTTGGTCAGTTAAATGACCTTGCCTCAGGAGTAGGCAGCGCAGTAGTAGAGGGCGGCACCAATGCAAGCGTTGCTACAAAAGTTGATGGCAACAAGACTACTTACACCGTCAATGCCGATGGCACAAGTGTCAGCTCAGCGGATAATGACGCTCTTACCGTCACCAAAGGCACCAAAGATGCTAACAACGTTACCGACTATCAAGTAGCCTTAGGCAAAGACACCAAAGACAGCTTAGATAAAGCCGATAGCTCACTACAGTCAGTCGTTACCCAAATTGATGGTCAAAACGTCAAGACCTTAACTAAAAATGACAACACTGCTAACTTCGTCACTGGCGACAACATAGACCTAACCGAGGAGGCAGGTGGCGTTAAGATCTCAGTTAAGCAGAACATCAGCTTAGCTAGCGTCACCACAGGCAACAGCGTACTAAACAACGATGGCCTCACCATCACCGGTGGCCCGACCTTTACCAGTAGTAAAGTGGACGTTGCTGGCAACAAAATCACCAACGTTGCAGATGGCGACATCAGCAAAGATTCTAAAGACGCTATTAATGGTAGCCAGCTCAATACTACCAACACCAACGTCACCAACAACACCAAAAACATCACCAAAAACGCAGGTGACATCACAACCTTACAAGGTGGCTTCAACCTTGAGAGTAATGGTGCTGATACAGGTGCAATCAAAGCGGGCGACACCGTAGACATCGGCACTGCTAATGGTGAAACTAACATCACCGTCAGCAAAACAGGCAACGTCGTTGACTTTGCACTGAATAAAGACCTCACCGTTGACACCGTCACCGCAAACAGCTTTACTGCTGGTAACAGCATCTTAACTAACACAGGCCTAACCTTGGGTGCAGGCAACCCAAGCATCACCACCAGCGGTATTGATGCCGGTAGCAAAGTTATCACCAATGTCGCTACAGGGGTTGCAGGAACTGATGCAGTCAACGTTGATCAGCTAACAGCTTCTAATGAAACTATCAACAAAGGCTTTAACATCGCAGGCGCTAACGGCGCCGCGGACAACGTCAAACTTGGCGAAACCGTCACCTATGACAGCACTGATGGCAGCATCATCACCACCATCACCGACAACAACGTCGACTTCGCCTTAGGCAACGACCTCACGGTTGGTGGCCCAGGCGCAAATGGACAACCTGGCAAAGATGGCACCATCGGCGTTAATGGCGCAGACGGCATCTCAGGTGTGGTTCTAAATGGTAAAGATGGCTCAATCGGCCTCACTGGCAAAGATGGCACCAACGGCACCATCACCGTCAAAGATGGCAGCGCAGGCGTTGATGGCAAAGATGGCATCACCCGCATCGTCATCGACGACAAAGAGGTTGCCACCTTAGCGGACGGCCTCAAGTTTGCCGGCAACACCGGCGACACCATCGCCAAACAGCTCAACGAAACCTTGAGCATCGAAGGCGAGCTTGCAGACAGTGCAACCGCCTCTGGCGCCAACCTACGCGTTGACAGCAAAGATGGCAAACTCAACCTAGTCATGGCACGGGATCTCACCGAGCTTGACAGCGTGACCGTTGGTAACAGCGTACTCAACACAGAAGGTCTCACCATCACTGGTGGCCCAACCTTTACCAGTAGTAAAGTGGACGTTGCTGGCAACAAAATCACTAACGTTGCAGCAGGCACAGACGACACCGATGCGGTGAACGTCGGCCAATTAAATGACACCAACACCCAAGTCAACAAAGGCTTTAACATCGCAGGCGCTAACGGCGCCGCGGACAACGTCAAACTTGGCGAAACCGTCACCTATGACAGCACTGATGGCAGCATCATCACCACCATCACCGACAACAACGTCGACTTCGCCTTAGGCAACGACCTCACGGTTGGTGGCCCAGGCGCAAATGGACAACCTGGCAAAGATGGCACCATCGGCGTTAATGGCGCAGACGGCATCTCAGGTGTGGTTCTAAATGGTAAAGATGGCTCAATCGGCCTCACTGGCAAAGATGGCACCAACGGCACCATCACCGTCAAAGATGGCAGCGCAGGCGTTGATGGCAAAGATGGCATCACCCGCATCGTCATCGACGACAAAGAAGTCGCCACCTTAGCGGACGGCCTCAAGTTTGCCGGCAACACCGGCGACACCATCGCCAAACAGCTCAACGAAACCTTGAGCATCGAAGGCGAGCTTGCAGACAGTGCAACCGCCTCTGGCGCCAACCTACGCGTTGACAGCAAAGATGGCAAACTCAACCTAGTCATGGCACGGGATCTCACCGAGCTTGACAGCGTGACCGTTGGTAACAGCGTACTCAACACAGAAGGTCTCACCATCACTGGTGGCCCAACCTTTACCAGTAGTAAAGTGGACGTTGCTGGCAACAAAATCACTAACGTTGCAGCAGGCACAGACGACACCGATGCGGTGAACGTCGGCCAGTTAAATGACACCAACACCCAAGTCAACAAAGGCTTTAACATCGCAGGCGCTAACGGCGCCGCGGACAACGTCAAACTTGGCGAAACCGTCACCTATGACAGCACTGATGGCAGCATCATCACCACCATCACCGACAACAACGTCGACTTCGCCTTAGGCAACGACCTCACGGTTGGTGGCCCAGGCGCAAATGGACAACCTGGCAAAGATGGCACCATCGGCGTTAATGGCGCAGACGGCATCTCAGGTGTGGTTCTAAATGGTAAAGATGGCTCAATCGGCCTCACTGGCAAAGATGGCACCAACGGCACCATCACCGTCAAAGATGGCAGCGCAGGCGTTGATGGCAAAGATGGCATCACCCGCATCGTCATCGACGACAAAGAAGTTGCCACCTTAGCAGACGGCCTCAAGTTTGCTGGTAACACCGGCGACACCATCGCCAAACAGCTCAACGAAACCTTGAGCATCGAAGGCGAGCTTGCAGACAGTGCAACCGCCTCTGGCGCCAACCTACGCGTTGACAGCAAAGATGGCAAACTCAACCTAGTCATGGCACGGGATCTCACCGAGCTTGACAGCGTGACCGTTGGTAACAGCGTACTCAACACCGCAGGTCTCACCATCACTGGTGGCCCAACCTTTACCAGTAGTAAAGTGGACGTAGCTGGCAACAAAATCACTAACGTTGCAGCAGGCACAGACGACACCGATGCGGTGAACGTCGGCCAATTAAATGACACCAACACCCAAGTCAACAAAGGCTTCAACATCGCAGGCGCTAACGGCGCCGCGGACAACGTCAAACTTGGCGAAACCGTCACCTATGACAGCACTGATGGCAGCATCACCACCACCATCACCGACAACAACGTCGACTTCGCCTTAGGCAACGACCTCACGGTTGGTGGCCCAGGCGCAAATGGACAACCTGGCAAAGATGGCACCATCGGCGTTAATGGCGCAGACGGCATCTCAGGTGTGGTTCTAAATGGTAAAGATGGCTCAATCGGCCTCACTGGCAAAGATGGCACCAACGGCACCATCACCGTCAAAGATGGCAGCGCAGGCGTTGATGGCAAAGATGGCATCACCCGCATCGTCATCGACGACAAAGAGGTTGCCACCTTAGCGGACGGCCTCAAGTTTGCCGGCAACACCGGCGACACCATCGCCAAACAGCTCAACGAAACCTTGAGCATCGAAGGCGAGCTTGCAGACAGTGCAACCGCCTCTGGCGCCAACCTACGCGTTGACAGCAAAGATGGCAAACTCAACCTAGTCATGGCACGGGATCTCACCGAGCTTGACAGCGTGACCGTTGGTAACAGCGTACTCAACACAGAAGGTCTCACCATCACTGGTGGCCCAACCTTTACCAGTAGTAAAGTGGACGTTGCTGGCAACAAAATCACTAACGTTGCAGCAGGCACAGACGACACCGATGCGGTGAACGTCGGCCAATTAAATGACACCAACACCCAAGTCAACAAAGGCTTTAACATCGCAGGCGCTAACGGCGCCGCGGACAACGTCAAACTTGGCGAAACCGTCACCTATGACAGCACTGATGGCAGCATCATCACCACCATCACCGACAACAACGTCGACTTCGCTCTTGGCAACGACCTCACGGTTGGTGGCCCAGGCGCAAATGGACAACCTGGCAAAGATGGCACCATCGGCGTTAATGGCGCAGACGGCATCTCAGGTGTGGTTCTAAATGGTAAAGATGGCTCAATCGGCCTCACTGGCAAAGATGGCACCAACGGCACCATCACCGTCAAAGATGGCAGCGCAGGCGTTGATGGCAAAGATGGCATCACCCGCATCGTCATCGACGACAAAGAAGTCGCCACCTTAGCAGACGGCCTCAAGTTTGCTGGTAACACCGGCGACACCATCGCCAAACAGCTCAACGAAACCTTGAGCATCGAAGGCGAGCTTGCCGATAGTGCAACCGCCTCTGGCGCCAACCTACGCGTTGACAGCAAAGATGGCAAACTCAACCTAGTCATGGCACGGGATCTCACCGAGCTTGACAGCGTGACCGTTGGTAACAGCGTACTCAACACAGAAGGTCTCACCATCACTGGTGGCCCAACCTTTACCAGTAGTAAAGTGGACGTTGCTGGCAACAAAATCACTAACGTTGCAGCAGGCACAGACGACACCGATGCGGTGAACGTCGGCCAATTAAATGACACCAACACCCAAGTCAACAAAGGCTTTAACATCGCAGGCGCTAACGGCGCCGCGGACAACGTCAAACTTGGCGAAACCGTCACCTATGACAGCACTGATGGCAGCATCATCACCACCATCACCGACAACAACGTCGACTTCGCTCTTGGCAACGACCTCACGGTTGGTGGCCCAGGCGCAAATGGACAACCTGGCAAAGATGGCACCATCGGCGTTAATGGCGCAGACGGCATCTCAGGTGTGGTTCTAAATGGTAAAGATGGCTCAATCGGCCTCACTGGCAAAGATGGCACCAACGGCACCATCACCGTCAAAGATGGCAGCGCAGGCGTTGATGGCAAAGATGGCATCACCCGCATCGTCATCGACGACAAAGAAGTTGCCACCTTAGCAGACGGCCTCAAGTTTGCTGGTAACACCGGCGACACCATCGCCAAACAGCTCAACGAAACCTTGAGCATCGAAGGCGAGCTTGCAGACAGTGCAACCGCCTCTGGCGCCAACCTACGCGTTGACAGCAAAGATGGCAAACTCAACCTAGTCATGGCACGGGATCTCACCGAGCTTGACAGCGTGACCGTTGGTAACAGCGTACTCAACACAGAAGGTCTCACCATCACTGGTGGCCCAACCTTTACCAGTAGTAAAGTGGACGTAGCTGGCAACAAAATCACTAACGTTGCAGCAGGCACAGACGACACCGATGCGGTGAACGTCGGCCAATTAAATGACACCAACACCCAAGTCAACAAAGGCTTCAACATCGCAGGCGCTAACGGCGCCGCGGACAACGTCAAACTTGGCGAAACCGTCACCTATGACAGCACCGATGGCAGCATCATCACCACCATCACCGACAACAACGTCGACTTCGCTCTTGGCAACGACCTCACGGTTGGTGGCCCAGGCGCAAATGGACAACCTGGTAAAGATGGCACCATCGGCGTTAATGGCGCAGACGGCATCTCAGGTGTGGTTCTAAATGGTAAAGATGGCTCAATCGGCCTCACTGGCAAAGATGGTACCAACGGCACCATCACCGTCAAAGATGGCAGCGCAGGCGTTGATGGCAAAGATGGCATCACCCGCATCGTCATCGACGACAAAGAAGTTGCCACCTTAGCAGACGGCCTCAAGTTTGCTGGTAACACCGGCGACACCATCGCCAAACAGCTCAACGAAACCTTGAGCATCGAAGGCGAGCTTGCCGATAGTGCAACCGCCTCTGGCGCCAACCTACGCGTTGACAGTAAAGATGGCAAACTCAACCTAGTCATGGCACGGGATCTCACCGAGCTTGACAGCGTGACCGTTGGTAACAGCGTACTCAACACAGAAGGTCTCACCATCACTGGTGGCCCAACCTTTACCAGTAGTCAAGTGGACGTAGCTGGCAACAAAATCACTAACGTT
Organism: Psychrobacter sp. M17(2026); assembly: GCF_055699815.1. Lineage (NCBI taxonomy): Bacteria > Pseudomonadati > Pseudomonadota > Gammaproteobacteria > Moraxellales > Moraxellaceae > Psychrobacter > Psychrobacter sp. M17(2026). The sequence goes on along the minus strand of NZ_CM146741.1, from coordinate 3,057,733 downwards.
GCAGCAGGCACAGACGACACCGATGCGGTGAACGTCGGCCAGTTGAATGACACCAACACCCAAGTCAACAAAGGCTTCAACATCGCAGGCGCTAATGGCGCAGCGGACAACGTCAAACTTGGCGAAACCGTCACCTATGACAGCACTGATGGCAGCATCATCACCACCATCACCGACAACAACGTCGACTTCGCTCTTGGCAACGACCTCACGGTTGGTGGCCCAGGCGCAAATGGACAACCTGGCAAAGATGGCACCATCGGCGTTAATGGCGCAGACGGCATCTCAGGTGTGGTTCTAAATGGTAAAGATGGCTCAATCGGCCTCACTGGCAAAGATGGCACCAATGGCACCATCACCGTCAAAGATGGCAGCGCAGGCGTTGATGGCAAAGACGGCATCACCCGCATCGTCATCGACGACAAAGAAGTCGCCACCTTAGCGGATGGCCTCAAGTTTGCTGGTAACACCGGCGACACCATCGCCAAACAGCTCAACGAAACCTTGAGCATCGAAGGCGAGCTTGCCGATAGTGCAACCGCCTCTGGCGCCAACCTACGCGTTGACAGTAAAGATGGCAAACTCAACCTAGTCATGGCACGGGATCTCACCGAGCTTGACAGCGTGACCGTTGGTAACAGCGTACTCAACACAGAAGGTCTCACCATCACTGGTGGCCCAACCTTTACCAGTAGTCAAGTGGACGTAGCTGGCAACAAAATCACTAACGTTGCAGCAGGCACAGACGACACCGATGCGGTGAACGTCGGCCAGTTGAATGACACCAACACCCAAGTCAACAAAGGCTTCAACATCGCAGGCGCTAACGGCGCCGCGGACAACGTCAAACTTGGCGAAACCGTCACCTATGACAGCACCGATGGCAGCATCATCACCACCATCACCGACAACAACGTCGACTTCGCTCTTGGCAACGACCTCACGGTTGGTGGCCCAGGCGCAAATGGACAACCTGGCAAAGATGGCACCATCGGCGTTAATGGCGCAGACGGCATCTCAGGTGTGGTTCTAAATGGTAAAGATGGCTCAATCGGCCTCACTGGCAAAGATGGCACCAATGGCACCATCACCGTCAAAGATGGCAGCGCAGGCGTTGATGGCAAAGACGGCATCACCCGCATCGTCATCGACGACAAAGAAGTCGCCACCTTAGCGGATGGCCTCAAGTTTGCTGGTAACACCGGCGACACCATCGCCAAACAGCTCAACGAAACCTTGAGCATCGAAGGCGAGCTTGCCGATAGTGCAACCGCCTCTGGCGCCAACCTACGCGTTGACAGCAAAGATGGCAAACTCAACCTAGTCATGGCACGGGATCTCACCGAGCTTGACAGCGTGACCGTTGGTAACAGCGTACTCAACACAGAAGGTCTCACCATCACTGGTGGCCCAACCTTTACCAGTAGTAAAGTGGACGTAGCTGGCAACAAAATCACTAACGTTGCAGCAGGCACAGACGACACCGATGCGGTGAACGTCGGCCAGTTGAATGACACCAACACCCAAGTCAACAAAGGCTTCAACATCGCAGGCGCTAACGGCGCCGCGGACAACGTCAAACTTGGCGAAACCGTCACCTATGACAGCACCGATGGCAGCATCATCACCACCATCACCGACAACAACGTCGACTTCGCTCTTGGCAACGACCTCACGGTTGGTGGCCCAGGCGCAAATGGACAACCTGGCAAAGATGGCACCATCGGCGTTAATGGCGCAGACGGCATCTCAGGTGTGGTTCTAAATGGTAAAGATGGCTCAATCGGCCTCACTGGCAAAGATGGCACCAATGGCACCATCACCGTCAAAGATGGCAGCGCAGGCGTTGATGGCAAAGACGGCATCACCCGCATCGTCATCGACGACAAAGAAGTCGCCACCTTAGCGGATGGCCTCAAGTTTGCTGGTAACACCGGCGACACCATCGCCAAACAGCTCAACGAAACCTTGAGCATCGAAGGCGAGCTTGCCGATAGTGCAACCGCCTCTGGCGCCAACCTACGCGTTGACAGTAAAGATGGCAAACTCAACCTAGTCATGGCACGGGATCTCACCGAGCTTGACAGCGTGACCGTTGGTAACAGCGTACTCAACACAGAAGGTCTCACCATCACTGGTGGCCCAACCTTTACCAGTAGTCAAGTGGACGTAGCTGGCAACAAAATCACTAACGTTGCAGCAGGCACAGACGACACCGATGCGGTGAACGTCGGCCAGTTGAATGACACCAACACCCAAGTCAACAAAGGCTTCAACATCGCAGGCGCTAATGGCGCAGCGGACAACGTCAAACTTGGCGAAACCGTCACCTATGACAGCACTGATGGCAGCATCATCACCACCATCACCGACAACAACGTCGACTTCGCTCTTGGCAACGACCTCACGGTTGGTGGCCCAGGCGCAAATGGACAACCTGGCAAAGATGGCACCATCGGCGTTAATGGCGCAGACGGCATCTCAGGTGTGGTTCTAAATGGTAAAGATGGCTCAATCGGCCTCACTGGCAAAGATGGCACCAATGGCACCATCACCGTCAAAGATGGCAGCGCAGGCGTTGATGGCAAAGACGGCATCACCCGCATCGTCATCGACGACAAAGAAGTCGCCACCTTAGCGGATGGCCTCAAGTTTGCTGGTAACACCGGCGACACCATCGCCAAACAGCTCAACGAAACCTTGAGCATCGAAGGCGAGCTTGCCGATAGTGCAACCGCCTCTGGCGCCAACCTACGCGTTGACAGTAAAGATGGCAAACTCAACCTAGTCATGGCACGGGATCTCACCGAGCTTGACAGCGTGACCGTTGGTAACAGCGTACTCAACACAGAAGGTCTCACCATCACTGGTGGCCCAACCTTTACCAGTAGTCAAGTGGACGTAGCTGGCAACAAAATCACTAACGTTGCAGCAGGCACAGACGACACCGATGCGGTGAACGTCGGCCAATTAAATGCTACTAATAATAGTATGAATAAAGGTCTAAACTTTGCAGGTGATAGCGGTACGACTGTCAATAGCAAGCTTGGCGATACGCTCAATATCACAGGTGGCGTAACAGATACTACTAAGCTTACTGGTAATAATATTGGTATCACTGCTAATGGTAACAATGGATTAACCGTACAGCTTGCCAAAGACCTCACTGGTCTTAACAGTGCAACCTTTGGTGATGTCAAAATCTCACAGACAGGTCTTGACAACGGTGGCAACAAAATCATTAACGTTGCTGACGGCACTATCGCTCCTGACAGCAAAGACGCGGTGAACGGTGGTCAGCTCAATGCTACCGCAGGCTCTATTACCAACGTCATTGGCGGCAACGCAACCAATGTAGGCGGTATCGTAACCACAACTGACATTGGCGGTACAGGTAAAGACACCATCGATGACGCTATCAAAGCTGTTAACACCAAAGCCGCTCAAGCCAAATCAACCGTGACCGAAGGTGACAATATTCTTGTCACTAAGTCTACTAATGCAGATGGCTCTACTGACTATAAGGTTGCAACATCAAAAGACCTTAACGTTGATAGCGTGACCGCAGGCGATAACGTGCTAAATGGTGACGGCCTAACCGTAGGTGACACCACAGTCAAGAAGGACGGTCTAACCATCACCGGCGGTGACAAAGGTGATGTGACTCTAGGCAATGCAGGTCTTAATAATGGCGGCAATGTCATCACAGGTGTCGGTGCTGGTAAAAATGACACCGATGCCGTTAACGTCGGCCAGCTAAATAATGTCGTTGCAGGCGCTAACAAAGGCTTCAATGTCACCGCTCAAGGGGACAAATCATCAAATGTAGCTAATGGCGGCACCGTTGACTTTAACAATACTGATGGCAACATCACTGTCACTAAGCCTGTTGATAGCAACGACATCAGCTTTAATCTCAATCCTAACCTCGACTTAGGAGATAAAGGTAGTGTTAAGACTGGCAACACAGTCGTTAATAATGATGGTGTGACTATCAAAGACGGTCCAAGCATCACGACGGCTGGCATCAATGCAGGTGGTAAAGTAGTGACTGGTGTGGCTGATGGTGTTATCGCTGATGGCAGCACAGATGCTATAAATGGCGGTCAGTTAAATAACTTTGGTAATGTGATCAATAACAGCATCAACGAGCTTGGCTATAAAATAGGTGAAGTAGGAGATGACGCTAACGCTGGTATCTCAGCTGCTATGGCAATGTCGTCAATACCTCAATCGTTCTTACCAGGTCGCTCCATGATTGGTGGTGGTGTTGCAACCTACAACGGCGAGAGCGCAGTTGCTGTCGGTCTATCGAGAGTCTCTGACAATGGTCGTTGGGTGATGAAATTGAATGGTACAGCAGATACTCAAGGTAATGCTGGCGCTGCGATTGGAGCAGGGTTCCATTTCTAAAAACAGTAAAAACCTGTAGGGACTTGCACCTCAGAGTCAAATAAGGTGCAAGTCCCTCCTAACCATTTGATCAATTTTAAAAGGAAGTCACATGAACAATCACATAAGTAAAGTCGCAGGTATTAGCGCACTGAGTTTAGCAGTACTGGGCATGAGCGGCTGTCTAGGTACCACCCATCTAAGCGATGGCATCACCGATCAAGGCCAAGTGCAGATGCAAGACATCGTCTTTCCAGATCTAGACAAAGCTTGGCAGGATCAAGGCCAGTTCCCTAATAGAGAGAACTTATCAAAGATGCGTCCTGGTGTTGGTAAAGATGATGTCTACCAGCTGCTTGGTCGTCCCCATTTTAGCGAAGGGCAGTATGCCCGCGAATGGGACTATATTATGAAATTCTATATGCCAGATAACTCCGTCAAAATCTGCCAATACAAAATCATCTTTGATAAGCAGTTTAAGGGTCAAGAGTTCTATTGGAGTCCTGCTGATTGTCCGCCGCCAGTGGCAGAGCCGCAAGTGGTGACGCAAACCATCATCCAGCAGATGCCTGCTCCTGCCCCAGTTGCAGTTCCAGCTCCGCCAGCGCCTATCAAAGAGCGCATTAACTTAGGCGCTGATGCGCTGTTTAGATTTGATAAATCCGATACCCAAGATATGCTGGATCAAGGTCGCCGAGAGCTTGACGAGCTGGCTTCAAAGCTTAGACAGTATCAAGATATGGGTGATAGCAGAATCATTGTGACCGGTCATACCGATCGCAAAGGGGATGACGCCTATAACATGAACTTATCCATCAAACGCGCTCAAACAGTACGCAGCTATCTGATCAATCAAGGCGTGAATGCCAATACTATCATTGCGACAGGGGCAGGTGAGACTCAGCCTGTCCAGCAGTGTTCAACCACACTACCTCGCCAACAAGAGATTGACTGCTTGCAGCCAAACCGCCGTGTCACGCTTGATGTAACAGTTATTCAATAAAACACTACTAACCTATCGTTATCAAAAGCTGCTAATTATTGATTGGCAGCTTTTTTGTTGCTCGCGATAAAGACTGCTCATGCTCTAGCTTTTTAATGAGCTAAGTATATACATGAATATTATTCATCTTAAATTCAATTTAAGTCGTTTTTATTCATGTCATAGTTCGGGTATGATTCCCTCATAAAGAAATTTGGTCTATCTAAAATAATTAAAGTTGAGAGTCACTATGAGTAACCAATTGAGTAATAAGTTTAGCTGTTCCATCAAGTGCATCCGTTTTGATGAGAGTTATAGCCCTGCAGATAGCACACGTCTGACTACGAACTTTGCCAATCTAGCACGTGGCGAGCATCGTCAAGAGAACCTAAGCAAAACCTTAAGAATGATCAATAATCGTTTTAATGCCTTGGCACATTCTGACAATCCTAGCGCCGACCGCTATTCTGTCGAGGTTGATATTGTTTCAGTCAATATGGATATAGAAGGCAAGGGTAATGCATTTCCTATCATTGAGATGCTGCAAACCACGATTGTCGATCACAAAGATAACATCCGTATCAACGGTATGATCGGTAATAGCTTCTCTTCTTACGTACGCGATTATGATTTTAGCGTAGTACTTTTAGATCATTTCGATAAGAACCCAGAATGCCCGCCACCAGAGAGTTTTGGTGATCTGCATGGTAAATTATTTCAATATCTTTTGCAGTCAGAGGCCTACCAAGCCAACTTTACCAAAAATCCTGTGATTTGCTTAAGTGTATCAACCAGCAAAACTTATCATCGCACAGCCAATCAGCATCCGGTATTAGGGGTAGAATACAGACAGGATGGCTCATTTTTAAACAAAGGGTCATTAACGGATGATTATTTTGCCAAGATGGGCTTAAGCGTGCGCTATTTCATGCCTGCTGGAAGCGCCGCGCCTTTAGCGTTTTATTTCACTGGTGACTTGTTGAGCGATTATACTGACCTTGAGCTAATTAGTGCCATTGCGACGATGGAGTCGTTCCAAAAGATCTATCGTCCTGAGATTTATAATGCCAACTCGACAGCCGCGCAAGTGTATCAGCCAAGCTTGAAGTATCAAGATTACTCGCTGACGCAAATAGTCTATGACCGCGAAGAGCGTAGCCAAATGGCGGTAACGCAAGGTAAGTTCACCGAAGAAGAGTTTATTAAGCCGTATCAAGGTATTCTTGAGCAATGGGCAGCAAACTTTGAAACTCAAAAACCTGTCGTGAAAAAACGTGCTGCTTAATGGACTAAAAATCTGTTTAAATATAAACCATTAAAATATAAAAGATAAATAAATATGACCACAACATCATCACCAAAACAAATATTATTACCGACCTCAACCGCTGGCAGCTTACCCAAACCATCTTGGCTGGCAGAACCTGAGAAAATTTGGTCTCCTTGGGCCTTGGAAGGTGAGCAGTTAATTGATGCCAAGCAAGATGCGCTACGGGTATCCTTGCAAGAGCAAATTCATGCAGGGATCGATATTGTCAGTGATGGCGAGCAGACCCGTCAGCATTTTGTCACTACCTTTATTGAACATCTGGATGGCGTCGATTTTGAGCAGCGTGAGACGGTCAAAATCCGTGATCGTTATGATGCCAGTGTGCCAACCGTGGTGGGTGCGGTAAGCCGTACCAAGCCTGTCTTCGTTGACGATGCCAAGTTTTTACGCGCACAAACCGATCAGCCGATTAAATGGGCATTGCCTGGCCCAATGACCATGATTGATACGCTATATGACAGTCATTATAAAAGCCGTGAAAAATTGGCGTGGGAATTTGCTAAAATCCTTAATGACGAGGCACGCGAATTAGAGGCGGCTGGTGTGGATATTATCCAATTTGATGAGCCCGCCTTTAACGTGTTCTTCGATGACGTTAACGACTGGGGTGTGGCTACTTTAGAGCGCGCTATCGAAGGTCTAAAGTGCGAGACGGCAGTGCATATCTGTTACGGCTATGGTATCGAAGCCAATAATAATTGGAAGAAAACGCTAGGCTCAGAATGGCGTCAATATGAAAAAGCGTTTCCGAAGCTGCAACAGTCAAGCATCGATATTATCTCGCTTGAGTGTCAAAACTCGCACGTGCCGATGGATCTAATCGAACTGATTCGCGGTAAGAAGGTGATGATCGGTGCAATCGATGTAGCGACTAATACTATCGAAACTCCTGAAGAAGTCGCCAATACGCTACGTAAAGCCCTGCAATTTGTCGATGCGGACAAGCTCTATCCTTCGACCAACTGCGGTATGGCACCTTTGTCACGTGAAGTTGCTCGCGGCAAGCTTGCAGCATTAAGTGCAGGCGCAGCCATTGTTCGTAATGAATTGACGGCTTAAACGCAATCTAAAAATAAGTAATAGTCAAAATTAAGAGGCATATGATGATTGAAGCAAGCGACTTTAAAAATGCTATGGCTCTGTTAACAACAGCGGTCAATGTAATCACCACAAGAGGTCACTCTGGTGCTCATGGCTTTACTGCGTCTGCGGTGTGTAGCGTCACTGATACGCCGCCAACTCTGCTGGTCTGTATGAATCATAGCTCGCGCTCACACGCTCATTTTGTCGATAATGAGACGTTAAGTGTCAATGTATTAGGCGCGCAGCATGAATACCTATCTAACGCCTTTGCCTCTAGATTGAGTTCAAAAGAGCGCTTTGAGCAAGGTTCTTGGACTGAGCTTGCAACAGGTTCGCCTGTCTTGGAAGATGCTTTGGTGAGCTTTGACTGTGAGATTGAGGATATTCAGCAAGTGGGTAGCCACAGTATTTTTATGTGCCGAGTAGTGGCTATCAAACAAAGTCAGCAAGAAGAAAGTTTGGTTTATTTTAATCGCGCTTACCATCAAGTGGCTCAAGTAGAGATTGCTTAGATTCGCCATCTAGCTTTTATTTAGCTAAAATAGCACTTTAGCCAATTTTAACTCTTTATTCCTAAAATTAATCCAACTTAAAAGCAGTCATCCCGTGGAAATACTCATTTTTTTAATCATAGGTGCTCTAGCAGGTTTTGCTGCAGGGCTTTTTGGCGTGGGCGGTGGCACTATCATCGTACCCTTGTTATTTATCGTCTTTACGCAAATGGACTATCCTGCTGATAATGTCATGCATCTGGCTCTAGGGACATCGCTTGCGACCATTATTATCACCTCTATCAGCTCGCTCATGGCGCACAATAAAAAAGGCGCTGTCATGTGGCCTGTCTTTAAAAACCTAGCACCAGGTTTAGCGCTCGGCTGCTTTTTTGGGGCAGGGGTTGCAGGGCAGATATCAGGGCTATATCTTCAGCTCATTGTTGGGGTGTTTTTACTTTGGGTCGCCTATAAAATGTTTATGGGTGGCAAAAAGCAGGTGGATAGCAATGCTACTAATGCTAGTGGAACCAGTAATGCCAATACAGATCTGCCGTCAAAACCTAAGCAATTAGCGGCAGGTGGGGTGATTGGTATCGCTTCTGCCATCTTTGGTATCGGCGGCGGCAGCTTAACGGTGCCTTATCTCACTCGTTATGGTGTAGTCATGCAAAAAGCGGTTGGCACCTCAGCAGCGTGTGGTTTGCCTATTGCCATTGCTGGCGCACTTGGCTTTATGATTTTCGGATTGCAAGAAGATGTAAACGTACCTAATACTATTGGCTTTGTGCATATTTATGCCTTTTTAGGCATTGCTAGTATGAGCTTTTTTACCGCTAAAGTAGGTGCAAAAGTCGCTCATATCTTATCGCCAGAGCTATTAAAGAAATGTTTTTCGGTATTGTTATTCGTGGTGGGGCTGTATTTTCTTTATAAAGGCTTGGTTTGAGATTAGATTATAACAATCCAAGATAGATATTCTTTGACTATGACCATCGATGTCACTAAATAATATTAATCTCATAACTGAACTTCTCTGCTAGTCCATATGACTCTCTATACTCGATAGAGTCACCTTCTAAATTTTTGGCAATGCGGCACACTTTGACTAAGTTTTCTTGCTTGCTATTGCCTAAATAAGAATCGCTGTGATCGGTTATAAAAAACAGTGTCTCTACAGCAGACGACACAAACTGACCGCACTTTGTATAATAAAATGGATAAAGAAGATTTTCAAAATCCTCGGAATCTAAAGTTACAAAGGCTTGATAGCGATTCTTAGGCAGCCAGATTCTTTCACTCAATAAGACTCTATCTTCAACCATACGCACACGTTCCATGTAGATTAGAGCTTGGTTTTTACTTATATTCAGCTTTTTATTAATATCATCAATACCGGCTATTACCATAGTTTTTTTGACTATGCCTTGCGGCGTGACATAGCTAGCGTCTTTATCACGGAACTTAAAAAATCTTAATAATGAACTTTCAAAGTTTGGGCGCTTTAGAAAAGTGCCTTTGCCTTGTTGCTTTATTAAGACCCCATCTTCTACTAATTTCTCAACAGCTTTACGTACGGTTCCCACAGATACCTCATACTTATCTGCAAACTCCTGTTCCGTAGGCAAAGGTGTGTTTTCATCCCATTTACTCTCTGTTAATAAAGACTGTATGTGCCATCGCACTTGCTCATAGCGTGGTACTTTAAACTCTTTAAAATTATTTAACATTTTTTTCACCGTAATAGAAAGGTTTTTATTAACTGTCTCAATCTCGTCAAGCGTTATTATTGTTTTTAAAAGAAGTATATATCTAGTCAGACTACCTTAAGTCCTAATTAAATTTTATAGGTGTCACTTCACTGTTAAAACTGAGTGATATATTAGCAGTCAATTTTATCTAAATAATGTGACCTTTTTTGCTATCATTCTACTCAACTAAATACACTTTTGAAGCTCGTATAGATTTTCTAATCTGGAAAGCTATTGGTTGATATCATCGTAATGCTCTTTACTCTGTAAAAACCGATATAGTTTGTTACAGACTTCATATAGTTAAAGTCAAGGGGCAGTCGTGACGCTTTATATTATAGCCGCTATAGTAATATGTATCATTTTGGGCTATACCACCAAAATCAATATTGGTCTATTTGCGATCGCATTTTCATACCTTATCGGTTGTTTTGGTATGGGACTGAAAGCGTATGAGATTATTGAGCTATGGCCCCTCAAAATTTTCTTTGTTATTTTTGCGGTTACTCTTTTCTATAACTTTCCTTTAGCTAACGGCGCTTTAGAGAAGCTATCTAATCATTTAATCTATAAGTGTCGTCACTTTCCCGAATTATTACCTTTGGTTATTTTCTTTGTTGCTACGATTATTGCAGGCTTAGGAGCTGGTTATTATACCGTTCTAGCCACTATGGCACCTATGATCCTACTGTTGTCTAAACGCACTAACTTGAATCTTGTTATTGCAACCTTGTCAGTGAATTACGGTGCCTTAGCTGGTGCTAACTTTATCACCTCACAGAGCGGTGTTATTTTTAGGGAACTAATGCGCGGCGCAGGCGTAGCAAATGATAATACTTTTACTTATGTCTTAAGCATCTTCGCTGCTACTTTTATTATGCCTATAATTCTGTTAGGTATTTATAGCTTTATCACTGCCAAAAATAGCAAAATCGCGATTCAAACGATAGTTCCAGAACCTTTTGATCCTAAACAAAAACAATCTATTATGCTGATTTTTATCATGATGGCCATTGTGCTTGTTGTACCTATTGCAAACCTACTTATGCCGCAGGTAGCAGAGATTCAGTTTTTGAATGATCGAATTGATATTGGTTTTATTGCTATTATTTTTGCTTTAATTAGTTTGTTTCTAAAGCTAGGTGACGAAAAAGCAGTAATTGCACTAATACCTTGGAATACGCTTATTATGATTTGTGGCGTTGGTATGTTAATTAGTTTAGGAGTAGAAATAGGGGTTATTTACGAGCTAACAGAATGGCTAAGTACTAACGTTCCTATTTGGATGATACCGTTTCTAGTCTTCGTTATCAGCGCTATTATGTCGGTATTTGCTAGTACACTCGGCGTAGTTGCCCCTACTTTATTTCCTATGGTACTGCCTCTCGCCGTTGCCTCCGGACTAAACCCTTTATTGCTATTTACCTGTATTGTGGTGGGAGCGCAAAGCTCATCACTTTCCCCTTTCTCATCAGGAGGTAGTCTAATGCTAGGCGCTTCTCAAGTTGTTATAAGCAAAGACAAGCTTTTCAATGCGCTATTATTCAAGGCGGTGCCTTTAGATATTGGCGTTGGAATACTAGCAATTTTAGTTATTCAGTTAATATTCTAACTGCTTATAAGTAAAGTATGTCTTAGTCTCTTTGAATTATTTATATCTGCTTATCTTATTTTAACCATAATATTTTGTCCACAATAGATCGGTTCCTCATAATAAATGCATAACTTCTTATAATGTTATTGTAGTCTCTTAGTGATGCTAATATCAATGTGATGCTTAGTACGACTCAATAATCTCTTCTATCAAAAACTAAGTATCCTGTTGTTTTAATTGATAAAAATATTAATTCAGAAATAATAATTTAATATCTTTATCTTTTTTATTAAAGCAGTAAGAGGTAATGAATCAGTCTTTGAGCAAGTATACTACTATAAAATTCATATATACATACATATGTTTCTTGTTATTTTTTAAATAGTCTGTTACTTTTGCACAGTGACAAAAAAACATATTCTAATGAAGTGTAGTAACTTCATTAATCTGATCGTAATTTTGACAATTTGTTATTCTGATTAGAATCCTATTAAATTTTTATTGTAAAAATACACACAAGGAGTGTCGTGTGAAAAAACTTTCCTATTTGGCTCTTGGTCTATCTATCCTATCTCTGACAGCCTGTGACAATGCTAATAAAACTGCTAGCGTAGGCGCAGATGAGTTTGCAGGTCCTTCACGTCCAGAATGTATTGCTCCAGCAAAACCAGGTGGCGGCTTTGACTTGACTTGTAAACTTGCTCAAGCTGGCCTAAGAGATACCGGTTTATTAGAAGATCCGATGCGAGTCACTTATATGCCAGGCGGTGTGGGTGCTGTTGCTTATAACAAAATCGTTGCTAACGATCGCGCTAATAACGATGCAATCATTGCCTTCTCTACTGGCTCTATCCTAAATTTATCGCAAGGAAAATTTGGGAAATTTACTGAAAAAGATGTGAAATGGCTAGCAGCTGTTGGTACTGATTATGGTGCTATCGCTGTCAATGCCGAGTCACCTATCAAAGATTTGGCGGGATTGATCGCTGAACTTAAGTCAAATCCAAAAGCAATTAGTTTTGCGGCTGGTGGTAGTGTTGGTGGTCAAGACTGGATGCAGACGGCGATTTTAGCCAAGGCAGTTGGTGTTAACCCTAGTGACATGACTTATGTTGCGATGGAAGGTGGCGGCGAGGCAATTACAGCGGTAATGGGTAACCATGTTACTGTCGTGAGCGCTGGTATTGCTGAGATCATGCCACAAGCCACTGCTGGCAAGTTACGTGTGTTAGCTGTATTTTCAGATGAAAGATTGGGTGGCACTATGGCCGATATTCCCACTGCTGTAGAGCAAGGTTATGACGTTACTTGGCCAGTGGTACGTGGTTATTACATGGGTCCAGATGTCAGCCCTGCTGCTTATGACTGGTGGAAAGCGAGCTTTGATACTATGCTTGCTGATCCAAAATTCGCTGATTTACGCGAGCAGCAAGAGCTACTGCCATTCTCTATGACTGGTGATGAGCTAGAAGCATACGTTTATAAACGTACAGGTGAGCTACGTGAGTTGTCTGCTGAGTACGGTCTTGTTGATGCTGCAACTAAGTAGTATTACTCAGATCACATCCCCTTAATGATTGAATACTGAGTTTTATAGTATTTATCGAAGGTTGAAAGATGAGACATCTCTCAACCTTCTTATTTTGGAATTTAAGGAATACTTCTATGACAATGGAACGTGCATTTTCTGGATTAATGGGACTATTTAGCTTATTTTTGGTCTATTTAGCTATTGGTTACGTTGCTCCCATTGCCTATGATCCTATCGGCCCTAGACCCTATCCTATTTTGATTTTCTCCCTTATGGCGCTTTTGACTTTGGTTATTGCCTTTCGTCCAGCGCGATTTACAAAAGTCATCGATTTAGGCTATAACAAGGTCGTGCTTAGAAATCTTGTGTTGTGTGTCAGCGCATTATTGATTTATAGCTTAGTTTTTGAGCCTTTAGGTTTTGTTGTTGCTACGACACTAATGTGTTTTGCAGTTGGTTTATTGTTTGCCGGCAATCCTATCAAAAGCCTTATCTTTTCAGTTGTGATCAGTATCGCCCTGTATGTCTTATTTGACATAGCTTTGGATGTGATTCTGCCACTTGGAATATTATCAGGAATTATGGGATAGCTATTATGGAAACTTTTGACTTTTTAATGCAAGGTTTTGGCGTAGCGATGTTGCCCAAAAACTTACTTATTGCGCTTATCGGTGCTTTTATTGGTACTGTTGTGGGTATGTTGCCTGGCCTTGGCCCTATTAATGGTGTGGCAATTCTATTACCTTTTGCCTTTGCCCTTGGTCTGCCACCAGAGAGTGCGCTTATCTTACTAGCAGCTGTTTATCTTGGTTGCGAATATGGCGGTCGTATTTCTGCCATTCTACTTAACGTGCCGGGATCTGCCGCGGCGGTTATGACCTCATTAGATGGTAACCCGCTAGCGATTCAGGGCAAAGCAGGCATCGCCTTATCCATCTCTGCGGTCGCCTCGTTTGTTGGTTCTACGATTGCGACTATTGGTGTGGTCTTATTCGCGCCTCTATTGGCCAAATGGGCGGTGTCTTTTGGACCTGCTGAATACTTCGTATTGATGGTATTCGCGATTTGCTGCTTGAGTGGTTTGGTTGGTGATCAACCTATCAAGACAGCAGTGTCAGCATTGATCGGTTTGGGTCTGGCTACTGTTGGTGTCGATGCAGTCACAGGTATTTATCGCTATACCTTTGATTCAGTCAATTTGTCTGATGGTATTCAGTTCACAACGATCGTTATTGGCTTTTTCAGTGTCAGTGAAATCTTGATTTTGCTCGAAAGAACCAGTACTGGTGGGAAAGTAATCGCGCAAGGTAAGCGTAGCTTGTTCAACCTAAAAGAGTTTCTCTTTACCATTGGCGCTATGGTTCGTAGTGGCATAATGGGCTTCTTCGTTGGTATTTTGCCGGGTGCAGGCGCGACTATCGCGAGTGCTATGACCTACGCTAGTGAGCGCAAAATTGCTGGAGACACTGGCAAATTTGGTGAAGGTGATCTTCGTGGTTTAGCCTCTCCAGAGGCAGCTAACAACGCATCAGCCTGTGGTTCATTCGTACCAATGTTGACCTTGGGTGTTCCTGGTTCTGGTACGACAGCAGTCATGATGGGTGCGTTGACTCTGTATAATATTACACCAGGTCCACAGCTATTTACTGAGCAGCCAGATATCGTTTGGGGTCTTATTGCCTCGCTATTTATTTGTAACGTTATCTTGTTAGTTATGAATATTCCTTTGGTCGGTGTATTTTCTAAGCTACTTAATGTACCAAACTATATCTTGATACCATCAATTGCTGCTATCAGTTTCGTTGGTGTTTACTCTATCAACAGCACGACCTTTGATATGGTATTCATGGTATCACTTGGGATATTTGGTTATTTCTTACGTAAGTTACATTTCCCTCTATCAGCCCTTATTCTAGGTTATGTACTAGGAGAGCTAATGGAATCTAACCTCAGACGTGCCTTGTCTATTTCCCAAGGTGAGATGTCTATTCTATGGAGTAGCCCAATCACCGTGTCACTATGGGGTTTGGTAGTTGTCATGATATTCATGCCAATTATTCGCAAAATGTATCGTAAGCGCTTTAAGAAAGCTATTAGATAAATCCTAACTACTTTATTCTTAAAAAAGATTTCTTACGGCGGTTGTACTCTGGGTATGACCGCCGTTTTTTTAGCAGCTCGTTAAGACTTATATTTCTGACAATACTTTGACGCTCTGACAAGAATAAAGGCTACTAGGATGAGATATCTAATTCATTACGAAAAATGAGTTAATCATTATCAATTAATATCATTTATGGAATAGGATTTTATGATGATGCCTATTTTAGATTTATTACAATCCATCCCAATGTGGCATTTAGCAGGTTTTTTTATCGCTGGGATGATAGCTTTTATTATCTCAACTATCTCAGGTGGTGGTGGTGCTATTTTACTAATACCATTCACTTCTTGGATGGTAGGAGCCGCGATTGCGCCACCTGTCATCAACGTAGCTACTTTTATCAGCAACACTTCAAGAATGTACCTATTTTGGAGTGATATTGATTGGTCATTAACTAAGTACTATGTACCAAGTGCTATTATCGGAGCATGGTTAGCGGCATTGGTTTTTAGTCGTTTAGATGCTGGCTGGATTCAACTACTGGTTGGCGCGTTTTTGGTGTCCACTATTTTCCAATATAAGTTCGGTAAAGTCGCTAAAACGTTTGATATGCCGAAAGTAGGATTTATTCCTTTAGGCTTTGTCATTGCTTTTATGAGCACCTTAGTCGGTGGTCTTGGTCCGATACTCAATCCTTTTTATATGAATGCTGGACTAGAAAAAGAAAACCTTATTGCCACCAAAACAGCTAATTCATTTTTTGTAGGTATTGTACAAATTGGTAGTTATACCTTTTTTGGCGTACTCACTGCTAAAATTTGGCTATATGGCCTAGTATTAGGACTAGGTGCTGTCGTAGGCAATATCATTGGCAAACGCTTTTTGGCGGGTATAAGCATCAGTCAGTTTAGAGTCATGCTGCTCATACTTATGGTGGTTAGTGGTCTGATAATGATATTAAGAAACATAGACGTGTTGTTTTAAAAACTCTCAATTAGATGCTGTATTCGCCAACGATAATATTAGGATTGGTTACTTTTTATTTTAAAGTCTGCTGACCACTTTAAGGCCAGTATTTCGACTCTATTAATAATATTTTTTAAGATGAACCCTAAATTTCAGCACTCTCTACCCAAATAAACGCTTCCAAGACGTTTATCCATTGATCATCTAATCCTACTTTTAGCAACAAGGGCTCGCCAGTAACGGGATGAAGGTGACCGAACAAATAGAAGCGTTCAACAATGACCGTATCAACATTGGTTTTTCAAGGCCATTGTTGAGTGCTATTGCTGATGACTTTGTCAGCCATAATGTTTATATCGATCAGCTTGTTGCTATTGTGAACCAGAGCCATACGCTGGCGAGTCAGAAAACTATTGATTTGACGCAGTTAAAGGAAGAGAAGTTTATTATTTTTAATCGTGATGAAGCTCTTGGTCTATTTGATGAAACCATCATGATATGTAGACAGGCAGGTTTTTCGCCCAATATCGTCAGCCAACCCAAACACGTGCAAACATTAGTGACCGAAGTGGCAGCAGGATTAGGCGTAGCGATAGCTCCGTATTGTGTTCGAAAGCTATATAGCGAAGGCTGTCACTTTATAGCTTTAAACAATGTAAATAAGCAAATCCCGGTACAAATTCAATTTAAAAAAAATGAGGTTAGCGCAACAGTAAGCGCATTCGTAGATATTGCTTTTAGCGCCAAAAATGATATTCAAAGCAGCATGACCATCTGAACATTGTTAACAAATTTCAAAAAAATATTAATGGCGAGAGTAAAATTAAAGATAGATATATCCTGTTGAAAAAAGGGAGCGTAAGCTAAATCTTTATGCCAAGGCTGAATAGAGAATAATCTACCTAAACCACTTTATGATATGAGGTATATCGATTTTATATCGAACTAAATATAGCAAAGTACAGCAAAACTTATTTAATAATTGACAACGCAGTTATTTTTTGCCAATATATTTATGAACAATGATTTGGAGGCGATCATTAAATAGCCGTGATTTTAAATCAACTACTCTTCACACCTTTCCGGTTTGTGTGCCAGTAGCTCCTACATCCGGGTTTAAGCGATTAAGACTTTTTTAATCTTTCCTAAACCTGATGACTAGGAGTCACTATGCAGGTTAAATCTCAAAAAATTTGGATCAAAAATCCCCTCGACTGTTTAGACCCAGCTTATGCGGGTGGCATTGTTATTCAAGATGATGTTATTGTTGAATTAATCAGTGCTGGCGAACAACCTTTGCAAGTGGTTGACGAAGTAGTCGATGCCCATGAACACGTTCTTATACCCGGCTTAATCAATAGCCACCATCACTTTTATCAAACCTTAACCCGTGCTTTTCCTGCCGCGTTAAATAAAAATCTCTTTCCTTGGTTACAAAGCCTCTATCCCGTTTGGGCGAGACTAACCCCTGAAATGATAGCAACATCTACCCAAATAGCGCTTTGCGAACTACTACTCTCTGGTTGTACTACAGCCAGTGATCATCATTATTTATTTCCTAATGGTTTAGAGCATGCTATTGATATTCAAGTAGAACAGGCAACCAAACTAGGTATTCGTGTTCACCTTACCCGTGGCTCAATGAGCTTAGGTGAAGATCAGGGCGGCTTACCTCCCAGAACCACCATTCAAACAGATCACGAAATCTTAGAGGATAGCCAACGATTGATTAAAGCCTATCATCAATATGAAGATGGCGCGATGACCCGCATAGCACTAGCCCCATGCTCACCATTTTCGGTTAGTGAAGAGCTAATGCGAGCAACGGCTGATTTAGCCCAAGATCTTGATGTTCGCTTGCACACCCATTTGGCCGAAACCCACGATGAAACAGACTTTTGTATAAAGATGTTTGGTGTGCGCCCTGTGGACTATCTTGAGCGCGTTGGTTGGCTAAATAATCGTACGTGGCTTGCACACGGTATTCATTTTAATGATGAAGAAATAGTCCGGTTAGGGGCAGCTAACGTAGGTATTGCTCATTGCCCTTCATCAAACATGATATTAGCGTCAGGGCAGTGTCCTACCATTGCACTACAAGAGGCAGGTTGCCCTGTCGGTCTTGGTGTTGATGGCTCAGCATCAAATGACGGCTCGAATATGATTGGTGAAGTCCGTCAAGCTTTATTGTTACAACGTTTACGCTATGGCGCTAAAGAGATTACTCATCAAAAGGCGTTTGATTGGGCCACTAAAGGCTCAGCAGGATGTTTAGGACGTGATGATATTGGAGAGATAGCGGTAGGTAAACAAGCCGATATAGCGCTATTTAAACTTGATGAAATACGCTTTGCAGGTGCAGGATCTCCTGTTGCAGCACTATTACTTTGTGGCGCAACTAAAGCAGATAAGGTAATGGTTGCCGGTAAATGGCGTGTGTTAGAAGGTCAAGTGGTTGATGTTGACATTAATCAATTAATGGCAAAACAAATTACGCTAGCGGCGAATTTGGCACATGCTTAGAAATATGTGAATGTAAATTATATAAACACAATTAGGACGTGTTAGACATTCACCAATAGACACTGTTGATAGCTGCTACTCTGTAAAAGCTGGGTTCAGACTAGGCAAAAATTGATTCTAATGCTAATGCTAATGATAATTCTAATGCCTTGGCTAGATTTGCAGCACACTGCTTATAAATAGCTGGGGCCAGTTTCAGCATCAGCTTCGAGGACGAAATAAGTAAAGGATTACTTTACCCGTTCTCAAGACAGGATTTTTTGCTGCTTCATTGACAAAAATAGTCGCTATCAGTGCCATGATTGAATGTTCAATATGCCTTGTTAAATATATTTAATAGAGGTTTCTATGAACGCACCACGAAGAAAATCTGAATTGTTATACGGTCTTCATGATCGTCCTTCTCCACAAAAAGCTTTTTTTGCTGCTTTGCAACATATATTGGCCAGCTTTATTGGCATTATTACCCCTGCTTTAGTTATTGGCGGTACATTAGGATTAGGAAGTGAGTTACCTTATTTAATCTCAATGGCATTAGTAGTCTCCGGTGTTGGTACTTTTATACAAGCTAAACGCATTGGTCCTATAGGCTCTGGTCTACTCTGTGTACAAGGAACAAGCTTCGCCTTTTTAAGTGCTATTTTAGCTGCGGGTTTTATTGTGAAAAACCGTGGTGGTACTCCAGAAGATATTTTAGCGATGATTTTTGGCGTTGCTTTCTTTGCCTCTTTCGTTGAAATAATTTTAAGTCGTTTTATCCATAAACTAAAAAATGTAATAACACCTGTGACCACTGGCATAGTTATTACTACCATTGGTTTATCGTTACTTGAAGTAGGAATGACAGATATCGCTGGTGGTTTTGGTAATGAAGAATTTGGTGCCGCAAAGTTTGTGATTGTCGGCGCGGTGACATTAGTTGCCGTTATTTTCATGAATCGCTTTAATAATCCAATATTACGCCTTTCTGGTATTATGATCGGTATGGTAATTGGCTATATTACTGCCTACTTTATGGGAATGGTTACCTTTGCAATTCCTGATACAGCACTAATATCTGTTCCTATGCCCTTTAAATATGGTTTTAACTTTGACTTAGCGGCATTTATTCCCATAGCTATTATCTCAGTAGTAACTGCTATTGAGACCACAGGTGATTTAACGGCAAACTCTGTCGTTTCGAATGAGCCTACACAAGGGCCTGTATACGTTGATCGCATTAGAAGTGGTGTATTAAGTGATGGGGTTAATTCTTGTATAGCCGCTATCTTCGGCAGTTTTCCAATGTCGACTTTTAGTCAAAATAATGGGGTTATTCAGTTAACGGGCGTGGCAAGTCGCTATGTTGCCTTTTATGTTGCGGGTTTACTTGTTTTGCTTGGGTTATTTCCGATTATTGGTGCCGTATTACAAACCATACCAAAACCAGTTTTAGGAGGAGCAACCTTAGTGATATTTGGTACGGTTGCTGCCGCAGGTATTCGTATTTTAGCGACTGCTGAGTTAGACCGTCGTGACTTACTCATTATGGCTGTCTCTTTTGGTTTAGGGCTCGGTGTGGTTGCAGTGCCTGAAATAACTAATTCATTTCCACCATTAATGAAAAGTATTTTTAGCTCATCTGTTACTGTTGCCGGTATTTCTGCTATTTTGATGAGCTTGATTATGCCTAAGGAAAAGAATAATGACGTTGAGCAAGAAGAGCTATCAGGAGAGAATCCAGAGATCAACGTGGCTTAGTGATTGCCTTAAAGCCGATCATTAAATTATTGTGGTCTATCATCAACTAATAATACACCTTTCCGATATGTGTATTATTAGTTTCAATAGCCAAAACATCAGGCTGCGGCTCAGTATGATACTTAAAGCGCTCGACTGAAATATTAGGTTTTTAAGTTAATTAGTCGCTAGCAAATAGCCTTTCATTTTGTGCGACTATGTCCGCTCAACCCGCAGCATCATATATACCCAATGAGCATATTTTAATTTAACCCGAAACTCAGGATGCATACAGTTGCGACTGCGCTCATAGACAATTAAGTGGATACCTGTCTCAAGCGTACTGATCACGAATAGAATATATAGGGTAAGCACACTATGAAGTACACTGTGATCATTCCAATAAATTAAAACACTGATACCATTAACCTACAGCCTAATATTCGAGTCCTCACTAGAGACTTGAAACTTCAACACTCTCTGCCCAATCAAACTCCTCTAAAACACGCATCCATTGATCGTCCAATCCTGCTTTTAGCAACAATGGCTCGCCAGTGACGGGATGACTAAGTGCTAAAGTCTGGGCATGTAGCAACATGCGTGAGCAATCATATTGACTACGAAAAAACCGATTGTGCCGTCCGTCACCATGGCTAGTATCACCCACTATATGATGAAATAAATGTCTCATGTGCCGACGCAGTTGATGCTTACGTCCTGTCTCAGGTGTTAAGCGCACTAGACTATAACGGCTGGTCTCATGCTTTTTTGACACCGCAAAGGGCAACTCAATTTGGGCTAGACTCTGCCAATGGGTTACCGCCTCTTGAGCGGGTTTATCCAAGTCGGCAAACTTATCGGCGATAGCATCAGGCTTAAAGCTCAACGCATAGTCGACGACTCCTTGCTCTGGCATATAGCCGCGCACCACAGCTAAATATTGCTTAGTCACTTTGTGCTCAGTAAAAGCCTCGTTAAGGCTGCGTGCCACGGCTGAGCTCTTAGCAAAGAGCAACACGCCCGATGTCGGCTTGTCTAACCTATGTACAGGAAAGACATGGCAACCTACCGCATCACGGGTAAGCTGCATGGCAAAGCGCGTCTCGCCTGTATCCAGCCAACTGCGATGCACCAATAGACCAGCCTCTTTATTAATCGCTACCAAAAATTCATCTTCATAGATAATGTCTATTGGGCTTGCGATGTCGCTCTCAATTTCCATATGTTCAGTGCCTATATTTTAAATGTTATTATTTTAGATACTAATGCTTCAAATTCTATAATTATATAGCCGCTATCTTTTATAACTATGCTTTTATTACACTTATAGTGACTTTTATTTATAAAGTTCACTATAATTTTAGATAAGGTTGTAAAGATAACCATATAAAGGGAATCGTAAATAATGAATGAGTTAAATTCCAAACGGTCGACTGTGTGGACGGTTATAAATTTACTGGTTTTTTTCGCCACTTTAGGCGTCAATTATCTAGGCGCATCTGGATTTTTTAATGGTATGGGACAGGCTGCGGTGTCAAAGAAATACCAGACACTACTGATGCCTAATAATTTTGCGTTCTCGATTTGGGGCGTCATTTATACGCTTGCTTTGCAACGCTCGTCACTCTTTTTATAAAGAGCAAAGATCCTGCCGTTGCTAGGCTCATTGGATTGATATCCGCGCCATTCGTGGTCAGTAGCTTATTTGGCATGGATCGTGGCTTTTTCTTACGAAAGAGTAGGGCTGTCAACGCTCTTTATAATCGGTATATTAGCCTCGTTAGTGGCTATTGTGCATAGAATCTACAACGGACGAGACGAGTTCCCGTCTACTTTAGCAGGCATAGCTTTTAGCCTTTACGCGTCTTGGGTGTTTGTTGCCACTATCTTGAATACAGCTATCTTATCTGTTCAACAAGGATGGCAAGGGTTTGGTATTTCAGGCTCAGTTTGGACGATTATCGTATTGTTAGTGATAGTGGCTCTAGTAGTAGGCTATGTGCTGCGCTATCGAAATGCGGTCTTTCCTATCGCAGTTGCATGGGCATACTTCGGTATCTATAGCGCCTACACTAATGGTTTAGTTGCTCCCTCATTAGCCTCGATAATTCAGCTAGTCTTACTGCTTGGCATCGCTGTATTTATAACGTTAACGGGTTATACTTTTTATAAAAATCGCTATGCTATCTTCCCGCCTTCTGAAGTATGATAACTTTTTGTTAGTTACACAGTCTATGTTTCCCAATAAAAAATCCCCACTACTATCAAGACAGTAGCGGGGATTTTTTACACTCAGTTTTTACGCTTCAAACCTACTCAACCGTAACACTCTTAGCTAGATTGCGTGGCTGGTCAACATCGGTACCACGCATGACTGCCACATGATAAGACAATAACTGTATTGGCACACTATAAACGATAGGCGCTAGAGTCTCACAGATATCAGGCACATAGACCACATGTAATCGATCCTCAGCGACCATTTTGCTGGCTTCACTAGCGAATACAAACAGCTCACCGTGGCGCGCGTGCACCTCTTGCATATTGGCTTTGAGCTTATCGAACATACTGTCTTTTGGCGCGAGTACGACGATAGGCATGTCTTTATCAACGAGTGCCAGCGGCCCATGTTTTAGCTCGCCTGCCGCATAGCCTTCAGCGTGAATATAGGAGATTTCTTTTAGCTTAAGTGCACCTTCTAAGGCGATTGGGAACTGAAGACCGCGCCCTAAAAATAGGCAGCTTTTCTTATCTTCAAAGTGTTCGCTCATGATTTGAATATCGCCGTCTAGCTTGAGGCTAGCAAACAGCTGACCAGGGAGCTTGTGTAGCTCACTGAGTAAATCCGTTAGGCGTTCATTATCAATACGTGATTGAGTAGCGCCAATCTTCAATACTAACAGCATTAAAGCGGCAAGCTGGGTGGTAAAGGCCTTGGTAGAGGCAACACCAATCTCAGGGCCTGCTAGCGTTGGTAGATAGATGTCTGTTTCGCGCACTAGCGACGAGGTTGGCACGTTACATAAGGCTAAACTGACTAAACCCGTTGGATTTTGCTTTTGCGTATCACGTAGCGCGGATAAAGTATCAGCAGTTTCACCTGATTGGGAGATACAGATAACCAGCGAGTTGTCGACGACGACTGGGTTACGATAGCGAAATTCACTAGCAACTTCGACTGAGCAGGGTAGGCGAGTCAAGTTCTCAAACCAGTACTTGGCGACCATACCCGCATGATAGCTAGTGCCACAAGCAATCACTTGTATGTTACGAATGCCAGCGAGCTGTGGCTCATGGCGCTGTAAGAAGTCGCTACGTAAGGTAGGAGTATCGGCATTATCTACTGCCATCTCAATAGTACGGGCGACTGCATCAGGCTGCTCGTAAATCTCTTTAAGCATATAATGCTTGAACTCGCCTTTATCTGCATTATGTTGCTGCGCATCAATCTCATTGATTTTGCGACTCACCTCAATGCCATCAGCAAAGATCTGAATGCTATTACGAGTTAACTTGGCGATATCACCTTCTTCTAAGTAAATGAAGCGGTTGGTCACAGGCAATAGTGCCAGCTGATCTGAGGCGATAAAGTTCTCACCAATACCCACGCCAATAACTAGCGGTGAGCCTAAGCGTACGGTTATCAGCTCATCAGGATTATCGACATGGACGATTCCTAAAGCAAATGCACCGTGCAATAGTGGAATAACGGCACGTACCGCCTCTAATAAATCAGGGCTTTGGCTGTATAGATCATTGATTAAATGGGCGACCACTTCGGTATCGGTTTGTGAGGTGAACTCATAGCCTTTGGCGATTAGCTCTTCTTTGAGCTCAGCATAGTTCTCAACGATACCATTATGCACAACGGCGATTTTGCCGGATACGTGCGGATGAGCATTACGCTGTGCAGGCTCGCCATGAGTCGCCCAGCGCGTATGAGCAATACCAATATGACCATCAAAAAACTCAGGATTGACAGCGACCGCATCGACTAGCGCTTGTACTTTGCCGACTTGGCGTTCGCGATGTAGCGCGCCATCACGAATCACGGTGAGACCCGCAGAATCGTACCCTCGATACTCTAAGCGCTTAAGACCTTCAAGCAAGATATTAGCGATATTACGCTCAGCAACTGCGCCTACGATTCCACACATAATAAGTCCTTAAATTAAATTTATTTTGTTATTTATAAATAAGTAGTGATATTAGGGTCTGTTGAACATTCGACCGTGGCACTGACAGTGACTATTTTTTAGGCGATTCTAGATTAAAAATATCTAGTTTAGTCACTCTAAGCGGATCTTTTTAATCTAGAATCGGCAAAAAAGAGTCCTGTCCTTGCAGGCTGATGCTAAAATCGCCCTATTCGTTGTAAAAATCTAGCCAAGGCATCTGCATTACCTGCGATTTTTACCTAGACTAGAACCATTTTAGCTATCAGCAGTGCCTACTTGTGAATGTTCAACAGACCCTAAGGTCTAGATAAATACTAATAAGCAGCACCACAAATATTGCCGCGCTGCTTATAATTAATAAAGTGATACTTGTAAATGGCCAAACTTAAACATTCAAACTTTATTCCGACCCTTTAGTAAATTCAAATACTTCGCCTTCAGTAGTCATCACTTTTCTATACCCTTTTTCCGCTTCTAATGACACTGCTGCGATGTCATTGACACTAGCAGAACCGTTCGCGTTGATATATATCCAAACTTCATTGCCATTAGGGTAGGTCATTATGTAACGCTCGTAAGAATCATTATCAGGATCAGGTAACATACCTACACCCCAGTTAAAATGACAGTTACCTGAGTACTTTGATACTTTTTTAGCATCAGAGTATTTGCACTCTCCATCATATTCTAAAGTAGTGCTCGCTGATGCTATTGAAAATGACAGCACGGTAGTTGAAAAAATAAAAATAACCGATAAAAATTTTCGCATCACACATTCCTTAAGATGTTCTTTTTAGATAAAAAAACGCCTACGTTGCTGTGCTATTTATTTTTTAGTTGGCCGTATAAAGCTAGTTTTTTGCACTTGCTTAGCGCGACCTAAAGCTAAGGCATTGGCATCGACATCGCTGGTAATGACAGAACCTGCACCAACCGTAGCATTCTCACCGATAGTCACTGGCGCCACTAAGCTTGAGTTTGAACCAATAAAGGCATTATCTTCGATGATCGTTTGTGATTTATTGACCCCATCATAATTACAGGTAATGGTTCCCGCACCGATATTGGCACCAGTGCCGACTGTGGCATCGCCAATATAGCTTAAGTGATTAACCTTGCTATTTTGACCAATAGTTGACTTTTTGATCTCAACAAAATTACCAACTTTGCTGTTATCCGCCAACACCGTATCAGGACGTAGATTGGCAAAAGGTCCAATATCGACGCCTGCACCAACTTGAGTACGATCAATGACACAATAGGGTTTTAGATGACAAGCATTACCAATCTGTGCATTCTTAATAATACAGCCAGCTTCAATATAAACATTATCACCAAGGACACAATCCCCTTCAAACACGACATTGACATCGACGAACACATCTTGTCCAGCGCTCAAGCTACCACGAATATCAACGCGAGTTGGATCAGCAAATTGCACACCAGCCACTTGCAAATCAGCAACCATCTTATTCTGCCAAGCGCGCTCTAAGCTGGCAAGCTGTTGACGATTATTAACGCCTTCAATCTCAAACGCATGCTCAGGCTCAATCGCTGCGATAGTAACGCCATCTGCTACTGCCATTTTTACAATATCGGTCAAATAATACTCTTGCTGCGCATTATCATTAGAAAGCTTTGGCAAATATTTATGTAGTAAGGCATTATCTACACAATAAATACCGCTATTAATCTCAGCAATGAGTCGCTCGTCATCATTAGCGTCTTTTTGCTCAACGATAGCCTCGATATGCCCATTGCTATTACGCTTGATACGACCAAGACCAAAGGGATTGGCTACGGTCAGTGTTAGCATCGACATACCGTCAGTATTAGCGCTCTTTAGACTGGTTAAAGTCTGATTGCTAACCAGTGGCACGTCACCATAAAGTATTAGACTTTGTCCCTCTTTTGGCAACTTATCAAGAGCGACTTTTACCGCGTGTCCTGTGCCTAGTTGTTCCGTCTGCGCGACCCAAGTAATAGGCAGATGCGCATATTGATTGTCGATAGTCGTCTTAACTTGATCACCGCCAAAACCATAAACGATGATAGTGTCATCCACATCAAGCTGATAGCAAGTATCTAATACGTGACCTAGCAAGGTTTTCCCCGCTAGAGTCTGCAGTACTTTTGGCTTAGCGGACTGCATGCGCGTGCCTTTGCCAGCAGCGAGAATAACGACAGATAAAGATGAAGACGCAGATAAGGACATATTATTTCCAAAAGTGTAACAAGATATAGTTTAAAATTATAACCTAAATATCCGATAATACATATAGGTAGTAAATATCGATTTATGTTGGCATTAATTTATATTGGAATAGTTAACAGGTGGTAATAGAGCGCTATTCTCTATTACCAATGCTGCTGGCTATAGCATTATACCTACGATAAAAATAATCCAAACGATTGCGGCCATGACCCCTGCGATAATATCATCAAGCATAATACCGAGACCGCCTGCGACTTTTTCGTCCGCCCAGCCGATAGGGGGCGGTTTTATAATATCAAAAAAGCGAAATAGGATAAAAGCGACTGCTAACGAGAGAATAGATAGCGCCTGAGTAATGTCTTGCCAAAAGTTGGCGATACTTACGTTCAAATAGGAAAAAGGCAGTAGGGTAATCCAAATACCCGACCATTCATCCCAAACAATATGCGGATCGTCGTGCATCTGCATTAGCTCAGCGGTACGCCCACATATCCAAACGCCAATCACACAAGATAATATTGTGATAATCAAAAAAGGCACAAAGCCTAAGCTCATCAGCGGAATAGCGATAATGAGTCCACCAACGGTTCCCCAAGTGCCAGGCGCGCGACGTGGCAGCCCGCTACCCAAACCAATACCTAGCCAATAAACTATGGTATCAAGTGTGCTGGCATTAGCAGGCAGGGGCGGGCAGTCATTGGCCTTACTGATATCAGGCTTATGGCTATTATCAGGCTTATGCTCGTTGTTAGAGGCGTCATTAGTCATAGCTTAACCTGCAAAGTGTTGATAACCCGTCAAAGTGGGAAGCATGGTAAAAGGTGCTGGGTTTGCCTGAGTGACGGCTTGATTTTGATAAAATAACTGTGGATGTAATGGGGTGGTAGAGTTTCTATCAGCATTATCAGCAGTAGCGATAACTTCACCAATGCAAGTGACTTGAGTATTACTAATAGGTAGCTCGACATTAGCAGGCAAAGTAAAAGCTAGCTCGTAATCATCGCCACCCGTTAACTGACACAATAAACGCTGGGCCAAATCGACTTTTGCTAACGGCTCACTAACCGGTAGCTGCTCAAGATTGACGCGCATCGCAACGCCACTCTGCTGACAGATATGACCTAAGTCCTGATACAGCCCGTCAGAGATATCTATCATGGCGGTCGCGCCAATTTTTGCTAACGCAGCACCTAATGTGATACGCGGCGTTGGCATATGTAAGCGATGGACAAGCTCTTGAGCACTAGTATTATGGGCATTATCTAGGTTTCTCAAAGCATAAGCGGCATCACCAAGCGTACCCGATACATAGACCTTGTCACCCACTTGCGCACCTGAGCGATAGACTGCTGGGGTGTTTTTCTCTAATAGCCCTTGAGCGCTAACACTCAATATTAAGCTATCACTACGAGTCGTATCACCACCGATCAGCGCCACATTGAATAGCTTGCAGGCATGAAATAAGCCCTTAGCAAATTCAGTTAGCCATAGCTCATTAGCTAAGCGCTCAGGCAAAGCTAATGCTAGTAAGATGCTGTGCGGCGCGGCGCCCATAGCGGCTAAATCTGAGATATTGACGGCAACTGCTTTATAGCCAATAGAGAATGCTAACGCGTTAACCTCGTCCCAATCTGCGCTAAAGTGTCGGCCTTGCACGAGCGTATCGATGCAACTCACCAGCCGCGCGTCAGCTGGCAAGCTCATTACGGCAGCGTCATCACCGATGCCTTTATTGATGCCTTGACTGATATCAGTAGGCAAAGATAAATCAGCTTGCAGCTTAAGAAATATGCGCTCAATTAGCTCAAATTCAGTCATGACTAGTCGTTATCTTTATTAACAGTGTTTTCTGGATGAGCAGTATCATCATCGATACTACCATCATGTGCCTCTGCTATTGACTCACTTACACTGGCAGCAACGATACTAGCCGTATCTAAAGTTTCTGTACCAGTTTTTATATCAGTTTCCGTATTAGTCTCTATATTTTGAGTATTAACGGTTTCGTTGATAGTAATTGTGCTGGTCTCTTCAACGATAGCAGCTGGTGTTACATTATCTGTTTTCGTGGTGTCTGTTTTTGTATTGATGGATTGAGCCTTTGCATTAGCGATCGCAGCTTTGGTACTAGTGCCAGCGGTAGCTTTGCTTGGGCGCTTACGCTTAACGCCTGCTTTATTAGCGCTAATTCGGGGCTTAGTAGAGGCATCAGCTGTCTCAGTTTCGGCAGCTAGCGCTGTTCCGTTGACTGGCGTTGGTGCTGATATTTTTGTAACCGCAGGCTTTTGTGAGTTGCGCTTATTGGCTTTGGTGTCAGCTTCTACTTCAAGACTACGCAATTCAATGGCTATTCTATCCAGTACCGCATTGATTAATTTATGCGCGTCGGTCGCTCCAAAGTGATTATTCAGCTTCATCGCTTCGTCCATCACGACTTTATAAGGAATCTCTAAGCGGTTTTGTAGCTCATAAGCACCAATCAATAAAATAGCGTGCTCAACGGTATCGAGCTGATCCACTTCACGGTCTAGATGCTGGCTAATCAGCGCATCTAAAGCATCAATTTGCTCTGGGATATCATGCATCATCTCATGATAATAGCCAATATGTACTGTATGCATCGCATTAGTGGCACGCGTACGCGCTGCGATATCATGTGGGGCATTGTCTTTCCAGCCCATCTTACCTGAGGTATCAAAGCGACGATCGGTAACTAGCCACTCATACAAGCCTTGCATAGCAAAGCGACGCGCCTTTCGTACCGCCGTGTGGCTAGTCTTATAAGTCGACTCACTCATATCGAAGCTCTGCTCACCAGCACTACTGCTTGCCAGACGAATCGCTTCGGCTTGTTCGGACTTCAAATCCATGTCGGTATGGTTTTGAGCGGTTTTTGCAGCGTTAATAGCTTGCTTGAGTTGGTCAGTCATAAGGGTCAGTACCTAGGTGTTAATATGTTAAATAGGGTCGTTAATAAATGGTTTTGGAGCGTATTATTAATAAGAAACAATGCTGTTAAATAGTAGTCGACTGGTAAATTTTGCCAGTCCGTTTTAGAGCATGAGCGCTATGATAGTGGCATAGCGCTCATTAATTTTTTAAAATGATTAAACTACGAGCGCTTCAAATTAAGCGTCGTCTTCATCGCTATCATCGATATCTAACTGTGATAATACCGCGATCATCTCAAGTACAACCATAGCCGCTTCTGAGCCTTTATTACCAGCTTTGGTGCCAGCACGTTCAATCGCTTGCTCGATGCTATCGGTGGTCAATACGCCATTAGCGACAGGGATATTATAATCGGTAGCAACACTACTTAAGCCTTTAGCGGATTCGCTGGCCACAAAGTCAAAATGTGGGGTGCTACCACGGATAATAGCGCCCAAAGCGACAATAGCGTCAAAACGATCTGATTCAGCAGCGCGCTGGGCGACTAGCGGTAACTCAAAAGCGCCAGGTACTCGGACGACAGTGATATTGCTACCCAATACGCCATGACGTAATAGCGCATCGATAGCGCCATCTACTAGTGACTCAACCACAAAACCGTTGAAACGGGCGACCACTATACCGACACGAACGTCAGCATTTTGGTGCAAGTTACCATCGATATGAGTGACGGCATCGCGCTGTTGTTGTAAATTTGACATAGAGTTATCCTTTATTATGAATCGTTTTTATCGTAAATGTGCTGAGATGAATTATCATCAATAAATAGGTAGCGCTATGATAGCATTTTTCTAGATAAAATTGTGTTTTACACAGCCACTACTGTCTTATAGGCGCATCGGTATACCTTGTGCTGCCATATAGCGCTTTGCCTCTAAAACAGTGTGCTCACCGAAGTGAAAGATACTAGCAGCAAGTACCGCATCGACGCCACCTTGTAATACGCCATCGGCTAAATGCTGCAAATTACCGACACCACCTGAAGCGATTACTGGTACGTTGACATGGCTAGTAATCTGCTTCATTAAGGCTAAATCGTAGCCCTTTTTGGTACCATCCCCATCCATTGAAGTGACTAATAATTCACCAGCGCCCAGCTCTGCCATTTTAGACGCCCAAGCAATCGCATCTATGCCTGTCGGCTTACGACCGCCATGGGTAAAGATTTCCCAACGTGGTTGCAGGATACCATCGATCATAATATCAGCGACTTGCTTAGCATCGATAGCCACGACGATACATTGGTTGCCAAATTTTTGTGCCGCTTCCCCTACGAATTCAGGAGTAAAAACAGCTGCTGAGTTGATCGCCACTTTATCTGCGCCTGCATTAAGCAGGTTACGGATATCAGCGACCTTACGTACGCCGCCACCGACAGTTAGCGGTACAAAGACGCTTTCTGCCATACGCTCAACCGTATGATAGGTAGTATCACGCGCGTCGCTGGTCGCCGTAATATCTAAAAAAGTAATCTCATCAGCGCCTTGTTCGTTATAGCGTCTAGCGACTTCGACAGGATCACCTGCATCAATAATATCGACGAACTGAACACCTTTTACCACGCGACCATTATCTACATCCAAACATGGAATAATACGTTTTGCTAGCATAGGGTCTCACTTATTAATTTAAAACCATAAAGGTATTTATCGATGCATTTTACCAAAATTAGCAAGCTGATATCATGGTAATCGACATTTAAGCTATCTATTTTATAACTACTTTAATTTTCTTAAAACTACAAAGCTAACAAAACTTTTAACTATCATTTATTTGAATTTATATATAATAAAGTTATTGTTTAACCTCTCAAAGTTCAAAAATTTGATAATTGAAATTTTAAAAAAATATTAAGGCTCCTTATGTGTCAATTGTTCGCTATGAACAGCAAAAACCCTGCCGATATTAGCTTTTCCTTTACAGGCTTTCGTTGTCGTGGCGGCTTGACTGATGATCATACTGAGGGCTTTGGCGTGGCTTATTTTGAGCCGACAGGGCTACGACTGTATTGTGATGATCGCGCGGCTATGGACTCGCCAATTGCTGAACTGGTGAGCCTCACTAAAGTTAAAGCTTTAACCACTATCGTGCATCTGCGTAAGTCAGATGATAGTCTGTTGCGTAATGCTCATCCCTTTATTCGTGAGATATGGGGCGAGTCTTGGGTGTTTTCTCATAATGGTAAAATGACTATTAAGCAGGCGAGTGATAACGATGCTATCAAGCAAGGAGTGTCGCGCTATTATTGCCCAGTAGGCGATACGGATTCCGAGTTTGCCTTTTGCTATTTGCTTAACCAGCTAAAAGAGCGTTTTGAGCATAAGCCTGATGATAAGACGATGTTTGACTTTTTGACAAAGCAGTGTCGATTTTTGGCTGGTTATGGTCTTTTTAACTGTCTATTATCTAATGGCGATTGGCTACTGAGTTATGCGACAACTTTACTGTTTTACGTCACTCGGCAAGCGCCGTTTGGCTCAGCGACGCTTATTGATGCTGATGTCACTATCGATTTCGCTCAAGTTAACAAGTCTGACGATGTGATTACTATACTTGCGACTACGCCATTAACCAGTGATGAGAATTGGCAGCAGCTAGCTATTAATGAGTGCGTGATATTTGCCAAGGGCGACATTGTTTATCAAGATGTACCCGATCAGCCTGTCTATTTATCGATTGAAAAAGGCTTAGAGATTGCTAAAAATAAGTAGTTTATGCAGGCTTGTTTAAGTCATAAAAACATTTCTGTTTTTTAAGCCTTGAAGGTACAGTCCTAATCCTAAAATCTTAAAGACATTTAGCGCACTAGGGTGTAAGCCCAAGTATTTTAGGTATAATAGCCTTATCCTCATTCCTAATTCTCATTTATTTATCAATTCTTACGAGAGCGTCCATGTCTGTCTATACTCAACTTACTAATGAGCAGTTTGCTGCATTTTGTCAAAACTTTGGCGTGTCTTTTGCCCGTGCTATTCCTATTACCCAAGGTATCAAAAACTCAAACTGGTTTATTCAAACCACGGATGATAACGATGGCGATCACTCTTATGTCTTCACCTTGTTTGAAGAGCGTCCACCAAGTGATATCGAAAAAATGGCGGTTATCCTTAATCAATTGCAAGGTAAACTGCCCGTTGCTGCGCCATTGGCTCTAGTCAATGATAAAGCAGATGATAATACGAACCAAAAAAGCTACGTCATCCATTACGATAATAAAGCTATTACCTTAGTGCCTTGCTTAGCTGGCGCACATCCCAAGCAAACTACCCAAGCGATGTGTCACGAGATTGGCGCAGCGTTAGCCCTGCTGCATGAAACCTTGCAGGCGCTGCAACCAAGCGAGGATTATGGCGTAGCGCTTTATCCCTGGAGTGAGGTTCGTGATCGCGAAATTCAATTTATGCCTGGTGATGAAGCCAAACTGATGGGTGATATTTGGCAGTCTTATACGGATTTGCCACTTGATACCTTGCCAAAAGGTCTGTGTCATCTTGATATGTTTGCTGATAATACCTTGTGGGACTTACCATCACAAAACCTGCCAGCACAGAATTTGCCCTCTAACAATGGTCAACAAGCCAATGCAAAACTGACGGGCTTACTTGATTTTACTGAGGTCAGTGTCGATCATTATGTGATGGATATTGCCATCACTATCAATGACTTTTGTACGACTTGGGGCGATGCTGAGCAAGGCGAGACAGTAAATTTTGACCGTAGTAAAATGAGTGCTTTTTTGAAGGGGTATGAATCCAAGCGCGTGCTTAATTTTGATGAAAAACAGGCGCTACCGGTGATGCTTGCCAAAGCGGCAGTGATATTCTGGCTACTGCGCCTTAATGTCATTCATTATAATCGCACCGAGGGACGTACGGGCGATAATATCATGGTCAAAAACCCTGACTTAATGAAACGCCTTGCCGCTTATCACTTCTCGCATGTCGAAAAATCGCAAAATACTGTATATGTGCTTGAACATGCTCGCTATAAAGATGACAACAAAGATAATGACGTAGAAGATTTTAAACTTATCGGAGTATTTGCTACTAGCAAACAGGCTCAAGCAGCTATAGATCAATTAAAGTCACAGCCTGGTTTTATAGATTATCCAAACGGTTTTCATATTGATGAGTATCCGCTAGGTCAAATCAATTGGTCACAAGGGTTTGTTAGTTATCAATAAAGCTTTTAGCTGATTTATATCAAGTGATAGAAAGCTGGGATTAGTAATGATATAGCTACCCTAGCGCTGGTTAAAGAATATACAATGAATCAATTGGTTTAATTTTATTCTCCCCCTTTTTATAGGCCTATTCTGAATTGACCTTATCTATTCTAAAAGTCTTAGCCACTTACAGACTTCCAAATCTTGCAATGGCTAAGCACGCAGAACCCAATCTTGCAGAATCTAAGGATACCCTTATGACTAATGAAGCTGATAATTGGCACCAGCTGGCGCGCTACGACACCAATATGCAAGGCGAGCTACATGCGAACCTATTACGTAATAATGGCGTTACGGTTTCGTTGCAACCGCTAAGCGCTATACCAGGCATGAACTCTGGCATTGTATTGTGGGTTGAAAAAACCGATCTAGCACAAGCTCAGCACATCCTACAAAGCGTCAATAATGATGGTGCTGATGGCGCAAGCCTGCTCGCTCAGATGAGTGATGCCGAATTAGGTATCAGTAACGACACTTCATCAAGCCAAACGATAAGCGATAGCAGCACAATGAATAAAGGCGGTACTCTGTAAATGTGTCAACTTTTAGGTATGAACTGTAATGTCCCAACCGATATCGGCTTTAGCTTTGCAGGGTTTCGTCGGCGCGGCGGCGTGACGGACAGCCACGAAGATGGTTTTGGTATTGCGTTTTTTGAGCGTAGTGACTGCGCTGACAATAATAACGCTTCAACGGGGCTGCGTCTGTTCCATGATAATCGCCCTAGCCATGAGTCGCCTGTCGCAGATTTGGTCAATAACTATCCGATCAAGGCGATAAATGTCATCGCTCATATCCGTAAGGCCACTCAAGGTCAAAACTGCTTGGCTAACACCCATCCCTTTGTCCGTGAAGTATGGGGCGAGCAGTGGGTGTTTGCCCATAATGGTCAGATGAATAAGTCTTTTATTCAGCGCTGTCAGCGTTTGCAAGACAATGGCAATGCTGAATACTGCCAGCCTGTCGGTACTACTGATTCTGAAATGGCATTTTGCTACTTAATCAATCGCCTTAAGAGCAGCTTTAAATCGCGTCCTGATGATCGGACTCTATTTAACTTTTTGACCACTCAATGCCGTTATCTATCGGCCAATGGGCTGTTTAATTGCCTGATATCTAATGGCAATTGGCAATTGGCTTATGCGGGTAGCTTATTGTTTTATCTCACCCGTCAAGCGCCATTTGGCAAGGCGGAGCTGGCTGATGATGAGCTGGCGATTAACTTTGGTGATGTGACCACTGATACTGATAAAGTCACTATCTTAGTCACCGTACCCTTGACCAAAAATGAAAAATGGCAACAGCTGGCCGTCAACGAATGCATCATCTTTCGAGATGGCGATATTCTATTTAAAGACAGTCCAAGCCAGCGTAAGTTTTTAACGATTGACGAAGGGATAGCTATTGCACGATCGGTTGGGGCGAGTGTTTAGATGAAGTCGCCACAACACCGCTTAAACTTCTCCCCAGACCCACAAATACACGGCTGTTTTTGACTAACACTCATATCAACAGTCGGATCTAAAAAGTACCAGCGCTCGCTTGTTTTATCTTTTACCTTTACGAAACTAGATAATTCATGATGCGCAGCTTGCTGACCATCAGGCTGCCCTTTTGACTGGGTATAAAACGCTTTAAACTCAACTTGTGCATGACGCTTACCTAGCTTTGCAGTATGACTGACAATCTCTAATCCTGCCCAATTGGTCTCACGTGCCCATGATTCTATAGACTTAGTATCAAGTAATGCTTGCTGCGCAGGTAAAGTAGTCTTGACGATATATTCTGGCTTCACCAACACAAAAGCACTATAACGCGTACGCATGAGACGCTCAGCACTTTCGGCTTTGATACCATCAGCTTTATCACTACTGTTATCAAGTAAACTATCGTGATACGGCTGACAGCAGTCGCTATAAGCTATGGGCTGTATTAAGAAATCTAACTTTGGCGAGACTTGGCAAGGGCATAGTTGCATAATTTACTCTGACTGAATATGGTTTATCGTAGGGGGTGCATTCCATGCATCATTTAGAATGAAATTTTAATAATAGAAATATTTACTTAAAGGGTTTTATTTGAAAGTTGAATAAAGTAATTTTTACACCAATAGCTTTCTGGTGCTTAAAAAGCACCCTACAAATAATAGTGATTTCTCTTAACGAAAATAGTCTTCTAGGATATTCGGTAACATACCTACTCTAAGCTGAGCCCATGGCGCTGGGTCACGCATTTGCTCCCAAAACGGCTCGAAAGGCGGTGCAAAGTATAAGAGCACGGCTATTACTGCATACAGCAGCAAATACCACCATTTATCTCGATGCTGATAGAACTTCATCGCGGTACCTGAAGAGCGCTTCATTTTCATGCCTGATAAAT
Organism: Psychrobacter sp. M17(2026); assembly: GCF_055699815.1. NCBI lineage: Bacteria > Pseudomonadati > Pseudomonadota > Gammaproteobacteria > Moraxellales > Moraxellaceae > Psychrobacter > Psychrobacter sp. M17(2026). The sequence goes on along the minus strand of NZ_CM146741.1, from coordinate 3,021,318 downwards.
TAACGCTATATAGCTCATCAAGGCTTAGATGTACCAGTGCGCCACCAAACAGAAATAGCCCATAAAACCAGCTGGTAGTCAGAGCATTATCCATGACAAAATAACTCAAGCAAGTCAGCCCTAGACCTAGGATTGCCATATAAGGCACCGAATGAATGACCCCGCGATGCACCGTCATGGTGGTAAAGATATAAAACACTACGTAGCGCATAAAACCATAGCCCGCCAGCCATAACGCCATAAGTGCTAATAGGCTTAACTCATCACGCCAGTGCATCACTAGCCCAAAAGCAAACATAAAGGAAGCTAGATTAAAGCCAAGCTTGATCGGTGTCGAGTTGTCCGAATCCAAATCAGGTAAGAGTCCACCTATCGTGCCGAGCGCTACGCACATCAAAAACCCCGAATCATCTATCAATCCAGTTTTATAAATGGTCAAAGCGGCGATACCACTCACGGCAAATGCGCCATTAAGATGGGTGTTGAAATTGGCCATAAAAAGGGTCTCGAGTAGTGCTCTAAATAAGAGGTCAGCTGCTATTAAAAAAGCGCCCTATGATACCATAGGCCAATCTACTACAGACTCTAAGATACTTATTTTGAGATTCTAATTATGACTATTGCTAACTCGATTAATAACGATTTCTCAAGCTCTTATTCTTATAACCAACTTGATGCAAGCTTTGCTCCTATCGACTGGCAAGCGCCTTGGTTGGCTCACATAAATCAATTAAGCTATCTAAGTGCCACTATAAAGCAGCTGAGTGATGCTAACGCTAATGTTAATAAAGCCGATAAGCAACTAGCTAATACTGCTAGCTTAGATACTCAAATAGATGTCATTGCCAAAGTATTAAATACAGCTTTAAAGTGGCAAAGTGAAGACTGCCAAAACCCATTGCCAACTACGAAACCTGTAGAAGACAACCAAGCTCATCGTTTAAAGTTTGTCTCGAAAAACGCCTTGCCTGAGGGCGTAGGCTATGAGCAGTTTATTGGGAGCACAGGCAAGATTCCGACGCGAGATAATTTGCATGATTTATTTAACGGTAGCATTTGGCTAACTTTTCCTAAAACTAAAGCGCTACTAAATTATTATCATATGCTAGAGATTGCAGCGTGTCATGAGGATGGTAAAGGTGCAAGACGCGGGCGAGTACGCGATACTATCACTGTCTTTGACGAAAATGGTGCGATACTCGTGACCGCTGACCCTAATATAGGTGAGGCATTGATTAATTTTGACTGGCAGGCAAGTTTAGTTGTACCGCGTGATAAGTGGGATAATCCCAAAAAACGTGATACACATTCTCAAGCTGCCGTTTATATTTTTGGTCATGCCTTGCTCGAACAGTTAATACAACCGCGCAAACCTTTGTGTGCGCATAGCGTGGTTATTAATGTAGCGGCTGATTTCTTTGCATTATCTTTGCCTGAGCGCATCTCTTATTTGGATGACCAGCTTGCCATATATATGAATGAGTTATTATCACAAGACAACGTTACTCCGCGTCAGCTTGCGCCCCTACCTGTTTTGGGCGTGCCACACTTTTGGTCAGAGAACGCTGATCCTAGCTTTTATGATGATAGCTACGTGTTTCGCAGTGGTCGTCGAGAATCAAGTAAATAAGTTGATGTTAAAAAGGTTAAATAGCTGTTTTTTCTCGTAATTAGTTACCATTCACTAACTAGATAAGGTTAACAAGTGTAGGGTTAGTTGTTATAGTAAAAGGGTAATACTATTAATTATTAAGATTTTAATAAAAGGTCTCGTTAAATATTTACCACGAGATAAGTAAAGCTTAATGACTAAAACTTAGATGAATAGAATTTAGAAGTATAGCCACCTGTCATAAAAATAAATTCATAACATTCTACTTAGTAGATAAGGAAGCTACCATGAGTGATATCTTCAATGTAAAAAACACTTTGAGTGTTGACGGCAAGGATCATGCCTATTACAGCTTGCCAAAATTAACTGAAACTTACGAAAATATTAGTAAGTTACCCTTTTGCATGAAAGTTGTTTTAGAAAACTTATTACGTAATGAGGATGACGGTCAGTCTGTTGGCAAAGACCATATCGAAGCGGTCGCTAATTGGGACGCAGGCGCAGAAGCGTCAAAAGAGATCGCCTTTATGCCAGCCCGTGTCGTGCTGCAAGATTTCACAGGCGTGCCCTCAGTAGTCGATCTCGCAGCCATGCGTGATGCTGTTGTTGAATTAGGCGGTAAAGCCGAACAGATTAATCCCTTTATCCCAAGTGAGTTGGTCGTCGATCACTCGGTACAAGTTGACGCTTACGGCCGCGAAGATGCGTTAGATTTGAATGAAAAGATTGAGTTTAAACGCAACAATGAGCGCTATGAGTTTTTGCATTGGGGCAAGAATGCCTTTAAAAACTTCGTTGTTGTACCACCAGCCACCGGTATTGTGCATCAGGTTAACTTAGAGTATCTAGCACGCGTGGTGATGGCTGCTGATGTCGACGGCGAGCTGACCGCTTATCCTGACACGGTGTTCGGTACGGATAGTCACACAACGATGATTAATGGTATCGGCGTGCTTGGTTGGGGTGTCGGCGGTATTGAAGCGGAAGCGGCAATGCTTGGTCAACCGTCCTCAATGCTTATTCCACAAGTGGTCGGTTTTGAGCTAAAAGGTAAGCTTAACGAAGGCGTTACCGCAACGGATTTGGTATTGCGCGTGGTTGAAATGCTACGAGCCCATGGTGTCGTGGGTAAGTTCGTTGAATTCTTTGGCGAAGGTCTGCATAGTATGCCGCTGGCTGATCGTGCCACCATTGCCAATATGTCACCAGAGTATGGTGCGACTTGTGGTATCTTCCCGATTGACCAAATGGCGATTGATTATCTGCGTCTATCAGGTCGCGAAGAGAGCCAAATTAAGCTCGTTGAGCAGTATGCCAAGGCGCAAGGCTTATGGCATGATGCTGATACGCCAGCTGCGACTTATTCAAGTAAGCTTGAGCTAGATTTATCATCGGTACAGCCTGCACTTGCAGGTCCTAACTTACCACAGCAGCGTATCAATCTATCTGATATGCACGAAAAATTTGGCGAAACGCTAGAAAAAATGACCAAAGATCGCAAATCGGAAATCAAAGGTAAAGAGCGTTTTGATGAAGAAGGCGGCGAGCAAGAGCAAGCCGATAGACTCTATGCTAAGCCTAACGTCTACTCTGATGTCAATATCGATGATAAAAGCCATAAGCTGCGTGATGGTTCGGTCGTTATCGCCGCTATCACCTCGTGTACTAACACCTCAAACCCTGCGGTTATGATTGGGGCAGGGTTGGTGGCGAAAAAAGCCGCTGCAAAAGGTCTAAAAGCCAAGCCTTGGGTTAAAACCTCGTTGGCACCTGGTTCGAAGGTGGTGACTGATTATCTTGAAAAGTCTAAGTTAATGGACGAGCTTGAAAAAACAGGCTTTTACTTAGTCGGCTATGGTTGTACCACTTGTATTGGTAACTCAGGACCGCTCTTAGAGTCGATCGAAAAAGGCATTGAAGAAAAAGATTTGGTCGCCGCTGCTGTACTCTCAGGTAACCGTAACTTTGAAGGTCGTATTCACTCACATGTAAAAGCAAGCTACTTGGCATCGCCGCCATTGGTTGTCGCTTATGCGCTGGCAGGTACGGTCGATATCGATTTGACGACGCAGCCACTAGGACAAGACCAAGACGGCAATGATGTGTTCTTAAAAGATATCTGGCCGACCTCAGAAGAGATTAACGAGCTAATCGCTAATAATATCGATGCGGATATGTTCCGTAAAAATTACGGTGAAGTGTTCGACGGTAGTGCCGCATGGAACGCTATTAGCTCAGCCGATAGCCAGCTGTATCCATGGGAGGAGACGTCTACTTATATCAAGAACCCACCGTTCTTTGATGGTATGACTATGGAGCCAGAAGGTATTCCTGATATCGAAGGCGCGCGTATTTTAGGTCTATTCGGTGATTCGATCACCACAGATCATATCTCGCCTGCTGGTAATATCGATGCTGGCTCTCCTGCGGGCAAGTACTTGCAAGAGCGCGGCGTAATGGAAGCCGACTTTAATAGTTATGGCTCACGCCGTGGCAACGATGCGGTGATGACACGCGGTACCTTTGCGAACATCCGTATCAAAAACTCAATGATGGGTGGCAAAGAGGGCGGTTATACGTATTACTTCAACGGTGACAAAGCGACATTACAAGACGGTCAAGAAATGGCTATCTATGATGCGGCGATGAAGTATAAAGAAGACAAGCGTCCACTCGTGGTACTTGGCGGTAGCGAGTATGGCTCTGGTTCAAGTCGTGACTGGGCAGCCAAAGGTACTATTTTGCTCGGAGTAAAAGCGGTATTGACCAGCTCATTTGAGCGTATTCACCGTTCAAACTTAGTCGGTATGGGTGTGTTGCCATTGACCTTTAAAGAGGGTGAAAACGCAGAGACTTATAAGCTTGATGGCTCTGAGGTTATGAGTATTACAGGTCTTGATAATGGTGAGAGCAAAACAGCAAAAGTCACTGCTACTCGTGCTGATGGCTCAACTGAAAGCTTCGATGTCAACGTCATGCTACAGACACCAAAAGAGCGCGAATACGTGCGTCATGGTGGGGTATTGCACTATGTGTTACGTCAACTCGCTGCTGAGAGTATGGAAGCTGGTTAACTTTTAAATAGTTCTTAAAAAATAAAACCTCAACCTTATGTTGGGGTTTTTTGTTGTGAGGAAGGATAAAATAAGTGTTTGGGAAACGCTTACCCCGACGCAAGACAAGAGCTATGTTCGCAGTTTGCAGTGCAATTTTTAAACGGCTCTTAAGTCACGGCTAGTGGTAACATCTCGTTCTAGCTAATATTAGTTATGGTTTGAAAAATTTTATAATATATCGGTGCGTGGAATGCACCCTACAGCTAAAATGGCGAGTTACGCTTTTTTGTCATTATCTATAAGAATTTTAAGAGTACGCCTACTCTAACGCTTACTATACTTAGTTATCTTATAGGTATAGACTAAAGTAGTAAACTAAGTAAAAAGACTTGGTTTAGCAAGTAGTTGATAAATGGAGAATTGCTATGACTAATCTAACCCCATTAGATATAAAATCGGTCAACATTAATGAAGCTAAAACGCATCTATCACGCATTATCGAAGATGTGAAGCTATTAGGTCAGCCTGTTATCATTGCAAAAGCTGGTGTACCACAAGTAAAGCTTGTACCTTTAGATATGCCGTCAACTAAACGTGAAATGGGCACTTTAAAAGATAGTATTGTTATTCCTGATAGCTTTGATCATTTATTCGAAGATGAGATAGCTGATATGTTCAATAAGAGTAATTTATAATGTATCTGCTTGATACTCATGTGCTGCTCTGGTTTTTGACAGGTAATACAGATAAATTATCGATAGAAACTGTAGATATTCTCAATGATATTAGCTCTGGGCTATATTTCAGTGTTGCGAGTATTTGGGAGTTATCAATCAAAGCAAGTTTAGGTAAGCCCGACTTTAGCTATGATCCGAAACAAATTGCAGGAGAGCTATTAAGGCTTGGTTTTATTGAGTTACCTATTACTATTAATCACGTTTGTGCTATAGGCAGCTTACCGCTAATACATGGCGACCCTTTCGACAGACTATTGCTTGTTCAGTCAAAGCTTGAAAAACTTACTTTGATGACAGCAGATGCAAATATTTTGCGATATGAGCAAGGACAAGTAAAAGATGTTCGGCTTTAGTTCTATTCAATTATTCAACCCCTCTCAGTCAACAGCTTAATCCCCATCCCAATAAATACCACACCGCCGATCTTATTTAATATTGACTCAATAGCTGGATTCTCACGTAGATTTTTACTAAATATCGATGCCAAAAAAGCCAAGCACGAGCACCATAAAAAGCCAGTGATCGCAAAGCTAATGCCTAACATCAAAAATGATACCGTCACATAAGCGTAGCTTGCGTCGATAAACTGCGGGAAAAAGGCGATAAAAAATAGCGCGACTTTTGGATTGAAAACGTTGGTTAATACGCCTTGCTGGTATATCTTCCAACGATCTAACGGTTTTGAGCGAGTAGGCTGTTCACCTTTTGGTAAACTATTGGCTAATAGCGACTCACCTTTATTCATTATCATCTTATAGCCCAAATAACATAAGTAGATAGCGCCAATATATTTGACGATTATAAAGGTAAAGGGAGAGTTAGCCAGCAGGATGGATAACCCTAGCGCTGCTAGAACCGTATGTACCAAAATCCCTGAAGTGATGCCCAATACAGAATAAAATCCCGCTCTGCTACCCTGAGAGATACTGCGCGTAATGATATACATGCTATCGGTGCCAGGAGTGACATTTAGCAAAACGCTGGCAGCAATAAATCCTAAGTAGTTTTCGATACCGAACATGGACAGGACTCTTTTTAATGTATTTACACAAGCTCAAGTAACTGTATTTTAAATTAGCTTAAGCGCTTCAAAATCAATTGCTTTCAAAACTTTAAGTTAACTTTTACTACTGTTTAACTCAATAGCTGATAATATATTGCAATAAATAAGACATTTGTTGTTAAAAGGATTCTATATGAAAAGGTTAGCTTGTACATTACTATTATCAGTTTTTACCATTGTCGCTGGGATGAGTGCTGCTCATGCTGAGAGAGTCTGTAAAGTAACGGATCCAACTGGGACGCCACTCGATATACGTGCTGAGCCTAACGGTAAGGTTATAAATAAGCTGCGTAACGATCGAGAAGTTTATATCACCAAAACTACCTACGACTCCAAAGATCGTCCTTGGGTCTATTTGGAAGGTTATTATCAAGGAGGGTATAGATATTGGGGCTGGGCCATTAGAGAGTTTGTCTCCTGCTATAATCAATAAGCAGTTATAAGTTTTAGCTTAAATAATCCTTTAATACTTCATAATAAATAGACTGTTTCTTTGCTACGCTGATGTTCTGTTAATTGTCATAAGCGTAGGATAAGCCTTGTCAAAAATAACTAAATTTCGCTTTCACTTCGGCTATCTCTTATTAGCTATTGTGCTTTTCTTAGTTGAGATAGCGATTGCCAAATATACGGGTGGCTGGATAAGGCATTACCTAGGTGATGTATTGGTCGTTATATTGATATATAGCGCCTTGATGACTATCGTTAATTTTAATAGAAAGGCAGTGATCTTATTTACGCTGATATTCGCTTTTGCTATCGAATTTAGCCAATATTTTAAATTGGCGGAGCGTTTGGGATTTGAGCAGGGTAGTGTGCCTTATATTGTCTTGGGTAATACTTTTAGTGTAGAGGATTTAGTCTGTTATGCCGTAGGCTGTCTGCTTATTTTGCTAGTTGAAAGGGTTTTTTAAAAAGTTTACTTTAAATGATTTAGGTAAATTTGCTGGGGTAAAAATCTAGCCTATATCAAAATAGCTATTTTAATGAAACCTATATCTCAATAAATCTTAATTCTCAAAATCCATTTCCTCTACATTGACTATCAGTACACAAATACACCACCTTTTGTGCGTTTAAAACGCTATCATCGTGGCTTTATGAGAGTAGCAGTTTCAAGCCATGTCAGGCAAAAAGATAAATATCACTATTGAGTAAACGATGAGCAGACGCGACCTGATTATATTTATTACCCTGTCCTTTATGTGGTCGATATCTTTTGTATTTTATCGCGTAGGCGTTCCTGAATTTGGCTCATTAGCCTTTGCCAGTTTGCGAGTGATCTTTGCAGGTCTGACTATGGTTATCTTCTTAATAGTCAGCTCAAAAGATCGCGCAGGTATCAAAGAGCGATGGAAGATACTCACTATCGTAGGCTTATTCTCTGCCGCGATTCCATTTATCTTATTTTCCTTTTCAGCGCAGACTGTCAATGCAGGTGTATTAGCAGTACTCAACGCTGCGGTGCCGATGATGAGCGGTTTTATTGCCAGTACCTTTTTTAATGAAAAACTCGCTAAAAAGCAAATAGTAGGCTTAATTATTGGCGTAATTGGGGTAGTCATCTTGATGAGCGAGAGCTTATTTTCTGAGTCAGGAGCCCAAGATTTGAGCTCAAATTTGCTACCGATGGGCTATGCGCTATTAGGTGCAGTGGGCTATGCGGTCGGTGCTAATATTACTAGGAATTACTTAGAAGATATCTCACCTGTAGCGATTACCGCAGGCTCGCTGATTATAGCCAGCTTAGTCATGCTCCCTGTCGCCGCCTATAACTTCCCCTATGGCGCTAGTATTAGCGTAAAGGCATGGGTATCCGTTATTTGTATCGGCGTGTTCTCTACTGCTATCGCGCTGGTGTTTATGAATCAGCTGATCAAAAGCATTGGCCCGATGCGCGCGACCAGCATTACTTTAGTCATTCCTATCTTTGCGATTATTTTAGGATATTTACTGCTCGGTGAAGCATTAGATATTGGCGCTATTATTGGCTCGATTGTAATCCTAGTAGGCACCTACTTGTCGCTAAATTTATCTTTTAGAAGTTTAGGTAAATCATAAAGTTGATCTCTTACAGTCACTAATGTAGATAAAGTTTTTTGAGTATGAGGATAATCAGGCAGAGCGCTATTGGCAAAAGCAGTTTCGATTTTCTGGGTTAGCTGTTCAGCTTGCATTAACAGCGCATCATAATCGCTAGCACCTGATTTTATCGCCAGCAACTCATCACGATTGGGACGCTCAACGATAACTTGCCCAGTAATAGCAATATCATAAGCCATCTCAAGCAAGCGAATGGTGTGCATCATATTTTTGGCATCGTACTGTTTGCCATGCGTGACTGTCGTCTGATAGCGTACTTCATTACGATCGCTTACCCACTGCCAATAGGTGGCGTAATCATTACAATATTTACTAAAGCCGTGCGCATTAAAGGATAGATAAGCTATCGGGATCATACCTTTAGGAATAGCACTAAGCTTAAGCTGAGTAGCTTCAGGTTTTTGAATCAATCCTGAAAAGTTTAGCTTATCGTCAGCATCAACATACATCGCATACATTTGCGTAGATTTTGGCATGACTACCAGACCGATTTGACTTTGACTAAAAGGTTGCTCTTTTAGCCAGTTAGCTAGTGGAATGCTATGATTATTCGCAAATACTGAGCAAAACTCTAAAATCGACTTTTTCTCTTTATCCATTGGATTTACGATTTTTTTGTTAAGTCCACGCGCTTTTTTAATCTGACTATTAGCAAACCCTGCAAAGGTATTTTTACACAACTTGCTAATAAACCACTCAGACAAGAAGCTGTCCATCACAGGATGCCGATAAAGTATCTTTTCAGCTGGAGTCGCCAACAGCTCCATCATGTTTGGATTATTCTGCAACAGCAGCTCGATATATCGGCCTAATTCATAATAGACGATATCATTGGTCACATTACTCACTTGTGGCACGTAATTATTATGTAAGCCAAAATAGTGTGATTTTGGTAAATAAAACACGCCTTTAATATCAGTGTCCGACTCAGCGGTCGCTAAGCCATAAGCTCGACTGCCCGAAATACATTCTAATAAAATTAAATTCTCAGATTTTAGATATTCTATCGTGAGTGGAGGTGCTATTGAATCTATTGCCATCGCTGTTAATCTCACCGTTTATTTACGTAATACTTTTATTGCGTATAAAGCACTTGCTGAAAAAACTCATTTAGAGCGCCTGCATCTGCTTTGGGCTTTTCTTTGAATACAGGCTGGTCTATATCAAGCCATAGCTGAGCAATAGCATTTTGTAATAATAGTGATATGTGTAAGGTATGACGCTCATCGCAACTACTTTTGAGCGCTATGAGCTGTAAGATAGCCGATTGCGCTTCATCATTAATCAGCTCAAACATTTCACTCATAACCACAGGTGGTGGTGTCTCGTAAGTAATGACCCATTTGGCAGCCAAGAGTGCTCGCAACAAATAAAACAGCTTCTTTAGCTTAATAGAGGCTGTCAAATCAAGCCCGATACTCGCGGTCTTGGCCATACCTTGATAATGATGAAAAACAGTAATCGGTTTAAAATAGTCTAAACTTATTATTTTTAAAGTATCTATCAGCTCTGAGCGCTGTTGATAAGTAATAGGGGAGTGTAACCACTCAAATATCACCGCATTAGACTTATAGATAAGCGTTAAAGCCTTTTTTATATCCCAACCGCCAATATCAAAAGGTACCGATAATAAATCCTCTTCGATAAATTCAAAAGTATCTTTATTATCAAATAGATTCAAATACCAATTAAGCGGATGACAATAAAGTAGGCGTACATCGTAATCACTATCAGGTGAGGCAAAACCCCAAGCCCGACTACCGCTCTCAATAGCGTGCAGGCAAGTTATATTGTAAGAGTCGCAGACTTGTGTGATAGCTTGTTTTATCTGTATTGCATCGTTTTTATTAATTGCGTCTAAGCTCTTGGTCTTATGGTCAGTATTAGTCATAATTTTGTTCTAAGAAAAGAGTGAATAATTGATTATAGTCTGTCTGCACGTCATAAAACCATCAAACTATAAAAAGTGAGAGAAATAATCACGCAAAAAAAAGCCCAATCAAATAAATGATTGGGCTTTTTAGAGTGCACCTTATTAGTCTGATCTGATGCTTAATAATGCTAAGCAAAAGTGCTAATAAGTGACGCCGAATAGTGGCGTCCCCAGGGGGATTCGAACCCCCGTTACCGCCGTGAAAGGGCGGTGTCCTAGGCCTCTAGACGATGGGGACGCATAGAGTGTTATAACTATTATTTTTCAATAACGCTACAACGGTACTTCACAATATCAGAATGCTTATCTATTACTAACAAGCCTTGCCTAGGTGCTGATACTGTCCTACTAGCGATATTTATTATAGTAAAGCTAACAATAAATAGATGGTGGAGCTAAACGGAGTCGAACCGTTGACCCCTTGCATGCCATGCAAGTGCTCTACCAACTGAGCTATAGCCCCTCGCTAAGAGTGTGCGTATTTTAGGCAAGTGCAGCGATGTTGTCAATAGCTAATTTTAAATTAAGTGATAATTATGTGAATAGAAGTAAAAACTATATGAATAAGGTCAGAAGAGAGTATTTAGAAAAGATATTAGTTAGGCGTGTACGCGTCCATTAGCCTACCATTCATATTACCATCTACTATAATGATATTGTCTCGAAGCATACTATTATCATCATAATAAGCAGTAAAATCGCCATTACCCCACATAGAAATATCTTTCAAAAATACTCTGTGAGCAAAATTTTCTTGTGAGATAGGAGTACTATTTATGTCATATTTCTCTTGCCAATAACGAGCAGATTTAATAAGTTTTTCTGCGCAAAAGTTGCGCATTCTTTTGTCCCAATCTTTCGAATTGCTTAACAATTTTTTTAACTCTATAAGTCGGATATTGGCATCATTACAACGCTCAAGACAAACATATATTTCTTTATCAACCCAAATAGCAAGACCTTCAAAAAACTCTAACTCTTTATTATATGCTAAGCTTTTTAACTGTTCATCTTCAATCACAATTAGCGAGTTATAGTCATCGGAAACCAAATATTCTTGCTCAATATTATTCTTATTAGCCATGATAAGAGTATTCCTTGAGAAAAATAATAGTTAAGACTACATAAGATACCGTTCTAAAAGTCTGATTTTCGGTTCACCATATAATTATCGAGCCTTTTTATTCTTTAACAAAAACTCACTGATATCGTTCGCTTGTCTGATACCACGAACTAACCAGTTTGCCTGCCATTCGGTAATACGCTCACCTTTATTATGAATATAAACCCCTCGTGAGGGTTGATCAATCCATTCTAGCTGCCTAACTAGAGCAACTGGCGTTCTTGAATCTGGCGTGTCATTAGCGAATAATAGCGCTTGCTCGAAAGTCACAAAAGCGCGGTAATATTCATTAGCAATTAAAAAACTACCGTCAGCATCTACCTCATTTGCGTCTTGCTCAGGATAGCACCAAACGCGATATTCTAGTACTTCATCGAAGAAATAGCCGCCACCTGAGTAAGCGGCTTCATCGTATTCTCCGACTTGGTCAGGGTCTATTACGGTTGGGTATTTCATAAAAAGCCTTTTGAGACTTGAGTCGTTGTAGGGTGCGTTCCATGCACCGATGAATAATTATAACTTTATGGCTAGTGCACATGGCAGATACTACAAAAGCTTAATCATCGAAAATTAGCGTGGATTTTGCTTGATAGCAATCTCTTTAATAGCTTTATCGATAAAGAATTCCTCTTCTGTATCATCTGAAAAAACAATGGCACAACACGTGGTTTGGATATATTGCCCACCATTTTGTCTTACTGTGCTTATGCCTTTAAAGCCTGCGATAGCGGATGTTTTTATTGGGTCTGTATTATGACTGCTATAGTTACAGTAGGTGGTATGTATCCACTTTAAATCTTCAAAGTCTTGACCAGTTGTGAGGGTTAGCTTGGCATCGTATAGCTCTTTTACAATTGCATCATAGTATTTTTGCGCTTCTTTGAGCGTGTTAAAGACATAATCTTTGCTTTCTATAGTGACAGTTTTGGCGACCATATTTATTTCCAATTATGCGTTAGATGGTAGGTTACGTTTAATAAGAAAAGCATGGGCTTTGCTTTTACAAAACCCACGCTTTTCTCGTGTCAGATAGTTTTCTTCGTTCGTAATTTTATAGCTGGGTTAAAAACCTAGCCTACAAACCAAAATACTTTTTAACCTTATTCATCTGCATCAACCAAAAAATCAGGCAAATCTGCTGCTGTCTTCTCAAGCTTCTTCAGCTTTTTCTTACCCAAACCGCCAAGAGTATCGACCGCATGACGCAAGCGTATCAAGGTCATATCCGCACCGATGATCCACATTGAGTTCATCACAGGCGTTGACGATGAGCTACCCGCGATAGCGATAAAGAACGGGGCGATAAAGTCACGCATCTTAATATCAAGCGCAGCAGATAACCCTTTGATAGTCGCATAGATGTTTTCTTCGGACCAAGTCGGTAGCGCCTCTAATTGCCAAATAGCCAGTTGCAGTACTTCCATGATTTGCTCATCGGAGAGCGATTTATGGCTAAAGTCTTCTGCTTTGATTGCTGGCAAGTTTTGGAAGTAAAAGCCACCCCAGTTGACTGCATCAGAGAGTAGTTCGATACGCGGCTGGATAGCGGCTGCCATAGCAGTGAGTTTATCGCTATCGTTTGCCCATTCTAGGATTTTGTTTTTTAATTCCTCTGGCGTGAGCGCGCGTAGCCATTCAGCATTGAGCCAATTTAGTTTTTCAACGTCAAAAATAGGGCCGCCAAGTGAGACCCGTTGAATATCAAAGCTCGCTATCATTTCCTCTAAGGTGAATTTTTCTGCCTCATCAGGCATTGAGTAGCCCATACGACCTAGATAATTTAGTAGCGCTTCTGGTAATACGCCAGCATCACGATAATAAGTGATCGAGGTTGGGTTTTTACGTTTAGACAGCTTTGATTTATCAGGGTTACGTAGTAATGGCATATGGCAGAGTACAGGCATCTCCCAACCAAAGTATTCATACAGCAGCTGATGCTTTGGCGCAGAGTTGAGCCACTCTTCACCGCGCATCACATGGCTGATCTCCATTAAGTGATCATCGACGACGTTGGCTAAATGATAAGTGGGCAGTCCGTCAGTCTTGAGCAGCACTTGCATATCGACCTGCGCCCAAGGGATCTCAACCGTACCGCGGAGCATGTCTTCAACTTTACAAACCCCTTCGCTTGGCACACGCATACGAATCACAAACGGCTTGCCATCAGCGACCATTTTATCCGACTCTTCGCGTGATAAATTAGCATAGCGACCGTCATAGCGTGGCGTCTCACCATTGGCCATTTGCTCAGCACGCATAGCATCTAGCTCTTCACTGCTACAAAAACAGCGGAAAGCATGGTCACTATCAAGAAGCATTTGCGCGTGCTCTTTATAGATGTCAGCGCGTTCGCTTTGACGATACGGTGCGTGTGGTCCGCCAACGTCAGGACCTTCCGCCCAGTCAAGACCGACCCAACGCAGCGCGTCTAAGATCATTTGCTCAGACTGCTCGGTTGAGCGCACTTGGTCAGTATCTTCGATGCGCAGAATGAATTCACCGCCGTTTGCTTTGGCAAAGGCTAAATTAAATAATGCAATATAAGCGGTGCCAACATGCGGAAAGCCAGTAGGCGATGGGGCGATACGGGTGCGGATAGGGCGATTGCTAGGAGAAGTAGTCATTTGGGTCATAGTAGTCTCAGAATATTATTGTTAATCAAAAATGAGGGTTAAAAAAGTAAAATTAACAGTAGCAGATAGCGTAAAATATAGCGTCATTATAACAGGGATAGTCAATATTTTTTATTGAAAAGCCTAGATGATGCTTGACTAGCCGTGTATCCTTGCGATAATAACGCTAGATCAATGATAAGTGGTTTATTTTCATCTGATTTTTACTATTGTTAGTCTAATGGATCGTTATTTATTGAGTTATTCGTTTCGTTATCTAAAACTTAGTTTAATTCATCTAACATTCACGCACTAAAATAAGAGAAAAACAATAATTATGTCCGATGAATTAAGCTTTAACCACGAAGCGGTATTATTGAACGAAGCTGTTGCCGCCGTATTAGGCGTCAAGTCATTGCCTAATAATGACAATGAAAGCCTACAAGTGAGCGGCATTTATGTCGATGCAACTTTCGGTCGTGGCGGTCATAGTCGACTGTTACTATCTCAGTTAGCTGACGATGCGCAGCTGATTGTTTTTGATAAAGACCCGACTGCTATTAGCGTGGCTGAGCAATTGGCTAGCACAGATAGTCGGGTGAAAATCGTGCATGATAGTTTTGCAACTTTGACCAACAGCTTAGCCGCGATGGGTATTACTCAAGTTGATGGGCTGATGGCAGATTTGGGCATCTCATCGCCGCAGATCGATGATGGCAGTCGCGGCTTTAGCTTTATGCGTGATGGCGCGGTCGATATGCGCATGGATACCAGCCGTGGTCAGTCCGTCTCAGAGTGGCTTGAGCAAGTGGATGATGAGACTTTGGCTAACGTGCTCTATGAGTTTGGCGAGGAGCGCCACAGTCGCCGTATTGCTCGAGCGATAAAAGCTATGGACAGTTATACTTCTACTTTAGAGTTAGCAGAAGTCATTAAGGTAGCGCATCCCAATTGGCAACGTGGCAAGCATCCAGCGACTCAAAGCTTTCAGGCGATGCGTATATTTATTAATAATGAGCTAGGCGATGTCGAAAGCTTTTTGCAGCAAAGCATTCCAGTTATCAAGGCAGGTGGACCATTAGCGGTTATTAGTTTTCATTCCTTGGAAGACCGACTGATTAAGCAGTTTTTGCAGCGCCATAGTAAAGGGCGGTATCCTGAAGATGAGAATCTGCCGATACGTCCTGATCGCCCGCGCTACTTTGGTAAGCCCAAGCGTGTCGGTCCAAGCAAAGCTGAGATCGCTACCAATCCGCGCTCGCGCAGTGCTTGGTTACGGTCAGCGACTCGTACAGATATCGTCGCTAATGTTTTAGATAGCGAAAACAATAAGTAGTAACTATTGAAAATAGTAATTACAAAAAATAGTAAGTATTAGAAGCAGTCGTTCATGCTGAATAACTACGCTGCTGTTAAGAAGCTGTAAACATTAGCTGCTAGTCTTTGTTGCTTGTCTTAATTTTGCTTGAATAACTTTTTAGTGTTTTATAAGCAATAGCTAAGCAAAGGTACTGCTAGTTTCTTATCAAATATAACTGACATTTTTATTATTGCAATGAACTATAAAAACTCTTTATGACACATTGAGATTTATAGCATTTTGAGATAATTATTTTATATGTAAGCTCACCTTTCCGAGATCGTCATGGCACTATCAGGCAAACCGACTACCCGACACAAAGCGACATCACAGGCTACCACTGACGTCAGTGAGATCTTCGTACAGCGTTTTAATGTGGTCAGTATTTACGTTTTAGTACTACTGTTGCTAGCAGCGGGTATCATCTGGAGCGGTATCAAAACGGCTGACGGCGTACAGCAGTATCATCAGGATTATAAAACTTTGCAAGATATGAAAAAGCAGCATCGCAAATTACAAGTAGAGCATCAGCGCTTATTGATCGAGCAGCAAACCTTCAGTGCTACCCCGCAGATTGCCAGTCGTGCTGTCTCTGAGTTGAACATGTATTCGCCAACCCTAAAAGACAAGCTTATTATTCAACTGGGTGCGCCAGTAGCGGCTAGCGCTACGCCTAAACCTGTTGTAGCTGACAATAATGAATTGGACGAATCGTTAGAAGCGACACCTAACGCGTTGGGGGCAGGTCAATGAGCGATAAAAAACCAACCGCTAAAGGCACTGCTAAAACCGGTAATAAAAAATCAGCCACTGATAAATCGGCAGCAGGCCCAGCAGGAAAAGTCATCAAACCTCTACGTCGTAATAGCACAAAAGGTAGCAAAGAGGCGGCTAACAAGGCTAAAGATACCAGTAAAAGTCGTACCAGTAGACTGACCCAGCGATTAAAAAACAATACTTCGAAAGGCGCTTATACTAGCGTCAAAAACCGCAGCAAGCGCCCCTTTAATAAAGCTTCTGGTGCGTCATCGCGTGGCGGCTTTGAGAGTGATAAAAACCGCTTTCGTACTATTTGGGGTATTGCACTTATCGTCTTAGTTGGCTTGATAGGTCGCGCTTATTATATTCAAGTCGCCAATGCACAGTTTTATCAAGATAAAGGTAATGAGCTAATCACCAGCGTGCGTACGCAAAAGTCCTACCGCGGTATGATAACTGATCGCAACCAGCTACCGCTCGCAGTCAGTGCGCCATTGGCCACGGTCTCTTTTAGTCCGCATGACTACGCGCAAGAGTACTATGAGCTCAAGCGTATTGTCATCGAAAACCCTGATCATCCACAGATGCAAGCACGGATGCAAAAGCGCTTAGATAATATGGACCTGACTCCGCTGGCGGTAGCGGCTAATATCCCTTTAGAAAAGTTACAACAGGCTGCCGCTATTGATACTAGTGTCGATGTCACGGATGCCGATGCCGTAAAAGCAGCGCTACCCTCAGGCGCAGGCTCGCACTATCTGCCGCTACTTAATAAAGTCACCCCTGAGATTGCCCAAAGCGTCAGCTCTCTTGACTTCCCAGGCGTCTATGAAAAGAACTTTTTTCAGCGCTATTATCCACAGCCGCAGCCTAACTCACAGCTGTTAGGCTTTATGGGTCAAAACGCCAATGATCCCGATGGCGGCTATGAGGGGCGAGCAGGTATTGAGCGTCAGTTTGAGTCGATGCTATCAGGAGAGGATGGCAAAGTACTGATCTTAAAAGACGCCAAGCAAAATAGCTTACGAGAGCTTAAGCAACTTAAGCCAGAAATCGCAGGGCAAGATATGGCATTGACCATTGATTCGCGCTTGCAATATCTGCTGTATAAAGAGTTAGAGAAGGCGGGTCGCTTGCAGCAAGCGCGGTGGTCAACAGGTATGATCGTTGATGTACAGACAGGTGAAGTATTAGCGCTATCGACATGGCCTTCGTTCAATTCTAATAATCTCAATGAAATGACGGGTGAAAACCAGCGCAATCGCGCGCTGCTTGATGTGTTTGAGCCTGGCTCTGTGATGAAGCCCTTTACGGTTGCCGCAGCATTGGATTCAGGCAAATATACCTCTAATTCGCTTATTGATACCAATCCAGGCTCTATTCGTGTGCAAGGCTATACGATTCGTGACCATAACAATTTGGGCACCATTAACTTTGCGACGCTTTTGCAAAAATCTAGTAACGTCGCTTCAACCAAAATTGCATTATCACTACCGCCTGATGCTATCACTAATATGCAGCATAACTTTGGCTTTGGTAGCAAGACGCCATTGCAGTTCCCAGGTGAGGGCACAGGACGAGTAACAACGCCAAAAGAAAAAGAGTATTCGCGTCGGGCAACCGTCAGCTATGGTTATGGTCTACAAGTCACACTGGCGCAAGTTGCACAAGCTTATGCGGCATTGGCCTCAGGCGGAGTGATGCATCCATTGACCTTGGACAAAAATGCTAAGCCACTGCCAAGTAAGCGCATCATGGAGCATGAGCAGGCGATGGATATTGTAAAAATGCTAGAGGCAGTCACTGAGCCTGGCGGTACAGCAAAAGCGGCGGCTATTGATGGCTATCGCGTTGCGGGTAAGACAGGTACTTCACGACGTATCAATCCAGACGGTGGCTATTATACTGACCAGTACCGTAATGTGTTCGCTGGTATGGCACCTGCATCCAACCCCAAGCTAGTAGGGGTGATACTGCTAGAGGATCCGCGTGGTCTGCATTATGCAGGTCTAACTGCAGCGCCAGTTTTTCATAACGTGATGAAAGAAGCGCTACGTCTCTACAACGTACCTTTAGATAAGCCTTTAGAGACGCAGTAGCTAGTGTATTAGGCTATCTATTATTGGCAGTTATCGTTGGCAGTTATTAGCGACAGGCTTGAATACGCTAACCCCTTTACGCGTCTTGTTTTTATTTAGGATTAACTTTAATGCTTATAATTAATTATAAGCGTTAAATAATTTATAAATTAATTTCACCCTATTTTTTGCATCGACCCTTTTAACGAGTTATGCTAACGGCTATTTTTATTATTTGTCTAGGATTTGCCCATGACTCAAGCTTCTGATAATACTGTGACTTTTGATACTGCAACTTTGCAACAGCTAATAGACAGTAGTAGCGATAGTACGATAAATCAGTCATTAAGAGGCATAGCTCGAGCAGCAGATGGTCTAGATTCAATTAATGAAATCCCTTTTCATCAGCTTTGTTTAGATAGTCGGCAAGTCAATAAAGGCGACGTTTTTGTCTTGCTCACTAGCCAAACGCAAAATCCTCAAGCCAGTTCAGAGTATCTTAAACAAGCCGCCGCGCAAGCCGCCTTTATTTTATCTGAGATTGAGCCCAGTACTTTGCTAGCTACTGATGATGAATCCGCTAACAACACGCAGGATTTAGACAACCTACCTTGTCCTGTGCTATACGTGCCTAATATTCGTGATGTATTGGGAGATTTAGCGCAAGCAAAGCTGCAGTATCATCAGTCTGTCGCCCTACCGAGCGTAGTAGCCGTGACAGGTACTAATGGTAAGACCACTATTAGTCAATTGGTTGCGCAATTAGCACGGCTGGCGTCACTCAGCAGTGCCGTTATGGGCACAGCAGGCAATGGCAGACTGGGCGCTTTGGTACAAGCTAGCCATACCACAGGCGATGCCTTGGCAGTGCAGCAGTTCTTACATCAGATGGGTGTAGAAAGCGCCGATCTATTAGCGCTTGAGGCCAGCTCGCACGGCCTTGATCAGCAGCGTCTGCAAGGCGTGCCTATAAAAGTTGCCATTTATACCAACCTTAGTCGTGATCATCTTGATTATCATACTGATATGGATGAGTATGTCGCGGCAAAGGCGAAGCTGTTTGATCGTCGCTATTTTCCAGATCTGACCCACGCTATTATTAATATCGATGATGCTCATGGTGAAAACTATGCGCAAGTGATGCTAGATACGGCATATGCCAGCAATCTAACAGTCTGGACGTATAGCTTACAGCCCTCAGCGCAAGCTACCTTTGTCGCCACTGATATTGAACCGAGTTTGGAGGGGGTAAAGATCACTTTACGCACCCAAATCGCTGATACTCAAACGACGGATATAACCGTAGTTAGCCCCTTATTAGGGCGTTTTAATGTGGCTAATCTACTAGCCGCTATCGGTGCTGTAGTCGCACTTGGTATAGATATTGAGCAGGTAGCCAAGCTAGTACCACAGCTGCAAGGTGCTGTCGGACGGATGCAGCGCGTGGCATCTAACGACGGCTGTTTTATAGTCGATTACGCGCACACGCCTGATGCCCTCAGCCAAGTGCTCGCTAGTCTAAAAACGCATTGTAAAGGTCAGTTATGGGCAGTGTTCGGCTGCGGCGGTGATCGTGATAGCGGCAAGCGTCCATTGATGGCGCAGGCAGGTCTAGCAGGTGCTGACCGCGTCATCTTGACCGCCGACAATCCGCGTACTGAAGATCCGAAGCAGATATTACAAGACATGCAAGTCGGTATGAGCACTGAGCAATATCAGCGTACCTATATCGAGCCTGCTCGCAGACAAGCGATTGAATATGCGGTTAATCATGCAGGCGTAGATGATATCGTAGTTATCGCAGGCAAAGGCCATGAGACTTATCAAGAGATCCATGGCGTGCGTCATGACTTTGATGACAGTATCGTATTGCAGCAAGCGCTGCAGCAAGCAGGGCGGTTATAATTATCTGCTGAACTGTTGATTAACCCCTGCGTTTAAATTAATAACTGTATTTAAGTTCACACCTACTTTTACATTAATAAATAAAAATAAGCCGCTACTTAGAGGTAACAATGATGACCGCCGATACTGAAAATACGATACAGTCGCAAGGGCTTTATGTTTGGCAAGCTGACAATCTGCTAGCAGCCACGACGACACTCGATGGGCGTTGGCAGCTTCCTGAAACTCAAAAAACCGCTGATAACCAAGCTAGTGATGATAAGACGGCTGCCCATATTGTCACAGCCAATCGTATTGCTACCGATACACGGACTATAAAGAGCGGCGATATCTTTTTGGCCTTACAAGGCGATAACTTTGATGGTCATGATTATATCGATCTAGCCGCTTCTAAAGGCGCACTTGCCACTATTGTCTCGCGCCCGATTTCAACGAGTATTCCACAGTTAGTGGTCAGTGATACGCGCTTGGCTCTGGGACATTTGGCTGCACATCGCCGTCAGCAGCATAAAGACGTAACTATTATCGCTATTACAGGCTCCAGTGGTAAGACCACTTGTAAGGAGATGCTAGGCAGTATTTTTGGTCGCTTAGCACCAACCCTTATCACCCGTGGTAACCTAAATAATGACTTAGGCGTGCCCATGATGCTGCTTGAGCTCTCCGATCATCATCGCTATGCCATTATAGAGCTTGGCGCCAATCATATCGGTGAGATTGCTTATACTACCGAAATTGTCCGCCCTGATGTGGCTTGTATTCTCAATATTGGCACAGCACATTTGGGAGAATTCGGTAGTCGTGAGGGTATTTGCCAAACTAAGGCTGAGATTTACCATACTCTAAAGGCTGAGCAGTACGCTATCGTGCCCGATAATGACGATTTTACTAACCAGTTGCGCCGCATTGCTGAGGATAACACTGCAAACGTCATTGGCTTCGGTAATACCGATGTTAGCGCCAGCCACCTCGATGTTGAGCCTGCGAGTAGCGAGTTCAAATTACATATTGGCACGCAAGTAAAAGATATCTGTCTGCCATTGGCGGGCGAGCATAATGTCAATAATGCTTTGGCAGCTGCCGCCTGTGCCCATGCCCTTAACATCAGTATAGATGACATCGTTGTCGGGTTAGAGAATGCCCGTCCAGCAAAAGGCCGTTTAGATAGTCAGATGCTAGGCTTGCATCGCTTAATCGATGATACTTATAACTCTAACCCGCATTCGGTACGGGCCGCGACCAAAGTATTAGCCGCGCAAACAGGTACGAAAATTTTAGTATTAGGAGATATCGGCGAGCTTGGCGCGGCGGCGGTCAGTGAGCACCAAAGCTTAGGTCGAACGATTGCTACCGCTGGCATAGATATATTGCTTTGTGTTGGTGAATACGCAGGTTATACGGTAGCAGGTGCCAAAGAGATTGGCACAGCGGATAGTATCAACGCGCAAGCTTTCGATGATAAAGACAGTCTTTTATCTTATTTACAGCAGTATTTACAAGTGCAGCAATTGCACCCTTGTACGGTATTGTTCAAGGGGTCGCGATTTATGGAAATGGAAACCCTTATTGATGCACTAGTAAAGGAGTAGGCGGTGTTAGTTTGGTTGTTTGAATGGCTTAGCCAGTATTATACGCCGTTTTCTGCGGTATCCTCTTTAACCCTGCGAGCTTTATTGGCGGTCGTGACAGCGCTAGCTTTGAGCATGACCTTTGGTGGTCGGGTCATTCGTCATTTGCGCACGCTTAAGTACGGGCAGGCTATACGTAATGACGGGCCACAGTCGCATCTAGCGAAGACTGGGACACCGACGATGGGCGGGGTGATGATCTTAGCCACTATTGCGATATCGACACTCTTGTGGGCGCGACTAAACAATCCTTATGTGTGGATTCTGCTGGTGGTGATGATTATCTTTGGGGCAGTCGGTTGGACTGATGATTGGCTCAAGATCAAATATAAAGATCCCAAAGGTTTGATCGCGCGCAAAAAGTACTTTTGGTTATCGATGGGTGCGCTATTCGTTGGCGCATCGCTTTATTATATTGCCACCCTCCAGCCAGATATCACGACTACCAGAGCGATGCAGGATTTATTATTGCCTGTCTTTAAAGATTGGGTCATTCCTTTCTCAGCGCTACCACTGGGTATTGGCTTTATTATTTTTACCTATTTCGTGATTAATGGTGCCTCCAATGCGGTCAACTTAACCGATGGCTTGGATGGTTTGGCTATCTTGCCTGTGGTGTTAGTGGCGGCAGGTCTTGGTGCGATGGCTTATGTTTCGGGTGATGTACGTTTCTCCGAGTATTTGCATGTGCCTTATATCGCCTATAACTCTGAGGTTATTATCGTTTGTGGCGCTATGGTTGGCGCAGGTCTAGGATTTTTGTGGTTTAACGCGCATCCTGCCCAAGTATTTATGGGTGATGTTGGCGCGCTAGCATTAGGTGCAATGCTGGGAACGATTGCAGTCATGACCCGCCAAGAGATCGCCTTTGCGATTATGGGTGGCTTATTTGTCGCTGAAGCCTTATCCGTTATATTACAAGTAGGCTCTTACAAATTGCGTAAGAAGCGTATCTTTCGTATGGCGCCACTACATCATCACTTTGAAGAGATCGGTTGGAAAGAGACCCAAGTGGTGGTTCGATTCTGGATTATCGCTATCTTATTAGTGATCTTTGGTCTTATGACCTTGAAACTAAGATAAAACTTAGCTTTATCAATTAACTTATTAGCTATCAATTTACCTACTAAAAAGGCGCTTGTTAGAGCATTTTTAGTAGGTTAAATAAGCTGAGTTTTGCTAAGATGCTGTTTTAATTTTTCTACTTTTTTGCTGCCTTTGAGAATGTCGTGTCCTTATTTATTTGCCCGCTTTGCCAGTCACCACTGCAACCTGCTATTTATAATTGGTGTTGTGATGGCAGTCTCAATCCTAAACAAACGACGCACAGCTTTGATGTGGCGCGGCAAGGGTACGTCAATCTGTTACCGGTACAGCAAAAGAAGTCCAAAGCGCCCGGTGACAGTGCTTTATCAATTAAGGCGCGGCAACGTTTTTTGCAGGCAGGCTACTATCAGCCGCTACGAGACTTAATCTGTGAGCAAATAACCTTATGGTTAGCTAAAGAGATGTCAGTCAAAGAGCGGGCGTATAATGAACAGGTCGCTTATGCTAACAGACGCTGGCTCGATATTGGCTGCGGTGAGGGCTACTATACTCAAGCGCTAGCAGAGCAAGTCGATATCGATGAGCTAATAGCTGCTGATATCAGTAAGCCTGCATTGATAGAAATGGCAAAAGGTAGTAAAGCGGCGCATACTTTGTGGTATCAACAAGACGTTGCAAACACCAATCAAGGAGTTAATCATGAGCAGACGCGCCAACAAAGCCAAAAAGATAGTCAGCAGCCGTCGCCGAAAAAGACTGTTGTTTACCCAATCGTTACCAGCGCCGCTCATCTACCGCTACAAGCGCAGAGCATAACGGGTATTAGTAGTATTTTCAGTCCGATACTGCCAGCAGCATTCGCTCAGGTTTTGCAAGATAATGGCTATCTAATCATTGCCAAACCTGATAGTGGTCATCTAGCAAGTATGCGCGCAGCACTATTTGATGAGGTTCGTGAGCATGATTCAGACAAGTTTTTGACTGAGCTTGCGCCGTATTTTACTTTGCTTGAGACCCATCAAGTAAGCACTGAGTTGAGCTTGTCAGCAGAAGCGCTGGCGGACTTATTGACCATGACGCCGTATGCGTATCGGGCGCAAATTGATAAGCGTCGAGCCTTACTAGATTTGGTTGATACTAAGCCTTTTATAACAGAAGCTAAGTTTGTTGTTTATATATTGCAGAAGACGTCAAAGGGCGAGGCTCAAACCAGACACTCTAAAGAACAGGCCCCATAGTCGCAACGATATTATTCCATATTTTATAAGGGACTGACCACGCCTCAACATGCTCGCGAAGCACCTCATCTGAGTCAGCGATGTATTGAAACTGCCGCTCAACGATATCGGCAGTCAGCGTTTTATCGCTGATAACCACGTTATTCTCATAGTTCAAATCAAAGCTGCGCAGATCAAGATTGGTTGAGCCGATCAAGCTGATTTCGCCATCAATAGTCAAAGTCTTAGCGTGCAGTAGCCCAGGCTTATACTCATAGATTTTTACGCCCGCCTCAAGCAATTGCCAGTAGTAGCTATGAGAAGTCGCTGCAACCACAAAAGAGTCGTTTTTTTGGGGGAAAATCATCGTCACATCGACACCGCGATAGGCTGTCGCGCACAAAATGCTAACTAGCGAATAAT
The DNA here is from genome assembly GCF_055699815.1 of Psychrobacter sp. M17(2026). NCBI lineage: Bacteria > Pseudomonadati > Pseudomonadota > Gammaproteobacteria > Moraxellales > Moraxellaceae > Psychrobacter > Psychrobacter sp. M17(2026). The sequence continues at coordinate 2,996,662 of NZ_CM146741.1, read as the reverse complement.
CAGGAACAAAGTAAGGGGTGGAGATAATAAGCGTGTGCTGGGCTTGGCTAATCAGTGCGCCCAAGAACTGCGGGGTGGTGCCATGACGCTGAGTTGGCCCGTCGGCAAATACCTGAGCTGCAAAACCATCAGCCTGCTGTTCACTATCGATATCAGTATAATACTTAAAGCTCTCAACGGGAGTTTCAGGGTTTTGAGTGAGCCAATCACTAGCGAACAACATCTGATTTTGGGCAACCACTGGTCCTTCAACTCGTAACATGATATCTACCCATGGTGCGTATTTTGGCTTAACGCGAAATTCAGGATCGGCGCAGTTACGACTGCCACAATAGCCAATTTTACCATCTATCACAGTGATTTTGCGGTGATTGCGTAGATCTAAACGGCTGAATAAGATAACCTTTATTAGGTTGCTAATCGGTAGCGCTACGCTCACTTGTACACCAGCATCCTGCATATCTTGCCAAATCCTCGAGCCGATCATCTTACGCGAACCCATACCGTCGACCATCGCCCGACAAGTCACTCCGCGACGAGCGGCGCGCATCAGTGCCTCTGCTGTATCTATACCCATGCCATCGATCAGCCAAATATAATACAAAACATGAATATGATCGGTTGCCGCATCAAAGTCTGCAATCATACGCGCCTGAGTATCGGCTGCATCCGCCATTAGCTCAGCACGATTGCCAAGTGTGGTATGAAAGCCAGTCACATTAGCCGAATAAGCAAACGCAGCCTGATAGGCGGGTTTTATAGCCTCTGCTAATGAGGCCTTGTGACCGAGCACTTCAGGATCATGGCTATGCAATCTATCGATAATCTGTCGATGCTCGCGCTCAAAGCCACGCCCTAAGTGAATCTCACCAAACATCCAATATACAACTACGCCAATATAGGGCAGGATAAACAGAATGACCAGCCAAGCCAGCCGCGCAGGTGAGGATAAATCATGGCGAGCTAAAACTCTAAGAGAGATAACGATCAGCAAAATAAAGTGAATCGTTAGCAGTATGTCAGTGACCATAAAAATATCCGATAGTAGGCAGGTGTGCTGGTAGAGAGTCAGCTTTGAGTGATTATAAACCACTCTACCATAAAGTAAGTTTTCATCAGCAAGGTGGTCATTTTCGATAAATAATAGATATTAGTTTAGCGAAAAAGGACAGTAGAAATTAGGTGATTGTCATTAGGGTTTGTCATTTATTAGCTTGAATAATTGGTTACTATTATTAGAATATTTTTTTAGCATCTTTATTAAAAGTGGCGTATAAATGATTTGGAAAATAGGTTTGCACTGGCGTAATAAGCGTTTTTTAAGCGTCAAAATCGAATGATGGTTATGGTCTGATTAAATACAGATTTTGCTATAAATTTATTTTGATTTTCGCTCTATTATTCGCAACTTTACCGCCTCTATCGGACTCAAGCTATGCGCGCAGCCATACCTTATCGGTTGTTAAATAAAATAGCCATTGTCATCAGCTTTTTTGGGGTTGGCATCGCGCTAATCGACAGTGGCTTTACGCTGACAACTTGGCTACAGCAGCTATTTCACTTTTTTTATTTGGCTATTATTGTCATAGGGTTTTTAGCGATCTTAGATCGTTATATGCGCCCAAAAACGCTGCTAGTTCTGCATGAGCTACTATTCAATAAAGTCGCTATATTTGACTTTTTTACGAGCATAACTATCATCATATTACTGGCGCTACATTTTACTGATTTATTACAGTCAGGATTTTCAATGGCTGTTGATGGTTTTGTCGCGATTAAAGTTGCAGTATTTGTCACTTTTATTCGTGAGATATCCGATACCGATTTCAACTTAAAGCGTACCTTTTTAAATCCAGGCCAGTTTTTTATCTTAAGCTTTATGTCAGTGATTCTGCTTGGCGCGCTGTTATTGATGATGCCTAAAGCCACGACCCAATCGATATCTTTTGTCGATGCGCTGTTTACAGCGACGAGTGCGGTCTGTGTGACGGGGCTGATAGTAGTCGATACTGCAACTGATTTTACCACCTTTGGACAAGTCATTATTATGGGTCTTATCCAAATTGGTGGCTTAGGTATTTTGACTTTTGTCACTTACTTTAGCTATTTTTTTAAGGGTGGTGTCAGTTATGAGACCCAGCTAAGCATCGGTGAGATGACCTATGCGCGAAGAATGGGCGATGTCGTCGCTACTCTTAAATCTATTCTCTATGTCACTTTTGGCGTTGAAGCAGTAGCGGCTGCGCTGATCTTTATTAGTATCTATGATCTACCCAATATGGATTTATCCGAACGCTTGTTTTTTGCCACCTTTCATGCGGTTTCAGCATTTTGTAATGCAGGTTTTTCGACGTTTAGCGCGGGACTCTATGATGAGGCACTCCGTTTTAATTACCCTTTGCAATTAACCATTGCGACTACTTTTATATTCGGTGGCTTAGGTTTTATTATCGTAGTTAATCTATTGCGTTACTTGCGCTATCGTACCGAGCGGTTGCTATACCACAATAGTTATAGTAATGAGCCTCGGTATAACTATCAGCCGTGGCTACTTAATATCAATAGCCGTATTACATTGATCACCACTGGGATCTTACTGTTGATCGGGCTAGTTGGGGTGATGATATTTGAGTACAACGGGGTACTGGCAGAGCATAATAGTATTTTTGGTAAGCTAATAGCAGGGTTCTTTACCGCAGCGACGCCAAGGACCGCAGGCTTCAATAACGTTGATATGGACAGCTTAGCTTTTCCAACGATTATGCTGACTATATTTTTGATGTGGGTTGGTGCCTCTCCAAATTCGACGGGTGGCGGTATCAAAACCAGCACCCTTGCTATTGCATTATTAAATACCTTGAGCTTAGCACGGGGACTGTCTAGAGTGGAGGTGTTCCAACGCGAAATCGCAGACATTTCTATTCGCCGCGCTTTTTCCATTATGTGGCTATCGCTGTTGGTTATCGGTTCTGGTGTGACCATGATGAGCTACAACCAGCCTGAGCTTGACTTATTTAAAGTCGTTTTTGAGTGTTTCTCAGCCTATAGCACAGTCGGTTTGAGCCTCAATCTGACAGCTACTTTGTCAGATTTTAATAAGATAGTGGTCGTGGTTATCATGTTCGTTGGGCGAGTGAGTATGCTCACTATCTTTATCGCTTTGCTCAAAAACACTCGTCAACGCAACTATCGTTATCCCACCGAAGAGATTACGATTAACTAAGCTCAGTCATCTAGTAGGAGAGTTATGAAATTTATTATATTAGGCTTAGGAAGCTTTGGCTCATCATTGGGCATAGCGCTGACCAGTCAAGGTCATGAGGTGATCGGTATCGACAGCAATATGCAAAAGGTCGAAGCTTACAAAGAAGTTATCTCGCATACTATCTGTATGAGTGCCACTGATGAGTATGCTGTCAAAGGCTTGCCGATTATTGACACTGATATCGTCATCGTCGCTATAGGTGAGGATCAAGGCGCTAACGTCATGGCAACCGCCTTATTTAAAACCCTAAAAGCTAAACGTCTGATCAGTCGTAGTATTAACCCCTTACATGAGACCGTATTGCAAGCTATCGGAGTGGATGATATTTTTCATCCTGAGAAAGAATCGGCAATGCGCTGGGCAAAACGCCTGTCATTACGCTATTTTGTAGATTCGTTTGAGCTAAGCGACACTTTTAGTATGGTTGAGATTAAGATACCGCAAGCTTTGGTGGGTAAAGCGGTCAATGAGCTAAAACTTGAGCAAAAGTTTAACATCAAGCTACTAAGTACTTTATGCTATGAAGAATACGAGGACAGCTTTGGACTTATGCAAAGCAAACCAAGCATCCAAGGCTTGGTCACTCCTGAGCAAATACTACAAAAAAACGATGTGCTAGTGGTCTATGGCGCCAATAAGCATATCAATCAGTTCTTGCGTAGTGTTGGAGTCAGAGTACATTAGTAGGCTGGTATATTGACTCTCAGCTGTTTACACTGATAACGACCAACACTAGTAACTATCTGTAATAACCGTTATTTGGATGTATAAAGGAAAAAGGTCATGACTAAATGTCGACTCTCCATACTTAGCATCAGCGTAGTACTACTGCTGTCAGGTTGCAATTCGCCCGATTTAGACCCTAATGTTGTACTGTCTGAGGATCAGCAAGACCCAATCAAAGAGCTTGAGATTACACAAGCGGTCGATCGTAGTCAGTTTCAGTATAAGCAAACCTTTTATGTACCGATCTACTCCGATATCTATACTGATAGAGATAATCGCAAAGTCTTGCTATCAGCGACGTTGAGCGTGCGTAATACTACCCTAAATAAGTCACTTTATATTAATAAAATTGATTATTATGATACGCACGGTAATTTTGTAAAAGCCTATTTAGACAAGCCTATTGAGCTACCAGCGATGGGCACGCTCAATTATATTGTTGAAAAGGAAGAGAATAGAGGCGGTGCAGGGGCTAATTTTATCGTTGAAGTTGAAGGCATAGATGAGACAGTGACGCCAGTGATAGAGGCTGTTATGATTGGCAATTTTAGCAATAAAGCCTTTGCGTTTAGTACAGAAGGCACACCTGTCATACACGAGTAACTACGACAACTCAAAATATAATAACTCAATCAAAAATGCTGCCCCATCTCGGGACAGCATACTTATGACTTAAATTAGATAGCTGACTTTTATGATTTAAAATGCAACACTGTACGAATACTCTCACCTTTATGCATCAAGTCAAACGCTTCATTAATATTTTCTAATGGCATGGTATGAGTGATAAAGTCGTTCAATGGGATATCACCTTGCATATAACGATCGACGTAACCAGGCAGCTCTGAACGGCCTTTAACCCCACCAAATGCTGAACCACGCCAGACGCGACCTGTTACTAGCTGGAATGGACGGGTTGAAATTTCTTTACCTGCACCAGCGACACCGATGATAACCGACTCGCCCCAGCCTTTGTGGCAGCACTCAAGCGCTGAACGCATGACATCGACATTACCGATACACTCAAACGAGTAATCAACGCCGCCATCCGTCATCTCAACGATGACCTCTTGGATAGGCTTATCGTAGTCTTTAGAGTTGATGCAATCAGTCGCGCCTAGTTTTTTAGCCAATTCAAATTTATCTTCGTTAATATCAACGCCAATGATACGGCTGGCTTTGGCCATTTTGGCACCGATAACGGCTGCGAGTCCAATACCACCAAGACCAAAGATAGCCACAGTAGCGCCTTCTTCAACCTTGGCGGTATTCATGACCGCGCCCATACCGGTCGTCACGCCGCAACCAAGTAAGCAAACTTTTTCTAATGGTGCGTCTTTATTGACTTTGGCCAATGAAATCTCTGGCAATACTGTGTATTCAGAAAAGGTTGAGCAACCCATATAATGGTAAATTGGCTCACCATCTTTATAAAAACGCGTTGTGCCGTCTGGCATTAAGCCTTTACCTTGAGTCTCGCGCACTGCTGAGCATAGGTTGGTTTTACCTGATAAGCAAAATTTACATTCGCCACATTCTGCGGTATATAAAGGAATGACATGATCGCCAACTTGCACGCTGGTGACACCTTCACCGATTTGCTCAACGATACCGCCACCTTCATGACCTAAGATCGCTGGGAACACACCTTCTGGATCCTCACCCGATAGCGTATAAGCATCGGTATGACAGACACCACTAGCAAGAATTTTTACTAATACTTCGCCTTTGCGCGGCAGCATCACATCGACTTCTTCGATCGATAATGGTTGGTTTGGTCCCCAAGCGATGGCGGCTTTAGATTTGATAAATTTATCTGACATAACAGTCTCTCTTTTTTTAGTGAATTGGACTTTTAGTATATGCAAGCCTTAACTGTAATAAACGAGTGTTATAGACTGTAGCATATTTAAGCTTATAGTAACTATTATACTTATTTCTGAACTGATGATAATATGCTATATTCGAAAATATCTTTTACGCTGTGGTAACAATCATGAAATGGGAAGGTATTAGCGAATTTGTCTACGTGGCTGAATACGAAAGCTTTACTAAAGCCGCCAAAAATATTGGTCTCTCAACCGCACAAGTCAGTCGTCAAGTAAGCGCCTTAGAGAAGCGTCTGAATATCAAGTTGCTGTATCGCACCACGCGTAGGGTATCGCTCACTGAAGAGGGGCAAGTGTTTTACCAGCACTGCCGCGCGGTGCTAGACGGTTTAGATGCTGCTGAGCAAGCCGTCAGTAATTTGCAATCAAAACCGCAAGGTAGGATTAAGCTTACCGCCCCAGTCACCTATGGAGAGCAACAGTTACTACCACTAGTGAATGACTTTATGATGCGCTATAGCGATATCGAAGTGACCGCTTTTTTGAGTAATCAAACGGTTGACTTATTAGAGGGCGGTTATGATTTAGCGATTCGTATCGGTAATTTAAATGATTCGACAATGATGGCTAAAAAACTCAGTAGCCGCACCAACTTTGTTTGTGCCGCGCCTGCTTATATCAAAAAATACGGTGTACCAAACACGCTGACTGAGCTTGGCCAGCATAACTGTTTGCTTGGCACCTTGGATTACTGGCATTTTAAAGAACAGGGCAAAGAGCGCAATATTCGGGTGACTGGTAGCGTGCGTTATAACAGCGGTTATAGTTTGGCTGACGCCGCACTAAAAGGGCTTGGTATCGTGCAGTTGCCTGATTATTATGTGCAAAAGTATTTACAATCAGGAGCGCTGATAAGCATATTAGATAGCTATAGAGAGCCTGAAGAGGCTATATGGGCGCTCTACCCGTACAATCGTTATTTATCCCCCAAAATTAGGCTGTTAGTAGAGTTTTTAGCAGAGCGCTTGCTTCCATAATGAGCTTAAAATACACAGATAACTATTACTCACCCGTAAAGGTCTTTTACTATTTGGGGTCATTATATTTTACAAAGAACCAGATATAATGGTTACCACTAAATAGGAAGGTGGCTACGTTGCACTTTGATCCACTACGACTAAACTATAAAAATCCCGCAGCTATGATGGGATTTTTTTGTCTCTGAACGACGAGTAAAGCTATGTAAGTAATGCGTACTGTGTCAGTAAGGTGTTATCTATACCAGTACAGCAAAATGTTAAGATTATCTTCATTCCCTTCTATTATTTATACAGCTTCAAGTTACTTAACTTCGAGCGATAAACGCTTCTCTATAAATTCCTCAAAAATTTCTTTGAAAAATACAATTAAAACACATCAAAACTAAAACATACAAAAATAGGAACAGCCTTTTTATGGCCACTACTAATGATAAAAGTGCTAACAATAAGCGTATTGATAATAACTCCCTAGATAATCCAGATCATAGTATTCAAGCAGGTCACAGCATCCAAGTAAGAGGCGCACGCGTTCATAATCTAAAAAATGTCGATATCGATTTGCCGCGTGATAAATTAGTAGTATTCACTGGTATCTCTGGTTCCGGCAAGTCGTCGCTAGCGTTTGGTACTTTATTTGCCGAATCGCAACGCCGCTACCTAGATTCAGTATCGCCTTATGCAAGGCGCTTGATAGATCAAGTCGATGAGCCAGATGTCGATGCGATAGAAGGGCTGCCGCCAGCGGTCGCCCTACAACAACAGCGTGGTACGCCTTCGGTACGCTCATCAGTCGGTAGTATAACTACGATCTCAAATGGTCTGCGCATGCTTTACTCACGGGCGGGTGAGTATCCTGCTGGTCAAGATATCTTGTATGCTGATGCGTTTTCGCCAAATACTCCAGAGGGCGCTTGTCCAACTTGTTCAGGTATTGGCCGCGTGTTCGAAGTCACTGAGCAGCTGCTAGTTCCTGATCCTACTAAGACCATTCGGGATAGAGCGATTGCTGCATGGCCACCCGCATGGCAAGGTCAGAATTTAAGCCGTATTCTAACTACCTTGGGTTACGATATCGATGTACCTTGGCATAAGCTGCCTAAAGCAACTCGCGATTGGATACTATTCACTGATGAGACGCCAACCGTACCTGTCTATCCAGAATATAATATCGAGCAAGTACGTGCGGCCATCGACAGTAACGAAAAACCTAATTATAAAGGCACTTTTACCAGTGCCAAAAACTTTATTCTGCACTCTTTTGCAACAACTCAAAGCCCGCTCACCAAAAAGCGGGTGTCTCAATTTATGCAAATCTCAGTATGCCCAGAGTGTCATGGCAAAAAGCTAAAACGAGCGTCGCTATCGGTCAAATTTGCTGGACTGGATATCGGTGAATTATCGCAACTAACACTCACCGAAGTCGCGCTTGAGCTACGTGCTGCTGCCGAAGCTAAACCAACTGATGATACTGTAGATCGAGAAAAAGCCATTGTCGCTCAGCGTATTGCTAGTGATATTCTCTCGCGTGTCGAGGCATTGACGATGCTAGGATTGGGCTACTTATCGCTTGAGCGTACTACGCCGACCTTATCGCCAGGTGAGCTGCAACGCTTGCGCTTAGCCACTCAAATTCGCTCGAAACTTTTTGGAGTAGTGTATGTACTGGATGAACCTTCTGCTGGTCTGCATCCTGCTGATACTCAAGCGTTATTAGGCGCGTTAGATGAGCTTATCGCGTCTGGCAACTCGGTATTTGTAGTCGAACACGATGTCAGTGTTATTCGACATGCTGATTGGATAGTCGACGTTGGCCCCGATGCTGGAGCTCATGGCGGCGAAGTGATTTATAGTGGTCCTGTCGAGGGACTACGTACAGTTAAACAGTCACATACAGGTCAGTATCTTTTTAATACTGCTAAAAGCATTACTGAGCGCGCGCAACGTCCGCCGAGACAGCCTATAGCTTGGCTAAAACTCGCAGGGGTTGAGCGCAATAACTTGCAAGGGTTAGCTGTCGAGTTCCCGTTAGGGGTGATGACTACCGTAACAGGGGTATCCGGTTCAGGTAAATCGAGCTTGGTGAGTCAGGCGCTGGTTGAGCTGGTCTATGAGGTACTAGGACAAAAACCAGTCATAGAAGCGCCAACGGGTGAAGCTGATTTATTAGAGCAAGAGTTAGAGACCCCAACGGGTGGTCAAATCATCGCTGGCATGGATGATATAAAACGATTAGTCACTGTCGATCAAAAGGCTATTGGGCGTACACCGCGCTCTAACTTAGCGACTTATACTGGGTTGTTTGATCATGTGCGTAAGCGGTTTGCAGCCACCGACGAGGCCAAAGCACGCCGTTATAATGTCGGTCGTTTTTCATTTAATACTACCAAAGGTCGCTGCCCTAATTGTGAAGGCTTAGGCTTCGTGATGGTCGAGCTGCTGTTTTTACCTAGCGTTTATTCTCCCTGTCAAGTCTGTCATGGTCAGCGCTATAATGAGGACACGTTAGAAATCACATATCGCGATAAAAATATCGCTGAAGTACTGGCGCTTACGGTTGAGAGCGCCTGTGAGTTCTTCATTGATGAGCCATCTATTTTGCGAGCATTAGATGCTTTATTACAAGTTGGGCTAGGCTACTTAAGATTAGGTCAGCCAGCTACTGAACTCTCAGGTGGTGAAGCGCAACGCATCAAACTAGCTACCGAATTACAGCGCAGCCAGCGTGGCGATACGCTTTATGTGCTGGATGAACCGACCACTGGCTTGCACCCTAAAGACGTATCAATGTTGATGGCGCAATTGAATGGACTAGTCGATGCAGGCAACACGGTTATTATGGTCGAGCATGATATGCAAGTGGCTAGCAATAGCGACTGGGTTATGGATATCGGCCCTGGCGCAGGAGACGCGGGTGGACATATTGTCGCTCAAGGTGTGCCTAAACAAGTGGCTTGCTCTGAGATCAGTAAAACTGCCCCGTTTTTATTGGTAGAGTGTGAGTCTTAACCCTTTTAATATTCATTTAATAGCCAGCCACTAACAAAAGCAAAATACTCTCGAAACCAAGCGTTATAACGGACGGACAATGGGGTGGGGCTGGCTAGTAATATTGGCTGCTTATAGCCTTGGTGACGGGCAATAGCTGCTGAGCGGATCGTATGAAAATCGCTGGTGACGATAGCGATAGGCTCATTTAGACTGACTGATTGAGCTGCTAAAATAGCTTGGCTATTGATTAGATTCTCCTCTGTGCTGGTGCTCTCGCCTTCTTGCGTCACTCGCGCTAAAGGTATGCCGTGAGTCTCATAAAGATAAGTCGCCATAATATCGGCTTCACTACGCGTGCGCCCAAAGCCCACCCCACCACTGGTAATAACGACAGCTTGCGGTTGTGATTTGATAACAGGTACAGCTCTATCTAATCGGGCGGCGAGCGTTGGCGTTGGCTGACCACCGACTGTGCCTGATCCTAATATAATGACAGCGGCAACGGGCGGTGTAACTTGCTTACTCAGCTTAATCTGCTGTTGCAAAGACCCTATAAATACGCCAAAACTCACTAGCCATAATCCAAACAAAATCCATAGCGCGTGCCAGCTGATATTGAGCCAAGTGCTTTGAATCACAAAATTGCGAATAGTATGCCAAAACAGTCCATGAGCGATAAAGATAAGACCTATTAAAAGTGGCACTACGGTACTGAAATTAATTTTGTCAACAGCAATCAAGATGACGCAGTCTATAATAAAAACTAAGCCGCTAATGGTGAGTAAGGTACGTAAGACTTTAAGTAACATCGGCTACCTTTTATTGTGTTGAGCGTAATTGCTTTAAGCGAAAACTGTTTTGAGCGCCATAAGCCTTTATTCCAAAGCTTTTAGGCCTGCTTGAGTAATGACAGCGGTATTAACTATATTTTGCGCTATTGCACCGGTTAATGTAGGTAGAGTTTGCATATCAGCTTCAAAATAAGTAGTTGTCTAAAGAATGTTAATAGTCCATAGTTGCAGCATAACTGTCAGGATTAAACCTTATAGTGACCGCTAACATGCCTATTAACGTCAAAATAAGCATGACCCAAATAATCTGGAAACCGCCTTGCCATTCATGTAGTGAGCCTGCAAAGTAGGGGACAATCGCAGTAATAATAAAACCAATACCTTGCACAAAAGCAGTCAGTGCACCCGCCAAGTTTGGTGCAGATAAATGATCAAGTGCTACCGTTAGTGTCAACGAAAAACAAGCGCCAAGGCCTGCGCCTATTAGAGCTGCCCACAGCAATAATAGTGACTCAGGCATCAGGATTAATCCTGCAAAGCCTAAAAGCTGAATACCGACGGCGAAGAATAACCAAGACCTGCGATCTAGCCGACTGTTTGAGAGCGCAGGAGCGCCTAGTGCGCCTATCACCTGAAATATGGTCATAATGCCGATCAGCTCACCGCTACTTTGAGCGCTCCACCCTAGACCACGTGCATAAGTCGGCAAAAAAGCAATCATACAAGCGTAGCCTGCATTGGCAAGGCCAAAATAGATGGCGAGTAGCCACGCACGGCGATTCTTAAAAAAGTTAACCAGCACGCTACTTTGTGTGGTCTGAGTCGCCTTGGCTGGTCGAAACCACCACATCAATAAGGCAATAACGGGCAATATTAACCACACACCGAGTCCTGCCTGCCAGCTACCATAATGCTGAGCGATTGACGGGCTAAAGGTCGCTGCAATACCGCCGCCTACCATCAAAAATGCAGAATAAATTCCCATCGTTAGTGGTACACGATGGGGATACCAGCGCTTGACCACACCGGGTGCCATCGACTGTACAATGGCGATACCAATACCGCCTAACAACGTACTGAAAATCAACGCCTCACTTGAAGTTAGCCCTAGTCGCCATAACCCTGATAAAGCAATGGCGATCAATCCGCCTATGATCCAAGTGCTCTCACTTAAGCTTTTACCTAGCCAAGGCAGTAGTAGCGGATAGATGCCCATACACAGCATAGGCAGCACTACCAGTAGCGAGGCAGTCTGCAAGCCAATCCCTGTGCTAAGTCGAATCTCATCCAGTAACGGGCCAGTAGATGTCAAAGTCGGGCGCAGGGTCAATGCGAGCGCCGCTATGACTAGTATAGGCCATAATGAGCTAAGCGCTGATGTCTGAGTATTTGATTTGGAGTAATCAGTGCGCATTTATAAGGCCATCAGAAATAGGAGAGAGGGGTCTAGGTAGATAACGTTGCAGGACTAAGTAGTTTTATTCTCAATAAAAAACAGCGCCCTAAATATAACTTTAGGACACTGATTATTTTACTAATTTATACTGTTCATTAGTGGCGTTGACAATCAATTGCACTGGCAGCAGTTTGTACAGCAATTGCAGCTCTTGCAAGTGGCTGAATTTTTACAATCGCATTTTGGGCAACTGCAGCTATTATCATTAGCATAGTGAATAAAAGCTTTTGTAGTCAATACCATAATAAATTCCTTTTTATAATAAACGAGTTACTAGTATTGCAAACCCCACTAAAGAATTCAGTAAAGCTATTGTCAAGTTATTAGGCAAGTTAGTAAAACCTACTGGCTCATCAGTTCAATCGTACCGTTACCATTTTCAGCAGGCTGTGTAATAACCACTTTGCTAGCCAAGATATCACCTTGAGCATTAATGTTATAGCATTCTGTCGATGCACTATCAGGGTCATTATTAAGTAGTAGATTCCCAGAGGTCCCTATACAGAACCATGCGGTTTTATTGCTATCTTGAGTCAGTGACCATGTCTGCTCATAAATGCCCAATTGGCGGCTCATCGTTTGATCGGTATAGACCGTATCAGTGACAAAACTGCTAGACTCGCCAACGCGCGCGCTCTTGGGGATGCTGGAGGTTTGATTCGATACTGAGTATATACCTGTGTTGTCCGTAAAGCCGTGGAATACTAGCGGATTCAACGTAAAGTAGTTAGTAGCAACGGCTTGATTGGTCACTTGACCCGATAGAGTGCTAATAGTGCTGATTTCGCCACCTTGTACAGATTTGCCATTGAACAGCATAGCCCCTTTGGGCGTGACTTTGATATCTGCCGTTACGGTTTGACCATCGACTATTGCCATTAGTTTTGCACTACGCGCTTTGGTATAGATGTTGAGCATCGTGGCTTCAATTGGGTATTGGGTGACTATAGTCGTGTTATCTGTAGTGCCCATCGGTGCGCCGTTAATGGTGACACAAGCGCTCAGGCTCAGGCCAAGCCCTGCTATTATCCCTAATCCTAAGTTTTGCATAGTTCGATCCCTATTTGAATGTTGAAAGTTATTATTATAAACAATAACTATAATCGAATTTTGAAGCAATAACATCCTTGTCATTATTAATCTACTATAACTATTAATTCAGTTATACATTAATTGGCTGAGGGATTTTTTTAGTTAATAGGTAATGAGCAACGATACCGATACAAAGGCCCCAAAAAACTGAACTTAATCCCAAAAACTGCATACCAGAGGCTGTTGCCAAAAAGGTAATCAATGCCGGTTCTCTTTGGCTCTCATCTTTCATAGCCACAGCAATATTGGCTGAGATAGCACCTATCAGTGCCAAACCAGCTAGAGCGGCGATCAGCTCTTTAGGCAATAAGCTAAATACCAGTACAATGCTACCAGCAAATACCCCGCCTAATAAGTAAAAAACACCATTAGCGACACCAGCGATATAGCGCTTTTCTTTGAGCTCGTGCGCATCTTTTCCCGTACATAGTGCAGCAGTTATCGCGGCTAGCGTAATGGTAATACCGCCTATAAAAGCAACGGCTAATGAAGCAATGCTAGAGCCCATAACAATAGGTTTCGCTGGCGTGTCATAACCACTTAAATTCAAGATCGCCATCCCAGGTAAAAACTGCCCTGTCAAACTGACAAGGATAAGGGGAACAGCAAGGTTAAACGTTGAGTTCCATGACCATTCTGGCGAAATAAAAACAGGAACCGTCATTGTAAAATCAACATCAACAGGATTCATCTTGCCAAATACTAAGCTTAAGATAATGCCACACAACAATACCCAAATCATCGTATAGCGCGGTGACAGGCGTTTGGCTAATAGATAACAACCCAACATACTAAAAATGATAACTGGCATAGTGTCAGTGGCAACGAACAATGCCAAACCGAATTGAAATAGTATGCCTGCCATCATACCTGCGGCGATACTGTTAGGGATCCACTTTAGAATTTTATCAAAATAACCCGTCACGCCGACAATGAAAATGACAATGGCTGAAATAATATAACCAGCAACGGCCTCATTAATACTCATCTGTGGAAATAAGGTCACGAGTAAAACCGTTCCTGGCACAGACCAAGCGTTTACTATCGGTGCTTTATATTTGATAGAGAGGTAAATACTCGGTATCGCTGCGCCTATCGATATCCCCCAAATCCAAGACGCCATCATCGCCTCTGATACTTGCGCCGCTTGTGCTGCTTGAAAAAAAATCACTAACGGTCCAGCATAAGCAATGAGTACGGCTAAAAAACCAGCAACAGATGCTGAAAGTGACCAGTCTTTTTTTAAATCTTGTATTACAGTTACCATCTACGTTCCTACAAACTCTATAATATTATCAACTGATTATCTTGAGAGTAAACCTGAAATCGTTTGACAGTCACTTCTCGTACAAATCACTATCAGACAACAGAATTTTTCCCACGAAAATCAATATAATATTATAGCATGCCAACCGATATTATTTATATAATGATACATAGTTTATCGTTATATAAAAATATATTATCTAATTTAAGAAAGTAAATGTAAGCATAAAAGCCATCACCGCGCACAAAAAAGCCACCCGATCGTAATTGGATGGCTTGAGTAGGATCAGGCCGCTTAGAGTAGCGGTATCGATGCTAGTCTAAATACTGTAATAATTTAAACCACTGCTAGCTCGTCTTTTTCACCCAGCTCATACAGAGCGCCAGCACGACCGACAATCAGCGGATCAACATAGCCGATTTGCTCTTTGTCTTTATTGTCATACGGTAGCTTATTGAGTACATATCGCATAGCATTTAGCCGCGCGCGCTTTTTACAGTCGGACTTAATTACGATCCAAGGCGACTCAGCGTGATCGGTGTTATAAAACATCGTCTCTTTAGCCAACGTATAGTCATCCCACGTGTCGAATGATGCCATATCGATAAGCGACAGCTTCCATTGCGTTAATGGATGAGCCTCACATTGAGCAAAGCGGCGGCGCTGTTCATCACGGCTCACCTAAAACCAAAACTTAATTAGATGTACACCCGAGTCGATCAGGTTTTTCTCAAAGCCTAGAGTCTGACGCATAAAGGTCTGATACTGCTCATCAGTACAGAAGTTCATTACCCGCTCTACGCCTGCTCGGTTATACCATGAGCGATCAAAAAGCACGAACTCGCCTTGCGTTGGTAGATGCTGGACATAACGCTGAAAATACCATTACCCAAGCTCCTGTTCAGATAATTTTTCTAGCGCAACTACCTTGGCACCGCGAGGGTTGAGATGCTCCATAAAGCGCTTAATCGTACCACCTTTACCCGCGGCATCACGACCTTCAAAGACAATCACTACTTTTTGTCCCGTTTCACGGACCCAGCGTTGCAGCTTTAGTAGCTCTACTCGTAGATGATACTTTTGCTTTTCATAGGTCTTGCGTGACAAGCGGTTCTCATAAGGATAGCTGCCCTCACGCCATTTAGCGGATAGCTCGTCATCTTTTTTGATCCCTGTTTTTACTTGCTTATCCAAAGCGCTTTGAGCAAATAAGTCTTTTAGCTTTATCAGGTCATCTTGTGAGGCGTCATGGATTAACGCTTGCAGGTGATCGGAGATGCCATCGATGTTACCGTCCTTCAGATCTTGTAGAATAATTCCGTCGATAACTTCTTTGGTTTTAAATTGATAGCCTGACTATAGCTACCATCGAAGGCTAAGCGGTAGATTTTGGTATGACTATGATTTGGCCTAAAGATCACGCAATTTAAATAAACTATCTACTACTCTCATTTTATTAATGATAAGATTCCGCGATTCAACATAATTGCTATATAAAAATTTGATCAACTATAATCATTTACTTACTAACTTTAGGTTCACAATGACAAATAACTCTAATTATAAACTTGCTTTTTTAACGGTTGCGTTGCTCCTTTTAGGTTCAGTAGCGTATGTTATTTATACCAAATATAGTGTCAGTAGTACCAATGATATGGCATCTGAAAATATTTCGACATTGGTCAATGATAATAACGAAGAAGAAGCGTATGTAAATGACAACTACAATAGCAAAGGCACAGATAATGTAGAGCAGTCTGCATATATCACTGGAAAGGTAGTTAATGTCAATACTAATGCAGAACAAAAGACCTTTATTAAGGTAAATAGTTTTGCCGATCATCTGGACTACACTTTACTCACTAGCTTAGAACCTCAGCTTGTGAATGTGAACTTAGGAGATGTCATTAGTTTTCCCGATACCCTTAATAAAAGTCATAACAATGCTTATTATTTTGTGAATAAAACTTCAGATTATAAAGTGGTTGGGAAGAACACTGAAACTTATATAGGTACTGAGACTATCAATGTGTCTGATGTGCAAGGTAGCATGCAGGGTCGTGATGTACTGTTAAATGCTATGATTTCAGATTTAAAGACTAGTAAAAAAGGTCACTCCTTCTTCAAAGTTAGTGATGATAAAAGCAGCATAAACGGGGTTTTATTTAATTCTGAAACCAACCAATTAGAAGATCGACTGTTATTATTAGAAGACTATAACGATACCTCTAAACGAGTTAAGCTGGAAGGCAAAATAGGTATATATAAGAATGAGCTACAAATAATTGTTTCAAAGGTTTATAACTAACATACTGTTGAGATCACAATGCCTGTTTCACTATTACTAATTATATACTTGCTGTTTGCTTTTGTGGCCTTTGATAGCTTCGATTTCATGCCTTTACTTGTATGTTTAATTACTGGCAGTATCTGTGGTTATGTTGACTACGGGCGCTATTTTATTGATAAAGGCTTGTCGATTTTGACTAGCACTATTGCCACTATACTATTTTTTAGTATGTTTATTCCTAATCTAGGTTTCAAAGTATCGCTAATCATCGTAACCTGCTTTGCTTTGAGTATCGGTGCTATTGTAAATATAATTGTTCATTCAGTATCAAGTCTCGAAAAGAGAGAAGAAGAGTCTAGACAGCTTAATGAGGGTCTAACAAAGTCAAATGAAGCATTGCAAATAGAAAGAAACTCATTACACCTTAGCCTGAATGATGTGAAAAAAAGAGAAACTGAATTGCGAGTTAGTATAAAAGACAACTTGAAAGTTATGCAGAATCTAAATTACAAAAACAGCCATTTAACCAAGCAGAATAGAGATCTTGAGGTTAATTTAAAAGAAATATCTGCTGAGAAAAAGCACAGGGAGGATAAATTATCGTCTTTGACAAAAAGTACTTTTTTGATGGAAAATAGTTTAAAACAGTTAACGAGGTCTCAAGAAGAAATTGATAATATAAAAAAAGATCTGATGAGAAAAGAGCAGGGTCTGAGGCAAAAGATTGAAAGTTTAACCGTGTTCAAAGATAAACAAGACAACAGCAATGCTACCAAACAATTAGAAAAACAACTGCGAGATATTCGTAATGAGTTGAAGAGCAATGAATTAGAGAAGAGTAGTAATCTATTGAAGCTAAGAGAAGCCCATCAGTCAATAGCTTTGCAAGCTAAAGAAAAGCTAAGTTTAGAAAATAAAATCGATGAAATGCGGCAGCAACAGCAGTCATTAATCAAGGGCTCAAATCAGCTGAAACTAGAGAAAGAAATAACACAGAGTAAGCTTAACAGCGTTCAGAATGAGATCAACTCACAAAAAACAGTCAATCTAGAAAATGAGAAAGTGATTGAACAAATGTCCTTAACAATAAAGGAGCTAAAGATAAGTGACGAATTTTTAAAAAACTGGCTAGATATTGAAACTCTATTAAAAAATTATGCTTATCCTACCAGTGTCGCTACTCCTGCTAAGTTAATTGAATATTCTTATGATAAGGAAAAAATTGATCTTTATCTTAGAGAGAATTTACATGAACTGAGATTGAAAAGGAATAAAAGGTTTCATGAGGTAAATACAAAGATTACTGAAAACGATGTTATAAAATCTAGAGATTGCCTTATGGAATTAAAGGATAGGCTTACGTAGCCTGCTGATAGCTTTTTGATATAAGGAATGGTTGCTAAAACTTCCACGGTTTTTCAAAAAAACTTATAAGTTTTAAATATAGAGCTTTGCAGGTCTCAATCGTAAAAATTAATATATTTCAAACGACAGAAATTGATAAGTCCAGACTCGAAGTCATGCTATTGAAGAATTATTTAGAGAAAAATTAGAATAAGCTAGGAATACAGAGGTTTTGATTAAGCAGAGAATAAGATTGGCGGTGACGGAGAGATTCGAACTCTCGATACGCTATTAACGCATACACACTTTCCAGGCGTGCGGTTTCAGCCACTCACCCACGTCACCGTTTTGAGACGGCTCATTATAGACGATAGTGCCTACAATGTCACGACTTGCAGGTCATGATTATAGATTAATATGTCTTATCTTTCATTATAACCAAGCGCCTGCTAGGATAGAGTGCGCGCAGTATGCAAAGCTGAATAATAGTTGATGATAGGGTAATGAGAGTGAACGGTAAAATTAATAGTGGCAAAAACATCTTCAACAATAGTCAGATTAATTCTATATTTAATAGCACCCTTATAGTAGTCACTGTAGTAGCAACTATGTCAGTAGCACATGCTGAGGACTTAAGCCAGTGTAGCGAGTCTTTTTATGGCGGTATTTATCCTGAATTCATTAATACAAAATTAAGTCAAAACACCCAAGCGCTATGCTTTGATGGTTTTGCCGTTATGTATTCAGGCGTTTCGCGTACCCCGTTATGGTCAGCTGAGTATCTGACTCGCAAGCGCCTGAATGATGCTAAACAAATCGACTATGATGCTAGCTTTCATGAAGAGAGTCGTTTGCCTGAATCTTTCCGTGCATCATTAAAGGACTATTCTGGCTCAGGTTATGATCGTGGGCATCTAGCACCTAACGGTGATATGGCAAATCGCTCTCAGCAGTACGATAGCTTTAGTCTAGCCAATATTGCACCGCAATCACCGCGCAATAGTCGTTATGTTTGGCGTAATATTGAATCAGCTACGCGCTATTTGACTCAACAGTATGGTGAGATCTATACAGTCACTGGCGTTGCTTTCACAACCAAAAAGCTAGCTCGTTTAAATAATCGCGTCCTAGTGCCTAGTCATTTCTTCAAAGCAGTATATATTCCTGCGACCAATCAAGCTGGCGTTTATTACGCACCTAATGATGAGTTTGAGAGCATAGAAATTATCAGCTTAGATGAGTTGATAGCACAAACAGGTATCGATGTTATGCCTGTATTAGACTATCAGGTCAAAGCGCAGGCTTTAGATTTACCACTTAAAGCCGGTAAGGATTTAGATAATCTCACAATAAATGATGAAGAGCCTGCTTGGATGCTATTTGTCTTAGGTATTATCGACTGGATAAAGGGCAAAATTCAGCTATTAGTTTGGTACTTAGCGAAATTATTCTAGCTGGTAGCGAGCTTTACTTTCTTTATATACAAGTATGCGCCTGCTAGGATAATGTATTTATATCAACAAACACAAACTATGGTAATGAGTTCTATGATGACAGTTGGTCCTAAATCTATTGGTTTAACAGTAATCATTGCTATATTTAGCATGCCAACCGCTCACGCCAATAATTTTAGTGATTGTAGCGAGTCGTTCTATGGCGGTATTTATCCTGAATTTACTAATACCAAATTAAGTCAAAACACCCAAGCGTTATGCTTTGACGGTTTTGCGGTGATGTATTCAGGTGCTTCGCGCACGCCATTGTGGTCAGCAGAATATTTAGATCGCAATCGTCTTAATCAAGCCAAGCTAATTGATCGTGATGATAGCTTTCATGAAGAGAGTCGTTTGCCAACCTCTATGCGTGCCAAAGTAGCGGATTATTCAGGCTCTGGCTACGATCGAGGGCATCTAGCGCCTAATGGCAACATGGCCAATCGTAGGCAACAGTATGATAGCTTTAGCTTGGCTAATATTGCCCCGCAGTCACCACGTAATAATCGTTATATTTGGCGCAATATCGAGTCGGCTACCCGTTATTTGACCCAGCAGTATGGTGAAGTCTATACCGTCACTGGTGTCGCTTTTACCGATAAAAAACTCAAAACACTTGAGAACCGTGAGAACCGTGAGAACCGTGAGAACCGTGAGAACCGTGAGAAATGTGAGAAGCTAAAGAACTGTGAGAAAATTAAGGATCCTGAGAACCGTGAAAACTTTGTGCTAGTACCTAGTCACTTCTTTAAGGCAGTATATATTCCAGCAATTAATCAAGCAGGGGTTTACTATGCGCCTAATGATGAATCGGAGCGGATAGAAATTATCAGCCTTGATGAGCTAGCTGAGCAAACGGGGATTGATGTGATGCCTATATTGGACTATCAGGTTAGATCGCAGGCGCTAGCACTGCCTATGCAGGCAGGTGATGACTTGGGTATTTCTAACACTGATGAAGAGCCTGCTTGGATGATATTTGTCGTTGCCATTATCCAGTGGTTAGTGATGCAACTACAAGCTTAATTCGTTATCATCGAATAGACTCTGGCTAAATTTGGATAAAAAGGATACCCGTATGATTGACCCTTTTGCTAATGATTATCAAAGTATGCAGATTGGTGAACTAATAATAGAGAATCAAACCGATAAGATTATTATCTATGGGGATATTGATTTATACCTTAATGAGATAGGTTTTGAGCAAGCAAAGCAATTAAATGAGTTAACAAGCAAGATACTAAAGCACTTTGAAAAAACAAGTCAGTACACAATAAATGATGAGGTGTCAAAGATAAAAGATGACCGAACAGACGGAACCGTTGACAACCCGTTTCTATAAGCCTTTGATATAATTGTTAATTACAGAAAGGAATTTATATAAAAAATTACTAGGCAAAGTGCAAAATATGCTTATAATGGCTCAAGTTAGCGTTTATATTACTTTTTCTTTGGTTAATTCTCTATCGGTTATAGTGATAGAGACAGTAGCTAGGAGATAGTAAAGGATATTATAAATGCTATTTCGAGTTCACATTTTGAATAATCATCGTACGAAAGGAGTCGATTTATGAAATTATTTACAAAATCTATGATGGCAGTAGCAGGTATCAGCATGGCTACTATGGCATTTGCTGCGGATCCACTGCATAACACTACTTGGCAGACTTATGATGACGGCCAGCCAAAAGGCGTGGTAAAAATCACTGAGTCCAATGGCGTCTTGACAGGTAAGCTGATCGAAGGCTCTACTGCAAAAGCCAAGCAATACGTCGGCACTACGGTCATCAGAGGCCTAAAAGCAGACGGCGGCGGTAAATATAGTGGTGGTACGATCACTGATCCTGCTAAGGGTAAAGATTATCGTATGACCGCAAGCTTAAGCGGCAATACGCTAAATTTAAAAGGTTACGTAGGCCCAATCTTCCGTAGCCAACAGTGGAAGAAGAAATAAGATAGTATTTTATTTTAAAGCTTAGCTTTTACGTATTTACTATTGTAATAGCTTTATATAAAACCCCGCTAAACCAATAGGCTTAGCGGGGTTTTTAGTTTATTTTCTTATAGCTATAGAGTATTTATTTTGTAAATTCAGGATAGGCTTCCATACCGCATTCAGCAATATCAGCGCCTTCATATTCATCTTCTTCAGAGATACGAATACCAATGACAGCTTTGAGCACGCTCCACACAATTAAACTGGTAACAAATACCCAAACAAAAATGGTAGCAGCACCAGCAATCTGACCGATAAAGGTAGATGCTGGATTTGTAATCGGCACGATCAACAAGCCAAATAGACCAACGACGCCATGTACTGAGATAGCACCAACTGGATCATCGATTTTCATTTTATCTATTGCTAGGATAGAAAGAACTACGATCACTCCTGCGGCTACGCCAAATAAAGTTGCTTGCAGGGCCGTTGGCGTTGAAGGTTCAGCAGTAATAGCAACCAGTCCTGCTAGTGCACCATTTAAGAGCATTGTTAAATCAGCTTTGCCAAAGATAAGGCGGGCGATTATTAGTGAACCGATTGCCCCGCCAGCGGCTGCGGCATTAGTATTTAGGAACACCATAGCGACGGTGTTCGCACTATCGATATCGCCCAGTTTCAATACTGAGCCACCGTTAAAGCCGAACCAGCCCATCCATAAGATTAGCGTACCTAGCGCTGCTAATGGCAAGTTTGCGCCAGGAATGGCACGTATTTCGCCATTAGCACCATATTTGCCTTTGCGAGCTCCTAATAATAGTACGCCTGCTAGTGCAGCAGCAGCACCCGCCATATGGACAATGCCAGAGCCTGCAAAGTCAGAGAAGCCCATGTCACCTAAGTTGAAGAAGCCAAATACATCGTTGCCACCCCAAGTCCAGCTACCTTCCATTGGATAGATAAAGCCTGTCATCACTACCGCGAATAATAGAAACGCCCATAGCTTCATGCGCTCAGCGACCGCACCTGAAACGATCGACATACAGGTTGCCACAAACACAACTTGGAAGAAAAAGTCAGAAGGATCAGAGTATACCGAATCACCGTTGAAGCCGTTTTCTACAGAGGCTGCCAAAGCGTTCTCTACTAAGCTCTCATTGCCTGCAATACCGCTTAAAAACATGTTGCCACCATACATAATGGCATAAC
Source organism: Psychrobacter sp. M17(2026) (assembly GCF_055699815.1). Classification (NCBI taxonomy): domain Bacteria; kingdom Pseudomonadati; phylum Pseudomonadota; class Gammaproteobacteria; order Moraxellales; family Moraxellaceae; genus Psychrobacter; species Psychrobacter sp. M17(2026). The sequence continues at coordinate 2,973,936 of NZ_CM146741.1, read as the reverse complement.
CGCACACCATATACATAGTACAAGCAACAGCAAACAGTGAAATGTTCTTTGTCAATATCTCAACGGTGTTTTTTGATCGTACTAAACCTGCCTCTAACATAGTGAAGCCTGCGGCCATCCACATGACCAGCGCCCCACAGATTAAAAAATAAAACGTATCGAGCGCGTACTGTAGTTCGAAAATTTGACTTTGCATCTTAATTCCCCCTTGAATTGACAATGCAGATACTTTTTTTTAGATAGCTAAGCGTGTTTTATGAGCAGTGGTCTATAAATCGCTGTAGAGACTCAATAGTGAGCAATAACAGCGATATAGACTTGGGCTCGTAAATTATTTAGATGGCATCAGGACCTGATTCTCCAGTACGAATGCGAATGACTTGTTCGAGCGCAGTTACGAAGATTTTGCCGTCACCGATTTTGCCAGTGCTAGCGATACGAGTAATGGCTTCGATAGCGGGCTCGACCATCTCATCGATCACCGCGACTTCAACTTTTACTTTAGGTAAAAAGTCCACCACGTATTCTGCGCCGCGATAAAGCTCGGTATGTCCTTTTTGGCGACCAAAACCTTTGACTTCGGTGACAGTGACGCCTTTAACACCAATCTCAGATAGTGCTTCACGCACATCGTCGAGTTTAAAAGGTTTTAAAATAGCAGTGATTAGCTTCATAAGATTATCCTTATCTAAGTAATATCGCAGGCTTATGCATGCGTTTTGATGCATCGTACGGCTACTGTGCTCAATTTCTCTCACTTAAGACATTCAAGAATTATGCCAAACGCTCTCAAAAGGGGTTGATTACGGATGGACTTAAGCGTCTTAGATGAAGCCATTGATAACAGCATAGAATGCTTTTTACGGCATTTTATAAATACGATTGCTGTAAAAAAAGTTAACATAGCGCTGATGATTAGTCAGCTGTCGGTTTATTATAACCAACTTTGCTCGGTTTAGGGCAGGCTATCTTAGGATGTTTTGCTGCGTTGTTCATGGCAGTAAAATATGGATAACGGCAAAAATTAGCCATAAAATATCTGAACAGCTTAGTAAACGCTTTTAGCTGAACGCTATGAAAATGAGGAGTGATAATTAGAGAAAACAGCTGTTGATTTACGTAGGTTTCAATACGCTTATATAGTGAAACATCGGAGCTTTAAGCCTATAAGCGCTGGGCTATACAGAGTGTAAGCTGTTAAGAAAGCTAAGCTTTGGGGAACAATAGATAAGGGGTTTTAGTAGTGCCTAGCAGCTTTTTAGTATCGCTGCCTTGTAGCATCTCGCGCAGTCGTGACTGCCCAAAAGCACCTGTCATAAGTAGACCTATTTCATGCTCCTGTTGGTAATAGCTAATTGCTGCACAAGCATCGCGGCTTTGTATCAATTTCTTTTTACAGTTGATACCTGCTTGCTTAAGTCGCGCGTAAGCCTCTCTTAGTGCATCACAATTTTCAGAACTATCACGACCGACCATCACGATATGAATGGTCAGGTTACGAGTTAGCGGGATTTTGCATAGCCAATCAAGCATTTTATGAGTAGTCGCACGATTATCAAAGGCGAATAAAGCAGTAGTAGGGGGCAAAAATGGTGCAGGGGTCACCAAAACAGGGCAGTGACTAAGACGGATCAGCTGGCTTAGCGTAGATTTGCAAGTGACCTCGTGACCGATAACCACTAGCTGAGCTTCATTATCGACATAATCTAGGCTTTCACTTAGATGCTCGTGCCGATGCAAAGTATAAGTTTGGCGTTTGGGCTGGTTTTGGGCACAATATGCCGCTGCTTGATGGAGCAGGAGTCGGCCTTGAGCTTTTAGCTCGCCATTACTCAGCTGCTCTTTGCTGGTGAACTGATCGAGCAGGTAGCTCTCATCATCGATGTTTAGGCAGCCTGAATAGTTAACAGCGGCTTTTTGCTGCACACTAGGTATCGAATGGAGTAGGCCTATCGGCACTCGCAGGCGCATCGCCGCCCACATACTAGCGTCTAGAACCGCTTGCACATGATCGGGACAGTCCAAGCAGGCAATCACACTATTGGGTTTTAAATTACTCATAAGACAACCACATCGATAATAAAACTAGCGCCAAACTCAAGAGGTATGTAATTCAACAGATATTAATCCAGTAACCCGATATCACGGCGATCGTGGATAGAGAAGCGATCAATCAAAGTCCGACTGGCGTTATTAAGGCCTACTACTTTGACATCAGTTCCCTCACGTTGCAAGCGCATCACAAGCTTATCCAAAGTATCTACCGCGCTAACATCCCAAAAATGTGCTTGGCTAACGTCGATTTGGATACTATCGAGCGCCTCTTTGGTGTCAAAGCTGTTCAAAAACTGGGTGGACGAAGCAAAGAACACTTGCCCTTGTACGTAATAGTAGCGACTATTATTAGCATCATCATACTCGCTAAATATCGTTAAGAACTGACCGATCTTATTAGCAAAGGCGAGCGCGGATAGCAGCACCCCAACGCCGACTCCATAAGCTAAGTTATGAGTAAGTACGGTGGTCAATACCGTGGCTAGCATGACGATATTAAAGGATAAAGGATGAGTTTTGAACTCGCGGATAGACTGCCAGTTAAAGGTACCGATAGAGACCATAATCATCACGGCTACCAGCGCTGCCATTGGAATCTGGCTGACCCATTGACCTAAAAATACCACCATAATGAGGAGTACTACCCCTGCTATCAATGCTGATAAGCGCCCTCGACCTCCTGATTTTATGTTGATCATTGACTGACCAATCATCGCACAACCTGCCATACCACCGAAGAATCCAGCAACCACATTCGATATGCCTTGACCACGGCACTCGCGGTTCTTATCACTTGAGGTATCGGTGAGCTCATCGACGATAGTCGCGGTCATCATGGACTCAAGTAAACCGATGATCGCAAGGGTAATAGAATAAGGCGCGATAATTAATAAAGTATCTAAATTAAGCGGGATATCAGGCAACAAAAACACAGGTAGCGAATCAGGTAGGTCACCCATACTACCAACGTTGCGGATATCTAGATTCAGATACATAGCCACCGCGGTCAGACCGACGATACAGATCAAGGGCGAGGGTAGTATACGACCGATCTTAGGAATCAGCGGAAACAGATAAATAATCGCCAGCCCCGCTGCCGTCATAATGTAGACCGTCAAGCCAACTCGCTCAGTCATTGGATTGAGCTCAGGCAGCTGCGCGGCAAAGATCAAAATCGCGAGCGCATTGACGAAGCCTATTATCACCGAGCGCGACACAAAGCGCATAAGATTGCCAAGCTTTAAAATACCCATTACAATCTGAATACCACCGCACAAAAGCGTGGCGGCCAGCAAGTATTGCAAGCCATAATCAGCGACTAGATCGACCATGACTAGAGCCATAGCACCAGTAGCTGCTGAGATCATCCCAGGGCGTCCCCCTACAAAGCTGATGACGACAGCAATACAAAACGAGGCATAAAGACCGACTTTTGGATCGACACCTGCGATAATAGAGAAGGCAATGGCTTCTGGAATCAGCGCTAGTGCGACTACAGTACCCGATAAAATGTCACCGCGGATATTAGAGAACCATTCGTCATGTAAGCTATCAATAAATGAGGTCATAAGTAAACTGCATAGGGTTGGAGGCGAAAAAATTCATCATTATCTAATAGAGTTGATACCGTATTAATAATTAAGGTTTAATTATTAAAAAAGCTGATCCATTAAATAAGGTGCTGCTTAGCTTGATAGCTCAAAAACTATCATCTAGACGCTATCATTTTAAAGTTATTGAAGCGTATTGCAGGCTATGAAGACTATAAGATTTGGTTAGATATTCAAGCAAGGTCTCTAAGCGTATGACACTCAGACCAAGAATAAAATAGGATAGGTATGGCACGCTTAAGTCGTGCATTACAATTTCATATAAAAGTATGCGCATAATAGCACAAAGTGGCAAAAAAGCAGTATCGAAAAATGAACGATAGCGTTATGATGCCATGCAACCGAAGCGTAAGCTATTATTAGCCCTTCAATACCAGCCCCTTAAAAGGATAAAATATGACTAGCCGTGCCACAACAGATACTCTTATTCATAAAGGCGGTGGACTACAGGTAGTGGTAGGCCTAGGACAGTCAGGACTCTCAGCAGCGCGATATTTAGCAGATCATGGCTATCAAGTTGCTGTGACTGACAGCCAAAGCAAACCATTACTAGCAGAGCAATTACCTGCAGCTGTTGAGATTCGACAATTTGGGGCAATTGATGCTGAGTTATTATTGCAAGCTGCTCGTATTGTTATTAGCCCTGGTATTGCTCTAACTACCGCAGCCGTTGCTGCCGCTCGAGGGGCAGGTATTGCTGTCGTCAGCGATATTCAGCTATTTTGCGCCGCTTGCACTGTGCCTATTGTCGCAATCACAGGCTCTAACGCTAAGAGCACCGTAACCAGCTTAGTGGGGCAAATGGCAGAGGATGCAGGTATCGATGTTGGGGTAGGCGGTAATATCGGTATACCTGCATTGAATTTGCTAGCCAATCCGAATATGCAGCTGGCAGTGCTAGAGCTATCGAGCTTTCAATTAGAAACGGTGACTAACCTTGGCGCTCAGGTCGCTACTGTGCTCAATATGTCGCCCGATCATTTGGATCGTCACGGCGACATGCTTGGCTATCATCAGGCCAAACACCGTATCTTTCAGGGTGCAAAGTCCGTCGTGATCAACCGCGAAGATGCTTTGACACGGCCTTTAGTTGCCGATAACTTACCGCGTATTAGTACGGGTATTCATGCGCCTGATAATGGCCAATATGGCTTGATTACTGAGCCTGATGGGCAAATTTATTTAGCGCGTGGTACAGAGAGATTACTATCGGCAGATAAGCTGGTGATAAAGGGTCGTCATAATCTGCTCAATGCTCAAGCTGCGCTAGCACTTGGCGAGCTGGCAGGTATCCCATTAGAGAGTATGCTAGGCACCCTACAACAGTTCGCAGGTCTTGAACATCGCTGTCAATATATCGCTACAGTAGCAGATATCGACTATTTCAATGATTCAAAAGGCACTAATATCGGCTCAACGATTGCAGCTATCGAAGGACTCGGTGCCGTATATGCGCCAAAAGATGGCAAGCTGTTATTGATTTTAGGCGGACAAGGCAAGGCACAACAATTCGGTGAGCTGAGCCCTTTTATTAATAAATATGTCAGCCAAGTCCTATGTATTGGCGAAGATAGCAAGCTGATAGAGCAAGATCTGCGTGCCGCTGCCCTCAGTGATGACGTTCGTCTGCATCAATGCCAAACCTTAGATAATGCTTTTGTCATCATTGGGCAGCTAACCGATAGTAGTCTATCGCAAGTGCAAGCGGTGCTACTATCGCCTGCTTGTGCCAGCTTTGATCAGTTCAGTGGCTACGCTGCTCGCGGTGAATATTTTACTCAGCTAGTCAATGAGCTTGCCGCTGATACTACTGCTATCGATTCTCAATGAAAGCGAGATAAGTGTTAATATACGCTTGTCTTATCCTATTGTTTTGTATAGCTATTGCTGCTACTGTCAATAACTTATTGTTCAGTAGTTCAATATTACGTCTTCAACAGTTTAATGCTATGTTCTTAATAGCTTGATGATTAATAACTTAATGATTTAACGGTGGCGTCTTGTTACTTATACTGGATATTGAATATCAGGTATTAGACGCCGTGTACTTTGCTTGTTAGTGTGTTTGAATATTATGGCGCTCTCCTTTTTTAATAAATCTACCTCGTCTAAGCTGAATACGCGCTCAGACGGTGTTCTGTCCTTACCTTCAGTGCGCTCAATACTCCTCTCTAGTGTCGGCTGTATGATGGTGCTCAGTCTGCTGATGGTCGCTTCGGCTTCTATACCCTTTGCGCTGAGTCGCGGTATGACCGAGCTGCATTTTTTTAATCGTCAGCTGCTCTATATGGGTGTTGGACTGTTTGCGGCAGCGCTAGCTTATTATCTGGTACCGCTAAAGACGCTATATCAAACAGGCACGCAATTTATTCTATTAGGGATCACAGCGTTGCTATTGATCGCAACGTTGTTTGGTACGCCAATCAATGGCTCAAAGCGTTGGCTCAATTTGGTATTTATTAACTTTCAGGTAGCAGAGCTTGCCAAGTTAGTGATTATCGTTTTTGTCTCCGACTTCGTAGTGCGGCGCTCATTTGAAGTGCGTAATGGTTGGGATGGGTTTTTGCGCATCTCATTAGTTATTGGCATGATGACGTTGTTATTGTTGTTGCAGCCCGATTTTGGCTCGCTGGTAGTAATTGTAGGTACCGTATTTGCGATATTTTATATTGCAGGCGCGCCTTATAAGCAATTCTTGGCATTAGGTGCAGTAGTAGGCGGTCTTGGGGTATTAGCGGTAACGCTGGTGGAGTATCGATTGACCCGCGCCTTATCATTTTTAGACCCGTTTGATGATATTCAAGATACGGATTATCAGCTGGCGCGTAGTCTGATCGCTTTTGGTCGTGGTCAGTTCACAGGGGTCGGCTATGGCGAAAGCGTGCAAAAACTCTCACATTTGCCAGAAGCACATACCGATTTTTTGTTAGCGATTACGGGTGAGGAATTGGGCTTTGTCGGCGTAACGATGATTTTGCTACTAGAGGCTCTTATTATCGGCAGTGCAATGCGTATTAGCTACAATGCACTAAAACGTCGACAGATGCGTATGAGCTATACTGCTTTTGGCATTGGAGTTATTTTTATTGCCCAAACTATTATTAATGCAGCGATGAATATGGGTGCGATGCCGACGAAAGGTTTGACCATGCCATTCTTTAGCTATGGCGGCTCATCAATGCTAATTAGCTTAATCATGGTCGCCTTATTATTAAAAATATATAAAGAAAGCCCTGAGATTGAAAAGAGTCAATGTCGTTATTATTAATAAAACACTCTTGAGCTTACAAGCAAACATGACGTAGCGTGGGTGCTAACCCACGGAACACGCCCTAATAATCTAAACTATCTACCACTCTCATTTAGCTGCTCTAACCCTTGTAGCGGTTTATTTGTCCATTGACTCACAGCTTGCATGAGCATTCGCTCTGGGGTATCGATATCGACTGCTGGCTGTTTTAATAAGTGTAGTGCAGTAGCTAGTAGCCTGCAGGGCTGGCTAGTATTGATAGGTTGCGCTAGATTCTGTTTCGATAGCTTTTGACCTTCGCTATTACAGATTAAGGGTAGATGATACCAGCGCTCGATAGCAGGCAATTTGACCATTTGCATGATAGCGATTTGCGCGGTGGTCATTGGTAGGATATCGAGGCCACGCATGACATGGCTGACATTTTGCAAGCCATCATCGATACTAGCTGCTAGGATGTAGTTAATGGTACTGTCTTGCCGACGCACGACCATATCACCTAAAGTTTGCTGAGGATTCGCCCATTGCAGCCCTTGAATACCATCTATAAACCCTGTGGTGTAATCGGGCAATTGCAAGCGCAGTTTGTGATGTTGCTTGTTTAGCTCAGCATCGATACAACAGCGAGGATAGCGCTGCCGATCAGACTTTTTATCAATAGGGTTAAGCTGTTGCTGATGCTCCTGTACCGCCCAAAACTGTGCTAAGCGCTTACGCGAACACTGACAGCCATAGCTTAGCGGCTGTAGTGCTGACTGCAAATAGTCATTATAGATGTCAGTACGCTCAGACTGATAAATGATATCGCCATCCCAGAGCATTCCAAGCGCTTCTAAGTCTAATAATATTTGCTCACTGAACTGACGATCACAACGCGTGATATCGGTATCTTCCATACGTAGTAGCCAATCACCGCCTAATGACTTGATATGGCAATAGCTTGCCAGCGCAGTAGTCAAAGAGCCCAAATGTAGCTCACCAGTAGGCGAAGGCGCAAAACGACCTACGGGTATACGCACTTGAGGGTGACTTTTTGACTTTGACGACACAAATGTAGAAGGAGAGTTGAGGTTTTTACTGGAGTTCAAAGTAATCAGCTACCAAAATGAGAAGATAGCTTTAGGATAAACAAGCTTGTTTTAAAAAGATATTTATTTTCAGTAGCATTCATGGGTACTTTTGAATGATGGATTGCAGATGAGTATAGTGGCTCTTAACCGTACTTATAAAATAGAGCACACAAAATAAAGTGAGAACTCCTATTGAGAAATGCTCACTTTTTATTCTTTAGAGGTACAAAAATTAAGCGACTACTGACCTTGGTTTTGACGCTCTTTCATCTCGGATAATGTCTTGCAATCAATACACTGAGTTGCAGTGGGGCGAGCTTCTAAGCGACGCAAGCCGATCTCAACGCCACAAGTCTCACAAAAACCATAATCATCGTTCTCAATCTCTGACATTGACTTGTCGATTTTGCGAATCAGCTTACGCTCACGATCACGAGTGCGCAGCGCTAAAGCAAACTCTTCTTCTTGAGTGGCCCGATCATTGATATCTGGCATAGAGCTTGATTCATCTTGGATGTAGGTCTTAGTACGATCAGCCTCACCTACCAGCTGGTGCTTCCAATCTAACAAAATAGCTTTAAAGTGCTCAAGCTGGGCATCAGACATATATTCTTCGTCTTTAGCTGGCTCATAAGGGGTGAACTTTACATCATTCGGATCTGTGGTTAGGGTGCTCATAGTAGGTATCCTATTTTTTCAAATTAATCCAACAAAACAATAGCGCAAAACAAAGAGTCAGCGTGACTTTACTCTAGTATAAAAATAATTCTTAACGGACTTTGCTTAGGTCGTACACTCAACGCAATTTAAGTTTGCTTCATTTTTAATTATAAAAACAACATTATCTTCGTACTTTTGGACAAATATCCATTTCACCAAAAGCGCTTATCTCTACCTTATCATAGCCGATATTTACTTATAGCAATAGCTTTATACGACTACAATGTTTTTATAAGAATAATAATGGCGCTCAAGTATCCAACCTTTTAACCCAGCTTGCAACCTGTCCATTGTTGGCTAATTGCAACCAGCGAAATCCAGGACGCGATGTCTTATCATAAGCAAATTCATCATTAAGGGGCTGATACTGATAGCAAGTTGAAGGTGTCGTATAAACAGTAACACCATTACGATGCTGGACTTGTTCTTGATGCGTATGCCCATTGATGATAACGCGTAAATTATCACAGTCTTTAGTACGTTGCCAAAACATTTCAGCATTTTGTACCATATGCGCATCTATCCATTCAGAGCACATAGGGATAAGATGATGGTGGATTGCGAGCAATGCAGGCTTATCACAGCGGTCAAGCTGCGTACATAGCCAGTCGATATCATCCTCTTCAATCTCGCCTGCAACTCGGCCAGCAATAGCAGAGTTTATCAGTAATATTTGCCAGTAATCAGAATCTATAATATAGCGACTCAGCAGACGTGGATCAGCAGGGTGTGCGATAAGCTGGCGCTGATCAAATGGTAAATCATAACCTACCTCCTCGGTAACGTCGTGATTGCCCGCAATACAAGCAAAAGGAATATTCGTCGCAGTCAATACCGCAAAAATATAATCATAAATAGCAGGCTCAACCTGACTGACTAGATCACCTGTTACTAAAATCAAATCACATACCACATTCTGTTCAGCTGCTTCCTCAAGCGCTTGATTAAGCACCTTATCAAACCTCTGCTGACAGCTGTGCATGGCGTTGTCAGTGGTTAAATGTAAATCAGTCAGTTGCAAAATATTGAATACTTCGCTCTGAGCATGGATATAAACAGGACTACTTAGCATAAGGGGCAATCCTTATCGAGTGGTCAATATAGCCTAATTAGTAACATTCTAAAAAGTAAATGTAGCAAAAGGTTATAACATAGTTTGTGTGAAACTTTAATGACTTCAGTAAAATAAAGTTGAATTAATTATGATAATAACTTGAGCCTTATCCCTTCGAGCTATTTTTTAGTGTTGACGACGACGCGCGAGAAATTTAGCCAATATCGGCTTAGACGAGAGCAACTTTGAGAGGATAAGTGCTGCAAAGAATATTATCGCTAGCACTAATACTATCGATAAACCTGTCTGAATATCCAGCCAGATACTACCCCAAACCCCTAGCGTTACTCCAACCTGTGCTATGACTAGGGCGATGATCACCATCTGCTTAGGTGCTGTGGAATAAAGCCTTGCGGTCAAAGCGGGCAGTACCAATAAGCCACTGATAAGTAAGCTGCCGACCGCTTGTAGAGCAATGGCACAAAACCCTGCTAGTAGACCCATAAAAAACAGCCGCTGGCGAGTCGGATCAATACCTTGAATACGAGCTAAAGCTTCATGAGTGGCCAGCTTGACTTGCGCAGGCCAAATATATATTAGCAGCCCTAAGCCTACCGCTACGCTAACGCCAAGTAGGGGTAAATCTGACCAATCCAGCTCAAGTAAGTTACCGAATAAAAACCCCAATACATTGGCTTGCTGGTTGGTCAATTGAGTCAAAGCTAGTAGCCCAAGACATAATAAAGTCACCGCGACTACGGCTAATACGGCATCTACAGGCAGCCGCTCATCATCAATGAGCACTAGTCCTAACACAACCGCGATACTGACTATCGCGATCCCAATACCCATAGGCAATTGCCACCAGACGGCTAGTGCCACACCAAGCAGCGTACCATGCGCTAGTGCATCAGCAAAAAAAGCCATACGCCGCCATAATACGAGACAGCCAAGTGGAGCTGATAGCAGTCCTAGAATGCTGCCTGCGATCCAAGCAGGGGCGATGATAGCCAACCAAGCAGTCATAAAGTGTCCATTAAAATTCGTTGTGAAAATGATAAGTAATGATTGTTTATCAGTAACTTTTCTTAGTAGTCATTTTTTTATTAACGACTATGATGCTCGCAAGCATGAGGCTTGTGCACATAAGGCTGCTCGTAGTGATGACCAAATAGCTTTTGAAACTCAGTGCTAATCGCCAGCTCGCTGGGCTGACCCTCGCAGCAAATGTGCTTATTCAAACAGATCACTCGCCGAGAGCCTCTCATCACCCAATGCAGATCGTGAGATACCACAAGCATTGCACAGCGCAAAAATTCAGGTAGCTCATCGATAAACTTATACAGCCAAAGCTCAGTCTCAGGATCCAATCCTTGCATAGGCTCATCTAAAATCAGTAAATTGGGCTTCTCGAGCAAGGCTCTTGCTAGCAGCACGCGTTGAGTTTCACCACCTGATAGATGCAGCATCTGCTGTGGCAGCAAATGATTCAAAGATAAATTATCAAAGATAAATTGGCGTTGATCAGCGCTCAATCGCTGCTTATTGGCTTGTGCTAACAAGTCAGTCACCCGCAGTGGCAAGATAGGCGCTACGGCAAAACGCTGCGGTACGTAGCCTAATCGTAGTGCTTGATGAGTGATAATGCGGCCTTGACTGGGCTTTATCAGACCTAGGATCAGCTTGACCAGCGTTGATTTACCAGCGCCATTAGGGCCAATAAGGCTTAAAGTCTCATTGACTGCAATGTCGATATTGATATGAGATAGCAGGCGTTGCCCATCGATATCGTAGTTGATATTGTCTAAGCTTATAAGCTTACTATCGATAGGTCGCTTCTCATTACTGGCGTTGAGTATATCGATATTTGATTGATCAGTAGAAACAATAGAAGCGTTGGGCGAGCTGGAGGAAAGACTTAAATAACTCATAATAGGGTAGCTCATCGGACGTAAATCAGGGCATAGTAGTAGCTATAAAAGGATCAACTAAAAATGAAAAGGGTTAACCTGTAAAAGCTAATGACAGTTTTGGCAGCGACCGCTCAATTCAATGACGCTACGAGTCACTCTAAAGCCAACGTCTTGTTCTGCAAAGCTCATCATCTCTTGTACAGGCAAGCTACTACATTCTTGTACGCGCAGGCATATGTCACAGATCAGAAAGGCGGCAGTATGCTCAGCGCGGGGATGACAGCAAGGCACATAAGCATTGATTGAGGTCAGTTGATGGATAAGACCTTCGCCTAATAAAAACTCCAGACTACGATACACCGTTGGTGGCGCTACATTTTTAGGAAGTTGCTTCTTTTGTTTGGCGACAAGCTCTGTAGCTAAGCCATCAGTGTCAGCCATCTGTGCTAAGCGCAGCTGCTGTAGCTGGGTCATCAAATCATAAGCACCGACAGGCTTCTTAGCTTGTAGAACTAGCTCATATATTTGCTTGCGTAGCTGAGTAAAACGCACACCTCGTACACGACACTGCTCTATGGCAGCGATCAATCGCTCAGCGATATCAGCGCTTGAAAGATGCTGAGTATCGTGAGGATGCTGACAAGCAGAAACAGTAGTAGACAAGGCAGTAACTCCAATAATAACTATTAATCGTTATATTATAACATAATATTATTTTAAAATTATAGCTCAAAATAACTATACATTTATAATTGTTATGGTATAACATAATGAAATAATAAAAGGCGCATCACTGTCCTATTATTTATCATCGCTTACCTTGTACCATTTACCTTATCACCACTTATTTATTGAGGATTGCTTACCTATGAAATCTTATCCCAGTCTTATCACTAAAAAGACAAAGTCTGACATCGGCCTGTGTAAGACATTGATCAACAAAGCATCAACTCCTGTTTTGAGCTTGCCGCGACTGGTGATAACAGCTTTGGTGATGATAAGCACTATGATTTTAAATGCCCAAGCCGCGACTGTCAGTGTCAGTAACTATCCGCTATTTTTATTAAGCGAAGCGGTAACGATAGGTGCACCCTCAGCCAAACAGCTATTAGACCCAAGCGAAGTCGGTCATCATGGCAGTATTAGTCCAGGCGATATCAAAAACATACAGGACAGCAAATTCGTGGTTTGGTTTGGCAAGTCATTAGAGAATAATCTAGCCACTAGCTTAGAGACTGCGCCAAATGCTATCTCACTGTTTGCCTTTGACGCTTTCAATCGCCACCCACTTCGCGACGTCAAAGGTCAGCCTATGCAAGGAACGTTAGATCCCCATATTTGGCTAGATCCTGAAAATGCCAAGGCAATCACTCGCGCTTTGGCAGTAATCCATAGCCATGCCAATCCGCAATATAAAGCGCTGTATCAAGCCAACGCGCAAGAGTTTGCTCAGCGTATGGATCAAGCAGTAGCCTTACAAAATAAGCCGAAAAATCTCAATCAGCTGCGTCCTTATTGGGCTTATCATGATGCTTATCAGTACCTAGAAGCAGCTACCAATCTTCAATTTGTCGGCAGCCTAAGCCAGGATCATCATTTAGCACCAAAAGCCAGTCAAATACGTTGGCTGAGCGAGCAGCGCCCTGCTGAAACCATGTGTTTGGTCACGCAAAGTACGCCTGCAAAAGGGTTATTGGCGAAGCTACAGCCTGTGACTAGCACTATACAATCAGAGGATATGAGTGCCACTCAGGACTTTGTACAAGGCTGGCGTGATATGAGCGAGCAGATAACCAACTGCATAGTTTAGTTTGTCACTGATAACTACTTTAATATGAGTAAAACCTTACTCGTAACTGTCTAAGTATATTAAAGTGAGCGATGACTTAATTATCGTAGAGTAGGTTAGTTTTATTCTGTTCTCGCAGAGAATCAAGATAAAACGTAACCTGCCTATGCTATCTAAACTATTGTTATCTAAACTATTTGGCGGTTTATGCTTCGCTAACCACACCCTACAAAACTGATAACCAGTGTGTCTTTAAAATTAGCTCGCTGTAGATAAAGCTTAAGTCAAGTCAGCGCTAAACAATTGATAGTAGACGTGTTTCACTTGCTTACGCTCAGGTTAATTACTATAATAATCAGCGCTTTGTTGAGCCTTTAACATTTTAGGATAGCTGATGACCCAACCTGCTAAACGCAGCCAAAAAGATCAAATTCGGGTCTATTTCAAACGGCAAACTTGGGCACTATTATTAGTTATTGTCAGCGCTTGGCTGATAGATAGTAGCTGGCTGCATAGTGATTTAGTCATAGCCAAAAGTGCTGCTATCGGTGGTTTTCTAGGTTTTGCAACCCAAATGGTATTCGCTTGGTTTATGTTTAGTTATACTGGCTATCAGGCTCGCAATCGCATTGTTAGTCAATTTTTCCGTGGACAGGCGCTAAAGTGGCTATTGACGGTTTTTGGTTTTGCTCTAATCTTTACTACGGTTGAGCCCTTATCCGCACCCGCTCTATTTATAGGGTTTATTACCATGAAAGTCAGCCATGTACTGATGTTGGGCCGTATAAAGTAACGTTATAAATGGATGATAGCTCAATACGCCTAATTTTCACTAAAAACAAGACTTAAAATAATATCTTACAATTTCTTTATCCATCTAAACCTATACTGTTAAAGCTGTTAGCTAATAAATCAAGCAGATAGTAGATAAAAAATGAATAATAGGCTTTACACGAATACAACGCTGCATTACTATACACAACTAATTGTTTTGCTCAACTTTACTAATTTGAGCAGCAGACTTGTCGAATGGATACAGACAAGCCAACATATAACCAGCTTATGTAAAATAAGCTTATATGTGAATATAAAGGGCTAGTAGTTATTACTTTCAAGCCCTTTTTTTATAGCTAAAATTTATGTAAAGCTAATAAAAACAAGTATTTGCATTAGGGTAAAAGCTAGATTGGGGTGGTTGTTATTGATTTTAAGGGCGCTGAATAGGCGTTTATTTGTCTCATTAATAAGTGAGATAAACAACCTTAGAAGATAACAACCATATTTTTGGTAGTTGAGTAAATCGTTGATTAATAAGAAGCTGAAACTATGGCAGGCGAGCAAACAACAACAGAATATATCTCTCACCATTTGACCAATTGGACGTACGGCTATTTGCCGGGCGAAGGTTGGAAGGTTGCCTATACGGCAGAAGAAGCAAGTGCTATGGGCTTTAAAGCCATCCACCTTGATTCTATGCTTTGGTCAATTGGTTTAGGCATTGTTTTCTGTGCGATCTTTTGGATGGTCGCTCGAAAAGTCACTTCAGGGGTGCCAAGCAAAACACAGGCTGCCGTTGAGATGATTGTTGAGTTCGTTGATAACAACGTCCGTGACTCTTACAGTGGCACCTCAAAGCTGATCGCGCCTTTAGCGTTGACCATCTTTGTGTGGATATTCTTGATGAACTTGATGGATTTACTACCCGTTGATTTTATCCCGATGATTGCTGGACAAATTGGCGCAATGATGGGACACGATCCGCATCATGTGTTCTTTAAGATTGTCCCAACGACTGATCCTAACATTACCCTTGGTATGTCCTTCTCTGTCTTTATCTTGATTTTATTTTATAGTATCAAAGAAAAAGGTTTAGGCGGGTTTGTTGGCGAGTTAACGCTACATCCTTTTAGCGCTAAAAACCCTATCGTACAAATTATTTTAATACCCATTAACTTCATCTTAGAGTTTGTTACCCTAATAGCCAAGCCTATCTCTTTAGGTCTACGACTATTCGGTAACATGTATGCTGGTGAGTTGATTTTCATACTGATTGCCTTGATGCCTTTTTGGATTCAGTGGGCACTATCAGTACCATGGGCGATTTTCCATATTTTAATTATTACCCTCCAAGCGTTCGTATTTATGATGCTAACGATAGTTTATATGTCACTAGCATCTTCAACTGAACATTAATTTTTCAATAGGTAAATGAGGTTACATCAATGGATCCAGTATTAGGTGGTTACACAGTTATCGCAGTAGCGCTACTTATCGGCCTTGGCGCACTAGGTACAGGTATTGGCTTTGCAATCTTAGGTGGCAAATTCTTAGAAGGCGTTGCCCGTCAACCAGAGCTTGGCTCACAGTTGCAAACCCGTATGTTCATCGTAGCAGGCTTACTTGATGCGATCCCAATGATCGGTGTTGGTATCGCTATGCTATTGTTGTTCGCAAACCCTCTAGCAGGTTAATCAGAAAGCTCAGTTGAAAATGTTTGATTTTCGATGCTTGTCTAGAAACCATAGCCAAACCTTGACTATCAAACATGGTCAATGAAACTGATTTTTCATTAACAAAGAGGTGATCACGTGAATATCAATTCTACCCTCATCGGTCAAGCCATTGCTTTTGCAATCTTTGTGATGTTCTGCATGAAGTTTGTGTGGCCACCACTTATCGGTGCTATTAATGAGCGTCAGCGCAAAATCGCTGAAGGCTTAAATGCCGCTGAAAAAGCAAAAGCCGACCTGGCGACCGCAGAGCAAGATGTAGAGCAAGAGCTTAACCTTGCTAAAACCCGTGCGGCTGCGCTCATTGAGCAGGCGAATAAAAGCGCTAATCAACTTGTTGAAGACGCCAAATCGCAAGCACAAATAGAAGGCGAGCGTATTCGTCAGCAAGCACAAGCGGCAATCGACCAAGAAATCAATCAAGCGCGTGAGTCATTACGTAATCAAGTTGCAGAGCTTGCAGTCCTTGGTGCTGAGAAGATTTTGCAAGAAAAAGTCGATATGCAAAAACATGCCAGCATGTTAGATCAACTGGCGGCGAAGCTGTAATTGTGAGGATATAATGGCTGACTTATCAACCTTAGCACGACCCTATGCAAAAGCTGCGTTTGACTATGCTAACGAGCACGGCGTAGTCAACGCGTGGGAAGACTTTTTATTCGTTGCCAGCACTATTGTCAGTGATAAATCGTTCCACACTATGCTAGACAATCCAGCGGTTAGCGCTGAGCATAAGTCAGCGGCTTTGACTGATCTTTATGATACGCAAGTAGCTGGTGATGGCGAGTCTGCTTTTAAGCAGTTATTAAGTGCAACCAAAGGCTCTAGTGATAGCTCAAGCTCTCCTAAAGTATCTGCGGCGCTTAGCAACTTTGTCAATCAGTTAGCAGAGCAAGAGCGTTTAGCTTTGCTGCCTGAGGTTTACGAGCATTATCGTCGTCACAAAGCGATTAGCCTAAAGCAGCTCGACGCTTATGTAACCACAGCTTATCCATTGACAGTGGCTCAACGTGAACAGATACAAACCCGTCTCTCCACTTCGCTCAATGCTAGTGTGGTGATCCACGAAACCGTTGACCCTAGTCTTTTAGCAGGCGCTACCATAAAAGTCGGTGACAAGATCATTGATGATTCGGTGCGCGGCAAGTTAAAACAGTTAAAAACACAGCTAACGGCTTAATACGTTCTACAGACACTATCGAGCTAAAGATGGCTTGGAGTGTTAGTAGGCATCTTTAAGCACGCAAGCGGTATCATAAATTAAAGGAATCCAGGCAATGCAACAATTGAATCCAGCGGAAATCAGTAGTCTGATTAAGCAGCGTATTCAAGACCTTGATGCGGGTGCAACTGCAAAGAATGAAGGCACGATTGTCAAAGTATCTGACGGTATCGTGCAGATTCATGGTCTTGAAGATGCCATGTATGGCGAAATGATCGAGTTTGAAGGCGAAATCTACGGTATGGCGCTGAACTTAGAGCGTGATTCTGTCGGTGCAGTAGTCTTAGGTGATTATCTAAAATTACAAGAAGGCCAAAAGGCTTATTGTACAGGTCGTATTCTTGAAGTACCTGTAGGCCCTGAGCTGCTAGGACGTGTTGTTGATGCCCTAGGTAATCCTATCGATGGCAAAGGCCCTATCGATGCCAAAATGACTGATAAAGTCGAGAAAATCGCCCCGGGCGTTATTGATCGTCAATCAGTGGATCAACCAGTAATGACGGGCTATAAAGCCGTTGATACGATGATTCCAATCGGTCGTGGTCAGCGTGAGCTTATCATTGGTGACCGTCAGACGGGTAAAACCGCGATGGCGATTGATGCGATTATTGCTCAGAAATCATCTGGCATCAAATGTGTTTATGTGGCTATTGGTCAGAAGCGTTCTACGATCGCTAACGTTGTACGTAAGCTTGAGCAAACTGGCGCACTTGAGTATACCACAGTAGTAGTCGCGTCAGCCTCAGAGCCAGCAGCACTACAGTATATCGCACCATATTCAGGTTGTACGATGGGTGAGTATTTCCGTGACCGCGGTGAAGATGCGTTAATCATCTTTGATGATTTATCAAAGCAAGCGGTTGCTTATCGTCAGATATCACTGTTGCTACGTCGTCCACCAGGTCGTGAAGCTTATCCTGGAGATGTATTCTATCTTCATTCACGTTTACTTGAGCGTGCATCACGCGTCAACGCAGCGTATGTAGAGAAGTTCACTAATGGTGAAGTGGTTGGTAAAACAGGTTCTTTGACTGCATTGCCGATTATTGAAACTCAAGCGGGTGACGTATCTGCATTCGTACCAACTAACGTAATTTCAATTACTGATGGTCAGATCTTCTTAGAGTCAAGCCTATTTAACTCAGGTATCCGTCCAGCAGTTAACGCTGGTATCTCGGTATCTCGTGTTGGTGGTGCAGCGCAAACGAAGATCATTAAGAAATTATCTGGTGGTATTCGTACTGCACTGGCTCAGTATCGTGAATTAGCAGCCTTTGCTCAGTTTGCATCAGATCTTGATGATGCGACGCGCGAACAGTTGGATCATGGTGAGCGTGTGACTGAACTGATGAAACAAAAACAATATCAGCCCATGTCTATCTCTGAGCAAGCCGCTGTTATCTATGCTTCAAATGAAGGTTTCTTAGCAGACGTACCTGTCGATAAGATTGGCTCTTTTGAAGAAGCTTACTTGCGTTATATGCACGATGAGCAATCTGACTTAATGAATGAGATTGATGAAACAGCAAACTATAATGATGATATTGCTGGTCGTTTGAAATCATCTGTTGAGACTTTTAAACAAAACCACAGTTACTAATTTAGCAGTTACTAGGTTAATAGTTACTGAGTTAACAAATACTAAGTTAGTAAATACTAAGTTAACGGGTTAAGCTAATCTAGCTGATAGTAAGGATAGTGGCACGTTTTTTAAATCCGTGTCACTACCTATAAGCAGCAGCATATAATTGCGTAGTGTTATTTAATAGTAGTTGTGTTTTTTATTTAAATAGTGCGTCAATGCTTTTTAACCCTCTTATATTGGAATCATTATGGCAAGCTTAAAAGAGATACGTGCCAAAGTCACCAGTATTAAAAGCACCCAAAAAATTACTCGTGCTATGCAAATGGTAGCGGCGAGTAAGATGCGCCGAGCTCAAGAGCGCATGAGTGTGGGTCGCCCGTATGCCGATAGTATGCGCCGGGTTATCTCGCATTTGGTGCATGCCTCATCAGACTATAAGCATCCATATATGGTAACGCGCCCAGTTAATAAAGTGGGCTATATCGTTATCACCTCAGATCGAGGTCTAGCGGGTGGTTTGAATATTAACTTATTCAAAGCTTTATCAAAAAATATTCAACAGTATCAAGACCAGTCCGTAGACGCTGAGTTTGCCGTTATTGGTTCTAAAGGCGTCAGCTTTTTTAAGAGCTTCGGCGGTAAAGTTACCTCAGCTGTGACTGATTATGGCGATAAGCCAACCTTTGAGCAGATTAACTCGCCTGTGCAAGCTATGCTTGATGACTATAATAAAGGCAATATAGATCGTATCTATGTGGTTTATAACCAATTCATCAATGCGATGACTCAAAAGCCTACAGTTAATCAGCTGGTACCATTACCAGAGAATGCTTTAAACGATGAAGAGAGCGGTATAAAAACCGAACTGAGCTGGGATTATATCTACGAGCCTGATGTCAAAACTTTGATTGATGAATTGCTTGGGCGTTATATCGAATCGATCGTCTATCAAGCGGTTATGGAAAACATTGCTTCAGAGCAGTCATCACGTATGGTTGCAATGAAAGCGGCAACCGATAATGCTGGCGACTTAATCAACGATTTACAACTGGTTTATAACAAGCTGCGTCAAGCGGCGATTACCCGAGAGATCTCGGAAATCGTTGGCGGTGCTGCTGCTGTTTCATAATTGATCCTCTTTATGAGATATGAAACCCCTATATATATAGAAGTTAAAGGAGAACGCAATGAGTAGCGGTCGTATTGTACAGATTATTGGCGCGGTTCTTGACGTTGAGTTCAACCGTAACGAAGTTCCACAGATTTATGATGCCCTGCAAGTTGATGGCACCGAAACCACTTTAGAAGTACAGCAGCAGTTGGGTGATGGCATCGTACGTACGATTGCTATGGGCTCAACCGAAGGCCTCAAGCGCAACCTACCGGTTACTAACACTGGTGGTCCAATTTCTGTGCCAGTAGGTGTTGGTACGCTAGGTCGTATTATGGATGTTCTTGGACGTCCTATCGATGAAGAAGGTCCTGTCGTTGCTGATGAGCGCTGGTCTATTCACCGTGACGCGCCAAGCTATGCTGACCAATCAAACAGCACTGAGCTTTTAGAGACAGGTATCAAGGTAATTGACTTACTTTGCCCGTTTGCTAAAGGTGGTAAAGTTGGTTTGTTCGGTGGTGCGGGTGTCGGTAAAACGGTCAATATGATGGAACTGATCAACAACATCGCATTGAAACACGAAGGTCTATCAGTTTTCGCTGGTGTTGGTGAGCGTACTCGTGAAGGAAATGACTTCTATCACGAAATGCAAGACGCTGGTGTTGTCAATACCGAAGACTTTAGCAAATCTAAAGTAGCGATGGTATACGGCCAGATGAATGAGCCACCGGGTAACCGTTTACGTGTTGCACT
Organism: Psychrobacter sp. M17(2026); assembly: GCF_055699815.1. Taxonomy (NCBI): domain Bacteria; kingdom Pseudomonadati; phylum Pseudomonadota; class Gammaproteobacteria; order Moraxellales; family Moraxellaceae; genus Psychrobacter; species Psychrobacter sp. M17(2026). The sequence goes on along the minus strand of NZ_CM146741.1, from coordinate 2,953,291 downwards.
GTCTGGTTTGACTATGGCTGAATATTTCCGTGATACGAAAGATCCTGCTACTGGTAAAGGCCGTGACGTATTGCTGTTTGTAGACAATATCTATCGCTATACACTAGCCGGTACTGAAGTGTCAGCACTGCTAGGTCGTATGCCATCAGCAGTTGGTTATCAGCCAACGCTAGCGGAAGAGATGGGTATGCTTCAAGAGCGTATCACGTCAACTCAATCAGGTTCTATTACTTCAGTTCAAGCGGTCTATGTACCAGCCGATGATTTGACCGATCCATCACCTGCTACGACTTTTGCTCACTTGGATGCAACGGTTGTATTGAGCCGTGATATCGCATCACAAGGTATCTATCCTGCAGTTGATCCATTGGATTCAACCTCACGTCAGCTTGATCCACAAGTGATCGGTGAAGAGCATTATAATGTCGCTCGTGGCGTACAGGAAGTATTGCAGAGCTATAAAGAATTGAAAGATATCATCGCCATTCTCGGTATGGATGAGCTGTCAGAAGAAGATAAACTAACCGTTTATCGCGCACGTAAGATTCAGCGCTTCTTATCACAGCCATTCCACGTTGCTGAGATCTTCACCGGCGCACCTGGTAAATATGTCCCACTACGCGATACCATTGCTAGCTTTAAAGCGATCATCGCGGGTGAATATGATGATTTACCAGAGCAAGCTTTCTATATGGCAGGCGGTATCGATGAAGTGGTCGCTAAAGCTGAAAAAATGAAATCTACCGCAGCATAAGTCGTTACGACATTAAGCGAGTGCATAAATTATGATCTATGTACTCGCTTATATTGTAGATTTATAACTGCAGATTTTATAGCTGCTTTTAGAACCGTTTTTAAAACATGGAGTTTAGTATGGCAACGTTACAATGTCGCGTCGTAAGTGCCCGTGAAGAGTTATATTCAGGGGAGATTAGTATGCTGATCGCCACTGGAGTTGAAGGTGAAATCGGGATATTGCCAGGCCACACGCCACTTATTACTTTGCTAAAGCCAGGCGCAATGCGCGTACAAACAGCAAATGGTGAGGAAGAAGTTATCTATGTTTCAGGCGGTGTTTTAGAAGTTCAGCCGCAGATGGTAACTATCTTAGCAGATACGGCTATGCGTGCGCACAACCTTGATGAAAGCAAAATCGTTGAAGCTCGCCGTCAAGCGGAGCAGATGCTAGTTAATCAGTCTGATACGCTGCAAACTAATGCTGCACTAGCATCTCTTGCAGAGTCAGTAGCGCAGTTGCAAACTATCCGCAAGTACCAAAACCGCAGCTAACCTCGTTACTAATTTGGTAGAATATAATTAATATTCTTTATTAAAAAAACAGTCCATTAGGGGCTGTTTTTTTATGGCATCTTTATAATTATTATTGATATTCATCGAATGACGCTCAAGCGCTAGCAAATAAGCGTTTTTAATAAAATTTACTAGCAGTATCCTTAATATTTCGTTATATTATCAAGCAGATAATTTTGCTATAAATACTAGAAAATGACTGCTCAATCATTAATAAATTTATAATAGGGATTATTTATATTAGAATAATGTCTATATGGCAGCTTATATTGAATATATTAGAAATATTGGACGTATACTAAAGTTTTAATCTGTATTGTTTATAGGTTTTGTTAGTAACAATAGGCTATAGTATAGGAAGCCCTATGCTTTGTACTGCAATAAGTAACGATAACTTAAGCTAGTAAGTTAATACAAATACCAACATAAAGGCATGAATAGTCATAGAATAAATCGTGCTATTTTATTGTGCTGTTAATATTTATGAGTTAACTTTTTTATTTTAATTAAGATGTATTAGAGGACACCAAAATGACAACAAATGATGACGATAATACCCCTCGAATTTTGATTGTTGAGGATGATGAGCGTCTGGCCATGTTGACACAAGATTATTTGGTCAAAAACGGCTTAGAAGTAGCAATTGAGACCGATGGTAACCGCGCTATCCGTCGTATTGTAAGTGAACAACCTGATTTAGTAGTGCTCGATGTTATGCTACCTGGTAGCGATGGCTTGACGGTCTGCCGTGAAGTACGTCCTCATTATCAAAACCCTATTTTGATGTTGACGGCGCGCACCGAAGATATGGATCAAGTACTAGGTTTAGAGATGGGCGCTGATGATTATGTTGCCAAGCCTGCACAACCACGAGTATTGCTTGCTCGTATCCGTGCCTTGTTGCGTCGCTCTGAGAATGCACCATCAGAAGATGTACCGCAGCGTTTAGAGTTCGGTGAATTGGTTATTGATAATGGTGGTCGTTCGGTAATGCTAGGCGAAGAGCTTGTCGATTTTACTAGTGCTGAATATGATTTATTATGGCTATTAGCTTCTAACGCAGGTCGTATTTTGTCACGCGAAGATATCTTTGAGCGTCTGCGCGGTATTGAGTATGATGGTCAGGATCGCTCTATCGATGTGCGTATCTCACGTATTCGTCCAAAAATCGGTGATGATCCTGAAAATCCAAAACGCATTAAGACTGTGCGTAGCAAAGGCTATTTGTTTGTAAAAGAAGGCAATTAAATTTTCTGGTTCTTTTAAGATAGTCTATTGATAGTTAATTACTGAAAAACCAGCGCTATGCTGGTTTTTTTAGGGCTAAATTTTAATTTTTTAACCTTATTATTAGTATTATATGGTTTAATTAGCTGCTATAAATAAAAAGCGCTCTATTTTTATCTCATTCACATTCAACCGTTTGGTCACGACACGTATGTCATTAATCTCTTCGTTAAAACACAGTATCTTCGTTCGTATCTATGGTGGACTCTTGATTGTCTGTCTATGTGTGGCTTTATTTGCACAGCTTTTGATGGATACTATTAATAAAGAGCGTGTCCAGTCTTATCGCGAAAATATGGCGACAGGTGCTTTTTATTTAGTAAGTGAAGGAATTTCTCGTCAAGAAAGCGAGTCTCAGCGCGAATATTGGTTATCAGATGCCAGCAGTCTTTTTGGCTCAAGCTTTCGCGTGCTACCGATTAAAGAAATAGATTTTAGCTCAAGTGAGCTACGTCGTTTTGAAGATGATAAGACTGTTGTACGCTATGTGTCTCAACCAACTTTTGCTGACGTTTATCATCGCCTACCAGATGGTGAGAGTGTATTGACGGTCAGAATATCACAAGTGACCGAGCAGCAAGTACGTGCTATGGCAGTGTTCTTATTAGATGATTTGTCCTATTATGCCAAGATATCGGAAAAACGTGACCGTTTAAGCCAATTATCAGAGAAATTTGCGTTTCCATTGACCCTGAAGGGTATTAATAGCTTAAATTTGGATAGCGATCAGTTAGCCCGTTTGCGCCGTGATGAAGTGGTGATTTTGTTTCAAGATACGAGCAGTAGCCAAGGCAGCTCTTCGATCAAAATTATTGTGCCATCTGAGATCAATGATATGGTCGTGATGATGGGACCTGTACCGCTCTTTAATTGGTTTCCACTGAATCTTATTATCAGTATGGTACTGATTAGTATGTTCTTGATAAGTTTAGGTGTCTATGCGCTTATCTTTCCCCTTGAGCGCAAATTGCAGCTGATTCAAGTTGGGGTTAATGAGGTTAGCGAAGGCAATCTCGATATTCAGGTGCAAGTGATAGGCCAAGATGAAATTGCGCGTTTGTCAGCAACTTTTAATGCTATGACATCACATATCAAACGTTTGATTGAATCTCAGCGTGAGCTGACACGCGCGGTATCTCATGAGCTGCGTACACCCGTTGCTCGTATCCGCTTTGCCGTTGATATGCTCGCAGATACTGAGGATGAAGACTCACGGTTTCAGCAGCGTGATTTTATTGACGAAGATATTGAATCTCTAAATGGTCTAATTGATGAAATCTTAACGTATGCTAAATTAGAGGAAGGCTCGCCTAAGCTTGATTTAGAGTCGGTAAATCTAAAAGAGCTGATAGAGCAGATCGTGCGTGAGACGAATGCTTTAGGCAAAGATATTAAGATCGTGGGGAACCCGCCTAATACAAAAGTAACGGCTATTGCTGATCGTCGCTATTTACATCGCGTCATTCAGAACTTGGCTGGTAACGCTCTACGCTATGCAGAGACGACGATTGTTATTAGCGCTGGAGTCAAAAAAGGTGACGCTTTTGTGATGGTTGAAGATGATGGGCATGGTATTCCGGAGGCGGATCGCGAAAAGGTATTTATTCCTTTTGCCCGCTTAGATGATAGTCGTACCCGCGCTTCTGGTGGCTATGGATTGGGCTTATCGATAGTATCACGCATTGCTTTTTGGTTTAATGGTATTATGAGTGTAGACGAGAGTCCTGATCTTGGCGGTGCTCGCTTTACTATGACTTGGCCGATAAAACCTCTGACCCAAACTATTTCAGCTGATCAAATCACTCAAGATCAAAGCGAGAGAAGTTTTGAGAGCTAGTTCAAAAATTTTGCAGCTTATGCATAAAACTATAAAATAGGAGGGTAATTAATGCCTTATTTATTTGGTGCTCTAGTACTTTTGAATGCTATTACCTTAGGGTATTACTTATTTTTACAGCAGCCAAGCGCCACCGATAGCCTACAAAAGGCGCAATCTGAAATTACCCAGCCCTTGGTTTTTGCGAATAGCGCGGCTTATATTCCACCGCCTATTGGGGAAAGAGAGTAGTAAGTATCATTGCTAAGTGTACAGGTTAAGGCTGCTGAGCTAAAAGTAAGTTAGTATTTTGCTGGTAGGTTGATCTTGAGCAGCTATGTTAGCGCGAATTGACCTTTATTCGCCTTTGATAACGTTATCAGGGTTAGGTAAGGTTTTAGTATCAATAGCTGCTGTATCAGCGTCTGTGACTTTAGATATTAGAGGAATACGGACGCAGACTTGCAAGCCGCCATGCGGATGATTAGTAGCTTCGACTTTGCCATGATGTAGTTCAGCAATACGATTCACAATCGCCAGTCCCAATCCGCTACCTTGAGTGGTACGAGCCGTCTCACCGCGCTCAAAGGGCTGCATGATGCGCTCTAGCTGATCCTCTGCTACCCCATCACCGCAATCACGCACACAAATCACTAATTGCTCTTGCGCTTCTTTGTTCATATCGCTCTCGCTAATTACATCTTCATCTACTACGATTTCAGTTTCAATAAATGTCGGGACGATAGTCGCAGATAGATAAATCGGTGGTTTACCGTAGCGATTGGCATTATTGACTAAGTTTATGATTAGGCGCTTGATTGACAAGGGGCGTATCGGTACTGCTTTATCGCAATCAGACTGATAAACAAACTTCATCGGCGCAAACTGCACCATAATCTCTTTAAATATCGTATCTAAATTGGTTAGACGAACAGGCTCATCAGAACCATCTTTCATAAAAGAGATGAACTGCTCAAGGATCGCATCCATATCTTCAATGTCGTAAATAAGACCTTCACGAAAAAAGTCATCAGGCAACATCTCTGCAGTCAGACGCATCCGTGTCAATGGTGTACGCAAGTCATGAGAGATACCTGCCAGCATAATAGTACGCTCTTTTTGCGCTTGATTAAGCGTCGTAAATAGCCTATTGAACGCGGTATTGACTTGACGGATTTCGGTTGGCCCATTATCAATCGGTAAAGTTGTTGCATGCCCCAAACGAATATAGTTAGTTGCCGCACGTTGCAAGTGCCGCAGCGGTCGATTGAGCTGACGCGCCAATAAAATAATAGTTAACAGCGTCAATATTGGTAGCCCAAGTAAGAATAAGAATAATAGTACAGGACTATATTGGGAGTAGTAAACAACAGATTCACGTATCCAAAAGCTAGTGTCACGGCTATCTTGTATCCAAATCTGCGGGGTAGGCTTGAACTTAAAGTAGACCTCTACTGGACGCCCCAGCTGCGCGCTGATCTCACGCTGTAATACATCGGTAAATAATCCTACAAAAGCCTTGTCTGAAACTTCTGGAAAGTCGTTAGGATTATTTACCACAACGACATGCGAGTGGTTATAAACCCAGCGTTGTACTTTCAAATCATCTTGCCAGTCTTTTTTTACGCTATTTATTAAGCGCAGCTCGCTCGTTAGATAACGAGCATGACTCTTTAGCTCAGGCAGATAAAGGCTTCGCCAAAAAAACCAGATGCTCAAGCCAACACTGATAATGACAATAAAGGCGACCACCAAAGTCGTCTTCCAGCTGTTAGAGTAAGAGCGAGAAAATAAGCTTTGGCGACGTGTACGTGAGCTTGGAGGTGTCATATCAGTTGTGGCTCTAGCAAGTCAATAGTAGCCTAAAGTATAGTGCAATAGCCCTTATTGTGCCATGAGACATTCAAGATTTTCATAAAGCATGAGGTATGAGGCAGACTTCGATAAGCTGATGTTATAAAAGCATTAAATAAACACAGTTTAGGTGTTTAATCAAAAAATACTATGTTATAATTACGCCCTTTTTGGTATACCTGCGAAAGAGAGAATTCACATGGTTGTTATTCGTTTAGCACGGGGCGGTGCCAAGAAACGCCCGTTTTATCAAGTAGTAGTTGCTGATCAACGCCGCGCGCGTGATGGCCGTTACATCGAAAACATTGGCTTTTTTAATCCGCTAGCTAAAGATTCAGAAGAGTCTGTACGCGTTAACATGGAAGCGTATCAGTCTTGGATCGACAAAGGCGCACAGCCTTCAGATCGCGTTGCATCAATAGTTAAGTCTTACACTAAAGCTGCTGCTACCACTGAAGCTACGGCCTAAGTAGTAAACGCAGAGCTTATAATATAAACAGCTGATTTAACAATGTTAACTAAGCTTTTATAGTATTTAGCTTGCATTAATACAGTTTTTGAAATACTGCGTAACTGGTTAATCCAAGTGCGCTATTAACTGTTTATTGCTGCTGTAAGCTTATTGTTGCAATAAAAATTTATTGTTTTGATAAGTAGTTGCTAGATTTTATAGTAGTCATTACTTATTGTTTATTATCATTTATAAAAAGCTAGGTTCGCCGCTATGTCATCTGCTCCAGATCCTAAAGCCTTGATGAAAATCGCTCAGCTCAAAAAGCCTTATGGCATAAAAGGCTGGGTATGGGTATTTAGTGAAACGGATAATCGCGAAGACATCTTTGCTATGCAGCCGTGGTGGATGAAAACTGCCACTGGTATGCAGCCATTGACTGTCAAAGCGTGGCGTCAGCAAGGATCGGGAATTGTTGCTCAGTTTGAGCAAGTACCTGATCGTAATGTGGCTGAGACTATGAACGGAGTTACCGTTTGGGTCGAAGACGTATTACCAGAGACGGCGGCAGATGAGTATTATTGGTCAGACTTGGTGGGCTTGAAAGTCATCAATGAACAAGACGAGTATTTGGGCGACATCACTGAAATGTTTGAAACGGGTGCTCACGATATAATGCGAGTAGCGGTTACCTCAGACAGTTTAGATAATGAAGAGCGCCTGATACCTTGGCATAAGCAAACGGTTATGCAAGTCGATATGGCTAGCAAAACGGTAGTGGTTGCTTGGCCAAGCGACTATTAATACGCATCAATATTTATCGCTATGGGATTTAGATGTATTTTGCCGTGATTAGTATTTTCCCTGAGATGTTTGCCTCGATTCGTGATTTTGGTATTACGGGACGAGCTAGCGCTCAAGGTCAGGTCAAGATTGATTGCATCAACCCACGCGATTATACCGCTGATAATTACCGCCGTATCGATGAGCGCCCCTATGGTGGTGGTCCTGGTATGGTAATGATGGCAGAGCCGCTAGCACAAGCGATTGATGATGCTCGCGGCCGTGCAAGTCAGCATGGTTGTCGTATTGATGCGGCGCATTGCCCAGTGATCTATATGTCCCCACAAGGACAGACGCTGAGCGAGAATAGTGTGCTTGAGATGAGCGATTACGATGGCATGATTATATTATGTGGTCGTTATGAGGGCATTGATGAGCGTCTACTTATGCACTATGTCGATAGTGAAGTGTCCATTGGGGATTATGTCCTCACAGGCGGTGAACTACCAGCGATGGTGCTTATGGACAGTGTGATACGTCGTCTGCCTGATACTATGGGCGACGATCAGTCTGCAATACAAGACTCGTTTGTCGATGGTTTGCTGGACTGCCCACATTATACTAAGCCACATGAGTATGCGGGCATGAGCGTCCCTGAAGTACTACTATCAGGTCATCATGCTAATATCGCCAAATGGCGTTTTGGTCAGCAAGTTGCTCGAACCCAAGCGCGTCGGCCAGACTTATGGCAAGCGTTCACGCCAAATGCTCAGCAAGCGAAATGGCTAAAAGCTCTAGCGAAATCTGATAGCAATAGCCATTAAATAAATGATAGCAATAACGGCTTTAAAAGTTAATTTATAAGTTTTATATAATAACTGAACAGGTCATAAAATAATGGCCGTTTACCAAACCCTTATCCTGTATGTGACTATTTCTTAATTATACTTTTCATCATGAAGTTTAACTATAGATGATTCAGATACAATCCATTATTACAAACAGGTGATATGCGCATAGCCTCTATTATCTAATGTGAGGAGATAACTCTCATGAGCAACAAACATCCATTAGTGCAAAGTGTTGAAAACTCTCAATTGCGTGAGCATCCGAAATTTAGCCCTGGCGACACGGTTGTCGTACAAGTAAAAGTTCGTGAAGGCGAACGTGAGCGTTTACAGGCTTTTGAAGGCGTAGTAATCGCTAAGCGTAACCGTGGTCTAAACTCAGCATTCACCGTGCGTAAAATTTCAAGCGGTGTTGGTGTTGAGCGTGCATTCCAGTTGCATTCACCTATTATCGATAGCATCGAATTGAAACGCCGTGGTGCGGTTCGTCGTGCGAAACTTTACTACTTACGTGAGCGTTCTGGTAAATCAGCACGTATCCGCGAAAAGTTGGGCGCACGTCCAGCGAAGCCTAGCGCTCAGAAAAAGACTGATGCCGGCGTTCCTGATGCTGTTGACACTGCACCAGGTATCTAAGCTGAGATCTGCTACAAGCCCTTATTTATAGGTTTATTATATTAATAAGTAGGCGTACCAAAAAAGACAAAACCCCAGTTTGTGCTAATGCCAAACTGGGGTTTTTGTATCTATAACTTAAGATAGTAGACTTTAAATTAAATTAAGTTAAGTTTTAATTGTTTAAGTAAAAATGCTCTCTAATCAATAGCCGCTATAGGGCTACTTTGATCTTTAGATTTGCTGTGATTACGCAAACGGATATAAACGGTTTTGGTTACGGTAGCGATGACTTTTTGCTGAGTATCAACAATCTCAGTTTTATAATTACGAAATACTGCTTCGCCATCCTCGGCCAGCTTGCGAATTTGAGCAATTTCATCGTTGGGTATTTTTATACGGGCAGTGACTTTGGTCTTACCTGGCGCTATAAACTCAATGTGCGAGCTTTTATCCCAGACTACATAGCTGCCACCAAGCTGATGCAATAGCATAGTCATATAAAACGGGTCGATCATCGAATATAAGCTACCGCCAAACTGGGTACCGACAATGTTTTTATTAAGCGCATTTAGACCCATGCTGACCACACATAGCCCTTGATCTAAGTCAACATGCTCAACCTTAATGCCAGCGCCGACATAAGGCGCGTAGCTGTTAATACGCAGCTTCAACAAATGCGGAGATAGTAGCGGCATGATATTCTTTTTAGTTTTACGCTTAAAGGTTTCAAAATTCTTCGGTAATAGGCTCATACAGATATCCTGTGGTATTTTTATAATTATCGCAAGGGTTCAACACGCCCTGAGCTTTTGTACGCTCTAAGCTGATAAAAGAGGTCTATAATAATTAATAATGGAATTATCTACCAGTCTTAATGCGTAACTGGTTTAAAAGCAGGGAAATAATTATGTCTCATAATAATAATTTAACTACTACGCAAAGCGATATTAATACTGACAGCGCTTGTGAGTTATGTGCTCGTACTGAGTTGCCACTGACTCACCATCATCTTATCCCACTGGCACGGCACAATAAAACTCGGACCCAGCGCCATTTTAGCCGCGTAGCAATGAAAACCGATATTGCTATGCTCTGTCGACCTTGCCACAGTCAAGTGCATCGACTGTTCGATAACCATGAACTGGCGAGCTACTATCACAGCGTTGAGCGTTTGCAAGCACATAGTGAAGTAAAAAAATTTATCAATTGGGTAAAAAAACGTCCAGCGGGTCTAAAAATAAGAGTTAGACACTAAACTATATTTTATCGGCCAGTGTTTAAGATATCCATAATGTTAGTGTTGATACATTTTGTATCTTTTTAACGGCTAATTTGGCATATGCTGCTCGAATCTGAAAACCTTGTAACTTACAATAGCTATCAATTTGTGTTGGGCGGCTCATTTGTTTACTAAAACAAATAATCGTCTGCCGCACTCAAATAGTTCTTATTTTGATAGCTTATTTTGATAAATGGTTTCAGACGTTATAAGGTGGTGTGATGAGTAGTACTCAAGATTCGGCTGTCGAGCATAGTCTCCAGCAACCCAATTCCTCTGATAGCAATCACGATGGTAACAACAACCCTAGTAATAACGATTCTAATGAACTACCTGACAGTTATCCAAATCTGCACAAACCAAGCGCTAGTTTCAAAAACCGCGATGCTTATCTAAAACATGAATTGCAAATCATGCAGCCTAAACGCTGGCGAGTTAACCTACCTTTTCGTGACTACCGCTTTGAATATGAGGATACTATTCCTGCGATGGCAGCGACTATCGGCAAAGTCGTCATGGTTGGTGCGATTGCGGCTACTTTTGCAGGGCCACTCGGATTGAGCGAGGCCTTTGTATTAGAAAACGTTCGTTATGAATTACTGATTGTCGCTGTTTTTGTCTTTTTATTCTCAGGCTTATTATTACCGACTGCTAACTTAGCAGGGACTCATGGCCCGTTAATTCCGCTCATTCCTATTGTCGTCGCTGCCGGTGGTCATCCGATGGCCTTTGGCTTGCTCATTGGTGCATTTGGGCTGCTATTAGCCATCAGTAAAGGTGGAAGTCTGCTGGCAAATTTAACGAGTAAGGGAGTGTGCGGCGGTTTACTACTATACCTAGGCTTTATTGGCACCACCTCACAAGTTAAGAATCTATTTGCATGGGCAGAGGGCATTGGTATGTCGCATATTGCCTTTACCGTAATTTTGCTAACCATCGTGCTTTATGCGGTGTTAGAAAATTACCAGAAGCGTTGGCTTGCCGTACCGCTCAGCTGTCTACTGGGTGGCGGCGTGGCGTTTGCTATGGGTGCGCCATTCGAGTTTAAAACTGCTCCAGGCTTGCCGCATATGAGTCCTGCTTATTGGTGGGGTGAGAACACAGGCTGGATGCTAGGGTTGCCAACGGTTGAGAGCTTTATCGTAGTACTTCCTTTTGCTGTACTGGCTGTCGCTATGTGGTCGCCTGATTTTTTGGGTCATCAAGTGTTCCAAAAGATAAGCTATCCAAAACGGACTGAGCGCGTGCTGATGGATATTGATGATACGATGACCAGTGCTTCTATAAGACAAGTAGCTGGCTCAGTACTTGGTGGTGCTAACTTTGCGTCATCGTGGGGAACTTATATTGTTCCTGCGGCGATTGCTAAGCGTCCGATTCCTGCTGGTGCGGTATTAACCGCGTTGTTCTGTCTGATTGCTGGTCTTTGGGGCTATCCGATGGATTTGGCGATTTGGGAACCTGTGATGTGTGTGGCCTTAATCGTTGGCGTCTTTATTCCGCTACTAGAGGCTGGTATGGAGATGACGCGCGAAGGTAAAACCACCCAGTCAGCAGCGATTGTGGTGTTTGCTTCAGCGTTAGTTAATCCAGCATTCGGTTGGTCGATTACCTTGCTACTAGATAATTTGGGCTTAATTGGTTCCAAAGAGCGTAGTGCCAACTTATCCAAAATGAGTCGCTGGATAATACCAGCAGCCGTGTTTATTATTCTAACGAGTGTTATGGCTATCGTCGGTATGCTGCCAGGTATTCCTGCGCTAGTAGCCAGCTTCCGTCATTAGTATTCTGTTACCAAATGACGTCTCCTAACTTCTAAAAGTCAGCCGAGTGCTGGCTTTTTTGTGCTTGCAATTTAAGCAAAATTACCCCATAACTAAGCGTAACCCAGCGTTTTTATGAGTATTATTAATTATGGCCAAAGCTCCAGAAGTAACTACTGTTAATAATAATAACAGCGTCAATAATAGCAATAATAATGACAAAGAGGATCGGAAAGTCCGTCTAAAACATCTCATCAAACGCCTGCCTAATTTGCCAGGGGTATATAAGATGCTGGGTAAAAATGGTGATATTCTCTATGTTGGCAAGGCAAAATCACTTAAAAGTCGGGTTAATAGCTACTTTGCTAAGACCATCGACCATCCGAAAACTCGTGCATTAGTTGCCCGTATTGATAATATCGAAACGATCATTACCCGTAGCGAGACCGAAGCACTATTACTTGAACAAAATTTAATCAAAGAACATCGTCCGCCTTATAATGTGATGCTGCGCGATGATAAGTCTTATCTCTATGTCTTTATTTCAGCGGACAAACCTTATCCACGATTGGCTTATGGACGCGGTAAAGGCAACCATCAAAAAGGTAAATTCTTCGGCCCGTTTCCCTCAGCTCATGCCGCAAAAGAGACATTAGTGCTGATGCAAAAGATGTTTCAGATGCGCCAATGTACCAATACCTTTTTTAAACAGCGTAAACGTCCTTGCCTTGAGTATCAAATCAAGCGCTGCCGTGCGCCTTGCGTCGGTCTGGTAACGCCAGAGGACTATATCGAAGATGTTAATAATACTATCCGCTTTTTAAAGGGTGATTCTAGCGACATTCATAGTACGCTGATTGAAAAGATGGAAGGCGCAGCTGAAGAGCTAGATTTTGAAAAGGCGGTGTTTTATCGCGACCAGCTATCGATGCTACGCGAAGTGCAAGCAAGACAAGCTGTCTATACGGTGCAAGGCGAGGCGGATGTGATAGCCATTGATAGTCAAGCGGGCATGACTACAGTTAATGTGCTGACAGTACGTGGCGGTCGCGTGCTAGGTGGCAAAAACTACTTCCCTGATGTTGATAGTAGCGAGCCGCTAGCGGATAATCTATCCGCCTTTATTATGTCGTTTTATTTTCAGGTGACCGACGACTTGCCTGCGGAGATTATTTTAAGCAACGAGTTACCTGATCAGCTGGCGGTTAGCGAAGCCTTGGCAACTCATTTTGGTAGCAAAGTGGTTATCAAGACCAGCGTCCGTGAGCATCGTGCTGAGTGGTTGGATCTAGCGACTCTTAACGCTCATAATGCGCTAAAAACTAAATTAGGCGATTATCTGGAGCTGCATGCGCGTTTTGGCGCGCTCAAAGATGTGCTGACCACGGTAACGGATCGAGTCATCGACCGTATTGAATGTTTTGATATCTCGCACACGATGGGTGAGGCAACAATTGGTAGCTGCGTGGTGTTTGATCAGGGCGGCTCGCGTAGGCGTGATTATCGTCAATATGCGATCCATGATATCGTCGGTGGTGATGACTATGCAGCGATGAAACAAGTACTGACTCGCCGCTATAAGAAGCAGCCGTTACCCGATTTATTATTGATTGATGGTGGTAAAGGTCAGCTGAGTATGGCGAAAGAAGTGCTGATTGAGCTGGATATGCTTAACGATACTTTGCTGGTCAGTGTCGCAAAGGGAGAAGGGCGTAAAGCCGGGCTTGAGGTATTACATTTCTTGAACCACGAGCCGTTAGATCTACCGATGGATAGCAAGGCTTTGCATTTACTGATGCATATTCGTGATGAAGCGCATCGCTTTGCCATTACTGCGCATCGTAAAAAGCGTGATAAGCGCCGTTCATCGTCAGTGCTTGAGGTGATACCAGGGCTAGGTGAAAAGCGCCGCCGTGATTTGCTTAATCATTTTGGTGGCTTGCAACAATTACTTGGTGCGTCCCAGCAAGAGCTGGCAGGCGTAACAGGTATTGGGCCCGTGTTGGCCAAGACGGTTTATAAGGTGTTGCATGAGTGATTGAATTTGGCGGGTTACGCTTGAGCTAACCCACCCTACTACTTAATGGCTATTTTCAAGCTCTTTTATAACTCACAAACTTAAAGTCCAAAGCACTTTTTTCATCGTGCATCTGCTCGGATTCTTGAACAGCTTCAAAGTCGCTTGGCAGCTCAGGGTAAAAAGCATCGCCATCATTGATTTCAGTAGCTACATGAGTCAGCTCAATACGGTCGGTATACATCATTGCATTGCCAAATACTTGCTCACCGCCAATCACCCAAATCGTTTCCAAATGTGCGCCATGCGCAAGGCTTGCCGCTTGGGTCAAAGCATCATCCAAATTATGCACAACATAAGCATTATCGCAGTTTTCTAAACCCTTTTTCTGAGCATAATCCAACTGACTCGTGATAATGAAGCTAATGCGTTTTGGTAGCGGTTTACTGTTCATTGACTCAAAGGTTTTACGGCCCATGATGACAATGCCTTTAATGTCACTATCGCTATTGGCAGTCGTCATCTTTTTAAAATGTTGCAAATCGGCTGAGATATGCCAAGGTAGGTCATTGTTTTTACCGATACAACGATTGCTACTAATAGCGGCGATTTGGGCAACTTCGGTGTTGGCATAACTCATAAAATGTCCTTTTTGCTTATTGAAAAATCACGTCAAAACAGTGTAAAAAATAGCTTTTATACTGCAACTTTAGCCTTGATAGCAGGATGCGACTCATAGTTTTCAACGCTAATATCTTCGTATCTAAAGTCAAGAATATCTTTTACATCAGGGTTTAACTTTAAAGTAGGAAACATCATTAGTGAGCGCGATAGTTGCAACTCTACCTGTTCGCGGTGGTTTTGATAAATATGACAATCACCACCTGTCCAGATAAACTCACCGACCTCTAAGTCACAAACCTGCGCGACCATATGAGTTAGCAGCGCATAGCTAGCAATATTAAACGGCACGCCTAAGAATAAATCTGCTGAGCGTTGATATAGCTGGCAAGAGAGTTTGTTGTCCGCGACAAAGAACTGAAATAGGGTATGACAAGGCGGCAGCGCGACTTGATTAGCCTCTAAAGGATTCCAGCCTGAAACTATCAAACGTCGTGAATTAGGGTTAGTCTTTATTTGCTCAATGACGTCAGTGATTTGATCAACACCATCCTGATTGTATCCAGTAGCTGTTTTACTAGCGCCATAATTACGCCATTGATGACCATATATAGGCCCTAAATCACCTTCAACGCGATTAAAGCGCGCAGTCTGCTCACCCGTTGCCCATTCATTCCAGATACGTACGTTATTCTGTTGTAAATAATCGACATGAGTGCTACCACTCAAAAACCATAGTAGCTCATAAGCGATGGACTTAAAGTGTACCTTTTTGGTGGTCATTAGCGGAAAGCCCGCCTGCAAGTCAAAGCGTAATTGTGCCCCAAAATGACTTAACGTACCTGTACCTGTACGATCGCCTTTTTCAGTACCCTCAGCCAGTACGAGCCTTAATAAATCAAGGTAAGCCGCTTCATTCTTCGTAGTAATCATGACTTTTCAAATTCCATAATCTTTGGTTTTAATATCACTTACTTTCAATATCACTTACTTTCAATATTACTCAATTTCAAGCTACCTCAGTTTCAAAACATCTTAATAAGCCGACTGGCGACCCCAGTCATAAATATCGCGCTTGTAAGCGTAAATAATTAAGAAAATGCCGATGATAATCATTGGCGCACTCAATATCTGCCCTTTAGTCACCCAGCCTAACAAGATAAAGCCTTGATCAGCATCGGGCTGACGGAAGAATTCGACGATAAAGCGACTAAAGCCATAACCGAGCATAAAGACGCCAGTGACGGCCATACGCGGACGCGGCTTGCTTGAGTACCACCACAAGAGTAGGAACAGTAGTAGGCCTTCGGTTAGCGCTTGATAAAGCTGTGAGGGATGGCGTGGCAGTAGCGCTTGGCCATTAACCTCAGTGACTAGCTGTTGGAGCGCAGGATTGGTCTGTAGTAATGCCAAATCAGCTTGCGCCGCTTGCGGAAAATAGGTCAGCCAATTATAGCCGCCATCAGAGACACGTCCCCATAGCTCGCCATTGATATAGTTACCTATACGACCGAATAATAACCCTGTCGGTACACAAGGTACGATAAAGTCGAGCACTTGAAATGGGGTCTTTTTATATTTACGGGCAAAATACAACATGCCAAGACCAACGCCAATTAAGCCGCCGTGAAAGGACATGCCACCTTCCCAAACTTTAAACAGATAAGCTGGGTTTTGTAATAATTCACCGAATTGATAAAATAAGACGTAGCCGATACGACCGCCTAATATCACCCCAAGCGCACCAAAAAACACTAAGTCTGAGACCATATCTGTCGACCAGTTATCGCGTTTGGTGCTGCGATACCAAGCCAAACCGTAAGCGGCTGCAAAGGCCAACAAATACATTAAGCCGTACCAGTGTACTTCGACTGGGCCCATAGACAGGGCTACGGGATCGTACTGGGGATGAATGATCATAAAAGTGTCTTAAATAGGGTAGTAAAGTGCTGACTATAATAGCAAAATTCGACTTGAACGAACACTAGCATAATGCAATGAATAGCAAAGGCTATAAAAAACCGCTAGTATAGAAAAACGGCTCTTAAATTTTGAGGAAGTATTTATGCAAAAGCTTCAATCAACAAAGATTTTGACTGTAATGAATACAAAAAATCAGCAACTCATTAATGATAAACGATTGGCAGCAGGGCTCTTGTCTAGCGTTGCGCTGGCTATGATTAGCCCTAGTATCCAAGCTGCTAACAGCCAAGTTGAGCAAGTCACTATCTATCAGGGTCTTGCTAGCGTTACTAGAGCACTGCCGATCAATGGCAGCGGCGAGCAGACGCTGGTATTCTCTTGTTTATCACCATTTATAGATAAAGATAGTTTGAGCGTGCAAGCAGCTGCTAACGTCAATATCGGTGAAGTCAGTATTGAGGACTTGAGCGGGGAGCAGGCCGCGCAGTGTCAGTATCAAGGTGACGCAAAAGTACAAACTGGACAAGATAATCTAGCAGATATTAATGCCGAATTAGAGGCCGCTTATTTAACTAAAGTCTATTTGCAAAACTTAGCTAAAGTGACGCAAATCAGTATCGATGGTACGCTTGCTAATAATGTGCGCGACTTAGATACTCAGGCCACTGCTATTAATAAGAAAATATTAGATATTCAGCAGCGCCAAGCTCGGGCGCAGGATGCTCTCAATCAGCTGATGGCTGGCAGCACGACCTCTACTCGTAATAATGTGACCCAAGTCAGTGTACGTACAGCCAGTCGCAGCCCAAGTTCCGTTAAGCTACATTACCAAGTGCGCGGTGCGAGTTGGCAGCCGACCTATCAGGCGCGGCTTAACACTGAGAGTGAGCAGTTAGCTATTACCGCATCGGCTATTATTGCTCAGCAAACAGGAGAGAACTGGATCAATATACCCCTGACGCTAAGCTCAGTTAATCCTAATAAAAATACCACGGGTCAATTGCCTAACGTGCCGCGATTAGGGCTGTATGAAGAAAATAATAAAACCGTTAGTGTGCAGCCGATGATGGAACCTGCTTATGCTCCCGTACCTGTTGTGGTCTCTGGACGAATGTCTGAGGCTGATGCAATGGATGCTGGTATGGCGCCGCTACCTAGCTTTACCGTAAGTAGTCAGAATAAAAATGGCATTATTGAATATAAGCTACCACAGCGTATTAGTATTCCTAGCGATGGTCGCCGCGTGCGGACTTTGCTGGATGAGCAATCAGGTCCTAGTAAGGTTTGGGTTCGTAGTACGCCAAGCGCTGAGCTGGCAGGCTATTGGTATGCTTCCGCGCCATTTCTAACGCCAGCGTGGGTCGATGGCTCTCTACAACTGTACCGCGACGATAACTACATCGGTCAGTCGCGCTACAGCTATCAGCTGCTAAAAGAGCAAGGGATCGGTTTTGGTATTGACCCTAATATGATCGTCAAGCAATTGGCTAATGAAGACAAGCAAGGCGACCAAGGCGCATTTAATCGCACCCAGACTTTAACCAAAACCCAAGCTTATCAGTTTACCAATCAGCACACTCGCCCTATTCGCCTGCAAGTATTAGGTAGTGAGCCGATCAGTCGTGATGATGACCTCAAAGTCAATGCGACCTATACACCACCAGTGACTGAGCGCGATTGGAATGATAATAAAGGCATAGTCGCTTGGGAATTTAACTTGCGAAGTCAGCAGTCGCAAACGGTGCAAAGTACCTATCAGCTGAGTTATCCTGCTAAAAAAACGTTAACAGGCAACTATTAAAATAAACAATTAAACAAGGATAACTATGTGCATCGTCGCCATTGCTTGGCAGCTGTTTGATGAACTACCACTGGTACTATTGTCTAATCGTGATGAGTTCCTTGAGCGTCCAACTCAGGCTTTACACCAGTGGTCAGATCAACCAGTCTACGCGGGTCGTGATAGCCAAAGTGGTGGCACTTGGCTAGGCGTCTATCGACAAAAGCAGCAACAATCGTATCAACAACAACATCAAGTCACTGCTGAACAAAATGGACGTTGGGCCGCGGTATTGAACTTTCGTGATGGCATGCAGGCAAATGCAGATGAGCGCTCGCGCGGTGAATTAGTCACCAACTTTCTGACCAGCGCTCTTAGTCCTATGGCTTTTGCACGACAAATCAACTTGCAAAATTATGCAGGGTTTAATTTGATTGTTGGCAACGATAAGCAAGCGGTCATCGTCAATAATCGCGGACATGCGCCGACAGCACTGCATTCAGGTTTGCATGTATTCTCTAACGGGCAACCTGATGAGAGTTGGTTCAAAACTGAAAAACTGCGCGGACGGTTAAGACAAGAAGTATTGCCATTAATAGGTGAGGATAGCCGTTTAGATTATTGGCAAGATGCTGCCCTTGACGTGATGTCTGATAAGACATTGGCACCTGAGGACAAATTACCTAAAACGGGTGTAGCAAAGCCAATTGAGCAAGCATTATCATCAGTGTTTATCGCACCGATAGTTTTAAACGATGCCGCTATAAAAATGCCAAGCTATGGCACTAGAACGCAAAGTATTTTAACTCTACGCTGTACAAAAGCTGATGAGTCAGAACTAAAAGCTCAACTTATTAGTCGTGAAACGACCGATCTTTAAATTATGTTTAGATTTATAAGATGAATCAAGCCGTAGGGTACGCTCCATCGCACCATTAATAGTAGGCGTAGCGCACCCTACAAAAGCTAAACGAGTCGAGCACTTTTAGTCATATATTTTGGGTTTGATATATAATTCTTGAATTGTGCTCTCAGCATTAGACATAAAAAAACCTCTGTTAAACGCTAAAGATGCTAGCGCCTAACAAAGGTGTTTTTACTTTATAAATCAAATCATCTATTTATTCCATCAGTAAATGATTGTCCTGTTCTGGGATAATCAGCTCTTGCTTTAGCGGTAGCTCACGTACTAGCTCCTGTAAAGCTCGGCGATATACTCCGCGTTTAAAGTGAATCACTTGTCCGAGGGGATACCAGTAGCTGACCCATTGCCAATGGTCAAATTCTGGCTTGCCTTCATCAAAGCGGATGTGTTGAGTGTTCAGCTCATCTAAGCGCAGCAAAAACCACTTCTGTTTTTGCCCAATACACAAAGGGTGTTGTCCATGGCGCACGTAACGATTGGGCAAACGGTAACGTAGCCAATCTTGGGTAACTGCCAGTAAGTCTACATGACGCGGGTGTAATCCGACCTCTTCCCAGAGCTCTCGATACATCGCATCCATTGGCGTCTCCCCACGGTCAATACCACCTTGAGGAAACTGCCAAGCGTTATGACCAATGCGTTTTGCCCATAGCACTTGTCCTTGTGTATTCGCCAAGATGATGCCGACATTGGCGCGAAAGCCGTCTGCATCTATCATAGCGTAACCTTTTAATCATTTAAAAGATCTCGTTTTTACAGGGTATAAACAGTAGTCATAATTATTATTGGGTGACTACTATAGCTACCTGATAAAAATGAGTTTCATTACTGCTATTAAACCAAGAAACCATCAAAATGTGTAACAATATTTTGCTATAAAATGTTTCACGACTATGTATGGTGATAATAATTGAATCAGGATTGCTATCTAAAAGTAGCGATTATCTAAACAGGTAATAGTAGATAATTTTAGCTATGACAATTGAGCTATAAAAACAGCTTTTAGCTTGTGCTAAACTGAACACCTAAAATTTCAGCACTAATTTTACTTTATATGAGTAGAGATTTAAAAAAAGGATAGTTAACAATGGCAGAGTCAAAAGCAAGCGTTACTTGGCAAGAGAGCAAAGCTTTTATGGGCGTATCGCCATCAGGGCATAATGTACAGATAGATGCGGATAAAGAAAAAGGCGCGAGTCCAATGGAGCTGATATTGCTCGGACTTGGCGGCTGTGCGAGTTATGATGTGGTATCGATACTACAAAAGTCACGTCAAGAGGTAACGGATGTGCGTTGTGAGTTGACCGCTGAGCGGGCCGAAACTGTTCCCGCTGTTTATACCGCTATCCATATGCATTTTGTAGTCACAGGTTCTGATATAGCAGACAAGCAAGTCGAAAGAGCGATTAGACTTTCTGCGGAAAAGTATTGCTCGGCTAGTCGTATGCTGGTGCAAGGTGGCGTAAATATCACTCATGATTATGAAGTGATTGCAGGGTAGGGGTCATTGAGATTATGAATATGCTTTTTGGATTTATCTCTGATACCGCAGCGTCAGCAATATGGGCAATGCTAGTTGCTAGTTTATTGCCGTGGTTGGTTTCTCTAGCGGCTAAGGTGTTTGGCGGATTTAAGATCAGGAACAATGCCAATCCTCGTGATTTTATGCAAAATGCCACGGGGTTAGCAGCAAGAGCTAATGCCGCTCAACAAAACAGTTATGAGACGCTGCCGATATTTCTGGCAGCAGTGTTAGTTGCGATGCTATTTTTTGTGCCACAGTCCATTATCAATATTTTAGCTTGGTTATATGTGCTGATCCGCATTGGCTACTGCGTCGCTTATATTACTAACTTGCCGATGTTTCGCTCAATACTTTGGGTATTATCGATGGTATGTAGTTTGATGTTGTTCTATCTAGCAATTCGCATTAGTGTTTAAGACTTTGGCAATCTTTTAATGCTAAAACGCTGTAATTTTAATAGTTATAGTGGCTAACGATTCAAAAAATTCTTATTATAAAAGTGATTATTGTTGCAAGCTAGTTTTTAGCGTTTCAATAATAGCTACTCTATTTCTCTCGCGCTTAATCTCATTCCATAAAGGCTGCGCTTCAACGTAGCCTTTACTCAGCATACCGAGCCACTGCTTATAGCGACCGACTAGTACCACATCGTTTTTTGCGGCGCCCTCTAAGAATTTAATTTGATGATTCAATAGCACTTGCCAAGATAACTCAGCCTTATCAATCAAATTATTCCCAGTCGACTTTTCTAATTGCGCTAGTAAATCTGGGCGTGTCACTGCTCCTCGACCTAACATCAGATGCTGAGTTCCTGACTGCTGCATACAGTTTAGGGCTTGTTTGCTATTCCAAATCTCACCATTAGCGATGACAGGTATATCGAGGGCATTAAAGCTCTGAATCTTATCCCAATAAGCAGGTGGCTTATAGCCTTGGGTTTTGGTGCGTGCATGAATAGTCAGCCAATCTGTACCGCTAGCTGCGATAGCGCCGCGAATATCATCCATTCTACTAGTATCGGTATAGCCGAGACGTATCTTGGCGGAGACTGGAATATCGTTAGGCACGGCTTGACGTACCGCACTGATAATCTCGTACATTACCTCAGGTTCATCCAACAATACTGAGCCACCGCGATGGCTATTGACGGTCTTAGCGGGACAACCAAAATTAATATCGATAGCAGGGGCGCCAAGCTCACAAGCATAGGCAGCATTCTCTGCCATCAGTTGGGCTTCGCTACCAAGCAATTGGATATGAATAGGCGTACCTGATGTCGTCTTAGCATCATTATGTAATTCTGGCACGAATCGATAGAAGACATGCGCAGGCAAGACATGCTGAGTCACGCGAATAAACTCACTCACTGACCAATCGTAAGGACGGCCTAAATCGGCAGCGATTTGCGTTAGTATTTGCCGCATCAAAGGATCAGTCAAGCCTTCCATTGGGGCAAGGAGGCGGACAGGGTTTTGGAATAGGTTTTTTGAGGGAGACATTGAGGGCATATAGGTATAAATTGATGGAGTATATGATAACTTATCTGTGTTTGCTTGTATTGCTATTACTCTTAATAGAATTTGGACAAGCATGAGATAAAAACCTGTCGAGACTATTTTTTAAGACTGTTAAAAAAATGAGGAACCTATGAGCATATCTATAAAAAACATTCAGAAGAAACTAGAACCGTGCAAAAAACAGGCTTGGTATCCAATAGTGGAGAATGGAGTGTATGCTGAGAAACATTCGAAGTTCTCAGGCGTGCCAATGCTTTTAGAGTCCGAAATTTGGCCTCGCTGTGAAAACTGTAAAAAGCCTATGCAATTATTTGTTCAACTTGACTCAAAGGAGCTACCAATAGAAGCCAATAATCCGTTCGGAGAAGGTTATCTACAAGTTTTTTATTGTACTAATGATATTCAGGAGTGCGATATGGAGTGTGAAGCTTATTTTCCTTTCTCTAAAAGCACTTTGGTAAGAGTTTTAGGATTCGATAATACTTTTTTATCAAATAGTATCAAGTCTGAGGTAAAAAATGAGATTCCAAAAAAATATATTACAGGTTGGATAGTAAAAGCAGACTATCCAAATGAAGAGGAGCGCTTCAGCACAGGTATAACTTTAACTAATGAGGAAAGTGAGTTTGCATTTGATAATGATATTACTGCTTTGCATAAGGATAAGTTGCTAGGTTGGCCATTTTGGGTTCAAGGTATAGAGTATCCTGATTGTCCAAAATGCGGTGAATGTATGGATTATATATTTCAAATCGACTCTAAGGATAATTTAGATTATATGTTTGGAGATTCTGGTTGTGCTCATATTACTCAGTGCAAGATACACAAAGATCAGCTTACTATTGCTTGGGCATGTTGCTAGCAGTAGATTGAATGCTGATAAGTCTCACACTTGTACTTATTATTGGATCAGGAAAGGCTTTTATAAGCAGCTAAACCTAACTCCCATAAATAACCTTTTTACCCGTCTGCAATCCTGATATCAGCGGTTGAATATTAGCAATATCTAAGTTCACTTGTGCGCGGGTACAAGCCACATATAGCAAGCGCAATTCCTCAGGACTAATCTTAATACCGTTAGTTGTGACATCATAATAAAAGTCATCATCTAATTGCACTTTACCCCATTCCAGCCCTTTAGCTTTATGCGCGGTTGAGATGACATAGTCAGCATTTTCAATTTTGGTAAGGCTGTTTACGGCTTGGGTTAATACCTTGGTACCATGATCATCGACTAGCTTGACTAAAGTCTTAAGATCGCTACCCTCAGAGGTCTCAGAATACTCTTGTACATCTGACCAGTTATAAAAATAAGCCAGCTCAGGCACGCCATAAGCCGACTTACCATTTTTTAAATTTTCAGCCGCTTGACAGAACTTTAGCATCCGCTCGGTATCCGCTTGTAATGCCACACGATGGCCTAATTTTAGACCCGTTAATAATTGCGACATCGCCGCCGCATTGGTGCGACAGAGTATCGCGTCCTTTTTGCTATGAACCAATCCTTTTACCGTTGATGACTGTTTATTCGGATTGCCAATCAAGGGCACATCTTCTTGCAAGGCTTTTAATAAAGTATTAGCAACCTCAGCAATAGGATCACCAAAACGAAACGACTGGGTTAATAAAGTCTGCGGCAGTGGCAGCTTTTTCATCGCATTGACCGCACCGCGCCATTCATAAATCTGCTGATGCGCGTCGCCAACATAAATCACTTGTTTGGACTGTTGGGTTAAGATACCCATCATCAGTGGATCAGCATCCTGCGCTTCATCAAACAGAATAAAATCAGCGGGAATACTTGGCTTAGATAATGCCCACAATTTCAGATAAATATCATGACCGATACCCGCTGGATGACGCGCATCTATCGACTGTAGCCAGCGCTGCTCAACGGCAGGATAGAGCATCTCACGCAATTGCTCAGCATCTGACTCATCTAGCCATTTAGGAAAGTCGATATGTCTTGGCGCAGGATAGCTGGCATGGGTGCTACAAAAGTTACTCACCGCATCGCTGACAAAACGAGCCAGACGCGCTGGCGTCAAAGTAATATATTTATTAACGCCGTCCATTTGCCGCCGCACTTGCACGGGTCGCAAGCCCAAGTCATCGCCCAAGCGCTTCGGTGAAAATCGCGGTAATGATAGTTTGGCGGTGATATCGCGCGGTACATGGCGATAGGCCAAGGAGTGAAAGGTGCGACAATCCACATGACCTGGAAATTTTGAGCGCGCATCATTGGAAATAGCTTTATTAAAAGCTAAGTATAATCCGCGACCGCGCAGGCGCTCACCAATAAGCTTGAGTGTGGTCGTCTTACCTGCACCTGCATACGCCACCACCTTAAACGACTTGTGATCCATCGCCATATTGAGCGCAGCAAGCTGCTCATCGGTTGGACTACTCATATAAGCGGGCATGGATGCAGACATAAAAGCTACCTAAAAATTTTGAAACATATAAGAGTTAAAAGTATTAAGCATAAAAGCTATAGCGCTAAAAAAAGCCAAGGTATAAACAATGGCTGGTAAATATTAAATAAATTAAAAGTTATGAGTTTGTGAGCCTATTGTTTTTTAGTTCAGTATTTTCTCAGCCTAGTATAAAGGATATTAGCGGTTAATAACGTCTCAATTAATTACTCATCAGCTAAAACTGCACTGGTTTCTATCTTAGCTTTATCTTTGATTAGCAATTTTGCTAACAATAGACCCAGCTCAAATAGTAGCCACATAGGAAAGGCGAGCATCAACATCGATATCCCATCAGGCGGCGTCACAACCGCAGCGACACCAAAACAGCCGACAATGATATAACGGCGTTTATCCTCTAGGCTGTCAATGGAGACAATACCGACCAATATCAATAAAAAGGTCACTACTGGTATCTCAAAAGTCAGTCCAAACACCATAAATAGCTTGAGCGCAAAGCTCAAGTAGCTGTCGATATCGGTCATCGGCAAGACGTTTTGCGGGGCGAACATAATAAAGAACTTTAACACCCCTTTGAGGACAATAAAGTAGGCAAACGCAACCCCAGCATAAAACAACATTATCGAGGATAGCAGCACAGGTACGGCTATTTTCTTCTCTTTTTTATACAGGCCAGGCGCGACAAACGACCATATCTGATACAAAATATAAGGCATCGCCACAAATGCCGCGACAAATATAGTTAGGCGAATAGGCGCCATAAAGTTAGAAGTGATATCAGTGGCGATCATCGTGGAGTTAGCAGGTAATTGCGCTACTAATGGATTGGATAAAAAGTCATATAGCTCACGCGAAAAGCCTACTAATGCCAAAAATATAATTAATACCGCGATACATATTTTGACTAAATGTGCGCGTAGCTCAATCAAATGCTGAGTAATCGGCATATCACCTAGTGTATCTAACAGCTCTTTGGGTTGCTCACTAGGCGCTGAGCTTTCTGAGCTTTCTGACTTTTCTAGCTTTTGCTGGCGGCTTTTTTGGCGTTTAAATAGACTCATTTCTCAGCCTGCTGTGTCTCTAAAGTAGTCTTGCTACGAGTGCTATCGGCAGCATCACTAGTGTACAACAGTATATCCGCTTTATAGTTGGGTAAATAGGGCGCTGCTGGCAGACGACGTACTTGATCATAAGCGCCTAGTCGAAACCACATGTTCTCCCAAGGACGTGTCATTAGTGGTGGTTTATCGATAACGACAGTTTGGCCATTAATTTTATTTTCATTTTGATGGCTGTCTTTTGTAGCAGTTTGATCATTAGCTTGATTGTCAGCCTGATCATTTGCTTGACTGCCAGACAGTAACGACTCTGATGTCTTCTCTAGGTCATCAGGAGCATCGCTATCATAAGCATAGGAGAATTCTGCAGGCGAGTTTTGCTGCTCTTTATTCAGCGTAGTAAACTGATCCGCTTTAAGACTATCGTTTTGCGAGTTTTCAAAAGACTTGAGACTGCCACGCATTTGGGCCATCTCATTAGCCATATCGGATCGAGTCTTGCGAATACTGGCCAACTCATCTTGCATCTGCTGCCTAGTCTCGGCTAGATCCAATTCAGCTTCTATCTCAGACTGAATCGTCGTAACAGTACGACGCAATTTGGCATACCATTGCCCAGCAGTACGCGCTGCTTGTGGCAATTTCTCAGGGCCCAAGACAATCAAGGCAATAACACCGAATAAGAAAATCTCAGAAAAGCCAATATCAAACATAAGGGTTAAGCATCACTATTTATGACAGTCGCAAACAGCTTACACTCTGTGCTGATCATCAGTAGGCGCAGGGCTGATTTCGATATCATCAGTGGTATGAGCAGGCGTAGCGTGAGGGTCAGTAGGTATGCCAGCATCATGATCGAGGACACGGTGTTTTTTGGCGTGTTCAGTCTCCTCGTCTTTTACTGCTTCTTTAAAGCCTTTTACCGCGCCGCCCAGATCTTTGCCAGCATTTTTCAGTTTAGAGGTGCCAAAGACTACAACGACGACGACTAACAGAATTAACCAATGTGTAATGGAGAAACTACCCATAACGTTGTCCTTATTATCTTGATAAAACCAGTAACCAAAACTTCAGGTCAGTAGTCCTATATTATAACGCGTACTGACCATAAAAAGGCAAAAACAACGTTACAGTTGTTGGGTTGACTGAATCAATAGCTTAGATGATCGATTAACCCTAAGTAGTTTAATGGATTAATTAGACACTTTAATGATTAGCGAGCCGCTTTTTCATCAATACCTGAGAGACCAAAACGGCGTCCTAACTCATTCAATACTGCATCAGATTCGATATCGAACCAAGCTAAGCTCACTAGAGTATGAAACCAGACGTCCGCGACTTCATAGATAAGCTCATCACGCGCGGCATCATAGTCAGCTTTATCGGCTTGCTCATTGCTATGTGCAAAGTCCTTGGCGGCAATAATACTTTCCGTCGCTTCCTCGCCTACTTTTTCTAGGATTTTATTGAGACCTTTAGCATAGAGACTGGCCACATAAGAGCTATCGCTATCGGCTTGTTTGCGTTCAGCCAAAACGGTATCGAGCTGTTGAAGGACTGAGCGATTGATAAGCGCTTTGGTTTTATCATCTACCGTTTTATTATCTACAGATTGTCCAATAGTGCTTTTATTATCGTCGGCATCATCCTTACTACCATAAATGTCGCTGGGATCTTTTAAGACCGCATCAACCGTTTGCCATTTTGGCGTAGACCCTGATAGATCTAGGCGCTGATAAAAACAGGACTCACGACCCGTATGACAGGCGATACCACCTATTTGAGTCACGCTAAGCACGATCACATCAGCGTCGCAGTCTAAGCGAATATCATGAACTTGTTGTGTGTGTCCAGAGGTCTCTCCCTTATGCCAAAGCTTAGCTCGCGAGCGTGAATAATAAACAGCAGTCTGAGTCTGCGCGGTCAATTGTAGTGCCTCGGCATTCATCCATGCCATCATCAGAATGCGCCCTGACGCGTGATCTTGGGCAATGGCAGGAATTAAACCGTCTTGATTAAAAGTGATAGTAGTGAGCCAATCAGGAGTAGCGAGAATAGAGGAAGTCATAAAAATAATCTTATAAGAATTATGAAATAGGGGTGGTTTATATAACGATGATACTGTGAAAACCAACTGAAAGCGAGACCGGAGCAGCGCCTCATTAAACAAAACTAATACTAAATGTGCATATCGTTGGCGCAGGTATAAAATTCAAAACTAGCGGTGGCAAAATCACAACACTTCTGCTAAAATAGCGCCTCCCACCTCGAGGCAAATAGAGGTTTGGTAGTTATCGATATAATTACTAACTTAATCAACTATTTGACGACCAGGTTCTAACACAGAAAAAGAGGCAACTCATCATGAAAAATAAGATGAAAACTAGAAGCGGTGCAGCTAAACGCTTCAAAAAAACAGCAAATGGCTTCAAGCGTAAGCAAGCATTTAAGAGCCACATTTTGACCAAGAAATCAGCTAAGCGTATTCGCCAGTTGCGTGGTCTTAAGATGGTGGACAAGTCTGACGAAGCAGCAGTTCGTCGTATGTGCCCATACATCTAATTGACTAAAGTCACTTTTGGGCTATTATCATTTTTATCTAATATAAAAGTAGTAGTACAAAAGTTATCTGACTTTGCAATCTATCGCCTAACAGCAATTAATATCGCTTACTGTATTTAAAGAATCTTGGAGTAAATTATGGCCCGTGTAAAACGTGGTGTACAGGCAAATCGCCGTCACAAAAAAATCTTAAAACGCGCTAAAGGTTATTATGGTGCTCGCTCACGTGTTTATCGCGTAGCAGTACAGGCAGTTACTAAAGCTGGTCAATATGCTTATCGTGACCGTCGCAACAAAAAACGTACTTTCCGTCGTCTTTGGATTGCACGTATCAATGCTGGTGCACGCTTAAACGGTTTAAGCTATAGCCGCTTTATCAATGGCATGAAATTGGCTAACATCGATATCGATCGTCGCGTACTTGCTGACATCGCTATGCATGATGCAGCGACTTTCACTGCACTCGTTGAAAAAGCAAAAGCGGAACTGGCATAAATATTAATCTTTTTTGATGCTCCGTTGATGAGTGTTAAAGACGAGATTGATATTGATTAATACTCTACTATTAATAAAAGCTACCGCTAGTCGGTGGCTTTTTTTATAGTTATTGTTTGAATATTCAAATTATTTCTAAGTAGATAATTTGCCATATTCACTCAAATCCTCAATACGTTGTTTAAATCAGGAATAATGCGTCTTATGACTACCCCTGTTGCTACCGATTTGTCGGCATTACCGACTCTACCACTAGAGCTCAATGAGCTTAATGAATCTCAGCTAATCGAGTTTGCAAGTCAAGCCCAAATGCTTATCAATCAAGCAGATGATGTGCCCGCATTACAAGAGCTGCGTGTGCAGTTTACGGGTAAAAAGAGCCTATTAACGGGCTTCTCAAAGCAGATGGGTAAGCTTGGCGCTGACGACAAAAAGACTTATGGCGGCTGGTTGCACGGGGCCCGCACTAGTATCCAAGAAGCATTAACTGAGCAGCAGCAACAGTTAGAGACTCAAGCGCTAAACGCTAAGCTTGCCAGCG
Source organism: Psychrobacter sp. M17(2026) (assembly GCF_055699815.1). Taxonomy (NCBI): domain Bacteria; kingdom Pseudomonadati; phylum Pseudomonadota; class Gammaproteobacteria; order Moraxellales; family Moraxellaceae; genus Psychrobacter; species Psychrobacter sp. M17(2026). Next base: position 2,923,882 of record NZ_CM146741.1, on the reverse strand, counting down.
AGAGCATTGATATCACCTTGCCTGCACGCGGTAGTGCGAAAGGTCATTTGCATCCTGTCACTATGATCACTCAGCGTATGCAGCAGTTTTTTGTACAGGCGGGTTTTAACGTAGCGACAGGTCCTGAGGTTGAGAGCGACTATTATAATTTTGAAGCGCTAAATATTCCCTCGCATCATCCTGCGCGCGCGATGCACGATACTTTTTATTTTGATGCGCATTATCTACTACGTACGCACACCAGTCCTGTACAGATACGGACTATGGAGCAAAGCGCTCCGCCGATTCGCATTATCTGCCCAGGTCGCGTGTATCGTAATGATTCAGACCAGACTCATTCGCCAATGTTTCATCAGTTAGAAGGCTTGATGGTAACCGAGTCGAGCACCTTTGCTGAATTAAAAGGTTTGATTAGTGAGTTTCTAGAAGCGTTCTTCGCCAAAGAGTTGACCGTTCGTTTCCGTCCGTCTTTCTTCCCATTCACTGAGCCATCCGCTGAGGTTGATATCTTAGATGACAATGGTAAGTGGTTAGAGGTGATGGGTTGCGGCATGGTGCACCCACAAGTGCTAACCAACTGTGGTATTGACGCAGAAAAATATACAGGCTTTGCCTTTGGTATGGGTATTGAACGCTTTGCGATGCTGTATTACGGTATAGATGACTTGCGTTTATTCTTCCAAAACGACGTGCGTTTTTTAAAGCAGTTTGGCTAGATTTTCGTTTTTGATATTAATACGTCTACCTTTATTCTAAAATTCTGATCCGAGATACTTATGAAAATTAGCGAACAGTGGCTACGTCAATGGGTGAACCCTACTAATACCAGTGAGCAGTTGGCCGAACAATTAACGATGGCTGGACTAGAGATTGATGATCGTTATGCGGTTGCTCGTGCCTTTAACGGCGTTGTCGTCGGTGAAGTCATCAGCGTCGAGCAACACCCTGATGCTGATAAGCTGAGAGTAACGCAAGTGAATGTTGGAGGAGATGAGCTTCTTCAAATCGTTTGTGGTGCTCCAAATGTAGCGGTTGGTATGAAAGCGCCTGTCGCCACTATCGGTGCAGTATTGCCTACCAGCGATGGCAGTAATGGTAAAGCGGGTTTTCATATCAAAGCCAGCGAGCTGCGCGGCGTCGCCTCAAATGGTATGCTTTGCGGCGCCTCTGAGATTGACCTAGTAGACGATATTGATGGTCTATTAGCACTGCCTAGCGACGCTCCTGTTGGTACAGATATCCGCGAGTATTTAGGCTTAGATAACCAAATACTTGATATCTCAATCACCCCTAATCGTGGCGACTGCTTTAGCGTCCGTGGTATCGCGCGTGAGATTGCAGTCACCAATAGTATGACTATGCAACCGCCAGAGATTACTATGGCCAATGATGATGCCGCTAACAGTAGCTTTGCTACACCTACTGTCGTTATTGATGCTATAGAGCAATGCCCACGCTACTTATTGCAGGCTATTAGCGATATCGATCGTAGTATAGCTACCCCAAAATGGCTGGCGGATAGACTAGTGCAGTCGGGCCTACGTAGCCATAATTTTTTAGTCGATGTGACCAACTATGTGCTGATGGAATTGGGTCAGCCCTTGCATGCTTTTGATGCCGATACGATCAAAGGTAGCATAATAGTGCGTTTGGCTGAGTCTCAAGAGAGCCTTACCTTACTCAATGATCAGACTGTGACCTTATATGGTGATGAGCTGGTGATTGCTGATGATGAAGGGGTGTTAGCACTAGCAGGTATCATGGGTGGCAAACGCAGTAGTGTCACTGATAGCACGACTAATATTGTGCTTGAGAGCGCTTTTTTTAGTCCGCTTGCTATCGCCGCACGCGCGCGCCGCTTTGGTCTGCATACCGATGCCTCGCAGCGTTTTGAGCGTGGGGTTGACTTTGAGTTGCCAGCTTTAGCGCTAGCACGCGCTACTGATTTAATTACAACTATTGCAGCTGGTAAAGCTGGCAAAATTGTAACAGTTGAGCAACTCGATCAGTTGCCTGCGCGCAAGGCTATTATCTTACCTATTACCAAAGTAGCAGAGGTGCTAGGTATTGAGATTGCAGTAGATACTATGGTGCGTATCTTGACGCAATTAGGATTTGCAGTGGCGCAGCAAGATAATACGCTGATCTGCACGCCGCCATCGTATCGTTTTGATATGAGTATAAGCGAAGATCTAATCGAAGAGTTGGCGCGTATCTATGGCTATGACAATATACCTAGCGTGCTACCTCATCTACAAGTCAGCATGAACTATGACGATATGGCAGATTTGACCCATGAGATGAAATTGGCGTTAGTCGATATTGGTTATATGGAAGCGATTAGCTTTAGTTTTAGCGATGCTAAATTAGAAGCTATGATAGATGATGAAGCGTTAGGGGCAGTATTACCACTCGCTAATCCGATCTCCAGTGATCTAGCGGTGATGCGTCGTACGCTTTTATCAAGCTTGCTACCTTGTGTGCAATACAACCTTAATCGTCAGCAGTCTCGTATTCGATTCTTTGAGACGGGTTTAAGCTTTGTTGGGCAAAACATCAGCGAGTTAGTGCAGACGCCTAGTATCGCTCTGGTTGCTGTTGGCAATGTTTGGGATGAGCAAGCTTATCAAAACCGTGCTACCGACTTCTATGATCTAAAACACGATATTGAGCAGCTGCTACCAGTGCAGACAGATAGCGCTCGCATCTGCTATGAGCGTAGTGATTTAGACTTTTTACACCCAGGGCAGGGCGCGAAGCTCTACATAGATGATCATTATATTGGCTGGCTTGGGCAGCTACACCCTAATACCGCAAAGCAGCTGGATCTACCAGTGACTTGGGTAGCACAATTGGCCTTAGCACCATTATTGGCGTTGGCACGCGAACAGCAGCTGATTGCGACGCCGAGCAAATTCCCACAGGTTCGCCGTGATATCGCAATCTTAGTCAATAGTGATATTAGTGTGCAAGCCTTGCAAGCTACGATACGTAGCGTGGCAGGCGAACTACTAAAAGATATGTGGCTGTTTGATGTATATCAGGGCGACAAGGTACCAGAAGGCCAACGTTCATTAGCCTTTGCTTTGACGTGGCAGGACCCTACGCAAACTTTATCTGATGAATCAATCAAAGCCGCTACTGATAAAGTAGTGACAGCTTTAAACTCAAAACATAATGCACAATTGCGCGATAGCTAAAGTTGATTTTAGCAAATTTATCATTAGCTTTAGCGTTATAAAAGTCTTATCTGTTACAGGATAAAATCATAAAGGCGCTAAGTGATAACAGTAACTTGTTATTAATAAAAGGTTTTATTGCATCTTTTATTAAAAACTAGGCAAAAATCATTTATAATAGCCAAACTGTATTTAATAATACGCCAGCTTACTCACATAAATTAGTTATAGCAGATATTAGCCACACTATAGCAAAACAGCATAGGAGTCGTACTGTGAGCACTTTAACCAAATCCGATATGATCGAGCATTTGATGAGCCGTCTGAACATCACTCGTCAAGAAGGACGTTGCTTGGTAGAGAATTTTTTTGAGGAATTATCAGAGAGTTTAATCAAAGGTAAAGAGGTCAAGCTTTCGGGTTTTGGTAACTTTGAGCTCAAGGACAAAAACAGTCGTCCAGGTCGCAATCCTAAAACGGGCGAAGCGGTTGCAGTATCCGCTCGTCGCGTGGTTACTTTTAAGACAGGACAAAAATTCCGTCAAAAGGTAGACGAGCGTTTGCTTGATGAGTAGCTATTACTGCTAGTCTATAAGATTGCTATTATAAAAAAAGTAATAAAAACTAACGAGGTGTTAAGCTATATATTAAAGCTTAACGCCTCGTTTTTTATGAAGCTATCAAAACCTCTATGAAAAGTAGTTTCAATACTTTAGTATTAAAACTATGTTAGACAAATAGTTAAGAAGTATCGAACTAACTAGCCGAATTGGGTCCACAAATGAATAATAGCCAAGTATTTCAAAAAAGTGCTCTAGGACGTGAAAAGATCAAAAATAAAGAATTAGATATATTGCCACGTCAGGCTCGAACTTTGCTGTTTTTAATTGACGGGGAAAGTCACTATGACAGCTATCTTAAGTCTTTGGATAGCAGTGAGATATTTGCCGAGTCGGGCGGAGTAGCCGTACTTTTTGAGCTATTGCAAGATTTGCAATATATAGAGGTTGCGTCCAGTGATCAAGGTGAGCCTACAGAGACAAGCTTACTCGCAGCATCTGAAACAGCGACACTCTTAGAGGAGGATGCGCAACGCACGCAGAATATAGAAGCAAATGTAGCGGCAGGCTTTGAGACTGAGACAGAATCTAAAGAGTTAGCAGACGATGAAAAGCATTATTATGATAAAAATTTTAATGCCGGTTTTGAAAGTAAAAGAGCAGAGTTAGCTGCTTACATTGAGCAAAAAGCACCAGGTCAAGAAGCTTGGGTGTATATGCTCAGTTTAGAAAAATGCGATAATATTTTACAACTGCAAGCCTTAGTACAACATATGCAAAGCTCTGCTAATGATAATTTGGCTAATGGTATACAAAAGTTTTATGAGACCTTAAATTGATAGTTGGACTCTACCGTATTGGTATACTTAGATATACTATATAAAACAGCATTTATATAAGAGATAAAGCATGAGCCAAAATAATATCGATGCCCATATCTTAATAAGTATGACTTACGTCAGTCGCGCAAACTCCGATGTATCTGCCGAAGACTTTAATGAAATCCTCAAACAAGCTCAAGAAAATAATGCTGCCAATGGTATAACGGGCATGCTTACTTTCAATAAAGATTATTTTTTGCAGACTATTGAGGGGCCAAGAGCACAGATCAATAGATTGCTGTATGGACTGATTGCTGATCAGCGCCATTATGATTTACAGCTACTAGAAACCCGCGAGATAAAACATCGTGAATGGGCGAAATGGTCAATGAACTATGCCTCGCCAACCGAGCAAAATGCTGCCGTTTATCTCAAATATTCGACCACAGTCAATTTCAACCCGTACCTATTGAATGCTGAATCAGCAAATAATCTAATGCGTGAGTTGAGTTCGATATAGGTATTAGGGTCTGTTGAACATTCGATCATGGCACTGACAGAGACTATTTTTTAGGCGATTCTAGATTAAAAATATCTAGTTTAGCATTCTAATCGGATCTTTTTGATGACGAATCGACAAAAAAGAGTTCTGTCCTTGCAGGCTGATGCTAAAATCGCTTTATTCGTTGTAAAAATCTAGCCAAGGCATCTGCATTACCTGCGATTTTTACCTAGAATAGACCTATTTTAGCTATCAGCAGTGCTCATTTATGAATGTTCAACAGACCCTAGGCAGTACTCATGAATATCAGGCATAAAAAAAGAGAGCGTAAGCTCTCTTTTTTATAAAACTTTTATAAGTAGTAACTTATTGAGCAGGCTCAACAACTACAACTTCGTCAGCTGCGTTAGCGGCTTCAGTATTGCTAGCCATATCTACGCTAGTAGTAGTGCCGTCCATAGGAACTTCAGCATCCATCTCGTCAGTTGCAGTAGCAACTTGTGCGTCAGCAATATCAGCTTCAGCAGCCATAGCAGCTTCAGCAGCAGCAGGATCTACAGCTTCACCGTCAGCTGAGCCTTCAGCTAATTCTTCTTGCGCGTCTTGTACTTCTTCTTGTGCGTCAGATAAATCTTCAGCAGCGTTTTCAGTATTGCTATCACAAGCTGTTAAGCCCATAGAAGCAGCCATGATACCAGCAAGTGCAAGTAGTTTAATATCCATAATATTCTCCAAAAAATGAAATGATAAGTAGACATAACTAAAGGTTGAGCCTTCAATTTATTTTGAAGATCAACTACTCTTAGTCACAGCTACTCAGCTTGCACGCATTCTATATGTTTTTTATGAAAATGAAAAGACTTTATATTAAAAATTAACAGTATAAATGTAACTGAATTGTACTAACTGTAGATAGGTCGAAATTTATTACAGTTTTATCAACTAATATAAGTATAATCCAGTAAAATTAGTTAGTTATATAGCTAACTTGTACTTTGATTTATAAATTGAGAACTGATTTAAAATAGAGTTATAACTATACTCAACATATAGTAGCAACATTAGAGGGTAATATTATGAAATGGCAAGGTAGAAGGGGTAGCTCTAACGTTCGCACCAGTCGTGGTGGCGGTAAGATGATAGGTGGTGGTATCGGTGGCATTATCATTGCAGGCATTCTGTGGCTAGTATTTGGCATCAACCCGATGACAGCGCTACAGACAGGGCAAGTCGTTGCTGGTGGCGGTAGTAACACTTCCACTGAGCCTGCAACTAGCGATGATCGTGATACGCAGTTCGTAAAAGTAGTATTGGCTGATACCGAAGCGGTATGGGGTCAAATATTTCAAGAGGGTGGGCAGACTTATAAAGAGCCTGAACTGATCTTGTTTGATGGTCAAGTCAATTCAGCTTGTGGCAGTGCAACCTCTGCAACAGGACCCTTTTATTGTCCTGGTGATCAAACCGTTTATCTTGATACTTCCTTTTTTGTAGAGATGCGTCGCAACTTGGGCATTAGTGGTGATCAGCAAGGCTCAGGCGATCAAGAAAATAGCGGTAAAGCAGGGGATTTTGCGCAGGCTTATGTGATCTCGCACGAAGTCGGTCATCATGTACAGACTTTACTAGGTATTAGTCAGCAGGTGGCTGAAGCTAGTCGGCAAGTGACTCGTGCGCAAGCGAATAAGCTATCGGTATTGCAAGAGCTACAAGCAGATTGTTTTGCTGGGGTTTGGGCGAATCGTAATCAGGAGCGAGTGCAGTTCTTGGAAGCAGGGGATATCGATGAAGCTATTAATGCGGCAGGTCAAATCGGTGATGATCGTCTAGCGCAAGCGGGTGGCGGAGCAGTTGTGCCTGACAATTTCACTCATGGCACCAGTCAGCAACGGGTGCAGTGGTTTAGCCGAGGGCTTGATAGCGGTGATATTCAATCCTGTGATACGTTTAGTGGTGCGCTGTAGTTATCTTTACTGATACTCGATAAATAAGTTAGCGCTAGTTTTTTCGAGCTTAGCTGTCGTCTATACAATAAAAATCTTATAAAAAATAACCCCGCTATATTGATAGCGGGGTTATTTTTTATGAGGATTAAAGATTAGTTCTTGGTTTTGTCATAGATGTAACCACCAGCACCACCAATAGCAGCACCACCTAACGCGCCACGAGCGATATCTTTACTATCGCCACCACTTTTAATCAAAGCACCAGCAACAGCACCAGCAGTAGCTGCTTTAGTCGTATTACTTACGCCACTATTATAACCACCAGTAGAGTTACAACCCGTCATGATTAAAGCTGAGCTTGCAATGGTTGCCATTGCGATAGATTGAGCTAATTTCATATTATCACCTATAAGTTTTGTCAAATATTTAATTTAGAGTATCACATATTGAGCATGCGAGTATCTTCTTAGCGCTTATAGTAGCCTTTATATATGCATCTGGTCGTAGTAGAAACGCTAAGCTTTGCAAATAGACTGTTAACGATGTTTCCCTACTGTGACGTCAGTAGGGTATTCACTTATTCATCTTGTATTTGTATTGATAATACGCTAATTGATTCTATGGTGTCATAAAAATCGTTTTAATAAAAAAGACTGCAATAATGCAGTCTTAGATATAGGTTAAGTCAAGTGTAAAGGAATTAGTTCTGTGATTTGCGCTTCATTTGCTCAAAGAACTCATCATTCGTTTTCGCCTCTTTTAGACGATCCAACAAGAATTCAGTCGCTTGTACGCCATCCATCGGCTGCAATAGCTTGCGCAGGATCCAAACTTTGCGTAACTTGTCTTCACTGAGCAAACGCTCTTCGCGACGAGTACCTGATCGTTTGATATTGATCGCTGGAAAGACGCGCTTTTCTGCCAAATCACGCTCAAGAGTAATCTCTTGGTTACCAGTCCCCTTAAATTCTTCAAAGATTACACTATCCATTTTACTACCCGTGTCAATCAAAGCGCTGGCAATAATAGTCAGGCTGCCTCCTTCCTCGACATTACGTGCGGCACCAAAAAAGCGTTTTGGCCGCTCAAGCGCATTGGCGTCAAGACCACCTGTCAGTACTTTGCCTGATGATGGGATGACCGTGTTATAAGCACGAGCCAGACGAGTAATAGAGTCGAGCAAAATAACCACGTCTTGCTTATGCTCAACAAGACGTTTGGCCTTTTCAATGACCATTTCAGCGACTTGTACATGGCGCTGCGGCGGCTCATCAAACGTTGAAGCGACGACTTCACCACGAACGGTACGCACCATCTCAGTAACTTCTTCTGGGCGCTCATCAATCAAGAGCACGATCAAATAACACTCAGGGTTGTTGCGGGTAATGGCTTGAGCGATGGTCTGCAAGAGGACGGTCTTACCCGCTTTAGGCGGCGCAACAATGATCGAGCGCTGACCTTTACCGATAGGTGCGATTAAATCAATGATTCGACCGGTTAGATCTTCACTAGTACCGTTACCAGATTCAAGCTTAAGATGCTCAGTGGGAAATAATGGGGTCAAATTCTCAAAGATAAGCTTGTGACGCGAGCGATCTGGAGTATCAAAGTTGATCTCACCCACTTTGAGCAACGCAAAATAACGCTCAGAATCTTTTGGCGGGCGAATAGTGCCCGCGATGCTATCACCTGTCTTAAGACTAAAACGGCGAATCTGACTTGGGCTGACATAGATATCATCAGGACCTGCCAAATATGAGCCTTCAGATGAGCGCAAAAAGCCAAAGCCATCAGGGAGTACTTCTAATACGCCATCACCATAAATGGCTTCACCGTTACGGGCGTGAGTTTTTAGAATAGCAAATATGATGTCTTGCTTACGGCTACGCGCCATATTGTCAAGACCCATCTCTTTGGCAATGGTCAATAGCTCAGCGATTGATTTTTTCTTTAATTCAGTTAAATTCATAGATAAGTCGTTAGCAGGTGATCAGGCGCGAGAGGCCATTGAAAGCACAACCTATGACATTGTTTGGGACAACATTAGTATGATAATAGGAGGTGTGCACAAAGTTGATCTTTAGGTAGAACCAGATTTTATACATTGAGTCATTACTTGCACTATTAAAAAGAGCAAAGAAATGATGACGATAAGAAAGGCCACATAAAGGGATATGATAAGTATTTAATACTTATTATCGTAGTTATTTATTTATTCAGTAATGACGACTAGTTACAATATTTAGTAATGATAGCTAGTTACGGTATCTAATAATTATATTTGTATTCAATGATAATAAACACAAGGTAACCAGCGACAGGACGCTTATAACATATATTAGATTTTTCTTGAGACACGACTATACGGTTTTCAAGATAGCCTTGTCAATTATTTTTGCTAAAAAAATTGGATAATTGATTTTTTTAGCTCAAACGGTAGCAAAAAGCCGTTATCTGGATGAGATAACGGCTTTTTTTATTCTCGATCAGGTTAGTGTTGATCAAGTCTGATTAGTGCAAAACGCTTAGATATGTTTGTCTAATACTTTAGCCAGCTCAGACTTTGGTTGTAGACCCATAACAGAATCTACTTTTTCGCCGTTTTTGAAGACAAACAAAGTAGGAATGTTACGAATACCAAAACGGCTCGCCGCTTGTGGGTTGCTATCGACATCGACTTTGACGATTTTGACTTTACCTTCGTACTCGCTCGCTAAATCTTCTAAGATAGGCGCAATAGATTTACATGGGCCACACCACGTTGCCCAAAAATCAACCAAAACAGGAACATCTGCTTGCAAGACATCTTGATCAAAGTTGTCATCAGTAGTATTTACGATAAGATCTGACATAATTTTCTCTCTTTTTTATGATTTCTTTAATCCAGGCATTAATATTAAGCAGTTAAAGCCCGATTAAAGAAAATTAAGGATGAATAAAAATATGCCGTTATACTAGCATGCTTGGTAGTACATAGCTGGTTGAAATAGCTAACCATTACTATTAATACAATAAATCGACACTCAAATTAACATATCAAACAACACTTAACTTCCTCAAGTACTTATAGTTTACTGTTGAGTAAATTGTAAGTATTCAAACAACTTTAACTTGCCCTATATAAGTAGTAATTTTATGCTCTACAATGACGACACTACAACCGCTCTTAATCTACAAGAAGCTCAACAGGATGCTCGATTTTTTAGAGATTTTGCAGAGCAAGTGACTGTCTATGAAGATGATGATATTTGGCTGATTGATAAGCCAGCAGGTCTGCTTAGTGTCGATGGTAAGACGCTTAAAGTGAGCTTACTCGCTAGGCTTGAGCGCGTCAATCCACAGGTCAAATTGATTCATCGTTTGGATATGGATACCTCAGGGCTACTAATATTTGCCAAAAATGCTGCTGCGCAAACCCATATCAGTAAGCAATTTATTGAGCGCTTGCCGCAAAAAACTTATCAAGCGCGAGTATTCGGCGAGTGGGAAGCTGTCGGTGCAAGAGGTAAAATATCTATCCCTGTACGCTACGAGCCTACGACTAAACCGCGTCATGTGGTGGATCTCGACTGGCATAAAAATGCGCTGACTAAATATGAAATACTAGGTTTTGAGGACTGTGCGGGGCAAACGGTGACTAGGGTTGCGCTGCAGCCAGTGACGGGTCGTAGCCATCAGCTGCGGGTGCATATGGTGCATGCCGGTCATGTGATCATTGGTGACCCTATCTATGCTGAGGATGCCGCCTTGACTATCGCACCAAGACTGAACTTGCACGCGCAGCAATTGCGCCTTAAGCATCCTGTGCTTGGTGCTTGGATGGATTGGCAAAGTCCGTGTCCTTTTTGAATGAATAGGCGTTAAGTGGTTACAAACGCTAAAATTTTTGAATGGCTAAGCTTTTAAACGCTGCACTTTTATATTGTTAGGGGCATGACAAGGTAGCGGTGTACAGATGTGAACTATAGAGTCGAGTATTCTCAATAAACTACTAGCTTATTCATAATAAGATAGTGATAAGTTATACAAGGATAATATTATGCTCGATATTAGCACAGCCAAACAAGCTATTAAAAATGGCGTCAGTAGCCGATTTGCAAATAGTCAGTCGCCATCAACGGCGCGCGCAGATTATGAAGTGTTGGTTATTGGCGCAGGTGTCGCTGGCATCGGTATGGCCTGCCATTTACAACAAAGTAAGCAGCAAAGCTATTTTGGTAATAATCTTTTTGATCGTAAAAGTTCCACTAAACAAAAGCGCTATAGGCCAAAAAAACAGAATAGAAAGCAGTCCTTAACTCAGCGTTTTGTGGTATTAGAGAAACGCGCAGACCTAGGCGGTACTTGGGATTTATTTAATTATCCAGGGATTCGTTCAGACTCAGACGCGCTCACTTTTGGTTACAGCTTTCGCCCTTGGGTCAATGTCAGAATGCTCGCCAGCGGCAGCGACATCAAGAGTTATATCACCGATACTGCCCGCGAGTACAAGGTTATCCAGCACATTCGCTATCGTCATGAAGTCCAGCAATTGTCATGGTCAACTAGCCAACAGCTATGGACGGCGACCGTAAAAAATCATAATAGCGGCGAGATGTTTACTTTATCAGCAAACTTTGTGGTTGGCGCGACAGGCTATTATGATTACGAAGCAGGCTATCGACCGCACTTTGAAGGTGAAGAGGACTTTGCAGGGCAAATCGTGCATCCCCAGCTTTGGCAAGATGTAGATTATAACGATAAAAAGATGGTGATTATCGGCAGTGGCGCAACAGCGATGACTTTATTGCCAGCGCTAGTCGATAAAGATGCCGAGCAGTGCGCGCGCCATGTAACGATGCTACAACGTAGACCGACTTATGTCGCCAGCGTTGCAGGTGATGACGCTGCGCTGACATGGTTGTCTGCCAAATATTCACCATTATCTGAGCAGCAAGCTTATACTTTGCTACGCGTACGCAATATGCTTAGACAACAAGGCGTCTATCAATTAGCTGTACATGCGCCAAAGGTGATGCGTGGTCTACTCAAGCATTGGGCCAAACAAGATCTGAAGGGTAGCGGAGTGGATGTTAAGCACTTTTTACCCGATTATAATCCTTGGGATGAGCGCCTGTGCGCTATACCTGATAGTGACTTATTTCTAGCCTTGCATGGCGAGCGGGCAGAAGTAGTCACTGACCAGATCAGCCACTTTACCCAGACAGGTATTCAGCTGCACTCAGGTCAACACCTTGATGCTGATATTATCGTTACGGCAACGGGGCTGAAATTACAAATGCTGGGCGGAGCAAAGGTATATGTCGATGGGATAGCGACTACTATTGGCACACGTATGACTTACAAAGCGGTGTTGGTTGAGGGTATTCCTAATATGGCGGTTATCTTTGGTTATACCAATGCCTCATGGACGCTCAAAGTCGATCTGGCCTGTAGCTACTTGATAAGGCTATTGAATCATATGAAAAAGCATCGCTATTATACAGCTGTGCCGCAAGTTGAGATTGAGGGCGAAAATGTGCAGCGCCAAGCAGATACGATCATGGGTTCACTATCAGCAGGCTATATTAGCCGCGCTAAAGATGAGCTACCCAAGCAAGGCGACCGCTATCCATGGAAAGTCACTAGCAATTACTTAAGTGATCGTATCATACTCAAACATCGACGGATAAAGGACAAGTGGCTCAGCTTTAGTCGCTAGAAAAATACCATCAGTGCTATTGACACAATTTTTGCAGCCTCTGTACCGTTTGCGAAAAGCACACTAAAAGTCATGTCGATAGCACATTGCGATAACTGACTTTAATACGTTAGCTATTCTCAATAAACTCAGCCACTTGCTTGCTTAAAATATTCCATAAGGTTATTTGCGCACTTTCGCTGCCCCAAGCGTTATGCGGGCTAAATATCACCCGTGGATGCTTGCTAAGGCTGTGCAGCGGATCGTCAGCAGCGATTGGCTCTTGTTCAAAAACATCACTACCATAACCGATAATTTGCTCACTGTTGATGGCATCGGTTAGCGCTTGCGAATCAACGATACCGCCGCGTGCGACATTAATGATCAAGGGCTGCTTGTGCATTTTGGCAAGCGTTTCTTTATTAATTAAATGTTCAGTTTGCTCAGTTAATGGGCAATGCAAGCTAATGACATCTGAGCTCGCAAGCACTTCGTCGAATGCCGTATAGTCGCCGTTGCGCGGCTCGCGACCTTGGTGTTCCGCCCATAATACTGTCATGCCAAAAGCACGGGCAATGTCGGTGACGCGTTTACCGATAGTACCCACACCGATAATACCTAAGGTTTTATCCTCTAGATCTATCAGGGGTACATCGAGCAGACACCAGTTGCCATTGTCTTGCCATGAGCCGTCGATGACTTTGTTATGATAATAGACACCTGCACGCATCGCATTAAGCATGAGCATAAAGGTATGTTCAGGTACGCTCTTGACTGCATAGCCTGCAACATTTAATAGGGTGACATTATGGGTTTTGCAGGCATCTTGATCGACATTATTCATACCTGTAGCCGTTAGCTGGATGAGCTTCAGCTTGGGCAGCTTGGCAATCGCTGCTGCGCTGATCTTAACTTTATTAGTGATAATAATATCGGCATCACTACAGCGCTCGATGATAATCTCGTCGCTATGTTCAGTATCTTCATAAGTGACGTAATCAGTGATACCCGCTGGTACTGGTAAGTCTAAGTCTTGAGAAAATGTTCCTCTATCTAAAAATACAGCTTTCATGGTTATTCCTTAAATATTTATTTTCGGTAAACATCAGCTCATGCTATAAACAGTGTTGTGAGTTTTGTAGTCAATGTAGCATAAGAAGGCACGAACGAGAACCGCTGACTATTACACTTATCATTTAACAGCACTTATAATTCGATAGCACTTATAATTTGATAGCATTTAGACTTAATGGCGCTCAGAACTTGGTAAATAGATAGTCTCTTGAAAAGTGAGAATAACGCACTCATCTAACCGCTAACGTTATATAATGGTTCGGCTTTTGCGCTGATTAACTTTGCACTGATTGGTTTTGCGCTTACTAAACATAAATAGCCCAGACGTATCATTATTACGACTTATCTTCTTCTTAACTGAGTACAAAAAGACACTGCCCTATGACTATTACTGCCGCCTCTCTGCACAGCTCCGAATTCGCCGTTGGTCAACGTTATTTATCTGATACTGAGTCTGAACTTGGCTTAGGTGTGGTCATCGATGTCGATGATCGCTGTGTACATATCTTATTTCCACAGAGCGAAGAGATGCGCGTCTACGCCAAGATGTCCGCGCCTTTATCACGAGTCATATTCAAAGTTGGCGATAGTATCTGTGATCAACAAGGTTACAATTATACCGTCACTGATGTTGATGAGGTGATGGGTGTGCTCAAATATAGTGTCGAAGATGATGAGCAAGGCACTGCTATAAAGCCTATCATGGAGACCCGTCTTGCCGCTAATATTACCCTAGCAAAGCCGCTTGAGCGCTTGCTGGCAGGACGTATTGAGCGCAGCGACTGGTATGATTTGCGCCAAGATATTTTGCGTATGCAAACCGCGCTGGCAGGACATCCGCTCAAGGGTTTTATGGGCGCGCGTGTTGATATTATTGAGCATCAGCTGTATATCGCTCATGAAGTCGGCAAACGTATCGCGCCACGCGTATTACTCGCGGATGAGGTCGGCCTTGGCAAAACTATCGAAGCAGGTTTGATCATTCATCAGCAGCTCCTCACAGGTAAAGCTGAGCGGGTGCTGATCTTAGTACCTGATAGCTTGCAGTATCAGTGGATGATCGAGCTACGTCGACGCTTTAATCTCAACTTTGCGCTGTTTGATCTAGTGCGCACCGCCGCGATTAAAGAGCATGATCCTGAGCAAAACGTCTTTGCAACCGAGCAGTGTATTATCGCAGGTATGGACTTGTTGCTTGATCATCATGATCTGTACGATCAAGCGATGGAGGCAGGTTTTGATCTGTTAGTCGTTGATGAAGCGCATCATCTGCATTGGAATGAGGCTTCAGGCGGTAATGAGAAATATGATTTAGTTGCTGATTTTGCGGAAGAAACGGCGGGTGTATTATTGCTAACAGCGACGCCCGAACAGCTTGGGGTTGAGAGCCACTTTGCTCGTTTGCGCCTGCTCGATGCCGATCGATTCGATGACTTAGAAGAGTTTATCGATGGTCAAGAGGCTTTTGCTCAGACGGCTTTGGTAGCGAGTACCTTAATAGAAGATGAGCCGTTAAGCGTTAATCAAATAGCCGCGTTGACCCACCTGCTTGAGGTTAGTGACGATGAGCTAGCGGCGATCAATGAAGACGAGAAACTGCGCACTTATGCGCTCAATGAATTGCTGGATCGCCATGGTACGGGCCGAGTGTTATTCCGTAATACTCGTGAGAGCGTTAAAGGCTTTTATGGGCGTACAAGCCGAGCACATCCGCTACCACTGCCAGATACTTGGATAGGCAGCTATCAGACCGTTGGCAAGTTGCGCGAGCAGTTATGGGGTGAAGAAAACCAACCCGATGGTAGCTGGCTTGAGGATGAGCCACGCGTCCCGTGGTTGATTGATATTCTAAAGGGCGAACTGCGTCAGAAAAAGGTGCTACTCATAGCGCGTAGTGGTGCGACCGTTGAGAGCCTGGAGGCGATATTACGTCTACATGCTGGCATTAAGACTGCGATCTTTACTGAACAGATGACGCTACTTGAGCGTGATCAAGCATCGGCCTACTTTGCTGATACTGAGGGCGCGCAGATATTACTGTGCTCGGAGATTGGCTCGGAAGGTCGTAATTTTCAGTTTGCCAGCCAGTTGATACTTTGGGATCTACCTGCCAATCCAGATACTCTAGAGCAGCGTATCGGTCGCTTAGATCGTATCGGACAGACTGAGCAAATTACTTTGCATGTGCCTTATATTGAAGGCACCGCGCAAGAGCGTCTGTATCACTGGTACAATAGTGCGCTCAATATCTTTAACCAGATATCTCCAACCGCGCAAAGCGTACAAGAGCAATATATTGCAGAGTTAAAGCCGCTGCTAGAAGGCATAAAAATAGAAGGTGCGGATACGTCTGATAACCAAGTTATTTTGCAAGATCTTATTGCGGATGCCAAGCAAACCCGCTTAGGTCTTGAGTCGCAACTGCAAATGGGTCGTGACCGTCTCTTAGAATACAACTCGTGTCGTCCAAGAGTGGCTGGACGTATCGCGAACGCCATGCATGATTTTGATGCTAATAATCTTTTGCCGCAATTCGTTGAGCGTTTTTTGGCATCAGCTAATATCGATTATAGCGTGCAGCGTGATGGCTCGTGGGTCATCTCACCTGTCGATAGCACTGAGATTAGTGACTATATTGAGGGTCTGCCGTTAGGCGACGAGGACGGTATGACCTTGACCTTTGAGCGTGAGCTGGCTCTACAGCGTGAAGAGATCGACTTCGTTACTCATGAGCATCCATTGATGCGTGCGATCTATGAGCTGGCGAGTACCAGCACCTTTGGTAATACGACGGTCGGTATGCTCAAAAGTAATGCTATGCCACAAGGTATGGTTATGTTAGAAGTGAACTTTCGCGTAGAGGCTATCGCGCCCAAGTTACTGAATCTACCTGCGACACTACCTACGCAAAACATCCGTGTATTCATTAGCGAGCAAGGAAGCGACTTATCGAGTCGTATCAGTAGCGATATGATCATGCCGCACATTGAGCGCTTGGATAAAAACCGTGCGCGGCAAGTCATTAAAGCGCGTAGCGATGTGATAGAGCAGCGCTATTACGAAGCTGAGGCCATCGCCCGTGCGCAATTGCTAGATATTGGCGAGCAGGCGAATACTCGCTTTAGCCAGCAATGGTCACGCGAGGTCAAACGCCTCAAGCATCTGCAAACGATCAATCCCAATGTGCGAGATACCGAGATTGAGCGCTTAGAGCAATTGCAACTGCAAGGTGAGCAGGCGCTGGCGACTTTATCTTTAGTGCCTGATTCAATCCGCGTGCTGGTATCAGTAAAGCCTTAAAATAGTCTAAAAATAAAAAAGAGATACTAGCTAAGTATCTCTTTTTTATTGCTATGGCTTTTTATTAAAGTTACTAGTACGTTTTATAGTTTGGCTATTTTGCAGTATAAAATAAAACCCAAACGGTCAGGTTTATTTGCCCTTTTGATCATTCAATAACTGGCTAACCGTATCAATATTGGGTAAGATGTCCGGCTTTAAAACTAAGCTTAGCGCTAGCAAGACTTATAGTGGATAAGCTATAAAATACGAGTTAAGTTATTAAAATAAAAGTTATTATTTATTGATTACCCCTATTATAGTGATCGCTTTGAGTATCGTTATAATCAAATCATTGCTAATGCTATCTGTGTATAAGCAGGCAGTATTCATTGAACGCAAGGAATTTTTATGCCAAATCACGCGCAATTGATCGCTGAGCTACTGGCGACCGTAGCGCTTATCGAAGTCAGCCCTGATGTATTTGAAGGTAAAAGCCATGACTATGTCGGTGCGCGTATCTTTGGTGGTCAAGTACTGGCGCAAGCGATAATGGCCGCAGCTCATACGCTTGATGAAGATAAG
This sequence comes from Psychrobacter sp. M17(2026), assembly GCF_055699815.1. NCBI lineage: Bacteria > Pseudomonadati > Pseudomonadota > Gammaproteobacteria > Moraxellales > Moraxellaceae > Psychrobacter > Psychrobacter sp. M17(2026). The sequence continues at coordinate 2,906,256 of NZ_CM146741.1, read as the reverse complement.
CCTTGTCACTCCCTGCATGGTTATTTTTTGCGCGGTGGCGATATTGATCAGCCAGTGATCTATCAAGTGCGTCGCTTACGTGATGGTCGTAGCCTATCAGCGCGTCAAGTCACTGCCATTCAATACAAGCAAGCCCGTGGTAAGCCGCCTGTTGAGCAAGTGATATTTTCGATGATTACGTCTTTCTCCTCGATGGAGGAAGGTTTAGAGTATCAAGAGGATATGCCAGCTTATCCGCCACCTGAAGATTTGGCAACTGAGCAAGAGCTCAAAGAGGACTATGTCGGCAAAGTGCCAGATGCCCTAAAAGCCCGTTTTATGCGTCATCGCCATGTCGAGATTAAGCCCATCAAATCGCGTGATCCTATTCATCCAGAACCGATGAAACCTAAACAAGCCAACTGGTTACGCATTCTTGAATTGGGCAAACAGCCGATTGCTATTCAGCAAGCACTACTGGCGTTTTCCTCTGATTATTATCTGGTTGGCACAGGTCTTATGTCACACGGTATTAGCTTTATGACCAGCGGTCTGCAAGCGGCGAGCATTGATCATTCGATGCATTTTCATCGTAATTTTGATCTAAATGAATGGCTACTATATGACATGTGGAGTGATACCACATCCAACGCTATGGGTCTTAATCATGGTCAGTTTTGGCAAGATGGCCGTTTGGTAGCAACTGTACAACAAGAAGGCTTAATGCGGCTCAGAGTGCCGAAGTCTTGATTTAAATGCTTTATCTTTGAAAATACTCACGGTTTTAAAGTAGGTTGGTGTGGAGCTTGCGACACCCAACTATTTTCAATCTATGATAGAAAATTCTATTTAAAGAATTTTCCTTGCGAGCCTAATGAAACAGTGCTTCATTTTTACGGCTCTCAGGGTCTCATCCCTCGACGCTAACCTACGGTAGTCCATAATAAATTGAGAGTTAAGAGTGGAATTTTATTTTTAGCCCTCGATAATCTTCACCATAGCCCGTGGCAATCCTAAAGTCTCTTGAGCTTCACTAGCATTTAACCAATTCACATTGATCTCAGCGGCTTGTAATATCTTAGTTATTTCTTGAGCCTGATGATCATCCAAGGTTAACTGCTGTGGCGTTAGATACCAATGAAAATGAGTCAAAGAATGCTTAATAGGTGCAGGGGCATCGGCAAATAAATCATGAGTCACTGACTTTGCGACCAGCTTATTTTCACTTAACCATTCATTGATAATTTGCTCAGCGGTAGTAAATTCTGTCTCGTAAACCTGCTCATACGCTTTAACATTGCTCGCCACTTTTGACGATGTATCATCTACATTTTTATGGCCTACTTTAGCAACCGTTTTACCGCTAATCTTTTCAATAAATGCCAACGGTAAGCTCCATAAGCCGCCCCAAATACCGTTGTCGGGACGTTGTAGCCATAATATCTCGCCATTGGTATTTTGAATGATTAAGGCACTACTGAATTTGCTAGGCTTGGGCTGTTTTTTAGCTTTGACAGGATAATCCATCTCGCGACCTTGCGCATGAGCTAGACAATCCGCTTGTAATGGACAGGCCGCGCAGTTTGGGTTACGACGCACACACAAGGTTGCGCCCATATCCATCATCGCTTGTGCGAACAGCCCTGAGTTTTCCTTAGGCGTCAACCTTGTGGCTAGTGCCCATAATTCTTTGGTCGTCGCCGACTTCATAATATCGCCATCGATAGCCGCCCAGCGTGTCAGCACTCGCTTGACATTACCATCACAGATGACGCCGTAACCATGTAACCCCATCGCTACAATAGCGCCAGCGGTCGATGGCCCAACGCCAGATATCGCTTCCCAACCTTCTAATGTCTGCGGATAATCGCCAGTGTCATTGATAATTTCAACCAACTGCTTTGCGCCTTTATGCAAATTACGCGCCCGTGCATAATAACCCATGCCCGCCCAATGCTCAGCAATCACATCCCATTCTGCTGCGGCTAAATCCTGCACGGTCGGAAATGAAGTCATAAAACGCGCAAAGTAGGGCAGTACGGTGGTGACTTGGGTTTGCTGTAACATAACCTCGGATAGCCAAACGATATAAGGGTTAGGCGTGTCGGTTTGATGCTGTTGCCAAGGTAAATCGTGGCGACCGTTGGTGGCGAACCATGCTAGTAGGCGTGGGGCAAAGGTGTTGAGAGATTGGGTAGAATGAGCAAAGTTCTCTTCTGAAGATTTGTATTTTTCGCTAGGTTTTGTTTTGGTCATAGATTCGGTCTTGGCAGGTAAGGTGCGCCCTGCGCACCGATAAGAAGATGTTTGCTGAAATTTATACTTTCTTTATCAGTTTATATGAGGTTGGTTAAGGAGAATATAAAGTGATCTTATCGACGATAAATTTTATCTAAGGTTTCACCTACCTCGTTTTTCCATACTAACCAACCATTTGCATTGCGCCCAGTGACCATTTGTCCTGCACCACTCGGTGTTTTAAAAAGATGATTTTTTGTCAATCTATAAGACTTATGATCATAATTAATCAAAAGCCCTTCTGTAACCATTTCTTCTTGTTTACGGGCTGACCACTTACCCAATGAAGATATTTGCTTTTTGCGAAATAGCGAACCTTCTAATACTACAAACCCATCATCATCGTAGTAACCTTGTGCATCGGCATCTATTGTTTTGCAATAAAATAACAATGGCTTGAGATCAGTTGTGACTGTTTCAACGTTGCTACTGAAAGAAAGACCAACATTGGTAGAAAATTGGTTTTTAAAATTACTATTTTCCTTGTTACTTAAAGACTCAAAAATAGGCTGTCCCAAGGTTGATAGTAAAACATCAAGCGTATAAAAAAGTTCCTCACAATCTGCCTTTAGTGGATCAGGCGTATGCGGTTTATTGCCGCTATTGCCATTTTTTACGTCATAACGACCAACGTCAATAGCAGTTGCTATAGCTTTATGCTCCATATATAACGCATGAGTCTGCGTCATAGTATTATTAGTTGAAAGCATCACAAAAGCACGTGTCCAAAAATCTTTATCATCATGCTGACTTAATCTTCTTCTTAGATCACCTGTTTGTCCAACATACAGTAATGGCTTATCTGTACTTTCTGTTTCACCGATTAAAAAGTACAGACCCACTTGATTGGCCTCAGGCATTTCAAAAAAATCACTAATATGAATACGTGGAATCTCAATCAAACGAACCGTACGCGTAGTCATCTCAGCCAAACGTAAACCACGCGGATTACCTTTGGGTAAATAGATCTGAATGGTTTTAGCAGATGGAGTCGATGAATTCATAACAGCTCATGTTGATGATTAAATTTAGTTTTTTAGGGTGCATTTTATGCACCGATGGTTAGTTGTAGCGTCATTATCGGTGCGTGGAACGCACCCTATGCAAAGTTCCTAATTATGAAACTAACCCTACTTCCGATTCTTCCTTGCCCGCAATTTACGCTGATGCTTTTCCTCTAACTTTGCCTTTTTGCGCTCTTCATCGGCTAGACGTTGCTCCGCGACGACTGCTTCTTCCGCTTCACGCATTTCAGGGGTTTCTAGACTGATACGACCTATCGTACCACTACGTAATTCGTTGACCAGAATTTCTGACATGCGATAGGTATCTACAACGCCACCTCTTTTGAGCAGTCCTCGATTGTGCCCTGCAATCTCAAAGAACTCCCAATCCGTTTTAGGCAATTCATCGATTTTATAGCGCGTTTTTAGCAGTTCAGGATAAGCCTTCAATAGATATTCTGCGGTATAACCCGCCACATCATCGAAGTCAAAGGCGGTATCACGAATACCACCAGTAGCGGCTAAGCGATAGCCTGAATTAGCATTTTCAACTTTTGGCCAGAGCATACCAGGCGTGTCATAGAGCATAATGCCACCATCTAGTTTGATGAGCTGCTGCGACTTAGTGACCGCAGGCTCATTACCTGTTTTGGCAACGGCACGCCCTGCTAGGGTATTGATAAGGGTGGATTTGCCAACGTTGGGAATACCCAATATCATTGCTTTAATTTGGCGACCTGACTCGGCTTTATTTGGCATAAGGCGCTTGCATAGCTCAACAATACGATGGACGTGATCGGCTTTATTATCATCAAAGGCGAGCGCTTTGACACCGTTTTCTTGCTCAAAATAATCCATCCACGCTTGAGTCATCTCAGGATCAGCCAAATCGGCTTTGTTTAAAATCTTGATGACAGGTTTTTCGCCACGTAATGAGGCTACCATTGGGTTTTCACTGCTATAAGGAATACGCGCGTCAAGCACCTCGATGATGATATCCATCTGCGGCATGACTTCTTTGACTTCGTTACGCGCCTTATTCATATGTCCTGGGAACCACTGAATATTTGCTTTCTTATCCATCTGCTTTTACTGCCTTTTTAATAAATAATTTGCTAGTCATAGACAATGCGTCCAGAGTAGCTGTGGTGCCCAGTTTACTACAGAACCCAAGCTGTCACGTTATAATTTCTCCATGAAGTCTGCTTATGGCTTGTCACTTGTTCTGTTGTTCAATATCGTCCATTATTTCACTCTCTTTTTCATGCTCAGGTGGCAGTGGCGCAAGATAACCAATCAATAATATCAAGCTACCTGCTACTAAGAAGGAGATAACGCGCAAAATAGCGCCCGTTTGCGATAAGTCGACCAGCACCAGCTTGAGTACCACTACGCCGAGTAAGCCAATACCCATAAACCACCAAAAGCGCTTACCGTTGCGACTCGACATAAAGGTGGCGATAAGGGCAGTCAGTGTCCACAGAATCGTCAAACTGGTTTGCACAGTATCATTGCTCCAAGCGCCATCGTTCCATAATGGCGTGCTGGCATAGGCATGTAACGTACGCACAAGCATACTTGAGAGCACCCAAAAGCCAATAATACCAATCGCTTTAAGCAGTATATTTGCAGAAATGAGCTTGTTTTGATTGGGCGGCGTAAGATTCTGTCGGGCGTTGTCGTTTTGAGATAAGGTATATACTTTTAGACCATAAGCCATCGCCAACAGCACTGCGATATCATACAGATTTAGCACAGGAATATAAGGTAAGTCCCAGACGATACCATCGTGATACCAGTTAGTAATAACGACCCAGATGAGCAATAGTGGTACGAATAGAGCGCTACAGCCTGCTAATGCTTTATGCCAATCAAACCATGGCAGTATGCTTGCCAAGTGACACTCAGCAAATTGCATCAATACAATCAAGCACAGACTAATGATAGCGATGGTCACCACCCCACCTGAGTCCGACCAACTGTAATAGACAGCCGCCGCCAGCACTAATATACCAGTCGCTAACCAACTGGCGTATTGATATGAAGAATTATTTTTAGTATTTGTCTCATTACTAACATTATCAACATCAGCAATAGTACTAGCATCAGCATCTTTATTGATGACAAGCTTGCTATACCACGTTTTTAGCCATAGCTGAGCGATAATTAGCCAGCCGAGCAAAAGGACGGTAAAAACTGCCCAGTTTATAGCGCTCCATTGATGGTCAAACTCAAACTTTTGCGGTAATTGCAGTACCAGCGCTAGATAAAATAAGCTCAGTAAGGCGTGGCTAAAATAGCGAACCTCCGCCCAAGTGCGATAACGATTGATTAGCCAATAAATACTCAAACTAAGCAAAGTCGCTAGTGCTATCAAAGTCGTTGTTGCTAATTGCCAATGCTCAAACCACAGATCAAAGTCGTTGATTAAAACGTAAAGCGACCAAACGATAGCTATAGCAGTTAAAAAGCTTATAAAGGCAGGACTGCGCCATACCACATTGAAGGCAGTGGTTTGACGATTGATACTCATAAGCCACTGCCGAGCGGCTTGAGGGCTGATACCTAGAGCACTTGCGTATTTGGTTACCTCATTATTGATGTCATCTAGATTATTATTATCAATAGTATTGGTGGTATGAAGAATATTGGCATCTGCTTGCGAGTTGGCATTGAACAAGACATTAGGCGAATTGCTGGCTCGCAAAATAAACACCACACTAAGGCTGGCGATAGCGGAGAGTGACATAGCTAAAGTGGTCGCATCGCCAAAAAAGGCGTATAAGAATAACAATCCGACACTAGCTATCTGTAATAATAGACCAAAGATCACGAGCCACGCGCGCAGCGAGCGCCGTCCAAACCAAACCAGCGCTACGCCTTGAATCGACCAGCCAACTGCAATCCACTCAGCATCAAAAGCTAAGGGTATAACTAAGGCCAAAAAGCCAAACCCTAACGCCAGCATTCCCTCAGTAATGAGCGCATAGCGCTGACTGCGACGAATGAGCGACCAGCCCAATATTAAGTAAATAGCGCCTAAAAGCGCACTAGTCATGGTTAGCGCATGCTCAATATCGTGCAATAGAGCAGCAAATAGCCCAAAGGCTAGTACGGGTACTGAAAACAACAATCCTATATCCATTGGGTAGAGATAGAGGTTATTGCTATGGCTATTCACAGGTTTTGAATTGGTGTTGAAGGCAGTTGCAGCCGTTATAGAAGTAGCGGCTTCATAATTAACGTTATAGATAATAATCTGCTGAGTATAGCGTATCGCTATAAATAGATAGAGTGCCAGATGCAGTGCAACCAATAGCACAAGTGACCAACGCTGCGCATCAATCTCGCTACTTACACTGGCAAAACCACCGAAGTAATAAGCCAGACCAAAAGTCACGGCAACGCCCAAGATATTCAACACTTTCCAAGTACGGTAATGAGCGATGATGGCGACGGCGACGTTTAACAGCAGATAATAGCTAAATAATGCCGTCAAGCTACCTGTATCAGTTGCCGTCAATAAGGGCGCAAAAAAGCCACCGCCCAAGGCTAACAGCGCTAAAGGAAAAGCGTTTTGACGGATGGCTAAGCCGATAGTGAGCGCCGATATCAGCCCTAAAGCAATAAAGCTAGGTACGCTGGCAAGTACCTCATAGACATCGTAAGCAAAAAAGGTCGTCAGGTAAGCGATGGCCAAGCCTGCTCCTTGCAAAGTGATACCGTAGGCAAAGCGCTTGATCGCTAATTTCAGACCCAAACCTGCCAGCGCTAATCCTGTGACACCGATAGCGATAAGTTTGGACTCTATAGAAATCTCGACATAATCGCTGACTAAGCGTAGCAATAAAACCACACCGACCAGTAATACTAAAACGCCAACACGCACGACTAAGTTACCCCCTAAGAACCAGTTTTTCAGCGAGTTAAATAGGGAGGTGACGATAGGGAGCGAGTGCTCATCTGGCTCCATGATTGGCGTAGCAGAGGCTAGTTGACTTGGTACTGGCTTTTGATCAGCGAGTGATGTTTTTATATCAGGAGTATTATCTACGAAGTGCTCACTTAGCACAGGGTTGGTCTGCTCGTCAGCACTAATCCTAGTCGGCAGTGGCGGTGGTAATATTGGTTGTGGCGCTGCTGTGCTGGATGAGGTCAATGGGGTGGTATTATTAGCAATGGAATCTGGGGACTTTAAAGCTTTAGCATTATCTTTGTGCTGTTGCAGCTCAATTTGTAGCTTCGTTATATCACCGCGTAGTTGCTTAAGCTGTGCATTTAGCTTTTTATAAAAGACACTAGCGATGATCAGCAAAATAATAATCGAAAACCAATCCATTGTAGACCTCAATATGTTCTTAATACTTATTATCAAGTATTCTATCTTACAATGCGGTGACGATGTTATTTAAGAAAGACGTAAGTCCAGCTACGCTTAGCACATAAAAAAGCAGAATATAATTAATATACTCTGCTTAGTTTTTGTAGGGTGTGCCCAGCGCACCAGTGCGATAATATAAAAAATAATTAGTGCGATAGAGTGCACCCTACGCCTTTAAGACAGGATGAAAAAGATAGAACAAACTATCCCAAATTAGCTTTCATAAAGTCCATCATTTTATCCCAGCTTTGCTTGGCAGCGGCCTCGTTGTAACCTAAATCGGCATCATTATCTGCCGCGCGTTTATCGGCTTGTGGATTTGTAAAGCCATGCTTAGCATCGTCATAGACATCGACGGTATAATCGACACCTGCTGCCTCCATCTCTTTTTTGAAGCCCTCTACTGCATCCATCGTTACCATAGAATCAGCACCACCATGCGCAACTAATACTTTGGCGGCAAAGTTTTTATCCGCAGGCTGCTTTGGTGATAAGTTACCATGGAAAGTCGCGACAGCTTTGAGAGGCATACCTTCGCGCGCCATATCTAACACGACTTTACCACCGAAACAAAAGCCAATCGCGCCAAGATTATCACCATTGACACCCATCTGATCGCTAAAGTCATTTAAGATCAGCTGACAACGTGCCATCAGCATATCTTGGTCAGCGAGCACTTGCTCCATCCACATATTCGCCATTGCTGCGTCAGTGGTGAGTTTACCCTCGCCAAACACATCCATAGCGACAGCCGCATAGCCCGCTTTTGCTAAGCGCTCAGTGACTGCTTTTGGATGCTCGACCACGCCCCACCATTCTGGCGCTACTAAGATACCCGTGACTGGATTGTCATTGCTGGCGCTCTCAGGTAGAGCCACATAGCTGATTAGCTGTACGCCATTTTCAGTGGTACTGATTAATTCAAAAGTCTTGATAGACATATTATTATCCTTTTTTTAGTGCAGTTTTTAGCAAGGTATGAACAGATGATTCTAGATATTAATACCTTACGTTTTATTCAACCGTTCTACCTTAACGCCCAAATCACGTAAAAACAGCTATAATACTGTAACGCTCGTTATCAAAATGGTTGCTACTTATCCCATTGTTTCCTACAAGCCACCTATTAAAAGCTGATCCTATGAATTTAAATTTTTTATCATCCGCCAGCAAGCCAAAAGCTAGCTCATCGTCTGCACCTGAAAAACCTAAAGTAGAGATTTCAGGTTCCAAAAATACTGAGTTAGAAAGTACTGAGTTAGTCAGTACAGAACCAAAAAGCACAGAGCTGCGCCCACAATTTTGGACACGCTTTGCACTTGATGAGCTAAATCATAGCGAGTGGGAGGCTCTATGTGATGGCTGCGGGAGTTGCTGTCTGATTAAATACGTTGATGAGGATGAAGAGGGCAATGTCGATGAGGCTTTAGTTGAGTATACCGATGTCGCCTGTCAGCTGATGAACTGCGAGACGGGATACTGTCAGCATTACGCCACGCGCCAAGAGTATGTACCTGACTGCATTCAGCTTACTATCGGCAAGCTGCCCTCTATGATGTGGCTGCCTGCACACTGTGCCTATAAGCGCTTATATAAAGGTCAATCCTTGCCAGCGTGGCATCTATTATTGACTGGAGATGCGGTAGCGACTCAGCAGCAAATGCGCGCGGCAAATATCGGTATCGCTGGGCGCTGTGTCTCTGAGGTCGGTATGAGTGATGAAGAGATGGAGCCGCGAGTGGTGAATTGGGTGACGCCTTGAAAGCTAAGGTTAGAGTATGAGCAAAAGCTATTTGATAAACCAGCTGCTAAAACTGTGGAAACTATGACTATAGATTGGCAAAAAATAGAGGCACTAGCGGATAAATTATATAAAGATGAGCCATTGTCCGATCACTATTTTAATATTTTAACCGAGTCAGGGATAAATGCAGCGCCTTGGTTTTATGCGCAAAATTTTGACGTCTCTATTAAAGAGGCGCAGCGCCGATTGTTATTGCAAGGGATTAGCTCGCCACTGATCAAAGCGATTGCAGAGCACTTAGGGGAGTCGGTGGCAGCAATTTATTATGACAATAACGATCCCAATGAGTATGCTATTAAGGTGACTACATTAACTACAATCAAAGCCGTATCGCCAAAATACATTTATCATTTTAAGCAAGATGCATTCAAAAAATATTCAATAGCTATTTATATTCAAACTAGTAGGTAAAAATTCAGGGGCAAATCTTTATATTGAAATAAAAATTGAAACCTGAGATCAAAATCGTATCATTACGCTTTAATCACACATTCTATTCAGCCGTCATTCTAGCCTGTGAGATGGCATCTGCCTCAGCTTCAACTTGCGTATCAGCCAGTGGCGGAATTGGAATACCTTGACGAATTTGCCTAGAAAACTCAGCGCTGTTATTACTGACGTCTAAATTAGCACTATTATCAAAGCCGCGCACTTTAGGATTGATATGCGCACGCTCATACCATGTCTCCATTGACCACGGCTCAGTGCTTTCTTGGTTATCATTTTGCTCAGAATTAGCGTCAGTGCCAGCATCACTAGAACTAATATCAGCATCTAGCATACCGATATCATATAAGTAGTTGGGCAGCCAGCCTGAGACCCAAATACGATAATCCCAAGGCAGGCGCTCACCGCTGACGATCCGCGCCATATAAAAAATAATGTTAGTGCAGTTACTGGTAAAAGTATTATACCAAGACGGCTGCGCATTGAGCTCATCCGCTGCGATAAGGTAGGATTCAAATAGCGACTGAACCTCGCTTTGCTGCAAGTGACTAACAGGGAATAGATACACTTGCTCGCCGCGCGCATTAGTACGAGTATAAATAATATCACGCTCCTCGCTAGCAATCAGGCTCAGCTCAAAGCGGCGAAAAAACCCAGCTAATGCCGAAAATGTCTCATCGTCCTCTTTGCGAATCTCAAAGGAGAAAGCGAGCGGCCGATCATCTTCAAAGCGAAAGCTAACTAAGGTGTGCGCAATCAACGGCCCCATCCAATAGGAGTTAAATATATCGACGCCTGCTAGCTTGGACATATCGACCGTACGAGTCTCCCAGCGCGCATCGGATGTGATCTCTTCGCCATCACCGCGCGGCGCATGCCAGTCGAAGTTACGCACGTTAGTAAAGGTTATCAAGTTAGGATTATCAGCGTCGCGAGTATAGCTGACTACTTCACTGACATCAGGCTGCCAGTTGCGCTCCTGTTTGGCTTCAATAGAGAAAAACCAGCCCAGACCGAGCAGCCAAACGCTGGTATAGCCTGCTAGTAAGACCCTTGAGTATCGGTGTCGATTGTGGGTAGTAAGCGCGGGTTTATTCATCAGCTTATAAGCTAGCTTATCAGTTAGCTTTGGTAGATAGCGCGAAGTAATTAATGCCGCTAATAAACCTACTATTATGACTGCTGCCAGCCAAGTGATGGCTGATAGAGCGCCAAACTGATACCAAATAGCCAGCAACAGCCAGATTGCCGAGAGTATCAAGGTAATCAAAATAAGCAAACGTATGAGTAATCGCCACCAGCTAAGCGGCTTATGCTTAGTAGGCTCAATGCTCGGCGGTCGGTTTGGAGCCTGTTTGTTTGCAGTGCGCTTTGATAACCATGATTTAAGAGAGGAGCTGAGCGACATAGGATTGCGTTACTTAAGTAGTTGTTGAAGTAAGTGGTGAAATCAATGTTAAGATGTATATTAAAATGAATAATGAAATCAATGTTTTGACCATAGCAAAATTTATATCACACTGACAATACAATTTGCATAAATTTATCGTTGAATGTGATAAAGGCTTGCGATAAAGTGAAACTAATTTGCTACCTGTTTGATGTTAGCTATTTTATCCCCATCTAACGGTTTATACTTTATCTATATCTACCAACCAAAGAGGTTAACTCACGTTACCATGTCTGAAGACACTCCCAGCCCGAGTAGCTGGTCGATGCGCGGCTTAAAACGCTGGCTATCGACCGCCCCCGAAACCCGTGATGAGCTAATCAATCTGGTGCAGGAATCGCGCCGGTTTTTAGAGCCTGATACGGTTGATATGCTCGAGGGCGTATTGGACTTGCCCGCCACCCAAGTGCGGGAGATCATGACCCCGCGCCCACAAGTTATCAGCCTGCACGAGAGTACTAGTCTGGCTGAGGTCATGGATATCATCTTAGAGACCACGCATTCACGCTATCCTGTATTTGATAGCCAAGATGACGATGCAGTGATCGGTATTTTACTGGCAAAAGACTTGATTCCGCTGCTCGTCTATATGGTGCGCGATCAAGACGAAAAAATCGATAGCAAACGTCTTAAAGACTTAGTGCGCCAGCCATTGTATATCAGTGAAAATGCACGTTCCGATACCCTTTTACGCTCACTGCAACGCACCCAAGTGCATATGGCAATCGTCGTTGACGAGTTCGGTAACTTTGCAGGTGTGGTGACGATGGAGGATTTATTAGAAGAAATCGTCGGTGATATCGTTGATGAGCATGATGACTTTGATGAAGACAGCGATATCAATAATATTGTCATCCATCCTGAAAAGCCTAATACTTGGTGCGTGCAAGCCTCGACGGTGATTGAAGACTGTAACGATGAGCTAGGCAGCCATTTTGATGATACCGATGTCGATACGATGGGCGGTTTAGTCATGCAGGCGCTCGGTTATGTCAGTGACTTAGAGGGTGAGAGCGTCGAGATAGATGACTGGAAAATCACTATTACTGATGTAGAAGGGCGCTCTATTAACGATCTTGAGCTGACCAATATAAAAGCGGATAATCAGGTATTGATTGGTAGTCATTAATTTTATTGATAAATTAGTCTTAGACATAAATAAAAAAACACGGCTACGGCCGTGTTTTTTATGGTTAGCAGTCTAACCTAACTACGCAAATTTACCCCTTTATTGGCGCAGGCTGGTATCATAGTCGCATTTAATTTGAGCGGATGCGTAAACAGCCTCTTTACATTAAAAACACTAAAAATTTGTCGTTCGGTTCTGAGTTTTGGTTACAAAGCTTTAGGTCATAAAAGGTTTTAGGTAATAACTATGCGTCTGTCTACTGATGATTTGCAAAAGCGTCTCAATGCGAACAAGTCGAAAAAAAGACCGTTAGGTCTGCTGATTGTGCTGGCTGGGCTTGCAGGGGCGTCATTTACTTTAGCGCTAGCGCCTTATGGGTTCTGGCCATTGGCTTTGATATCGCCTGCGATTTTATATGCGCTGTTATTGCCAGAGATGAGCGGCAAGCGCGCTTTTATCATCGGTGAAGCTTATGGTACAGGGCTGTGGTGCGTTGGCGCTTTTTGGCTTTATACCTCTATTCATGATTACGGCGATACACCAGCGTGGCTTGCGCTGATTTTGATCGCGATCATGGGTCTGATTATGGGGCTATTTCATGGCTTTATGGCGCTACTATTCAATCGGGTAGTCGGCAAGCAGCCTTTCGCTTTTGCAGCGCTTTGGGTATTTCAAGAATGGCTTAAGACGTGGCTGTTCACAGGATTTCCTTGGTTATTTATTGGTTATGCCTTTACTGAGCAGTATTGGCTATCGTCACTTGCGCCTGTGGCGGGTATATTTGCCGTGACTTTTGTGGCGGTATTACTCGCAGCTAGTGTGGTTGAGCAGATGCGCAATCGTGGCGGCTATCTATTGGCCTCATTTGCCCTGCTAGTCGTTAGCACCTCGCTGTGGCTGGCTGATCCGCAGTGGACGAAGCCCAAGGGTACGCCAGATCTTTCGGTATCGCTCATCCAAGGCAATATCCCGCAAGACTTAAAATGGCTCACTGAGTTCCAAGTGGAGACGCTCAAGATATATGCAACCCTCACTCGTAGCGAGTGGGGCCGTGACATTGTGCTGTGGCCTGAGTCATCCATTCCGATGTTTCAGACGGAGGCAGTCGGCTTTATCGGTGAAATGGTCGAGATAGCCAAGGAGACGGATACCACTTGGGTCACGGGTATTCCTTATAAGGATGAGGCAGCGTTCGATCCGAGCACTGATAAATACGCGCCCTTCTATAATAGCGTCATAGCGCTCGGTGCACAGGCAGAGGGTCTGTATAAAAAGCAGCGCTTGGTGCCGTATGGGGAGTATATTCCTTTTCAAGGCACGCTAGATCTATTGCCTGGTCTGGCAGGTAGTCAAGAGATGCTCAGCTATAGCCGTGGTGATGATCAACAGTCGCCATTGCGCGTGCGCGGTCATAATCTAGGCTCAGCGATTTGTTATGAAGTGGCGTATCCCGATACCACGCGCAAAAACGCTATCGATACCGACTTTTTATTAACGATATCGAATGATGCTTGGTTTGGCACGTCAGCAGGGCCGTTGCAACATCTGCAAATGGTACAAATGCGGGCGCTGGAGAACGGGCGCTGGTTCATGCGTGCGACCAATACTGGGGTAACGGCAATCATTGATCATAGAGGTCAGATCGTTAAGCGTGCGCCGCAGTTTGAGCGTACGGTATTGCGCGGTACTATTCAGGCGCGAGTCGGCCATACGCCGTATACGACTTTTGGTAATGCGCCTATTTTGATCTTTATCAGCTTACTGCTATTGCTCAGTTATTTGGGCAAAAACAGTATTGCAAGAGCGCGGTTGGGTAAGTAGCTATTGAATAAGCTCGTAAACTATTGCGGCTAACATAATAATTCCTTTAAATAGGTGAGGGATTTAACAAATCGCTATAAATTGCGATATAATAGCTCAATATTTAAAATATTCTTTGTTGTAAGGGTGATAGGCTATGTCAGAACATGTTGTCAATAACAGTCCAAAAAAAGAGTTTTTATTTGCCTTAGTTGGCGTCGGCTTATTTTTAGGCATCGTGTTGCTTATCGGCATTTCGGCCTTTTTGCGTCCAGCAGGCGAGCATATCAGCGCTGAGCCTACAGCTGAGTCGATAGCCGCTGATGAAGCTGCAGTTATCGCGGCTGCTCCAGCTGCTGAACCAGCCGCCGCACCTGTGGCAGAAGTGGCTACTGATGATGCAGCGGCTACCGATGTTCCAGCTGATGCGACGGTCACGCCCGCACCTAGCACGGGTGATGCGGTAGTGGCAACGGGTTCTGCTACAGCGACTGCCGATGGTACGGTCGATCAAGCCGCAGCAGCTGATGTGGATCTAACTGCTGAACAAGCCGACGGCGATGCCGACGCAGTACAACCAGCACCAGCTCAGTAATTATTAAAATAAGTTTTAGTATAATAAAAACTCGCTTTCCGTCATGGATAGCGAGTTTTTTGGGTTTAAGATTGGTAGTTCGTTTTTGAAGGTAGTTATAACTCAGATTCTGGGGCATGGAATGCACCCTACAAAAGCTCAAACCTTTAATCACCCGCCATCCGCAATACGCTTCAATAAAAACTCCACTCGATGAGCGTCTGTGCCATTGCCTTTGTAGCCATAAGCTTTGTCTACCGCTTTATCGAGGGCGGTATGTGTTGCTGTGAGCTTGGGATAAGGATCGATCATATAAGTGTTATAGAGCTTCGCGAGAGTTGGCGCATCGTTCGAGCCATCTTGATAAAACGCCCGCGCATCCAATACTTGCTGTGCAGCGGTCTCGATATTGTCTTTGGCTTTGATGGTTTTGGTATCGTCATCATGCGCATCAAACGGATATTGAAAATTGTTATAAACGATAGTGTTTGAATAGCGATAATCACTTTTTAAGCGTCCAGCCACTAAACGCATAAAAGCATTATGCATACTGCTAGATAATGTACCAAAATGATATAAACCTGCATCTGGTAAACTAAAAACTAGGTTGCTACATACTGTATTGCTATCTAAAAAACCAATAGGAATATATTTTCTATTCTCTGATGACACACTTGGAATGAGTAAGTAATGACCTTCATTTGGCTGTCGCATCTCGTCAAATAAATGAGGCGTTGCCGCTAATTTTTGAGTTGATTTTTTACTACTTTCTTCACGCATTGCTTTAACATTTTCAAGACGCTGCATAACCATTGGCATTTTGGCTAAATCTTTATTCAACTCTACTGTGTCACAGTCACTGAACCATAAACACCAGCGTTCAATATTATTTAAAAATTCTTGTGACCCCATAAATGGACGTAAATATTTCTTTGCTAACGGCTCTTCATTTATTAAGTCAAAGTATTCATCATTATTTAAAAGTAAATAGCCACCGTCTGTAGGTTGACTGCCTTTAGACATAGGGTTTTGATTAGAGGTTTGCTTACTTGTTCTGTCCAAAAAGACAAGTGGCGTATCAACTAAATAGCCGTTAATAATTTTTGCTTTTTGCGGTATAGGATCACCCGATATATCATTATAATTAAATATCGTTTTTTCTTTATGCTTAATAGTTGAATAACCGATGATAACGCAATGTACTGCGGCAATACCTTTGCCTTCATTACTCCATTTAAAAGTATGATGCGCAAAGTTTATAAAACCTTCGTTTTCTTCTAGTATATATTTCCAAAGTAAAGCTACATGCTCACCTTGCACAATAGAGTTAGTTGAGACAAAGGCTGTTTCTACCTGATGATTTTGTTTAGTGACCGCTTGCATATAATTCATGGCTTTAATATACCAACCTGCAACGTAATCTAAAGATTTATACTTTTTTACTTTATTAGCTGCTTTGGCTAAATCATTTTTCTGCTCTGTGTTCTGATAGGATTTACCAATAAAAGGTGGATTACCCATTATAAAGTCGCAGTCATTGGCAGGCAGAATATCCGCCCAGTAGAGCTGTAAGGCATTGCCCTCCGTGATATGCGGACTATACACGATAGGCGTCGTCGGGCGCGTCGTACCGAAACGCTCAGCCGTGGCTTGGTTCAACTGATGATCGGTAATCCACATCGCCACCCGAGCGATATGCGCGGCGTGCGGCTCAATCTCGATACCATAAAACTGCTCGACCGTGACCTGACACATACTACTGATATCGAGTAGACCCTTTTGATCGCCATAAATCTGCGCGATAAGCTGATTCTCTAACAGCCGCAGCTCACGATAAGCGATAATGAGAAAATTGCCACAGCCACACGCAGGATCAAAAAAGGTTAGCGTTGGCAGCTTCTCATACAGCTTGAGCGCCCGTGGCTTATCCTTGCTACATTTTGAGAACTCATCGCGCAGCTCTTGCAAAAATAGCGAATTAATGACCTTGAGAATGTTCTTCTCACTGGTATAGTGCGCGCCAAACTCACGGCGCTTGTCATTACTATTTGGGTCACTCGCCGCACTGTCATCGATATCGAGCACGCTTTGGAACATCGAGCCAAAGATCGCCGGGCTAATCTCGCTCCAATCGAGATTATTACACTGCACAACGAGGTTATATAGATTTTCATCAAAATAGGGAATACGAATCGATTGCGAGAACAGATCGCCATTGATATAGGCAAAGGCAGCATAGCTCTCAGGCAGACGGGCTGAGCGCTGCTCAGTGTTTAGAGTATCGAATAGCGTGGTAAAGACTTCGTGTAGATTGCTACCATCGGCTTTGGCCTCATTGGTCAGTAGCCCATCGAGCAAGTTTCTTTGACCGAATATCCCCGTATCATCAGCAAAAAAGCAAAATATCAATCGCGTCAAAAATAGCGCCAGCTCGTCAGCATTGACCCCATCAGTGATAAAGGCTTGATGCAGTTTGGCAACCATCTCCGTGGCTTGACGGTTGATCGGGTTTTCCTCAACGATCTCAGTCATCGCCGCATTTGGTGCTAAAAAGTCTAGCCACTCTGCGTTCTTGGGCAAATCGGTCAACGCACATTTATGCTCTTTAATATCCATAGGATTGGCGATGTCATACAGCCATAGCTCATCAAAGTTGCATAACACGATATATCTAGGCTTATCGGTCTTGAGCTTATCGTAGTATTCGCTGACTTGGGTGTAGGCTTTATTTAGATCCAGCCCGCGACTTTTTTGCTCAATCATCACCAGCTTGGGGATAAAAGCATCGACGTACTTTTGCGCTTTGTCGTTTTTGAGGCGATGCTCAAAGGCTTTGAGCTGCACTTGACCTGAGACGCCATAGGCATTGAATATTTGCGTCCAAAAGTTCTGACTTTGTCCACGCTCATAGCCTTCAGCGTCTTTGTAATCGTGGATAATACGGTTTAATTGCTCGCGGATATGGGCGTAGTCTAGACTCATTATTAGGGCTTGCCTTATTGGATGTTGTTATGAGAGTTTATGAGGTTCTGGTGATGTTTTTATAGATTTTTAAGTGACATTAACTATAGCGAGCTGCTAGGTAAATGACAAATGATTGTTCAGCTTTTATATAATTCATCACTGCTAACAGCCTCTAGCTTGGAATATGGGTAGGGCGCTCCATATAGAATAGCAACCTGACCATTCATATATCCAAATCAATAAAAAGAGATCCTATGACCACTCAAACTATTCCCTCTAAGGCCGATATCCAGCAGCGCATTACCGATCTGCGCACTGTCCTAGCCAAGCAAGATTTGACCGCCATTATCGTGCCATCAGCCGATCCGCATTTGTCCGAGTATCTGCCAGAGTATTGGCAAACCCGCGAATGGCTATCAGGGTTTACGGGTTCAGCAGGCACGCTAGTTGTGAGCGCTGACTTTGCAGGACTTTGGGCGGATAGCCGCTATTGGGTACATGCGGCGGATGAGCTAGCAGAGACAGGTATTGAGCTGCAAAAGCTCGGTGCTGCTCATCAGCTCAATCATATTGACTGGCTCGCTGAGCATTTAAGCGAGGGCGATAGCGTCGCTGTCGATGGCAATGTGTTGTCTATTAGCGAACAAGATAAATTGCTCGATGCTTTTGAGGCCAATGACATAACCTTGATTACCGATCGAGATGTTATTTCTGAGATTTGGGCGGAGCGTCCAGCATTACCGAACGCCAAGTTATATCAGCATGATGCGCAATTCGTGGCTCAATCAGCGGCCTCAAAGCTTGCCGCAGTACGTGCTGGCATGACGGAGGCAGGTGCGAGTCATCATTTATTATCTAGCTTAGATGATATCGCGTGGCTGACTAATTTGCGTGGTGCTGATGTCGATTACAATCCTGTGTTTTTGGCGCATATGCTGATTGATGCCGATACTGCTATTTTGTTTATTGATAATAATAAAGTCAGCAGTGAAATTGCGCAAAGCTTAGCAGATAGCGGTATTGCTTTAGCAGATTATGAGGCGATACAAGGTGCTTTAGGTCAATTAACCCCTGATGATTTATTGCTATTGGATCCCAGCAAAGTTGCCGTTGGTACTTTGTCTGAGATAGTCGATAATGTCGGTTTTATTGAGCAAATAGCACCGAGCACGATGCTCAAATCTGTCAAGTCAGATGCTGATATTGAGCATGTTCGCGAAGCCATGCGTCAAGATGGCGCGGCATTATGCAAGTTCTTCGCAGAGTTTGAACAGCGCTTAGACAAAGGCGAGCGCCTCAGCGAGCTGGACGTCGATAGTATGTTGATAGCCGTGCGTAGTCAGCAGCCAAACTATGTCTCGCCAAGCTTTCCGACCATTGCAGGCTTTAATGAAAACGGGGCATTGCCGCATTATCGGGCGACACCGCAAAAGTTTAGCTATTTAGACGTCGAGGCTGGCGCAGGCGGATTATTACTGATAGATTCAGGTGCACAATATCAAAACGGCACAACGGATATCACTCGCGTCGTCGGTATTGGGCAAATCACTAGCGAGCATAAGCGCGACTTTACTACCGTGCTCCGCGCGCATATTGCCTTGGCCAATGCTTGTTTCCCTAAAGGTATCTCATCGCCTGCTATCGATGCGATCTGCCGTGCGCCGTTATGGCAAGCGCAGATGGATTATGGACATGGCACAGGTCATGGTGTTGGTTACTTTTTAAATGTACACGAAGGCCCACAAGGTATCTCTTATAACGCGCCTAATACTAAAGAGCGCGCCATGAGAGCCAATATGATTACTAGTAATGAGCCAGGTCTATATCGCGAAAGCAAATGGGGTATTCGTATTGAGAATTTAGTCGTTAGCCGAGCGGTCGCTAATCCGATTGAGACTGAGTTTGGTGAGTTTTTATACTTTGAAACAGTAACCTATTGTCCGATTGATACGCGCCTGATTGATAAATCACTGCTTAACCAAGTCGAGATTGACTGGCTTAACAATTATCATAGCCAAGTTTATACTGAGCTAAAGAGCCGAGTATCAGGCGCAGCGTTGGAGTGGCTGACCCAGCGTACCCAAGCGATATAAAAGCAGTTTATTTTAAAGGGCAATTTTTAAAGCCAATAGAAAAGCGCTCAGTAAGTAATTACTGAGCGCTTTTCTACAACACGAGGAAAAGATGCTGGGCTAAAAGCACCAGCCTACGGCATAGCCCAAATTATTAATAGAAATTACTTTTTGTAATAACCTATAAGATATATATAAACTTTGAGTTAGCAAAAATGTAGTTAATGTCGCGTAGGCTGTGGCTTTAGCTCAGAAAAAGACTTTTAAAGTAATAATACTTAATAACAAAAAATAGGTTTTAAATTTAGTTAAGAGTAGCTTTTTTATTCTAAACAATACCTATTTTAACTAGAACAATATTTAAAATTTTACTCTTTATCAGCCAGTTGACGACTGATCTCAGCACGCAGCCAAGATTTTAGGTTTTCAGACATCTGTAACATCTGCTCGGTGAGATAATCATCGATCTGACCTTCAAGCTCGCTGAATAATGCCTCATGCTCAACGTTTAGCTTAGTGTTCTTTAGCTTCAGATCGATAGCTGATTCTATGTTTAGATTGTCCACGACCGCTTTTACAGGAGTAGTAAGAGTAGTGGCTTTTTTGTTCGGTGTGTCTTTGCTATTTGGCTGCTTAGAGTCTTCGTTTTTGATATCAGTATTTTCTACAGCGTTTTCTGTATAGGCTAATGCTTCTATTTGTTGCCGTTCAGCTTGCTGCTGCTTTTCTTTAGCTTCATTCTCAAGCGCTTCAAGCTGTCTTTGCTCTTCTAATTTTTGCTCTTCTAATCTTTGTTGTTCGGCCGCTTGCTCGTCAGCTTGTCTTTGCGCCGCTGCTTGTTGTAGATCATAGACACAATATAAGTCATCGAGGTGCGCATCGAGATCATGAGTGGTAAAGACAAACTTTTCAAACGGGATCTCAGTTTGCAGTAAATCAGTAATATCGGTCAGCTCTTGTACGATCGCTGCCCGTACTGGCTTGGGCGCGCCCGTCCAGTGCTGATAAAATTGATGGGAAAACGAATAGCTTGACATAGTGGCTTCCAGAATGAAAAATACCCCTTATCATACCCAAGGTCGATAAGAGGCTGCAAGGGGGCAAACGTAGCAAAATTAATATAAACCTTATTCTACTAGGATAGCATCGGGTGCAATATAAAAGCTAAGCCTGCCAACGGGCGAATACTAAGGAGCCATTGGTGCCACCAAAGCCAAAGCTATTCGACACTGCATAATTTAAATCATCAACTTTGCGTGATTGATTGGCGACATAATCAAGATTACAGTTATCCTCAAGATTATCCAGATTGATCGTCGGCGGTACTTGCTGATGTTGCAATGCTAGCACTGTAAATATCGCCTCGATGCCACCTGCCGCGCCCAGCAAATGACCAGTCATAGATTTCGTTGAGCTGACTAATATACTGTCTTTTACCGCAGAAAATACCGTCTCGATCGCAATTGACTCAGCCACGTCGCCCGCTGGCGTACTCGTACCATGAGCGTTGACATAACCGACTTGCGAGGCATCAATACCTGCGTCATTAACTGCGTTTTGCATAGCTCGCGCTGCACCGCGACCGTCTTCAGGCGGCGAGGTGATATGACTGGCATCATCGCTCATGCCAAAGCCCACCATCTCGGCCAGGATCAAAGCGCCGCGAGCTTTAGCATGAGCTAAGCTCTCAAGAACCATCATGCCTGAACCGTCTCCAAGCACAAAACCATCGCGATCTTTGTCGAACGGACGCGAGGCACGAGTAGGCTCGTCATTACGTGTCGATAAGGCGTGCATCGCGGCAAAGCCTGACATACCAAGTGGGCTTGAGCCTTTCTCACTGCCGCCTGCTACCATCACATCGGCATCACCATAAGCGATAAGCCGTGCGGCTAAGCCGATAGCATGGGTCGCAGTGGTGCAAGCAGTCGCAGTCGCCAAGTTAGGGCCTTGCAAGTTGTGCTTGATCGCCACTAGCCCAGCTGCCATATTCACAATAGAACCTGGAATAATAAAGGGTGAGACTTTGCGAGGGCCTTTACTATTGAGCATCGCAGAGCTGTCTTCGATAGTCTGAATACCACCAATACCTGAGCCTAAGATTACCCCAAAACGTTCTGGATCGACATTTTGTACAGGTGCTTCATCTGCACTAACCTCACTGATAAACCCTGCATCTTTTAGCGCCATAGAGGTCGCTGCTATACCATACTGCATAAACTTATCATAGCGTCGCGCGTCTTTGACATTCATATACTGCTTGGCGTCAAAATCTTTAATTGTACCCGCAATTTGAGTACGGTAATCTGTGGCGTCAAAATGCTCAATCGTTGAGATACCGCTTTCACCAGCCAGCAACCGCGTCCAAGTGCTCTCTACATCCAAGCCTAGTGGAGTGATCGCGCCCATCCCAGTGACGACTACGCGCGTCTCATCAGAGCGCTCAAAATGTGGCGATTTACGATGTTTTTGTGATGATGAGTTTGAATGACTGTGTTGACTCATATAATAAATCCTCGGTGATTCAAAAGGGTTTTGCCATTTATACTATTGATGATTGTATGGCTGCTGCAACTTATCTACTGACGTTTTACTATTTATAGCGCTATCTCGGTATTTTAGCAACCATTATAGGCTAGATAAGTTTACGGCTGTAAACTTAAAGCCCTTTATATAAAAGGTGTTAACATAATAATTGAACGAAATACTGAGAGGACTATGCTAACTAAACCTTCTAATCGATTACGGGCACGACCTAAACTGAGAGTGTTACTATTAGCATTGGGCTTTTCACTGGTTATCCAAAGCAGCTATGCTAAAACCTCTGATAGTTATCGATGCTTACCTAAAGGCACTCAGTTTGGCTATTTTCAAAAGTTTTTTGAAGATAGAGGCGTTATCGTCAAGAACGATAAGTATGGTTATATAGATCAACAAGGTAAAGCGATAACAGCGCTGATTTATGATCAGGCTCTCCCTTTTTCGGCAGGCAAAGCAAAAGTCGCTAACAATAATAAGTGGGGGCTTATCGATTTAACGGGTAGTGAGATCATCAACCCTAAATACGATCTTATTCTAAATGTATCTAATAACACTGCGCTAGTTGAGGAAGATAATAAAAAATGGTCGGTAAACTATAAAACAGGTCAAATCCTACGCTTAGATTATGAAACTATTGGTGTTTTTTTTGAAGGTCTAGCTGTGGTTACTAAGGCTGGCAAATACGGTTTTATCAATGAACAAGGTCAATTAGTGACTGATATTGAGTTTGATTATGCAGGCTCGTTTTCTGAAGGCTTAGCAGCGGTAGTGCGTGATGAAAAAACAGGCTTTATTGATCAGTCAGGTCAGTATGAGATTGAGCTTACTGATACTTACATAGGATCTTTCTCCGAAGGGCTCGCATCTGTAGAGATCAACGGTAAATATGGTTACATTAATAAAAAAAACCAAGTGGTGATTGAGCCTGCCTACGACTACGTCGGTGCTTTTGATAATGGCTATGCGGTAATTTTAGAAAAAGGTAAAAGTGGCATTATTAATCAGCAAGGCGAGGTCATCATTGAGCCGATATACGATAATATCACCTATACTAACGACCAATTATTCCACGTAACGGTGGGTAATAAAGAGGGATATGTTGATAGCCAAGGTAGGACTGTCGTAGCTACTATCTATGATTACATTGATATGTTCTCTGACGATTTAGCATTTGTCATTATTGATAATAAATATGGTTTTGTTAATAAACGTGGCGAACTCGTCATTGCACTACAGTACGATGCTGTATATGGCTTTGACAACGGTTTGGCTTCTGTTATGAAAGATAATAAATGGGGCGTTATTGATACGGCTGGTAAGATAATCATACCTTTAATATACGATAGTATTGGCAGTTTTTATAATGGTTTGGCTGTAGTTGAAAACGAAGATAAGTTTGGCTTTATTAACGCAAACAATGAGATAAAAACGCCGATAATCTACAGCGACGTTAGAAGCTATCATGATCCAAAAGATTCAAACCATTCTTATCGTTTATTGCTTGTAGATGGTGAATGGTATGACATCAACGATGAAGGTATGATTACTGCACCCTTTCATTGTTTTTAATAGATACTGAATTATAAAAATATACTTTGTATAACTCAGTATTTATTAGTTAAGCAAAACAAACCTGCCCTAGCACCACACTTTTATTCGCGCCCGTGACCGCAGGCAGGTTGCCCGTTTCGCCCATTAGCGTTTGCCGTGCCAGCCAAGCAAAAGCGACCGCTTCTACCCACGTCGGCTCAAGACCTAAGCTGGCAGTAGTGGTCACTTTGCAATGTGGCAGATGCGCTTGCAAGCGAGCCATCAGATAGCTATTTAATGCGCCACCACCGCAGACATACACTTCAGCTGTTTCATTTTCTGTAGCAGTATCTTCAGACTTGGTGAATTGTCTAATTTGATTGCTAGCCGTTACCGCTGTCAGCTCCGTCAGTGTCGCCTGAACGTCCGCTGATGAATAGCGAGTATCGGAGGAGTGTGTGTCAAATGTTTGCAGCTCCTCTTGCAGCCAAGCCAAATTGAAGTCTTCACGACCTGTACTTTTTGGATAGTCTTTAGCAAAGAACGCATGACTCAACAGCTGATTCAATAGTGGTGCGATGACGCGGCCTGATTGCGCCCATGCGCCTGCGGCATCGTAATGCTTACCGGTATGTAGCAGCGTCCAAGCATCTAGCAATAAATTAGCAGGGCCAGTATCGTAGCCAACCACTTGCTGCTCAGTTCGTCCATCTGCATTAATATTAGTCGCTGGCAAGACAGCAATATTAGCGATACCGCCTAAATTGAGCATAATCCGAGTAGTGTTAGCATCAGCAAATAACGCTTGATGGAAGGCAGGTACTAACGGCGCACCTTGACCACCAACGGCCATATCGCGACGGCGAAAGTCACTGACCACGCTGATACCTGTGCGTTCAGCGATCATATTGGCATCGAGTAATTGTAGAGTATATCCCATGTGCGGACGATGGCGTACGGTCTGTCCATGACAGCCAATAGCTAATACATTCTCTGCATCGATATCGGCTTGCTGCAATAATTTATTAACCACCTCGCTGGCAAACTCACCATAAACCCGACTTGCCCAACCGAACCAGTCCAATTCGCTCTTTGGTTCGCTAGATGGTTCATTGCTTTGAGGTTTTAGATGCTTTATTCCATTAGGCTGACATAGTGCCAATAGCACCTCACGCAGACGCAGTGGGAAGTCTTGGCTATAAGTTGCTAATAATGTCATAGGCGCTGAGGTGTTGTTTTCATCATTATTAAACCGACACAACACCGCATCCATACCATCGAGGCTGGTACCCGACATCATGCCGACATACAGACCATCGTCGAAGTTTTCGAATAGGGTTTGTTCTAAAGCATCGGTAAGGGTGGCATAATTTAGATTATCGTCATCTGACAAAGTATCTTGTTGAGCGTTATTAATAACTGGTGCAGGCTTACTCATGGCAATTTATCCTAAAAAACGCTAATATATCTGCCAAATTCTACCATTTTTTGCACCGCCCCAAAGGTTTAAACCTTGATTACGACTTAAACATTTAAAAAGACAATAAAGAGAGCACCATGACTGAATCATCATACACTGTAGAAGAACAGCTAGCCCTTATCCAACGCGGTACTCAAGAGATTTTATCTACCGAGGATTTAGTGGCGAAGTTAAAGCAAAACCGTCCGCTACGCATTAAGGCAGGCTTTGATCCTACTGCGCCTGATCTACATTTGGGTCATACTGTATTAATCAACAAGCTTAAGCATTTTCAAGATCTGGGTCATGAGATTTATTTCTTAATCGGGGATTATACTGCCAAGATTGGCGACCCTTCGGGCAAAAACAGTACCCGTCCGCCACTGACTGATGAGCAAATTCAGGCCAATGCTCAGACTTATGCAGAGCAAGTTTTTAAGATTTTGGATAAAGAAAAAACCCGTATTGTCTTTAACTCAGAATGGTTTAAGGACATGTCAGCCGCTGATATGATTCAATTATCTAGCCAGCTCACGGTATCACGTATGCTTGAACGTGATGATTTCTCTAAGCGTTATGCCGCGCAAACCCCAATTGCTATTCATGAGTTTCTCTACCCATTGGTACAAGGTTATGATTCTATTGCGTTGAAAGCCGACGTCGAGCTTGGCGGTACCGATCAGACTTTTAATTTGCTGATGGGTCGTACTCTGCAAAGTCGCTACGGTCAAGAGCCACAAGTTTGTATCACTGTACCGATTCTAGAAGGCTTAGACGGTGTCAATAAAATGTCCAAGTCTTTGAATAACTATGTCGGCATTTATGATGCGCCAGGCACGATGTATCAAAAGATTTTGTCTATGCCAGATACGCTGATTCGTCGCTACTTTGAGTTCTTAAGCTTTAAGCCAATGGAAGAAGTCGAAGGATTGATGAATGAGATGGAAAAAGGTCGTAATCCACAAGAAATCAAACGCATTCTTGCCGAAGAGTTAATCGAGCGTTTCCATGATGCTGATGCCGCTGCCAATGCGCACAAATCAGCGGGTAATGTGCTAGCTGACGGCGAGCTACCTATCGATTTACCAGAGATGACTTTAGATTTAGAAGGTGCGGATGCGCTATTTATTACCCAAATATTGAATCAAGCCGGACTTGCTAAAAACAACGCAGCTGCCAAAGATATGGTCAAGCGCGGCGCAGTAAAAGTTGAGGGTGAAGTCATTGATGGCGGTTTTAGCTTAACGTCTGGGCAGACCGTAGTTATTCAGGCAGGCAAGAAAGGCTATGCTAAAGTAACGGTGGGTTAAACGGTTTATAAGGCTTAGTAAAGATAAGGTCGGCAGTAATAGTCGGCCTTTCTTATAGATAGTTAGCAGCAATTTTTTTAAGACTAGGAGTTTTCTATGGATCACTTAACAGTGTCTCAGGGCATCTACCGCCATTATAAAGGCAATCTGTATCAAGTATTGCATACCGCGCATCATTCAGAAACCGAAGAGGCACTAGTGGTTTATCGTTGTCTTTACGGTGAGTATGGCGTTTGGGTACGACCGCTTACTATGTTTGCAGAATCGGTCGAGCTAGACGGAAAATCAGTAGCGCGCTTTAAGCTGGTTAAAGCGTTAGTTGACTAATCTCAAAAGGTATCCAATATCTCAAAACAAGAAAAGCGACCCTGTAAGGTCGCTTTTCTTGTATGAAAACAGAAGTCTATTAGCTACCTAAAAACTTAATCAAAGCTTCGTTAAACTCTTTAGCATGAGTGACGTTGATACCATGCGGACCGCCTTCTACGATATGAAGCTGACTGTCTGCGATCATCTCGTGCGAGCGTTGACCACTGACTTCAAGGGGGACGATTTGATCAGCATTACCATGAATGACCAAGGTCGGCACATCGAACTTTTTAAGATCTTCACGAAAATCCGTATAAGCAAAGGACTTTACACAATCATAAGTCGCTTTTGGCGAAGCATAAGAGGCAATATCGCGATTATATAAACGCATAGGTTTACTAACGAGTAATTTACCCTCTGCTGGGGTAAAGAAATTTTTAGTAAAATCGTTTAAAAAAGCAATCCGATCACCGCTGACACCATCTAAGAATTCTTGAATATCGGTATCTGCTAACGCCCCGTCAGGATTGTCATCTGCTTTATATAAATAAGGTGGCACAGCTGAGGCAAGTACGGCTTTACTCACTCGCTCTGAGCCAAAATTGCCCAGATAGCGAGCTACTTCGCCGCCACCCATCGAGAATCCTACGATGATAGCCTCTTGCAAATCAAGCTCATCCATCATCATTTTTAGATCTTGCGCTAAAGTATCATAATCGTAGCCTTCCCATGGTTTAGAGGATTGACCAAAGCCACGTCTGTCATAGGTAATAACTTGATAACCTGCTTCAACGATTGCCATTACTTGCGCTTCCCATGAGCGTCCACTCAGCGGCCAACCATGGATGAGCACTACTGGTTTTCCGCTACCTTGAACTTCATAGTATAATTCGACAGCTTGATCATTTTGCTTAGCAACACTAACATAAGGCATAAAATCTCCTTTTAAAATTATTTAAAACTGATTTTAAAATTTCTGATTTGATATTGGGTTTCATGATTAATAACTATTTACCACTAATACTCGCTCTTTAGTATAAAAGTCGATTCAATAAATATCTATTAGTTATTGTAAAGTTATAGTGTGGATTATGAAGTTATTGCCTACAATGCTTTCGATATTTACCTTTCAATAAACCTGCGAGTTCTCTTACAAAAATCTCTTTAAAGCTTGATAAAACTCAACAGGCGCATCCATCGGTACGGCATGTCCTGACTTTGCTAATATCTCTACTTTTGCATTCGGTAGCATATCAGCTAATTTCAATTGCCATTCTGGATCGTATAGTTTCGAGCGCCCACCAATCATCAGTGTTGTTGGAACATTAACTGTTGGCAAAACATCGCGATAATCGTAGGGCAATTGCACATAAGCATTTAGACAACGCAGTTTATGTTGCCAAGTGCTATGAGTCATTAACGCCATTTTGTGCGGTGCGCGATGGCTCAAAGTCTTTACTAATAGTTGTGAGTGCTGACGACTGACCGATAGCAATGAAAACGCGCGCTCCATAGCTAATAAACCTAATTTTAACTCATAAGGTAAATGACGAAAGCTACTTAGCTGCATATAAGGCTCAGTTTTACTAATTAATGACTCAAACTGAGCAAACAACTCATCTTGTCGTGCTCCAAATACGCCACCTTGCCAGTCGGGCTGATTACGAATAATAGGCGCTTGATCGATATTGAGGTAACGGCTGACATCATTTGTACCAAAGCGCTTAAAGTATGCCCACATCACCAGCGCACCCATCGAAATGCCAGCGACAGATATTTTGTTAACGCCCGTTGCCTTAACGATATAGTCAATAACTTGCTTAGTATCTGCCGCGTACTGCTCAATAAAGTCAAACTGCGGCATCTGTAGATTATCCGCCAAACCAAAACCTCTAAAATGTGGCAAATAAAACTGATACTGATTAATCAGAGGTAAAATAAACGGCAAAAACTGCCGTGCATCCATACCAAAGGCATGTAGCATTAACACAGGTTGACCGCGACCAATCACTGAGATTGGTAACAACGTACCATCAGAGCCAGCAACGCTGATAGTTTGCAAGTGGTAAGGTTTAGGCTTTTTTACAATGTTATTGATCACAACGATTCTTCCGCTATTACCATAGTTTGGCATATTGCGCGTCACTAACGGCAGCGATATCTAGCTTCGTTAGCATATCACGCAGTGCTAACCAACGCGCGTTATCTGGTTTAATAGGAGTAATCAAACGCTTCAATGTGTCATTGATAATGTCATCCATCAAAGCAGACGGTTCCTCACCAGTGTAGCCATAATAAATCTCGCGCGCCTGCTCTGGATTATTAATACATAATTGACCCATCTCAGTGCTGACTTGCACAAACTGCTCTATAGCTGCCTGCTTGTCATTGAAAGTCTTATGTGTTGTCATTAGCTCCAATGCCGAAAAATTAGGATAAGGCGACAAGTTTTGATCGATAAAGGTGTAATCAAGCCCGATATGATTGGCTTCTATACCCTCAAAGTTATAAAAGCATAACCACGCGCCATCAAAGCCGCCATGCGCATCACCTTTTTGCAAATTTTCTAAATGCTGAAAGTCAGTTTCTACAAACTCGACATTATCACGATCTAATTCAAAACCATTTTGTTTGGCATAACGATGCAATATCTCAAAGCCAATTTTATTAGTGATCGAATTAGCCGCTGGCGTAGTAATACGAATAGGCTGATTAGCATGCAGTTTATCCATACTGCTTTGCTTCATCATCACGCCGCCATCGGTCACGAAAAAACAGCCTAGCGCTTTTAAATCATCAAAGTGATGCTCAAATAGATGAATAGGCTCGTTAACATGCAAATCAATATGACCTGCCTGCAACTCGCTAAAGCCATCGTAATGTTCCGTCGGCTCTATCATCTTAATATCCAAACCTGACTTTTTATAAGCGCCCGTATGAATGCCTGCGATAAAAGGCAGGTGATCAGGATTCAAAAACCATTCCAATGTTAAAGTTAGCGGCGTTAAAACAGGTGTATTATTCGTCATAAAATATCCTTATCTTATTATCAAGAGCTTGTTATAGTAAAAGTGTTGATGTCATAACCATAGAAATAGTAAATGACCTTAGCATAAAATAGAATCGTAAAATGCTTTGTTCGTTATCATCTGATAAAAGGATATTGCTTGATGAGTATAAAGACGCTACCTGATCTTGATAACAGCCTTTATCCGCAAGTTTGGGAACAGCAGAGTTTCGAGAGTCCGCAAGCGTTACTGATGGCGTTATTGACTCAGCGTACAAGTATAGAGCCGCTGGCCTTTACTAAGCAGCTGCAAGATAATGAGGCTTATCAAGAATGGATCAATACCTCAGTATTTGGCCGCTATATCCAGCGTAGCTTTGCCGCGATTTATCATCAAAGTGAAGACAGCTTTAATATGGATATACCCGTACTGTTTCGTCGTGAGCTGATGCGCCATGCGCAGTATTTACCGCCCAGCCAAGTACTGTTTGTAGCAGGTGATATGCCAAAAAAGGCTCGACAAGAAAAGTTACTTACTACGACGCTAAATCCCGCGACGGTAATAGTTGGCGCAAAAAAACTAATGTCTGCACAGACAGTAATCAATCAAATACGAGTGACCAGTAAGCAAGTATTAGGATTTCCGATACGTCATAATAAGCGCACCAGCGAGCGTACCCGCAATGAAGTATTACTGTTGGGGTTCGATGATTTGCGTCTGGTCGATGAGCAGAGTATTGATAAATGCTTTGAAAAAAGCAGTGAAAGTAGCAGTGAAAGTAGCAGTACGGATCGCCCTATACTGCTACGTAGCTATGAATTGCGTTAAGTTTGATGTGTTGTTTAGGGACTGCCTAAACCTTTTAAAAACAGTTAGTCTTTAGCAATCGTCAGGCCATTGTAAGTTTGTGCTACTGGCATGACCTCTAAGCGATTGACATTGATGTGTGCAGGAGTCTCGATAAGCCATAACAAGATATCGCCAATATCATCACCCGTCATGTTTTTAAAGCCTTCGTATACCTTATCTGCCTTACCATCATCACCATGATAGCGCACGTTTGAGAACTCAGTACCTGCCACGGCACCCGGTTCAAGATTGGTCACGCGCACTTGTGTACCTAATAGATCGGCACGTAAGTTTAAGCTAAATTGCTTGACGAAGGCTTTGGTTGCACCATAGACATTGCCACCATAATACGGCCAACTGCCAGCAATAGAGCCCACATTGATAATATAACCGCTATTACGCTCAACCATCGCAGGCAGGACAGCATGAGTGAGTGCTATTAGCCCTTTGATATTGGTATCGGCCATCTGCATCCAATCATTGAGATCAGCTTTATAGGCAGGTTCAGTACCCAGTGCGAGTCCTGCATTATTTACTAACACATCTATTTGACTGAACTCAGTAGGCAAGTCGGCGATAATTTGCGGTAGAGATGCCGTATCACTAACATCCATTTTAACGGGTAAAAATAATTCGCCAAGCTCATTAGCCATAGTCTCAAGTTTCTCAAGGCGACGAGCAGCGCCGATTACTTTATGACCTTTCGCTACTAGACGCCTAGCTAACGCTTCACCAAATCCAGCGCTCGCCCCTGTGATTAATACGTTCATTATATGTACTCCCTATTTTCACAAAACTTTATAGTGATTAATTATTGACCCAACTGCTTACCAAATATCTTATCACCAGCATCACCCAGACCTGGAATAATGTAGCCGTGCTCATCCAAATGACTATCGAGCGCTGCGGTATAAATAGTCACGTCAGGATGCGCCTCGTTGACTAAGCGTACGCCTTCAGGTGCGGCTACTAATACCAAAGCCTTGATGTTTTTGCAGCCATGACGTTTGAGCATATCGATAGTGGCGACCATTGAACCACCAGTAGCAAGCATCGGATCAATAATAAGCGCAGGGCGTTTATCCATATGACTGACGAACTTCTCAAAGAACGGCACAGGTTGTAAGGTTTCCTCGTCGCGCTGTAGACCAACCACAGATATTTTGGCAGTAGGAATCAAATCGAGCACCCCGTCTAACATGCCGATACCAGCGCGCAAGATAGGCACAATCGTTGCGGTTTTACCGACGATTTGCTCACCTTCAATCTCCCCGCACCAGCCTTGCATTGGAAATTTTTCAATCTCAAAATCGCGACTCGCTTCATAAGCCATCAAACGCGCTAGCTCTTTGGTGAGCGTACGAAATTTATAAGTACTACAGTCCTTTTCGCGCATTAGACTGAGTTTATGACGTACTAATGGATGATCAATGACAGTAATATCTAATTTGTCATCTGGGTTGCGGTTTTGGTCGCTCATAAGGTCTCTCTTGTCTTTTAGTTTTGGCGTTTAGCCTTAGTTTAATTTTGAATTTTAATCGTATGCTATGATAACAAAAAATCGCTTTTCTAATGAAGAATGTTATGACAAATAAAACATCTGTTATCAAAACTAATAATGATCAATCTGAGCAAGCTACAGATAACTCGTACAATATAGGACAAGAAATCGAAGATCATCCTTTCGAGCCTGTTCTACCACCTGATGCTACAGTGATGATGATGGGAACATTCCCACCGACTAGCGATAAATGGGCGATGCGTTTTCATTATCCCAACTTCTATAATGATATGTGGCGTATTTATGGCAAAGTGTTCTTTGATGATGTCGACTACTTTAGAGTAGGGGACGAGAAGCGTTTTGACCCTGAGCGTATTCGCGCTTTTATGTTTGAGCGTGGTATTGCTTCTTGCCCTACCGTTAAGCAAGCGATTCGCGAAACAGGCAACGCTTCTGATAAGAATCTAACCGTAGTCACCCCTGTCAATTTGGATCTGATTCTGCCACAGGTGCCAAAAGTCGCCGCGCTATTTACTACAGGTGGTAAAGCTACGGAGGTATTACTTGATCTATTACAGACTCCACCGATCAAGTCAAAACATCCAAAGACCAATCAAAGTATCGATTACCCTTATCAGTGGCATGATGAACAGAAGCTAGAGGATAATAAGGTGAATGGGCTCACTCTATATAGACTGCCTTCTACCTCACGTGCCTATCCATTGGCACTAGAGAAAAAGGCAGCGGCTTATAAAGTATTCTTTGAGAAGATGGGAAAGTTGTAGCATGGCTAAATGCTGAGCTTCACAGGGTGCGCCCCGCGCACCAATTTAATAACCTATCTACATAGAACCTATCTTTAGCTATATATTTGAGCACGAGTAGCGTAGGTGGTAATCCGCAGACTGTATTTTCTTTAATACTTTATAATTAATATTGATTCTAACCCATTGATAAATAGACACTAATAAAGCGCAGTTAAATTAAATTAAAATAAAGCTCAAACTAAGCTTGACGCTCATCTAGAACTGCGTATAATGCCACCCAGTCGGAAGGGAAGGCGGAGTGATTAAGTAGCTTGCTACTTTTATTCAAACCCACCCAGCTAAATTACTTTTAATTAAAATAATTTAGTTCTTGACAACATAATTAAAGCGTCTATAATACGCACCTCATCAAGACGAGCTAGAAGTTAAACACTAAGAGATATTAGTGATAATGACAGCAAATCGGATGAAACAAATTATAAAGAATTAAAATAAAAGCTTGACAGACTAGCGCATTGTGTTATGATAGTCAGCTCGCTAAACAGCATAAGCCACATGGTTTAGAGCCGAATAGCTAGACAAGAATACTGATACAAACTACTTACTGGACGACAGAAGTGGTTACTATTTAAAAGCTTAACTAAAGAACAACTTGTGTGGATTTTTGCTGAGTCAGGATGCATAAATAAAGTTGGTTGAGACTTCTTTTCGAAGTTGATTCTAACTATAAAAATTTATCATCTAAGACAGCAGAAAAACTCAAAGTTAATTCATTACGAACATAATTTTTAGCGATTTTGCCAGAATAGATGAGCCAAGTTTAGTGACCTCTTTAAAGGGTTACATAGCAAGATTAAACTGAAGAGTTTGATCATGGCTCAGATTGAACGCTGGCGGCAGGCTTAACACATGCAAGTCGAGCGGAAACGATACTAGCTTGCTAGTAGGCGTCGAGCGGCGGACGGGTGAGTAATACTTAGGAATCTACCTAGTAGTGGGGGATAGCACGGGGAAACTCGTATTAATACCGCATACGACCTACGGGAGAAAGGGGGCAGTTTACTGCTCTCGCTATTAGATGAGCCTAAGTCGGATTAGCTAGATGGTGGGGTAAAGGCCTACCATGGCGACGATCTGTAGCTGGTCTGAGAGGATGATCAGCCACACCGGGACTGAGACACGGCCCGGACTCCTACGGGAGGCAGCAGTGGGGAATATTGGACAATGGGGGCAACCCTGATCCAGCCATGCCGCGTGTGTGAAGAAGGCCTTTTGGTTGTAAAGCACTTTAAGCAGTGAAGAAGACCATATGGTTAATACCCATATGCGATGACATTAGCTGCAGAATAAGCACCGGCTAACTCTGTGCCAGCAGCCGCGGTAATACAGAGGGTGCAAGCGTTAATCGGAATTACTGGGCGTAAAGGGAGCGTAGGTGGCTCGATAAGTCAGATGTGAAATCCCCGGGCTCAACCTGGGAACTGCATCTGAAACTGTCGTGCTAGAGTATGTGAGAGGAAGGTAGAATTCCAGGTGTAGCGGTGAAATGCGTAGAGATCTGGAGGAATACCGATGGCGAAGGCAGCCTTCTGGCATAATACTGACACTGAGGCTCGAAAGCGTGGGTAGCAAACAGGATTAGATACCCTGGTAGTCCACGCCGTAAACGATGTCTACTAGTCGTTGGGTCCCTTGAGGACTTAGTGACGCAGCTAACGCAATAAGTAGACCGCCTGGGGAGTACGGCCGCAAGGTTAAAACTCAAATGAATTGACGGGGGCCCGCACAAGCGGTGGAGCATGTGGTTTAATTCGATGCAACGCGAAGAACCTTACCTGGTCTTGACATATCTAGAATCCTGCAGAGATGCGGGAGTGCCTTCGGGAATTAGAATACAGGTGCTGCATGGCTGTCGTCAGCTCGTGTCGTGAGATGTTGGGTTAAGTCCCGCAACGAGCGCAACCCTTGTCCTTAGTTACCAGCGGGTTAAGCCGGGAACTCTAAGGATACTGCCAGTGACAAACTGGAGGAAGGCGGGGACGACGTCAAGTCATCATGGCCCTTACGACCAGGGCTACACACGTGCTACAATGGTAGGTACAGAGGGCAGCTACACAGCGATGTGATGCGAATCTCAAAAAGCCTATCGTAGTCCAGATTGGAGTCTGCAACTCGACTCCATGAAGTAGGAATCGCTAGTAATCGCGGATCAGAATGCCGCGGTGAATACGTTCCCGGGCCTTGTACACACCGCCCGTCACACCATGGGAGTTGATTGCACCAGAAGTGGATAGCCTAACCTTAGGGGAGGCGCTCACCACGGTGTGGTTGATGACTGGGGTGAAGTCGTAACAAGGTAGCCGTAGGGGAACCTGCGGCTGGATCACCTCCTTATAGACGCATCCACTTGGCAAGAATTCACAACAAGTTGTTCTTTAGTTAGCTTAAATATTAGCATGAGGTATATGCCTCTTACAGGCCTGTAGCTCAGCTGGTTAGAGCACCGTGTTGATAACGCGGGGGTCGGCAGTTCAAGTCTGCCCAGGCCTACCATTTTATTACGGGGCCATAGCTCAGTTGGTAGAGCGCCTGCCTTGCACGCAGGAGGTCAACGGTTCGACTCCGTTTGGCTCCACCATACATTAATAAATGCTAATATAGACAATGAGTATAAATAGAAACAAATGATTCACTTTACCTGAGGGTAAGATTGATTATTTCTTTCTGTTTTATACAGAGCTTACGACTCGACGAGAGCGTAGGAACTATTTAAAAACATAGATATGAGTCTGGGTTAGAAAGAGCGTGTTCACGCGTTTCTTTCTAACCTTAATAACTCACCTCTTAACGACATCAGTTGTTATCCCAGGGGTGGGTTATTAAAAAAGTAAAGAGAACTGAATCAAGCGTATAAATTAGGTGATATCGTTATAATTGCTGACAAAGACCCTTTGGGGTTGTATGGTCAAGTAATTAAGCGCACATGGTGGATGCCTTGGCAGTCAGAGGCGATGAAAGACGTGACAGCCTGCGATAAGCTTCGGGGAGGCGGCAATATCCTGTGATCCGGAGATTTCTGAATGGGGAAACCCACCTATCATAAGATAGGTATTCCATACTTGTATGGGAAGCGAACGAGGGGAAGTGAAACATCTCAGTACCCTTAGGAAAAGACATCAAATGAGATTCCCCAAGTAGCGGCGAGCGAACGGGGAGAAGCCGATTGTTTCTAGAATAGAAGAACAGCGTGGGAAAGCTGACCGTAGTAGGTGATAGTCCTGTATTTTAAATTCTAGAGATGACATATTAAGTAGAGCGGGACACGAGAAATCCTGTTTGAAGATGGGGGGACCATCCTCCAAGGCTAAATACTCCTGACTGACCGATAGTGAACCAGTACCGTGAGGGAAAGGCGAAAAGAACCCCTGTGAGGGGAGTGAAATAGAACCTGAAACCGTGTGCGTACAAGCAGTAGGAGCTTCAATTTATTGGAGTGACTGCGTACCTTTTGTATAATGGGTCAGCGACTTATGTTCTGTAGCGAGGTTAACCATTTAGGGGAGCCGTAGGGAAACCGAGTCTTAATAGGGCGAATTAGTTGCAGGGCATAGACCCGAAACCGAGTGATCTATCCATGAGCAGGTTGAAAGTGTCGTAACAGACACCGGAGGACCGAACCCACTGTCGTTGAAAAGCCAGGGGATGACTTGTGGATAGGGGTGAAAGGCTAATCAAACTCGGTGATAGCTGGTTCTCCCCGAAAGCTATTTAGGTAGCGCCTCGGACGAACACCATTGGGGGTAGAGCACTGTTTCGGCTAGGGGGTCATACCGACTTACCAAACCGATGCAAACTCCGAATACCGATGAGTGATATCCGGGAGACACACAGTGGGTGCTAACGTCCATTGTGGAGAGGGAAACAACCCAGACCGCCAGCTAAGGCCCCAAATTCCTAGTTAAGTGGGAAACGAGGTGGGAAGGCATAGACAGCTAGGAGGTTGGCTTAGAAGCAGCCATCCTTTAAAGAAAGCGTAATAGCTCACTAGTCGAGTCGGCCCGCGCGGAAGATGTAACGGGGCTCAAACTAGGAGCCGAAGCTGCGGATTTGAATTTGTTTTCAAGTGGTAGGGGAGCGTTGTGTAAGCCTGTGAAGGTGTGTCGTAAGGCATGCTGGAGGTATCACAAGAGCGAATGCTGACGTGAGTAACGATAATGCGAGTGAAAAGCTCGCACGCCGGAAGATCAAGGGTTCCAGTCCAACGTTAATCGGGGCTGGGTGAGTCGACCCCTAAGGCGAGGCCGAAAGGCGTAGTCGATGGGAAATCGGTTAATATTCCGATACTTGTTTATAATGCGATGGAGGGACGGAGAAGGTTATGTCAGCCTGGCGTTGGTTGTCCAGGTGAAAGGATGTAGGCTTGTGGCTTAGGTAAATCCGGGCTACAACAAGGCTGAGATCTGATAGCAAGCTGTACTTGTACAGTGAAGTGGCAAATACCATGCTTCCAGGAAAAGCTTCTAAGCAATAGTTATAAACGAATCGTACCCTAAACCGACACAGGTGATCAGGTAGAGAATACCAAGGCGCTTGAGAGAACTCTGCTGAAGGAACTAGGCAAAATGGTACCGTAACTTCGGGAGAAGGTACGCTGCTGATGGTGATAGGACACGCTCCTTGAGCTGTTGGCAGTCGCAGATACCAGGCTGCTGCAACTGTTTATTAAAAACACAGCACTCTGCAAACACGAAAGTGGACGTATAGGGTGTGATGCCTGCCCGGTGCTGGAAGGTTAATTGATGGGGTTAGCGTAAGCGAAGCTCTTGATCGAAGCCCCAGTAAACGGCGGCCGTAACTATAACGGTCCTAAGGTAGCGAAATTCCTTGTCGGGTAAGTTCCGACCTGCACGAATGGCATAATGATGGCAGCGCTGTCTCCAGCAGAGACTCAGTGAAATCGAAATCGCAGTGAAGATGCTGTGTACCCGCGGCTAGACGGAAAGACCCCGTGAACCTTTACTACAGCTTTACATTGAACTTTGACCTGACTTGTGCAGGATAGGTGGGAGGCTTTGAAGCCAGCACGCTAGTGTTGGTGGAGCCAATCTTGAAATACCACCCTGGTCATGTTGGGGTTCTAACTCAGGTATAACAGTACCGAGGACAATGTATGGTGGGTAGTTTGACTGGGGCGGTCTCCTCCTAAAGAGTAACGGAGGAGTACGAAGGTGCGCTCAGACCGGTCGGAAATCGGTCGTAGAGTATAAAGGCAAAAGCGCGCTTAACTGCGAGACCCACAAGTCGAGCAG
The DNA here is from genome assembly GCF_055699815.1 of Psychrobacter sp. M17(2026). Classification (NCBI taxonomy): domain Bacteria; kingdom Pseudomonadati; phylum Pseudomonadota; class Gammaproteobacteria; order Moraxellales; family Moraxellaceae; genus Psychrobacter; species Psychrobacter sp. M17(2026). The sequence goes on along the minus strand of NZ_CM146741.1, from coordinate 2,867,771 downwards.
GTACGAAAGTAGGTCTTAGTGATCCGGTGGTTCTGTATGGAAGGGCCATCGCTCAACGGATAAAAGGTACTCTGGGGATAACAGGCTGATACCGCCCAAGAGTTCATATCGACGGCGGTGTTTGGCACCTCGATGTCGGCTCATCTCATCCTAGGGCTGAAGCAGGTCCTAAGGGTATGGCTGTTCGCCATTTAAAGAGGTACGCGAGCTGGGTTTAGAACGTCGTGAGACAGTTCGGTCCCTATCTACCGTGGGCGTTGGAAATTTGAGAGGAGCTGCTCCTAGTACGAGAGGACCAGAGTGGACGAACCACTGGTGTTCGGGTTGTCATGCCAATGGCATTGCCCGGTAGCTACGTTCGGATGGGATAACCGCTGAAAGCATCTAAGCGGGAAGCCCACCTCAAGATAAGATTTCCCTAAAGAGCCGTTGAAGACTACGACGTTGATAGGCAGGGTGTGGAAGTGCAGCGATGCATGTAGCTAACCTGTACTAATTGCTCGTTTGGCTTGACCATACAACACCCAAGTGGTTTTGTATATAAAGCATTATATCGATATCACCTTATCCTTGGTTCAGTTAGGATAGTGATACTTAGTCAATAAGTAAAACAAACAGACTCATATCTAACCCCCTTTGCTGACGACAATAGCAAGACGGAACCACCTGATCCCTTCTCGAACTCAGAAGTGAAACGTCTTAGCGCCAATGGTAGTGTGGCTCCGGCCATGTGAGAGTAGGTCATCGTCAGCTCTCTATTCCTAGACTTGCCCCCTCCGACTAACGTCGGAGGGGGCTTTTCTTTGGCTTGAAATAAGGACAATTGATAACGTTTTTAGACATTACGCTATTTACCATTATGAGATAGTGCACGGTATGCCTATTATTGTTATATTAGTACCAGATATAAGCAATAATAAATTATTGTTCTATATCGTAGTATGCTTAGGCCGATAGGGGTAATAGGTGGGGGATTGGCAATTCCCATGATGATTGTTGGTTCTATAGCTCTTTGGTTAGTTTTGCTGCGTTATATTAGTATTAGATTGATTCCATCGGATCATAACAGCATCAAGGAGGTGTCTATGGTAAAAACATTAAAAGCTCGTTCTAGTATTTTTTTTGCGTCTATGGTAGAAAGTACATGGGCTATTGGAATCGGGGTCATTGCAGGACACTTATCTGCCTAAGCATATTAGTTAAATAATAATTTGATTATATCTTTGTAATTACATGAAATTAAACTGGTATTATTATGAATTTTGGCTTTCTTATTGACCCTAAAGCTTTCGTATGTGATGGATTTAAAATAGCTCCTGTTTTAGAGTTTGATTCTGTTTTAAAAAACTTCTATAAGTCAGCATGTGTTAGTAAAGGATGGTTCTATGGTCCGAAAAAAGAGCTTAGCAAATCATCTGCTGAGAAGAGGGACTTTGAGGCTAATGCTCCTATAGTTAATAGATCATTCTTTCAAATGAATTCTACTCACCAAATAACTTCAACTGAAAGCTATTCTGAAGATCACTTGAGGTTCCTTATTCTAGGATATGGGTTCTTACAAGGATTATATCTTACTCCAGAAGGCTACTCATATTTGGAACGTACAGCATATGAGCAAAGTAAGCTAAATGGTTTGCGCTTATTTAACAATGACTACGTTAATGGAATGGAGCTTATCAATAAATTTTATATTAATTCGGATGAAATAAGGCGGAATCAAATGTCTGCTTGTATTCATTGGTATTTAGTAGGTCAGAGTTATGAGTTCAAATGGGATCAATTTGATGCACAATACAAAGTACTTGATGGAATATGGAATATCTCAGAAATACAGAACTATAAAGATAAGCGTACTCCACATTCAATGCGACCAGTAAAACTTGCTGAGAAATATGGTTTGATCTTACCCTTATGGGCAGAGCCAGATACAAAAAATAAAAATAAAAGTAAAATTAGTAAACAACGAAATGAACTAGTTCATGAAGCAAGGTATGATGGACATCCAATCGGATATTCATATCCAAAAGAAAATTATAGCCTTGAATTTAGATCTTTTAATACAAAACTCATTGCGGCTACCCTAGGTATAAATACTCCATATTTACAAGCAAAACCGAAAAATCGAATACTAGGAATGTGGAGTATAAAACCATAAACAACCATTTCGTTAGTAAAACTATTATTGGAAAGCTTGTATTTATTAAAACAACTCCCCAGCTTCAGCCACAGTTTCGAAATCAAATCCCAGTTGCTGCCCTTTAAGCAGTCGCATTTGCTTGATACGCTGTTTGCGTCCTAAGATTAGTTTTAGTACGTCACGACGCTGCTCATTAGTCATGCTAAGCCACAGCTGACGCTCAGTACGGCTACGTAGACAGTCAAAGTAATAGCCCTTCTTATTGACCTTACACACACTAACGCAGAGATTGTGAATGTCTAATTATTAATACTATTGCTTTACATTATTTACGATTATACGAATGATATATCCTACATAAAAATAACAGTTAAGCCTTATTTATATAGCTAAATATCGTTATGATAATATTGAGCTATTTAATTTTTGCAGGATTGCAACGATAGGTGGCTCAGCATTCAAATTTCATAACACAAGGAAGCGTAAATTATGACTATTGCAAAGAATATTGAAGTAAGTAGTACTTCTGAGACTAGCTTTGAAGATGCCATTCAAAAAGGCGTTGCGCGTATCGCTAAGACCGTTAAAAACGTCCAAGGGGCTTGGGTAAAAGAGCAAAAAGTTGGTATTACTGATGGTAAAATCAGTAAATATCATGTCATTATGATCGTCAGCTTTGTGATTAATGAAGATTCAGATATAGGTTAGTATTTTCATATTAGAGATAAATTTAGTATCACAAAAGAGACCGCATTTGCGGTCTTTTTTTATAATAATAATTTGAAAGCTAAAGCATGCTAGTAGAATTACAAAGCTGGGACGCGCTCTTAACTTATTTACTTATCAAAAAATCTTGTTATACAGTAAACTTAATAAATCAAAATATTAATATCAAAAGTAGAAAATTATGGCCGTTGATTTTACGAATACGCTAATCGTTGCTATATCGGCAACGGCATTGTTTGATTTGTCTGAATCTGAGAATCATTTGCTTGATTTGATTAAACAACGTCCAGATAGTGCAATAAAAGAATTTCGCGATTACATGGCAGAACGTGAAGATGATCCCTTAGCTATCGGTGCAGGTTATCCGCTCATCCAGGCTTTGCTAAACTTAAATAATTATTGTGACAGCTGCGAGCCGTCAGATTCAACTCTTCAAACGCCATTAGTAGAAGTGGTTATTGTCTCTAAGAGCAGCCCAGATACAGGCATACAAGTACTGAATGCTATTCGTGAAAAAGGACTTAATATTTCGCGCTCAGCGTTTATATCAGGCAGCTCAGTTGCGCCTTATATTAATGATTTTAAGGTAGACCTGTTTTTGACAACCAACAGAGAAGATGCTCAGCAAGTAGCGGATGCCAATATTTGTGCCTGCGCTATCTTAGATGCGACACCTGTCAATACTTATAAGCTCGATACTGAGCAGCTACGTATCGCTTTTGACGGTGATGCAGTGCTATTTGACGATTCAGGAGAGCTATTATACAAGCAAAAAGGTTTAAAGGCTTTTCATGATCGTGAAGCGCAATTGCGTGATTTGCCAATTGACAAAGGCCCTTACGCTGAATTACTTATTAAGCTGTCCAAGTTGCAAGCACGATTGCCCGCGCGGATGCAGCATCGTCCGATCAATATCGCTTTGGTCACCGCACGTAATGCGCCAGCGGATCTACGTGCTATAAAGACTTTGCGTCAGTGGGGCGTAGATGTAGACATGGCGTTCTTCTTGGGCGGTCTTGATAAAACAGCGGTACTCAAAACCTTTGCGCCTCATATCTTTTTTGATGATTCTATCAAACATATTAATGCCGCTCGTAACTATGTACCGACAGCTTTAGTACCTTATCAGTCTACTTCTTTACTACATGCTAATAATTATTCAATAGCAGATAAGCAAGCTTCATTATTATCGTTTACTCCTACTAAATGCGAACCGCGCTCTATAAAGTATTGAGCTTCACTGCACAACACTAGAGGTTAACTATGAACTGGCAATCCATGCTTGCTTTGATCTTGACCCGCCTAAAGCAAGTGATAGGGTTATATGCTTTTGTTTTAGTCCCTATGTGGGTACTGTTTTTTATTAATAATACTTTCTTGTTTGGGCTGTGGAATATATTTGGTATAGCACCGCGCACTGTAGATCTGCGTAGTATGATAGGGATATTTGCCTCATGGACTATGCATGGTGATATCACTCATATCATAGGTAATAGCTTTATATTATTGCAGATATTATTTTTATTTGGTTTGTTTGAAAGTAATGCTTATCGCACTATTCTTAAATTGATTATTGCTTCAGGGGTTATGACTTGGCTGTTAGGCTCGCCACTATCGATACATATTGGTGCTTCAGGGTTATGTTTTGCGATGCTAGGCTATATGATAGGTGGGGCTATTTTTGCGCGGCGTTGGGGCTATTTATTAGCCTGTATCGTTATGGGAGCTGGATTTTGGTTTACTATTAAGCAAGGCTTGATGCCGCAGCAGGGCATATCCTTTGCAGCGCACTTTGGTGGTCTATGCGCCGGTCTATTGTTAGGAGCCAACTCTAAACATGATTACTCAATGCTTTTTAAGCGTCATTCAAACAAATAGTAGTATATAAAGGATCGTCCTTTGCTAAAGAGCGCCAAGCAGTCGTTTGCTTCACATGCTCATCAATGGTCATTGTGCTATCTTTCTCTTGTAACACATAATCTGCCCGAGCCGGGGTTGTACAGTCGATAACTTGTGTAATCTGTTGCACACTTCTACGACGCTCAAATAAATATAAATTAACTAAATACATGTTTTCATTATTGGCATTAGCGCGAGCGTTGCCACTGTCTGCAGCTATAAAGCGAAAAATCTGTGGTTTGATATAAGACCAAGGACGAAACCAAGTGCTCTCTTTAGCAGTCTTAACAACTTCCACGCCTTCTGGTAGTTGAGCGACTTGTTGTCCATACCATTTATACTCTTGATTAATCTGAAAACCAAAAATACCTATAGCAGCGAATAGTGGAATCAACCATTTTGGCGCCCGTTTGCCAGCCATTTTACTAAGGTGAGTAATAACTAGCGCTATCCCAGCCAAACCAAATCCAGCTGCTATAGTTGCGATAAACTCAAAAAGCATAACTTCTGTCCTTAACGCACTTGGCGCATTTAACACAACAATGACTTGTCATAAAATCTATTCTAAGAGATCTGAATTATAACAATAATAGGATAAAAAAATCACTCACAAGCAAGTAGCTGCTTGTGAGTGATAGAGTAACAAACGATACGTTCAATATCTAAGCTTATTAATCGATAGCTTAGTGATCAACAGCACCGCCAGCACCACGTGGAGAACGTACGCTCTCAACCAACTCTTGAATATGAGCAGGTGGTGGAGCAGTTGCATAAGATACCGCAAATGCTACGATGAAGTTAAGCAAGGCACCTACTGCACCAAATGATAATGGTGAGATACCAAATAACCAGTACTCTTCAGTATCAGGGAAGCTAGCCGTACCACTGATAAAGAACCAGCCTTTGAATACAAAGATGTAGACTAGGATAGTAATCAAACCGGTTAACATACCAGCGATAGCGCCAAGGTTGTTAATACGTTTTGAGAAGATACCCATCATTAGTACAGGGAACAAGGATGCACCCGCAATACCAAAGGCTAATGCTACGACCTGTGCGGCAAACCCTGGTGGGTTAATACCTAAGTAAGTCGCAATCACAATCGCTACACCCATAGTGATACGAGCATATTTCAACTCTTGCGCATCAGTAATGTTAGGGTTGAGGTTACGTTTGATCAAATCATGACTGATCGCTGATGAAATTGCGAGTAGTAGACCTGCGGCTGTTGATAGTGCTGCAGCCAAACCACCAGCGGCAATAAGACCAATAACCCAAGGCGGTAGATTAGCAATTTCTGGATTCGCCAATACCATAATATCAGCATTTACATCCAGCTCGTTACCTGCCCAACCACGAGCAGCAAGTGCACCGTCAAGTACAGAATCATTTGCAATACGAGCAGTATCAACCGCTGCAGTTGCTGCGGCAACATCGCCACCATCAGTAGTTGCAGTAGCTAAAGCCGCCTCAGCAGCACCAAGACCACCATCGCTATAGAACTGAACACGGCCATCGTTATTTAAATCGTTATACTTGATAAGACCTGTGTCTTCCCATGTTCTCATCCAGTCTGGACGTTGATCATAGTTAATAGGCTCTGCATCAACACCTTGTGGATAGATAGTGTCGACCAAGTTTAAACGCGCCATAGCCCCTACTGCTGGAGCAGTAAAGTATAATAGCGAGATAAATACTAGTGTCCAACCCGCTGTCCAACGTGCGTCGGCAACTTTAGGAACCGTGAAGAAGCGAATAATAACGTGGGGTAGACCTGCTGTACCAATCATTAATGATAAAGTAAATAGCACCATGTTTAGCTTGTTAGGTACATCAGCAGTGTAAGAAGCAAAACCTAGATCAGTAACGACTTGGTTTAGCTTAGTCAAAATAGGCACGCCTGATTCAACATGGTTTGAGAACAAGCCTAGGCCTGGAATCGGATTACCTGTTAATTCAAGTGAAATAAATACCGCAGGAATGGTATAAGCAATCATCAGAACCACATACTGCGCAACCTGTGTATAAGTAATCCCTTTCATACCACCAAGTACCGCGTAAAAGAAGACAACAACAGCGGCGATAATAAGACCTGTTGTATTTTCAACTTCTAAGAAGCGTGAAAAGGCAACACCAGCACCGGTCATCTGACCGATAACATAAGTAGTCGAAGCAATAATCAAACAAACCACAGCAATCATAGCTGCAGTCTTAGAGTAAAAACGATCACCAATAAAGTCAGGAACCGTAAACTTACCGAACTTACGTAAGTAAGGTGCTAACAACATGGCTAGTAGAACATAGCCGCCTGTCCAGCCCATTAGATAAGTCGATGCACCATAACCACTGGCGGCAATTAGACCTGCCATGGAGATGAATGACGCGGCACTCATCCAGTCAGCAGCCGTTGCCATACCGTTTACTACGGGATGGACGCCACCGCCTGCAACATAAAACTCACTAGTAGAACCGGCACGTGCCCAAATCGCGATACCAAAATATAGCGCAAAAGACAGTCCCACAAAAATAATATTAATAACAAATTGACTCATGGGGCTATTCCTCGTCTACACCATATTGTTTATCTAGCTTATTCATACGCCAAGCATAGAAGAAAATTAGGATAATAAAGATCCCTATAGATCCCTGCTGTGCAAACCAAAAACCTAAGTCAGTACCACCAATTTTTATACCTGCTATTAGTGGGCGTAATAAAATACCAAAACCATAAGAGCATACTGCCCAAATGATTAAGCTACCTATAATGAGACGGATATTGGCACTCCAATAACCAGATGGGTCGTTGTGACTTTCCATAGGACAACTCCTTTGCCTGATATAAAAACAAGATATTTGATCAAGGACGAACAAGTCACTGTGATTTAGCATCTATCGCCTAATACGATTTAATCGTTGTCTATGCTATAGTTTTAGAATATCAATATTCTAGAACTTTACATAGGCTGCTAAAGCAGAATGACCAAATAATCATCCAATCTATTTTGTTAACCAACTGAGCAAGTTTGGTGACTGCTTAATAAGATTAAACTCCTAAATTAAAGAGATAACATTTATCTTAAGAGTCATGCTTAACACTTACTGATATTATTTATAAAACAACCGTTTAAATTCAAATATTTTTAATATCAGTTTACCTGCTCATTTGTTTATGACTAGACGGAACAGTCATAAATCTATTAGGAATATATACAAAACTGCGCCAGTTAACAATAAGTAATTTAAAATTACTTTTCAGTAACTAAGTGCTTGAGTGCTAAATTGAGCAGTCTAGATTTGTCAGATAACCAGTCAAAGGCATATATACTGTACCATCAGTAACAGAGTTATCATGATAACCGAGATTATATCAACGAAATCTCTAAAATAAATGTTTGTTATTTATTTGGTGAATATCTATGTAAAAGGTAGGTCTCTTACTTATTATTATAGCCAACTTTTATCTATTATAGTTGATATGAGTGACTATACTTGATAATAATTTTATGTTATAGAGCACTAGTATACAATTTCAAGGATTAATAACAAAGAGCTGAGGTAGCAATGAGTGATTAATCGTTGATAACCCTTGGTATGGACTACTGATGTTTGTGCTTATTGGTTTGGTATTTGCTTTACAATCGCTACGCGGTTTATTTGGGTGGTTCTGATGCGGTCGGTTTTTTGGATATGGATGACCTCGATAGTCGGTATGTCCACAAGATTTTTTTGTTGCGTGCTAGCAGACAGTGGCTGCAAAAAACCTATACTAGCAGTACCGTAGCGCTGGTAAGTTATGATGACTACAAATAGAAAAGCAAAAAACCCCGTTCATAGTGAACGGAGTTTTTTATTAAAATAAGCAGTAATATTGAAATAAGCAATAATTAGCTTACATATTGGGATAGTTAGGACCGCCACCGCCTTCTGGCGTGACCCAAGTGATATTCTGCGAAGGGTCTTTTATATCGCAGGTCTTACAATGTACACAGTTTTGCGCATTAATGACAAAATGCGCACCTTTAGCATCTTCTACCACTTCATAAACGCCAGCTGGACAATACAAACGTGCAGGCTCAGCATATAAAGGCAAGTTGATAGAAATAGGAACAGTCGCATCTGTCAGCTTTAAATGCACAGGCTGATTTTCTGCATGATTGGTATTAGAGATAAAGACTGACGATAGCTTATCAAAGGTCAATTTGCCATCAGGCTTTGGATACTCGGGCTTATAAGCATGCGCGGCACGCTCAAGCTGATCGTAATCCTTTAGATTATCATGAATAGTAAGGAACGACTGACCACCGAGCAAGTTTTGCTCAACAAAGTTATAGGCACCGCCCATCCACTGACCCATACGGTGCATTGATGGTGAGAAGTTACGGGCATGGTGATTATCTTGATATAACCACGACTCTTCAAACATAGTGGTATATTCAGTGACTTCATCATGCTGACGACCTGCTTGCAACGCTTCAAAGACAGCTTCTGCAGCTAGCATACCTGACTTCATAGCGGTATGCGTACCTTTGATTTTGGCAGGATTTAAGAAGCCAGCATCATCGCCAGCTAATACGCCACCAGGGAAGGTCAGCTTAGGTAATGAATTTAAGCCGCCTTTAGTCAAAGAGCGCGCGCCATAAGAGATGCGCTTACCACCCCCTAAAATATTGCTAATCAAAGGGTGCGTCTTTAAGCGCTGTAATTCATCAAACGGCGACATATAAGGGTTAGAGTAGGACAAATCAATCACGATACCAAAGCTGACTTGGTTATTTTCAGCAAAATATAACCACCAGCCACCTGTTGAGCCTGTATCAGTCAAAGGCCAGCCTGAACCATGCATTACCACGCCTTCTTCGTGCTTAGCAGGGTCGATATCCCATAGCTCTTTTAGGCCAATACCGTAATGCTGTGGATCAGCGTCTTTATCTAAGCTGAAGCGACTGATTAGGCGCTTGCCTAGGTGTCCACGGCTACCTTCAGTAAAGATAGTGTATTTGGCTAATAGCTCATAACCTGGCTCAAAGCTTGGTTTAGCATCGCCATCAGCAGCCACGCCCATATCGCCCGTCAAAATACCTCTGACTGAGCCATCATCGTTATACAAGATATCAGCTGCTGGGAAGCCTGGGAACATCATGACTTCTAATTCTTCAGCTTGCTCAGCGAGCCATCGTACTACGTTGGCTAAAGAGACAATGTAATTGCCTTTATTATGCATGCTCTCTGGTATAACGGAGTCAATCAGCTTAATAGAACGTTTGGCTGAATTGAGCATATAAACGCGATCTTCAGTCGCTGGCACATTGAGGGGCGCGCCTTTTTCTTTCCAATCAGGAATGAGTTCATCCAAAGCACGCGGCTCAATGACGGCACCTGATAAAATATGAGCGCCAAATTCAGAGCCTTTTTCGACCACACAGACCATGAATTCGTCATTACCTGCGGCAATGGCTTGCTGACGCAAACGAATAGCAGCAGATAGACCAGCAGGACCACCACCGACAACGATGACATCGAACTCCATTGATTCGCGCTCAATCTCAGGCTCTTCGATAATCGGCTCTTCAACAACGACTTGTTCGACTGCTGGCTCTTCAACAATAGCTTCTTTGGCTACTGGCTTTTCGGTGACAGCTTCATTAGCTACTGATTCTTCAACGACCACTGTCGCTGCTGGCAAAGTATCAACAGTAGGTTGCTCAGTGACTTCTACTACAGACTTTTCAGTGACAACGGCTTCAGCATCGTTATCGCGAATATCGTCAGCTTTAGTCATATCTGTCTTAGCAGTATCTACTGCTAGTGGCGCATCAGTGTTGATAGTATCAATATCAGTATCAACCACTGATGTCTTACGGTCTTGCTCTTGCATACCTACTCCTAAACTTATAATGGCTTATCTAAGGATTCATTAACCTAGCAATTAAATAACCAAGCTTGCAGCGCTAATTACCTCTAGATATATAGCTGCCCGAAAAACGGCTTTTACGGAATCAATCGACAACGTTTTGTTAACGTGATGAGACAAGTGAAATAATACTTTAATGGTAGACTTATACTAATATAAGATCTGTCACAATAAAAATTATTACAAAAGTGCTATCGAGTATTGTTATGTGGGGGCTTTTGGAAAAAAGCCTAGTAGCTTTGAGCGTAAAAAAGACTATTAAAAGCATACTCATGCGTCTATTTTACGGTAACAATTACTTATTATAATAGAAATGCTCTACAAACGTGATACGCAATAATAAGTATCGATGTTAAGGTAGGGCTAAGTCTACAAAATATATTTGTCCTATAATACCTGAAACTAAAATGAATAGTAATAGAAGATAGGGCAAACTTTAATGACTAGATAGCCGTAAATTAGGAGAGTTAAGTATGAATAATGCTACTAATGACAAAAACCTTAATGCCGAAACACCCAATACTAAAGTAGAAGGTACTAAAATAAAGGACAATAATCAACGAGATGGTCTTGAGACACAAGAGCATGATCTCACCACAGCTGAAGCCCTTAGTCAGTACCTAAAAGTGGATGCTGGAACTCGACAAGGGCGCTCTATTCCCCCTTTAGATAAGTGGCACCCTACACAAACTGCTGATATGGATTTAGTCATAAAAGCCAATGGCGAATGGTGGCATGAAGGTGCTCTCATGACTCGCCAGTCCTTGGTAGCTTTGTTTTCTACCGTATTATGGGCAGAGCAAAATAATGGTGAAATTGAATACTATCTAAAAACCCCAGTACAAAAACTACGAATTACTGTCGAAGATGTGCCTTTATTGATTAATGATGTCGGTATCGTGGAAGAGGTCATTGACGGTCATCAAGTAAGCTGGCTAGAATTTACTACGACTACTGGCGATATCGTGCGTTTAGATGAGACCCATCCTATTACCTTACGCGCTTATGAGCCAAAGCTTGCACCTAGCACCGATGAGTTACAAGTTAGACCTTATATGCCTGTACGTAATGGCTTGACGGCACTGATTGGCCGCAATACTTTTTATCATCTCACAGAAATCGGTGATTTATCTGAGCAACAAGGAGAAACGATATTGACGCTACATAGTGGCAGTCAGTCTTATTGTTTATCGATGCCAAAAAGTTAAAGGTATAATATCGGTTAACTATGATTTTTATTTATAATTGCTGGCAGACAGAAAATGGCTGATTTGGATGATAATACTTCTACATATAGTGCAAAGGTAGTCAATAAGCTTGAAGTTTATGAAGCAGATCGTCAGCACGATAAAAGTTATGATATGCCTATTTTTCAAGATACCCGTCTCAATAGTGAAATAATCAATTATAGTAATAAGAGCGATGCGCCAATAGGATTATTTGACTCAGGCGTTGGAGGTCTGTCTGTATACAAGCATTTAGCACAACAATTACCAAGCGAGCGTTATATTTATTACGCAGATACCAAGCACGTCCCTTATGGCAACAGAGAAAGCAGGGATATTGAAAACTTAACGCTCAATGCTATAGATTGGCTTTATCATCAGGGCTGTAAGCTTATTGTCATCGCTTGCAATAGCGCCTCAGCTTATGCGTTGGAGATTGCGCGCTATCGTTACCCGCAGTTGCCTATCGTAGGCTTAGTACCTGCCCTAAAGCCTGCAGTACTCAATAGTAAAAGTGGTAAAATTGCAGTATTAGCAACTAAGGCCACTCTACAGGGCGATCTGTTGAATCAAGTGATTACTGAGGTTGCAACTCCCAGAGGCTATACAGTCACTAAATATTTCGATCCCTATTTAGTGCCATGGGTAGAAGCTGGCATGCCTGAGAACTCTGAAACTGCCGAACGCCTAAAGCAGATGCTAAAATATTTTTGTGCTGAAGGAATAGATTATTTGGTCTTAGGCTGTACACACTATCCTTTTTTTCGCGAGTTTTTATTGAAACAAATCACTGATAATCATTTTTCAATGCAAGTGGTCGATTCAGGACAAGCTATTGCTGCTCGCGTACAACATCTATTGGTTATCAATAAAATATTGGCTTTAGATAGAAGAGATGACTTTATACAGCCTTTAACTTTTTATGCCAGTAAATATGATAGCCAGTTAATGGACATGTTACCGCGTTTGCTTGGTGCAGAGACTATTATTCATTATGAGTTTTAATTATTAAATACAAACATTATTGTTTTAACGATGATCAGCTATAGCCTAAAAATACGATAAACTAATAAGCTAAAGTCGATAATGAGAGCAAAAGACCTATTAATCAGGTTATAATTGAATATTGTTATATTATTCAATAAGATTTTGTCAACATAGAGGTTACTTTGTCGAATTGTCGCTATCATATTCACGTCATATGCGCAGCGCATGATCAATCGCTGGTATTAGACAGCTTAGCAATTTTTTTTCAAAAACTTGCTTTTTTGACCTATGATGTTGGTAACCAAATATCGCAAGCCTCTTTTTATAGTCGACAGAATATCGAGGTTTGCGACTATATTATAGTAGTAGTAGGTGATGACTATGGTGCATCTCGTAATGTAATGGTCAGTCAAATGCATTTGAGCTATTTGGGTGCTAAGGCTAAGAATAAGCCGATGATTACCCTAATTAAAACTCGTGATGAAGAGATAAAAGTAAGCTGGCAATTGCAGGATTTTACTCGTTTGGTCGAACGCCAATCTAACCATATATACTATTATAATAGTAGCACTGATATCGGTCAGCTATTGAGCTATGCTAATAATGAGATGTTAGCAAGCCACAAGATAGCAGCATCTTGGGCAACGAAAAGCGATATAGACACAGTCTACTCTAATCATTCACAAAATATAGTAAATGAGAGTGGCAAGCCATTTAAATATCCTTCTAAAAATACTTCGTCTCATTCTAAATCGACTGATAAATCTGCTTCTAGGAATGCTCAAGCATCAAACAAGACAGATAATTATACTTATGGTTACGATACTTATGACCATGATACTAATAATCATGATACTAATCGCAATGTTAACAGTCATAATGGCACGCAAGATACAGATACAGATACAGATAATCTAACCATGCCAATTTCTTTATCTGAAACTATCACTATTAAATATACTGCTCAAGCCTATGAAGGTGGTAATTTAAGCGATGTAGAGTTGTCAACAGCGCTGACTTGGCAACAAATCTTAGTTGCACTAGCAAATATACCTTTGGCTTTCTCAAATTATGGTTTACAAAGCTGTTTCAACCATCTAATTGCGGACAAAGCTGAGTCTGAGATAAAGAGTTTGATGCCCAATGTACATGCGGTCTCTCGCTATAAGATATCTGAGCAGGATTTTCATCGATTACAACAATTATTAGTAGCTGCCAACTGGATTCAAATAGTTACCTCTACCTCGCGTACTACTCAGCAGTTATGGAAACTTACATTTTATGCAAAAAATCTTTTAGAGACTCAAAAACAATCGTTGTCTTGAGTTTTCTTTATCTGCTACGTTCTGTAATACAAATCGTACGCGTCTAAGGTTGTTAAAACAAAGTAGATTACCGATAATAAGTTATGATAATTTAAATTCTATTGAGGAGAATCCAATGACTAACCCTAAACATGATGACTTAAGAAAAGAGATCGATGGTCTAGAGAAAACGATGCACGATGCGGATCAATTTCATACTCTAGAGGAGCAAGTTGCCGATATGAAACGCCGTGGTATAGATCCTAGTCAAGCCTATAAGGATTTAGATAGAAAGGAAGAAGATGCTGATTGGGGCGATGCAACATGGAAAGAGAATGGCAAGTGGGAGCCAAAGACGCCAGCCGATCTTGATGAAAAAGCACGTGAGAATTGGGATGGCGACAATGGTAAACCAAATCCGCCACCGATCGTCTAATTGATTTTAGTGAACTGTATTTACTAAGTCCAAAATTTAAAGTCTAAAATTAAAAAGCCTCGCTACTACTCAAAATTAAATATGAGTAATAGCGAGGTTTTTTTATGGTTGACTATATTTATGTTTAATCATAAACCTTAATTGATACGCTCTAAACGAATACTACCATCACTAGTGGGGACACGGCGATAACGGATATTGCTAGAGGGTTGAGCAGGTGAAGGGTAGGTATTCGCAGCAGGCGTAACAGTTTGCTGTTGAATAAGCTGTCCCATACGATCAGCAGAGGCTGGAATCAAAGGACGGCTATTGTTATAGCTATTGGTATTGCTGACGGCGTTACCATTACCAACGATAGTGCGATAAAAATTCTGTCCTGCACGACCATCAGCAGGGAAGATGCCACGGCTGGTTTGATACTGTTGAATAGCAGTGCGCGTATTGTCACCGATAATGCCATCAACACCGCCAATATCGTAGCCTGCATTTAATAAGGCTTGTTGAATATCTTTAGACTGCTGGCGACTGATACCTGGATCATTGGTTGGCCACGCGGTAACAAAGTCAGTCTTGCTACTATTCTCACTAGTGATCAAATCAGATAAATGAGCAATCGCTAGCGCATAGCTCTCTGAAGCGTTATAAGAGTAAAAAGTATCGAAGTTCTTGCCCACTAAAAACGCAGGACCGTCTTCACCTGCTGGCAGTAATAAGCCAGCACTACTCAAATCGTAGGGTAGCGGACTACCATTAGCAAGCGTCAAACTTTGACCCCGCCAATGACTGATCGACTTTTTATCTTTACGATTAGAAGCCGCCCAATAGCCATTAGGGAGCTTGACCTCATAACCCCATGGCTCACCTGAACGATAGCCACGATTGTCCAAGAAGTTGGCGGTAGAAGCTAGCGCATCGGGTACGCTATTGACTAAGTCGCGACGTCCATCTCCATCAAAATCAACTGCCAGCTCCAAAAAGGTACTGGGCATAAACTGCGTCTGCCCAAATGCGCCTGCCCATGAGCCCGTCATATCGCTTGGGTTAATATCGCCATTTTGCACAATTTTTAGCGCATTGGCATATTCACCTTGAAAATAGCTCTGACGACGATCAAAACAAGACAAGGTTGCTAAAGACTCAAACAAAGGCTTCTTACCTAAAGTCTGACCAAAGTTCGACTCCACACCCCATACCCCAAGCACATGCTCAGCTTTTACACCGTAGCGAGATTCAATACTACGCAGGGTATCTGCCCACTGACGCTTAGCTTGAATACCATCCTCTACGCGCTCTTTATCAACGAGCACTGATAAATAGTCCCAAATATCTTTTTGAAATTCAGGCTGATAGTTCAGCGATTGAATAACGCTAGGATCGGGCTCACTCGGACGGTAGTTATTAAAGGTATAGCTATCAACACCGCGAAACTTGCTTGAGTTCTTGAGACCATCTAAGCATTGTTGGAATTCAGAGTTTGATAGATAAGGCGCATCAGGACGAGCGGCCTGAGCGGTGCTGGCAAGAGACAAGCCAATAGCCGCGCTAAGTAGTGATAAGGTAGACAGTTTGGTCAAACGCATGAAAATATCCTATAAGCATAAGTGATAGCAAAAACGATAATAAAAGTAGAGTTCAAGATGGTTAGAATAGTTTAGAGTAACCAATATTGATAATAAAGAAAAGGCGCAGACGTACTTAGTTACTATAAGCTGACGCAAGAGTGAGGTTGAGAGTTATATATCATAGCCGTCATCAAAAATTATAATAAGTACAATGATAAGCTTATGTCAACTGATGTCGTTTGATTGGATTAAAAGGTCGCATTATTCAATATAGCGTTGCTATACTATCAATAAATGATAATGAAGACGTAAGCGTAACTTTTAATACAGAGTATGGTTTTAATAGTGCATTTGATATTAATTTGTGTTTAAAAAATCCATATGGGCTATTCAATTGTGCTTAGAGGAAATTCATGAGTTACGATTTTTTAAATGCTGAATATGCTTTGATATGGCGTATTGTGCATTGCGACAATATGCCTTGGCTTATCCAAAATGGACTTCATTGTGCCAATACAACACTTCAATCAAATAGCTGGATAACTATTGGTGATAAAGAGTTGATAGATAAACGTAGCACAAGACAGGTGCCAATCGGTAGCGGAGGTACGCTAAATGATTACGTGCCTTTTTACTTTACGCCATTTTCACCGATGTTTTATAATATTTATACAGGGTATGGTGACATCAATAAGGTAAACAACGAAGATATTATCATTTTAGTGGCTAGTCTGCACGACCTGAAAACTGATGATGTTGACTTTGTTTTTACCGATAGACATGCTTATATGCAATACGCAAATTTTTATAAAGACTTAGCGTACTTAAATAATGTTGATTGGAATATTTTACAGAAGCGTGACTTTAGTCGAGATAATAACGATCCACAAAAAAAGGATCGGTATATGGCAGAGGCGTTGATCTATCAGCATCATCCTATTGAGCAGTTGAAGGCAATTGTGTGTTATAGCGAAGCAGTAAAAGTAAAAATTCAAGGATGGTTAAATCAACATAATTCAAATATACGAGTGGTAGTAAGAAGTGATTGGTATTTTTAGTAATATATTTCACTACGCTAGTAGTGATGTCGATCAGTATTAAAAAATAGCATGAGTCTATTTTTTGTTCGCACCCATTACGGTAGCGTGGAAGTAGAATAAACATCACCTAGAAGGTGAACGGAGAGAAGCAATGATTACCTACACGACTGGCAATTTGTTGGAAGCGGATGTCGAAGCGCTGGTAAATACTGTCAATACGGTAGGCATTATGGGCAAAGGAATCGCCTTAATGTTTAAAGAACGCTTTCCCAAAAATATGCGAGAGTATGCTAAGGCATGTGAATCAAATGAGGTACAAACAGGTAAAATGTTTGTCACTAGCACTGATGAGCTGATAGGTGTTAAATGGATTATAAACTTTCCAACTAAGCAGCATTGGCGAGCCAAGTCACAGATGAGTTGGATTGAAGAAGGTCTTCAAGATTTATGCCGTTTTATCATAGAAAATAACATTGAATCGATTGCTATTCCACCATTAGGAGCAGGTAACGGAGGATTGAATTGGTATCAAGTAAAGCCTAGGATTGAACAGGCTTTGGGTGAGTTGGAAGACGTTGATATCATCGTTTATGAACCGACTCTACAATACCAGAACGTCAAAAAGCAAGCAGGTGTCAAAAAGTTAACTCCTGCTAGAGCTTTAGTATTAGAGCTAATACGTCGTTATCTTGTTATTGGTATGGACTGTAGCCCACTTGAAGTACAAAAATTGGTATATATATTAAACCGAAGTACTGCCTCTAGAAGTTCAAAAGATCCTTTTAATTTGACTTTTGAAGTCAATAAATATGGACCTTATGCCGATGAGTTAAGGCACTTGTTGAACAGTCTTGATGGGTACTATCTGAAGTCAGATAAGCGTATTGCAGACAGTAAGGCATTCGATAGTACAATTCGTTTTAATTACGACCATAAAAATGAAGTGCAAAATTATTTAGAAAATCAAGGGAGCGAGTATTTACCCATTTTGAACGCAGTTAGTGAATTAATTGATGGGTTTGAGTCGCCTTATGGTATGGAGTTATTAGCAACAGTTGATTGGTTAGTTTATGAAGAAGATATACCCCCAACACTTAGTGATATTAAGCGAGGACTAGAAAACTGGTTTCGACAGTCTAATAGCACTCAATGGGGTGAGCGTAAAGTTAAGATATTTGATGACCAATCTGTAAATATAGCGATTGAGCGTTTAGCTGGATTTAGTTATTAGTAATTAGATGTTCGAGGCTATAAAGCAAACCCTAATCACTCTCCCAAAACCACATCCAACTCTTCAATAAAGTCATGAATCCGCTTGGCGTTTTTGCCCAAGTCGCTGGCGCCAATGCGTGATTTACTACGGATGTCGACCTCACGCTTTTCTCCTTGATCATTGACTCGTATCACTATATCGTCCTTAAAGCCAAACCAAGTTGTGGTATCGGTGGCCTCAATTTTACCCTTATTAACATCAGCATCTACTAAGTCCCAACCTAGATTTTTGGTTGCTTGTTCAATAGCGATAACCAGCTCAGCTTTGGACTGATTATAAGTCAAAGTCTTAAGCTCAGGGTAAGCTTGGCGCTGTTGCTCAGCACTAGCCACACCTGCATAAGTGATCGGGTTTGGCGCATCAGCGCGCAGCGGAGCTACCGCATCAAATTCAGGCGGATTGATCAGATCGGTTGAGATATCATGGATAGGCGGGGCGCTTGTCCCTTGTTTTAGCATAGTTACGGGTATTATTATCGCTATAGCTGAGAATATAGCGACGACCACTGAGCTAGTCAGAGTTATTAGTTTGCGCTTAGATACTATTTGCACCACAAAGACTAGCGCTAATAATACCAGCGCGGCAATGCCTACATATACGCCATACTTAAATCCTGTAAATGCCGTGCCCAAATTAATAACACCAAATCTATGCAAAGGCCCTGATAAGGCGACTAATAAAAAAGCGATAAAACTTATTAGCATAACCAAAATTTTCATCGACTTTCTCTATTGTTTTTTAACAGCCAAACATGCTCAGTGACGCTCATATCGGGATTAGCGTTTAGCGTTGCAGACTTATCTTCAAGCTCAGTGATATTATAATAGTTGCTATAATACTGCTGGATTTGCTCACGACTAATAGAGAATGGCGGACCTGCCCATTCGTTTTGATCGTAATTTAAGGTTAATAGTAGCTGTGGAGCATTGCCACACAGCGCTATGACTTGCTCAATATACTTAACTCGCATATCAGCTGGCATAGCGATAAGTGCGGCTCGATCATAGACAGCATCTATTTGACCGATATCATCAGCACTCAGCGAAAAGATATCGCCAACCCATAAAGATATGCTAGTCGATGGGGCTTGATCTGATAGCCGTCCTACGTAGCATTTAATAGCTGGATTATTAGCATGTTCATAAATAGTCGGTGTTATATGCTGCTCGCTAAAGAACTCTTGCACTGCTGACTCTACTAGCTCAGCGCCAACCACATGATAGCCTTGCTCGGCAAGCCACAGCATATCGATAGACTTGCCACACAAAGGCGCAAAGATACAACTGCCTACAGGCAATTCAAGCTCTGCAAAGTAGTTCATCAATAAAGGATTAACAGTAGCTTGATTAAAGCCAATGCGACCTTGTTGCCAGCGCGCTTGCCAAAATTCAGCATTCATACCAGATACCTTTTTATTTAAAGTCTTTTTATTTCAAGTTTCACTATCTATTCAATAGTAACGCCAAAGCGACTAAAAAAGCCAAGCGTTTTAACACTTGGCTTATTATTAAGCTTATCATTAAAGAGGTACTATGGGTTAGCTCACCATATATTTACTAAACTCTTTGCGTAATTTGGCAAGTTTAGGTGGTATTGCAAAGTTGCAATAAGCCTGACCTGGATTACGGTTAAAGAAGTCTTGATGTGCCTCTTCTGCTTTATAAAACTCAACAGCAGGGTGCACTTCAGTAACGATGTTCAAGCCCATATCACGCAATTTATTGATCGTGCGATCGATGGTTGGTTTTTGCGCCTCATCCGTGTAATAAACGATACTGCGATACTGACTGCCGACGTCGTTACCTTGACGGTCTTTGGTCGTCGGATCATGCGTGCCAAAGAACACATCGAGTAGCACCTCTAATGGCATTACAGACTCGTCAAATTCGATTTTGATAACTTCGATATGACCGCTAGTACCGCTACAGACTGCTTGATAATTAGCTGTAGATGCCGCGCCGCCCATATAGCCTGAAACGACGGACTGGACGCCTTTTAATGATAAAAATACTGATTCTGTGCACCAAAAACAGCCACCGCCTAAGATAATGGTTTGCATAATTAATCCTATTATTATTGATATTCATTATTAACAAGTGGAATTAAGCAACGTTCACTAATCGTGTTAGCTTAATTTTACTTATTTAGAATAGCAAGCAAGCTAATAAACATGGGTAACAAACAGTAATGTTATAATAGGATTTTGCTAATAGTACTGCCCTCTGAAATAGTATAAAAACATTATTAAAAAATGAGCCTTTCCATGAGCCAAACTAATCCCTTATCATCGTCTACTGCGCACCCTATCACTGAGCAACCAAACGCTGAACAAAACAGTGCTGTACTACATGACACCTTGTTTACCACGCCGCTGGATAAAGCGTCGCGATTCTCCTTTGATGAGCAAGTCGTCGCCTGCTTCCCCGATATGATTCGTCGCAGCGTGCCAGGCTACGGTCAAGTGCTGGCGATGTTGCCACTCTTTGCGCGACGTCATTGCAAGTATCGCCAGCAGGATGAGAAAGGTCAACGGGTTAGCCGAGTATATGATTTGGGCTGCTCGCTTGGTGGCGCTACGATGGCGCTGGCAGGTGAGTTTGCTGCTCATGACTTACAGATAAAAGCCGTCGATATTTCACCTGCGATGACTGGTGAAGCTGAGAAACTGTTAAGCGATAACTACCCTAAACATGATATCGAAGTTATCACTGCGGATATCCGTGATATTGAGCTTGAGCCTTGCGATATGGTTATTCTTAATCTAACCCTACAGTTCTTACCCGCAGCAGATCGGGTAGCGGTATTAGAAAAGATACATGCGGCATTAAGCGAAGGCGGTATTTTAGTATTGACCGAAAAGACCCATGCCTTTGATGAGCAATACGATGCGTGGTTGGTGGAGCGCTATTATGACTTTAAACGCGCCAATGGCTACAGCGAGATGGAGATTAGTGGCAAGCGCAATGCGCTAGAGAACGTGCTAATTACCGATACTTTAGACCAGCATCATGAGCGTTTAGATCAAGTTGGCTTTGCGCGACATTTAACGTGGTTTCAGTTTTTAAACTTTGTGTCGATTGTGGCGTTTAAATAGGGTTTATTTTGAGAGCTAGCAAGGCATTAATATGATTCCATCTATAGCTGAACAAAATATTCACCAAGTGCTAATCAAAAAGATGAGCATACAATCATTTGAGCGATGGTTATATGAAGATGATGTATTAGAGTCTAGCAACCCTGATTTGTATTTTGAATTGATTTCTTTTGATTATAGCTCTGAAAATAATTTCAAAAACTTCTATGATAGTTTTACGAAATACGTCCATTTTTATAAATTTGAAGCAGACCATATAGCAGAATACTTATACTCAATTATAAATAGAGATGAAGGTTGTAGCAAAGCGATTTATGAGATGTATTATTTATATTATGACGGTTATAAATTTTTTGAAAAGCTAGGGATGATATATGGAGTCTCTCTAATAGACTTTGATACTTTAATAGCAAGTGATAACTTGGACAATATCTTAGATAAATTTTATCCTGAAATTATTGACGATGCTAAAAATGTATTAAGTTGGCTAAAAGAAGACAAGATTGTTTTTAAAGATGAGAGTAGTGAGTATGGTGGCTTTGAGTATGATGATTTGCGTAGTGAAGCTGAAGTTTTGCAGGGAAAGGCGTAGAGTTCAATATCTGAAAATATATGTAGCTTGGCTTACTTTTAAGAGATAAATTTGCTCATTAATAATTTTAACTAACCACTAAAAATAAATAGCCCATGACCCGCATATTTCACGACTGTTAAATAACCCAAATCTTGAGGCCAATATTTTTATATTTATCCCTTTTAAATCTAAATTAACGAAAATTGAACTATCTATGACTAACGATACTATCACCCAAGCTGAACGCGAATTATATTTAACTTTGCTGACGTTAGCGCAGACGCATCCCAGTGCTTATGAGTGGCTAACTTTATTGCCTGAATGGCTAACCGCTATTAAAGATAAGCGCAATTATGCTCACGCGCCTGCTTATCAATCTTCTGTTGCACGCCTACCAAATATTAGCGCTGATAATGTGGACTTGAATAGTGCAGCTATTACAATTAATGCGTTAATAAACAATTCTGAGCGCAAGCAAACGTTGGCGCTACTGAAGCAGCTGATGCCTTGGCGTAAAGGACCATTTCAAATCGGTAGCGATGTTATTGAAAGCGATCAAAATGAAGATAAGCAAAGTAAGCCAATAGTTATCGATACCGAATGGCACAGTGATTGGAAGTGGGATCGAGTCGCGGCGCATTTAAGTCCGCTAAAAGGTAGATGTGTATTAGATGTCGGTGGTGGCTCGGGTTATCATGGCTGGCGGATGGCAGGGGCGGGTGCAGAGACGGTGATTATCGTTGATCCGTCATGTTTATTTTATCACCAGTTTATGGCGATTCGGCACTTTGTCGGGTCAGCGGATGTCAGTGAGTTAGGTCATTATCGTACTCACTATATTCCTGTGCCGTTAGAGGCGTTGCCTGCGCATAGTCAGCTGTTTGATACGGTATTTAGCATGGGTGTACTCTATCATCGGCAGTCGCCGTTTGAGCATTTGCAACAGCTCAAAGGACAACTGGTAAAAGGTGGCGAGCTGGTGCTTGAAACCTTAGTGATTGATGGCGATGCCAACACGGTACTCGTGCCCCATGATCGTTATGCGCAAATGAATAATGTGTATTTTTTGCCGTCAGTCGCCGCACTAATTGGCTGGCTAGAAAAGGTAGGGTTTAGCAATGTGCGCTGTGTTGATTTGGATGTGACCAGTGTGGAGGAGCAACGTGCGACCGAATGGATGACTTATCAATCTTTAAGTGACTTTCTTGATCCCAATGATAATAGCAAAACGATAGAAGGCTATCCTGCGCCAAAACGTGCCACCTTGATTGCCACTAGATAAATTAAAATTTTAGTTTTGGAGTAGAAATAGAATGCCTAATTCGGCAATGAGCGTATAGTTAATAGATGATTACTAACCAGCGTTGAGCGTGTTCTCACTACTACAATGTTACCAAATCTTAATTCACAGGATTATCTATAAAGGATCTTTGTCATGCCAAAGTTAACCCTAAAACCAGTATCAACTACCTTAGTTAGTGCAGGAGTAATCTCGTTATTGCTGGCAATAATGGGATCGAGCACTGTGCACGCTGAGTTCGATCAAGCAGATGACCCAGACAGTCCGTTTGCAGAATGGGGCTACATGAAAGACGACTGGCAACTGGTCTGTGACAATACTTTGACTTGTCGGGCAGCAGGTTATACAGATGACATGACAAGAAGCGAGAACAATAGGGCCGCGAGCCTATTATTATCGATAAAGGCGGGCGAGAAGACAGCAATAGGGCAAGTACAATTAAATAACTGGGAGGATGCTGAGCAAGAAAAGCTGGTTAATGAGCAGTTAGCGAAGACTGATTTTATGGTTGAACTATTATTAAATGGTCGATCTCACGGCATCATACAACTATCCGCTGATAGGATGGGTGAATTAAGCCAATCGCAAACTCAGCAGCTTGTTAAACGCGCCCGACAAAATACTAGCATTAAATTTAAATCAGGCGATCTATTGTGGCAAGTTTCTGACGTTGGTATGGCAGCGGTGCTATTAAAGCTTGATGAGGTACAAGGTCGAGTTGGATCGCCGTTAGCACTCGTCAGTAAAAATAGTACCACGAGACAACCGCTTAAACCCGCCAAGTCTATCCCTAAGATTTATGCTGTAGCACCATATCCCATTTCTGAGTATGCCAGTGCAGAAGAAAAAGGCTCAGATGGGCAAAAATATTACCAGCAGCTCAGTGAGCGTTATAGTGAGCAATGGCAAGATAAAATGAGTGCTTGGGTCGCAGCATCTTTGAGCGAATCTGATAAGGATACCTGTAATATCTTAACATCAGACACTCCATGGGTAGATGAAAAAGATAAAATCTGGCGATTTATGCCTATTGATGCTAAGCATACTTTAGCTAGCTTCCCTTGTTGGAGAGCGGCGTACAATACGGGAACGGGTTATTGGCTGATTGCTAATGACTACCCTAGCAAACCTATGCTCATTACGGCTTCTGGTTCAGAATATGGTAATGGCGAGATATTCTCAGCACAAAAGGGTCGAGGTTTAGGCGACTGCTGGTCAACGCAATCATGGGTGTGGGATGGTAAAACTTTTGCCAAAACGCTTGAGCAATCAACAGGCATGTGTCGTGGTATTCAAGCGGGTGGCGCTTGGAATATGCTGACCTACGTGAGTGAAGTTATTCAACCTAATAAGTCAACAAGATAACACCGATTTTCGTCAAAAATCGTCTAATTGGCTATTGAGAGTTTAAGCTATCGTTTTATATAAAAAATATCAGCCACTCTCTAGCCGATATACCATTTTTTGAAGGCAACCTCTAACAATAGCTTGAATATAAAACCAGCAAAGCCTGCGCCTAACGCTAAGAAAATCCAAAAAGTACCCGCACGTCCTGCATCAGATTTTTTAGAGATATCGAACATAATAAACACCAATAGAGCAATAAACATTGGTAATAAAACGTATAGTCCCCAATTGGTAACGGTACTGGCGGCAATAGCAAACATATCATTATCCTATATAGTATTAATGCGCATTATTTTATAATGATCCATCTGCTAATGATGTTTTATGGCAGCGCATTATAGTAGAGCTTTGTAGCACAATCAGCAATGAAAGCTATTATAACGTAGAACCGTATAGCTATAAATGCTTGAAATTAGTAATACGAGCTAAATAAGCGGTCATACGCGACTACTAAGTCATTCTAACCTTGCTATGCTAATATCCTCTTGTTGTTGTAAATAGTCTATACCTGAGATAATTTTGCTACAGTTAGTGCAATAACCCCCAAAGGTTGTTATATTTACAGGTTATTTATATTTTCGTATTATCTATCCGAGTTTACCTTCTTATGTCACAAGCCCAAATCGATACTCTAGCCTCCATTTTTGATGCTGCCACCCAAGTCCTAAAGACACAAGGCGTGTTGCCAGCTGATTGGCAAAATAATAGCCAAATCACTCGTACTAAAGATACTAGTCATGGTGATTTTGCCAGCAATATTGCGATGACTGCGGCCAAAGCAGCCAAGTCTAATCCACGTGCATTGGCTGAAAAAATCGTTGCCGCGCTACCAGAGAATAAAGACATCCGCCAAGTCGATATCGCAGGTCCTGGGTTTATCAATGTGTTTTTGAACACTGAAGCTAAGTTTGCAGTATTGGATGACATTTTTGCTCAGCAAGATAGCTTTGGTTTAAGTGATAAGTTCGACGGTCAAAAGCTGCAAGTGGAGTTTGTCTCTGCTAATCCGACGTCTAGTTTGCATGTCGGTCATGGACGCGGCGCGGCATTTGGCATGAGTGTCGCCAATTTGCTCGAAGCGGTTGGCTATGATGTTACGCGTGAGTACTATGTCAATGACGCTGGTCGGCAGATGGATATCTTGGCGACGAGTACTTATCTGCGCTACTTAGACGCTAATAGTGAAAAAGTAGTATTCCCAGCGAATGCTTATCAAGGGGATTATGTCCGTGACATCGCCGCGACATTAAAACAGCAACATGGCGATAGTTATGTGCATAGCTTTGAGCAAGTTGCTAAAGATGTGCCTGAGGATGCTCAGTATGAGCTCAATGCAGCTGGTGACAAAGAGCTAATATCAGGTGACAAAGAAGCGCATATCGATGGGCTGATTGCCAATAGTAAAGCCTTGCTCGGTCATGATAACTACGAGCTGTTTTTAAATGCTGCATTAAGTGGCATTTTGGCGGATATCAAAGACGATTTGAACGACTTTGGCGTAAGCTATGAGTGCTGGTTCCACGAAAAGTCCATCGATAGTGAGATTGCGCCTGTTCTGCAAGTACTAGATGACAAAGGTTATCTATACGAGAAGGATGGTAATATCTGGTTTAAATCGACGGACTTTGGTGATGAAAAAGACAGAGTCGTGCGCCGTGCAAACGGTCAGACCACTTATTTTGCTTCTGATATCGCTTATCATAAAAACAAATTCGATCGCGGCTTTGATAAAGTCATTAACGTTTGGGGCGCGGATCACCATGGCTACGTGCCACGGGTCAAAGCGGCACTAACGGCCTTAGGTATTGATGAAAACCGTCTGGATGTGGTGCTGGTGCAGTTTGTCGCTCTGTGGCGCGGCGATCAAAAAGCGCAAATGTCATCACGCTCGGGCGACTTTGTGACTTTGCGCGATTTGCGTGCTGAGGTTGGTAATGATGCGGCGCGTTTTTATTATGTCGCGCGTAAGCCTGAGGTACATATCGACTTTGATTTAGAGCTGGCCAAATCACAAAGTAAAGATAATTTGGTTTACTACATTCAGTATGCTCATGCCCGTGTCTGCCGAGTGCTTGAAAAGCTAGAATCTTGTGGCCTTAGCGTTGATGATAGTGTGGGTGCACAGCATCAAGAGCTACTGATTGCCAATAGTGAAGAGGAGCTCATTAAGCTATTAGCCGCTTATCCTGCGACGCTAATGCGAGCTGCGACAGGCTATGAGCCACATATATTGACTAACTATCTCAAAGAGTTAGCAGCCCTGTTTCATGGTTGGTATGATGGCAATCGTATTTTGCCTATGAGTCTTACCTCAGGTGAGACCCCAAGCGCGGATGAGCTTGAGCTGATGCAAGCCCGTTTGCGTCTATCCAAGGCGGTCAGGCAAGTAGTGGCTAATGGACTTAATTTACTCGGCCTATCAGCACCTGCTAGTATGTAATTGTAATTGATAGCTATTGAAAAACACAGGATTTAGCTCGATAAAGGGTTTTGAGGCGGCAATAGCGTCAACTTTATAAACGTTATTGCAAATCGTCTAATATCATAAATTAATAGAATGCAAAATCAACATTTTGGTAGGGAGAATCTGATCCATGTTGGCCAAAAAACCTAAAGGCGCGACTCAAAAGCGCAAGACCAGTAGTGTCTCAGGCTTATTATGGATGTTTGTAGGGGCTATCTTGACCCTTATGATCGGCGTGTTTTTGTATTTATCACCACTATTTGACTTTAGCCCCGCAGGCGAGTCTGAGACTGATCGTGATCGGCAAGTTGAGCCACGGGTCAATACTGATGTTGATAATGGTGATTATGAGTTTTATGATATCTTGCCCAATCAAGAAATGGCGACTATACCTGATGAGGCTATTGGCAATTCAAATAGCGAGCAGATAGGTAATACTGAAGCCTTTGAGCCTGATGTGGTGATTACTCAGCCTGAGAGCACTGCTAATAATAATGATCCGGGTAATTTTGGTATCTCCGAGAATACGACTATCGAGCCTACTCGAGGCGCACAAAATAATGCTGGTAGCGGCAATGCCAGCGCTGATAATGATATCGTCATTGTAGAAGAAAACACTACTTATGACGGTACTACGCCTAATAGTAACAGCAGTACCACTAACGCTGGTAGCACCGTAACTCGACCCAATAATGCGACTGCCACAGTACCAAAACCTGCCGCTGCTACTACTTATATTTTACAGATAAATAGCTTTGGCAATGCGGATGAAGCCGATCGCCGCCGTGCGCAAGTACTGATGGCTGGGGTTGATGCCAGAGTAATCAAAAATACGACAGGTAGCGGTGCGCCTATTTATCAAGTTATCTCACGTCCGATGAATAATCGGCAAGTCGTGACCAACGCCCAGCAACGCCTGCAAAATAATGGTATCGACTCAATTATCGTTGAGCAGCGTCGTTAAAATAGAATCAGGTATAAAAAGCGTCAACAAGGCGCTTTTTTTATGCTCAAATATTGATGATTATCTGTGTTATATTTTGAATTACCGAATTAGTAAATGACTAAGCGATAAGTTCTAAAACTCAAATTGTTAGATAAAGAGTACTCTAATGACGACTGCTATTTCTACACCACCACCTAGACCTATTAAGGCATTTTTTCAAAAATACTTTATTGATGCTTTTACAGGTATGGCATTAGGACTATTTGTCACCTTAATTGCAGGACTTATCATCTCACAAATCGGTGGTTGGTTGAATTTGCCAGTATTGGTCTCGATTGGTAAGCTGGCATCTGTGCTCATGGGTGCAGGTATCGGTGTTGGCATCGCTTATTATCTAAAAGCACCGACGCTAGTGATGCTTAGCTGCTTAGTCGCAGGGATGCTAGGCGCGCACTCTGAAGCACTAATGGCGGGCACTTTATTTATCCCGCAAGAGGCAGGTCCAGCAACGTTTTTAGCATTGCCAGGTAACCCCATCGGTGCGTACTTAGCCGCTGTATTTGCTTATCGCGCAGGTACTTGGGTAGCGGGCAAGACTAAGCTTGATATCCTGCTAGTGCCTTTATTCGTATGCGCAGTCGCTTGGGCGGTCTGTGCGCTGCTCAATCCGCCAGTAGTCGCAGCTGTTAACGCTATTGGTATCGGTATTCAAGCCGCCACTGAGCTACAGCCCTTATTAATGGGTATAGTGATCGCAGTCGTAGTGGGTATTTTGTTGACGCTACCAACCTCTAGTGCCGCTATTTGTATCGCTATTGGTTTGGGTGGTGTAGCAGGTGGGGCAGCAGTAGTCGGCTGCGCAGCACATATGATCGGCTTTGCTGTCGCTAGTTATAAAGATAACGGCGTGAGTGGTGTCATATCCCAAGGTTTAGGCACGAGTATGCTGCAAATACCCAACGTCCTTAGAAAGCCGATAGTCCTATTGCCCGCCGTGATTGCCAGCGCTATTGTCGGACCGATTGCTACCGTCGTCTTTCAATTGGCTTGTACAGCTACTGGCGCAGGTATGGGTACGGCAGGACTAGTCGGGGTGTTCGGAGTGATTGAAGCCTCTCAAGAGCTGATGGGTGTCACTGAATTATGGACTGCGATCATATTATTGATGTTCGTACTACCTGCTATTATCGCAGGAGTAGTCGCCCATATTATGCGCCGTATGGGCTGGCTGGTCGCTGGTGATATGAAGTTGCCATAATTAGTTTATGTTCGATAAGTAAAAGCCCAGCTAACTTATATTAGCTGGGCTTTTTTATAGCTGAATTTTAATAGGTTCAATAATTAACGACGGACATCTTTCGGTGCATCACCATTTGGCCAGTCTTTATCTTTATTGGCTTTTACAGGACGTGGGAGCTGAGTAAAGTACCCTGCAATATCGACCGCTTCTTGATCGGTAAGCGTATTACCTTGACCAAAGGGCATCTTGCCTTTAATAAAGCTGGCAGCGGTATAAGTACGTGCCATACCAGCGCCATCATTAAAGGACTTGTCGCCAGCAACCGCTGGGAAAACGTAAGTGCCGTCATCATTATATTGACCTTCACCGTCAGCGCCGTGACAGACGCTACATTTTTCAGCAAATAGCTTTTCACCATTGACAGTATCTGGCTCTAATGACTTATCCACTTTGACAAAACCGCGACCTTCTGGTGAGACGCCATAAGGCATATCTTTTGATAACCAAGCCATATAAGAGACCATAGCATTCATATCATCTGATCCTAAATCTAACGCAGTACCATTCATAGACCGCTCAAAGCAGCCATTGATACGTTCTTGAATAGTGTTGATACGACCTGCACGAGTACGATAAATAGGATAAATACTTGGCATATTTTGCCATGGTGCGGCAAAAGCTTCTGAACCGTTGGCTAAGTGACAGCTAGTACAATTGAGCTGATTGCCGACATTATCAGGTAGCTCTTTATAAGTATGATTGGCGATTTGCAAGCCACGCCTTACCGCCGCACCGTACTCATCATCTGGGATAGTAGATTCGTCTGGCATTTGAATCGTAGGTTTTGCTCCAGCAGTACTACCAGTAGCTGCACCTGCAGAAGCTTCAGTAGCCGCTGGCATATCATTCTTTAATTGCTCAGCACGTGCCTCAAGCCTTTGTACGCGAGCTATCGCTGCCGCTTCCTCAACCCGATCAACCGCTTTTATATTTTGCTCATTGCTACAAGCGCTGGCAGCGAGAATAGCCAATATAAGAAGAGAGGGTTTGGCTAGTGAAAAAGATTTCATTGTCATATCCTTATGATAATAAATAATATGTAAACACTTGGTAGTGTGCTACTTTACTAAGTAGTTTGGACAGCTCTTTGTTTGAGAATATCTATAATTTATGACTGATATTAACAGTACTAAATGCTTAGAATGACTAATTGTAGAAGAAGTAAGTATAGGTTTATTTGAATAAACCTATCTAAAAAATGGCAAAAATGAAGACAGTAAAGTCATCGATTTTCAATTGTTATTATATCAAAAAATAAGATATAAAATCCTGTAATGTTGTTTCATTTAACAATCATACAACCAATAGGGGCGCTCAAACATTGTCAACGTTTGAGCGCCCCTATTAATTTAACTGGCTTAAGCCTATAAAGTATTAACAAAAACTATGCCTTAACGCTTAGTTTTGAGCCTACGAGCAATTTTAGTTGCGCGATAAAGAACCGTTCCATAATTTGAGGGAAAAATGCGTTGAACGGCATCTATTACCTTGGCATCATTACCTATTAAGCAGCGCGACTGGTCATTAGCAGTAGCTTGTAGAATAACCCAAGCGGCATCGTTTGCGTCGAATTTTAAGAATTTATTAAAGCTTCTAATTGCTTTCTCGCTGCTGCCCATACCCAGCTCGCTGATACTATCATTACCACGCGCACTATTGGCGATGTTGGTTTTTATACCGCCTGGATGAATACAAGTCGCCGAAACTCCGCAGCATTGAATGTTTAGCTCTTGGCGCAGACTTTCAGTAAAGCCGCGCACCGCAAACTTGCTAGCATTATAAGCCGACTGCGAGGGCTGAGCGGTCAGACCAAATAGGCTCGATATATTGATAATATGACCGTTTTCTATAGCGCCATCGGCTTGGCTTTGATTAACACTATTCTTTATCAGTGGTAAAAATGCTTTGGTGCCATATACCACACCCCAAAAATTAATGTCCATCACCCATTCAAGCTCGCTGATGCTACTGCCTTCAACAGTAGAGTACAGCGCCACACCTGCATTGTTAAAGATAAAGTTAACCTTGTTATGATCTGCCATCACACTATTCGCCCACTCATAAACCGCCTCTTTATCAGCCACATCAAGTACGGTAATAGTAGTTTTGATATCATAACCCACTAGCATTTCTTGCGTTTGCGTAAGCTCCTCTGGGTTGATATCTGATAAGGCAAGATGACAGCCCATCTTTGCTAGATGAATAGCCAAGGCGCGACCCATACCTGAGCCTGCGCCAGTAATAGCCGCCACATGATCTTGGTAAAAGGGCGCGATGTCTTTAGTTGCTACTGATGTAGTAGGTAAATGCTGGCGTAGTGACGCGCTGGTGGCAGCTAATGTTTTTAGCATGATAAACCGTTCCTGTTTTGCTAATAATTTATAATGACAAGTTACTTTTAGAGAGTTGCTTTTAATGAGCTACTTTGATAATAATTTACCTTAGCATGATTTCCAATAGCGGTTATCAGGATTAATAAACGCGGCTGTCACTTTCTAAAAAGTATTTTGCAATCTGATTCATAAAATTATGAGCCATAAAAAAAGCGTTTAACATTATAAATGTTAAACGCTTTTACTGCTTTACTGTCAACGTGTTGCTATCAAAACCACATAGACTAACTATGTGATTTGGGCAATCTATGCAATTTTAGGTATTTTACCTTCGTTAATGACTTTTTCATCGACCGTAACGGTTTTGGCGTCTTTCATAGAGGGCAACTCGTACATCGTATCTAACAAGACATTTTCGACGATAGAGCGAAGACCACGCGCCCCTGTTTTACGCTCCATAGCTTTTTTGGCAATGGCATCGAGCGCTTTATCGGTAAAGGTAATCTTAGCGCCTTCCATATCGAATAGATATTCGTACTGTTTGACCAAAGCGTTTTTGGGCTCAGTCAATATCTGTACTAGGGCTTCTTCGTCCAACTCAGTCAGCGCGGCAAGTACGGGCAGGCGTCCGATTAGCTCTGGAATAAGACCAAACTTAATCAAGTCCTCAGGCTCGACTTTTTGCAGCAGATCTGAGCTACGCTTGCTATCGTCTTTTGAGCTGACATCCGCATTGAAGCCAATACCTGTTTTTTCAGTACGCTGCTGAATGACTTTATCAAGTCCTGCAAACGCACCACCAACGATAATCAGAATATTGCTAGTATCGACTTGGATCAGCTCTTGCTGGGGATGCTTACGGCCACCATGCGGTGGAATAGCAGCAACAGTACCTTCGATAAGTTTTAGTAGAGCTTGCTGGACGCCTTCACCTGATACATCACGAGTAATAGAAGGGTTCTCGCCTTTTTTACTGATCTTATCGATCTCATCAATATAGATAATGCCTTGTTCCGCTTTACCAACATCGTAATCAGAGGCTTGTAATAGCTTTTGTACAATGTTTTCAACGTCTTCACCAACGTAACCTGCTTCGGTCAGCGTGGTTGCATCAGCCATAGCAAAAGGGACATCAAGCAGGCGCGCTAACGTCTGTGCTAGTAACGTCTTACCAGACCCTGTTGGGCCAATCAGTAGGATATTACTCTTAGATAATTCGACCATAGCTTCGTCAGCGCCGATCTTGGCTTTTTTACTATCACGAGCTAGTGTCTGACTGACTTTTAGGCGCTTATAATGGTTATAAACCGCAACTGACAGTGCCTTTTTTGCCGCGTCTTGACCGATGACATAATCATCTAGCTTAGCGCGTAGCTCTTTTGGCGTTGGTAACTTTTTATTGACCCACGAAGTATCTAATTCGCTATCAGAATCGTCGTCATCTGTGTCGCTATCAGCAATCAAATCTGTGCATAGCTCAATACATTCATTGCAGATATTGGCATCGTCAGCCGCGATTAACTGTTTAACTTCTTTTTTGGCTTTACCGCAAAACGAGCAATGCGGGGTTTTATCTTCTGCCATATATCGGCACTCCTGATTTTTAAAGCTAATAATGTTTAGAGCTAATAGTGTTCAAAGCAGATGTTCTAAAGCTGAGCAAACTTAGTATCAACTCAGTAATCGCGCTCAAAATTGAGCGCTTTACAGATATAGTATAGGTGACTACTCAATTATATTTTCAGCTCAGCAGGGCGACGCTCTAATACTTCATCGACCAACCCATAATCTTTGGCAGCCGCAGCGCTCATAAAGTTATCGCGATCAGTGTCTTTCTCTAAGCGCTCAACAGGCTGACCAGTATGCTCAGCTAATAGACGATTAAGCTTAGCTTTTAGCTCAATAATTTCACGAGCATGTATCTCGATATCTGACGCTTGACCACGGAAACCGCCTAAAGGTTGATGGATCATAACGCGTGAATTGGCTAGGGCATAGCGTTTGCCTTTAGCACCAGCGGACAATAGGAATGAACCCATAGAAGCCGCTTGACCTAAGCAAATCGTCGATACGTCAGGCTTGATGAAGTTCATCGTATCATAAATGGCCATACCTGCTGTGACCACACCACCTGGTGAATTGACATATAAATGGATATCTTTATCAGGGTTCTCAGCTTCTAAAAATAATAACTGCGCCACAATCAAATTGGCCATATTATCTTCAACTTCGCCCGTCAAAAAGATAACGCGCTCGCGTAATAGGCGCGAGAAAATATCAAATGAGCGCTCGCCACGAGCAGACTGTTCAACAACCATAGGAACTAAAGCATTATGGGGAGCTGTCTGTGACATGCTTTGAGCACCTTGAGCATTGTGGGCACTCATTAGCGTATCAAAATGCGGATTGGAGGTAATGCGATCATAATCTGTCATGGAAAAATCCTATTAATAATGCAAAGGTATAATATAAAAATAGATGAGCTAAAAAGCTAATTATCAGTCATTTATTCATGCATCGGTTTTTAGATAATAAAGTTAAGAATATAAGTGCCGTAATAGTAACTTTTTTATTGGCACCTAGTAAATACTTACCTTACAAATGATAATTTATTCCCTATTAATAGGGCGTGCCTACTCATTTATCAAGGGTGAAAGCAGCAAACAGGCAATAAAAAGCTAGAGTAAAAATGCCCCAACAATATTTGTTGAGGCATCATATGAAAAGCTAGTAGCGAATAGCGCTTATTACATTGCTTGCTGCTGCTGCTGTTGCTGCGCAGCTAAGAGGTCTTGATAGCTGACTTCTTTGTCAGTTACTTTACCTTGATCAATCAGATAATCGACGACTTGGTCTTCTAATACTACTGACTCAATGTTCGCACGTTGTTGCTTGTCATTGGTATAGTATTCGATGACTTCACTTGGGTCTTCGTAGTTCTCTGACGCTTCTTGAATGAACTTCTCAACGCGCTCCTGATCGACTTCTAAGCCTTTGGTATCGATAACACGGGCAACAATGATACCAAGACGGGCCGCACGTAATGCTTGCTCTTCGAACAGCTCATTAGGTAGCATGTCTTTATCGAAGCTATCAGCGCCTGCGCCGAACTGCTGAGAGAAGCGTTGCATCATCATACTACGCTGACGGTCAATCTCTTGCTCTAGCATAGCATTTGGCACGTCAAACTCGTTCTTCTCAAGTAGCGCATCAAAAGTCGCTTGCTTAACTTGGCTACGAGATGCGCTTTTGATCTCGCGTTCCATGTTTTTGCGTACGTCTTCTTTTAACTTATCAACGCCGCCCTCTTTAACACCGAACAGCTCTAGGAACGCATCATCGATCTCTGGTAATTTAGACTTTTCAACTAACTTAACGTTGATTTTGAACTGTGCTTCTTTACCAGCAAGCTCTTCTGCTTGATAGTCTTCTGGGAAAGTCACATCAATAACTTTTTCTTCGCCAGCTTTCATGCCTTTGATACCGTCTTCAAAGCCTGGAATCATCTGATTGCTACCGATGACTAGTTTGAAGTCTTCTGATGAGCCGCCATCGAATTTTTCACCATCGATTGAGCCTTCAAAATCAAAGGTCACTTGATTGTCTTTAGCTGCCATGCCTTTTTTCTCTACAAACTCTTCACGCTGTTTTTGTAGATTTTCGATCATGGTGTCGACATCAGCATCAGCGACTTTGGCAGTATGACGCTCAACTTCGATCTCATCGATACCTTGGACGTCAACTTCTGGGAAGATCTCAACCGTCGCTTGATAAACTAAGAAGTCATCTTCAAGCTTAACGTCATCGATATTAGGCATGCCAACCGCACGGATATCTTCAGATTTGATCGCTTCAAATACGGTGTCGCGGATCACATCATTGATCACTTCTTGTTGAATACCAGCGCCGTATTGGCTACGGATATGTGACATAGGCACATTGCCTTTACGGAAACCATCAATCTTGGCAGTCTTAGCCACTTGGCGAATACGACCCTCGACTTTGTTTTGGATTTTTTCGACGGGTACTTTTACGGTTAGCTGAGTTTCTTTATTAGACAGCTTGTTGGTTGTGACTTGTAAATCTGTTGCCATGTTAATTACACCTTTAGAATGAAAATGTCAGACAATCGTGTACTGAGCTCAGATCTCTATGAGCAGATTGCCATTAGAATGAATGGGGGATATCAAAAGCCTGACAGTGCAGATAGCATTATCAGGCTATAAATATCAATAAATAAAGCGCCAAAATGTCTTATTCATAGATAAGCGCGACAAATGGTAGCTCATAATAAAATTTTAAAAGTAGATTAGTATAATCTATCTACCAATTAAAGTAAAAGTTATCTATCCGCTTAGCTTTAAGATAAAAGTAAAAAATGCAAAAACACTGTTTTCAACAAAAAATACTACCTTTAAATAAGTCAGGCTTGTAATTGCTGCAATAATTGCCTGATAGCTTGTCCACGATGACTGATATTATTTTTATCATCCGCGCTAAGACTGGCGGCACTCGCCTGCAGATCTGGTAACCAAAACAGCGGATCATAGCCGAAGCCGCCGTCGCCATGTGCTTGCTCCAAGATCTCACCTTGCCATAATCCTTGAGCGATAATCGGTAGCGGATCATCAGCGTGACGCACCATTGCCAATATGCATACAAACATACCTTTAATGGCACTATCGGGATTTTGCGCACGAATAGGCTGTAATTCTGCAATCAACTTGGTGTTATTACTCGCATCATTACCATGCTCACCAGCATAGCGCGCAGAGTAGATGCCTGGTGCATTACCCAGCACTGGCACACAAAGTCCTGAATCATCAGCGATAGCGGGCAATCCGCTGATACGACTGGCATGACGGGCTTTGATAATAGCGTTTTCAACAAAGCTCAGACCATCCTCGATAGCGTCCTCTATATCCAGCTGACCTTGTGGAATGATAGTAACGTTTAGATTGGCATCAGTAAATAAGCGTTTAAACTCTGCCAACTTACCTTTATTATTGCTGGCTAAAACCCAATCTTGTGTGAATATATTGTTAGCTTCATATAATTGTTGAGAGGTGTGCATAAAAGTTAAGCCTATGATTTAAAGTAAATAGTTTTATTTTTGTTTTGGATAAATTTTAGGTGTTGTAAGATGGGGTAAAGCTATAACATTCGGTAACGGATAATAGACAAGATTATTGTTATACTAATTGGCAAGCTACAGTGAATTATAGCTTATAGCTTGTAAATTAAAATTTAACAATATGCAACTTACCTTTGTTGTTGATGAATATTGATAGATATTACCAATATTTAACGATAACATCATTAGCTAAGTTGTTTTTAGGTTGTCTATTTACTTTATAGCAAAGTGTACCGCTTTAACTGGTACTTTGCTCATTCACTAATAATAAACTCAGCCAACTTAGCCTAGTATTTTACAGTTATTATTTTATAATACCTATATTATAAAGGGCTAAAACAGCAAGGATAAAATAACTATGTCAAATATTACTTTACCAGAATTACCGTATGCTAAAGACGCGCTAGAGCCACATATCAGCGCTGAAACGCTAGAATATCACCACGACAAGCATCATGCGGCTTATGTTAATAAGTTGAACGACTTGCTACCAGGCTCTGGTATGGAAGACAAAACCCTTCCAGAAATCATCGAAGCGACGTCTAAAGATGACAGCAAGCAAGGTATGTTTAACCAAGCGGCACAAGTTTGGAACCATACGTTCTACTGGAACTGCATGACGCCTGAGAACGGTGGCGGCGAACCTACTGGTGATCTAAAAGGCAAAATCGAAGAAGACTTCGGTAGCTATGATAAGTTCCGTGAAGAGTTCAAAAATGCAGCATTGACTCAGTTCGGTTCAGGTTGGGCATGGCTAGTCGCTGATAAAGTCGGTGGCTCACTATCAATCGCAAAAACAGCTAACGCTGATACGCCATTGGCTCATGACCAAGTAGCAGTATTGACTTGTGATGTATGGGAACATGCGTATTATGTCGATTACCGTAACCGTCGTCCTGATTATGTCGATACGTTCCTAGACAAGCTAGTGAACTGGGACTACGCAAACGCAAAATATAAAGGTCAAGATGCTGGTGTTGAAGAGTAAGTTTTAAATACTAATATCTTAGCTTTATAAATAAAAAAGGATGCCGTGAGGTGTCCTTTTTTTGGTTTTTGGAGCAAAAGAATATAGACACTCAGGTATGTATTGCTAGCTAGCTCGTTAAACCATGCTTTGCTCTTATTGTGTCGACTTTGCCTCTTAATTCTTTTATTTTTAACGGAAAATTACTATGATCTTTTTCGTCTGTTTGTTCATAAATGATTAATTCAATATTATACTGACTCTTAATGGTATCTTTAATTCTTGCAGCATAAGATTTTGAGCCAACCATTGCATAACTTGGATTTGTGGTACCTGTTTCAATGTTGTTATTTTCCAAAATTAAGTTGATATCAGGATCTTCAATACCGCAACCAATGAAAACTACTGTATTTAATTTATAGAGCGAAGATGTAAGTTCAAAAAATGACCTATTCTTTTTTCGTAAATTGAAATAATCGGAACGGCTAAGTATAGTATCTGATGCATGCTTAGCACAGCCATGCATTTTTATTAAAATAGTACTTGGAGACCTTATTGAATCAAGTAACCCATCTCGCGTATGTTCATATTGAGTGAATGAATTATGGCCAGCATTTTCAATTAGGGCTCCCTCTATCAAAGTATCATAGTTAGTAGTTGAGAATATTCTTGGCGAAATATTTACTAAGTCCTTATGCGCATCGGAAGGAAGAAAGTTGTTATCGATAAATATTTCTCGTATTTTAGCATTGTATTCAGCTGGACTTCCTTTTGTTCTAATAACTTCTGCTGCATCAAGATATCTTTTTTGAGAGATAAACTCATTTACTAGAGCCTTATCTTCACTATTATTCAAAGTTGAATCTTTCAGTATATATAACAAAGACTCCCAACTAGGTGGTCTATTACCGTCCTCATTTGAAGCTTGGCATGACATTCCAGCACCAAGATGAATAATACAGCGTTTTTCAACTATTTCTCTAACAAGAGAGTCAGGCCACATTTAAACATCTCCCAAGTTTTGCATAATCCTATCAGATATAGTATCAAATGCCTTTATATAGTTTTTTGCCTGAGTGTATTGTGAACCAGCCATTCCATCTGTTGATTTCAAGTTGGCGATTGGAGCACCTACGAATTGAGATAGAGCTAATATGCCGAACATATGAGGTATCTCACCTAGATTTAACTCAGTAAGTTCTGTTATTTCTGGTTTTCTAAATATGCTTAAATTTTTATTAACTTCAGGCTCAAAGTTATCAATAATAGTCTGATACGACTGCGTAGTTCTAATCGTACCATCTGCATGCTTACGAGAGATATAAGACTGTATTGTGTAACCAAGAAATCCTTTATCCACAGTGACCTCTGATTTAATTTCATCTTTAATTTTTTCCCAAATATGGCTTTTTTCCTTTTTAAATACTTCATGTTTGGAGTTGTAGTAAGGTACCCATTTATCAAACCACTGTTTAATATTTTTTATTGCTACCAAACTAAATATGTCACAGCTCATTGGTGAAATAAAATAGTCCGAAGCAAGTAATGCAGTTCGATTGATAGCACCAAGGCTAGGACTTAGATCAATAAGAACATAGTCATAGTTTTCTTTTTCTGTATTTAGAAGAGTATTAATCCAGTTTGATATTCTCATTCCACTTACACTATCAGGATCAGATAATTCGTTCCACTTCTTACTGAGTATATCTTCGTATGAGGCCAGAAAAGGATTTCCTGCAATGATTGATGCCTCAAATCTCTCACAATATATTGGCTTAACATCTATGTTAATTGTGCTCTCACCCATTTCGTAGTTATCAAATGCATCAACTATAGTATTTTCCTTTTTTTGAATTTCTCGGTCATAGTATGGTGCAATGACTTCACTCGCTAACTCATCACCTAACATATAGTGAGTTATATTAGCTTGTGGATCCAAATCTAGGACTAAAACTCTTTTATTGTGCTTCATAGCAAAATGTGTAGCTAAGTTAGCACAAAAAGTAGTTTTACCAACGCCACCTTTATTATTAAATATTGCAATAGTTTCCATTTTTCTGTTCCTTAAATAAAATGCCTTAAATTTTAGTTTACGTAGGGTGCGACCTGCACACCATTTATAAAAATAAATGCTCAAATTGAGTCATTATATATCTCAGGATAGTTTTACTACTCATATATAATAACATTTCGGATAGTTATCGGTGCGCATGGCGCACCCTACGCCAAATTCCAATTCTCAATCTTCATCAACCAACTCCCAACCATCATCCACAACCGACTCATCAAACACCCTTTTAAAGCCTTGCTTGATTAGCTCAAAGCGCGAAGGTTCAGGTTTATTATCGATATTGATCACTGGTGCATCTATCGGTGTAACCGCTTGCCATTGCTTATTGTTAGCTTCTTTAGCCGCTAATACAAAACTAAAGAAAGCCGTATCGCCTGCCATCATCCGTAAATCATCAACGACCAATTGTGTACTTTTTTTATCAGAGTTATCAGCAAGCGTTTGCGTTCGATACCCTGTCCATTCCCCAGAGAACCAATCCAGCCTCTTTGCATAGGGCTGGCTAGCGCTTGGTAAATTTGCATTTAGCCTAGTCGAATTATTGTATTGAGTCAGATAACGATATTCAGGCAAACGCTTATCTAAAACACTACCACGCAGCTCAATAAATCTATTTTGCTTATCTTCTGCGAGAGTACGCCACATCAGGATAGTCGGTAATACAGGCATAGTTTTGATACGGACGATATTATCAATATTAGCCGCTGCTAAGGTTTGCTCGGCTTTATCTTGTGCATGATATTTTAGACCTAGTGATAGTAGTAAATAGCTACTACTTACCATAAGCATTATTACTGCCAAACGCTGAAAATTCGCTAATAAACCCTGTTTAAAAACACTAAGACTACGCCCTTTTACTAGTCCAAAGATCATCGCAAAAAGCAGCGGCAAAGTGTAAAGCGGATCGATAATAAATATTGAGGCGATACTGATAGGAGTAATTTGCAAGGGGTCTTGTAACGGCCAAAATAGCTGAGTGCCATAGACCGTGAAGCTGTCTAAAATTGGATGGGTAGTGAGCGCCAAAGTCATCGCCAGCGCTAAGCGTTTACCCGAGTAGGGCAAAGGCATGTCACGCCATCGATGGTAACTGGTGATTAGCCAAGAGCCTAATGTTCCCACTATAGTCAAGACAATTAGCGAATGACTAAAGCCGCGATGATAAGTCATGTTGCTGACAGGATCGCCATAACGAATAAGCACATCCAAATCAGGTAAAGTTCCGAGCATTGCGCCATATAGATAGGCTTTACGGCCTTGATATTTACCGAGTATTGTCCCTTGGACGCTGGCACCTAAGACGATTTGACTGAGTGAATCCATAGGTTTGAGTTGGCTCTTTTATAGTTTTTATAGGGTCGGCTGTCGGCTAGTAAAGTGTATAGAACGCTACATAATTTTTCTTAAATCTATTTTCTATTATCAAACATCATTAATTTGCACAATGGTTTGCTGGGCTAAAGCCACAGCCTACAAAAAAATTTATTTATAATTTTATAAAACTTTAAAATCATACGCTGTTAAAGCCTCTCGCAACATCGCAATATTATAATAAGCATGAGCATTAACTGTGTTTTGAAAGAATATATACAGCGTATCGAAGTGCTCGCGTTGATTGGCAATCGTCTGTGCCCAGTCCTGCATCTCAGGCTTGCTATAGCGATAATCATGACGATCAGATGCACTCATCGCGCCCCACCAGTCTAAGTTATTGCCATGCATGCGCAGATAGCCTGTGCGCTCGGTAAATATTAGCCTTGATGGCGGTAGACCATTCACCTTGGGGTAATCAACGCTACACCAAATAATGCCTTGCTCTTTGAAGCTATCGACCACTTGCGGGGTATGCCAACCACTGTGGCGAAACTCTACCGCTAATGGGAAGCCAGCAAACCAGCTGACTAGCTGAGCTAAATACAGTCGATGCTCGCGAGTACGATCAAAACCATGTGGAAATTGCAAAAGTAACGGTGCAAGGCAGTTGGCTTCGATAAGTGGTATCAAGGCTGTGAGAAAAGCTTGAGCGTGCTCTGTAGTACCTTTTCGCGCATGAGTAAAGTCTTGATGGAGTTTTACCGCGAACTTTAACTGGCTGTCGGTTTGCACATAGGCTTTATTAACCATGCCCGCAAAGGCTTTTTGCCCGATAGGCGCGTAAAAGGTGCTGTTGATCTCAACCGCGCCGTATTGCTTGGCGTATTCGCATAAAAAGTCAGTCTTCTTAGTACCAATAGGATAGAGCGTACCAAGCAAATCTATATCGCTATAGCCACCAGTACCAAGATAGACAGTCGGCATTGGATTAGCCGAATTTTGAGTTGCGTCGGTTCGACTTGCAGTATCTTCAATCATAACCTTTTGCCTTTTCTTAAAAGCCACCTTTTAAAAACATCGTCTTAAAACAGAAAAGTAGATAGTGCCATTAACCACAAAATAAATAGTAAGGTTAACGCTAAAAACTGTGCCGCAGAGCCGACGTCTTTACCTATCTTGGCTAAGGGATGTTGCTGGGTAGACGTATGATCGATACTGGCTTCTAATCCCGTATTAAATAGCTCAACGATGATAGATAGTGTGGATGCGAAAAGCAGAATCATCTTTATAGTGATCGCAAAAGGTATAAATATCAGCACAATCAACAATACTAAATTGAGCCAAAAGGCTTGGCGAAAGGCCGCTTCATTTTTA
The DNA here is from genome assembly GCF_055699815.1 of Psychrobacter sp. M17(2026). Classification (NCBI taxonomy): domain Bacteria; kingdom Pseudomonadati; phylum Pseudomonadota; class Gammaproteobacteria; order Moraxellales; family Moraxellaceae; genus Psychrobacter; species Psychrobacter sp. M17(2026). Next base: position 2,824,992 of record NZ_CM146741.1, on the reverse strand, counting down.
TAAGCCGCCATAAAACCATCAGCGGAGTAGCCTGCAGCTTTAACGATACGACCAAACCCTGCTTTACCTTTGGCATCAGCCGCAAAACTATCAGCTGCTAGCGAGCCTGCATTTGGGGTATGTTCATCGTGGTCGTTATGAACGTGTTCATGACTAGGTTCATGATTATGAGAACGGTTTAAATTATTATCAGTCATATTATTTATACCAAACGTATCAATTATAGTTATCAATGATAAGCAGTTTAGCATGAGCATAATTCTAACAAAGCTGTTAGTTAGCCTATTTTTGTTTGATTTTTAACACAGCTATAAGAGTAGCTATTTATTACGCGCCCATAGCCAATCAATAAGCTCAAGTAGCGCACTGTTTTTACTAGCACTATTAATATCAACGCTATCGTCAGTACTAGTATTCAGCTCACGTATTATTGCGCTGCGACCTTCGTTAAACAACGATTGCGCGTACTCTTTGGCCTTCTCGACGCCCATTAGTTTTACGTAAGTCGATTTATCTAACTTCTCATCACTACCGACAGGTTTGCCTAAATCATCGGTATTACCAATCACGTCCAATATATCGTCTTGTACTTGAAAGGCGAGACCGATATGCCCCGCGCACTCTTGTAATGCCATGCGTTGTAATGCAGTAGCGCCTGCGCAAATGCCGCCCATCAGCATTGCCGCTTCAATCAAAGCGCCTGTCTTATCACGATGGATTGCCTCTAGCTCATTCTGCATTATCCCCGCGCTCGCTTCAGCATTTAGATCGAGCATTTGACCTGCCACCATCCGCCGCGCGCGTGGCGCAAATACCGCCAGCAAGCTACTGGCGATATGAACATCAAAAGGCGCGAAGGTCTCAATCTCAGCAGTTAGTATTTCAAAGGCTAAGGTCTGCAACACATCACCTGCTAGCAATGCTGTCGCTTCACTAAAGACAATGTGACAAGTCGGCTGCCCACGGCGCAGCGCATCATCATCCATACAGGGCAGATCATCGTGTACTAACGAGTAAGTATGCAATAGCTCAACGGCTAACGCGGCACGCCTGCACATATCATAATGAATTTCGCTATTTAATAAGTCATCCAACCCCGTTTCTATATTTAAAGTAGCGCTATTCAAATCAGGCGTTTGAGAGCTGTCCTTTGCGCGGTTATGACTGGCCTCAACGCTGACAAAACTACTAGCTACTAGCAATGGACGCACCAGCTTACCTTGTCCCGTCATGACATAACGACAGGCCTCATCCAGCGGGCTTGGCAGCTGAGCATAAGCAAATAGCGCCTCAATATCTTGCGCTAACTGGTTACGCAAAGCCTCGTGCAGCTGCTCAAAAGAGTCAAAAGGAATAAATCGCGGTGCAACAGAGACGGTCATAATTCGAGCCCAGTTGAAGTAAGAGAATAAAAATAGGGTAGTTTAGCATGATAGCCAATACTGCCTATATGGCTTTTATTCATACCTTGATAGTTCTAGCTATTCTTTGATGTTTAAAGTCATAGTAATGATACTTTTCTGCTATTTATCTTTACTTATTGATGATTTAACTTGTTAGCTGAATATGTTTTTATAAAGCAAGTGTGATCTTTATAGCGTTCTAAACGAGTGGCTATTGCTTACTATTTATAATTACTCATTAAATAGTGACTTGTGCGTTTGGTTTTAGCTTGTGACAGTTGCTACTATAATCCCTACACTAATTGACGATAACAGCTTATCGAAGATGATTTTATTCTTTGAGCTAAACAATTTGTACTGAAAATTTTTATTAATAATAACGAGCTACTTTACTTAAAAAATAGGTTTGTTTTTTAACTTGATGAGATAGCTTTTAATACATAGCAAGGAGTTCCAAATGGTATATCAAGGAAATCGCATTACCGTGAGCATGCTAGAGGATGGCATCGCCAACATGCATTTTAATGCAGAGAATGAGAGCGTCAACAAGTTCGATCTTGAAACCAATAAACAGCTTAGCGAAGCGGTTAGTGCGTTAGAGAAGTCTGATGATGTCAAAGGTCTCATTGTCACCTCAGGTAAAGGCGTCTTTATCGCTGGAGCAGATATCACAGAATTTGTCGCTTCATTTAAAAATTCAGAAGAAGACATCAAAGCTTGGGGCATTAAAGTGAATGGCGCTTTCAATCGCTTTGAAGATTTGCCTTTCCCGAAAGTAGCGGCTATTAACGGCGCAGCACTGGGCGGCGGTTGTGAGATGACGCTGGTTTGTGAATATCGCGTTATGAGCGACAAAGCCATCATCGGTCTACCAGAAACCCAGCTAGGTATTTTCCCAGGCTTTGGTGGTACGGTACGTAGTTCACGGGTCATCGGTATCGATAATGCGCTTGAATTGATCGCTACAGGCAGCCCTAAAAAAGCCCTTGATGCGCTAAAACTAGGCTTAGTCGATGCAGCAGTTGCAGCAGATGACTTGCAAGATGCGGCCATAGATTTGGTCAAAAAATGTATCTCAGGCGAGATTGATTGGCAAGCTAAGCGCGAAGAAAAACTAAATCCTGTTAAATTAAACCCGCTTGAGCAAGCGATGGCGTTTAACAGTGCTAAAGGCATGATCTTTGCTAAGGCCAATCCTAAGCAGTATCCAGCGCCAGCATTAGCTATCGAGGCAATTGAAAAGCACGTTAATTTGCCACGTGATGAAGCTATTGAAGTTGAAGCGACTTACTTTGCCAAAGCAGCTAAGACGCCACAAGCAGAGAGCTTAGTAGGTCTATTCTTGAGCGATCAATTGGTCAAAAAATTGGCCAAAAAGCATAGCAAACAAGCGCATGATATTAATGAAGCTGCCGTACTAGGCGCAGGCATCATGGGTGGTGGTATCGCCTATCAAGCCGCCAGTAAAGGCTTGCCAATCATCATGAAAGATATCAAATCTGAGCAATTAGATTTGGGGATGGGTGAAGCCAGTAAGCTATTAGGTAAAATGGTCGACCGTGGCAAAATGACTCCGACCAAAATGGGTGAAACGTTAAGTCGTATCCGTCCAACACTTAACTACGGCGACTTTAGCGATACTGATATCGTTATCGAAGCGGTCGTTGAGAATCCAAAAATCAAGCGTTCAGTGCTAAAAGAAGTCGAAGGCTTAGTCAAAGACGACGCTATCATCGCCTCTAACACCTCTACTATTTCTATCACTTATCTAGCGGAAGAGCTGGCACGCCCAGAGAACTTCGTCGGTATGCATTTCTTTAACCCTGTTCACCGTATGCCACTAGTAGAAGTCATCCGTGGTGAGAAGTCTTCTGAAGCGGCTATCGCAACGACTGTGGCGCTAGCAACCAAAATGGGCAAAACGCCTATCGTGGTCAATGATTGCCCAGGTTTCTTAGTCAACCGTGTACTGTTCCCATATTTTGGCGCCTTTGATTTACTGCTTAAGCAAGGTGCTGATTTCGTCCATGTGGATAAAGTCATGGAAAAATTCGGCTGGCCTATGGGTCCTGCGTACTTGATCGATGTGGTCGGTCTAGATACAGGTGTACATGGTGCTGAGGTGATGGCAGAAGGCTATCCTGATCGCATGAAAGCCGACTATAAAGGCGCTATCGAGCATCTATATGACAACAAACGCTTAGGTCAAAAGAACGGCGTTGGTTTTTATAAGTATGAAATGGACAAACGCGGTAAGCCGAAGAAAACCCCTGATGAAGCGACTTATGAGCTATTAAAAGCCACTACTAATAGTGAAAAGCAAGAGTTCGATGATCAGGCTATTATTGATCGCACTATGCTAGCCTTCTGCAACGAGACCGTGCGCTGCTTAGAAGATAATATCGTCAGCACGCCAAGCGAAGCAGACATGGCGATGATTATGGGCGTTGGTTTCCCACCATTCCGTGGCGGACCTTGTCGTTATATCGACCAAATGGGTCTTGATAACTACTTAGCACTGTGTGAGAAATACGCGCATCTTGGCAAAGCCTATGAAGCCCCACAAAAAATACGTGACATGGCAGCCGCTGGTGAGACGTTTTACGCCACGGCATAATGCGCACACTCAATTAGGATAAATGTCGTCAGCTTGTTTTTGATCTAAAAATAAGCTGACGATCACTAATAAAAATTTAAAAGGAAAATTAATATGACAACTTTAAGTCCAAATGATGTGGTCATTGTCGATGGCGTACGCTCAGCGATGGGCAAAACAAAAAATGGTATGTTCCGTCATGTGCGTGCTGATAGCTTATCAGCAGAATTAGTTCGCGCGTTAGTTGAGCGTAATGATTTCGATACTAATGATGTCGAAGATATTATCTGGGGCTGTGTTAACCAGACTCTAGAGCAAGGCCTAAATATCGGTCGTAATATCGGTCTATTGGCTGGTATTCCAAAGACTGCTGGCGGTCAAACCGTTAACCGTCTATGTGGCTCATCTATGCAAGCCCTGCATACTGCTGCTGCGCAAATCATGACTCAGCAAGGCGATTTATTTATTATTGGTGGTGTTGAGCACATGGGTCACGTCGGTATGATGCATGGCGTTGACTTAAATCCAGCGGCCTCAAAGCACTACGCTAAAGCCTCAAATATGATGGGCTTGACCGCTGAAATGCTTGGTCGCATGAATGGTATTACTCGCGAAGAGCAAGATGCATTCGGTCTAGAGTCGCATCGCCGCGCGTGGGAAGCGACTACTGAAGGTCGTTTTAAAAATGAAATCGTCGGTATTGAAGGTCATGATGAAGCGGGTCGTTTGCAATTATGTACCGTTGATGAAGTAATTCGTCCTGATGCGACGATGGAGCAAATGCAAAAGCTACGTCCAGCTTTTGATCCTAAAGGGGGTACGGTTACGGCTGCAACTTCATCAGCATTATCAGATGGTGCATCAGCGATGCTAGTGATGAGCGCCCAAAAAGCTAAAGACTTAGGTCTTAAGCCACGCGCCCGTATCCGCAGTATGGCAATCGCTGGTTGTGACGCGGCTATTATGGGTTATGGCCCTGTACCAGCTACGCAAAAAGCGCTAAAACGCGCGGGCTTAAGTCTTGATGATATCCAAACTATTGAGCTAAACGAAGCCTTTGCTGCGCAAGGACTATCAGTACTCAAAAACTTAGGTCTGACGGACAAGCAAGACATCATCAATGTCAACGGCGGTGCGATTGCACTTGGTCATCCGCTTGGTTGTTCAGGCGCGCGTATTACTGTGACTTTGCTAAACGCAATGGAGCAGATGGATACCGAAGTTGGACTAGCAACTATGTGTATCGGTCTTGGCCAAGGTATCGCCACTATTATTGAGCGTGTGTAGATATAAAGTTTAAATTTTCGAATCAGTTTATTGCATAATTTAAAGCCTTTGATCTATATGATTGAAGGCTTTTTTATTTTCTGTTAATAGTAAACCGGCGCAGCTAGGCTCGTTATAAGTTGTTACGATAGGTTATCCTCGTTGACGTCCTCAACAAAATGTGACTAAATGAGAAGGAGCATATACTATAAAAATAAACTGATCTGTCGCCATCTGCTACAGAGGTACAAGGAGTGTATTATGTCCACTATGATTATTGACCGTACTTACCGTATTGCCCGTGAAAACACCCAAGCCATGGTTATTGACGTCCAAGAACGTCTAACTCCGCACATCCATGATCACAAGAATATCGTCAAAAAAATAGTAATACTCGTTAAAGGTCTGCAAGCCTTAGGTGTTCCTATTATGCTGAACGAACAATATAAAAAAGGCTTAGGCGAGACGCTCCCTGAAATTCGTGAGCTGTTAGAAGAAAAAAACAGCAAAGGCTTTGAAAAGGTCACTTTTAGCGCTTGTGATAATCCTGATGCTTGGAATCATCTAGCGCAGCAAAATCGCAGTATCGTGCTGTTGTTCGGGGTAGAGTCGCATGTTTGTGTGCTTCAAACCGCGCTTGATTTACTTGATCAAGGTCTGCAACCTGTCATTATTGGTGATGCGGTAGGTTCTCGTTTTCCCTATGATAAGAAGCTAGCACTACGTCGTATTCGCCGTGCAGGTGGCATCATTACTACGGTTGAGACTGTATTGTTTGAGCTATGCCGTTCAAGTCAAGATCCTGCTTTTAAAACGATTATTAATTTAATTAAATAATGAATTGAATATATAAAGTAGGTCACAGCGATGAGTAGGATAGAGCCGTTTAGTGTTAAGAGCTTGTTGGCGGTAATGCTCTCAATAGCTTTATTAACACCAGCTATAGCTGCTAACACGGTTAGCAGTGGTGATAAACTAGCTGTTGATGCTAAAAAGCAAATCGGGGTCACAACTAGCTATGATCCTACTTATCGCAAGCTTGAATTTCCACGCGGGGATGTACCTCAAGAGACAGGCGTTTGTACCGATGTAGTCGTCCGCGCTTATCGTTTGCAAAATATTGACTTGCAGCAGCTGATCAATGTCGATATGAAAGCCAATTTCTCTGCTTATCCTAAGATTTGGGGTCTCAAATCCACTGATAAAAATATTGACCATCGCCGTGTACCCAATATCGAGACTTACCTTGAGCGTCATGGACAGAGTTTATCGATGACTGATAAGGACAGCTTTAGGACAGGTGATATCGTCTCATGGCGTTTGCCCAATAGTAATTTGCCCCATATTGGTGTGGTTTCAGACAAAAGCGCGGATGATGGTACGCCACTTATTATTCACAATATCGGACGTGGCACTCAAGAAGAAAACATTCTGTTTGCCTATCCTATTCATGGTCATTATCGGTATTGATAAGGTCTTACCTACAATTTTTTTAAATAAAAAAAGCCGCTAGCAATTTCATGTTAGCGGCTTTTTCAGACAAAATTATTAATAACAAAAGCTTTATTCTACGTTTGCCAATCCTAAAAGCTCACCCATCTCAACTTTAGTATTAGCACTCATACTCTCTTGCCAATTCGCTTTCGCGGCCTTTGGCAAAATCACAATAGCAGTTGAACCTAGATAAAAGCGTCCAAGCTCATCGCCCTTTTCAAGCTTTATCTCATGCTGCTCTAGCTGAATATCTTTAGTACGCGTAATCTTGCCCGTCGCTACGGATTCGATACCTGCGACAATCATCGCGCCGACCATCACTACCGCTGCTTTGCCATATTCTGTATCGAATATACAGACTAAGCGCTCGTTACGTGCAAACAAATCAGGCACGTTAGCGGCTGTGCTATTATTAACCGAAAATAAAGTACCAGGCACATAGCGAGTGGTGGTCAAAGTACCAGCGAATGGCATATGCACTCGATGGTAGTTGCTTGGCGCTAGATAGACGGTGGCAAAGCTGCCATCGGCAAAGTAATCGCCATCGTCAGTATTGGCTAGTAATTGTCCAATCTCGTAATAGCGTCCTTTGGCTTGCAACAGTTTGGTATCTTCTATTTGCCCCAATTGTGAAATGACGCCATCAGCTGGGCTGACGATACCTTGCGCAGTCTTATCAATAGGGCGTGCCTCGTCTTTTAGCTCACGAGTAAAAAAGTCATTAAAGCTCTCATAGGCATTAAAGCTTTGGCGCTCATACTCATCCAAGCTGACCCCATAAGCTTTTGCAAAGCTACGAATAAAGGCTTTTTTGACCAAAGGGTGACGACTAGAGGCTAGACGACCAGCGACGCGGCTGAGTTTCTGTTGTGGGACAAATTGCTGAATAGTAGTGAATAATGACATAGTAAGTTACCAAGATAATTTTAAATAAAGTTGTAAATAAGAGTGAATGACAATATGGCGTATTTTATCATGGTCAGCGCTACTCGTATGCGTGTAATTGGTTAAAGGCAGTTTAATATAGGGACAGTTTAATGAAAGCACTTATTCAGCGGGTCAGCTCTGCTAGTGTCAAAGTCAACGGGCATAGCGTTGGCGCAATCGAACACGGTATCTTGGCTTATATCGGTCTAGGCAAAGATGACAACAGCCAAAGCATGCAGCGTATGATCGATAAGATCTTGACTTATCGTATTTTTGAAAATACTGAAGATATTAGCAAACTAGGCAAGCTTGATCAGAACTTGCAGCAAGTGAATGGCGGATTACTATTAGTATCGCAATTTACGCTAATGGCCAGAACGGATAAAGGTCGCCGTCCTGACTTTGGTCGTGCGATGGCCCCTGATATAGCGCAAGCTTTATTTGCTCAGATGATAGCTTATGCCAAGACGCAGCATCCGCTAGTAGCTACGGGTGAATTTGGTGCCAATATGCAAGTTGAGAGTGTCAATGATGGGCCGTTAAATTTCTTACTAGAGACTTAATATATAAGCTAGTCAAAGTTTTCAAAGTTAACGTTTTTATCGCTAGTTTTTTATTAATAAAGGATAAGGATTGACCGCGCTACCATTGATATATATTCCATAATGCACGTGTGGCGGTGTGCCTTTGGCGTTGCCGCTATTGCCAACATAGCCGATGGTGTCTCCCGCCTCGACCCAATCATTAACGCTAATATCAGCGTAATCCTCTAGGTGCGCATAATAATGCCCCGCGCCACCAGGCCCGACGATGACCACCACGCGACCGCCTAGAGTATTCTCACCTACCTTGCTAATAATGCCATGGGTGGTGGCTTGTACAGGTGTATTACGCTCAGCAAAGATATCAATGCCCTCATGAGAGCGACCTTGGCTACGAGCCGCGCCCCACGTATCGGTTAAGCTTTGCCCAGGTAATGGGCTAGGTAAGCTATTATCTACAGGTAGCTCTTCTTGTAATAAATTAACCTGTTGCCATTTACTTTCGATCAAGGTCTGTGTTTGCAAGCGAAAAGTTGGCCATAGCTTGTCAAATATAAACAAAAGCGCAAATAAAAAAACGGCTCTTAGTAGTACACTGAATATCCGACTAAAGAGCGAAGGCTTTGGCGGTTTTGGCGGCACTGGTAAGGGTGGCGGTGTTGATGACTCGTTAGGTAGCATTGATTCGCCTTATTTACTCTTAAGTAAAGGTATAGAATGTTATTCTATAGAATATGTGCCAAAACTTTGAATGGTGTTTGGTAAAAGAGATAGGTATTTGATGAATGACTGACATAGCAACCGCGCTGATTATCGATACAGAGACCGACCGAGGCGGCGACCCACGACCTATTCAAGTGGCGACTATCAATGTTGCTACAGGCTTTGAGTGGATGCAGTACTTTAATAGTGGCCGTGCTATATCGCCTGTGGTGATAAAGGTGCATGGTATCACCGACGAGGATGTCGCTGGACTTGAGCCGTTTGATATTGATGAGTTTGAGCTGCCAGAGTATCTAATTGGTCATAATGTACGCTTTGATTGGCGAGTCATTGGTCGCCCAGCGGCCAAGCTGATTTGTACCGTTAGACTGGCGCGTGTGGCCTTTCCAGAATGGCGCTATTATGGTCAATCAAAGTGTATCGAGCAGCTAATAGGTAAAGGCGAGGCGAGCAAAATGACTATCGCGGCGCACGATGCTTTGGGTGACGCGCGAATGTGTTACCTGCTATATAAAGCCTGCTGCGAGCGCCTTGAGATTGAGCCGACTGATTTTGCTGCTGCCTATAAAATATCGAACAAAGCCAGTCCGACAGGCAAGATGCCCTTTGGTAAGCACAAAGGCAAGTTAATAAAAGAGGTGCCTATCGACTATATCAAATGGATGCTCGCCAATATTCATAATTTGCAACCCTCATTGCATACCGCTTTAACCAAGCGTGTTGCCGCTGAAAATCTAAAGTCTACAGAAGACCCTATCAATTAAAACTTTATAATATTCAAAGTGAACTCTAAAGGTTAGTGATAGTCAAACAAAACAAGGATGTCATCTACAATGGGTATCACTGAAGCTGCATTATTTTGGGGGTTTTTGCTGGTTTATGGCGTGATTATGTATGTGCTATCACCCAAAAGTAAAAGTTCAGAGTCGTTCTACAAAGGGGTCGATGAGCAAGGTAAGCCCGTTGGTCAATGGGCACTGACTGCTAGTATTTTTATTAGTTGGATATTTGCCAAGTCAGTGACTAATGCGGCCAATCTAGGCGCAACCTATGGGGTCGTCGGTGGCCTCGCTTATGCCAGTTATTGGCTCTCTATTCCCGTAGCGGGCTATGTGATTTATCTGATTCGTACGCAGACGGGCGCGCGTAGCTTACAAGAGTTTTTGACTTCGCGCTTTGGACGGCTAGCGTCATTAGCTTTTGCCGCGGCTATTTTGATTCGGCTCTACAATGAGATTTGGAGTAATACTGCGGTGGTCGGTGGCTATTTTGGTCTGCCTGGACAGTGGCAATATTACACAGCGGCGATGGTATTTACGGGCTTTACCTTAGCTTATAGTTTAAAGGGCGGGCTGCGCTCCTCTATATTTACCGATGTGATTCAGACCTTTGTCTTTGTGTTCTTTTTAGGCGCAGTCATATTTATGATTTTGCCTGCTAATGATCCGAGCGCTTTATTGCAGTCGGGTAGCTTTCGACTGAATGGTGGTGTAGATTTATTATTAGTGGCTTTGCTACAGCTGTTTAGCTATCCTTTTCATGATCCTGTACTGACCGATCGCGGCTTTGTAAATAATGAAAAGACAATGCTCAAAAGCTTCGTAGTCGCAGGATTGCTAGGCTTTGTAGCAGTATTTGTTTTCAGCTTAGTAGGAGTACATGCGCGCTTAAACGGTATCGATGCGATGGGCAATGCACCTGTCGCTGTTGGACGCTCGCTAGGGCTGGCGGCGCTGTTTTTTATGAGCGTAATTATGATGACCTCAGCAGGCTCGACGCTGGATTCTACTTTTAGCTCGTTAGCTAAGTCGCTAGCGGTAGATTTGCCAAGGCTTGCGCAGCGTAGCATTCAAAGTCTACCCAGTGTAAAAATTGGCGCTGTCGTCATGATCATTTTCGCCTTGCTGGGTAATATACCTATGTTTGCAGGGACTGATATCCTACTCGCGACGACTATCTCTGGCACTATGGTTATGGGTCTTGCGCCGGTATTTTTGTTTTATAAGTTTACCAGCTGGTCGCCATGGAGCTTTCACTTAAGCTTTTGGACGGGTCTGATGTTAGGGGTAGCATTAGCCATAGGCGCTGTACCCCAGAGCTGGGCTATAGGCGATGGTGATTACGCGCTGCTACTAGGCGTGAATGCTTGGGGTATATTGTTATGTACATTAGGATTTTTTATACCGTTAGTGCTGGCTCGTTTGCGCGGTAAATCTGCGCTAAGGGCTAATTAAAATAATGGCTAGTGCGTTTTAAGCCAGTCCACCGCCATTTGCCAAAGCTCAGGCGCTTGTGCATGAGTCTTACGACTAAAGAAACGCATGTGTCCTATGCTATTGACGCCTAAGGCCTTGGGGTCAAGGTAGTGCTTTTCTACAGGCATGTTTGGGAATACTCTGATCATATCGTCGATGTTTTTACTATTAGCGATTTCATCATCACTAAAGCCTAGCCAAAGCGCAGGCATCGCAACTTCATCATAAAAGTGACTATGCACAGTTTCGCCAAGTGCGGTTTGAATATAGCCTGAGCCATTGCACCACTCACGCCACTGTCTGGCAACGCCTCGTGGTAGTGGCTCGCCCATACCGATTCTGTCCGCTGGCGTATAGCCCAAAGTTAGATTACTTAGCGGTATAAAGACATCCATAAATCCCATCGCTTTGAGCTTGTAGGGCATGTCCATATTGGCGATACAGCCTGACGAGCAAGCGACATTGAATACCGAGCTAATAGCACTATAATTAGGCATCAAGCCAATGAGCTGACCACCTGCACTATGACCGATCAGATGATATGAGGCATCAGGAAACTCATAGTGTAGGGCATCGAGCACCGCTGGCATGTCATGACGACCCCAGCTAATCAGGGAAGCATCACATTTTTTCAAATCAGTGGTCAACGACTCACCGATACCTTCATTATCAAAAGTAATAACTCCGAAGCCATGCCCTGCTAAAAACTCAGCAAAATGATGATAAAACTGGCGCTTAATACCTGTTGCTGGTGCTATCATTATCGCGGTCTTGATCTGATTTCGAGGACGATAAATAGTAGCTGCCAGCGTGTGGTTGCGTTCAGTCATTATAGTTAATGAGTATGTTTTTATAGTCTCATTGTTATTCATAGCTTCTTTGGTATTATATTCTTGCTGCAAGTTGTGGAATGATTCATTATCTGACATAGTTATATCCTAAATTGCCTGAGTATTGAGCGCTAGCATGTAGTGATTACGTAGTGATCAAGCGTTGCCAACCAGTATTAGTATGGCTTATGGTAAAATAAACGTAGCCTAATTTTAACCAATAATCCAATCAACCAGCATAAAAATTAATATCATCACAGTCATAGATAAAAATGATACTAGAATTAAAAAAAGCACGATATCTAAAAAAATTAAAATTAAAATTTAAAAACTAAACTAAGGGCACGACATGATGCAAATGAAAATCAATAACGATACGTATGAAGTAATAACCAGTCACGATATAGCCAATATAGAACAAGCAGTCGATAAATCAAGCCTTACTATGCCATTAGTAGCCGTCTATTGTGGATCGCGCTTGGGCAATGATGAGGTTTATGAACAAGCGGCGCGTGAGCTAGGTAGCGCGCTTGCAAAGAACGGCTTAGGGCTAGTCTATGGCGGTGCTAGTATCGGCTTGATGGGTGCGGTCGCTGATGGCGTAGTCGATGGTGGCGCACAGGCAGTAGGCGTTATCCCAACCTTTATGCTCAAGCATGAGATCGCTCACGAGGGCTTAACGCGTCTGCATCTAACGGATACCATGCACACTCGCAAGACGGTTATGGCGGAGTATGCGAATGCCTTTATTACCCTACCAGGTGGCCTAGGTACTCTAGAAGAGATAATGGAAATTGCCACATGGCGACAGTTGTATCAGCACGAAAAGCCGATGATTATTCTCAATATTAATGGCTTTTATGACAGTCTAATTGAGCACCTTAAATTTACCACTGATCAGGGCTTTATGAAGGCTGAGGATCTTGAGCGTTTAGTGGTCTGTAATAGTATCGCTGAGGCGATTGAGCTACTACAGACGATCGTAACTATTGATGAAGAAGTAGACACTAAGAAGATGGTGGGTAACTAAGTAAATTGGTAAGCAAATTGACAGTTTAAACGAAACGGTCAATTTGAATGGTTAATGACAGTCAGCTAATAAAAGGGCTTAGCGTATTACGCTAAGCCCTTTTATTAATAGTAATTATATATTCTACGGCCTAAACCATCACTGGGGTCAAATCATCTAACGCTACATCATGAACACTATGATTGACCTCTGCCATACGAGTAGGAAAGCCGCGTTGTTCAGCCAATACTCTAGCAGCGCCATCGATAGTCAAGCTATCATTGTGCTCTAGATATTGCCAATTATGAGCATAACGATCTTGATTAGCAGGTAAATTGCTCTCTAATAGGTCAAGCTCAATCAATTGCTCAACGATCTCATCAGCAGCAATCAATGTCGATGATGCTTTGACGTTTTCAGCGCGTGCATAATGCAAGTTAGGATAGAGACTGACATCCGCCACTCGTAGAGTATCATCTTCACCTGGAATTTGCTGACCACCATATAAGGCATTGCCTATGGTACGTGCACTATTAAAACTCGGTACAAATTCAGCAACATAATCGATCGATTGCTGACTACGCGCTTGTAGTGGCGCTTTATCCCAGCCATCTTCGATGTAGTGCACATACTGTGCAGGCAGCTTAGGTTGTGAGCTATCCTTAGTAGAGGCCACCAAGCCATCATCAAACAGAGTAATAAATTTACTCATACCATGAATCTGGAAATAACCGCCAGGGTATGGCGTCAACTGCGCCATACCCTCAGGAGTACCACGCGCACCATATACAATAATCTCAGGTATTTGCCCACCAGCATCATCCCAATGCGTAATGTATGAGGATTTAAACTCTACCATACGTGTGACATCGACACCGACCATATCATCGATAATACCAGTACGAAAGCCACAAGCATTGACTAGATAATCGACTTCTATAGAATCAGATTGTGCTGTATTTTTTGCGACATCATTATTAGCGTCACTGCTGGTATCGTTATTATGCTTAAAGGCTTGAGGACTTTGCTGATAGTCAATGCGCCACTTAGAGACATGATGATTGGCATTGCTACAGTCACTGCACTCAACAGCTACTACTTGCTCAACTTTGGTATCGGTAAAGACGTGAGCATTATCATAGCCATCTAACGCAAGCTGAGCTGATGCTGCCAAGCGAAAGATATTCCAGCCGTACTCTTGCACCACAATCAGCGGATATTTGACTTTATTTAAATCTAAATATTTGGCAACAGGTATGACCCATTCATCGACAGTGCTAGGCACAGCGACTTGCTCGCGTCCGGATAATTCAATGAGCTGCTCATGGCTGTAAAGCTGATAGTAGTCTTCAGGCTCACCCAATACTTTATTATTAGGATTTTGCTCAATAAGGTCACGATAAGCTTGGGTCAATATATCTAGACGCGGCAGTAGATCCTCAGGCATGCCTTCATCACGAGTGGGCACGGCGAACACAGTAGGGCGCACGTCTATGGTATAAGGATAAAGACGTAAGATATCGATACATTGCTTGAGTAGTGCGACGCAATCCTCATCAGGAATCTCACGATATAGATTACCACCTGCATGCAAGTGACACATTGGCGGACCATCGATGAGTGATTTTTTCTTCTCGAATAGATAAGTCTCAAGTCCTAATGCTGCTAGACGAATGGCGATAGTCGCCCCAGCAGTACCGCCACCTAAGATACCGACTCGCTTTTTAGCTTTAGCAGTAGCCAAAGGTGCAGTAGTTGCATCTGCAGTTGCGAAGGTATGAGCGTAGTTAAAAGAATGAGTCATAATCGAGTAGGTATCCTTGGAGCCACTTAGCCTAACTTAGGAGCGATAGTGGCAAACTTATTGATTTTATTATCTTTGTATAGATATGAGTGCGTTAACAGTTGAGTTCAATAGAGATAGTAAAGCACCCTTCTTCATATTCCAAATTGTTGTCTAATGACAACGCAATGCAACATTTGACGTTAGCTGTAAAAGGATTGCTCATTATATTATCTGATCTGATCATATGGTCTTAAATGAGTATTCTACGGAATATTAAGATTTATATAACCGTAAACGCGTAAAGTACTGCATAAATTTTGTCAACAAGTGAAGGTGCTGTGTAATAAGCAAACTCTAAAAATAAAGGTAAACGGAATCTTGAAAATAATACGGCTTACTATTATCTGTTATCTGTATTGAGGTGTTTTGTTAGTTTGAAGTAGAGAGCGGATTAATCGTTTTTTGCTTGTGCTATATTGAAACTGCTCGCTATTAGGATATAGATAGAGCAACTAACTTTAACGAAATAATTTTTTACTATGAGATAAGGAAGTTACTATGAAAAATATTATTATGTTGTCAGCTTTGACAGGAGTCTTAGCGCTCTCTGGTTGTACGACTATGAAAGACATGATGGGCATGGGCGATTCAGGGATGCAAGATATACAAGCTACTGCCAGTAATACAGCTCCAGTTACTAGTATGAACGGGGTGTTAGTCGACTCAGTTAATAAAATGACTTTGTATACTTTTGATAAAGATTCAATGAATAAGTCTGAGTGTGGTTCAGTTTGCACGGTTGCTTGGCCTGCATTTATGGCACCTAATAATGCCAAGTCATCAAGTCAGTTTTCAGCTTTTCAACGAGAAGATGGCACTTATCAATGGGCTGCTAATGGCAAGCCATTATATTTCTATGCCAACGATACCAAAGTAGGTGATACAGATGGTGACAATAAGCTTGGTGTCTGGCATGTTGTCCGTACCAAATAATATTTAATATAGTATCTTATAAAAAAGCAGCCATTTTTAGAGCTGCTTTTTTTTGTTCATCAGAATACTTTTTTACACTAGTTTTTTTTAATCAGCTCGCCGTCGATTTGAATAGGCACGTTAGTAGTGATACCGCCTGCAAACATAGTCATACCATAAGCCGCGCGGTCGATATTACCTGTCGCACGAAAGCCGATAACAGGCTCTTTAGTCATCGGGCTATCAGCAAGCTTTTTTAGAGTCACATCAAGTGTTAATGGCATAGTTTTACCTAGCAGGGTAAAGTCGCCTGTTACTTTAGCTTGAATAGGATTACTAAAACTGACTTGGGTCGATTTAAAGGTCATTGTTGGATATGTGGCAACGTCAAAGAAGTCGTCAGATCGAAGATGCTCATCACGCGCCTCCCATGCAGTATTGATACTATTAGTATCAATAACAAAGCTCATTTGCGTAGCATCAGGCGTTTTCATATTGTAATTAAGCGTGCCATCAACCTTATCAAAACGACCCATAGTGGTCGAAAAGCCTAAATGCTCAACCTCAAAGCCGACGCGAGTATGTGAATTGTCCAGCTCCCACTGCGTTGGCATGGCGGCGCTGGCAAGGGTAGTTATCGCTAGAGTTGAGCTGATGACTAGAGTTTTTGCTAATATTTTTGCTGAATAATTTAAAGAAAGAGTAGTCATAAATCTTTGTTCCTATCAATAAGTAATTGTTGATAAATACGGTTTAATAGATTGCTCTAAAAGCCTGTAATCAAAATCATTCATCATTTATAACGTATCGCAGTGCAAAAGTCAGTAGCGTTATGCAAACGGATGTATTGCTTTATCTTGCTGCACAGAACAATGTGAACTTTTGACCATGACAACTAAGTAGCAATGACAACTAAGCATAATCTTTAAGCCGCTTTTATTAATAGTCATTGCTCGATGGCTTGCATCAAAGTCCAAAAACCGTTAAAATCGCCCTTTAATTTTCCCGCTGTGGAAGGCTAAGAAAGCAGAGGTGTGGTGTTGAGTGCTGGAATAAGCCAGTGACGTGATTGCCAGCCTTAGATATGTGCTTAGTGCCTCAGTTACGTATGTCAATCCTGATTATCTATCATTTAGATGACATGCATCGGACCTAGAGAGATTATTATGCGTAAAGATATCCATCCTGATTATCATGACGTTTTGTTCCATGACACCAATGCTGACGTTTATTTCTTAACCCGTTCAACCGTTAAGACCAAAACCACTCGCGAGTATGAAGGCACAGAATATCCGTACTATCCACTTGATATCTCAAGTGCATCGCATCCGTTCTATACGGGCGAGCAACGTAAAACCTCTACTGAAGGTCGTGTTGCTAGCTTTAACAAACGTTTTGGCGCATTCGGTGGCCGTAATAAGAAAGCTGCTGATTCTGCTGAATAAGATTGCTATTGAGTATAAGTTATTTTTACTTATGCCCTATAGTAGTGTGAAGATAAAAAAACCGCCCTTAATAAACTGACCCTCTAGACTTGGACAGTTTAAGTTTGACCAAGGACTGAGCCCTGTATTGTACAGGGCTCAGTCTTTTTAGTTTAAGCTGAATTCTTTCATCATTACAGTAATGCACATATTCATGAATTTGTTTTTCTAATGTCTCAGTCGCTTTATTCTTTTCAATGTAGATAGTCTCATACTTGAATATCTCAAAGAAGCTCTCCATCAGTGCATAGCCTAGACAGTTTGGCGCTCGCATCCTGAACTAGCTCAACAGTACAGCGCACAATCCAAAAACAGCGATAATGCGTTGAGTAATCAGGCTGTCTGGTAAGCGATGGTTCAGATAAATGGCAACACCTTTGCCAACAGTATATAGACCAAGCATAGCAATGATCATACCAGTAAAGAAACCCGCTATAGTGCCGCTTGTAGGAACCTCAATGGCATGTGCAGCTCCGTGGAACATAGCGAGCGCACCAAAACCAATGATGGCTAAGTTATGCCCTGTTTTAACGGATGCTTTGTTGCTTTGATTCAATGAGTTATTAAAGTAGCGGCTCATAAGGGCTGTGGTGAGTGCGACGATAGAGAATAGAATACCGTATTCGATGAACATAGGGTTCAAGCTCACACTCAAGCTCAGTGCAAATCCCACTACCAAACCAACCCCTAATGAGGCAAAGCCTTTTTTGAAGCTGTGCATTTGAGTCAATAGCATGCCCATACCGAGTGCTAGCATGAGGTGATCAAGCCCCGTCAAAGGATGCGTTATGCCAGACAATATTGAACTTATAAATGCGGCATCTGTCGCTAGTAGGTCGTGCCCAGAATGAGAAAATGCCAGTGTCGGTAGCAATGACAGTAGTGCCAAGCCACTGATGATTACTGTTTTGCTAGTAAGGGTTTTAGAGGCTATAGATTGTGATGCTTTTGTGCTCATGATAATACATCCTTAATAAGTCAACAAATCGATATACTCACGATCTGCTGAGCCGTTTATCAGTGGATAAAATAGTTATTGACGCCACAGAATATTTGGCTTTGAGAGATAACAATACAGGTAGCGTCTTACGCCGCACTTATCATGCCTTTATCAAGAATAAAGGCCACAATATCATCCAGACCGTCGCCTGTTTTCATGTTACTAAAGACCACAGGCTTATCACCGCGCATTTTTTTGGCGTCATGTGCCATAACCTCAAGCGATGCGCCTACTAAAGGGGCAAGATCGGTTTTATTGATAATGAGTAAGTCGGATTTCATAATGCCAGGCCCGCCTTTACGAGGGATTTTATCGCCTGCTGAGACGTCAATGACATAAAGTGTTAAGTCGGATAATTCAGGGCTAAAGGTAGCCGCCAAATTATCACCGCCAGATTCAATAATAATAAGCTCAAGACCTGCAAATTGTTGCTGTAATTCAGCGATGGCAGCGAGATTAATTGAGGCATCTTCACGAATAGCCGTGTGCGGGCAGCCCCCTGTTTCGACACCTCGAATACGCTCGGCTGGCATCGCCTCATGACGGGTCAAGAACTCAGAGTCCTCTTTGGTATAGATATCATTGGTCACTACGGCCATATTGACGCTATCACGTAAGCGCTGACATAATCTGAGGGTTAATGCTGTTTTACCTGAACCAACAGGACCGCCAATACCTAAGCGTAGAGGTGATAGTGTCGTATCTGAATGAGTGTTTTCGACTTTAGGTGTCAGTGCCATAAATAAATATCCTCGATAAGGGTTATTAAATAACGGTAGTTCAATAAGTATTGTTCAATAGAAGTTAGGTGTGTCAGTATTTAAGAGCGGAATAATCGGCTGTATTGCTTTTCATGCTGACAAGAGAGTATCGCTAAATGGGGTAGATTCGCGGACATATGTAGCTGCTGATAAAGTAGATTTAGCTTTATGTTGACTTCCACAGACGTATCCTGAAGGTGCAAAAAGCTTTGCTTGACGCGGATCGCTAGCGGATATACTTGCGTGCTTAATAACTGCTGTAATTGCCAAATAACTCGCTGTCCTGCCATTTGCCCAAGCGGTACGGTTTTGACCGCTGCCAGTACCATATTTTCTATTTGACCAAAGGCGTAGGTGGTCATCGCTTGCTCAGGCTTAAATTGCCAATGCGCGCTAATATGGGCAAACAGTGGCAAAAAGCCGTGGGCAAGCAAGCTATCAGGTACATCAAGCTTAAGTACCTCATCAAGCCATGCGGATAAGGATAGTGCTAATTGGCTCGACTCATAGACGAACTCTTTACTCTCACGGCTGGCGTGATAATCCTTGCCTAAGGCATCAGCAAGCGCTACGTCATCAACCGTCAGGGCTTCAATCATAAGCGCCAATAGCGGTAGCTCATAGCGACACAGTGCGAGCTCCAGATAGTCACTCATAAATGCTAAGCAGCTGCTTTCATCATGAATAAGCCCTGACTCAATAGCGGACTCTACACCTTGGGAGTAGGTATAACTGCCAATAGGCAAGTTACTTGAGGCTAGCATCAATAGACGTCCAGTTACCTCGGTATTATTCAGATCGCTTATACCTTGTGCTTTATTAGTAGTCTGCTGTGAGTACACGGAATCATTATTCATGAGCGTTATCATGACTGTGATTATCACTGTGATGACCATTATTATGATGGCTATGGTTATGATGACTGTGCGCGTGCTCATGATTATTAGAGTGAGCATGCCCATTATTATCACCTTTATAGGCACCCGTTTCTGGTTCAAACGGCGCTTGGACAACTTGGGTATGTAGGCCAAGTTGCTGTAGCATCGCCTCTAATACATGGTCAGGCTCAAAGTACAATGCTTTGGGTGCAATCATCAATGGTACATGACGGTTACCCAAATGATAAGCGCCCTTCATAAGATCAAAGCTATTATCGGCAGTCACTTCGACTAAGGCTTGCTTGGCCGCCATAACCTGTATCAATGCGCCTTGATTATCTGCTAGCACACTACCATTCTTAATGGTTTCGGTACGGGGTAGATCCACACCAATGGATTCTTGCTGCTGAGTTTGTGCTTTGAATCGGCTGCGCTGGCGGGTATCAAAGTCTAAATATAAAAATTTCCCTGCCTGTTTTTGGCTATTAATCACAGTGTTTTGTTCAGCACTGAGATCTGATGTCTCGAGACGATGAGTATAAATTTGCATAAGGTAAGTCTATAGTTAGTTGAAAAATAATTTGGATGGGTATCTGCTTTGGCATTATTGTGACTTGATTAAAAGCCATCACAATCAAAGCGATGACAACGCTACTAGAATAAAAAGTAGCGCTGCGCCATTGGCAGATACTCGGCAGGCTCGCATGTTAGTAGTTTGCCATCGGCATAGACTTCATAGGTCTCAGGATTGACCTCCATATCAGGACAGTAGCTGTTAAACTTCATGTGTTGCTTTCGCACCTTACGAATGTCATGTACCGCTCGAATAACTTTTTCTAATCCCAATTGCCTATCAACGCCTTTATCGATAGCCGCGCTTGACATAAAGGTAATGCAAGTCTGCGCCACAGTTTTGGGGAAGCTGCCAAACATGCTGCGATAGTGCACAGGCTGCGGAGTAGAGATGGAGGCGTTTGGGTCGCCCATAGGCGCAGCAGCTATCAAGCCGCCTTTGAGGATGCGATCAGGTTTTACCCCAAAAAATGCGGGTGACCATAACACCAAATCCGCCCATTTGCCGACTTCAACAGAACCTACCTCATCGCTGATACCATGAGTAATCGCAGGATTGATAGTGTATTTTGCAATATAGCGTTTGATACGAAAATTATCATTACCGCTATCAGCGTCAGCATCACTTAGGGTTATATTTTTAGAGGACTGCTCAGTTTTAGCCGATTGATCAGGAGCGAGGTGGCCGCGCTGAGCTTTCATCTTATCAGCGGTTTGCCACGTGCGAATAATGACTTCTCCCACACGTCCCATCGCTTGCGAATCACTACTCATCATAGCGATAGCACCCATATCTTGTAAGATATCTTCAGCGGCGATGGTTTCTTTACGAATACGGCTCTCTGCAAAAGCGACATCTTCAGCGATAGAGGGGCTCAAATGATGACAAACCATGAGCATGTCTAGATGCTCATCAATGGTGTTAATAGTGAACGGGCGCGTCGGATTAGTGGACGAGGGTAGCACGTTGGTCTCGCCAATGGCTTTTAGAATATCTGGAGCATGACCACCGCCTGCGCCTTCGGTATGAAAGGTGTGAATACAGCGGTCTTTAAACGCGCCTAAAGTGCTATCCAAATAGCCGCTCTCATTAAGTGTATCGGTGTGAATCGCCACTTGTACATCGTATTCTTCAGCCACGCTAAGGCAGTTATCAATGGCTTTGGGCGTAGAGCCCCAGTCTTCATGGAGCTTAAGACCGATAGCACCTGCTTCAATTTGCTCGACAATAGGCGCAGGTAAGCTGACATTGCCTTTGCCTAATAGTCCGATATTCATCGCAATAGAGTCAGTGGTTTTTAGCATACTCTGAATATGATAAGCGCCAGGCGTACAAGTGGTGGCAAGCGTACCCTCAGCGGGTCCCGTACCACCGCCTAGCATTGTGGTGAGACCAGACATCAATGCCGTCTCACATTGCTGCGGCGCAATAAAATGAATATGGCTATCGATACCGCCAGCAGTCAGAATTTTACCTTCTCCTGCGATAATCTCCGTAGCCGCGCCAATAGGTAGCGTCACATTAGGTTGAATATCAGGATTACCCGCTTTACCAATGCCACTAATGCGCCCCTCTTTGACAGCGATATCAGCTTTATAAATACCCGTATAATCGACGATTAAGGCATTGGTAATGATCGTATCGGCAACTTGATCGCCCAGTAACTGCGATTGACCCATACCATCACGGATCACTTTACCGCCGCCAAACTTAACCTCTTCACCAACACTGACCTTGTGAGCATCAGAACGCTGATCCATGAAGCTAGTCAAATCATACTCAACTTCAAGCCATAAATGAGTATCGGCTAAGCGGACTTTATCCCCTGTAGTAGGGCCAAAATGCTCTGCGTGAATACGTCTGTCGATAGACTTTTGCGAAGTAGCAGTCGTGTTTTTGACCTCAGCTGGCCCCATGACTTTCCCCGCAAAACCATAGATATGCTGACGACCTGCGATAGCAACCAGCTCAACTTCGCGTGTTTGTCCTGGCTCAAAGCGTACCGCAGTACCAGATAAGATATTGAGTCGATACCCAAGCGTCGACTCTCGATCAAAACTTAGTGCTGTATTGACTTCATAGAAGTGATAGTGAGAGCCGATTTGAATAGGGCGGTCGCCGGTATTGATGACTGCTATGGTTTGAACGCAGCGCTCAGCGTTTAAGGCCATATTGCCTGCTTTTATTTTATATTCACCTACTTTCATCATGATATTAATTATCCTTAATAGTCTATGGCTATAGCTTAGTTCAATAACGTTTTATACGAGCTTGAAACAAGCAAGCTACACGATGGGGTTATGTACCGTCACCAGCTTAGTACCATCGGGGAAAGTGGCTTCAACTTGGACATCATGTATCATCTCTGCGATGCCTTCCATGACGTCATCGGCAGAGAGATAAGTGGCTCCTTCACTCATCAGTTGCGCCACGGTTTTGCCATCACGCGCGCCTTCCATTAGTAACATGCTAATGTAAGCGATAGACTCAGGATAATTCAGCTTGACACCGCGATTTTTACGACGCTCCGCTACCATGCCTGCTGTAAATAATAAAAGTTTATCTTTTTCTGTGGGGTTTAATTGCATGGATAATCCTTAATTATTATCGTTCTTTAGAAATTATTGATCGTTTTCAATGCTCATAAAAGATATTCTAAATAGTTTCATTGTGGTTTAGTGGCGCATTGCTTGAGATGCATAGTAGGTGATATTAGGTATCCCAGATTCTCGGTCGATGAGGCTCAAGCTTGTACCATTTAGACCTGATAAGCTCGCGAATTTGGTAAAAAGCGTCAAAGCAAGCACGCACATCTGACCCCAAATAGCGACAATTAATACCTTGATAGTTGTGAGTACAGTAAATAGGTAGCGACTGCTGATCGATAAGGCGACGTACCTCGGCAATAATAGTATCTAAATACTGACCAAGCTTGAGCGGATTATCTTGTAGCTCTGGTGCAATGACCTCTGTGCTGGGTATTGCCCAAAAGGAGCCATGCACATGGTGATGGTTTAACCCAAGCGGGGAGATAAACCAGCGCGTATTGGCTTGCTGGCAAGTATGCTCACTGACGAGTAAACCCTCACCACGCCATATCTCTAAGCGGTTGGCATAATGACCGTTAGCAAAAACCTCATGATACGCTTGACGCCCGAACACAGCAATATCCCAAGTCAGCAAACTGGCTGTCTTAGCTAAATAAAAGCGATTATTGGCGCAAGAGACAGAGTGGTCGTAATAGATGCTTTCTTGGGGGAGCCATTCAAGAATAGCATGATCATCAAGGTGCGCGTCGATATGCTGTTCTGCGCTAATAAGTTTTGATGAGTCGGCAGATTCTGAGTGCCGTAGAGACTCTCGTTGACCGTACCATTTGCCCGCTCCAGGAGTCGTAATCACAGCGTGACTGTTGGGCTTGAGAGTAAAGTCTAAGGTTAAGCGGTCCTCATCGGCAATACCAGCGGGCGGGTACAACACGTAAATATGGCAAATCCCCTCTTGGCTATCAGGCTCAGGATATAGCGCGCGCTGTACTACTAAAGCACCAGTATGAGCACGATGAGACAGTCGAGTTTTTTTCGTATGAGAGGCGCAGTCAAAATGCAGCTGTAGCGAAGATTGCCAAGTCAAAATAGAATATCCTTGAGGCTATACTGTGATAATCAAACTTAGGTTTGACTATCACAGCTCATAAAAATATAGAATATATTACCTTCTCAATGCTCAATTGAATAGGCTGCGGCTGCTAATTATATGGCCACCAATTCTTGGATGTTATTCTCAGCCATGACGTGACCTGCTCCTTGAGCAACCACCTGCCCGCGAGAGAGCACAGTATAGTTATCAGCAAGCTCTTCTGCAAACTCATAAAACTGCTCAACCAAAACAATTGCCATATCGCCTTTATTAGCAAGACTACGAATGACTCTACCGATATCTTTGATGATAGAGGGCTGGATACCCTCAGTAGGCTCATCCAAGATTAGTACTGATGGCTCAGATGCCAGTGCTCTTGCAATAGCCAGCTGTTGCTGCTGACCGCCTGATAGATCGCCGCCACGGCGATGCTTCATCTCATCGAGTACCGGAAATATATCGTATAAATGTTTGGGTACTTTACTTGCCTTACCCTGAGAGAATTTTGCCATGCCAATGAGGATGTTTTCTTCAACGCTTAAGGTAGAAAAGATATCGCGTCCTTGCGGCACATAAGCGAGTCCTGCGCGCACGCGCTGTTCAGGCGTCATCTTACTAATATCCTTACCGTCTAATAAAATCTCCCCCGATTTAATAGGTAAAATACCCATCAAGCATTTGAGTAAAGTAGTTTTACCGACCCCATTACGGCCCAGTACGACGCTACATTCACCTACAGGCGCGGTAAGAGTGACGTCCCGTAAAATGTGACTACCACCGTAATATTGATTTATAGCATTAACTTCTAACATATAAACACCTGCATTCTTTTTTAGGTTCAGTTTTAAGCGCTATTATTTGTTATTGATCTGAGTTTATTATCGAGTTAAGTTTATTATCGACTCAAGTGTATTATCGACCTAAGTAGGTCTCAATAACGGCCTCATCGTTTTGCACTTCACTCAAAGTCCCTTCGGCCAAGATAGCACCATTTGCTAAAACGGTTACTTTTTCACTAATAGCATCAATAAAGGTCATGTCATGCTCAACCACCACCAAGGTATGATTCTCTTTGAGACGTAGACACAGCTCAGCAGTATGTTCTGTTTCGGCATCAGTCATGCCTGCCACAGGCTCATCAAGCAAGATGAGTTTTGGTCTCTGCATCAGTAACATACCGATCTCTAGCCACTGCTTTTGACCATGAGATAATAACCCTGCTGGCTTGCTTATCATGTCTTTTAAGCGAATTTGCTGTAGCGTTGAGTCAAGCGTATCTTGAGTTTGCGCATCAATTTTGGTAAACCAACTTTTTGATACGCGCTTGTCTTTGGGCGCGGCTAGCATTAAATTATCGAGTACGGTGAACTTTTCAAATACCGTTGGTTTTTGAAACTTACGGCCAATGCCAGCCTCAGCGATTTCTTCAGTAGACAGCTTGGCTAAATTATGAGTTTGACCAAAAAATGCACTGCCTTTAGTCGGACGTGTTTTACCAGTGATAACATCCATTAAAGTGGTCTTGCCCGCGCCATTAGGACCGATGATACAGCGTAGCTCACCCTCTTCGATGTATAAAGATAAGTCATTAAGTGCCCGAAACGAGTCAAACCATACGCTAACGTCTTCCAAATACAGCGCGATACCATGCCTCATATCTGGACCTGATTTAGGGGTAGGGCGTGCTAAACCAGCACTGTCGCCATAATCTTCGGCCAAAGTAGTGACGGGACGAGCAGCCCTGTTTTCTGTAGCCGTTATACGGTCAGTCGCTTTATTATTCCCTGTTGGAGTACTCATACTATAATCAGTCTTATTAGATATTTTTGACATCATTCTTTTTCCTTCTTAAAACGATCGAGGACACCAATAATACCGTTAGGTAGAAATATAGTAACGACTACGAATAATCCCCCTAAAATAAGCAGCCAAAACTCAGGGTAAGCCACAGTAAAATAAGTCTTAATCGCATTGACTGCGCCAGCGCCTACGATAGCACCGATGAGTGACCCTCTACCTCCAGCAGCCACCCATACGGCCATCTCGATGGAGTTGACAGGATTCATCTCGCCTGGGTTAATGATGCCAACCTGAGGCACATATAGAGCACCTGCGATACCTGCAATCACAGCGGACAACACCCAAGCGGATAGCTTGTACCAAAGCGTGCGATAACCCAGATATTGCAAACGATTTTCGCTATCACGAATAGCACCAAGCACGCGGCCATAAGGCTGGTTCATCAAGTAGCGTAGCCCTATGTATGACAGTAGCAGAGCCAAAGCTGTGGTAAAACACAACATCGCTCGGGTTGAAGAAGCTGTGATGTCATACCCGAGCAACGTGGTAAAACCTGTGAAGCCATTATTACCACCGAAGCCTGTTTCGTTACGGAAAAACAGTAAGGCTGCGGCGTAGGTCATGGCTTGGGTGATAATCGAA
This sequence comes from Psychrobacter sp. M17(2026), assembly GCF_055699815.1. Classification (NCBI taxonomy): domain Bacteria; kingdom Pseudomonadati; phylum Pseudomonadota; class Gammaproteobacteria; order Moraxellales; family Moraxellaceae; genus Psychrobacter; species Psychrobacter sp. M17(2026). Next base: position 2,798,411 of record NZ_CM146741.1, on the reverse strand, counting down.
AAGTAAACCCCTTTAATTTTTGAGCGAAAAGCAAAATAGCCAAAGATAAAAGCGACCAGACCTGGAACGAGCACCACCAAGGCCATAGCCCACCAAAAGTGCTGCGTTCCCGCCCAATACCACGGCATTTCAGTCCAGCTCAAAAAACGCATAAAGTCTGGCAGAGCGTTGCCTGCTGTTTCGCGCGTTAAGTACATACCAAAGGCATAACCGCCCAAGGCAAAATAAAGGCCATGACCTAAGCTTAAGATACCAGCGTAACCCCAGACGAGATCTAGTGCCAGTGCCACCATTGCTAAAGCCATGATTTTGCCAATAAGCGTTATCCAGTAGGCAGACAAGTGAAAACTTGAGCTCTCTGGCATTAAGTGTAGCCAAGGCAAAATCAGTAGTACCAAAAAGCATAAACCAATCAAAATAGAGTTACGTGGGGAATCAGATAACAGTTGAGTCAAACGCATGAGGTTCTCCTTAATCCACAAAACGGCCTTTTAGGGCAAATAAACCTTGTGGACGTTTTTGAATAAATAAAATCACAAGAACCAATAACACAATCTTAGCCATCACCGCACCAATGCCAATCTCAAGCACAGTACCACTGACACCAAGACCTAAGGATGCCAATACGGCGCCCCATACTTGTCCTACGCCGCCCACGACAACGACTAAAAACGCATCAATAATATAAGTCTGACCCAGATCAGGTCCGACATTGCCTACTTGTGCAAGCGCGCAGCCAGCGAGACCTGCAAGACCTGAGCCCAGACCAAAAGCCAGCATATCGATACGCGCAGAGCGAATACCAACAGCGCGAGCCATCTGCCGATTTTGGGTCACAGCGCGCACAAATAAGCCAAAGCGAGTTTTGTTGAGTAGATACACAAGGAGCATAAGAACTATAATCGTAAAGCCGATAATGGCGATGCGGTTATAGGGGAGTACTAGGCTTGAGGACACCTGATAAGCGCCGCTTAGCCAAGCGACATTACTAACTTCAACATTCTGTGCGCCAAAGACCATGCGCACTAATTGCATAAGAATAAGACTGACACCAAAAGTGGCTAGTAAGGTTTCAAGCTCACGACCATAAAGAGGGCGAATAACGATTCGTTCGATAATCATGCCGATAATGGCACTGACTAAGAAGGCCACGGGTATAGCCGCAATCAGATACCAACCCGCCATTTCAGGAAAATACGCTTGAAAAAGGTTTTGCACCACATAAGTGGCATAAGCGCCAATCATAATTAGCTCGCCATGAGCCATATTGATGACCCCAAGGAGTCCAAAGGTGATCGCAAGTCCAAGGGCTGCCAATAACAAAATACTAGCAGTGCTCATACCCGTAAAAAGATGTCCCATCCAAGTGCTGAAGGTAATGCGTCGCTCGATACTCGCCTCAGCATCTAGCAGACTAGATTTAAGCACAGGATCTAAATCGCTTGCCGTCAATGCTCGCTTGAGCTCAACCAAGACCTGCGGGCTATCACTATCGGCAAGTAAGTTCACAGCGGCTATTTTAGTCGCTAGATCACCATCTCTAAACTCAATACGTGCCTGTAGATAGGCGAGAGCATCCTTGATTTTACTATTATCCTCTGTAGCCGCTGCTGCTAAGATAGTAATGGGGTCTACTTGGTCTATATTTTTTGAGAGAATATCAACGGCTTGAATACGTTGAGCCGTATCCTCTGACTCAAGCTTAACCTTGGCTTGTCCAAAAGTTAGCGCCGAGCGGAGCACATTGGTCAGGGTCACTTGTGATAAATCGCTGGGCCAATCCGTAGTCTCCTGTCTGTCTGGATAAGTGAACAGTTGATCATCACTATTTAGCAAGTAAGTCTGCCCACCATTACCTTGATATAGCTCATCTTTACTAATGAGTTCAACTAAGGTGTCGAGACTCTCAACCGATCCTGGCCAGTTATTGAGCATCGCTTGGCGCTGCGTGAAGTCTGCGGCAACAAACTGCTCAATAGCGTCGCCTTGACTTATCGTAGTATCAGATGGGGTAGTGAGTGACTGCTCATTTTGAGCAAGTAACGTTTCATCACTAATAGCATTGGATGTTGCCGTCATTGTATTGGTAGACACAGCCTCATCATGGCTGTGTACGACTGGCGTCTCGTGAGCATAGGCAGGCGCGGTGATAGTTATTAAGAGATACACAAATAAAGAGAGTAGGCCAATGATAAAGGGCTTATCAGAGTAGTTGGCTTGCGCGTCACTTTTAGAATAGACATAAAAATGTGCCATGGTAATTCCTTTTTTACAGTCAACACTCCTCCAGCTCCCTACTGAAAAATGGTCTTAATCAGTAGAGAGTTCAAAAGGATTGCTGGTATTGAACCAATAAGGGGCGAATAATTAAGTGGTTACGACCTTATTTAGGAATGTACTGACTCCATGGCTGCGCACGGATAGCTTCTGGTGTTTTGCTAATCACATCGAACTGGCCATCAGCACGGATTTGACCGATCATGACAGGCTTCCATAAGTGATGGTTTTCTTCATCCATTTTCAGTGTGTACCCTGATGGAGCATCAAACGTTTGACCACCCATGCTAATACGTACTTTATCGACATCGGTCGTACCCGCTTTTTCAACCGCTTGTTTCCACATATTAATACCGACATACGTGGCTTCCATAGGATCATTAGTCACGACCTTGTCGGCGTTGGGTAGCTTCTGATCTAGCGCATATTGCTTATATTTTTTAGTGAAGCTGCTGTTCACAGGGTTTTTAACCGACATAAAGTAGTTCCATGCCGCCAAATGACCCTGTAGCAAGCTGGTATCGATACCGCGTAGCTCTTCTTCACCTACTGAGAATGCCATAACTGGAATGTCAGACGCTTTAATGCCTTGGTTGGCAAGCTCACGATAAAAGGGCACGTTTGAATCCCCATTAATGGTGGAAATAACCGCCGTCTTTTTACCGGTAGAGAAGTTTTTGATATCACCTACGATAGTCTGATAGTTGCTAAAGCCGAATGGCGTATATTCTTCCATGATGTCTGCTTCAGCGACGCCTTTAGACTTTAAAAAAGCTCTTAGAATTTGGTTAGTGGTACGAGGATAGACATAATCTGTGCCAAGTAATACAAAGCGTTTTGCACTACCGCCCTCTGGACTCATCAAGTACTCAACGGCAGGAATGGCTTGCTGATTGGGAGCCGCCCCAGTATAGAAGATGTTTTCTGACTGCTCTTGACCCTCGTACTGTACAGGGTAGAACATCAGGCCGTTTAACTCTTCAACCACTGGCAGTACTGACTTACGTGACACGGATGTCCAGCCACCAAATATCACATCAACTTTATCTTGAGTTAATAGCTGACGAGCTTTTTCAGCGAATAATGGCCAGTCGGAGGCGGGATCAACCACAACAGGTTCTAGCTGCTTACCTAACACACCACCGTTAGCATTGATCTCATTAATGGTCATCAGTGCCGTATCTTTTAGAGATGTTTCAGAGATGGCCATCGTGCCAGATAGTGAGTGCAAGATACCTACTTTGATCGTATCGCTATCTGTCGTAGATGCAGTAGTATTTTCGGTTGTTTCGACTGTTGTTTCGCTACTAGTTTCTGCGGGTTTTTGGCAACCTATGAGGCTTAGACTGCCTATAACAGCGATTGCCAATATAGACAAACGCGATTTTAATCTTGAATGCACACGATAGTTTGTATTGACGTGAGTAGCAGTGATAAGGGTAGGCAATAAAGACATATATTTCTCCAAAAAGACAAAATAGCAGACTAATAGGTCGAGTGAACGAACCGATCATAACTGTTATTAATACATCAATATTTATGCCAACCTAAAATATAAGATTTTGCACTAATACTGGTCTTTATTAAGAGATATCGAGATTTTTTTGCACCGTAATGATTCTTCTTTTTTTTAATGCACCATTTATATACAGCCAAAAGTTGCAAAAACGGTGCATGAGGAGTAGTCATCAGGCACGCTCTTAGTTTGAAGCAGTCAATCAAACTTCAACAATCTATAGACAATAAAAACCCCTACAAGTATGAACTGATCCCATAACCTTGGACAGTTTGACTAGAGGGGTTTTTTAAGTTTTAAACTATAGTTTTAGTGGTTACTCTAAGGCGGAATCATTAGAGATATCAAGTAATTCAACAACAAGCTCTGCTAATTGCTGCGCCCAATAGCCATACATCAGACTGCTAGGATGAAAGCCGTCGTCCGCGAACATCACTGAAATATCTATAGCGGCACCATTGGCGTGCTCATCCATCATCCTTGTAAAGTCAGTCGCCATATAAGTGACGCCATCATGATCGGTACAAACTTGCTGTAATATATCATCCAGCTTAGTCGCTTTTGCTCCGATAAAGTGACTCAAGGGTGCAGGGAGTGCTGGCATCTGTGCCATTTGCGGCAATCTTGCAAAAATCAAATGAGCGACACCGAATTTGCGCTGAGCAATAGCAATAATTGATTCAAGCTGTTGTTGCCACTCAGCCGTTGAGACGTTTGCAGTAGTATCATTGACCCCAACACTTAGTACCATCACATCGAGCGGATGAGTAGGTTTAGCTAACACATAAAGGCGACGCAGAATATCGAAGCTAGTATGCCCCGTTGTCGCTTGTACTGACCAAGTTAGCTCATCAAATTGCTGACCAAATGCTTCGTTAGTTAACGCTTGCTGCTGCAAAGCAGGTATCAGTTTACCCGCTAGAGCCTGCTCTTGGGTCTGACTACCGACCCCAGCCGCCGCTGAATCTCCAGCGATCATTAGACTAAGCGTTTGCTGATCGACATTATGACTATTCAAAGCTGTATTTAGCCTAACGCGCCCGTAGCGTATCCCTTCAGGCTCAGATAGACGCAAAGTATCACGTTTAACCTTACGACCTTGATATAGATATATCGGCGCTAGCAATACGTCTTTTGCGACACTCTTAATTTTAGTCGTTGCTACCATCCTGCACGCTCCCGAATAGTCATTAGACTGTCTTCAACGACTAGCTTGCCATCGATGAACACATCACGTAATAAGTTCTTGTTGTCGGTACTTAAGTCATCAGCTTTAACGGTTTGCAGTTGACCGCGACTATCTTTTATTAATGCTAAGCGACCTTTTTTTGAGCGTTTAGAATGGCTAGTAATAGGATCTTTATAGATTTCTTTCCAGTTACCATCGATTGAGATTGCACTGGCTTTCATCGCCCAGCTCATAGTGTCGCGATTGACTTGCTGCAATAGACCACCGCCCATGCCAAAGGTAATGTTATCTGCACTAAAGCCTGCTGCCATTACGGCATTGACAATCTTACCGAGACTTTGCGGACTGATACCATCGCCTTGGATAATACGTACGTAATCGGGCAAGACTTTATAACCTTTGCTATTAAAAGTCGTACCGAATTTGACCGCTAGACGCTCTAATGCTTCCCGAACCACTTTGATCGGCTCACCGCTATCAGGTCTGATAACCAAAGTGCCACCGGTGTTTTTGACGTCATCTTTTAAGGTATCGCCCCAGATATTGTCGATGGCATTCCATAAGTCGTAGCTGTCCGATACCACTGAAAAAGCTTTGTCTTTGCCACCGAATTGCTCAAGCATGTTGGTATAAGCATCGGTTTCGCCATCGCGGCCCCAAGCCGTCATCGTGCTGTGTTCAGCGGCGGGAATGGAGAAAGCTGGCATGTCTTTATCCATACCGTACCAACGGCTGGCAGCGACTAAAGCTGTCATTGAGTCGGTACCTGAGAAGTTAACCAAATGTGCAAGACTGCCCAATGCTACGGACTCAAAACTTGAAGCGCCACGCGCACCAAAGTCATGCAAACGAAATGGTAGCGAGTCAAGATTGTCAGCAGATTTCTCTAGCGCATCACGGATAATGCCTTTGCAATAGCGCGACACGCTGGCAACGGTTGAAGGATACCAAATCGCCCGTAAAAGGGAGGTCTCGATATAGCTGGGTAGCCAATAAAAGTCAGGGTCAGTATTGATAATTTGGCAGACGACGTTAGAGACGGGTACGATAGTACCTTCGGGAACCGCTTCAATTCGTAGCGGTAGATACCCACCATGTCTATTAACTAATAGCTCCCAACCAGCGCGGTTAAAGGTCAAACCATGCGCTTGAATGACGGCTTCGGCTTCATCGATATCTTGCATAGTGACAGGAGTACTTAAGTATTCTTTGATAAAGGCTTGCAGACCAAAAAATACCACATCGTAGTCGCCACCGCGAGCTTCGACATAGCTGGACATATACTCGCTACCCGCTGGATATTGCACCCAATGGGAGGTTTTATAGCTATCGCTATTCAAGATTAAATTATTAAAATTGCTGGTGTACATCACAGAACTCCTCTGCTTTTTGATGTCGCTGGTTGCTTTGTTAAACAAGTTGCGACGAAATAAGCCTTTGCCGTCTATCGGCGCGGGCAGTGAAACTTAAATCATTAAAATAATACTTATAAAATTATATCGACAATTTTTACTTGAAACTGGCTATATTATGACTTAAAAGGTCAAAATAAGTTGATAGCGCTGTATAGTTCTAAATATCGATTGCAAGTATTACAACCCAACCATCTTCATGATAATCGCATAGTGATCTTCAAACATCTTTTTGGAATCAAGCTCTGCTAACGGCAACCAAAAAGCTTGTGCCGCATCATCCCCACCTTTCACTTTTGGTAAGCCTTTGGCATCGTTTTTAAGTTGAAAATAAAAGGCTTGGGTAATGGTGCGACCACGAGCGGAGCGATACGGATCATCAAAGGTATGCTGGCTATGACGCGAGCCGCGCAGTACAGGTTCTGGTACCTTTAGGCGTGTCTCTTCACGCAATTCACGAATACAAGCATCAAGCAAAGTTTCTTTTGGATCGACAAAGCCACCTGGCAGAGCCCATAGGCCACGTCCTGGCATGCTACGACGCTCGACCAATAGTATATGTCCTGACTGAACCACCAGTGCATCGGCAGTCATAAAGGTCGGTGGATAAGGTACAGAGGCCCACTGTTTTTTATACTTATCGATAAAGCCTGCCTCGATATGTAACTGCTGATAGTCATCTGTTGCTTTAAACTTATCTAATACTTTGCGAGTTGATTCAGGGGTACGCTCAGGGGTTGGCGTCGCACCCATAAGATAACTTTCACGAATAGGAGTTGCTGACAAATTATGATGGCTAGGAACAGATATAGATGCCCAATGAGGGAATAATGATAGATAATAAGATGAGCTGTCTTTTGAGTGTCCAATTAGACCGATATCAGAGCGCAAATCATTAGTCACTGATCTGACGCTAGCCTGTACATATTGTAGCCAGCGCGTATCATTATAGAGTACATCATCGAGTGCTACGCAGTGAATACGTGCAGCCTCCTCTTTTGAGTAAGCGCCTTCAATCATGGCCGTGCGTTCAGCAACCGAAAAAGGATTGCGTAAACTACGGGGTAAGTTGGCTGAACCAATAAGTATAATGACTTCATCAGAACGCTTAAGCGCCTCATCAATCACCGCTTTATGCCCATTGTGAAAGGGCTGAAAACGTCCAATAAATACTAGATATTTATAATGTTTATTGGCTTGATTATCTAGACCAACCTTAACTTCTAGTGGGTTTTCCATTTGTTCTTGCTCTGATAATTCACTCATAAACGTCAACTCCCTACAGAATAGCTATCAAGTATTCAGAATTATTTTTGATGTTAATTCAATGACGCTAATACTGACACAGCTTATGAAGAGCTGGCAAGTGTAAAGATGTTTTGCGTAGGTATGATTAGTAGCGATTGGGTTTATACCTTTTATCACAAAGAATAACGTATATTTCCTGTTCAGACTAGACTTTAGTATGCCTATTAACCCAAGCGGCAATCGTCGACCAAACTTCTTTGGCAGCGTTACTGCTGAGTATGATGCGACTATGGTTATAATCTTCTAAGTGACCATTTTTGATAGAAAATTCACAAAAGACATTAGTAGAATTATTAAAGTCATTTAGGAATAACTGGCAGCCACTCGGTGGCGCGATAAAATGATCACCTTTGGCGCTGATAGCATAAATAGGAATAGTAATAGACGGCATCAGCTGACGATAATCGAAGGTCTCATCCACGCTGCTTTCTTGATGATCGCTATCATGCTTAGCTAAGCTACTTTGGAAGTGTTTACCTAGATTCCAGTTATACCACTGACTCATCGTATGGTAGCTCTCATTGATTGGACCTAGTTTAAACCTTTTAGCAGGAACATATCCTAGCAGGCGAGTCAGCGTTTTTAGCACGGTTATTTTAGCGTAGCTTTGAGGGTCTAGCCCTGCGCCATAAGCTTGGCAAGCGACCATCGTGATACTGTTTATTTTAGCGATATAATGCTGGTTTTGCGTCAAAAACATCGTCAAGCAAATACCGCCACCGCTATGGGTCACTGCATGTAGATTGTCTACCTTTAATGCGTCGAATAAATACTGAAAAGTCGCTGCAATGTCATAAAAGGCGATGGTCTCAAAGTTGAATTTATCGGAGGGAATTGAGCTGTCGCCATGGCCGCGCCACTCCATAATGTAGCACCTATGACCAAGCTTGGCTAAGTAGCCAGCCATACCTAAGCTGACTCTTTTGTCTGAAAACGTACCATGAATCATGAGTATATTTTGCGCTTTGATTTTAGTTTTATCAGCAAAATATTGTTGCTCGACAGGATCATCGCTAACTTGCCAAACTGCAATTTTCTCACCATCTTGAGTAGTCACTCGATGTAAGCTTTGGGTTATCATAAATTTGACTCATTTTAATTAGCTAACTATTTGCTGATTACAAGTATATAAGAGGCAAAAACAGGTTTGCCAAAGGCCAGCGAATGGGTCATAGTTATCTCAGCCATCACTATTTTACAATGAGTCTAAGACTTTATCTATTCACTTTTTACAGAGAGCTACTATGCGCACTATTATTTTAATTGTGGCAGGGCTGGTGTTGCTAGCCACATCTTGCTTTATCGCGCGTCTATTCAAGGGTGATCATGGAGCAAGTCGCATCGCTACTATTTTCATAGGATTATGGTTCATCGTGGCGGCTATTAATCTCAGTATTGGTGTCATCAGTGCAGGTTATAATGTGTTAGAAGAGATACCATTCTTTTTAGCCGCGTTTGGTGTGCCTGCACTAGTAGCGTTAGGTATTCGCAAACGTCTTAAATATTAGCGACACTCAATTTAAAGAATACTTGATAATTAAGCCCATCGCCTTCATAACTGCGCTGAGGATGGAATAAGTAAAGCACGGCTTTGTTCGTCCGCAAGACAAGAGCTATGCTAGCAGTGGATAGTGTTATTTTTTGCCGCAGATAAAGTTAAAAATAGTCACTGTTATTGCCATGATCGACAGATCAAACAGACCCTAATATACGCTATTAAAAAGACATTTTGAACGTAACTATCTTATCCTACAGAACAATGACTAAGTAATGAATCAGGAGTAATTATGAGCGAAAATAATCCAACCAGCGCTGCCCCTACAGAGCTTACAGATGCTTCAGAGTATGAGTCAGCATTAGATACTGAGCAGCTTGAGACTAAGAGTAATATTACTATTACGGAATCCGCGCAAGGCTACTTAGCAGATTTGTTATCTAAGCAAGATACGGACGGCATTGGTGTGCGTATCTTCGTTGAGCATCCAGGGACACCGCGTGCCGAGTGCTGTATGGCGTACAATCAGCCAGGTGAAGAGGACAGCGCTGATCTAAAGTTCAGCTATGATAATTTTGCTGCCTTTATCGAGGCCGCTTCTGTGCCTTATTTAGAGGATGCGGTAATCGACTATAATAAAGACCGTTTCGGAGGTCAGCTGACTTTCCGTGCACCCAACTCAAAGGTGCCAAAAGTGGGCGCTGATGCTAGTATTGAAGAGCGTATCAACTACGTATTGCAATCAGAGATCAACCCAGGTCTTGCCGCCCATGGTGGTGATGTGCAATTGCTTGAGCTCATTGAAGAAGAGGGTATTGGCCTGACCGCTGTCTTGAAATTTGGTGGTGGTTGCCAAGGCTGCTCAGCCGTTGATATGACTTTGCGTCAAGGGGTTGAAGTGCAGCTAAAGCAGCAAATTCCTGAGCTGACCCAAGTGGTTGATGATACGGATCATAGCAGCACTGAAAATGCTTATTATAAATAAACAGCTATAAATAAATGGCCCAGTAGAATTGTTAGAATTTCCGAAGTTCTCAAAAAGTCGTTTATTCTTAAAATTAATTAATCGAATGAAAAATGGCTATTTTATTCATAACGAAGCTAGGTTACTATTGACCTAGCTTTTTTATGGCATCCGTTTTATTAATAGTTTTTATCAACCGTTTTTATTATCCTAATATCTATCTTTATACCTAATTTTAATACTTAACAAGGAGTGATGTATGAGTGACCAGAATTCAAATGAGCAAGCGGCTAATCAGTCAGAGCACAAGCAGCGCTTAGAGACCTTAGCCATTCATGCTGGCTACAGTGTCGAGCCTACAACCAAAGCGGTAGCTGTACCTATCTATCATACTAGCTCTTATGCGTTTGATAACACTCAGCATGGCGCAGATCTTTTTGATCTGAAAGTTGCGGGCAATATCTATACTCGTATTATGAACCCAACTAATGCAGTGCTTGAGGAGCGCGTTGCCGCACTAGAGGGAGGTATAGGTGGCCTAGCAGTAGCCTCTGGGATGGCGGCTATTACTTACGCCGTGCAGACTATCTGTGAGATGGGTGATAATATCGTTGCGGTATCGACATTGTATGGTGGAACGTATAACTTTTTTGCGCATACCTTACCGCGTCAAGGAGTAGAAGTACGATTTTTTGATCATAAAAATCCTGAAGCTATTCGCGACCTGATCGATGACAAAACTAAGATGGTATTTGCTGAGAGTATCGGTAATCCGCTCGGCAATATCGTTGATATTCAAGCGCTCAGTGACATCGCTCATGAGTATGGTGTACCTGTCGTCATTGACAATACCGTGGCGACTCCTGCACTTTGTCGCCCGTTTGAATATGGCGCGGATATCGTTGTCCATTCATTGACCAAATACATGAGCGGTACAGGGACTTCAATTGGCGGTGCTATCGTCGATAGCGGTACTTTCCCTTGGGGCGATCATCCTGAGCGTTTCCCGCTGCTCAATACGCCTGATGCCAGCTACCATGGTGTCAACTTTGTCAAAGACGTCGGGGCCGCTGCCTTTATCGCTCGTGCTCGGGTCGCACCACTGCGTAATACGGGAGCCGCACTCAGTCCGCTCAATGCCTTTGGTATTTTGCAAGGGATAGAAACCTTGAGTCTGCGTATGGAGCGTCATGTTCAGAATGCACAAGCCGTTGCAGAATATCTACAAGGGCATGACAAGGTGGCATGGGTCAAATATGCAGGCTTACCCGATCATCCTGAGCACGCATTGGCACAAAAGTATATGAACGGCACGCCTTCATCCATTCTTACTTTCGGAGTAGTAGGCGGCAGCGAGGCAGGGGCATGCTTTATTGATGCTTTGCAGCTGATCACTCGTCTGGTCAACATCGGCGACGCCAAATCTTTGGCTTGTCATCCAGCTTCTACCACTCATCGTCAGCTCAATGGACAAGAGCTTGAGCAAGCTGGGGTTAGCGAAGATATGGTGCGCTTATCGATAGGTATTGAACATATTGATGATATAAAAGCAGATTTGGCACAAGCGCTAGCTTCTGCTTAATCAATAAGCTTATAAAATAACGGATAAACTCATAAAAAAGCCCCTATCGCTGAATACAGTGATAAGGGCTTATAGCTTATAGACAGTTGCTAGCGTTTTATCTAAACCGATAACACACGATGAGCGATATCTTTATAGTCTTGCGACTCTAAGCGTGGACCGAACTGCTGAATAATTTGGGCTGCGACCTCAGAGGCAAGACGACCACATTCAGGCAAGCTATAGCCCTGTGCCAAAGCATATAAAAAAGCCCCAGCATAGTTATCACCTGCGCCATTAGTATCGATGACATCAGTGACCTTAGGCGTAGCCACTTCATAGAAGCTAACCTGGGCGTCAGTGTCAGATTTTTGCGCAATCACAGCACCGTTTGCCCCATCAGTGACGACGGCTATTCGGCAATGATTAAGTAAAGCTTGCGCTGTGGCCTTGATCGGCTCTTCACCAGTAAATAGGCGCGCCTCTTCACTATTGCAGAATATCACCTCAACCTTATTGCCAAGCATATTAAGTAGGCCGTCTTTGGCAAACCTGACTACGGCAGGATCAGCAAAGCTTACCGCGATTTTGGCGTCATTAGCTGCCGCTTGCTGTTGCAATTGCGCCATTGCAGGTTGAATGCTTGCAGACATGCCTAGATACCCCTCGATATATAGCCAATTAGCCTCTGTTAATGCATCGAAATCGACATTATCAGCGGTGATCTCACTTGAGGTGCCAAGATAAGTCTGCATCGTGCGCTCACCATCATCAGTGATGGCGACGACGCAAGTGCCCGTCACACCGCCAGCATGGATTGACTTATCCGAGGTGGCAACCCCTGCTTGATGCAAGTCCTGTAAATAAAACTGCCCAGGCTTATCATCACCCACACGGCAAGCATAGAATGGCTTGCCACCTAAGCTGGCATAAGCAAACATAGTATTAGCCGCTGAGCCACCGCCCGCTTGTTTGGCAGATTTAATCTCGGCCAGTGCCAAAAAGGCTAATAGCTCTTGCTGCTCGTGAAGCTCTGCTAAGGTCATATTGCCTTTGGTCAATCCAGTGTCCTCTAAGGCGGCATCTGATAACACATACTCATGATCAACCAGCGCATTACCTATTGCCATTACATCGTACATAACTTATTCCCTTGACTAAAATATTAAAATGAAAGCTCTAAAAATTATTCAATTCGGTTCATTACTGCTACTGCTAATAACTATAAGGTCTTTTACTCTTGTAGGGCTAATAAACGCTGATAAAGTGCATTCTTTTTTACCCCAGTAATATCAGCGGCTAAGGCGGCCGCTTTTTTAACGGATAAATCTTCTAATAGCCGTTTTAATAACGTATCATGAGTGCTTAAATCATCTTCATCTTGAACGATAGTATCGCCCGCAACCACGATCACCATCTCGCCACGTTGCTGATTGTCATCTGCTTTTACGAACTCAATTAAGTCGCTAAGCGTACTTTTATGCACGGTCTCAAAGGTCTTAGTCAGCTCACGACAAAAGGTTGCTTGGCGCTCACCACCGAATACCGCTGCCATATCCTCAAGACTGGCAATAATACGATGTGGCGCTTCATAAAATATTAGGGTTTCCGCTGCGGCTTTTAGAGCGGTAAGCTGCTTTTGGCGGCCATGAGTCTTAGTAGGTAAAAAACCAATAAAGCTAAAACGATCAGAGGGCAGACCTGCCACCGATAGCGCTGCAATAGCTGCCGATGCACCGACGATAGGCGACACCGTAACCCCTGCTGCGTGAGCTGCTTGCACGAGCTGGAATCCTGGATCACTGACCAAAGGCGTACCCGCATCACTAATAAGTGCCACCGAATGTCCTTGTTGAATCATTTCAATAATTTTAGGCGTTTGGATAGCGCTATTATGCTCATGATAGGCCCATAACTTATTATGACCTTTTTTGGGTGCTTCATTATTTAGCACTGCATCAGTTTCAGGCTCGTCATTTTGCTTCTTCGTATCGACATTATCTGCGGCGTCTTTACTAGATTTAGTATCGATCCCAAAATGCGCCAGCAGTCGCCCTGAGGTACGCGTATCTTCACAAGCGATAATAGCGACTTGCTTGAGCGTATCTATCGCGCGCGTGGTCATATCGCCAAGATTACCAATCGGAGTCGCCACGATATATAGACAAGCGGGCATTTTGGTTGGGGTGGACATAAGACCTCTTAAGCGTTGGTTAAAATAGAGAGACACAAAAGCGGTTAGTTTACCATGTTGTGCTATGATAATTACAAATGCAATAGTCGCTAAAGTTTATGGATTAGCTAAACGGCTTAGCTATATCACTTTCGCATCACCGATAGTAGGTTGAGACTATGACCGATAATAAAACTAATACTAGTCATAGTAATCTTATACACCTAACGGACTCTGAACGTTCGGCTAATATTGTTAGTATAAATGCTGAAACTGACTTAGACACTGTCAAGTTAAATACTACCAAGACGAATGTGGCTCATGCTAATAAAAGCAAAAGCCATAAATTTCGAAGCCCTTTATTAGCGTCTTCGCCAACTCAGCTTCAAGGCAGTTATTTTGAGCAGCTCGCCTGCGACTATCTACAGCAACAAGGTCTGCAACTGATTGCCAAAAACTGGCAACAGCCAAAAGTAGGTGAGCTGGATTTGGTGATGATAGAGGTAGGCGTCGCATGGTCGACGCTAGTGTTCGTCGAGGTCAGACAGCGGCAGTGCTCAAGTTTTGGCGATGCTGCCCTGAGCGTGACAACCAGTAAGCAGCGCAAAATTATCAAAGCGGCGCAGTATTTTTTGCAGCAGCGTCCTGAATATGTCGATTATGACTGTCGGTTTGATGTGGTTGCTTATAATATAAATAAGTTCGATATAAATAAAGCAGATATTGCAAAAGCTAAACTTGAAAAGGATAAGTCAGAGTCTGCTAGTAGCCGTTTGATAAAATCTAATGCGATAAAACCTAGTATGACAAAACCCAGCTATCAACCTGAGTGGTTAAAGGGTGCTTTTGTGGCGCAAGCTTGGTAAAGTTGTGTTTTCGCTATAACTGCTCATAATAACCGGCCATAAAATTTTGGGTGACTTATTATAAATCTATCTATAAATTATAAAGCCAGCTATAAAAACTAAAGTTACCTTAAAAGTTACCTTTTAAAAGTTACTTTTCAAATGTTATTTTTCCTATAACTTACTAAGTTCAATATTTCGTATTTGCGAGGCAAGAGATGATAAGGATGCATACTGTTAATAGTCCATTATGGCTGCGTTGTACTATGGCGAGCGCTATTGCCTTGACCGCTGTCATTAGCACGGGCTGTACCACTAACTATCTGACCAATAGCACGCAAGGTACTTATGGCGTACCAGTGACTGAGCGCACGATTCCCCAGCGTCTGCTGGATCGTAGTATTGAGCATACCGCAAAGATTAACGCCTACGCGCTAAAGCAAAACCTGCAAGAGACTAGCCGTATGAGTATCGACAGCTTCTATAGTGAGGTGCTACTCAGTGGTGAAGTGCCAACCGAAGAGATAAAGTCGCAAGTGGAGCAAGTGATCCGCTCAATGCCAGATGTACGCCATGTCTATAATGAGCTGAGTATTGGGGTAGCTCGTGGCTATAGCTCTACGGTGCAAGATAATTATATTAATTCAAAGCTGATAGCCAAGGCGCTCACAAATAACAATATAAAATCCTCACAAGTCAAAACAGTCACTAATAACGGCGTCGTTTATGTCATGGGACGAATGACGCCTACGCAACAAAGCTTAGTGATTGACGTGGCAAATGATACGGCTGGAGTGACTGAGCTGGTACTACTCACAAAATTGGTCAATGATAATGGCACCTCTATTGGTGACGAAGACATTATGTTTGAGCGCAATGTAGACAATACCACTGGTGCCATTACCGCTCCTGTATCTACTAATACGCTAAACAATACATCAAACAATGTACCAAATAATGCACCAACGCCCGTCATAAGAAATACCACTACCGAGCCAAGCGAATCTAGTCCTTATATTGAGCTGTATAAAAATCAGCAGTAATCGCTATTTGCTGAAGTATAGAGTTCAAAAAGTCGATAGTCTTGCTTGTCTTTATAATGTAATCGCTATAGATAGTAATTCTTCACAATAACCCTTATAGAGATAACAGTAAAAATACGCCCGTGAGCAAAGTTGCGACTAAGATAATAGGGTCTATACAGAGTCCAAAGACCAAACTCGCGCGCCTATTTAATAAAAAGGGATATCAAACATGAAAGATACCAACAAGCCGACATCAGTCAATGAGCTGGCAGATAAGACTTATATCGTTAATCTGGCAAAGGTAGGACTAACTACCTTAATGGCGATAGGAAGTATTGCGCTTGTCACTCAGCAAGCACAAGCGCTATCAGCGTTGGGCATTGTCAATGGTATCTCATCGAGTGGCGGTGTCGGTGTCAGTCGTGACATCGACTATGGTGACGCACCGTTACAAAACTTGGATATGTACTATCCTAAGCCCTTAGCACAAGCCATGCAAGCACAGAGTACCATTACTGATAGCTATCCGATGATAGTGTTCGTCTACGGTGGCTCATGGGAGAATGGCAGTAAAGAGGATTATGCTTTTGTCGGTCAGAGTCTTGCGCAGGCAGGCTATGTCACAGCGGTGGTCAACTATCGAAAAGCACCTGAGTATGTCTATCCTGATTTTGTTGAGGATACCGCCAAAGCTATCGCTTGGAGCTATGAGAATGCTACAAAATTCCATGCTAATCCCGAACGTCTAGCGGTGGTCGGTCATTCAGCAGGGGCCTTTAACGCTGTTGCGGCTATCGCTAATGAGGACTTTTTAGCGCCTTATGGGATGAGTCCGAGTGATATTAGTGCGGTCGTCGGTATCGCAGGGCCTTATAGCTATGATTTTCGTAAGTTCGATAGTGCGAGTGCTTTTCCTGCCGATGCAACGCCTGATGAGGTGATGCCCGATCGTCAACTCAAAGGCACGCAGCCACCGTATTTATTGTTAACCGCAGAGAACGATAAAATCGTTTATGAAACCAATACGATCAAGATGACCCAAGCACTAAAGGATTTTGGCGCAACGGTTGAGACGGGTGAGATCAAAGGCGCGAGCCACGCCACTAGCATTGGTGCGATGGCGAAACCTTTACGCTGGGTCAATGATGTGCGCGCGCAAGTACTGACTTATCTAGATAAAGAGCTGAAATAGTTTGATAAGAGTAAATTTACTCAATTAATTATTTAATATAAGTAATCCCCAGTTTGGCATAGCGCCAGCTGGGGATTTTTTATGCTTAATAGATCAAATAGGTAATCAGGTCAAGTGACTAAATATTTAACCAGCAGAATATTTTCAATAATTCCTGTCAATTCGATGTTATATGGCTCTATTATAGAATAGAGCTGTTGAAAGAATGAGTCGTCACCGCTTTAGCCGATAGCCTCATGAAAACAATAAAAATAACGGCTCTAAAACTAAGTATTAATTATCAAGCACTAAGCTCTATGGCCAAGCATTAAAATATGGAAAGCTAACTTAGCCTAAAGGATGATTCTCATGAAACTACTCAAACTCTCACTACTGAGCCTAACGATAGCACTGCCGTCATTAGCCCTCTCATCACTGGCACTGGCAGCAGGCGGCGATGACCCTATTACAGGAATTGATATTATTATCAAAAAAGACCCTGGCTCACAGCCTATCGCCAATATACCTTTCACTGACTCAGAGATGAGCCAATACAATGAGCTAAGAGAGAATGATCGCCCTGCTTATCTCAATAAAGTCATTCTCTCTAAGCTTGAGCGCGTCAATCAAAAGTACAATTACTCTATTAAATGGGATGACATCATCGAAAAAGGCATCGAGCAGCAGTGGTGCATCACCGTACCATGTAACGCAAAGACCAATATGATTATACAGCTCACTATTCCTGAGAGTTCGCGTCAGTCCGAGGTTAAGTTTAGCTTAGCCAGTCAAGTCAATCAGATCGAGTGATTGAGCGACGCACTATAAAGCGTGCTGCGCAAATCAGAATGCGTTAAAGCTAAGATAAAGTGCTTCGCTTTTGCATAATCGTAAAAGTCGTTATTATCATTATAGTAATGTGAATGTCGTCTGTGTATATGTCATGTGCGCTTATACACAGACAGTGCTGTAAGATGCGCAAACTCTTGTTATAATGTCGCCATTCAAAAATCATTTTATAATTAAAGACAGGATATCTTATGAGCATGAACGCTGACGACTTAATCGCATTTTTACAGACGCATTATCCAGACGCTTTTATTCAAGCGGCCAATCAAGGCACTAAGTTCGACGTGCGCGTTGTCGATGCGAGTTTTGAGGGCAAACGTGCCGTACAACGTCAGCAAGCGGTTTATGCGCTGGTCAACGACAAAATCGCCAGTGGTGATATTCATGCGCTTAATATTCAAGCGCTGACCCCTAGCGAATGGGAAACTCAACAGCAAAGCTAATTTCAGGTAGTCGGATTAGTTTTCTAAGTAGTTGCTCATAGGACTGCTTTTAGTCTTTTTTTAGCGTAAGTTACTCTTATATTCTGTATGTTTACGCTTCTTACTCACATTTAAATGTCACATTCAAGTTGGTATCTTATGGATCAGTTTTTAATCACCGGTAGTAGTCGTATCGCAGGCGAAGTCAAAATTTCAGGCGCCAAAAATGCAGCTTTGCCTTTACTTGCCGCTATGATATTGGCCGAAACCCCAACGACTCTACACAATGTGCCGTCATTACAAGATGTACGTACCTTAATTAAGCTGATTGGTGGCATGGGTATCAAGATTCAAAAGCAAGAATCTACCGTCACCTGCGATACTAAGGCTATCGATAACTTTTATGCGCCATATGATCTAGTCAAAACCATGCGTGCCTCTATCTTAGTACTGGGTCCGCTATTGGCACGTTTCGGTGAAGCGGAAGTGTCCTTGCCAGGTGGCTGTGCAATTGGCTCGCGTCCTGTTGATCAGCATCTAAAAGCTTTTGAAGCGATGGGCGCTACCATCAGTGTCGAGAACGGCTATGTAAAAGCGCAGGCTCCTAAAGGGGGCAAGCTTATCGGCTGTAACTTCTCATTCGATATGGTCACCGTTGGCGGTACTGAAAACGTCATCATGGCAGCAGCATTAGCCAAAGGTACTACAGTGCTAGGCAACTGTGCACGCGAGCCTGAAGTCGTTGATTTGGCTAATATGCTGGTGGCGATGGGCGCGAAAATAAGCGGCATTGGTACTGCAACCATGACCATTGAAGGCGTTGAGCGCTTACATGGCTGTGAGTATTCAGTCGTCCCTGATCGTATTGAGACAGGCTCATACCTTGCGGGCGCGCTAATGACTCGCGGTGATGTTCTAGCCACCAACACCTCGTCTTTATTATTGATTCCCGTGCTTGAGAAGTTTGAGTCAATGGGCGCGACGGTGACGACTGGCGATGATTGGATTCGCGCTAAGATAACTGGGCGTCCGTTACCTGTCGATATTCGTACTCAGCCGCATCCTGGATTTCCAACCGATATGCAAGCACAGCTGATGGCGATTGCTTGTCTTGCTGATGGCACGAGTACCTTTATCGAAAACATCTTTGAAAACCGTTATATGCATGTGCCAGAGCTGAATCGCTTAGGGGCGTCCATTCAAGTCGATGGTCATACCGCAGTGGTCAAAGGGGTTGAGTGCTTTACAGCAGCACCTGTTATGGCAACGGATCTACGTGCCTCAATGTCACTAGTGATGGCGGCAGCTGCCGCTGAAGGCGAGAGCCTGATCGATCGTATCTATCATATTGATCGTGGCTACGAAGATGTCGAAAATAAACTACGTGCTCTAGGTGTCACTATCGAGCGCATTAATAGCAACGACTGATAACACGCCATAATAATTATTAAAAGAGTCTTCTTTACGCTGCTACCTGCACTATTATCCATAGCAAGATAGCAGCGCAAAAAGATGATAACTGTAGATGGACATTTAGCTGCTATGATTGAACAAACCGATATTGAGCAAACAAATACTGAACAAACGGCTGCTGAGCAGACGACTTTGCAAAATGATGCCTTATTAAACCAAGTAGATAACGAATTTAATGGGTTAACTTTGGCTTTGTCTAAAGGGCGCATACTAGAAGAAACAATGCCTCTATTAAAAGCTGCTGGGATTGAGTTATTAGAAGATCCTGCTGCTTCGCGTAAGCTTATTTTCCCCACGACTAATCCAAATGTACGCGTACTCATATTGCGTGCCAGCGATGTACCGACCTATGTCGAACACGCTGCTGCTGACTTTGGAGTGGCGGGCAAGGACGTCTTGCTTGAGCACGGTGCCAATCATGTTTATGAGCTATTAGACTTACAGATTGCTCAATGCAAGCTGATGACAGCAGGGGTAAAAGGGCTAGTGTTACCCAAGCGTCGTTTGCGTATCGCGACCAAATACGTCAATGTCGCTCGCGCTTATTTTGCTAGTCAAGGGCAGCAGGTCGATGTCATCAAGCTTTATGGCTCGATGGAGCTAGCGCCATTAGTTGGCTTAGGCGACTTAATCGTCGATGTGGTCGACACAGGTAATACGTTAATCGCTAATGGTCTTGAGCCACGCGATCATATCTGTGATGTGTCATCCCGTCTCATCGTTAACCAAGTGAGTTATAAGCGTAAATTTGCACTACTTGAGCCTATTTTAGAGAGCTTTAAAGCTAGTATTGCGAGTAATAATTAGGTCGTACTACATTAGTAATATCAATGTTAAGAATACAAAACTTAAAACCAGTTTATCGCTATAAGATATATCTAGCATGGTAAACTGGTTTTGTTGTTTCAGTTATTTAATAATAAATTTAACTCAGCTGATTTGTAAGCTGTTTGCTTTATTGATCTGATGAATTTTTGATATTAGTATAGGATGGTTTTATGCGTCAATTGAGTACCCAAGATAGTGACTTTGGACAGCAAATAGATGCCTTGTTAGCTTTTGAAACCGTCAATGATGCGCAGTTATTGACTACGGTTGATGATATTATCATGCAAGTTCGTCAACAGGGTGATCAAGCGGTATTGGCCTTGACCCAACAATTTGATCAGCATCCAGCGACAACGATGAGCGAGCTGGAATTAACACAAGAGTCTTTAGCGACCGCCTTTGCTGAGCTTGACGCCGAGGTCAAACAGGCATTAACGACTGCTGCTACGCGAGTACAAAGCTTCCATGAGCGCCAAATACAAAACAGCTGGGATTATACCGACGCGCTAGGTAATCGTTTGGGCCAAAAAATCACGCCTTTGGATCGAGTAGGCATCTATGTACCAGGCGGCTTAGCTTCCTACCCTTCATCAGTACTAATGAATGCTATCCCTGCCAAAGTCGCTGGTGTCACTGAAGTGATTATGGTGGTACCTGCGCCAAAAGGCGTGCTTAACCCATTGGTACTAGCCGCCGCACATCTAGCAAAAGTCGATAGAGTATTTACTATTGGTGGTGCACAAGCCGTCGCCGCATTGGCTTATGGCACTGATACTATTCCAGTAGTGGACAAAATCACAGGTCCTGGGAACAAATACGTTGCCGCAGCCAAACGCGCAGTCTTTGGGCAAGTCGGTATCGATATGATAGCAGGACCATCTGAAGTGCTAGTCTATGCTGAGGGCGAGGCGGCGGATCGTGCTGATTGGCTCGCGATGGATTTATTGTCGCAAGCTGAGCATGATCGCATCGCTCAAGCTATCTTTGTGACGACCAGTCGTGAGCAGTTAGCAGAAGTCGCTATAGAGATTGAGAAAGCATTGAGTGAGTTGCCAAAAGCAGATATTGCTCGTGATGCTCTGCAAAATCGTGGCGCGCTTATTTTAGTGCAGAATCGAGAAGAGGGCATGGCATTAATCAATCGTATCGCACCTGAGCACTTAGAGTTATCTGTCGATGACCCTGATGCTCTGCTAAATGATATTCGTCACGCGGGCGCGATATTTATGGGTCGTCATACGCCAGAGGCCATCGGTGACTACTGTGCAGGGCCCAATCATGTACTGCCAACTTCTGGAACAGCAAGATTCTCTTCACCACTTGGCGTGTATGACTTCCAAAAAAAATCATCGATTATCTATTGTAGCGAGTCGGGCAGTAAGCCTTTAGCCCAAACCGCAGACATTCTAGCGCAGCGTGAGGATTTGGATGCTCATGCGCGCTCAGCTCGCTACCGTTATCAATAAATAGCTCGATGATGAGACAAACGCTAGTGTTTCCCATAAGCTAGTGTTTACTATAAACATAGATGCACTAGCAGATATAAAATACATCGAACGAATAGTAACCAGTCATAATAATAAATATTGAATAAGGTTTTGTATTTAAGATCTTATAGTCATTAATCAACGCCGCGTATAGTGTGCAGAGTAGGATGGTTTATGAGTGAGCAAAAAATCGATAATAGACTTTGGTCAGCCAAAGCTCGTCATTTGTCACCTTATGTCCCTGGTGAGCAGCCACAGCATGATAATTTATGTAAATTAAACACTAATGAGAATCCGTTTCCTCCCTCGCCAGCAGTAGCTGTAGCAATCGCTAAGCTCTTAACTGAGCAAGCTTGCGAGCTGCGTCTATATCCAGCGCCTGAGTCTGATGATCTGCGTAGCGCATTGGCAGGGTTACATAATCTTGATAGCAACCAAGTGTTTGTTGGTAACGGTTCGGATGAAGTGTTAGCCCTGATATTTGCCAGCTTTTTTATGAAAGAGCGTCCTATATTAGCACCCGATATCAGCTATAGTTTTTATCCTGTATACGCGCAGACCTTTGGTGTTGAGTTGGTCAAGATTGCCTTAGAAAATGATTTTAGTATCGATCCGGATGCTTATCGCCAACCTTGTAGCGGTATTATTATTGCTAACCCGAATGCACCGACTGGTCTGCTGTTAGGGCTTGATGATATTCGCAAATTGGCTGATGAACATTCTAATGCGGTGATTGTTATCGATGAGGCTTATATTGATTTTGCATCAACGGATGAGGGTCAGTCCGTTTCAGCGATAAGTCTTATTAACGAATTTGATAACTTGCTAGTCACTCAAACCTTTTCAAAATCGCGCTCATTAGCGGGTTTACGGGTGGGCATGGCCTTTAGTAATCCCTCTTTGATCGAAGCGTTAACGCGAATGAAAAATAGCTTTAATAGCTATCCGTTAGATAAGTTGGCGCAGGCAGGCGCAAGAGCCAGCGTATTAGATCATGATTATTTTGAGCAAATCTGCCAAAAAGTCATTGATTTACGTGAGTCATTAACCTCTAAGCTGACTGATCTTGGCTATCAAGTATTGCCATCACACGCCAACTTTGTTTTTGCCCGTCCACAAGACGGCAATGCCAGTGACGTCGCTGATGCATTACGCGAGCAGGGCATTATCGTTCGCCATTTTGATAAAGCTCGAATCAGTGAGTACTTGCGTATTACGATAGGTACGGCAGCGCAGCATGAGCGGTTGATTGAAGCCTTGACGGCGATACATGCTACTGATGCTACTGCAAATTGAGGATGAGATACAACACAATAGAGTAAAGGCGACGGGAGAACAGCTTTTGTAGGGTGACATCCATCGCACCTATAATGACGCTATCATTAATCATCGGTGCATAAAATGCACCCTACGCCTGCTTTATCTTTTATGAATGTTATTACTTAGAAGGGTTTGGATGTTTTTTAATGAATGTTTCTATAATCTCATTCTCATCTTCTCGGTTGAAATCAGCAATTGTTTCGCCATGATCTTTTAGTAGCATAGACATATAGTACAATTCATCATGAGCGTATAGCTTCTTTAAGATACCAAAATGTATAGCGTTAACTACTCTAGTATGTTTATAACCTTCGTTTGAATTTAATCGTTCTAAATCTTCTTCGATATAGCGTTTTTCTTGTATGGCATGCTCAAGCTTTATTTCAGTATTATCTCTTTCTGTTCCTAACTTCTTGTAATCAGTTTCAAGGTTATAAATCTTGTTCTTTAGAGACTGAATTGTTTCTACATATTCTTTAACTGATTTTAATGATGCGTAAATCATTAATATTGCAAAAGCAGGTAAGCCGATTACTATAAGCGCCCCACATATCCAAAAAAACATTTCCATACCTACCTCTAATTTTGTAGATAAAAAGCTACGACCGTAATACCAAAGCCCGCTTTGTAAGCTACGGCTTTAGCCCAGTAAACCGTTTTGCAAAATAATGACCTATATAATAATAGGTAGGCTATAAAAGTAACAATCAGCTAATTAGTATGAATCGATATAACCATTATTTAACGCTATTACTTTGCGCCAACACCCCAAGCAAATTGCCTACTTTATCCAAACACTCCTGATATTCGCTTGCACAGTTGGATGCAATAGTAATGCCACCGCCTGCCCATAGGCTTACTTTTCTAGTGCCATTTGGAGATTCATTCGCCTGCAAAGTGCGAATCAACACGTTCCATTGACCACCACCATCGAAGTTCATATAGCCCATAGTGCCACAATACGCCCCTCGTGCAGCACCTTCCAATTCGGCTATGATTTCGACCGCGCGTTTTTTGGGTGTACCCGTGATAGAGCCAGCAGGCAGACTACCGAATAATACAGCTAGGGGATGAGCCTGCTCTTTTAGCTCAGCGGTAATCGTGCTGACCATGTGATGGACATTGCTAAAACTTTCAATCGCAAATAGCTTTGGTACTTTGACGCTACCTGTCTTGGCATATCTGCCCAAATCATTACGCAATAAATCGACGATCATTACATTTTCGCTGCGGTCTTTGTCGCTAGTTATTAGCTGTTGTTTTAGAGCATTATCTTGCTCAGAGCTTTCACCGCGTGGCATAGTGCCTTTGATAGGTTTGGTAATGATATGACGAGTATTGGTTGTTTGATCGGTAGTAAAGGTAAAGAACAGCTCAGGTGAACAGCTTAATAACTCAAAGTCTATATTCTGTGTCCTTTCTTTTTTTGGATTACTAGCTTTTAGATCGCCAGCTTTTAAATCACTAGGTTTTGAATTAGTATTAACAAAAGTATTAAGTCCTAAATAGCCTGCAAATGGTGCGTTAGTATTAGCATGTAAGCTAGGGAGATAATCGAGCAGTTTCGGTGCTCTGTTATTGTTAGATTCTTTTAGATACCCTTGCCATGCTTGGGTGAGGTTAATCTGATAACAGTCGCCTTGTTGTAGATAGTCTTGAGTTTCTGCAAAAGCTTGCTCGTAATCATTTTTTTGCCATTTCGCTTTGAGCATCAGCGGGGCAAGTGGTACTTTATTTTTTAGTGCAATATTATTAGAGTTTTTGATCAACTCATCATTCAACGCATCATCTAAATGCTGTAGATAGTTTTTAAGTTCATCAATGATAGCTTGATCAGCAGCAGTATCTAAAGGGTTAGACAGTGGCGTAGTCAACTGCCAGCTGGTTTGAGTATTGTCTTTGACTGGCGATAAATAAATATCGTAATGACCCAGCACTGCACAAGGCTGCGTGGCTTGAGGAATATCTGCTACAGGACTTAGCTCATGAGCTGCCATATCATAACCAATAAAACCAATAAGACCGTGCTGATAGCTGGGTTTTTGATTGATTATATTTTTTTCATCTAGTAGAGCTGAATGAGTAGCGACTGCCTCGTAAGCCTTACTATAAGTGATTAGCTCCTCTTGCCACTCTAGATAACTGCAATAGGATGCTATTATCGATGACTTATCACGACACATCTCGACAACTTTGTAATAGCTTTTTTTATTTTTAGGGTTTTCTATTGAGACGGAACAAGGCTTATTAGCATTAAAATAAACGGACCAGCTCATCTTAGGTAGCAAGCCTATAACAGGCTGACCATTATTATTGAGCCAAACCAGTTGCCAGTTTGCCGTAGGGTTTTGTGCTGTCAGATGACGCTGTAAACGCGGTAACAGATCTGCTGCTGACAAGCCAGCAAAACGCCATCGATTGAGAACCGATGGCGTACTTTTAAAGTCAGATTGTTGATTGTTGTCTGTTACTATCATAGATTAAGCAGTAAACTTTTTGATAATTAAAGTCGCGTTAGTACCACCAAAGCCAAAGCTATTGGTCATTAGCGTATCAAGCTGTACATCGCGTTTTTCGGTAACAATATCGAAGCCTTCAATAGCAGGATCTAAGTTTTCAACATTGATGCTAGGAGCAATAAATTGCTCTTGTAACATGAGTAAGCAGTAGATAAGCTCTTGTGCGCCAACTGCTCCTAAACTATGACCGGTCATAGATTTGGTTGAGCTAATAGGGGGTACAGAAGCGCGGCTCTCAGTATTAGCATGGCCACCAAACACTTTTTCAATAGCGCCAAGCTCAGTGATATCACCAAGTGGCGTGCTAGTACCATGACTATTAATATAATCAACGGTTTTTAATCCAGCCTGATCTAGAGCTTGTTGCATACAGCGCACCGCACCTTCACCACTTGGCGCGACCATTTCAGCGCCGTCGGAGGTTGCGCCATAACCGACGATTTCGGCTAAGATATTGGCACCGCGAGCTTGGGCATGCTCTAAGCTTTCAACCACGACCATCGCGCCACCTGCGGCAATTACAAAGCCATCGCGGTCTTTGTCATAAGCGCGTGAGGACTGCTTTGGCGTGTCATTATATTGAGTACTCATCGCACCCATGGCATCAAACATGCAAGACTGTGTCCAGTGCTCAGCCTCACTACCACCTGCTAATACCACATCCGCTTTACCTAATTGAATCAGCTCCATAGCATGCCCAATGCAATGCATTGAGGTGGCGCAAGCTGAGCTGATAGAGTAGGAGGGACCATGAATTTTTAGTCCTGTGGCAAGCGCCGCTGATATCGAGCTACTCATCGTTTTAGGTACTGCCATCGCACCGACACCGCGCAAGCCTTTTTCACGCATAGCATCTACTGCAACAGAAACACCTTCTGTTGAGGCACCACCTGAGCCTGCTACGACGCCAACTCTTGGGTTTTGACTAATAGTGTCAAGAGACAACCCAGACTGTTTAATAGCATCTAAAGCACAGACATAAGCATAAAGACTGGCATCGCTAAAAAAGCGCTTAAGCTTACGATCAATAGTAGAAGTATCGAGCTGTGATTTATCGATACTACCACTGACCTGCGACTTAAAGCCATGCTCAGCATAAGACTCGTTAAAAGTAATGCCTGACTGCCCTTGCTGCAAAGATTCAGTAACGGACGTCAAATCATATCCGATGCAAGAGACAATCCCTGCTCCTGTAATAACCACTCTACGCATAGTCTGTTCCTTATGATATTGAGTGCTTATCACAGCTTAAATACATGATAAGCAATAACTTTTGTGTTTGCTTGAGCCTTAATTTTATAATAAAACCCTTAAATTTATGACGAAACATAATTTCAGTGTACAAGCATACCTTATTTGTAGCTATGATAGCGTATCAGCTCTATAAAATATCTATCTAATAGTAAGTTAGTTATCAAATGCAGAAATTATTTTATGCTGATAAGCAATGTAAAAGACTATCGATATCTAACAAGAAGATTAAATACTATATCTATAAATAAATCGTTTATATTTTTAGATACAAACTTTACTATCCTAATAACATTGTTAACACTGACATTGAGTTCAAATTTTAGCTACTATAAAACCCTAAATTTAATCTATATGTCGTTGTTGTTAGCGCGCCTAGACATTATTATTAGCGAGCAATACAAAAACTAAAATATTTCATTACCATTAATTTAAGGATATAACTATGGCAAAGCGTGACATTCTCTCAAAAGGTATTAGTACTGTTGGACATTTTACCCGTGACAATCTTGAACGCGTCGGCTCACTATTAGATAGTGCCAATGCTAAGACAGGTCAGCCTCGACACTTCAAAGCTGTCAATTTAGGTGATGAGGACTATCAGCAAGATTTATTTCGTGAGCAAACCCTAAAAGCCACGCAGCAGTTATTGGGTAATCGGTTTGCAACTTATGGTAAATATGCCAAAAAGATAGTACCTGACAGTTTTTTCCAATCGACAGTCGATGGTGCGTTTGCTCAAGTGGCAAAACTGGCGTCAACTTGGAGTCAGATTGATTTACCCAGTGAGCATCGCTTTGCTGATATCTCAAGCCTAGATGATGAGCAGCGTTATGCGCTTGCCACCGATATTGCTAATCAGAATAGAGCATTAGCGACTTTAGGTGGCTTAACGGGCTTAGCAGGCTTGCCAGGATTATTAGCCGACACCTTGTGGTTGTTGCTAGTATCTTTACGTACAGTATATCAGTTGGCCGCCGTTTATGATCAACCCCTGACAGGTAAGCAAGGCGTTAAGATGGCTTATGAGCTACTCGCTAACGCCGATTTAAGCAAGATGCAAGAGAAGCAAGCACTGCTAGCAGGTCTTGGAGTAGGTAAAGGCTTACTTGATAACGCTCAAGGCAATGGTCTACATAGCGAGCTAAAGAACTTGGGTCTCAAAAACAAAAACGTCAACTACTATGCAGAGCAAGTCGATAGTATCGCCAGTCAAGTAGGGATTGATTTGGATCAGATCAACCTATCTTGGATTCGTCGCTTTTTACCAGCCACTGCGGTTATCGTAGGTATGCGTTATAACAGCCGTCTGATTGAAGAGGTCATTGGAGTAGCGAGAGCGACTTTTGCCCCAGAAGCAAAGCTTGCCAATCGGGCGATTACCGATGACAGCAGCAGTGAAGCTGAGGTCAAAAAAGACGCTAACACTGACGCTGATAAAAAAGAGTCTGGTAAAACAGAAGACAAATCAGATAGCAAAACTGACACCACTAAGTCTGATACTAAAAACAGTGCCAAACAAGAAAGTGCTGTTACAGATGGCGATGACGACAGCAAGATAGAAAAGGGTGCTGATAAGGCTAAAAACGACAAAGCTGCTGATAAAGCTGAAAGTAAAAGCGAAACTAAGCAACCAGCAGAAGCCAAAAAATAAGTGCATCTGAGGGTTTATCCGTAAATTATGGCGACAATGTAAAATAGTTTTATGACAAGCTACCTTAAATACGGTACTTGAAAAACAATACATTATCGCCATTTACAGATAATTCAACATATCTATTAACGTTTCACCTTTTATAACTGGCTTTATACACATCTTTTGAATGTTGTAAAGGGTATCTAGTGATAAATAGTTGAAATAGTAGCAATATATCTTTATAATACATTGTCCTAAAAATGGGTAGCCTAAAAACCTTAGACAAACGTCAAATGGTTGGGCGTTGACCCATTTTTTTGTTTTATACCCAACGGGAGAAGGATGCCTTATGGCAACAACTAACCAATTAATTCGTAAGGGTCGCAAAACCATCAAGGAAAAGTCAAAAGTTCCTGCGTTGCAAGCGTGCCCACAACGTCGCGGTGTATGTACTCGTGTATATACTACTACCCCTAAAAAACCTAACTCTGCCATGCGTAAAGTATGTCGTGTTCGCTTAACTTCAGGTTATGAAGTAGCAAGCTACATCGGCGGCGAAGGTCATAACTTACAAGAGCATAGTGTTGTGCTTATCCGTGGTGGTCGTGTAAAAGATCTACCAGGTGTACGTTATCACACTGTTCGTGGTGCACTCGATTGCGCTGGTGTAAAAGACCGTAGACAAGGTCGCTCTAAATATGGTGCTAAGAAGCCTAAAGCTTAATACTTATATATTTAAGACTAATATAACAGTATTGTTTTAGCTTGATTAGTACACCCCATTAACTGTGCATGGGTTCGATGTTGTTTTAAGTTTTGTGCTAGGTCTTACTAGTATTAGAGCTTAGATGACATAACACCATGCAGTAAGGCTGACTGACAACTCGCTGCTACGTAAATTAAACAGTACGAGATTGTGAATGTCAGACACTCCTGAAGACAAGGAAATTTATTATGCCAAGACGTCGCGTCGTAGCTACCCGTGAGATCCTACCGGATCCTAAGTTTGGTAGCCAAACCATCGCAAAATTCATCAACCACGTGATGAGCCATGGTAAAAAATCTACTGCTGAGCGTATCGTTTACGGTGCTCTTGAGACTGTAGCGCAAAAGCGTAACATCGAAGATCCAGTATCGTTCTTTGAAGAAGTGCTAGAAAATGTGCGCCCAATGGTCGAAGTAAAAGCTCGCCGCGTTGGTGGTGCTACCTATCAAGTACCAATGGAAGTACGCCCCTCCCGTCGTACTGCCTTGGCTATGCGTTGGATAGCTGAAGCTGCTGCCAAGCGCTCTGAAAAATCTATGGCGTTACGCCTAGCTGGTGAATTGTCTGATGCCTCAGAAGGCAAAGGCAATGCTATGAAGAAACGTGATGAAGTTCACCGTATGGCAGATGCTAACAAAGCATTCTCTCATTATCGTTTCTAAATTTATTTAGTGGTATAAGCATCTTTTATAGTCAACCATTATTAATACTTAGTGTTAATAACTGTCATTGATTATCTAATTGCTAAGCGTGGCTAACTGAATAATCAATTAGCCACGTTATTGTTTATTGATTCTCGCCATTCTTAATTGCAGTACTGAATAACTTTAGTATGTGATTGACAGCAATGGCGAACATCTATTATCACGATTTTGTATGTTTGTTTTGTCCCACACTCAATGCCACTTTATCCTTACTATTGATGCTTTTTTAACCGTATTAGGTTTATGAGGTTACCAATAAAAGACTAGAGCTAAATGCTTTTGCCAAGGTTAAGCGGTAGCGACACAAATATATACACTAATTTCCTTAGGAAAATATTATGGCTCGTACAACTCCCCTAAAGCGCTATCGCAATATTGGTATCTCAGCGCACATTGATGCTGGTAAAACGACGACTACTGAGCGTGTTTTGTTCTACACTGGTGTTAGCCACAAAATTGGCGAAGTACATGATGGCGCGGCCACCATGGATTGGATGGAGCAGGAACAAGAACGTGGTATTACTATCACGTCAGCTGCAACCACTTGCTTTTGGTCAGGTATGGCTAAGCAGTTTGATGAACATCGCATCAATATCATTGACACCCCAGGTCACGTTGACTTCACGATTGAAGTTGAACGTTCTATGCGTGTTCTTGATGGCGCGTGCATGGTTTATTGTGCAGTAGGTGGCGTACAGCCACAGTCTGAAACGGTATGGCGTCAGGCTAATAAATACAAAGTACCACGTCTTGCATTCATTAATAAAATGGATCGTGTTGGCGCTGATTTTTATCGTGTTGTTGAACAGATTAAAACTCGTTTAGGGGGTAAGCCAGTACCTCTAGTTGTTCCAATTGGCAAAGAAGACAACTTCGAAGGTGTGGTTGATCTTGTGACTATGAAAGCTATTTATTGGGATGAAGCATCTCAAGGTATGGAATACGAAGAACGTGAAATTCCAGCAGAGCTTCAAGAAAAAGCAGAAGAGTATCGCGAGTATCTAGTAGAAAGCGCTGCTGAAGCTACTGAAGAGTTGATGAACGAGTATCTTGAAAACGGTGAATTGACTGTAGATCAAATCAATAGCGCTATTCGTCAATTGACTATTGAAAACGAAATCATTCCATTGCTTTGTGGTACTGCATTTAAGAACAAAGGCGTCCAAAAAATGTTGGATGCTGTTATTCAGTATCTACCAGCACCAATGGATGTACCTGCTATCAGAGGTATTCTTGATGACAAAGAAGAGTCTGAAGGTTTCCGTGAAGCGTCAGATGAAGCACCGTTTTCAGCACTAGCATTCAAAATCATGAATGACAAGTTCGTTGGTAACTTAACCTTCGTTCGTGTTTACTCAGGTGTTCTTAAGCAGGGTAGCAGTGTTTATAACCCAGTTAAGATGAAGCGTGAGCGTGTTGGCCGTATCGTACAGATGATGGCAGATGCTCAGCAAGAGCTTCAAGAGATCCGTACTGGTGATATCGCAGCTTTAGTTGGTATGAAAGACGTTACTACTGGTGATACCCTGTGTGATGAGCAAAATGTTATCACGCTTGAGCGTATGGAATTCCCAGATCCAGTTATCAGCTTAGCAGTTGAGCCTAAGACGAAAGCGGATCAGGAAAGAATGTCAATTGCTCTTGGTCGCTTAGCAAAAGAAGATCCATCGTTCCGTGTACATACTGATGAAGAGTCTGGTCAGACTATCATCAGTGGCATGGGTGAGCTGCATCTTGAGATTCTAGTCGATCGTATGAAGCGTGAGTTTGGTGTCGAAGCCAACATCGGTGCGCCGCAGGTTGCTTATCGCGAAACCATTCGTGAGACCGTCGAACAAGAAGGCAAATTCGTACGTCAAACCGGTGGTCGTGGTAAATTCGGTCACGTTTGGTTACGTCTTGAGCCACTTGATCCATCGGGCGATGTTGAATATGAATTCGCTGAAGAAGTTGTTGGTGGTACGGTACCAAAAGAGTTCCATGGTGCTGTTGATAAAGGTATTCAAGAACGCATGAAAAATGGTGTCCTTGCTGGTTACCCAATCGTCAACGTAAAAGCGACTTTATATGATGGTTCTTACCATGATGTCGATTCTGATGAATTGTCATTCAAAATGGCAGGTTCTATGGCTTTCCGTAAAGGTTTCTTAGCGGCAAATCCTGCGCTACTTGAGCCAATCATGAAAGTTGAAGTTGAAACTCCAGAAGATTACATGGGCGATATCATGGGCGATCTTAACCGTCGTCGTGGTATGGTTCAGGGTATGGAAGATCTACCTGGTGGCACTAAGCAGATCCGCGCTGAAGTACCATTAGCAGAGATGTTCGGTTATGCAACCCAAATGCGCTCTATGTCGCAGGGTCGTGCTACTTACTCTATGGAATTCCAAAAGTACGCTGAGATTCCAAAGTCAGTATCTGCTGAAATCATCGCTAAGTTCAACTCAAAAGATGAAGACGAGTAAATATTGTTAAAGCAAGTACTGTTAATAAGTACTGCTAGATAGGGCAAAATAAAGCTTATCTTTAGTTTGTCCGCGACAATTACGCCAATAATCGGTTAAAAGACTTGTTATTGGCGCTAATTTTCTTATAATATCTGCACATCGAATGTGCATACTTTTAACACTTATCTTAATGCGGTCAGTATTGTTCTAGCTAGTGTATAAACACGGCTAAAGTACTGAGCCCCAATAAAAGAGGAAACACCCATGGCAAAGGCCAAGTTTGAACGCAAAAAGCCACACGTCAACGTCGGAACTATCGGACACGTTGATCACGGCAAAACCACATTGACAGCAGCTATCGCAACAGTTGCTGCTATTACCTCAGGTGGCGAAGCCAAAGACTACGCGTCTATTGACTCAGCCCCAGAAGAAAAAGCACGTGGCATCACCATCAACACCTCACACGTAGAATATGACACAGATGCCCGTCACTATGCTCACGTTGATTGCCCAGGTCACGCCGATTATGTTAAAAACATGATCACCGGTGCAGCCCAGATGGACGGCGCAATTTTAGTCGTATCTGCAACTGATGGCCCAATGCCACAAACTCGTGAGCACATCCTGCTATCACGTCAGGTTGGCGTACCGTACATCGTCGTATTCATGAATAAATGTGACGTAGTAGATGACGAAGAACTACTTGAGCTAGTCGAAATGGAAGTACGCGAATTACTTTCTGATTACGACTTCCCAGGTGATGACACCCCAATCATCCATGGTTCTGCGACTGAAGCCCTAAAAGGCTCACAAGAAAAATATGGCCAACCAGCCGTAGTTGAACTACTAAATATTCTTGACACCTATATCCCAGAGCCTGAGCGTGACATCGACAAAGCATTCCTAATGCCAATCGAAGACGTCTTCTCAATCTCAGGTCGTGGTACCGTAGTAACCGGCCGTGTTGAATCTGGTATCGTAAAAGTTGGTGACGAGATCGAAATCGTCGGTATCCGTGACACTCAAAAAACCACCTGTACCGGTGTAGAGATGTTCCGTAAACTGCTTGACGAAGGTCGTGCAGGCGAAAACTGTGGCGTACTACTCCGTGGTACTAAGCGTGAAGACGTTCAACGTGGCCAAGTACTTGCTAAGCCAGGTTCAATCACCCCGCATACCAAGTTTGACGCTGAAGTATACGTACTAAGCAAAGAAGAGGGTGGTCGTCATACGCCATTCCTAAACGGCTATCGTCCACAGTTCTACTTCCGTACTACTGACGTAACTGGCGCAATCCAATTACAAGACGGTACTGAAATGGTTATGCCTGGTGATAACGTTGAGATGGGCGTAGAGCTTATCCACCCAATCGCTATGGACAAAGGTCTTCGCTTCGCTATTCGTGAAGGCGGCCGTACTGTAGGCGCTGGTGTTGTTGCTAACGTTAATGTTTAAGTTTTAACTTACAGAGCAATCTGTAGTTTAAGCTAAACCGTTAGTCAAAAGCCGCTCTCTTTGTTGAGGGTGGCTTTTTTTGTGGGTTAGGGTTTTGTTTATAGGTAATGATAGAAGCCCGTAGGTTGGGTGGAGCTTGCGACACCCAACACGATAGATTAATATCAACTCTACCTTATCATTTGTAGAATACCATGCAATATCGCAGACACTATCATAAAGGCGCTTGCTATTTCTTGACCGTTAACCTTGCAGATAGATCAGGCGACTTGCTAATTAAACACGTTGATGTTTTACGGAACGCTTTTAAAACCGTCAAACAAAAACATCCTTTTCATATTGACGCTATCGTTATTTTGCCTGATCACTTTCATATGTTATGCACTATGCCAAGTGATGATGCTGATTATTCTGAACGTATTAAACTTATCAAATATTATTTCTCTTATCGTATCGCCAAAACCGAACGTATCTCAAAAAGCCATCAAAAAAAAGGCGAACGTGGTATTTGGCAACGGCGGTTTTGGGAGCATTGTCTTCGTAATGAAGCAGATTATCGCGCTCATATCGATTACATTCATATGAATCCTGTTAGGCACGAATATGTAGAACGAGTTCAGGATTGGCGATATTCATCGTTCCAGGTGTAATGGACATTTTTCATGCTGTAATAGGGTCTAAAGCTATATACTGTCTGGATTTGCAAGGAATCAACACCATGAATCAAAAAACTGCCCTTTTTGTAGTGATAAACATACCAAGAAGAATGGACGTAAGCTTGGCAAACAGCAGTATCAATGTCTAGCTTGCAGGCGGCAGTTTTTAGGTGGCATCAGACTAAATAATCAAACGCTTTGGACTCAATATACTCAAGGTAAACAGACCTACAAACAACTGGCTGATAAGTACCACTGTAGTGTTAAAACCATACAAAGGCGGTTAGATAAAGTCAGTATTGAGTATCAGATTAAACGTCCTGAGACTGCTAATGTCATCATGGACACCACTTACTTTGGTCGCAAGTTTGGTTTGATGGTCTTTATGGATAACACGACTAGAACCGTACTTTATTACGCGATAGTGAGTCATGAAACCAACAGTGCCTACAAGCAAGGGATTGATCTCTTAGCATCGTCAGGCGTTGATATACAAAGCATCACCTGTGATGGAAGACGAGGACTGAGAGCCCTGTTTAGCAGCATCCCTTGTCAGATGTGCCAGTTCCATCAAGTACAAATAGTGACTCGTTATTTAACTCGTCGTCCTAAGAACATCGCTAGTATTGAGCTTAGATACCTCACTTCAAACTTAACACAGCTCGATAAATCCGACTTCGTAGAGCGCTTAGATCAGTGGTGTTTAACTCATGAAGACTATCTTGATGAACGTAGTACTAATGAAGATACGGGTAAAACGTGGTACACACATAAGCGTCTTAGAAGTGCTTATCGAAGCCTCAGAACCAATAGCGATTGGCTATTCACTTATCGAGAATATGAGCATTTGGACGTGCCCAACACCACAAATTCTCTTGAAGGGTTATTTAGTGAATTAAAGCGACAATTACACAGTCATCATGGTCTAAATGAGCATCGTAAGTTACGGTTTATTAAAGACTTTCTAGGGTCAAAGTCACTCAAATAGCATGAATTATGTCCATTAGCGACTACGTTCTACTTTCTAGCATGAATTTTGTCCATTACACCTCGTTCCATCAATTTGTAGCGGATGGTTTATTACCTGTAGATTGGAGTGGTTGAATAGCTCTCCGATATATAATTGTTGGGTGTCGTAAACTCCACCCAACCTACGGGCTGATCCTTTTAATCAAAAGCTGGTCAATGCTGTTGGTACGGGAATGACGGATGCTTTTGTCAATGCGGCTATTAACGGGGTCAGCTTAGAGGATGCACTTAAGAATAGCTTACGCAATTCACTAGTTGATGTGTTTGCGGCTCAGACATTTAGTAGCTTTGTCAAAGATATTGATTCTAATGATTTTGCTGATAATTTGGCACACAAATTAGTTGCTGCTGGTGTTGGCTGTATATCTGCAAGTGCTAAGAAACAAAGCTGTGATGCTGGCGCACTTGGTGCAGCGGTTGGGGAGATGTTTGGCGATTATTTAGTTGATAATCCAAATGCACTAACTGATGCACAAAAACAGGAAATTATTGATGCTGCTAAACTACTTGCAGGGTCTATAGCATTACTTACTAATGTGGATGTAAACACAGCTGCTGATATTGCTGGTATTGCTGTAAAGAATAATTCTACTATGGATGTAGTGTTTCCAGATTTCCGAGAGGAGCTAGAGATAGAGTTTTTTGCAGATATGAATATAGCAGAAGAAAGAAAAGTTCTACTTAATATGTTAGTCAAAGAGTATGGTCCTGATTTTGAAGATGCATTTATCAAAATTTTTACTCCTATGACGAACGGCAAACTTGCAAGTATAAGTGGAACAGCCTATTTACTTACATCAGGAGGAAAAAATCTTCTCAAAGTAGTTACAAAAAATGGTCGTACCATAATATACGATCTAAAAAAAGTAGCTTCCTCTTACAGAGGTACAAGTAATCCACCAGAAATTCCTCGTAGTGCTATTGTTTCAGATGATCCAAGCTGTTTCGTTGCTGGTACTCTTGTTGAAACTATTGATGGTCTAAAAGCTATTGAGACAATTGAGCAAGGCGATATGGTTTGGTCACGTCATGAAAACACTTTAGAGTATGGCTATCGTCCTGTCATAGATACCGTCAGTTTTGAAGATAAAGAAATATACGAAGTAATTATTCAAGACAATAATAGTAAGCTTGAAACCTATCAAACTACTGAAGAGCATCCATTTTGGGTACTAGATACAGGTTGGTTACCAACGTCACTTTTACAAAGCGGTATGAAACTAGTTAATCGTGATGATCAAGCAATATTGACAGTAGTCAGTCAGACTAAACTTAATAAAAAGGATACCGTTTATAATTTTGAAGTAGACGAATTTCATACTTATCATGTAGGTAAGCTTGGAGTCTGGGTTCATAATACTTGCTTAGATGCAGACGACTTGAGACAATGGCTAAATTCAGCAAAAAATAGCGCTAATCCTGTCAAAAGCTTTTCAAACGTAGATGAAATGAGAAGAAAGATAGAGCTTCTTCAAGGTTTAAATGAATCGGACAAAGCTATATTTAAGAGATTAATGAACGATAGTAAATTAAACTTGAATAACTCTTATGGTATTCAAAAGATACTTCATTTAGGAATAGCATCGGACCCTACTGCAAGAGCATCATTTATTCAAACGATTAGACGTGTAGATGATATCTCAAGAAGTCCAATGGCTAAGTCAAATAAGACTACATTTGGATTTGAAGTCCAAGACGGTATTGGTAACGATATTGATCTGGCAGTTTATCAGAATGGCAAGCTGATAGAAGCAATATCTTTAAAGGTGGTTACGCCTACTTCTAATTCTATTACGAGTGCAAAAAGAGCACTTAGTCGAAAAATTTCACAAGCTGGAGGTCAGATAAATCTAGTATCTGCAAAAACGAAAACAGCAAGAATAAATTTTGAATATGATGATTATCAGAAAGTTTTCGCTCTAGATGGTTTTGGTACTAAAGCAAAAATGGATATACTTAAAAGACAGTTAAGCCTTACAAGAATTGAAATAGTAACTAGAGATGGTACTACTCACTATTTTTAAAATAGGAATTTATTATGCAGTTTACTTATCCTGGATACTATACAGGCTGCTGGACATTAACACTAAGTCTCAATATGAGTGATAACATTAATGAGTTACATTCAAACCATATGATTGAATTACTTACATACTTAAATGAATGTCAAATTTTTAAAATGACAGGTTATATTTTAAACAGAGAAAACTTTTATACCGATAGTGAAGAAATATATACTCAAGATTTTTGGTTAAAGATTATACAAGAAATACAAGAGTTAGATATTTACTTCTTAGATTTATGCGGTGAGACAATGGTTTATAAGGATAACAAACCTGTTTGGTTGGAACAAGCTGTTGAAATTGGTTTAGAGTTCGGTATTTCAGAGCCAGATATCTATATCACTTTTAAATTGAGAAATGATGACTGGCTTCCTTACTATTTCATTCAAGATACTAAAGTAAATAATGATTATGAAATTAACTCTTCTCGTTTAGAAAAATGCTTAACTGAATTTTTTTGTGAAAAATATCAATATGATATAGAATCCATATCTGATTCGGATATTAAATCAATACAAAATGGTTTTTGTTTAGATAATATATATACAATAGGTTATCCTAATTTGATAACTTATGGAGAGAATGGTAGTTATTTAGAGTCTACAGACCCAAAAACTGTTAAATAATAGCACGCAGATACCATAAGAAAAAGCAAGCTTAAAAACTCAATTTTTCTACAACTTTAAATCAAAACAACTCTGGTCATGTACCAGAGTTATTTGTATGGCTATCTCAATTATCTATTATTAATAATAATAGGGTAAGAGATCGTCTGAGGCGCAGGCGGTGGTGTAGTTCTTACTACCTCGGTCACTGCCTTTCCCGTTACTTTATCCTTAATCCAAATATCAGCATAGCTATCTTTCCCGAAGAACTGCGTACCGATATCAGTGACAAAGTCTAATTGATAGTTTTTATTCGCCTCAGCGTTAAAGCTAATCTTAGTCGGTTTGGTATAGTGTCCTGCCATTTGATAACTGACCGTCATCGTATGTTCACCTGCTGATAGTGGATACACCGTATCCCACGTCTCGCTATATTCCTGCTTACGCTCTTTGGGTACGCGCTTACCATCAATATCGATGATATAAACGATACGATCACCGACTAAGCGTGTATAACGCGGTTCCATCTTACCCATGATGGTCGCGGTCTGTCCTGACACTGGTGGTTGATAGATCAGCTCAGGTGGTAGCTCATTGACATTTTTTAGGCTCATGCAAGCCGTTAATAACGGTAGGGTACATGCAAGTAGATATAACTTCATAACTTATCCTTAAGAGCGTTTAATCCTATTTTGATGGCTATAGTTTATAATGATTTTAGCTTTAATCATTTAATTATTTATCTGTTTTACAATTTATCCCACCAACAAATAAAAATATCTTAAAACTTGCATTATAAATAAAGATAGGTATAATAATCAGCCTTAACACCCATAGGCGATTGGCTCAATTGGTAGAGCATCGGTCTCCAAAACCGAGGGTTGTAGGTTCGAGTCCTACATCGCCTGCCATCTATTTTATCCTATCTTTGTTATAGCTATCTCCCAAGCGAGTCCTTTATGAGCAATGAGCAAGATAACCTCGATACAAAGTTATCTGACGCCAAGGCCGTTGCGGGCGGAATGCTATCTAAAGGAAAGCACATCTCAGCATCGAATACCTCAGCTGTAGAAGTGGCCAAAACTGGCTCAGCAAAAGATATTATATTATGGCTACTGGCTATCGTTGCACTAATTTGTGCAACCTTTGCTAATCAGTATTTACCTGGCGTTTGGCAACCTGCCAATGATGTTTGGGTACGTATTGGTATTATTGTAGCCCTAGCAGTATTTGCACTTATTTGTTTGGCAATGACCCATCAAGGTAGTGCGTTTAAAACGTTATTGACAGACGCTGGGGTAGAGTTACGCCGCGTCACTTGGCCGACCAAAGATGAGACCTTTCAATACACATGGCAAACCATTGTCGTGATCGCGATTGTTGGGTTTTTCATATGGCTATTAGATAACTTTTTTAACTGGTTTGTTGGTTTGTTTATTGGTTAAAGCAAGCGTATTAGCTATTTTAACTACCGTTATCAGTATAACGGTTTATTTTTAACTTAAAGATCAGGAGCGTGATATGCGTTGGTATATTGTCCAAGCGTTTTCAGGATATGAAAAACAAGTACAACGTTCATTAACTGATCGTATTAACCGTAGCGACTTTGCGGATTCTTTTGGTGATGTCTTAGTACCTACCGAAGAAGTCGTCGAGATGCGTGATGGTAAAAAGCGTAAGAGTGAGCGTAAGTTTTTTCCAGGATACGTATTGATCCAAATGGAAATGAACGATAGCACTTGGCATATTGTTAATGAATGCCCGCGTATTATGGGCTTTATTGGTGGTACGGCTGAAACACCTGCACCTATCACCCAAGTAGAAGCCGACCGCATCTTAAATCGTCTTAATCAAGCTGAGACCAATCCGCGTCCTAAGACTCTATTTGAGCCAGGCGAAGAGCTATTGGTCATCGATGGTCCCTTTACTGACTTTAAAGGTATGGTCGAAAAAGTGGATTATGAGAAGTCTAAATTACAGCTAACGGTAAACGTATTCAATCGACCGACTCAGGTTGAGCTTGAATTTAGTAAAGTTGAAAAAATAGATTAA
This sequence comes from Psychrobacter sp. M17(2026), assembly GCF_055699815.1. NCBI lineage: Bacteria > Pseudomonadati > Pseudomonadota > Gammaproteobacteria > Moraxellales > Moraxellaceae > Psychrobacter > Psychrobacter sp. M17(2026). The sequence continues at coordinate 2,757,913 of NZ_CM146741.1, read as the reverse complement.
ACAGTTAAGAAACGAGTTTCAAGAAGTAAGTTTTTAAGTAATAGAATTTAAGTTGTTCTAGCAGTTACATTAACAGGGGAGCTGTTGTTTTTCATTGTCTAGTTACTAGAAATGGTGAAAAACTGGCGCTATCACCCATATAGGAGAAAATCATGGCTAAGAAGATTGATGGTTACATCAAACTGCAAGTCCCAGCAGGTAAAGCGAATCCTTCACCACCTATTGGTCCAGCTTTGGGTCAAAAAGGCGTGAACATCATGGCGTTCTGTAAAGAATTTAACGCTGCGACCGCAAGCCAAGAGCCAGGTTTGCCGATCCCGACTGAAATCACGGTTTATAGTGATAAGTCTTTTACCTTTATCATGAAGTCGCCACCAGCAGCGTTTTTACTGCGTAAAGCGGCAGGCATCGCTAAAGGTTCTGGTACGCCAAATACCGCTAAAGTCGGTAAAGTGACGCGTGCTCAGTTAGAAGAAATTGTAAAAACTAAAGATGCAGATTTAACCGCTGCTGATTTAGATGCTGCTGTTCGTACCGTTGCTGGTACTGCCCGTTCGATGGGTATTACCGTGGAGGGTGTGTAAATGAGTAAGCTAACCAAACGTCAAAAAGAAATCAATAGCCGTGTTGATAACGATAAGCAATACACTATTGAAGAAGCTGTACAGATCTTAAATGATTTGCCAACGCTTAAGTTCAAAGAGTCTATCGATATTGCGATTAACTTGGGTGTTGATCCACGTAAATCTGACCAAGTCGTTCGTGGCGCTACCAACTTACCTGCCGGTACTGGTAAAACCAAACGCGTTGCTGTATTTGCTCAAGGCGCTGCTGCTGAAGCCGCTAAAGAAGCTGGTGCTGACATCGTCGGTATGGATGATCTTGCAGACCAAATCAAAGCGGGTAATATGGACTTTGATGTTGTGATTGCAGCTCCTGATGCTATGCGTGTCGTTGGTCAGTTAGGTACTATCCTAGGTCCACGTGGTCTAATGCCTAACCCTAAAGTCGGTACCGTAACGCCAAACGTTGCAGAAGCCGTGACTAACGCTAAAGCCGGTCAAGCTCAGTACCGTGTCGATAAAGGTGGTATCATCCACGCGACTATCGGTCAAGTTGGCTTTACAGAAGATCAAATCATGCAAAACGCTCAAGCGCTACTTGCTGATCTTAAACGTGCTAAGCCTGCGACTTCAAAGGGTACTTTTATCAAAAAGATCTCTTTATCTAGCACGATGGGCCCAGGTATCTCAATTGATCCTGTACCTTACCGTATGGCTAAATAAGCTCGCTTTTATTAGCAGATGCTTTAACAAATAATTAAATTTATTCAAATTAGGTCAGCGTAGCTTTTGCTACGCTGTCTAAGACCGTAGGTAGAGAGCGGTTTTGGGTTATTATTAATGATTTTTGAATTATTATTGATAACTACGAGCTGCTTTTGTTAATCGATGACAGATGAAAATCTCAATTGTCCTACGCAGACGGTGACCCACCCAGTTTAAGACTAGAGCCGATAGGGTAGTGTTTTTCATTGATACTAATATCAATACTATTCTATCATTCGACGTCATTCTGATAACGGTGCCGTAATCAGTCGTTACGAGTAGATGCTATTTCGATAGTATTTATAAATAACGTATCGTATCAAGTCAATCATAGCTTGTGACTTAGGTTACAAAATGATTGGTAAGATTAAGGAGTCAACTTATGGCATTAACGCTAGAGCAAAAACAACAAGTTGTGGCTGAAGTGTCTGAAGTTGCTGCTAATGCTTACTCAGCAGTAGCTGCCGAATATCATGGTATTGGTGTTGCAAAGCTTACTAAGCTGCGCGAACAAGCCCGTGATAAAGGTGTGGTTTTGAAAGTGGTAAAAAATACCCTAGCAAAACGCGCATTTGAAGGCACTAAGTTTGAGTGCATGTCCGACAGCATGACTGGTCCACTACTTTTAGCTTTTTCAATGGAAGATTTGGGATCTGCTGCTAGAGTCGTTTTCGACTTTAGCAAAGACAACAAAGCTTTAGAAGCTAAATTAGTATCAGTCGGCGGTGTGGTTTATGGTCCAGAAGAGCTAGAGCGCGTATCGAAGCTACCAACTCGCGACGAAGCAATCTCTATCTTGATGGCTACTATGAATGCACCTGTGACTAAGCTTGTCCAAACTATGAACGCTGTTCCTAGTAAGCTTGTTCGCACTGTAGCAGCAATCAAAGACGCACAAGAAGCTGCTTAATTGCTTGTTTTAACGTAAATTTTACAGCGCTGATTGTACTTAAGCCACGCCTTTTATAAATTGTGGCACGCAATCACAACGCTATTAAAATCAATTAATTTTTATCAGATAACGGAGAGTTCTCATGGCACTATCTAAAGATGATGTGTTAAACGCAATCGCTGAAATGTCAGTAATGGATATCGTTGAATTAATCAGCGCTATGGAAGAAAAATTCGGCGTAACTGCTGCTGTTGCCGCTGCTGCTCCTGCTGCCGGTCCTGCTGCTGCTGCTGCTGAAGAAAAAGACGAGTTTGACGTAGTTCTTGCTAGCTTCGGCGAAAAGAAAGTTGCGGTCATTAAAGCTGTACGTGAAGCTACTGGCCTTGGCTTGAAAGAAGCGAAAGATTTGGTTGAAAGTGCTCCAGCACCAATCAAAGAAGGCGCAAACAAAGTTGAAGCTGAAGAGTTGAAAAAGAAACTTGAAGAAGCTGGCGCTACTGTTGAACTAAAATAAGCTGAGCTTATTTTGGATTACAGTTAAGTAATTACTATTAAGTAGCTACTTTATGTGATACATAAAAAAGCTGATAATGCCTTGCATTATCGGCTTTTTTTTATTATAATTGCCAGCTTGACCTTTTGTGTCTGCCAATAGTCGTATTATCAGCGGTGGATACCCATCAAAAGGACACACGATAGCTATGCAAGTAAACGCAGTGCAAGCAAGCACAGTAGTTTTATTTTATATATTAAATTAGGCTAAACGTCGTTGGATGTTTGGCATTTTTCCGTGCCCGCATACTTTTCTAATAGCCTTACTTATTCCAGTAAACTTATTTATCCTAGAGCGTCTTTGAGCTGTTAAGTCTAGCTAATGATGAATGAGTTGTTACTATTTAGCACTTTAGCATGGTTCCACTGTCAGTATTGAGTCGTGAATATTGATAGACATATAGCTGACTGTAACTGTTATTGATGAAATTTTTAGAGTAAAAGTTTCAAGTTGTATTAAAAGACTATTTGATTCAACCAATGAATATTTATTTTAGCTTTTTAGCACGAGTTAAATAGCAACAAGTATTATCGTTTACGTGGCCTATGCATAGTATTTATGCATATCGGTCACGCTTTTAATTTGTTTCCACGTTACTGTAAGGACTCTCGATGGCATATTCTTATACTGAAAAAAAGCGTATTCGCAAAAGCTTTGCTGAATTGCCTACTGTGATGGACATTCCCTATTTATTGTCTATCCAAGTAGATTCTTATGAGCACTTTTTGCAAGAGCACAAAAAGCCAAAAGCTCGTGAGAATACTGGTTTGCAAGCGGCATACTCCTCTATTTTCCCAATTGAGAGTCACTCTGGTAATGCAGAGCTGCAATTTGTTGAGTACTATTTAGGCACGCCTGAATTTGATGAGCGTGAGTGTATTCTACGTGGCTCAACTTTTGCCGCACCTATGCGCGTCAAGATTCGTCTGATTATTAAAGACAAAGACAGCAAAGATAAAGACAGTAAAGCTGCGGTAAAAGATATCCGTGAGCAAAGTGTTTATATGGGCGAGATGCCATTGATGACCGCTAACGGTACCTTTATTATTAATGGTACTGAGCGTGTTATCGTGTCGCAGCTGCATCGTTCACCTGGTGTATTCTTTGATCACGATAAAGGCAAGTCACATTCAAGTGGTAAGGTGCTTTATAACGCGCGTATTATTCCTTACCGCGGTTCATGGTTAGATTTCGAATTTGATGCAAAAGATTTAGTCTTTGCTCGTATTGACCGTCGCCGTAAATTGCTGGCATCTATTATTTTACGCGCGCTAGGTCTTAGCACAGGTGAGATTTTAGATCTGTTCTTTGACAAAGTCGCCGTATACAAAGGTGAAGAGCAGTTCGAGATTGATCTAGTTGCTGATCGCTTACGTGGTGAGATGGCTCAGTTCGATATCGTATCTGCCGACGGTGATGTTATCGTTGAGCAGGGCAAGCGTATTAATGCTCGCCGTATTCGTCAGCTTGAAGAAGCCGGTATGACGCGTATTGCTGTACCTGATGAGTACCTCTACGAGCGTATTCTAGCTGAAGATATTATCGTGAACGATGAAGTGATTGCGCGCGCTAATACGCCAATCGACCATGAATTATTGGTCAAATTAAACTCATTTGAAGCCAGCGATTCTATCAAAGAGTTTAGCATATTGTTCACTAACGATATCGATCAAGGTAGTTATATTGCTGATACGCTACGTGCTGATAGTACTTCTAGCCGTGAAGAAGCGTTGATTGAAATCTATAAAGTCATGCGTCCAGGTGAGCCACCAACCGTTGAGACTGCTGAGAAGCTATTTGACAGCATGTTCTTCAATGCCGATCGTTATGACTTATCAAACGTCGGTCGTATGAAGTTCAATCGTCGTTTAGGTCTTGAGTTTGACAATACTAATGATCCAGAAATTCAGCGCGAGCGCAGCGTTTTGACCAATGATGATATCGTCAATGTGCTCAAAGAGCTGATTGAGATTCGTAATGGTCGTGGCGAAGTTGACGATATTGATCACTTAGGTAACCGCCGTATTCGTTCAGTAGGCGAGATGGCAGAAAACCAATTCCGTGTGGGTCTAGTCCGTGTTGAGCGTGCGGTAAAAGAGCGTTTAAGCTCAGCGGAATCTGATAACTTATCACCACAAGACTTGATCAACTCAAAGCCTGTAGCAGCTGCAGTTAAAGAATTCTTTGGTTCAAGCCAGTTGTCACAGTTTATGGATCAGAACAACCCATTGTCTGAAGTTACCCATAAACGTCGTGTATCAGCACTAGGACCAGGTGGTCTAACTCGTGAGCGTGCTGGTTTTGAAGTACGTGACGTACATGATACGCATTATGGTCGCGTTTGCCCGATTGAAACACCAGAGGGTCCAAACATTGGCTTGATTAACTCATTAGCAACCTTTGCTAAGACCAATAGCTTTGGTTTCTTAGAGACGCCGTACCGCCGTGTGGTAGATGGTAAAGTCACTGACGTTATTGAATATTTATCAGCGATTGAAGAAGTCGGTACAGTGATTGCACAAGCTGACTCACCAATGACTGAAGATGGTGCGCTATCTGATGAGATGGTCAGTGTGCGTAGCTATGGTGAATTCGTGCGTATGCCTCCTGAAAAAGTGACGCATATGGATGTGTCGCCAAGTCAGGTAGTTTCGGTAGCAGCAGGTCTTATTCCGTTCCTAGAGCATGATGATGCTAACCGTGCCTTGATGGGCTCGAACATGCAGCGTCAAGCAGTGCCTACATTACGTGCTGATAAGCCGTTAGTCGGTACGGGTATGGAGCGTTATGTGGCGCGCGATTCAGGTGTTTGTGTGATTGCTAAGCGTGGCGGCGTGATCGAAGACGTTGATGCTTCACGTATTGTCGTTCGTGTTAACGAAGAAGAGATGATCGCTGGTGAAGCCGGTATTGATATCTATAACTTAGTTAAATACACTCGCTCTAACCAAAACACTTGTATTAACCAACGTATTATCGTTAACCAAGGCGATGAAATTGCGTTAGGCGATATCTTAGCTGATGGTCCGTCAACGGATCTTGGTGAGTTGGCATTGGGTCAGAACATCCGCATTGCATTTATGCCGTGGAATGGTTACAACTTTGAGGATTCAATTCTGTTATCAGAAAAGGTCGTCAAAGAAGATCGCTTTACCACTATTCATATTCAAGAGCTCACTTGTGTGGCTCGTGATACCAAATTAGGTACTGAAGAAATCACTAGCGATATTCCAAACGTCGGTGAAGCTGCATTATCTAGTTTAGATGAAGCAGGTATCGTTTATATCGGTGCAGAGGTTGATGCGGGTGATATCTTAGTTGGTAAAGTCACGCCAAAAGGTGAGACCCAATTGACGCCGGAAGAGAAGCTACTGCGGGCCATCTTTGGTGAAAAAGCGGCTGATGTTAAAGACACCTCTTTACGTGTCCCAACGTCGAGCAAAGGTACGGTCATTGACGTACAAGTCTTTACCCGTGATGGCGTTGAAAAAGATGCACGTGCGCGTGCCATCGAAAAGTCTCAGCTCGATAGCTATCGCAAAGATCTAAAAGAAGAGCTACGTATTTTTGAGGCAGCAGCGCGTGGTCGTATCGCAAGCTTGCTTGACGGTCAAAAAGTTAGCGGTGGTTCTGGTCTAAAAGCTGGAACTATCATGCAAGCTGACGACATGAAAGATATGAATTTGGAGACCTTACTTGATATCCAGCCAGTAGAAGAGGATATCTCAGAGCGTCTTACCCAAATCGCTGAGTTCTTAGTCGATAAGCAAAAAGATATCGATAGTAAGTTTGCTGAGAAAAAACGCAAATTAACCGCTGGTGATGATCTGCAACACGGCGTACAAAAAATCGTTAAGGTGTATCTAGCGGTCAAACGTCGTATTCAGCCAGGTGATAAAATGGCGGGTCGTCATGGTAACAAAGGTGTGGTATCACGTATCATGCCTGTTGAAGATATGCCTTATGATGAGCACGGCAACACCGTTGATATCGTACTGAACCCATTGGGTGTACCGTCGCGTATGAACATCGGACAGGTACTAGAGACCCATTTAGGTATGGCGGCTAAAGGCTTAGGCGAGAAGATAGATGGTATGCTTAAAGCCCAAGCTGCGATTAAAGATTTGCGCGATTTCTTAGACCAAATCTATAACAAAGTCGGTGGCGAGCAAGTTGATCTTGATAGCCTAACTGATGACGATATCATGGCGTTAGCTGATAACTTACGCGCAGGTGTGCCTATGGGTACTGCAGTGTTTGATGGTGCTCATGAGCATCAAGTCAAAGACCTGCTTGAGCTTGCTGGCATGGATCGTGATGGTCAGCAAACCTTGTATGATGGTCGTACTGGTCAGAAGTTTGATCGTAAAGTGACCGTTGGCTACATGTATATGCTCAAACTTAACCATTTGGTTGATGACAAAATGCATGCACGTTCAACAGGATCTTATTCACTAGTCACTCAGCAGCCACTCGGTGGTAAAGCACAGTTCGGTGGTCAGCGCTTTGGTGAGATGGAAGTATGGGCACTAGAAGCTTACGGTGCGACTTACACCTTGCAAGAGATGCTAACGGTGAAGTCAGATGACGTTGAAGGCCGTACACGCATGTACAAAAACATCGTTGATGGTGAGCAGTATATGGATCCAGGTATGCCTGAATCATTTAACGTACTGACCAAAGAAATCAAATCTTTGGGTATTAATATAGAGCTAAAACAGACCAACTAATTGATTTTATATAATTGATTAGTTAACTAAGAGCAGTACGCCGCAGTATTATATTGTGCTGCTGCTTTTAGATATTTATCTCAACCCTATTCATTGCCTTCAGTCATTTATATAGCAATGCCATTATAATAATAGTGACAACGCTAACAGATGATTATAGAGATAACGGAGAAGCAACTTGAAAGATTTACTCGATATCATGCAAAGCCCTACCAGCAATGGTAACCATGAGTTTGACAGTATCCAAATTACTTTAGCCTCGCCTGACGTCATTAAGTCATGGTCGCATGGTGAAGTCAAAAAACCTGAGACGATTAACTATCGTACCTTCAAGCCTGAGCGTGATGGTCTATTCTGTGCCAAAATTTTTGGCCCTGTAAAAGACTTTGAATGTCTCTGTGGCAAGTACAAGCGCCGTAAATTCCAAGGCGTTATCTGTGAAAAATGTGGCGTCGAAGTCACTACTGCAAAAGTGCGTCGTGACCGCATGGGTCATATTGACCTAGCCAGTCCTGTTGCGCATATTTGGTTCTTAAAATCATTACCAAGCCGCATCGGTCTATTGCTAGACATGACGCTTCGCGATATCGAGCGTGTGCTTTATTTTGAAAGCTATATCGTCACTGAACCTGGTTTAACTTCTTTAGAGAAATACCAGCTACTTGACGATGAAGATTATTATCGTGCCCTTGAAGAGTTTGGCGACGAGTTTGTCGCTAAGATGGGTGCAGAAGCGGTTCAAGACTTGCTCAAAGATATCGATCTTGATATCGAGATTGATGAGCTGCGTGAAGTGATTCCGCAAACAGGTTCTGAGACTAAGCTTAAAAAGATGTCTAAGCGTCTTAAGCTATTAGAAGCATTCCGTGATTCTAATAATAAGCCTGAGTGGATGGTAATGAACATCTTACCAGTACTACCACCAGATTTGCGTCCTCTAGTACCACTAGAAGGGGGTCGTTTTGCAACATCAGATCTAAACGACTTGTATCGCCGCGTGATCAACCGTAACAACCGTCTAAAGCGTCTGCTTGAGCTAAGCGCTCCTGATATCATTGTACGTAACGAAAAACGTATGTTGCAAGAATCAGTAGATGCATTGCTTGATAACGGTCGTCGCGGTCGTGCCATTACTGGTAGTAATAAGCGTCCATTGAAATCTTTGGCAGATATGATCAAAGGTAAGCAAGGTCGTTTCCGTCAGAACTTATTGGGTAAGCGTGTCGATTACTCTGGCCGTTCGGTTATCGTTGTAGGTCCAACACTACGTCTACATCAGTGTGGTCTACCGAAGAAAATGGCACTTGAACTATTCAAGCCATTTACTTATAACAAGCTATTGTCTCATGGTTTGGCAACGACGATTAAAGCTGCCAAAAAGATGGTAGAGCGTGAAGAGCCACAAGTGTGGGATATGCTGGCCATGGTTATCCGTGAGCATCCAGTACTGCTTAACCGTGCACCAACGCTTCACCGTTTGGGTCTACAGGCATTTGAGCCAGTACTAATCGAAGGTAAAGCAATTCAGTTGCATCCATTGGTTTGTACCGCGTTTAACGCCGATTTTGATGGTGACCAAATGGCCGTTCATGTGCCATTGACGCTAGAGGCGCAGCTTGAATCACGTGCCCTTATGATGTCGACTAATAATATCTTGTCACCTGCTAACGGTGATCCGATTATTGTACCGTCACAAGATGTGGTATTGGGTCTTTACTATATCAGCCGCTCATCAGTCAACGTCAAAGGCGAGGGCATGATATTCTCGACGGTTAACGAGGCTCTGCGCGCTATTGGCTCTAATGACTTACATGTCAATGCAAAAATTAAAGTACGCGTAAAAGAAACTGTTTTTGATGCTGATGGTAATGCGACTTATACCGTATCTTTAAAAGATACTGTTGCAGGCCGTTTGCTTATCTGGAACATCATGCCTGAAGGTATGGCGTTTGAAGAGTGTAATCAAGAGATGACTAAGAAAAATATCTCAAAATTGATTAACTCTTGCTATCGTAACTTAGGTGTTAAAGACAGCGTTATGTTCGCTGACCAATTAATGTACTTAGGTTTTGCGCAAGCGACGTTATCAGGGGTTTCTATCTGCCTTGATGACATGGTTATTCCGCCAAGTAAAAAACAAATCATCGGTGTCGCAGAAGCAGAAGTTCGCGAAATCGAAGATCAGTTTGAGCAAGGTTTTGTGACTGCTGGTGAGCGCTATAACAAAGTGGTCGATATCTGGTCACGTACCAATGATAAAGTCGCCAAAGCGATGATGGATAACTTAGCCACTGATAAAGTCATGAACTCAAAAGGTGAAGAGGAAGAGCAAAAATCTTTTAACTCAATCTTTATCATGTCAGACTCTGGTGCTCGTGGTAGTGCCGCGCAGATTCGTCAGTTGGCTGGTATGCGTGGTTTGATGGCAAAACCAGATGGCTCTATTATTGAGACGCCTATTAAAGCTAACTTCCGTGAAGGCTTGACCGTACTTCAGTACTTTATCTCGACTCACGGTGCGCGTAAAGGTCTAGCCGATACCGCATTGAAAACAGCTAACTCAGGCTACTTGACTCGTCGTTTAGTCGATGTGGCACAAGATTTGGTTATCACTAGTGATGATTGTGGTACTGAAGTTGGCTTGCTAATGACCCCGCACATTCAGGGTGGCGAGATCATTGAAAAGCTTGGTGACTTAGTACTAGGTCGTGTCACTTCACGTGATGTCACCTATAACGACGATGCTGATAAAATCCTCATTCCAGCGGGTACTTTAATCGATGAGCATTGGGTTGACGTGCTTGATGATAACGCTATCGATGATATCTGGGTTCGTTCAGTGATTACCTGTGATATCGCACATGGTGTGTGTGCCCAGTGTTATGGCCGTGACCTTGCTCGTGGTCATAAAGTCAACATCGGTGAGTCAGTTGGTGTCATGGCAGCGCAGTCTATCGGTGAGCCAGGTACTCAGCTAACCATGCGTACGTTCCACGTAGGCGGGGCAGCAAGCTCAGCTTCTGTGGACAATAGCATCTCTGTACGTAATGGTGGTCAAGTACATTTTGAGAATATGAAAACGGTTGAGCACGTTGATGGTCACTTAGTTATCGTCTCTCGTTCAGCTGAAATTGCTTTAACTGATGAGTTAGGTCGTGAGCGTGAGCGCTATAAAGTACCTTATGGTTCAAGCGTACTTGTCAAAAACGAAGATCAAGTCGAAGGCGGTCAGACTATCGCTAAGTGGGATCCGCATACGCATCCTATTATCACAGAATTTGCTGGTAAAGCACGCTTTAGTGATATCACCGATGGTATGACAGCGACGGTAAAAGTTGATGATGCCACTGGTATGAGCTCGTTTGAAATTTTAGCGACTCGTGACCGTTCAAGCAATGCCAAAGACTTGCGTCCCGCTATTATCTTGAATACTGATGCTGGCAAAGAAGTCGTTTACTTCTTACCTGCTGAGACGATTATTCGGGTTAGCGATGGCGAAAAAGTAGCAGCAGGTTCTATCCTAGGCCGTGTACCACAAGCGTCTTCAGGTACTAAAGATATCACAGGTGGTTTGCCACGAGTTGCTGATCTATTCGAAGCACGCCGTCCAAAAGATCATGCCATTATGGCAGAGATGACAGGTGTGGTGAGCTTTGGCAAAGAAACTAAAGGCAAAAACCGCTTCATTATCACTAATGAAGATGGTGAAGTGCATGAAGAGCTGATCCCAAAATGGCGTCAAATCAACGTCTTTGAGAACGAGACGGTAGCACGTGGTGAAGTGATCGCTGATGGTCCACAAAACCCGCATGACATCTTACGTCTAAAAGGTCAAACGGCGCTTGCTGATTATATCGTTAACGAAGTGCAAGATGTTTACCGCCTGCAAGGTGTGAAAATCAACGATAAGCATATCGAAGTCATCATTCGTCAGATGTTGCGTAAAGTTGAGATTACCGATGCTGGTGACTCTAGTCACTTTAAAGGCGATCAGGTTGAGTATGTTGATATCAGAGCGCTTAATGCTAAGCTCGAGGCGGAAGATAAGTTCCCAGTACAATACGAGCGTCAATTGCTAGGTATCACCAAAGCGAGTTTGGCTACTGAAAGCTTTATCTCAGCAGCTTCCTTCCAAGAAACCACACGCGTGCTAACAGCCGCTGCGGTAACAGGTAAGGTTGATGAGCTACGCGGTTTGAAAGAAAACGTGGTAGTCGGTCGTTTGATCCCAGCAGGTACAGGTTTGGCTTATCATAAAGCTCGTAAAGATAAAGCCGATCAAAAACTGCAAGATAAAGACTTAAACGCCTCTTTTGATAGTGCTGCGTTTGATATGAATACTGCGACAGGTGATAATAAAGACTTTGCCAGCTTTGATGAAGCCTTTGCTCAAGAGCTTAATCAAGATAATTAATATTTTGCTTTAGCTACAATATTCCAGTAATAAAAAAGCCAGCTACATAGCTGGCTTTTTTACCTTTCAAAATCGAGGTATTTTGCGAGAAACGTAGAGTAAAAAATAGTACACTAAGATTTGTAATCGATTTTATAACCAAGAAGAATAGCTAATCACTTATAAGGATAATAAACCCATGGCAGGCAAAACTCGTGTTGCTAAATATCAAGCAGATCGTACCAATCAAAAGCTATATTTTTGTAGGCTGGCCTGTCAAGCCGCAGGTGATAGTGTTGATAAGCAGCTTTATCAAGCGCATTGTGAGACGGCTATTTTTCACTTATACGGGACTTATTTAGCTTTTTTACAAGAATTGGGTCACTTTTATGGCCTAACTATTGCTCAGCCAGCTTTAATAGATATTGAACAAGCACTGAGTGTGCGCACACAAGTCTCACCAGAGATACAACGTCTACAACAATTGCAGCAGCAAGGATTTTTGGCTAATGTTGAACGTGCTTATCAGCGCTGCCTATATGCAGTGCAGCCTGATGAGCTCGCTACGCAACCTGTCGCTAATACAGAGAATGAACCACGAGATCTGATTGTAAACGTAGTGACATTATCAAATCAATGGCTGCCTGATGATGCCACTATTCGTGAATGGCGTCAGCAGTTTTTAGTGCTTATTGATCAGCTGCGAGCAGGGATGGTAGAGTTTTAATAGGTTATTTATATATCAATAGTAGGCTATATGGGCTTTATCTGAAATAAAAAAGGGTGCATTCATTAAATGAGTGCACCCTTTTTTATTAGCAACACGCCCTATTATTCAGGCATAGGAGGCAATTGTGATACTGGTGTTGCTGCTAGACGATTTGGCGTTGATCTATCAGAGCGCTGAGTAGGTAGGCCGCTATTTTCTATGACCACCTCACTATCCTCAGGATTTATCTCAGGCTCTGTCGGCTTGCGCTGTTGGGTTTTAGGTTTGATTGGTTTGGTAGAGGTACTAGCCGTGCCTTCTTCTTCATCACCACTGGTGGTTGTTACGCCATCATCAGTCATCTCAATAACACGCTGTTTTTGCTTTTTAGACTTTGACTTATTGCTGGTAGATACCCATTGACGAGGGGTGTCTTTCAGTTGCGCGCGCATAAAGTCCACCCAAACGGGCAGGGCTGCTACACCGCCATATTCGCGTCGACCTAGCGTTGAGGGCTGATCGAAACCCATCCATACAATGGTAGCGTTGGTCGGATGAAAGCCTGCAAACCAAGCATCTTTAGCTTCATTGGTAGTACCTGTTTTACCACCGATATCATCACGGCCAAGAGAGCGAGCTCGAACCGCAGTACCGCGCTGTACCACATCACGTAAGATATTCGCCATCTCAAAAGCAACCCTTGGTTGTAGAATACGTGGTGCTTGAGTCGCTGTAACATACTGTATTACTGGTGCTTTGAGACGATCAGCATCAGGAGTCGCATTATAAATACTTAAATCGATAGGTTTGACTGTTGTAGGCTCCGTCGCTGCATCTGTTGTGACTTCTAAATTATTTTCGTCTGTTGCGCTATCATCATTGGCAGCTATTTCTTCATCTGTTTTATTATAGTTCTCTACGAGTTCAAGGTTTGCTTCTTCAAGCTGCTCATTAAAGCATAAGGCACAAGCTCGTTGTGGGTTGGCTTGAAACAGTAGCTTATTATCGTAATTATATATCTGCTCAATAAAGTAGGGCTGAACACGATGTCCACCGTTAGCAAAGGTGGCGTAGGCAGTAGCCATCTGCAAAGTAGTGGCTTGACCTGCACCAAGCGCGAGCGACAAAGTAGTCGGTAGTTTTTCTTTGTCTAAACCGAATTGATCTAGCAGATTACGGGCATCTGAGATACCTATAGCTTGCAATAGACGAATGGAAACTAAGTTACGTGATAAATAAAGCCCACGGCGTAAAGTGATATCGCCCAAAAAGCGCCCATCTGAGTTTTTGGGTTTCCAATCGCCCACTTGGATAGGTTGATCAGAGACTATACTGTCAGGACGGTAGCCTTTTTCTAAAGCTGCGGTATAGACTAAAGGCTTAATAGTCGAGCCAGGCTGACGCCAACCTTGTACCGCACGGTTGAACTTACTGTGATTAAAATCAAATCCACCCACTAGAGCGTTGACCGCACCTGTTTCAGGATCTAAGGAGACTAAGCTGCCTTGTACGTCAGGTATTTGCGCCAATTGCCAATTACCGCTATCGGTTGGAACCAGACGAATAATATCGTCTTCATTAACGATTTGCGCCGCGTTGCTTGGCGAATTACCAAAGCGATCGGCAGAGATGTATTTACGTGCCCAGCGCATACCTGACCAGTTAACGGTGACAGTCTCGCCAGACAACATGAGCGCATCGAAGCTTCGAGAACTGACCTTAGTAACTTTAGCAGGCGACATATTGCTGTAACGACTGAAGTTCTCTAATGGTTCATCGTTCGCTTCGGCTCCACGCCAGCCATGACGATGATCATAATCAATTAAACCTTTTAACACTGCTTTTTCTGCATCTATTTGTGCTTGACTATCAACCGTAAGACGCACCCGCCACCCGCCATTAACAACCTGTTCACCATAGCGACTAACCAAAGCATACCGTGTCATCTCTGCCAAATAAGGCATATTGACATCGAGCTTTTCTTGATAAAGATTGAGGTTAATAGGCGAGCTTACGGCTTCATCACGTTGAGCTTTATTAATATAGTTCAGCTCATACATCCGACCAATAATCCAGTTGCGTCGAGTAAGTGCTCGACTTGGGTTCGCTACTGGATTATACTTCGATGGCGCTTTTGGCAGGCCTGCTAGCATTGCCATTTCAGCGATATTAAGATTATCTAGGGATTTACTATAGTATTTTCTAGCGGCTGCACGAATGCCGTAAGCGCCCTCACCTAAATAAATTTTGTTGACATATAAGGTTAGAATCTCATCCTTACTGAGCTCATCCTCCATTTTTCGTGCCAAAAACAGCTCAGTCAATTTTCGGTTTAAAGTACGCTCAGAGCTTAAAAAGTAGTTTTTTGCAACTTGCATAGTGATAGTAGAACCACCTGTTTGACCTTCATCATCAGTGACCACTTCGGTGACGGCTCGTCCAAGACCTTTTATACTGATACCACTATGTTGAAAAAACGAAGCGTCTTCGGCTGCTAGAAAAGCATTAGTCAGATTTTCTGGAATTTCATCATATTTAACAGGTAAAGATAAACGATTGCCGTACTGGCCGATTAATTTATCATCGCTACTATAGATCTGTAACGGCATCTCTAGGCTGGCTGTCTTAATCTCTTGCAAGCTTGGCAGGGTGGGCGATAGGTACATTGCCATACCATAAAAACCGATAGGTACAGCCAGTGTCAAGATGACCGCTAACGCAAGACAGGCAATAAAAAGCCCTACGAAAAAGCGGAGAAGACGAGCAGAGGCATTTTTTGTGGTCATAAGAAGACTTATCGGTTAAATTTTGCTATAAATACTTTATTATACCTTGAACAAAATGTCTAAGGCATAATAAATGTGTAAATTACTTTCCGCCCATCTATATTCGCTTGATAGTAAGAGTTAAGTAAAGTATTGTAGTCGAATGTCACGAACAACTGTCAGAACGTAAATTTTATATAAGGTGTAGAATTTGTGAGGCTATTCTCTTCTAAGAGTCGACATCTAATAGGACTGGACATTAGTTCTACTTCTGTAAAGATGGTAAATATCCAACGTCAGCAAGGCCTTTTTCACCTGAAGTCTTATGCAGTAGAAGCATTACCTGTGGGCGCAGTCGTTGATAAAATAATTGTTGATACTGAAATTGTAGGTGAGTCGGTTGCTAGAGTAGTCAAGCGTGGGCAAGTAGCAGGTAGTCAAGCAGCAACCTCTGTTGCAGGCTCAGCAGTTATTACTAAGATTATTGATATGGATGTCGCGCTTACCGATGTTGAGCGTGAAGCACAAATACGGCTAGATGCTGATCAGTATATTCCTTACCCCTTGGAAGAGGTGAATCTAGATTTTGAAGTGCTTGGTCCCTCAATAGTTGATGACAAATTAGTACAAGTGCTGCTTGCCGCCTCACGCTCAGAAAACGTTGATCAACGTGTTGATGCACTAGCTTTTGGTGGTCTTGAAACCAAAATTATGGATATTGAGTCGCATGCCATAGAGCGGGCTTTTGGTCTCATGGTAGACAGCTTACCAGGTATACCTGAATTGGTGGCTCTGATCGATATTGGCCATAATCAGACGACTTTATATATTGCCAAAAATGGCGAGTTTGTCTATAGCCGTGAGCAGTTATTTGGTGGTATGCAGCTGACGGAGGCTATTCAAAATCGCTACGGCTTATCGTTTGAAGAGGCAACTATTAATAAGCGTGAGCACACTTTACCAGATGATTATTACCTAGAGATTCTAACGCCATTTATGGAAAACGTTATCCAACAGATAAATCGTTCGCTACAGTTTTACTTCTCTTCTAGTCAATATAATAATGTAGATCACGTCGTGCTTGCAGGGGGTAGTAGCTCTATTCCTGGGCTATATGGCATGGTACAACAAAGACTTGGTGTACCCGTGAGCGTTGCCAATCCTTTTATTAATATGACCATAGATCCCTTTATAGACAGCGAGCAGCTGGCTGTTGATGCTCCAAGTTTGATGGCAGCATGTGGTCTGTCTTTAAGGAGCTTTGACTGATGCCAACTATTAATCTATTGCCATGGCGTGCTGAGGAGCGCCTGCGTCGCAACAAAGAGTTCATTACTTTAGTGGCGGCAGTCACGCTATTAGCTTTAATAGCAGCACTGGCAACTTGGAGCTATTTCAATAATGAGCTTGAAGAGCAGCGCGATGCTAATGCGCTAATCACCCAAGAGAATAATCGCTTAGATGCCGCTCTAGTTGAGATCGACAGTTTGGAGCAACGCCGCGCGGATATTATTTCGCGTATGTCGGTTATTCAGGATTTGCAGGGTCGTCGTCCAGTGCCTGTACGCCTATGGGATGATATCGCTAAGGCTATTCCACCCGCACTGTATCTGAATAATTTAAAACGCGAAGGCGATTTGATTACCTTAACAGGGTTGGCTGATAATCCTAACGTAGTATCAAGCTTGATTCGTAATTTGGATAGTAGCAGTTGGATGGGCAACTCAGCGGTACGTAATATTCAGCAAAACATCACCGCTTATCAACCCACACCTGAGCTTAATACTACGGTGACGACCGGCGAGGCGCCTCGACCTGTCTATCCTGAAGACAGTTATGTGCAGTTTGTGATCACCACTCAAGCACAGTCTGTAAGCTCTGCACCAGTCTCAACTGCAACCGTTACCGCTGAAACTGGAGGTAACCCATGAAGCTTACCCGCAAAAAGTTACGATTAAAAAAACAAAATAATAGTGGCGCAAAGCCTGTAAGCCCCGGCTTTAATTTTACAGATTTCCGTCGTAGCTTTGAGTCCTTAGATACTGAAAACTACGGTAGCTGGCCTGTTGCTGTCAAAGTCACAGTGTTAGTGTTTATTGTGGCTTTTATTGCAGCCTTAGCTTGGGCATTACCTATTAGTAATAAAATAGATGAGATTAAAGCGTCGGAGAGTGAACAGCAAGTATTACTGGATAGTTATCGAAAAAAAGAATCACGCGCACGCCACCTGCAAGCCTATAAAATTCAAGTGGCTCAAATGGAGATTGAGTTCAAAACCCTATTAGATCAACTGCCTAAAGAAACTCGGGTATCAGAGCTAGTAGAGGGCATTAATATGACGGGTGTCGGGAGTAATATTCGCTTTCAGGATATCTCTGTTGAGCCTGAAATTGAAAATGAGTTCTTTATTGAACAGCCGATTCGAATTGCCGCTTTAGGTGAGTATCATCAGTTCGGTAGCTTCTTGAGTGGACTTGCCGCTTTGCCCCGTATTATTACGATGCACGATTTTGAGGTTAGTAATCCGCAGCCGACTTTAGAGGCTATTCCTGAGCTAAACTTAGTACTACAAACCAAAACTTATCGCTCAAAAGAAATAGTGGAAAAAGACCCAGCTGATGTGGCTGAGGAGAGCAACTAATGAAACTTAAGCAACTAGATATTAGGCAATGCTGTACTAGTATAAAGCAAGCACCTATGTTGACCGCGCTAAGCATTATAGTGTTAGGGATGACAGGTTGTAGTGACCGTGTCGGTATGGCTGCGCAAGCGATGGATAATATTCGCAATGAGATGTCTCAGCCTATTGAACCGCCACCACCACCACAGTTGGTTGAGGATTTTGTCTACGGCGCTAACTTGCTACGTAGCCCATTTCTACCCCCAAGCTTAGTTAATGTGCAGGGTGCTACTTCGGCTATTGATGGTATACGTCCTGATGTCACTCGTGTCAAAGAGCCTTTGGAGCAGTATGAGCTGGCGCAAATGACTTTTCGTGGAGTACTGGTATCTCCTGAGGGTCAGCAGTATGCGCTCATACAGCGTCCTGATGGCTCTATTGCCAACGTTAAAGTTGGGGATTATATTGGCTTGAACGATGGTCGCATTGTTGAGATTACGCCAACCCAGATTAATTTGATTGAAATTGTGCCTGATAGCCGTGCTGGATTTGTTGAAAAACCACAGTCGCTGGTTTCTCCTATAAACTAAGTAGGCGTTTTTTTTGAGGAATGAATAATGACATCACGCAATACTAAGGTAAAGAGCATGAGTAACCGCGTATCCACGAGCCTTGCGATCTCTACCTGTAGCTTTGTCATGCCAGTACTGGCAGTCAGCATGATGGCGATCAGCAGCAATGTTTATGCTGAGCCGCGCATTAACAGCGTATCAGTGGTACAAACAGCGCCTACAGTGACTCAGTTACGTTTAGGCTTTGGCGAGGCGCCTGTTTTGCCAGCTGCTTATCAGTTGGATGATCCTAGTCGTTTGGTATTAGACTTTGAGCAAGTACAAAACGGCCTTGCCAGCCGCTTTACCGATTATAATATTGGCATGGTTAACGAGATTACAACGCTTAATAATGACAGTACCACAAGGATGATTGTGGGCCTAAAGCAAACCGGTAACTATACAACTGTCGTAAGTGGTAATGATTTATTGTTAACTATTACCGAGCCTAATCAAGCCGTAGCGATTGTAGATCCTATTAGGACTGTAATACCTGTGAATACGGTAACACCTGTCCGCGGAGTTGATACTCTAGTAACCAATCCTGTTGTCACCCCTATTATTGAGACTAGCGTTGAGGTCGTGCCTAGTACGCCTATTATTGCTGGCACTACTACTAACAACACTCAAGTACGAGTCAATGCTAATACCGTACCCGCTGATACGATGATCGTGCGAGTCAACCCGTTACTAGACCCTAGGCTTGCCGCTACTCAAGTTGCCCAGCAGTACAGCTATGATGGTTTAAGCGCACTGAATTTTGCAGCAGGCGGTGATGGTGGTGGTAATATTAGTATTGCTTTAGTCAATGAAGCCATTCCTATCGATGTACAGCGTCAAGGTAATAAGCTGATCGTACGTATGACTGGTAGTACTGTCCCAAGAAATTTGCTACGACGTCTTAATGTCAATAGCGGTCTAGTGGCGGGTATTGATACCAAAAACCAAGGTCAAAATGGTGTTATCACTATTAATATGAATGGTGATTATGAGTATCAAGCTTATCAATCAGGTAACCAGCTTAATATAACAATTAGCAAACCTGAATTATTGACTGAGCCTACGCTTGAGGAGAGAGTCTATACTGGTGAAGCGCTATCTATGGAATTCCAAGATGTTGAGATTCGTAGTGTGCTCGATATCTTAGCGCAGTTTACGGAGTTGAACGTTGTCGCAAGTGACTCAGTCGCTGGCAATATTACTTTGCGTCTGATTAACGTACCTTGGGATCAGGCATTAGACATTATCCTCAAAAGTAAAAATTTAGGCAAGCGTGAAAACGGTAATGTGATCTTAGTCGCTCCTGCGACTGAGCTTGCAGAACAAGAAGCACAGGAGCTTGCAGCGCAACAAGCTGTCGAAGCCTTTTCACCACTGAGAACGGAATACATTCGTCTAAGCTATGCCCGCGCTGAGGATGTGCTAACGTTGATCTCTGATGGTAGTGGTCCCTCTGGTAATGGTGGCTTAGGTAGCACTAACAACAATTTAAATAGTCAGGATAATAATACGTTATTATCTAATCGTGGTACGGTAACGATTGATAAGCGTACCAATACTTTGATTATTCAAGATGTCGCCGATAGTATCGAAAACATTCGTAAACTCATAGGCAAGATCGACATTCCAGTACGTCAGGTGATGATTGAAGCCCGTATCGTTAGCGCTACAGACACCTTTAGTAAAGAGATTGGCGTAAGCTGGGGCATATTATCAAATGGTGCGGCTAATAACCGTAACTTGCTAGTTGGTGGCAGTCAGCAGACGCTTGCCGATCTTAAAGATTTCGATATTGAGACGACCACAGTTAATGGTCAAACGGTCTCTTATCCCTCTTATAACATCAGTCGTCCTGACAACTTAAACGTTGATCTAGGCGTCAGTAACCCTGCTGGTAGTATTGCTTTTGGTTTACTTGGTATCTCAGACTTGATGTTAGATCTTGAGCTCTCAGCCCTGCAAGCCGATAATCGCGGTGAAGTCATCTCAACACCGAAGATTTTGACTGCCGATAAACAAACGGCAAAAGTCTCATCAGGTACGCAGATACCTTATCAAGAGGCGGCCGCCAGTGGGGCAACGACGACTAGCTTTAGAGAGGCTGCTTTAAGTCTTGAGGCCACACCAAATATCACCCCTGACGGCAAAATTGGTCTGCAACTCTTGATTACTAACGGCACGCCGACCATTATTAATAATCAGGTTGCTATCTCTGAGGACTCCATCTCAACCAATGTCATTGTTGAAGATGGACAAACTATTGTATTGGGCGGTGTATTCAAAAACCGTACTAATAATGAGGTAACCAAAGTCCCGTTCTTAGGCGATTTACCTTATATTGGTCGTGCTTTCCGCCGTGATGTACGCAGCAACAATAAAGAAGAGCTACTGATCTTCATTACCACTAGATTAGTCAACGATGGCATAAGCCGTTTAGAATAAACTAGCTATAAAGTGACATAACGAAGCAAGCTTAACGGCTTGTTTTTTTATGGGAAATTTTTATAAAACTTAGATTAACACACCAAGTGCAACGCTAATTAATATTATAGAACGCCTGCATAGGCGTTTTAAACCCTAAGCGTTTTCTTGGTCTGTTGTTTAGTTTATTCTCAATGTCCTGTATCTCATTATCAGAGACTTGTCTAAAGTCACAACCCTTAGGCAAGAACTCTCTGATTAAGCCGTTAGTATTCTCGTTGGTTCCTCGCTGCCATGACGCATAAGCATCGGCAAAGAAGAAAGCGCTAAAGAGCTTTTGTTTCACCTTCTTATGCTGAGCAAACTCTTTACCATTGTCAGAGGTAATGGTCTTAACCTGTAACTTCACTGGCTTTAGGATACCTATCATTGCCTCTGATACTTGCTGTGCCGTTTTATGACCCACACGCTTCATTTTAAGCAGTCCTGTTTTACGTTCAACGAGCGTTACAATCGCTTGCTTGTGATGCTGACCGATAACGGTATCCGCTTCCCAGTCACCAATACGTGATCGTTCTTCCACAATACAAGGGCGCTCATGAATCGAGACTCTGTCGTTGATACGGCCTCGGGTCTCAGCCGTTAGTCGCTTACGGTAAGGTTTGGCTTTGCGTCTGAGATACTGCCATAACCTGCCGCCTTGTCTCTTGTCCCTCCAGATATAGCGATAGATGCTCATGTGACTAATACCACCATGAACTCCGGCTATTTGTTCAGGACTCCAGCTGTCTTTTAGCTTGTCTGTGACCCAATCCCATACATCAGCGATGATAGTGAAAGCATTGTTAGAGCGTCTGTCACAAGCCTTGTTATTAGCATGATTAGCTCGGTAACCTCGAAGGCTTTTATTGCGTCTGATCTCTCTTGATATGGTGCTAGGACTTCTTCCTAATGTGTCAGCTATAAATTTAATACTATGTTCTGCCCCTATAAGGGCATAAATCTGGTATCGTTCTCCTAGGCTTAGATGTGTATAGTTCATGGTTGCAATCTCACTTTGGTCGGTGGATAAAGACTTTGATGCTAGCGCATCTAGGTCTTTTTTTCACCTCGCATTTGATATTGCACTTCATGTGTTAATCTAAGAAATATAGATGGGCTTGAGGTGTAATAGCGATTTTTATCGTGAGTAAGCTTTTATCGCGTACAGGCTTTTATCGTGAATAGTGAATTACATCACTAGCCAGAATATTACTGACGTTGTATCATAGCTAATTTATCTGAGTGAGTATTATGTTGAAGGAGTTACCTTCGGTATTCTTAGTAGGGCCGATGGGATCGGGGAAAACGACGATAGGTCGACTGCTTGCCAAACAGCTGAGTCGCGAGTTTGTAGATAGTGACTGGTATATCGAATCGCAGACAGGCGCTGATATTGCTTGGATATTTGCTAAAGAAGGGGAAGCTGGGTTTAGAGTACGCGAAACTCGAGCTATCGATGAGCTAACTCGGCACAGTCAAATCGTCCTTGCAACGGGCGGCGGCGCCGTTATATCTGCTGAAAATAGAAAGTTTTTGCATGAGCGCGGCGTCGTCGTGTATTTAAATGCCTCAGTCGATGTGCAGATGATACGTACTGCAAAAGATAAGTCGCGACCGCTATTGCAACAGCCCAATCCTCGCCAAATATTACAAAATCTCTACCTAATACGTGATCCCTTATACCGGCAAATCGCGCATATTATTATGCCTACAGGTCATACTTATCCACGGTATATGGTCAATCAATTATTGCGACAGCTGGAGATTTTTTTTAGTGAAAATGGGGCGGAAGTTTTAGCCTCTATTGCCGATGCTAAGGCTGGTATAAATACAGATATAGATACCAATATTGACAATAGTATCAATATTGGTTTTGTGTCAAAAAAATAGTAAGGTAAATATTTACCTTTGCAGACAATAGAATACTAGGAGTATAACATGAGCCCCAATTTGGTTGATGATAGCTTAAGTGTACATACTCAAAGTCATGATTACCCGATAGTCATCACTGCGCAAAACGCTACGGATATAGGCGACATGGCAGCGCAAATCACTCCTTTTATTAGCGCTAGGCAAGTATTGATCGTCACTAATGATACGGTAGCGCCACTATATCTAGCAAGACTGCAAGCACAGCTAGAGACTCAGTTTACAGTTGCAGTCTGTATTTTGCCTGATGGTGAGCAGTATAAGAATCAGTCCAGCATCAATAAAATATATGACGTGCTTATGGCGCAGCACTTCAATCGTGATGTAACCTTGATCGCACTTGGTGGTGGAGTGATCGGCGATATGACGGGTTTTGCGGCCGCCAGCTTTATGCGCGGGGTCAATTTTATCCAAATACCAACGACGCTGTTATCACAAGTAGATTCAAGTGTCGGTGGTAAAACAGGTATCAATCACCGCCAAGGCAAAAACATGATTGGTGCATTTTGGCAGCCGCAGATGGTGCTGGCAGATATGAATACTTTGCAAACTTTGCCAGCCCGCGAGCTCTCGGCAGGGCTAGCTGAGGTGATCAAGTACGCGCTTATTATGGATATTGAGTTTTTAAGCTGGCTTGAGGATAATCTGCCTGCGATGATAGCGCTAGATTTGGAAGTATTAGCTATAGCGGTAAAGCGCTGCTGCCAGTATAAAGCCGACATCGTGGCGCAAGATGAGCGCGAATCGGGGATAAGAGCCATATTGAACTTTGGTCATACCTTTGGTCATGTCATTGAGACCCATGAGGGCTATGGCAAGTGGTTACATGGTGAGGCGGTGGCAGCAGGTATGGTGCAAGCTGCTCAACTATCACATAAGCTTGGCTGGATAAGCGATGCAGATGTAGCACGCGTAAAGCGAGTATTGATCTTGGCCAATCTACCGATTACACCACCGCCTATAGCACTAGAGACTGCGCTTAGCCTGATGGGGCATGATAAAAAAGTCAAACAAGGACAAATCCGTCTTATTTTGTTAAAATCACTAGGTAAAGCGGTATTGACTACTGACTTCGATAATCAACTGCTTACTGACGTATTGTCACAACAGCATTAATGAATGCTGGCTTATAATAAAGCTATTTTAAAGTTGCCTTTTATACCTTTTCAAGGAAATTCTCATGGCCCACTCGAGCTCAACGACTCGCTCTAATAGTAAGTCATATCGTCGCCAAGCATTAATTTGGTTGATGGTGACATTACTACTAGGAGTGGTAACTGCTTTGGTTTGGATGGCCAGCCAAACGCCTGCAATTGGTGCCAAGATTGAAAACGCGCCTATCGCCACGCCGCAAGTCACCGCCAGCGAGCTTGAGCAACCGCTATCTATTGAGTCATTACACGAGCTTGATGCTGATGTACAACCGATTAACTTCGAAGATACCGTACGTGATCTACGCAATTATCCTGATGAGTTCAAAGACAAAGGCTACTTGCTTGCCAATAAAGGTAAATGGACCGTGCAAGTGATGAATGTGGCTGAGAACGATGTCATCGTCAGCTATTTAGAAGGGCGCAAAGATCGCAAGAAATTTGCCTATTTTCGCTATCGTGATGAGGACAATAAGATACGTTATATGCTCACGTATGGTCTCATGAGTAGTCCACAAGAGGCGGTAGGTGGCGCAAAGCTGATAGATTTTGGCCTGCCTGCTGATGTACGGGTATTACCTGAAGAGGTCAATCGTTACGTCAGTATCATAGACAATTATGAGCGTCCGCAGCCTATCAAGGATCTGAGCACTAAACGCACCCGATCCGTCAAGCTCAAGCCTACAAAGCGTGAAGTGCCCGTTCGTCAAAGAGCGCCAGTCATTGTTAAGGACAACAGCGATGACAGTGCTACTACTGCCAGCCAAACATCTACTAATAATAGTAATAACAACAATAATAATGCGGAAAGTATTCGCCAGTCAAACGACAATTCGGAGACTTTAACCGTCAATGAAGAGCGCATCTTATCATCTGAAAACGATGTGCCGCCTGCTAAGCAAGAGGTGAAAAAACCGCCAGTAGTTGCCACACCCAAACCGCCAAGCTCAGCGACTAACCCGAGTAAACCGCAAGAGAGTAGTCCTAAAAAGCCAGTAGCAAATACGGATAAAGCCGGTAGCAAAAACAATACTGATAGCATGAAAGAGCTAATAGAGGAGAAAAGTGAGTAATTCTCTTAATTAGCTGCTATTTATTTATTTTTTATTTATCAATCTTTATTAAAGCTATGGTTAATAGTGATTTTCCATAGCCAAAAATCTCAATCGCTAACTGGTGATTGAGATTTTTTTATACAGCCCCTATCCATCTAATTTTATTTTATAACTAATAGCAAACCCAAGAATACGATTGACAATGCTAAACTCGCTAAACCTATCAAATATAGTGCTTGCACAAGTTTGCCATGTTACCCTAATCTTGGGACAGAGTATAAAATCAGCACAGTTTATAGAAAAGACTGGATTTTTTTGCTCTCATTCACTAATATAACTTTAGGCGACGCTCTGTATAGTTATCGTAAATTACGGTTAATGTAGCTGTTTTATAATATTTCGCTATACCTTAACGTTTTTAAGCGCTGTCACTTGCAAACTTGAGTAAAGCTTTTGCATAAGACATCTCTTTTCTTCTAATACCCTTTATTTGGGCCACTGGGACGCTCAAATATGGAGCGTCTAATATCTATATTTAGCGATTGGCAAATAACTGAGTTTTGAGAGTTGACTGCCCATAATCGCCTAGCTTTTGCTGCAATAAGTTCTTACGGCAACAAGCGATTTGTTATATATAAAGGCATAAAATAAGCTATTAGTTCTCAAGCCATTGTTGCAAGGTAGTTTATCTCTTAATCAGATGAATAGTTGACAAGTATTTTTGTCAATATAGTAAAATAGCATATCACTGCTCATCTCACCATCTATTAATCCGCTTATTGGAATATTAAGTATTAGCCCGTTCTGCCTGCGTAATAGAGCGTATGATCTGCATTGGATCGTACGCTACTTGCTCATTAAAAAGGATTAGCCATGTCAATGATTTCCTCGCACACTCATCTGGCCACTCCAGATGACTTTTCTGATAACTGTGGTTTTGGTTTAATCGCTCATATTGAGGGACAAGCCAGCCATGACTTAGTCAAAACTGCTATTCACAGCTTGAGCTGTATGACGCATCGTGGCGGTGTCGCCGCTGATGGTAAGACGGGTGACGGCTGTGGTTTACTGCTAGCGACGCCTAAGAGCTTTTTTGCAGCTATCGCAAGTGAGCAGCACCTCGCCATTACTGATAACTTCGCCGTTGGCATGGTATTTGTTAACTTAGATAAAGACCAAGCTGAGCATAGCGAGCAAATCTTAAGCGAGGAAATCATCGCGCAAGATTTGACGGTTGCAGGCTGGCGTGATGTGCCTGT
This sequence comes from Psychrobacter sp. M17(2026), assembly GCF_055699815.1. Taxonomy (NCBI): domain Bacteria; kingdom Pseudomonadati; phylum Pseudomonadota; class Gammaproteobacteria; order Moraxellales; family Moraxellaceae; genus Psychrobacter; species Psychrobacter sp. M17(2026). The sequence continues at coordinate 2,731,455 of NZ_CM146741.1, read as the reverse complement.
TAATCTCGATATAGTTGGTGAGATCGGGCGTGAGACTTTACCTGGTTTTAAGCAGATATTTGTTAATGCACCAGATGACTTAAATGCTGATGACTTTAACCGTAAGCTATTTATCGCGCGCAAAAAAGCCGAGCAACGTCTGACGAATGATGAACTATTTTATGTTTGTTCATTAAACTGTCAGACCATCATCTACAAAGGTCTGGTGATGCCGTCAGACTTGCCAGCGTTCTTTACGGATTTAAAAGATGAGCGTTTGGCCTCACATATTGTAGTGTTCCATCAACGCTTCTCGACTAACACCTTACCGCGTTGGCCATTAGCTCAGCCATTTCGCTATCTGGCGCATAATGGTGAGTTGAACACGATTACCGGTAACCGCAATTGGGCTGAGGCGCGTACGCCGAAGCTTAAATCAGCTAAACTGCCGAATCTAAGTGAGCTGACACCTCTGGTCAATAGCACCGGTTCAGACTCATCAAGCTTAGATAACATGCTTGAGGTACTGATGTCGGGCGGTATGAGCCTGTTTCATTCGATGTCAATTCTAGTGCCGCCAGCATGGCAAAATGTCGATAGTATGGACATGGATCTGCGCGCGTTTTATGAGTTTTACTCGCAGCATATGGAGGCGTGGGATGGTCCAGCAGGTCTGGTCATTCAAGATGGTCGCTATGCCGTCTGTATGCTCGATCGTAATGGTTTGCGCCCCTCGCGTTGGGTCACCACTAAGAACGGTTATATCACGGTAGCCTCTGAAATTGGTGTGTGGGACTATGCGCCAAAAGATGTGCTGGCAAAAGGTCGAGTTGGACCGGGTCAGATGCTAGTGATTGATACTTTGACAGGGCAAGTTATGGATAATAAAACCATAGCAACGCTACTCAAAAAAGCGCATCCGTATCGTAAATGGTTACGTGAGCAGGCTACACGTATTCGTGATGATGAACGCATTGAAGAGCAAATCGCCGCACAGGCGTGTCGTGGAATACCTCTTAAAACATTACAAAAGATGTATCACGTCACTAACGAAGAGCGTACCGAAATCATTCGCCCCAATGCCGAAAACGGTCAAGAGCCCGTCGGCTCGATGGGTGATGATACGCCGATGGCGGTCTTGTCACAGCAAATACGTCATGTTGGTGACTTTTTCCGTCAGCAGTTTGCGCAGGTGACCAATCCACCGATTGATCCGCTACGTGAATCTATCGTCATGTCGCTACAGACTTGTCTTGGTGCGCAGACTAATATATTTGCGCCTACGGCCATGGACGCGCATCGTATTATTTTATCCTCGCCTGTACTATCAGCTAGCAAAATGCAGCAGATTGAGAACCTTGATGATCCTGCCTTTGGGATCGCTCGTATTAACCTAAATTATGATTTAAATTTAGAGTTATCAGAAGCTATTACTACTATTTGCGAGCAAGTGGCTAGCGCTATTCGTGCAGGTCAAACGCTGATCGTACTCTCTGATAAAGACATCAGCGCTGATAAAGTACCTGCCAACGCTATTATGGTTACAGGTGCAGTGCATCATTATCTAATCGCACAGGGCATTCGTACCGATGCTAACTTAATTATTGAGACAGGTCTGGCGCGTGATTCTCATCAAGTAGCGGTGCTAATCGGCTTTGGCGCAACTTGCGTCTATCCTTATTTAGCTTATGACGTTATTGATGACTTAGTCGCTACTGGTGAGCTACTGGGCGATCCGATTCAAGCACGGGTTAACTTCCGTAAGGGCTTGGATAAGGGATTATTAAAAATTCTATCAAAGATGGGCATCTCAACGATCGTCTCTTATCGCGGTGCACAGTTGTTTGAAGCGGTTGGCTTGTCTGAGGAAGTGGTCAATCTTTGCTTTAAGGGTGTGCAAAGTCGGATTAAAGGCGCAACCTTTGCTGATTTAGCAGCAGACCAAGCGCAGCTAGCTGCCAATGCCTATAAACGCCGTATGCCCCTCGATCAAGGTGGATTATTGAAGTTTGTCTTTAATAAAGAATATCATGCCTTTAATCCAGACGTGATTAACAGCTTGCATACCGCCGTACGTACAGGCGACTACGAGAACTATCGTAACTATGCCAATATCGTCAATAGTCGTCCGATTGCAACTTTACGTGATTTGTTAGCGCTTAAGACCGATAATCCTATCGCTGTCGATGACGTCGAAGATATGACCAAGATACTCAAACGCTTTGACTCTGCTGGCATGTCGCTTGGCGCTTTATCTCCTGAAGCGCACGAATCAATCGCTATGGCGATGAATACCATTGGCGGGCGCTCAAACTCAGGTGAGGGCGGGGAAGACCCTGTACGTTACGGCACGCTACGTAACTCTAAAATTAAGCAAGTCGCTTCTGGTCGCTTTGGAGTGACACCTGCTTATCTTCGTTCAGCAGAAGTCATGCAGATTAAAGTTGCACAAGGGGCAAAACCAGGTGAGGGTGGTCAATTGCCAGGTGGTAAGGTCAATGCGTTGATTGCCCGTTTGCGTTACTCAGTACCAGGGGTAACTCTGATTTCACCGCCGCCGCATCATGATATTTACTCTATCGAAGATTTAGCGCAGCTGATTTTTGATCTTAAACAAGTCAATCCTGATGCCCTAGTGTCAGTCAAGCTAGTTTCGCGTCCAGGGGTTGGCACTATCGCTACGGGAGTGGCAAAAGCTTATGCTGATCTGATCACTATTTCAGGCTATGATGGTGGTACAGCAGCATCGCCGTTATCTTCGATTCATCATGCCGGTTCGCCATGGGAGCTTGGACTGGCTGAGACTCATCAGTCGCTACGAGTCAATGGCCTGCGCGATAAAGTACGCGTGCAGACCGATGGTGGCCTCAAAACTGGCCTTGATGTGGTAAAAGCGGCGATCTTAGGAGCTGAGAGCTTCGGCTTCGGTACGACACCGATGATCGCGGTTGGCTGTAAATATTTGCGTATCTGTCATCTCAACAACTGTCCAACAGGGGTTGCCACTCAAAAAGCTGAATTACGCGATGAGCACTATATCGGTGAAGCTGAAATGCTGATTAACTTCTTTAAGTTTGTGGCGACCGAAACTCGTGAATGGCTTGCCGCTTTAGGGGTGCGTAGTATGGAGGAGCTGGTTGGTCGTACTGACCTGCTTGAAGTATTAGAGGGCACTACAGCTAAACAGCAGCATTTGGATTTGTCGCCGCTATTATTTAGTCATCCTGCCGCTAGCGGTAAGCCGCAAACTTGTCAAGTAGAGCGTAATGAGCCGTTCGATAAAGGTCTACTCGCTGAGCAAATGATCAACGATATGGGTCTTAGCATTCGTAAAGGTCAGGGCGGCGACTATAGCTATTCGATTGGCAACTGCGATCGCTCTATCGGTGCACGTATCTCAGGTGAGATTGCCCAGTTATGGGGTAATCTGGGCATGAGCGATATGCCGATTAATTTGCATCTGACAGGTACTGCAGGTCAAAGTCTAGGCGTTTGGAACGCAGGTGGGCTAAACATTGAGCTTGAGGGCGATGCCAATGACTACGTTGGTAAAGGCATGGCAGGTGGCGAGATTGTCATCTATCCACCAAAGGATTCAAGCTTTGTCGCTCATGAGACCGCTATTATAGGTAATACTTGTCTATACGGCGCTACTGGCGGTAAGCTCTATGCAGCGGGTACCGCAGGTGAGCGTTTCGGGGTAAGAAACTCAGGCGCCCAAGTCGTTGTTGAAGGTACAGGCGATCACTGCTGTGAGTATATGACAGGTGGTATTGTCACTATCCTTGGACGTACAGGCCTTAACTTTGGCGCGGGCATGACGGGCGGCTTCGCTTATGTACTAGATATGGATGGTGACTTCTTTGATCGCTGTAATCATGAGCTGATCGATCTTAATCGTATCTCTAGTGAGCAGACCGAAGAGCATCGTATCTACTTACAGCAGGTGATACAGAACCATGTCGATAAGACTAATAGCGCATGGGGTCAGACCATATTGGCTGATTTTGAGCATTATGTGCGCAAGTTTTATTTGGTTAAACCAAAAGCGGCAAGCATCGTAAATCTATTGAAAACAACGATGGCAGATCCGCAGTAATTTGACCTTTAAAACTGACTATATAAGAGATGACATCATGGCAAAACGCTTAGAGAATAACTATCAGTTTTTAGAAGTACCCAGACTTGAACCGATGAAAAAAGACGTCGTCACTCGTGCTACTGAGTTTGTGGAGATTTATACTCCGCTTGAGAGCGAAGCAGTGGCTAGTCAGTCACATCGCTGCCTTGAGTGCGGTAATCCATATTGTGAATGGAAATGTCCTGTACATAATTACATTCCTAACTGGCTTAAGCTTGCGAGTGAAGGGCAAATATTTCAGGCAGCTGAACTGTGCCACCGTACGAATACTCTGCCTGAGGTTTGCGGACGTGTCTGTCCACAAGATCGTCTATGTGAAGGCGCTTGTACACTGAACGACGGTTTTGGTGCGGTGACTATCGGTAATGTCGAAAAATACATTAACGATACCGCCTTTGCTCTTGGCTGGCGTCCCGATATGTCAGAGGTAGTTTGGACTGATAAAAAAGTCGCGATCATCGGTGCAGGACCCGCAGGTTTAGGCTGCGCCGATATCTTAGTTAGAAATGGTGTCAAGCCAGTACTATTTGATAAGCGACCTGAGATTGGTGGTCTGCTCACCTTTGGTATTCCTGAATTCAAGATGGAAAAAGACGTCATGCGCAATCGCCGTGTCATCTTTGAAGGCATGGGCATGGAGTTCCGTCTTGAGACTGAGATTGGGGTTGACGTGAGTATCGATGAGCTCATGCGCGATTATGATGCGGTATTTATGGGTATGGGCGCTTATACTTATATGCGTGGCGGCTTTGCTGGTGAAGAGCTTGAAGGAGTCCATGACGCGCTAGACTTCCTAATTGCAAACGTCAATCGCTGCAATGACTGGGAAAAAGATCCGACAGAATACGTTGATTTTAAGGGTAAAAAAGTAGTGGTGCTCGGCGGCGGTGATACAGCGATGGACTGTAATCGTACCAGTATTCGCCAAGGTGCTGAGCAAGTGGTTTGTGCTTATCGTCGTGACGAAGAAAATATGCCAGGCTCGCGCCGTGAAGTGGTCAATGCTCGTGAAGAAGGGGTTGAGTTTTTATTCAATCGCCAGCCCATAGAAATTGTTGGCTTAAACGGTAAGGTCAATGCGGTAAAAGTGGTTACTACTCAATTAGGCGCTCCTGATAATCGTGGCCGCAGCCGCCCTGAACCGATCCCTAACTCTGAGGAGATCATTCCGTGCGATGCGGTTATTATGGCTTTTGGTTTCCGTCCTAGTCCTGCCGATTGGTTCGATAATCAGCAAGTAGCGATGAATAGCTCAGGCTTAGTGATCGCACCTGAAGTGCAAACCTTTAAATTCCAGACCAAAAACCCAAAGATATTTGCAGGTGGCGACATGGTACGTGGTTCAGATTTAGTAGTGACCGCTATTTGGGAAGGGCGCGAAGCCGCTGAGGGTATTTTGGATTATTTAGAAGTTTAAGTTTCTAGGGTATTGATTCACCTTTATAATTGATCTAGCTTTTATTTAGACAGGTAACGTCTTTTATCTTTTAATAGGTAAAAGGCGTTATTTTTTGGTTAAGTGACAACTAAAAAGTAGTTGTATACCCTAATATTTTTATTTATCTTAATGACAAAAAGAGTACTTTTACGTGAAAACGACTGTTTGGAAACAATTGACGGCACCCCTTTTTGAGCCTTATGCGCGTTATCAGCACGCCGATATATTACATGCGATACGTTTGGGTATTGCCATTGTACTGGCTCTCTTAGTCAATATTATTAGTGGCTTTCCTCATGGCGAGTGGACGACGATTACCGTTTTTATTATCTTGGGGTTGTTGCAATTTCAAGGTGCCATTTATACTAAGGCTAAAGAGCGAGTTTTAGGGACGCTGTTAGGCATCGTCGCTGCGATCGGCATTATAGGATTTAGTCGCAGCGTGGGTACGTGGCTATGGATAGACTTTGCCATTATAGGAATATTTAGTGGTATTATCGGTTATATGGCTATTAGAAATCTCGGTTATACGGGTTTATTGACTGGTATTACCATGCTGATGATTGTCTCGGAGTTGGGTCATAGTAGTATCGGGCAAGATGGTATGTACCGCGCTTTAAATATTCTATTAGGTACTGGGGTTGCGGTAGCAGCGACTTTGATTTTGCCACTGAAATCAACATTGATGTGGCGGTTCTTATTGGCGAGTAATCTTGAGTCTTGTAGTCATCTCTATGCTGGAGTAGGTGATCATATTGATAGTGCTGATGAAGAGGTTGATGACTCGGTACAGAACATGAATCCAGTTGCTTTTACGGTCAGTGGTATACCTGTCGATAAAACGTTGGTCACGGAGTTGCAGCAGATCAACAAGCGACTCTTAGCCGTACGTCCACATATTGCGGCAACTGCGAGTGAATCTGGCATAAAAAAGGAGAAGCTTGAAACCATTCAGCGCATGCATCGCAATATTATTGGCACGATCGACTTGCTACTCACTGCGGCACCACGTTTGGCTAATATTAGCATTGATGACGACAATCATGTATTGCTTATGCATTATCAACACGAGCTAACGCAAGCGATGCAACATATCGCTGCTGTATTACGTAGCCCAAATGACGAAGTATTTCGTCCTATTACACGTATTGCCGTCTCAGAATACCCTAGCGTGCAACAATTAGCTTTTGAGTGGCAAGGTTACTTTTGGTTGACTCAAACGTTGCAAACACAGCTACAACAGCTGAGTGACTTATTACAGATGACTAAACCCAAGTGGTTTGCATCGTCTGGTATTAGCTATCAGCGCCGTGAGCAGCGCCGTATTAAAGAGCAAGGCCATGAGACAGATTTGCATCTATAAGGCTCTTCTACTGATAACGGATTAAGCATAAAAAACGCCAACCATAAACGGTTAGCGTTTTTTGATATTTACTTTCTATTGATTGCCAATATTAAAGCTTAGCGTCCCGTTTTTAGCATATCCCAATACTGTTGATACACTTGCAACGCTTCGTCGCCAACATCTTCTTGGAACTCGGCTTTGGCTAAAGTCTCTTTACTGGGGTAAATAGTAGCGTTGTTACGCACTTCATCGGTCATCAGCTCACGTGCCGCTATATTCGGTGATGCATAGCCAATCTCTTCACTAACGATTTTGGCATTCTCAGGCTGCAACAGATAGTTGATAAACTGATGTGCCGCATCGACGTTTTTGGCGTTCTTAGGAATTACAAAGTTGTCCATCCACAGTATCGCGCCCTCGCTAGGGTATTTATAAACTAAGCTGGTTAAGCCCTCATCATTTGCCATGACTGCCTCGCCATTCCATGTCATACCGACATTGGTTTCGCCTTCGATATAGGGAATACGCGTGGCATCTGAGTTAAAGGTTTTGACATTCGGCATTAAGGTAGTGAGCTTGTCATAAGCGGCTTTGATCTCGTCAGGGTTAGTGCTGTTACCTGAGTAGCCAAGGGTTAAGAGCGCCATGCCGAATACTTCACGCATATCATTCATCAGCATGACCTGATTTTTATATTCAGGCCGCCACAGATCATTCCAACTATTCACGGTAGCAGGATCAACTTCATCCCCATTAATAGCTAAGCCCGTACTGCCCCACATATAGGGGATAGAGTATTTATTTTCAGGATCGACTTTAGTATTGGTAAATGAGGTGTCTAGATTCTTAAAATTACTCAGTTTAGATTTATCTAATTCTTGTAAAAGATCCTCTTTCGCCATCTTTTCGACATAATAAGTCGAGGGAATAGCAAGATCATACTGGCTCGAATCATCCAATAATTTGAGCTTGGCATACATCGCTTCGTTAGAATCAAAGGTCGTGTAATTAACCGATATTCCTGTCTTATCCTCAAAGCCATCAAGGATCTCTTGTGGCATATATTCAGACCAGTTATACAGATTGAGCGTGATATTACTATCCGCTGCGCCATCTGTCGCTGGATCACTAGAGTTGCTACAGCTAGCTAAACTTAAGCCAATAGCTGCACATATTAAGGCCTTGGGTAGCCTACGAGTCGTGGTGTCAGTAGAAAATAAGGTCAAAAAAGTTCTCCAAAATAAGACAAATCAATAAACTTATATCTTTATGGTCATTATCTAGCAACATTTAAAGGGTAAGAATCTTTATCTATGTATCGTCGATTTATTTCGAAACTATCAATCATGCTATGATTGGCGCTGTTTTATATTATAAATTATAAGCATAAGCTATTCACAACTATAATTAAGGACAATTATAATGAGTAAGACTCAAGCTACTATTCCAGCATTATTAACCGATAAAGTCGTCATCGTGACAGGCGCAAGCCGTGGCCTCGGCGCCCAAATCGCTACGCAAATGGCGGCAGCAGGTGCAAGTGTTTGCGTCAATTATCTCAATAGTGAAGCTGCTGCGAACAAGATAGTCGCTGATATAGAGAAAGCTGGCGGGCAAGCTTTTGCTTATTGTGGTGATGTGTCTGATTTAACTCAAATGCAGGCGATGGCAGCGGAAGTGATCAAGCGTTTTGGACGCATTGATGTGTTAGTGAATAATGCCTTGCCAAGTTATCAGTTCGATCCAAGCGCAGACTACACTAGCATTGAAACCGTTCAATGGACGCACTTCTCGCAGCAGATTGACGGCATTGTCAAAGGCGCAGTAAATACCGTTCAAGCGGTATTGCCGCAAATGAAAACCCAGAAAATGGGCAAGATTATCAATATCTCAACCAATCTCGTTTATAACCCAGTGGTCACTTATTACGACTATACCACCGCCAAATCTGCACTGATTGGTCTAACCCGTAATTTGGCGAGCGAGCTTGGGCAATACGGTATTCGCGTGAATCTGTTAGCAGGTGGACTGCTCAAGACGACGGACGCTAGTAGCTTAACGACCGAAGAGGTGTTTAATTACATTGCGACAACCACGCCACTACGTCAAGCGACTTTGGTTGCCGACTTTGCCAATTCCGTATTGCTGATGGCGTCAGATTTAAGTGCGGCCATTACGGGTCAGTCTATCGCGGTTGACGGTGGTTTGACCATGCCGTAGCAGCTATATAAGAAGATAGTTTTAGAAAAAAAATATTAAAGAGAAGATATGAGTAATCGTAAAATCGCGGGCATTATTACAGCTGCCATAGGGCTATGCGCTATCATGGTGTTTTTTAACACAGGCATGGATACCTCACTATTAAGCTGGCCGCTGGAGACCTATCTTGGTGTGGCGTTTACCATGGGCTGGCTGACCAATATGCCAGCGTGGCTTACTTGCTGGCCGCTTTGCTATTTATTTTGATTGCTGTAGGTCTGTATAAACTTGGCAGTTGGATCTATGATTTGGTAACGGAGCGCAGGTAAAGCGTCTTAACCTTTCAGTATTATTATCAATAGTGTAAAGCTACTATCCATTAGATAAACCTCAGTGACGCGCTTATTTTAAAGACCTATATTTATATAGGTCTTTACTTTTATAGCTTAGTTGCCTTCGCATCGGTTAGACCAATATTGTTTATTACTAATTGTTTCTATATTCCATAAAAATAGTTTGTTTTTATTTAAAAATTATGATTAAATTCGAAATTTTGTTCAGAGCTTAGAATTCTACTAAGTTCTGATAATAGTCAAACATCGGATAGGGATTATGATTTATGCAAGGAAATGGCTCACCAAATGGTAGTTCATCCAACAATAATTTTGAAGTAGAAGCTAAAAGCTCACGTATGCAGCGTTTTTTGAAGGGCGTTGAGTGGCTAGGTAATTTATTGCCACATCCTGTGATTTTATTCGTATGGATGTCGGTGCTTTTATTGGTGTTATCAGCCTTATTCTCATACTTGGGTGTCTCAGTCATTGATCCACGACCCGAGGGTGCAAAAGGACGTAGCGAAGATGGTGTTATTCAGGTTGTAAACCTGTTGAACGGCGAGGGGCTGGCACGCATCGTTGAAAACTTAGTGACCAACTTCACAGGATTTGTGCCTTTAGGTACGGTGCTAGTGGCGCTACTGGGGGTCGGTATTGCAGAATACTCAGGCATGATTTCAGCCGCATTGCGCGGGCTAGTGTTAAACGCACCCAAAAAGATGGTGACGTTTACCATTGTCTTTGCCGGTATCATGTCGAATACCGCAGCGGAGCTTGGTTATGTGGTATTGATACCACTGGCGGGAGTTATATTTCATTCGCTTGGTAGACATCCACTAGCAGGTATCGCAGCAGCATTCGCTGGAGTATCGGGTGGCTATAGCGCTAATCTATTGCTAGGTACGGTCGATCCTTTATTATCAGGAATCACCCAAGAGGCGGCACGTATTATCGATCCTGCCTATACCGTTGGTGCAGAAGCCAACTGGTACTTTATGGTCGTAAGTACGGTGCTAATCAGTGCTCTGGGTTATTTTGTGACTGAGAAAATCGTTGAGCCAAGCTTAGGGGAATACAACCCAAATGACGCTGACGATCCTTCTATACTAGAGACGAAAGCTGAACATGTCAGCGCGATTGAGAAAAAAGGTCTAGTATGGGCAGGCGTCAGCATGCTGGTGTTCTGCTTATTGCTCGCGTGGACAGTTGTACCCGCTGATGGGGTATTGCGTAATGCCGAAACAGGGCTAGTCTCAGGGTCACCCTTCTTGAATGGTATAGTTGTCTTTATCTTTGTATTTTTTGCGATACCAGGTTATATCTACGGCAAAATCACTGGCAGCATAAAAAGTAATCAAGACGTTGTTGATGCGATGAGCAATGCAATGAGCTCACTCAGTATCTATATTGTCTTAGTGTTCTTTGCCGCGCAGTTTACTGCATTTTTCAACTGGTCAAACCTTGGCTCAGTGATGGCCGTAGCAGGCGCAACTTTCCTCAATGATATTGGTCTGACAGGACCATTCTTATTAGTTGGATTTATCTTAATCTGTGCAATGGTCAACTTAATGCTCGGCTCAGCCTCTGCTCAGTGGGCTATTACTGCGCCGATATTCGTCCCTATGCTGATGCTCACAGGCTATGCCCCTGAAATGATCCAAGCGGCATATCGTATCGGTGATTCGACCACTAACATCATTACGCCTATGATGAGCTATTTTGGTCTGATTATGGCAGTAGCTATTCGCTACAAAAAGAACACGGGTGTCGGCACACTGATGGCGATGATGTTGCCGTATTCTATTGCGTTTTTGATTGGTTGGGTTATATTATTCTGCGTTTGGGTATTTGTATTTGGTCTGCCTGTCGGGCCAGGTTCTGAGACCTTTTATCCTGCAAGATAACTTCTAAAATTATCTTGATAAATAATAGCCCTTGCCGAATATCAGCAAGGGCTATTGTTTATAGATTGGCGTTTAAAAGACTCAAAATCAAACCTTTTGCACTATCTGCAACTTATCCAGCACCTCCTGAATACCATATTCCTCAATCGTTCCCGTAACCAAGTCGGCGCGCTCTTTTAGGGCAGGTTGCGCGTCACCCATCGCCACTGCAAATCCTACTAAGTCAAACATCTCAAGATCATTCATGCCGTCACCAAATGCCATACAGTCATTAGCGTCTACATCATAATATTTGCAAACATCCGAGATTCCACGTGCTTTTGAGGCATCTACTGGCAAGATATCTGCGCCTACCGTATGCCAATGCACGAGCTTTAACTCGTCTTGCGCAAAGTTAACGTCCTGCATTTTATCGATTTGATTATTAAAGAATACCGAGCACTGATAGACAGTATTGGTTTTATAATAATCAGGGTCAAGAATTGAGTTAGGCGTGATTGAATTGTACTCACGTAAGCGCTCATTTTCAGCGGACCAAGCAATATGAGTTGCAGAGTCAAATTTATGAATGAGTTTGCTAGTCTGGCACAGCTGCACAATTTTGGAGGTTTGTGTGTCTGAAAGCGGATAGTGACTGATAATACCGTCTTTATTAAAGCTGTATTGCCCATTCATACAGATAATAGCGTCGAGTACGTCAGCATCAAGCAAAGCCAAAATATCAGGCGGCAGGATCGCTCTTGAACGTCCTGTAGAGATGATTAGCTTAATGTCACTGCTGGCTAATGCCTCTAGTGTCGCTTTATTATGCTCGGCAATAACGCCCTTACGACTTAAGGTATCATCAATATCAAAGAAGATAATTTTTGGCGTTGGTATTGGCGTTGATATCGCAGTATTTGTCGGCGCTCCACTGGACTTAAATTCGGTAAACATAATAATCCTATTATTTTTTATTAATACAAATACTACTATAGTTAGTCTCTATAGATAAGTGCATATAAGGTAATGTTTGCGGTTTAGCTTTATGCAGCACTTATTAACAGACAGTTGTATAGGGTGGGTTAGCGAAGCGTCATCTGACAAATAGTCTAGATAACAGTTAACATTGGCGGGTTACGTTTTATCTTCATTCTCTGCGAGAATATACTAAAACTAACCCACCCTACGAGAGTAAAATGATCGCTTTAGAAGCGCTTGCTAATCCTCTTTATCAAGCTTCGCCAAAAACTGCTCGGCATTATCTAAGTGCTCTTGCTGTTGCTCTTTATCCATTTTATCCCACATAGCGAGTAGCATACCGATGCGTGGATTTTTACTAAAGAACTCACGATGCACCTGCATAAATCGCCAAAACAACCCATCCCAAATCGCTGCCCACTCTAACAACTCACTTTTAGATTTGACCTGATAGTTACTCATTTTATTAATATAGTTACTACCACTGATATAGGGTTTGGTCGCGACCATCCCGCCATCGGCAAACTGACTCATGCCGTAAACGTTGGGCACCATCACCCAATCATAAGCATCGATAAACAGCTCCATGAACCATTGATAGACTTCATCAGGGTCAAATTCACACAGCAGCATAAAGTTGCCAAATATCATCAGCCGCTCGATATGATGCGCGTAACCTATTTTAAGCACTTTTTTAATGGTGTCATCGATAGGCACGATGCCCGTATCACCGGTATAAAAGCTCTTGGGTATCTTGCGAGTAAAGCCCCAAAAGTTAGTACTACGCTGCTTGCGACCGACGGACTCATACAGCCCATACATAAACTCACGCCAACCGATAATCTGACGAATAAAACCTTCTAACGAGTTGATAGGGATATCGTACTCTTCGCTACACTCAAGCGTGCGCTCAATGACCTGTCGCGGGGTTAACAGGCCAGTGTTAAGCATTGGCGTCAGCAGACTATGATGCAAGATATGCTCGTCATCGACTATCGCATCTTCGTATTTACCAAAGTCTTTAAAGCGCTTTGATAGAAAGTTCTCTAGCCACTGTTCTGCCTCATCATGAGTGGTCGGATAACGAAAATCTGAATTTATCTCACCATAGTGCTTGCTAAAATTATCCTCAACATAATCTATTGCCTCTTCATAATGCTCACTTAATTCAGGAAAAGTTACATCGGGTGGCGTCTGTTTACGGGGGTACTTTTTACGATTATCCTCATCGAATGACCATTTTCCACCGATAGGTTCATCTTCGTCATCAACCAGTATCTTTTCACGCTTGCGTTGCTCGATATAAAAGTCATGATGGAACAAACGGTTATCGCGAAAGAAGTCGCAATAGACGGGTAGAGGATTGAGAAACATCGGTGTAGGAGAGACATCAAAGTCGATATCCGCGTCTAATATGGTTTGTTGAATATGCATCCGTAGCCAGTCATCGACCACATCAATACAGTATATTTTTTCAATAGCTTCATCATTGTCAGGCTCATTTTTATGACTTATAAAGCTAGCAATTAGCTGACGGCAGTCGCTATGCTCATGAGTGGAGTCTATATAAGTGACGCTTTTACCTGCATCAATCAGCGTCTGCTCATAAACTTTCATACTGGCACGATGTAGCACTAGCTTTTGTTTATGAAAAGGAAATTGGGTGAAGTATAAATCTTCTTCAATCAGGTAGCAGTTATCTTGCCAAAGTGAGGTATCAGCAAACAGCTGGTGCGGGAATATTAGGCTGATTTTTTTACTCATAAGATACCCCTAATGTATTCGACACATTCTAGTATAAGTGAGGTTATGAGACCTATCTTAATAATTTACAAAAAGCTATGAATATCTTAAAGATTACTCTTTATTATAAAGCTATTGTTGATTATCGACATCAATTAGCCAAACGAAATTTATGCTTGTATTTTTATTAATCTGTTAAGGGAACAAACATGAAAATCTTCACTTTCAAAAAGCTGATGACGTTGACAGCGCTGGCATTATCTACGAGCACCTTTGCCATGGATGTCGAGTTCAACGATGAGATGTGGAACGCTGAGGCTATACCTGAAGGCCAACAGTGTCTCAACTTTGGTGGTAAGAATCCGGCCACACCGAGTATGACAGTGTCCAACATTCCAGCAGGCGCAGACAGTCTAGTATTCGTCTATAACGATGTGAGTAATAAGCGTATGCAACAAGGTGGGCATGGCATTGTCAGCTACGCGCTATCAGAGGGCATGGGTCGTGCTGATATACCGCGCGTATTCGGACATACTTATGAAGTGCCGGTCGGGATTGAGATGATAGCAGAGTACCGTAGCCGTGCAGGCGAGACAGCAGGCGCATATAAGCCACCCTGTTCAGGTGGCAAAAATCATCTGTATACAGTAGATGTACAAGCATGGCAGGGCGATACGATACTTGCTGAAACTAGTGTTGAAATGGGTCGATATTGATCGTTTAGATATTTTGATTTTCGTATAAAAACCGTCTATGCAGTATGTATAAATGGCTTTTTAGTAAAAGTAAGTGAGGTTTGCGACATCTGATTTACGAGTAAACATGGGTCAGTCGCATGTTAGAGCTGAGACAGTATTATAGGAAAATACAGATTAGACCTGTCAATTATTAGAATAATGATATCGAAGTAACTGTATCGACTTTTATAGTACAATTGTACTCCGAGAAGTATCGGTATCCTATCTCATCAAAATTTTAATCTGTATTTCTAGAAACAATAATGCTAGCTGACAAAAAATTATTAAGAAACGAAATGTTATTGATTATACTTCACCTCAAAGTATATTCTAAATTAGATCAGATTTTTACAAATAAGGTTTCTTATGAATACAACAACGAGCCAACCTGCATACAATAGAAAAATGCATGGCGAGCATATTCTTATCAACATGACATACATTGCCAAAAATGTCGATCTAGATTCGGGAATCGAGCTAACACGTGCACTCGAGTATTGGCGAAAATATTTTGAAGAAAACGATATAGTTTCAATTTTAGTCATTAGTGAAAGTTATTTTGTTCAGAGTTTTCAAGGAACAAGACCTGCTATCAATACTGCATTAGAAAAAATACTTGACGAACATTCAACCATTTTTCCTAATATTGTCAATATAGAGGAAATAGAATCCCGTCAATGGAATGGATTTTTAATCAAACATCTAACGTCAAGCGCTGAGGATGAAGAATACACGCTAAAAAGCTTCTCAGCAGGTCTTGACTATAACCCCTATCTGATGAAAAGTACTCAGATTACAAGCTTTCTAAAAGCAATCTTTGAGGATAGGATATCTACCAAATTTTAACGCTATTATCTGTTTACTATAAGGGTAAGCTCTTTCAAAGTTGACATATGAATTAGCGCCACATAAATTATATCCATCGCAACGCGGTCAAACATGGTTATGTAGCATGTCCTATCGATTGGCTATATTCGACGTTTTGAAAGTGTGTTGCAGAAGATATTTATTCGTTTGATTGGGATGGGGCGGGTGTTGATGAGTTTGCAGTGGAATATGATTGATGTTCAATTTGAGGATTAGCTTTTTAGCATAGTTTGCTGGGCTAAAAGCCCAGCCTACGGTCGCTAATTATTTTACCAATCTGTTACGTTATAACCATATCTTTTAGCTGCATCTATAGAATCACTATCGAAATTGTGGCACGCCTTTAGATAGAGAGTTGCATCAGCATAAAGGACACCAGGTACTCCATCTTGGTTAATAGGTATAACAGTAGTTTGATCACCATTTTGTACACTAGGTTGCTTAAGGGAACACGTGATATAGAGGTCGTGGAAGTTGTGATTCCAAATTATCTTTTTTGAATCCCACTCACTTTGACCCCCTACTACCTTTAACTTTATTATTCTATAATTAGGTTTGCTAGTTAAAAGTTCGAAGTCCATGACCTTTACTACACTACAAGGATCATGATAGCAAGATTGAGAAATAGCATTTTTTTGTATTCCTGTGTGATTGAAATTAGCTGCATTGGCGTTAAAAGACAGTAAAAATATAAAAGCCCCTAAAAACTTTATTAATAATGTCATTGATCTTATCCTATAAAATTATTTGTAATCGAATAAAGATTTAATTAATAAAACTACTTATTTAAAAGAACCTGACAAGTATAAACTAAACTTACAGCCTAATGCTCAGTAGTCGTGGGCTGGAATTTTACCCCAGCTGTTTAAAACTCAATAACCCTAATCCGCAACCTCAACACTCGTCACATTCTGAAAGCCTCTTGGCAACTGACCACCACGATTACCACGCGTACCCGTATAGTTCGCTAAATCCATCGGCTTCAACGTCACATGACGCTTACCCGCAGTAATAATTAAGCTATCTTGCTTACTCAGTGGCGTGATTGCTAATACCTCTTCATCACCTTTTAGGGTTATCATTTTATTACCTTTACCACGGGCTTGTTCAGGCAAATCATCGAGCGCAAATATTAATAGATACCCTGCATTGGTCACGACAGCGAGGTGATCAGGAAGAGCGGTTATAGCGCTATCATTGCTGCTATTAGCCTCAATACGCGCGACAGGAAGCAGACGACTATCAGTAGCTAAGTTAATAATATTCTTACCTGCTTTTTGATTGCTATCGAGATTACCAATAGTATTAATAAAGCCGTAGCCTTGTGAGCTGGCGAGAATAATACGCTGATCGTTATCACCGGTTAATAGCTGCTCAAAGTGCGCGCCAGCTGGTGGCTTAAGTACGCTAGTGAGTGGATCGCCTTGACCGCGCGCCGAGGCTAAATTATGCGCGTCGATACTATAGCTACGACCTGTACTATCGAGGACGTAGATTTTTTCGTTAGATTTACCGCGCACGTAGGCTTGATAGCCATCCCCTGAGCGATAACTCATGGTTGTCGCATCGACTTCATGGCCTTTTGCAGCGCGTATCCAACCTGCTTTTGATAATACCGCAGTGATCGGCTCGCTCGGTACTAGATCGGACTCTTTGAGCGCTTGTGCTTCTTCGCGCTCGGCTAGTGGCGACATACGATTATCACCGTGCGCTTTCATATCTTCGGTCAGCTCATCAATGATTAGACCTGTTAGACTTTCAGGATTATCGAGGTATTCCTGCAATGTGGCGCGCTCTGCGATTAGCTCATCTTGCTCACGACGTAGCTCAAACTCTTCTAATTTTGCTAATTGACGCAGACGAATATCAAGGATGGCATTGGCTTGGATCTCGCTGAGATCATAGCCTGTCATCAACGCCAGCTTTGGATCGTCTTCCTCACGAATGATACGAATGACTTCATCGATATTTAGATAAGCGATTAATAGTCCTGCTAGGATATGCAAGCGCTTATCAATTTTATCGAGGCGATATTCTAAGCGACGCGTGACCACTGAGCGGCGACTGACTAACCATTCGGCTAAGATTTCTTTAAGGTTTTTAACTTGCGGCTTACCATTTAGGCCAATCACATTCATATTGACACGGTAATTGCTCTCAAGCTCAGTACTGGCAAACAGATGGCTCATGACTCGTGCCACATCAACGCGGGTAGATTTCAACTCGAGCACAATACGGCAAGGGTTTTCGTGGTCGGACTCATCATGAATATCAACGACCCAAGGCAGTTTTTTATCCGTCATGAGTTTGGCGATTTGCTCTTGAATCTTATTACCTGAGACTTGATAGGGTAGCGCGTCGATGATGACAAGATTTTTTTCTTTAGGATCAATATGGAAAGTCGCGCGCATTTTATAGCTGCCGCGTCCACTCTCATACAGCGCTTGTAGATCTTTTTTACTAGTAATAATCTCAGCCGAAGTTGGTAGATCAGGCGCTGGTATCGATTGAGTTAATTGCTTAACCGATAGCTCAGGGTTTTTGAGCAGACGAATAGCAGCGCGTACCACTTCATTAAGATTATGCGGTGGAATATCGGTTGCCATCCCAACCGCGATACCTGTCGTACCGTTCAATAAAATATTAGGCAAGCGCGCAGGCAAGGTCGTTGGCTCTTGCATAGTGCCGTCAAAGTTATCTTGCCAATCGACCGTGCCTTGACCGAGTTCCGCTAGTAAAGTATTGGCATAAGCCGACATTTTGGCTTCGGTATAGCGCATCGCGGCAAAGGATTTAGGATCATCAGGGCTACCCCAATTCCCTTGGCCAAATATCAGTGGATACCGATAGCTGAACGGCTGTGCCATGAGTACCATCGCCTCATAGCAAGCGCTGTCACCATGTGGGTGATATTTACCCAACACGTCACCGACCGTACGCGCGGACTTTTTGGGCTTACTTGATGACTTAAGACCCAGCTCGCTCATCGCATAAATAATGCGCCGCTGTACAGGTTTTAGACCATCGGCAATGTTGGGCAGTGCACGATCCATGATCACGTACATGGCATAGTTGAGGTAGGCTTGCTCAGTAAATTCGGCGACCGAGCGCGTATCTAGCGCATCGTTGTCTGGAATCACGTTATCGATAATATCAGGCATAAAATAGGTTTCGCTTTTATAGTTTTGATTTTGATAAGAGATTTTAATTTGCTATATATTATAAGGGCGGTTTGCAGATAAGTACCTTATAAGAGGCTTCTAAGTAATAATAAAGTAGTCCTATCTTAAAGCAAATGACAATAAGTAAAAAGGCAACTGAGATAATAGACGACAAGCTATGACGTGGTGTTTATAATTTTAGCCATAATTTTATAGATAGCTTTTAAACAATGAGTTAAGTAGTATTAATAAAAGATTTTACTTATTTTAGTCAAAATAAATCACTACTCATTATAATTTATAAGGATATTACCTATGTCAGTATCTACATTGCGTCTCCGTAAATATAAATTAGCAAAAAACGCACTGTTAGTAAGTGCGATAGCGTTTAGCTTGACAGCTTGTAGTACACAACAAAGGAGTGAGCCACTAAGAGCTGAGCCGTCCAGCAGTACAGTAAATCAAAATTCGCCAGTAGTAGTGAGCCCTATGTCACAAGCAGATATGGCGTCATCAGCAAAGATGGCTAGCGCTGGTAATGCTGTTAGGATGTCACCCGGCGTCGTGCAGCCCAAAGATCGTGACAATTATCAAGATAATAAGCCAAATCCTGTCAATAAAACTAGTGAAATGGCAGTAGCGACTTTATCTATCGATACTGATACGGGCAGCTATGCCAATGTGCGACGCTATCTCAATGAAGGTCAGCTGCCGCCAGTCGATGCAGTACGCGTTGAGGAGATGCTGAACTACTTTAATTATCAATTCGACGATGGCAAACGTCTAGGTAATGCGCCTTTTATAGTAGCAACCGAAGTCGTCGACTCGCCATGGGATAGAGCCGATCAGGATAATAAAATCGTTAAAGTAGCGATAAAAGCAGTCGATCCAAAACAATATATAGCCGCTCCCCAGCTACCGCCAGCGAACTTGGTATTCTTGATTGATGTATCAGGCTCGATGTCCTCGCGCGATAAGCTGCCATTAGCACAGTCCTCGCTAAAGCTACTCACTCAGCAATTGCGAGCGCAAGATAGCGTCAGTATTGTGACTTATTCAGGTCGTACGAGTGTGGCTTTGCCTATGACTGGCGGCGATGAAAAGGCTAAAATTATAGCGGCTATCGATAGCTTGAATGCGGCAGGCTCTACCAATGGCGAAGATGCGCTAAAGCTGGCTTATAATCAGGCGGCGCAGTCGATGCAAAAGAACGGCATTAATCGTATTGTGATGCTGACTGATGGTGACTTCAATGTCGGTATTAGCGATGTCGATGAGATGCTTGATCTGGTCAAAGCCAATCGCGATCGCGGCATCTCATTATCGACGGTAGGCTTTGGTCGTGGCAATCTGAATGATTATATGATGGAGCAAATGGCAAATAATGGTAATGGTAATTATAGCTATATTGATAGTCTTACCGAATCCAAAAAAGTCTTTAACGATGAGCTGGCGTCCACTTTTAATACGGTTGCGAAAGACGTCAAAATCCAGCTTGAGTTCAATCCTGAAGTGATAAGTGAATGGCGCTTGATCGGCTATGAGAACCGTGTTTTGAGTGAGCAAGACTTCAATAATGATAAAGTCGATGCGGGTGAGCTTGGGGAAGGTAAAGCGGTGGTTGCGCTATTTGAAGTCACGCCGGTAGGGCAGGTAGGCCTATATAGCGAGCGCCGTTATGACAGTAACAAAGATAAAGCAAATAATAAAAACAATAACAAAGCCAACAGCAAAACTAATGAGCTTGGTTTCTTAAAACTACGTTATAAAGAACCTACAGGTGCTAGCTCTAAGCTTGTTAGCCAAGCTATTGTTAATAGTAGCCGAGATTTGAGCAAAGCCAACAGTGACACTCAGTTTGCAGTCGCAGTTGCAGGGTTCGGTCAGCGTCTTTCTAAAAGTCAATATATCAATGACTGGAACTACACTGATAGCGGTAAGCTGGCCAATACCAGTATCGCTCGCCAGCCAAGTAGCGATAAAGAAGGCTTGCGACGTAATTTTGTTAGCTTAACTGAACTGGCAAAAGCACTTGATAATAAAAATTAAACTATAACCAGATACAACCTATCTAAAATCGGTTTACTACGGTGCTATTACGATAAATATAGGCATAATAATCAAATAGTTAGTATACTTGGCGCTATTTAGTACGTAGTATTAAGTAACGCCCTACCGCTTTGATTCTATTTAAAGTATTGACCGCCAAGTCACCTTACAAACCCAAGTTGCCATCTTTTATATTGAGTAGTTTGTATAAAGTGTGTATGTTAAGCAACAAAGGGTTATTCAGCGTATATTATCACTAGGAGAAACAAGATTATGGACAATCAAACCACTGCAACTCGTAATAACGACCCCGTCTGGTTGAAGACTTACGAAGAATTAGGTATAACTTATAACATCGACATGCCAGCTAATAATACCTCGCTTATTGATATCTTCGAAAAAAGCTTTGCAGAACATGGTGACAAAACAGCGTTTATCTGCATGGACGCGAAAATTACCTTTCGTGAAGTGGACATTTATAGCCGTCAAATTGCTGCATACCTTCAGTCTTTGGGATTATCAAAGGGTGATAAAGTCGCCGTAATGATGCCAAACATTTTGCAATTGCCAGTGACGGTCATTGCTGTGTTGCGTGCAGGCTATACGCTAGTCAACGTCAATCCTTTGTATACCACTCACGAGCTTGAGCATCAATTAACGGATTCTGAAGCTAAAGTACTCATTATGGTTGAGAACTTTGCCAAAACTTATCAGGATATCGGGCGCAAAGTTGTCGATAAAGTCGTCATCACTGGCATGGGCGATATGATGGGTATGCTCAAAGGCTTTATGGTCAACGCAGTGGTTCGTCATGTCAAAAAAATGGTACCCGCCTATAATATTGATGGTAGTGCTACTTTTAAGTCGATGCTTAAGCACAGCGCTAGCAAATACAAGCGCCCAGATAACATTACTTTAAATGATATTGCTGTATTACAGTATACTGGCGGTACCACTGGTGTTGCCAAAGGCGCGATGCTCACGCACAAAAACTTAGTGGCTAATCTTATTCAATGTAATACCTTTTTGGGTAAAGCGTTTGATTCATTTGATCAAAAAGGTGAGCAGGCAGTCATCATTACAGCACTGCCTTTGTATCATATCTTCTCATTTACTATCTGTGGCATGTTCGGTCTATACCGTGGCTGTGTTGGTCTACTGATACCTAATCCACGTGATATGGATAGTTTGTTAAAAGCTTATAAAACGTATCCACCTGCCTTCTTCCCAGCCGTAAATACATTATTCAATGCCTTGGCTATCAATGAAGAATTTATCGGCATGGATCATAGTAAGCTAAAGGTCTCTATGGGCGGCGGTATGGCCGTTATGAGTACAACGGCTGAAAAATGGCGTCAAATTACAGGTAATGTCATCCTACAAGGTTATGGTTTATCTGAGACCTCGCCAGTTGCTACCGCTAATCCTATGAATACAACGACATTTAGTGGCACCATCGGTGTTCCTATGCCGCAAACAGATATCGCTATTTTAGATGATGATGGCAACGAAGTCGCTATCGGTGAGCGCGGTGAGATTAGTGTTCGTGGTCCACAGGTTATGAAAGGCTACTGGAAGCGTGCTGAGGCAACCGCTGAGGTCATGACTGATGATGGTTTCTTCAAAACAGGTGATATCGGTATCATGGCTGATGATGGTTATTTAACGATCGTCGACCGTAAGAAAAATATGATCTTAGTCTCAGGTTTTAACGTTTATCCTACTGAGGTTGAAGAGGTCATGTCAGCGCATCCAAAGATCATCGAATGTGGTGTTATCGGTTTACCAGATGACAAGAGTGGCGAGATTCCAAAGATATTTGTCGTTCGTCAAGACAGCAGCCTGACTGAGCAAGATGTTCTGAACTACAGTAAAGAGCACCTCACAGGCTACAAGCGTCCGCGTTATGTTGAGTTCATTGACGAGCTGCCTAAATCTAATGTCGGTAAAATCTTACACAAAGACCTGCGAGCTATGGAAGAAAAAAACAACGCTTAGTTTGTTATTGTTAACAGTAAGAAAATAAATGATAAGGTGGCTTAAGTGCTACTTTATCATTTTTTTATGCTGTGGTTTTAGGTCATAGCATCTTAGTAAGATGGATATCACCGCTATAGTTGTGAATAATCAAGCAGCCACTAATCAACAGAGTTGGCGCTAGAGAAATAATGTCAAAACTGCTATAGTGCCAGCAAATACCGACATGACACAGCGCTTAAAAGCATACATAATTCTAAAATTTTAGTAGTAAATGCCCGACAATATATCGGCTCATTGCCAAACTGTAAGCCTAGTATTTTCAAGCCTAATACTTTCAAGCTCACCATATGAAGCGTAGCGCTTTAAGCTTAATTAAAGGATAACCTGCTGATGACTAATACCAATGAGTTTCCAACGATGCCAACTATTGCAAGTGATAGACCTTGGCTAAATGCTTATGAGCGTTACGGTATCGATGCCACTATCGATATGCCAGATGACGAAACCTCATTACTTGATGTCTTTGAGCGCAACTTTCGCCGTTACGGCAAAAAGCCTGCTTATATCTGCATGGGCGCTTCTATTAGCTTTAAAGAATTGGATTTATACAGTCGACAAATAGCCAGTTATCTGCAATCTTTAGGATTGAATAAAGGTGATAAAGTTGCCGTTATGATGCCGAATATTTTGCAGTATCCTATCGTTGCACTTGGTATCATCCGCGCAGGCATGGTGCTCGTCAATGTCAATCCGATGTATACCAGTCGCGAGCTGTCACATCAGCTGCATGATAGCGGCGCCAAAGCATTATTTATCGTTGAGAATTTTGCCAAGACCTACGAAGAGGCCGAAGATAAAGGTCAAGTTAAGCACGTAGTCGTCTGCAAGATTGGTGATATGTTAGGGACGATCAAGGGAACCGTTGTCAATTTAGCCGCGCGTTATATTAAGAAGATGATTCCTGCGTATAATTTACCTAAGAGCACTAGCTTTAAAGAGGCGCTCAATACGGTATCGGCTAGCAAATATCAGCGTCCTGATCTGAATCTGAGCGATGTGGCACTACTACAATACACAGGCGGCACTACGGGCGTTGCCAAGGGCGCTATGCTATCCCATGGCAATTTGGTCGCTAATATGCTCCAGATCAGTGCGCTGATGAATAGCGCTTTTGATGATGATGCCAGCAGCGATGACGTTATATTGACGGCGCTACCGCTGTATCATGTGTTCTCGTTCATGGTTTGTGGAATGTACGGTATGTATCAAGGCTATGCTGGACTCTTGATTCCGAACCCGCGCGATTTGGATGGTTTAATCAAAGAGATGGGTAAATATAAGCCGGCCTTTATACCAGCGGTTAATACGTTATTCAATGGTCTAGTGCAAAAAAAGGCGTTTGCTGATTTGGACTTCTCCAACCTAAAAGCCGCTATCGGTGGCGGTATGTCAGTACTACCAAGCGTGGCAAAAGAATGGCATCAGATCACAGGCTTGCCTATCGTTGAGGGCTATGGTCTATCTGAGACCTCGCCCGTTGTAGCGTTTAACCCGATGACCATCGCTAAGTTCACAGGTAAGATCGGTATACCCGCCTCTAGCACTGATGTGGTACTGCTCGATGACGATGAGAATGAGGTCGAAATAGGCGAACGAGGTGAGATAGCGGTCAAAGGCCCACAAGTGATGATCGGCTATCAGAATCGTCCTGATGAAACCAAAAACACCTTTACTGCTAATGGCTATTTGAAAACGGGTGATATTGGTATTATGGACGAAAAAGGCTTTATCAAAATCGTTGATCGCAAAAAAGATATGATTATTGTCTCAGGTTTTAATGTCTATCCTAATGAGATTGAAGAGGTTATGACGGAGCATCCTAATGTATTAGAGTGCGGCGCTATCGGCATACCTAATGATGATCGCGGTGAAGATCCAAAGCTGTTTGTGGTCAAAAAAGGTGAGGTCACAGAACAAGAGCTGCTTGATTTTGGTAAAAAGCATTTAACAGGCTATAAGCGTCCGCGTCATATTGAGTTCGTTGATGAGCTACCTAAATCTAATGTCGGTAAAATACTGCGTAAAGAGCTACGTAAAATGGAAGGCTTAGAGTAATCTAGCTGCCTATTCTAATAAGCTCCATAATCAGGTTCCTAAACTAAATTTCTAAACTAGGTTTCTAAACTAAGCTACTTTAAGAAAAACAAAGATACTTTATCTTTGTTTTTCTGCATTTTAACCGAACAATGACGTTAGGCTTTTCTAGCGTAAATCTTGCTATTACGCGACTGTCACGTTAGGATATCTCATCAATTTTACGGTTTATTTTATTCACTGTTTATCCGTTTAGCTATTTATGATCCACAACACCGTACTCATTTTATACTAGGACACTTTATGCGTAATGATAACCGCCAGCTTAATCAACTTCGTTCGATCAGCTTTGAGCGCCATTATACCAAGCACGCTGAAGGCTCAGTATTGGTCAGCTTTGGCGATACCAAAGTATTATGTACTGCTAGTGTCGAGTCGGGTGTACCGCGTTGGCTTAAAGGCAAAGGCAAAGGATGGATTACCGCTGAATATGGCATGCTACCGCGCGCGACTAATACTCGTAACCAGCGCGAAGCCGCTCGTGGCAAGCAGTCAGGACGTACTCAAGAGATTCAGCGTCTGATCGGTCGTAGTCTGCGTGCGATGATAGATTTGAGTAAGCTTGGTGAAAACACGATTTATCTCGACTGTGATGTCCTGCAAGCTGATGGAGGCACACGTACCGCTAGTGTCACAGGCGCGGCTATTGCCTTGATTGATGCGATAGAGAGATTGCAGCGAACCAAAAAACTCAAAGCCGATCCATTAATCGGCTTGGTGGCAGCCGTTTCTGTCGGCATGAAGGATGGTGAGGCGTATCTAGATCTAAACTATGAAGAAGATGCCAGCTGTGATACTGATCTCAACGTTGTAATGACGCAAAAGGGTGAGTTTATTGAACTCCAAGGCACCGCTGAAGAAAAGCCGTTTACTCGTAAGCAAGCGGACGATATGTTGGCGCTAGCTGAACAGGGCATCGCTGAGCTTATTACTATGCAAAAGACGGCTTTGGGCTGGTAGAGTCATCGTTCAGTTTAGTCAATTCTTCGCTATTGATAACTTTTGATACCGCCTTCACCTATTAAGCCATTAACTATTGAGGTCTAATACATGCTTAAGCTCACTGATGAGGGCGCCAAAATTACTTTGCAGGAGCAGCCACCAGCGAGCGATAATGGGCTATTTTGGTTTGGGTCGGCGTTATTGATTGGCGCAATCGCAGTGGCAATGGCGATGAGCTTATTATCTGAGCGCTTATCTATTGCCGCGCTAGCACTATTAATTATAGGAAGTTTCTTTTTTAATAGGCAGCGCCAACAGCGTAAGAAAGCAATGGCTGGCGTGATTAATAGCGGTGTATTGTTGATCAGTGCGGGGTCCTTGATTCATGAGAATCAAGGCAAACGTAACACGATTACTATAGCCGACGGGGACAAAATCACGTTATACGGTGAGCAGCTACAGATCGTCGATGCCACAAACGTACGTAAATATCATATTAGCGGCTTTGATAATAGCCAAGAAGCCCAAGCGACTAAAGCTATCTTGCAAGGTCAAACACTTAATAAACGCCATGTTAATATTAAGATGAAAAGTGACTAGCTGTTTATTACTAAAATCTTGCACCTACCTTGCACTTATTCTTCAAAACCTCTTTTTGTCTAAAAATGGGTAATAATGCTTGCAGCTCGCTTTCAAAATGGTTTATAACTAGATCTTATACTTTCATAGCGACTGAATCAGACGCTATGATAACTGAGTTATTTTTGCTGTTTTGTGAGGAGTTAATCATGCCACAAGCGTCGATCAGCGCGTTAAATAATAGTTTATCTTGTGTGACTAAAATAATACCGATAACTGCTTTATTACTATCAATGCTAAGTGTCACCAGCCAAGCTCAGGCCGATAATATGAGCGCTCTCATCGCGCAAAAGTCTGCGCAACCTGAGCTGGCAGCCCCTTCTGCTAGAGTCAGTACCCGCTCCACTATCAAGCGTGCGGCATCTACATCAGCACCTACTTATAACTATAATAAGAGTGCTGCTCCTAATACTTATCGCTATCCTGAAATAGAGCCGACGCCCTCTGTGCTACCTGCCTTTCTTTCAGGTAGCTATGACAATGTCGATAGCGAATATTTGTCGCTGCTAAGTCAAGCTGAAATGCAAAGTAGCCCTGCTGCTCGCGAGGTTATTAGCACCGCTCGTAAAATGGCACTTAATGAGCGCACTATTATTCAAGGGGGTTGCTGGGACTATCTCAATGCCGTGTTCAATCGTGCTGGCGTGACGCGTGATACCCTGCATAAAGGATCTTATAGACAAGGCCCTTATGCCAATAGCAGTGAGATTGAGATTGGCGATTGGCTATATTATATCAATCATGGCTATAACGGCGTTGAGCACAGCGGCATGTTTGTCGGTTGGGTCGATGAGTCAGCCAAGCAAGCGCTAATACTGAGCTATGCAGGTGAGAGTCGTCGTGAGCCTGCACGCTATCGGGTTTATGACTTAAGTAATGTCTATCAAATCATGCGACCTGTTATTTAGAATAATAAAAAGCTACTCGCCATAAAAAAGCGTCCGTAACTCAGTATTACGGACGCTTTTATTTTATAGATAATGTAATTTTAAAAAGGTTTTACGATTACCAAAATTACGATAAATATCAGCGCAAAAACAGGCACTTCATTGAACCAGCGCCAAAACACGTGTGACTTATATTGAGGGTTGTCTATTAGTTTTTTACGATAAAATCCGCAGGCGCCATTATAAGCAGATAATAGAACCACTAAGACTATTTTTAGGTGTAACCAGCCCTGAGTTTTATAGACCTCCCAGCCCAGATATACCATCCACAAGCCAAGCGCCCACGTCGCTATCATTGAGGGGATCATAATACCGCGATACAGCTTGCGCTCCATAATCACAAAGCGATCCTGACTTATTCTATCCTCGCTCATGGCATGATAGACAAACAGGCGCGGCAAGTAGAAAATCGCTGCAAACCAAGTTACCATTGAGATAACGTGAGCCGCTTTAATCCAGTTTATATACTCTATCATGCTTATATTCCTAATGCTCTAGCTGTGTTTAGCCATGTTTGAATGCGGGCAAGCTTAACGTATATTGACTTGCTTTAACAGCTATCAGACTCACTATGACCGCAACTTATCTAAGCAAAAACTTATTCGGCTAATAAAACTTGCATCTGATGACCACTCATAGCGTCAGTGACAGGCAACAGCTTGGGCGCTCTGGGTGCTGCAATATGCTTAGTCAAGCCCAGCTCACGCATGAGTCTATCATCACTAGCCTGACTGGCATTACCAGTAGTCAGTAGCTTATCACCATAAAAGAACGAGTTTGCTCCTGCCATAAAGGCCAGCGCTTGCTCACTATCAGATAAGCTCTCACGACCCGCTGATAGGCGCACATAACTGGTCGGACAGCAAATGCGAGTCACGGCAATAGTACGTATCCACTCGAGTACTGACAGCTCACCCTCGCTTAGCACTTTATCACCCAGCGGCGTGCCCGCTATCGGCACTAATAGATTGACAGGTATCGACTCTGGCGCTTTGGGCATTTTGATCAGCTCGCACAGCCAGTCAATCCGATCATCACGGCTCTCACCCATGCCAACGATATTACCGCTACAGACATTGATGCCCGAAGCGCGTACATTACTTAGCGTATCTAGACGATCATCATAGCTACGAGTGCTGACCACTTGATCATAATAGTTTCTAGAGGTATCAAGGTTATGGTTATAGTAGTCGAGTCCAGCATCGGCTAATTGGCCTGCTTGCTCGGGGTTGAGCATGCCTAGAGTCATACAGGTCTCAAGCCCTAAGTCTTTGACTTCTTTGATCAATTCGACCACATAAGGCATGTCTTTGGCGCTAGGATGCTTCCACGCCGCGCCCATGCAAAAACGCGATGAGCCGGTCGCTTTGGCACGCCGTGCCGCTGCTATAACTTTATCAACTTCTAAGCGTTTTTCAGCTTGCAACTTGGTCTTGTCACGGTGGTGACCAGATTGTGAGCAGTAGCCACAGTCCTCAGGACAGTTGCCCGTTTTGATTGATAACAAAGTACTGATTTGTACTTCGTTAGCGGTAAAGTGCTGACGGTGAATGGCCTGTGCTTGTGATAACAAGTCTAATAATGGCAATTCAAATAGCGCTTTAACCTGCTGGCGACTGGGTTTGTCGGCCAGTGAAGTCGTGTTGGTTTTTGATGTATTATCAGCAAAATTATTTTCAGTCAGAGTGTCAGTGTCAGTAGATAAGGTAGGTTCAGTGATACTTAGCAGGCCTGCCATGATAAGTCCTTTTATAAGAATAGAGTAAAACCAAAATTTGAATCATAAAAAAGGTTGCCGTATTAGTATACCGCAACCTTAGTATCTTAGCAGAACCTAGTACTAGCAGAGCCATAAATTATCAGAACTGAGCTTTAGCGCTACTATGTCAAGCTTGCTAAACTATTTACCTAGTTTATGTTTAGCCACACCGACCCAATGCTCTGCAAACTGTTGCGCTTTATAGACATAAGGTTTAGCTCTTTGAATATGCGGCTGCAGCTCTTCTGGAATCTCAGGGACGATATGTTTGGCCAGCTTATTGAACCACATAAGGAGGCTATAATCGCCCTCAATGCTTAGGTTGCCTTCTTGCACTGCCGTCATAAAGCCAGGCAAGCTACCTTTAGTCAATAGCTTAACACCTGTCATAGAGTCTTTAAACTTAATAGTCAAATCAGCATTATCGGCATGACCACTGTGCTGCGTGAACTGACCGTTGTCAAAGCTAAAGTAACGCGCTATATCAGAGGCTTCACTAATGAATTCAATAGTAACTTTGCGATCCGCTAACTTGGCCTTAAAGTCTTCGTTATCGCTATCAGCGAGCATCGATAAGCGATAGCCTACGATAGCTAGTAGAGCATCTAATGGATCAGATTTTATATCTAACACAGGAATAGTAAACATGATGGATCTCCTAAATAGAGGATAAAGAGGTGAATAAAAATTAAAGGTACTCTATAGTAATTGTTAGCAAAATTATAGTGCTAAATTATAACTCAATTGTCATTATTTATTCATCAGTTTTGAGATATAACGCTTGCAAAACAATATATTAAGTGAATAAAAAAGCGCCCTGATAAGGCGCATAATTTGTGATGCATAGTTTGATTTTGGATATTAAAGCAATACTTTTATCATTGAACTACTCAAAGCGTGGCGTATAATCATCATCATAAATAGGGCTATGCTCAACATAACGCGCAGCCTCAAGCTCGCGCTGTTGCTGCAAAGTAGGGCTAACATCCTCATAACGCACGGCGCGATAGAGCACCCAAGCAAATAATGGCAGCCAACTAATACCCATAGCCACGACATACGTATGCCATTGGGACAATGTCGTCCAGCTTATCAATAGGCTCTGAATAATCTCAACAGCTAGCCAGTAGAGGACGCCGCCGAGTACATACCAAAGTAGCCAGCGCTGAGAGGATAGGGCGATGGCAAAAATCAAACTGGCTAATAAGCCATAGCCTAGTATAGCCGCGCCGCTTAGAGAGCCTACAGAAATACTGGCTAGAGTGCTACTCGATAATAGTGTCAAAAGCATCATTCATCTCGCTATGCAAAAGGTGAATTTCAATACCCTATTATGAGAGTTTTGCCTGTATATCGAAAGACCAAAACGCGACTTTGCGACAACCGTTGACGTCTATTTTTAGGAGAAAGAATTACCTTTTCGACATTGCTTTTTGATGATGCAAGATATCTATATCTACCAAAGATTCTATTTACTATTGTGATCATTCGTTTTATTCGTCAATAAGCTTTGAATGATTAGTCCGATGTCCCCACCAAGACAATAACGATACCAATACTGCGCCTAATAACATAAGACTTAGCGTGGTGAGCCAATGAGCGCCAGTAGGGTACGCCCAAGGTGCAACATTAGTGATAGCCTCAGCGTTTAGACTGCCCAAAGCATCTACTTTCCAAGGCCAAACCTTTACTAATGAGCCTGCAATAAAGCCAGTAAGCAGCGCCAGCGTGGCCTGATAATAGCGCGATAGTAGCCATTTTAGTATGCGGGTAAATAGCAATAGCCCTGTGAGCATGCCCGCCATTAAAGTAATGATAGTCGTCAAATCAAAGGTATGTACCGCCTCTAAAACGGTATCGTAAGCGCCTAACAGCAATAAGATAAAGGATCCAGATACTCCCGGTAAGATCATCGCACAAATAGCAATAGCGCCTGCAAAAAACAGATAGGGTAAGCTTGGACTGCCTGCCAGTAGCGGCAAACTACTAATGACAACTGCGACTACTAAGCCTGTGATAAATAATCCTGCGCGCGCAGCATTCCAGCGTTTTATTTCAGTTAGCAAGAGTAGTACTGTCGCTACCACTAGACCAAAAAAGAACGACCAAATCAGTAGTGGTTGATTGTCGAGCAAGCCTTTGATAATACCTGCTAAAGTGACGATGCTAGTGCCAATACCTAATAGCAGAAATAATAAAAAAGTGGCATCAACTTGTCGCCATACTTCCATAAAGCCCTTGATGCCACCTTGTCTGCGAAATACTGACCACAGATTAGGGCCAATACTACCTAGCGCATTAATCAGGCGCTGATAGATACCTGCAATCAGCGCAATGGTGCCGCCAGAGACACCTGGGACAATGTCAGCAGCGCCCATCGCCATACCTTTAATATAAACAGCAAAAAACTGCTTGGCGCTATCGTGAGTCGGCGCTACGCTATCAAGTGTTTGGTTCGACGAAGTTGACGTTGATTCTGATAAAGCTTCATCAGGCTTTGATGCCGTCATGGACGACTCCTTTTGCGGAATATAAGTTGAAAGTATGAGTCGTAACTAGCACGGAAAATAAGCTGAGTGAACGAAATAGTCGTAAGCCCAGCTTATAAAATAATAATCTATCAATGCTTATGCTTGCGCTTGTACTTATGCATTAGCGACTAGCGCAGGATAACCTAAAGCATATAGAACACCCTCAAGTCCTGTGACATTGACAGCTGCGTCAGCACGCGCTTGGACGATAGACTTGGCTCGATAGGCGACGCCTAAATCGGCAATTGCCATCATGGGCAAGTCATTAGCACCATCACCAACACAGACTACTTGCGACATAGCAATCCCTAAACGCTCTGCGGTGTGCGCGACGATAGCTGCCTTTTTTTCACCATTGATGATAGGCAGCTGGATATGACCGCTCACCTCATCTTCATCGATATCTAGATTATTGGCATGCACCTCATCTATCCCTAGTTGTTCAGCAATATAACGAGCAAAATAGGTAAAGCCACCAGAGACTAGTATTGTATGATAGCCTAAGGCTTTGAGGGCGCTAATAGTCGTACGTGCTCCTGTCGATAGTGTAAGCCGCGCGCAGATCTCATCAAGCACGTGAGTTGGAACCCCTTTGAGTAACGCTACGCGCTGAGCAAAGGAGTCATCAAAGTCAATCTCACCGCGCATTGCAGCCTCGGTAATGGCTTCGACTTGCATGCCGACCCCAGCAGTCTTGGCAAGCTCAACAATAACCTCTTGCTCAATAAGAGTGGAATCCATGTCAAAGCAAGCTAGCTTATGGGTACGCAGCATATGACCCACTGATAAGATATGACAATCGACTAAGTCTGCGCTATTAAAAGCTGTCGCCATTGCCGCATCGCTGCCTATTGCACTTTGCGTTTGATGATGCGTTGCCAAGTCGTGACGCAGGCGTGAGGTCAACTGCTCATCAATCATATGCGCAGCAGCAGTCTTCTTGGCAGGATGCATTAGGGTATCGCTGACAGGTACGAGTAAGTAGCGAAATACCTGTGCTTTAATAATTGGGAGCAACGCAGGATTCTGATTTGAATTTACTACGATACTCACATTTGAACTATCATGAGCGTCTGCATCACTAGTAGTCACATACGCAGGATTGGGCGTATTAACGCTAGAGTCTACAGAGATATCTATATAATTGGCTTCAGTATCTTCTGCTACGGTCACAAGATGCCAATTGGGCTGCTCATCGACCCAAGACTGGATATACTGGTGAATATCTAACACCGATACTTGTACGGGTAGCACGACAATGACTGCAAATAAGGGCAGGGATTGTAGCGCATCAAAATCACGCAGACCAATATCATCAGGTAATAGCTCAGCAATAGAATCAACGGCTTGTTGCCATGCTTTGCTGTCTTTTGGTAACGAATACGATATTTTTTTTGGCATGGCTCAATTGTCCCTTGTATGCGCAGATAAGATTAGGAATAATAACAGCTTTACAAGGTAGCGCCTATAGGGGCTATTAAACATTCGGCGATAGTACTGGCAGCACCTCTATTTTAGCTAGGCTCTGTTTGATCTTTCATAAATGAGCACTGCTAATAGCTAAAATAGCCGCTTATACAGTAGCCGTTACTTATTAAAGCTACTATATCTGCCATAAAAGATAAAACAGTCGACTAAAAAGCGCTATGATAACCAAAGGCATTTAGGCAAATATTATTGCTAAGCGAATTATTGCTAGGTAAATAAAATCGTTAAGTGTCCTATAATCGCACGTCTTTTTCATGAAAATGAGCAATAGCCTCGTTTTCGATTTTCTCCTTTAAATAAGTTCACTCTATCATGATGTATTTAGCGCCTAGGCAAGGGTTGTTTGCCATTATTGTTTTGGTTAGTTTTTGTCTGCAAACCTTATTACTTATTATCAGTACTGACCAACAGCTGAGCAATAGCCGCGCATTAAAAGGCGAGCAAATGGTCGCGCAGCTGATTGATGAGGCGCGTCTGTCTTTAGAGAATAAGGATAGAGTCAGTCTCAGTGTCATCGCCAATCGCTATACTAGCGAGCAGGACGTTGCGCGGTTGGTAATAAAAGATACTGACGATACTATCTTAGTGCCCGTGGGCAATGCGCCTATGCAGCAAGGCGATACTATCGAGCAGATAGCGACCAAAGGTGATGCGGTCATCGGTAGCGTGGCGCTGACCTTAAAAGATATCAGCAAAGGCGAAATTATCACTATGCAGTGGCCATTTGTGATCGGTTCGCTGTTTTTGCATTTATTATTGTGGGTCGCATACGGTTATATTGCCCGTCCTACCAAAGCGCAAATCAATGCTTTAAGTCATAAAATTGATGATATACATCGGCAAAAATACGTTAATGACACGGTAAGACGTACTCGTCAGCCTTTGGATGATTTCAGTGATCACGAGCTTGGGAGTGAGAAGATAGATTCAACTGATAAAAGCATGATACCCGGCCATAGTGCAGCGACTAAGGCTGAAAGTACGGGTGCGGCTATTAATACCGCTGTGATTCATAATGAGCTTAATGCTTATCTAAAGTCGCAGCAAAGTGGCGGCGGCCTAGAGGAGTCAGTAGCCAGTAGTGATAAGGATCAAGTACCAGATACAGCAACAGCGGATCCGTTAGCGTCTATAGGCTCGGCTACGCAAAAAGCCAATAGTAATAAGTTGTCAGCAGCGCGCAGCTTTGACAGTGTCAGCGTGCAAATCAAGTTCCATGATGAATACAAGATGATGGAGCGCCTAGCGCCTGAGATGCGCATGCCGTATTTGGCGTTATGCACTCAGCTATTAGATCAAGCACTGAGTGAGTTGTTACAACAGCCTTTGCTGCTAGGCGTCAGCGCTACGAATAAGCCTTACTTTGATGAGAGCGGTGCGCAAGTTATCCTCAAAGCGGATAATAGCCATGCCAAAGTAGCGCTTGCAGGAGTGATGCTAGGCAAGCTGTATTTAATGCTTAATAAGATTATCCATGATAAGCATATCGAGCTGGCACGTTTTGCTCTACCTGCAAAAGCTGGGGTCAGTGATAGCGCGCAGAGCGATGCTATGACTCAATTGCTCAAAAGCGTCGGCAAAAAGGAGCAAATGCTCATCTTATTACCTAGTGCAGCGCTTAGACAGATTGCAAATCATGTTCAAGTGCATAACCTTAGTCGTCCGACTACTGTTTATGAGCGCGAGTGCGCGGTGTTTGAAGGCGCTAATGATGCGATGATTCAGCGCTTGGCGGATGTTCGTAATGCAGTACTTATGACAGGCAATGAATAGCGATAAATACAAAAAAGATTGACAAAGCCCCTAAGAGACTTTATAAGGCATAAGTAACAATGTGAACTATCTTTTTTAATGACAGGAGACCGCTATGAGCGATGCTGATATCGACGACGATTTTGATGATGATTTTAGTGACGATGATGATGCAAAGATGGTCGAAGAGGCTGAGACTAGTGTCCGTACGCGCTTGAGCAGCCTTGAGAAGCGTCGTCTAATAGATAACTTATTAGAAGAAAAGCGTCTGGCAAAAGAGCTCAAAGATGAGCTTGATGATTTAGATAGCCTAGACGATAGCTGGGATGAAGATGATGACTGGGATGATGAAGACGATTGATAGCTGCTTGATAACTGCTTGATAATTATTTGACAACTATTTGATAGTTGTTGTACTGCCCAAGTCGTCATAAAAGTTGCCAGATAACGCTTTATCATATCTTAACTATGCTAAGCTAATTGCTTTATAAAATTTGCTATTGTGTCTATTGGCACGCTTTACCTTTCTACCTATTATATTTGTACTGTAATGAATGATAATACTGGGTAGATATAATTGAATTTCGTTTTTGTGATGCTATTGATTTGAGGCTATTATACTATGAGCAATCCAATGAGCTTTGATGCTTTACTAGATTATTTAGACAATCAAGAGAGTCAATATGTGCTCGATAGCGTGGCTATGCACGGGTTTTTGACGGCTACCGTTATTGGTCCAAATCTACCAAATTGGCTAGAGGCGCTATTTGAAGGTCAAACCAGCAAGATTCCAGAAAATGTCGTTGACGGGATCAAGCGCTGGCGCAAATCTATTATGGATGAGCTCAAAAACGAGACACCTATCGCGCTGCCCTTCAATGAAGATGCGGGCAATGAAGAGGTCAAAGTAGACTTCTCTGATGAGTCAGATTTGGTCGCTTGGTCTATTGGTTTTGTCGATGCGATGTATGCTGATGAGGCTACTGATTGGTTAGAGAACGAAGAAAATGCTGACGATGTAGCAGTACTAACGCTACCTATGATCGTCCTCAGTGGTATCGATGATGAAGACCCTGAGCTTATGCAAATGCGTGGCGACGATGACAAGATGGCACAAATGGCCAACAGCATCGAAGGTAACTTAACTGAGCTATTTTTGTTGTTTCATACTAATGACTGATAGCAGTCTATCGTTTTAAAATAAGGCTTATTATGACCGTGCAACTCTCCAATCTTGAGCATTTGCCGAACTATCAGATTACTGAGCGCTTAGATGTGGTTTATGGTAGTACGGTACGCTCAAAACACGTTGGCAAAGATCTTTTTGCGGGTCTCAAAAACATCGTCGGTGGTGAGTTGACTGCTTACACTGAGCTATTAGAAGAGTCGCGCCAAGAGGCGATAGATCGTATGATCGTCAAAGCCGAGGCGCTAGGCGCTGACGCGGTAGTAGGTTTAAGATTTTCGACCTCTAGCATCGCTCAAGGTGCTTCTGAATTGTTTGTCTATGGCACGGCAGTCAAGGCTGTTCCTATGCAGCAGCAACCTAGCTATCAGCCATCAAGCGGCCCACATGACTCATCTGGACACTATTCATCAAATTCAACCAGTCCGCAGCAACCCGACACCGCTGTTGAAGATCTGCCTCGTTTTAACCCTTTTGGCTAAGCTATCTATGACAAGCGACCTAAGAAAAGAGATCGGTGATGAATAACTCTTTTACCCAAATGCTGTTTAACTATGCGCCACTGCTAGTACTGTTCGTAGTGGGCTGGTTTTTTGGCGCGCGCCATGAGCGTCAGCATTTAGCCCGCCTGAAGATAGCTGAGCTTGAGCTACGCCATATTATCGTATCGACTGAGCGCTTTTATCAGCCCAAAATGAATCCTGACACTCAAGGCGAGCTGGTACTAGGTAGCGTGGTCATTGCACAGGATTACTTCAAGATGATCATCGCCCGTGTGCTCAGTCTCTTCGGCAAAAACCTAACGACTTATGAGACGCTACTTGATCGTGCCCGTCGTGAGGCTATTGTGCGTATGCGGATACAAGCACAAGCTGCAGGCTATAACCATATCTACGGCTTACGCCTAGAGGTCAGTAATATCAATCAATTGGGCAGTATGGTTGAAGCCATTGCTTATGGTACGGCGGTAGTTAGTACTGAGCACTAAAACTTTACTCTACTTACTCAGAACAACTCTTTTAGTTGAAACTCCTCTTTATTTGCAGCAACCTTCCTTATAAATATTCTCTTTAAACTATCACTGTTTTTTTGATTCATTTGATGGCTATCTTAGTATGCGTAGGGTACGTTCCACGCACCGATTACAAAGTTATAATCGAATATCGGTGCGCGAAGCGCACCCTACAAAAGCTCTACGAAAACTAAATATTATTTCATTAAATTATTAACGCATTCGTGAATTCATGCTCTCTTTTTTATCATCCTCAGCTTGTTCTTTTACTTTGGCAATATCAAACAGAAACGTTCGGTTTTTGAGTATCGCGACAAATACCACGCCGCCGATAGTATTACCGACTAATACTATGATTAAAAATAGTAAATAGCTGGGTAAGCTCACCGTATTACCATACATTAAGGCTGAAAACACCTCGATATTACCGACAATACTGTGGTGCAAACCTAAAAACCCAATACTTCCCGTAATTAAAGTGACTAGCACGATACGACTAATGGTATCGCGTGCAGAGGTCACTAGCCACGCAGCCACGCCCATCATCCAACCTGCTAGAATTGAACTACCAAATATCACCCACCACTTAAAGTCTAAGACGTGCTGGGCGTAAGCATCAATGTCAGCCACGCTAAACAAATCCATGTTAATACCAAGGCCAATCATCAGTGCAGCAAACAGACAGCCACCGACAATATTACCTGCGATGACAATGCCCCAAAGTCGTAATAGCTTGTGCAAAGGCTCGATACCATTGAGTACAGGTAGGCTAAGCAATGAGGTTTGCTCAGTGAATAACAACGACTGACCGATGACGACGATGATAAAGCCCAATGGATAGAGCAGGGAGGATAAAACCATCGCGTAGTGGCTGGGCACTACTTCGCTCAATAGTGCAAAGGCGGATAGAATGACAAATAAGCTAAAGCCAATCTCTAGCCCTGCAGTAAAAGCGCTAGTAAACAAGGAGCCTAAAGAGCGATTAAAGGTTTCTTTGGCATCAATGACTTGCTCAACTAAGATGCTAGCATAGCTTTTAGGCTTGCTTAGGTTGTCATCGTTGGCGACTTTTTTGATGGTATCAACGTCTTCTTCACTAATAGTTTCGGAGAAATCGTGATCTTCTAGGTTTTCGGTAGCAGCCGTTTTACTACTGTTATCATCTTTGCTCATTTTGCTAGAATCAGGGCTGGTTGACTTAGGGGTTTTGGGCACAAGTAGCTCACTGTTTATCAGATTATAGCTTTGGATTAAAAAGATTTATTGTAGACTATAATCAGCTTATATGATGTTGATGGATAAACGGTTTGATGTTGTTAATTGTTTACTACTCTTTAAAGAGCTATACGTCTAATTCACCTTAACGCTAACAAAATACTGCTATCTGCGTTAAAATCACGCTATTACTTATTTTCTCTAAATTTACCACATTCATTTTAATAAACATTATCAATAAAAGACGTATTCACTATGACCATTCCTAATTCTAAAACCAACCTTACTCACTCTATCCAAGCCGCTCTAAGCCAACTTGAGAACGCCTACAATCCCAGCGATGTCGAAGCAGGTATGTATCAAAACTGGGAAGACAGTGGCTATTTTCAGCCGACCTTTGATAAAGACGAATCGTTCTCTATTGCCTTGCCACCGCCAAACGTGACAGGCTCGCTACATATGGGACACGGCTTTAACAATGCCATTATGGATGCGTTGACCCGTTTCCACCGCATGGATGGCGATAATACTTTATGGCAGCCAGGCACCGATCACGCGGGTATCGCCACCCAAATGGTCGTTGAGCGTCGTCTCAACGCCGAAGGTATCAAGCGTCATGATTTAGGTCGTGAAGAGTTTATTAATAAGGTTTGGGAGTGGAAAGAGGAGTCGGGCGATAATATTACTACGCAGATTCGTCGTTTAGGTAGCTCAGTCGATTGGTCACGTGAGCGCTTTACCATGGATGATGGCCTATCCAACGCGGTAAAAGAAGTATTCGTACGTCTGTTCGATGATGGCTTAATTTATCGCGGTAAGCGTCTAGTCAATTGGGATCCTAAGTTTCAAACGGCATTATCAGATTTAGAAGTTGAGAACCATGATGAAAAAGGCTCACTTTGGCATTTCCGCTATCACTTTACCGATAGCGATACCACTACCCAAGATGGCAAAAACTATCTTGTCGTAGCGACGACACGCCCTGAAACCTTACTTGGCGATACGGCAGTCGCGGTCAATCCAAGTGATGAGCGTTATGCGCACTTGATTGGCAAAACCATTACTTTGCCGATTACTGGACGAGTCGTACCTATCGTCGCTGATGATTATGTCGAAAGCGATTTTGGTACAGGCTGTGTCAAAATAACTCCAGCCCATGATTTTAATGACTACGATCTAGGTCGCCGTCATGAGTTGCCATTGATTAATATGCTAGATGGACATGCTAATATTTTGGTAGATATGGAAGTATATCCTGACTTGCAAACCCGTGATCCTGAGCTTGAAGCCACACCAAGCGATCATAATGGCGTGACTTATGCTGGCGTTGAGCGTTTTGCTGCCCGCAAACAAGTCGTTGAACAAGCAAAAGCGCAAGACTGGTTAGAAGATATCGAAGACTACGCGCTCAAAGCCCCACGCGGCGATCGTAGTGGCGTCATCGTCGAGCCGTGGTTGACCGATCAGTGGTATGTCGCGGTTGAAAAACTGGCCAAACCTGCTATCGATGCGGTAGAGAATGGCGATATTGAGTTTGTGCCTGCGCAATACAAAAACATGTATATGGCATGGATGACTGACTTGCAGGACTGGTGTATCAGCCGTCAGCTGTGGTGGGGACATCGTATTCCTGCTTGGTATGATGAGGAAGGCACTATCTACGTCGCCCGTGATGAGGCAGAAGTGCGCAGCAAATACAGCTTAGCTGATGATGTAAAATTACGCCAAGACGATGACGTCCTTGATACGTGGTTTAGCTCTGGGCTTTGGACGTTTAGCACCTTGGGTTGGGCCGACGAGTCCGCTGATAGAAAGGTATTAGAGACCTTCCACCCGACGAGCGTACTGGTCACAGGTTTTGACATTATCTTCTTTTGGGTCGCGCGCATGATCATGATGACCATGCACTTTGTGAAGAACGATGATGGCAGCCCGCAAGTGCCATTCAAGACCGTTTATGTACATGGGTTAGTGCGTGATAGCTTCGGGCAAAAAATGTCGAAGTCCAAGGGTAACGTCCTCGATCCTATCGACATCATCGACGGTATTGATCTTGAGACGCTAGTAGATAAGCGTACTAGCAATATGATGAACCCCAAAGACGCGGCCAAAATTGAAAAGCAAACCCGTAAAGAGTTCCCAGAAGGTATCGCGGCTTATGGTACTGATGCGCTACGCTTTACTTTTACCTCGCTAGCCAGTACGGGTCGTGATATTAACTTTGATCTCAAGCGTGTCGAGGGCTACCGCAACTTCTGTAATAAGATTTGGAACGCCAGCCGTTTTGTATTAATGAATTGTGTCGATAAAGAGGGTAGTGCCAAGCCTATCGACCAAACGGCTAACGTGGAAGTTTGGGAATTACCTGAAAAGTGGATCATGAGTCGTCTGAACTCTAGTATCAAAAATATTCATCAGCACTTTAATCAGTATCGCCTTGATATGGTCAGCCATGATATTTATGAGTTTATCTGGAATGAATACTGTGATTGGTATGTTGAGCTTGCCAAAGCCAGCTTAAATGATGACTCGGTATCGGATGAGCGTAAAGCACAAATCCGCTATGTACTCTTGCATGTACTAGAGACCGCATTGCGCTTTACTCATCCGATTATGCCGTATCTGACCGAGCAAATCTGGCAAACGGTGGCACCTCTATTGGGTCGCAAAAACACCGACAGCATCGTGATTGCTGACTATCCACAAACTGATGACGCACAAATCAGTGAGCAAGTTGAAGCCGATATGGCGTGGCTACAGGAGCTAATCGCTAGCGTGCGTAACATTCGTGGTGAGATGAAGCTGGGCAACGCGGTACGCCTACCAGTGCTACTACAGAATATCTCTAGTGAGGAAGACGCGCGACTATCGCGTATCGCCAATCAGTTTAAAGCGCTTGCCAAGGTCGAGAGCTTAGAGATCGTCAAAGAAGGCGATGAGGTGCCATTGTCATCATCAAGTATGGTCGGTCAGCTACGGGTACTCGTACCGATGAAAGGTCTGATCGATCCAACGGCTGAGCTTGCACGTTTGGGTAAGTCATATGATAAGTTGAAAGGTCAGTTAGAGGGCATCGCGCGTAAGCTAGGTAATGAAAGCTTTGTCAGTAAAGCACCAGCGGAAGTGGTCGATGCGGAAAAAGCGAAACTGGCTGAGCTAGAAGGGCAGCTCACGGCGATGACGGCACAGATGGAGCAGTTAAAGGCGTTGTAACTAAAGCGTAAGTATCTATAGTAATAAAAACGCTGTCACGATTGTGATGGCGTTTTTTTATCTCGATTAGTGTCTAATTTTTCTATTTTTTATGATATAACTAGTTACTAGAAAATTTGCTTGTAACTCATTGTACTATGCGCTCTTATATTAACTAAAAAATATCGATAAACGTTTAATTTTTATCAATAATTAAATTTTAGATTCAACTTTTTTGGAGATGTCTGCATGGAAAATATCAAAATTAGACCTAATACCAAAATAGGTCAGCTTGATGCAGAAAATGATGCCTCATTCTTAACGGAGTGTTTTATTGATAATGGGCTAGTTGATACTCTTTGTGACAGCATGCAAAGTGAAGCTATAATTTTAGGTCGTACTGGCGCAGGGAAAACTGCTACCTTAATGCATATCAATGAAATTGTCGATAAAGACAATTCAAAGTTGATTGATTTAGAAGATATTTTTCTAAATTATCTTGATAACTCTAATGTAATAAAATTTTTACGTGAAAGTGGAGTTAATTTGGAGATATTTTACAAATATTTATGGAGACATATAATTACTGTAGAATTCATCAAGCTAAAATATCCGCAGTGGAACAGTAACAATAAACTATCTAATTTCATAAATGAGTTAGCAAATATAATCAAAAAGCCTCAAGAGAGAGTAGCCTTTAATTACCTAAAGAAGTGGTCAGATAAGTATTGGATAGAAACAGATGAAAATATCAAAGAAATAGTTAGAACCTTAACTACAGATATTAAAGCAGGGTTTGAGAGCGAGAATCCAATAGTCAATATTACATTAGAAGGCGCGAAGGAGCTGAGTGAGGAAAAGAAAATTGAAGTTCAGAACAGGGCACAGAAAATAATTAATAGTATTCAAATATCTGACTTGTCTAATGTTATTAAGCTGATGAATGATTACATCTTTAGTGATAGTAAAAATACTTATTTTCTTCTTATCGATAAAATGGATGAAAATTGGGCATCCATAGATATTAAGTATGATTTAATTAAAGCATTAATCGAAGAAATAAGACATTTTAGAAATATCAATAATGTAAAGATAATCGTTTCATTAAGAGTAGATCTATATCAGTTAACTTTAGAAAAGACTAGATCTAACGGTTTTCAAGAAGATAAGTTACAATCTTTAATCTATAAACTTCGATGGGAAGAGGATGATTTGAAAGAGATTGTCGATAAGAGAATACAGTTTTTGTACCAAAATAAATATACTAAGGACAGTGTTGTATTTGAAGATATATTTCCAGCAAAGAATAAGAAGGGAGATGCGTGGTCATACTTAATACAACGAACTTTCTTGCGCCCAAGAGATATTCTTCAGTTGGTGAACTATTGTTTATCTAACTCAGTAAACAAGGTTTCAGTAGATTGGGGTGCTATTGTTAATGCAGAAAAGGAATACTCGCGTGATAGGTTAAAAGCTTTATATGAAGAATGGTACGATATTTTCCCTTCACTTGAATACCTAGTGCCTATACTTTTAGATATACCAAATGAGCAGATGTCAGCTGATGAGTTAAGAGAACGTATTAATGATGAAGCGATCATAAAAATATACCAAGACTTAGAAAAAAACAACATCAAAGATTCTATATCTTCTTCTTTACAACAGTATTGGGAACAAGATAGTAGTGATATAACTGATTTTAGAAATGAGATTATTAGTTGTTTTTATAGAACTGGCCTGATAGGGCTATCTGAGGATTATCCTGACAGTTTTGATTGGTCATTTAAAGATGTCTCATACAAATCAAATATGGATTGTAGAAAAGCAAAGTGGGCTAAAGTACATAAGATGTTTCATCACGCTTTACATATAAAAGAATAGAGAATCACGCTTAGTGTACTAACACAATGTTTTGTATAAATAATTTTCTATAATTGAGTATTTCATGAACCATCTTACCGTCGGACAACGCGCGCCTTTAAGCAACCTTGCTATTGACGATACCGCACCCATCACGCTCAAGTTCACTCGCCAAAGCCCAATAGAGATGGATATCAGCTGCTTTGCCTTAGACGCAGCGGGCGAACTGATCAATGATGATTACATGGTATTTTATAATCAGCCAACCTCACCTTGCGGGCAAATCAAGCTCACCCATTACGAGTCGCAGCCAACGTCCTCTAGCAGCATCCAAGCCGAGTTTGAAGTCAATCTATCCAAACTGGCTACGAATATAGACAGCTTGTTTTTTGTGTTATCAGCCGACACCCCGCTGAATCAAATTCAATCGTTAGAGATTGGCATTTGGCAGCAATCACAAAAAGCGCAGGCAGAATATCAAGCAGCAGACTTTGCCCAGCAGCAAGCCAGTATGCTGATGCAGCTTTATCGTAAGAGTGGAGTTTGGCGTGTCGCCAATGTGGCGCAAGGCTTTAATGGAGGACTAGCGGCAATCGTGCAGCACTTTGGTGGCGATGTAGAAGAGGGTAAAAATGAAACTACGGCTTCACCAGCTCCGCAACCCTCTAAAATAAATACCTCAAAAATTCCCTTAGAAAAAGTGATGCTAGAAAAAGCACCGAAACTCGTTAACCTCGCCAAAAAAGCTACCATTTTACTAGAAAAACGTCAGTTACAGCAATTAACGGCTAAAGTTGCTTTAGTATTAGATGCCACAGGCTCAATGAATCGACAATATAAAGAAGGTCGCGTACAAGAAGTGGTCAATCGTCTATTGCCATTAGCAGTCAGTTTCGATGACGACCAAGCGCTAGACTGTTGGGCATTCGGTGAGCATTGTTCTTATTTAGGTGAGGTTGGGCTGAACAACTACGCTGATTTTATTGACAC
Organism: Psychrobacter sp. M17(2026); assembly: GCF_055699815.1. Lineage (NCBI taxonomy): Bacteria > Pseudomonadati > Pseudomonadota > Gammaproteobacteria > Moraxellales > Moraxellaceae > Psychrobacter > Psychrobacter sp. M17(2026). The sequence continues at coordinate 2,686,950 of NZ_CM146741.1, read as the reverse complement.
CGTACAAGGTGGCTGGCGTAAATGGGAGCTGGGCGCACGTACTAATAATGAGGCAGGGGTGATGAAAGCGGTTACTGATTTTTATCAGAATGATGGACTCAACGTTCCCGTTTATATTTTATTCATCAGTGATGGCGGGGTGCGAGATACGCGTGGCATTACTAAAATCATGACTGAAGCGGCGAAGCTTCCTATATTCTGGCAATTCGTTGGTTTGGGTGGTCGCAGTTACGGCATATTAAAAGACTTAGATGATATGACTGGACGACTGCTTGATAATTGCAGCTTTTTTGAATTAGACGATTTGGATGATGTTAGCGAAGAAGCTTTATATGAAAATATGCTAGAAGAGTTTCCAAGCTGGCTCAAAGAAGCTCGTAAGATTGGATTGATAGCAAAGTAAGTAGATGTTAATAGCATCAATTCTTTTTGCGTTGTTTATTTTGCAGCGGATATACCAACTGCGCCACAAAGCCCTCTGGTATTTTTGTATTCGCTGTCGTACCGTATTTTTTTGGTAAATGGTCTGGTAGATGAGCGGTTTTAAATATCACATCATAAATGGGCAAAAACGCAGCAAAGTTTTTGTCCCATGCCTCTTTTTCTGACGAATGATGCCAATGATGGAACTCTGGCGTTGCCAGCACCCAGCGAAAATACGGAAAACGAAAACGTACATTGGCATGAATAAAAATGGCGTGAAAAGAGATAAACACCAAGTAAGCATAAGTTGCCGCTGGAGAGAAGCCCATAAACAATAAGGGAATATAACCGACAAAACGATTCACAATCAGCTCAAATACATGCACCCGACTTGCCGCCAGCCAGTCCATGTGATGCGAAGAATGATGCACGGCATGGATGCGCCACAGAGACGGGACTTTGTGCATACTGCGATGAATCCAGTAACTAAAAAAGTCCACTACAATCAAAATCTCTATAAATTGCAGCACTAAAGGCTGACCACTTACTATCTGATGCCATGAAGGATTAAGCCATTGGTTAAATAAAATCTGTGCAGGAATGATAGTAAAAAAACTGAGTAATTGGATACCCAAATGGCTAAACAAAAAGTATTTAATATCTGTTACCCAGCCCGATCGCAACAACTTTTGTTCTTTATATTTGGCATAAAACCGCTCCATAGGTATAAACACTAATGCGGAAATCACTAGAGTCAAAACAAAATAATCCAAGCCTGCATATAGACTACGCTCATAGTAATTGGGCTCGATCTGTCCTGACGCGAGCAGCGCTGCCAAGGCATTGAGTAACATACCCGCCATGCCCCAGCGCTTAGACGGATTGCGTAGTAGACTAATAACACCCGACACAAAGCCAATAACTACACTGGCAAACAATAGGCCTCGTAAAATATTGGCATCATATAAGGGTCTAAAATCTGGTGTGGTAAGCAGATTGGGGAATAAAAAACACAGAGCGCCAAGGGTGGCAAGTATGCCCAAAGACACCGCAACGAAGGCAGACACTTGCCCTGAGCCTTTTTTTATTTCACGGTCTTCAAAGTGCTTTCGGAGTAGTTTGCTCATAAGTTCAATTCGTTAAGGCAATTTGAGTTTAATTTAGCATTGTTTGACTCAAATAAATATCTTATTTACTGAACATTATTAGATAAATACTATGGATTTTCATAATTGAGGCAGCTATAGTGTGATTCACAACTCACCCTTATTGTCTACCAGCCGTTATCTCGGACTATTGGAATAGTTATGCTAAGTAGCTATACTGAATAACTGTACTAGCTATTACACCCTTACACCTTATTGATAAAAGGAATCATTATGAGTCATGCCTTCAAAATATCAGCAGCACTATTCGTTAGTAGCTCTTTACTAGTTGCAGGTTGCGCTACTATGGGTCAAACAGCCAATAGCCCTGCGAATAATGAATACGTATTGCCTGAGCAGATTAATGAAGGCTATTGGGCTGCAACTTCTTTGATTAGTGATGAAGCAGTAGTCGTTAACTTTAGATCAGGCGTTGCCAATAACTATAGTTTTAAGTGTAATGCTGATGGTAGCTATAGACAGATCGGTGCTGAAAGTTACAAAATGGTGCCTAGTAGTACAGGCATAGGATTACAGACTGAAGGTGAGCCTGTGTTTTCTGAGATAAGTGTAACGAGTTTTGTCCCCAAAAACTCTATGAGTATAAACCAACAGCCTACCAATCCTGAGATTAGAAAAGCGCTGCCTAATGGCTTGAACTATAATTATAAATATATGCCAACTTTGACACCTATCTGTCCTTGATAGGGCGCGATTTTTATAATAGGTAAACGCTCGTATTTGTGACGGCTAAGTACACCTAAAGTAAAGCTAAGGCATTGAACTTGGTCTCCAAACAGAGCAAATAACATAGACAGTATATTTAATTCATTTTTCTATTATCTTTGGAGTAATCATCATCTTAAATATATATGCTTTATTGTGGATTGCCCTGACATTTCTTGCCTTCCTTATTGCCGTAAGTAAAATAAATGCTTATAGATCGATGGTCAATAGAGGCGTTAGCGCAGAAAAAGCTAGTGCTACTGATTTTAAAATAGAAAATAGTTTTTATAGAATTAATGATGCTATCTCACATGATATTATATTTTTTCATGCCTCTGCATCAGGTTTGGCTACGATTTTATTGGTTTTAGTCATTAAGGGTAAGATACTATTTCCAGAAACAGTTACCTTTTTTGGGGTGATATCTCCCGTTGTCATCTTTATGATTAGCATAGTATTGCTGTTACTCGCTTTTTACTTTTTTAGTATTTCAATAATCAAACTAGGGACAACTTTAACTAGATTACAGATCAGAGATAAAGCGATCAAGACTAGATACGCTATCGGTGGTGCATTTGCCTATTTCCTACTCTTTGTGCTTATTGTGCTTTTATTAGTATAGAGCACATTAGGGCATGCCCTCATAAACGCTATTTAACAGAACGTTAAAACCGCTATAGCTCCACGCTACAGCGGTTTTTTTATGCCTACCTATCTAATACTTTACGATTAATGCTTAGTAAGCTCAAAGTAAGCTCAAAGTAAGCACAGTATGGCAAAGTAATCCATCATAAGATCCCTCGTTAGTCTTATTCATACATAAAGCTGTTGAGATAAATGGTATATTCAAAGCATCACTCAACGGATTCTGAGGTAGTTATGAGCCTAAATCTTTACGTTTTTCTCTGGGTTGCCTTTACATTCTTTATCTTCTTAATCACCGTAACCAATATAAAAAGACATAAATCACTTGAAGTTGGTGGCTCTATGTCAAAAGCACTAAAAAACGACAGACTCGATATCGAGACCAGTTTTTATAGAGTAGATGCTACCTTGCATGATATTGTATTTTTCCATGCTTCTGCCTCAGGAGTGGCGATAATTTTATTATTTCTTATTCTCAAAGGTCAAACCCTATTCCCTGGAACCGTGGCGTTTTTTGGTGCGCTATCCTCTTTTGTCATAGTGATCATTAGTACCGTTCTGCTGATATTAGCGTTTTATTTTTATACCATATCTATCTTTAAACTGGGCAACACCTTAGTCAAAACTCGTATTAATGGTGAGCAAATTAAGACCATGCACACCATTTTGTGCGTCTTCGGCTATTTCCTATTCTTTCCAATCATCGCCTTGATACTGGTTTAAGGGATATCGCTATAACACACCTTGTATAGCAAATAAAAACCGCTCACAGTCTAAACTCTGAGCGGTTTTTATTTGCTATTAAATACTAAATCTACCATTACTTAGCATACTATTACTCAGCATATAAGGGATTAAGCATTTTCGGTATAGTATAGCTGCTATCGACAGGCATTTTAAATAGGTTAGCCTTAATTTCTCCTGCTTTGACCCACTCAACTTGATTGGTTTCAAGATTTATAAGGTAAACAGAATAATACTGTCCTTTTTGTGCTATATAGCCAGTAGATCCTCCAGCGAATGCGACCGCTACAGTAAGCGCACCTGTTGCCATGCGTGCGCCCATTGATGGCTGAGAACCTGAAGCGGTTACTAAAAATATTTTATTGGTGCCTTCGCTTTTTTTAATAGTATTTAAGCTGGTAATGTCCAAACCTAAGTCTTTATAAGCACTAGGCTCACCAGCTGATACTTTATTCGTTCTTCGTATAGCTGAGTGTAGATTCAGATAGGCTTGATTGACTGCTGAATCAAAGTCATTAGTCGAGCTTAACAAAGGATAAGTTGTATTTAATTGATCTTTTGCATCATGAGTGACTAAAATATCCATCTTCGTTAACTCATCTTTAGTCAAAGAACCACAAACGAACGGTGAGGAAACCTTATTGATTTTAACCCCTTTCTCAGTCAAACGGGTTTTGACCGTCTGTGCCAATGCTTGGGAAGCTAAATCAGATCTTTGGTACATAATGTCATTTTTGCCACCTTCTACTCTAATCAGGCAGCCATCACTAATGATATTAACAGACTGAGCTTTTAGTGTTTGCTGAGTATTGTCATATGCTGAGCGCGTATCAGGTTTCATAGTCGTAGTCGCACAGCCACTAAAGATAGTGATGGCAGCAAGTGCTATGGGTAGGCTAAGTGCTTTGACTGATGGATGAGTGAACCGTGTAACCATAGATATCCTTGTAAACAACATAGAAGTTAAGAAGTAAAAGTAGGTAGAGTAAGGGCTACTAATAAGGAACTACACACAGCACAATAGTTTAGTAACTGGCGAATTATGCATGATTTTTTATGATTCTCCTACTATTATTTAGGCAAAAAACGCATTATTTTTGTGCAGTGGTTATCGCCTCTAAACTGATGTTAATACTCAAGATATAACATAAAACTATAAATCTAATCTTGTGCTGATTCGCACTTTATTGCATGATTGATGACTCAGTCATTGTCTTATATAAATAGCCTCTTAAATCCAATCATCTCTGAAACCGCCTCCATGACCGACAACAAAAAGTCCTTTTATTATCGTCCTAAAACCAACCAATCGGCTAACCCTACGGTACGCTGGACGTTTTTGATTATGGGTTGGATATTCTTCGTACTTGGCATCGTTGGTGTACTGCTGCCCGTCATGCCGACGGCGCCCTTTATACTATTAGCGGCGGGCTGCTGGGCGCGTAGCTCTAGACGTTTTCATTTTTGGCTGATTAATCATCGATTCTTTGGTAAGTTCGTTCGTGACTGGGAGAACAATCATGCCGTACCGCGCTATGCTAAATTCTTAGCGACTATCATGATGGCGGCTTCTACTATTATGTTGTTTTATAAACTGCCTGATCAGATAGCCTGGATGGCTTGGGTCGTGGCGGCAGTTTGTACCGGGGTGGCTATTTATCTGTTTAGATTACCAAATGCTTGATAAAACAAGGTTTTAGTACAAAAAAGCGTTTATTTGTAACCTGTTACACAAAATGTCAGATAGGGCTTGCGATAGTAGGTTATCAGCATTATAATACACCCAAGCTTAAGAGCAGTTCTGCACCAAATCATTACCACGTAGTATTAGTTATAATTCTTCGTTTTAATATTTACCGTTCAGTAGCTATTTGCAAGCATTATCGGTCAATTGACCATCAATAGATTTAAATTAGGATTAGAATTATGTCAGATACTCAAAAAGGTACTGTTAAGTGGTTTAACGAAGCTAAAGGCTTTGGTTTCATCGCTCCAGAAAACGGCGCAGACGTTTTTGCTCATTACAGCGAAATCACTGGTTCAGGCTTCAAAACTTTAGCTGAAGGCCAAGAAGTTGAGTTCACTGTAACTCAAGGTCAAAAAGGTCCACAAGCTCATAACATCGTTGCTATCTAATCTCTGATTAGAAAGTAAAGTGTTAAGAAAAGCGAACCTAAGGGTTCGTTTTTTTATGCCTACGATTTGGTGTTGATCAAAAAAGCCTACGCTATATCAATAGTGTAGGCTTTTTTGGGTTTTAACAGATTTGGCTTTGCTCATCAAATAAAGCTAATACCCACATTGATCAGGCCACCACCTATTATCAACCAGCCAAACATTATAGCGCCTAAGATAAGCGGCTTAGCACCAGCTTGCTTGATAGCGCTTAGATGCGTGGTCAAGCCGAGCGCAAACATCGCCATCGTCAGTAAGATATCGTCCAATCTCACCAGCGTATTTTCAAAACTCTTAGACATCGGTAACCAAGTGTGTAGCAGTACGATTAAGATAAAGATAAAAGCAAACCAAGGCACTTTGACTTGTTTAACACGGTGCATGATCGATAGCTTTTCACCGTCACTACCACCGCTTTTGGTAAGAGCAAATGAGAGTATCAAAAGAAAAGGCGCGAGCATCATTACGCGAATCATTTTGGTCACGACCGCCGTATCACCGACCTCAAGGCTGATTGCATTACCAGCGACCACCACTTGCGCGACCTCATGAATAGTAGATCCCGTATAGACGCCGTAATCTTGCGGACTAAGCCAAACTTGTAGCCAGCCTAAATGATAAAGAAAAGGGTAGAGTAGCATTGCGATAGTACCAAATACGACGACCGTTGCCACTGCGATAGTCACTTTATGCGCTTCTGCCTTGACCACAGGCTCAGCTGCGATAACGGCAGCCGCCCCGCAGATACTAGCGCCAGCACCGATGAGCAAAGTAGTTTCTTTATCAACTTTTAACAACTTAGTGCCGATCCAGTAGGTTAATAAAAAGGTCGAGGTCAATACTATCGCATCACTCATAACGGCTGGCATACCGACGCTAGCGACTTCAGTGAGCGTCAATTTAAAGCCATAAAATATAATGGCCAAGCGCAGTATTTGTCCTTTAGCGAAACACACGCCATCGGCTAGCTTCGCGGCGCATTTAGGATATATAGTATTGCCTAACACCATACCGATCAAGATAGCTAAGGTTAGTGAAGATAAGCCGACGATGCGCCCGTTACTCCATATATCCAAGCTAGTATTAAGCCATAAGCAAAACAAGCTACCAATTAGTACAACCATAAGTCCCATGAGCTGGCGATACTTAGGAATATAGTGACTAATGGCTTGGGCAAAAGCGATCATGGCTTTTCTACTTATAATAGATTTATTATTTTTAAGAATTTAAAGTGAATAAAGCTATTATAAGTAAAGTTAATCTATAATAAAAACAGATTAATAAGATATAAACTATCGTTTTTTTAGATAGATTTTTTTAAAACTGACATGGGCGTAGGATGCCTCCCGCGTACCTTAAAAAAACTAAATGCACCTACAATCATAAATGAATAGAGAACACCATGCAGACTCTAGCGCAGACCTTACCAAAGATTACCCTCAGACAATTGGCCATATTTGTGAGTATTTATAAAACAGGGAGCACCAGTAGCGCCAGCTTACAGCTGCATTTATCACAATCAGCGGTAAGTCATGCATTAAGTGAACTTGAAGCACGGTTGCAAATGCCATTGTTTGAGCGGGTAGGACGCAGGCTCAATCCACATGCAAATGCGCAGCCTGTCTATGTGCAAGCGCAAGCTATATTGGAACAATCCTTAGTGCTTGAGCACTATCATAAGCATCAAGCAGGGCAGATTCATATTGGCGCCAGTACTACTATTGGCAATTATGTACTACCGCCATTGCTGGCAAAGCTATATGAGAAGCTACCTAATGCTCACATTGAGATGACTATTGCCAATACTCAGGAAGTGGTAAGCGAAGTTGAACAACTTAATATAGATCTTGCGCTAGTTGAGGGAATGCCGCGTCCAGCTGATAGTAAAGTGATAGAGCAGCAAGCTTGGCGCACTGATACTTTGATATTGTTTGCCAAGCGAGATAGCAAGTGGTTAACGGATTTAGCTAATTATGATACGAATGAAGCTTGTTACCGACTAAACACTGATCAATTAGCACAGCTACCCTTGTTAGTGAGAGAAGCGGGTTCAGGTACACGGCAGATTATCGATGAGCAACTGCTGCAACATCTACCAAACGTTGAGGTAGTCATGGCGATTCAGCAATCGGAGGCGATCAAGAATATGGTCAGTGCAGATATCGGCATTGGCTGTCTGTCTCAATATGTCATAGAGCCGGAGCTGGCAGATGGTAAGCTGGTGCAAATAAAGGTAGATAATATCGACTTGGCACGGACATGGTGGCTAGTCTGGCATAAAGCTCGTCATCAAAGTCCGATTTGGCAGAGCTTTATTAATATTATTAGCGAGGGTTAAGTCGTTTACTAGACAGGCAATTGCACAATAAAATAGCGCTATAGAAATAAATCTAAAGCGCTATTTTTGATTCATAAGTAACTTTAGCTATCTTTTATACAGGTTTATCCAGTCTAACCACTAAGCTATCACACGGTACATTTGGTAAGATATTATCAGCCGTTGCGCCACTGAGCCAAGCGGCGATACCGTGACGCTCATGACGACCGATGACTAATAAATCAACATCGTTTTTTTCGCAATAATTAACGATGCCTTCACTATTGGAGATGGCCGTTGTCACCTCAGAGTTCACCACTGTCAGCTCATTACGCAGCAAAAACTCAGCCAGCTTTGCGCGGGCTTCTTGACAGCGCTCATCATCGATCTCATCATATAGACTCGATGCAGGCACCAGCTCATAGCCGAAGCCAACCATAGTATCTTTGACAATATGCAGCACCGACAGCTTAGATCCGGGGCGATTGACCACGATATGCTTAGCCTTTTGTGCCACTATATCAGCGTCAGAGAGTAGATCGGTCACCAGTAAGATATGTTGATAAATCATAATTACAACCCTCGCTCTAAGTTATTCAAATTAGATATTACCTTTATAATATCACTACTAGGGCCTGCTGTCTTAAGTAGTATTGCCTAGTTAATAACATAATCAACACGCCCTAGTTATGCCGATACTGGCATATCGAGTTTAACTACTAAGCTATCGCAAGGCACATTAGGTAAGATATTATCCGCCGTGGCACCAACTAGCCAAGCGGCGATTCCGCGACGTTCATGGCGTCCAATAATGAGCAGGTCAACATCTTGTTTATGGCAATAGTTAACAATACCTTTATCATTCGAGATAGCAGCAGTTACCTCTGACTTGACCGCATTTAGCTGGTTACGTTCTAGGAACTGCGCCAGCTTGGCTCGTGCCTGTTGCCAATGCTCGCCATCGGTTTCACCTGAGAGACTAGAAGCAGGGACTAATTCATAACCAAAGCGCACCATATCATCTTCAACGATATGCAGGATAGACAGCTTAATTTCGGGACGATTGGCAATGACATACTTGGCCTTTTGGGCGACTATATCGGCATCGGATAATAAATCAGTAACCAATAAAACATGTTTATAACTCATAAGTTGACCTTTATTTGCGATACAATTTTTTAGTAGGTTTTTTAGCAGGTAACTCCATAATAGCACTGCGGATATGCTTTGTTAAGTATTTAAGGATTCTCCTTTTCAACTATACTTTCAACTATACTTTTGACTATTCTTGAGGGTATAACTTGAGCCAGTCACCTTGACTTCTATATAAGCAAGCCCCATCTATCAGCGTTAGGCAAATGCTATTTAGTGATGCTTTTATCAAATTCATCATTACATTTATAGATGCTATTCAATTCTAATACCTTGATAATAATTTTTGTGAGCCGTTATTTACTCAATTAACAAGAGCAAAAAGGCAATAATAAGGATAACTATGACCGATATTTTTAACGCTGACTTAACACTGCATTCCGAATTTGAGCTGCTTGAACACCGCCATATCGAGGCACTATCGATGGATGTGTTGATCAGTCAGCATGTTAAGACAGGAGCGATGCATTATCATTTGGCGCATCCAAGCGATGAGAATGCTTTTTTGGTCGGTTTTCGTACTCAGCCAATGGACTCAAAAGGTGAGGCGCATGTGCTTGAGCACGTGGCGCTCTGTGGCTCTGAGAAGTTCCCCGTACGTGATCCGTTTTTTTCGATGATTAAGCGCTCACTCAATACTTTTATGAATGCTATGACCGCTGCCGATTGGACGGCTTATCCGTATGCGACACAAAATAAGAACGACTACTTTAACTTATTAGCTATTTATCTTGATGCCTCATTTTTCCCTAATATTCATCCGCTTGATTTTGCTCAAGAGGGTATCCGTGTCGAATTAGATGCTGATGATAAGCCTGAGTTTAAGGGCATTGTCTTCAACGAGATGAAAGGCGCGATGAGTGATGAGATTGACCAGCTTTATCATACCGTCGCCCATCATTTATTCCCAACCACGACTTATCATTATAATTCTGGCGGTGATCCTGCTGATATTCCAGACTTGACTCATAATGAGCTGGTCGAGTTTCATCAGAGCCACTATCATCCGTCTAACAGTGTGATTATGAGCTTTGGTAATATTCCAGTACGCGAGACTCAAACTAAGATCCATGATGATGCGTTGACACGGTTTGCGGCGGGTAAAAAGCATGTTTCGCGTCCAGAAGTGCGCTTTTCTGCCCCTATTATCGCCATCGACACTTATACTGCTGATGAGGCAGGAGACCACCAAACTCACCATGTTATCGCGTGGTTATTGCCGTCGATTACTGATCCCAAGCAGCGCTTGGCATTGCGTTTGCTTGAGGGCGTATTAATTGAGCATGCAGGCTCGCCATTACGTGCCTATCTTGATAGCCATCCGCTGGGTAAAGCACCAAGCCCATTATTAGGCCTTGATGATAGCCATTACGAAATGGTGTTCTATACCGGTCTGCGCGGTTCTGAAGCTGAGCATGCCGAAGCGGTTGAGCAAGGTATCATTGACTTATTGACGCAAGTGGCCAGCCAGCCTGTAGATGATGAAACCATTGAGACCATACTGCATCAGATTGAAATCGATCAGCGTCATATCGGTGGCGATAGTATGCCTTATGGGTTGAATCTATTGCTTGAAGGCTTTAGTACCGCTATTCATGATGGCAATCCTCTAGATGTTTGGGAAGTTGATGAGCACCTACTATGGCTACGCGAGCAGGTAAAAGATAAGCAGTGGCTACCTAATTTAATCAAGCATCACCTACTTGATAATAACCATCGCGTACGTGTGACGTTGACACCAGATAGCGAAAAGTCTGCGCGTCTTGCGGCTGCTGAACAAGTGCGTCTTGACACTATCGCGATGGATATGAGCGCTGATGATAAGTCTATTCTAAAGCAACAAGCGCTAGACTTGGCGGCGCGTCAAGCCGCACCAGATGACTTGAGCTTGTTGCCAAAGGTTGGATTAGAGGATGTGCCTGCAGATATTAGCTTTAAGCAAGGCAGTCAAAAGCAGATCATGCTAAGTGGCGAGCAGAGCACCTTGTTTGAATATGAAGCGGGCACTAATGGTCTGTATTATTATCAGGTCATCGTGCCATTAACAGACGCAATCAATCCTGAAAGCGCCGACTCTATATATAAGCAGCTGCCTGCTAACGATGTGATTAATCATCCACTATTGCCGGTTTATTTAGCCCTATTATCTGAGCTTGGTACCGACTCAATGGATGCTTATGAGCTGCAAGCTAAGCAAGCGGCGCATTCCTCTGGGGTGACCGCACGCGTCAGCCAGCGCACCAGTATTGATGACAGCCAAACAATAACAAGCTATTTTGTGATGGCAACTCGTGCCTTGAATCGTAAGCCTGAGGCTATCGATCTGCTCAAGGAAGTCATGGAGCATAGTGTCTTTACCGAGCACGCACGTATCAAAGAAATCTTGCAGTCACGCCAAGCTTCTTGGCAATCGCGTCTATCTAGTGCAGGTCATGCTTATGCGCTCCAGACCGCCAGTCGTGCCATGAGCCGTCAAGCGCAGTTGGAGTATGTGCGCAGCGGTCTGCCTGCGCTGGGTGCGCTCAAGGAGTTTTTGACTCATGCTAGTGAAGATGAGGCGCTTTGGGATCAGCTGGCGACGAGCTTGATGGACTTACATCAGCGTCTGCTAAGTCTACCCAAACACGCGGCTATTATTTGTGAAGCCGAGCAAACCGAGCGTTTGAGCAATTTGATTGTCGAGAGCTGGCAAGACAGTGATGCGCCAAAGTTTGACGCAACCACTCAATTATCGATGGTTAATATTCCAAGCGAGTTTAGTGGATTATCTTTAGATTCAGCCCTAAATGGTGAAACAGACGTCACACAATCTTTAGAGAGTAATCCAATTGTTGAGGATTTGGCGTGGTTGGTAGCGACCAACGTGTATCATAATGCCAGCGCCTATACTGTGCCAGCCGCTGATCATCCTGATACCGCAGCGCTAATGGTGCTCGCGCCTTACTTACGCAACGGCTACTTGCACAGTGCTATTCGTGAGCGTGGCGGCGCGTATGGTGGCGGGGCAGGCTACGACGCCAACGCTTGTGCCTTTAAATTCTTTAGCTATCGCGATCCCAATTGTAACGAGACCTTTGCGCATTTCGATGCCAGTATCGAATGGCTATTAAATGAGCCGCAAACGGATGAGCAATTAGAAGAAGCTATTTTGGGCATCGTTTCAGGCATGGATAAACCAGGCTCTCCTGCTGGCGAGGCGATCAAAGCTTGCTTTGCCAATCTGCATCATCGTGGAGCAGACTGGCAACGCAAGATGCGCGCCGCTATCTTAGCCGTTACTATCAATGACTTGCAGCGCGTTGCTCAGCAATATCTGCAGGGTCAAGAGTATGTACGCGCGGTGTTAGCGCCGTACGATAAAGAAGAGGCTGTAAAAGAGCTTGGCTTTAAAGTATGTAAAATTAAGAGCTAACCTACTGCTGTATTTTAGATTATAAAAAAGCCAAGCATAGTTGCTTGGCTTTTTATACTTTAGGTTCAGTAATAATTAATGCTTTAATGCTAATAACGCTTAATGCTCTGATCTTTAGCGATTTGATCTTGATGAATAGGGAAGTCTTCGCGATTATCAAATTGCTTGCGATCTGAAAAATAGCTTTTTAGGGTACGTTTTACCGCCTCAAAAGCAATAGTATCCCAAGGAATGTCTTCTTCAGTAAATAAGGCACAGTCAAGACTCTCAGAGCCGATACCATAAGCGCCGTCTTTAAGATCATTCAAATAAATAACGTAAATCTGACCAATATCAGGAATATCATAAATACAGTAAAGCTGTGGATTAGTGACTACTGCATCTGCCTCTTCAAAGCTTTCGCGCGCTGCGCCCTCTGCGATGGTCTCACCATTTTCCATAAATCCCGCAGGTATCGTCCATAAGCCGTATTGTGGCTCAATAGCACGACGGCATAATAACACTCTGTGTTTATGTACGACCAACGAGCCACAAATCACTTTTGGATTTTCGTAGTGAATATAATTGCAGTTAGGGCATACCAAACGCGGTATATTATCAGTAGGTGGGATTTTACGTTCGGCTTCGTGGCCACATTCGAGACAATAGCGCATAATAACGGCCTTATTGTTATAGAAATTATAAATGAAATTTATTTTCAGTAAGTAAAAACAAGCAGTAAAAGATTGTTTTAGAATTTTACCTTAAGATAGCACAGATTGAGCTGATATTAATTATTGTCCAGCGCTGAAAGTTAATAATCGTATCAGCAGTCACATAAACTTTGTGCAGTAGTGCAGGGTTTAGGCTAGTCTAAATCAAGTGCAGCTCTTGGCGGCTACCGTTCAATAATATTGAAAATATGATAGTCTTTAAAATGAAAATACAGCGCTGTTCTAAATTGCAAAAATATAATAAAGAATAGCTAAGAAAAAGAAGGTACTTATAATGATCAAATCGCAATATGCTGATAATTTTAATGAATTAACAGTCGCGCTGCCCGCTTTTATTCGTCATCCTACGCTGAGACAATTGGCTGAGCGTGTGCAGTATGAAACGCTTAATACGCCAGATCAGACGATAGGCCAAACGCTAAATAATACTAATAGCAGAGATGGTATTTATCATAATAGCAATCGCACTCGCTTATTAGATAGCTTATATAAAACCCCTATTGCCGATGCTTCGGTACTAGTTGCTATCACTAATGAAAATCGTCCCAAGCTATTATTGACTCGGCGCGCCGCACATATGAAGAGTCATGCTAGCGAGATATCTTGTGCTGGCGGGAAATATGAAATAGGGGATGGCAACAACGTCGTGACGGCACTGCGAGAAGCCTGTGAAGAAACCGCCTTGTCACCGAATAAAGTACAAATCGTTGGTCAATTGCCTATTCAAACCTCAAAAAGCGGTATGAGTGTACGCCCTATTGTGGCGCTTATAGCACCAGATTTGGTGCTGGTGCCTGAGTTGGCAGAGATATCGCGTATCTTTTGGGCAGACTTTGAGACTTTTACCACTCAGCCGACCATTGAGTATGCGATAGAGTATACCATGCTGGGGCAGACATCGACTATCGTCACCCCAAGCTGGGAGATAGAAGGCGAGACGGTTTGGGGCTTAACGGGTATGATTTTGGCAAATTTGCTCAAGACAGGCTTTGATCGCCAGCTCGATTGGTATTATCGGGTGCAAGAGTCAGGCATAGCATTAGATCGTTAGTTTAAGATTAGGTCAGCGATAGCTATTTATAATAATTATCGTTCTTTTTGAGCCACCAGTTCATATTATCTTGGCGACGAGCTCGAAAGCGCTCTAGCTTATCAGCAACTCTATCATTATATTGTCGTGCGCTATCGAGTGCGAATAGTATCGGCACTGAAGACAGCACACCAAAGCGAATTTTGGACTTTGGCAAGTCCAGCCCATCGCCGATATCATCACCGACTAAGGTTCGGGTCACGCTAGCGTTGACCATCTCTACAAACCGACCTTTGCGATTGTCTTCACCCATGAGTTGGCGGGGTAGATCATGTAGCGCTTTGGCTAATGGCTGTCCCATCTTAAAATCCAGCTGCTGGATTGAGAGGTAAGTATAAAGCCACTCCCAACAGGCGGCTTCATCTTTGGGCAAGCGCTCAAGATCGACGCCCATCCAATAGCTGGCAAGATTCCACAGATGTAGGATGCCTTGCGCTTCTTCGCTACTGATACGCGCACCCAAAATACGCAGACCACGCATAATCAATAATGAAAACTGCAAGTGAGTGGCGATCATATCACTTTGATTAATCGGCACACCCCAATAATCTGTATTCCAGCTACCATCAGCATTATGATGTTGATCACTATCAGCAATAACACCTTCTGCTGAAGTTAACTTGCCTTTAAGCAGATTTTGCCGAACTAAGGTATGAATTTGACGTACATTTATAGACTGTCGCCAGCCCTCAGAGCTGATCGCTAGTACTTGACTAATAGGCGCTTGCTTAGGGTTAGTCTTGAGCTGTGGGTATTCAGATACTGCCAATATATAAGCATAGGTACGCATGAGCCTAGGCAGGGCATCATGCATTAGTGCGCCCGTTTGGATAAGTGGTAGTGAGAGGGCAGGAATACTATAGCCAGCCATCAGCGCCACATTACGCAATAACCAAATGAGCATCAGGGGATAGCGACGATAAGCGATAGCGCCAATCTCAGCCAGCTTAGGGTCATACCAGTCAGGATGAGCGCCAAATTGCTCAGTCAGCATCATAAAAGAGGGGTTATCAGCAAGCGATTGGTCACTTTCACCTTGGATAATACTGCGCTGTAGCGGCTTAGCAAAGCGTATGCCGTCGGCGGCAAGCTTATCCGCGATAGGATCACCGATATCATAACCCTCTACTATTTGGGCTAACAATGTCGGTGAGATAGTAAAATCTTTAGGCAGAAGGTGACGCTTGATACGACGTAAAACCTGCAAATCACTATGATCATCAATGCTTGTGGTACGCCCATGACGTTGATAGGTCTGACGGCTTGAAGGATTTATAAGGCTGCTATTATCTATACTCATCAACGGCTCTTATTATGATTGCCAAGTCTTGTGAATGATAGCTCGTTAAGTGCAAGTGCTATTAATGGAGAAATAAAAAATAGTCAAGTTAAGAGGCTTAGCCTTATTCTCAAACTTATTATTAATCCTAGTATCTGATAAAACCTATCACCGATAAGGATTGGTCCGATCTAATAGCTCTATTCTGCGCTCATTATTATCGATTCGTCGTTGAATTTTGTATAATTCTTCTGGCAAGTACAATAAGCGCGTACGTGCTTCTTTTTCGGTCTCAAAATCTAGCATGTCACCATTACGCAGCTTGTCATACTCGTCGCGATAAGTCTTAATCAGCTGTTTATCTTTTTCTATCTCATTAATAAAGGTGTAGTACTGCTGACCTTGCTGATTGATTTTTCGTAGACTGCTCATCATAGATGCAGGACAGACATTGTTCAGCGCATTGCCACGGCGACCTACATTGTAAGCACTATCAGCTGTGCAGTATTGCTGCAACCCAAGTTCGCGACCGCGCTCCCACGCCTGATAGTCAGGCGCAACACTTACTTTAGCGCAAGCTTTAGAGTGTGAAGCTAGTCGCTCTACGGAGTAGCCTGCTACACCATCATTATAACCTATAGCTTGCCAGTCACCGACTATACATTCTTGCTTAGATAGCGTCGCACAGCTTGAGAGTAGCGAGATGCTGCCTATTACAAACATCGTGGTCATTAACTGCATAGTTACTAACCGCATACTGACCTCCTGTATTAGCCTCTATAAGCAAGTACTAGCTTGTCGTCTATGGGTGAGTCAGATCAACTGAAGTAGTATTTACTTCATCTTTTAGAGTGACTTTTAACATAATGTAGCCGGCGATACCTGAGACAATGGATCCCATAATGATGCCTAAGCGCTCATCAAATACATAATCGCCACCTGCAAATGCAAGACCACCGATAAACAAACTCATGGTAAAGCCGACACCACATAGCAGAGCGGCACCATATATTTGCTGGAAATTCATGCCATTAGGCATCTTAGAGACACCTAATTTAAATATCAGCCAGCAAGCAAGCATAACGCCAAGCTGTTTACCAATGAATAATCCTGCGGCAATACCTAGTGGGACTGAATGGAACAAATCAGCAAGTCCTGCACCTTTTAGAGAAATGCCTGAGTTGGCAAAAGCGAAAAGTGGCAAAATAGCGTAAGATACAATATCTTGCAAACTGTGCTCAAGCTCTTCTAAGGGCGAGTGTTCAGGATCGGTCTTATCAAACATCGGTATAAATAAGGCTAGTACTACACCTGCTAAGGTGGCGTGAATACCAGACTTTAAGACGAACACCCACATCACTAAGCCGATTATCAAATAAGGCGCAACGTTCGTGACATTACGACGGTTAAGCAGATATAAAAAGGGCAGACATAGTCCTGCCAATGCAATGGCGCTCAAAGATAGCTCGCTGGTATAAAACAAAGCGATAATCAAAATAGCGCCAATGTCATCGAAGATAGCAATGGAGACCAAGAACACTTTTAGCGAGTTGGGTACGCGACTCCCCAATAAGCTTAAGATACCTAAGGCAAAAGCAATATCAGTAGCCGCAGGAATCGCCCAACCTTTCCAATATTCAGGCTCATTGTAGTTAAATATCAGATAAACAATAGCGGGAAAAATCATCCCACCAATAGCCGCGCCTGCTGGTAAGATAATCTGCTTGACGTTAGAGAGCTCACCGATAAGGACTTCGCGTTTAAGCTCAAGCCCGACTAAAAAAAAGAAAATCGCCATCAGGCCATCATTGATCCAGTGATGAGCATCTTTAGCAATCTCAAAGCTACCTATTTGAATGGCAACTGGCGCATGAATAAAGGCCTCATACCACACATTGAGAGGAGTATTGGCGATAATCATTGCTGCGATAGCGGCTAGAGCTAAAATAATTCCGCCTGCTGCTTCGAACTCAAAAAACGCCTTTATTCTTTGTATTGCCATATCGTCCTCAGTTGCAAAATATTCAATAAACGTAGATAAATAGTATCGTCAATAATGACGTTTAATAGCATTTATCTATGTTTTCGTAATGTTATATCAATAATAAACAAGCCAAGCGCTATCTATTAGGCAACCGTGTAGCTCGGGCAATAACCCTGCGGTGGTCTTAGATGGTGAGACTGATAGTAGAGTAATGCTGACTTGTGGGCATCCTTATTATAAAAGTTGTGCAATCTTCTTCCATAAAGGTTCTACGGTTATTACTTAATGCCTTGTTGCTCCTTCTAATTTAGTGACATGGTCATGTATAGCGTTAAAATATAGGTGTTTATAAAAAGTACTAGATACTAGATGTTGTCTTACAAAATATAAAACGTTGATGCAGTGTTGTCTAGTCATCAAATCGTTAAAATGGGCAAACTTTAGCTATTTTTAGAACTTTGGCTCTATAATGTATGGTTTTGCTTATTCATCTTATTGACTCTTAAGCCATATATCAATAGTTAATCCTTTTTTCTCTTAGCAACCGACCTTTATCAGTTGAATACACTCCCGTTATTTCGTTATACATTTACAAGGCCAGTGCCATGGACTTATCCCTCTCTTTAGAAGTTATCTTGATGTTGACCGCCATTGCTGCCTTAGCAGGTTTTATTGATGCTATTGCAGGCGGCGGTGGTTTATTGACTATTCCCGCTATGCTACTGGCAAATATTCCACCTGTGCTGACACTGGGCACGAATAAGTTACAAGCGGCATCAGGGGCGCTTGCCGCTTCTATTACGATGATAAAAAAGGGCATCGTCAAACCAAAAAACATGAAAGTGGCTATTGTCGGTGCTTTCGTTGGCTCCATAATTGGTGCTATCGCCGTACAGTTATCACCGCCTGATCTTTTAGAGACGCTCATACCGTTTTTGATTGCCGCTATCGGTATTTATACTTTATTTGCGCCTAAGCTTGGTGAGGTTGAGGCCGCGCCGCGTATCAGTGAGCGCAAATGGCAAAAAGTAGTAGCGCCCGTTATTGGCTTTTATGACGGTTATATGGGACCTGGGACAGGCATGTTCTTTGCGTTAGGTAATGTTGCGCTACGTGGTCGAAAAATCATTGAAGCGACAGGGGCTGCAAAGGTACTGAACTTATCTACTAACGTTGGCTCACTGATATTTTTTATCTTAGGCGGTAATGTATTATGGAAGGTGGGACTGGCAATGATGGTCGGTCAAACTATAGGCGCGTACTTTGGCTCACAGATGGTGGTCAAAAATGGCAGTAGACTGATTCGACCGATGATCGTATTGGTTTGTTTAGCGATGCTAACCAAATACGTGTTTGGTTAGTTTAAAACAAAACCCCAATCATTAAAAACCCCAAGCTTTAAAGGCTTGGGGTTTTCTTTATTATTATCACACTATTAAATCACAACTTAAGATAATCAGTACAGGACCTGCCAAATCGGTCAATTGCCATAGCTTCAAGGACAGTAACACCATCGCTAAGAACAAGCTCAAAGAGGCGTTATCGATAACATCAATAGCACGATCGAATATATCGAAGTTAAACACTATAGTAAGCGAGTTGTGAATAATGACCTCAGCTGCTAGCGCCCAAACGAAGGTAGGCAGTTGAAACCAAGTCCCTTCTGCAACGTTCGTCATGATATCGGCAAAAGCTAAAGCGGCCGCAAATAACGCTAACGACTCGATAGTAGAAGAGGCGGTGATAAGGCGAATATGATCGGGCTTTTCAAAGATTTCTTTTTCGTGAAGAATCTCATTCTCGTCATGTTTAGTGCTATATAACGACTGTGCGCTGGCTACTTTTTCGATATCAGTGGGATTAGGGTCGGCGAGTGTAGGGCTGATGCCAAGGTTACGGATGAGTTTACGTGCAACAGGTCCACCAACTAGGCCGCCTGCCACTAAGCCATAAGTGGCTACTGCAATGCCTAATGTTGTTGCACCAATTACGCCATACTCTTCCTCACCTTAGTACAGGTTTTAACCATTTTTTTGGGCTAAAATACAGTAAATACTTAGAATGCTGTAGGAGATTTTATTTAGAGTAACTTACAGCGTCATTCTAATAAAGCAGGTATAAATAAAAAGTCCTAGACTATTTGGCTAGGACTTTTTATAGAGGTTTGCTAAGGGATAGTTAATGGTTATGGGCGACGATCATCATCATATTCGCTACCCATTTTCCCATCGGTAAAGACACCGGCAAATTCGCGTTCGCTATCTTCATCAATATGTCCATCGAAAACTTCTTTAGTGCCAGCAGCAGGATCATTGTAAATTGCCAAGTCCATCTTGCCCTCAGATTTTGCGACAATAGCAGTTACTGCAGCATCACCACCGACGTTTACAGCCGTACGTAGCATATCCAAGATACGATCCACGCCTAAGATAAGAGCGATACCCTCGACTGGTAGACCAACTTGCGAGAAGACCATCGATAACATGATAAGACCCACACCTGGCACACCAGCAGTACCAATAGAGGCAAGTACTGACATTAAGATTACGGTCAAATATTCAGCAATACCTAAATCGATACCGTAAATATTGGCAATAAAAATAGTTGCCGTACCTTGCATAATAGCCGTACCATCCATATTGATAGTAGCGCCAAAAGGGACAGTAAACGAAGCTACTGAGTTGTCCACACCCATACGTTTAGTGACTGTACGTAAGGTAATAGGAATAGTCGCGTTCGAGCTTGAAGTACTAAAAGCAAAAATCTGTACTTCGCGCATTTTTGCCAAAAAGGTTTTGACTGATAACCCTGAGAATAGCTTTAGGACAATCATCATAGTGATAAAGAAGTGAAACGCGAGTGAGCCGACGAGTACGGCGACATAGCCGAGTAAAGAGACAATAAGATCTAAGCCTAAGTCTGCCATGGCATTCGCTAAGAGTACAAAAACACCATAGGGTGCAAGATTCATAATAATAGTCACCATCTTCAAGATGACTTCATTAAATAACTCTAAGCTCTTTACCAAACCTTTAGCAGGCTTACCAACCATCAGAATACTAATACCTAATAATACGGCAAAAAAGATAATCGATAACATGTCGCCATTAGCCATCGCACTAATAGGATTGGAGGGAATGATATTAGCGAATACCTCCATGAGCGGCGGCGCTGCTTTGGCTTCAAAAGCGGCCTCGGTAGGAATATTCATACCTTTGCCAATGCCAAGCAATACGCCAAGGCTAATAGCAGTCGTGATGGCAAGTGCCGTAGTCATCATATAGATAAAGAAGGTCTTAGTACCAATACGCCCAAGCAGACGAATATCACCAATACCACAAACTCCACAAATCAGTGATACAAGTACCAAAGGAACGACTAACATTTTTAACGAATTAATAAATAGCTTACCTATAATGGCAAACAACCCTTCAGTCACATAAGTATTGATAAAGCTACCTTCAACATTCAAATTTAGCACGTTGATAGTTAAGCCCAGTATAATACCTAGTACCATAGCAACAATAATCTTGCCAGTTAATCCCATATTCTTCCACATAACTTATATCCTTGTGTGTACGTAACGCTTGTTAACAAGCCATCATCCAATCAAAATAATGGTAGGTACAGATTTATTACCACTATGGTTACGTCTAAAAATTCTTTTCTATCATCTCTTGTCCATCTCTATCATTACTTACTTGCTGTTAGATCGGGCAGACAATATAAATAATTATTAAGGGTGCTGCAATATTTTTTTATCAATGCTTTTAATTATTTCTCATAACTTAAGTCTTTATAGATTTATCAAACGAATACCATCAAACTATTGTCATCAGATAACAACCTAAGAATAAGTCATTTATTCATTCTAAACATATTATTATTAATAAACTAATATTTTTTAATTAATTTTTATGATAAGGCTAACTAAAAGTAATTGAATAAGAATCAAGGTAGAAGGTCAGCTATTTTTACTATAAACATAAAAAAGCAAGGCTACCCATAATGGATAGCCTTGCTTATAGTCATTTTCAGGTCACGTATATATCTTGAACGTGTGTATCTCAAACGTTTTATCGTAAAACAGTCTTTACGCCTTATCGCTCTCATCTATATCATGATGCTGTGAGTCGCCACGTTGCAAACCATCGTGCCAAGCAGCGTCTTTACTAGCAGTATCCGTAGAGCTATTAAACTCAAAGTGGTCAGCTACTTTATTTTCGCTTAAGCTAGTATTACGTTTGTCTAAATTTTTATGATTGTAGCTCATACGCTCACTGAGGATGGACTCTGCATCACGGCTACGGTGGACCAGAGCGTCGTCTTGCGGGTTGCTACCCGTAAAGTCCGCTTGCTCAGCAGCTTCTTTGATGTCAGTTTGCTCATCGACCATCTTGACATCGCCATCTGCTTCGTAACCATGATTAGGATTAGCGTCTCCTGTCTGCTCATAGATAGCTAAATCTTTATCAACACTCTCTTGAGCTACAGAGTCACTAGCGGCTTTTTCATTTTCTGCATCACTATTCAGCTGCGCACTGCTTTTAAGTTGAGCATAGTCAGTAAGCTTATATACTGCATTCTCAAGGCTATGCGGGTTGATACGATCTAGGGCAGTATGCAGATGTTCATCGAACACATCAGTCAATAGCGAGTCAAAACGTAGCGCGTTATAGTTGATAAGTTGCTCAGCTTCCTCTTCGGTAACCTCACCAATCTGACTAGCATAAACGACATGATCTTCAAAAGTTAAACCCTCAAAGTCACCATTATGTTCAGCTTTTTTGAACTTATGCCATAAAGGTTCAATTGCTAGCAGCATCTGATAGGCATGCTCCATGCGTCCCGTGATATCGTCAGGCTCAGTATTGTAATAAACCATCGTTTTGAGATAATCACGGAAGGGGTTGGCCTCAAAATCATCCATAAAGACATCGCCCAGTTGAGTTTTTAGCGCATCGCTGACAGGTGTGAAAATACGACCACTTGGAAAAGTCACAAAACTCACAAGATTTGCTGCCATACGATTGGGGAAGTTCTCAAATAGCGCCAAAAAAGCCTCTTGAATAGTATAAAGACTATCTTGCAAGGCAACCTCAGCATGCAACTGCTCCGCTTTAGATTTACTGCCGTGCTCATAAAACTGCAAAATAGCGGTGGCAATAAAGAGGTGTCCATGAATATCCGCTAAGCGACCAGAGAGCATCTCTTTACGCTTGAGATCACCGGCCAGCAGCCCTAGAGCCATATCAGCGGTTAGTGCAAAGCTAGCGCTGAGACGATTGATATGCTGGTAATAGGGACGAGTGAATTTATCAGCAAAGCTTGGGGCTGACTTGCTACCACCGACATAACCTGCGACAAAAGCCTTAGCACCGCGATTAAAGGTATAGCCTAAATGCTTGAAGAATAAGGTATCAAACTCTTTGACCGCGCTCTCTTTATCCTCACTTTGCAATAATTGTAGCTCATCGAATAAATACGGATGACAACGCATCGCCCCTTGACCAAATATCATCAAGGATCGGGTGAGAATGTTGGCGCCTTCTACCGTAATTGAAACAGGAATCGCTTGATAGGGCGTCGATAAAAAGTTACGCGGTCCCATCTGAATCGCGCGACCACCCACCACGTCCATACCGTCATTGATGACCTCACGCATAGTTTCAGTGGCGTAATATTTTGCCATAGCCGTCATCACTGATGGGGTTCCCCCTTGATTGAGACCGCAAGTGACGAGATGTCTGAAAGCCTCTAGCATATAAGTCTGACTTGCCATACGACTCGTCGCATCTTGTACGCCCTCAAATTTACCGACAGAGATCTTAAATTGCTCCCGTACCTTAGCAAAGGCACTGACGGATAAATAAGTCATCTCACTGGCTGAGGTCGATAGCGCTGGTAAGGAGATACCGCGACCCACACCCAGACATTCCATCAGCATGCGCCAACCGCGCCCAGCGTTCTCAACACCGCCGATAATATAGTCTAAGGGAATAAATACATCTACGCCGTCAACCGTACCATTCATAAAGGGCGAGCCACTTGGATAATGGCGCGGACCTATAATAACCCCATCATGATCGGCAGGGACTAGCGCACAGGTGATACCGTAATCGGTTTTACCCGCCTCGCCCAAACCATTATCGCCAAGTAAGCCCTCAGGGTCGTACATCTTAAAGGCTAAGCCGACGACTGTGGCGATAGGCGCAAGAGTAATCCAGCGTTTAGAGAAGTTCATACGCAAGCCAAGCATCTGCTCGCCTTCATGCATGCCATAGCAGACAACCCCAGTATCAGGGATAGCGCCAGCATCAGATCCTGCCTCAGGGCCTGTTAGACCAAAGCAGGGAATCTCATCACCGTTAGCGAGACCTGGTAGCCAATGCTGCTTTTGTGCATCAGTTCCATAGTGCATGAGCAGCTCACCAGGCCCTAAAGAGTTAGGTACCATACAAGTGACTGCAGCGGTAGGTGAGCGCGAAGCAATCTTACTCATGACTCGACTCTGCGCATAGGAGCTAAAAGCCAAACCGCCATACTCTTTAGGAATAATTAAACCCAAAAAACCATTGGCTTTAATAAACTGCCAAGCTTTTGGCGACAGCTCCTTATCTTCGTGCTGAATCTGCCATTCATCCAGCATGGCACATAACGTTTCGACTTCATTGTCAATAAAGCTTTGCTCTTCCTCAGACAGCTGTGGATAAGGATAGGCGGCAAAAGTATCCCAGTTAGGCGCACCCATAAACAGCTCTTTTTCCCACCAGCTCGTACCAGCGTCGAGTGCTTCGCGCTCAGTATCACTCATACTCGGCATAGCGCCGCCCAAGGTTTTATAAACTCGCTTAGTAATGAGCGCCTGACGCATAGGGGTGATAAGCAGCACTAGACACAATAGCGCTATCGGCACACCCAAGATCAGCGACCACGGACTAATAATAGCGGTGACTACTACCGTAATGAGCGCTACGATACTACCAGTAACGCGAGATAGTGACAGCAAAAAGATGGCCAAAACGACGGCTAACTGAATAATCACTGCCAATATAAATAGGCCAATCGCCATGACACTCTCCTTGATAAAACAGCATTAAAATTATGCTAATAGATAGATAAGATTTTGAATAGCCCTAAAGCTTTGATGCAGTATTTAAGCTAGATACTATTTGTTAAGCTAAATACTAGTTATGCCAAAAATACTTATTCTATAACTAAAAAATATATGTCTACTACTATGAAACTTGTTTTATCAACTATCAAGGACAAAAATGCAATCCTATGTCAATGATATGTATTATTTTCAATAGGAATATAAGAGCTTAATCCTATTTTCTGATAAGTATCAAATAATTAGTCAAAAGGCGCTAAGCTGCTCTCAGCATACGATAGCGTATCATTACGACCGACAATTATGTGATCAATCAAGGCTAGATCTATTAGATCGCAAGCCTTTTTTAATTCATAAGTTAATAAATTATCAGCAGTTGAAGGCTTGGCATCAGTATGCGGGTGATTATGAGCGATAATCAGCTGGCTGGCAGCGTGATTGAGGGCATGACGCAAGACATGTTTGATACAGACGGAGCATGAAGATAGACCACCCGTAAACAGTATCTCAAAATTGAGCAGATTTAGCGCATTATCCAAGCATAGCACGGCAAAGACTTCACGCGTCTCACCCCGCAGTTGCGTGCTGATATAGTCTTTGACCACCTGCGATCGTCCCAGCGCTTGTCCTGTCTTGAGTTGACTATTGAGATAGCGCGTACCCATCTCCAAGGATGCCAGCATTTGCGCGTATTTGGCAGGACCGATACCGTGACAGGCTAAGACGGTCTCTTTTGGCGCTGCAAGCAACTCAGCTAAGGTGCCAAAATGATCGATTAAGTAGCGCGCTAATTCGATAGCAGACTGCGACTGAGTGCCCGTACGCAGAAATATCGCTAGTATTTCAGCATCAGACAACTGACTGGCGCCAAACTTCAGAAGTTTCTCACGCGGTCTATCGTCTTCGTGCCAGTCTTTGATAGCCATTGCTACTCCTTAATTAAAAGTTATAAATTTATAAAATTTACGCAGTCGATTAGATAACCAAATAAAACCTTACCTAACTTATCTCATAATTGTTACTATAAGCGCAATTTTATCTTTTTATCTTTTCTCAATTATCTTTCAACTATCTATAGTAACGCTACGCCTATGAAAAACATTGTACTGGCTATTACTGGTGGTATTGCCGCTTATAAATCTGCTGTTTTTGCACGTCTTTTGATAAAGGCAGGGTTTGAAGTGCGGGTTATTATGACGACTGGAGCGCAAGCCTTTATCACACCGCTGACTTTGCAGGCTTTGACGGGTAATGAAGTGCATACCTCTTTGCTTGATGAGCAAGCTGAGGCGGGTATGGGTCATATTGAGCTGGCTAAATGGGCGGAGCTAATCATCATTGCACCTGCCTCTGCCAATACTTTAGCAAGGCTTGCGATGGGTATGGCCGATGATTTACTGACTACCGTTTGCCTGGCTACTACGGCACCTGTGATTATTGCGCCAGCGATGAATCAGCAGATGTGGGCGCATCCAGCCGTGACCCTAAATGTGCAGACATTGCGCGATATGAATTACTATATGATTGAGCCTGCCAGTGGCGAGCAGGCGTGCGGTGATGTGGGTGCAGGTAGACTACCTGAACCTGAGCAGTTATTGACTGAGGTGCAACTGTTTTGTGCGCAGCAGATGACAGCGCAATTATTAGCAGACAAGACCGTAGTCATTACCGCAGGGCCTACCGTTGAAGCTATCGATCCCGTCCGTTATTTATCTAACCATTCCTCAGGGAAAATGGGCTTTGCTTTGGCGCGCGCTTGTATTGAAGCAGGTGCTAAAGTAATACTTGTAGTGGGTGGTAAAGTCGCTCTGCCAACACCGCTTGGTGCAACGCGTATCGATGTATTGTCCGCGCAAGATATGCTAATAGCTGCTCAGCAGTGTGTAGACGGCACTCATCCCATCATGTTATCTAGCCTATCCACCTTGGCACACGATCACTCTCTAAATAATCACAACCACGACCATATGCACGACCACCATCATGATCATAACCATCAAAATGGAGAGTGCGATTGTGGCGATGACCATCCTAGCGATACTCATAACCACCACAGTAATGAGCAGCAACCTCTAACGGCTGATATCTTTATCGCAACCGCTGCGGTCGCGGATTACCGTACTGAGGAAGCTGCCCCACAAAAAATCAAAAAGACTCAGGATACTATGAGCTTAAGCCTCGTTAAAAATCCTGATATTTTGGCAACGATTTCCTTGTCGCATCCCCAATTATTTGTCGTAGGTTTTGCTGCTGAAACGCAAGATGTCGAGCATTATGCGCGTGGTAAATTAGTCGCAAAAGACTTAGATATCATCGCTTGTAATGATGTCTCACGCGCAGATATTGGCTTTGCGAGCGACGATAATGCTATGCAAGTATTTTTTGCCAAAGACTACGAGCGCGAGGCCATAAACTTAGATAAAGCCAGTAAAGATGATATTGCTAAGCGGCTCACTACCATCATTGGTGAGACCATCTGGCAGCATCGACGTGGCTAATTGGGTTGTCGCTACAGTCGCTTCCCTTTTAGTGCTATGGTCTTAGCACTATGACAGCCGCGGTCGATAGCGACAGCACGCAGACGCTATTACTGATGGCGATTTTTGCGCTGGCATCGCTACTACATGGCATAAGTGGATTGGGAGTCACATTAGTAACGACCACGGCTTTGGCCAGCATGTATCCCTTACCGTATGCCATTGTCCTTGTGATTTTTCCATCCTTACTACTCAATGCTATGACTTGGCTGGCGGGTGGCGAGCGCACTATTTGGCAAAACTTCATTTATTATGGCAGGCGCTATTGGCTGCTCGCGTTAACCAGTCTGCTTGGCAGTATCTTGGGTGCCAAGTTACTGCTAATCGTAGATAGCGCTTATATTCTACTGCTGCTAGCGGCGGTGATTGGCTATTACGTTATCAGCAGCTTACTGGGCAAGCAAATTAAGCTACCCAATACCAAGCCTGTGCTGATCATCGTAGGGTTTAGCGCAGGTATTATTGGCGGCTCGACCAATGCCATGTCAACGATATTGATGATGTATCTGTTGTCTGCCAGCGACGATAAAAACACCATCGCCAAAGTCGGTAATATGTGTTATCTATTAGGCAAAATCGCGCAAATTATCGTCCTACGTGAGCCTATTATGGCGCTAAGCCATGGAGAGTGGCAATTAATTGCGCTACTTAGTGTCTTATCCGTTGTAGCGCTATTGATCGGTATTCGTATGCGTCGTTACCTGCCACAAGCGCGTTTTCGTCAGCTTATTTTGGTGATTTTGACAGTACTTGGATTGCGGGTAGGCTGGCAGGGAATTACGGCGTTTTTGTAGAACAAGGCCCTAGAGCAATAAAGTGTCTGACTCTGTATGTTTAGCGATACCTTTAACGATTGAATAAGTTTAAGACGATAGTCGCTACTATACTTATGATAATCATAGAGACAATCGGGAAGTACACGCGGGTATTGCCTGAGGTGTGTTTGATGTCTCCTGGCATATTACCAATCCAAGAAAAAGCGCTTGGAAATAGGAGCCAAATGATACCAACTATAACTAACACTACTCCTAAACCAATCAGTAATTTTGCCATATAAAATTGTCCTATTACTTTACTTCATCGACTATCAAAAAACTCATATTCTATAATTGCAATATAATCCGTGGGTTAACACCCATGCTACTTATCAAAATTACTCACTTGATTATGATTTTACAAGATGATATCTATATTCAACAAAAAAACTAGCTAGCCGTTTCACTAAAATATATCTGCTGCGCCACCCGAAAGGTGTTGCAATGCGCCTCGACCACATCCTCAATATCTTCCGAATAGCCGCCGCCCATGACGATAGCGACGGGTATATTAGCCGCTTTAGCCGTACGCAACACATAGTCATCACGCGCCATGCAGCCCGCCTGCGTTAGTCCTAATTTCCCTAGTTTATCAGTCGCTAGCACATCAACCGCAGATTGATAAAAGATCATATCTGGCGCGACCTCTGTTATTAATCGTGGTAAAGTCTCTGTCAAAATCTGCAAATATTCCTCATCACCTGTGTCATTAGCCAGCTCGATATCTAAATCTGATAGCTGTTTACGAAACGGGTAGTTCTTTGCGCCATGCATACTAAAGACAAACACCCGAGGCTCATCCGCCATGATGCTGGCGTTACCATTGCCTTGATGCACGTCCAAATCCACGACTAATATCTTCTGCGCTTGCCCGCGATTTAATAACAAATTGCTAGCGATACAGACGTCATTAAACACACAAAATCCTTCGCCGTGATCGGCAAAAGCATGATGAGTGCCACCTGCAACGTTCATCGCCACGCCATATTGCTGAGCGTATAACGCGCATTCATAAGTAGCGTGAGCGATATGACGACCGCGATCGACCAAAGCTGGTGTCATCTCAAAACCAATAGGTCGAGCCTCTTTTGGCGTTAACGTCTGAGTTTTGAGCTTATACCAATACTCAGGGGTATGGGTGGTCAAAATCTCAGCTTCGCTCAAGCGCTTTGGCGCAAAAAAGTTAGCCGTGGTGATAGTGCCCTCAGACAGCAATCGCTCAGGAATCATCGTGTATTTCTGCATAGGGAAGCGGTGTTTCTCGGGTACGGAATACCGAAAGATCTCGGAATAGGCGATTTTTAGCATAGAATTAAAGAGCATCCTTTCAAAAAATTAATAGTTTTTTAATAGTGTAATTTTAGCTAAAACAATCATTGGTAGAGTAGGAGAATAGTAGCTTTATGCAGCAATTATTGCCTCTTTTGTGAGGGTAAAAAGAATACTCTAGCATCGGCTTGCAGGCGTAGCTCACTGAGTAGCGTTGCTATATCTTCACTTGGATCTTGTGTATCGACTAAGTCACCAAATATCTCATAAGCGACGGTAGTCATCGCAATTACGCTCTGTAGTAAATACTCAATAGTGGCGTCATTCATACCAACGGCTTCAACATCGAGAGCGTTTTTATAGCGCAGCTCACCATCACGGGTATCTAACTCAAGATTGCCAATGAGCATGTCATAGTTGATCTGAGTTATCAGCAGTATGGCGGCATTTTGATGGCTCTCTGGTATCACAAAGGGCAACACCCCGTAGAGTGCTAACAACGCGTTTTTTTCTTGTACTCGAAACAGATAACCACAGTCGAGCTTTTTGCTACGCATCCGTAGGGAGAGGTGATGAGACTTTTGCGGGTCGTTTTTTCTGGGTCGATAGTGAGTATAGTGCCACTGCTTATTATCTAAGTAGCGTTTGAGATAGTCGATAACAGGCGTCGACTCAGTATTAGGCTGCTTGATTAAAGATACTTTGGCCCTACTGTTAGGGTGAATAGAGCTCTTAGAGTTAATGGAGTCTACTAGTGATGAATCCTGAGTCTCATCTATAGCATCTATAATCGACTGCGGTGCAGCGCTGGTCAGCAGACGTTTGAGCTTTTGCCATAAAGTAAGCTTAGGATCGTCACTCATAAAGATTAGCTCATAATTTTCAGACTTTTGATAAAAAGGGTAAGCGCTCATTAGTATTTAACGATTAACGATTAACGATTAGCTATTGGCAATCAGCTTTTAGCGACTATATTTTTAGTCATTGGTTTTTATTCATTAAAAGTAAAGCTATCTGTAATGGTGGCCTGATTATAAAAGGCTTGCAGCATCTCGTGGATATGAGCACTAAACCAAGGGCTGTCGATAGCATCATGCGTTAGGGGAAGTAGGGCGGTGCTGAGCTGAGATATCGCGGCCTCATCAATATTTAAAATGGCCGCTAAGCTGGCAAAAGTATCGGTTTGATGAGCGTTATACCAAGTCGTCACCCCAATAGTAATCAGGCTGTGCAGATAGGGCGATACCCGCAGGCGCTCGTAGCTCTGTTGCACGCTAGCCTCAAGATGATAGATGCTGCCATTATCAGGATCAGCATTAAGATAAGTCTGAATATGACTGATCGGCTGATCTTTGATACGCGCCCAGCCAGTAATCAGTAGACGGGCGACTTCTTCATTGGATAGATGCTCTTGCGCATTCGCTTCAGCGCGGCGAGCTAAGTCTTTTATATTACGATTTAGATAAGTTTGCAGTTTTTCATCAAGGTTGCGATTGGTCGCTTTCTCAAACGAGCTGCGCCCCATTTTCATAAGTTTACCGACACCGCCAGCTTTATCTAAAGTGTTCTCCATAAAGTCGTTGATGGCGTGATAGAGAGTTTGAGTTAATAAGTCAGCAAAGGTTTCATTACCGATTAAAGTATGAATAAGTATACTGCGCTGCTGCTCATGACTGCCGATATAATGCGCAACGGTATCTATTTGACCGTCATCAATAAGCTCAGATAATGGTACAGTGTCATTGATAGGATGATAGATAACACTGTGCAAGATATCACGAATATCTTTACGCATAACCTCGCTCATCGGCTGGGACAATAACCAGTCCTTGATGAGATATTGTAAGTCCTCATTCTTGATGTAGCGGCTGATCGGCTGCTCGCCCAGCCATTGCCATGCTTGCACAGTAAGCGACTGTGCCTGCTCACGCAACCAGTGCTGCATAAAGCTAACTTGCGCTTCAATAAGGCCATCTAGGTTTGCTATAGAGGCAGTAGATGTAGATGTTGAGTTTTTGGATGCCGAGCTTTGGCTTTGGTTGCTAATATTATTTGCAGTCAGGTTTTGCATATCTTTTGAGGTCATATTTGAGGTCATAGTCGTCGGCAATTTGTTATACTGTGAGGGTAAGCATAGCCTATTATGCCCTAGAGATAGTATTTATTTCTGGTGAATATTTATTGCTCATCGAAAAAACAATAAGAGGTTTGGATGACGGCATCGTCTCTATCTATAACAGAATCTGCGAGGCCCTCTATTTTAGAGTTTGAGCAGCTGAGTGTTCAACGCGGCGAGACGCCTTTGTGTGAGCAGGTCAAACTATCCTTAATGGCAGGCGATATCTGTCATTTGGTTGGCGCTAATGGCACTGGAAAAACCACTTTGCTGATGCAGCTAGCAGGTCTATTGCCAGTGTTGATAGGAGATATTCACTATAAGGGGCAGGCGGGCGTACCTATGCAGCCATTATATGTCTCACATCAGCTGGGCATCAATACCAGTCTGACGGTAGCGCAGAACCTAACGTTTTTGCTTAATCTGTATGGTATTACACCCAGCATCGACGATATCGATGAAGCATTGACTTGGGTTGGTCTGCAAGGATTTGAGACGATTAGCTCAAGCCATTTATCCGCAGGTCAGACCCGTCGCGTGACTTTGGCGCGCTTATATTTATTGACTGCTGATGTCACGCCATTATGGTTACTTGATGAGCCTTTCACAGCGCTCGATGTCGATATGGTAGCTCGCATGCAGATGCGCCTGCAAGAGTTTGCGCAGGCAGGTGGAGCGATAGTAATGACTAGCCACCAGCCAGTCAATGTCGCCACTGGGCGCCTTGATTTGTCAGATTATATGAGCTGTTATTAGGCTGCACACAAAAAATAAAGTTGTAGAAGATAAAGTCATAAAATACAAAAATTGCGGTACAAAGGATAAATAATGACAGAGAGCCCAATAATGTCAGAGCCGCGTAGTATTCGTTTTATGCAGCTGTGGCGGCGCGAATGGCAAGTTAAGCAGCAAGGAGCCGTGCAGTGGCTTTACCCCTTGATATTGTTTTTGGTTATCGTAACCCTGTTTCCATTAGCCGTTGGTAGTGAGCCTGAGCTATTACAGCGCCTTGCCGTGTCAGCGGTTTGGATCGCGGCTTTATTATCGCTAGTGATGGGCGTCGATAGCTTATTTAAGCCCGCGCTTGATAACGGCACTTTAGCACAGTTGGTTGTTTCTCAAGCCTCCTTACCGCTTTGGGTGCTGATTCGCTTGGCGATTCACTGGCTATTTAGCAGCGGTATTGTGGCGTTGTTGAGCTTACTCGCGGTGCCTTTATTTCAGCTTAGCTGGTTTGAAGCTGGTATCTTGATGTTATCTATTATCGTAGGTAGTCCTATGCTGCTTATGCTCTCAGCGGTCGCTAGTAGCTTAACCTTATCACTGAAAAACGGTGCAGTATTAGTGCCATTGATTGCCTTACCGATGCAGCTGCCGGTACTTATCTTTGCTACAGGTGCGGTTGATTTATTTGCCACAGGCCTGAATGGCTTGCCTATTTTAGCGTTACTGCTAGCAGGTAGCATAATGTCAGTCGTGATTATGCCCTGGGTCATCTCGGTGACTTTAAAGATGTCGTGGCTTAATTAGGGCGGGTGTAATGATGTGCAAATTAATATAGGTTTTGCAGACGCAAAGATTTTTAGCTGGACTATTTACTTCATGCTGAAAAGCGCCAGTTTTGCTATAATGAATTATTGAATAACTCTTTATCTATTTTGTCAGTATTTAATGTCAGCAGGTTATGGAGATGTATGATGAGTAGGGTCAATGCCCACTGGTTATATTCACTCAAACCATATGCTGTGCAATAGGTCTATCCCATGCCCAACCTGAATAATAGCTCAACTCCCAGTCCAAATGGTTCATTGCGCCAGCGCATCTGGCAAGGCTTTTTGACCACTGTGGGCACTAAGCAATTTTTTCGCCTATTTGCGCCTTGGGTAAAATGGCTTGCTATCTTAGCTACTATTTTTTTAATGATAGGTAGTATTTGGGGCTTAGCATTTGCGCCGCCTGACTATTTGCAAGGCAATAGCTATCGTATTATATTCATCCATGTACCTGCTGCTAGTATTGCGATATCGATTTATTTTGCGCTTGCGATACTTGGGGTTATCTACCTAGTATGGAAAATAAAAACTGCTAATTTAGTCGCGCAGGCAATAGCACCGATAGGGTTTTTGCTGTGTGTAATCAGCTTGTTGACGGGCTCTATTTGGGCCAAACCTACTTGGGGTACTTATTGGGTGTGGGATGCGCGTCTCACCTCGATGTTGATTCTGGCGTTTTTGTACGCTGGAGTAATGGCACTTTTTGCCGCTTTTGAACATACTGCCAATCGTGGTAAAGCCGCTGCTATTTTGTCTATCGTTGGTGCAGTTAATTTGCCTATTATTAAATATTCTGTTGAATGGTGGAACACTTTGCATCAAGGCGCGACTTTTACCCTGACCGAAGCGCCTAAGATGTCTGCCGATATGTGGATGCCATTACTGTTTATGGTTATTGGTACTTATTTATTGGTTGCAACGCTAGCGATTTATCGGACCAATACTTTGATTTTATATCGCGATCAAGGCAAAGCTTGGGTAAAAGAGTACATTCGTAATCAAAATAAGTAGCCGTTGTTCTAAAATTTATAGCAAAATTGACTAGCTGGAGAGTCTAATGCAGCCTTATTTTTATAGCTTGTCTGAGTTTATCGCTATGGGCGAGCATGGTGTCTTTGTTTGGTCTTGTTGGGCTATTACCATCGTTATGATGTCAATAATGGTGATCTATAGCCGTCGCCAACGTCAAGCGCTGATCAAGCAGCTTACTATTCAGCAGGCAAGACAAGCACAGCGTAACGCTACTAGTGAGGCGTCTAGACTTTGAGATTCTAAACACCAAAGCTTCAAACACTGAGATTTAACAGCATAGTCGCTAGCAATTTTCTGTAGTTGACTTGCCATCATCGCCTATTGATTTACACCCAAATCGCTACCATATAGCCTATATAAGGTCTTTATCTGCATAGCTAAGAGCTATGATTTGCATAGAGTCAGGCTGAATAAGTCTCTGTTTTCAATCTGTAGAGCCGATATCAAAAGCATATTATGAGGGAGTCGTATGAACGCAGTTCGTCGCAAAAAACTTATGTGGGTCTTTTTTACCCTTGCAGGTGCAGCAGTGGCCGTAGTACTGGTACTGTATGCTATCGGGCAACAGACGGATTATTATTTTGACCCAACAGCTATCTCAGAAGGTCAGGCCCCTCAAGATAAGCGCATTCGTGCAGGTGGTATGGTGGTTGCAGGCAGTGTACAGCGCTCGCCAACCGATCCTTTGAGCGTTGAATTTGATATTACTGACTTTCAATCAACAGTACCCGTAACTTATCAAGGTATATTGCCTGATTTGTTCGCCGAAAACTCAGGGGTAGTCGCCACAGGTAAGATGCAAGGTAAGACCTTTGTAGCGGGTGAAGTGCTCGCTAAGCATGACGAAAACTACATGCCAGCTGAGGTCGCAAACTCTCTTAAAGAGAATAATCGTAGCAGCCTAGCACCTGCTTCTGAGCAGTACAATCCTGCTGAACCTTTGCATAAAACTCAAACTCTCGTACAGTAGAATTATTTTTAGCTAAATTAATCTAAAAATTCATCGCAAAAAAGCCACTGTCTGATGCAGTGGCTTTTTTAGTAATAAAAATAGTCTTAACTTTTAGATTGTAGACTTTTTATTCCTAATCAATCATCCCACTCAGGGGTATAATCTGGATGTTCAATTTTACGACCGTCGCTAGTGGCTAGCTTGCTAATTTGTTCTATTTCATCAGCACTGAGCTCAACGTTGATGGCGTCTAAGTTGCCTTGTAAGTGGTCAGGATTAGAGGTCTTTGGAATAGCGATACGGTCTTTATCTGATAGTATCCAAGCCAGTGATATCTGAGCAGGCGTCACGTTATGCTTGTCAGCGATTTCTTTGATGATGTCATTATCGAATACATCACCGCGCGCTAATGGCGAATAAGCTTCTAATAAAATATGGTGATTGTTCAGAAAAGTCTGCAAAGTATCTTGCTTAATAAACGGATGAAACTCTACTTGGTTGACCACAATCGGCACGTCAGCATATTTCTTGGCCTCTAAGATATTAGCAATATTAAAGTTAGAGACACCGATATGGCGCGTTAAGCCTTGCTTTTGTAGCTCGCACAGTGCTGGAATAGTCTCAGATAATGGGACACGATCATCAGGCCAATGTAGCAATAGTAAATCAACATAATCGGTATCTAAATCTGCTAACGAACGCTTTGCTGCTGCCACTAGTTTCTCTGGCTCAAACTTCATATCATCAGGGAAAATCTTCGTCGTCAAAAAGAATCTATCGCGCGCAACGCCTGACTGTTTAATACCTTGACCAACCTCGACTTCATTACCATAAGCTTGCGCTGTATCTATATGCTCATAGCCCATCTGTAAGGCTTTACTGACCACATCGATACAGTCTTGTCCTGTTGACTGCCATGTACCTAGTCCTAGAACTGGAATATTGGCTTGTCCAGCGGTACGGATATTATAGTTTTTAGTACTCATATTTAGACCTTATTATTCGTGTGATTTGTTAATAGAGGACTTATTAAGAGAGGTTACCCATGAATATTATTGTCTCGACCTCTATAGAGCCTAACTACTATAGAAAAAAGCAGGCTAAAGTGAAAGGGCGAGTGACGGTTTCCTACAAAGCTTACACAGGCTGTAACGTCAAAGCTTACTATTATAAAGCTTAGTGACCCTTTAAAATCAGTCATAAAAAACGCCCAGTACCTTTTGGTAGTGGGCGTTTTTATATCTACTGTTTAGAGCTCTGACAAGCTAGCTATTCAGCAGCAGCGACTTCGCCAGTAGCAGTAGCCGTACCTGCAGTAGCGCTAACTTTTGCGGCATAATCTTCTGGATTCCAAATCTTTGGATATTTATAGCCTGGGAAAGTGTCGTTCGCATACTTTTTAAACTCATTTGAGTTATAAGCGTTAGTGATGTCTTTGACCCATTTTTTATCAGCATCAGCAGATTTGATCGCTGACCAATTGACATAATTGAAGCTAGGCTCCTGGAACAGAGCGCTCGTCAATTCGATGCCAGCGTCAGTCGCATAATTACCATTAATAACCGCAAAGTCAACTTCGTCACGAGCGCGTGGCAATTGGGCGGCTTCTAATTCAACGATTTTGATATCGTATTTACTATTATCAGCAATATCAGACTTTGCTGCAGTCAGCGGGTCGATATCGTCTTTTAGCGTAATCCAACCAAGATCGCTCATCATTACTAACGCGCGAGCAAAGTTACTAGGATCGTTCGGCGCTGAGACGCTCATGCCTTTATAGGCTTCTTCGATGTTAGTCTTTTTGCCAGAATAAATACCTAATGGCGCGGTAGGAACTTGAAATAGCTCAATCAAATCAAGATTATTTTCGGCTTTAAAGTTATCGAGATAAGGCTTGTGTTGGAAGATATTAATATCTAGGTCGCCATCAGCCAAAGCTAAATTTGGACGCACATAATCGGTAAAAGTGATTAACTCAACTTCGTAGCCTTGCGCTTCTAGCGAGCCTTTGACTTGATTACGGACCATATCAGCAAAGTCGCCTTCGGTCGTACCGATGACGATCTTGGTATGGTCAGGATCGATATCACTAGGAGCGGCTACGGCAGTTTCACCTTCGGTTACTGCCTCTTTAGTGGCTTCTGGTGCTGACGAGTTATTACAGCCAACGAGCACGAGACCTGATACGCCAACAGTCGCTAATGCGGTTGCTAATTGACGACTGATATCTGTTAATTTCATGGTTTTTCCTCAAGGATAAGTGGTAAATAGCTAATAATACAAAAGGCTGGTATTAAAAGATGAACAAATTAAGATGACGGCTTTTAATTCGGCACCACTGGGCAAATGATGATAAAACTAAACTTAGGACGCGCTAAAGTCAAGGGTTTCACTTATGATAACTAAATTCTACGCTTTGGGCGCGCCTAGCGCTTATCTAAGCGAGTAGCTAACCAATTACCAAAAGCCTGAATTGAGATCACCATAACCGATAGCATAATAACGATGAACACCATAACTTCAGTTTGGTAGCGATAGTAGCCATAACGAATCGCTAAATCACCAAGACCGCCACCACCAATCATACCTGCCGCTGCTGAATAAGATAGTAAGCTAATACACAGGATCGTGACGGACAATATCAATCCTGAGCGCGCCTCATTGAGCAGGACTTTGATAATAGTGAAGGGACGTGCGCCCATGGATTCGGTGGCTTCAATGATACCGCGCGGCACTTCACGCAGGTTTTGTTCAACCAACCGCGCAAAATAAAACGAACCTGCAATAGCCAGCACTAAGGAGGCGGCAATAGGTCCAATGCCTGTGCCGACGATAGCTTTGGTAAAAGGGCTCATTGCAATCATCAAAATCACGAACGGAAAGGCGCGCATAAAGTTGGTAATACTACCTAATATTCCATATAGCGCTTTGTTCTGTAAGAACTGTCGATCACTTGATAAGAATAAAAATAT
This sequence comes from Psychrobacter sp. M17(2026), assembly GCF_055699815.1. NCBI lineage: Bacteria > Pseudomonadati > Pseudomonadota > Gammaproteobacteria > Moraxellales > Moraxellaceae > Psychrobacter > Psychrobacter sp. M17(2026). The sequence continues at coordinate 2,648,785 of NZ_CM146741.1, read as the reverse complement.
TCCAAATATTCCACCAATAATAATCGCTGCAGTCGTTGAGATACCTAGCATAATAAAAGTATCGAGGGTCGCCTGCCAAATTTCTTTACGTAGGGTCAGTAGTTTATCAATTGAGACGGATAATTCAGTGCCAGTTAACATAGGGGTCTCTCTTGGCTAGTCTTCTTGTACTAAGCCTTTGCCGATTAAAGTAGTCGCTTGAATCAGGCCATCGCTAACATCCGCAACCTCAAGCAGATGTCCTTGATGTAGCAAGGCGGCGCGATGGCAGAGACGGCGAATAACGCTCATCTCATGGGTGACGATGACGATGGTCACGCCTAATTGCTCATTGATATCACGCAGGCAGGTGAGCAAGCTACGCGTCGTAGCAGGATCGAGCGCACTAGTTGGCTCATCGGCTAGCAACACTTTAGGACTAGGCGCAATAGCCCGAGCAATCCCAACGCGCTGCTTTTGCCCACCCGATAACTGAGCAGGGTATTGATCCGCTTTATCCGTAAGATCGACAATGTCTAGGCACGCCATTACACGCTTGTCAATATCGCGACTCGCGTACCCTGAGACGGTTAGATTAAAGGCGACGTTATCATATACCGTACGATTAGCCATCAAATTAAACTGCTGGAAAATCATACCTATATTATGTCGGGCAATGCGTAAGTCGCTGGCGGATAACTGAGTCAAGTCCACACCATCAATAATGACTTGACCGCTATCAGGGCGCTCAAGCATATTTATCAGGCGTAGCAAAGTTGACTTGCCTGCCCCTGAATAACCCATCAAGCCGAATATCTCGCCTTGCTGTACAGACAATGAGGTCGGCTCAACCGCTACAAACTGCAACGTTTTACCATCGGCACCCTTTATAGAGCGATCACTCATAAAGCTTTTGGTTACATCATTTAGGACGATCATCTCGCTCATAGAAAACTCAAGATTAGATAAGTTTTTTTGGTTATCAGCAGTGCTTATTTTTGAAGGATTAAACAAGCTTTGAAAGGTGATAACAAAATAGGGGCGTCAATATAGCATATTATTGACGGATTTAGTTATGAGGTTAGTGACTAAGGATATAGAGGTAGGATATTAGTGAGTAAGCGAGAGCTAATACACTATTGAGAAGTGAGAGAATAGGGTAGGCTCTAGTCTTTTTAGTCATGGCTATAATGATCATTCATGACTGTTATGATCATTATAGTTATAATGCGGGTCGTGCTTTACTGGTAGTACTAATAAAAATCTAGTATAGCCATTGATAGTGTCGGTCGTAATACGTCCTTGATGCGCGGTGACAATTTGCGAGACCAGCGATAAGCCAAGCCCTGAGCCTTTTTTCTTTTGTTGCAAACGTACAAAGGGGCTAAAGATTTCTTCGCGCTTATCTTCTGGTATACCAGAGCCTTCGTCTATCACAGCTAATACGACATAGTTGGGCAGAGGTCGTGTTTCAATTTTAGGTTTTTTGAGATGTTTTTTAAATAAGCCTTCTTTACGAGGAGATGCCTCCGCATCTGTGGTCTCAAGCATCGTTAAAGAAGTCTTATCAGCAATCTCTTTACTGGCTTTTTTAGACTTCTGATTACTTATCTTAGACTTATTTGGTTGATCCTCATTTACTGCATTGTTATCCGCTAGCAATGAGGTTTTGACTTGTGAGGTTTCAGGAACCAAACGCCAAACTACTTTTTTGATTTTATCTGTTAGATTAATGGTCGCTTTATCGTGATTATCGAGCAGTAAAGGTACAATGTTTCTAGGAATATTGTTTTTGGGACTATGGTTTTTATCAAAGAACTCATCAGTAGAATGCTTATTACTAATTGTATTACCAGGTAATTTTCGCTCTACTGCTTGTTCGAGTGATAAGGTGCTCGCTTTATTATACGTGTCAGAGTCATCGCTATTATCGTCAAAAGCATATCTAGTATTGCTATTTTTGATCAAATCGTCATTGAGTATCTCGTCATTAATGGTCTCACCATTGCAATAAATAATAGGCAACGCGCTACTAGGATCTGCTTTAGTCTTATTGTCGTCTTTAGTTATGGCATCTTTAGCGTGGCCAGTCGTCTGTTGACCATTTTCAGACCATGCTATATCACCCAATGGCTCATCATAATGACTGTGATCGGGATCGTTGTAGTCAATCAAGCTACTAGATAACAAAGATTGCAGTAGATAATCGGGAATAATATCGGCCTCATCGATAGTCTGTACACCATAAAGAAGCACAGTAATAGGCGGCTCGCCGTGTAGCATCGCGTTGGTTAATAGATTACGGATCAGATGCGTAAGCATAGGAGGTTGGCCTTCAATAGCGATATGCTCGCCGATTAAAGTTGCCTCAGAGAAGTGTTGACGCTCTTGATTGACCAAGTCATATAAGTCAAAGGTCTCAATCTGCTGCATGACATGACCTGCATCTAGCCGACTTACCAGCAAAATGCTCTCGACCAAGTCATTAAGCCCTGACAGATCACGATTGATTGCCTGCGCCCGTTTATCAAATTTAGCTTTAGTATCAATGGGTAATACTACCGCTAGCATATCCATCATCTCAATTTGCAAGCGAATACGAGTAATGGGTGTGCGCAATTCATGAGAGGCATGGGCGAGTAACAAGTTATTGGCATTGATAAGGTGCTCAATCTTTTGCGCAGCTTGATTAAACCCATGTGCCAGTAAAGCAATCTCGTCATTACCACGCGCGTTGACTCGTACACTAAAGTCGCCATCACCGAGCTGGCTCATCTGCTGGCTCATCTGATTGATCCGCCAAGTCATCGACCGCGCAATCCACCACAGCGCACATGACATAATCAGTAATAGCAGCAGCGTCCCAGTAAATAAGTTCAGGGCAGCGGACAGTACAGGTTTTTTGGGTGGTAGGCGTGACTCGTATAATAAGGTATAGCCAGTGCTGCTATAGACTTGTGCTTGTTGAGTGGGCGGCGTATCTACAAAAGAGGGGAAAACGCGTGATAATAGTGACGGCGTAGCAGGCAGCTCAAGCGGCAGGTCGCTATTATCGGTTTGCATGAGCAAGTTACCCTGAGCATCATATAAGCCCATCTTTGCTTGTAATGACTCATCAAAGATATCGAAGCTTTTTTTGACTACTGCTAGCATAAAGCGCGACTGCAGGCGATTCTCCTTACTAACTGAGATATTGAGCTCCTGCAAAAAAGGATCTATCTGTCCCAAAATTTGCATCGCTAACACCTCAGAGCGGATGTTCGCATCTTTGTCATGAACTAATTGAGTCAGCAGCACCATGGCCACTGCAAATAAGATGAGCGCCAGCATTACGCTGGCGAATAGCTTAGCAAAAACAGAGCGAAAACCCAATTGCTGCATCAAATAGTCTCAGTAGTCATTCTTAGAGGTTACAGTACTCAAAAGTCATAGGGCTTAAAAGTTACAGTTGCAGCATTAAACCATTATCACTTAAACCTGATCCGTTGCAAACTGATAACCGACACCACGTACAGTAATGATGCGTTTTGGCTGACGAGGATTGTCCTCAATCAATGCGCGTAAACGTGAAATATGGACATCGATAGCACGATCGATATTGTCCGAACTATCGTCATTTGGCATCGCTTGCCATAACTGCTCACGATTGAGAACTTTACCTGAATGGGTAGCAAAGTAGTGGAGCAATTGGAATTGATGAGTAGTCAGACGTACAGGCTGCTCATCGATAGTGACTTCATGGCTGTCAGGAAACACACTTAAACGACCAAAAGTTAAACTATCTGATTGACTCTCAGCTTGGTTAGGCTGCTCATGACGACGGATAACCGCACGAATACGAGCCAATAGCTCACGTGGCTCAAAAGGCTTGGCAATATAATCGTCAGCACCCATCTCAAGTCCAAGTACGCGATCAGTAGTATCGCCCTTGGCCGTGAGCATGATAATAGGTACTTTATTAGTCATATTATTTTTATTGCCACGAATTTTTTGGCAGACTTGCATACCGTCCATATCAGGCAACATCAAATCAAGCACGACTAAATCAATATCACGCTCTTTGGTGTCCAGTAAGTCTAAACCTTCTTGACCTAGACCTGCATGATGGACATCGTAGTAATTCATCGTTAAATAATCACTGATCAATTCTGCCAAATCTGGATCATCTTCAATCAATAAAATCTGCTTGCTCATAAAATATCCTCTAAAGTTAATATTTAATATTTTTTCTGTTAATTCTTATATCTGTTAGCTTTTTATAATAATATAACAGTCTAAACGCTGATTGTTAATCAGACTTAGCCTAAACTATAGTGCCTAATTATGACGTTACCAAACAAGACATGCTTTGTTAATATTTCTATACCATGTAACTGAATCAAAGTAACTGAGCTAAAGTAACTGAATTAAAGCAAATAACTCTAAGTAACCAAGCCAAAGTTTCAACAGCTATATTTTGCCTAGTTACTACGCTTACTCTAAGAAACAATCACCTTTTTACCAGCTGATTGTAGGGGCAGCTGGGCTAAACAGATTAGACTGTCATTATTAATGCCAGCGATTAGATAGCGATCCGTATCAGGATCGTATTCTATAACTTCTACTGGCTGACGCGTCAAACGCTGATTTTGTTGAATGATCCAAACATTGGCGGTAAGGGTCATCATAGGTCTAAAAGGCGCTTTGGTAAGAGCTGATAAATCGGCATCGTGAATAGCACTTTTTGGGACGATAGTACCGACCTCTATCTGTCCATAATCAACGCGCCCAGTCACCGCCATATTGGCTTTAAGCTTACCACGATTGTTATCGGTATTGATAACATGAACATCAACTAATAGCTTATCGTCAGTGCTAACGGTCAGCTTACTCACTTGACCTGTAAAAGTGTCGCTTAGACTCGCGGTTGTAAAGTTTACGGTTTGTCCCACTGAGAGTCGAGGCTTAGCTTGAATGGGCAGCGTAGCAACAAAATGTAGATCATTATTATTGCTTAAGCTTAGCATAGGCGCATTGATATCCAGTTGCTGCATAGCTTGAATAGACAGAGTATCTACGCGACCTGTAAATGGCGCTTTTATGGTAATAAGTGAAGGGGTATCCATTTTAGGTCTAGAGGGGCTTTTATCTTTGCTCTCGTTAACGGTATTCTCAAGTGTTGTATCAGCCGCTGCCGTAGTAATATCTGGTTTTGTAGTCGGATTATTTACTTTGCTCGCTGTTTTTGCAGCGCTTGAACCGTCAGTACCTGTATTTGCAGTGGTCTTGGCATTCGCTGTTGCAGTGCTATCTTTTTTCACATTGATACCGCTATCACTATCACTTTTAATATTAGTATCGCTATCATTAGAAGAGCTGTTGTCCGCGATAGTCTCTGCTGGAGTAGTGATATCTTGACGTTTGACTATAAATAGAGGGGTGCCAGCCTCTACCCATTGATTAGGCTCAACCAGTACTTGTTGCACAGTCAATGCTTGACTGGCTTTAAAGCGCACCTGTTTGATAGCCGCGATATTCCCTTGCAAGCCTAAGCTTGGCTGATAACGCGAGGGCTTAATGCTCAGTATATGCTCAGGTGACATAGTGACTGTGTTCTCATCAATGATAATAGGCAAATCAGTTGTGGGCTTAGCGTCGATAGCTGGCTTTTCAACGATTGGCTCAGGAGGCTGGCAGCCTGTCATAGCTATTATGACGGTTAGTAGAGAAATTCTTAAAACAGCCTTTTTATAACCTTCCTTATGTTTATAGCCTTTTTTATAGTATTTCTTATGATTATCGGACACCATGTCACCTATTGTTATTTAGATTATAATTTGCAATTATAAACGTTATTTCATTGTGTAAACAAAGCTTAGACATAAAAACTAAGTTATCTACCTAAGCTCTCGACTAAATACTGTTAATTTGATCGTTAAACAGTGCGCATTATTGATATTTTTTGCTATGATAAAGCGCAAACGCTACAGGGTTGTGACTTGCTTCTAATAAAGCTAAAATTTATTTTTAGTTTATATTTTGCTATCAGATAATTATTAAGGCAGTATGAAGGCTCAGTTTAGTCTTTGTGCTAAAAATATAACGGTAGTCAATGCTATAATAGGTTAGTACTTGTTAACTTGATCTTGACTGTTGTCGTAATGCATTGAGCATGTATAAACAGTATATTGAAGACATAAAAATATCACCTGTAGCGGATAAATCATAACCATAAATTTGTACAACAAACACTGCTATTACGCATAAAACCGTTATTTATAGGATACAAAACATGGAAAATAATTTTGAAGGGCTAAAGGTGATGGTTATTGATGATTCAAAAACTATCCGCCGTACGGCAGAGACTTTACTACAACGAGCAGGCTGTGAAGTCATTACTGCCGTCGATGGTTTTGATGCCTTAGCAAAGATTGTGGATAATAATCCAGATATCATTTTTGTCGATATTATGATGCCACGTCTTGATGGCTACCAGACCTGTGCTTTGATAAAAAATAATCCAAGTTACGCCAGCAAGCCCGTTATTATGCTGTCATCAAAGGATGGCTTATTTGACAAAGCTCGCGGACGCATTGTTGGCTCTGATGAATATTTGACTAAGCCTTTTAGTAAAGATGAGCTATTTGACGCCATTAATAAGTATCGCGATACGGTTCAGTCAGAATGAATTTATAATAGATATAAATACTGATTTCAAAACCTACGGGTTTTGTTATCTACACAATACTCAAAACATTCACAGTGTTATTCTCGCCCTATATCATAGAGGGTATCACTGATAATCAAGGAAACGCCTATGACCACGGTTCTAGTCATTGATGATTCGCCATCTGAGATGGCAAAGCTTCGCGATATGCTGGCTAAAAATAGCTATAAAGTACTAGAAGCCGTTAACGGTCAACAAGGTTGTCAGATGGCCACTGAGCATATACCAGATGTTATCTTGATGGATGTGGTTATGCCTGAGATGAATGGTTTTCAGGCCACTCGCAAGATCACTCATACCCAAGCCACTGCACACATCCCTATTGTGATGATAAGTACCAAAAGCCAAGAGACCGATCGGGTATGGGGTAAACGCCAAGGTGCCAAAGAGTATCTGGTTAAGCCTATCGATGAGACGGAATTAATGCGTGTTATTCGCATGGTAACGGAGTAATTTGTGACCTCTAAAGGATTTATTGAGCTACTGCGTTTGGCTGATTTAGCCAAAGCACGTCTGAGTGGTCGTCAAGGCGGACAAGAGTATGACTGGCGCGGGGTGGTATTTGAGGTGGGTGGTCAGCGTTTAGTTGCACCTATAGGAGAGGTGTCAGAGATACTGGCTATGCCTGAATACACTAGTGTTCCTTTAGTAAAACCTTGGCTCTTAGGTATTGCTAATGTTCGTGGGCGTCTGCTGCCGCTGACAGATTTGTCAAAGCTATTAGCCGTGCCCAGTCATCTACCGCAATTGAGCCAGCGCAAGGTAATCGTCGTTGATCATAGTACAGTATTTTCAGGGCTGATCGTTGATCAAGTGCTAGGGATTGAGCAGTTTACGCGCAGTCAGTATCGTGCGCAGCCTATGGACAGTCACTCGCCATTTGCGCCCTACAATCACGGTAGGTTTTTCAAGAACCAACAAGAATGGTTGGTTTTTATGCCAAGCTTATTAGCACAAGACTCGCGCTATATTGATGCTGCAATATAAAGGAATAACTACAATGAATGATATGACTAAACGATCTGCGCTTAATATGAATAAATCTGCTTTACCTACCGAAAATAATAATAGTAAATGGATCGCTTTGTTAGGGATTTTCACGGTAGTCATCATAATTAGCTTGGTTGTTATATTTAATTCACTATCAGCAGTGAGTCAGTATTTACAGAATTTCAATCAAGCAGTGGTTTTACCCGTTATCGCTTTTGTAATCGCTTTAATTATAGTGGTCTATTCTTTATCACAGCTGTTCAAGCAACGCGATGGTAGTGAGCGCACCTTAGTTGAACAAGAAACGCTACGCCGTCGACAAGAGGCGGAAACTGAGTCGGAGCGCTCGCGTCAAATTCAAGAAGAAAACGAGCGTAATCAGATGGCTATTTTGCGTCTGCTTGATGAATTAGGCGACTTAGCAGAAGGCGATTTGACCGTCAGTGCTACGGTATCGGAGGACTTTACAGGAGCTATCGCTGATTCAGTAAACTTTGCTATTGATCAGTTACGTCAGCTAGTAATGGTCATTAATAATACTGCTGAGCAAGTATCCCAGTCCTCTGAGCGTACACAGCTCAAAGCCGTTGAGCTTGCAGAGGCCTCTGAGCATCAGGCCCAAGAAATCGCTGGAGTATCCGCGTCTATCAATGAGATGGCGGTATCGATTGATAAAGTGTCCAATAATGCGACTGAGTCAGCGATAGTGGCTGAGCGTTCAGTCGATATTGCTTATAATGGTGCTGAGGTTGTACAGCGTTCCATTGAGGGTATGAATGTTATTCGTAACCAGATTCAAGAAACCTCAAAGCGTATTAAGCGCTTGGGCGAATCCTCGCAAGAGATTGGCGATATTGTCAGTTTGATTAATGATATTGCCGATCAGACCAACGTTTTGGCATTGAATGCCGCTATTCAAGCGTCAATGGCAGGCGAGGCAGGGCGCGGGTTTGCGGTAGTGGCTGATGAGGTTCAGCGTTTGGCTGAGCGCTCGGCTAAAGCAACTAAACAGATTGAAACCTTAGTTAAGACCATTCAGGCTGATACCAATGAGGCTGTCATGTCGATGGAGTCGACAACCTCAGAGGTGGTACGTGGTGCGCGCTTAGCAAAAGATGCTGGTGAGGCACTTGAAGAGGTGCAAAACGTCTCTAATACACTATCCGACCTTATTCAGAATATCTCTAATGCCGCGCAGCAGCAGTCAGAATCAGCAGGTCATATCTCGAACACTATGACTATCATTCAAGACATCACCTCACAAACTTCTTCAGGCACGTTAGCAACAGCGCGTTCAGTCGGTGAGCTCAATGAGATGGCTGGAGCACTGCAAGAATCTGTAACAGGTTTCAAGATATCAAATCATAGCTAATACTCATGCTATAAAAACCTTGTCATTCAACACGATTTTTGGTTTAGCTGTTGCCAATGACTAGGTACTAGTTAATGCTCAGAGGTTAATGAACTACCAAGCATTAATCGACCTCTGAGCATTAGCTATAAGTATCATAATTGATAGCTGGTAAGAATTAGCGCCTTAACAAGTCAGGATAATCCTATGAATACCCAGTCCAACAAAATTGTGATGCTTGAATGGCTATTGCCATTGCTAGACCAGCAACTATCACAAATGTCTGACAACTGGCAGCACCATAGTGACTTAAAAGGTGATCTGAAGGCTAATAATACAATACAATCTTATAAACAAATTGCTCAAGTATTGCTTATAGCAGACTTACCAAGATTGAGCTTACTGGCGAGTAAGCTTAGTCAATTGGCTAAAGCCTCTAAAATATCGTATGAGCAGTCAAAACGTTCAGAACGATTGGGTACGTTTGCTCATAATCTATTAAAAAACGAGCTAATATTTTTTGTACAAACGGGTAGCTATCGTCGTGTGCTTATTGATAGCACTATCGCTGAGCTCACTCAAATGCTCACGCCAAAAGAGTCAACTTTGCGGCATGAAAAATCCATTACCTCTCAGATAGCACATATTGACAATGAGCGTTATCAGCTTAGCGGATTTGATAGTGCCACGGTGAGCTTTACTCAGTATATTGATCTTATCATTCCAAAACATAAGACCAATCCAGCATTAAAAACGAGTAAATATCAGCAATTACTAAAAGCGTGGCAGCAGCAAACGCAAAAACTGCTGGCTGAGTCACTAGTTGATAACAAACAAGCCCTTGTTATACAAGCGCTGATCAAGGTTTGTCGTAGTCTATGGCAGGCCGAGCTGGCAGCTACGGCTATCGATAACAAGCGGCTATGGTTCCTAACTGAACTATGGTTGAGCAGTTTGATGAGCCAATCACAGTCTTCCAAGCAGATTCATCCACTACTGTTGCAATTAGAGCAAGTCATACAGATAGCCATTGAGCCAAGTACTTTGGTTAATCAAGATGAGCTTGTCGAGCGTTTAGCGACAGATATTTATCTACAGCTTAGCTTAGCAACCACTGACGAGAGTATTCAGGCTAAGCTTGATAAGCTGACGCGCCAAGCTGATATAGAGGTGCGTTTTTTGTCCTATATGCTGACTGAGCTTGAGACTATAATATTTACGCTTGATGAGCCGCAGGCTGTAGTAGACCCTCTACAGCGTCTAAAGGAACAGTTGGCGCAAAGAGGCTGGCTGCTATATGAAAACCAAGTCGCTCAAATTCTGACAGATCTTACGGTTAGTATGGATTCAGAAGACGCTTTTTCGCAAATGCAGTGGCAGATTGAGCGTCAACTGCAAGAGCTGTGTAGCATTATATATGATACTGAGCATGCTATTTCTAGTTATCTCGGGCGGCCAGTTATCAATGATGCCAGTGCTAATATTATAGGTCGCAATCGACAAAATTTGGATGAATTAGCAGATGAAGAATTAATAGACGACGAACTGACAGAAGATAGTGACAAAAACTCGCTAGCGAGGCTACGCCAAGCTTTTACAGATATTAAGCTAAATATCACTGATAATATCAAAAGCCATCCCGATGCGTTAAAGGCATCTACTAGCGCTACTACTGATCTTAATACTGTGCTAGCAGAGATGGGTGTACTTTCATTACAACAAATTAGCGATGCGTTAGATAGCTTATTTGCGCAAATTACTACGCATAACATCAACTCTATTGGCATAGAGCTAACCCAAGCACTAGCAGCAATTATAGCTATTCTCGAGCGCTTGCTGGATTATTGGGCCCAGCAAGTATTAGATCAGTATCTAGTGCAACAAGCGTATGATTATATTGAACAAGCGCAACACTTATTAACGGTGAGACTGGCAACGCCAGATGCTGATTTTGAAGCAGATAAATGGCAAGTAGTTGGGCACAGCACAGATAATGCTGCGACTGCTGTCGTGCGCTATGATGATAGTGGAGAGGTTACGGATGCTACAACAGCCAAGAACACAACTAATAAAACTATGAGTGATGATGGCGCCACTACTAACTCTGGCGCTACTGATACTAATAGTGATAAAAATGGTCAGCAACAGCGAGAGAACGAACCATCGGAGAGTGCTGCCTTACAGCTGGTTCGAACAAAAATAAAAGCGGATAATTTGCAGATGAATAAAGCGGTTCGTAGTCTTTTCATTATAGAGGCGATAGAGGTTGTTAGTGATTTAGAGGGCCTTTTGCTGACATGGCAACAAGACTTGCAGGATTTGACTGCTTTAACAGAGATGAGAAGTAACTTTTACGCCTTAAAAGTGTCAGCAAAGGTAGCCGGCGCTTTTGGCATCAGCACGCTAGCGGCGACAGTTGAGCATTTACTCAGTGCAGTCGTCAATAATACCTTATTAGTCACTGAGGACTTAATAACGTTAGTATTGCAGGCTAAAGAGCAAGTAACGATTTTGATTGATGACTTTTCTAACGAGCAGCAACCGAGCATTGACTCGGCTCATACTATATTAAAAAGCAATAATTTGATCGCAGGTTTGCCATTATCTCAAGGGATAAGTAGCGCTGAAAGTGAGCCAAAGCCCAATGCTAATAAAGACAGTGCTAATAAAGACAGTGCCAATACTAGTACTGATGCTGATACAAAAAAGGCTATCAATAGCGACTCTACAACCAATGATAAGCGCAGTCTAAGTCCAACAAACTCGGACTCTAGCCTTCCAGTGGTGCTTGCGCCTTTTATAAAACAAGCAACACCGTTGCCCACTGATTCAAGCGATGCCGATCCCGATATCAAAGAGATATTTATCGAAGAAGCTCAAGAGGTGCTGGCTCATATCACAACATTGAATGAGCAATGGAAAAACGCCCCTAATGATTTGACAAAACTCAAAGAGATTCGACTCGGCTTTCATACCCTAAAAGGTTCAGGGCGTATGGTAGGTGCAAATACTAGTGCTGAGCTGGCATGGTCAATTGAGAATCTTCTTAATAGAGTATTAGAGTCTAGTATCCTAGTATCTACAGACATACAAAGTCTGATTAGCGATGTTTTAAGTGCTTATCCGCAGCTGGTTGCTATTTTTGCTGAAGGTAAAACAGACTATCCCGCTAACGTCTTATTATGGATAGCTTGTGCTACTGCTTATAGCCAAAAGCAAGGAGACACCTTTAGCTATTCAGATATACAAGCTTACGCCTTGGCTAATGAGCGTAGCAATTCTAAAACTGATAAAAGCCATACCTATGATGATAGTAGCAGTGATAGTGATAACATCGATCCTATGCTCCAGACTATCTATTCAGTCAATGAGATTATGGCAGAAGCGTCTGTCATAATAGCGCCGCAAAGTGAGGAAGAGCAAGCGCTTTGTGAGATATTCATCGAAGAGGCACAGAGCCTAGTACAAGAGATAGATGATTTTGTACAGAAGTATAAACATAAGCGCCGAGTCAAAGTCAGCGATCAAATCGTGCGAGCTTTTCATACGTTACGAGCCGCTTCAGGCTCAAGCGCTTTGGTCGCTATCAGCGAAGTTAGCGCTACTATAGAGCATAGCCTAGAGCAGTTGCAGCAGCAAGATATTCCTATGACACCGCAACACTTGCAGGCGCTGACTCAATCGGTATCTTTGATTAAAGGATATCTAGACAGCTATGACTCAAGCTTAAAGCAGCAAAATAGCGTTGTCGAAGAGACGCACAGTGATGATGACTTGGCCTCACTACAGGCTATGCTTGATGAGTCTGATGAATTACCTGTTATGATTGACAGTCAATTGAGCGCAGCGCAGCTATTAGACTTAGGTATTGACGGACTCCTAGATGCCGAGTGGCAATTAGTATCTGCACTAAAATCTGAGAATGCAACGTCCAATATGCTTGATGCTGATGCTAAGAATGAGGATGATCATAAGCTCAGTGATATAAATGATGCTAATCCAAGCATTGAGCATCTGCAATCAGTACAGACCTATATTCATCAGCAGCGTCAACAAATAGCTAGATTGGCAGCTAAGACTTTAGAGTTACCGAAGTTTCCGCCGCTCCTTGAAGCCTTAGATAGCGTCTATCATCACTTATATAAGTATCCGAGCTTAGCTATCGATACGGCTATACAGCAAGTATTGCTAAGCGGACATGCCCAGCTGGTTGGGCTGTTTGATGCGCTAGCAGCTAGTATGTCGCCAAAAATTGATCAGCAAGTGCTTGAGAGCCTACTCGCTATCTCCTCTCAACACCCTCTTATCCCTCAATCTTCCAAAGATACTTATAATGTCGCAAGCAAACCCGCACGCGAGCTGCACATTGAGATTATTGACACTGATGTTGAGCTGTTGGAGATATTTTTAGAAGAAGCGCAAGAGTTAAATGAGGCTATTAGCGACACTTTAGATATCTGGTGTGATGATATCGAAAACTTAGCTACGATAAAAAAACTACAACGCTACGCGCACACTATCAAAGGTGGCGCGCAGATGGCAGGTATCTATAGTGTCAGTGAGCTTACTTATCAGATAGTTGATATATATGAGCGTTTCATAGAAGATGATATCAGTCCGACTATGCAATGGGCTTACGTCGTAAAAAAACTGCAGGATGTTTTAGTTTTACAGATTGATCAGTTATTAACTGCCAAACAGTCGTTTTTTGCGCTTGAGCTGATTGAGCAATGTCGAAAGTTCTTGCAAATGGGAAAACTGCCTTATCACGTCAATCTCACGATACCAGCACCTGAAGCTCAGGATAATGCAAGCTTATTAAAGACAGAAGAAGATAGCGAGTCGACATCAGCAATTAGTCTAAATGAGCTGATAGCAGAATCATGGCCTAATGAACAGCCTGACGCTGATATCTTAGCGCTTTATCTAGAAGAAGCTGAAGAGCTCATTAGCAGTAGTAATAAGAGTTTACAGCTGTTTTTGACTAATAATCATAATACTGAAGCACTGCAATCATTACAGCGAGACTTACACACCATCAAAGGCGGCGCCCGTATGGTCGGAGCTAATGGTATCGCCGATTTATCGCATGAGATGGAGAGTATATACGAAGAGTTGGCCCTTCGCCGTCGACCCGCTACTAAGATGGCCTCAAAGCTGTTGACCGCTTGTCATGACTGGATCGTTGACGCTGTTTTTGTATTAAAACAGCGTGTTAATCCACCAACTCCCGTCGCATTTATTGCAGCTTTAAAGCAATTCAACAGTAAGTCTGATAGTCTCAAAAAAATTCCCAATGAGTCGCTCAATGATTTACGCGAAACGATATTAAACGCCAAAAAAGGCTCAGAAAAACACTACATAGCCATCGATGTCAGTGAGATGCCATCGATGTCAGGCAACTTCTCTGAACCAGTTGAGAGCGTTAGCACTGCTGAGGTAATCCGCATACCTAGTAGCTCAGTTGAACATATGATCAATCTATCTGGCGAGTCAGCGATCAACCGTACGCGTATTGATATGGGTATGACCAGCTTGACCAATAGTATTGAAGAGATGGGTACTACAGTGCAGCGGTTGGCTGATCAGCTCAGGCGCATGGAGTTGGAGCTAGAAGTACAGATACTATCGCAAATAGATGAAAAACTGATTGATAGTGAAGATTTTGATCCACTGGAGATGGACCAGTATTCCTCATTGAACCAATTATCCAAGTCTTTGAGCGAATCAGCATCAGATTTGGTGGATATTAATAATACTTTGTTAGAAAAGACTCAAGATAACGAAAGCCTGCTATTGCAGTTAGCACGTACCCAAACAGAGTTGCAAGATGGTCTCATGAGCTCGCGTATTGTTCCTTTTACTCGTCTGACTCCGCGTTTAGAGCGTATCGTACGTCAAACGGCCAATGAGCTGGACAAATCTGTTGACTTAACGATTATCAACGCTGACGATGAGATGGACAGAACCATCTTAGAACGTATCACCTCACCCCTTGAGCATATGATCAGAAACGCGGTCGATCATGGTATTGAAGATACTCAGACGCGCCTAAAATCAGGTAAGGATTCTAGTGGTCATATTACTTTAGAAGTCCTGCGTGAAGGTAGTGAAGTGGTCATTCACCTAAAGGATGATGGACGTGGCATCGATGTCGAAGCGGTACGCAAAAAAGCGGTTAGTAAAGGCTTAATCGATGTTGATGATCATACGCTTAGCGATTTGGATATAATGCAGTATGTCTTTAACGCGGGTCTTAGCACCACCGATCAGTTGACTCAAATATCTGGACGTGGCGTGGGTATGGATATCGTCGTCAGTGAAATTCGTCAGCTGGGCGGGGTAGTGTCAGTGTCGTCTGAGCCTAATAAAGGCTCACAATTTACGATACGCGTGCCTTTATCAGTGGCTATTACTGATGCCTTAGTGGTGCGAGTGGCTGATGGCTATTATGCGATTCCATTGGTGCAGATTGAGCGAGTGGTAAGAGTTAATTCTGAAAAGCTCTATGATTATTTTAAGTCAGGTGCCGCTATGCTTACCATTGACGATCAAGCATATCGTGTCCGTTATCTCAATGAGATCCTCTCAGGTAGTAAATTTAGTGAGCTGATAGTGAATACCAATACCAGCCTACCTTTGGTCATTATAAAGAGCCGCACGGGACAAAATATCGCTCTGCTGGTGGATCAGATCTCAGGTTCGCGTATTGAGATGGTGGTTAAGCCTTTAGGTCGTCAACTGTCGCATATCACAGGAATGTCAGCAGCTACTATCATGGGTGACGGTTCTGTTATGCTAGCTTTGGATCTAGTTGCCTTGATGCGTAATGCTTCTTTGTCAAAAGCTGTGAAGCCTACTCTCAAGGTTAATGCTGCTGATACTAAGAGGCGACCAACGGTTATGGTCGTTGATGACTCGGTAACGGTACGTAAAGTCACCTCAAGATTTTTAGAGCGGCAAGGGGTTAATGTTATGATTGCCAAAGATGGGGTAGATGCGATTGAGATTCTACAAGAGACCGTACCGGATTTGATTTTATTAGATATTGAAATGCCTAGAATGGACGGTTTTGAGGTTGCAACTCATATTCGTCATAATAAACGCCTGCAATTAATACCCATTATTATGATCACCTCGCGTACAGGGGAAAAACATCGTACGCGCGCATTTGAAGTAGGTGTCGATGATTATATGGGTAAACCTTTTCAAGAAATACAACTGCTTGAGAAGATAAACAAGCTTTTAGACAGTGAAGTACGTTTAGATTATGATGGCTAGACCATCTATGAGTAAAAAGTATATTTAGATAAATTTTCTATTGATTGTGAGTAGCTTATGGACCAGATCATCAAGCATTCGTTCGAAGCAGTCAGCCTATTGACGACTGATAAAGGTATGTTGGCGGTGACGATGATTCCTGCTATGGGTCAACCTGATTGGGTTATTCCTAGCAGTCTGATTCTGAATGTTGAGGAGGAGCAAGAACGAGTTTGGACTTATCTATGGCAACGACAAGAAATAGCCGTTTTTCACCTGTTACCGCAAAAACAAGACGTTGATAAAGTTATTATCTTAGAAGGTAATACTATTAATCATCGTATAGCTCTGCAAACGGCAGGTGAGTTGCGCCAAGCGAAGCTGCGTATCTCTGAAGTCAAAGATATAGAGCTACCCAAAAAATACCAGCATCAGCCTGTCTCACCTTCTAAACGTAACAAGCGTCAGGCAACTACGTCTAATAAGAATAAAGCCGCGGCTACCTTGGATAATAGTGAAAATCAAAAATCCTTAAATGAAAACGAAGTATCCTCTTATTTGTACCAAATGGTACTAATCGACAATGTTGAGTACTTGATACCAGATTTGGACAAAATAGCGCATCATTTGGTTGACTTGAACGGTTCGAGATAATCTTGAATACTATTCTATTTACTATATAATCCGTTTGGTCAAATGAGTATTTATATAAGTTAGGTTTAGCGCACAATAAGGTAGATAATGAATAGCACCAATATACGCTCAAATAAATGGCCCCTTAGCAGTCAAGTATTTCATTGGATTAGTGCCCTGTTATTATTAGTGACTTGGCTATTGATGCTGCTATATCAGTATACGGATACTAAGCTATATATTAGTCTACATAAGGCTTTTGGCATCAGTGTACTGTGTTGGATGATAGCACGAGTCCTCAACCGTTTATTAACTAGAGCGCCTGCACCTGTTGTTATGCCCAAGTGGCAACTATTGATATCGCAGTTAAATCATTTTGCACTTTATGCCTTGTTGATTGCTATGCCCATAGCTGGACTACTGATGTCCGTTTATGGCGGGCGACCAGTAGATATTTTTGGACTGTTCGAAATACCAGTCTTTGTGACCCCTGATCGTAGTTTAGCGCGTCTTTTTAATGATATTCATACCGATATTATTTGGCCGATGATTATAGCTTTTACACTACTACATGTTGGCGCGGCGCTGTATCATCAATTTATCTTAAAAGATAAGCTGATCAATCGTATGAAGTAGATTTCAATATAATTGAGCTTAATAAATATAAGCACAAATAAAAATAGCCGCATAAAAAAGCCCCAAATACTATCATTATTGATTATAGTATTTGGGGCTTTTGCTATTGATAATCGGTTTTATAGCTTAGCGATTTCATCAGATTATTTTTTATGTTCAGGTAAGCTGATGTTCATCTCTAACACATCGAGAGCATCCTCAGAACGATGGTTTATATTGACATCATCAATTTGTACGCCATTAATATACTTATTGACGACTTCTAGTATTTCACGTTTCATTTTTTCGATACGATCGGCTGTTAAGCGATTGTTTAAGCGGTTTTCGCTAGCCACAATTACCTTGAGACGCTCAGTCGCCATATTAGCGCTACCAGAGCTACGATCATCAGTACCAAATAAATTACTCCAAAACCCTTTTTTCTTGCTCATTATTAACCTCCAAACCAACGCTGTAGTAGACTCTTTTTCTTTATATCAATATGACGCAGTGGTCGCTCTTCACCCAAAAAACGCGCAACAATATCGTCATAACACTGTCCAGCTACTGAGTCGGTATAATGAATAACAGGCTCACCGTGGTTTGAAGCTTCTAGCACCGAATGACTCTCAGGTATCACTCCTAATAACGGCACTTTTAAGATGTCATTAGAGATAGTGTCAATACTCATCATCTCATTAGCAGCAGCACGCTCCGCATTATAGCGCGTTATAATAAGATGCTCGCGAATAGATCCTTGGTCTTCTTCAACCTTTTTGGTGCGGCTTTGCAAAATCCCTATGATACGATCCGAGTCGCGCACAGATGAGATCTCAGGATTAGTGACGATAATAGCTTCATCAGCGTGATACATAGCCAGCTGCGCGCCGCGCTCAATACCAGCAGGCGAATCACAAATAATATAATCGAACTGTTTTGACAGCTCAGCCATCACCTCAGATACGCCTTCATCTGTTAGTGCATCTTTATCACGAGTTTGACTGGCAGGAAGAATATATAAATTATCTAAACGCTTATCTTTGACTAGTGCTTGTGACAGGCGAGCATTACCAGTGATAACGTCAACAAAATCATAAACAATACGATTCTCACAGCCCATGATCAAATCTAGATTACGTAGACCTACATCAAAATCGATAACCACTGTCTTATAGCCTCGTAACGCCAGTCCTGCGGCAAAAGAAGCACTAGTGGTGGTTTTACCCACACCACCTTTACCTGAAGTGATTACAACAATCTTCGCCACAATGGCACACTCCTATCAATCAATGAGATTTTTATTAAATAAACAACATAAGTATCTGTAAACTGATGAATCTACTAACAATACCTATCAGTACATTTGTTGTCTGCGAGCGTAAGCCTAGCATATATATCTATAAATTTATAGCCAGTCATTAACAAACATCAGCAATCAGAACGAATACGTTATTGAGCAATACTTTTTGGTACAACCTACTACCGAGAGTGTATATGATGGACCAATTAATAAATTATAGTAGCATAGTCTTGTTGATTAAACTTACTCCAACATTAAGCAAGTCATAAATATAACTATTATAAATGAGCTCGGTAAATAATAAAGCCGCAAGCTGGCTAGATATCTTCCATAACTTTGAAAACTAAGCCTTCACCTTCAATAAAGCGCACTTGTACGGCTTTATCGATAATGCCTTCGGGCAAATTGTCACGTAGACAGTAAGTACCGGCTACTGATACTAGTGAAGGGTTAAAAACTTGGCAGAATATACGGGCGTCTTTATCACCTGTAGCGCCTGCTACTAGTCGCCCTTGTGCGCGACCGTAGACGTGTAGACTGTTATCAGTAATGGCCTCAGCGCCACTATTAATACTATTGGTCAGTATTAAATCGCCACCAACATGATTGAGACTTTGACCAGAGCGTAGCATTTGATCATAGATAAGGCTGGTGATTTGCTCAGTGCTGATTATAGTTTCAGAAGAAGTAGCTATAGCAGGACTAGCGTTTGAATCTTCGTTTGCAACTGCCTGAATATTAGCACTGTTGTTAGCACTGATACTGTTATCGTTATCAGAGCTGTGAGCCTCTTTAGAATTAGCCGTATTACTTTGTAATTGTACTGCTGACTTTTGAGTAGATATGATGCGCTCAATACGTTTGCCATCACCTGGAAAGATAGCCAAGCGTTGGATGCGAGCTTGATCTTCTAATAAGCCTTTTACTACGCCGATAGGCTGTAGACCCCAAGACCACAAGAGCTCTGTTAGGGCGGGCAGATCTTGCTCAATATCGCTATCGATAATCACTGGCATATTGCTGGTCTTATTACTGAGCATAGTGGCCAGCTGAGCATCGATAGCATGAAGATCATTAGTGATTAACTGTATGCGCGAAAAGGTCAGCATCTTGCCAAAAAAAGCCATGGCAGGTGGTGATTGATCATTTGTTGCCGAATTTGTCATGGTAGTAATCCTTAAAAATACGGGTAATGCTAGAGTTGCTTTATTTATCTTGTCATCAAAGGGTAGGGTATAGAGTATTAAAATCTCAACATATCATGATGCTTCCATTGCTGTACTTTTATTTGCGCTTCAAATTCGGTCAAGCTATCGGCAATAATACTAGCGATTAAGGTATCAAGCTCAGTATTGTTAATGTCCATATAAGCGATGCTATGGGCTACAGTCTTGAGTAGGGTATCGATAAGCTCAGGCTCTAGTAAGCGCTCATTTAGCGAGTAGACGACGTTCTCACCGACGCTATGACCGATTTGTTGTAGTTGCGATTCGATCAAGCTGCCAGCAATAGGGATGAGCCTTAGCAATCGGTGTAGCTCAGGAGTATTGGCTATGCCATCTTCAATCGCCAGGCCAACCTCATTGGCAATCAAAGCACCACCAGCTGATTTGCCAGATAGCTTTTGCAGCTGCGGCGCCAGTTCTGTCTGCAACAGTGATAGTAATACCGCTTCCATATCATCGCGATTACGATCGACTAGCTTTTGAATCAGCGATTTTTGCATTGCTGAGTCGGTTAGCTGCTCTTTATAATTATGAATAGTCGTCAAAATGACACGATCGGACAGCTCTTCTAGTAGAATATTAATATAAAACTTTATGCGATTGATCCATGGCTGCGGCAATACTTGATAGCCCAGCTGATGTAGCCGTCGACCTATCACTACTGCCCGAAACAGACGTAGCGCCCGTAGCTGCGGAAAGCAGCCCAATACTTCATACCAATGAATAAAGGGGAAGAAAAACCAACGATAATAGATTTGATCCTTTATAGCAATAGCCCAGCGTAGTAAGAGCTCCAAGATCAAAAATATGGTAAAAAACCCGCCAGCGGTACGCAGAGGTATATGCAAAGTATCTTGATACCAGCTCAAAGTATTGCTAAGCGTAAGCCAGCGAGTCACTTCACTACTAAAGTTGCTCATCAATATAGCATCAATACTGATCAAGAGTAGATCAATACTAATAGCGATTAGCATAACAATATCATAAGTGAGCTTAAGGCGGCTCGGTCTTGGCTTATTAGGGCGCTGGGGACTTAGATCAGCATTGGATGGACCAGTAGCTGGTGAATCGGCTGACTGCGTAGAGGCATTTGATATAGAAGCATTAGACGCAAGCTGTGCATCTATTAAAGAGGCGTTAGAAGAGGCGAGCACAGTCATACCTTTTATTAATTAAAGCTTACTATTGCAGTGGCATCATCCTATAAGCAGGATAACTTTTCTGCAATAATAACGTTACAAAAGCAGATATGCTAGCGCTGATAGCGTAATTCGTGATGAAAACGCTCAAACATAGCTTGATTTGGACGCTAGGGCGTGTTGAAAACGCCCTAGAGAACTATGCTTTGGGTAACGGTTCAAATTCAGCACGCATAGTGCTGATGAGCTGATCCTTTTGCTGCCAAATGCCAGCTAACCAATCAAACAACTCTTCTTTGATAGTATCATCATGCTCAAAGCTACCTTCTTCGATACTAGTAAATAAGTCTTTTGGCATCTCAATATGGCGCACATCTACGCCTAAGCGCTTGATGTTACCTTTCCACAAATCACTATAAGTCGGTATGCCATCAGGATAGACAATAGTCATATCCAAAATACCATCAATCTCTGAACCCAAAGCGTTGATCGCCAATGCCAAGCCGCCAGCGCGTGGTTTCAATAAATGGGTGTAGGGCGACTTTTGTTTATCATGCTTAAGAGGGGTAAAGCGGGTCCCTTCCAAATAGTTAAGCAGAGTAAAGGGCTTGTTCTTTAATAGCGCACAGGCACGTTTGGCCTCGATAATATCTTTGCCCTTTAAGGCAGGGTTTTTGGCGACCTGTTCTTTTGAGTGTCGACGCATCATAGGAAAGTCTAAAAAGTAAAAGGCTTGCCCAACGACGGGAATGTAAATCAGCTCAAACTTGGTAAAAAACCGTGTTAAAGGCAAGCGCTTTGCACTGATATACTGCACGATACTAGTATCTACCCAAGATTGATGATTACTGATTAATAGATATTTGCCATCGGGATGAACATCATCGGGCAAATTGATCCGCCAGTCTTTATCTAATAACATGTCATCTATCATGGTATTGTTCGTAGCGATCCAACGATTGGTTACTTTGATAACTTGATCGTCAGCGGTTTGCGAGCCAGTAATGACTTTGGCTGCGCCCATAACCCATATCGGAAGGCCCGCTCTAAAACTACTACCCGTAATGACGGTTGCTGCTGTCACTAAGGAGGCGGCCTTGCCAAGTTTAGGCGCTCGTTTATGCAGCTTTTGAATAGTGGAAGCCAAACTCATATAAAATCCTTGTATGACGAAGTCAGTTTATTCAAAGTATTTTTGAGATAAAAATTAATCTCTGTATAAAACGCTATAAGCTATTAATGCTATCAATATTATTCAAGCTATAAATTACTAAAGTGATTTTAGCAGAAATAAAAAGCATAGTTAGCTTATAAACGTAACTTATACTGGCACAGACTATCTACTAATATAGCTTATTACTAGCAAACATTTTTTTATCAATACATGGTTTACTTGGTATTAGTAGGATATCGTATACGCTATATACAGAGTTATGACAAAATATTACACATAGTTAGATTGAGCTTGCCATAATAATGACGGATATAAAGCATATTAGCAGTAGCTCTAGTCGCTACCACCTGTTATTAATATACAGTTGTTAATAACAAGTGGTAACTAATAACAAGTAGTATAGAGTCATCAAAATTTATAAAGTTCACTTTAAAATTAAGAGGAAAAATTATGCGTAATCAACTTATGGTTGTAGCAGTAGCATCAGGTTTAGCTTTGAGCGGTTGTACTACTGATCCTAATACAGGACAGCAGCGCTTAAATAAAACAGCATTAGGTACTCTAGCGGGTGCAGCTGGCGGCGCTGTAATATCTAAAGCGACTGGTGGTGACAAAACTGGCCGTGATGCGGCAATTGGTGCTGCATTAGGTGCTGGTGTTGGTCTGTATATGGAGCGTCAAGCCAAGCAGCTTGAGCAGCAAATGGCAGGTACAGGTGTTACGGTTACACCAAATGCTAATGGTAACATTGACTTAGTTATGCCAGGCAACATTACTTTTTCATTCGATGATGCGACTCTTAATGCATCATTTAGACCAACGCTTAGTAAGCTTGCGCAGACTATGAATCAGTATAATCAAAATACAGTCACTATCGCAGGTCATACCGATAGTAAAGGTGCTGCGTCATATAACCAAGGTCTATCACGTGATCGTGCTTATGCAGTCGCGAATTATCTAACGGCTAATGGTGTTCCAGCTAATCGTATCAATGTCGTTGCTTATGGCGAGTCACGTCCAGTTGCTAGTAACGATAGCGAATATGGCCGTCAACAAAACCGTCGTGTTGAATTGACTATCAATGCACCAAGTAGCGTAAACTAATTTAGAATAATTTTAACATAGCTTATTTAGATAAAAAGAGGCCAACTTAATATTGGTCTTTTTTTTGTCCTTTTTTTATGAGAATTTTATATGTTAATGATTAGCAGTATTATCAATCATTAATATATAGTTGATAATCGTTATCAATATCATTATAATTCACAGCACTGAGATTTAATGAATGTTGTGACATTGAGACCTATCAATGCTTTTGAGGCTATATATGACAATTTCTACCGTAACTAATATCGCAACTAAGAGCAAGCTTATCCCGAGTGCTTTGGCAGCCGCGCTTGCTGGTACACTATTATTAGCAGGTTGTACTAAGCAGACAGAGGATACTACAGCAGCTGAGACGACTATAGAGAGTGCAGCACCAACACCGAATGCTGAGCAGGCGAATATCGATAGGTTATTGATCAGCTATGCAGATATGGCTCATCATGCTTATAAGGATTCTCTTGATACCGCGAAGCTATTGCAAACGGCAGTCAATACTTATGTAGATACACCAAACGAAGCTAATCTAGAAGCAGCAAAAGCGGCCTATAAGGCGGCACGTCTGCCTTATTCACAAACTGAAGTTTTCCGTTTTGATGAAGGTTTTGTCGTAGCCAATGATAAGCGTGCGCTAAATAGTATCGATGCGTGGGAAGGTCAAGTTAATGCGTGGCCACTTGATGAGGCGCTGATCGACTATGTAAGTGATAGCTATGAAGGGGAGTATAATAGCCAGGACAATATCATTAATAGTGATAGCCTTAGTGTCGGTAGCTTAAAGCAAGATACCAGTAAGATCACCTCTGAATTATTAATTGAGATGAATGAGATAGGTGGTAGTGAAGCGAATGTCACTACGGGCTATCATGCGATAGAGTTTTTATTATGGGGTCAGGACATTAATGGCGTTGGCGAAGGAGCGGGCATTCGCCCTGTTAGTGATTATCTAACCGCTGATGGTCAATGTACTAGCGGTGATACTACTAATACTGACGCTAGCATTTGCGAGCGCCGTGGCCAATATATAAAAGCTGCGACTCAGCTACTAGTCGATGATCTAACCGCAATGGAGGCCGAGTGGCAGCCTGAGAGTGTCGATACTTTGCGTAGCGATATGAT
Organism: Psychrobacter sp. M17(2026); assembly: GCF_055699815.1. Taxonomy (NCBI): domain Bacteria; kingdom Pseudomonadati; phylum Pseudomonadota; class Gammaproteobacteria; order Moraxellales; family Moraxellaceae; genus Psychrobacter; species Psychrobacter sp. M17(2026). The sequence continues at coordinate 2,624,189 of NZ_CM146741.1, read as the reverse complement.
TGCGCGTAGAGATGGCAATGCTGTACGTCAGGTTATGTATCAAATGGGCAGTTTAGCTTTAGGTGAGCTGGCCTCTCAGCGTATGCAAGTGGCCTTTGTCACAGGATCAACTGAAGATGAACACGATTGCTTTAGTGATTTGACCCATTTAAGCTACGCTAATAATGCACGCGGCATCCAAAATATTTTTAATGGTAATTATAAAACCGTCGCTGGCAAGTCGATTGGTGGTTACGGCATCAAGCAATATCTAATAGACACTGAGCACAAAGACGCTGCGGATAAACTAACAGCTGACTTTGAGCGAGTAGATAATGCTTTTAACGTCATTGTCGATAAAGGTGAAAATCAAGGTATCAAAGTCGATCAAATGATCGCTACTGTATCTCAAGCTAGCAAATATAATATCTCATCTGAAGAGCAAAACAAGCGTCGAGGCTGGATTGAGAACGGTATTAATAGTCTGCAAGAGCTGACATCTGGTATCGAAACCGCAGCTAGCGCTATTGGTATCGATAATTTAGATGCTGATGCAGGTTCATAGTTCTAAGTTTATATTTAAGCTTATAATAATGGATTGGCACTGTGAGCTCGTAGTATTGCGACTGTGCCGCTCATTAGCTGACGTGCCTAGCGAGTCGTTATTAGTTAATGAGAATGGTTTTCATAATCCATTTATTTAAGTATAATAAACACGTTGCTGATGGTGATTAGCAGCGTGTTTTGGTTTACGTTTTAATAGCTCTATATTTGGGCTCAGGTTATAGATATGAATATAATAAAAGCGCTACCATCAGTTTTTATTCACAAGTCTACCAAGCAAGATTTTAGCTATTATAAGTCCCAACTCTTATCTAACCATCGTCAAACAAATACCTCAAAGCCGTTTTTTACACAGACTACCAAACTCTCTTTAACCCTATCATTCGCGCTCGCGATTAGTGCTTGCCAACCTAGTAATGTTGCTGATAACTCATCTGTCACCACTGAGCGCGCACAAACCGTTGAAAGCTTAGCGGGCGTATCGATGCAGCATCTGGCGACTTTTGATCCGCAAGAGATCAAGCAAGGTGGCGATACAGGCGTAACTATTACTAGCGCTGAGAGTTACTCTAAGCCTTCATCGAACCTGACGGCTTTACGCAAAGGTGACTTTTTTGTTGGTAATGCCTTTTTTAAACAACCTTGGGTGATCGCGCCTGCCAGTACCGATAGCCGTGATGGTCTTGGCGCATTGTTCAATGTTGCCGCTTGCCAGTCCTGCCATATCAAAGATGGGCGTGGTCATGCACCAATGACTAGTAGCGATGATGCGGACAGTTTACTGATACGTTTGGCGATGCCTGCAAGTACTGATGAAGAGCGGAAACAACTTGCACAGTCGATGATAGAAAAAGTCGTGCATCCTATGTATGGCGGTCAGCTGCAAGATCGCGGCATTCAAGGTGTGCCCGCTGAGGCGCGTATCTCGGTACAGTGGACGGACAAGCCCGTTACTTTTGCTGATGGTCATATCGAGACTTTACGCGCGCCTACTTTTACACTGACTGATCCAGGTTATGGCGCGTTTGATGATGAGCTAATGGTCTCACCACGCATTGCGCTGCCGATGATTGGGCTAGGTTTACTCGATCAGATACCTGATGCGGATATTAAGAAGCAAGCGGTCAGTGTCGATAACAGCGCTAGTAAAGACACCACGGCTATTAGTGGCAAATTTAACTGGGTGCTTGACCCACAAACGGGCAAGACATCATTAGGGCGTTTTGGCTGGAAAGCAGGGCAAACTAAGCTCGTCACGCAAAATCAAAGCGCTTTTAATGAAGATATGGGACTAACATCCAATATTCGACCGATCGAATCTTGTACGCCGTTGCAAACGGCTTGTCTAAACGCAACTACAGGCGCTGATGAACAAGGCAATGGTAAGCCGCCTGTTGAAGTCAGCGATGAAGTGGTCAAGTTCGTTGAGTTTTATACCCGTAACTTAGCCGTTCCGAACCGCCGCGATGCTGATAGTGAGCAGGTGCTTGCTGGCAAAAAGCACTTTTATGATATGGGTTGTCAAAGCTGTCATACACCACGCTATCAGTTGCCAAAAACCGATGATGATCATCTTGAGCAGCATGGACAAGTGATTTATCCTTATACCGATTTATTGTTGCACGATATGGGTGATGATCTAGCCGATCGGACTATCGCTGGTAAATTGCCGTCAAAAGACGCACAAGTTGAATTCTTGGCCAACTCTTATGAATGGCGCACTCCAGCGTTATGGGGTATAGGGCTGGCGCAGACCGTCGATTCACAAGCAACATTTTTGCATGATGGTCGTGCTCGTACACTTATAGAAGCAGTACTATGGCATGGCGGTGAGGCAAAAGCCCAGCAGCAAAAGGTACTCCAGTTAGATAAGCAAGGCCGTGCTGAGCTAAACGCATTTTTACAATCATTATAAGCGTATAGCTAAAGTTATCCGCTTTAGCTATTAACAAATAGAACCATTAAGCCACTATCAGGCTAATACAGAGAACATTATGAAAAAGAACCACGCCCTAATGATGGCATTATCGGCACTGAGTGCGGGAATACTAATCAGCTGCGTAAAGCCTGTTGATGAAAATCAGAGCGCTGACGTTGAGAGCCAAGTAGTCGCGCCTGATACCGCCATAAATGAGACGATAACTGATGATCAAGCTATCGCTATCACTCCTGTAGATATCAGCGCTGATACGCAAAAGAGCTATTTAACCCATGTAGCGGATAATATTGTCATACCAGCGTATGCGAATGCGGCTAAGCAAAGCACTCTGCTCCATGAGTTAGCACAAAAGCACTGTCAAGGCACAGCGGTCAGCGGTGATGAGCTGCAAGCACTGCGTGATCAATGGCTAGTATTAGCCCAAGCTTGGGCAGTAGCTGAGATGGTTAACTTCGGTCCAGCAACCGAAAGCATGAGCAATCTATATATTAATTATTATCCTGATGAGCGCGGACTCATTCATAGTGGCGTTGCAGATCTGATAGCCGCTAATCCTAATCTGACACCAGCGCAACTACAAGGTGAGAGTGCTATTGTACAAGGAGTGCCAGGATTAGAAGAAGCGCTTTATGCTAAGGATAGTCTAGATGCAGCTCAGTGCGCTTATGTGATCAGTGCCAGTAGCGCACTAAGCGACCGCTTAAGTACCATCACAACAGACTGGCAGAATAATGCAACAACGCTATTAGCAATCAATAAAACAGCAACGGGTGACCAAGGTCTAAATCAATGGATTAACTCCTTACTGTCACTGCTTGAAATCATGAAGACCAATGCTATCGATCAGCCATTAGGACTGACGGGTAAAGCTAAAGGTCATGTGCCAGCGTCTACAGCAGGGCAGAGCCGAGCTATTATTAATGCTAAGATTGCCACGCTCAATAAAGCGCTAACTGACCCTGTATTAACTGCAATCTTGAGTACGAACCAAGACAGTAACGTCGGTAATGAGTTATCAACGGCACTTAGTGACACCACAACGTTACTGGCGCAAATGCCAGAGGATATTGCTACTGCTGACAAAGCAGCACAGCAGGATCTGTTTGATCATTTAACGACAGTGACGCGCCTGATTAAAAGACAGTTGATACCTGCTCTAGGTTTACGAGTGGGTTTTAATAGTAACGATGGTGATTGATTTAGGGTGGATAACTGGTAACTGTAGGCTAGGCAACGATAGGCTGGGCAACGATAGGCTGGGCAATCTGACACAAGAGGTGCTGATAATGAGTGAAAATAAGACGTCTAAAAAACAATTAGCAGTACATTCTAATGTCTTAAAAACGGCGATAGGTACGGTTTTTGGGACAGCTACCTTAGTCTGCATTCATCATTGCTATCGCAGACAACAGCAAGCGGACGCGCGCTTGCAAGATTATTTAACAGGCCTGCGTTATCAGCTGCGCTCTTTAGCAGTATCACCAAACTCAACCCTTAACCGTTTACAACACACCTATCAGCAAGCGGTATCGAGCTACAAAAACTACCCTAAAGATAGCTTAGGTAAGCTAAATCGTTCAAGCGATCATTATGATATAGCTAAGCGACATACTACTGTGATGCTAGCACGTCCAGTTTGCTGGGTAAGTGGCGTATCATCGATGCCAAAGCCTATGAGCTCAACCCTTGCCAAAGTATCTATCAGTGAGAAATCAATTAGTGCAGGGCGCAACAGCAAGCCTTGTTGCGGCGTCGTCGGTATCGATGCCGATCGGCAAATCGTTTGGCAGACCACGATGCCTGAGCGCGTGCATGATATTGTTGTGCAGCCGAATGCTAGCCAATGTAGCGATAGCGAAAACCGTGATGTGATAGTGATGGGTCGTCGTCCAAGCGAGAGTTTTTGGGTATTAGATACGGCGACTGGACAAGTAAAACACGCGATAAAATCGGCAGCGGATCGACACTTTTATGGTCATGCTTGTTATAGCTTAGACGGATCACAGCTATATGTGACCGAAAATGATACCGTCACTCTAAACGGCAAAATCGGTATTTATGATGTTAATGATAGCTATCAAAAAGTAGCAGAGTTTGACTCATACGGTATCGGTCCGCATGAGCTGCTTATGCATCCTAATAGTGAGACTTTGATAATCGCTAATGGCGGTATAAAGACCGAGCAAGCGTCACGCGATGAGCTAAATTTAGATAGTATGCGTCCGTCACTGGTCTATCTTAATCGCCATAACGGTGAGCTGTTGGAACAGATTATCCCTGAGCATAATCAGATGAGTATTCGTCATTTAGCCATGCATGATGATGGTACAGTAATGATCGGCATTCAGTTCCAAGGGGAGCGGCATATCAATGTGCCGCTAGTATTGACTCACTCGCGCGGTGATAGCGAGTTTAAGCCACTCATTATGCCGAACAATCAATGGCAGCGCTTTCATCAGTATATCGCCAGTGTCGCAGTCGATAGCGAGAAAAACCAGCTTTGTGTCACCACACCTATCGGTGGCTGCGCGGCGATTTACGATCTAACCACGCGCAAATTAATCGATGCGGTAAATCTCCCTGATTGCGCAGGGGCTTCAATTTTGACCAATAGCGCTACTACTAGTGCCATTTTCAACACTAGTGCCAACGGCAGTGCTAATGATGAGAATTATACCAATGATATAAGTTCAGGCTTTATCGTTAGTGATGGGCAAGGCCAGTTAACCACCTTACGGACCAAAAGTATGGCGTTAGATGATAGCGCAGACGAGGAAGTGTCTGGTCGAATTATCCAAGATAGTCAGCATCATAAGATGTCTTTTGATAATCACTTGCAAGCGCTTTGATAGTAGACCTCTATGAGCCTTTGTAGGGTGCGCCCAGCGCACCAATTTCTCATTACAACCTAATCAACCATGCGCATAGTACATCTATACTCACTTTAATTTTTGAATGATATAAGTTAGATATTTAAGGTAGACGTAATGGCTAGAGAGTCAGGTAAGTCCTTATTAAACTCAATCACTCAACGCTTAGCAGCGGCAGATATCGAGCTGCAAATTCAGCAAAAACGTGTCAAAAATATTAACTTCCGCTTAAGACCTAATTTGCTAAGCGTATCTGTACCTTTAACTATTAACGTAGAGCAGATAGCGCAAGCCATCGATAAACGCTTGGACTGGGCACTTACTCATCATGAGCAAGTGCTCAAGCATTACGAGCGCAAACAACAGCTTGCCTCAATATCCAAGATAGCCTCTCAGTCAATTATGCTGTGGGGCGTAGCGCAAACCCTTACCCTAAACAATCAGCAAATGCTTGACTATTATCGTCAGCAGTTAACGCTAGTGATGCCAGATTTATTTGAGAAGTGGCAACCTATTATTAAAGCTCAAGCTGTAGAGACCCGTATCAAAAAAATGCACACCCGTTGGGGCAGTTGCAATACTCGTGCTCGGCGAATTTGGTTGTCGGTCTATTTGCCCGCATATCCTATTGAGTGCACTGAATATGTTATCGTCCATGAGCTATGTCATTTGCATCATGCCAATCATAGTCGCGCTTTTTGGCAAACAGTTGAAAAAGCAATGCCAGATTATAAAAAGTGGCATGATATGCTGGCAGGTAAGACTGGTAGATTAGATTGAGAATAAAAGGTAAACCTATTACAAAAAAGGCTAACTTATGAAAAACGTTAACCAAGCCAAGTTTTGGCAACAGCGCTATGAGAACGATAGTATTCAATGGGATATGGGTGAGGTTTCACCACCGCTTAAAAGATATATCGATCAGTTACCCGAGTCCGCAAAAGATCAAGCTATTTTAGTAGCAGGTGCTGGCAATGCTTATGAAGTAGGTTACTTGCATGAGCAAGGCTTTAACAATGTCACGTTAGTTGATTTTGCTGCTGCGCCAATTGCTAATTTTGCTAAGCGCTATGCTAATTTTCCTAAAGATCAGCTCATTTGTGCCGATTTTTTTGAGCTTTCTGCTGAGCAATATAGGTTTGACTGGGCACTAGAGCAAACCTTTTTTTGTGCGATAAACCCTAAGCGCCGTGACGAGTATGTAGAGCAGATGGCGCGATTATTGAAGCCAAAGGGTAAGCTAGTAGGATTACTGTTTGATAAAGACTTTGGTAATAACCATCCGCCGTTTGGCGGTAATAGTGAGACATATCAGCAGCGTTTTCGATCGCACTTTAACATTGAGATTATGCAGCCTTGCTATAATTCGCATCCAGCAAGGCTAGGTAGTGAGCTATTTATTAAACTGCAATTGCAGTAATCTCACATTCAATATTTCGCCGAGCTATATGCTCTAAGCGCTGATAATAATCATCGGTTAAGTACAATCTATCATGAGCTAATAATCCTTCCAAAACTGCAGTGCGTCCATTACGATAATCATCGATAGCAACGTGCGCATACTCTTGGCGTACTGCTTGCGCATAACGCTCATAATCTGCCCAATCCGCACCCAAGATACTTAAATCCATATCTAACAAAAAAGCGGCATCACTATCTGAAATGTTGTCATTATTATCACCCAGTTGATGAGTAGCCGTCATTATAATTAGCGCATAGATACGCTGGTGCTGCTCAGCTGTTAGATGATTTTGCAATTGCGCTACAGCATATTTTGCGCTGTTTAGCTCATTATCTGGCTGAGTTGGGTCGTAAATAATATCGTGATAAAACAGCGCTAGGGCGACGATGTGCGGTTGTTCTAATTTATCTCGTAGGTGCGCAAACTGCTCAAATAAATGCTGAAGATGAGTCAAGTTGTGATAAGCGCGCACAGACTCGCTGTAATGATTGGCGACATCCTGCCACAACGCCTGACTAATAACAGGCGTAATAGTATTGTCGATAGCTAATAAGTGCTCAGTAAAGTGCTTACTGAGACTATCCATAATCAGTGGTGGTGAAGACAAGCTTTTATTTATCTTTTTAGTTGTCATTGATCACTCTTCAGTCTTGGCTAGCAGCGCTCTCAAGCGCTTGCTTGAACACATCGCCCAGTAGATTGACATCATCAACGCGCGCGTAGTTAAGGCGAGTGACAAAGGCAATATGTCGGTGCGGCCCTGCCTCGGCAAGTGGTACAGCGATGGCATCCTGATTTTGCAAATGCAACTGACTCAATGCCATTTGCGGTACTAAAGTGGTGCCCATTTTTGCTAAGGCCATTTGAATTAAGGTATTCAAACTGGCATCAGAAAAGCTAGATTTCATCTTTTCCCGATCAAAGTGACAAACTGACAAGGTTTGATCGGTCAGACAATGCCCTTCGCCAAGGAGCATCAGATTCGCCGTTGCCAGCTCATCAGCATTGATAGTTTCAAGCTCGGCATGGACATCATCTTTAGGAAATACTGCAAAGAAGTCCTCATGCCAAAACTCAAAGCTATGCAGCCCATCAACCGCATAGGGCAGCGCGATAATAGCCGTATCGATGTGACCATAACGTACTTGCTCTAGCAAGCGCTCCGTCTGTTGCTCGATAATGGTCATCCGAAATTCTGGATAATGCTGACGTAAGGCAGGCAATACTTTAGGCAGTAGATAAGGCGCAATAGTCGGGATAATGCCCACAGTCATAGGATAGGCTAATGGCGTCTGATGGCTTTGCGCGCGTGTAGTCAGGTCATTGACCTCGGAGAATACCCGCTGAGCACGAGTTAGGATATCCTCCCCGATTGGGGTGATAAGTACTTGCTTATTATTACGCTCAAAAATCTGCGTATCCAGTTGCTTTTCAAGCTCAGCGATACCTAAGCTCAATGCAGATTGTGAGATATTACAGTCTTCAGCTGCTCGTTTGAAGTGGCGGTGTTTGGCGACGGCTAAAGCAAATTCGAGTTGGCGTAGAGTAATCATAGAAATCCTTTAATAACTGGCTTTTATTAGAATAATAGATATTTAAATCGCTAAAAAATATCACAAATAAACATAAAACAGCTGCGTTTGAATATTACTTTTCTGGTAAGTATTTAATAGTGCCATTCTATAATGAATTGGGCCGTAGACATAGCTGGTTTACGTATGTTTAGACAATGAACAATACTCAGTAAACTAGTTTACCAAGATTAATAAAACAAAACATCAGGATAAAAACTTTTAATTAGATTAATTATAGAATTCGCGTATAGTTTGTCAGGTAGTCAAGAGCAATAAGACTTAAACAACAACAAATTATTAACCATTAACTATAAAGGAGCCTCACATGGCGTCTATTATCAATCAAGAAATTCCAGAGTTTTCAGCAGATGCGTATGTAAACGGTGAATTCAAAACCGTCACCTCTGAAGACGTAAAAGGCAGTTGGGCTATTTTCCTATTTTACCCAGCTGATTTTACTTTTGTTTGTCCAACAGAGTTAGAGGACATGGCATCTCATTACGAAGAGCTAAAAGGTTTAGGCGTAGAAGTCTACTCGGTATCAACCGATACCCATTTCACCCATAAAGCGTGGCATGACTCTTCAGACGCTATCGGTAAAGTGCAATATCCGATGATCGGCGATCCTACAGGCCGTATCACTCGTGGCTTTAACGTTATGATCGAAGAAGCTGGTTTGGCTGAACGTGGCACTTTCTTAGTCGATCCAGACGGACTGATTCAAGTCGCTGAGATTCATGCTGGCGGTATCGGTCGTAGCGCAAAAGACATGCTACGCAAAGTAAAAGCGGCACAGTATGTCCGTGATAACGATGGTGAAGTATGTCCAGCAGCATGGGAAGCAGGTCAAGCAACCCTAAAGCCAAGTCTAGATCTAGTCGGTAAAATCTAAGCTATTTGATAGTTGTTAGATAGTAAGATCTAAGTACTAAGTACAGAAAACCCCATTAGCTTCGGCTGATGGGGTTTTTTAGTCGTTGAATTTAAGCAGTTGTAGATATGTACAGTTATCGGATTTAGACAACTATTAAGTTTTGCAATATCTTATTTGAATATGCTAAGGATGAGACTGCACTTTGTTTTTATCTATTATTTTATAAATCTCATCTTTAAGCTGTAATTTGCGCCGCTTCATTTGCTCAATTTCATCGTCACGGCTGGCGTTTTGCACTCGGTCTTTATCGAGCTGATTGATCTGCTGGTCAAGCTGCGTATGCTCTTCAAAAATAACCGCAAAATGACTGTCTTTTAATTTTAGCTCACTAATAATGTCTTTATTATCTTGCCAAGTATCTGTTTTTCTCATGTGATCATCCTTGTTATTAAGTGTTTGTAGTCCTTCGATGTTTAAGCTCTCGTGTATCGCTACAAATAGTTGTTCTAGAACAGCTTGCTAAAACATCGGGTGAAGATGCATAAATGTAGAAAGGTTAGTGACTGAACTGTAATGCATCAAAGATACATTATTATTAAGAGTTGATATGATTTTTACCCTTTTAATAATGCAATCCATTCTCGATTGTAGCGAAATTATGATGGCGATACCACTGTCATATCTAGATTTATTATTTATAATACTAAACACATATCAATATACGATTGGTTTTACTAAACTTAGTATTTAAGTTTCTCAGCTTGCTCGAAGGTCACAAAGACATGATAATAGAATCATCAAAAGTCATACGCTAAGTGCCAATCGCGCTAGTTGTCATTGACTTTATAATATCTAAATAGTTATTTACTTTTATAAATAGGAATTATCATGATTGACCAAAGCTTACTAGATGCCGTTAAGAGCTATAGCGAAAAGATGACTCGTCCTATTACCTTTGTATTAGGTAGTGGTGAACATAGCAAACGCGCTGAGCTCATTGATTTTTTATCGAGCATTGCTAGCACGACAGACAAGATAAATTTTGACTCTAAAGCGAATGACAATAGCTTGCCAAGCCCAATCAGCTTTGCAGTACGCAGCCATAAAGACGATATGCTCGTTGATAATGGCATCGTATTTAGCGGTATTCCTGGCGGTCATGAATTTACCTCGCTCATTTTAGCCATTTTACAAACAGGTGGTCATACGCTAAAGCTGGATGAAGGCATTCAAAAGCTCGTGAAGCGCTTCAATAAGCCGTTACAGTTTCAGACCTATGTGTCATTGTCATGCCATAGCTGTCCAGAAGTGGTGCAGGCACTTAATCAGTTTGCACTATTAAACGATGACATCAGTAATGAGATGATTGATGGCGCATTATTCCAAGAGCAAGTCGATGCTAATAACATCCAAGGCGTGCCAGCGGTATTCTTAAACGGTAAGCCATTTGCCAATGGTTTGATCGATACGGCTAAACTTATCACCAAGCTACAAGAGCAGTTCCCTGATCTATTAGGTGAAGCCGATAGTGATGATAGCGAGCAGTTAGAGCAGCAAGATGTTACTATCATCGGAGCAGGTCCTGCTGGTGTTGCGGCAGCGATCTATACTGCGCGTAAAGGCCTAAAGGTAACGATGGTCGCTGATCGTATCGGTGGTCAGGTCAAAGACACGCAAGATATCGAGAACTTGATCTCTGTACCGTTAACCACAGGCACGCATCTATCCGCAGACTTCGTTAAGCATTTGCAAGAGTACAATATTACCCTTAAGCAGCACGTTACTGTAAAAGAGATAGATGAGACTGTTGATGAAAACTATAGCATTCATCTGAGTACGGGCGAGAGCTTTGAGACGCGTAGTATTATCTTAGCGACTGGGGCGCAATGGCGTAAGCTGAATGTACCGGGGGAAGAAGAAAATATCGGTAAAGGCGTGGCGTATTGTGCGCATTGCGATGGGCCATTTTTCAAAGGTAAAGATATCTCTGTCATCGGTGGTGGTAACTCAGGGGTTGAGGCGGCGCTTGACTTGGCAGGTATCGTCAAACACGTGACGGTTCTTGAGTTTGCTGACGAGCTAAAAGCCGATCAGGTACTGATTAATAAAGCCAAAGAGAAGTCTAATATCGAATTTATTACGGGTGCTGCGACCAAAGAGATTAAAGCCACTGATGGCAAGGTCAGCTCTATTGTCTTTGAAGATCGCAAAACGGGCGCTACTCATGAGCGCGACTTAGCTGGAGTATTTGTACAGATTGGCTTGATACCGAATACTGATTTTATCAAAGGCTTTGTCGATACGAATCGCTTTGGCGAGATTGAGATTGATGAGCGCTGCCGCACTGATCGCAAAGGTATTTTCGCTTGCGGTGATGTAACGACAGTACCTTTTAAGCAGATTAATATTGCTATGGGCGAAGGATCAAAGGCGGCGTTAAGTGCATTTGAATACTTAGTTATGCAATAAAGTTAAGTTCAGCAGACACGCCTAAGCTAGACCAAAACCACCTTAGCTAACAATAGCTGAGGTGGTTTTTTTGTGGAGTTTCACACTATCAATTCTCATATTAAAACAGCACTTATTAAAAAAATATTATCCTGTGCGTTACAGATGTGTGTCTTTAATGCGATAATACATCCAATGAAATCATTACCGCACTATAACCAGCTATTGAATAGTGGTTTGTCAAATATGACTAAAGAATGCAAGGAAGATAGCAATGGAGTATATTCAGGAGTTTTTCTCCCTGATTGGAGATTTAACGTGGGGCTGGGCACTCGTTCCGATGCTCATTATTTTTGGCCTATTATTTACTATTGTAGGTAGGTTTGCTCAGTTTAGATATTTTAAACGCATGTTTAGAGTATTTAAGACGGATGAGGTGGGCGACGAAGGAATTTCTGCCCGTCAGGCTTTGCTAGTGTCTATCGGCGGACGTGTTGGTGGTGGTAATATCGCTGGTGTCGCCGTTGCAATCTCTCTGGGTGGTCCAGGTGCGGTGTTCTGGATGTGGGTCGTGGCCTTAATCGGCATGATGACCAGTATCGTTGAGTGTAGTTTGGCTCAGCTATATAAGCGTAAAGATACCGATGGTAACTTTCGCGGTGGTCCTGCGACCTATATCTTGCACGGTTTAGGTAAAGACTATCGCTGGCTTGCCGTCATTTATGCTGTTTCTCTATTATTATCTTTTTCTATTGGGTTTGTAGCGTTCCAAGGCAATACGGTGGCAGGTTCTGCGCTTGAAAGCTTTGGTATCGATCGTTGGATATCAGGTGTGGTGCTGGTCATTGCGGGTGGATTTATCGTTTTTGGTGGCATCCAGCGCATTGCAAAAGTCGCTGACGTGGTCATCCCTGTGATGGCGCTGATCTATATCGGTATGGCGCTTATTGTGATAGGACTGAACTTTACAGAATTGCCTTCACTCATGGTGCTGATTGTCAAAAACGCCTTTGGTATTGAGTCTGTGGTAGGCGGTGGTATTGGGGTGGCGATTGAGCAGGGCATGAAGCGCGGCTTATTCTCTAACGAGGCAGGGTTGGGTTCTGCACCTAATATTGCTGCTACCGCTTATGCGACTCACCCTGTTAGCCAAGGTATATCGCAGTCATTATCAGTATTTATCGACACGATAGTCGTATGTAGTGCCACCGCATTTATGATTTTGCTTAGTGGGGTGTATCAACCAGGCGCTGAAGTCGATGGTATTGTACTGGCTCAGCAAGCGCTTAGTAATCAGCTCGGGGATTGGTCACAGTATGTATTAACCATAGCGTTATTGTTGTTTGCCCTAAGCTCTATTATGTATAACTACTACATGGGTGAAAACTCCATTAACTTTTTGGTCAAAAAGAATATCAAACAAGCGACGTTTATTTTACGAATTGTGGTTATTGGAGTATTGTTCCTCGGGGCAGTAGCACCTACGGCAACCGCTGTGTTCTTCTTCGCTGATCCGTTAATGGGTGTGCTAGCTCTAGCAAACTTACTGGCGTTGATTATGCTATTCCCGCGAGCCAAGCGCTTACTTGATGACTTTGCCCGTCAATTAAAAGCAGGGGTCAAAGAGCCATTATTCGATGCACAAGAGTATGAGAAGTTGGATATTGATCTGAGTGCATGGGGTAAAGAGGCGGTAAAAGAGGCGTTAGATCAGAAGCAGTAGTTTGAGTACCTTTTACTCCCTTTAATCAAAAAACCACTTCAGCCTATTAGCATGGTTGAGGTGGTTTTCTATTTACATTAGATAACTTATCTAGACAATGCCCCGCATACAGACGTAATCTCGCCCGCTTCATCTTCTTCAATTATCCGAGTCTCTGTTAAAGCCAATTCAATCCAAGATTGCATATGAACGTTATTTAGCATAGTTTGGCAATACTGTTTAGTGGTTGGTTTTAACTCAATACCAGACGCTTTTGCATAAGTTTGTAGGCGCAAAACCACAGGAGCAAAGAACGCATCCGCTACCGTAAAATTGCCAAATAAATAGCTATCGGCTGCTCTACCTGCTAGACATTCTTCAAATATTTGCTCAATACGAGCGATATCTTTTAGACAAGTAGCGCTTGGCTCAATACGGGCTGTCGCTCGAATATTCATCGGCATCTCACTACGAATACCCGACAATCCTGAATGCATCTCAGCAACGATACTTTGACAATACGCTCTATCCTTTTTTGAATTTATAGCATTGGTTTCTATTGCAGATTTATTTTTACCTGACCATATATCAATATTTGTCAAATAATCGTTGGCATAAATAGCAATAGCTAGCGTATCCCAAACGGTCACTTTTTCATTATCTACCAACACAGGAACTTTAAGCGTTGGCGAATTAGCATCGAGTACGGGCATCGCTGATGGCGAAAACAGCTCAATAACTTGCTCATCAAACTCAATATCAAAAGCTTTGAGTAGTAGCCAAGCTCGTAGCGACCAAGATGAGTAGTTTTTATTACCGATGATGAGAACTGGCTTTTGCATAATGATCTCCTAAATAATTTAAATAGAATTTTATTATGTCGTCAATATTGACTGCATACCAGCGCAAAAACCTAATGCTATCTATAAGAAGTTTAGAGAATGAAAGTCTATCCACTATCGCAGGCCTTATGCTAATGTGAAGCTTATGACACTTTAGTCTATGAGGTAGATGAGTGGATATTGAAGCGTTACGCTGCTTTATTGCAGTGGTTGAAACCGGAAGTTATACCCAGGCAGCGGCACAAGTGCATCGCAGCCAGAGCGCTGTAAGCCAAAAGATGCATAAGCTGGCTGAACAAACTAATAAATCGCTATTTATTAAGTCAGGGCATAAGCTGAAATTAACCGAGGATGGTAAGTTCTTATTGAGTTATGCAAGGCATATTATAAGCTTGCATGATGATGTATTAAGGCAGATGCAGGATAGCAAGCAGATTATTCGACCATTGCAATTGGGCTGCCCTGATGACTATGCACAGCAAGTACTACCAAAGATAGTGGCACAAATCCGTCATTGCGTGCCTGATTTGCCTATTCACGTACACAGTTATAACTCTGTAAGACTGCGTGAGATGTTATGCACAGGTTTACTGGACGTGGCTATCGTGTCACGTTCATCAGCTACAGAGGCAGGGCAGTTTTTGCAGCAAGACAAAGGAGTTTGGGCGTTTGATGGCGACGTTGAGAACTTAAGAGAGCATTTTGATCAGATGAGAAAGATATCACTAGTATTGATTGATGAAAGCTGTCATTTTCATCACGCTGCTGTGCAGAGCTTAAGTCAAATAAATATTGCCAGTCAGATTATTTGTAGTGTAAATAGTGTGAGTGCGATCACCAGCCTAGTGGTATCAGGATTAGGAATTACTGTTGTTGCACAGAGTAGTCTGGGGCAGATGATGCCGCTAACAGATGATAATAATCCACTACCCTTTATGCTACCAAAATTGCCCGAAGTTATTATTGAGATGGTCATAGCAGCAAACACCCATCCCAATTTTGGACGGGCGCAGTTGGCAGAGGTTTGTAAGCGTTATTGCGCTAATTCTTATTCCGAATCAGCGCAATAACAGGGATGGCAATCACGTACATCAGCACACCGTAGACCGCAGCAGGTAACGCGATAGCAGGCAGACTCGCGGTTGTACCCATAATAATAGGCGCCAGCGTAATCGCTGTGGTGCTATTTTGAATACTGGTCTCAATCGAGATAGTCTTAGTATCGGACCAATTTAGCTTGAACGCTTTTGCAATCATAATACTCAAAGCAAATAAAGTGGCGATAATAAATACTAGCTCAAGCCCAATAACGCTGACTTGTGATTTTAGTAATTCCCAATTAGAAGCCACCGCTGCGAAGACAATCAACACAAAAAAGACGCTGGCAAGCCCGTTTAAAATATTACTTCTACGCACCATAAAGTCGGTGAATTTATGACGAGCTAGCATACCTAAAGTGACTGGTAGAGTGGTCAGTAAAAACATCACTATACCGATCTTTACCGCACTAATAGAGCGGGCTTGATCCTGCAAAAAGTAATCAAAGGCAAAGGTAATCATGATAGGTAACGTAATGACAGAGAGTAGACTGACTGTACCTGTGAGGGCAACTGATAGTGCGACATTGCCCTTGGCATAAAAGGTAAGCATGTTGCTGGTGACACCGCCTGGACAAAAACTAATCAACATAATGCCAAAAGCAATAATCGGTGGTGGTGACATGACCAGTACGACGACTAAAGCCACTACAGGTACTAGAATAACTTGATTAAATAGACCGATGAAAAAGGCCTTGGGATAGGCACTAATCACTTTAAAGTCGCTACCTTTGAGTCCAGTCCCCAAGGTAAACATAATATAGGCAAGAGCTAAAGGTAATAAGCTGAGAGCGATGTTACTCATGGAACTTTCCTTGTAAAAATAATCGTAATGACAAATGAGACTGACGGTTTATCTTCCTGATGCCGCCTGCAAAACAACTAGCATACCTTAAATAATAAGTCATCCAATAAAGCAATGTTTGATCATACCAGACCTTAGCTTATTTATAATATAAAACAGTGCACTCGATAAAGAGTAATAAAAAAAGGCCTACAAATTTGTGTAGGCCTAATGATTGTTTAATAATCGTTTAATGACTGCACAATAACTGTTTAACAGATTATTTATCCTCAGTCATCTAACAAGTCCATCTGTTTTGCGGCTTCATAAATGCCTGTTGAGCGCGCGCCCGTACGACAAAATATTAGAACAGGCTGCTCAGCTTGATTAAAAAAGTCAGCAAAGTCCTCGACATGCTGCTGAGTCAGACCAGTACCTGCAAAAGAGATTTCTTTATAGGCAATGCCTGCCTGCTCAGCAGCGGCAGCAATATCAGCACTTAGTGGCTGATTGCTCTCTTCACCATCAGGACGATTATTGATAATGGTTTTAAAACCTTGCTCGCCGAGTGTCGCAACTTGTTCAGGCGTGATCTGCCCTTGGATATTGATATTATGTGCCATAAAATTTCCTTAATGGGTATTATTGATTGAATAAAATAGGGTGTGCTGGCTTTTTATAACAGGCCTTGCATCAATGCACTTTGATACAGTAATTTTGCACGCGCACCTGTACCACAGAACATCAAGATCGGCTTGGGAAAGGCATGATAAAACTGGGCAAATTGCTCGACAGTAACCATGCTCAAACGCTCGTCATCAAAAGGTAGATGATGATAAGCCAAATTGGCTTGTTCAGTAGCCATCGCCAAATCTTGGCTGCTTGGCTGAGTAATATGCTCATCATCAGGACGAATATTAATGATCGAGCGATAGCCTAATTCTGCAAGTTTGGCGCATTGCACAGGATAGATTTGTTTATAGATAGTGATGTTTTCAGTCATAAGTAAAGTCGGTTGCTTGAATTAAGTGATGTTATTAAAAGCTAACAATAGGTTTAGTATTACAGTGACCCATCATAACGGTATTGTATGGGGGACGGCAACAACCATTATAAGTTTAAAATAATCTAAAGATCTTTTAGCGCAATCACAGCATCAATAGTACTCAGATAAACTTGTCCTGAGAGCTCGGTGATTAAAGGCGTATTGCCGATGATATCCATAACAGGGCCTTTAATAAAGCTAAAGTGCAAATGCTTATTATCAAGGATAAGCTCCTTATTGAGCGTCATGAGCATCTCTTGAGCAGTGAGATCAATATGATTGACCGCCGCCATAATTAAGATAATCTCACTGGCATCTGGATATTGCTTGGTCGCTCTCAAGACATGCTGGTGTACCGATTCGCTATTACCAAAGAACAGACTCTCATCAATACGCAGCATCACTAAATTATGAAAAGTAATCACATCATGACGGTTAATATTACGAAAGTGCCCAGTACCTGCTAGCTGACCGACCACCGCTACATGCGGCTGACTAGATTGTAATATAAGGCTGGCAAAGGACACCATTAGACCAATCACCAAGCCAGTATTGAGTCCAAATACTAATACGCCAACGAAGGCAGCGATAAAGCTCGCCGCATCCAAGCGATCGCGTTGCCATGCTGATTTAAAGGTAGCAACATCGATCAGTCCAACAATAGAGGCCATAATCGTCGCACCCAATATCGCATAGGGTAGTGGCGCAAGCGCAGCGCCAAAAGCGATCAATGCGGCAATCATCACCAGTACCGTGACTAAGCTGGCAAGGGGCGTCCTAGCGCCTGAGTCAGCATTGATTGCGGTACGCGAGAAGCCACCAGCGATAGCAAAGCTCTGAAACAGGCCGCCTGCGATATTTGCCAGTCCGAGTCCTGTCAGCTCACGATTGGCATCAAAGCGCTCATCGCGCACGCGAGCATAGGTGCTCGCCACTGAGCTACTTGAGACAAATACGATCAGCGCCATAAGACCTGCAGTAGGCAAGAGGTTTAGCGCTTCACGCACATTGGGTGTATGCGGTAGAGTGAAGCTTGATAACCCTTGCGGAATCTTGCCGATAGTAGCAACCCCGGACGTTGACCAATGGAGAGTCAAGCTCATTAGCAGTGCTGCTATAAGTAACAGAAGCGGAAACAAGCGCTCAGCCCACTTAGCAAGGCTGGCTGGTAGCCATGAGCGCCAGATCCACCGACTAGCATAGCGATTGGCTACTAACAGTATAAGAGCGCTGACGCCAATGAGCAGCGTTAATGGATGTAGCTGCTCAGCATACTTCATTATGCTCGACACGTAGCCGACTAAGTTATTGCCTGCTATAGGAATAGCGGTAAGATATTTAAGCTGGCTGACAAAGATTAGTACTGCCGCACCACTGATAAACCCTGCCGAGACGCCGCGACTTATAAATTGCATAATCCAGCCAAGCTTGAGCCGTCCTGCAATGGTCAATAATACACCGACCATCAGCGCCAGCAAGCTCGCCATCAGCACATATTGCTCAGCACCTTGATCTGCATAGGCATGCAGAGCACTAGCGGTCATGATTGCTGTGATAGCGACGGGACCCACTGCTTGCACATTACTTGAGCCGATCCATGCATAGACGATAACAGGCACGATTGCCGCATATAGACCATAGACAGGTGGTAATCCTGCTAGTACTGCGTACCCTAGACTTTGCGGAATGACCAGTATACCTACCACTAAGCCTGCGACCACATCAGTCGGTAAAGTCGTGAGCTGGTAGTGACGCAACCAAGCAGGTATCAGACGGGTAGTGATAGAGGGCATATTTAAATAGTATCGTTTCAATTAAATATTAGTTTATAAGATCATGAGCTTGAAAGATCAATAATCTTAGCATTATTGCATCACTTTGCTTGAGCACAAAAGCGCTGATAGAGTAGCTGTAATACCGCCAAAGCATCGTCGCTTGCGATGCTGTAATAGATTTGCTTACCATCACGCCGCGTTGCCACTAGATTATCTTTACGCAAGATACCCAGCTGCTGTGAAAGGCTAGGTTGCCCAACACCAACGAGGCTTTCAAGCTCACTTACGCAGTATTCACCCTGAGTGAGCTGACATAATAGTAGTAAGCGATCAGGATGCGATAAGGACTTTAGCAGCTGGCTGGCTTGTGCTGACGCCTCCTGCATTTGTTTGGCAAGATCAATCGAAGCAAAATCAGTAGCGTCTGCGGTTGATTGCACATGATCTGATTGCGTTGAGGTGGCAGGATGGTTAGCCACTGAGGTCGAATTCATCAAAGCACACTCCTTATAAAGTTCATAGATTATAGAGGTCACGAATCATAGAGATTGTTATTGTAAGGGAAAGAGCTATATATAAGCTATAAATAGTGAACATCAATAAGATAGCCATCAATTATATAACAAATTTTTAAAAATTATAGTTATTTACATTATATAAATTGATAAAGTGTAGTAGTGTTGTTATATTGGTATAACTAATTAAAATCAATGACCAATAATAATTTGATCAACATCAACATAGATAATGTCAGCATTCGATGACACTTTCAGATAATAGCGAGGCCGCCATGCAAGTCCACTCTTTTTTACATCAAGATACTGAGACTTATACTCATGTATTAGCAGATGTCACCCAGCAATTATGTGCAGTGATCGATCCTGTATTAGATTTTGATCCTAAGTCAGGACACACTGGCACGGCAGATATCGACTCTGTTATTGATTTTGTACGCGAGCAAGGGTGGCAGCTGGTATATATCATTGAGACCCATGCTCATGCCGATCATTTGTCGTCAGCCATGTATCTACAAGAGACTCTAGGTGGCGAGCTAGTGATGGGCAAATATATTACTGAAGTACAAAAGATATTCAAACAAATATACAACTTTGATAGCAGCTTTCGCACCGATGCCAGTCAGTTCGATATTCTGATGGATGAAGGCGATACTCTAGCGCTGGGCGACATAACTATTACTGCGATGCACGTACCTGGACACACGCCAGCTGATATGGCTTATATTGCAGCGGATAGTGACAAGACAGCGGTGTTCGTTGGTGATACGCTTTTTGCCCCAGATGTAGGTACTGCGCGTTGTGATTTCCTAGGCGGCGATGCCAAAACTTTATATCATTCTATTCAAAAGCTACTTGCTCTCAGTGACGACACCGTCATGTATTTGTGTCATGACTATCCAAGTCAAGGGCGTAAGCACTGTCCAACGACTACTGTTGCGGCGCAAAAGCTGACTAACATTCATGTCAAAGACGGTATTAATGAAGCAGAGTTTATTGAGATGCGTGAGCGCCGTGATGCCACTCTTGAGATGCCACGGCTCATCATTCCCTCAGTACAAGTCAACATCGATGCTGGACACTTACCTGCGCCTGAATCAAATGGCACTCGTTATCTAAAAATACCGATTAATGTCTTAGGGTAGTAAATAGAAGATTAACTGATAGTGATAGCCATTAATTTTGATAGTAACAAATATTAATTTTAAAGCCCGTTTATTGAAGCTTAGATTAACACACCAAGTGCAACGCTAATTAATATTATAGAACGCCTGCATAGGCGTTTTAAACCCTAAGCGTTTTCTTGGTCTGTTGTTTAGTTTATTCTCAATGTCCTGTATCTCATTATCAGAGACTTGTCTAAAGTCACAACCCTTAGGCAAGAACTCTCTGATTAAGCCGTTAGTATTCTCGTTGGTTCCTCGCTGCCATGACGCATAAGCATCGGCAAAGAAGAAAGCGCTAAAGAGCTTTTGTTTCACCTTCTTATGCTGAGCAAACTCTTTACCATTGTCAGAGGTAATGGTCTTAACCTGTAACTTCACTGGCTTTAGGATACCTATCATTGCCTCTGATACTTGCTGTGCCGTTTTATGACCCACACGCTTCATTTTAAGCAGTCCTGTTTTACGTTCAACGAGCGTTACAATCGCTTGCTTGTGATGCTGACCGATAACGGTATCCGCTTCCCAGTCACCAATACGTGATCGTTCTTCCACAATACAAGGGCGCTCATGAATCGAGACTCTGTCGTTGATACGGCCTCGGGTCTCAGCCGTTAGTCGCTTACGGTAAGGTTTGGCTTTGCGTCTGAGATACTGCCATAACCTGCCGCCTTGTCTCTTGTCCCTCCAGATATAGCGATAGATGCTCATGTGACTAATACCACCATGAACTCCGGCTATTTGTTCAGGACTCCAGCTGTCTTTTAGCTTGTCTGTGACCCAATCCCATACATCAGCGATGATAGTGAAAGCATTGTTAGAGCGTCTGTCACAAGCCTTGTTATTAGCATGATTAGCTCGGTAACCTCGAAGGCTTTTATTGCGTCTGATCTCTCTTGATATGGTGCTAGGACTTCTTCCTAATGTGTCAGCTATAAATTTAATACTATGTTCTGCCCCTATAAGGGCATAAATCTGGTATCGTTCTCCTAGGCTTAGATGTGTATAGTTCATGGTTGCAATCTCACTTTGGTCGGTGGATAAAGACTTTGATGCTAGCGCATCTAGGTCTTTTTTTCACCTCGCATTTGATATTGCACTTCATGTGTTAATCTAAGAATTAATTTGAGGAATCAATTATGAAAGCTAATGTAGGCAGCACCGAAAGAACGCTACGTATCATCGCAGGCGTGATCATTATCGCTATTGGTATCTATTATGGCAGCTGGTGGGGCGTGATTGGACTAGTGCCTTTGTTTACCGGCCTATTCCGTTTTTGTCCCCTTTATACGATATTAGGTATGAATACCTGCAAGCGCTAAGCTGAGACGATAATAAAGATAGTTGCAAATCAGAAAGGGTCGGTAATATATAATGTTATCGGCCTTTTTAATTTATTAAGGTGGCAATCCTTCAGCCGTTGCCTAGCTCTAGAATAAAGGGAGAAAGTTGTGAATCCATATCAGCGTTATGTATTACCAAAAATGATTGATATCGCCTGCGGTACGAGTGCAGTGATGGCGTTGCGCGCCAAGATTATCCCGCAAGCCACAGGTGAAGTGCTAGAGATCGGCATCGGTAGCGGACTTAATTTGCCGTTTTATAACCCAGATACCGTCTCTGCTATTGTCGGAGTCGATCCAGCAGCACAAATGCAGAAGCTGGCGCGTACTCGGGCGGATGATATCGCTATTCCCGTTGAGATAATAGCCGTTGATGTGCAAGGTATTCACGCGGCGACAGATCGCTTTGATACGATCGTCATGACCTTTACGCTATGTAGTATCGCTGATCCAATAGCGGCGCTACGGGAGATGGCACGAGTGCTAAAACCCACAGGCCAATTGTTATTCTGTGAGCACGGCTTAGCACCTGATCTTACCGTTGAGCGCTGGCAACACCGATTGACACCTTTATGGAAGCCGTTAACCGGTGGTTGTCACTTAGATCGTAATATTCCAGCACTGCTGGCGGCAGGTGGCTTTGAGGTTGTAGCGTTGAGCGAGGCATATCTATCAGGGCCGCGCGCGCTTACTTATATCTATAGTGGGCAGGCGCGTCCATCGACTTAGCGTTGGGGTTTGATATATATAATTTTAGATGATATAACTTTACTATTATTTTTGTGATAAAACAGGAGTCATTTTATGAGCGACCAAGCTATGCATATCGTATGCACTCATTGCCAAGCGACCAACCGAGTCCCTAGCGCGCGTCTAAGCGCTACTCCTAACTGCGGTAAATGTAGCAAGCCATTATTGACCGCAAGTGCCTATGAGCTAACCGCGCAAACGGCTCATAAAATTATTAAAAAAAACGATGTTTTAACGGTGGTAGACTTTTGGGCGAGCTGGTGTCAGCCCTGCCTAATGATGGCGCCACAGTTTAAAACAGCAGCGAGTCAATTACCGCAAGTGGTCTTCGCCAAACTGCAAACCGATAAATACGAGCAAGCCGCTGCGCCTTATAATATCCGCAGTCTACCGACGATGATCGCATTCAGAGGAGGTCGTGAGATAGCGCGACAGTCAGGTGCATTATCTAGTGGGCAAATAGTGCAGTGGGTGCAGAGCTTACCGTCATAATTGAGGTTTGTCACTTTGCCAAGTTGAATACTAAAAAGCCAATACGTTAATAGCGTATTGACTTTTTAGTATTAGCATAATCTTAGTTTTCGTAGGGTGCGCCATGCGCACCAGCAGCTAGATTGTGCTTATTGATTGGTGCGATGGAATGTGCACCCTATGCTTATTGATTTTTAGGTTTCTAATAGCTGTTACGCCACATCTAAAATCAGATAACCGCCCTATATAAGCGGCTACTCACCATAAACCTTTAGACCGTCAGCAAAGCCACAACGCTGAATGCGGGCTGATTGCACGATAGCGTCACGCTCACCATACAGTCGTGATAATTTGGCATCACGCGCTTTATTATCGTTACTTTGACCCACACCAAAGCTAATATTAGGGGAGATACCCCAACGACCAGCGGAGATACCGACACCGACACCCGAAGTTGATAGGGTTGAGCGCTGCTTGCTAGTACCCTCAACGTAACGCTCTACACGATTGTACTCTTGAACGAGTGACTCACAGTTATAGCCCTGATAAGTGCTTGGTGGCACGTACTGTGGCGTAAGATTACCGCTAGTGGCACAGCCTGATAGGCCAAATATGCCAGCAGCTGCTAATAGCGAAGCTGTAGTAAGGTTTTTCATAATGGCTCCATAGGGTAAAATAGTGCTAAGGTGTTGACTTTATTTAAGATATATTGTTTGTTACCTATTTTAAAATAGCAAAAATAAGCGCTTTATGATACTAAAAACGTAGAATAGTAATCAAAGATCAATCTCTAAATCAAAAAAACTTTAACTGATAATTTAAAATAATAACTTAAAACCAAAACTTAAAATAAGTTCTCAGGTTTGACATAAGCTAAAGTCACAATGCCAGCATAAGCGATGGCAGCGATAAGAATACCAACTTTGCTTTGGCTAGGCGTGGCCTGTCCATTAAAGGCCTTTACACTGGAACTGATAGCAGCTACTAACAAAATAATCTTAGCAAACACCCATTGCACAGGTGCCTGAGCACTCATCAATTGCATTAGCATCCAAGCGCCTGTGACAATAGCTAGCGCATAGAGAATATGAGTGGCGATCTTGATCGGCCGCGCCGCTTGTTTATTGGCGCTTAGCACTAAGTAGCTTTGATAAACAAACACACCAATCAATAAAAATACCAATAGCATATGCAAATGTTTCATGAAAAATAATTCCTATAATGGCTAACGGTCGTGACTGCATTCACAAAGTAAAACCACATCTAAGTAGATGAAGATAAGAGTCTAAATATAAGGGTTTCAAAGAGCTATTTATTTTGACCTGCACATAGGGGGCTATCAGGGCTTACGCCTTGCATTTGCCATTCATCAGGGGTGTATGCATGAATCGCTAGTGCGTGGACACTGCCACCCTTAGAGGTCAATAGCTCAGCTACAGCTTCATAAACCAATTGATGCCGCGCCACAAGACGCTTACCAGTAAAGTCTGAGCTTACGATAGTGAGCTTAAAGTGGCTCTCTTTTCCCTCAAAATAACCGGCATGATCCACAGATTCGTTAATCAGCTCAAGGTGCTCAGGGTGCAGGGCTTGTAGCGCTTGATTTAAGGCGGTTGCAGTAGGCGTTATCATAGTAGTCCTCAAGCTGTAAAATATAGATGATTATAAGCGTATTATTATAACAGATACCATAGCCGTAGCCTTCGCTACAAAATAAACCATCGAGCAGAAAAATAGAGCATAAACTCCCATTTATACTCTATTACATTCATATCACTGTTAGTAATGGCTACTTTTAGCTTGTTAGCCTTTCAGATTAGTAACTAGCGACGTGACTTTTGATACAAAGGCATCACTTTAGGCATCAAAGCTTGCAGCTGAGCAATACGATTGCTACTAGTAGGGTGAGTACTCAAAAACTGCGGTGGCTCGCCTTGGCTGGCGCGTTGCATTTTTTGCCATAAGGTTATCGCCGCTTGCGGGTTGTAACCTGCACGCGCCATCAGTTCAAGACCGAGCTGATCTGCCTCAGACTCTTGGGTGCGACTGTGAGGACGACTTAGGCCTAAATCACCAGCAACGCCTGCTAATTGGGCTTGGCCTTGTGATAGACCAAATATGCTAGCCGCGACACCGATACCCGTTTGCGTCGCGTACTCACGCGATAGACGCTCACGAGAGTGCTCACGCAAGGCATGTGATATCTCATGACCCATGATAGACGCGATTTCATCATCAGTCAGGTTTAGTCGATCAATAATGCCAGAATAGAACATGATTTTGCCACCAGGCATGACAAAGGCGTTTAGCTGCTCAGACTTAATGGTGTGCACTTCCCAATTCCACTTTGCCGCGTCAGGACGATAAGTGCCGACTTGTCCAACCAAACGATTAGCAATACCTTTAAGGCGATCTAGTTGTGCCTTATTAGTGTCAAGAACACCTTTTGCACGAGCTTCTTGAATACTTTGCGCGTAGCTTTGCGCTGACATCTGCAAAACTTCCTCGCTTGAGACCAACAACAACTGTTGGCGATCAATACCTGTTGCACCACCACTAGTAGTACTAGTACAACCTGATAAGCTCAATGCTGACAGCGAGGCTGCCATAATTGTCGTAGTCAGTAATTTTTTCATAATAAGTCCTCAAAGTTTAGATAAAATGAAACAGTACAAAATAATTATTAGAGATTAGACTATATAGGTATAGTGAGTAATAAGTATAGTGACAATAAGTATAATAGCTGTGTACCCATGAAACCAATAGAGTAAAAGTAACAATACAGTATAGCCTTGTAAATGAATATCGTTGAATATTAGTAATTTTAAAGCTGTGCAACGATAGGTAAGTCAACAATGGCTACTGCGCTAAAAGTAAAGTTTTTTGATAGTTGTTAATATTCCTTAAAAGATACGCTACAACGAAAATAACTTTAAAATAATTTTTATCGGTTCAACTATAAATATCCTGATAAATAGAGTACAAAATCAATTGATTAGCCTGATCTGAACGTAATCTAATGAGAGTGTGAAACTGTCATTTTTATTTAAAAGCAAAAAAGGGGTTGACACATTCTAAATAATTGCTAAAATAGCCAGCCTATCAAGACGGTGTTACTAATAGCATTTATTGATATATGCGGGAATAGCTCAGTGGTAGAGCATAACCTTGCCAAGGTTGGGGTCGAGAGTTCGAATCTCTTTTCCCGCTCCAAATATGGCTACAGTGTTTCAGGTACTGGGTATTTTAAATACCTAATCTATAGACACTTAGCAAAAGCCTCACATTCTTATCGGGAATGTGAGGCTTTTTTTGGTCTAGATTTTATGGCTAATAAGCATTGTTAGTCTGTTGACTGACAATGCTTATTAATCTACCTCTTTATTAGTCTACTTTTTTGTTAATTACTCGACAATCTGCAAACGTTTCGCTAAGGGTAGCGTATTCTTTTCAAAGTCATCAACCATACGGTTCAACTCTTTGATATTGTCTTTTTCCTCTTGCAAAGTATTGCCATCTTTTAGTAGCAACTGATTGTTCTTTTTCAGTGCTTGCCAAGCATAATCGACCCATTCTTGTCTTGATTTTTTGCCTTGTATATACGCATATAAGAAGATCAGTGGGAATCTACCATAAGTCAACGCGCTACCTGTCAATGGACTGACTAATGCCGTTAGCTCAGGGCTCACTAGACTTTGTTGCATCAAATAAGTATTAAGCTTGCGACACTGTTCACGTACCGACTCAATGATATCGTCGTCTTGTACTAGTATTATCGCACCTTGACTATGCAAAATAGCCAGCGACTCAAATAACCAGTTTTGCTGAAAATCATCGGGTAGCTTATTTTGCAGATCAGCAACTTGATGTATCTTATGATCACTCAATAGATCGACGACTTTTTGATAAATATCATCACGCAGAGTCACTGTGCCAATACTGCCTTTGACTTCAAATTTTATATTTTCGGCGTTGGATAGCATCATAAAACGTAGCTGATGCCACGTCTGTTCAGACTTAGCGGTTGAGATATTACGTGCGCCTTTGACCCAATAATCACGGCGAAACTGCTTGTTGTGAATGTAGTCTTTGACGCTCTGAGTAAACATAGGGTCGTCTATGCTGTTGATAAACTCGCGCTGATCTGCGGTGTAGTTGCTAGGTGCATAATCCTCCAAAAAACTTGCCGAACACGCAAAATTGGTTTTAGTCGGTGATAACCAATCGGCCATCTCAGAAAAATACATCGGCTGCCAATCACGATTGAAGTACTCATGCGCCAGATAGTTAGGGTTTTGTTTACTGATAGCATCTAAGCGCTCAGGGATAGACGGTACTTGCTGTACTAACGGCTGACACAATTTGAGCAAATCTTGGGTAAACCCGATAGAGGCTTTGACTCGCTTACCAATGCCTTGGCTACGGCTACCATGCATATGATCATGCTCAGTGAGCATATGGCGAATAGGCGAGGCAGCTGACCAGCCAGGCAAGGTGTTATAACTGATATAAAGTACACCGCCAACTTTTAGCTTACGACGTATAAAATCAGTGATGATAGCGCGGTTTTCATTAGAGACCCAAGACCAAATACCGTGCAATCCAATAAAGTCAAAGTCTGGTAAGTCGTCACGACTACAAAACTCACTGAACGACTGATCATAAAGGTGAGCGTTACTGCCTGAGACATTAGACAACTCTTGCGCAAAGCTGGCTTGAGAGGGATTAAAGTCTGTGCCGTACCATTCAATGTCTGAAGCTGCTGCATGGGCGTTGATGGATACGCCTTGACCGAAGCCAAGCTCGCAAGCGGTAGTAAATTTTGGCGCCTCTAACCCTGCCATCAAAAAGGGAATTTTGACACTGTTGGGATTAAGTTCTGCATAATATCCATAAGTATAGCCAATATCGCTAACGTAGCCTTCTGACCAGTTTGCCATGCTTGTATCCTTGTGTGCATTGAGTTCATTATTTGAGCTGCTATGAAATACTAACAGTAATTCATAAAAATTGGGAAAGGGTTTATTATTTTTTATCCCAAAACACCTAGGACAAAGTGAAAGCTGTTTCAATAATAGGTGGTCTCAGCCGTTAAATAAATTGTTAATAGACAAACGGTTGAAATCAAGGGCTGAGCATGAGACTCGATTCCAATTCAGTTAGGGCAAACCTGTTGGTAAATTAATATTTTCGTAACCTTTATTACCTATGTTAACGGTGCCGGAGTGCAAACGCTGGATCAATAAGCAATCTAGTTTCTCTACTTAATAGATTAGTAGTCAATAAAAAAGCGCAATGCCTATTCTAAAAGGAGTTGCGCTTTTTTTTGTCAAAATTAAATTTGTATGCAAATTTATGATTAAGCTGTTTGCTTGTCTTTACCACTCATTAAGCTATTGACTACCCAAGCAGGGCCAATCAATAAAAACTGTAAATCTTCAAAAAATGATGGCTTTTTACCTTCAATCTTATGACCGACGAACTGCCCAATCCAAGCAACAACAAAGACAGCTGCCCAGACCTTAAAGCCTATAGGAAGTGTTGCCATCACACTTAAGCAAATGAGTATAAATATACCCATCGCTAAAAATAGTGATGTTGAAAGCTGCATATAGAATAATAAGACTAAAGCACTCAGCACTAGCGTAAACCAAACGGATAGCGACATGCCCATACCTAAGATGCTGACAAAGATAGTGGGCACAGCGAGCCAGTGAATCTTTTTATTGACGAAGTTTTGGTGGCTAACCGCGTATTCAGTGAGCCACTGCTCTAAGGAGCGTTTGGACATTCTGGATTGACGGCTACGAGACATACTAACCTCCTTGTTAGTGAAAAATGAATTTAGCTATCGATTAGTTGTAGCACTATTTCAGTCTGCATACCATTTTATCTCGTAAACCGCGCAGTCATAAGGCTCTGTTATCACGCTGTTTTTAGGGCATCCTGCTCGCTTCGATACCATTCATACAGCCCAACGAAAGAATTGACCTGATATACCATCGTTTGAATAGCAAAGATATAATTACCTGACATTAAGTTCACGGCCAGCCATACAAAGTTAGAGATAATCCACAGCCACCAGTTAAAGGAGTAGCGTAATATCATCGCCGCCTGCGCAGTAATCGATAATATAAAAGCGATAACGTTAATCCAAAAAAACGAGATAAAACCTAAAAATAAGCTATTGTCATCTTCAACGACGCCGTAGCCATAGCTGGCGAGTAAATCATTAATCGTAGGGAATAAAGCTAAACCTATGACCATAAAGGTAAGCGTAATCAGCCAAACCCACTTATTGGCCGATTTAGGTATCATATCGCCATCAGCGTCAGTATTCTTAGTCCAATAAAATAGCCCATAAAGGTGAGTAAAAAAGTTAAATAATGGCGCTAGCATCAAGCCGACTGAACCCGCTGTCCCCTGTACGATCACCTCACCAGCGGTCGCACCCATACCAAAGCCGTTGCCCAGTATGTTTTTACGAAACGATAGCGATACAACGCAGACTAGCCCTACAAATGACACACCCAAATAGAACCAATCAAGGCCAGTATGCTCAGTGGTCAGCCAAAACCCTGCCGATAACGCTAGTACGCCTGCAATAAACCAAGCCACTATCCATTGTAGCGCCCACTTCCCTGTAATATTATCCAATAGCTGAATGCGCATTTTTTTTATTATCCTCAAAATTTCAACGGTTATCTTTTAATTATAGTTTTATGGTTTATTTACTAATTGATTTGCCATAAACGTACTCATCAATAAAAGCTACTGCCTCGAAATAACGAGCATCATAATCTGGCTTATCTATCAGATGTGGCTCAATGTTATGACGATCAAAGATATCAATGAGTCGCTGCTCAAAGCGTCCACGCGATGCCACGCCTCCTAATGAGCGCATGCCATCAGCGACCCAAGGCGTATTATTATCGAGCATAATCGTATAATCTAAGCGAAACTCATTAATACAAGCACCAACGAAAGGCTGATTGCGCCCTTCATATTCCTCACAAAATGCCTGCGTGGTGACAAAGTCCGTATCGATAATCGTTATAGGCGCAGTAGCACGGGCCTTGGCCTCCCGTATAGCTTGCGCATGATTAAGAGCGATCGGCGCATAATCGCTATATTGCAGCCCAACCTCGCTACCACCCAAATCCGTCCCAACATAGAGCCGTCCCATCTCTAAGGCAAAGCTGGCCCCGTAGAAGTTCGCCAGTTTATGCACTAAGGTGGTCTTGCCTGAGCTTTCACCACCGACGATAGCTACAGTCTTAGTATAGTCGCCACGCGCCTCTGGATGAATAGCTGACCAATGCGCTATTGGGTTTTTTGCGATAGCATAAGAGTCAAACTCTGATTGCAATGGGGTAGTGATGATCTGCATTGATAGCTGCGCGCGTACACCATCTTGTGCTAAGGGATGATTCTCTGCCATAAACAGCACTGCGTCTGTAGGCAAGCTCAACTCTGCTGTTATCAATTGCAGCTTGGCATTGCTTGCTGCTATATCGACAGCCACCTTATCAAAGCTTTCATGTAGTGGCAGCGCTATTGTCTTTGTCGTATAAATATGGATAAAAGGCAGATCAGCACAAGCCATCTGCAACCAGCGTGCTTTATCTTGCAAAGTAATATGAAAGTCTAGATGCGGGGAAGGGTGCTTAGTGATGATAATATGCAGCTCTTTAGCTTGTCCCGCTGCCGCTAGAATACTACGCATCTGTCCTAAATGTAGCGGTTCAAAATGTCCTATCATTATGCCAGTATCGTACATACGACTTCCTATGTTTTAAATGCGAGTTTTGACTATAGACTTTAAGCGTGAATCTTGTCTATTGCTAATAATTGTTAGCAATAGACAAGATTAATAATTTATGTGCATGGTATAAAGGTTTGCGTATTTATACAGGTAGGTTATTGTAAATAGGGCTACTTTGACTATAGATATTCGTAAAAGTTAAAAAATATACAATCACGACCACTATAAAATGTTGATTTTCAACCCTTTGTACAATTTGCGGCAATTATACTGCGGCAATAAACAGGTAACAAAGTCATTCTTGAAACATTTTGAAATAACTATTTAAAATCAGCAGCTTACAAGCGATAATGACAGGGTAGAGCAACTTTAGTTAGCATAAATTCACAAAGCATGCCTACACTATCAACAGATAATTAAGCATAAGTTGCTATACTTAGTCGTAAGTTAAGCAGAACCGATAGGAGTATAAATTTGACCAACTCTTCAAACAAGTTAGCAAAGTTACATCGCTCAAGGAACAATCGTATTTTAGCAGGGGTTATGGGTGGTATTGCAGAATACGTGGGATGGTCACCGTTTTGGGTTCGAATTTTATTTGTGGTGATATCATCGTTAAGTGCGGCAGTTCCAGGTATCTTAATTTATATCGTATTGTGGTTCGTCATGCCCAAAGCGACTAGTCAATCTTATCAATAGTCGTGTCTTATAAGCAAAGTTAACGTTTTAGAAAAAAGCTTCACCAAAAACAAAAAGCCTGTTCAAACAGGATACTGTATTACACTTTTCCTCCTACCCAAATGTTTATTCATTTGGGTATTTTTTTGCTGCCTTCGTAAAAATTAGTTAGGGTAAATATAGCTAAAATAGCCATTTTTTAGTAAGGTAGGCAGTTAAACCAATACTTAGCCATACAGAGCTAAATAGTTTTTAATAATGTTGATTCAAGCTTTGTCTCACTCTATTCATTCCACAGCGATTTTCCTATGACTTCCCAAGCTATAAACTCTCAAACTTTAACCTTTCAAGACTTGATCTTAACGCTACAAAATTACTGGGCTTCCAAGGGCTGCGTAGTCTTGCAGCCTTATGACATGGAGGTCGGTGCAGGTACTTTTCATACCGCAACCTTCTTGCGCTCTTTAGGTCCTGAGCGCTGGAACGCCGCTTATGTACAGCCTTCACGCCGTCCAACAGATGGGCGCTATGGTGATAACCCGAATCGCTTGCAGCACTATTATCAGTTTCAAGTGGTACTCAAGCCTAATCCGCCTAATATTCAAGAGCTGTATTTGGACTCATTGAGGGCGATCGGCATTGATCCGCTGATACATGATATACGATTTGTAGAAGACAACTGGGAGTCGCCGACGCTTGGTGCGTGGGGTTTAGGTTGGGAGATTTGGCTTAACGGTATGGAAGTCACCCAGTTTACGTATTTCCAGCAAGTCGGTGGTATTGAGTGCTTCCCAGTAACGGGTGAGATTACTTATGGTCTTGAGCGCTTGGCAATGTATGTGCAAGGCGTCGATAGCGTTTATGATCTAGTCTGGGCGGATGGTGAATTTGGGCGAGTCACTTATGGCGATGTGTTTCATCAAAATGAAGTTGAGCAGTCAACCTATAACTTTGAACACGCTGATGTACCGAAGATGAGCGAGTTTTTTGACTTTTATGAGGCGCAAGCTGATAAGTTAGTGGCTGAGGGTTTACCACTGCCTGCTTATGAGATGGTGCTAAAAGCCTCACATGCCTTTAACTTATTGGATGCGCGTGGCGCGATATCAGTTACCGAACGTCAGCGTTTTATTCTGCGAGTACGTACACTAGCGCGTAAAGTCGCATTAGGCTATGTCGAGGCGCGCGCTAAGCTTGGCTTCCCACTAGCCGATGATGAACATCGCCAAGCCGCTTTGGATAAGTACTTGCCAAAAGCTGATGAGCAAGCTGATAAACAAAATAATGATAACAAACCTGCCAAAAACAACAACGATAAATAGGAGCATCCCATGAGTACGATTTTGTTTGAGTTGGGGTGTGAAGAGCTGCCGCCAAAAAGTCTAAAACCCCTACGTGATGCGCTACAAACCAGCGTTACGGATCAGTTAAAAAATGCTGACATTAGCTTCGAGAGCATCAGAGCCTTTGCCGCGCCGCGTCGCTTGGCACTACAAATTCAAGGTATCAGTGAAAAGCAGCCTGATCGTAGCGAGCAAAAGCGTGGACCTGCGATAAAAGCGGCATTTGACGCGGAGGGTAATCCAAGCCGCGCCGCCATTGGTTTCGCCAAGGGTTTAGGTATTGATCCAAGTGAGCTTATCACTATCAACACGGATAAAGGCGATTACGTCGGCTACGAGCAAACCATTCACGGGCAAGCGGTCACTGAGCTACTACCACAGATATTGCAAACCGTGTTGGATAATCTGCCGATTGCCAAGCGTATGCGTTCGGGCAGCTCAAGAGAGGAGTTCGTGCGTCCCGTACAGTGGGCGGTCTTGATGCAAGATGACCAGCTCGTTGAAGCGACGATTCAAGGTCAGCAAACAGGCACTCAAACGCGCGGTCATCGTTTTCATAGCCCTGATTATCACGCTATTGACCATGCCGATAATTACGAGTCGCTGCTGCAAAGCTTAAAAGTTATTGCGAATTTTGATAAGCGTAGAACGCTGATTAATAATCAAGTAAAAACTTTAGCCGATCAGGTGAATGCAAAGGCAATCGTGCCACAAGAGTTGCTCGATGAAGTGACCGCGCTAGTTGATTTCCCTATTGCATTGCGCGCAAGTTTTGAGCCGCGGTTTTTGCAAGTGCCACAAGAGGCACTAATCTCAACTATGCAAGCCGATCAAAAGTATTTTTGCTTGACCGACAAACAAGGCAAGCTGCTACCGTACTTTATATTTATAACTAATATCGAATCCAAAGACCCCAACCAAATTGTTGAAGGTAATGAGAAAGTCGTCCGTCCTCGTTTAGCTGATGCAGAGTTTTTCTTCCTGCAAGATCAAAAACAGCCTTTATTTGCATTAACTGAGAGCCTCAAGACACGAGTATTTCAAGATAAGTTAGGCACTATCTGGCAAAAGTCCGAGCGTATTGCCAAGCTAGCTGCTTTTATCGCGACCCTCATGCTAGAGCAAGGTGTGCAGATCGATATCGATGAGACCGTACGCGCAGCTATACTGTCCAAGGCTGACTTAGCAAGCTCGCTAGTCGGCGAATATCCTGAGTTGCAAGGGATTGCAGGTACTTATTATGCCCGCTTAAATAATGAGCCTGAAGCCGTTGCTGCCAGCTTGCAAGAGCAGTATCTGCCCAAGTTCAGTGGTGATGTGCTACCACAAACGCCAATTGGTATCTGTCTGGCACTGGCAGACCGTTTGGACACGCTAGTAGGTATTTTTGCTATCGACCAAGCGCCAACAGGCTCAAAAGATCCGTTTAGTTTACGTCGCTCAGCCATTGGTATTCTACGCATTTTAATAGAGAAGCAGCTGCCCATTAACTTAGTAGCACTCGTTGAGCAGGCGATTAAGAATTACTCTAGCGCTGATAATGATGCCACTATCAAGATGGGTGATACCTTTACTCAAGTCATCACCTTTTTGAATTCACGCTATCGGGCGATGTACACTGAGCAGGGTGTCAGTGTCGATACTATTCAGGCAGTACAAGCGATTAATCCGCACATGCCGCTAGATTTTGATCAGCGTATTCGCGCGGTGCAAGCCTTTAGTGAATTGCCGCAAGCCTCTAAGCTGGCCGACTCTAATAAGCGTGTGGCTAATATTTTGGCTAAGTCTGAGGCGCAAGTGGCTGATAATATCGATGAGTCGCTATTGTCTGAGCCTGCCGAGCAACAGCTGTATCGTGCAGTGAACCAAGCACAGGCAGCATTAGCGCCTTTACTTAAAGAGGCTGATTACACCCAAATCTTGCAAAAGCTTGCGAGTCTAGATGAGCCACTGACGCAATTTTTTGATGATGTGATGGTGAATAGTGAAGATGCTGCACTCAAAGGCAATCGCTTAGCACTGCTCAAACAAGTACGTGCATTATTCTTAACTGTGGCTGATATTAGTGAGCTACAATTATAAATAATACCAAAACCAAAGAGTACGATTGACATTGTTAAACTTGCTAAGTCTACTAGATGTATTACTTGCACAAGTTTGCCGCGCCACTCTAATTTTTGGGAATGGTATAAGCTAGCTACACTCACTGACTCTGATAGCTCACATTGCAGAGCATAAAAAATGGCGCTGCTACTTATCATCAAGGCCGCGCCGTTTTTTATAGCAAATGGTTTTATTTGAGCTAATAATTGTGCTGATAGGTCAATTTACAGTAAACTTTAAGCTATGGTCATAATCGTTAACAGGTATTCAAAGGAGCATTGCCGTGTTTGCTGTTGTTATTATAATTATCATAGTCTGGATCTGCATGTGGCTCTTTTATAAAGTCATGTACCCGCGTGCGCCTAGGAGTATGATGCCGCAAAAAGGCGATGTGACAGAGCCGCGTCATTGCGACTTTTGTGGTCACAGCTTAGCCGAATATCGCGGAGTACTAGAGACCAATGCTATAGTACCTGAGTCTACTATCATTGACGCGGATACTAATGATAGGGCAGATAATACGCTGTTTTTCTGCAATTATGAGCATCAAGCCGACTTTCATGCAGGTAGGAGCTATCAGCCCTAAGCGCATTATTCACTGGAGAGCACTTTAAGCTTAGCAAATACTATTTATAATATAGACTGAGCGTCCGCTATTACTTTATTTAATAAAGCTTCGGTTTGATCAGAATCTTGCTTACGTGTGACATCCATTTTATTATTGGCATGAATCTTTTCATATAAGTTTAAGCACGCTAATACCAATAGATTTTCTTGCTTTAGATTTGGCGACTCTCGCTTGATATTGACCGTAAAGTCGTTGATATAGTAGACAGCTTCTCGTAATTCGCTCTCCTCATTGGCAGGGCAAAATACGCTATAATTGACTCCAGCGATGGCGATATCGACTTTTTTCATTGCCGCTTCAGGCTTTGGTGCTGTTTTAGAAGTGGCACTGCTATTAGCTTTGTTATCAGCTTTATTTTTACTCGCTAAAGCATTAGTAGCCGAGCTTGTAGTAGACGCTGACTTATTAGCATTATCTGTTTTTGGCTCATTAGCCTTAGTTTGATCTGATGCCACAGTTTTTGTCGGCGGCATTTTTTTATCGTCAAAAGTATTATCAGTCATAAAAAATCCTACAGTGTTTTAAAATATAATGGGAATAAAGTTAAGTCAGTAGTTGTTAATCTAAGCTTAACTCTCCATCTGATCGATACGGGTTAGACGCTGGAGCACCACTTGAGTACGTTCAGCCGCCAGTTGGTTTTTTTCTTGCAAGTCATGATTTTGCTGCTGTAGCTCACCATTTTGTTGAGCAAGTGACTCATTTTTCTGTTGCAAATCTTTATTTTTTTGCTGCAAATCAGCCAATTGAGTGTGCAGCTTGTCTTGCTCTTCACCTATCATATGATGAGCTTCAGCTAGGCTTTGATAGCGATTATCCAGATCATTGAGTTGTTTTTTACTGGCATCACGTTCAGCAAAGCTAGTATCAAGCTTAGCCTTTAGCGCGGATAGCTCTTTTGGATCAGTATTAGGCTTTTGTTTGAGGGTATTTAGCTCATCACTGACCAGCTGATACTGCTTTTTGATATTGAGTACCATTTTTTCTAAGACTTTTAGGTGTTCATACATAGTCAGTTTCTATCCTTAACCAGTAGGGTGTGAATGAATTTATAGTTATCCGTTTAATAATGCCATAGGTGACCGCATAATAGCTATATCAACACCGTAATTCATCAACAAACTCACAGCCCTCTATATTGCCAATAATACTTTATATAGCAGATAGCTTATTTGTTATAAGTGTTTTTTGGCGACTTTTAGTAGTCACTATTGGGTAATTAATAATAATTAGGATAATTTTATGAATGATAACATTTCAGGCTGGAATACTTGGTTAACAGTCTTTGAAGAGTGGACGGATGTGAGCATCAGTGAGTTGCATGGACTGATGACAGGCCTTATGACGGCTTGTGATGCGCCAGATAGTGAAGGCTGGGCGAGAGTACTTGAGGAGCTAAGCTTTGCGCCGCTGCCAGAGCCTGCCTTGACGCTATTGACGGAAGAGGCTGAGGACACCGTATTTCAGCTCAAAGATAAAGACGATGCTTATGCCTTTACGCCCTTGGTTCCTGATGATGAACATGATTTATACGAGCGCGTAATGGCACTGAAACAGTGGGCGAATGGTTTTATGACCGGCTTTGGCATTACCGATTGTCGTTTGACGGCTGAAGAGAATGAAATGCTGACTGATTTGGCAAAGATTGGCGCTATTAGACTAGAAGATGAAGAAGATTTTGAGGGTGGCGAGGAGTCCTACCTGCATATTTATGAGTTCGCGCGTATGGTTCCTGTCAGCTTTGCTACCCGCACCCGCAAACCTGTAAAAGATATCGCGTTGATTGCAGGCCTAGCCATCGATGCCAAAACGGCCAAAGAGCAGCAAGCAGAAAGTCAAGTCGCTAATGGTAAGCCAAATAATAAGCCAAAATCTATACCGCCTGTGTTAGATGTTATGAATCAGCATAATCCGTCTTAATATTGGCTATTACAGTATGGACGTAGATAATCATAAGTGGGAGTATAAAATGCTAAACGATAAGGATAAAAAGCATTTGCAGCGCTGTATTGAGCTGGCAGCCGAAGCTTTAGCAGCAGGCGATGAGCCTTTTGGTAGCGTACTGGTGGACGCTGATGGCACAGTGATGAATGAGGATCGTAATCGTGCTAATACGGTCGATGCCACTTATCATCCAGAGATTGCGGTGGCGCGCTGGGCGGCGCAAAATATGACTGCCGATGCTCGTACGCAAGCGACGGTTTATACCTCAGGTGAGCACTGTGCGATGTGCTCGGCGGCGCATGCTTGGGCAGGTCTTGGACGTATCGTCTATATCAGCTCCTCTAAGCAGTTAGGCGAGTGGATGGCGGAGATTGGCGCAACATCGAGCTCACCAATTAGTAGTTTATCTATCCAAGAAGTTGCACCTAATATACCAGTTGAAGGGCCGATTGCAGGCTTAGATGAACAAGTTAAAGCGTTGCAAATACGCGCTCAAAAGCGAAATTAGTGAGTCTAAGCACTACTTATGTTTGTTAGATTTGATAAGTTAAAAGGGACGTCCAATGGCTGTAACAACTAGTAAAATTGAAGAAAACCTATGCAATGATATGAAAAATTATCCTCAAAACAGTATCGACTGGCTGACGCGTTTGATTGGCTTTGACACCGTGAGTCGTCATTCAAATCTAGCCTTGATTAAAGATGTGCAGGCTTATTGTGAGCAGTTAGGCTTAGCAGTCGATTTAACTTTTAATGCAGCGCAAGATAAAGCCAATCTATTCGTCACCGTACCAGCAGGTAAAAATGCCGATGTGGTAAATGGCGGGCTGGTGCTATCGGGTCATACCGATGTCGTACCTGTCGATGGGCAAGATTGGAGCTCTGATCCGTTTACCGCTACTATTCGTGGTGACAAGCTTTATGGGCGCGGATCATGCGACATGAAAGGCTTTATCGCTTGTGCATTAATGCTATTACCTCAAGCTGTTGAGCTGTCTAAGGCTGGTAAGTTAAAACGTCCTATTCATTTGGCTTTATCATTTGATGAAGAGGTAGGCTGCCTGGGCGCGCCACTCATCTTGGCTGATTTGGCTGCGCGTGGTATCCAGCCTGATTACTGTATCGTGGGCGAGCCAACTTTGATGACAATGGTGGTGGCGCATAAAGGCATTGCGGTATATCGTTGTCGCGTCCATGGCAAGTCTGCTCATTCATCATTGACTACTCAAGGCGTCAATGCCATAAGTTATGCTAGCAAAATGATCGGCTTTGTCGATGATTTGGCTGAGCAATTAAGCCATCGTGATGATAGCGATGCGCTGTTTGATGTGCCGTACTCGACGCTATCAGTCGGTACAATACAAGGCGGCACGGCAACTAATATTGTCCCGAATCTATGCGAGTTTACCTTTGATTATCGTAATCTGCCGCATATGACGCAAGACGATATATTGACGCCTATTCAAAGTAGAATCGCTGAGCTGAACGCACAGATGCAAGCGCGCTCGGCCGATACAGGTATTGAGCTACAGCATCTAGAGAGCGTGCCTGCCATGACTGATAATACCAATGATGAGCTGCAAAAATTGATAGCTGCATTGGTTGACGATGACAAGCGTCATAAAGTCGCTTATGCCACTGAGGGCGGGCAGTTTACTGGTGCAGGTATTCCAACGATCATCTGCGGTCCAGGTAGTATTGAGCAAGCCCATAAAGCCGATGAGTATGTTGCGCTTAGTGAGCTTGAGCGCTGCGATGTTTTCCTGCAACGTTTGCTAGAGAGTTGTATAGTTGATTGATTTGTACTTTGGAATCGGTGTGTTACGCTTGAGCTAACCCACCTTACGCCAAGTGTTTTAGATAGAGTTATTGCTGTGAAATACACCGTCATTATGGCGGTGTTTACTTTTTTATATTTATAGTATTTTTAATCAATAAACTAGGGGTTCGTCGATGTCTTGGCATCTATTTGCAGTGTTCTTTGCTAGCACATTTTTTATATCGGCAACGCCAGGTCCTAATATGCTGTTGGCGTTTCAATATGGCATGAATTATGGGGTTAAGCGTACTATATGGACGCTAGCAGGTCTAAGCCTTGGGCTATTTATGCTGCTTCTATCTACGCTACTAGGACTGGATGTTATCAGTCGCCAACAGCCTTGGTTGTTAGAGGTTATCAAGACAGTCGGTGCGATATACCTTATTTATTTAGGGATAAGCTCATGGCGTGATAGTGGTGATAGTAGCTTGATGGAGGATGCTCGCGAAATGAGTGCAGAGGTCGCTGCGGATTATTTGGACCAAGCAAAAGATAGTGCTGTCTACAGCTCTCAGTCGCACCCTAAACCCCGTAGTTTATCCAGCGCGGCGACTAAATCTAGTTCTAGCAATATGGTTTTGTTTCGTACGGGCGTTTGGGTATCACTGTCTAATCCAAAGGCTATTTTATTCTTTGCCGCTTTTTTTCCTAAATTTATTAATTTTAGCGCGCCGCTTTGGCCGCAATACATATTGCTCACTGTAGGGCTATTCTTAAGCGAAACTATTTGGCAAATTATCTATACCCTTGGTGGCAAAAATCTGGCGGGTTGGCTCGATATTGGCAACCGTTTGGCTTGGCTCAATAGAATGTGTGGTGTTATTTTTATGTTAATTGCAGCGGCATTATTATTCGAAGTGATTAGTCATTTTATAAGTTAATAATAAATAGTTGAACATTGATTTTATGAACATGCATAAAATTTGAGGTAGTTTTAAGTGTATAATATGAATTTAAAAATATATTATATATTTATGAGATAGTTAAAAATAAATATTGACTTTAATTTTTAAAGCGTTATTATTATTCGACAAGGTTATAGTGCTTTGCTATAACACATCTTATCTAATCTGCTAGGGTCAACCTTTGACCATTAGCCATAACTGACGGAGGAATTACTATGTCCCATTCCAATAATACGATGTTTTTAAAGATTGAATGTACTAAGCAAATGACAGCAGTAATGACTTCCAGAGGTTTGGCTACCCTTAGCTATCTATTCTAAGCACTCTCTATAAAGTTAACTGCATAGTAGACTCGCTTTACTCAATAGTAGTAAGCGCTCTCTTAAATACGGTATTGAGTATTATCGACAGCCTATTTTGTTGTGTCGTAATTACTCAGTTATATGAAATAGCGTCATCTCTTTAGTTATTCTATTCTTTGAAACTCATCAAAATAATTTATATTTTTATTGATGTCATTTATTTGGCTTAAATAAAGATAATGGTATTTTATTGTCTAAATTTTATTAAATATAAAAATTCTTATTAAATTAGGACAGAGAAGTTATGTCTTTATTTTAATAAAAGATAATCAAATAAAAATAACAACGAAAAATGGAATATTACTGAATGAGTATTCAATTAGTATTAAATAAAAGTGGCAAACACGGCGTCCCTGTCAAAATTTATACCACGGATGTCGAGCAAGGCGCTTTACAGCAGTTGCGCAATTTAGCACAGCTTGAGTTTGTGCATTCCCACATCGCAGTTATGCCTGATGTGCATGTCGGTAAAGGCGCGACGGTCGGCAGCGTGATTCCGACCAAATCTGCCATTATCCCAGCAGCCGTTGGGGTCGATATTGGCTGCGGTATGAATGCAGTGCGCTTGTCACTGACGGCAAGTGACTTACCTGATAGCTTAAAAACAGTACGCTTGGCGGTTGAGCAGCAAGTGCCTGTCGGTTTTAATATGCATAAGCAAATTCAAGCCAAAACCTCGACCCTTGACCCGCTTGCGAAACGCCTCAAGCCTATCACTGACAAGCATCCAGGTTTGCTCAAGATGCTCCGAGGGTTTGAGCGCACGTGGGCCAAGCAAATCGGCACGCTGGGCGGTGGTAATCACTTTATCGAGTTGTGTTTAGATGAGAACAACGATGTCTGGGTTATGCTACATTCTGGTAGTCGCGGCATCGGTAATTGCATCGGACAGTACTTTATTAACCTTGCCAAAAAAGAGCGTCAATCGCGCTTTGGTCATGTGCCTGATCGTGATCTGTCTTACTTTGCTGCAGGCTCGAACAGTTTTGACGATTACCTCGAAGCGGTCGAGTGGGCGCAAGATTACGCACTAGAAAACCGCCGCGAGATGATGCGTTTGGTCATTAAGGCTTTGCAGTCACCACAAGTAGGTTTGCCTAGGTTTCAATTAACCAAAGAGGCGATTAATTGCCATCATAACTATGTCAATGAAGAGGTGCATTTTGGTGAGCAAGTCTATGTCACGCGCAAAGGCGCAATCAGCGCTTATGCAGGCGAGTTAGGGATTATCCCCGGCTCAATGGGCGCCAAGTCGTTTATCGTGCGTGGACTTGGTGATAGTGAATCGTTCTGTTCTTGCTCCCATGGGGCAGGGCGCAAGATGAGCCGAGGCAAGGCGATGCGTGCCTTTACCATCGATGAATTAAAGGCGCAAACCGATGGCGTTGAATGTCGCAAAGACAAAGGTGTCATCGATGAAATACCTAGCGCGTACAAGGATATCGACGAGGTAATGGCTAATCAGACGGACTTGATTGAAGTGGTGCATACGCTCAAGCAAGTGATGTGTATCAAAGGTTAATAGCATTTCAAATTGTGTTCTGAGCTTTGTTATTCAGTTAAAGCAAAGCTCTTCACATATAAAGACTTAGGAGAAATTTATGAATTATCCATACGTGAATAAAAATGGTAAGAGAACTGATTAAAAATAGAAAATTAGGATAAAAAAATGAGCTTAGAACAAACTCTAAAAAAAGCTAAACAAATTGAGCGCCAGTTAGAACAGAAAAATGATGCCGATAATAATGCAAGTCAGCAAACGTTGGGCGCTGTCAAACCACGCAATTATTTGGCGCTAGATCCGTTGTTAAGAAAAGGCGGTATTCACGAAAAAGAGGATATCGATATCGTCCGCAAAAAACGCCGTCGCGAGACTAAGCAGCGATTGCGTCAAACGGATTGGTTATCAGAGTAATGATAACTAATTTTAATATTTACCGAAAAAGCCGTTCACTATCTAATAGCGAACGGCTTTCTTTATTACCTTAAATTTCTTCTAAAGTTTTAAGCCAAAACCTCAACTAACTCGCCCTTAACCATATGCGGACTGACAAAATCAGTCACGCGTACGCTAACGATTTTGCCCAGTAGCTCAGCCATTTTATCTTCGTCATATGGGAACATCACGGTACGGGTATTATCAGCCGTACCGATTAAGCAATCAGGATGACGATTAGCGACTTGCTCGACTAAGACGCGTGTAGTAGTTCCAACCATCTCATGCGACTTCTGTAGAGTAGAGTCGATAATTACTTTTTGAA
Source organism: Psychrobacter sp. M17(2026) (assembly GCF_055699815.1). Lineage (NCBI taxonomy): Bacteria > Pseudomonadati > Pseudomonadota > Gammaproteobacteria > Moraxellales > Moraxellaceae > Psychrobacter > Psychrobacter sp. M17(2026). The sequence goes on along the minus strand of NZ_CM146741.1, from coordinate 2,581,184 downwards.
ATTCAGCTAAGCGCGCTTTTTTAGTTTTAAAGCTGACATCATCAGGCAATTCTGCGGCTGGCGTGCCGGGACGCTTAGAGTAAATAAAGCTATAAGAATGATCGAAGTTTAAGTCTTTTGCTAAATTAAGCGTATCCTGAAAGTCTTGATCGGTCTCACCAGGGAAGCCGATAATAAAGTCGCTCGATAAATGAATATCAGGACGCACCGCTTTGAGTTTTTCAATTTGAGTGGTGTAGACATCGATAGTATGATTGCGTTTCATAGCCGCCAGTATCGCGTTCGATCCACTTTGCACAGGTAGATGCAAGTGCGAGACTAGCTCTGGTAGCTGCGCATAAGCATCGATAATATCATCGGTAAATTCTAGCGGATGGCTGGTGGTATAACGAATGCGCTCAACACCATCGACATGCGAGACATAATGCAGTAGCTCAGCAAAATGGCAAATGCTACCGTCGTCTTTTTCGCCGCGATAGCCATTGACGTTTTGACCTAATAGGTTAATCTCGCGTACACCCTGCATGGCAAGACTATCGATCTCAGCCAATACATCATCGAGTGGACGTGATAATTCTTCACCGCGCGTATAAGGCACGACACAAAACGAGCAATACTTTGAGCAGCCTTCCATAATAGAAACAAAGGCTTTAAACCCGTCAACTTTTGGCTCAGGTAAAAAGTCAAATTTTTCAATGCTAGGGAAGGAGATATCCATCGTACCGATGCGATTCTTGGGCGCGATGTCCTTTTGCTCATTGGACTGGTCGTACAATTCTGGCAGGCGATGCAAAGTTTGCGGGCCAAAGACCATATCGACATAAGGCGCGCGCTTTTGAATGTTATCGCCTTCTTGCGATGCCACGCAGCCGCCTACACCAATCACTAGATCAGGACGTTTCTCTTTAAGCTTACGCCAGCGTCCAAGCTCAGAAAACACCTTTTCCTGAGCTTTTTCGCGGATTGAGCAGGTATTCATCAAGAGTACGTCAGCTTCATCGATATTATGAGTGACCTGCATACCGTGCGAATCGCCAAGCACGTCGAGCATTTTATCAGAATCATAGACGTTCATCTGACAGCCTTGCGTGGCGATAAAAACTTTTTTGCTGGTTGGCGCTGTCGCTGAAGCTGGTTCTGATATTTCCATGAAAGAGGGCGCTACGACTGTAGAGACAGCAGGTGCGGTATCTGCATTATCATTGGTGCGCGGATTAAATACAGTAACACTCATAAAGAAGATCCATGATTAATAAACAAATATAGCGGCAACAGGCCATTAATGGTGACGCATTTTATCATAATTGGCTGATAAAGTGAAAAAGAAGCTTAGACTGACAGCGACAATCATGATAAATTAATTACAATAGTATCAATTGCTTATCTAACTGTTAATCTCATTAAAAGTTAAAACAATCATAACGCTTCAAAACCATTGCTTTGTTTTGACTGTTAGTAATTGTCACAACACTATCGCTATGAATAGCACGATTTATCTAAGTGTTGTCAGTCCTATCACGGTTGTGTTGCTCGCCACTGTCCTCTTTATTGATGAAAGGTAAAGGGGATAGTGGTAAGTGAAATTAATATAGTATGATAAGCGCCTGAGCAGCTTATAAAATTTTATAGCGCTATCTATATTAAGTTATCTATACCGAATCATTGATCATTATATATTATAAAGAGAGTCCGTATGCCAAAGCAGCACCAGCCTAATACTTTGCAAAAAAGTGACACGTTCACTAAGCGTTTTGATAAGCGTTTTAATGCCAGTACTTTAAGAGTGAGTGCGTTGAGCTTAGCTACGGCAATGAGTGCGCTTGGGTTATCGCAAGTGGCTTGTGCGGAGCTGACATGGGGCGATAATGAGAGCTATCAAGGAGAGACTGGCTATCAGTCAGGCAATAGCTATAACCAAGACAGTAGTGTCAGCGCCTTTAATGCCGCTGCCCAAGCGGAAAATCGCGGTGATACTAGTGCGCTTTATGGTTATGAGCAGCAGATGAGCGGTGGTTTGTTTGCGATGTATCCAACATATTGGCGCATGAATTTGGATATAGGCTCTCAAAGCGCTGCTAGCGTTTCACAGTTTGTCCGTCAATACCCTAATACCGTTATGGCAGAAAAGCTAGCCGCTGACTTTGCCGAGACCAAAGCGGCTTCAGGCGATTATGCAGCGGTACGTCAAGTGGCAAACCTGATTACTAATGCTGATGCTAGTGAGCGCTGTGCGATTGCCCTCGGGTTCAATAATGGTGGCGATACTATGCGTGCTATGGCGGCCAAATCTGACGTTTGGCTCAAAACGCTTAAGCAACCTGCATTATGCGAGCAGCTAGCGAGCGAGATGAATAATAATGCGCTTATTAGCAATCAAGATCGCGTGGCACGTCTCAAGCGTATGCTACGTAAAGGCAAAACGGGCGATATAATGTCGTTGTCTTCACGTCTAGGGGTTTCAATTCCTTATTCAGCGCTTAGTGAAATTCAATTAAGTCCGACCTCGTTTTTTAGTCGTTTTGGTATGCAGCCTAATAGCCAGATGAATCAATACTTGTATTTGTATGCGATGGGGCGTTTGGCAGATAAGTCTTATCGTGAGGCTGCTATACAGCTGGACTTTGATGTTAAACAAGACAACCAGCGCGCTACGCGTTTACTAGATGATGACACACGCCGCTATGCCTATCGTATTCTTGGTGTAGAGCGCATGGGTCATAATACTGATGATGGGTTCAATAGCGAGGCGGTAGACTGGTTCCGTAATAGCTTAGACGCTGACTTTAATTTTGAAGAAGCCGAAGATTATGCTATGGCCGCTATTCGTTTTAGCCGCTGGGATGATGTGGCCCAAGCGATCGCTAAGATGGATGCTGAGACCCAAAAGGATAATCAATGGCAGTATTGGCTAGCGCGCGCTTACGAGCAATCAGGTGATAATAATAAAAAGAGCACTGCGAAGAGAATGTATCAAAACTTAGCTAAGAGTAATGAATACTACGGCTTGATGGCAAAAGACAAAGTCGGTCAGCGTTTTGATGTCAGTAGCTTGGGAGGTAGTAATCTACCGAATGTCAGCGGTGCTGATCGCAATCGCGCTATGCAAGACCCCAACTTTGCTCGCGCCTTTGCCTTGTATAATGGTGATGCCAGCCGTGCCTATGCCAATCGCGAATGGAACTGGGCAGTAAAAGTTGCGCGTGATAATCGTGATGACAATTTGGTTATTGCCGCCGCCTTGCAAGCTCATGATATGGGCTGGCTAGATCGTGCGGTTTATGCCGCAGATAACACTGATAGAGCGAGCAGCTTGGCGCTATCGCATCCGATGCCGCACCAATCGCAAGTAGTTCGTTATAGCCAGTCAGCCGGTATTGATCCTGCGTGGGCCTACGGCATTATGCGCCAAGAGAGCCGTTTTGTGACTAATGCCCGCTCAGGTGTTGGGGCTAGTGGCTTGATGCAGATTATGCCCGATACGGCAAAATACATCGCTCGTAAGCTTGGTGAATCCTATAGCTCAAGTAATGCTAATAGCGGTGATACCAATATTCGTTACGGCACGTGGTATATGAGCGATATCCTAGCGAAGCTTAACTATCAGCCAGTACTAGCAACAGCAGGGTACAACGCAGGTCCTAATAAAGCCAAACGCTGGCAGCCCGTTTATGGCACGCTAGATGCTGATCAATATGTTGAGTCAATCGCCTATCCTGAGACTCGTAATTATGTCAAGCATGTGATGGAAAACGCCACTGTCTATAGTAGTTTGTTAGGTCGTCCTCAGCCTATCACTCAGCGTATGGGTACTATTCCAGCCGCTTTTTAACTTAGTCAGTATGATATTAAGATCTAACAAAGCCATTAGCGATTATTTGCTAATGGCTTTGTTGTGATGGGCTAAGCTTATAAAGATATTTAGTCGTTATTTGTTAGTAAGCTTACGATTTTGCTATATATAAAAAAAAGCGTTTTGTTAACATGATAATAGTAACTATGCTTATTCCAAGTATTGCTACATAAGACTATTGCCATTGTTTAATAACCTTTGACCGTTTTATTACTTATGACAAATAAATATCCAAAATTGCCGACGTTGCCAAAGTGTAGAGCAGCGCTGAGATATATAGCCACTGATCGTCAGCTGGTTAGACAAGCGTGTCTGTGCTTTACTAAAAAACCTCGATGCTTACAGCAACAGTATTCAGCATTTCATACAGCAAGTCGGGTAGTCAGTCTATTATCTATATCTGCATTTATGGCGATGCCAGCACAGGCTGCTAGCGTGGCTAAGTCGGGTCAGCGCGTTCTGATGATTGAGATGACCCCTGCGCTATGTAAGCTGCAACCGACGCGTGCGCGTATGCGTCAATGTCTAGAGGGTTATTCACTGACAGTGTCAGGTCTGAATTTGGGTTATGGCACTCGCTGTGGGCGGGGTAGTGAACCTGATTTGACGCCATTACAATTAAAAGTGGTCAATCGTATCATGCCAGATAATGCCGTGCGCAGCCAAGCATGGCAACGCTATGGCGCTTGTAGCCCGTTTAGTGCTAACAGCTATTTCCGTCAAATTGTAAGCCTTGCAGGTGATTTAAAGCTCCCTAGTGAGCTCAATACTGGTAACAGCTATACAGTGTCTAAATCTCGTTTTATCGGACAGATGACTCGCCTTAATAGTGGAATGTCATCATCAAGTCTCGATTTGATTTGCCAAGATGGCAATCGTCGCCAGCCTATATTGACTGATGTACATATTTGCTATGAGGGCAGCCAGTTTAGTAGTTGTAGTCAACCCGTAAATAATTGCGGTAGCAACTTTATAATCTCAGGTGGCAAGTAGCGCTCGGTAATATATTTCACTACTTTTAATAGTTAACAATTAAAATGTAACAATATCATCTGTATTAAGCCCCATGATGTCCCTAGACGATGCAGCATTTGAGGTGCTACACTAGCTGCGATTTGCAATTGATGTTATGTAAATTAGCCCATCAAAGGGTGGTCAAGAGTTGTCATCCAAAATCATTGTGAGAAATTTTGATTTAGAGAATGGCTATTTAAAAGCGTTGCTATTTAAAAAGATATCTAATAATCAATTAGGGAGTATTTTATGAAACAGCCTATACGTGTTGCCGTGACCGGTGCCGCTGGTAATATCAGTTATGCAATGTTATTCCGTATTGCCTCAGGTGAGATGCTAGGTAAAGATCAGCCAGTTATTTTAAATTTGCTTGAAATTACCCCAGCACTTGACGCCCTAAAGGGTGTGGTTATGGAACTACAAGACTGTGCATTCCCTTTATTGACAGATATTGTTCAGACTGATGATGCTAAAGTTGCATTTAAAGATGTCGAATATGCTTTATTAGTAGGCTCACGTCCACGTGGCCCAGGTATGGAGCGTAAAGACTTATTAGAAGCCAACGCGGCGATTTTCTCAGCACAAGGCAAAGCCTTGAATGACGTTGCAAGCCGTGATGTAAAAGTGTTAGTTGTAGGTAATCCTGCAAACACAAATGCGGTTATTGCTCAGCGTAACGCACCAGATTTAGATCCACGTAACTTTACGGCAATGACTCGTTTAGATCATAACCGCGGTATAGCGCAGTTAGCTGAAAAGACTGAAAGCACCGTTAATGATGTGAAAAAGATGATCATCTGGGGCAACCATTCATCGACTCAGTATCCTGACCTAACCGCTTGTACAGTCAACGGTAAGCCTGCGTTAGATTTAGTAGATCGTGATTGGTACGAAAACACTTATATCCCAGAAGTACAAAAACGTGGTGCGGCAATCATTAAAGCACGTGGCGCCTCATCTGCAGCTTCTGCTGCTAACGCTGCTATTGCACATGTACGTACGTGGGTAATGGGTACTGAAGGCGATGATTGGGTATCTATGGGTGTCTACTCAAACGGCGAATATGGTATCGCTAAGGGCTTGATCTACTCATTCCCTTGTACTTGTAAAGACGGTGACTGGTCTATCGTTGAAGGCGTTGATGTAACTTCTGACTTCTCAAAAGAGAAGATGGCAGCTACAGAGCAAGAGCTTAGCGAAGAGCGTGATGCTGTATCGCATTTGCTGCCATAAGCTGATTATTGTATAGCGTATGAAAAAAGCCTTACTAGTTATAGTAGGGCTTTTTTTGTGCTATAAATTATTATTACCATTGCAGTATAAAACCTGTTGTTAACACAATTAATAACGATGGATAACAGCATTTAAAAGTCAGCTTGCTACACTGAGTAAGTATTTAAGCATTGAGGTTTATTTGTAAAGATTAAAATTTAAACGATAAAGTTAATAACAACATTAAGGAGAGACACTATGTTAGGTGAGCCGAATTATAGTATTAATGATTTATTTGCGCAGCTAGGATTAGATAGCTCAGATGAAGCTATTGATAATTTTATTGAAGCAAACAAATTATCTGCGGACGAAGAATTAGTCAATGCCAAGATTTGGAGTGACAAGCAGCGTATGTTCTTGCAAGAAGAGTGGAAAAGAGATGCAGTATGGGTTGAGATCATTGATGAATTGAATGTACGTATGCATCCGACAGCATAATTGGTTTTAGATTAATTTAACTATATTGAATGCAAGAAACCCATGGCCGCAAATGTCATGGGTTTTTAAGTTTAATCAGTCTTAAGATGATAATCTCAAAATTTCTGATCAAGCTGTTGTTCTCGCCAAGCTAATAGATCCGCCACATCATTATGAATACCTGATTTTAGGGCTTGCAGACCATCATAATGACGTTCACCATGTAAAAAGTGCAAAAAGCGCACTTGTAGGGTTTTGCCATAAAGATCGGCTTGCAGCTGCGGGAAATGCACTTCTAGACGCCATTCATGGGGTTTATCTACCGAAGGTCTAGTGCCAATATTAGCCGTACCAAATAAGCTATGCGCACGCAAACCTGTAATTCCCTGTTTGCCATCAACCGCTAATGAATCAAGCCCATTAGCTATCACTTGACCATCATCATCAAGCGCCACGACATCGACGGCAAAAATACCATGCAGCGCAGGCTTAATGCGTGCCAAATCAATATTAGCGGTCGGAAAGTCCATGGTACGACCGATCTGATCGCCACGTACTACGGCCCCTGTGATCATGTAATCACGGCCTAATAGCTGATTGGCTGCCTCTATATCACCCGCTAATAGCAAATTACGGACACGGGTTGAGCTAATTCTCTCAACACTGTTATCCTGATTGTTACTATGACTACTATTGTCTACAGTATCAGTAACGGTATCTAGAGTAGTCACTTGTAAGCCATAATCACGCAAAAACTGACTATCACCTGTGCGGTCGTGACCAAAGCGAAAGTCATCGCCTAACACTAACGCTTGCACGTTGAGCTGTAGCGCTAATTTATCAGCAAACTCTTTAGCACTTAAGGCACGAAACTCACTATCAAAGCTGGCTACTACTAAATTTTCAATGCCATATTCTGCTAGTAGTGCCTGTTTTTCTGCTAAATTGGTCAAGCGAGCAGGCGCTTTTTGTGGTGCAAAAAACTCCCTTGGCTGTGGCTCAAATATCATCACTGCTGAGTTTATATTTAGCTCATCAGCTAAAGCGTGCACTTGCGCTAGCATCGCTTGATGTCCTAAATGCACCCCATCAAAATTACCGATAGTCAGTACACAAGGCGGCAGAATTTGTATACTGCTGTCTGTTTGCGCCGCGTTCGAGGCGCTAATTAATGGCTCAAGAAAGTAGGTATTCATAAATTGGCAGCTATGCTAAGTGTTTATATAAAAAGTATCTGAATAAAAGCGAATAATAAAATATCGATAAATTGAGTTTTTACGGCTTAGCCATTATAGAGTAAAATAGCGCCAGTAACAGCATTCAGCCGTTTATCATTAGCGACGCTTTGTTAACAGCCAGTCGTTTTTTATACTTTAATTATAATAGCCTCATGACTTATGGTTACTCTCTAATAAAATACTTAAATTACCCAACTAAAAGGATAGTTATGTCCGACACCTTTATCGACGCGGTATCGCTTAATGATCAATTTATAGTTCAGCGTGCAGGCACGGGTGACTTAGCGTCTATCTTAGCAATTTATAATCAAAGCATTGCAGGTAAGCAAGCCACTGCCAATCTAGCAGAGGTCAGCTGTGATGAGCGTGCGGCTTGGTTTAGCGAGCATATCAATAATCCTAAGCGTCCTATCTATGTGGTCAGAGTAGTCAAAGTACTCAAGACTAGTGCTCATCAGCAAAACGGTGATACAGATGACACAGCCCCTATTGTCGCTTGGGGTAGCTTTAGCGATTTATATGCTCGCAGCGCTTATCATATCAGTAGCGAGATCAGTATTTACCTGCACAGCGATTATCAGAGCAAAGGGCTAGGTAGCTTGCTGGCGCGTTGGATAATCATACAAGCACCCAGTTTAGGTATTCGTAATATTACCGCCCTGATTTTTGCTCATAACCAGCCAAGCTTAAGGCTATTTGGCAAGCTTGGGTTTACCCAATGGGGTTATCTACCGCAAGTTTGTGATATGGATGGGTTTATCGCTGATGTGGTGATACTTGGTATCGCTGTGAACGCTAATGCTGCAACAGCTTTAGCGACTTAGCTTATTTTTAGCGGCGATCGCTTAACCTAATATTTTCCATTCTTTGCCCACTTTGCGTAGTTGATACTTTAGAGGTGCTGGCTCACTTTGACCTTTTAGCTTCAGCTCACCAGTAATGGTGGCGCGTATCTTATCGACGCTATACTGAGTATGGGTAATAGTGACACTCTCGACCGTTTGCTGAAAGGCGCTTTGGGTATTAGCAAGCTCTTGTTCAAAATTATCGATATCAACTCTGTAGTAATTGACCGCGTCTTTTACCTCACCATAATACAAAGTATCGAGCGCTTGTTTGACGGTGTCTTCTGGCGTTCCAGCCTCAGTAGGATTGGTCACTAAGCTGGGCTGCTTGGCGTTGATAAAGGTCGAGTCGATAACATTACTATCAACGGCATTGCCATTGACATCTACCGCTTCCTCTTCTACAAGCTTAGCAGGCTCAAGAGTTTGATCCTCATCAGCTAGCGTAGCATTGGGCTCACTAGCCATAGTGTTATTAGTATCGATATCATCAGTATCTACCTTGTCAATAGTAGAGTCAGTATTTATCTCATTGACATCATTATTATTACAGGCGCTCAATAATAGACTGCTACTCACTAGCACAGCAGTCAGTAATTTGGGCAAATATTGCACATTTAAAATATCAGTTCTCATAATAAATCCTAAGATCTCTAATGTAGTAAGCTGGTTTAGCCATGCTTGAGCTGGTGCGGGCGAAATCCACTGGCAAGTAGGACGACAGCATACACCAATGCACCTACCGCGCACATGATCAGTAGCGCAACTAAGCGTTGCCACTGGGCTGAATCCGTTGGAAAGTAAGGAATCATAAAGTACAGAGCCGCGATCATCGCCAGTGTTGAGCCTATAAACTGCGCAAATAGCTTTTTCCAGTGACTACCAAAACGAAAAATATCACGTTTATGTAAGAAATAATACAGTAATCCAGAGTTTACAAAAGCGGCGCCTGTGGTAGCTAGAGCCAGACCACCATGTAACGGTATCTCAAGCCAATGGAAAATACCGATGAATATCACACTAAAAATCATATTAGCAAATACTGAAATAATACCTATTTTGACGGGTGTTCTGATATCTTGGCGCGCAAAAAAAGCAGGCGCAAAGACTTTAATCAGCATAAATCCTAAGATGCCACCTGCCATACTACGCAGCGCCAGACCACTCATTTGCGCATCACGCAAGGTAAACTCACCGCGCATAAACAGCGCTTGCATTAGCACATCCGCTAGCATAAATAATGCAGCTGCAGCAGGCAGTCCGACAATGACAATTAACCGCGCCGCCCAATCGATCGTCCTCTTAAAGTTAGCATCGTCTTTTTGTGCTTCACTTTTGGATAGACTAGGCAAAATAACCGTGCCGATAGCCACGCCAATAAGCCCTAATGGTAGCTCGCTCATACGCTCAGCGGCATATAGCCATGACACTGAGCCACCGATCATGAGCGAGGCAAATATGGTATTCAATAGTAAGTTAATTTGAGTAACTGACACCCCAAAGATAGCAGGTAGCATCAGCTTTAGAATACGACGGACGCCTTCATGCTGAAAGTCAATCTTAGGCATGACTAATAGCTTTTGCTGCGATAGCTGTGGCAGTTGAATGAGTAGTTGCAATAGGCCTGCGATAGCAACAGCGTAGCCGAGCGCCATAATAGGGGTCTCAAACATTGGCGCAAATACTAGTGCCGCCCCGATCATACATAGGTTTAATAGTACAGGGGCAAAGGCCGGTGCTGCAAAGCGGCCATAGCTTTGCAGGATACCACTAGCAAAGGCGGTCATGGAAATAAATAAAAGATAGGGAAAGGTTAGGCGCAGCAGTTCAGCAGTGATAGCGAATTTATCAGGCTGATCGGCAAACCCTGGCGCAAACAAAGTCACGACCCAAGGCGCAAGTAATATAACCACAACCGTTAGCATAGATAATATCAGTAGCAGCGCGCCTGAGGTACGACTCACCAAAACCTGTACTTGTTGCAGACTGTACTTTTCTTTGTATTCTGATAATACAGGCACAAAAGCTTGGCTAAAAGCGCCCTCTGCGAACAAGCGACGCAAAAAGTTAGGAATTTTAAAGGCGACTAAAAAGGCATCCATCAGCCCTCCTGCACCGAACACGCCTAGTAAGATGATATCGCGCACTAAGCCTAAAATACGCGAGAGCATGGTCATACTACTGACCACCATCGTTGAACGGAATAATCGACTTTTTGCCATGGTAACCTATTCACTAATTTGTCTGATAACTGACGGGTGTCAAAAACTGACGGATTATAGCATTTTCATAACCTATCCATAACATAGATAAATGAATGAGCTGTACAAGCAATATAAAAATAGAGTCTAACGATCTAAGTAGTTTGAGCTAATTGAGCAACCACTCCCCGCAACCGTGCCCAGTCAAAGTGCTCCCCTGGATCGGTCTTGCGATTTGGTGCAATATCACTATGTCCGGTTAAGTGCCGGCGAGTTTTAGGGTAGGCTTTATATAGCGCGCTAATCACTGTAGCTAGCGCGTCATATTGCTGATTGGTAAAAGCCGTAAAATCTGAACCTTCAAGCTCGATACCAATGCTATAATCATTACAGTTGGGTCGCCCAAAGTAGCTTGACTTACCAGCATGCCAAGCGCGCTCATTAAAGTTGACGAATTGGGTAATAGTGCCATCACGCTCGATCAATAAATGTGCAGAAACCTCTGCCCCTCGAATAGTCTGAAAGTAAGGATGCGCATCCCAGTCGAGCTGATTGGTAAATAGGGCTTTGACATAATGCAAGCCGTGACTATCTGTGGCACCAAAGTCATCAGGTGGCAAGCTGATATTATGGATAACAATAGTATCAATAGTGACGCCATCAGGGCGAGTATTGCAATTGGGTGAAGGCAACTTGTGAGCTGAAGATAATTGACCGTCGGTGATAGTCATTAAAGCCTTAGATATAGCATTAGACATAAAACTCTCTATTCATTGATTTTTAGAAGTAGTATATAGTTTTTAGAAACAGTATATAAATGCTCATAGCATTATTGAAGGCAACAGCGGTATAAAAAGGTTTGCAGCACAATAAAATCTGATCTTATCAAAAACCTGACCTTATTAAAAAAGAGATATTAAGTCATGTCAATAACTCAGAACAGCCCATCGACAATCAAGCTACCAAAAGCTTTTAACGACTACGCACGTTTGCCATTGGCTATAGCGGCTTTATTACTCTCTGCGCAGGCGCAAGCGTTTTTGCCAACGCCAGAATCAGTGGTGACAACTGGCGCTCTGTCAGATAAAGCACAGCCGAAAGCTGAGTTAAATCCTACCATGGCTGCTGCTAGCGCTATTACGCCAAATTCGCAAGCCATGGATCAGACCAGCAGTAAGATTTTAACCGCTAATGCGGAGCAGCTATTAAACATTTGGCGTAAGCAAGCGCAAGCAGACAATCTAGCTCAGCATACAACATGGCGACGATTATTATATTTTATTGATGATAAAAAGGGGCTGCTTGCCAAAGATACTAATAAAAGTCTAATCGATAGTAAAGCGTTCTATCTAACAGCTAATGGACAGCAAGATTCAGCAGCTGAGCTGGACGCGACTTTGATTGCCTTAGCGCAAGAGTTGACGACGCCTACCATCAATAATAATCGAGTCGCGGCGGATGATTCAGTGCTTTGTCGCTTTCCTGCGAGAGTACAGTGGCTGACGAACCATTTAAATATAGACGATACTAATTTACAAATCGACTGTCCAAAGCTCAATGCTTGGATGACGGAACTTGCACCCCAGCAGCTGTCGGTTATGTTTGCCGCAGAGTATTTGGACAATCCGATTTCCGCCTTTGGTCATACGCTATTACGTATTGACTCACCAGCAAGTAGCAAAGATTTCACCCAAATCCATCATGCCTATGCGCTTAATTATACGGTCGATGGCGATGCAGCCGATAACTTTGTGCTCTATGCTATAAAAGCGGCCAGTGGTGGCTATGACAGTCGGATTGAGATTGACCCGTACCCCAAAAAGCTGGCTGAGTACCTAAAAGATGACGAGCGTGATACTTGGACTTATCAATTGGCGCTAACGCCAAGCGAGGTGCAACAAATCATGCTGCATGTTTGGGAAACTAAGGATTTAAAAATACCTTATTACTTTGCTACTGATAACTGCGCCTCTGAGATATTGCGTTTGATCGATGTGGTGCGTCCTAATCAGCATCTATTAAGCAAATTGCCTTATGCGGTGATTCCTTCAGATGTGATCAACTTGCTTGAAAAAGAAGAGCTGTTAGCGAGCAGTCGTTATACACCAGCGGATAGTAGCGTACGTCAAGCTCAGCTTAATCAAGCTAATCAGGCTATCGAGCTTGCCTCCAAGCAGTTTGGTTATCAAACGATAGATAAAGATAAAATTAAAACTATAAAATCAGCGGATCTTAATAAATCTTCTAGTATGTCAGCTGATGGCAAAACATTATCGCCATTGACTATTGCACCATCTGATAATAATCCGCTGGATCGCCATTCTTTACAGCGCGCGCATATAGGTATCGGTAATAGTGGTGATAATAGTTATATCGATTTCGGACTGCGGGCAGGCTTTCACGATACCTTAGATCGCACAGCAGGATTCGATCAGTTCTTTGATTTAGAAGGTCTTGCGGCGACGTTACGATTTTATGATACTGATAGCGATAAAGACAATCAGCCAAAAAGCGTTGAATTGCAGAACTTTACCTTGCTTCGTGGGCGCTCTTATAATCCTGTTAACTCTGCCGAGAAGGGTCAGACATGGGGCGCAACTATAGAGGCGACTCGTATCAATGATGGCTCACAGCAAGGCGGCACTGGTCATTTGGTTGCTAGTACGACGTTTGAATATGGCAAATCATGGGCATTTGGCATGCCGCGTACAGACGCGTCAGGTCTGATGACAGGCGAGATGCCGCCGCAGCTGTGTTATACGCTAGCGACAGGTGCGCTGCAAGGTGGGCGCGGTATTAATAAAGGCTATCGTGCAGGCGTAGGAGTCAATGCAGGCTGTATCTATCAGATTAACAATCGCATGCGAGCGCAGGCTGAACTGCAGCTGCCGTATTGGTATCATGGCAGCAGCGATCAGGCGGATGTGCAAGGCAGCTACTGGCAACCGATTGCCACGCTTGGACTACAATATGACATAGATAAAAAGCAAGCGCTACGCATCAATGCCAGCTACGAGTGGCAAGATCGCGTTGATGCCAATGATGATCTAAGTTTAGCCTATATGCGTTATTTCTAAACATTGATTTGCAATAGGTGTTCAAATAGTAGTAAGCGCTAAATAATAAGAATAAGGATAATTTATGAGCACTGATATGAGCACTAATATAAGTATTGAGCAGTTATTAATTATCGGTCAAGGTGACATAGGGTTGCCTGTGACTAATAAACTGGCCGATCAAGGAATCAATGTAACAGGACTGGCTCGTAGTGAGCGTAGCCATTATGCGCTTGATGATCGTGCTAAGTTTATCCAGCTTGACGCGCTTAAGCTTAGCACGGAGCAGCTACAAGACTTTACCGCTATTGCTATCATTGTCACCCCTGATGAGTATTCAACTAGTGGATATAATGCTAGTTATTTAAGTATTTGTCAGCACTTAGCTGATCTTGCTAAGCGATTACCTAAGCTTGAGCGAGTCGTATTTATCTCGTCCACGGGCGTTTATGGTCAAGATAATGGCGAGTGGATTGATGAGAATACTGTACCTATAACCCCTGAGCGCGATGCCTCAAAAGTTATCTTGCAAGCCGAGCAAGCCCTACAGCAAGGTTTTGGTGATAAAGCTATCATCATTCGTCCCAGTGGCATTTATGGTCGCGAGCGTTTGATGCGCTTGCGTAAGGCTCGCGAGGTCAAAAAAGACCTTATCGCTCATAGTGCTTGGAGCAATCGGGTTATGGATAGCGATCTTGTCACTATTATCACTAAAGTACTGACGATTGATGCGCTCCAGTTGCTTAAGCCGCTGTATATTGCCACGGATTATCTGCCAGTGACCACGTTTGAATTGATGACTTGGCTAAGCGCGCAAGTAGGGGAGGCTGCACCTGACATTGACACTCAAAAGACAGCGACTACGGGTAAACGCTTACATAGCAATATTCCGTTAGCTTGGCTTGAGTTTCCAGATTGGCAAGTAGGCTATCATGACATTTTGCAGCATCAGTAGCACGCCCCAATTAATCAAGAATCAATCAAGATTTATTACTTTATATTTTATGCTCTATGGAGACGCCATGACTCAGCCATCTACTTCTGATAAACGCCTAACTAATACTCATTTAAATAGGGTAGAAGATCAGCAAGCAGAAGATAGCCTTGAGTCAGTAAAACCAACACACTCAAAGCCGCCTGCTATTGTGCATCCTAACTTTGACTCCAAGCAGACACCGCTTGATCCTGCACGCTCATTGACTAATATTCCAGAGCCTGCGCGGCGAGTGAATAGCCAGTTGCGCCGATTGTATGGCAGTGCAGCACGGCTACAGCAGTCTGATCCGTTACGATTATCGAAATGGTCATTGATGGCGTCTCAACCGTTTGCTGAGCATTTAGCCTTGTTGAGTGCCGCAAAGCTTATCGAGCTACCTGAGAGCTTTTATCACAATAATAGTACTCAGCCGCTATTGGCTGATATCGAGCAAATGGCTTTGCTTGATTTGGCTGACATTCAACGAGCGATACAACGCTATCCTACTTTGACTCGTTTTGGCTTTGTAGACTATCAGCCTAAACCTAATTCCAAATCTAAAACTAAGCTTAATGCAGACGCTAAGCTTGCCGATAAAACCTTATCGTTTAAAAGCCTACTAAAAAACTATAATCCTGATGAGCTACTCAACAGTATTTACGCTGATGACTGGCAGGTGATATTACAGCCACAAGATTTTGAAACTGGGGTGGGCAGCTTAGCCACTGATATTATGGCTTGTAGCGTAGCGGTACATGCCTTGCAGCAATGCGATACGCGCAAGTCCATTAACAAAAGTTATAGTGCTGAGCAAATCTGCCAGTACGTACGTAGCTATTTGTTAAGTCAATTAGATCACGTGCCAGCCAGTAGTCATCACTATCGGCAAATCAGAATATTTAGCGGTCATATTATTGTCGCAGCCTATCATTTAGGGTGGGAGCTACAAATAAGTAGTAAGGATAATTGCTATTTTAATATCTCCTCACGTTGTCGTTTGCTATCGCGTTATGCCAATATGCAAGACTACGCTATCAATGGTTGGTCAAGCTAGTCGCCCTCGTCTATAATAGTTAAGCCGCTTACAATAGTTATGCCATTTATATTTTATTTATCGTCCACAGGAACACCAATGCCTACTACCCAAACCTCTCAAAATGATACAACCATACAAAACGCTTCATTTTCACCGCAGCACTTTATTGAGCTGGCCTTAAACAATAAAGTATTAAAGTTCGGTGAGTTCGTACTCAAATCTGGCCGCATTAGCCCATACTTTTTTAATGCAGGCCTGCTGGCATCAGGTGAGATGCTATCATTATTAGCGAGTGGTTATGCCGCAGCGTTAGCAGAGCAGCAAGTAGCTAACAATAAAGATGAGCATAAGGAGCTGGTGATTTTTGGTGCCGCTTATAAAGGTATTCCTTTTGTCGCTGCAACTGCGCAGGCGTTATGGCTACATCATGGCATCAATGCTCAGTGGGGCTATAATCGTAAAGAGGCCAAAACCCACGGCGAAGGGGGCAATCTAGTCGGCACTGATGTAAGCGGTAAGTCAGTTTGGATACTGGATGATGTCATCACCGCAGGGACTGCCATGCGTGAAGTGTTAGATATCTTACAGCAAGCAGGCGCGACAGTAGCAGGCATTATTGTTGCTTTAGATCGTAAGGAAAAAGGCCAAGGCGAGCAGTCAGCCATTCAAGAGCTAGCGTCAAGCTTACAGATTCCAGTATTAACCTTAGTCGATATGGACGATTTGATCGTCTATCTAGCGGATGATAGCAATGCTACGCAACTCGCAAAAATGCAGCATTATCGTCAACAATATGGCGTGTAGTTGGCAATAAAGCCTTTCACCGTATTTTATTAAATCTTCTACTTATTTATTAGATCATTTATTCACTATTACTAATTTTAGCGAGTCCGTTATGTCACAATCTGCTGCGAAGTCTTCTAAAGCTTTGAATATACTAGTTATCATGGATCCTATCGAGCGTATCAATTATAAAAAAGATACTAGTCTGGCGATGATGTGGGCGGCGCAGGACCGTGGGCATACGCTAGGCTATTGTCAGATTCATGACTTGTGGCTAGATCGCGGGCAATTAAAGATAGATGCGCAGCCAGTAACCGTGCAGCGTGATCCTGATAACTTTTATACGTTAAGTGAAAAAACGACTTTGCCAGTCAGCGATTACGATGTGATATTAATGCGCAAAGATCCACCGTTCGATATGCGCTTTATCTACGCCACTTATATGCTCGATCATGCCAAAGCCGCTGGCGTGCTGGTGGTGAACGATCCACAAGCGATACGTGACTGTAATGAGAAGCTATTTGCTACTTGGTTTAGCGAGTATATGAGTCCTACGATTGTGACTAGCAAACAGGCGCATATCCGTCAGTTTATTGCTGAGCAACAAGACGTTATTGTCAAACCTTTAGATGGTATGGGTGGCACGGGTATTTTCCGCTTGACAGCTGATAGCCCAAATATTGGCGTGACTATTGAAGTGCTGACGGAGCTTGAGACTCTACCGATTATGGCACAGCGCTATCTACCTGAGATTGTCGATGGCGATAAGCGTGTGTTGATCGTCGATGGGGTAGTGGTAGATTACTGCTTAGCACGGATTCCAACTAAGGGCGAAACTCGTGGTAATCTAGCGGCAGGTGGTAGCGGCGTGGCAATGTCGCTAACTGATGTTGAGCGTAAAGTCGCGCAAGTGGTCGCGCCTATCGTCAAAGAAAAGGGTCTGATGTTCGTAGGCTTAGATCTCATCGGTGGTCGTATCACTGAGATCAATGTGACTAGTCCGACGTGCGTACGTGAGATTGACGATCAGTGCGGCACCGATATTGCTGCAGATTTTATCCTTGCAGTGGAAATGCGTCAGCAGCAGCTAGGATAATGATAAGACTTGTATTAACTTGCATTAAAAAATAGTTAGTAAGCTTTAAAAACGCTATATATTTTTTAGTATTTTACTCTATACTAAGCGAGTTTTGGTAGGCGCTAGCGCATGGGTAACCAGTAGCTATTTACCCTCTTGAAGAGTCCAAAGATAAGACAGGCACAGCTTTATGAAGACAGTAAATGTATTGATGATGGCAGCGGGTACTGGTGGTCATGTGTTTCCAGCATTAGCCGTGAGCGAAGAGCTAACTCGCCGCGGGGCGGTCATTCATTGGCTGGGGACTGAGGCGGGAATGGAGAATGATTTAGTCAAGCCTACTGGTTATGCTTTTCATCCTATTGCTATGCAAGGTTTACGCGGTAAAGGTATTGGACGCCTGTTGAAAATGCCCGTGACACTAGTGTCTGCGACCATGGCCGCTGTCAAAATTATACGCAGTAATAATATTGATATTGTTGTAGGCTTTGGCGGTTATGTTAGTGCGCCTGGCGGTATTGCCGCGCGAATGACAGGTACGCCGCTGATTATTCATGAGCAAAATGCTATCGCTGGCATGAGTAATCGCTATTTAGCCAAAATCGCTGCAAAGGTTCTACAAGCCTTTGAAGATACTTTTGGTAATAGCCAAAGTAATGCAAAGCTTGAGACCGTCGGTAATCCTGTGCGTAATACGATAACAGGCGTAGCCGCGCCAGCTTTGCGTTACGATGTTAGCGATCAGTCGCCACTGCGCTTATTAGTCGTCGGCGGCTCGCTTGGTGCACAAGTGCTCAATGAAACAGTGCCAAAAGCTTTAGCGCTGATAGATAAGAGCTTTGCAGTACGTCATCAGTGCGGACGAAATAATGAGGCCGCGACTCAAGCGGCTTATGATAGCCAAGATTTAGGAGTGCATGATATTAGCGTTCAGCCGTTTATTAGTGATATGGCAGACGCTTATAATTGGGCAGATATTATCGTGTGCCGTGCTGGAGCGTTGACCGTCACTGAGATTCAAAATGTCGGTATTGCAGCTATTTTTGTCCCAC
This sequence comes from Psychrobacter sp. M17(2026), assembly GCF_055699815.1. Lineage (NCBI taxonomy): Bacteria > Pseudomonadati > Pseudomonadota > Gammaproteobacteria > Moraxellales > Moraxellaceae > Psychrobacter > Psychrobacter sp. M17(2026). The sequence continues at coordinate 2,562,366 of NZ_CM146741.1, read as the reverse complement.
TGCCTCATGCTGTTGACGATCACCAAACGGCCAATGCTCGTACTTTGACTGAACATGAAGCGGCGATACTATTGCCACAAAATGAGCTAACCCCTGAGCGCCTAAAGGATGAGCTGCTAGCGCTTGATCGCGCAACTTGCCTTGCGATGGCGCAAAAAGGTCATGCTCTTGCTAATCGTAGTGCTAGTACACAAGTAGCCGAGATTATATGGCAAGCGTTATAATCCTAGCTTTTAGTTAATTATTTAGTCATATTTTATTAAATTGATAAAGAGATTTTTATGCCAAATACCACAAAAGCCTTACCCAAACGTCTGATTGAAATTCCAGAAATGCGTCGTATTCAGCATCTGCATTTTGTTGGTATTGGTGGCTCAGGGATGTGTGGTATCGCTGAAGTAATGAACAATCAAGGCTATAAAGTCAGTGGCTCTGATATTAATCAAAGTGTTGTTACACAACGTCTTGCGCGCATCGGCATTGAGATATTTATTGGACATGATTCTATAAACATCGCTAATGCCGATGTGATCGTAGTGTCATCAGCGATTGATCGTAGTAACCCTGAGATTGAAGCGGCGCTCAAAGCTCGACTGCCCGTGGTACGCCGCGCTGATATGCTCGGTGAGCTGATGCGCTATCGTCATGGGATTGCGGTCGCAGGGGCACATGGTAAGACCACAACGACTAGCTTACTAACCATGATGATGGCTGAGGGTAAGCTTGATCCGACTTATGTGATTGGCGGTAAGCTTAATGCTTCAGGCAAAAATGCGGCATTAGGCAGTAGTCGCTATCTCGTTGCTGAAGCTGATGAGTCCGACGCGTCTTTCTTATCCTTGCATCCGATGGCAGCGATTGTGACCAATATTGATCAAGATCATATGGAAACTTATGATAATAGCTTTGATAAATTGAAAGCCGCTTATATTCAGTTTTTACAAAATATGCCTTTTTATGGCTTAGCTGTTGTTTGTGGTGATGACCCAGAGTTATATGCGATGATTGATGATATCGGTCGCCCTGTACTAACTTTTGGCCTTGAGCCTTTTAACGATGTTCAGGCGACTGACGTCGTATTTGAAGGTACTAAGACTCATTTTACAGTCTTGCGCCGTGACAATGAGCCGCTACATTTGACGCTAAATATACCTGGTATTCACAATGTCTATAACGCGCTAGCTGCGATCACTATGGCGAGCGATGAAGGTGTTGATGATGAGGCAATCAAACGCGCCTTACAAAAATTTGCAGGCGTTGGCCGTCGTTTTGAGCAGCATGGGCCGATAGCTATTGATGGTGGCGATGTGCTACTCATTGATGATTATGGCCATCATCCAAAAGAAGTCGATGCTACCATCAAAGCGGCGCGTCAGAGCTTCCCTGACAAGCGTTTAGTCATGATGTTCCAGCCGCATCGTTATAGCCGAACTCGCGACTGTTTTGACGATTTTGTTGAAGTGCTCTCAAGTGTCGATGAGCTGCTATTACTAGAGGTTTATTCAGCAGGTGAAAGTCTGATCACAGGCGCTGATACTAAATCGCTTGCGCGTAGCATTCGCCTGCGAGGTGAGGTCGAGCCTACTATTGTGGATAAAGACAATATTGCCGCAACCATGCAGCGTTTATTAAAAGCTAATGACATGCTAATTACTCAAGGGGCAGGTAATGTGGGGCAGATCGCTATTGACCTAATTGAGAATGACTTATACCTTAATTAATTTCGTTTACCATTAATTTCGTCTATCAATAAAAACTACAAAAAGCGTAGAGTTAAAATTAAACACAAAGGCTATTTTATGAGCGATCAAAATAATAAAGACAAGTTAAGCAATATTAATGGTGCTGTCAGTGAGCTCAAAAGTGATAACTATGCGAGTAATAACCACAGCACTGATAAGCTTACAGCAGCAATAGAGAACCCAGAGCCCGCTTTAGCGACTGCTGCACAAACTGAGCAGAGTGAAAGTCATACTAGTCAAGCAGATCCTAAACGCCTGATGTCTATCACTGATAGCAAAGTACAAGACGCTAGTGTCTTTGGCAAAGTCGCTGTGGTATATGGTGGTAGTAGTAATGAGCGCAGTGTATCGTTAGACAGTGGCGCAGCGGTATTGCAAGCGCTACAGAATAAAGGTGTCGATGCTACTCATTTTGATCCTAAGCACCAAGACATTACCGAGCTTCGCGATTATGATCGAGTATTTAATGTATTACACGGTCGTGGCGGTGAGGATGGCGTCCTACAAGGGATGTTGCAATGGCTAGATATTCCACAAACGGGATCTGGTATATTGGCTTCAGCATTAGGCATGGATAAAGTACGTACCAAGCAGTTATGGCAAGGCTGCGGGCTCTCAACCGCGCCTTTTGCACTACTAAGCGCTGATACAGACTGGCAGCAAGTGGTCAATATGCTCGGATTGCCTTTAATTATAAAGCCTGTGCATGAAGGCTCTAGCATCGGCATGACTAAAGTAAATCATCTTGATGAATTGCCAGCCGCTTATGCAACGGCTATTGGCTGCGGCGATGCAGTTATGGCTGAGCGCTGGATTACGGGCCGCGAATTTACCATCGCTATTATTGACGATGAAGCCTATCCTGTTATTCGCCTAGAGCCTGCCGATATCACTAACTTTTATGACTTTGAAGCCAAGTACAATCGCAATGATACTAGCTACTACATACCTTGTGGCTTGAGCGTGAGTGAGGAGCAACACTTGCAGGCTTTGAGTCTTGCAGCCTTTCGGGCAGTAGATGCCAAAGGCTGGGGCCGAGTCGATGCCATGCAGGATCAGCAGGGTAATTTTTGGTTGCTTGAGATTAATACTGTACCTGGTATGACCAGTCATAGCTTAGTACCGATGGCAGCCAAAGCTCGCGGTATGGATTTTGAGCACTTATGCTGGCATATTTTAGCGCAAACGGTCTGATCTATAATGTCTCAGGGAAGCTGCTATAAAACAGCAACATGTAAACTTGTGTAAATTCAATAGTCTTAGCGCGGCTTGAGCTATTGTTTAGCGATAAAATACGTTAACATTAAGATTGAGATTAGAAATTTATTTCATAACGATTGACTTATTTTAATAGTTAAGCATATGATATGCCAATTTTTAATATTTACCATAAAATCAAAGCCTAGCAATAGTCATGACTGATTTAGTTTTTATATTTTACTAGCTTTAATGTCAGCTGATTTCAGAATGACAGGCCTTATATTTAGGTTGTTTTAGTTAGGAATTTATAGCATCAGTTATATGTTTTAATATTGAATAATCAGAAACAAATACACACTACAGTTAAAGCAATATAGGGACGACTACTATCATGACTCAAGCTGTCAATGAATTGGGTGACTTGATGAGTGATGATCGTCTTAGCCAAGAGTCTAGATTTTCTCTACCAACATCTGCTAAGTACTTTTTTACAGCATTGGTTATCGGCTTGTTACTATTGATATTACTGATGGGTGCCAAGGCTCTACGCGATGCACCGCCAGCAGCAGTTCTGGTAAGTACTAAAGGTCTGACAGTCAGTCAAAATCAGATTTTACAGCAAGCGATGGATCAGCAGATAGTCAGTAGCTTTTTTACGACTGACCTGCAAGCTCTACGTGATATCGTCTTAGGTATGGCTTGGGTCGATCAAGTGAGTGTCACTCGTGACTGGCAACAGGGCATAGTGATTACTGCCTTACCCAAACAAGCTGTTGCTAACTTTGGCACTGAGCGCTTAGTAGATGCTAAAGGCGAGGTTTTTGTTCCAGTAGATAATAAGGATTTGACGCAGCAAAGTTTTGCAAATCTGCAAGGTGAGGTGAGTCAAGCACCGGTTATTATGCAGCAAATGCAGCAGATAAATGACTGGTATGCTCCTTTGGACATGCAGGTAGAAGATATTATTTTGACGCCACGTATGACTTGGCTAATACGTTTTGATAATGGTTTGCGAGTGATTGTCGATAACGAAAATACGGCGCAAAAACTGCTTAATCTCAGTCAGCTGTTAGCAAGTCAATTGAGCAGTCGTCGTGAGAACATTCAGTCAGTAGATTTGCGTTATAAGAATGGTTTTACTATCGCTTGGCATAATGTTGAGCTTAATGCAGAACCAGTGCTAGAAGCTGTAGCACCTTTGCCTTAATATTTATGGCCTAAGTTTTGGATTTTTATACTTTTGTTTTTATATAATATCTATAATAATAGTCGCTATATAACACCCAGTTAATGACTGAATTGTTAGATTTATTATTTGTAAATAAGTTTGCTCTATTCTAAAGGCTTTAAACGTTCGTTTTAATGATTTAATGGAGACGTCATATGGTCTCCTGTTTTATGATAATTTGTCTGGTAACATGAAAAATACTGAAAATCTAGTCGTTGTTCATTTAAGTGCCACTGCAGTCTATGTGGTGATAGGTAGTGTTGTGTCCGAAAAAGACATTCGCATTATGGGTGTTGGACAAGTCAAAAGTAATGACTTTTATCAAGGTAAGATCATACATCGTGAACGTCTGCAAAGCGCCATCAAACAAGCTATTCAAGACGCGGAAGATACTGCTAATTGTCGGGTGCACAGCGTTTGGTTAACTTTATCAACACCTGAGCTATCCAGTAAAAACAGTATAGGACAAGTCGCTGTTGAAGACGGTACAGTCGCGGCAAAAGATATGGTACAAGCTTTGTCTAATGCCAAATCCAAGGACTTACCTCCTGACTATTATTTGATGCATTGCTGTCAACAAGGCATCTATGTCGATGAGCAGGACACTATCGTTGATGATGCTATGGAGATGTTGGCTAAAGACATCACCGTTATGTATCATATGATGATGCTACCAGTGGTCAGTCGCCAAAATATTCAAAAACTACTGCAAAGCTGTGATGTTGGTGTTGATCATGTGGTTTTTGATGCCATAACCAGTGCTGAATACAGCCTCATAAATGAAGAGCGTCAGCAAGGCGTCTGCTTAATCGATATTGGCGCCAGCACAACTAGTATTTGTGTCTATAAAGAAAACAAATTAATTTTTACTCATTGCGTGCCAAGCGGTAGTCATGCGGTGACCATGGATATATCAGCAGATTTTGGTATTTCTATGATAGAGGCTGAAAAGCTAAAAAAATTACATGGTACTGTTGATGTGCCTAGTATAGATCCTAGCGTGTTCTTTCTTTATAAGACGCAGGGAGCGGCAGATGCTCTGAATGTACATACTTATAGTTTAGCGCAGATTATTGAAGCGCGTTATGTGCAAATATTTACTGAAATAGTGCGTCAGCTTCATGATGCCGATCTGCTACATTATATTGATCGCGGTTTTGTATTGACAGGTGGTGGTAGTGCTATAAAAGGCATGGTTCCTTTCGCTAAAAAGCTATTAAAGATGCCAGTAGTAATGACGAATACTCATCCTGCTATCAGCGCTTATAACCACTTTGAAAATGAAGACTCTTTCAAACAGCTGAATACGCAAGTCAACGATCGTGCTTATCAGACCGCTTTTGGTACTTTGTTATATAGTCAAAGTGAGCAGTTTCGTCATAGTGAGCAAAGTGAGCCGGAAGCGGCTGAGCAAAAACGCGTGAAGAATGCATTTCGCGGTGTTGGTCAACGCTTTAATAGTATGCTCAAAAAAATCTTGTAGACAATTAGTCTTTATTTTATTTAATATATTTACATATAGTCAGTCGATAACACGTTTTTTAGGCGTCATTACCTATCGATCATTATGCTATCTGCAACTGGAGAAACCTATTTATGTCAAAATACACCATGCCAGATGACAATCATTCGCAATCTAATGGTCAAGCTCGTTTTATCGTATTCGGGGTCGGCGGTGGCGGCGGTAATGCCGTTGAGCACATGGTACAGCAAGGTATTCAAGGAGTGACGTTTGTCTGCGCTAATACAGATAAACAAGCACTTGATCGTCTGACTGCGCCGCATAAACTACAGCTCGGTGCCAAGAGCAACCGTGGCTTAGGTGCGGGTGCTAACCCTGAAGTAGGACGTGAAGCCGCTGAGAGTGAAGAGGATGCGATTCGCAGCTTACTCGAAAGCGCGGATATGGTATTCATTACGGCAGGTATGGGTGGCGGTACTGGTACAGGTGCAGCTCCTGTTATCGCTCGTATTGCTAAAGAGATGGAAGTACCTACTGTTGCTGTAGTGACCACACCCTTTAAGTTTGAAGGCGGTAAGCGCATCAAAGCAGCTAAAGCTGGTATTGAGCAGCTTACCAATTTTGTCGACTCTATTATCACTATTCCCAATGACAAGCTAATGAGTATCTACGGTAACATCTCAATGCAAGACGCTTTTAAAAAGGCAGATGATGTGTTGTTGCATGCTGTACAAGGTATTGCTGGGACTATCGCGAGCAAAGGCGTCATTAATATTGATTTCAACGATATCCGTACAGCGATGACCGCCAAAGGCCATGCTATGATGGGTATCGGTCGCGCTAGTGGCGATGATCGTGCTCGTCAAGCAACAGAAAAAGCGATCAGATCACCGTTACTTGATGATTTGCGTTTAGAGAATGCTAAAGGCTTGATCGTCAACGTTATGTCTTCTGAATCTTTATCACTAGAAGAGTTTAGTCAAATCAGTGAGATCGTTGAGGCTATTACTGATACGGATGAAGCTGATATTTTCTATGGTTCAGTGATAGACGAAGATATGGGTGACGATATTCATGTCACTGTTATAGCTACTGGACTGACTCTGAATGAGCAATCAGGGTCTGAAACTGTACAACCAGTCCCTTCTGCTACTAGTAATCAAGCGGTTGATCCTAACTTGCACACCAGTGCTTTAAATAGTCAAAAGCAATCAAAGGCGCAGTCGTTTCAAAATAATGTTGCTCGCCCAAGCTCAGAGCAAGAGAAGCGACCTACTCAAACCAATAGTATTCAGGACTATTTGAGACGCCAGCAAAACAGATAGAGTTGATTTTGAGAAATGAAATCATAAATATTATCAAGAATGTTACTTATAACTATTATTTAATAATTTAATGGCTACTGAAACTTTTTATTAACGTCATTTGTTTTGAAAAAAAGCCAGCTATATAGAGCTGGCTTTTTCTTGTCTTGATTATTTGTATGATATTGAATTTAAAGTATATAAGGAACGATTCATTCAAATCATACAAAAAAAATAGCTTCTAATACTAATTATAAATGCCTTTCAATTGTTAAAAAAATAATAACAATTAAATAAGTTTACATAATAAATAAACAAATCAGTAATTTTTGCCTATAGCGAACTGCTATTGGCTAGTGGTACACTAGGGTAATTGTAACAAAATATGTGAGAGTAGCCATGAATCAACGAACTATAAAAACAGCGATATCAATTACTGGTACAGGTCTGCATAGTGGCGAGTCTGTTAATTTAGAGTTTTATCCTCAGCCTGTCGATACTGGTGTAGTATTTGAGCGCTCAGACATCGAAGATAGTGTTGCTATTCCAGCTAGTGCTTTTTTGGTTCAAGACACTATGATGTCATCCAATCTAGTCTTTGGCGGTACTCGAGTAGGAACGGTTGAACATCTGCTTAGCGCGGTTGCAGGTCTAGGCGTTGATAACTTGCTCATTCGAGTATCAGCAAGCGAGATACCTATCATGGATGGTAGTGCCTCACCCTTTGTAGGGTTGTTATTACAAGCTGGATTTGTAGAGCAAGACGCGCCAAAGAAATTTTTAAGAATTATTAAACCTGTGAAGGTGAGGGTAGATGACAAGTGGGCAGAGCTTCGTCCCTATGATGGTTTTGAATTAAATTTCGAAATTGACTTTGATCATCCAGCCTTTGACAAAGATCATCAACATGCACAATTGCAGTTTTCTACCCAAAACTTCATCGAAGAGTTAAGCTCCGCACGTACCTTTGGCTTTTTAAATGATATTGAAGCTTTACGTAAGAACAATCTAGCGCTAGGCGGTAGCATGGATAACGCCATAGTTATCGATGAATCAAAAGTGCTTAACGCTGAAGGACTGCGTTTTGCTGATGAGTTCGTTCGCCATAAAATTTTAGATGCTTTGGGCGACTTATATCTTATTGGTTATCCGATAGTGGGCCGTTTCAATGCTTATAAATCAGGTCATGCTTTGAATAATTTACTCGTTCGGGAAGTGCTGTCTGATGAAAGTTGCTACGAAATTGTAACTTTTTATGACAATGTAAGCTGTCCTATCGAATATTTACCTCTGACTAATACAATGGTTAAGGGATAAGTACACGAATATACAGGATGTATCGCAACAATTACGTAATATTACATAGTAGACGGCGATAATTGTCATTTTGCTGTCATTATTTCAATAATTGCTAGATTATCATCCATTCCAACCCTTAGTAAAATAAGAGCTTGAAGAAGCAAAAAGTCTGAACACCTTTATATTCATATTATGCATATAAAGGTGTTCAGACTTTTTTTTGGATAAAAACCGCTAAAAGTTGTATTTTCAGTCAGCTTTTTTATAGTTTATTTACATAACTTTACATTGTAAGGTAGTAAGTTTTAGTCATTAATGAGTCTTAAAAGAGCGTTTTTGAGGTTTTTATCAGTGGTGACATGCTCTATTGCCTGTGCTATAGTCCGTTTTGTGTTCGGGGTCAGGGCTTTATATTCATGAGCTTTAGACGATTCCGATAAGACTGAAGAGAGTGCTTGAGAAGTCATATTTGGTTGAGATGTCTTAGCTACTATCACCTGAATTTGATTAAGGTGTTGAAAGGTCAAAGACTGCTTTGTTAACACTTCTAGATATGACTTTTGTAAATAACGGATATGGTTGGCAGCAGTAGTAGAAATCACACTCAGTGTTAGTTTCTCAGAGGTTAGACCTACTACCCAGCAGCTTTCAAGTATTTCATCAGGTAAACAGTCTATTAACAGCTCTTTTAGCTCATTAGTCGCCTTTACATAAAGACGCATGTTATCAGCAAGGGTTTGAGGTAGTGCGCTACCAGCAAAAATTTGATGATCGATAAGTTTGGCGAGCTGATTAGGTTGTTTGTTAGACATGATGAAGACTCGTTTGCTAAGCATTGCATAATCATAGAGTTGATTATTCAAGGTTTTAAGATATATCGTAAGCTATTTGTGAGATGGATAAATATGATGGTAATGATGCCATGTTCCATTGAAGATTAAAGAGCTTACTGCTTGACCTAGGATTTTATCATGTTTGTTTGATGATTATATCCTCTAAATTAATTGATGTTCGTCATGGATGATGAGCAATCTTGCATTAACAATAGGTAGTAAATTTATGAAACAAGCTTTATTGATTTTGTCAGTATTGGGAATGGGCATAGCACAGGCTAACGGTGCTGTAGAAACAACCTTTCAACCGAACAATACCTTGAGTCATACCATCACTAATAGCTCTATCTCTCAAAATTACGGTTCTGTCAAAAATATATATAGCACTAATAGTGGTGCCTATGTCTCTAGCAATGACGAGATTAGTCAAGCTATCGATAACCTTAGTGCTCATGCCAAACAAAAAGAATATCAGTTAGCCTCATTGACCAGTCGCTTATCTTATGAGCGCCAGCAAAAAATCAGTAATAGTATCCCAGATAGCAATTCAGCTCCTGCTATCGCTGCTGCTCGTGCTTCACGCGTAGCGCTCTCTAGAAGCTCTGGTTACTGTGCACGTTATGTGCGTAAAGCGCTGCAATCTGCAGGTTATGAATTCACTCCTAATCCTTCAGCTTATCAGTATGCCACTCGCGGTACGCTTAGCAATGCAGGCTTTACTAAGATCAGTAATGATATGCAACCTCAAGTAGGTGATGTTGTTGTTTACAACCGTACCTCAAGCCGTCCACATGGTCATATCCAAATATTTGATGGTACGGACTGGGTATCAGATTTCCGTCAGAAGAGCATTAGCCCGTATAGTGGTACTTATAGCTATACTACATGGCGCGATTCTCAATACGTTGATGATGCCTCAGATCGTGGTATTTATCTAGCTATGGCTGAATAATGAGCTAAGATGGTAGCACTCTAAAAACTCAGTAATGCCTTAGAATGGTATTACTGAGTTTTTTATGCTTATGCTTTAGGTTTTATTTGCAATATGCACGGTAGTTTAGACCGTAATGATAATTTTACGGCTTAAAGTTTGTCCAATAGTGTTTTTGATGAAAATCAGGTGGGGAGGCGTGCTTTGCTGCAAAGTATAAAGCGACGCTATCAAAGTAAAGAATCACGCAAGGGTGCAGCTGCTCAATACCCTTAGCAAGTAAACTTCGGGGCAATTGATCCAAATCGATAGTAAAGCTACGTTTATAGTCATAGACAGCTGTGAACATCAGTGCAGACAAAGAGTTGGGCGTCACTTTTGGACACTGAGCTACATTAAGCGAGCTTGTGTTAAGAAAACGATTCAAGGGTAAATGAGCTATCCAATTTATACTAGCCTGCTCGTCACTATTAGCTTTATATAAGGGCACAGGCGGCATACAGTCAGGCTGACGGTAATCTGCAAATTGATATAACGCGTAGCGTCCATTGGGACTCGCATTAATCTCGATATAATGGGTGGTTTGGTCGATATCACTTGATGGGTTAGCGCCCGTTATAAAACACTCTAGACAAGTTTGCTCCCATAGATAATCGATAAACCTGACTTGATCTTGTTGCCATTGTGGCCAGTCAAATACATTCGCCAGACGGCTATTGGGTAATCGAATTTGATAAGTTAGCGCCAGCGTTGACGGTTGAATAAGCGATATATCAACTATAACTCGGATAAGTTGTAACTGCTCTACAGGTATGTTGAGCTGTCGCGCAGCTATTGACAAGCCATCCATAGCAAGCTGTAGTTTGAAGCGTTGGCTCATGATAATTTTTCTTTCATAGCTAATACGTAGGATGATAGTCGATAAAAAAGGCCACGATATTCATTCGCAGCCTTCTTTGCTTATCTACTTATATAGTCAAACTAAAGCTACTCGGCATGGCGAGCTAAGTTTGACAGTTTTGGGTTGGCATTCGGATTTTGACGTAGTAATAATGCCATACGTCCGATAGTGTGGATCAGTTGAGCCTTAGCAGCAACCGCTAGCTCAGTACAAACCAAGTCGCGTTCGTGCTTACTTCCTGCTGGTAGTTTTACCTTTATAAGCTCATGATCGCTCAAAGCACGATCAATCTCTTCAGTGATCGCTGGCGTAACACCATTATTACCGATCATGACTATTGGTTTTAGCTCGTGACCAATACCTTTTAGGCGTTTAATAGTTGCGTTATCGAGTTGCATAAAATTCCTAAGCGTTATCAAATTAAAAATTAACAATCAGTTTGTCTAAAACATATCTGGGATTAAATCGGCAGTATTGTGCACGATTTTAATCATGATGATGTTAAAATGATTGTCTTGAATCTATTATAAACGCTCACGCCTAATAAAGCTGTTAAATGATGCTTTAATACGATCTTAATATAGGCTTTTAAAGCTATTAGCTATCAATGAGCAGCACACAGTAAATAGCACAGCTCGCAAAAAGCTGTAAAGCTATAGAAGTATAACAGGAGCAAATGTTTTGGCCACCCGCATTGACAATAAGAAACTGACAAAAAGTAGCCGTGCTTGGATAAAAGAGCATATCGATGACCATTACGTACAAAAAGCGCAAAAAGATGGCTATCGTGCGCGCGCCGCTTATAAACTGCTTGAGATCAATGAAAAAACCAATCTTATTACTAAAGGGGCGACCGTAGTCGATCTAGGTAGTGCACCTGGTAGCTGGTCACAAGTTGCGAGCAAATTAGTTGGTGAGAAGGGTACACTTATCGCCTCTGACATCTTAGCCATGGACGCTTTAGCTGATGTTACTTTTATTCAGGGTGACTTTCGTGAAGCTGAGGTTTTCGACAGTATTATGCGCGAGGTCGGTAACAAGCAAGTGAATGTCGTATTGTCTGATATGGCGCCTAACACCGCAGGCAATAGCGCAGTGGATCAGCCGCGGATGATTTACTTGTGTGAGTTGGCAGTGGAGTTTGCTTTGGCCACGCTACCTAGTGGTGGCGCTTTGATTATGAAAGTATTTGAAGGCGTAGGCATGCAAGAGCTACGTCAACAGATGCAAAAAGATTTTAGTAAAGTACGCAGTATAAAGCCTGCCGCTTCACGTGCGCGCTCCAAAGAGATATTCTGGATAGCAACCAAATAATTTATATTTTTAATGTTTTCAATAGGTTATGATGGGTTTTTTGTCTTATGACATCAGCGTAGGCAAGTATCTACAGTCGTTTGAAACTGCTACAATAGTTAACTGAATAATATGAGTTTATGCTTGAATAATGCGGGTTAAAACCACATAACATGGTATATTAACTTTGTTTTTATTATCTATTTTAAGCAAAGTCGTCTGATGAAACCTAATAGGTTACAGACGTCACGTGTCAAACTGACACACCAATAAGTAAGGGATGGGGAAACTAGTGAGCGACATGGTAAAAAATACCTTATTGTGGCTGGTGGTAATCGGCGTTTTGGTGCTGGTATTCAGTGGCTTCGATAAGTCAACTGAGCCTGATAGCCTTAACTACTCTGAGTTTGTGACTGCAGTGTCAGAAAACCAAGTAGCTAGCATCGAAATTGACGGTGAGCAAATCACTGGCGAGAAGAAAAACGGATCAACATTTGAGACTATTCGCCCTGCGGTAGCAGATGAACAGCTATTACCGTTATTGCGTGAAAACCAAGTCAATATCGAAGGTACAGCGCCAAAACGTCAAAGTGTATTGATGCAGCTGTTAATTGCCAGCTTTCCTATTCTATTGATTATTGGCCTGTTTCTGTTCTTTATGCGCAATATGCAAGGTGGCGCTGGCGGTAAAGGTGGCGGCCCTATGAGCTTTGGTAAGTCAAAAGCCAAGATGCTCACCGAAGATCAGATCAAAGTTAACTTTGATGACGTAGCTGGTTGTGAAGAGGCTAAAGAAGAAGTTGTCGAAGTGGTTGAGTTCTTACGTGATCCTGATAAATTTACTAAATTAGGCGCAACTATTCCACGTGGTATCTTGATGGTAGGCCCACCAGGTACTGGTAAAACACTACTAGCTCGCGCGATCGCTGGTGAAGCTAAAGTACCGTTCTTTTCAATATCAGGTTCAGATTTTGTTGAGATGTTCGTCGGTGTTGGTGCCTCGCGTGTTCGTGATATGTTTGAGCAAGCCAAAAAAAGTGCACCTTGTATCATCTTTATCGATGAGATTGATGCCGTAGGTCGCCATCGTGGCTCAGGTATGGGCGGCGGTAATGATGAGCGCGAACAGACTTTGAACCAGTTATTGGTTGAGATGGATGGCTTTGAAGGTAACGAAGGTGTTATCGTCATTGCAGCGACTAACCGTGCTGATGTTCTTGACAAAGCCTTGCTACGTCCAGGTCGTTTTGACCGTCAGGTGCAAGTAGGTTTACCAGATATCAAAGGTCGTGAGCAGATCTTAAAAGTGCATCTGCGTAAATTGCCAAATACCACTGGTGTTGATGCCAATTCGCTCGCGCGTGGTACGCCTGGATTCACTGGCGCACAGTTGGCAAACCTAGTGAACGAAGCTGCCCTGTTTGCCGCTCGTCGTAGTAAACGTAGCGTCGATATGAATGACTTTGAAGATGCTAAAGATAAGCTATACATGGGTCCTGAGCGTAAATCTATGGTCATCCGTGAAGAGGAGCGCCGTGCTACTGCTTATCATGAAGCGGGCCATGCGCTAGTTGCGGAACTACTACCAGGTACTGATCCTGTGCACAAAGTGACTATTATGCCGCGCGGCTTTGCGCTTGGTGTCACTTGGCAGCTACCTGAGCACGATCAAACCAGTATGTATAAGTCTAAAATGCTAAGCGATCTTGCTATTTTATTTGGGGGTCGTATCGCTGAAGAAGTCTTTATCAATCAGATGTCGACTGGTGCCTCTAATGACTTTGAACGTGCCACTAAAATGGCACGAGCGATGGTCACTAAGTATGGTATGTCTGATGCGCTTGGTATCATGGTGTATGAAGATGATGACAGCTCGCAAGGTTACTTTGGTGGCGGCGGACGCTCAATCTCAGAGGCTACTCAGCAAAAGGTCGATGATGAAGTTCGTCGCATGCTTGAGGAGCAGTATGATATCGCCCGTGAGCTGATCGAAGCCAACAAAGATAAGATGCATGCGATGGTTGATGCTTTGATGAAATGGGAAACCATTGATCGTGATCAGTTGCAAGACATCTTAGCAGGTGAAGCACCACGTCCACCAAGAGTGTATCAGCATAACGAGATTAACCTCTCAAAAGATGATACTAAGACGACTGCTATACCGCCGCCATTACCTGCGATGTAGAGTATAGTTTTAACATCAACTTATTTGTAGGAAAAGCCCTTTTCATAAAGGGCTTTTTTGTGGCTGATAGTTGAGTTTATGTTTAGTAATCAAGCCAAGTTGAGAGAGCCTTAGCGCTAGTATAGCTTTACTGATATCATAAGTTGGCTTCGTATTTATATAAAACTACACAGGATTGATTATGCCCTTGTTTAACCCTTTACCTGCCTATACAGTCACGAGTCGTCAGAAGGTTTTAGACTTATCACAGCCACATATTATGGGTATCTTAAATGTTACACCAGATTCTTTTTCAGACGGTGCTCAGTTCAATGGCGTGGATGAAGCGCTGGCTCATTGCCAAACGATGATGGAGGCAGGGGCTAGCATTATCGATATTGGTGGTGAATCAACTCGCCCTAATGCGCAAGCTGTGATGACTGATGAGGAAATAGATCGAGTAGTGCCTGTCGTTGAGGCTATCCGTAGCCATTTTGGCAATGAGATTTGGCTATCTATCGATACTAGTAACCCATCTGTTATGCAAAGTGCTTTTGCAGCAGGCGCAGACATCTGGAACGATGTGCGCGCGCTCAAACGTGACGGTGCAGCGCTCATGGCGGCAAACCTAGATATACCCGTTATGCTGATGCATATGCGTGGTGAGCCGACGACGATGAATGATTTGGCGCACTATAAAGATGTTATCTTTGAGGTCAGTACTGAACTGAATAATCGTATTGAAGAGGTGACGGCATTAGGGGTCAAACGTGATAAGATAATTATTGATCCAGGCTTTGGTTTTGCCAAGACTTACGAACATCATTGTATTTTATTGACTCAGCTTGATCGCTTAAAAGCGCTTGGTTTTCCTATAATGTTTGGCATTTCACGCAAGCGCTTTTTGGCAGAAGTACTACACAGAAGTGGTGTTGCAACAGTGGTCGATACGCAAGCCCAAGAGCGTGATGCTGCGGGTACTGCCGCAGGACTGCTAGCATTGCAACAAGGCGCTAGTATAATTCGCACCCATAATGTCGCTATGATGCAACAGTCAACATCATTATGGCAACAGTTGGCGACTTATAATAAAGATAACCATTGAGACTAATAAAATACAGCTGTTTGACTAGCTGACTTTAATTTTTACTATATTGAGAGCGTTATTTATGACTACAACTCACCTGAAAAATCAGCAACCAAGCCAGCCAGAGCCAACCATTGAGCAGCGGCGGATTATTTATCAAGCGCGTCGTGGTCTCAAAGAGTTAGATTTTTATATTGATCCTTATGTTAAGGAGATGTACTTACACGCGATACCAGCTGAGCAATTAGTGTTTGCCGAAATGCTGACTTATGAAGACCCAGACTTGCTTGATTATTTTACCAATCAGTCTCAGCCTGAGGACAAAGCCGTATGGGAGCTGGTCAATAAGATCAAGACATGGCGTCATAGTAAGGGTTTATAGTCGTATTAATAATGGCGCTATAGTGGCTAATATTTTATTATGATGGCTTGTCTAAAATGGACTCTTAATAAAGGTTCAATGGACTATAAGGATATAGCGCTTATGACCTCTCTACGTATTGATGCTGCCGTCAAAGCTAGGAGCTATTTACGCTTATTGATTTACATTACTTTGATTGGTACGTTAATACTATTAGCTTTGTTTGCTCAACTATCCTTATGGCAGTACTTATTTGTCTTTATAGTAACAGCGCTTGTGGTCAGCTATCTCGCTTTATCACGGCCGATAGTACTGCATTTAAGCCAGCCTCCGCTTAGCCAGCGCTTAAATCAAGGCTGGCAGCTGCTAATGCATACTAGTCGCGGTGATGCTTTATGGCAAGCGGAACTTATCAGCGTACAACGTTATCAGTTATTAATACATTTGCAATTCAAAGTCGTAGAACCTCGATCAAAATTACTCTCTATCACGATATTTCGCGATCAGATGACACCTACGCAATGGCAAGCAATAAACATACTAGCTACCGTCACTCATGTACAAAGCTCATAACAAAACGCCTATCTAGAAACCTCGCAATATCTGCTATCTTAACTATGAACAGCATTCTATATTATATGAATAACATAAGGATAAAGTTATGAGTTTACTAGGAAATTTGGTAGCACAAGTCGCTCGCAGCGCTATGGATCCCAATGATGCTCAGCGCAATCCAGTCAATCAAGGTGTGAATCCACGTCGTACAGGTGGGCTTGGTGACATATTAGGGAGTGTGCTTGGCGGTGGTGGTCAAACAGGGGGCTATAACCCGCAACAATACGAACGCCAACAGGACAAAGGTTTTGGGTTAGATGACATCGTCGGGGGATTGGGCGGTATGCTGAGTGGTAATCAACGCAGCGGTATGAACGCAGGCGCAGGTGGGCTCGGTGATATCTTAGGTAGCGTATTAGGTGGTGGGCAGAAAAGCCGAGGCGACTTCGGTGGTAAAGGAATGCTAGTAGCAGCTTTAATGCCAATGGTGCTCAGCTGGGTACAACGCAATGGCGGTTTGGGTGGGGCTTTGTCCAAAATAACCGGTATGGGTCATGAGCAGCAAGCACGCTCTTGGATGAGTAACAGCGAGCAGAACGAGAACCTCGATCCTAATGAGATTAGTCGCTTATTTGATGAGCAAGAGATTCAGCAAGTGGCGGCTCATACGGGTGCAAATGACAGCGAGGTTCGTCAAGGACTGGCTGAGCTGTTACCTGAGGTGATGAATCAGCTCACTCCTAATGGCAACTTAGATAATGAAGCTGAGGCCAATCAAGAGATTGATCAAATTATGGGTCAGTTATCTAGTCGTTTAGGCGGCTTGAAATAAGTCAAATTGTTATAAGTATATTATTTTAAAGTTTTGTCATCGAAGAGTATGTTTGACAACATACTCTTTTTTTTATATTAAAAAATCATTAGTAACAAAGTGGTTTTATATTAAATATAAAGTTAGTTTATAATTACTTCAGTATACAACTAGGCTTCATTTCAAAAAACCTAATAGACTTTAAGGTTTTTTTATATTTAAAACTACGTCAAGTGAGTGCGCTATGCCTTTTAAACCTATACCTACGGCCATTGCTATTTTAGCAGGCTTGATCATCTGGTTTGTTATTCCTGTACCTGCTGGCGTGACCCCAGAAGCTTGGCACATGTTAGCGTTATTTATAGGTACTATTGTAGCTATCATCGGCAAAGCATTACCCATTGGCGCTATTGCTATTATTGCTGTGACATTAGTAGCGCTTACAGGTGTCACTAATGAGAGTCCAAAAGTAGCTATTGCTGATGCATTATCAAGCTACTCAAGTCCATTAATTTGGTTGATCGGTATTGCAGTGATGATCTCACGCGGCCTGATAAAAACAGGTCTAGGTCGTCGTATTGCATATTATTTTATTTCGATCTTTGGTAAAAAAACTATCGGTGTCGCTTATTCATTAACGGCAGCGGAGCTTATGATCGCGCCTATAACACCCTCTAATACAGCACGAGGCGGCGGGATTATTCATCCAATTATGAAGTCTATCGCTCAAAGCTTTCACTCTACGCCAGAGGAGGGTAGTCAAAAAAAGATCGGTAGCTACTTAGCTATGGTCAATTACCATGCTAATCCGATTACCTCTGGAATGTTTATCACAGCGACTGCGCCTAATCCACTAGTCGTTGATTTAGTCAATAAAGCCACTGGCGGTGATATTCAATTGTCTTGGACGACATGGGCTGTGGCAATGTTTATACCGGGTATGCTATGTCTGATATTAATGCCGATCGTTATTTATTTGATTTATCCGCCAGAGGTTAAGCAAACCCCTGATGCTAAGACTTTTGCCAAAGATAATTTAACTGAGATGGGGCATGTCAGTACGCAGGAAAAAATTATGCTCGGTGTGTTTGCTCTGATGCTTATATTATGGGCCAACATTCCTGCGCTTATCTTTGGTGAGCAATTCAGCGTTGATGCCACAACCACAGCATTTATTGGGCTATCTACTTTGATAGTGACAGGCGTATTGACTTGGGATGATATCCTTAAGGAAAAGTCGGCTTGGGATACGATTATTTGGTTTGGCGCGCTGATTATGATGGCTTCGTACTTGAATAAATTAGGGCTTATCAGCTGGTTCTCAGAGAATATCGAATCTATGATAGGGATAACAGGAGTCGGCTGGGTCGGTGCAGTGGCGATTTTAACTTTAGTTTATCTCTATATTCATTACTTTTTTGCGAGTACTACTGCTCATATCACTGCGCTATTTGCCGCCTTTTATGCCGTTGGACTAAGCTTAGGCGCGCCACCAATGTTATACGCGCTTATTCTAGCAGCAGCAGGTAATATTATGATGACCTTGACCCACTATGCAACGGGTACAGCACCTGTTATCTTTAACTCAGGTTATATTACCCTTGGCGAATGGTGGGGTGTAGGAGCGGTGATGAGCGTGGTGAACTTAGTGGTTTGGATTGGTGCGGGACTGATATGGTGGAAGTTCTTGGGCTACTATTAAGTATTTAAAATTAAAGTTTTGAGACATTATAAATACTAAAAACGCTCATCTAAATTGTCTAAAGTATAGTTGAGCGCAGCAAAGCAAACATCAGCCTGAAAACCACGATATTGCAAAAAGCGCAACTGCTTGGCTTTTTCTTTTTGCTCAGTCGGGATACCGTCACCGTATTTTTTTATGCGCGCGGTGACGGCAAGCTTTAGCCAATCAACACCATCGACTAAGCTGTCCTCGTCATCATCAACAAACTCACTAAATTCTTCAGATTCAGTATTTGCCATATCAATAAGCTCGTCTATATTACTTGGCATAGGGAGCTTTTTTTTGTAAAACTCCTGTTTAATACGTCCGCGACCGCGACCCTTACGAATATTTTCGCGAATGAGCATCAAAGTTGTACGATAGTCGCTTTGATAGCCTTTTTCCTCGAATTCATCCAGCAGCGTATTGATGCTATCAGGATCTTGCTCCTTGTCGATAAGCTTTTGCTTGAGCTCAGCTCTACCATGCTCGCGTCTCGATAGATAATAAAACGCCAACCAACGCAAACGACTTTCGGCCTTTATAGCGTCAAGCTCAGCTTGCTTTTGCTCTGGAGTGCGCAGATAAGCTTTTAGAGCAGAGGGTATGTTATCGGTATTCGTATTTGTACTGATATCTTTATTAGCATCAGGTTGCTCGCTATTTTCATTAAGCTCAACAGTACCCTTTACCTCTGCTAGCATCTGTTTGATACTCTGCGATTCAGGAGGTGTATAGACGGGAGCATCAGTCGATTCAGCAATAAAAGCAGCCGCAGGATGAAAACGCTTTTTTTTCTTAGTACCTTGTTTTGATTTGGGTTTAGACTGAGGTTTAAAATGAGAGCTAGGTTGATATGACTCAGAAGCTGAATCTGCTAAATAGTCCCTGTTGCTGTCACCACTATTGCTATCACTGGATATTTGATCGTGAGTTTTTTCTTGATAGTTAAAATCATCGTTAGAAGGCTTATCTAAACGCTTCACCTTTTTTGATTTTATACGTTCAAACAACTTAGCCTTGCTAGGCTTGTTCTGAGATTTATTGTAGGTTTTATTGCGGGGCTTTTTTTTTGCACCAACCGCATTAGCCGAGTCGGTGTCCGACTCGGCTAGTATTTCGGCTAAGGTTTTAATCTGCATAGAAGACCTCTATACGATCTATAAGCACTTTATTATTACAAAGGTGCTTCTGATTCAGCGTTTACATCTGCCCCAATTTCGTCAGCATCTGACTCAGCATTTTCGTTAACCGTACCTAATTTTTCAGCACGAATTTTGGCTTCAATTTCTTCAGCAATAGCAGGATTCTCTTTTAGATAAATTACCGAATTGGCCTTACCTTGACCGATTTTTTCATCGCCATAACTATACCAAGAGCCCGCTTTGCCTACGGCACCGATATCAACGCCCAAGTCGATGACTTCTGCTAAGTGATTCGTACCTTCGCCATAGGTAATCTCAAATTCTGCTTGACGAAAGGGTGGTGCCATCTTGTTTTTGATAACTTTGACTCGCGTCTGATTACCAATGATTTCATCACCGTTTTTGACTGCACCAATACGGCGAATATCCATCCGTACCGAAGCATAGAATTTTAGCGCATTACCACCAGTAGTGGTCTCAGGACTACCGAACATGACGCCAATTTTCATACGAATTTGGTTAATAAAGACCACCATGCAGTTAGAGCGCTTAGCATTACCCGTAATCTTACGTAGGGCTTGACTCATCAGACGGGCTTGTAAACCCATGTGCGAATCACCCATCTCGCCTTCGATCTCAGCACGCGGTGTGAGCGCTGCCACAGAGTCAATAACGATCATATCGACAGCACCTGAGCGCACTAGCATGTCAGTAATCTCTAGGGCTTGCTCACCGTTATCGGGCTGCGAAATAAGTAGATCATCAGTATTGATACCTAGCTTACGTGCATAGACAGGGTCAAGAGCGTGTTCAGCATCGATAAAGGCACAAGTACCACCTTGTTTTTGACACTGTGCAATAGCCTGCAAAGTCATCGTCGTTTTACCAGAGCTTTCAGGGCCATAAATCTCCACAATACGACCTTTAGGCAGACCGCCGATACCTAGTGCGATATCTAAGCCTAACGACCCTGTAGAGACCACATCAACGTTGTTAAGCGCTGCTGAATCATCACCTAAATGCATGATAGTGTTTTTACCAAACTGCTTTTCGATCTGACCTAGTGCGGCTTTGAGTGCTTTGGCTTTATTCTCGTCCATAATGGACTCCTTATGGTTAATATAGGTTACTAAATTATCTTAGGAGTGTAAATTTCACACAGCGCATAATGAGCTTCTGTAATCAATAACGCTTCTTCTTTAGCTCATGGTTAAAGCTTATATTTGATAATAGGATAAGGGGTGTAGAGGATTAGGAGTAAAACAACCGTTACAAGCTAATATGAGTGGTAAATCTTACTATACAGTAAATGTGAATAGGTATAGCAGTTAAAAAGCCAATAATAGTCAGGCTTTACAACGCTGACTAACAATGAAAAATACATTGTGCCGTTGTCGTTGCCTCTTTATTAGATAAGGTAATTATAGCAAAAACCAAGCCTTCCGATGAGTCTTAGCAGATGCTAAGCGACAGTAATTGTCGTATGAGATAACTATGGTATATAAGTAGTATAATATTGTCGTAATCACCATAAATTCAAACCAGTGTGCTAATAGTTTGTCAAGTTGTCCACAGCAAATAATATGATTTTATTTTGCTGCTGTGAAACATAATACAGACTAATAGTTATTTTAAAATAAATTAAAAATAAATTTTTTATATTTAATTTATATGTAAGTATTTGATTTTTATACAATAATAAATTGTATAAAAAGTAACCAATTTTACCTCAAGCGTTAGGCTATCAACGTAGGTCGTTGTCAAGTAGTGAGTTATCCACAGGGTTATCCACAGCTTCTGGGGAGAACTTAGCAAAGCCTTATACTATCAATGTTTGCGCAGTTTGCAAAACAGTAGCTTTACTACGACAAGAGCTTTTAGCATGGATTATTCGCTAAAAAAGCTGACTAGATAGCCAAGGTTTCACGTCATATGAATAAAAAATATTATCTCAAGAACTTAGCTTTGTACAAAAATAAAAAAGCGACTATATAGATAGTCGCTTACTCACTGCACTTTAACATTCAATTCAAGCTCTGATAATATTAGATTAATCTTTAGTATAAATCAGATCCCAAACCCCATGACCACTGTTTATACCGCGACGCTCAAACTTAGTCATCGGACGAAAGTCGGGCCGAGCAGTAAATTGACCTGTACCTGCTTGATTGGTCAAGCCTACAAAATTATCTAATACTTCAACCATCCAAAAGGCATAATGTTCCCAGTCGGTCGCCGTATGGAACCAGCCGCCAGATTTGAGCGCGCGCGTGACTATTGTCATACGCTCAGGACTGACAAAACGACGCTTATAGTGACGCTTTTTTTGCCAAGGGTCAGGAAAATATAGCTGAATACGGTCGATATGGTTTTCAGGTAATTGCTTGAGCAGTTGGATGGCATCACCGTTAATAATTCTGATATTAGTTAGGTTCTGCGTGCCTGCCATGTAAGCGCATTTGCCAATGCCTGGCTCATGGACTTCCACCCCAATAAAGTTACGTGTCGGCTCAGCTGCTGCCATTTCAATCAGTGAATCGCCAAGCCCAAAACCAATCTCTAATGTCAGCGGTGCTGCGCTACCATTCGGGGTGTCAGCAAACAATACACGCAAATCGGTAATACCATTAAGGTCACCATCACCGAAGCTATTATTAACTAAATACTGCGCAAACTCCGGATCCGTTAAGGCTTGCTCAGCGTTTTTGTTCATGTGGGTGCGACGTTTCATAAAGGTGTTAACGATACGTATATGCTTATCATTGACAGCAGTTGGGTCAGCTTGAATAGCCACGGTATTATCAGTAGCCGTAACATTACTGCTCAAAGTACCATCATTAAGGCTATCAAGGTCAGTAGAGTTAGTGGGATCAGAGTTATCAAAGTTATCAGGAATAGAAGAGTTACTCATAGAATTAAGAACGCTTAGTTGCAATAAAAGATAGATCTATTATAGGCGAAATAGTTTCTAGTGTGAATGGTTATCACACTTTTGCTTATCGGCGAGGTAACGGACGCTGAGTTGTAATACAATAGAAGGCTGACTAAGAGAAAAATAAAACAGAGCTTATCGCCATGTTATTTATCGAGACCGATTCACCGCCCCCTTTTTATCAAGAAAAACTGACGCCCGCTCGGCGTAAACAGTTGGATCAATGGTTTATCGGTCATCGCACGCAAAGCTATTATATCAAGCGCTTTGAGGAGTTCGATAAGCAAGGTTATTTATCACCAAAGTGGCACTGGGCGGCATTTTTTATCACCTTTCCTTGGTTGCTGTATCGCAAGCGTTATATGGACGCTATTGTTTATAGCGTCGCTGGCTGGTCATTTATTCAGCTAAATGTCGCCATCGTTTTAGTTACCTTTGAATTTGCCGCTATGTGGGTGATTTCAGATGCTTACCAGATGCTAGTACGCATGGGTATCGCTGGTATTATTTGGATATTTTGGTCGTATATGGTGGCACGCTGGACAGATGCTTATTACTATCGTATGGCGCGCCGAGAAATCGCTGATGCTATTGACGATCATCCGCGTGATGAAGCTTTACAAAAGGCGCATCTCAAGCGTGAGGGCGGGGTGAGCTTATTTGGATTGGCTTTAGGGTTTGGCTTTTTTATATTTTCGCTAGTCGTTATCAATGTACAGTTCTTGCCTATCTATGCTAAACCCAAAGAGAATGCTGTCGTATTCGATGCTTATGATAGTGGCAAAACAGCGCAGAACAAAGTGGCGATACTTTATGAGCAGACGAATCGCTGTCCTACGCAGCTACCGATAACGACTGAAAATAGACAAGTGCAAGTACGCATGGCGACTCAAGTTGATGGTATCGTAGCTTCAGACTGTGCAATTATCGCCACCATTCAAAATATAAAGTTTCCAATACGTTATCTTGATCAGCAAAAGTTTATTTTTTATCATAACATGGATGATAATAGCTGGTACTGCACCACATCCCTCAATGATAAACAAGCGCCTGCTTACTGTGCGGATAATTAACGCGTATCAATGATAAAATTAAAACAGTAAACAGCACTTTGAATCTAAAAATAATCTAAATTTATAAATACCCTAAAGCTATAAATAATCTGAAACTATAGATTTAAAGTGATAGCTTTAAGGTTTAGGATCAGTTGCTGCGTTGTCATTGTCATCAACAGGGATAGCTTGACCCTTTAGCGCTTCATAAAACTCGCTGAGATCTAACTTGCGTGATTTATCAATATCCTCGTCAAATAAGCTCTCAAGCTCAGCCATAGCCGATTGTGCTGAGGCAATCATACTGGCCTCATCACCGTAGATAGCTTGCTGACGCTCAATCAGATCATCATCATAATCACGGAAAGTCTGAATAGTTTCGCGGGCTTTTTCAGGTGAAATACCCAATAATTGCAACGATTCACGTGACATATCGAGTGAAGACAAATAAGTCTCACGCCAGATATGACGCACACCAACTTCACGTAGACGGTAATAATGCTGACGATCACGCGCCCGAGCTAGAACGATTAGATCAGGATAATTACGATTTAAATATTGCGCGGTAGTGATTGAGCGCTCCAAATCATCAACAGCAATGATAAAAATACGTGCCTTATTAATACCAGCGGCTCGCAAGATTTCAGGGTTTTTGGGATCGCCATAGTAGACTTGATTACCAAATTTACGTACAAAATCAACGCGATTGGCAGAGCGCTCAATAGCGGTAAATTCGATATTATGCATACGTAGTACGCGCCCGATGATCTGCCCAACCCGCCCGAACCCTGCAATAATGACGGGATGTTCATGGTCGGGGATAGTGTCGTATTCACGGCTAGGCTTGCGCTTGTCAAAAAATGGCTCGCCAAGTTTTTCTAATAATAAAAATGCTACTGGCGTCAGCGCCATAGAAATAGTCACGATGAGGTTGAGCATATTGGCCAGCTCAGGTCGCAAGACGTTTTGAGCGGATGCTACACTAAATAATACAAAGGCAAATTCACCACCTTGGGCTAAAGTGACCCCAAGACGAATACTAGTCGGCCAGCGATTGCCAGAGAGTTTGGCAATAGCAGCAATGACCCCAAATTTAATCAGCATAAGGGCAACCGCACAGCCAATGATAAACAGCGGCTGGGCGATAATGAGTTTGACATCAGTCAGCATACCAACGGACATAAAGAATAGCCCTAGTAGCAGCCCCTTAAAGGGTTCAATACTTGCCTCTAACTCGTGACGATATTCTGAGTCCGCGAGTAATACCCCTGTCAAAAACGCGCCTAATGCCATCGATAGACCGATCTGCCCCATCAAGATAGACACGCCCATAACGATAAATAGTGCAACGGCAGTCAACAACTCGGTCGCACCGCTTGAGGCCACAAACTTAAAAAACGGTCGAACAATATAACGACTGGCAATAATAAGCCCTGCAAATACGGCAAAGACTTTAGCAAAATAAATCAGATCATAGCTTTGCTCGCGCACCCCTGATAAAAACGGAATAACCGCAAGTAGCGGAATAACGGCAATATCTTGGAACAGCAAAATAGTAAAGGCTTCGCGGCCGTGAGTGCTTGATAGTTGTTGTTTTTCAGTGAGAATTTGCAGGACAAATGCAGTTGAGGAGAGCGCTAAGCCAAAGCCGACGATAAAGGCGGTATCTAGATGTAGGGAGAAAGCTTTATACAAAATAGCCATTAAGATCGTGCCAGTAACCCCAACCTGTAAGCCGCCGAGTACAAAGATAGAGCGACGCAAGGCCCACAGCCGTGAAGGTTGCAACTCAAGACCAATGATGAACAGTAGCATCACCACGCCAAATTCAGAAAAATGCAATAAACTTTCCGCATCGCCTGCAACATCAAGGGCACTTGGTCCTAGAATAAGTCCCGTAATCAAATAACCTAGCACGGTGGCAATACCGAAGCGCTTACCCAGTGGGACGAACAGCAGCGCTGCACCCAAAAATATAGTCGCTTGTAGCATTAAGTTTGGTGAGCCGGCGGCAGCGGCAGCGAACATAGTCAATCCTTAGCAATCGATAAAGCAAACGCTAAAAGCGTAATGATGATTCGATAAAATTTTATTTAAGTGCTTTTGTTTAAAGGTTTCTATCTGAGCTATTTTTTTTGGTAAATTTTCCAAATATCATTATTTGCGATCGGATTGCTATAAGCATCATTACGGCGTTTGCGCGGCGTTTGGCGGCTATCAACGATCTTAAAATCGGGTAGGGCATGAACAATTAATCCTGTGCGATAAAATCGTACGCGCTCAGGCTCTAGCATCTCGCCCTTAGCATCGCGGCAGAATATATAAGCTCGCAAATCGATAAACTCGCGATGGGCCACTAATCTGGCTTCATCATCATTCTCGAATACCGCTGCCATACGCTCTAGTTCTTGGACGCTATATTCACCGCATTTATCGGTTAAAGCTGTCACTGAGCCAAAGCTCTTGGACTCTTTGGCTAAAGTTTTAGTCAAATGCAAGCGTTGGACATTAAAGATAAACTGCGGAATCTCAAGGCTGGCGGGTAGGGGTAGATGATCGGGGGGCAAGTAGGCAGCTGGATAAAAAGCCATAGCGCGTTCAAGCAGGTTCTGCCAACGCGCTTGGTATGCCTGCACCTCAGCTAGATTGCCCTCATAGATAGGCATATCGCGAATCTGTCGTAGGATATCAGGCGGAAACTGCTGCTCACGAAAGCTGGCAATATCCTCTTGTAGGGTAGACAGCAATACCTTGGCGTGTTTTTTACTCTCTTTTGAATCAAGATCGAGCGGATCAGTTAGATCAGGCGCGACAAAAGGAGCTGAGCGTCTAGACATAAGGCTACATCGTCAAATAAAGGATTCTATCGAACAAGTATATATAATTTATAGGGGTAACGAGGAATAATTTACGTGGTTATTTCTGTTGATAGGCTCTCACAAGAGTATAAGTTAACGTTATTTTAATTTATTAGAGTGAGCCATTATCAGCACATAAAATATCAATAGACTCATTAATTTGTTTTGACCGGGCTATACGATGATGACCACCTGTAAAGTAGACTACCTCCCAGCTTGCAGGCAGGTCAACGAGTACTCTTTTTGCTGTCTCAACGCTCAAAATTTCATCACTTACTTCAACCATGACTTTGGTTAGCTGTTTATTGCTAGTCAGAAAAGGTAAGTCATTAGCGTCGGGCGCTCTGTTGAATAATACAACGTTAGGATTAATACAGGGTGCAATTAACAAAATTCGCAGATTATATTTATGAGCAAAATGATTGGCAAACCAGCCCCCAAGCGAATGCCCTGCTAGTACTATCCGTGGATACTCAAGCATCTTCTGCTGGATTAACTCATCATACACTTTTAGCGCCTTTTCGAAGCCTTGGCGGTAATTGACCGTTAAGCAGTATTTAAGCTGATGCTCAATACAAGTAAACTTATTGGTCTCAGCGCTTGAGTCG
The DNA here is from genome assembly GCF_055699815.1 of Psychrobacter sp. M17(2026). Classification (NCBI taxonomy): domain Bacteria; kingdom Pseudomonadati; phylum Pseudomonadota; class Gammaproteobacteria; order Moraxellales; family Moraxellaceae; genus Psychrobacter; species Psychrobacter sp. M17(2026). The sequence goes on along the minus strand of NZ_CM146741.1, from coordinate 2,534,877 downwards.
AGACCGTGGAAAAATAGGAGTAAAGTTTGTCCGCTGGCTACACTGTTATTACTATCTATAGAATGCGTCATCATTTTACTCTTCTTAAATAAAGCCCTAAATTTGCAGAGATATTATCTTCTGTTGTCTATTAAACTATTATCAATGCGAATGACCTATATGACCGCCTGTATCATTCATCGGGCGCTCTGAGATATTACAAATTAGGGCATCGCTATGGCTTTGAGTTTGTGGGTGCGATAGGCTTTCAATTTGAATGGTGGCATGATTGATCCCCAACTCCTGTAAGCCCTGCTCAAGCTCGCTAATCAGTAGACTAGCCTCATGAATGTTCATCTCCCCATCGACGACTACATGACTCGAGAGCGCATTTAGACCACTAGTAATGCTCCAAACATGCAAGTCATGAATCTTGATCACCTGTGGATGAGTCACCATTTGCGCCTCGACCATCTCAATCGAGATACCTTTTGGCGTACCTTCCATTAGAATATGCACCGAGTCGCGTACTACTCGATAACCGCTGACAATTATCAAAATAGCGACAATCACTGAAGCTGCCGCATCGGCCCAAACCCAGCCAAAACCCATCATTAATAAGGCGGCAACAATAGCGGCTACTGAACCCATCAAGTCACTTAATACATGCAAATACGCACTTTGCATATTGAGATTAGTCGGTTCTTTGGTTTTTGACTCATTTGCAGCCGAGCCATGACTATTATCATGATCATGACCGTCGCCAGCACTATTGCCACGATGCATCAGCCAAGCGACTAGTATATTCACTAACATACCAATAACGGCAATGATAAGCATACCTTGAGTGGCAATCTCTGGTGGCGAGTTAAAACGTTTGATAGCCTCATAAAATATCATGACTGCAATAATGACCAACGTGGCACCATTGACGCCCGCTACCAAAATCTCAAAACGCTTATAGCCAAAAGTCTTTTGCCGAGTGGCTACTTTTTCGCCTATTTTAAACGCCATGAGCGTAGCGCCAAGTGCGATAGAGTCGCTGAGCATGTGTCCTGCATCTGATAGTAAAGCCAAGCTACCCGTCAGCCAGCCGCCGATAGCTTCAATAAACATGTAGCCAGTAATAATAACAAAGCTAATGAGTAAAGTGCGCTGATAGCCTTTAGTGCTTTGTGCTGAAGTTGAAGCGGCTAGCGTTGAGTCGTTATGGTTGTGGCTATCATGGTTATGCTCCTCATTATGAGTATGCTCAGCATGGTTGTCACTTGCATGGTTTTCGTCTGCATGATTGTGGTTTGCATGGCTAGTATTTGCACGGCTGTCATTATCTTGAGGAGAATTCATTGGAATCATTACCACAGTTATTTTTATAAGCGTTAAATGAGCTGCTTAGGTGATTATCGACTTTAAAGAATTTAGCACAGTTAAGGGAATGACGCTGTTATCAGGCCGTAACAATAGTGTAGATAGTCTAAGTAGAGTGCGCTTACCAGCCGACAGGGTCGATATCCAAAGTCAGCTTAAGGTATTTAACACTGGGCATCGCTAGTACTGGCTGCCACCATATGCTCAATACGCGGTGTAACTGATGGCGCTCTTTGGCTAACAGCAATAATTGCACATGGTAACGACTGTTCTTTTTACTCATCGGGGCGTCGATAGGACCTAGTACTGCTAGTTTATGGCCAGCAGGTAGATTGGCGATAGCGTCTTTGAGTGCTTGAGTAGTGGCGGCTAAGGTTTTACCCTCGCAGCGAATCAAGGCAGCATGGCTATAAGGCGGCAACCCCATTATTTTACGCTCCGCTAGAAGCTGGCGGGCAAAGGATAAATAGCCATCTTTGACGAGTTTTAATAATAGCTCGTTCTCAGGTTGTAAGGTCTGAATCAGTACTCGTCCTGCTTTATCACCGCGACCTGCACGACCCGCCACTTGAATCATTAACTGCGCGGTATGTTCGGGTGAGCGGAAATCTGCTGATAAAAACCCTCTATCGGCGTTAGGCAAGCAAACCAGCGTCACATTAGGAAAATGATGTCCTTTGGCGACCATTTGCGTACCGACTAGAATAGCAGGACGGCCCTCATTGATCCGCTGATAAATATTTTCCCAGCTGTCTTTACGACGCGTTGTATCACGGTCAATTTGAATAATAGGATACAGCTCTTTACTGGTTTGTGGATTAGCAAAGATAGCGTGTAAGTTCTCACTAAGACGAGTAGTGCCCATACCGCGAGCGTCTAAGTTTTGACTGGCACAATCAGGGCAGATCGTTGGAATATAAGCTTGCCAATCACAGTGATGACACTTTAGATAGTTGCTGTTATAAGCGCTACTGTGTGAGGCACTGTTTTGTGATGAATGTTGTTGTGATGAATTACTGTAATGCACGGTCAAATGCGCATCACAGCGCGGACAGTCGGCTTGCCAACCACAAGCATCGCAAAGTAGGACGGGTGCATAACCACGACGATTGAGAAATATAAGTACTTGATCGCCAGCTTCTAAGGTTTGCTTGATTGCACCGATGAGCACGTCAGTCAGACCTGTGTCAAAACGCGCGCCATCATCTTGCGCTTGTTGATGTGTGCTTTGCAGTCGCGCGTCAATCAGCTGCATAGTAGCCAGTTCAGCATTGCCAGGACGTGTACGCAATTGACACTCAGTAAGCTTACCATCATCGATGAGCTTTAGGTGCTCAAGGGTAGGGGTTGCCGTACCTAATACTACGGGAATACTCTCTTGAAAGCCGCGATATAAAGCCACATCAGCGGCATGATAACGTAGCGTATCTTGCTGCTTATAGGAGACGTCATGCGCTTCATCGACCACTATCAGCCCCAAATTAGCAAAAGGATAAAGCACTGCTGAGCGCGTACCAATGATGATCTGTGCGTGTCCTGTTCGACAATCCTGCCAGCCCTGCATCCGATAAGTATTACTCATCCCTGAATGCAATAAGACAATCTGTGCGGCAAAACGACTGGCAAAACGCGCTCGCGTTTGCGGGGTAAGTCCAATCTCTGGCACCAGAATAAGCACTTGCTTGCCTGCTTCTAGTACCGCTTGCATCGCTTGCAGGTAGACTTCGGTTTTGCCACTACCCGTAATACCATTGAGCAAAAACCCAGTATATTCTTCGGCCTTGTGTACTGCAATAATGGTATCAACCGCTTGGGCTTGTTCAGAATTTAGATCCAGCGGCATCTTAGCAAGGCTTACCGCTTTGGGAGCCGCTTTTGGCTCGATATAACGCTCAATAAGACCTTTTTCTTCTAGTGTCTTTAAGAATGAACGTTGCATACCTTCTAATAATAATACCTCTTCACTAGCTCCGCGCTCGCCATGCAATTTGAGCATATCAAACTGCTGCTTTTGCTTAATGGCATTAGCACGAAAATCACCATCAGCGACATGGGGCAAAATGCGCCAGTGAGTAATCAGCAGGTCCAGTGGCTTGCCTTGGCGCACCAAGCTTGGCAACATAACAGCGATGACATCACCAAGTGGATAGTGATAATAACGCGCTAGCCAATAGGCCAAATTGAGCATCTGCGAGTTGAGGATAGGCTCATCGTCTAATTGGCGGATAATAGGCTTGAGCTTGTTGCTAGGGACATCGCTGTTAGCTTCGGCTATATGCGCAATCACAATACCTATTAAGGTTTGTCGCCCAAAAGGCACTTCTACACGGCTACCAACCGCAGGTAAAATGGCCTTATCTGCTAGTGCTTGATAGTCAAATACCCGATAAAGAGGTACAGGTAGGGCAACTTGTAGCAACATAAAGTGCGCTCACAGCTCATAATTAAGAGGGTAATAAAAACGACTAAGACAAGTAAGCCCAAATATTGGTTCTTGTAGAACTATTTGGGCTTACTGTATTTTCTCAAAATTTAAGAGAGATGTTTTTATCTATCAATGGTTTAAAACTTACTCTATAAACATAATAGATTCAATTTCAACCACACCACCTTTTGGTAATGCCGCGACTTGCACCGCAGCACGCGCCGGATAAGGCTCAGTCAAATTTGCGATAAACACTTCGTTCAACGCTGCAAAGTCGTTTAAGTCTGTTAAAGAGACGTTAAATTTGACTACATCATTGATCGTACCGCCAGCTGCCGTGCAGATCGCTTTGATGTTTTCAAATACTTGCTTGGCTTGTGCCTCAAAACCTTCTCTTAGTTCCATAGTATCAGGATCAAAACCTAGCTGTCCTGAGATGTAGACTGTGTTACCCACTTTTACCGCTTGTGAGTAAGTGCCTACAGCGGCAGGGGCCTTGTCGGTTTGAATGGTTTGACGACTCATAATTTATCCTTGTTATCGTTATTAGTAAATGTAGAATTAATAAATGCAAAATTCTGCAAATAATAAGCTTTGGTTAATTAAAAATTATAACTGATAAAGACGCATGATATTAGGGAATCCTAACAGGGATCGTAGCTCACGAATACCCTGCGCTAGATGACTGCGACTGCGTACTACTACTTGTAATACCGTATCTGTGCTACGTACATCAACGGTTTCAACGCCGATATTAAGCTGGCGTAAATGATAAACCACTTCACTAATTTGCTCATCGCTTAATATAATGGATAGCTTTAGATAAGCGGAAAAGCGAATCTTGCCGCCGTATTCTTCTGACTCGGTCTGCTTAACCGCTTTATCATCACGCCAGCGCAATTGAATAACTTGATAAGGGTTGTCTTTACGAATATCATCCAACGAGAAGCATTTGTGTCGATGGGCGACTAAACCGTGGCGTGATAAATGACCGACGATAGGATCACCGTAAATAGGGTGACAGCAATTAGCGAAATCAAGCTCTACACCCGCCGCATTGGCAATGAGTTGCTGCGGCTGTACCATTTGTTCATTATCGTCTTGGGCGCACATGTTAGTAATATCGTCGTTGAATAGTCGCGATACGATCAGCTGAGGTAGCAGCGTTCCTGAACTAATTTGCTCAAATAGATCTTGCTTTTGACTTACACCTCGCCATTCTAATAAATTATTCCAATCGCTGACGCTTAAGTCATCGAGGCTTTTTTGATAGGTTTTAAGGGCACGATCTAAAGCCTGCTGACCATGGCGCTGCTTATCTTCATGAGATAAATCTTTAAACCAGCGTAGTATCTGTTGTCGAGCTTTATTAGTTGCTACAAATCCAAGCCACTCCGCTTTAGGTTCAGAGCTTTTATCGACTTCAATTTCAACCGTTTGACCATTAGTGACCACTGTGCCAAGCTTGGCATGCTTATGATCGATGTTAGCGCCAACGGCCACATTACCAACCATAGGTCCAACGGCATAAGCAAAATCAAGCGCGGTTGAACCTTGTGGCAGCTCATAAGCGCGGCCTTGTGGACTATAGCAAATTATCTTACTTGAATGCAGGTAATCCATCAGCTCATTAATAGTTGAGACTGCTGCTGAGAAGTCAGGACTATTATCATCTAGTGAATCCTCATCAATCAGCTCTTTCATATTACGCAGTGAAGCTTGAATCACCGACTGACTAATATCAGAGGCATGCTCTGCACCAATGACCCCAAGCAGGGCGGCACGTTGCATCTTTTTAGTCATAATAGTGACTTTGATAGAATCATTATCACGATCATAGATCAAGGTGAGCGACTGATTACCACCTGGTAGTGGCCGACGAATGTTATCTGCAATATTGTCATCTGCAATTTGGTATTTTTTAATCAGGTAATAAGCTAGTTTATCGCATGCTTCAATGGTATCTAGCACAATCTCAAACGAGTACTGACGGAGTAACGTGTTAATCTCACCACGATTACGAAAAAACTGGCGATACATAGTGACGCGATTATCTAATATTTTGACATGTCCTGTCAGACCTAAACTGCTCAGTACAATAATTAAATAACGATGAATAGCTTCTTTTTGAAAGTTACGTCCTAGTCCATACTGTAAAAGCTTGTCAGATAATTTGTTATACATATCTGAATCAAGGTTGCGATAGCACAGCACCTCAATATAATCAGCAATATCATTGATACCCATCAGACGAGCAAAGGGCACGTAAAAATCTAAGGTTTCCTGAGCAGTAGCTCGCTGCTTTTCGGGTCTCACTGCATCGAGCGTTGACATGTTATGCAGACGATCCGCGAGTTTTATAATTAACACGCGCGGATCATTGAGTGTTGCGGTTAGTATTTTATGAAAAGTAGCTGCTTTATTTTGCTGTTTATTATGGCTGGAGGATTTAAGCTTAGTCACTCCATCAACCAAGCGTGCCACAACTTTGCCATAGCGTTGCTCAATCTGCTCGTCACTGACCTCTGTATCTTCAACAGTATCATGCAAGATAGCCGCTATAATCGTATCGCGATCTAAGCGAAATCCTGCCAATATCTCAGCCACAGCGATAGGATGAGTGATATAAGGCTCACCAGATTTACGCTTATCCTTTATATGTGCCACATCACCAAACGCGCAAGCATCAATAATGTCACGGCGCTCATCAACGGATAAATAACCAACAGAACGTAATAAATTATACTGAGCTTCATCAACCAGATAATGACTGAGTTTAGGTAAAGTTTGGCTCATAAAATGGCTATCCTATTATAATTTTACGCCAGCGTAGTTGTATGGTGTCAAAGTAAGCCTTGAATAAAGGCGCTAATACGCAACCGCTTATATTGTTTAAACCATCCTCTAATTAATCGCAAATTACAGTAAATGTCAACCGCTAAGCGTATAGACGACTTAAAAACTTAAGGATAGTAAGGGTATAGCTATAAAAGCATGTTACTTATCGTCCTCAAATCGAAAGTAATATAGCAGTCGCAATAAACTTAAGTCGTTAAAAGCAAAATTAACCACTATAAACAGCAAAAACCACAGCGCTACACTGTGGTCTATGATGGGTTCATAAGCTTATTTTTTAAATCACTTACAATAAGTCACTTAAGTTAAGCCACTTAAAACCTAAAAGCTATGATCGCCCGATAACGCTAAGTCTAATGAGCTAGTAGCAAAGTTATGCTCTGGCTGGTTCAAGATATCACGAGTGATTTTACCTGCCGCAATCTCACGTAAAGCTAATACAGTAGGCTTGTCATTATCGACCTCTACCATCGGCTCGGCAATACCTTTGGCCAATTGACGGGCGCGTTTGCTGGCGACCAATACCAATTCAAAGCGGTTATCTACATTATCTAAGCAATCTTCAATCGTGACTCGTGCCATAGCAAGCTACCTCTGTTGTTTCTGTCAAAAACGCGAATAATCCGCATAGTGATAACGGAAATATAAATATAGTATAAGAAGATAATTTGTAATTATAACATTAATTTTTGGCTAAAGTATCTCATCAATTAATAGATTGAGTTTAAGTCTATTACTGGACCATAAACTTAACTATTTCAGAATATTAAGATAATCGAATTTTGATGAAAAATATAGTTACCTTTATTACTGACTCATACATTATTAACTTACAGCACTACGAAATGTCTTTACTAAATATCAATTTTTATTGTTTTAATCATCATTTCATCGATTATAAGCCCGAAAAAATGGCTTTAATTTCAATTGAGTAGATTATTTACTACAAATCCGTCTATTAATCCATATACCTGTATATATCTACAGGTACATTTTAGAGTGCGCCTTGCTATGATGAAGTTGTGATCGAAAAATTATTTAGAAATTTTTAATAATGATCAGTTTTGATCACGATTGCTAATCTTAGCAGCTTTATGGAAGAAGCTGAGCGAAGCAACTGCCTAATACATCACTTCTTGTAAAGGCTTTTAGAATAAATACATACCGTTGTTCTTATTTATTTGCTCTTACAATTGCTCCTATTGATTTCAAATATAGAGCAATAGTAAAACTACTACAGGATGTAATACTATGAATCGCACATATAAAGTTATCTGGAACGAGGCTTCAAACTGCTTTATGGCTGTCACGGAATATGCTAAAGGCAAAAATAAGTCATCTAGTACAGCAGTCAGTTCTAATAGAAACACTATAACCGTAGGCGCCCGTATTTTGCGCTTAAGCACATTATGTATGGGATTAGCTGCGGCTAGTCTTAGTATGCAAGCGGTAGCAGTAACTTTCACTATCCCTGGAGCTAATCCAATCACTGTAGATACGGATGCAGGTCCAACTGGAGGTACGATTACAGGATTAACTAATACAACTTTTAGTACAACTACAACATATACTGGTGGGCAAGCCGCCACGCAAGAGCAGGTCAGTCTTGCAGCTGCTGATGCTAAAACAGAAGTTGTGGCAGGTACTAATGTCAATAACGTTTCCAATACGCCAGGCGGTAGTGGTCAAAATGTTTATACCGTCAATGCTAATGGTACGACTGTCTCTGCAGGTTCTGGTGATGTCGCTGTTAGTAGTAACTTGAACAATATCACTAATGTCACTGACTTTGTTGTTGATCTTAGTCCTGCTACTAAAACTACTATAGCGAATAACACATCAGGCGTCGCTACTAACGTAACTAATATCGCAGCTAACACTTCAGGCGTTGCTACTAATGCTTCGGGTATTGCTACTAACGTAACCAATATCTCAGCTAACACTTCAGGCGTTGCTACTAATGCTTCGGGTATTGCTACTAACGTGACCAATATCGCAGCTAATACTTCAGGCGTCGCTACTAATGCTTCGGGTATTGCTACTAACGTGACCAATATCGCAGCTAATACTTCAGGCGTTGCTACTAATGCTTCAGGCGTTGCTACTAATGCTTCGGGTATTGCTACTAACGTGACCAATATCTCAGCTAACACTTCAGGCGTTGCTACTAATGCTTCAGGTATCGCTACTAACGTAACCAATATCGCAGCTAACACTTCAGGCGTTGCTACTAATGCTTCAGGTATCGCTACTAACGTGACTAATATTGCAGCTAATACTACTAATATTGCTAAGGGCTTAGACTTTGGTGGTGATAGTGGTGCTGATGTCAATCGTCAACTAGGTGACAAGCTTACTATCACAGGTGGCGAAACCAATAGCGCGAATCTAGCTGCTGGCAATAATGTCGGTGTGGTCGCTAACGGTACTGATAATCTAACTATTAAGCTTGCAAAAGATGTTAATTTAGGCGCAAATGGTAGCCTAAAAACAGGCAACACCACCATTAATAATAGTGGATTCGTAAATGGTAATACCACTATTAACACTAATGGCCTGACCAATGGTAGTACTACGGTTAATGGTACTGGTGTTACTATTGCAGGTGGGCCTAGTATGACGACAGGCGGTATCAATGCTGGTAATCAAGTCATAACGGGTGTTGCCAATGGTACTGCGCCTAATCATGCTGTTAACTTCGGTCAGTTATCTGCTTTAGGATATAAAGTTGACGAGTTAGAAGATGAGCTAAGCGGCGGTATCGCCAGTGCGATTGCCATTGCTTCAATGCCTAGCGCGATGACACCAGGTGAAGGTCGCATCACAGGTGGTACAGGTTATTATAATGGCGAAGCTGCTATCGCTATAGGGTTATCTGGTGCTACTAGCTCAGGTAAGTTTAGCTACAAAGTTGGTGGCTCTTATACGGATACAGGAGGCACAGCTATTGGCGGAGGCCTTTCTTATAAGATTTGGTAATCAGATATAAGCCTCTAGCTTATAAAAATCTGTATTCAATAACTGAATTAACCCCGTAAGTTGTTTCTAACTTATGGGGTTAGTTGTTTTAATCGTTGTGTTTTTATTCGCTATGTTGAGGATATGCTCTAGCCATCCGCCTGATTATCGAGCAAAGCAGCGATAGTACGACGATAGCGCCGCTGTTGCCGGGCCAATGTCTGTCTATCCGCTATAATAATCGCTTTTAGCTCAGCCAGCGCCACTTCAAAATTATCATTCACCACCACATAATCAGCATGTACATATTGCGCCATCTCAGTGACTGCTCCGCTCAAGCGTTGTTCTATAACCTCAACACTATCAGTCGCGCGTGTTGAGAGGCGCTGTCGTAAAGTGGCAATATTAGGCGGTAAAATAAATACCATAGTCGCCTCAGGAAATATGGTTTTAATTTGCTGTGCGCCTTGCCAGTCAATCTCCAAGATAACATCGATACCTGCGGCAAGCTGAGCCCGCACGCTCTGTTCTGAGGTGCCATAATAGTTACCAAAGACTTCGGCATGCTCCAAAAATTTATTTTCATTAATAGCCGTAGTAAAGGTGTCCTTTTCGATAAAATGATAATGATGGCCATCAATTTCACCAGGACGCGGCGGGCGAGTCGTGTGTGAGACGCTAACGCTCAACTCATTAGTCGTCGCAAGGAGCTGCTTTACCAATGAGGTCTTGCCAGTGCCTGAGGCGGCGGTAATAATAAATAATGAACCTATCATACAAAATGTCCTAATGATAAAAGAGTAGTCGCAGGAGCTATCGTTTTCTATTATACAGCCTGTTTGCTTTAGCAATAAAACTAGGTTAAGAAAACTGAACCGATAGTATTTTAAGGGGCAATAAAAGCAAATTATGCTAAAGTAGAGCCATTATCTTTCACGCTAAGTTTTGAGTCTAGTTTTTAAGCAATAAATATTGATCCAATCAGACTTGATCTAACAATTTTTTATCCCAATTTAATTTTTAAACCAAATTATCTAACGATAGGCTGCCTTATGCAAATTTATCTTGCCAATCCACGTGGGTTTTGTGCTGGTGTTGATCGCGCGATTGCGATCGTCAACGAAGCTTTGATGCGTTTTGAGCCGCCCATTTATGTGCGTCATGAGGTCGTACATAATAAGTTTGTAGTATCAGATTTGGCCAATCGCGGTGCAGTATTCGTCGAAGAGCTTAACGAAGTTCCTGATGGCTCAATCGTAATATTTTCAGCGCATGGGGTATCAAAAGCGGTTGAAGATGAGGCTGAGCGCCGCGACCTTACCGTATTTGATGCTACTTGTCCGCTCGTCACTAAAGTTCATATCGAAGTGGCAAGATTTGCTCAAGATGGTATGGACGCTATACTGATCGGTCATGCAGGACATCCCGAGGTCGAGGGCACCATGGGGCGTTTTAACCGCAAATTCGGTGGTCAAATCCATTTGGTTGAAAACGAAAATGACGTTGATAATTTGATAGTAAAAGACGCTGAGCGCTTATCTTTTGTGACTCAAACGACGTTATCTATGGATGATACAGCAAGAGTAATCGATGCCTTGCGGGATAAGTTCCCTGCTATACAAGGCCCGCGCAAAGACGATATCTGCTATGCTACCCAAAACCGTCAAGATGCGGTAAAAGATTTAGCCGCGCGCTGCGAGGTAGTACTGGTTGTCGGCTCACCCAACTCGTCAAATTCTAATCGGTTGCGCGAACTGGCCGAGCGCATGAATTGCCAAGCCTATCTGATCGATAATGCTAGTGAAATACAGCCCGAATGGTTCGATGGCATCCAAAGCGTTGGCGTCACTGCTGGCGCTTCTGCGCCTGAGGTGCTGATCCAAGAAGTATTGCAGCAGCTGCAAGATTGGGGCGGGCAAGTGCCTGATGAGCTAGCAGGTATAGAAGAAAATGTGACGTTTAGTTTGCCCAAAGCGCTACGTATCCCAGTGACGCAAGTCGGTAAATAACGTTTATAACATACCATCTTTTAATTAAGGGCATGTCCTCATTCGACACAATAAATATCTTAATTTTATGCTCACCATTCAATTGAGGTATGCCCAAATCTCTAAGAGTTAAGCGCATGGAAAAGCAAAAAAAGAAATTTGTATTAGCTGATGCGAGTCTTAGTGAGGTCAGCAAACAATTAAAAATAAACTTATTGGTTATTATCGGCTTGGTGCTTTTGCTGGGGTTAAACACGGTATATTTTAGTCAAGAAAAAAGCTTCTTTTCAGTAGCACTGATATTAGTAATCATTGCCTTAATATATTTAATCGCTAAGAGCCGTGAGATTCTTAAAATCAAAAAGCAAGAACTTGAAGCCCAACGAAAGCAATAGATAAATCTAGGCAGCTAAAAGGACTGTTATGAGTGCGTATTACCAGTTTATCGAACGCAAGCAACAAGAAGATGGTAGCAGTATTGCTCGCTATCATCCCACCAAACATGCTCAAGGTGCTTGGAATGAGCACGAGCAACACATGGCACCAGCGACAGGACTACTCACCGCTGAGCTGATCGAATTTGCACCCCAAGATAATATGCGCGTTGCTCGTATTAGCCTTGATATTTTGGGGCTAATACCACTCGACGATTTTATCATTACTACTCGTTGCATTCGTCCTGGTAGAACTATCGAGCTAATAGAGTCGGTAATGAGTAGTCAGGGTCGTGATTGTATTATCGCTCGAGCATGGCGACTGATGACTCAAGATACTAGTGTCATTGCAGGTCTAGAAGATGCGTCCGCCAAATATAAGCCTGATGATTTGCAAAGCTGGGATGGGATGAAGGGCTGGCCAGGCGGTTTTATTGAAACGGTACACTTGGTCTCTGATGCTGATCGCCGCGCAGGTCGCGGTATGGTCTGGATCACTAATGATGTTGACATAGTAGAAGGCATGCCAACAAGTGATGTGGTACGCCTACTGGGTATGGTAGATACTGCCAACGGAGTAGTACCAAGGCTTGGACTTGGACTCTCAACACTTGAGTGGATGTTTCCTAACACTGACTTACAGATTCATATGCACCGAGAGCCAGTAGGAAAGTGGCTGGGTATCGAAGCAGTTCAACAGTATGGAGAGGACGGTATTGGCGTCACTAGTGCTGTACTTCATGATGTTCATGGGCCGTTTGGTCGTAGCGAGCAGATTCTGACTATTCGCCCGATGCCACATTAGCTATATACGGCTATCTATATACTTATTAATTGACTGAAAATCTATGTCATCTCAAACACCGTCTTAAAAATTAAGGCGGTGTTTTTTATTTAACCGCTATTTTTGGCTGGTTTGAGCTTGAAAAATTTTCTCATGACCCTATTAGTATAAGCAGTCTAGCGATATTTAAAACTGAGGTTGTGGCATGAGTGCTAACCCACGACTTGAATGAGTTATTCTATTCTGTGAGTTAGCGCCCGCGCTACCAAGTTTTATAGTCGTTATTTTATAATAAGTTATTCAATTAAAATTAATGGAGTTTTTTATGAGTGAACCAGTTGATAAGCAAAGCATTGATGAAAAAGACGTTGGCGTCACTAGCACCGATAACAATGCTACTAAGTCAAATGCTACTGATTCAAGCCCAGAACTAAAAAAACATACGTTTGAGGCGGAAGTGGCGCAACTGCTGCACTTAGTCACGCACTCGCTATACTCTAACGCTGATATTTTTGTGCGTGAGCTAGTTTCTAACGCCTCTGATGCTTGTGATAAGTTACGTTTTGAAGCCACTAATGATGACAGTCTTTATGAAGATGATGGCGAGCTAAAAATTCGTATTGCCGTTGATGAAGCGGCTAAGACTATTACCTTTATTGACAATGGCATTGGCATGGATGAAGCTGATGCCATTGAGAATTTAGGAACTATTGCCAAATCAGGCACCAAAGCATTCTTAGATAAGCTATCTGAATCACAAAAGCAAGACGGTCAGCTCATTGGCCAATTTGGCGTAGGCTTTTATTCAGGCTTTATTGTCGCGGACACTATCAGTGTTGAATCACGCAAAGCAGGCGATGCTGCGGATCAAGGCGTGCGCTGGATCTCTGATGGCACAGGTAGCTTTACTGTTGAGCCTATCAATAAAGACACGCGCGGCACAGCGATTACTTTACACCTAAAAGAGGAGTACAGCGTAGTTGAAGGCAGCGAGGGTGAAGATAGCTATCTTGATCGCGCCAGAATCAAACGCTTAGTCAATAAGTACTCAGACCATATCAGTCTGCCGATTCAGATGCGTAAAGAAGTCTGGCAAGAAGACGAAGTCGAAGAAGGCACTGACTCTGATGACAAGGCTACATCGCCTAATGGCGAGATGGTACTTACCGATGAGTGGGAAACGATCAACAAAGCCAGCGCTTTATGGACGCGCTCAAGCTCTGAGATTGAAGATGATGAGTATGTTGATTTTTATAAAAACATCACTTATGACATGAATGACCCACTGACTTGGACGCATAATAGTGTTGAGGGCCGCGTACAATACACTCAGCTGCTATACATCCCTAAGACGGCACCTGTTGATCTATACACGCGTGAGCAGCAGCATGGTCTTAAGCTCTATGTGAAGCGCGTCTTTATCATGGATGACGCTGAGCAGCTATTACCGATGTATCTACGCTTTGTTAAAGGCGTTATCGATTCAGCTGATTTGCCACTTAATGTCAGCCGTGAGCTATTACAAGAGTCTCGCGATGTTAAATCCATCCGTGATGGTAACGCGCGTCGTATCTTAACGATGCTAGCAAGTCTTGCCAATAGTGAAGATAGTGATAAACAGGGCAAGTTCGCGCAGTTCTATAGCGAGTTTGGTGATGTGATCAAAGAAGGTCTTGGCGAGGACATGGGCAATCAAGAGCGTATTGCCAAACTGCTTCGTTATGCGACTAGTACTGATGATAAAGTCGAGACTAGCTTTGAAGATTATAAGTCGCGCATGCAGGAAGGCCAAAAAGCCATCTACTATCTGACTGCTGATAACTTGGGAGCTGCTAAGAACAGCCCGCAATTAGAGCTATTTAAGAAAAAAGGCATCGAAGTTATTCTGATGACCAGCCGCGTTGATGAATGGGCGATGAATTTCTTGACTTCATTCGATGAGACGCCTCTACAGAATATCGCCAAAGGTGCTGTCGATTTAGGCGACTTGCAAGACGAAGCTGAAAAAGCTGAGGCTGAAAAAGCTGAAGAAACCATGAAGCCGGTCGTTGATAAGCTCAAAACCGTTTTAGGTGAGCGCGCTAAAGATGTCAAAGTCTCGACGCGCTTGGTTGATAGTCCAGCCTGCTTAGTCGTAGGCGAGGGCGAGCTGTCACCGCAGATGATTCAGATGCTCAAGCAAATGGGCCAAGAGGTGCCTGAGAGCAAGCCCACGCTCGAGGTCAACCCTGATCATCCATTGATTAAGAAGCTTGAGACCAGTGAGCATTTTAATGACTTGGCGCAAGTGATATTTGATCAAGCTCTGCTCGCTGATGGCGGGCAGTTAGAAGATCCAGCTGCGTATCTTAAGCGAGTTAACGAGCTATTGATGCGTTAATGGATCGTCAAGTAAGCTTAATAGAGTGATAATAAAGGAGGTCTTAGAATTAAGGCCTCTTTTTTTGTGATTTTCCTACAGCTTTTACAAATCAGTCTTATCGTCTTAACTGACAATCCGTTACAATCGCGTGAGATTAATAAAATAGACTTATTATTTAGGCTATAATACCTGCTATTGCCGTGCTATTAATGGCTCGATTGGATAGAGGTCTAAGTCTTTGTCACTTGCATCATTAAAAACTATTTCCCTTCAGCGCTTCTCGCTTAATTTCGCTGCCAATATTATCGCTGCCTTGTGGATGCTGGTAGGGTCAACCCGTGCTTTTTCTTGGGTAAAACCAACCTTTATACAGTTTGCGCTATTCGCTTCTTTAGCCCTTGGTAGCAACGTACTGTTCTCTTGGCTTGCATCCGAGAGCGGTAGTGTCTTTAATGAGCAAGGATTAGTCAGTTACCTCATCTGGCCAGCCATTATTTTACTGGCGGGTATTATTCTTGCGCGTCGGGCAGGCAATCAGGGGCTATTATTTGTACCTGTTGTCCTATGGCTGGTTGCTGATACCTTGTCAGCGCTTTTACAAAGCATAGTACAGTTTTTTGGTCATCAAGGCTGGTTACCCGAATGGAGTTATTCATTCTTACCTATGCTGTTCTTGGTGCTATTTTTATGGCAGACGCTAGCCCTGCTATGGATATTTAGTCGCCGTCTACGTATCCCTTGGTGGGAACGTATCATCGTTTTGATTGGTGCTGTGGGATTATTGACGATTTGGCAAAACAACGTCGCGGATCAGCCTATATTTAAGCAGATACCAGTACAGCCTGTACTCGCGGAGGACGCTCTATATGAGCAACCACGCCTATTGCAACAAGCGCTAAATGGTATTGATGTCAGCAAGTCTGGCGCTAGTGATTGGTATTTTATGGGTGTGGCAGGCTTCTCAGAACAAGATGTTTTTCGTTCAGAGATTAACAAAGTGCGTGAATTATTCGATGTCCGTTTTGGTACGAGTGGGCGATCCTTGTCTTTAATTAATAACACTTATAGCTGGCTCGATGAGCCTATCGCGACTAAGACTAGTATCTTGCGAGGCCTGAAAAGAATCGGTCAACAGATGAATAGCGACGAGGATGTATTGTTTCTTACTTTGTCTTCGCATGGCGATCAAGATATCGTGCAATTATCAAATCCGCCTTTAGAGATGGATAACTTAGACGCTGCTTGGCTACGCGAGGCTCTAGATGTTTCAGGTATTCGCTGGCGCGTCATCGTCGTCTCTGCTTGTTATGCTGGCTCTTTTATCGATGATTTAGCTTCGCCAACTACAGTAGTTATTACTGCGTCAGCTGCGGACAAGATGTCGTTTGGCTGTACCAATAGCGCTGAGATGACTTATTTTGGTCAAGCGTTTTTTGCCGAGAGCCTGCGTGAAAACACTAGCTTTGAAGCCGCTTTTGAGGCCGCAAAATTGCGGGTAAGCGCGCGCGAAGGCTTCATGGGTTTCGAGCCATCTGAGCCGCAAATGATAGTAGGTAGCTTGATGAAAACCGCGTTGCCAGCTTTTGAGCAAGTGCTATTTGATAAGTCGCGTCCTGCTATAGAACTGATAAATGATGGCAGTGAACTTAATGGCACTGCACTTAATATCAGTGAATTTGATGATAATGCACTTGGGGATATGGCCGTTACTATTGCTCCTGCCAATTGATATTGATAGGATTGCTGAAACCAACAAGCCCTAACAAACTGTCATACAAAACCCATAGAGACTCTGTTTTAAGTTTGTATAATAGCAACAGGTCTTGCAAGCAGGGCGCTTAGCGACAGCTGTGGTGTAGAGCATTATGAGCTGAGCCGCTATAAGCGTTAAGCCAACACTTATTAATTAACAACATGAAGGGATCTTCGATGATAAATAACTATCATGCGCACAGTTTGCCTGCTAATACTCAGCTAACTAAAGTCAGTAGCAATCGCTGCTTTGAGGGTGAGCAGTATTATTATAGTCATCAATCAGATGCTACTAAAACACCGATGAGCTTTAGTATTTACTTGCCTGATGAGGCGCTTAGTGGTAAGCGCTGTCCTGCGATTATGTATCTATCAGGTCTAACCTGTAATGCGGATAATGTCACGCACAAAGCACACTTTCAAAAAAAATGTAGCGAGCTTGGGATGATATTTATTGCACCTGATACCTCGCCGCGTAGTGATCCAGATTCGGATTTTGAAGTTCCTAATGATGAGCGTTACTTTGTAGGACAAGGGGCAAGCTACTACGTGGACGCAACGCGCGTGCCTTGGTCGACTCACTTTAATATGCAAAGCTATATCGTCGATGAGCTCTATGACTTGCTGCGGGCAGAGTTTGCGATCAGCAGTATAGGGATTATGGGTCACTCTATGGGCGGTCATGGTGCACTGCTATTAGGCTTTAAATTCCCTAGTAAGTTTGTCAGCGTCTCAGCATTATCACCCGTTTGCGCTGCCAGTGAATCAGCATGGGGACAAGCCGCTTTTACAGAATACTTCGGTGAAGATAAATCATTATGGCAGGACGTTGATGCCAGCTTCACTATTGAGCAAGTTGGCCAGCAATACTCTAGTATCTTAGTGGATCAAGGTGCTAGTGATGAGTTTTTAGCGGACGGCCAGCTACAAACGCCTAAGCTACAGCAAGCCTGTCAAAAAGCCAAGCAGCCCTTAACGTTACGTTATCAGGCTGGTCATGATCATAGCTATTACTTCATTCAAAGCATGATGGATGATCATATCGAGCATCATTGTAAAGCGGCTGATTTGGCGAGTAGCCGTCGCCCAATGAATAAGCACTAATATAAAAACAAATAATTTTAGAATAGTAACTCATCAAAAGGTTATTACTTATGACAGAATCTCAAAACCAACACGCCAAATCATCGCTTGCTATTATGCAGGCTGATATGGATAAAGCGCTACAAGCAAAAGATAACTTAGATACTGAGGTTAGTACTGAGATTGATACTGAATCTAAAGGCTCAGCCGATATATCAGAACCTGCTGCCAAAGCGGATATAAACGATCTCGATGAGTCGCAGCTATCTCGAGTGATAGAGATGGCTTGGGAGGATAGAACGACCTTTGGGGCAATAGAGCACAGCTATGGTCTCGATGAGACTGCTGTTATTAAGCTGATGCGTCAACAGCTAAAGTCGTCATCATTTAGACTATGGCGTGAGCGGGTAACCGGCCGCGATACCAAGCACCAAGCCAAGCGCAGCTTTGAAGTCGGCCGTGCTTATTGCAAGACCCAATATAAGCCGCGCTAGACTTTATACGACTTAATACTTTATACGATTTAGTCTTTAACTAATTTTCAATACCAGCTAATTGGATAATATCTATTATGATTTCTCCCGATAAAAAATATCTGATCGCGCCCTCTATTCTTTCCGCTGATTTCGCACGCTTAGGCGCAGAAGTTGAGCAAGTGTTAGCCTCTGGCGCAGATGTGATTCACTTCGATGTCATGGACAATCATTATGTGCCTAATCTTACCTTTGGTAGCATGATATGCAGTGCCCTGCGCGATTATGGTATTGATGCACCGATTGATGTACATCTAATGGTGTCGCCTGTCGATGGTATGATTGAGCAGTTTTTAGAAGCTGGCGCGAGTGTGATTACTTTTCATCCTGAGGCAAGTGGGCATATTGATCGCTCTTTGCAGTTAATTAAGGATGGCGGCGCTAAATGCGGCTTAGTACTCAATCCTGCGACCCCGCTACATTATCTAGATTACGTTATGGATAAAGTCGACCAAATCTTACTGATGAGCGTCAACCCAGGCTTCGGTGGTCAGTCGTTTATTGATAGCACTTTAGATAAAGTACGTGCGGTGCGTCAACTAATAGACGCTAGTGGTCGTGATATTCGCCTTGAGGTCGATGGTGGTATTAAGGCTAGTAATATTCGCGCTATTGCCGAGGCGGGCGCTGATATGTTTGTAGCAGGCTCGGCTATCTTTAATCAAGGCGACTATACAGTAGCAATCAGTGCTATGCGTGATGAGCTTGCTCTAGCCAATAGTAACTGATAAGCCTAATGATCGGCTTGCTTTATTAGTATTTGACTCCATTTAAAGCTAACCCCATTGTTTTTTATGAGTATAAAAAAGAGGTGATTTATGGATAGCCAAAACTTGAACATTACGTCAGCTACGTCAGTCAGCGCTGATGGTAATAATAATCAAGCAAGTCCGCGTAGCTTAGTGCCCAAAGGGATTACTATCGGCTTGGCTATCTTTGCCTTGATATTGAGCGTAGCAGGCTATGTGGCTCGTATTATCGCCGGTCACGACACTGCAGAAGTGTTACGTCACGCCGCAGTATTAGTACCAGGATTCGTGGTCGGTATTCCGTTATTATTTTGGCTCGGCTCGCGCCTTTTTAATAAAGTAAAAGGCGCTGACGTTGCAGGCTGGAACGCGATCAGCTTGGGATATTTGACCTCTTGTATTTCTCTGCTATGGCTGATGGGTACTTATAGTTAAGCTGTTTTTTAATTTATTTATTAATGAAGTCGTCGCTTTAGAGCTGACTGGAATTTTGCATGCAAATTGTCCCCACCAAAATCGCTAATACTATCTATCCAAAAGACTTACCAAACGTCCTATTTACTAGTCTGATTGTGGGTTGTCTATTGTTAGGATTAGCCTCATTGCGTAATGGTACTGGTCTTCAGGGCTGGCTCAACGTTATCGAAAATTGGCTGCTGATGTTAATTATTTTACCAACAGCGATCACAGTAGTCGCTTTACCTGTCAAGTATCGTGACCCCAGCTTTGAGCTGAAACTGGCATATTTTATGGGGATGTTTGTCGCACTATTATTTACGATAGGCAAATTGCGTTATTGGCGTTAAGAACTACGCTACCGGCGCTAATTTAAAATCTAATAAAGCCAATCCAATTATCTAAACTTAGACATGCTTTAGATCTTGACCCTTGAAATTTGCTCGTAAAGCGTCCATTGTAGGAGTTACACCTATTTCGACTGTGTTATTAGCAGTTGATAAAAGACGGTATAATAATAAGGAAGACATTGAATGCCATACGACATTGATAATGAGATAGAAGTCGATCACGATAGCGGTGATCAGTTTGCAAGCTTTGCTAAAGAGACCACTCTTGAATTAGTTGAAGCTGAAAATGGTACTTTGCTACTACGCGATACCGAGAAAGATGATGAGCCACTGATGACCATAGACTTCTCTGATAAGCTAAAAGATCTGCTAGGTAGTGATACGCAGTCGATAGGGCAGCATATGATTCATGCCGCCATTCAAGTCATTATGCAAAAGCAGATGAGCCAATGGCATGCTCATGTGTATGATAAAGAGCCGGCTAACTATAGTTAATAGCTGATAGTTAATAGCCAGTGAGTAGTTAGAGGGTAAATATAGTTAGCGCATAAAAAAAGGGTTTATCAATTGATAAACCCTTTTTTTATTATTCAAAACATTATATCAAAAATAACGAATTATTTGATTTTTGCTTCTTTAAACATTACGTGCTGACGAATTTTTGGATCGAATTTCTTCATTTCCATTTTGCCAGGCATAGTACGTTTGTTCTTGGTGGTAGTGTAGTAATACCCAGTACCAGCAGTTGATACTAACTTGATTTTATCTCTCATGACAGCTTTCCTTTGAATAGTGAAGCGCTCGGCTTAAACTTTTTGACCTTGTGCGCGCAAATCTGCAAGCACTTTATCAATACCTAGTTTGTCGATGATACGCATACCTTTAGTAGAGATACGTAGACGCACAAAGCGATTCTCAGACTCTACCCAAAAACGATGGTTATGAAGGTTTGGTAGGAAGCGACGGCGGGTTTTGTTGTTTGCGTGCGAAACATTATTACCAACCATAGGGCGCTTTCCAGTCACTTGGCAAACTTTAGACATGGTGAACTCCTAATCTATACGGTATAAGCTATTATACCCGTTTAGGCAAGTTGCGCATTTACGGCATGGACGCAGCAAGCAACATCTTGCTAAACAAAACTATATGAAGGTTGAGCTGATAAAACTGTCATATAAAGGCAAATAACAGAGTGACCAATTCAGAAAATTTTAAAGCCGACATTTATACCACAGAATCAATAAATATTCAAATTATTTTATAAATATAGGCTGTTTTATCGGTGCTTATTATACCCTGAATTTGCATAGCAATGTTGTTCAATATTTAGCTTTAAAACTAAATATTTGTTGTAAGCGCGTGTAAAAGGCAGTAAAGTTACTGTTAGAAATTTTATACAAGCTGTAATATAAAAATTATCGCCATGGAATTGTACTTTAATGAAGAAGTGCAGTTTTTTGTATAGTCATTTCAACCTATATATTTAATAAAATCTTGTCGATTTGGAGCTCCAAACATGTCCTATAGCCCACTTACTTCTAAGTTGTTCAAATTCACAGCGCTGACAGTAGCGTTAGCCTTAGCAGGTTGTGGCGGTGACGGCACGGATACGGTTGCGCCTCCCTTTGATGGGGGTAATAATGGTGGTCAGACAGGCGGTGGGGATAATGGTAGTGGGCAGCCTGTTGAAGCGCTGAATATTACTAGTAGCAAATTGCTTAATGCAGATGGTGATACCGTCACTACTGTAAACCTAGATGGCGCTTATTATGAAGTGATAGTGACTGATGCGAATAGTAATCCAATAGCAAATACTAAAGTTAGCTTCTCAATCGATGCACAAGGTATTGTTTTATCACAAACGACATCAGGCTCTAGTTTGACTGATAGTGAAGGCAAGGCGCGTATTTTTCTAAAGCCTAATGCGCCGGAGGTGTCAGGAGCTTATACTATTACTGCAACGGCTACGAATGAGAGTAATACAGCGGTTAATAATTTAACTTTTTCTGTACAAGCAACAGATGTGACGTTTAGTGCATTAACAGTAGAGGAGCCTCTATTACCATCAGGTGGACAGACAAAAGTATCCTTCAAGGTTAGTGATACAGCAGGTAATCCTTTGAGTGGCATACTCACCAACTTAAACAGCAGTTGTGGTCAGTTGCCGACGCAAATGAGCTCAGATTCTGATGGCATGATCGAAGTAGTGTATAAAGCGATTAATAGCGATAATACGCTATGTAGTGGTAATGTGCGTATTTCAGCAAGTACAGGAAACAAAGTTCAGTCTGCTAATATAACGGTTGAAGCACCTGAGGCAAACTCTATCGTATTTACCTCAGATTCCTTTAGATTAGGCGCTCAAAACAGCGGCTCATCAGCCACGGGAATAGTAGAGTTTACGGTCTATTCAAACAACATCCCTCTAGCGAATCAAGCGGTCAAACTCACCTTAAATAAAGCACCTTTTGATTTGACATTCGGCGTATTGGGCAATAGAGCTGAAAGATTTGTTACGACCGATGAGAATGGTCAGGTTTCTATACAGATATATCCTGGTGCAACTCCAGGGCCAGTAGAGATTAAAGCAACTTTAGTGAGTGATTCTAATATCAATGCTTTATCTAAAGGTATCTTTATTGATAGCTCCCGAGTGACTCAAGATGGATTGAGCTTGTCATTTGGTGCAAATGTATTGGACTGGGGTGCAGATGGTGACAAGACGTCTGTCGCTGCTCGCATGGTTGATCGCAATGGCAATAAAGTACCTGATGGTACAATAGTCAGCTTTACTGCTGAAGGTGGTAAAGTATTCCCCTCTAGCTGCGGGACTATCAATGGTGAGTGTAGCGTTGAGTTCTCTACCCAAAACCCACGTCCAGGTGACGGTCGCGTAAGCTTACTAGCCGTAGCTGAAGGTGAAAAGACCTATATCGATCAGAATGAAAATAACGCATGGGATGAAGGTATTGATACCTTAGTGCATAATATTGGTGATACTTTCCGTGATGATAATGAGAACGGTGGTTATAAAACGTCACATATCAAGGGTGGCTATGATATAGGTGAGTTTACTTATCCGTTAACTACCCAAGCCACTGGGCAATGTGAGGATAATATTAGACAGTTTATAAATCTTAAGTTTCCTACGCTGACTGAACCAAAAAAATTAGCTTTCGAAGAAAATTTCTTTAATACTTTCGTATCACCAAATAAACCGAGTACCTGTAGCAAGGGTCTCAATGCTGTTGTACGCTATCAATCCATTCAATTATTATCGAATGGCAGTAATGCAAGCTTTATGCTATTACAGCCTAGCTCACAGGTTATAACTGGCGCAGATAAGATGGTTAGTGTGCGCATTAATAGTGGTGGGTTTTATGACCTAAACCCAATGCCATCAGGCACTGTTATAACTGGATCAGTTGTTGATAAAACAAAAAGTAATCCTGTAGCTACAATTATTCCAGCTACACCTATTACTAACGGTTTTGTCATCAGTATCACTGATGCAAACTCTAATGCTACCATAAAGGTTAAAAAAGGTGATACTGAGTTTACAGTCAATACCAATGCACAAGGGAATGGCAGAACATCAGCGTTCATTGCAATACCAGATGGCGATATTAGCATCGAACAAGAGAATTTGACTTGTACTGTAGAATTCGTCGCAGGCTTTGATAAAGTTCCTGGGCTAGTCAATCCAGGCAAACCTGGTGATAATACAGGTACCGTTAATACTTATGCTCTAGATAAGTGTCAAGCGGGTGACTTTTTCAAGATATCTGCAACCTCGCCTAAGAATAGCACCACTACTCAGACTTATGTTATTCAGTAATTTTTGATCATATATAAACCAAAGAACCCTCAATGATTGAGGGTTTTTTTGTATGAGGAATCTAAATAACAAAATACAAGCAACCCAATCAGCAAACTTTCGTAAAAAGGATTAAAATAGTCGGCCTACTGTGCCATCAAAAACATATTTCACCGATGGCAGGCTGCATTTTACATCTATATTGGGCGCACTATGTTAGACAATACTAAAAACCAAAACACTACTTTAGATAATAATTTAGATAAAGCGATAACTACCGATACCGCTACCTTGCTAATCAAGTGCCGCGACCAAGCCGGCATTGTGCAAGCTGTCTCTGAGTTTATTCATCGCTATGGCGGTAATATTATCACTCTAGATCAGTATTCAACCGCGCATGAAGGTGGGCAATACTTTATGCGTTTAGAGTTTGCTTTGGCAGGCTTGAGCGAGATTATTGATAACTTTGAGGCCAGCTTCGCTCATACTGTGGCCAAGCGCTATGACATGACTTGGCGACTGCACGATAATGCGATTAAGACTAAAGTAGGTATTTTGGTGTCGAAGTTTGATCATGCCTTGCTAGACTTACTGTGGCGACATCAGCGCGGCTTGCTTGATTGCACTATTACTATGGTGATTAGCAATCACGAAGATTTGCGACAAGCGGTGGAAAACTTCGGTATCGATTTTCACTATGTACCAGTGACTAAGGACAATAAAGCTAAGGCAGAGGCGCAAATTGATAAGCTGATGGCGGATAATGATTTATTGGTATTAGCACGATATATGCAAATATTATCATCAGATTTTGTTAAGCGTTGGCCGATGCAAATCATTAATATTCATCATTCATTTTTGCCAGCGTTTGTAGGCGCAGATCCTTATCGGCAAGCCTATGAAAAAGGCGTAAAACTGATTGGTGCTACTGCGCATTATGTGACAGCAGAGCTCGATCAAGGGCCTATCATTGAGCAAGATGTGCACCGAGTGACTCACAGACAAGGGGTAGTAGAGCTGCGAGCTATAGGCCGCGATATTGAGCGTAACGTGCTAGCACGCGCGGTGAATTGGCATGTACAAAATCGGGTAATCGTCGCTGGCAATAAAACCGTTGTTTTTAATTAGCGAATAATCCTTACTCTAATAGCTTAAACCAAAAACTCCAGCACAAACTTACTACCAATAAAGCCGATTGCTAACAGTATAAAAGCATAAAAAGTCATATTAGCTGCGCGTTTGCCGCGCAGGTCACCCCGCCAATTACCTAGCAATAGCAAGCCAAACAGCAACCATGATAAGACGCTAAATACGGTCTTGTGAACAATATGCTGAGCAAATAAATCTTCTACATAGATAAAGCCTATCCCCAGCGCGATACTGAGTAGTACAAAGCCGACTAAAATCATATCAAATAATAAACTCTCCATAGTCTGTAGAGAGGGGAGTTTATTGACCCAAAAGCGGTGAAAGGTATTTTGTTTGAGCTCACGGATCTGCAGGCGTAAAAACAGCGCTTGAACCGCTGCCATGAGTAGCACGCAGTAAGCGGCGAATGAGAGAATAATATGTGCTTCAAGCCCTACACTGACATCAGTCAAAGGCTGATAAGGCGCACGACCTATGTAGCCAATAATCATACCTAAAAAGGCGGTAGGTGCAGCCAAAATTCCCAAACTGACAATAGGGCGATATAATGAGAACAGCACATAAAAGAATAAGAAAAATAAACTGATAAGGCTAAATACATTGAATAGATTAAAATTCAATCCATAAAGCGTAAAGATATAAGGATATAGCAGCGTGGCATGGGCAAGCATCCCCACTAGTAAAAGACCAAGACTAGTGCGTTTATGAATCGTCTTATTGTTTGTCAGTGCCCAACCGATATAGAGAGTGACCGCGATATAAGCGATACTGGCTATCACAAATGCAAGCAACACAGGCAAGCCTCATTGATTATTTGAGCACAGCTCAATATTAGTATTAGTAGCTAATATTACATAGCCGCGCTCAAGGTGATGCTAAAATGTTATGATTAGAATAATCTTCCAATTTATCATAAAATAGAGCTTAATTGAGAATCATCTGCATTATTATTTGTGAGAGTTGCGACTAATACTAAAAAGGTAAAAACGCTATTAAAGTTGATTTGCTAAAAAATGATAATTAAAATCAATCGTATAAAGATGCTGTTATAGCATTCACTAAATACTGCTTAAAAGCCAGTGACCAAAACACTATTTGTAAAAATTTAAAAATTCATCACCCCATGAGAGCTATTTATGTTTGATACTTTAACCGAACGTCTATCCTCAAGCCTGCGCAATATCGCAGGTACAGGCCAGCTAACCGAAGATAATATTAAAGACACCTTGCGTGAAGTACGCATGGCGCTGTTAGAAGCGGATGTGGCACTGCCTGTGACTCGTGACTTTGTCAAGCGCGTCAAAGAACAAGCATTGGGTGCAGAAGTACTTAAAGAGCTAGCACCAGGCCAAGCCTTTGTAAAAATCGTCCATGACGAGCTGACCGAGATGATGGGCAGTGCCAATCAGCAGCTTGAGATGACCGGTAAGCCACCTGTAGTCTATCTATTAGCAGGCTTGCAAGGTGCAGGTAAAACCACCACCGCTGGTAAATTGGCTAAATATCTGCAAGAGCGTCATAAAAAGAAAGTCATGCTAGTCTCAGCTGACGTTTATCGTCCAGCAGCGATACAGCAGCTTGAACAAGTAGCAGGGCAGGTCAATGCCAAATTTGTCAATTCAAGCGCTGATGAAAACCCTATCGATATTGCCATGCGCGCTATCGAAGAAGCCAAGATTCAATATCAAGATATCTTGATCATCGATACCGCAGGTCGCCTAGCTATCGATGAGGCGATGATGGCTGAGATCAAAGCTTTGACCGCCGCTGTCAATCCATCAGAGACGCTATTCGTCGTCGATGCGATGACAGGGCAAGATGCGGCGAATACTGCAAAGGCTTTTGATGATGCGCTACCATTAACAGGTGTTATCTTAACTAAGACTGATGGTGATGCTCGTGGTGGAGCGGCACTATCCGTCCGTGCTATTACGGGCAAGCCAATCAAATTCTTAGGTCGCGGTGAGAAGTTAGATGCGCTAGAGCTGTTCCATCCTGATCGTATCGCTCAGCGTATTCTTGGTATGGGCGACGTACTCAGCTTAGTGGAAGAAGTCGAGCAAAAAATCGACCGTGATAAAGCCGAAAAAATGGCGAAAAAGATGCAAAAGGGCGGCGACTTCGACCTTGAGGATCTACTCACTCAGTTTCAACAAATGAAAAGTATGGGTGGTATGTCAGGGTTTTTAGATAAGATGCCAGGTATGGGCGGCTCTGATATGCAAAAGGCCGTTGAAGATGCTAAGCCTGAAGAGAAAGTTAAGGAGATGGAGGCGTTGATCAATTCTATGACCCCGTTTGAGCGTAAGAATCCTGATAAGATCAATCCTAGCCGTAAGCGTCGTATTGCCGCAGGTTCAGGACGCGAGATTCAAGACGTCAATCGTTTGCTCAAGCAGCATAAGCAAATGGCAAAAATGATGAAAATGATCTCCAAGCCTGAAGGCATCGGAAAAATGATGAAGTCTATGCAAGGACTAATGGGTGGCGGCGGTGCAGGTGGCGGCGGTGGTGGACCATTATTCGGTGGCGGTGGCAATGCTAAAGGGCAAGGCGGGGGCATGAAAAATGTCAACCAAGCAGACATAGCGAAGCAAATGGGACTTGATCCAAATAATATGCCAAGCGCGGAAGACATGCAAAGAGAGATGCAAGAGCTGCAAAACCAAGCGCCAAAAGGTTTTAAGAAGCGGTTTTAAAGTGATTTAGTTTTTTAGAAAAAGCTCCAAGGCTAGTGATGGTTTTGGGGCTTTTTTTGATTTTACGGAGTGTGGTCAGTTTTTGTAGGGTGCGCCCAGCGCACCGATTGTGAGTCATTACCTTATTATCGGTGTGATACAGTCCATCTTACGCGCTAGCATTTGTTGTTTAAGGTATGTTGTTCGTAGGTTGGTGTCGAGGTACGAGACCCAACTAATGAGTCAAAATGTTGAGGGTCGCATGTTCCGTCCAACTTATATACTAGAAAGATATCTCAATTAATGAAGTACGTATATCTCCCTCCCAAATGGTTTTTGCAAACAATTCTGCTTCAGTAGTAGCTATATTCTTACATAAATAATTATCCACATTTTCTACTACTAGTTTAACTTCATCATTACTTAAACTATAAAACTCAAGATAAGGGAAAAATTCAACACATTCACCATCAATAATTTTATTAAAAATATTTGGATGTGAAACTAATACAGATTTTTCTAAAAGCTCAATAAACCCTCTACCAGCGAACTCGCTGTAATTAAAAGAGATGCACTTATTGCCTTCTTTAGGACTTGTTATATAGCTTGTAGAAAACACTGACATCTTAGATACCCTTTCATTATATTTACTACATGAATAAGCCATGAAAAATAGAGAAAATAAGAAAACTTTTAGTCCTAAATGCTATTATAGCCACTATTTTATGAACGCTACTTTTTATACTTTACGAGTACACCTGAGGTCAAGATGTTTTTAGCGATGGATACCGTATTTGATCAATGCTCGATTGCTATTTTAGATAGCAATGGCACTGTCATATCAAGTCAGACTGAAACGGGCAAGCGCATGCAAACCCAGCAGATACTGCCGATGATAGATGCTGCTCTAACTGAGACTCAGCTCAAACTTACTGATATTCGAGCGCTGATATTCAATCGTGGCCCTGGCGCTTTTAGTGGTATTCGTATTAATACCGCCGTTGTGCAAGCCTTATCGGTAGCACATGACATCCCTTGTGTTGGCATATCTAGCTTACAAGCGATAGCGCAGTCTGCCTATGAGCAGTATAGTGTAGAGCAAGTTTATAGCGCACTTGATGCGCGGATGCAGCAAGTCTATTTTGGGCAATACACTTTAGTTGAAGGTATCATGCAGCCAGTCTTTGATAAGCAAAATGCTGATACCGAGCAATTGCTAGATTATGAAAGTCAAACCTCTCTTAACTTAGCTATTGCAGGCAACGGTGCAGCACTATTAACGTTGCAAGATGCACAAGCTATTTATGAAGATATCACTCCTGATGCCGCTATCATTGGTCAGTTAGGTATCGCTCAGTTTAATGTCATAGGCGGTACAGATGCCGCATTGGCCTTGCCAAAGTATCTGCGCAATCAAGCTTGGAAAACGCTTAAAGAGCAAGGCAAGGCTTAAACGCTTATTACAAACGTACTATAGCAACATAAGACAGGCGTCAAGTCTGTTTTAACGTTTTTGGAATATTATTTCTTAGGATGAGTATTTTGGATATTATTTTACTAATTCAAGCCGTCATCATGGGTATCGTCGAAGGTATCACTGAGTTTTTGCCGATCTCAAGTACGGGCTATCTGATCTTATCGGCTGATTTGATGGGCTTTTGGACTAAAGATAAAGTCGATCTATTCGTCGTCGTCGTGCAGCTTGGCGCAATCTTAGCGGTTATCTACGACTATTGGGGTCGCTTGTGGCAGGCCTTGATGGGTCTGATCACAGGTAAGTCTGATACGATGAGTAACCCGCGCCAACTAGGGCTAAGCCTGATTGTGGCGACTATTCCGGTGATGATACTCGGCTTTACCTTCGCTGATGAGATTAAGACTTATCTGTTTAATCCTATCACTGTGGCTATTATGCTTATTATCGGTGGTTTATTGATTTTTTATGTTGAAAATCGTCCCAAGACTATCATCGCTCATGAGGCCGAAGAGGTCAGTATAAAGACCGCTTTGATGATTGGACTGTTTCAATGTCTAGCGTTAATACCAGGTACATCACGCTCAGGCGCAACTATTATTGGCGCGCTATGGCTTGGGGTCTCACGTAAAGCGTCGGCTGAATTTTCCTTCTTTTTAGGTATTCCTGTGATCGTCGGTGCAGGTTTGCTTGATTTGCTTAAGCATCATGAGGTATTGGCGAGTAGTGAGGATTGGTTAGTGCTAGGTATAGGAACGCTAGTCTCATTTATCGTCGCGCTATTGGTTATTCGCTGGCTGGTCGCTTGGGTTAGCCAACGTGACTTTAAGGTTTTTGCTTGGTTACGTATTATCACAGGTATCGTGGTACTCGTTGCGGCTTGGATATTTGGCTATCAAATGGCAGGTTAGAGATGGCTATGAGTACTTTGCAATCAGTATCATCCACGTCACAGCACTATAGATTAATCTATGTTGATGAAGCACAGCAAGGGCAAGTTGCGCCGCTGCAAGATTTAGTTATTCAGCATAATTTATCTTTGATACTAGCGCCTGAGCTCATAACAGACAGGCTCAATCAAAAACGTTTGCAACAGCTGAGCACAGATAGCGCGCAGGCAATAGTGCTATTAGATAATAAAAATCAGTTATCACTACTCGTTGATGGCTTAAGCGTTGCACCAGAATGGGATAAGTTGCAACGCCGTGTAGTAAGTGCAGGACGTAAGTCTGAGTTGCTATTACAAGCAGCAAAAATCACTACCGATAGCCAAGTTATTGATGCGACAGCAGGCTTCGGTCATGATAGCTTGATACTGGCGAGTACAGGCGCACAAGTGACTATGCTAGAGCAACAGCCTATAATGGCGCTGTTACTGCTGGCTGAGCAACAACGGATGAGCCACGAGCCTAATTGGCAAAAGCTCATGGCACGCTTGCATATTATCAATACTGATGCGCTAAGTTACTTTGCCTATCTGCAAGATGTGACTGTAGATGCTAGAGATACTGCTATCAATAAGTCTGCTGACGTTATTTATTTAGATCCAATGTTTCCGATGGACAGCTATCAAAATAGTAAAACGGGTAAAGGTGCAAAGGTTAATAAGCAAATGCAAGCTTTGCATCAGCTAGCCGCACCGCCAACGGTAGAACAAGAACAACAGTTATTACAAAGTGCACAAGCGGTTATTAAAAATGGCGAGCAGCAATCAGGGCGAGTTATTATCAAACGTCCACAACAGGCACCTTTATTTGCTAATCAAGCAGCTGATGAGAGCTGGCAGAATGCCGCATTACGCTTTGATGGGTACTTTATATTATGACTACTTTATATTATGACTACTAGCGCATTGAAAATGACAGTTAAAGACAAGCTGTACGCCTATATGCAGCTGACGCGCTTTGATAAGCCTGTCGGTATTGAGCTACTACTATGGCCGACGCTGTGGGGCGTGATGCTGGCGGCGATGGGTCAAGCACAAAGTACAGGTGCTACGGCAGGTTTGCCACCTTTAAAAGTCTTTATAGTATTCGCGCTTGGGGCAATACTCATGCGAGCGGCAGGTTGCGCCATTAATGACTTTGCTGATCGTAAAGTCGATAGGCATGTGACGCGCACTAAAGGTCGTCCACTTGCCGATGGTCGCTTGACGGGCCGTGAGGCAATTGCTGCCTTTTTGATATTAGTCTTGTTGAGTGCTAGTTTACTATTTTTCTTACCTGTCGCTGTATTTTACTGGTCGATTGGTGCAGTGGTACTCGCCTTTATTTATCCGTTTATGAAGCGCTATACTCATTTGCCGCAAGTGTTTTTGGCCGCAGCTTTTGGCTGGGCGATACCGATGGCTTATGTTGCGATAGCAGGTGCTCCTGATATTTGGTGCTGGCTGATATTTGCCGCCTATATGTGCTGGACTATCGCTTATGATACTCAATATGCGATGGCGGATCGAGAAGATGATTTGAAGATAGGGGTCAAATCAACCGCTATTCTTTTTGGTCAGTATGACTTAATAATTATTTCGTTATTACAAACGCTGTTTTTACTAATAATGGGCGTAGTGCTCTGGCATTATTTTGCGCCAACTAGCTTAGGACTGTTTCCTATCTTTGGCTTAGCGCTGGTGGCGATGATGTTTGCCAAACAAAATAGCGCTTGCGTAAGTCGTCAAGCAATGGCCTGTTTCCAAGCATTTTTAGCCAATATTTGGGTCGGACGTTATGTTTTTGTTTTAATCGCTATATCCTGTCTATGGACTACTTTTAATGGGTAAATTATCTGATTCACTAAAGCGTTACTCGGTTAGGAAGCCAGTAGTCAATGAGGTGCAAACGGTCTATGAAATTAGGTTAGCCGAGCATGGCCTCACTCGTGCACAAGTTATCGAGACCGAGCGCAAGCTAGCAAAATTCGCTAACACTATGGATTCTCTAGTGCGCGTGCCCTTTACTAAGCAAGGGGTAGGCGCTGATGCAGCCCTATCTACGATACCGCTGGCAGGTGATATTGCAGGGCTTATCTTGACGAGTTATGCTTTCATTTTAGGGCGTCAGTTGGGTGTGCCAGCCAATAAAATGACCCCAGCGGTACGTCTAGCACTGATTGATATGGTGGTCGGTATCGTGCCAGGTATTGGGACTTTATTAGATGTTTTTATTCGGCCTAGCCGTAAGACGCTCGGTATTGTTCATCAGCATATTCACGAAGAATATGGGATCACTGATACTATTCATATGGATCGACCGTTTTTACATCAGTCGCTAGAAGATAAGCAACAAAATAGTCGCTTTTGGCGCAACCCTATCGTCGCTTGGGTCTATCTGCATATTCCTGACTTTTTAGGCATGATCGTGATGATTTCACTGGTCTGGGGTTTGTGGTCGATAATCGCTTGGCTAGTTAGATTATTTAGTTAATCGTTTGATATTGATTGGAACTAGAAGATCTTATAGTAGCTATAACTAAAAAGGCGACAGTGAACTTATTACTGTCGCCTTTTTAGTTATAAAACCTCTAATTCACGAAATGCTCTATATCTGGGTAATCACTTCAGCTTCGACACTAACCGCCTCAAAACTAGTTAACTGACCATTTTGCATCAAGTCTATATTGCCACCGCCGCCATGACTGATCAGCTCGATAGTGCCATCCTTTGAGCGATAAGTTGGATTATTGCCTTGACCCTCAGGCGCACTTAGAGTCATCTTAGGTTTGTTTGACAAGCTAATAATAGCATTGAGAACACCAGTCGCTGAGGTCTCAAACACAACAGACATCGTCGCTCCTGATGCACTACGATATTGTACGTCAGTAATCTGCGTGCCTTTAATCGCCTGCTCTGGACTGGGCGTAGCGGTGTTGGCATCAGTATTAACATTAGGCGTCATGCCTGCTGCACCGATGTTATTCTCAAGCTCGGCAAGATCAATCTCCGTCTCTGCTTCTATACTGTCGTTTGTTATAGTTTCAGTGGTGCTTTCAACATCAGTTGTTACGGGTGCGGTTTGCACAGCGACCTCAGCCGCTGGCTCAGGCTCTTTTTGACAAGCGCTTAGCAAAACAATACCGCTTAGACTTATAATAATGGCAAGCGATAAGCGGGAGTTGGATTTGAATAGTTGAGTATTATTAGTTGTCATAAAATATTCTTTATTAGAAGTGATTTATATATTTTAAATACAGATTTTAGATTATGAGTAAAAATATTCTCATGTTTTTAAGCTAACGGTGTCTGCAATCTCGTACGTTGTGGCAATAATCTGGCGAGCATAGCAGTAGATATAGGCGCAAAATTGCCCAGCATCATATCGGTTAAGACCTCTGCACAGATAGGGGCGTAGGCATAGCCCTTTGCACCCATAGCGGTTAGCGTCCAAACACGACTGTTTGTTGCCACTTGTCCTAATATAGGATGGTAATCAGGGGTTTGGGTACGGACACCGGCGCGCGCCTGCCAGCCACTAGTATCTTCTGAGATGACCGCTGCCAGTTCAGGAATAGCGGCAATCAACTTATTGCGGCTGACTTGGTGCTCATTATCTTTGATAGCAGTGCTGATGTCATTGCGCACAAAGCTTGCCCCTAATAATAATTGCGGCTGACCCTCATTAACATTATTGAGCTGAGCATCACCAGCTTGTGCGGTAAAAGGCGCACAGTAACCACTGTACTTAAGGGGTAGTTTTGGTAGTTTTTGCCATTGAGCTACGGTCGGCGTAAACCAAGATAATTGCCCGCGTATCTTACGGCAATCAAAAATACGCTCGTCTATATAATGACTCTCAAAAGCGGCACAAATGACTACGTTATCCGCCTCGATAGTTATGCTTTGCTCATTACCATTACTTAAACCCTCAACCCAGACTTTTGATGCAGTCTCGCGAATGGCAGAGACTGCTAATTGCTGAAAATTAATTAACGGATGCCTAAGTACGATCTCTTTTAATGCCTGTGGATTGACTAAGCCCGACTGCGGTAGATAGAGATTATCAGCTAAATCTTGCTCGGTAAGATTGGTAGCGTCTTGCGCTTGAGCAATGCTCAGCGTAGTTGCCAAATCATCAGGGTAGTCTGCAATTTGCTCGACGTTGACATTAGCTTTTATCAGCAAATCAAATGCGCCTGTGGGTTTTAATATGGGTGCGATATTGGCGTAAGCGGCATTATCTTTTAATAGGCAGTCATTGAACTGACGATAAAGGCGGCAGCTATATAAATAGCCGATAGTATGCAGGTGCTCATCGACATGATGAATAGGGGTCATCTTTGGTGCGAGTAGGGCACGTGGATTGCCTGATGCACCTGCCAACGGTGCTGTTTTATCGAGTAAAGTGACTTTAATACCACGATTAGCAAGCGACCATGCCGTCATCAGCCCTGAAACGCCAGCGCCAATAACGATGCTGTGTTCGAAATTTTTTATTGCAGCAGATAAAGGGTTACTTAATGGCAATTTCTCTATCAGCATAGCGTCTTGCACGACTGCTGTTAGCATCTCGTTTTTACGGCCAAAGCCTTTAATCTTTTTGATGGTAAAGCCCGCGCTTTGCAAACCACGTTTGACCACGCCTGCACAGCTATAAGTGGCCGCGCTTGAGCCTAGTCTTGATAAGCGCTGCATCTGTGCAAAGATAGACTGCGCCCACAGCGACTCATTGCAAGAGGGCGCAAAACCATCTAAAACCCATGCATCGATTTTTGCACTACTTTGATTAGTGCTGTTTTGACCAGCTATGTCAGTTGCTAATTTAGCTAAGCTCTCGCTTGCGTCGCCGAGCCAAATATCGACAATAAGATTATCTGTGATAAAGTTAAGACGATGTGCGCCTGCGATAAGAGTAGGGTAATTAGCTAGTAGCTGCTCAATTAAATCCCTAAGCTCAGGTGCGCGTGTCGCCCATAATCCTAAGATTTGAGTTAAGTCCGTAAGCGCTATCGGGTGCATTTCAGTAGTAATAAAATGCAAGCGAGCCGTTGCCAGATGCGGATTGGTATTACGCAGTTGTCGCCATAGCTGCCAAACAGCGAGCAAATTGAGCCCCGTACCAAAGCCCAGCTCGCTGATAGTAAAGCTCTGCTGCGCTTTTAGCTGTGCTAAGCGTTCAGGTAGATTATTGCCATCAATAAACACATAGCGTGACTCAGCTAAACCATCCGCATGAGAAAAATAGACATCGCCAAACTCACGCGATACGGGCACACTATTACCGCTATCATCGATTTGCCAGTCGATAATAGCGGGCATAATACGCTTATGATCGTCAGCTATATTGTTTTGATCTTGCCGCTCACGACGGTTAGGTTTAGACATAAAAACTCATAGCACTTAGCTTAGGTTTTGAGACGTTTAGGTTTTGAGGCGGACAGCTACCAACGCTCGCGGCGTACAAATACCAGCCACGAGACAAATATACCGACCAATAAGCTAATTAATACCGTAAAAGCGCCATATAAAAACAGCTGTCCTTGACTCTCATAAACTAAGACATTGACTTGAGTTTGCAAGTCATTGGCTTGGCGCTGCAACTGTGCATTTTGGGTCAGCAGTTTTTGATTGGCCGCTGATAGCGCTTCATTGGAGGGTTTTAATTGTGCCGCTAAAGTATTATCGATAGTATCTATCGCACCTGTAGCTTGAGCTGTATTGTCACGAATCACCACAGGTGATGTTGGAGTCAAGGACTCATCCACAGGTAGCAGTGGCAATGCCTGCGCTGAGATAGTCACCAGTAACAGTAGGCTGGATAAAATGCTTGTAGCAGTGATTGTAATAATACTTTTACAATTTTGGATAACAAGGAATAACAGCTGACTCACGATGATGCGCCTTCGTCTGTAGCTTTAGGTAGCACATGAATAAAGGGCTTGATATCAACATGGCTGTACACCCCATCGCGCAGGTACGGCTCATCTGCTGCCCATGCTTGCGCAGCCTCTAAAGAGTCAAAGTCAGCGATGACAATACTGCCTGACATCTCAGCTTCGCCGTGCGTAATAGGCGTTGGACCTGCAAGTAGTAAGCGCTGTTCACTATCAAGAGCTTGCAGGCGTGCGACATGCTCAGCACGAGTTAGCTTACGTTGCGCGCTACTATGAGCGACGTCATGACCAATAATGGCAAATGATGGCATTTTTATTCCTTAGTATTGAAGGTATAAGTAATAAAACTCTAAATGATAAGCGCGACTGTTTATTTAGCCGTTTTATCGGTTAACGCAGGATTAAGGTGTTTTTTTAGTACTATAAACTGAGCAACCACAAACACTAGCATAATCGGAATCCAGCCATAGGTTTTGAAGTTGATCCATGCCTCATCGGACATCGTAAATGCGGTAATATAATGCAGTATACCCATCATGGCAAAAAATAACGCCCATGCGACCGTCAGCTTTTTCCAGCCGCTCATGGTCAGATTAAAGACATCTTTCATCGCTAAGCGCATCAAAGGCTTATTGATCGCGGCGCTTATCAATAAAGTCAGCGCAAAAACACCATTGATAATAGGGGACTTCCAGCGCAAATAGATATCATCGCGCAACAGCAAGGTTCCGCCACAAAAAACAATAGTCAATAACAGTACCACCCACTGCTGTTTATCTAATTTGCCCTTTTGCCGAGCAAAGTGAATAGCATAAACAATAATTGTGGCAATGAGCAACGCACCAGCGGCAGCCAAAATACCGTTTTGACGCGCCACAATAAAGAATGCAATCAAGGGAATGAAGTCTAATAAGGCTTTCATATCAGCTAAAATATCCTACAAAAACGTATGCGGTAGTTTACACTGCAACGAGGCTAAAAAAAAGCAAACAGCGGCTATAATCATTATCTATTATAATAACGTAACGCATGTAAATACAGTAATACAAGCGCTGGTATGCACATAAGCATTCCTAGCGACACTATATACCTTGAAGCACCCTAATAAATCCTAAAATAACTATCACTACATAAGGCCAAACCCATGAAAATTGATCTGCATTGTCATAGTACGCGCTCTGATGGCACTTTTTCGCCGACAGAAGTCGTCAACCGCGCACATAGCGCTGGTGTGACGGTACTTGCCTTAACGGATCATGATACCTTGCTGGGCATCGATGAAGCAAGAATTGCGGCCAAATCTCATAATATGCAACTGATTAATGGCGTCGAAATCAGCTGTGAGCATACGTTGAGCGGCGGTTATGGCAAAAACAAATCCACTACTAAGATCATCCATGTGCTAGGACTTGATTTTACGGATCGGGCGCGTATGCATGAGACCTTACAGCACTTACAAGACAGCCGAGCGACGCGTGGTCAACGCATTGCCGAAAAGCTGAGTGAGCTGTTAGCTATCGACTATGATGAGCTTTGGCAACAGATACTCACTAAGGCTGGCAACAATCCGCAAGCAGTAGGGCGGGCACATATCGGTCAAGTACTGTTTGAGCGCGGAGAAGTCAAAACCGTACAAAAAGCCTTTGATAAGTATTTGGCAGATAACAAGGCGGCTTATGTCGCTATCGATGCCTTGAGTATGGTGGATGCCATTGAGCTTATCCATGCTTGCGGCGGTAGAGCAGTATTAGCACATGCCACCCGCTATCAGCTATCGGCAACTCGGGTACGTAAACTCATTGAGGAGTTTGCTGCGCTCGGCGGTGACGGTTGCGAGCTGCCCGCAGATAGTGAGCCGACCAGCACACGTAGAATGGTTGATCGCAGTATCGCTGAGCATGGTTTAGCAGTATCAACGGGTAGTGACTTTCATGGTAGCACTATGCCGTGGCGTCGTATTGGTGACGTACCAACTACAAGCTCAGAGCAACAAGGTATTTGGCAGTCTTTTACGCCATAAACTATTGACTACTTCTTCGTTAGAATAAATGAACATTAAATATACTATTGCTAATTCCTATATAAATCGGCACACTTTATCTGTAAAGTACAGTAACACTTCCTTAAGAAAACAAATACAGTAGCGCTTATATGACCACCCCAACCTATCAGCTCGGCTATAAAAAACTCTCAAAAATAATTTTTGAGTGGCACGCTGCGGATAAGGCGTCACTACTAGCTTTGTTTATCACTATAGAAGTGACGGCACACTGGCTATGGTGTTTGTTAGCTTGGATACGTCAGGATGCGATTGATGATTATGTCTATATACATCTTTTGTATCCCCTATGGATAGGAGTTACTGTCGCGGCTTTGTTTTTTTGGTGGATGATAGGGAAGTTAGCCCGTATCAAAGATAATAAGAAAGACTTGTATAAGTGGCAAATCATTTTGATTGTCCCTTATACGATCTACTTAACCGTCGTCATAGTAATGATGGGCTATAGTAGCTTGTTCGCAGGCGTATCATTGGTCGGTGGTGCAGTGCTTAGCATGATGTTAATTAAACGCCAGTACGTTTGGTATATGTTTTTGACGCAAATTGCACTGGTTTTGTTGGCTATTATTTCGCCTTATTCTGGTATTCTTTTGCCTAATCTGCGCCAACTGACTATTACCTATCCGATGCTCGATACTTTTAGCTATCTAAGCTATAACGAAATCATGGTTATCGAAAATGCTATTGCCGCCTCCTTGTACAAGAATGAAGCATTAGGTTGGGAGGGCTTTAATCAGATACAACGCTCCTCTACCTTTTTTTGGCGTTTGACCCACATATATTTGGCGCTTCCTAAAGCTATTTTTATTGTCTACGCCTTTCGCATGCTGCTCCTCATCTTAGACGATAGTAAAAGAGAGATCGTAAAGCATGCCACTCAAGATGAGCTGACTACTCTATATAATCGTCGATATAGTCTGACGCAAATGCAGCAAACACTAGATGCATTGCCTGATAATCAGGACTATAGTGTTATTTTGCTTGATTTAGATTTTTTTAAAGACATTAATGATAATTATGGTCATCAAGTAGGGGATCAAGTATTACGCGAAGTGGCATCAATACTAAAGAATACATTAGATTTAGACAGCGTCAGCCGTTATGGTGGTGAAGAATTTTTGATTATACTGCCTGATACGGCTCATAAAGAAGCGATGGCTATCGCTGAGACCCTGCGAGATAATATTAGTAGTCATGTGGTACAAACCTGTAATAAGCCAAGTTTTCAAGTCACCGCCAGTCTAGGGTTATATACGTTTAGCGCGGCAGAACGAAATCGTATTAAGCAAGAATTTGCAGAGGATACAACGCAAGTAACCCCTCAAAGCCGTCATACAGTACCGTTATTTAGGTTGAGAAGTACCAAAACAGTGCAGGCGACAGAGGTTCAGCTTTTACCTGACGGTATTTGTCAATGCTTAATCAACATAGCTGATGAAGCTCTCTATGTAGCCAAAGCACGTAATCGCAATCAGGTCGTAAGCGCTAATGAGCTGATTGACGTGCAGGCTATGACGCGGCCGAGTTATCATGCTTAAGCGGTCTTTATAATCGTTTTAAGCGCTCTGTAAACTCTGTACTAAACTTGCCAATACGCTAGTGGCAAAGCTTCCTGTAGTTAGGGTGAAATCTAACACCAAAGTCTGCTCATCCATCCAGCGCCATGTTAATGCTTCTATCGGCAAACGTAGCGCTCGCCTTTGCGCTTTAATTTCACGTTGCTCCAGACCTGTTGCCAGTTGTAATAATAAAACACTGTGCTGAACGGTATCGTTTTCGATATCAGCCGCTGCGCTGGTCACCTTATCGTTGCTTGTACCCCACATCACTGCGGTTGGATGAATATCGCCACTAGCAAGGCGCGCGCGTAATGTATCGTCCAGCTGCTCAGCGGCAAATATAGATCCTGATCCATCAAGATTGAACACTTCTCCTGTCAGTCCAGTATTCCAGCTACAATCACGCACTCGCGCTGCAAGTATCTCATTAAATATCAGGCTACGAGCAGCGGAGAGCTCCATTGAGTTTTGCTCGCGCGGTGCACGTTTGCGTTTGCTCTTCTTTGGCTGTGGTCGGTTCTCTGGCACTGGACGTGCAAACAAAGACAATGCTTCTCTAATATTATTGCCATTCCATCCAAAACGCTGTGGGCCAAAATAATTGGGCACGCCCGTGGTACTTATATTGGTTAAATGCTGCTCTACAGATGACTTATCGTCACTTGCCAATTCAATATCACGCAAGGTGATGATAAATTGATTGGCCCTATGCGTACCACGATTGAGCTTTTTATTATGCCAGTGTTGGGCGAGGATAATGACCGACTCGTTGTCGCTAATATCTATCGGCACAAACTCAGACTCTGGCAATTGCTTTTTTGGTATCCGCAGGCTAAACCACTGCGTCGTCAGCGCCTGACGATCTTTGAGCCCTGAGTAACCCACATCACGTAGCGGGATATCCGCCCATTCTGACAACAACTTGGCCAAATAAGCCGTATTGATGCCAGACTTTTGAATATGCAACCATAGATGCTCGCCTTCGCCCGTAAAGTCCAGCTCAAGTATCTCATTGACTACAAAGTCCTCAGGAACTGCTTTATAAACCGCCTGTCTAAGAGGTGGTAGAGTAGGCTGTGGCAACTTTGAGGTATCAGTGATAGCCGCAAAATCAATCTCGTTATTGTCAAAAGAGGGCGCGCTGGTCATAGTCATAAAAAAGTCATTTAATAGAAGGTAGGAGTTGGTATAAAGTCGATTTTAAATATTGCTGTTTTAAAAAGTGTTGTGTTGAAGGCTCATTTATTAAAAGTTATTATTCAAAAAGTCATAATTTAAAGAGTAGTGCTTTTATAGTTACTATTATAGCCAAAAAACGAGGTGTTACGTTTTGCAACGCGCTAGATATACAATAAAACATCGCAAGCGCCTTGCTCTTGCTATTATCAATAAGACTATACTTTTAAAAATACTTATATGTGAATACAGCGTCAAAAGCGTAACTTAATAATCTGTAATTAAGTACGCCCTAAATAGTCGCTAATATTTAACAAAAGCCAGCCTTGAATTCATCAGCTAGCAATCGCCAACGTTAAGGATAACTCATGACTGATCAGACCATTCATACTATTACTATCGATAAAGTCGACATTATGGACGGCGGAATGAAGTCGTATAAACAAGACGACGATAGTATCATTTTAATTACCCGTGATGACAATACCTTTCACGCCTTTGATGGTAAATGTCCTCATGCAGGTGCAGATTTGGGTACAGGACTACGTTGTGGCAACCGCGTCGTCTGTCCTTGGCATCACGCCACTTTTGATAGTACAGATGGATCGCTTTTGGAGCCAATAGCGACCCACGGACTGACTCAGTATGAGCTGACGGATAACGGCGATAGCCTGACGGTCAATACCGCAGTGACGCTTAATCAAGCCGTTGAAAATAATAAACTCAGTGATACTCATACCCTTATCGTCGGTGGTGGCGGTGCAGGTTTTATGACGGCACATCAGTTGCGTAATAGTGGCTATGGCGGACAGATTACCTTGATTACTAAAGAGCGCAGTGCGCCTTATAATAGACCGCTGTTATCTAAGGCATTTTTGGCAGGGAATATGCCAGAAGAAAAACTACTACTTGGCGGCGCAGATTGGGCACAGAAAAATAACATTGAGGTGCGTTTAAATCAAACCGTCAGCGCAGTGTTACCAAACGAGCGCACTGTCGTTATTAATGATGCAAACGATACAAGCCAAAATATAAGCGCTGATTACTTAGTCGTGGCGACGGGCAGCGAGCCTATCGTGCCACCGATCAAAGGCGCTGAGTCCGATGGCGTTTATACGTTACGCAGTATGGAGGATGCCAAAGCCATCAAAGCTGCCAGTCACGATAAGAATATAGTGATCGTCGGTACTGGTTTTATTGGTATGGAGGTCGCCTCAGCATTAGCGCAAGCAGGCACGCCTACTTCTATTACTGTGATTGGTCAGACCAATCGGGTTATGGAAAACATCGTCTCAGAGACAGTCAGCAATGCCCTGATCAAGCTACATGAGGATAATGGCATTACTTTTATTTTAGGTGACACGGTCAATACTATTACTAATGATAATAAACAAGTCAGTGGTGTTACCTTAGCAGACGGCACGCAATTAGACGCTGATATGGTTGTTTTAGGCACAGGCGTATCACCACGGACTGAGCTGCTCGCTGAGGTCAACGATCCTAATGGCGTGCAAGTTGATAGTCACTTACAACTGCGTAATGGCGTCTATGCCTTAGGCGATATCGCCAAAGCTGACGGTCGTTTGGGACGTCTGCGTATTGAGCATTGGCGTGTGGCTATGCAACACGGTTTAGTGACTGCCGCTGCAATACTGCAAGACGATAGCGTTGAGTCATTAGAGTCGCGCATACCTTTCTTTTGGACGATGCAATATGGCAAAAGCTTGCGGTATTCAGGTCATGCGACAACCCCTGATCATAATATATTGTTCGGTGAGCCTGATGCGCTCAACTATATCGAATATTATTTTGATGATGAAGGCGAAGACAGTCGTGCTACAGCAGCCAGCACTTTAGGCCGTGATCAAGAACTGGTTGCCTTTAGTGAGCTGCTACGTCGCGGGATTGCACCAACAAGGGCACAGATCAATGCAGGATTTGATATTATTGCTCAAGCTCAAACGTTATCGCGCTAAACTAAATTTATTAGAATAATGTAGAAAGTTAAGATAGAGCAAGCTACTATAAAGGCTGCCAAAATTTTTGGTGGCCTTTTTATTGCTTTTATAATAAAGAAGATAATAATATGAATAATGATAATGTGTTTTTACGACAAGCCAAAGCGGATGATATTGACGCACTCGAACAGTTATTAAACCTCTGCTATCGGCAGACGGAAGGTTGGACCAATGAAGCAGATTTGGTCGATGGCATTCGTATCACTCAAGCCGAGCTGGCAAGCGTCATCGATAATCCAAAACACTACCTATTCGTTTATCCAAAAACCACGAACGGTGCTCGCGATGATATCGAGACTGGTAAGCTATTGGGTTGTATTGCGGTCGATATAAAAGTCGATGCCAACTTAAATAGAGATGATCAAACTAAAAGCGACTATTACAATAAAGCCTATATCGGCATGTTTGCAGTACATCCAGAGCTGCAGGGGCAGGGCGTTGGTAATATAATTTTAGAGGCCGCCGAGACTTTTGCAGCAAGGCACTTGCAATCAAGCACGCAGGCGTACGATGGAAAATCTGCTCGTCTTACCATGTCTATTTTAAGCCATCGACCTGAGCTATTGGCTTATTATCAGCGCCGTGGCTATCAGTTGAATGGCAATAAAATGCCGTTTCCAGATGATGGTAATAATGGTGAGCCAAAGCGTCAAGATTTGCAGTTATTAGAGTTAGAGAAAGTATCAGCCAAATTAGAATAAATGTATCCTTTATTAACTAGCCATTATCTATTAACTAACGATTCCTACCCCAAAAATGCCCAAAGGTTAGGAAAAACCCTATACTTAATAATAAAAACGCTACCACCAGTAAGCGTTTAAACCACTTAAGCGCAGGCAAGCGCGTAGCATTTTCGTTGGCTGTTAGATAAGCGAATAGGCACATGAGGCTGGCGACCAAAGTCATAATACCTAGGCCAATGGGTAGAATGAATAAATATATTTGCCATATTGCCATTTTTTGTCTCTTAACCAACCGTATGACTAGCATCATAACAGTATCGCTATTCTACTGTCTGTAGCCGCTATTATTTTTCACGAAGCATTGTTTTCGTTAGGCATAGCACTGAACTTATATAGCAATGGACAAATATAAATGAATTGAGCTGATTTTTGTTAATGAATTAGGTATAGTTCGAACCATTGTTTATGTAATACATTGGCTACCGGTTGAGGTTGTTATGAAAAATTTAAAGAAATTAGGGTTTTTGATAGTGTTAACGCCGTTATTTGCCGCTTGCTCTAGCGGTCCATCCGAGAGTGA
The DNA here is from genome assembly GCF_055699815.1 of Psychrobacter sp. M17(2026). Classification (NCBI taxonomy): domain Bacteria; kingdom Pseudomonadati; phylum Pseudomonadota; class Gammaproteobacteria; order Moraxellales; family Moraxellaceae; genus Psychrobacter; species Psychrobacter sp. M17(2026). The sequence goes on along the minus strand of NZ_CM146741.1, from coordinate 2,490,785 downwards.
CGTTGAGGGTCTGATTCAAGGCCAATATGATCAAGCTAATAGCATGATGGATGATGTCATGGCGCAAGCGGGCAATGCTGAGATGGTGAAGGCAATGAGCGGCATGATACCTAAACTGGACAAAGTGGAAAATGTCAGCTGTGACGTGGCTGAGGGCGATAATACGTATCTATGCAGCGCTGATGTGACTCAAACTATCGATGGCAATAGTCGCACTGATAAGGGTAATTTTAAAGTCAAAGATATTGATGGTAAGTGGGTCTTGACGCTGTAATTCTTTAAAAACTTAGTATTTTTAACGAAAGAGCATAAGCACTTTATAGTGCTTTTTTTATAGGCAATAGTATTAGTTTATAAAATAATAAGATTTTGAATATAAAAGTTTGTATCTTTTGATTGATTAGATTATATTTCAGTCTTCACGTCAAGTATTAGCTTTGAGTAGACTGTTGTTTTTATTAATTCATCAGCACTTACCAAAAACTTTAACATTAAATGAATTATGGAAGAAATATATGCTAAAGAAGTTCGTTTTTTTAACTGCTATATCAGTTTTGTTTGCAGGTTGTGCTTCTGTTCCTACAGAACAAGCTCAGGTAACGAGCGCAATCAAACAGTATAATACGCCTTCTGCCAACAATGCAGGCTTATACATTTATCGAAAGGCTACTGTAGTAGGCGGCGCATTAAAAAAAGATGTATGGGTGGATGATAAATGTATTGGTGAAACCGCACGAGGAACTTTCTTTTATGAAGAAGTTATAGGCAACGCTGAACACAAAGTCTCAACTGAATCTGAATTCTCTCCTAATGACTTGATCGTGCAGACGCAAGCAGGGCAAAATTATTTTATCAAACAATATATTAAGCCAGGTGTATTTGTTGGTGGTGCGGGTTTAAAATTGGTTCCTGAAGCAGAAGGGAAGCAAGATATCAGTGACTTAAAATTAGGAGTTAAAGGTAAGTGTAGTAAATAGTTACTAGATGATTCTATTACTAGCTTCTAAACAATTAAAAAGACGTTAACTTTTGAGTTATCGCCTTTTTAATCGTTATCAAACTAATGGTTCAGCTTGTAGGTTAACTGTTGTAAGCTTTAATCAACATATAAGCTAGTGTTAACCACAGTCTATCCAGCGAGTAGCGCCAATAAGCTAGTGCCTAACGCATTGTCACAAACTCTTCTGAACCCGTCGGATGAATAGCAACCGTATTATCAAAGTCCGCCTTCGTCGCGCCCATCTTTATAGCCACGGCAAAGCCTTGAATCATCTCGTCAACGCCAAAGCCAATACCGTGCAAGCCAATCACCCTTTCATCTTCACCTAAACACACTAGCTTCATCGTGCATTTTTGTCGATGCTGAGTGACCGCACTAAACATATCAGTAAAGCTCGAGCTATAGCATTTGATAGCCTCTTTACCAAATTGACTGACAGCATCAATCTCAGATAAGCCAATCGTGCCAATAGGCGGATGAGTAAAGATAACCGTTGGGATCAACTCATAACTTAGATGCTCGTCAGTTTTGCCGTTAAATAAGCGCTCCGACAACCTGCGACCTGCCGCAATAGCTACTGGGGTCAAATCAACACTATTCTCAATAATATCACCGACCGCATAGATGCCATCGACATTAGTGTTTTGAAACTTATCGACTTTGATTTTATCGTCATCAGTCGTCGCAACGCCTGTCACTTGCAGATTGATATTATCGATAGAGGGCGCACGACCTATCGCCCAAATTAAGCAGTCTACGGTGTCGACATGATCTTCGTTATCATCGTTGATAGATAAGCTCAGGCTATCATCAGCGTTTTTATTGACCTCGCTTATTGAGCTATTGGTATGCAAATGAATACCCGCTTGCTCCATTTCTATCAATAAGGTTTCGACAATCGTATGGTCAAAGGTGCGTAGTGGCGAGTGTTTGCGCACATACAGATGCACTTCAGAGCCAAGACTATTGAGTACGCCTGCGATCTCAACCGCGATATAGCCTGCGCCTACGATAGCCACTCGTTTTGGCAGATGATTTAATTTAAAAAACCCATCCGAGTCAATACCGTGCTCCGCGCCTTTGATATTGGGCTTGATAGGATGACCACCCGTAGCGATTAAGATATGGTCAGCGGTAATATGTTCGCCATTGACCTCGACGGTATTGGTATCGACAAACTTGGCAAAGCCTTTTATAACTTCGACGCCGTTTTTGGCAAGATTATTATCGTAAGCGCGGTGAATATTCTCGATATATTGCTGGCGACTTTGTACTAGCTTTTGAAAGTCAAAACCTTTTAGCTCAATATCAAAACCGTAGTCTGGCGCGAACTTATGAATGGTTTCGGCGACATGAGCGCCATACCACATCACCTTTTTGGGTACGCAGCCCCAGTTGACGCAAGTCCCGCCTAGTTGCTCCGCTTCGATAATCGCGCATTTTTTTCCGAAGCTGGCCGCACGGTTAATCGAGCCAATACCGCCGCTACCGCCGCCAATGGCGATGTAATCATAATGTTTGGTCATTAAGAGATCCCTGTATTTAATTATTATTGCTGTGATGGTTGATGTGCTGTTGTAATGAATGTTGTGGCTAATCTGAGATGCTATTTATCGTTCAAGTAAGGTGAGGCGTTTCAGTGTGCTCAGTGTTAGGATAGAGGTAGCACACTTTTAAACAATGGCACGACGTCTATAAAATAACAGTCCAGGAATAGACAAGCCTAGCACCAGTCCTGAGGTGACAAATAACGCCTCAAATAAATAGACCATCATTTGGCTAAATAATTCGTCGGAAAAGCCAAAATAGCCAATCTGTACCATACTGACCATTGCCTTATAAGCGGCAATACCGGGCATCATACAAATGACACTTGGCGAGATGAGGGCTTTGGGCGGTAGGGTATATTTTTTAGAAAAATACACGCCCAAAAAGCTGGCAAGCATTGCACCAAAGAAGCTGGCAACCACCAGATGAACATGCTGGTACACTAGCGCTGTTTTTAATCCAAATCCAAAAGCAGTCATCAATAAACAAGGCAAAATATACCTTTTAGGGACGTTGAACATCAGTGTCCAACCGAGGGTAATGATGCAAGATAGAATAATAGTTTCAATGAACCACATCTCAAAATCCCCAGTGCTGTATTCTTAGTAGCACTAGCGCCATAACAATACCAACGCAAGCAGATAAGGTCAACATATAGGTGTAAACAGCGCGTCCAATGCCGATGTTGACATAGCCTTTTAAGATATCAGAAAAAGAATTAATCAAAGGAAAGCTGGGTACTAATAGTAAAACGCTAGAGGCGACTGCAATATCAGCATTATTACCCACATCGAAATAATAAGTGGTCGCGCCAATTAAAGAGGCGATAAATGCCGTCGCAATAACGGCGATAAAAGCATTAAAATGATGCCTAGATAAATAAATACGGGTTAGCATCGCTACCATACCAGCTGTAAAGGTCACAGCAGTAATCGACCAACTACCGCCATTGAGATACGCAAACGCAGCACAAGAAGCCCCAACAAATATACTAACTAGCCACGCTGGATATACGGTCTTGTCCAACTCATCAAAGGCTAGTGTCGTCAGTTCAGTTAATCTACCGTTGAGCGCATCGTTATCTATAGCGGCTTCCGTTTTATTGACTATTTGCTGAATCTGTACCAGTAAATTGACATGAATACTTTGATTGACCGTATCTCGCGTAGTGGTGATACAGCGCTCATTATAAATAGTCGTCAAGGTTAGCGCATTAAAGTTAAGCGAACACTCTACACTGTTCACACCTAGGGCGATCCCTAAGCGTTTGGACAAATCAACTACCACCGCAGACTCAGCACCATATTGCATCAGCAGTAAGCCACAGCGTACGCATAATCGAGTGATGCGCTGCTGCTGTATATAGCTAATAGAGTTCATTTTCACATTAGGCATGTTAGCTATCAAATTTATAGATAGTAAGAATGGTATGAGCTCACGATAGCACAACTTAGGGTGTTTTTTTAAAGGATAAACCTATAAATGTCATAGGTAAAACAGAACGTCGCTCATTTGAATGGATAATAACTGAAAGGTGAAAGTTTATCTTGGTCATCGATCACAGCTAAGAGGCTTAACGTCGTGCGTCATTGATATGAGGTAGGCGAGTGCCGAGGAACAATGTTCAAAACTTAAGCGTTAAAAACATAAAAAAAGAGTGGTCATAGATTTAGTGACAAAACTATGACCACTCATTTTGCTACTATGGATTTAGTCATAATAGCTTATCAAATAAAGCTGCTAAAAATACTAACTGCGTTTTGATGGACGGCCTTGACCTTGAGGCATTTGATAGCCTTTTGCGCTCATGCAAGACTCTAATTTTTGCATATCGCTTTTGCTTGGACGACTCTCTTTAGTCATCTGTACGCCAGTACTTCTTGCACAAGCATCCATGGCTTGCTTCATATTAGCTGACTTAGCTGGTTTTTGCTTATTGTAATCTCTAGACTTATTGATGTTATCTGATGCTCCAGTTGAAACACAACCGGTAATACCAAGACTAGAAGCCAAAATTATGAATAATAATTTTTTCATGCGGAATCCTTAATCAGATATTTACGTATTAGTTGTAGTGGTTCATGAACGACGTTGAACCTTTAGATCTTAATACAACTGGACTATAACTATCTTTAACGAATGATTAAGAAAGGTAACGTAGTAATGGCAATATTAGATAAATAGGAGAGCCAAAACTTAGTCCTAGCAACTTGTTTGGTTGAGCAGGATAATCGCTGCAATCGGGGCTAAACCGCTCCTATAGCAAATATTACAATTATAAATAAACCTTACTATCATTATGGATAATAGAAATATTATCAACCTATGTGCTATTCTTTGAATCAAAGATAATAAAGGAAAACAATATGTCAGAATCAAAGTATATGCTTGTTAGAAGCCCAAACCTGATTAAAGGAAGTCAAGTAGGTTACGGATGGGGTAGTGTGGATTTTTCTGCATTTAATAGTTTTAAAAACCTGATAGGAAAAGGTTTTGCAGGTAAAAAGATAGGACGTCAGACTAACCAAATCAAACGTTTTTTTAACTTAAAAAAGGGCGACTACGTTATTGTGCCATTCTCTGGCTCTTTTGCTATTGCAGAGGTAATAGGAGATCGAAGCCACCACCCTATAATTAAGCAAGTACCTTACGGAGAAAACAGAATATCAGCAAAATATTTGCAACATGAAAATGGCTATTTTATACCTAGAGCCAGTTTATCTACTGCTTTACAGAATAGAATGAAAATAAGAATGACTGTTTGTGATTTGAGTGAGTTTTCTGAAGAACTAGACAAGCATGTTGAACAGCTAAAAAATGGTAGTTTGTATACTTGGAATAATGAACAAGAATTAAGACTAAATAAAAAGGCTAATGCTTTTAAGACTGATATGCTGAAAAGACTCCAAAACAATAAGCAAATTAACTTAAAATCTGGAGGTTTAGGACTAGAATACTTAATAGAAGATATTCTAGAATCTAAAGGTTATGATGTTCGTATCCCTGCAAAGAATGAGAGGTCTGGCGTAGAGGATGTCGATGTCATTGCTACTCGAATGTCTGAGTTTTCAAATAACAGAGAGAGTTTATTAATCCAAGTGAAACATCATACAGGTACTTCAGGAATACATGGCCTCAATCAATTGATTGCTTATAAGATGGATGATGATGAGTTTTCATACGTTGAAAAGGTTTTACTAACGACGGCTGAATTTAAAAACAAAGAGCAGGCTGAATCTAATAATGTGACCGTCTTAGCAGGGATGAACTTTATAAATTGGCTATACGATAACTTAAACTTTGTTTCGGAGAAAAATTTGTCAAAATTAGGTATATCTACGATGCCAACACTTTTGTGAGGGTTTAAAGAATTTGACGAGTGTACTAAATCTCACTTAACTACGGATGGTGTACAAATGGACGAGCGATTTGTAGGCTAGTGTCTAGGAAGAGACCCAACAAATAATTTGGCGTTATATGAATTGTTGGGTTTTCTTCGTGAATCCAAATTACGAACTAACTCATGGCTTTGGTACAAACAGATGGGTAAATTCGATTGGATAGTAGTAGTTTGCTACTTCTAAATCACTAATTATTTGATATGGCTCTAATTGAATTGGTGTAGGGAAGTGTTTGTCAAAGCCTTCACATATATCTTGTGAGCTACCATCACACTTACTCAGAACAGCTCCCATTTGTTGTGTTTCATCTTCAATATTCGTCCACGAGAAAAAAATATAAGTGGCAGGTGCAGGTAATTTCAATTGGTATTCGTAGGTTTCAGTAGGAACTGTCACTTGATATGTTTTCCCGCTCTTTACATCTCGAGCATACACGTTTATCTCAGGTACAAAATCCGAAGGATAAAAAGATGAACCATAAATTATAGCACTGTCGTATTCAAAATTAAGAGGCTCTGCCATAACTGTATTCGCTAATAAAATAATTAATAATGTAGTAATAGGTACGCTTTTTTTTACCATATTGAGACTCCTTAAATTAAATTTAAAATTATTTATTAAGCAGAAAATTCGATAGTATTCAAATATTTCACTTAATACTATAGCTTATATACCTGTACTAATAGTAAGCAGTAGACATTAGTACAAATTAATATCACTAAATATTGCTGTACTGTTCTATTTGAGTTATATTTGAAACCAAATTAGTTTCAATGGTTAAAAAATGAAAAAAATACTTTTGTCTCTTATGCTAAGCAGTTTCATTGCAGGATGTAGCAATCCAAAAGATGAGGTATTACCACCTAATTTGAATGAAACGGATATGACAGTTTTAGCAGAGAAAGTTAAGAGTTTGAGTGAGGAGGACAAAGCCTTGCTTACTGGCTATTTGATGCGCTCTGAAATTTCAAAAGCTTTTGGTGGGGAAGGTGCATCAACTGGTACGACAGTCGGCGAAGCTATCGAAAATCAAAAGCAATGGGAAGTAGAAAAGAAAGTTGAAGAACAAGCAAAAATTGAAAGAGCTGCTAAGCTGAAAGCTGAAAAAGATACAAAAACTGCTGAATTTAAGAAAGCTGTAGCAATTACTGTATTTGATAAAAATCTTGTAGAAGCAGACTGGCAATCTTATATTACTCTTGATGTTGACGTAAAAAATAACTCAAGTAAAGAGATAGCTGGTTTAAAAGGAGCTATCAATTTTTTCGATAAATTTGGTGATTTAATTGTGTCTTTCGGTTTCGGTGATGATACGTTTGATATTCCTGCAGGTGATAGTATGAAAAATACTTTCAGTTGGGATTACAACCAGTTTATGGACGAGCATAATAAATTCGTTAATACCTCGTTAGAGGGCATGAAGTATGAGTTTGAACCTGAACAAATACTTTTTGAGGATGGTACTAAATTAGAGATGCCAGCATCAAATGAAGATATTTTTTAGAAAACACAGTGTTGAATAAGTTATATTTAGAAAACGTTTTCTACGCTACCGATAAGCAAATTAAAGCATATAAATTCAATTTTCTAATGGTATCTATGGTCTTTTTAAAAAGTAATGGCTTTTTCTTGTGTTAGAAGCAGTGCTTCATATTAGACTGCTGCATAAGTACTCAACTACAGTCTAATAGATTAAATATAACCTTCAAAGAATCAACTATAGGTTCAAATATGAGTAAATTATCAAAATTAATAGAACTTGTCATTATAGGCTTATCAATTGGAGTTGCTTCTTCAAGTATGGCATCAAATAGTGATACTTGTGAGTTTCAAGATAGCTTAGAAGGAACTTATTTAACAGATGACTGCACTCTGATACCTGTAAGTAGAGCTATTGCTAAGTATGAGACAAGAGCTATGAGCGGTGATGTTGAAGCACAATATAAACTTGGTGAAATATATTTTAGCTCAACTCAAGAATCGGATGAAGCCTATAGATGGTTACTATCGGCTGCAAGGCAGGGGCATGTAGAAGCGCAAACTGAAGTTGCTCTCTTATATATGTTTGGTATCGGTGTGGAAGAAAGTCTGGAAAAATCGGTTTATTGGTATAAAAAGGCTGCGGGTAATGGTAGTTATAAAGCTATAAGAAATTTAAACGATTTATATGAAGAAGGTTTGATTGGCTTAGAATAGACGCTGTCTGTAAACCCACCCAACAAAAAAGGCCACCCTCGAAAGGATAGCCTCAATATCAAACCTAAACACAAATCAATCTAACTCGCCTCAGACATAGCCTGCTCAAGCATTGGCTTTAAGAACTCACCCGTAAACGAGCCTTTTACCTCCGCCACTTCCTCAGGCGTACCTTCCGCGATAATCATACCGCCACCTTTACCACCTTCAGGGCCAAGATCAATAACCCAATCCGCCGTTTTGATAACGTCTAAATTATGCTCAATGACCACGATGGTATTACCTTTATCGCGTAGCGCATGCAGGATATTTAGCAATTTATTGATATCATGGAAATGCAAACCAGTCGTTGGCTCATCCAAGATATACAGCGTCTGTCCGGTATCACGTTTAGCCAATTCACGCGCTAGTTTAACCCGCTGCGCCTCACCACCTGATAGCGTTGGCGCAGACTGACCAAGACGAATATAACTTAGACCGACATCCATTAGCGCTTGCAGGCGACGATAAATCGCGGGTATCGCTGAAAAGAACTCAACGGCATCTTCGACGGTCATATCTAACACATCAGCGATAGTTTTGCCTTTATAGTGAATCTCTAGGGTCTCGCGGTTATAGCGCTTGCCCTCACAAGTATCACACGGCACATACATATCAGGTAAGAAATGCATTTCTACTTTGATCAGACCATCACCTTGGCAAGTCTCACAGCGTCCACCTTTGACGTTGAAGCTAAAGCGACCTGGCTTATAACCACGGGCGCGCGCTTCTTGCGTTTGCGCAAACATCTCGCGTACTGGCGTAAATACCCCTGTATAAGTGGCAGGATTCGAGCGCGGCGTACGACCGATAGGGCTTTGATCGATATCGACCATCTTATCCAAATGCTCAAGACCACTGATGCTTTCGTGTTTATCAGCAATTAGTGTTGAGGCATTATTGAGCTGGGTTGCTGCTAATGGCATTAAGGTGCGGTTAATCAAAGTCGATTTACCTGAACCTGATACTCCAGTGATACAAGTCATAATGCCAACAGGTAGCGTCAAATCAACATCTTTTAAGTTATTGCCCGTTGCGCCTTTGAGCTCGATAGTCATAGGTACTTTTTTAGGTTTGGCTTTGCCTTTACTTTCGACGTCTATCGTTTTGGCCTTATGACGAATTTTGGGTATCTCAATACGCTTTTTACCCGACATATATTGTCCAGTAAGCGATTCCTTATTGGCCATAATATCTTTGACCGTACCCTGCGCGATGATATGTCCACCATGCACACCGGCACCAATACCGATATCGATAACGTGATCGGCTTGACGAATGGCGTCTTCATCATGCTCAACGACGAGCACCGTATTACCTAAATCACGCAAGCGAGTCAAAGTTTTAAGCAAGCGATCATTATCGCGCTGATGCAGACCGATTGACGGCTCATCAAGCACGTACATCACGCCCATTAAACCGGCGCCAATTTGGCTGGCTAAGCGAATACGCTGGGCTTCACCACCTGATAAAGTCTCCGCAGAGCGGGCAAGTGATAGATAATCAAGACCGACGCTCACTAGGAAGTTTAAGCGCTCATTGATCTCTTTAAAGATTTTCTCCGCGACTTCGCCTTTATGACCGCCGATTTTAAGCGTTTTATAGTAGTCCGCTGCATCGCCAATAGATAACTTGACGATTTCAGCGATGGTCTGATCATCAACACGCACATTGCGCGATATCTCATTTAGACGTGCGCCATCACAGACGTTACAAGTGGTATCGGCTAGGTATTTGGCCAGCTCATCACGGACTAGATTGCTTTGGGTCTTAGCATAACGACGCTCAAGATAAGGCAAGACCCCTTCAAACGGTATGGTTTTATTGGTTTTGCGCCCACGTTCATCAGTAAAGTTAAAAGTTAGTTTCTCTTTACCTGAGCCTTGCATAATCAGATCTTGCTGCTCTTTTGAAAGCGTTTGCCAAGGCGCGTCCATATCGATTTTGAAATGCTTGCAGACGGTAGAGAGCAGACCGAAGTAATAAGCATGACGCTTATCCCAACCGTTTATCGCACCTTGATTCAATGATTTTTCATGATGGGTAATCAGCTTTTCAGCGGCGAAGTATTGACGCTTACCAAGGCCATCACAGCTTGGACAGGCACCATACGGATTGTTAAAGCTAAACATGCGTGGCTCAAGCTCGGATACCGCCCGATCGCAGACGGGGCAGGAGTGCTTAGCTGACATCACTTGATTGTCGCTGCCATCTTCTTTTGGGTTACCATCCATAAAGTGTAGGGTCACTAGCCCTTGACCTAAACGTAGCGCAGTCTCAAGACTCTCCGCCACACGGTTGCCCAAGTCATCACGGACTTTAAAGCGATCGACTACGACCTCGATAGTATGCTTTTTCTTTTTATCAAGCGTCGGTAGCTCATCGGTATCATAGACATCACCATCGACACGCACGCGGACAAAGCCCTGACCAATCAGCTGCTCAAGCAATACGGTATGCTCACCTTTACGCTCACGTATCACAGGCGCTAGGATCATCAGCTTAGTATCAGCAGGTAGCGACATGACTTGATCGACCATTTCAGTCACTGACTGGGCGACCATAGGCTCATTATGCTCAGGGCAAAACGGCGTACCGATACGCGCATATAATAGACGCAGATAATCGTAGATTTCGGTAATCGTACCAACCGTTGAGCGTGGATTATGGTTGGTTGATTTTTGCTCGATGGCGATAGCAGGTGACAAACCCTCGATACTATCGACTTCAGGCTTTTCCATCTGCGATAAAAACTGACGCGCATAAGCCGACAAGCTCTCGACATAGCGACGTTGTCCTTCGGCATAAAGCGTATCAAATGCCAATGATGATTTACCAGAGCCTGATAGACCAGTAATGACCACGAATTTATCACGTGGAATGTCTAGATCAATATTTTTTAGGTTATGAGTACGAGCGCCGCGTATTGCGATATGATCATGTGCCATCGGTAATTGATTTCCTATTAGCTAAATATAAGTTAAAACCAACTTAGCCGTTGGTTAAAAATGCAGTTAAATTTTAAATACAATCATTTAAGTAAAACAGTAGGCAGTTCTTAATATGAATTAAACATCAGAATTTTTTTCAAAAAGATAAGTTTTTATTACGCTGCTTAGCAAAAACAGTTTACGAATAATAATGCTAAAAGGTTATTAGAATATTGGTTTAATAATTTAAGCACTATATGCACCGGAAATTTTAGAATTTATTAAATTCTTGTTTCAATAAATTCTTGCTCCGATAGAAAAAATAGAAACAGTAAGTCAATAAAAAATGTTAAAGCCATATAGCGGGTAACGACTTACTTTATTGTTATCATTGACAAATTATTCAAGGTATAAGCACAGATTGACTGCACTTAGTAACAAATTTATTGAGCGTTCAAAATGAGCTTGGCATGAGTCGATAGAATAGAGTAAACCAATCAGCTTGAAACGGCGCGCCATAGCAAGCACATAGGTAGAGGGCATATAGACAGCAAGCACAAACCTGTGAGCAGATAAAAGTGTCGGCAACGCTAAGGTGAATGTTTTATACTAAGGGTTTTATGCTAAGGAGCTTAATTGGTACGCTAAGTAATGCTGCGTGTCAGCCGTTAAGTAATAAGAGCTAGGCGATAAAGGCCAAATGATAAGTCAGTAGTAATAGAGCTGTGAGGCAAGTATGAATAGCGTAGAAAAACGGGCAATTGCAGGGGTTGGTGGTATCTTCGCGCTACGGATGATTGGCCTGTTTATGATTGTGCCAGTGTTTTCTGTCTATGGCGATAATTATGCGCATGCTACGCCTTTTTTGATCGGTTTAGCTGTCGGTATTTATGGACTTGGGCAGGCGATATTTCAGATTCCGATGAGCCTTGCCGCCGATAAATTCCCGCGTAAGCCTATTATTATGCTCGGGCTAGTATTGTTTGCACTCGGCGGTATTATTGCGGCCAACGCGACCGATATCTATGAAGTGATTATCGGTCGGGCGCTGGCGGGTGCAGGTGCGGTGTCGGCGGTATTGATGGCGCTACTAGCCGATGTCACCCGCGAGGAGATGCGCACCAAAGCAATGGCTACAATGGGCTTGACTATCGCCACCTCTATTATGCTAGCGTTTGCTTTTGGGCCATTATTAGTCGGCTCATTAGGTATATCAGGACTGTTTTGGCTGACGGCAGGTTTTGCTGTTTTGGCTATGGTGTTGTTATGGATCGTGCCCTCACCGATGCGGGTGCTCAAACATAATTTGGATAATAAGTCGATCGGTGAGCAGCTCGCTACTGTCCTCAAAATCGGTGATCTCAATCGTTTGCATTTTGGTATTTTTGCCCTGCATCTGACCATGACGGCAATATTTGTTATTTTGCCACATCAGCTTAGCGAGGTAATGGGCCTATCTGTGCGTCAACAAGGTCTAGTTTATTTGCCGCTATTATTCATCGGCTTTGCGGTTGCGATACCTTTTATTATCATCGCCGAAAAGAAGCGCATGATGCGTCAAGTGTTCCTAGGAGCGATTGCTCTGATGACGGTAGCGCTAGTAGTATTAGCGTTAGGTAGCCAAGTTGGCGTTGGTATTATCTTGGGGTTACTGTTATATTTTATGGGCTTTAATTTACTTGAGGCGACTATTCCGTCATGGATATCTAAGCGCGCCCCAGTCGCGAATAAAGCAACGGCGATGGGACTCAATTCATCGAGTCAGTTCTTTGGCGCTTTTATTGGTGGGGCGATGGGCGGCTTGTTACTCACTCAATCCAACTTGCTAGCTTGGGGCATATTAGCGGCGGTCATGGCGATAGCTTTGGTGCTTATTATTCCTATTGCTGATCCGCCGTATCTCTCTAGTACTACTGTGACTATCCCAAAAAACATTGACATTCAGGACTGGTCACAGCAGATGATGGCGGTCAACGGTGTTGATGAGTTAGTCGTCATGGCAAAAGAGCAAGTCGCTTATTTAAAGTTAGATAAAACTAAGCTTACAGATACTTCACGGCAGGCGCTATTGGACTTGGCGCAAAGCCCGTTAGATATTTAACCTTTATCAGGCATCTAAAAAGGAATTAAGATGAGTAAATTAATAACTAAGTTTGGGATTGGCGCTGGATTATCAATGATACTATTGATGACAGGCTGCGCCACGCAAAATATTCAGACTTATAAAGAGGCTAAGCCCGCCCTTGATATGCATGAGTTTTTCTCAGGGCAGATCGACGGTTATGGTATGTTTCAAGGTCGTAGCGGCGAGATCAAAAGACGCTTTACCGTGGATATTGATGCCACACATGAAGGCGATGATGTGATCGTATTAGACGAGAAGTTTGCATGGGCAGATGGCACTAAGTCGCAACGTATCTGGCGGCTGACCGAACAAGCCAATGGTCAATGGACAGGCACAGCGGGTGATGTGATCGGTGAAGCCAATGGCGAAGTGGTTGGCAATGCTTTTCACTGGCAATACGTACTAGATTTACCGGTTGATGATAAAACTTATCAAGTCAACTTTGATGACTGGATGTATCTCATTAGCGATGACGTTATGCTCAATCGCGCAGTAATGAGTAAGCTTGGGGTTGAGCTGGGTAGCGTAACGCTAAGCATGCAGCGTAAAAACGATAAAACTATCAACAATAAATAAAACTATTAACAAAAAGTTATCAGTAAAGAGATTTTACTTTTTTATTCCATTATAATCGGATAAATATATATATAGGTTTTAAGCGTCATAGATTGTCGTGTATCGCCTGCCTTTACTGGATATTAGCGTAAAAACCCTATAATATAAAACTGTGGTTTTTACAGTAATTCTTAATGCCTTCAATATTTTGACAAGTTATTGAACTTTAATAGAATTATCTGTCAAATCAAATTATTTATCATAAGAGGACAACATCATGCGTGGAGTTAATAAAGTTATCATCATTGGTAATCTCGGTGCAGATCCTGAGGTTCGTCAATTCAGTAATGGCGGTAGCGTCACCAATATCTCTGTCGCGACCTCCGAGCAGTGGACAGACAAGCAAAGCGGTGAGAAAAAAGAATCAACCGAATGGCATCGTATTGCACTCTATAATCGCTTAGGTGAAATCGCCGCTCAATATCTACGTAAAGGCAGTAAAGTATATATTGAAGGCAGTTTGCAAACGCGCAAGTATCAAGCGCCTGACGGTAGTGACCGTTATGCTACTGATATCAAAGCCTATCAAATGCAAATGTTAGACGGTGCTAGTGGTGGCCAAGGCGATGGTGGTCAAGGCGGCTATGGCAACAATCAAGGTGGCCAACAGAGTTACGGTAATCAGGGTAATAATAACAACAACCAAGGCGGTGGCTACAATAATCAAGGCGGCCAAGGTGGTCAGGGCGGTTTTAATAATCAAGGCGCTAACAATCAGGGCTCAGGTAACCAATTTAACCAGCCCAATCAGTCTAACAATGCGCCAAGTGTCGCCAACAAATCAGCGATGCCTGATGGCCCTGTTGATGATGACATTCCTTTTTAGGATGTAAAATAATAAGACGTAAGAAAGTAAGTGTAAAATAATAGTGTCGATTGAAGCTAAAAAGAGTCTATATTTATAGGCTCTTTTTTACTTTATTAGTTAAATGAAATTATGTTAAATGATTATATTTAGAAAAACTATTCATACTCTAAATATAATATATTTAAGATTATTTTGTATTTCTCAATAAAAATAGGAATATTAATTAAGAGTTGTTATCGATTAAATTTTTGTTTATATTGTAATCGTTTTATATTTCAATTTTAATTATAGAGGTAACCATGTCCAATAATAATGCCATTAACTTAGATGGTCTCAATGTAGATGAACTACGTGCCATTACTGAGAATGCGCAGCAGCTAATCAGTCAAAAACAACATCAACGCTTGCACGATGCTTATGTACAATTCGAAAAAATTGCTAAAGACAGCGATAGTAGCATTGATGAAATCTTAAAGGCAGGTGAGAGTCTAGAGAAAAAACGTAGTATAAAATATCGTAATACTGACAACAGCCAAGAGACTTGGACAGGTCGTGGTCGCAAGCCGACGTGGTTAGTAGAGGCTTTGAGTGCTGGTAAAAACCTTGAAGACTTTGCTATATAGTTTTTCTGCTACCTACTGTTTATAGACCTTTGAGCTTATTACCTTACAAGGGTTGAATAGCTATTTAAGCCAGTATCTTTTATCGCCTATCATGCGCCTAAAAGATACTGGCTTTTTTTGCTGTCATCTTTAGGTCATTGTTTGTTATGATAATGACGTTTCAATCTTTCTATGAGAGTGAGTGATCAGTGTCGCAAGCTTCTATATCGTCTAATAAGCGTCCGCGTAAGCTCTGGTGGCTCATAGGACTGCTGGTATTTGCAATATTTGCGCTGTTGCAGATGCCAGCATCGTGGGTGTTGCAAAAGGTAGCGCCGCAGTCGCCTTATGTACAGCATGTCTCTGGTAACTTATGGCAAGGCGCGGCTATTTGGCAGGTGCCTGTGTCAAAAGTGTCAAAAGCGCCGCTGACAGGGGCTTTGAGTTGGCATTGGCAGCCTTGGCAATTATTGTTAGGTAAGCTTGGCGCTGATGTCGATATCAGTAGTGGTCAAACACAGCTTGACGGTCAGCTCAAAGTATCTCGCAGCTCATGGCAAGTAGCGGATATGACTGGCAGGATTGCACCCGATACCCTAAGACAAGTGGTTGACTGGCAGCTGCCTAGTACTCCTATTCAGGTCAATAGTGTCTCGCTACAACGCCAGTCCGCTAAGGGCGAGCGCTCTGCTGGCTTTAAAGCCGCCGAGGGGCAGCTCACTTGGGTTGGCGGGGAGGTCGGCTACCCTAGCGCAGGAAAAGTGTTTTATATCACTATGCCTGCACTACGTGCTGAGCTGAGCACTGAACAAAAAAACAGTAATAATCTGCTGCATATTAATTTGCTAGATAATCAAGACAAACGCTTGGGCGATCTGTATGTCGATGGCGATAACATGCTCGATGTCAGCTTGACCCAGCGCTTACTTGAGAATATGCCAGAGTATAAAGGTCAAGCGCCACAAGATACACCTGTAGTTAGCGTACGTCAGCCATTATTATCAGGGCTTGGGGGCGCTAATTGAGCCTAGTCATGAATCGCCTCAAGCCGCTATTAGATATCCTCAATCGATTTTCAGGCTGGCTACTGCTATTGGCGCTGGGCTGGCTATGCTGGAGTGCTGCACGCTTATTATGGCTAGTATTGGCGCCGCCACTTGCACCAGCCTTACCCGTACTACCTTTGCAGAATCTCACAGGGTCGGTGACGGACAATAGCAGTCTATTTGCGATCTTTGCTGAGCCTGATCCAGTAGCGCAGTCAGTGCAACCGCCGCCGAATGTGATCTTAAAGGGCGTATTATTAGCCGATCCTGAAAGCTCGTCTTCAGCGTTATTAGATGTCAACGGCATGGTCAAAAACTATCGTATCGGTGATAGCTTACAAGAGACTGGCTATACCTTGGTTGCCGTAGATTGGAATGCCGTGGTTATCGCTGACGGTGCAGCTAAGCAGTCTGTTATCAGTATGGCAGATGCTATGCCGCTTGATCAAAGAGGTATGGCTGCCAACGCTATTGGCAATCAGCGCCTACCTGATAACAATAATAACGGGCTTGCCTCAGGACTACCGCAACCTGTAGATATTCCTAACCTTGGTAATATCGATGCCAACAATAATAGTGATGCCAATAACAGCGATGTCAATAAGAGCAACGATACCAATTCAGCAATCGACAAGGCGGTAAATGAGCTGCAAGAGAATCCTGCTGGCTACTTGAGTCGTATGGGCGTGATGGCATCAGGTGAAGGCTATCAAGTGACCGCCGCGATGCCTTCAGGTCTGCGTAATCGCTTAGGGCTTGAGCCAGGAGATCGCGTGATGTCTGTTAATGGTCAAAGTGTCGGTAACAATCCAGGACAAGACGCTAATGTGCTACAGCAAGTGCAAAAGTCTGGTGAGGCGCAGATAGAAGTTAAGCGCGGTGAGCAAGTGATCACTATCCGCCAGCAGTTTTAAAATTAATAGTTCAAAAGTTTTTTAAAGATAATTGCTTATAAGTATTATTCCAAATTCTTTAGCCTATAACCGCTCTAATATTAAAGTGAGTAACCATCAGCATGGTAAGTTTATCTAAATTTTCAGTAGCGCCTTTGCGTCGTTCTCTACAGAGTTTGCTGTATGTGTGCCGACCTTTGTGTCTAGCACTGCCATTATGGGCGGCGATGTGTGGGCTGGCTACTGCTGAAAGCTGGAAAGTGAACTTGCAAGATGCGGACATAAAAGCTTTTATTAATGAAGTGGCGACTATCACCGAGCAGAATTTTGTACTTGATCCACGTATCAATGGCAATGTAACTGTGATATCCAACCGTGCACTTTCTCGCGATGAGATTTATCAGCTGTTCTTAAGTGTGATGCAAGTCAATGGTATTGCAGCGATTGATTCGGGGACGACTATTAAGCTAGTCCCTGATAACGTCGCCAAGCAGACTGGGGTAGCTGTGGATCTGCGCGGCACGACAGTTGGTGAGGCTTTAGCGACACGGGTGATTTATTTGACCAATACTCAGGCCGCAGAAGTGCTCGGAGTCATTAGACCTCTGATGCCGCAGTCAGCCCATGCCGCTGCTGTGCCTGGGGTTAATGCGCTGGTGTTATCTGATCGGGCGGATAGCCTGAACCAATTGACGGCTCTGATCCGCGATTTGGACAGCAATGTCAATGATAGCTTGCGCGTGATACCACTGCGCCATGTCGATGCTGAGCGCATGATGGATCTGATCAGTGCGCTAGTTAGCAGTGCAGGTGGCGCTGGGGCAGGCAGCGATCAGCTCAAGGTTATCGCAGATACCTCAAGTGATAGGCTGCTGGTCAAAGGCAGTCCTGAGATGATCGCCAAAGTGCAAGAGATGGTCAATCAGCTCGATACTACGCCCACACGGCGACTGAGTGGACTACGAGTGTTTCGTCTCAAGTACGCCAGCGCCAATCATATTGCAGATATGCTGCGTGGCTTATTGGCCAATCAGTCCATTAACAGCTCAGGCGCAACGTCTACATTAGAGTCCGCCTCACTGACAGACGCTAGCACCACTGGGGCAACGCTCAATACTGAGGCTGCACAAACCGTTAGCAATAACAATACTGCAGTTGGCACAGGCGCTGCTAATACCAGTACTGGTGGTCGCCCCTTTAGTATTATCGCTGATGAAACCCAAAATGCCGTTATTGTAAACGCTGCGCCTGAGCTGATGTTTGAGATTGAAGATGCAGTCAGTCAGCTTGATAATCGCCGCGCGCAAGTCCTGATCCAAGCGGCTATCGTTGAAGTATCAGGTGATGATGCGACGCAGTTAGGGGTGCAGTGGGCGTTAGGTAATGCCAATAGTGGCTATGGGGTCGTGAACTTCAATAATGTTGGCGCTAGTGCTACGACGCTTGCGGCAGCGGCCTTGTCGGGCGGTGCAGGTATTAGCGCCGCTGCAGGCTCTATTGCAGGAGCACTGCTAGGGATAGGCAGTAGCAGTAAAGACAGCAGTGGCAATACGCAGTTTTATGGTGCGATATTACAAGCCTTAGACTCCTCGACCAGTGCTAATCTGTTGTCTATGCCATCGATTTTGACCTTAGATAATGAAAAAGCCAGCATCTTAGTGGGTCAAAACGTCCCTTTTGTGACAGGCTCTTTTACCACTAGCGGCAACAATTCTAATAATCCTTTTCAGACCATTGAGCGCCAAGATATCGGTATCAATCTCAATGTTATCCCGCATATCGGTGACAACGGTACGGTGCGCTTAGAGGTATCACAAGAGGTATCCTCGGTCGTGCCAGGCAGTGTCGGTAATTCAAGCGGTTTAATCACCAATAAGAGCTTAATTAATACTACTATCCTAGCTGATGACCAACAGACTATTGCGCTTGGTGGCTTGATGCGTGAAAACAGTACCACCAATCAACAAAAAGTACCTGGCTTAGGTAATGTACCTATCATCGGGCGTCTGTTTCGCTCCGATAGCGATAATACGCAAAAGAGTAATCTGATTATATTTTTACAGCCGACTATTTTACGCGATGGTGGGGCGGTGGCTAGTGTGACCGAACGCAAATTTAACCAAATGCGTGTATTGCAGTTGGTCATAGATAAAAACGGTACGATCAAGCAGCTGCCTCTAAGCGGTACTGAGGGCTGGAATGGCGATATCAGTCAAGATTATGAGCTGATGAATCTGAATCCGCTGATACCCAAACGCGATCAAACGCCTAAACCTGCCACGACCAACCAAGGCTTTACGAGAGTAGATAGTCCAAGTACGGGCATTACTACTTTCCCATTAAATCCTTAAGTATTGATTGAATGGCTTCTAGCAGTAGCCTTTAATATATAAAGCCATTCAACGAGTAATCAAAGATTTAATTAACTTCTCGTAGCGTAGGCTGCAACTTTAGCCCAGAAAGCAGATATATAGAGTCATAACATTTTTTGTATAAAAGGTCTTGAATTTAGCTGTGAGTAAAGTATAAATATAGTCAGCTTGTTTTAAAAAGGAAACAGCAAAACCATGGCTAACCAACATGAGAGTAGAAAAGATAGTAAAATGAATAGTAAAAAAAAGTGGCTAGCTTTGACGGCAGTTGGCGTTGCTTTATTGTTAATTCCAAGGCGCAGTAGTCGTAAAGCCAGTGGTGATCAAAGTGAGCAGGTTAACAGCAAAGTCGAAAATCCTAATCAGTAAATGTTTAAAAGTTGTCTTTATCAATGTATTTAGCTAGTCTAAAACTGCACAATATTCTATAATTGTAATACCTTACTATTGAAAACTTCGGTATTAAAACTTTTACGATAACTTTTATGGCAGCTCAAGATTATGAAAGCTCAAGCAAGCGTGCCAAAACTCAAGGCAAATTGGTTAGCATTGAGTATACTAATAGCGGCTACGGGTGGCTTACTAAGTTGTGAGCAGCAGCCAAAGTCTATGTTTGAGCAACAAGCTGAGATCAAATCCAACAATGAGTTAGCTACTGATATCGATGACAAAATCACCGTTGCACCTGTAAACACACAAGGTACAGCACCTATCGCTGATAGCAGTTTGAATAATGATTCAGAGAATCAACAAGTCACCGCTATTAAAACTAATAAACAACAAGCTATCGCGCGCCAGCCTAATTGTGATGCTAACGAAAAGATCTGCCAGTATTTTGAGCTAAATGTACTGGAATTTATACCTAAGCAGCCGTGGCTCACGAGCATCATGTGGAAGACCATCGCGCAAGTACTAGCACCAGAAGCGCCGCTGGCAAGTCAAGATCAAATTGCTAAAAATACGATTTTGAGGTTACTGAAACAAGTCGAATATGGTGATAATGAGACCGATACGCTACCCATTTATGAGCGCATTGATACAGAATTAGTGCTACATTCAGTCAATAGTAATACTAACGATCAGGGCGTTCTTGCAACGATCGCAACGGGCTATCTCTCAGTGCGTTCGACCGAAGAGCGTGATAGTAGTGCTCAGCGTCTAAGCTACGTGATGCTGGATGTCGAAAAAAAGCTACAGCTGACTATCGAAGATGTATTATTACCTGAGGTCAATAAAAATCAGCTCCTAACGAGCTTGCAAAAGGCAAAAAAGAATTGGCTAATTAGCCAAGGCGTCGCAAAAAATCAACTTGATGACAGGCCGCTGCAATTGTCCAAGCAGTGGTATTTAGATGATCAGGGTTTACATATGGTTTATCAGTCAGGAGAGCTGATCAACGCGCACACTACTGCCGTAGATCTCATAGTGCCTTATGATTTGTTAGAAGGGCTGATTAAGACTTATTATATAGTACAAGAGGATTAGTAGTACAAGGAGCTTAGCATCGTGCAAAAAGAGCAGCTTAAGCCTGTACTCAACTTGTAAGCCCTCACGCTAAATGTCTATCAGTCGCCGCTTGTCATTTGATACAATAGCAACCAGATTAATAATAACCTTAATCAATACAAGAAACTATTAGTGTCTGTCATGCAATCTATTATGCCAAAATCTCCTTTAAAGGGTTTAACTCTATCGAATAGCTATCATTTAATTGATACGCATACTCATTTTGATGCGCCTGTATTTGATAGCGATAGAGGTATGCAAGCGGCACAAGCTTATGCTAATGGCGTGCAGCATTTAGTATTAGTCGGATATTTATATCAGCACTTTGATCGACTGTATAGTACTTATAATTTCCTTAATCAACATGACCCTGAGTCTACTAAAACCTTTATTCATGAAGAGTCTAAAGCAATAGGCTATCCACAAGCGCATATTGCTCTTGGGCTGCATCCGTTCTATATTGAGCAGCATACCGACGCACACTTGCAGAAAATGGCGCAGATGCTGGATCAATCGCGACCTCTAGCTATCGGTGAGATTGGCTTAGATACCTTCACGGACGCCATGAAAACCCCTGAAAAATTTGCGAAGCAGCAGCAATTTTTTAGAGCGCAACTTGATATGGCAGTGACCCATCGACTGCCTGTGATGCTCCATATCCGTAAAGCTCATGCAGAGGCGCTGGCGATATTAAAAGCTCATGACTATGACGCACATAAACTCGGTGGTATCGCCCATAGCTTTAGTGGCGGCGAGCAAGAGGCCAAGGCCTTTGTAAAACTAGGCTTTAAGCTTGGGGTTACAGGACAAGTGAGTAACCCCAATGCCAAAAAGCTACGGCGAGCTATTCAAGCGGTGGTCAGTGAATATGGTATAGGCTGCCTGGTAGTTGAGACGGACTGTCCTGATATGACACCTATGCAATGCCAAGTTGGCGCTGATACTGTCGCTAATAGTGACACTCAGGACTCTATAACCGCGCCGTCTTCAGCTGCTTCTTTGTCACAGTTGCAAAGCTCAGATGACGAATGGCAAAGGCCGGATAATCATCATAGAAATGTACCTGCTAACCTGCCTTGGGTATTGAGTGCGTTGAGCGAATTATTAGCAGTAGATCCTGCCAAGTTAGCCGAGCAGTTATTGCAAAACAGTTGTGAGGCGCTACAAACTAATTGGGGCTACTAGCACTATATTTTATTAATCAACAAGACATGCATTTATTATGAGTCAAAATCAGTCTCCAAAAATAACGATCGATGAGGATACCCAGCAGTATCAGCGCCGCTTTAAAGGCACACAAACCTTATATGGTGATAGTGCTTTTGATGCTTTTGCCTCTGCTCACATCTATGTGATTGGCGTTGGCGGTGTTGGCTCTTGGGTAGCTGAAGCGCTCGCGCGTACCGCGGTAGGTCAGGTGACGCTGATGGATATGGATGTGCTAGTCGCCTCTAACGTCAATAGACAACTGCCCGCGCTTGATAGCAGTTTTGGTCAAAGCAAAATTGCGGCTATGGGTCAGCGAATGCATGAGATTAACCCAAAAATACAGCTCGAACTAATAGATGACTTTTTGACTCCTGAAAATGTGGCGGATCTACTACCCAGTCGCTATACTGCTAAACAAGCAGCGCTTGAGGGACAAGCTATTATCGTTTTGGACTGTGTTGACGATATGAGTGCTAAGCTGGCTATCGCATTGCACTGCCGCTTCAATAAGCTCAAGCTTATCTGTGCAGGCGGAGCGGGTGGCAAAACAGATCCACGACAGATTACAGTGAGTGATCTAAAAGAATGTTATCAAGATCCTTTGCTGGCAAGACTGCGCTATAAGCTGCGTTTTGAAAAAGGCATCAATAAAGCACTAAAAGAGAAGTTCGGTATCAAATGCGTTTATTCAACTCAGCCGCCAAAGGTCAATAAAGCGGGTCAAGCGGGTGGCTTACATTGTGGCGGTTACGGCTCAGCAGTTACAGTCACCTCAGTTGTGGCGATGATTATGGTTAGTGAAGCGCTAGATATGTTAACTAAGTTTTCAAAAGACCATAACTCAATTTATTCATTAAATTGAGTTATGGTCTTTTGAACATTCGACCGTGGCACTGACAGGGTCGTTATTACACTAATTGAGGGAGATAGTTTTGTCTACTTTACAGTACCCATCAGCAGTAGATGAAAAATACCGCATTGCAAAATTGCACGAATATGAAGTGCTCAATAATGACCATGAGCCTGCTTTTGCAAGGCTCACTGATTTGGTAAAACTATTTTTTGACTTTCCAATAGTTACCATTACCTTTATGGATGAAGACACGCAATACTTAAGAGCTGTCCATGGCTTAGGGAGTGTCTGTACGACAACTCGTGAAGTGGCTATTTGCAACTATACGGTGTTATCTGACAAAGTGTTTATTGTCCCTGATCTAACCGCAGATGAGCGCTTTGCAAGCAACCCGTTAGTGACAGAGGCGCCTTTCTTTCGCTTTTATGCCGGCGCACCAATTATCATACGTGATGGTAATACCACGTATCGTTTAGGCTCGTTATGTGTCATTGACACTGAACCCAATTTCGATTTTGATGATAAAAAAGCCGAGCAATTAGCACAATTTGCAGAGATAGTAGCAGACACTTTACGTCTGCAAAAAAAGCAGCATCAAGCCAAACAAGACAATCAAATGAAGTCAGATTTTTTGTCTAATATGAGTCATGAGATTCGCACTCCTATGAATGGCATCATAGGCATGGTTGAGATGCTCAATGATACTAAACTCAATGATGAGCAAAAAAGCTACGTGGATAATATAGACATATCCACTGAGCACTTATTGTCGGTAATCAATGGTATTTTGGATTTATCAAAAGTCGAATCAGGCAAAATGACTATTGAAGCAGTACCTATAAATTTGGCGACAGTGTGTCATGATGTTATTAATTTATTCGCCATGAAAGCCCGTCAGTGTGGTTTAACGCTGGATTTCCATTATACCGAAGAGCTATCGCCTTACATGCTCGGAGACCCCGTACGTCTCAGGCAAATTTTGGCAAATTTGGTCAGTAATGCAGTCAAGTTCACACGCAGGGGCGGGCGCATTAGTATCAATGTCACGCATGCCAGACTAGCTCATGGTCAGATACCCGCTCATAGTACCCGTATTAACAAAGATAAAACGAGCACCCAGAATCCTGCAAAATTAATGACTCATTACAATTTTGGTGAGATGAAAACAGTTGAGCAAAGCGCTGATGCTGCTGGCGACTATAGCGTAGATTCCAAAGAGATGACATTATGTATTGAGGTGATTGATAATGGAGTCGGTATCAAGCCTAAGTCATTGGGTGTCATATTTGATGCTTATAATCAAGCGGATAAATCAACCCATCGGCTCTATGGTGGTACAGGTTTAGGCTTGTCAATATGCAAATCTTTAGTGAATCTGATGGGCGGTCATATCTCGGTCAGTAGTGAGTTTGGGATAGGGACTACCTTTCAGGTCTTACTGCCATTACCGACCCTTGAGCAGCAAGAGTACAACGCATGGCAGCAGTCAAATGGTGGTATGCTCAAGTCAGTCTCAGAGCTGGTTGGACATATTCTACTCGTTGAGGATGATAATGTTAATGCACTAATAGCCAAAAAGGCCCTTGTTGATAGCGGTCATACCGTTACCCATGTCACGGATGGTCAACAAGCGCTTGAAACCTTTGCCGCTGACCCACAGCGCTATGAAATTATATTGATGGATCACTTTATGCCGATTATGGATGGGGTACAAGCGACCCTCAGACTACGTGAGCTATATGATGCGGATACCTTGCCTCCAATTATCGCCCTCACTGCCAATGCAATGGACGGTGAGCGCAAAAAGTACTTACAAGTAGGTATGCAAGATTATTGTACCAAACCTTTTAAGAAGGATCAGCTCAACGCTTTGGTTCAGTATTGGCTGATGCATAGACAGGCATTGAGAAAAAGATCATAATTATTTTAATGGTATTAGCTGTCATTCAATATCAAATGGACGATACCTTAGATGAGCTATAGTTCGGTATTATAAGTAATGAAAAAGGCGCATCGATTAGAGAATCGATGCGCCTTTTTCATTACTGCTTAGAACACTGTAGTCATTTTAAATTTTGGTAACTAGGGTCTGTTGAAGCACTATTATATTAACTGACAGTCATATCAACTGACACGAGTTTGATAGTCGCTGGTACGCGTATCAACACGGACGACTTCGCCTTGCTGGACAAATAAAGGGACTCGTACTACCGCACCAGTCTCTAAGATAGCAGGCTTACCGCCGCCGCCTGAAGTATCACCGCGAACACCAGGATCTGTTTCGGTGATGGTCAATTCAACAAAGTTTGGCGGAGTGATAGATAAAGGGACGCCATTAAATAAGGTAATAGTGCACAGATCGTTACCGTTCTCTTTTAACCATTGTGTTGAGTCGCCCATCGCAGTCTTATCTGCTTGTAATTGCTCAAAGCTCTCAGGATGCATAAAGTGCCAAAATTCACCATCGTTATACAGATAGTTCATTTCAGTATCGATGACATCAGCGGCCTCCAAGCTATCACCTGACTTGAAGGTCTGCTCTAACATTTTACCACTACGTAAGTTACGTAGCTTAACGCGATTAAAGGCTTGGCCTTTACCAGGTTTGACAAACTCGTTTTCCGTAATGGCACAAGGGTTGCCATCGAGCATGACTTTTAGACCGGCTTTAAATTCATTGGTAGAAAAACTTGCCACAAAATACTCCTAATGATTGTTTTTAACAATTGTTTCTAATATAAGGCCTGAGCAGTTTGACAGGTATGTTTTGATAGTAAGCTGAGATTACGTATAATGTTGATTTTTAAGCAGACATACTAGAGTGTCATGATAAACCATTTAATCACACAAAAAAACTGGCAAACACAATTATCCGAGGCGGTAAGCTCAATTGATGAGCTATTGGCTATATTGCAGCTTGAGTCGCTGCGCGCGCAAGTATATGTGCCGACTCATTTCAAACTGCGTGTCCCTCGTGCATTTGTTGCCAAAATGAGCGTTGGCGATGCCAATGATCCCCTGCTTAAACAAGTACTACCAGACCAGCGTGAGCAACAAGCAGTGACGGGCTACGTTACTGATCCACTAGGTGAGAGTGATCATAACCCAAGCCGTGGGTTATTACACAAGTATCAGTCGCGCGTACTATTAACGATAACAGGTGCCTGCGCTATCCATTGTCGCTATTGTTTTCGTCAACATTTTGACTATAATGCAAATATGCCAAATTCTGGCACACAAGTTGCAAATAAAGCTTATATTAGCGCTCATCCCGAGATTGATGAGGTTATCTTAAGTGGTGGCGATCCGCTAAGCGTCTCCAACAGGCGTCTATTTGCATGGCTTGATGCGCTTGAGGCTATCCCGCAGCTTACCACTATTAGGTTGCATACCCGATTGCCTATTGTGATACCTGAGCGTTTGGATAACGAATTATTAGATAGATTGGCGCAAAGTCGCTGTCGCATCGTTATGGTCGTGCACTGTAATCATGCCAATGAGATTGATACCTTGACGGCTCAAGCGCTGCAACGGGCTAATAATGCAGGTATCACCATGCTCAATCAGACGGTATTGTTAAAAGATATCAATGATAGTGTTGAGCTGCAAGTTGCGCTTAGTCAGCGTTTATTCAGTGCAGGCGTGCTGCCTTATTATCTGCATGTACTTGATAAAGTAGATGGCGGCGCACATTTTGATTTGAGCGAACAGTTGGCGATTGAGCTATATTGGGCATTGTTAAAGCAATTACCTGGCTATTTGGTCCCCAAGTTAGTCAGAGAGCTGACGAGTAGACCGTTTAAGGTGCCGATTGACATTTACAAAGTCTCTTAAATATCTCACTATAACCACCTAGATCCTCTATAACGATCTATTAATATCAAACACTAGTTGTGTTATATTGGCGCAAGCTTTTTTGAAGTAACGATAGCTAAGTCAATAACTGTTTACAGCCGCCATAATATATTTGCATTTAGGAGCCCTTGTGATAACTCTATCGACCTTCCAAAAGCACCTAGCTAATAAAGAGCCTTTACCACAAGATGGTTTTAGATATCTAGAGGGGCAACAGCAACAGCAGCAGCTATTACAATGGACTGCAAGCTTGCCTGCCCAGAGCGAAAAAGTACAAGCTCGGCAGATTGAGAGCATACTAACAGAGCTTACTTTACCAGGTTTGAATGACAAGCTGTGCTTAGAGCTTATGAGTATAATGAGCAGTGCTACCGATCGTCTGATTACCTCACTACGTAAGCACTATATATATGAGATGGGCGCACTTAATCACGAGCAGATAAGCTATTTTGAGCAAGTTAAGTCTCTATATTATTTGACGGTTTTGGTCTACGACGGCATTGTTGAACGCGAAGGCCAAGCGTTGGATTTTCAACATTTTAGTCAGATGGATGGTAGCTGGCGCAGGCTTTTGCCAACGAGTAAAGCGCCACCTTTACTATTAGCTCAAGCGGTTTATTCGTCATTAGTTGCTTATCAAAAGTTATTGTTTGAGACCGCCTATTTGTCGCAAGAGCCACCCCAGCATATTTGGTCACAGATGAATAAGCTTTTTGGTCAGTCGCATCATTACGAAATAGCCTATATTGACTTGAGCAACAAAGTGGTGACGCGGCAGGCCAAAAGTATCCATCAGCTTTATAAGCAGATGTGTCTGCACAGCCTGCTAAATGCACGCGCTATGCGTCGATCCAGTATCTTATTGGTTCAGCGCCTGCTCCCTGATTGGGCAGAATATATTGACACCAGTATAGGCCCAAAAACCAATACTCGCGTGTTCGTAGATCTCAATAGCGACAGGCCTCCTAATTATTTGACCGCCAGCTCTACTATTGATCCTTTTGATGGGCAGCATGCTTGCTTATTCCTTGATTTAGAGCCATTAGCGGATTATTTGAATCTACGTATAGCTGATCTGAAACACAGTGATAATGACGCTATTGAATACCGCCTAACTAATAATGTTTTATTGACTATTAATTACCGTTATATTCACGATGCCGTCCAAAATTAGTCCCAAGCAGCAAGCGACTATTCTCACAGGCTTTAATAATATTCACTATCACGTGGCAAAACAGCGAGATTTACTCGATATCATAGGTCAACAAGATCTACCTGCTAAGTATTTACCAAAAGCAGCTGCTAAAGCTAATAGCGTCACAGGCATTAGCGTTGAAACCTTTGATAGTACCGATGTCATGTCACAGTATCGATTACTACAGCTATCCAAACAGATAGCAAATAACAAAGATGAGCGCTATTCATTACAAATTATGAGCTTGTTTTTGCTCTGCCGACCAAAGGTTGAAACTAAGCTTAAATGGTCTATCGGTGTTGCCCGTTGGTTAATAAGAGATGAGGTGATGACTGAGATGGAATGGCAAGTGCTCGGACATCAACTCAATCCTTGTGGACTACGCTTGGCAAACCCTAAAAGTAAGAATTTAAGGTTTGTATCAGGCTTTATTGTAGCGGATGACAATGATTTGCAAACAGGCAACAGCTTATTAGTGCCCGCTTATCACTTTCAAGAGCAAGATCGAGTCATAGTTCGTATGAATGATGAACAGCAATCAGTGCGTCTGCAGCGCTGTCTGCTCAGTACCGAAGAGTTTAGCCAGTACGAATTTGTCATGTTATAGCTCGATTTTTAGTAGCATTTGGGTGTTAGCGTTTGAGTGTTATACACAAAGTAATCCGATACCTTGACTCTGATTGTGACAAAAGTAGCAGTTAGATAATTAAAACTAATATAAAAAAGGCATATTATGCGCCCTGACACTACTCTAAACTTATTAGTAATAGACGATGATCAGCTCTACGCTGAACGTTTGGTAAAGCTGCTATCGGCTTACTACGATAAAGTCAATTTGGGTTTCTTGGATGATAAAGAAGAGTTGCTCAGAACCTTGCGTCAGCAGTGGGATGTATTGGTCTTTGGTAAGGCTTATGATTTAATATTCACCGATGTGGTCGGTATCGTACAAGAGCGTAGCATTGATCTGCCTATGATTTGCCTGATGAGTAATGATACCGCAGACACAGGTCGCAACGATGATGGTCTTCCAGCGGTTATCGATAGTACGATGATCAAGGCACTGATGCCAGATAAAGAGGGGCCTGTGATCATGGCTATTCTCTTGCAACATGATAACTTAAGGACCCGCCGACAGTTCAAAAAACTACGTGATGTGCTCTCTGAGGCCGAACAGCGTGCTAATATTTTGATCAAAAACTCAAAAAGCGCTGTCGCTTATATTGACCAAGGTATTCATATATTTGCTAATGACTCTTATCTAAGGCTCTTTGGCTTTAAGTCTATAGATGACATTATGGGGATGCCTGTTATTGATTTGATTAGCAGCGTAGACAACGTCAAAGCCTTTAAGCATTTCTTACGACAGTTCGATAAAGGAAACCGCAAACAAGTTGAGTTTAATTTTGAGAGTCGGCGTACTGATGACAGTACTTTTCAAGCTAAATTACAGCTGGCGACCGCAACCTTAAATGGAGATCCCGTTACTCAGATTATTATCCAGCAAAACGACAATAGTGCTAATGAGATTGCGCAGCGTTTAGCAGTAGCGCAGCGTCAAGATAGTCTGACAGGTCTCAGCAACCGTCGTGGGTTTGAAGAGCGTTTTGAGCTATTGTATCAACAAGCTTTGCAAGGCCAACATAACGCAGGGCTGTTATATATTCAGCTTGATAATATTGGTAAGATAAGCAGTAGCTTAGGGCTGCAAGGTATTGATACTACGATCGAAAAAGTGGCTAGAAATTTAGAGGATCTAGTGACTACCGATTGTGTCAGCCGCTTCAATGACACCTCATTTACGGTGCTAGTAGAGAGTACTGACTTACAACAGCTAACAGACTTGGCTGAAAAGATTCGCGTCAGCATTAGCGAGATGCTAATAGAAGTCGGTCAGAGAACGACGACGACCACAGCCAGCATCGGTGCAGTTATTATCGAACAAAACGCTCCTAATACGCAGGTGCTCCTTGAGCGCGCACTTGAGGCGATCAATCGGGTCAGAATTCAGACGGTTAACCAAGGCAACGCTTATCATCTGTATGACCCAAGAGAGCATGCTAGTAGTGATGATAATGCATTGGCTGAAACCTTAATCAACGCCATTGAACATGACCGCTTTAAGCTACTCTTCCAGCCTATATATGACATCAGTAATGATAGTAGTGACTTTTTTGAAGTATATTTACGACTACCATTGGCCGATGCTGACAATACTATATTGAGATTTAATCAGTTTGCAGGCGTTGCCAAAAATAATAATCTTCTTGAAAAAATAGATCGCTGGGTGTTGATTAATGCTTGTAAGCAAGTTAATGAGCTACGCAAAACTCACCCGAAAGCCCGTATATTAGTGCAGTTGACTAGTGCCTCTTTAGTCGATAAAAAACTGCCGAACGTTGCCAGTCAGTTAATCAAAGCAGTAGGCGGCGCACCTGGCGCACTCACCTTACAGTTCAATGAGCAAGACATATCCAACCATTTAACCGTAGCAAAGAGTCAGTTTACCGCATTGAGTGAAACGACTTGTCAATTAGGCATTCATAATTTTGGTACTTCTGCCAAATCTTTTGATATTGTTGAATTTGTGCGACCAAATATGACTCGGTTGGCCCGCAATTATGTAGAAGGTATTGATAATAGTGATAATCTAGAAACTATCAAATCTTTTATTGCAAAAACGAACGAGCTGGATATTGATGTGCTGATGCCTTTTATTGAGGATGCTGCTACAATGTCAGTGGCTTGGAGTGTAGGCGCACGCTATCTACAAGGCTATTACTTAGAAGAGCCAAGCGATAGCATGAATGTGGTTTAAAGCATAAGCTGGCATAGCATAGTTTCTAAGTGTGTTTTTAAGTACAGCTAGCCTATTGATAAGCGATTTGATGCTGCTTGAGCCATACTTTTAAAAACTGTACTTTTGAGAATTATACTTTCAAAACTCTATTTTTGAGTAGCTCTTGACGACAATTTTCTAATATTTAAGTTGATATAATTATTCCTAAAATCTCTGCTACTCTTACGAAGATAGTAACTATATTGAGTTTAAGCACTATTGCTTTCGTCTCTCTCAATGGTTGCTCGCGTAGTACGCCGCCTGATTATCGTCCAGAGGCTACATTGCCTGTCTATGAGGCGGGTGACGCTAAACGTGGTCAGTTAATTTATGAAGAAGCCTGCGCTCAGTGCCATCAGATCACTCCAGGGCTCAATAAAAAAGGTCCACAGCTGATGAATATCTATGGTGCTAAATCGGCACAGTTGGCTGACTTTGACTATAGCGATGGCTTAAAAGCCGCAGGGTGGGAATGGACTGCCGAAAAGCTTGACCCTTATATCGAAGATAATGAAAAGGTGATAGCCAACTCAAAAATGCTTGCTGACCCTATGCCGGATGCCAGCGAGCGTGCTGATGTCATTGCTTATCTATCTACCTTGCGCGCGCCTGTACCTGCTCTCGATGAAGAGGGGTTTCCTATTAACGATGCGGATGCATCTAAGCCAC
Source organism: Psychrobacter sp. M17(2026) (assembly GCF_055699815.1). NCBI lineage: Bacteria > Pseudomonadati > Pseudomonadota > Gammaproteobacteria > Moraxellales > Moraxellaceae > Psychrobacter > Psychrobacter sp. M17(2026). The sequence continues at coordinate 2,459,084 of NZ_CM146741.1, read as the reverse complement.
CAGTAGCAACAAATAAAGATGAGCAAAGTAAGCCGTTGCGTGATGAGGCGCTTGAAATACCAGCAGGCGCTGAAAATAAGCCGGCAGCAGATTTTCAATAGCGGTATTTTTTAGTAGTAATATTGATAGCAGCTATAGTTTTAGCAACCATGTTTTTAGTGGCTATAATTTTAGCAATTTTATTTTTGCTAATTGGACATATGAACACCAATAGTAGTATTCTATTTATCAAGATTGTCAATCTAGGGCCTGTCCTCCATTGCATGAGGACAGGCCCTAGTCTTTTATCATAAATACTTTGGTAGTTACCTATGCGTCAAAGCTCGTCCTACGACTCGTCTACTAGACCTTTTAATACTTCTCAGCCACACTCAATGACTCAGCCCAACCAAAACCCTATCGATTATTCAACCAATCAGCGGCAAGTAGCTCAGCTACTAGCGCAGCTCAATCAAATAGTGCTCGATAAATCATCAGTGACCAAGCTGGCACTTAGCTGTATGTTAGCTGGTGGGCACTTATTGTTGCAAGATTTGCCAGGTATGGGTAAGACCACGCTAGCGCAAGGGCTGGCCCAGCTATTAGGGTTGAGCTTTAACAGAGTGCAGTTCACTAATGACATGCTGCCTGCTGATATTTTGGGTATGAGTATCTATAATCAAAGCACGCTCAGCTTTGAATTTCGGCGCGGGCCTATCTTTACTCAGCTATTACTCGCTGATGAGATCAATCGCTCTAGTCCTAAGACCCAAAGCGCCTTGCTGGAGGCGATGGAGGAGCGGCAAGTGACTCAAGATGGTCAAAGCTACCCGTTGCCGCAGCCGTTCTTTGTCATTGCGACCCAAAACCCCATGCAACAAGCAGGGGTCTATCCTTTGCCTGAATCACAGCTGGATAGGTTTTTGATGTGTTTATCGCTAGGCTATCCATCGCCTGCCGCCGAACGTATGTTGCTACAAGGTCAAGATCGGCGAGCACTGATGGTGCAGTTAGACGCCATCTTGGATACCGAAGCGGTGCTATTGGCCCAGCAAGGCGTGCAGCAAGTGTATGTCGCCGAAGTCGTGCTTGATTATCTACAGCAGCTAGTGGCGCAAACCCGTATTAGTCAAGAGTATCATGGCCTGTCACCGCGTGGTGTGCTGTCATTGCAGCGTGCTGCTCAAGCTTATGCCTATGTGTCAGGACATACGGAGGTGACGCCTGAAGATATCCAAGCGGTCTTTGCGGCAGTAGTCGATCATAGACTAGGACAGCGTTTTGTAGCGGCAGCCAATAGTCAATCTCAAGGCCTTCAGACCCTTGCTCAGCGTATCTTGACAGAAGTAAAAGTGCTCGGTTAAAGTTTTGATACCGTAATAATAGGCCCGTTATGAGCATTCTACCAAAACCTTTGAATCAAGCGCTAACGACAACGATGTCGCGATGGTTCGCCAAGCGCGCGCCCAAAAGTGATAGTGCGACCCTTCATTTGCGTAACGTCTATATATTTTTTAGTCGTGAGGGCTTGTTGTTTGCCGTGCTATTAGCTATTACTTTTATTGCTGGTATCAATTATGGTAATAATCTGGTGCTGGGTCTGTGCTTTTATCTGATTAGTGTTTGGCTGATTAGCTTTCATGTGACTTTTGCTCATATATCAGGTCTAAAGGTACAGCTGATCGATGTCACTATGGCAGAAGTTGGCAAGCCTGTATGGGTCACTCTAAAAGTGCTTAATACGAGTCGGCAGCCTAGGCGACAGCTTCTGTTCTGTTTTGATCAAGATAGTAAATTAGGTACTAAGCTAAGTACTGGGCAAAAGCATAAAAAAGCGACTACTAGTGATAGAAGTGAACACGCTGATTCTGGTAAAAACCCGCAACAATCAGTGCTGTTATCACGCCTGCAAGATGAGCAAATTATCCGTCTGCCTATCAAAACTCGAGTTCGCGGTCAGCTTGAGCTACCGCGTCTACAAGTCAAAACGGTCTATCCTTTAGGTATTATGCGCGCTTGGTCATACGTTTATTTTGCGCGAATAGCTTGGGTTTATCCAAAACCGTTACCTTTTGATTGGCAAACTCAATACAGTCAAACTAATAGTGAGGATCTGCCGTTAGGCGGGCAATACACTCAAGGGCAAGATGATTTTGATCGCCTTGATAGCTATATCGAAGGTGAGTCATTAGCCCGAGTGTCTTGGGCGCATGTGGCACGTGGGCAGGGTATGCTGACCAAGCACTTTAGCGATCCTATCGGCCACGAGCAGCTCTTAGCTTATAGTGATATGCCAGCGGCGACTCACGAGCAAAAGCTAGCTCAATTGGCTTATGGTGCATTAACGCTTGGACAGCTCAACGTACCCTTTAAGATGCAACTGGCTGATGATCAGATCTTTAAAACCGCTACGCTAGGTCAAGGCGAAGTATTTGCACAGGCTTGCTTGTTAAGGTTGGCAAAAACGCCATGACTAACTCTAAACGCACTTCTAAAAGCTTCACCAAAAACATTAAAGATCCAATAGCAAAATCTGATGCCATAGCAGAGCCTACTTTTGAGCAATTAGCATCAGGCAAGCATACTAATGCTAATCTCAATGCTATCCATTCTACTGTGACTATCATCAAACCTGATAAGTCAAACAGCTATCTAAATACTGAGCTGAGCACCGACAAGCGCTGGTATAAAAAACTATTGGCTCTACCAGCGTATTATTGGGTGCTCATTACTCAAGTTGTGGTCATCCTGCCTCATGCCGCGCATCTGCCACTATGGTTGATCGGCTTTGCGCTTATCAGTATTATCGCCCAGCTGCCTGCTATAAAAGCCAAGTTCAAGCGCTCCGTGCAGCGTAAGCGCTTTTATCAAGGTATGCAAATGCTTGGCTTCCTATTAGGACTGCTAGGTCTATGGCTGACTTACAATACTGCTTTTGGCCTCGATATGGGCGTGGCTTTTTTGGTGCTATGTCTGGTCAGTAAGCTGTGGGAGCTGTATAAACGCCGTGATGCTTATGTGGTACTTAATCTATCGTTGTTTGTGCTGGCAGCGCTGTTTTTGATGGATCAAGGTCTGCTAACGACCCTTGAAGTTATCATAGGCGTACTGGCGATCTTGCTGGCTTTTATTGCCCTCAATGATGATAGCAATAGGGTCGGTGATGGTCGCGTGCGTACTTTGGGCGTATTGGCTATTGGCGCTTTACCGCTACTAGTCGTGCTGTTCTTATTCTTTCCGCGTCTGCCGCCATTATGGTCGGTACAGCTGTCAGGGCAAAGCGCGATGACGGGCGTCTCCGATAGTATGTCACCCGGCGACTTTGCTAATTTGGGTCAATCCACTGAGCTGGCTTTTCGAGTTGAATTTGATAATGCGCGCCCCGCTCAAAGCGATCTTTATTGGCGCGGCTTAGTATTTAGTGATTTTGACGGAGTGACGTGGCGGCGCAATTCTCTTAAACAACAGCAGCAATGGCAATGGGAGACCAATCGTCAAAGCCCGCAGTGGCTGATAGATGCCCTAGCTACCGCTGAGGACAAAGACAAGCTTGCGCCAAGCACTTATCAAGTTATTTTGGAGCCAACACAGCAGCGCTGGCTATTTGGCCTTGATTATCCATTTGCGCAGCGTCAACAGATTAGTATTACTTCAGACTTTACCTTACTAAAAGATCAGCCCGTCACTCAGCAGCTGCGTTATAACGTTCTGCGTTACGCGCCTATGCGCATTGATCCTACGCTTAACGATGCAGATAGAGCTATCAATTTGGCTATACCTGCGCAGGGCAATCCTAAAGCTCGCGCGCTGGCTCAGCAATTATTTGAGGATTCAGGTTCAGATCCGCAGCGTTACATGGCAGCTATTGAGCGCTGGATTAATCAAACAGAGTTTCGCTATACCTTATCCCCGCCAAAACTCAATCAAAACCGTATCGATGAGTTTTTATTCGATACCAAAGCAGGGTTTTGTGAGCACTATTCGTCCAGCTTTACTTTTATGCTACGAGCGGCTGGTATCCCTGCAAGAGTAGTCGCAGGCTATCAGGGCGGCGAGCTGAGCAATGGCGGTAATGTGTGGGAGGTGCGGCAAATGGACGCCCATGCATGGACTGAGGTGTGGCTTGAGGGTCAAGGCTGGGTACGTATCGATCCGACAGCCTTTGTTGCACCTGAACGTGTCGAGCAGGGCATGGATGCGCTGACCCAAGCGCAGGGCGCGGCTATGTTCGGACAAGGTGCTGGCGCGCAGATAAGCTACCAGCAGTACCAGATGCTACAAACACTGCGCCGTTTATCTGATCAGGCCAGCTACTATTGGCAAAAGGACATCGTCGGCTACGATCAGGACAAGCAAGCAGGATCACTGCTCAAATGGTTTAATATCAGCTCGATAAAGCAGCAATTGCTCTGGCTCGCTGGCACGGCAATTTTAGTAATGTCACTGTTAGTCCTGATGATTTGGCAGCGTCGTCGCCAGCGCTGGCATCCTGTCGATCTGGTGCTTATCAAACTGTCTAAGCGCATAGCTCGACAGGATCAAGCACTAAGTCGACAGGATAGCGAATGGCAGCTGGCATGGCTTGAGCGGCTGGCAATCGCCTCTAGAACAGCTGATAATAGCTCTGAGAGACAGCAAGAGGTCGAGCAGTCTATTGATAGTATCAAATGCTATTATCGCCAGCTGCGTTATGGGCGCTTGAGTGTGGCTGATAAAAAAGATGTAGAGTATCAGCAGACGTTTAAAAGATTGAAAGACGAAGTCACTGGGTTCTCATTATCCTCATAGTTCTCATTTTTTATTGGCTATTAATAGGTGTAATAGGATAGTCATGTGGCACTGTTGCTATATTGTTCACCGGTTTTAGAGTAGGTTTAGGCAAATGATGCTCTTCTATTTGACCCTGATTACGCTGCTTTATTTCATTGATAAGCTTAGATAACTGTTCGCTATCTCTATCAATGTCAGCATCTAATTGCTTATACTCTTGAGTTTGTTTAAGCTTATATTCAGGTTGGATCAATGGTTTGTCAGTCATTGACTCGACGGTGTTTACGCTACTATCGTCTAATATAGGTGTTGAGGTAGGCTCTACGGCAATATCGCCAACGCTCTTAGATGCTGCTTTTGAATATTGATTAATGTTGAGTTCTTTATTAGCTGTTTTATGATCAGTATCGATGATACTATCTTTCTCTATATTTTTAGTAACGTCTCTAACCGTTGCAATTTCACTTGTGGATTTTTCTGAGTTTTGAGAAGGCGTGTTATTATCGCTTTTTGTTTTGGATATAAAGGTTGTTCGCTGATAATCAACTTTAGCAGTTGGTGTAACTACTGACGAACTTTTATAAAATATTGAAAAATAGATAACAATGGCAATCAAAATGTGCAGCAGTATCGCTAATACGATGGCTTGCAGTGATTTGTTCTTCAATGTTCTATATCGAGTCGATGGTAAGGGTGAAGACATAAGTTTTGATCCATAAACGATCTTTGAGCAGACGATGATCTATCGTAAGATACTATTTACTATATCGATAGTACATAGTATTGCCGTATAAAAACGCTTCGTAAAGCATAAAATCAAATAAGTGAGCCTATCCTCTGTATTTCTATTATTGGCTTAAAATGGAATTTAGCACAACACAATGAATATTTATAACTATTACCTACTTATAAAAGTGTCTATTATTATTACAGTAATAGTTAAACGTCACTGGAAGCTACCGTTAGTAGGTATGTTGTGTCTATTTTTATTCGGGCTAACGTCAACCTTTGCAAGCGCTAGCAGTGCCGATGCCAATATGAGTCAGTTGATTAACCAAGCGATTCAGAGTCACCCTTTAGTAGGATCAGCGCGCGCTGAGCAGCAAGCTACGGCTGAGAGTATTCGTGCAGCTAAGCTCAATTTATTACCATCTCCGACAGTATCTTCAGGCTATGATCGCGATGACGGTATGGTCTCGCAGCTACAAGTTAGGCAATCGTTATGGACGGGTGGCAAGCTCACCGCTAATGTTAATCAGGCAGTTTTTGATGACAAAGCGGCAACAGAATACGTGTACGAGCAACAGAATCAAGTCGCCAAGACTACGATCGAAGCTTGGCAGAGCTATATGACAGCGCTCACCAAGCAAGCGGTTTATTATGACAGTCTGAAACTGCTTGCCGAGTTTGAATCCATGATGCAGCGCCGAGTCTCACAAGGGGTATCTGCTAGAATCGAGTTGGATCTAGTCACCAACCGTATTTTGCAAGAACAAAACGCTTATCAATCAGCCCTTGAGCAACAGCGTATTGCTATTGCGCGTTTGCAACAAATTACGGGGCTACAGCTTACCGATACTGACCTGCCAGCGCCAAACTTAGCAGATCTTGTCAGTCAAGCCAAAAGCTATTCAGCGACTTTTGAGAAAATGGCTTTTGATCAAGCCAGCTTTTATAATCCTACAGTGGTCAAAGAGCACTATCAAGTTGAAGCGGCGAAGCAACAAGTTAAGTCTCTACAGTCTGCACGCTATCCTACCGTTTATGCTCAATATCAATATGATTATTATCATGATAGTGAAGTTGACGATAGTGATGGCGATTTTTCAGTAGGTATGAGCTACGATCCAGGAGCAGGGCTATCTAATCTAGCATTAGCTAAAGCGTCAGAATCTCGGGTACAGAGCTTAGTGCAATCAAAAGAGGCCTCTAGACGATTAGTGCTTGAAACCATCCAAACCCAATACCAACAGTTTGCTAGTGCCAAAGATCAAGAGCGTTCATTGATTGCTGCAGTGGCTGGCGCACAAATCGTCGTCAGCTCCTATCGTCGACAGTTCATTGCTGGACGTAAGTCTTGGCTTGAGGTGTTAAATGCGGTACGTGAGCACTCTCAGTATCAGATACAACTGGTCGAAACTAGAGCTTCTATTATTGGTGCTTATTATAAGCTACAAGTTGATTTTGGTCTGATGTCTTGGCAACAGTTCGATCAAAGTCGCCAACCAGAGCCACTTTTCAAACCCTTGGATCCTGTCAAAAATTGGTTGAACAAGCATAATGTTGCGAAGGTTAATTCAATAATAGCTAAACCAGCTATCGTACCAGTGAATGAATGGAACACTACAGCGATGGTTAATCATAGTGATGGTTTTCAGTTATATCCTTCATCTGACACTAGCACAACTAGTGATAGTAGCGATGAAGAAGATATGTTGTATGATGAGCAGCTTGAACCAATGCAGTCAGCCGTCGTACCGAAAGATGATACCGAATAAAAAAACACTTTTATCATTCGATAAAAAACTCCCTATAAGTAGTCGATGAACGAGAGACCACCGCTATGAGCACCTCTTTACCTGACTCAAATAGTCAAGTGCGTAACCATAAGTCAGAGACAATGAGCATATTGACTAAGCCTGGAGTCATAGAAGAAGATGATGTTTCGGTTGTACTAGCCTCTCAGCTCTCAGTGGCGCTGCATACCTTATTGACTCAGCAAGGCTATCCCATTGACAAGATACGCCTATATAGCGTTATAGAGCAACAGCGTGAGAACCTGCAGACGATAGCTGGTATTATCAATGTGCTGCAACAGCTAGGTATTGAGCAATTGCCAGAGGCACTAGCAGCTCCTGATGCGGCATTTTTGCCTCTACTTGCATTACATTCTACAGAAGGGTGGGGCGTCATTCATCAACAGAATCCACAAGGTCTGTGGAATTTTCAGCAAGCTGATAAAACTGCTTCTTATAGCAGCAATACCTTTTTGACATTGCTACGCGTTCGTTTGGAGGAAGAGCCAAGCAAACGTAAGCAATTCTCCTTTGATCAGCTTCTCAAAAAAGACTTGAGAAACTATCGCGGTATTGTGATCGAAGCGGTAGTCGCCTCGTTTTTGATTAATATATTAGCGCTTGCCATATCCTTATTTTCGATGCAAGTTTATGATCGCGTGATTCCTACTCGCAGCGAATACACACTCGTTATTCTCGCTAGTGGGGTAGGTTTAGTTATCTTGTTTGAAACTTTTATGAAGTTTGCACGCTCTAAGATTATGGATAAAGTCGTGGTCAATCTTGATCAGTATTTATCACGTGAGGTGTTTCAGCGCTTATTGAATGTGCGTATCGACCAAATGCCAGGATCGGTAGGGTCAATGGCAGCGCAGCTACGTGGTTATGAGCAAGTTCGTGGTTTTTATACAGCGAGTACTTTATTTGGCTTAGTCGATGTGCCGATGGCTATTATCTTTGTGGCCTTGATCGTCATTATCGGTAACCCTTTAGTCGCTTTAGTGCCTATGGTAGCAGCTGTTATCGCTATCTTATTAGGTCTTAGCGCCCGCAAAAAAATCGACAATATCGCCTCCGTTGGCGCTCAAGCCTCTTATCGTAAGACAGGTATCTTAGTTGAAGCAGTAGAAGGGGTCGAGACTATCAAAGCGGGCGCTGGCAATTGGAAGTTTTTGTCACGCTGGCTTGATGTGATGACTATCACGACCAAAAACGATCTTGATATGAAGCACGCTAACGATAATTTGAGCTATCTATCGCAGATGATCCAGCAGACCAGTTATGTCGGTATCGTCATCGTAGGCTCGTTTGTGGTGATGTCTGGCGATATGACCATGGGTGGCTTAATTGCGTGCTCTATTTTGGGCGGTCGTATCTTAGCCCCAATCATGGGAATCCCTAATCTACTGGTACAACACTCTCACGCAAAGGCGGCCAAGCTCAATATCGAGCAGCTGTTTTCATTAGAGCAAGATAATCATGGTGTCAGTCATCCTTTATCACCCAGCCATATCGCTGGACATTTTGTTTTAGATAAAGTCAGCTTCAATTATCAGAACAATGATCAGCCTGCCTTATCTATTGATACGCTTACCATTACTGCTGGCGAGCGTATCGCAGTACTAGGTTCTATTGGTTCAGGCAAGTCGACGCTGCTCAAAGTGTTATCTGGACTATATGCACCAACGCAAGGTCGCATACTACTCGATGGGCTCGACATTCAGCAGATCAGCCGTGAGTCGCTAAGCGAGCAGATCGGTTATCTACAACAAGATCATCGGCTATTTGAAGGGACGTTACGAGAGAATTTATTGATTGGATTACCAGCACCTAGCGATGATGTCATGCGTGATGCACTAGTGCAGACTGGGCTTATCAAGCTCGTCACTAGTCATTCCAGTGGTTTGGATCTGCCTATTAGTGAGGGCGGTAAAGGCTTATCTGGTGGTCAAAAACAGCTGGTCGCTTTTACTCGTTTGGTATTGACCAAACCTTCTATATTGCTCATGGACGAGCCCACGGCATCCATGGACAACCGTCAAGAGCTACAGTGCATAGAGGTCCTCAAAAAAGAATTCGGTCAAAATCATACGCTCATTGTGTCTACTCATAAGATGCCTTTATTACAACTGGTTGATCGTATCATCATCATGGATAATCAAAAAATTGTCATCGATGGCCCTAAAGATCAAGTGCTCAGTCAGCTAACAGCCAATGAAAATCAAAAGAGCAACGCTAAAACCTTGGTCAAGGCTAGTCAGCCAAAAATACGTCTAACCAGCCAAAAGACCAAAAGTATCGAGTCAGGAGCTGATGAATGATGCTATTAATATTAAAATGTAGGTCAGGACGATGAATCAATACCAGCACAAAACCCACGACCCCAAAGTAGGGCGTACTCGTATTATCATTTGGGGCGCCCTGATAGGTATCATTACGTTAGTGATTTGGGCCTATTTTGCTCAGATTGATCAAGTGACGCGTGCTAAAGCAACAGTCATCGCGAGCGCTCGTACTCAGGATATTCAAGCGGTGGAAGGGGGTGTTTTGACTGAGATACTGGTCAGAGAAGGCGAGGATGTTAAAAAAGGCCAGTTAATCGTCACTTTAGAGGAGGAGCGGGCTCAAGCTGCGGTGGCTAACTCAGACTCCAAAATAGCCGCGCTCAAAGCTCGACTAGCAAGGCTAGAGGCTGAAATATTTGAGCGTGAATTGGTATTCCCTGACGACATTAAAGCTTATACCAAGTACGTAGAAAACCAAAAGCAACTCTACAATCGTCGTCGTCAAGCCATCGATCAAGATGTTAGCTCCTTAGAGAAAATGATGGTACTCGCCAATCAAGAGCTTAGTATGAATGAGCCTTTATTGGCCTATGGTGATGTCAGTCAAGCGGATGTGATTAAGCTGCGTCGGCAAGTGGCAGACATTCAAGCGCAAATTACTAACAAGCGTAATAAGTACTTTGAAGAGGCGCAAGCAGAGATGACCAAAGCGCAAGAAGAGCTGAACGTGGAGCTTGAGCAGCTACGAGATTACAATCAAGTATTAGAAGAGAAAAACTTATTCGCTCCTACTAATGGCAAGGTCAACAACATCTTGATTACGACTATTGGCGGCGTGGTCAAGCCAGGTGAGATCATTATGAAGATCTTGCCAACGAGTAGTGATTTGATCGTTGAGGCCAAGATAAGTCCGATAGATATTGCTTATGTCAAAGAGAATCAGGATGCAACGGTCAAGCTAGATGCTTATGACTACTCTATATTTGGCGCGATGAACGGGACAGTAGTGTATATCAGCCCCGATACCCTAATAGAGCAAACTCCAAAGGGAGATGAGCCTTATTACCGCGCACAAATACGAATAACGGGTGCCGAGTTTGCAGGTCGTGGTGACGAGATTGTCATCAAGCCTGGTATGACCGCCTCCGTCGATATCAAAGCGCAGCAGCGCTCAGTTTTATCATACTTGACTAAGCCAATTACCAAAACCTTTTCTGAGGGCTTAGGAGAGCGCTAATACTAAACCATAAAACTTAAAACTAATAAAAAGCCATCACCTTTAGAATAAAGTTCATATCTTATTCCATAATAAATTGACCCCATGAGTTAATCGTAACTTATGGGGTCAATTTATTATGGAATTTTTAATGCAGAAAAAATATTACCTCATAAACCTTTACTACAAAGACTGTTGTGAAAACAGATATCTAAGATAATGGCATGATAATTGCCTTAGTAAAAGAATAAAATCGCTTAAATGATTGTTTTGTCAATAAAAAAGTACTTATATTGATTTTTATCCGACGAACGGTATAGTAATAGATATGGAAGGTGATATTATTAAGTAATTAAGTATAGTTATGTGAATATTACTTACTACGTGATTACAAACACCAAGTATTTCAAAATTAAAACATACATAAACAGTCGGAAACGCTCAAGGCTATTTATTGGTTTAGTTGGAAAAATTTGGAGAAATAACCTCATATTTGTACAGGCAATGGCCTTGAATTGAAATATAGCAATATATTTATTTATTTGGATTCGGATAATTAAGGATGATCTTATGAATTCTATTATTGTTAAAGTGCACAACCAAAACGAAATGATTACTGAAAATAAAGTAATTACTCAAAATAGTAATCCTACTATTATTCAAGATAATAATAATGTCAATTATGAAGTTATTGACGAGTCCACTGGTTATGCACCGCCTCGTGTAGCAACTAAACGCATTAATAATGACTTACAAGTGTCGTTCAATGATGATATTGGAAGTCCAGATTTAATTATTGAAGGTTTTTATAATAATCTCAATAGTCAGTTAATTGGACTATCTGAGGATGGTAACTTTTATAACTATACCCCACTCTCAACTTTAAAAGTGATTGAAAAAAGAAGAGCATCTCACTAATCTATTGTTTTCGACCAAGAATACAACGGAGTCATGAGATGCCCATAGACGAATTTATCATCAATATCTATTTAATGGTAGAGCAATATTACAAAATAGTCGTCACCAAACCCTTGCGAAGTGCAGGTTACGCGCCAAAGCTGAGTGATCCTGAGATTATTTGCATGGAACTGGTCGGTGAATTTTTAAACCTAGACCAAGACAAACAGATTTGGCAATACTTTACCCAGCATTGGCAATCTTGGTTTCCAGCCATAGGATCATATCCTAACTTCGCAAAGCATTGCGCGAATCTGTGGCAAGTCAAACAGCGGATACAAGATAAAGTCAGTCAGCTTGAGGGCTGTGACAACATCCATTTTATGGACGGCTTTCCGATACCTGTCTGTCATTATGGACGCGCTTATCGGCATAAAAACTATCAAGACTTAGCGGCTTTTAGCTACTGTGCAGCTAAGCAAGAGAGGTACTATGGCTTTGAAGGACATTTGCTTGTTAATTTATCGGGCATGATTAAAGGTTTTACTTTTGCCCCTGCTAATGTTGATGAAAGAGCGGTTGCCCCAGAAATCACCACTCATATTCATGGGCTGCTTGGCGCTGATAAAGGGTATATCAGTCCTAGTCTGAGATCGTACTACGACGCTCAAGGAGTAGATTTACAAACGCCACTCAGAGCTAACATGAAAGAGAATAGACCCAAACCTGTGGTAAGACGGCTAATGAAAGCACGCCGTATCGTTGAAACAGTCATTGGTCAGCTATCAGAACGATTTAATATACAAAGGGTACGAGCAAGAGATTTATGGCATTTGTCTCATCGATTGATTCGTAAGATTCTGTCGCACAATCTGTGCTTTGTACTCAATCAAAAACTGGGTAATCCGCCACTTCAGTTTGATTTGCTTATTTCAAGTTGAGAGTGGGGTAACTATATTCCAGAGTCAGGTGAATACTCAGATTATTTAAAAGTAATGACAGAGGGGGCAGTTGAAGGCCAAATGTTGGGCGGAGCTTCAAGCGCTACGCCTTGGTGGGTCGGAGCAAGCGGGATCAGTGGTTTTAATGCTATGCCTTGGTTGGCGGGTTTGGGTACTATTGGCGCAGGATTAACAGTCGCAAAGAGTTCAACCTCAGATGATGATAAAAATGGAGATACGGGTGACGCTGATACTGATGGCGATGATAGTAAAAATGGACTTTCAGCGTTTGAGGTATGGCAAGGTTTAGCAGGTAATGCGGATAAAACGGTAGCAGACTTTATTGACTCGATAGCTGGCACGAATGGTACAGATGGTAAGTCAGCGCTTGAGTTGTTGATTGACGCAGGTGAATTACCAACAGGTGCTACCGTCGCTAATCTGATCACCTATTTAAAAGGTGCAAACGGTACTGATGGTACTAACGGTACAGATGGTACTAACGGTACAGATGGTAAGTCAGCGCTTGAGCTGTTGATTGGCGCAGGTGAGTTACCAACAGGCGCCACTGTCGCTAATCTGATCACTTATTTAAAAGGTGCAGATGGCACTAATGGTACGAATGGTACAGATGGTAAGTCAGCGCTTGAGTTGTTGATTGGCGCAGGTGAATTACCAACAGGCGCTACCGTCGCTAATTTGATCACCTACTTAAAAGGTACTAACGGCACGAATGGTACAGATGGCACTAACGGCACAGATGGCACTAATGGAACAAACGGCACAGATGGTAAGTCAGCACTTGAGTTGTTGATTGACGCAGGTGAATTACCAACAGGCGCTACCGTCGCTAATCTGATCACCTATTTAAAAGGTGCAAACGGCACGAATGGTACAGATGGTAAGTCAGCGCTTGAGTTGTTGATTGACGCAGGTGAATTACCAACAGGCGCTACCGTCGCTAATCTGATCACCTATTTAAAAGGTGCAGATGGTAATCATGACCTTAGCTACAACATTAAAGATACCTCCAATAATGTCAGTGGTAATGCTCCTGCTGTGACCGTCATAGTAGATACGACTGCCCCTGGTGGTGGTGCAAACGCGGCTCAAGTAGCGCCGATAGTAGCCATTGCCGAAGCAGCTAACGGTGTGAATGCTAATGAATTCGCTGATGGTGTTCAAGTGCAAGTTACGCTGCCAACAGGCACTGTCGCTGGTGATACCGTTATATTAACCGTCACGCCTGATAGTGGCACAGCTATAACCGTTAACTATAAGGTGACTGCAAATGACCTAGATAGTGCCTTAGGTAATGGTATCGCTGAAGTTACCATTCCAAATGGTGTGACTGGCATTAGCGGAAACGGTGATTATAGCGTCGTGGCTACTGTAAAAGATGCGGCGGGTAATGTCAGTGATGCAAGTGCGGTTACTAACTTTACGCTAGATACTATCGCCCCAGACGCGCCTGAGACTAGCATTGTCCTCGATGCGTTGACTGACGATTCTGTTATCAATGCGATTGAGGCGGTGGGTGATGTGGCAGTTACCGGTACCGTTACCGGCGAGTTTACAGAGGGAGACAAGGTTACAGTGACTGTCAACGATGTCGATTCTGTAGGGTCAGTCAATGCAGACGGTACCTTTAGTATATTAGTTTCTGGTAGCAACTTGGTAGCTGATAGTGATAGTCAAGTAGGCGTCAGCGTCGCTGTGAGCGATACCACGGGTAATGTAGGTTTGGTTACTGCTACTAAGAACTATATCGTCAATACAGATGAGATCATCGCTGCTGCTGATAATTTTATCGATTTACAACTAGATGCTACACCACTACAAACAGAGAATGACACCCCATCAGACTTAAATAAAACAGGCTTTACCGTTGTCGGTGCAAGTTTAGGTCCCGTGTTAGGTGCAGGCGTTGTCTCTGATATCGTAAAAAACTCAGTGGTACTTGAAGTAGGTAAGGATCAAGTCCGTGAGGTAACTGTCAAAGGCAATGCTGGCGGTATACAGGTTGTTGGTACTATGGACTTGAGCTTATATAAGCTGAATGAGTCTACAAATCAATGGGAAGTTCAGGAAGTCAAAGAAAACTGGGTGGTATCCTATTTATTAGGTGGCGTGTCCAAAGATACTAATTTTAGTTTAGATGAAGGTCAGTGGCTGTTTGTGATGTCTAGTGGTGAAGGGGTCACAGCGCTAACAGGCTACACACTTGAATTTGAAAAGGATGTCGTTTTAGACTATTCCCAAGCAACAGCGGTCAGTGGCTCTGTTACAGGAAATATTTTAGATGATAGCGACGCAAGTTTTAGTTATGACGAATTACCCAGTGGTACTACAGTTACCGCGATTACATCATTTAATGGCGCACAAACGCTTGAAGCAGACAATACTGTCATTGCAGGGCAGTATGGAACATTGACCATATCCCCCGACGGTACTTATCAATATAACGTCAATGAAGACTTCCGTGGGCCTTATGGTAGTGAGGAGAGCTTTACTTATACTATCGCATCACCTGATGGTAATACTGCATCTGCAGATCTCACTATTGAGTTAAATATTCTCCCTGCTGACAAACCAGTGAAGATAGATGCAAGCCTAGTGATTGATGTTGCGCCAAGCTTGATCTTAGATACAGCTGACTCTGAGATTAAGGACGCTGTCGGCTTTGGGGTTCTTGACTTAAGTCTTGGATCGTCGTCAGTGCTAGATCTTGAGCTATTAGGAGGCAAGCCGCCACTTGAGTTTACTGTCGGTGATAACCAAGTGCGTGAGCTCACCTTACATGGTAGTGGAGGCGGGGTAGATATTGCAAAAACTTACAGCATGGCGGTTTATAAGCTAGACGAAGACACCGGACAATATGTACAAGTGCACTTTGAGAAAAACTGGTTCAATGTCCCATTCCTTGGTGGAAGCTCGGGTCCTCTGACTTTGCAGTTTGGCGAAGGTGACTATAAAGCCGTTTTATTAACCGCAGGCGGTGTCGGAGTACTCAGTGGCAATGGCTTATATGTAGATTACGATAAAATCTATGACTACAACTCACCATCTAGTTTTATGGGTCAGATAGCAGGGGATGCCACCCCAGATGCTAGTACCGTGATACTCAAAGTTGGCGAAACGTTGGTCACTTCAGGCTCGCCTATGACTTATCAAGGTAAGTACGGACAGCTCACCATCGATGCCAATGGCGAGTACACCTATAGCGTAAATAATAATGCTAGTGATCCTAATTGGCAGCCGCCGTATGGTGAGGTTGACTCATTCAGGTTGGTGACTAAAGACGCCAATGGTAAAGCTGCGGTTGAAACTCTAAATATCAAGATCAGCACTCATACTGCGGTTGATGATTTTAATAAAGTGGCAGTACAAACGCAAAATACGGTAACCAATATCAGTATTAATGAACCAGACAAAATAGTTGATTATGGCAAATCTTATTCAAAAGAATTTGAGATCGCTGAACATGATGCCGCTGCCCCAATTGTTATAGAAGCGACCGCTAGCTCTATTAATGTTTTAGGTGATAAGATAACTATTACTTATACCTTACTAAATACCACAACTGGTCAGAGCTTTACTGGATCAGTGGAAGGTACAAAGTCCAGTGCCTCATTGAACGCTTCATTACCTGATTTACCTACAGGTAATTATGAGCTGACGATTACTACTAATAAAGGTAACTTGCAGAGTATAAAATTCGATACCACCGTTATCCATTCAGAAGATTATTCAGCCACTGCGGTCACTGCTGTTACTGGCTCTTTAATTACTGGTAATGATAATGATCAAGGGCTGAGTAATATTAGCACGCTCAAAGTCGGCAGTAAGTCGGTCTTTATCAGTGATCCCAATCAAGGTGCGCAATCGATTGATATCGAAGGCTTATATGGCACTTTGACTGTTTCTAAAGATGGTAGCTATAGCTATCTACCAAATGGTGAGAGCTTTGGCATTGAGAGCTTTACTTATCAAACCACTTCTGTAACAGGTGTCAAAGAAACCGCTTCATTAAAGATTAATGTTGGCAAGACCATCACTGCTTCTATTTATAATGATATCGCAGTTAGCTCTGCTGCAAACGATAGCTTTATGATGAGTACAGGGTCTGACACCTTAATCTTCAAAAACCTAGGTGATACGACAGGTGGTAATGGTAATAATGGTACTGATAGTTGGACTGACTTTGATGCAGCACAAGGTGACAGGATCGACATTACTGGCTTACTCGATGGTAATCAAACTGTGAGTAACATTGGTGACTATTTACAGTACGAAAACGGCGTACTGATGGTTGATCGTAATGGTAATGCTGAGTTTGAAAATCTATTGACGGTAAGCGCAACTGATCTTAATGAGCTATTGGGCAGCATTGAGTGGCAAGCAGTCGCAAGTGGTGTGTTTACGAGTTTCACCCTTGCTGACGATGACGCTATCGAATTACCTGAGATATCATTATCGATTTCAAGCGAGGGACTTGATGTCCTAAGTTTTGAAGGTGCAGATCAGTTTATTAGCTTAGCTGATCTTATCCAACCTGAAGGTATCGATATCATTGACATTAGCGGTATAGGTGCAAATACCTTGAATGTCGCTGCTAAAGATATTGATGCTGCTATCTATGTCAGAGGGGATAATGATGATACGGTCAACCTAGAAGGTGACGATTGGTCTACTGTTGGACAAACGACCTCAGGCATTGATGTGTATGATGTATGGCAGTCCATCAATGATACCTCGACGCAGATCTATATTGATACTACTGTGCATGTTATCTAATATTGTTTAACAATTTCTCCAACGTAAAAAAACCGCCTTCATTATTAGAGGCGGTTTTTTGTGAAGCTTATGAGAAGTATTAAAAATATAGAAGCCAATTAACTAAGTCGCTAAGTAAATAAGTAGCTAACTAACACTGGAAACTATAACTTTATAGTAAGTAACTTTGATACCTTGAATCGAGCACACGTCCTAAGAAGCATTAAAAAGCATCATATAAAAATAGGCAACGTCGTTTTATCGATCACTTTTCTAACTGATAAATGGGTGTGTATGTCTTTAACGCTAGTCAGCTTATGTAGTTTACGAGTAAACTCTTCATAACCGTTAAGGTCTGGGCTTACCACTTCCAACAAATAATCGTAAGAGCCCGAAACAACATGTCCATTAATCACCTCATCCATCTCAGATAACGCTTGTTCGAACGCGGTAATCGATTCTTCTTGATGATTGCTCAGGCTGACTTCCACAAAAAAGCTCATCGTAATACCAGCTTTAGCTTTGTTTACGTTCGCTTGGTAGCCCTCTATATAAAACTCATCTTCTAAACGTTTCAAGCGTCTGGCACAAGGTGACGCTGACAATCCTATACGCTCGGCTAATTCAGCCGTTGATAAACGTCCTTCTTTCTGAAGTATTTCCAAAATATGACGGTCGATTTTATCCATAAATTACCTCTTTAGCACTTTCAGCTAAAATTTCACAGTTATTTGCTATTATCCATCAATTAACTGTGAAATTGCAATCAATAAATAGAGATAAAGGCGTGGCTTTTGATTGATAATTAGCTTTTAAATATAAGCATAAGCAATCAATATGAATACAGCATTTCAGCCCTCATCACGCAAAAAACCCTTGTTCATAATGTCGCCACTAATGAAAGGCTATGTGGCTATGATTATTGTGTTATTTATCTGGTCAGGCTTTGCCTTGACTGTGCGGGCTGTTGGGGCGTCGTCGTTAAGTATTGCTGATGTCATGCTCATTCGATTTAGCGTGCCCCTGCTTTTATTAACGCCGTGGGTATTGTCTAGCTTGCATGAAATCAAAAATATTAAATGGTCTGATATCACGTTTATTATGCTTGGCGGTGTTCCTTTTCTCTTGTTAGCCACTTTTGGCGCGAGCACTGCTCCTGCAGCTTACGTTGGTACTATTTTGACAGGGACGCCAGTATTTTTTGCCGCAATCTTGTCTTTTGTTCTTTTTCGCCAACGGATCTCGCTAAGTAAATTTTTGGCATTTCTCCTTATTCTGTTTGGCATAGCCACTATGATTGTCGGGAATGCAAGGTCAATACCTGACAGTCTTCTATATGGTGCAGCCTTTTTACTGATAGCGAGTCTGGTTTGGGCGGGTTACACCTTAGGCTTAAAGAGTACGAAATTGAGTCCAATAGCTGTTGCTATCGTGCTTTCTTATACTTCATTTTTTGTGACATTGGTGATGGTACTATCTGGTGTTTTGCAGACAAACCTAGGTGCTGTTTCTTTTGACGAGGCTCTACCTTTTATCTTAGTACAAGGGGTTGGTGTTGGCGTTATCTCAACCATTGGATTTTCTTATGCGGTCAATAAACTTGGTTCTATTCGCTCTTTGTTGCTCGGCTCCCTGTCTCCCGGATTAACTGCCTTACTCGCAGCATTGATACTTCATGAAGCCTTATCAATCGCAATGATATGCGGCATAGCGTTGAGCACAATTGGCGTCATTTTGTCTAATCGAGTGAAGTAAACTAAGACCTGTTCTCTTTAAAAATGAAAATAAAATCGAGGTAAAAAGTCACCGAACCAAGCTCTACAAAATATACCTGTTAGTATGGCATTAGCCAACAAATTCACATTCCCAAACTCAATAAACAGAGCTGCGCCATGATCTTTGTAAGCCTCTCATTCATACGTAGACGTATCTAAAGAGTTCATCAAAGCAGTCACCACTAAATTTTTTACATTTTTGAGTGAAAAAATCACCTCATCATAATTTGAAGGTAGCTCTGCAATGGGCACCTTCACAAAACCATCCTTTCTTATTGCGCTTTCGTTCCATGCAAATCCTACTCCTAAGTTTTGGCAAACCGCATCGTAAACACTTTCTTGGGTGTTTACGATATATGTAGGGATTATCTCTAAATTAATTTTTGCTAGTGCCTCATTGATAAGTTTTTGAGTGGTAGAGCCGTGCGTGCGGAATATAACGGTTTCCGACGCCAACTCAGTTAAGCTTATAGACTCTCTTGATGCAAAAGGATGGTTCGGTGAGCATAAGGCAACAAGCCTTTGGGTAGCACATTTCTTAAACTGTAACCTGTCATCTTTTGGCACATTTGCAAGAATGCCAACATCTACTTGACCGTTAACGACTCTACTGAACGTTTCATAGAAATTACCAAAATAGATTTCAGTCTGTAGCTTGGGATAGCGCTTACTAAACTGCCTGATAATTTCAGTGCCCGGCAGCGGGCTGCATAGAGCTACCCTTAATATAGCCGCTTCAAAGATTTTACTTCTTTGAATCAGCTGCTCTAGATCATCTTCAATTGCTCGTATTTTACTCGTCAATGACCCAAGCTCTAAGCAGTAATCTGTTGGCACAAGGTGCCTGCCACGTTGCATAAATAGCTTAAACCCAAGATTGTTTTCAAGCGTAGATAGTGCTTGGCTAATGGCAGATTGAGATACGCCTAAACGTTTAGCTGCCTGCGTGTAATTACCTTCCTCAAGCACAGAGTCTAAGATGTTTAGTTGACTATAGGTGTAGGGCTTTTTCGTCATATGACCGCCGTCTTTCGTATCGGTTTTCGGTTGCAGAGATTGTCAGGTCTATCTCTGGGAAGTACGAGAAGTTATACACGATAAATAAGACTGAATGATTAAATGTATAAGCTAACCTTATATTTGACACCAAACTGTCATATTCATCTTCTATATTAGTTACATGTAAACGATTAAAGCATTGAACAATTTACCTAAATGTATTTGCTTGAGCTATCACTCACTGCCAATACCAAAATATAAGTTTGGGCTTGAATTATGTTAGAACTAAGAAATGTGACTAAGAAGTATGATGGCAAAGTTATTTTTGAGGATATCTCCCTAAAAGTGAATAAGGGTGAGATTGTTTCAATATTGGGCCCATCTGGCTGTGGGAAAACCACATTACTGCATATTATTTTAGGTCTAACCGATATTAGTTCTGGTCGACTTGCCTATGATCATGAAGACATCACCCGTGTGCCTATGAAGCACAGAGGATTCAATATTGTATTCCAAGACTATGCTTTGTTTCCTAACTTGAATGTGAAGCAGAATATTGAATACGGGCTACGTAATAGACCTAACGTCAGCACACAAGCGGAGGTTGATGAGCTGGTTGACCTTTTGGAGATTAAGCCGCATTTGAACAAGCGAATCAGCCAGCTCTCTGGTGGGCAAAAGCAGCGTGTTGCATTAGCACGTACTTTAGTGATGAAGCCTAAAATTTTATTATTAGATGAGCCTTTATCTGCCTTAGACGGGGTTATTAAAGAGACCATTAAGGCACGTATTCGCGAGATTGCAGCGCGTTATGAGCTAACCACGTTGATTGTGACACATGATCCTGAAGAAGCGATGACACTCTCTGATCGCATTTTGTTGTTATCAGACGGCAAAGTAGCTCAATATGCTAAACCATCAGAAATCATCAAAAACCCTGCCAATGATTTTGTTAAGCGCTTTATCTTAAATCAGCTAAATATCAAACGTTGTAATATCTTGAGCCTATTTGAAGCGGACGATGCGCCAGCTGACCCTTTAGAAAAATACACTCAAATGAGACCTACACCAACTGGTAGCTCAGTTACTGAAGATATCAACGCCATAATCCAGCGCACAGCCGCTAAATCCATTAAAGATACCTCCAAAGGTTAATAAAGGTTGATCGCACTAGGCCAACACTGGTCTCTCAAAACTTACTTATTTCGCGCGTAGGTCATTATGAAACTTAATAACTCACCGCTAATGAAAGCCTTGTGGCTTTTTATTGGTGCGCTATTTCTCGTCTTTATGTTTGTGCCTTTGGGCAAAATGTTGATGCTGTCATTTAATGTGGCTGATGGATTAGGTCTAAGCCACTATGTCGATATCATCAGCAGTAATGACTTCAGACAAGTGATGTTAAATAGTTTTTTTGTCGCCATTGTTAGTGCGATGAGTGCCACCTTTTTGGCATTTATTCTTGCCTATACGGTGCACTGGACTAACTTGCCAAAGGGCTTTAAACAAACCATTAAGCTTGCATCACTGTTCCCTATGCTATTGCCAACAGTGACTTATGGATTTGCCATTATTTACACTTTTGGTAAGCAAGGTCTACTCACCAAGATAATTGGCTTTCAGTTGTTTGAAGACATATATGGTTTCTATGGTATGTGGCTTGGCTACACCATCTATACCTTGCCAATAGCCTTTTTACTGCTTAACAATACCTTTCAATATTTGGATAAGAAGTTCGTAATCGTATCAGAACTGATGGGCGATTCACGCTTACGCCAGATAGATATGACGGTCATTCGTCCTTTAATTGGTACGTTTGCAGCCGCTATCATTCAATGCTTCTTTTTAGCCTTTACTGACTTTGGTATTCCAGCCTCTATTGGTGGTCAGTACAAGGTTATCGCCACTGAGCTTTATACCCAAATACTGGGTGCATCTCCCTCGTTTGAAAAGGGCTCTGTGGTTGCCCTGTTTATGCTAATCCCCTCTGTCTTGAGCATTCTACTGCTTTGGTATGTGGCTCGATTTAATGTCAGATATGACTCAGTAGAGCATTTTGACTTGCCCACCTCTAAAGTCAAAGACAGGATTCTGGGTGTGTTGTCCAGTGGCATTTTGATTTCACTGTTATTCGTATTTGCTGTGATCTTCATCATTCCATGGATTAAGACATGGCCTTACGAGATGGCGTTTAGTACAGACACATTTACTAAGGTGATTGAGTCCTCGAACCTAATGCGAGTGTATAAGAACTCACTTATTGTTGCGACCTTAACGGCTGTTTTTGGCACCATTATTACCTATGTTGCCGCATTAGTATACGAGCGCTCAGGGTTATTCAAGATAGGAAAGCTGACGATCGAAAGCTCAGCTTTAGTGACCAATACAGTGCCAGGTATGGTTATTGGTATTGCTTATCTGATGGTTTTCTCAGGCTCATCTATATCTAACACCATCTTTATTATTGTGATTAGTAATATCATTCATTACTTCTCAACACCTTATCTCATGAGCAAAAATGCACTATCAAAAATGAATCTAGGTTGGGAGACTACTGCCTCTTTACTTGGAGACTCATGGCTACAGTCTTTACGCCGAATTGTTGTACCCAACTCAATATTTACACTTATCGAAGTGGCCTCGTACTTCTTTATCAGTGCGATGGTCAGCATCAGTGCAGTGATATTTATTTCAGGTGCGAAGACGATGGTGCTGACTACAAAAATTGTTGAATTACAGCACTTCGCCCGCTTTGATGAGATTTTTATCTTGTCGCTGATGGTGCTACTCACAAATATCACGGCATTAATATTCTTCGCAGTAGTTCGATACCTTTATACCAGAAGCATCAACGGCACAACAAAAATAAAAGTGAAAAAAACCACAGTGACGACGGTCGCTTAGATATTTCAACACAGTTTAGGCGTTGATGTTACGAGAACTAATTTAACCTTTAATCACTCAAATAATCAGGGAAAACAATGAATTTATTTAAAACGATAATAACGGGATTAACTTGTGGAGTTTTAGTAGCAGGTTGTGGGTCGTCAAGCTCGGGAGATAAGGCTGGCGAGGAGGTGATTATTTATAGTAATGCTGATGAAGAGGCAGTCGAGGTTATTCAAGAGGTGCTTGATGAGGCAGGCTTTGAAGGTCAATACATATTTCAATCATTCGGAACAGGTGAGCTTGGTGGACGACTATTAGCAGAAGGAAAAAATATTGAAGCTGATATGGTGACAATGAGCTCGTTTTATATCGAAAGTGCTCAAGCAAAGAACCCAATGTTTAAAGCGTTAGCATTTACGGCAAATCCACAGATTGCGACGCCTAATTACTACGCACCGATTCTCAGCTTTACGGGTGCCATCTTACTCAACACCAAAGAGATGGAAGCCAATAATCTTCCCATACCTACCAGTGCCAAAGACTTAGCGAATCCTATTTATAAAAACCAAATTTCTATGGTTGATCCAAATGGTTCATCAACCGGTTGGTTGTTTGTACAGGATATTGCTGCTGAATATGGCACCGATGCTGAAGGTCAACAAATCATGAATGCTATTCGTGAAAATGCAGGACCTAATTTAGAGCTATCTGGCTCTGGTCCTCTTAAAAAGGTAATGGCAGGTGAGGTGCCTATCGGTTTCGGACTACGTCATCAGGCAGTCGCTAATAAAGCAAAAGGTTTACCAATTGATTTTGTGGATCCCAGTGAAGGTAATTACACATTGACTGAATCGGTTGCTGTTATTGATAAAGGAGAGAAAACCAACCCTAAAGCAATGAAAATGGCTGAATTAATTGTCACTAAAGCTCGCCCAGGTTTATTAGAGATTTATCCAAATATTGTGTATGACGGCGAGACAGTAGCTGCTGAGAATCAGATTGATAATTCTAAGACCTATCCAGAGCTATTAACTGCCGAGCTGTTAGATAAGCACCGTGCTTTTTTCCATGGTGAGTAATTTTAATTGAATCAAAATAATGCCCATTCATGCTTAGCTATATTAGTTCATAGGTTAAGCAAGTAAAGGGCTAATTAATAAAGATGTATGGGAAGAGCAGATATGACAATGAGCAAAATACTTTCTGATAAAACATACGATGTCGTCGTCGTAGGTGGGGGTATAGTTGGACTGGCAAGCGCCTACGCCGCCGTTAAAAAGGGGCTGAGTGTCGCGGTTGTAGAACGCCAATCGCAGAACAAAGATGCCTCTGTGCGTAATTTTGGATTTGTGACCGTCAGTGGTCAACTGCGCGGCGAGCATTGGCAACGCGCCATGCACTCGCGTAATGTTTGGGCCGAAATTGCCCCAAAAGCAGGTATTCAGGTAGAGCATATCGGTTTGCATATGTTAATGCAGAGACCTGAAGCGGTAGATGTTGCACGAGCCTTTTTAAAGACGGAAATGGGTGAAGGGTGCCGACTACTGACACAGTCTGAAATTAATGAAGCCGCGCCTTATCTGAACAAGGGAGAAGGGGTGTTATATAGCCCGCATGAGCTTAGAGTGGAGTCCAATACTGCAATTGCTAAGCTGGCTCATTGGTTACAAGAGACGCAGAGTGTGGACTTTTATAATCATACCACGGTGACTTCGGTGGAATTACCAAAAGTGCATACCAGCCGTGGTGTCCTTAACGCTGAGCATTGTGTGGTCTGCCCAGGAGCTGACTTTACTGGCTTATATCCAGAAGTACTCGCTAAGACCAAAGCTAAAATGTGCACGCTGAATATGATGCGAGTCATGCCTAAACAAGCATTTAGATTAAATGCCGCTGTCATGTCAGATTTGAGCTTTGCCCGTTACGATGGATTTGCTCAGTTACCTGAAGCTAAGGTACTAAAGAGCTTACTTGACGATATTCAAAGTGTAGAGCGTCAAGCAGGCGTTCACCTAATTGTGGTTCAGTCTGAAGATGGTTCACTAATCCTTGGCGATAGTCATGATTATAGTGATAGAGAGCTGCCGTTTAGAGACACTCGAATTGATGAGTTAATCATTAATGAGTTTAAGCAGGTTATGGATATTGGTGAGATAGATATTACTCAGCACTGGTTGGGTGTGTATCCAAGTGCGGATAAGGTGGTATTTAAGACATCACCTGAAAAAGGCGTGGTTGTCGGCACTGTGACTGGCGGCACTGGCGCATCGACAGGCTTTGCATTTGGTGAAGAGTTAATTAATTTAGTATTGGAGTCAAAATAATGAGTACAACTATTAATAGTATTAAAGAGCAATTTGATCATATTAAACTATGTGTTTTCGACATGGCTGGCACGACAGTAGATGAAGATAACTTAGTCTATAAAACCGTACGTAATGCCGTCAATGAAGCACTAAAGAGCGCTGGCAAGTCAGATCAGCAAGTTAGTCTTGAGTTGTGTTTGGAATATGGTGCAGGTAAAGAAAAACGCAACGCTATCTATGATATTTTAAACAGGCTAGATTTATCTGATTCTGACATTGAATCGTTAACGGATACTGCATTTGTAACTTTTAAACAAAGCCTTGAAATTGCTTATAGCAAGGACACTTTATCTGAGTTTGAAGGCATGTCAGCGTTGTTCGAGCAGTTAAAGGCGAGCGGTCGTAAAGTGGTATTAAATACAGGATATGATGCTAAGACTGCTAATAAAATTTTGACTATCTTAGGTTGGTCTGTGGGGAATCAAGTAGATGCACTAATAACAGCCGATGATGTAGATAATGGCCGTCCAGGTCCTGATATGATTATACTTGCGATGAAACAGTTCAATGTTGATAATTCACAGCAGGTGTTAAAAGCAGGGGATAGTGGTATCGATATTGAAGAAGGTAGGAATGCAGGGTGTGGGCTGGTTTTAGGTGTGCTATCTGGTGCACAAAATGAGCAGCAGCTGGTGAAATATTCACCTGATGCCGTTTTAGACAAGCTGACTGATTTAAAGGCGCTTATTTAACTCAAAGCTAGATCTAAGCTTCAATATACAAAACAGGATGGTAGAGCCATAAAAGTCATGACTTTTATGGCTTTTTTAACTTGGAGGGATTGTTCCAGATTCTGTGTAATTGTTGTTTAGATTAAAGGCTTACTATAGTTAATCTTATATAAAATCGATACAATCCTATTAACAACCACATTTAATGAAATAAACGATGACCTATTCAATCGACTTTCGCAAACAAGTGTTACGAAGCATTAAAGACGGGATGACGATTCGAGAAGCCGCTAACTTTTATCAGCTTAGTACAAGCTCTATTCACAGCTGGCAGCAGAGCTTAACTCCTAAAACAGCCAGAAATAAAGCACCGACTAAAATATCAAATGAAGCCTTATTGAAAGATGTTGAGCAGCATCCAGACGATTATATGTACGAGCGAGCACAGCGTTTAGGTTGTAGCAAGTCAGGTATAGAAGCCGCATTAAAACGCCTTAGCATCAGTCAAAAAAAAGACACTAGACCACCCGAAATCTTGTCCAATAAAAAGAGCTGAGTATCACAGTAGGCTTGATAGCTTTAAGCAGCAAGGCTATCCCATTATTTATATGGATGAAAGCGGCTTTGAGGCTGAAACCATCAGACCTTGCGGCTATGCACCGATAGGTAAACCTTGCATTGATCGCTACAACTGGCAAGCAAAAAAGCGTACGAATGTCATTGGTGCTCTGTATGAAAAGATGCTGTTTGCGCTTGATTACTTTGAGCAGAATATCAATGGGAATATATTTTACAACTGGTGCAAGTTCACGCTTATTCCAAGTCTTAAGAGCAAGTGCGTGATTGTCATGGATAACGCTAGGTTCCATAAAAATAAACGCATTCAAAAGTTACTCAATAGATAGGGTTATCGCATTATATGGCTGCCACCCTACAGTCCTGATTTAAACCCTATCGAGAAAAAGTGGGCACAGGCAAAATTTCTGCGTCAAGGCTGGATAGAGAATAATCTACCTAAACTACTTCATAATATGGGCTGTATCGATTTTATAAAGACTTAACTATATACGTGGTAACTTTAGAGATCGTCAAAACACCCGAAATCGAGGATGAGTTATTGAATAATGAACAAGTGCGTTCTTCAGTAGCGCGAAATTTAGGGGTAGAAAAGTGCGGTATGCCAATTGCTACTGGTCAGATTAATTGGCGATTACGACTAAGTGTTCTACAGACACCGCACTACGAGATATCAATTTCCGTAGAAATACAGTAGCTGTTATTCGATTTGTTATTTCATAGAGATTAACTAAACGTATAGCATGTAGGTTTTAGAAAAGCGATAATGTGGCTTGTAGAGGTTTTGTAGCTTCTGTTTGGCTAAATTACTAAGACTCAGTATAGCTGTTAAGTTTATTCAATAACTCCGATAGCCGTCACCTCGTCACGGTCTACCTAAACCTGATGAGTACTAACCACCACCTTGCTGTTCTCAAGCGCTACTTGATATGTATTGAGTTTGACACTCTCATCATCCAAGCAGTACCCAGTAACTAAATTAAAGCGCTGCTTGTAAATGGGCGAGGCGACATAAAGCACTTCTTCAGTGCCTCCGATATCATCTACGATAGTAGTGCCACCAATCAAACCGCGAGAGAGTACATTGGCTTGACTAAAGGGATCGAAATTATCAAGGGCAAATAGGTGATTATGCTTGGTGCGAAAAATAGCGATTTGCTTACCATCTATTAGCGCGCAAACGCCAGTTTCATGGAGAATGTCTTGCAGTTGGCAAACGGTGTGCTGAGTCATGGGGTGTCCTTAGTATTTAACGAGTAGCAAATAAAACATAAGACTTCAAACACAGCCACATTAAAAGGGGTTAGCGCTGTGTTTGAAGAAAGCAGTAAAGTATTTATGCCAACTCAGTCACTTGGATTTTGGCTTTTTCAGCGTCCGTCGCTGGGCGAATCTGATTGCGCTCGCTGACAAAGATGACGTTATCATCGCCTTGCTCACTGTTCACAAAATGACGGAAGCGTTTAAGCTTTTCGCTATCAGTAATAGTGGCTTTCCACTCACAGACATAGTTATCGACCAGCAGCTGCATTTGTGCCTCAAGCTCATCTGCGATACCTAAGGTGTCGTCAATAATGACCGCTTGTAGATACTCAAGTCCACCATCCAAGCTCTCACGCCACTTTGAGGTACGCTGTAGCTTATCGGCGGTTTTGATATAGAACATAATAATACGGTCGATATACTTGACCATCGTTTCAGTATCAAGGTCGGTTGCGAACAGCTCGCCATGGCGCGGAGTAATGCCGCCGTTACCACCGACGAATAAGTTCCAGCCATTCTCGGTTGCGATCATGCCAAAGTCCTTACTTTGCGCCTCAGCACACTCGCGCATGCATCCTGATACGCCCATCTTGATCTTATGCGGTGAGCGTACGCCTTTGTAGCGATCCTCTAATCTAATCGCCAGACCCATACTGTCATCCACCCCATATCGACACCAGTCATTACCCACACAAGACTTGACCGTGCGTAACGACTTACCGTAGGCATGACCCGTCTCAAAGCCTGCTTCTACCAGTTGTGTCCAGATATCAGGTAATTGCTCCATACGCGCGCCGAACAGATCGACTCGCTGTCCGCCAGTGATCTTGGTGTATAGATTGAACTCTTTGGCGACTTGTCCGAGTACGATGAGCTTGTCGGCGGTGATCTCACCGCCCGGTACACGGGGTACGACCGAATAAGTGCCGTCTTTTTGGATGTTGCCTAGATAGTAATCATTACTGTCCTGTAGTGGGGTCAGCTCAGGTTTGAGTACATAATCATTCCAGCATGAGGACAAGATAGAGGCGACGGTCGGTTTGCAAATCTCACAGCCATGACCGCTACCGTGTTCAGTGAGTAGCTCATCAAAGGTTCTGATGCCATGGACGCGAATCAAGCTATAAAGTTCTTGACGAGAGTAGGCAAAATGCTCGCACAAATTGTTATTGACCTCAAAGCCCAATGTAGTCAGCTGATAGCTTAAGGTGTCCTTGACCATGGGCGCACAGCCGCCACAGCCAGTACCTGCGCTTGTCACCGCTTTTACATCAGCAATAGAGTAGGCGCCATTTTCGACTGCGGCGCAGATAGTGCCTTTGGTGACGTTATAGCAAGAGCAAATCATGGCGGTATCTGGTAGATTATCGATGCCCATGACGGGCTTTTCGACATTAGGTAAGATTAGACTCTCAGGATGCGCAGGCAAGTCAATATCATTGAGATACAGCTGTAATAAGTTATTGTAGTCTTCGGTATCGCCGACCAGTACCGCACCAAGCAAGCGCTTGTTATCAGATGTCGTTACTAACTTCTTGTAGATACCTTCGGCAGGATTCTGATACAGATAACTCAGTCCACCCTCAGTCGTACCGTGGGCATCACCGATACTACCGACGTCTACGCCCATGAGCTTGAGCTTGGTACTCATATCAGCACCAGCAAATATTTGCTCGCTATCACCTGCAATTTGCGCCGCGCAAATGCTCGCCATACTATAGCCTGGCGCAACCAAACCAAATACCTTGTTGTCCCATACCGCACACTCGCCAATGGCGTAGACGTGATCAGCGTTAGTACGGCAGTGCTCATCGATCAAAATCCCGCCACGACTGCCCATCTCAATACCGCACTCAGGATTGCTTTTGATAATGCCATCTTGCGGTCGAATACCGGCACTGAACACAATCATATCGGTGTCGAGCGACGTATTATCCGCAAACTGCATGGTCAAATAGCACTCCTCATCGCTCGCGCCATTTGGATTGGATATAATCTCTTTGGTGTTTTTACCTGTCAAGACAGTAACGCCCAGTGCCTCTATTTTGCGTTTTAAGATCTCACCGCCAGCCACATCAAGCTGAACACCCATGAGTTGCGGCGCAAATTCGACCACATAAGTCTCAAGCCCTAGGGTCACGAGTGCTTTTGCCGCCTCAAGTCCCAGCAGACCACCACCGACCACCACGCCTTTTTTTACCTTAGGTAATTCGGCAATACCCAAAATCTCATCCAAATCAGCAATGGTGCGATATACGTGACAGTGCGGATGCTCGCGACCAGGAATCGGCGGCACAAAGGGGTAGGAGCCTGTTGCCAAAACCAGCTCGCTATAGTGAATCTGCTCGCCTGCTTCTGTGGTGATGGATTGAGTCGTCGAATCGATATCTATAATGCGCTGATTAAGATGCAAGTTCACCTTTGAGGATTCGTAAACGTTGAGATCGACAAGGTTGAGCTTACTGGCATCTTTGTGCTCAAAATAGCTGGATAGATAAACGCGATCATAAGCAGGGCGATCCTCTTCAGCGAAAACATGAATCTCAAACTGCTCATGGAGCCCTTGCTCAATGGCGCGCTCAACGAAATGATGTCCGACCATACCATTGCCAATTACTACTAAGTTGCCTTTGCTACTTGTATTCATTGTAGTGCTACTCATGCGTCTGTCCTTTTAAAAGGGGGATTGACTGAATGCTCTGTATAAACACGGGATTTGCTTACACTCGATAATGACTATGCTCAATATGGCTCAATATGGCTCAACATAGCTCAAGATGTTTTAGGAGCTTTTATTGGCGACATCACCCAAAAAAGCATTCAGATACCTACTGTTAATAAGACTTCAATAATCGTGCCAAGCACAAATGTAAGTTGCCATATCTATAGGGTTTTTACTGACAGAAGTGCAGGGTTGCATCAGACCTTATAAAGGTATTGGACACACAGGAGCACAATTATCAAAGATGACTAATCGTAGAGCGATAAGCAGATGTTTTATTTTTAAGTCAAGTTTGATTGCACCAAATTAGATGCACCGCGCACCAAATTAGTGTTCATTGCAATTATTAATGCACAGTGAAAGCTCTAACAAGGTCGGGTCAGTACTATCAATATTTATATAGTATTAGCTATTCATCACAACGGTTGTGCCTTATAGAACAACGTGTAACTACTATATTAGTAGGCTAATATTCACTTTTTTATAGGTTTATATAAAGACAACTGGCATAGCCATTGCACCGCGTTTAGGGTCTAAACCGATAAGTTCTTTAAACTTAACTTGTTACCTTTATTTAAAAATAATCCCAAAGTTAGCCCTTTAAGGAAGCTGCCTATGTCATCATCAAGCCCCGCTACCCCTACCAAAGATAAGCTGAATGTCTTATCGTTTGCGGGTAAAAATAAAATCCTTCACTTAGGTTGGATGGCATTTTTTCTCACCTTTTTTGTATGGTTCAACCATGCGCCGTTCCTATCAGCGATTGGCGAGACCCTTAATCTAACCAAAGATCAAGTCAAAACCTTACTTATTCTAAACGTCGCACTGACCATTCCGGCTCGCGTCATCATCGGAATGCTCACCGACCGCTTCGGTCCACGCATCGTCTATACGGCAATTTTAGCCATTGGTGCCATTCCCTGTTTTACCTTTGCCTTTGCGCAGGATTACAACACCTTAGCGTTATCTCGGTTTTTACTTGGGTTTGTGGGCGCAGGGTTTGTGGTTGGTATTCGCTTGATGAGCGATTGGTTCCCTACCAATGAGTTGGGTACGGCAGAAGGTATCTATGGCGGTTGGGGCAACTTCGGTTCGGCGGCAGCGGCGCTGTTATTACCCACCATTGCTATCATTGCCGCAGCTATATTTGGCGGCGATGAGGGCTGGCGGTATGCGACGGCTATGTCGGGCGTTGTGATGGCGCTTTATAGTATTGTTTTTTATAGAATGGCACGTAACACCCCTAAAGGCGCAACTTACTTTAAGCCTAAGAAGTCTGGCGCGATGATGGTGACCTCATCAGGGGATTTTTGGCTGATGATGGTCTTTAAATTACCGATGTATTTGGCATTGGCACTGCTAGCGTGGAAGCTATCACCGTCGGGTGTCAGTTTGCTCAGCCAGTCGAGTGTTACGATTGTCTATATTGGCTTAGCGCTCTTATATGTCTATGAGTTCATCAGTAGCTACCGCTTTAATAAAGAGGTGTTTACCACATCTGTTCCTGAGGCGCATCGTTATGACTTCAAACAAGTTGGTATCTTAAATGTTCTATACTTTGCGACATTTGGCTCAGAGCTTGCCGTCGTCTCTATGTTGCCACTGTTCTATCAAGAGACCTTTAGTTTATCGATTGTCATGGCGGGTGTATTGGCATCGAGCTATGCCTTTATGAATCTAATGTCACGTCCCGGTGGCGGCTGGCTGAGTGATAAGTTTGGCCGCAAGATTACCTTGCTTATTCTAACCGCAGGTCTAGCCGTTGGTTATCTATTGATGGGCTTTTTAGATTCAACATGGCCACTCGCGCTAGCGCTACTAATCACGATGTTTTGCTCGTTCTTTGTCCAAGCAGGCGAGGGTGCGGTCTTTGCCGTCATTCCACTGATTAAGCGCAGTATGACAGGACAATTTGCTGGTATGACGGGTGCTTACGGTAATGTCGGTTCCGTCGTTTATCTTACGGTGCTGAGTCTCGTCTCTTATCAAGTGTTTTTCTTTGTCATTGCCGCAACAGCAGTTGTTGGGTTCTTTGCTTTATTTTTACTCAAAGAGCCAGAAGGCGTCATTATCGAAGAGATGCCAGATGGCACGTTTGCTGAGATTCAAGTGAGTCATAAATAACGCCAAAGAACTAAAAAACCAAATAGGAATGACTTTGAATACTACTCAAAAAGCCAGTCAAAAAGCCAGTCAAAGTGCTAATGAGCAAGACACTCATAATAATCAGCCAGACGATTGCGCTGTGAGTGCTCAAATAAGCACTGATGCTGAATCTAGCACTGAGTCTGGCGGTCAGTCATTCTTACTTTCATCACCAAAATTGTCATCTACAACATCCAATCACTCTAAGGCAGATCATGCCTTGTGGTGGCTTGATTTTTGTACGATGAAAGGGCGTAAAGCACAAAACCAAGATAGTCTTTTGATAACCACTTGTTTGCCGTATCATTTTTTAGATAAAACATTAGATAGCACGAACGAGTCCAACTATTTTGAAGCGATAACAACACCTCCTGCGCCCTTGCTAGTGCTTATGGCAGATGGGGTAAGCGCTTGTCAGTTTCCAAAGCAAGCCAGTCAACTGGTTATTAATACCGTCGCTGACAAGATCACGTTAGCCTTGTCAAAATTGGCCCGAATACAATATGAGTCGCCAGAGCGCTCTGATACTGACAATCAAAAACAGAAACAGACCCAAATCAATAACAAGAATCATCAAGCTTTAATAACGGGCTTTGACGACGATCAAATCGCTAGTCTCATCAAGATCGCGGTCAATAAGGCTAATGATACCCTGTGCATCCCGCAAGCCTATCAGCGCGTACCGCCTTTGTTATCCACATTGTCAGGCTTATTATGTATTGGCGATCGTATTCATCTGTTTCATACGGGTGATTCACGTATTTATCGTATCGGGATAGACAGTCTGACCGTACTGAGTGAAGATCATCGTATCCATCGCGGTCAAGACAAAGGAGCGCTCTCAGCGGCGATTGGGGCGGATACGCAACTGGATCTGCAACAGTCGGTATTTACATTACATCAAGACGAATCTTTAGCGATCATGACTGATGGCGTGTATGAGCATATCGACGCCACAGAGCTACAGTTTGAGCTGTGTGCCGCAGCTACCAGTATGTTTGAATCGGTCGCAGCCGAGCACAAGTTACCTACTGGGTTTAACGCCAGTCAGACAATCTGCGAACATGCTTTTGCTGAAGGTAGTCATGATAACTTGAGCATGATGATGCTTAGCATGGATGCAGCGCCACGCCAATCTGGTCAAGTAAGCGCTTTGGGTAGCTCAGATCATTTGGATAGCCCAGACCAAAGTAATAGCGATAGCGATATGCCTCGTTATCGGCTACCGACAGGCTTAGAAGTCGGTGATAGTATCGACGGGTTTACGGTGATGACTATTATCGCGCGTACGGCTCGCAGTGATGTGTATTTGGTACAAGATGAGCATAACAACGACTTTGTTTTAAAGTCGCCTAGCCTTGATACTATCGATGATGGTCATTATTTGCGTGATTTTTTGAAAGAGCGCAAGATTGGCCTTAGTCTCTCAAAACATCGACGCGCAGGCGAGTCCGCTTTTAATCAAGCTGATCCTAATCGGTTGCACACGGTAGCCCCAAACGGTAGCAGCACCCAAAGTCAAAGTATAGGTTCTGGACTCAGTGCATCAGGACTGCTGCGTTACTACCCTGTACCTGCCAGTACCACCTATCTGTATCACTTAACTGAATATATTGAAGGCGAGAGCTTACGCGATTTTATTGAACGTAATGCGCCGTGTGATGTCTGGCAAACCTATGATCTGCTCACCAAGATCGGTATGGCGGTGCGCGTGATGCACCGCCATTATCTATTGCACCAAGATATCAAACCTGAAAACGTGCTCTTAACCCAAGCAGGCGCGGTCAAGCTGATTGATTTTGGCTCGGCAAGCTCCTCTATTCTAAAAGATAGTACGCGCCCGCCTAATGGCGACTTGCACTACGCTGCACCAGAGTATTACACCGATGCACCAAAAGGCGTGCATTCAGATCTTTTTTCAATCGCGGTGATCGGCTATGAGCTATTGACAGGACAGCTGCCGTTTGGCACACAAGATCTGATGAATCCGCAGCAGGCTTTAGTGATGCCCGCCCAGCCGCTACGCCAAAACAACATACCCGCTATCAGTCAACAGGCACTTATGCGGGCGTTACATGCTAATACCAATGCGCGCTATCAAGCCATCGGTGAGTTCTTACAGGATTTTAACCCTGATAATAGGGCGAATAGTCGTGACCCTGAACCCCTCATTCAGCGTAACCCTTTACTGGTATGGCATAGCATTTGCTTTATACAGTTTGTCGTCATTGTCTTATTGTTGTGGGCTTATCTGGCATAAGTGCCTACGCTCAAAACATACATTATCAATGACAGATCACTATTTATTTTACGCTGCACCACGCGGCTAAGGATACTCTCTATGTCGCTTCATAAATCAAACACAGGCGCACCATACGATAGTCATTTAACAGACACTTGTGTCTCTCAAACAGCTGATAATGACAGCCCCAATGATAACGCTGGTATAGTCATCATTGGGGCTGGTATGGCAGGCAGCCGTTTTGCTATTGAGCTGGCACGGGCGC
This sequence comes from Psychrobacter sp. M17(2026), assembly GCF_055699815.1. NCBI lineage: Bacteria > Pseudomonadati > Pseudomonadota > Gammaproteobacteria > Moraxellales > Moraxellaceae > Psychrobacter > Psychrobacter sp. M17(2026). The sequence goes on along the minus strand of NZ_CM146741.1, from coordinate 2,423,791 downwards.
AGCAGCTAAATGATGCTGACGTCCATCCGCCAATTACCTTGATTAGCAAAGAGAGCCACGTGGGCTACAACCGCATTATGTTATCGCCTGTACTGGCGGGAGATACCGCGTTTGATGATACTTATTTATATGACCAATCAGACTATGAGCAGTTGGGCATTAGGGTGCTGGCTGGGGTCAGCGTGGATACGATGGATACCAATCAGCAGTGTATTGAGCTTGATAACGGGCAGACGCTACACTATACCAAGGTAGTGATCGCTACAGGATCAACGGCTCGCGTGATACCGTTTCCCAATCATAAGGCTAAAGGGGTACATGTCTTTCGAGATTCTATGGATGTCAGCACACTGACTGAATACGCTCGTCAAGGCAAAACGGGACTCGTGATTGGCGGCGGGGTATTGGGACTGGAGGTGGCGTGTGCTCTAGCAGGACAAGGGGCGAGCATGACGGTCATTCATGTGGACGCTTACGTACTCAACACCCAGCTGGATCTACCTGCTGCAGAGTTACTACAAGCTGAGCTGAGTCGCCGCAACGTTGGGCTTGAGGTGTCTGCCAATACCGAAGCGATTGTCATCAATGAGACCGGCGAGGTGTGCGGATTATCTCTAAAAGACGGGCGCACCTTAGCTACTGATTTTATTGTCATGGCAGTCGGTGTGATGCCTAATACGGTGCTAGCCAAAGACAGCGGCCTTGAGGTTAATCGCGGTATTATCGTTGACAACTGTATGCATACCAGTTGCCCGCATGTCTATGCAATCGGCGAGTGTGTGGAGCTTGATGGCGAGCTGTTTGGGATGGTCGCGCCCGTCAATCAGCAAGTCGATACACTCGTGACTGTGCTAAGAGATACCGTCATACCAGATCCTGCTATTGTATCGAATGCACCCTCACAAGAGCACTGGCAACCCTTCGTCAGCAAACCGTTGTCATTGAAATTAAAAGTATCTGGCGTGGCAGCATTCTCAGCGGGTGAAATCGCCTTTGACGATAGCACGGTTGAGCACATCGATACTTTGGTTTATCGTCAGCCTGCCCTCAATCACTATCACTGTCTCTACCTAAGAGACAACAAGGTTATCGGCGCAGTGCTATACGGTGACGTCAATGAAGGTAGCTTCTATAGTCAGCTGATTATGGATAATGTCGATATCACTCCTATAAAAGACAACTTGCTTTTTGGCGCGGCTTATTGCGATTTGGAAACCTTAAATTTAAGCACTACGCAAAAGAGTACGACAAGTGATGATAAAAACAATAGCAGAGTATGTGATCTAGTAGAGGAAGCCTCATGAATGATACCCTCATCGAAAAACCCCTAGAAATCTCTAAAGATACCCAAAATATGAACAGCCAAGTTATTGCAACACAGGACATAAGCGCGACTCAGACGAATCCGCTAGAGGCTTTGAATGAAAATTTAGCAACGACTATTCGCACCACATGTCCTTATTGCGGTGTTGGTTGCGGAGTCTTAGCTCGTGTCGATACAACGGGTAATATCAGTGTAACAGGCGATCCTGAGCATCCTGCCAACTTTGGTAAACTATGCTCAAAAGGTAGTGCGCTCGCGCAAACCTTGGGCGCCGCGCGCCGATTGACCCAGCCTTACTATCAAAACAAGCTAGCAGCTATGCAACAGCAACAGCAACAGCAGCAGCCGATGCTAGTAAACCCATTAGAGACAGCCTCTGACAAGAGCCTTGTAGAGATGTCGGCTACCAAACCGCGCATTGCAAACACCGACTGGGAGACTGTGTTAGGAGATATTGCTCATCGCCTAAACGACACCATCGACAAACACGGCCCAGATAGCATCATGCTGTATGTTTCAGGGCAGCTATTGACCGAAGACTACTATGTGGCTAATAAATTCATTAAAGGTTTTATCGGTAATAATAATATCGATTCCAACTCTCGACTGTGTATGTCATCAGCGGTTGCAGGGCATAAGCGAGCGTTTGGCGCAGACTTAGTGCCGGGCAATTATAAGGATTTGGAGGCTTGTAACTTATTGGTGCTCGTCGGCTCAAACATGGCGTGGTGTCATCCTATTTTATTTGGCCGCTTTTTAGCCGCCAAAAAAGCCGATCCTAATAAAAAGCTCATCGTCATTGACCCGCGTCGTACCGACTCTTGTGAATTTGCCGATTTGCACTTGCCGATTGCTGCTGGCACAGACACCCATTTATACAATGGTCTGTTGCATTATCTAGCGCAGCATGGGTGCCAAGATGACGAATACGTCGAACAAAGCCTAGGTATAGCCGCCGCTTTGAGCGCTGCTAACCCATGGAGCATTGATAAGGTGGCGAGCGCCTGCCAAGTGCCAGCCGAGAGTATTCGCCAGTTTTATGACTCGGTTGCGACTACTGATAAAACAGTGACCGCCTTTAGTATGGGCGTGAATCAATCCAAAAGTGGCACTGATAAAGTCAATGCCATCATCAATACCCATCTATTCACTGGGCGTGTGGGCAAAGTAGGCGCCAGTCCGTTTTCGCTCACAGGGCAGCCTAATGCCATGGGCGGACGAGAGGTTGGGGCGCTTGCGAATTTATTGGCGGCGCACTTGGACTTGGATAATGCCGATCATCGGCAACTGGTCGCTGACTTTTGGGAGTCGCCTCAGGCTATCACCCCAGAAGTTGGTGTTAAGGCGTGTGATGCTGCGGATGCGATCTTGGATGGTCGTATCAAAGCCATTTGGATCATGGCGACCAATCCTGTGGTCAGCTTGCCAGAGGCGGATAAGTTCCGAAAAGCGCTCGCGCACTGCGATTTGGTCATAGTGTCTGACTGCTCAGTGGACAGTGATACGGTGCACTGCGCAGATATCGTCTTGCCCGCGCAAGGATGGGGCGAAAAATCTGGTACCGTCACCAACTCTGAGCGACGTATCTCTCGTCAGCGCCCTTTGATGCCTGCGACAGGGGTTGCAAAACCTGACTGGTGGATACTGTCACAAGTCGCCACACGCATGGGGTTTTCAGGGTTTAACTATCAAGATCCTAGCGAGATATTCAATGAGCATGTGGCATTGACAGCTTATCGCAATGACGGCTATCAAGAACAAGGTACAAGCGCTACTGTATCTACTAATAATCAACCTCGTTTTCTTAACCTTGCGAACGATTTGACCGCATTTACTACCGATATAAAAGAGAGTAATCAACCTAGTCATACAGCCCCGATGGGTGCGCTGAGCGTTAAGGACTATGATGAGTTGCTGCCCTTTCAATGGGGTGGCACGCGTATCTCGATGATTAATACCGCAGATGATTCAACCGATAATTCCTCTGAACAAACTAACTCTTGCACTAAAGCTCAACTGATAGCGATTACGCCCGCTGATGATGCCAGTCTACCTAATTTGCATCAGCTTAGAGAGCCGCGCAACCAGCGCTATAAAGAGGATTATAATAGTGTAAATCAGCAACCGCTCAATCAGCCTGCTATTGATTTACGCCTCATCACTGGCAGACTACGTGATCAGTGGCATACGATGACGCGTACTGGCCTTGCCCCGCAGCTCAATCAACACCAATCCGTACCAACCGTCACCATACATCCTGATGATGCACAGCGATTAAATTTATCGAATGATGATTTTGTACAGCTCTACCGCAAGTATGACAATAGCGTGCCAGCTACTAACAATGCCAATAACGATGCGACTGCTGCGACTGATAAGGCATCTTTTGCTAATGAGGCAGCAACCAGTCAAGTGCTGGTACAAGTGTCGATTAGTGATGCGATGCGCGCGGGCGATGCGTTTATGCCAATGCACTGGAGCAATGCTTTTGCCAGCTTTGCTCGTATGGGTACACTGGTACCAACCGTAGTGGACCCGCATTCAGGACAGCCTGAGCTCAAAAACTCCGCCATTAGTATCATCCCAGTGCCGATGCAAGCTTTTGGCAAGATTTTGGTGCATCCTGACTGGCAAGACGCCGTTATAGTGCAGCTACGTACTATTTTGGCTAGTTTTGATGCCCAATTTAATCAGCCTTTATCAAGTCAGCCTCCCGCACTCACTTGGAATCTAAGCCATCAAACCAACAGCGTGTTGTTTCATATTGCAAGCCCGATGGCTCAGAGTAGCGACATACTATGCGACCCCGAATTTTGGCAGCAGTTTGTAGCGTCTATGCAAATGCCTTCTAACTCATTATCAAAATCATCACTTAATCCATCATCAAACGCACTGCCACAAGCAGGGATCAACACCGCATTTACGATTGATAAATCGCACAATCAATTGCGCTTTATTGTGACTCAATCGGACTACAGTACAGCAGTAGATCAGTCTGCCACAGACAGCATGGCGACTGAGGTTGATCCGTCTGAGCAACTCATGATGGCTGTGTATCTAGCACCAATACCACAGTCATTGCCTAGCGTCCATTGGCTTGATAGCTGTTTTGCTGATACTACTCAGATACCGAAAGAGCAGCGCTATAAATGGCTATTAGCAGGGCGTCCTGCCAGCGGTTATATCGATCCCGGTAAGCTAGTCTGCTCGTGTATGGCGGTTGGAGAGAATATCATTATTAATGCGATTACTAAACATGATTGCACGAGTGCTGTAGCGGTTGGCAAACAGTGCCGAGCAGGTACCAATTGCGGCTCTTGTGTCGGTCAGATTAATGAATTGATTGCGCAACACGCGCCGCTTGCAGAGACTTAAACAAGTACATGGCACATCGCTTGCAGCTTATAGCGAGCTATCATTCAAAGGTAGTCACCGCTTAAACGACTTGTATCGAATCGTCTAACGGATAAATGTCTACTTTTCTATATTTATGCTGTTTTTAGGAGCTATCGCCATGACCGATTCATCTGAAATTATGCCAAGCCATACCACTTATGATTTAACGAATCAAAGTTGTGCGCAAAATGCCAAGTCATCCGATAGACGCAGCCGCACAAGTACAGGCATAGTCTATTTGGTAGGTGCAGGCGCAGGTGATCCTGAGCTATTGACGCTCAAAGCATTGCGAGTGATGCAGCGTGCTGATGTCGTGCTCTATGACAGCTTAGTATCGCAAGATATCCTGGATATGTGCGCGATAACAGCCGAAAAAATATTCGTCGGTAAACGCCGTGCCAATCATGCGCTGCCGCAAGAGAACATCAATGAGCTCCTCGTAAAACATGCGCAGGCAGGCAAAACAGTGGTCAGACTAAAGGGCGGTGATCCTTTTATCTTTGGGCGCGGCGGCGAAGAGCTTCAAGAAGTCGTGCGTCATGGTATCTACTTTGAGTCAATCCCTGGGGTGACCGCAGCGAGTGCAGCGTCTAATCGAGCAGGTATTCCCTTGACGCATCGCGATCATGCGCAGTCCGTCAAGTTTGTGACCGCTTGCAAAAAGCTTGGCGCGCCCAACGATGACTATGCCGAACTGCTCGATACCACGCAGACAGTTGTGTTCTATATGGGATTACATCGATTGGAGGAGATGACACAAGGGCTTATAGAGGCAGGACGCGCTAGTGATACGCCATTTGCGGTTATCAGTCATGCCAGCTTACCCACACAGCAAGTGCTCATCGGCACACTTGATAGTATTGCTGATCAGCAAGCGACTGCGAACCTACCAACACCTGCATTACTGATTATGGGCGATGTGGTCAGCTTGCATAGCGAATTTGCAGATTATAACCTTGGGGGGTTGGGTAAAAAGGTGTTTTCTAATGTTGAAAAATCGATGACGACTAAAGGAGTGGTATCCGGTTTTGAAAGTGCTGTTTTATAGAATACCTATTATAAAACTTATGATGTATAGATAAACGGTGTTTCATTTTACGAAGTAAAATTGAGAGAAAAGCATGACATTAACATTAACTGTTGGTATTTTACTCTTTAACGAAGAGAGCATCACAAACTCTGTGTAACTGCCATTTAGATTAAATGCTTACTAATACGGTCATCAAACATAGCCATAAAACCATTAAGAGCAGCCGTCTAGTTACGAACCGGCTTTGACCACTTTCTGAAGGCCTATTGGGTTGATAGATAGACCACCTTGAATGCTGCTTGATCAAATGAGAATATTTTACGCTTTTCTGGCTTTTCATGCTTGGAGTAGCCTGACCCTTGCTGTCAATCCCGTAGAATCAAACTTGGGAGATTTTAGTTACGCAGCTTGACGATAATGATCAAACCACACCTGTCTTGGCGATTTATAGCCCAAGCCCTTTTGAATCCTAGTCTGGTTGTAATATAGCTCGATATATCTAATGATATCGGTAATGGCAGCAAATCTGGTCTCATAGTCTTAATGATATACCAGCTCATTCTTCAACACGCCCCAAAAGCTTTTTATTGGTGCATTGCCATAGCAATTACCTTTGCCACTCATTGAGCCTGTAAACAGATGCTGTTTAATGATCTTGTGGTAGGCATGGCTACAGTACTGACTGCCTCTATCAGAATGCACAATTAGCCCTTGGCTTGGACGTCTGTTCTTGATGGCCATGTTCAATGCCTTACAGACTAAATCTGCGGTCATGCGCTTATTTGTGGCGTAGCCAACCAGCTCTTTAGTATATAAGTCCTTGACCCCTGCTAAATACAGCCAGCCTTCATGGATCCAGATATAGGTGATGTCACTGACCCAAGACTCATTAGGACGCTTAGCATCAAACTGCTGATCCAACACGTTTGGATAAACCATTTTATTATGGTTTGAGTCCGTAGTGACTTTAAAGCGTTTGTGGCGACGACATTTGATATCATACTCTTCTTTGATGCGTCGAACCATGTACAAGCTAATGTCATGGCCTTGCTCAGTCAGCTTTGCATGCAGTCACTCGTAACCGTAGTGCTCTTTAGTTTCACTGTGAGTAGCTCTGACAAGTAGTTCACAATAGTTACGATATATCTGCTGGTCGCTGATGTCACGACCCAGCCAGTCATAGTAGCTAGAACGCTCAATCCTTAATACACGGCACATAGAGACGATACTAAAGACCTGTCTATTAGTTTTTATAAAGGCGTACTTCGCTAACTGTTTTTCGCAAAGTACGCCGTCGCCTTTTTTAGGATCTCTCGTTCCTCTTCGGCTACTTTAAGCTGTCGTTTGAGCTGCTTTATTTCCTGAAGAGCCGTCATAAGATCAGGATCATATTGAGCTGTTCCTGCAAGTTTGCCTTGATTGGCTTTATTATTCCAATTAGATAAGGTCTGCATGGCGATGCCAAGCTGCTTTGCAGTCGCTGAAATATTGCCATTATTATCTGATATCTTTTTGACAGCTTCGGCTTTGAATTCTTCACTATAGGTTCTAATTTTCTTGACCATGATAAACTCCGATTAATACGCTTAGTTTACCAAGTTTATCTCTACGGTTTCTTCAGCATAGCTCAACCTTATCAAGCAAGGTTTAAATATAATTGATGATTATAGCAAGAATCCTGATGGACAATGTCAAGAAGACAGCTTCTTTGCTTATCCAGTTGACAAAAATACTAGCTTAAGTTTGTATCATCTTTTAAAAAAGAATGCTGTGGTTTGTATTATCCCAGACGGTCTGCCTGAGCTTTTATTTAACCCAGACTTTGTTTAAAAAACATAAAGTTAGAGTAGATGTCGAAAGTGCTACTCTGAAAGAAAGGAAAAATAGTGAGAAGGCACAATTTAGGTACATACATTTTCTGATGACGTCTTCTGAGAATGCGAAAGTAGAAGGTTTTAATCGATATATAGTCTCTATTTCCGCTACAGCACATGTGTTACGGACAAAAAAGCCTCCTATTTTTCGAGAATTGTATTTAAGAATTTCAAAAAAACAAGTATTAAAATAAATTTAAGAGGCCGTCATTAAGGTGGTTGGGTTATGTGAGCCAATACAAGATTTTATCAAAGTATGTACGTAGCTGGCATTATATTTATATCAAATTTATAGAGGTTTAATACAAGATCAAAAATGGTGACAGCTAACATCACTTATTATAGATTTCTTAACTGCTCGATTAACCAACGATGTATACCACTGTCGCTGGTACGTGGATGCCATGCCGCGATGACTTTAAAAGTGGGCGGTAATGCTTCAACCTCAAGCTCTTTGACTTTGCTGTTCGGCAATAGCCGCGAAGGATAAAACGCAATCATATCGGTCGTGTGCAAAATATCTGGTACGGCTGAAAAGCTAGGCACCGACATCACAATATTGCGTTTAAGGCCTCTTGTAGCAAACCATTGATCATGAGAGCCGCGTAAATTAGCACGCGAGGGTGACACGACCAGCTGCGCGTGTGCGGCCACTTGCGCCAGTGTTAATGCCTCTGTTGCAAAGGTATTTTCACAGCCCGTAATGCATGAATGCTGCTCTTCAAACAGAGTGACATACGATAAGTTATCTGGGATGAATTCGGGAAAGGTAATCAATAAATCAAGCTCGCCTGCTGCAATCAGCTGATTGATATTGTCTGAGGCAAAATCACGGACGATCAGCTTCAGATCTGGCGCGTCGCGTCGCGTAATATTAAACAATTGCGGTAATAGTGCCTGCGTTGCATAGTCGGTCGCACTAATCGTAAATACGCCTTTGTATGTGTGCGGCATAAAAACCTCTGGCTCTAACAAATCTTCTAACTGTTTTAGTATATCGTCAAGGGATTGCTGCATCGATAGTGCCTTTGGCGTTGCCACCATGCTATTGCCTTGACGAATAAACAAGCGATCATCAAACACCTCACGTAACTTACGCAGCTGCTCACTGATGGCTTGTTGAGTTAACCCCATTTTGCGTGCGACTTGCGACAAGTTTTTTAGATCAAGCAGCGCCTGTAATACTCTAAGTTGCTTAATATCGAGCCGATTCATTCCATTCATAATGCATACCATTAATAGTTGTATCTTAAACAATAAGTGGTTGTTTCTAATTGTACCCTCTAAACGCTATGCTGACTAACATTGCTTAAGTAGCCACTAAATGAGCTATTAAGCATAAAAACAGGCCAAATACCTTTAATAATAAGCCAACAGCTGCTTTAAAAGAGACATCTATGACACAAACCATTCTCAACACAAATACACTATTTTCCTCTGTAGCACTTGGGCCTTATACGCTTAAAAACCGCATCGTAATGCCACCGTTGACACGCTCTCGCAGTACGCAACCTGACAATATCCCTAATGACTTAATGGCAGAATACTATGCACAGCGCGCGTCAGCTGGATTTATGGTGACTGAGGGCACACAAATTGAACCAAGAGGCCAAGGCTATGCTTGGACGCCAGGTATTCATTCACCAGCCCAAGTTGAAGGCTGGAAAAAAGTCACGCAAGCAGTACATGACAAAGGCGGTATTATTTTTGCTCAGCTTTGGCACGTGGGCCGTGTGTCGCACACCAGCTTGCAGCCTAACGGTGCTCAGCCTGTAGGTCCGTCAGCGATTGCTGCTGATAATGTAAAAGTATTTATTGAAACAGGTCCAGGTACAGGCGCATTGGCCGATCCAAGTGCGCCACGCGCACTCAGTACCGATGAAGTTGGTGAGCTGGTAAATATGTATGTGGCAGCTGCGCGCAATGCATTGGAGGCAGGGTTTGATGGGGTAGAGCTACATTGTGCCAATGGCTATTTGGTCAATCAGTTTATCTCTGAGCATACCAATCACCGTGATGACCAATATGGTGGGTCGTTGACCAATCGTCTGCGCTTCTTAAAAGAAATCGTCGCTGCTGTCAGTGATGTGGTCGGTGCTGATCGTTTGGGCGTGCGTTTTGCGCCATTATTTGCCAGTACCACTGAGACACGTGTGTATTTGGGCTTGGTAGAATCAGATCCCCATCATACGTATATTGAAGCGGTCAAAGTGCTTGAGCAAGCTGGCATTGCTTACTTGTCCATAGCCGAAGCCGATTGGGACAAGGCACCTGATTTACCAGACACTTTTTATCAAGCGGTCAGAGAAGCGTTTTCAGGCCGTATTGTTTATGCTGGCAAGTACACGGTACAAAAAGCTGTGAACATTTTAGAAAAAGGCTACGGTGATTTATTTGCGTTTGGTCGCCCATTTATTGCCAATCCGGATTTACCAGAGCGTATTGCCAATAACTGGCCATTGAATGAGGCAGACCCTGCCACTATGTATGGTGGTACTGATGTGGGCTACAGTGATTATCCTTACTATCAAGAATAGCAAAGCACATAAACAGTGAACAAGATAAGGCCATTAATACTAATGGCCTTATTTTTGTTTATAAATTTGGGACTTGTAGGATATTCCCAAACAGTCAATCATCAAGCGACAATTATCGTTTTTGTCGCGTATAGATTTTTTATCAATAGGTAGTAGGCAATGAATCAGAATACTAAAGAAAGATTGATACGTATATTGGTAGGGTATGTTGGACTTTATCCAACGCTCCTAATCGTATTAACGTTATTGAAGCCTGTGACTCAAGGATTAAGCCTACCAGTGGTGGTATTAATCGAAGCCATCATACTTGTGCCCTTGACACAGCTGGTATCATTCCCACTAGCAGGCAAGCTGATTGATATGCTGAGAAAAGACAAGTAAAGTGACCTATGCTGTCAAATCCGTAGAAACCCTATGAGCACCTTTAATTAGAGCAACATTATCAGATAAAGAAGCCAATATAGGCTTCTTCGAATATTCAGGAATTCACGATGAAAAATATTTTGATTATTGGGTTAGTGGCTACTGTCCTAGCAGGCTGTAGCTCATTTGAGCGCGACACTATGTCTGTGACGCAAGTAAAGCCCGTGACGAAAGTAAAAAGCGCTGCTGCGACAGTGGGACAGATAGAAAACGTTGTCGGTTTACCTATTCGTCCAGGTAACGTCATGGCTACTAGCGATGGTCGAGTATTTTCTACCGTACATCCGAACGACGGTGAGCAGGGCGTGCAGTTATTTAAAGTGACTGGCGCCAACAGTTATCAGCCTTGGCCTTCAAATAAATTTCAATCACCTAAAGGTCAATATAGCGAAGCGACCATTGATACGCCACTAGGTATCACCAAAGACAATCAAGGTGGGTTATGGATTGTCGATATGGGTCAGCACATCGGTAAAACTCGTGTTTGGGGCTTTGATATCAAAACCGGTGCATTGATTAGTAAAATCGAGATACCCACAGACATCGCACCAAAAAACAGCTTTGTACAAGACTTAGTGGTCGATAGAAAAAATGGATGGATTTATTTAGCCGATATCCCCAATCCAGCCATTATTGCTATTAATATGAACACCAATGAAATGCGTCGTTTTGGCAACCACGTCGCTTTACAACCGGAAGCTGACGCAAAAATGGTGATTAATGGCGTGGATATCATGCTAGGTGGTCAGCCGACAAACAATGGTATCAATCCAATTACGATGTCAGCTGATAATAATACGATTTATTTTGGCGCGATGAATGGTAAATCTTGGTACAGCTTAGATGCTACCTTGTTCAGAGCGAAAGCCAGTGATGAGCAGATTGGTAAGAGCATTATCCGTGTTGGTGACAAGCCTGTATCTGATGGTGCTACTACAGACAGTCACGGGAACCACTACTTTACCAACTTAAATGACAATGGCGTAGATGTGCTTGATAATAAAGGCCAGCTAACCTCGTTAGTGCGAGACAGTCGATTTGATTGGCCTGACAACGTGTCTTTAGATAGCAATGGCTGGTTATACGTTGTGGCAAACCAATTACATAAAACACCGCCGTTCACTGGCACTGTCGATCAAGGCCAACCACCTTATCATATCTATAGAGTGTGGGTAGGGAAGCACTAATCTAAAAAAGTTACCTTGTTTAAAACAAATCATTTATTTTAATTTTACAATATAACTCAGAGCTGATTGAATAATGATGATAAATGGTTTATAACAGACAAAAAAAGCCCCAGTCGTTAGACTGGGGCTTTCTAAATATTTGGTAGGCATAAGCAGATTCGAACTGCTGACCTCTACCATGTCAAGGTAGCGCTCTAACCAACTGAGCTATACGCCTATTTAGGTTGAGCATTTTAGCAAGTTTTGACGACTTTGCAAGCGTTTATTTATGAAAAGCCAAATTATTATTATAAGGTTGCTATTTTGAAGTGAGATTTTATTGTTAATTAACAATTGGTGTTATTCTACTGTCCGTATCAAGTACATATTTTCATGGATTGTGCTTTTAGTACTGTACTGTGGTTTTGCAATTTTTATTTGTGTTAAAATGCCCGTCGAATGGCTCATTCAACCTAGGGTCTGTCATCATTTAAGACAATCAACACGCCCAACTGACGACAGTTTTTATCCTCATTTTTTAATGGCGATACGCCCTAATAGCTATACGGCAAAAAGCAATATAAATACACTAGCAACACTGTGTCGCTTTCAAAGTGTTTTAGCTATGTATTCTAGCTATCTATAAAATTATTTCTAAAAAACCAGCTATACAAGGTATTTTGAATATGGAACAAACACCAAGCACTATCGAACAAAGACCTGTATTCATGCCCAGAGTTAACAGTGATAATCTGGTAAAAACTGATATGGTTCGATTTGAGCGGCATGTAGGATTTGCCAGTCGTCAGAAGAAAAAATCCATTAATGACTTGCATCAAGTGATTCGTAAGAAGTATGGCTTTAGTAATGTCTTAGAGCTCTCTAGCAAATCAGGTAATAAGTTGAGCTTTTCACTCAGTCCATTGAGTTTACAGCTAACGAATGAGTACAATGAGCATAGTGGTCAGCACTGTAGTGTCGAAAACGCCTTTCAAAGCAGCATGGTATTTGAATACGGAGGTCCCTTTACTGATCTTCTAACGGTAGCGCCAAGACAAGCCAAAAAAGATGAGCGCTTGGTCACTTCAGGTGAGCTAATTGGCTATAATTATTTTGGTCTAGAGTGGAGCGTAGAGCCATTAACTACCTTTTATGATTGGCTCTATGTGACGGCTCTAAAGCAAAACCCTATGCTTGCCGAGCAGGTTATGCAGTATCAAGCTTTTACTAATATTGAGTTTAATCCCAAAAAGTCCATTCATTGCTCAGCCTATGCACTAGCTATGTTTGTAGCGCTGAGTAAACGCGAATTGCTCGATGGTGTCGAAGACCCGATGACGTTTTTTAACTTATATCATGAGTTTAAAGTCAGTAATACGGAGTCATTGTTAGAAGAAGGTTGGATTTAGTAGTTATAAAGTTTTTGATAGCAATAGAGTGCTTTTTGGCCGGGTAAAGATAAAATCATGCAAATTACACTTGTAAAAAAATGTGTTTGCCTGTATGTTAAACAACAACTTCAATGATGCTGGCTTTAATTGGTTGCTAAATATCTAGGCTTCAGTATCTACGCTTCAGTACCTAAACTTTTTCAACCCAAACTCCTTCGTTGAACAGTCCCAAAACATTCGTATTATTCGTACAAACCGTTACCGCAAGACACACCATAAAAAGAAAGCAGTAAGCAGCCTAGTGATAAGTCACCTGCAACTTCTTTTTTTGACATGGTTAATTTTTAAAATCTATAAAATACTTAAATCTGCACAACACAAAAAATTGTATGAGTCAGGAAGACTCTTGCATTTATTTTGCCCTGATACTCTATATATGCAATTTTTGTGTACCTTCTATATACACTAACAAGGATGTGACTCATGTCGTTACAGAACCCTATTTTTATTCCTGGTCCTACCAACATACCAGAAAGACTTCGTCATGCGATGAACGTGCCAACTCAAGATCATCGCGCTCCTGATTTTTCCCAAACGTTTTTACCCGTGCTGGCTGATGCCAAAAAGGTATTTGAAACCGAAGATGGTGAAGTACTTTTATTTACCTCTAGTGGCACAGGTGGCTGGGAAGCGGCTATCAGCAATACTTTGTCACCAGGTGATAAAGTGCTCATCGCCCGTTATGGTATGTTCTCGCATCGCTGGATTGATATGTGCCAGCGTCATGGTCTAGATCTACAAGTTATCGAATGTGCTTGGGGCGAGGGCGCTCCTGCCGATCAGTTTCAGGCTATTTTAGCAGCCGATACCAATCACGAAATCAAAGCACTGATGGTCACCCATAATGAAACCGCGACTGGTGTTCTAAGTGATATTGGCGCGGTTCGCACCGCCATGGATAGCAGTGATCATCCAGCATTGTTATTCGTTGATGGTGTCAGCTCAATCGCGTCTGTACCTTTTAAAATGGATGAGTGGGGCGTTGATATTGCAGTAGCAGGCTCACAAAAGGGCTTTATGCTGGCTACAGGTATGGCCGTATTAGCGATTAGCCCAAAAGCACTAGCGGCTATGGATCAAGCAAAACTGCCACGTACTTATTTTGACTTCCGTGACATGCTAAAAGCCAATGCTAATGGTGGTTTTCCTTATACCCCACCACTGAATCTGATTTATGGCATGAGAGCCAGTCTTGATATGCTGTTTGAAGAAGGCCTTGAGAATGTCTACGCACGTCATTATCGTTTAGCCGAAGGTGTGCGCCAAGCAGTTAGCGCATGGGGCTTTAAGCTTGCGGCAAAATCACCTGAATTATATTCTCAAACGGTAAGCGCGATCTATGTTCCAGAAGGCTTTAACAGTAATGAGCTGACCGATCACGCCTTTAACAAGTACGGCATCTCTTTTGGAGTCGGCTTAGGTGAGATGGCAGGTAAAGCATTTAGAATAGGCCATTTAGGATCACTTACTGAGGTAATGGTGTTATCAGGACTTGCTACGCTTGAGATGGCAATGGCTGACTTGGATTATCCAATCACCCTAGGTCAAGGCGTTGCTGCTGCCCAAGAGTATTACCGCAATAACTAATTATCAAAATAACTAATTATCGCAATAACTAACTAGCGCAATAACCGAATGGCGAATAGATAGTAGAAAGACAAATAAAAAATAGACAAGGAGTTTTTTATGATTACTAATGAAGATGGTTTAACAATTCCAACCCTTGACGATATGCTTGAGGCGCATGAGCGCATTAAGCCATATATTCATCGTACTCCTGTTTTGACCTCATCGTTTTTGAACGAGCTGGCTGGCTGTGAGATGTTCTTTAAGTGCGAAAACTTTCAAAAAGCAGGCGCTTTTAAAGTTCGTGGTGCTTCAAACGCCGTATTTGGCTTGAGTGATGAAGAAGCCAAAAATGGTGTCTGTACGCATAGCTCAGGTAACCATGCACTATCTTTATCTTATGCGGCAGGTCAGCGCGGTGTACCTTGTAATGTGGTCATGCCTTATAGCGCACCTGAAGCCAAAAAAGCGGCAGTACGTGGTTACGGCGGTATTATCACTGAATGTCAGCCATCAACGACTTCACGTGAAGAAGTGTTTGCTAAGATTCAAGAAGAAACTGGCGGTGATTTTGTCCATCCGTACAATGACCCACGCGTTATCGCAGGACAAGCGACTTGCTCACGTGAGTTTTTGGAGCAAATGGAAGAGCGCGGCGTAACACCTGATATGGTTGTTGCCCCAATCGGTGGCGGCGGTATGATTTCAGGTACTTGCTTGACCTTGTCGAACTTAGCCCCTGATGTCAAAATCTATGCCGCTGAGCCTGTCAATGCTGATGATGCAGCGCGCTCATTTAAAGCCGGTCATATTATCGCTGATGATGCCCCAGATACTATCGCTGATGGCCTAAAGGTGCCATTGAAAGATTTGACTTGGCATTTTGTTAGCAACTATGTCACTGATATTCTGACCGCGACCGAAGAAGAAATCGTTGAAGCGATGAAACTGACTTGGACGCATATGAAAATTGTCATTGAGCCAAGCTGTGCTGTACCACTTGCGGTTATCTTGAAGAACAAAGACGTGTTTGCAGGTAAGAAGGTTGGGGTTATTATCACAGGTGGTAACGTAGATCTTGATAAACTGCCTTGGAACTAATCTTAAGCCATTAAGTGTTAGCAGCTAAGAAACAATAGCAACTAAGCAACACTAATTAGGTATTGATGCTAAGTATGATCTTTAAATACTTGGCGCAACAAAACTGGGCATTGATTAAGCGTAAGTTATGCGCAAGTTAATGACCCTTTTATAGTCACATACAATCAATCAAAATAAATGGAGCATGAGAATGATTACTGAAGAATTAGAAGTTGGTTTTAACGTCCCTGCTGAAGTTGGTATGGATGAAGCTGATATTCAAACCCCTTGCTTGATCTTGGATCTTGACGCCCTTGAGCGTAACGTCAAAAAAATGGGCGACTATGCTAAAGACCATGGTATGCGTCATCGTAGCCACGGTAAAATGCATAAGTCAGTTGACGTACAAAAACTGCAAGAAGAGATGGGCGGCGCTATCGGCGTATGCTGTCAGAAAGTATCAGAGGCGGAAGTGTTTGCACGCGGTGGTATCAAAGATATCTTAGTATCAAACCAAGTACGTGAGCCTGCTAAGCTCAAGCGTTTAGCTAACTTACCTAAACTAGGTGCAAAAGTCACCGTCTGTGTCGATGATGTCGATAGCGCTGCCGAGTTATCAGCTGCTGCAACCGAAGCTGGCACTGAGCTTAACTGCTATATCGAAATTGACTGTGGCGCGGGTCGTTGTGGCGTGACGACTACTGAAGCAGTAGTAGAGATTGCTAAAGCGATTGATGCTGCTGAAAATATCCATTTCACGGGTATTCAAGCCTACCAAGGTGCGATGCAGCACATGGACAGTTACAGTGATCGTAAAGCTAAAACTCAAATCGCTATCGATCAAGTACAAGAAGCTATCGATGCGCTAACTGAGATTGGTCTAAAGCCAGAATTCGTTTCAGGTGGTGGTACAGGTAGTTACTACTTCGAAAGTAATTCAGGTGTTTTCAACGAATTACAGTGTGGTTCTTACGCCTTTATGGATGCTGACTATGGTCGCATCTTAGATGAAGACGGTAACCGTATTGATGCTGGTGAGTGGGAAAATGCCTTATTCATCCTGACTTCTGTGATGAGCCATGCAAAACCTGACAAAGCTATCGTTGATGCAGGTCTAAAAGCACAATCAGTAGATAGTGGCCTACCATTCATCTACGGTCGTGATGACGTTGAATATGTTAAGTGCTCAGATGAGCATGGCGTAGTAAGCGATCCTGATGCTGTGCTAAAAATTAATGAAAAACTAAAACTAGTACCAGGTCATTGTGATCCTACTTGTAACATTCATGACTTCTACATTGGCGTACGTAACGGCAAAGTTGAGTCTGTATGGCCAGTATCTGCACGTGGTCGCGCATACTAATTAGTGCAAAGCTAGAACTACTAGCCATTCGTTTAATTTTATCCGTTTAGTTTAACAGGGGCTGTTGTAGCTTTAGCCTACAGCGGCCCCTAATTTTATAAAAAATATTTAAAATTTTTTAAGAATTTGATAAACATCAATAATAAAAGGAATTTATGATGAGTACAGCTAATAACGATGTTAATAACAACGATGCCAATAACGAAGGCTTAATCATTGTCTCAGAAGAGGCCTGTAAATCAGTCATTGATCGCCCTTCAGCATTTATTGCGGTTGAAAACGTATTCGCTTCAATGGCAAGCGGAGATGCTTATAACTTCCCTGTTATTCGTGAAGCTATCGGCTATGCTGATGCGCTTTATGGCTTCAAATCAGGCTTTGATAAAAAAGGTAAGTCATTAGGTCTAAAGTCAGGCGGCTACTGGCCTGGCAATGCGGCTAAAGGCTTGACTAACCATCAATCCACCATCTTTTTATTCAATCCTGATAATGGTAAATTACGTGCGCTCGTCGGCGGCAACTATCTAACTGCGGTTCGTACTGCCGCGGCATCATCGGTATCAATCGCCCATTTAGCTCGCAAAGATAGCAAGGTTATCGGTATGGTTGGTGCAGGTCACCAGTCTACCTTTCAGTTACGTGCGGCTCTTGAGCAACGCAGTTTTGAAAAGGTAGTCGCTTGGAATAAAGATGCTGATCAACTTGGCAACTTAAAAGCCGTTGCTGATGAGGCTGGTATCCCGTTTGAGTCAGTTGATCGTGAGCAGTTGTGTGCCGAGGCTGATGTCATCATCACGATTACCTCAGCGTTTGAGCCATTATTGATGAAAGATTGGATCAAACCAGGTACGCATATCGCTTGCATGGGTACGGATACGGTCGGTAAGCAAGAAGTAGATGCTGATCTGATGGCAGTTGCGACCGTATTTACTGATGAAATTGCACAGTCTATTAGCTTAGGTGAAACCCAGCACGCGATCAAAGCGGGCACGATCAAAGAGTCTGACATCACGCCAATCGGTGCGGTCATCAATGGCGACCATGCGGGTCGTAGCAATGATGATGAGATTACCTTATTTGATGGTACGGGCGTTGGCTTGCAGGATTTAGCCGTTGCCTCTGCTGCTGCCAAACTTGCGGTCGAAAAAGGCGAAGCTCAGCATATCTCGCTATAATTTTTTAAAGTTATTATGAAATAGCTTATACCTTTTTAGAGCAGCCAAATAATTCGTTATTTGGCTGCTTTTTTATACTTATCAATCAATACCCTCTCTAAATGCTAAATAAGCCTTGGTAATAGCATCCGCATCCTCTATTTGCGGATAATGTCCTAGCATGGGCATTGTCGTAATATTGGCATTAGGAATCAGCTTACGATAATGATCGATCATGTGCTGACCTGAGATCGGATCTTTTGCGCCAGCGATTAGCTTGATCGGTATTAAGCTGTCAGTAATTGTACCTACCCAACGCGCGCGATACTGTTTACGCTGTGGAATATAATTGATTAATTTGTGCATTACCCTCAAGCCATTATTGTAGCTAAGCAGCTGCCATAACGTATCAATAGTCTCAGATGTTGGCTGAGTATTAGGACCGAATATTTTTTGCAAATTAGTGGCAAATTTCTGCTTGGTGATGAGCTTTGAGATCAAAAAACCTAATGGTGAGAGTAATAACTTTTGAATGAGTATTGGCTTATGAGTTTCAGGAAATAGACCACCATTTAAAAAGCAGACACTGGCGATGTGTTTCTTATTAATATCGCTATCATAAACTTGCCTTGCTAGTAGCTCTTGCGCGACGGTATCGCCATAATCATGCGCCAAAATATGATAGCTATCAATATTAAGTCCATCTAGTACAGTCTCAAAAAGATCGGCTTGTTCGCTGAGCAGATAGTTTGCATTTTTAGGTTTATCCGACAAGCCAAAACCTAGCATATCAAGTGTGATCACATAGTAGTGCTGTGTCAGCTCATCCCACATGCCCTCCCAATCCCAACTAGCACTAGGGTAACCGTGAATCAATACTAAGGCTGGCGCGTTTTTATCACCTGCAAAGCGAGTAAAAATCTGCTGTCCATTAATAAACTGATATTGTCCCTGATTTTGCCAATCGCTCAAAGTGACCATTATCGCAGCTCCTTTATTGGCTTACTCCTCAAACGAAGAGTCAGTTCGGCGTAGTTTTCTTAACAGAGCAGGCCAAGCAATATCACCGCCAGCGCCTTTGGTTACCTGTGCCGATGCCGCTTGAATACCTGCTAATATCTGCGCGGGTATTTGGGTCAAAGGAGCGCCGCCACTCTGCGCTTTTATCTGCACCTCGCAAGCTTTTTGCATAATATACATAAACAAAAAGGCATCAGCGACGCTGCTAGCACAAGTCAACAAGCCGTGATTGCGTAGTATCATAAAATTAGCATCACCAAGATCCGCCACCAATCGCACCTTTTCCTCAGGGTTTAAGGCGATGCCTTCATAGTCATGATAGGCCAAATTAGACAGAGGAAATAACGACTGCTGCGAGATAGGTAGCAAACCTTGCTCTTGCGCTGATACCGCGACGCCATCGCCAGTGTGCAAATGTAGTACGCAGTGGGCATCGTGACGTGCGCCATGTACAGCGCTATGGATGGTAAATCCTGCTGGATTGATATCGTAATTTGATGGCGATATTTTTTCACCCGCTTGATTGACTTTGACGAGATTTGAGGCGGTGATTTCTTCAAACAATAAGCCGTAAGGATTAATCAAAAATGCATCTTCGGTGTCTGGCACACGGGCGGATATATGAGTGAAAACTAGATCATCCCAGCCATACATCGCAATCAGTCGATAACAAGCGGCGAGATCGACGCGCATTTTCCATTCAGCCTCAGTGACGTTTTCTCTAACATTTGATACTGACTCATTTTGCATAATGTCATCCTTGACGGTTTTAGCTGCTGTGTATAAAGTTTTATAGATGCTTATAAAGATCATTATAAGTGATTAATTTTACTAAACTTTATAAAAATTAAGCACTGCTGTCAATGCTACAAGCATCAACTACTGAGTTTTTTGAGTCCAATCATATCGGTGCTCATGACTTATCTTAAATTAACAAGCTGTCAAGGCAGTCAAGTTACTCTAACTTTGGCTGCTTTTTTCTTATTTGACTAATCGGAATTTTGGAGGGAGAGATTAGGGCGTATTTTTTCACTTGGTAGGTATAGAAAAATAGCTAGTATAAATCAACGACATTAGATGTCGCTTCTTACTGTATAGAGTCTTGTTACTTTAGGCAGATTAGGCTATGGTTGTTTTAGCGAATCTAAGAACTCTTGTTTGGATTATAAATAATGAAAAATAAATCTAATTTTGGTGTTAAAGAGAACGAGAGAAGTGGCGCGTTTATCGCACATGTGCGAAAGAGTGATGGTAGCGAACAATTGCTTTATGACCACTTAACAGGTACAGCAGAAATAGCCAAAACTCTAGCGGCTAAAATTGGCTTACCATTGTCAGGTGAGTTAATAGGTCTGGTACATGATTTAGGTAAATATAGTAAAGCGTTTCAGACCTATATTAAACTATGTGTGGCTCATGACAAAGCTAAGTCTGGAAGCGAAACGGTAGATGATGATTTCGAAGCTTTAAAATTACAAGATAAGCCCACAAGGGGTTCTGTTGATCATTCTACAGCTGGTGCCATTTATCTTTATGAACAATTTAAACGTCTATCAACTAGTTGCATCAACAAAGTTAATCAAGAGAAAATAACCATTGGTCAAGGTAAACTGCTTGCCGATATATTATTTATCTGCGTTGCCTCACACCATAGCGGGATGATTAATGTCGTTGACCAAAAAGGAAATCGTTATCTACACAACCGTAAGCTCAAAACAGAAGACAAATCACATTATCAGGAGTCTTTAGCAAATGCTAGCAATAACACTTTATTTGCTGATTTAGAAGAAAAATTCAAGGGCAACACACTTGTAGAATTTAACCATGTTATTGATAAGCTCTTAAAAGATAACATTTCCAAACCCAAACAAAAAGACTTTTATATCGGCTTTTACGCACGGATGCTGTTTAGCTGCCTTATAGATGCTGACCGCAGCAACAGCATTGCCTTCGAATATCCGAGCCAAGCTCACCTCTTAGATTATTCTCATCCTGATTGGCAAACCGCTATAAATAAAGTCGAAGCGCTATACGATGGTTTTGTCGATAAAGCCAAACATAGTCCTCCTAACCCTATCAATTATCAGCGTAACCTTATTGCTAGTACTTGCTATGAGACAGGACAAAAAGAGCAAGGTATTTATACCCTAACCGTACCGACAGGTGGCGGCAAAACGCTTGCTAGCCTACGCTTTGCTGTTCAACACGCAAAACGCCATAATCTCGACCGTATCATCTACATCATTCCCTTTACCAGTATTATTGAGCAAAACGCTCAAGAAATACGAGATATCCTAGAGGAAAAGCTAGCTGATGGCAGTTATGCTGGAGATTGGATATTGGAGCAACACTCTAATTTAGAGCCTGATTTGCAGACATGGCAAAGCAAACTCATCATGGACAACTGGAATGCGCCCATTGTATTTACTACGATGGTGCAGTTTTTGGAAAGCTGCTTTGGCGGCGGTACCAAAGGCGTCAGACGTCTACATCAGTTGAGCCGTGCAGTACTGATATTTGATGAGGTTCAAACCTTACCTATCAATTGCTATTACTTATTCTGTAACGCCATTAACTTTTTGACTAGTTATGCTAGTTCTACTGCGGTGCTGTGTACCGCAACCCAGCCTGTCTTGAATAATTTGCCTATCGCACATAACGGTAGCCTTAATCCAGCGACAGAAATCATTGGTAATCGTGACCAGTTGACAGAATTATTCGATACTTTAAAGCGAGTAGAGATTCACGACCATACTAAACAAGCAAAAGATTTAAATAGTATGACGGGTTATATCAGCGAGAATTTTGATGAGTATGCCAGCGCCTTAGTGATTGTAAATACCAAGATTTGGGCAAGCCAGCTCTATCAGACATTATCAGAGAGTCTGCCCGAAGATGAGCTATATCATTTGAGTACAGGACAGTGTGCGCGTCATCGTAAAGACTTACTTGCGCAAATTAGAGCACGCCTAAAACAAGGTCTACCGACTTTGGTTATCTCAACCCAACTTATTGAAGCGGGTGTCGATGTGTCGTTTGCATCGGTCATTCGGTTCCTAGCAGGGCTAGATAGTATCGCGCAAGCATCAGGACGTTGTAATCGTCATGGCGAAATGAAGGATGAGAATGATAATCCTACCAAAGGGCAGGTTTTTATTGTGAAGCCTGATAAGGAAAGTCTCAGTAAGCTACCTACCATTAAGCTTGGTAAAGAGCAGATGGAGAATCATATTTTGCCGCTGCTATCTCGACCCGAAAATCAAGATAAACATCTGCTTGACCCCGATATTATGACTGACTTTTTTAAAGTGTTTTATACAACAGATTTTGCCAGGCAGCAAATGGCTTATCCCATTAAACAGACGGATGGCAAGTCTTTTGGTAGTGACACTATCTTTGGTTGGACAAGCAATAATAGTCTCAATCCTGCGGTCGATAATGATAACGTCAGCAGACTTAAAAACGGTCAGTTCCCTAAGTTATGGCAATCATTTATGGATGCAGGACGTGCCTTTAAAGCTATTGACGCACCAACCAAAGCCATTATCGTACCTTATGAAGATGAAGGTCGTGATTTAATTACTGCTTTATACGGGACGCAAGTTAGTGACAAAGAATTTTATAAGCTGGCGCGAGAAGCTCAGCAATATAGCGTCAATGTTTTTCCTTATATGTTTGATAAATTACAGCAAGAGCACGCTATAGAACAGGTTAGAGATACAGGTATCTTTACTTTGTCGGAGAAGTTCTACGATGAGCATATGGGGTTAGATGTAGCGGGAGATGGCAAGCTTGATTTTATAGAAGGGTTTTGAAACAAGGTAGATGTTCTAGAGTCATAACAACCAAAATTATTTTAAGTCATGAAAGGAAATCAAATGTCGCAAAATATAAAACCAAAAAACTTAATCGAATTTCTCCTCACAGGACGAAACGCTTTATTCACTGATCCCATCACTCGTATCGGTGGTGAAAAGACCAGTTATCACTTGCCTACTTATGAAGCGTTAAAAGGTGTTTGTAAAAGTATCTATTGGAAGCCTAGCATCATTTGGTACATCGATAAAGTACGTGTGATAAATCCCATTCGTACACAAACCAAAGGTATGAAGCCGATTAGATATCATAAAGACGGCAACGATTTGGCTTATTATACTTATCTTCATGACGTCGCTTATCAAGTGCAGGCGCACTTTGAATGGAATATGCACCGCCCAGAGCTTGAAGCTGACCGTATAGATGGCAAGCATTATAGTATTGCCAAACGTATGGTCGATAAAGGCGGTCGCCAAGATATATTTTTAGGTGCCAGAGAATGTCAGGGTTATGTCGAACCTTGTGAGTTTGGTAGTGGTAAAGGCGCTTACGATCATACTGATGAGTTAGGCTACGGGCTGATGTTTCATAGTTTCGCTTATCCTGATGAGACTGGTGTAGATGAATTGCACAGCCGCTTTTGGCACGCTGTGATGCGTTTTGGGGTTATAGAGTTTCCCAAGCCCACTGATGACTTGCAAGCCGATAGTAGTAACGGTATGCCCAATCGATTTGTCCGCGCTATGAACGCCAAGACCTTTACGCTTGATGAGAATATTGAGTCCGTCACCAGTACGGAGGAGTCGCTATGAGCTGGTTGCAACGACTGTATCAAACCTATGAGCTGGCAAGCCAAAACGAAGAGATTCAAGCGCAAGAAAGCAGCTTAATGCCCTATTATCATGTCAATCAAAACGTGCAAATTATCGTGACTATCAACGATAAAAGCGACTTTGTTAACGCTGAGGTATGCCGAGATGGCAACGGCAAGGTTAAATCAAGCTACTTAGTGATTCCAGCGACCAATGCTTCTGCTAATCGTACTTCTAAACCAGTTGCTCATCCATTATCCGATAAGTTGCAATATGTTGGTAAAGACTTTCACGACTACGGTAATGGCGATAAAGATGATTACTATTATCTTTATCAGCAAGAATTAAGTGGTTGGTGCAACTCTAAGTATAATCATCCAAAAGCGCAAGCTGTCCTCAACTATGTACAAAAAGGCACGCTAGTCAAAGATTTATTAGAGGCGAATGTTTTGATTGCTGACCCTGATAATACCAGCAAACTTGCCTACCCTGAACAAGCCAGTGATTATCCTGATAGCCTTTTGTCATCTTTGAATAAGAACAAAGGGGTATTTGACCAAGGAGCGGCATTTATCGCTTGGCGAGTTACTGCCACAAAACTGGGCAAACAAGCTGAGCATGGTAAATCTGAAACATGGCGAGATGAGAGTTTGTTTGAGTCATGGCAGCAGTTTTATGCCACGCTCGATAGCACCGATGGTTTTTGTTACATCACTGGCAAAGACAGTCCGCTGGCAAGCAAACATCCCAATCGCATTCTGCGTAGCGCCACCAATGCTAAGCTTATATCAGCCAATGATTTATCCAGCTTTACCTTCCTAGGACGCTTTACCGACGATGAAAAATCTATTAAAGCGCATGGTCTACAAGGGGCAAATATCAGTGCGGTCGTCACTGAAAAAGCTCATGCTGCTTTGTCATGGTTATTGACCCGTCAAGGACGCGAAGAAGCTGGTCAAGCCGTCGTTGCTTGGGCAATCTCGGGTAAAGAAACCCTACAACCTACTGAATCATTTGACCAAAATGTGACATTTGAGGTGTCAGACCATACAGTATCAGTTGAAGAAGATATAGAAGATAGTTCCGACACTTCTGAGGAAATAAATGCTGATAGTTTTGAAGAGATGGAAAATGAAGACGATGTGCAAGAAGATATCACCTCTAACAATGACTCTATATCTCCAATTAATCATAGCAATAATCTAGGTCAGACCTTTGCTACGCACCTTAACAATACCATGCAAGGCTATCGTCAACGACTCGATAAACACGATCAAATCTCAATTATTACCTTAGATGCCGCTACCCCTGGGCGCATGGCGGTTACCTATTATCATGAAACCATGCCAGATGATTATATTGATGCTTTAGAGTGTTGGTATCAGCAGTTTTCTTGGTATGCCACTTATAAGGATAATAATACCAACGAGCGTAAGCTGACCATCAAAGCGCCAATACCTAAGCTGATAGCGCAAGTGGCTTACGGTTCTCGTGTATCAGATGCGCTTAAAAAACAAGTGGTCTCACAAGTACTGCCGTGTATCGTGGAGGGAGAGTCGAGGCGATTCCCTTGGCAGCTGGTAGATTTATGTATTAAGCGTGCCTGTAATCCGTTGACATTAGAACACTGGGAATGGGAGCAAGCGTTAGGCGTCGCCTGTGCTTTATATCGTGGATATCATTTGCGTCAATCAGACCATAAAAAAAGGAGCTATACCGTGGCATTAAAAACAGACTATAACAGCCGAGATTATTTATATGGTCGCTTGCTGGCAGTTGCCGAAGATATTGAGAGTTTGGCGTTATATATCGCTGGCGAAAAGCGCAATACAACAGCACAGCGCTATATGCAGCAGTTTGCCAATCGACCCTTTACCACATGGCGCAATATTGAGCTGGCTCTCAAACCTTATGAGAACCGTCTAAAATCTAACCGTGCAGGTTATCTTGCGAATATGCAGGACTTACTAGACCAAATTATGAGTCGCTTCGACGTTGAAGACTTCAATAGTGATGCAGCTTTATCAGGTGAGTTCTTGCTCGGTTATCATAGTCAAAAAATGCAAATAAAACTGGATAAGCAGCAGTCTAAGAAGGCCCGTGAAGATAAAAAGCATTTAGAAACTACTGACGAAACCGCTTAATTTAGACTTTAGAATCTATGTATTCAAAACTTAATAAAAGGATAAATCATGACCGCCTCTACCCAAAACCCTATCAGTAACAAAATTGACTTCGCTCTCATTATTGGGGTCAACAATGCCAACCCCAATGGTGATCCGCTAAATGGTAACCGTCCGCGTACCGACTTTGCAGGTAATGGCGAAATTACCGATGTTTGCTTAAAGCGTAAAATTCGTGACCGTCTGCAAGAGTCTGATGAGAACATCTTTGTACAGTCGGATGAGAAGAAAACTGACGGTATGACCAGTCTAAAAAACCGTGCCTATGATGAAGAAGTCGGCTTGGGTAAGAATGCTTTTGAAGCCAATAAAAAAGAAAATATCGAGGCAAAGCGTGATGAAACCGCGCAAAAAGCTTGTGATAAATGGTTCGATGTCCGTGCCTTTGGTCAAGTATTTGCTTTTAAAGCAGATACCAAAGGCGCGGATGGTGTGTCTATTCCTATTCGCGGACCTGTTACTATTCAATCAGCGTTTAGCCTGCAACCTGTCGATATTACCAGTACCCAAATTACTAAAAGTGTCAGCGGTGAGGGTGACGGCACAAAAAAAGGTAGTGATACTATGGGTATGAAGCACCGCGTAGATGAAGGTGTTTATGTGACTTATGGTGCGATTACGCCGCAATTAGCAGAACGAACTGGCTTTAGTGATAGCGATGCCGAAAAGATAAAACAGATTTTGCCTAAACTCTTTGAAGGTGATGCGTCATCGGCTCGACCTGAAGGTAGTATGCAGGTTAAAAAAGTGATTTGGTGGGAGCATAGTAGCAAGTCGGGTCAATATTCGTCTGCTAAAGTGCATCGTAGCTTAAAAGAGTTGCTAAACGAAAATAATGGTGAGTTTGATGAAGACGCGTTAAAGTCAGCGTTAGAAGGATTAGAGCCTGAGATTATTGATGGATTTTAAACGCCAATTAGTCTTTTATCACTTGAGTAAACTTTGTTTATCAAAGTTTGCTCAAGACTTATTATTAATTCAGAGTAAAGCTGACCATGCAAACCCTATACCTATCCCGCTTACAACACTATCTATTCTGTCCGCGTCAGTTTGCGCTGATAGAGCTGGAGTGCGCGTGGGAGGAGAATATCTTTACCGCCGAAGGTCAAGTCATGCATGAAAAGGTCAACTCGGGCGGTCATGATACGCGCGGTAATATAAAGACCGTGCGTACTTTGCGATTAGGACACGAAGCGCTGGGATTAGAAGGCGTGGCTGATGTCGTCGAGTATCATACCGATGACGCTGGTACGCAGACCCCTTTTCCTGTTGAGTACAAGCGTGGTAAGCCCAAATCACATCGTGCTGATGAGGTGCAACTTTGCGCCCAAGCCTTATGCCTAGAAGATATGCATGGCTGTGTCGTACCAAAAGGGGCGCTATTTTATGGTAAAACCCGTCGCCGTCACGCGGTAGATTTTGATGATAAGCTGCGGCAAATTACTTTGGACGCTATTAATGATTGTCGGCATATTATAGAAAGTGGTCAAACGCCAAAGCCGACCTACAGCACCAGTAAATGCCGTAACTGCTCGCTTAAAGATATCTGTCATCCAAAGATTTTTAATAAAAATGCTAAGGCTTGGCTTAGCAAAAAAATTAATATGAGCTTAGAGGATTAGCGTTATTTGCGCTTTGGTTGACTATTAACCCAGCTAATTTTTTAGTATTTCTACTTTTTAGCCTCTATAAGGAAAATCATGCGCCCACTCAAAAACACTTTATTCGTGCAGACTCAAGGCGCGTGGCTGAATAAGCAAGGCGAAAATGTGGTCATGAATATTGACCATGAAGTCAAAGGACGTGTACCGATACATAAGCTTGATGCTATCGTTTGCTTTGGGCAAGTGTCGATATCACCAGCACTCATGGCGCACTGTACTGACAACGCTATAACGATTACCCATCTCAATCGCTATGGTAAGTTTCAAGCTCGTATTGAAGGCGCGGTCAGTGGTAATGTGCTCTTGCGCCGTGAGCAGTATCGCATCAGCGATGATCCTGAGCGTGTGCAGCCCATCTGTCACAGCGTCATCTTAGGCAAAGTTCACAATCAGCGCCAAGTGATTCGCCGCTACCTACGGGATTATAAAAATCAGCTAGATGAGCCAACTATTGATAAATTAGAATCAGCACAACAGCGTTTAGAGAATGGTCTAAACAAAATACTCGCGACTCAAAACTTACCTGACTTATTAGGGCGCGAAGGTGAGATGGCGAGCGTTTATTTTAGTGTGTTTCCACATTTCATTCGTAATTCTGACTTTAGCTTCCCTAAACGCACGCGCAATCCGCCTACTGACGCGGTCAACGCATTGCTGTCTTTTACTTATACGCTGATGACCCATGATTGTCGTAGTGCGCTTGAAACGGTAGGACTTGATCCTGCTTGCGGAGTATTTCATCAATTACGCCCTGGTCGTCCCTCATTGGCATTAGATTTGGTTGAGGAGTTTAGACCTATCGTTGATCGCTTTGTGTTATCTCTTATCAATAAAAAGCAATTGAGCAAGTCGGACTTTAAGACAGAAGCGAGTGGGGCGGTTTGGCTCAAGGACGAAGCACGACAAACCTTTTTTAAGGCATGGCATGATCGTAAGCAGCAGACCATTTATCATGATTGGTTTGAGGAGACCGTACCATTTGGCTTACTGCCGCACTTGCAAGCGACTATCATGGCGCGTCACATCAGAGGCGATATTGATGCTTATATTCCATTTTTGTGGAAATAATAACGCTAATAAAAAGGATTTATATTATGATGGTATTGGTCACTTATGATATTAGCTCAGAGGATGCAACTTGCGCTAAACGACTGCGCCATGTCGCCAAGCACTGTCTAAACTTTGGACAGCGGGTGCAATACTCTGTGTTTGAAATCGAGGTCAATCCTGCTCAGTGGACGACACTTAGAGCCACACTTGAGGACATTATTAATCATGATGTGGATAGCTTACGCTATTATTACCTTGGTAAAAACTGGCAAAATAAAGTGGAACACATTGGGGCAAAACCTGTGTTAGACTTAAATGATGTACTGCTATTCTAATTGTTATAACCTATTATTTGACGGTTATAAGGTTAATGCGAACCCATAGCGTACATAAAATCTCTAGGAGACTCGCAAAGGGATTGTAATGCTATTTAACAACTTGATTTTACTACCTTTATTATTTTGCAATAAAAACTTGGTGAGTGATACGCTCGCCAAACTCGCTCATAGTTTGGACGTTCGCAAATTTCAAGGTTTAATCTTAACCTTATTAGCGACTTAGACTAGGGGCTATCGCGTCCATCACGGGCGCGTGGATTGAAACAGGCGTTAGGCTCATTGCAAATCCCCCAGCGCAATCGCGTCCATCACGGGCGCGTGGATTGAAACAGCAGTGCGCTTAAATACTGATACCAAATTGCCGCATCGCGTCCATCACGGGCGCGTGGATTGAAACACGAAAAGGCTTTAACATCAACTTTGGTAACTCATCGCGTCCATCACGGGCGCGTGGATTGAAACTTAGCTGCACCTTCGGAGTTTTCAAGCTTATTAAATCGCGTCCATCACGGGCGCGTGGATTGAAACGTTATTTGAATTTGGCATTGGATTACCTTTGTATTATCGCGTCCATCACGGGCGCGTGGATTGAAACGTACTCATCTTTACTTGATCCACCAGCGTCGCATCGCGTCCATCACGGGCGCGTGGATTGAAACGCGTCTAGTGAATAGAGCGTGTCGCCTAGCAAACGGATCGCGTCCATCACGGGCGCGTGGATTGAAACCATCATATTTGCACATAATTACCCATCCTTTTTAATCGCGTCCATCACGGGCGCGTGGATTGAAACTACTATGGTGAGGCAAGCGTCTACCAAAAATGGTATCGCGTCCATCACGGGCGCGTGGATTGAAACAAATGATGCTGAGAACTCAGCAGTAGTTATGACATCGCGTCCATCACGGGCGCGTGGATTGAAACAACGATACTACCTTTTCGTCCTGCTCGATAAACATCGCGTCCATCACGGGCGCGTGGATTGAAACTGGCAGTTTGATATTGTGCGTGCGCTGATAGCATCGCGTCCATCACGGGCGCGTGGATTGAAACACCAGGGCGGCAACCGGTCCAGAACTGCCAGACATCGCGTCCATCACGGGCGCGTGGATTGAAACCCAGCGATACGATCTGGCTGGTACATTGTATTTGATCGCGTCCATCACGGGCGCGTGGATTGAAACGCTTATAAACAGCTTGCTGGAGTTATAGAAAGTAAATCGCGTCCATCACGGGCGCGTGGATTGAAACTACGAACCAAGCGAACCAAAACTCAAGCAGCTAATCGCGTCCATCACGGGCGCGTGGATTGAAACTATTTCGTCGCTAAGATCATAAAGCGATTGGGTATCGCGTCCATCACGGGCGCGTGGATTGAAACCGCTTGCGCTGTTGCGTAGTTAGTGAGCGCACATCGCGTCCATCACGGGCGCGTGGATTGAAACGCCAATCTCAAACGAGTCTGTAAATTTTAGATATCGCGTCCATCACGGGCGCGTGGATTGAAACGCGGCGCGCAGTACAAAACACCGCCTCAGCGACATCGCGTCCATCACGGGCGCGTGGATTGAAACCCTCGCCTTGCATCACATCGCCGTGCTTGTATAATCGCGTCCATCACGGGCGCGTGGATTGAAACCCATAATGCGAATCTTGTATTGCAATGTCGTTTATCGCGTCCATCACGGGCGCGTGGATTGAAACCGTGTCTCAGTGCGGCGATGTGGGGCGGTACGATCGCGTCCATCACGGGCGCGTGGATTGAAACTTAGCGCCAACCGTATAACGTTGGATCTCTTTTAATCGCGTCCATCACGGGCGCGTGGATTGAAACCCACATTTCATCAAGCTTAACGTGAGTAGGTGCATCGCGTCCATCACGGGCGCGTGGATTGAAACGGTGATAATATTAAGCCGCAGCTACTATCTTTTATCGCGTCCATCACGGGCGCGTGGATTGAAACGCATTATAGGCTGGCAAGGGCTGCGAGATATGGGATCGCGTCCATCACGGGCGCGTGGATTGAAACAAGTCAAAAATGAAAAAAGAAGAGTGGGGCATAATCGCGTCCATCACGGGCGCGTGGATTGAAACTAATCTTCACACAAAGAAAAAGGGCGACATTATATCGCGTCCATCACGGGCGCGTGGATTGAAACATCGTAAAAGAATATAGAGCCAATAGGGGGTAAATCGCGTCCATCACGGGCGCGTGGATTGAAACCTGCTGTACCTATTAGTGGAAATGGTAACGTTATCGCGTCCATCACGGGCGCGTGGATTGAAACATCGTAAAAGAATATAGAGCCAATAGGGGGTAAATCGCGTCCATCACGGGCGCGTGGATTGAAACAGTTCAGCTCATGTATCAGACGCGCTATCAACACTAGGATCGCGTCCATCACGGGCGCGTGGATTGAAACAGTGATAGAGACGTTTTCATCTTCAAGCGGTACGGATCGCGTCCATCACGGGCGCGTGGATTGAAACGAAACAGTATATTGATATGCATTGAAAAGCCCTATCGCGTCCATCACGGGCGCGTGGATTGAAACGTCTTACAAATAATTGCTATGGTGTGCATCATCAATCGCGTCCATCACGGGCGCGTGGATTGAAACAATGCATTGATAGGCAATTGACATAGTTAGTTAATCGCGTCCATCACGGGCGCGTGGATTGAAACTATCTGTGTACGCTACTGCGCGTGTATTCAAAATCGCGTCCATCACGGGCGCGTGGATTGAAACACGAGCCATGATAGCCTCCTAGTTCCAGTACTTTTCAGGATCGCGTCCATCACGGGCGCGTGGATTGAAACGCGTGGAAATTAGAAACAAGTAAAACGCTGTAAATCGCGTCCATCACGGGCGCGTGGATTGAAACATACCCTAAAGCTTTTGCTAGATCAGCGGATGTATCGCGTCCATCACGGGCGCGTGGATTGAAACGTCAAGTCGCTCTCTAACGTCGCGATCGATGCCATCGCGTCCATCACGGGCGCGTGGATTGAAACATCAAAGATGGTGCGCTATTTATCAAGTTGCAAATCGCGTCCATCACGGGCGCGTGGATTGAAACTTGATCATCGGTTGCCGTGATATTATCACTTAATCGCGTCCATCACGGGCGCGTGGATTGAAACATCGTCACTGTTAGGATGGATTTTAGCTTTCTATCGCGTCCATCACGGGCGCGTGGATTGAAACGTCTTAGCCAACCGAACTGGGAAGTATTTTATATCGCGTCCATCACGGGCGCGTGGATTGAAACTCGATGCCAGCGACTGTATATCCGCCGCATATATCGCGTCCATCACGGGCGCGTGGATTGAAACAGCGATGGTTTGAGCGCAATTTCTATCTAATTGATCGCGTCCATCACGGGCGCGTGGATTGAAACAAATAAACAGCAAATAACAATAATTCGTACTTTATCGCGTCCATCACGGGCGCGTGGATTGAAACTGGAACGTTGATATTTTTGCCTTTAGATTTTTATCGCGTCCATCACGGGCGCGTGGATTGAAACAAATTGCAAATGCCGCTAATATCCAAGGCATGAATCGCGTCCATCACGGGCGCGTGGATTGAAACGATAACATCATGTTCTGGGTTTTCCATGCCTGATCGCGTCCATCACGGGCGCGTGGATTGAAACGGTTACCCAAAACCCATCTTCATCGCCGCCGCCATATCGCGTCCATCACGGGCGCGTGGATTGAAACGCATCGTGACCAATCACGCCGATGGCGTTGATGATCGCGTCCATCACGGGCGCGTGGATTGAAACAATGTTATTGACTCCTAGTTTGGTAGGGTTGATAATCGCGTCCATCACGGGCGCGTGGATTGAAACGACCTGTATGTTGTTTTTATAGTAGCGATAGACATCGCGTCCATCACGGGCGCGTGGATTGAAACTTGCCGATATACCGAACGCTTAAGGCTGATACCATCGCGTCCATCACGGGCGCGTGGATTGAAACAGGATCGTAGACCACGATGCCTAGATTGCCGTATCGCGTCCATCACGGGCGCGTGGATTGAAACTTGTGACGGCAAATCATAGCGATACTCGTTCGCATCGCGTCCATCACGGGCGCGTGGATTGAAACAATTTCATCCCAGAGATAGCGATCATCACTTGTTATCGCGTCCATCACGGGCGCGTGGATTGAAACTCGTATATCACTCACATTACTCTCCTTGTTTAAATCGCGTCCATCACGGGCGCGTGGATTGAAACGGCAAGTTAGGTGAAATAGCCGCTAAATATTTGATCGCGTCCATCACGGGCGCGTGGATTGAAACTAATTGACGTATATAACTCATCAATACTTGTATAAATCGCGTCCATCACGGGCGCGTGGATTGAAACCATAACTACCTCTTATTGTCATTGATTTTCTTTATCGCGTCCATCACGGGCGCGTGGATTGAAACTTGCAATGTGCTGGCTCGACCTTCGCCCCAAGCATCGCGTCCATCACGGGCGCGTGGATTGAAATTATTTTACTAATAGCCTCCTTTTACAGACCATATTCACACATTAATAGGAACATCTTTAAAAACATCTCTATTAACAAGTTTTTACTGGTTATCTGCACCGTGCTTTTAGTATGATTTAGATGTAGCTACTTTGCAAACTCAGAGTCCATAGCCATTCATCAATGAGGTCTATTATGCGCAAGATTCCTATTTATTCCCACCCAGCCGCTGGTTGGCCCGCGCTAATTGCCTCAACTCGTAAGCTGATGGATTATAAGGCTTTTACTCGTGGTAGTTTAAGCGTATTCAGTAGTAACCAGCCTAATGGTGGCTTTGATTGTCCAGGCTGTGCTTGGCCTGATCATAAGACTCATAAGACGCTAGATGTCTGTGAGACGGGAATAAAAGTGCTGGCAAGCGAGACGATGTCGACCAAAGCCGATGCGGAGTTTTTCGCTAGACATACCGTGACTGAGCTACAAGGTTGGAATGGTTATGAGCTTGAGCATAGCGGGCGTTTATCGGAGCCGATGCGTTATGACGCTGCGCAAGATAAATATTTACCAATCGCTTGGTTGGATGCTTATAAAATTATCGCTGAACAGTTAAATGCGCTTAATTCTCCTGATGAGGCGCTATTTTATACCTCAGGTCGCGTGACCAATGAACCCGCCTTTTTATATCAATTATTTGTGCGCTGCTTTGGTACTAATAACCTGCCAGATTGCTCAAATATGTGTCATGAGCCAACCTCAGTGATGTTAGGTCGTCAATTAGGCGTTGGTAAAGCGACGGTAATGCTAGAGGATTTTGAGCAAGCCAAACTGATTATAATGTTTGGGCAAAATCCTGCGACGAATCATCCGCGAATGCTGGAGATGCTCGCTCATGCACACAAGCAAGGCTGCAAAATTATCTCGATCAATCCGATGCGTGAGCAAGGGCTAAGCGCTTTTAGAAACCCACAAAAGCCTACGCACATGGCAATGGGTCAGAGCGATGATCTGGTCGATAATGTGATTCAAATTCAAATCGGTGGTGATACAGCGCTATTGACAGGTATTGCCAAATGGCTGACTAAGAATAATAAAATCGATAACGACTTTATAGAGCAGCATACTTCTGGTTATACAGAGCTTGATTATTGGTTACGCCAACAATCTTGGAGCGACGTTGAGCGTGGCTCTGGAATTAGTAAAGATGAGATTGTCAGCATTGCGAAGTTAGTCGCCAACAGTCCAAAGACCATTTGCACTTGGGGTATGGGAATCACTCAACACGTGCAAGGCGATGACAATGTGGCGATGATTACCAATTTATTGCTGCTAATGGGCATGATCGGCGTTGATGGCGGCGGCGCATCACCAATACGCGGGCACTCTAATGTACAGGGTGATCGGACAATGGGTGTGCATGAGCGGCCTGGGCAAAAGCTGCTCGATAGCTTAGAGAAAGTATTTAACCGTCCTATGCCACAAGAGGACGGTTTCGATGTGGTAGCTGGCGCGAAAGCATTGATAGACGGTGAGCTCAAAGCCTTTGTCAGTATGGGTGGCAATTATGCCGTAGCCGCGCCTAATATGAGTGCTATACAACAAGCGTTGACAACCACTCAGCTTAACGTATTTGTTGGCACTAAGCTCAACGGTACTATGCTATATCCTGGGGCGAACAATTTGATTCTACCTTGTATTAG
This sequence comes from Psychrobacter sp. M17(2026), assembly GCF_055699815.1. NCBI lineage: Bacteria > Pseudomonadati > Pseudomonadota > Gammaproteobacteria > Moraxellales > Moraxellaceae > Psychrobacter > Psychrobacter sp. M17(2026). The sequence goes on along the minus strand of NZ_CM146741.1, from coordinate 2,388,357 downwards.
CCGTACTGAGAGCATTATGACCAAAAAGGGTGAGCAGTTTGCAACGACCGAGGATTCAATGTGTCAGGTATCGCGCTCGCAGGGTAGTCTTAAACCGATTAGCGGTATGATAAAATCTGAGGTGCAAATCATCGCTGATATGGCAACCCATGTATTAGGCACGGATGACCCAATTGATTGGCAGGCCATGAGTGAGGATTTTGATATTATTCGTGATTACGTCGCTGAAGCTATTGAAGGCTTTGAAAGCTTTAATAAGCGTGTCCGCGAGGCTGATCGAGGTTTTCATCTATATCATCCCGCGCGCCATCGGGTTTGGAATACAGATAGTGGCAAGGCGCAGTTTGAAGTACCACAATATCCGATCACTTTTGTAGCGGCACAAATGACCGAGGCAAATGCCGATCTACAATTGGGCAATGTCGATTACGATGATAACAATAGTGCTATTGAAGCTCATCAACAAGTATGGCAATTGACTAGTGTACGTAGTCACGATCAGTTTAATACTATGATTTTTGGCTACAAGGATCGCTACCGTCAAACAGATCGCCGTGATGTGCTATTTATGCATCCTGATGAGATCCAGCGTATAGGTTGGAGAAAAGGCGATAGCGTTACGGTATCGCGTCAAGACAGTCATGGTCAGATGCGTACCCTTGGGCCTTTAGTGTTAACAGAGATGGATATCGCGGCTAACGCGGTGGCGACCTACTATCCTGAGTGCAATGATTTATTCGACTTAGATACCCATGCGCCAGACTCGCATATCCCTGCCTATAAGTCATCAACGGTTATTTTGGAGCGCGCCAAGCCCGTTAAAGTAAAAGAGAAGAGCGCTAAAGAAGTCGATAGTGAGGTCAGCCCGCAAGCTGCTTTTGCTTAGTACAAAGTGATTTTTTTATAATGATTTCAGGGTGGGTTGGCTTAAGGTTAACCCACCTATTTTATTTAATATCGATTGCGACACTCAAATAATATCTAAAAGTATAAAGGTTGATAAAGTGACTAAACCAATTGAATCGACCCCACTTGCACGCATTCATCCTACTCTAAGACACTATTGTCCAACAGCTACTTTATTAAATGATGAAAACTCAATTATTAAAAATTCAAATCTTGAAAACTTTAACGTCGAAAATTCAAACGTAGAAAATTTGATTATTGAAGATAAGCCCGCCAGTCTAGCGGTAGAAGCTGCGGTTGCTATCGTGATTAATGGCATTCACTACGCAGTATTGATGGCAAGTCCACATCAGCTAGAGTATTTAGCTATCGGCTTTTTATATAGTGAAGGGCTTATCGAGCACAGCTTTGAGCTATTGGATTGGGAGGTGATGCAGTTAAGCGATGAAGCAAAACTGAACGCTTTTACTCAAGATAACGCTATAAATAGTAAAAATGATAATGACGATCATTCTGAACTTAATAGTTTTGAGCATCTACTAGATTACGACACTTATGTTATTGAGCTGACCTTGAGCCAACGCTGTCATCAACGTATTCAAGCACAAAAGCGTATGCTGGCAGGGCGTACAGGTTGTGGAATGTGTGGTATTACAGGAATCACCCAAGCATTACCTGATTTAAGTTTTTATTTACAACATAATCAAAAGAATATCGATATAAGTCAACCTAGTCTTGATGAGCTACTAGCTATACGCGCACAAATCGATGCAACTCAACATACCCATAAATTAACAGGCGCGGTTCATGCTGCAGCGACCATGCAGGGTAATACGTTGCATTTATTTGAGGACGTTGGGCGTCATAATGCGCTGGATAAGCTTATTGGCTGGCAGTTACGTCACAAGGCAGAAGTTCACTGCGTAGTTATGACTTCACGATTATCTATTGAGCTAGTACAGAAATCTATTCGTATGCGCCTGCCATGGCTAGTGGGCATGTCAGCCCCGACAAGTACTGCGGTAAGAGTAGCTGAACGCTATGGTTTAGGGCTGGGTGGATTTTTACGGGATAATAGAGTGACTTTTTATACGGAGTATTAAATAATTATCATTCATATTCTAGTCAAAAAACTCCACTCTAAGCACTACAAAGCTAAAACAAAACCTATTTGCCTAATAAGTCATAATAAATTGCATTATTACTGACGCAGTTAATCATGTCTGATAATTTTAATTAATGACCAAGCTTAATAGCTATGCTTAGTAATAACAGAACTAAAAACTATTAACTTTTATGGATAGCCCTTATCACCTGCCAGCGAGAAGCCAGCATGCTTACTTTGAATATCAATAAACAAGAGCATCACTTTGATGACCTTGATCCTCGAACGACGATCCTTGATCTATGTCGTCAACACTTACAGATTACCGGTCCCAAAAAGGGCTGCGACCATGGTCAATGCGGCGCTTGTACTATTTTGATCAATGGTGAGCGTGTGAATTCATGTTTGACGCTAGCGATTATGCACGATGGTGACGAGATTACGACGATTGAGGGCATCGGTATGCCTGAGTCGTTATCTGAGTTGCAACAAGCCTTTATCGATCATGATGCCTTTCAATGCGGCTATTGTACGCCAGGACAGATCTGCTCAGCGACGGCTTTAATAGATGAGATTCAGCAAAATTGGCCAAGCTATGTGAGCACTGATCTGCAAAACCCAGATGGACTGCTAGTACAAGAAATCGCTGAGCGTATGAGTGGTAATATCTGCCGCTGTTCTGCTTATCCTAATATCATAAAAGCTATTCATCAAGTACTGTCAAATCAAGCTTCAGATAAGTCTGTAGCTGCAATGAACGGCACTTCTATCACAGGTATTTGGTCACCGCCACCCAGTGAAACTCAGTTAAGCAAATCATCAACTTCTCAGTCAATAGATAAGCAAACCAATGCTAGCCTGCAAGGAGAACGCTCATGAAACGCTTTGAATATATTCGCGCACTTGAGCCGCAGCAAGCGGTTATGTTTGCAACTCCTAAAGAGGCCTCATTTATCGCAGGCGGTACCAACCTCTTAGATTTAATGAAGCTTGAGATTGAAACGCCAACCAAATTAGTTGACGTGACCCGTTTAGAGCTTGCGCAAGTAGAGATGACGGACGATGGCGGATTGCGAATCGGTACGCTCGTTACCAATAGTGATCTGGCTGCTCATCCTGAGATCATCGCCAATTATCCTGTGTTATCGCGTACTATTTTGGCAGGGGCAACCGGTCAGCTGCGTAATAAAGCCACGACAGGCGGTAACTTCTTACAGCGTACGCGTTGCTACTATTTTTATCAGACTGATAGCGCTTGTAATAAGCGTAATCCAGGTTCTGGTTGTCCCGCTATCAGTGGTGAGAATCGCACTTTGGCAATATTAGGCACGAGCGACGCTTGTATCGCTCAGCACCCCTCTGATATGGCAGTAGCGATGCGCCTGTTAGACGCTACTATTGAAACTATAAAAGCAGATGGCTCAACTCGTAAAATTAATGTCAAAGATTTTTATCGCTTGCCAAAAGACACCCCACATATCGAAACGGTACTAGAGTCAGGTGAGCTAATCACCCATGTGGTACTGCCAGCACCGATCAGAGGCATGCATACTTATGACAAAGTACGTGATCGCGCCTCATACGCTTTTGCCTTGTTATCTTGTGCAGCTATCATAGATGTTGATGATAGCGGTAATTTGGACACGGTTCGCTTAGCATTTGGCGGCATTGGTACTCAGCCGTGGCGCAACGAAGCAGTCGAAGCGTTATTAATAGGTACTGACGGTAATGATGGGGTCATCAAACAGGCGGCAGATTTATTATTAAAAGAGGCTAAAGGTAGTGGTCAAAATGACTTCAAGATACCGCTAACACGCCGTTTATTTAAACAAGTTATTCAGCGCGCACTAGCAAGCCGTTTACTATCGAATGAGGGAGCATAATCATGTCATTATTGGACTCAGTACTTCCAGCAGAATCGACCAAAAAAATGACCATGGATAAGCCTGTCGAAACCCTATTTGACAAAACGGCAAGCAAATTGGTTGGCAAGCCTATTAATCGCGTTGATGGCTCATTGAAAGTCAGCGGTCAAGCCCCTTATTCAGCAGAGATTCACCTAGAGAACCAAGTCTATGGCGTCTTGGTTGGAGCAACTATTACTAAGGGTAAAGTAGATAATATCGACAATAGCTCTGTAGATAATATTCCTGGCATTATCAAAGTGGTGACAGATCCCGAGCATTTTTTACGCAATCCGCAGCAGGGCGGGGCAACAAAAGCACCCACTCAAGGTGTGAGTGAAGTGTTTTATCATGGTCAGCCCATAGCGGTCGTAATCGCCGAAACTTTTGAGGCCGCAACAGAAGGCGCAAAAGCACTTAAAGTCACTTACCAAGATCAGACTGATAAAGCCGCTGTCGATTTTACCAAAGAGCTATCTAATGCTCATGAGGTTGATGAGAAAAAAGGCTCAGACAAAAATTCTGTACTGGGTGATCCTGAGCAAGGACTTATTGATTCTGCGGTGACTGTTGATCGCTTTTATCATACGCCTAGCCAAAATAGTGCCGCTATGGAGCCTCATACGACATTGGCGCATTGGGAGGGCGATAAGCTGGTTTTGTATACGGCTAATCAGATGCTCGCCTCTTGCAAGCAGCAAGTTATGGATGCCTTGGATTTAAAGAAAGATCAGGTACAGCTCATTGCCTATTACGTGGGTGGCGGTTTTGGTAGTAAGCTTGGTATTGCACCAGAGTCTATTGCCGCAGCAATTGCCGCAAAAGAGCTGGGTCGCCCAGTGCTAATTACGATGACGCGTCCGCAAGTGATGGAGGCGACAATCAGACGCTCGAATACCCGTCAGCGCATCGCTATTGGCGCTGACCAAAGTGGTATTATCAATACTATGATTCACGATACGGTGACTAGTAATTTGCCAGAAGAGGCATTTTTTGAGCCAACTGCCTTATCTACCCAGTATTTATATCGTGGTGAAAACCGCCGTGTAAATTATAAACAAGTAGATATGAACCAAGTATTGTCAGGCTCTATGCGCGCCCCAGGCGAAGCCGTTGGTATGATTGCGGTTGAATGTGCGATGGACGAGCTGGCCTCGCAGTTGGATATTGATCCCATTGAGCTGCGCCGCCGTAACGAACCTGAAAAAGATCCTAGCCAAGATATTCCGTTCTCCTCGCGTAAGCTCATTGCTTGTATGGAACAGGGCGCTGAGCAGTTCGGTTGGGAGCAACGTAATAGCAAACCTGCCAGCCAGTTAGAGGGCGATTGGTGGATAGGTACAGGCATGGCGGCATCTGCTCGTGGCAACCAGTTACAGCCTTCTGAAGCTCGTGCCACACTAGAGATAGATAGCTCAAAAACGCTTGGTGTAAAAGCTATTATCGAAACCGATATGACTGACATCGGCACTGGCTCTTATACGGTATTCTCTCAAGTTGCCGCGGATCTGTTAGGGCTACCTATTGACCATATCGAGATGAAGTTGGGCGATAGTGATCTACCAGCGGCGTCAGGTTCAGGCGGTAGTTGGGGTGCTGCTAGTGCCGGCAGTGGTGTCTATCTAGCCTGTCAGCAATTGCGAGAGATTATTGCAGGTAAGGTTGGTCTTCATCCTGATACCATTCAGTTAGACGATGGGCAAATCAAGCAAGTAGGTGAGCATGATCCGAGCATGACAGAAGTTGCTCTTGATGAGGCGCTTGAAATGGGTAAAGAAAAAGCTGCAGAATTAGTTGAAAAAGTATCTGGTTTGGCAGATAAGGTCTCTGGTTTGACAGAAAAAGCAACGGGACTAGCAGATAAAATCGCTGAAAAAACAGGCTTACCGATTTCCAAAGCTAAAACGGAAGCATATGATTTTAGTAATTCTCAGTCTTATGCGTTGGCAGATATTATCGCTAAATACGACGATCAAAAGGTCAGTGCTAAAGGTCAGATCAAACCGGGTAAAAATGGTAAAAAATATCGTCAATCGTCATATGGTGCTAACTTCGCTGAAGTTGCCGTGCATAAAGTTACTGGGGAGATTCGTCTTAAACGTATGACGGGAGCCTTTGCAGCAGGGCGTATCTTAAACCACAAAACAGCTACTTCGCAGTGCTATGGCGGTATGATATTTGGTATTGGTTCTGCCTTGATGGAAGAGGTCATCCATGATAAGCGCGATGGTCGCCTATGTAATCACGACCTTGCTGAGTACCATGTCCCTGTTAATGCAGATGTCCCTCAGCTCGATGTTATTCTGGTAGAAGAAGACGATCCATATACCAACCCTATGCATATCAAAGGTATTGGCGAAACGGCGATTTCGGGTGCTGCTGCGGCCATTGCCAATGCGGTCTACAATGCGGTTGGTGTACGGGTTTATGACTTTCCGATTACGCTTGATAAATTGCTAGCTGAGATGCCAGAGTAATTTTCCATAGAAGTTATTATATTAAAGAAACCCGCTTAAGTAGCGGGTTTTCACAACTTGAGTATTTATAATACAAATAAAGTAAGAGGCGTTATGAATCAAATCGCTGACATTCTTAAGCTGGCAGGCGAGGCCGCTCAACAAAACGTTGATGCTGTATTGGCGACAGTGGTGCGTACTGAAGGTTCAGCGTATCGGCGTGCTGGCGCGATGATGCTGATTTGCGCGGATGGACGTTCGGTTGGTATGATTAGTGGGGGCTGCCTTGAGCCGCACATCATCAAACGCGCCTTTTGGCTCACTCGCAATGGCGCTAATGTCCAAGTTTATCAAACGGGCGATGAGCAAAGAGATGATGACAGTGATAGTAATACTGCTGATGGGTTAGATATTGAATCAGAAGATGAGCTAAATTTTGGCTTGGGTTGCAATGGCAAAGTACATGTTCTATTTGAACGTTTAACGTCAGCAAATCCTTTGCTAAATTTAATTACTCAAGTCCGTCAAAACGGGCAACCTACCACTATAGCGACTTTGATCAAATCTGAACCTTTAGGTTTGCAAAATATATTTTCAGTAGGCGCAAGAATTAGTTTAGGAACTTATAACAAAACTGGACAAGTTAGGTTTATTGGCTCAGAGCAATATATTTCAAATTCTCCTATACTTATAAATACCGTTAAACAGTTATCTAACCATAAACTTAAGAAACGAAATACCGATTACGTTATTTTGAATAGCGATTTAGAAAGCCGCTATTTAGAAGGCAGTCATTTAGAAAGTAACCATGAAAATATCGATAGCCAAGAAAAAGTACCAAGCGAATGGTTATTACAATGCATTGAACCGCAAAAGCGTCTGCTAATCTGTGGGGCTGGTAATGACGTAATGCCATTAGTGGTTATGGCAAAATTGCAAGACTGGCATGTGACCGTGATAGACAGTCGTGCGCAATATGCGACGAGTATGCGTTTTCCACAGGCAGATGTTGTGCAATGCGTGTCTTTAGAAGATAGCAAAATTTTGCTTGAGCTTAGTGATAATGCTGCGGTAGCGCTAATGTCACATAGCTTAAGCCAAGACCGTGCGCGACTTAACGTACTATTAGAGCATGCAGACCATTATCAATACCTTGGACAACTAGGGCCACGCTATCGTACTGAGCGTTTAATTAATGAGGTTAGCAATAGTAAGTCTAATCCTGATTGTTTAACAGCAGGGATTAAAAAGTTGCACTATCCTATTGGTTTAAAATTAGGCGGTGATGGTCCAGAAGCTTTAGCATTAAGTATTATGGCGCAAGTAAGCGCGGTGATGAATGAGCAAGTACAGCCAGTACCTTCTATTAATAATAAATCCAATTTGCAATTATCAGCTAAAGAAAATTTTACTCACCATTATACAAATGACTATGCTCATGACTAACACTCATGCGGTTATTATCTTAGCCAGTGGACTTAGTCAGCGTTTAGGACACTCCAAGCAGCTGCTTAGTAAAGACAATAAGCCCTTAATTCATTATATGCTTAAATTGGGTTTAGACACGCAACCACAAACTGTCGTTGTCGTTATTCCTGAACATAATCAAGCGATTGCGGATGCAGTAAGTCAGTTGGTTGCTGCGAATTCGAACGTGACTATTTTATGTAATCAAACCCCTGAGATGGGTATGGCGCATAGTTTATCTTTAGCTATTGACGCTTTAAATAGTTCTAATATTGATTCGTCTGTTAAACGAGTGGTAATTATGGGTATTGACCAGTTTCTTTTAGACGAGCGTCATTTAAATGAGTTATTGATAGAGCAGCATTTCGTTGTTGCTAGCCGCTATGCGCAATTAAATAGAGATTTTACTATTGATAATTCCAAACTGAATATCGTCGGTTTGCCTATCACTATTGACTACGAATTATTAAAACAATGGCAGTCAGCGCTCACAGGTGATAAAGGGTTACGGCATTTAATCAGAGGATTAAAAACTGAGCAAATCAGTACTGTTATTAACCAGCAACTCAGTTATGATATTGATACACCTGAACAGCTCACCTATGCCAAACAGCAGCAGTGGTTGGATAGTTAGTCTAAGTTAAACAAAGTATCAAGCTATAAGAAAAATATATCCATAACGAGAGTTTAAATCTATGATTACGATGGAAGCGCTACAGTTAGCAATTAGAGAACGGATTAATACTTATAATGAAAGTGATGCGCCGCTCGTGAGTCGAGAACTGAGCACTATCTCATTGTTAAACAGTCTCAATCAGATATTAGGGGTAGATGTTACTTCACCTTTTAATGTGCCTAGACAAAATATCTCGGCGATGGATGGTTATAGTATTGCTACAGGTAGTAAGCTTGATAAAGATAGCATTATCGAAATAGTAGGGGAGTCGCAAGCGGGTAATCCTTATGATCAAGAATTAGCAGACAAGCTGCAAGCAGGGCAAGGGGTGCGTATCTTTACGGGCGCAGTCGTGCCTAGTAGCTGTGATACCGTTATCATGCAAGAAAATACTGATTTCGCCGAAATACGTGACAGCATTGATAAGTCTCAGCCTTATGATATTACCTTAACCCAAGCTTGTAGGTCTGATGATAATATTCGTGAGCAAGGCGAAGAGGTTGAGTCAGGAGAAATCGTACTGCAACGAGGCAAGCGCTTAAATCCTAGTGATATCAGCTTATTAGCAAATTTAGGAGTGGATAAGGTCAGCGTATTTAAGCCGTTGATAGTAGGTATTTTGGCGACTGGCGATGAATTGGTTGCGCTTGGGCGTGAGCTTGAGCATTTAGCACAAATATATAACTCTAATACCCCAACGCTAAAGACTTTGCTCGCCAATCTACCTATTACTATCCAAGATTACGGCATTATTGCCGATAATTTAGAGGACACGACTGCAGCGGTAACTAAGGCTATGCAGGAGTGCGATGTACTTATCTCGACTGCTGGCGTATCTGTTGGGGATTATGACTTTTTGACTACGGTCATTGAGCAGCTAGGGCAAATCAGTCACTATAAAGTGGCGATGAAACCTGGCAAGCCATTTGTCTTTGGTGAGTTGTTTGGCGAATCGAGTAAAGATATTGATAAGCCCGTATTATATTTTGGTCTGCCAGGTAATCCTTTATCTACCATTGTCGGAGCATTACAGTTCGTGATACCAGCGCTATGGCAGATGTCAGGAGCGCTTCTATCAGAGCAACCAATCACCCTAAATCTAAAAGCTACTTTAACCAATGACGTCAAAAAGTCAGTCGGTCGTAAAGACTTTCAGCGTGGGTTTTTGACGCAGACGTCTGAAGGCTATCAGGTTGAATGCTTTACCAGCCAGCAATCACATAGAATCAAGCAGCTTAGCCGCGCTAATTGCTTTGTCGTAATAGATAAGGATAGCGGTAATGTAGCCTCTGGCAGCATCGTTGATGTTCAACCTTTTTCTTGGCTGTATATTTAGCAAATCTAGGGTTGAGGCGTGCTATAGTTTGTTATACTCAATATGCATTAGATGATGAGTAGACTATACTTTTAGACAATTAGCAAAATACTAATAAGCAAAGTATGACAGGAAGTAATGAGTAGCTGAAGACAATGATGTAATATCAGCTAAAAGATAGTGGCGGTAACCCTATATGATTTATCATAATTCAATAGCAGCAGGTGTTCAGCTGCATTCTCCAACGACAACGCCAGATCGTAGCGATCCTACCCTAAGCGCATTAAGCTCAACAGCACCTACGATGTCATCTACGGACCATGTGCGGCCGCTTACTGATGGCTTCGCTCGGCAGTTGACTTATCTACGCTTATCTATCACCGATTTCTGTAATTTTCGCTGTGAGTATTGCCTGCCCAATGGCTACCAAGGCAAGCGCCCTGACGATGAATTAAGCGTACCTGAGATTACTACTTTGATACGAGGTTTTGCACAAGTCGGTACCGAAAAGGTACGTATCACAGGTGGTGAGCCTTCTATCCGCCGTGATGTGGTCGATATTATCGATACGATTAAAAGCACAACGGGTATCAAGACAGTTGCGATGACTAGTAACGGTTACAAGCTAGGTAAACATCTAGCCAATTGGCAAGCGGCAGGGCTGAACCAGCTTAATATCAGTATGGATAGCTTTGATGCCGCGACTTTTCATAAAATGACAGGTTTTAATACTTTGCCCGCGCTCATTACTGATATGGATAAGCTGTTAGAAACCACCGATATCAAGCTAAAAATAAACAGTATCTTAATGGCAGAAACGGCTTTTGAGAATTTAGTCACAGCGATGGACTATGTCAAACAGCGTCCAGTGACTTATCGATTTATAGAGTTTATGCAGACTAGTGATAATAGCGATTTGTTTTTTGCCCAGCATGCACAATCTGAATTAATTACTGATTACCTGCTTGAGCATGGCTGGCAGCCGCATGCGCGAGGTAGCGCTGATGGCCCTGCGATTGAATACAGCCATCCCGATTATCTAGGACGCATCGGCATGATTGCGCCTTATGCTGCGCATTTTTGTGACAATTGTAATCGCTTGCGAGTTAGTAGTCAGGGCAAAGTTCATCTCTGCCTATTCGATGAGGGCAACTACGATATTCGTCCATTTCTACAAAATAATGATGTACCAGGTCTAGTCAATACGCTACACAGCTTTATGCCAATTAAACCTGAACACCATCATTTGCACGAGTCCAACAGTGGCATTATGCACAACTTATCGATTATCGGTGGTTAGTAAACGCTTCATTTTGAATTACAACTAGTTATAAATTATAGAGAATTATTAGGAAAAATTATGTCTAAGCCTGCTGCCCAATTTACTCCGCTTAATATTGCAATTTTAACAGTTTCTGATAGTCGTACTTTGGAGCAAGATACTTCAGGGCAATATTTAGTGGATAGCTTAACTGAAGCGGGTCATAACTTAGCTGATCGTCAGCTCATTACGGATGATATTTATCAGATTCGCGCGGTTATTAGTGGCTGGATTGCTAATCCTGACGTCCATGCGGTTATTACCACGGGCGGCACGGGCTTCTTTATTCGCGACAGTATGCCTGAGGCGGTTAGCGTATTATTTGATAAGTCTATCGATGGCTTTGGTGAGATGTTTCGTCTGATCTCAAAAGATGATATCGGTATGTCAACCGTACAGTCGCGGGCGATTGCTGGCATAGCGAATAGCACAGGTATTTTTTGCTTACCAGGCTCGACAGGCGCGTGTCGCACGGGTTGGGAGCAGATACTTAAAGAGCAGTTTGATAGCCGTACTCGGCCCTGTAATTTTGTGGCGCACTTTATGAGAGCTAACCCTAGCCATAATTAATACCAAGTTCAAAGAACACGATTAACGGTGTCAAACTCGTTTAGCCTACAATCAGTAGTACTTATGCTCGTTTTCCTTGTTATTCGAGTTTTCATGAAAGGTATAATCGGTGAGCAATAATTTAGATAGTTCAGACAGCTTAAATAAATTGGCAGGCGTAGTCATTTTAGCGGGTGGGGCGTCTCAGCGTATGGGGTCGCCGAAAGCTTTACTAACTTTGCCTACCGATGAGCGATTGCTCGATTACCACGTGCGCCAAGCGGCTCAGCTTAACGTGCCGATTATGATTGCGGATAATGGTCGTGAGTTTGCAGTCGATGTTAAGTTATTAGCAAGTAACCCAGAGTTGTCGATTACTCAGATTGATGATTATCAATCTATATCTATTGTAGATAACGATAAAGCTGAGGCGACGAAAGGGCCACTTGTCGCGATTGAATCTGCATTACAAAATTTGAATAATGCCCGCGATGTCAATCTAGAGCATAAGCAGTCATGGTTACTGGTGATTAGTTGCGATAGCTTAATCAACGCGCATGAGCTATGGCAGCAACTTAACCCTGACATTGCTTTAAATATTGATAATAGTAAGTCAGTACTTTGCCTAACTGATGACTCGCATTTATATCCGCTACTAGGACTTTATCGCTTAAGTATTGAGCCTGCTCTGCGTGCTTATATTGATAGTGGCGAGCGCAAGGTAATGAGCTTTATTAAGCCTATCGCTCAAACCGTTCCAGTGTTAGAAAAACAACAGTTATTGACCAATTTTAATACGCCTACAGACTTTAAGCGTGCCTGCAGCGCTTTATACGATTTATAAATTTTATCGCTAATAAGAAAGTGAGAGCTCTTTTTGAAACATAATAATGAAACCAGCTTAGCTGATTCCAAGCTACCGCATAAGCTATCGCATTTAGACAGCGATGGCGATATTCATATGGTCGATGTCAGTAGTAAGACCGCCAGCACTCGTGAGGCTAATGCGCAAGGGCAAGTCAGCTTTCCCAGTGGTATTTATCAGCAGATTAAAGCCGCTGATGGTATGACGAAAAAGGGTAGTATCACCCAAACGGCACATATCGCTGGGATTATGGCAGCCAAGCGTACTCATGATTTGATCCCGCTTTGTCATCCACTGCCGTTAGATAAGATTGGTTTAAGCTTTGACTATGATGATAATTTGCACGCTATTACGGTCAATGCCAGTGTTAAAGTGACTCATAAAACGGGTGTCGAGATGGAAGCCCTAACGGCAGTAAGCGTCGCTTGTTTGACTATCTATGATATGACTAAAGCGATCTCCCACGATATTACTATAGATAATATTCGCCTGATTACTAAGACAGGTGGTAAGTCTGATTATCAACATGGTTAAGATTTATAAAGTATCTGGTTTAAAGGTTGTACAGAAGGGAAAATAAAATGAGTGTTATAGAAGAGAATCAAGCAATAGATAGTACTAAAACGATTAACGTCCTCTACTTTGCCAGCTTAGCAGATGAAGCCAATTGTCATGAAGAAAAAGTCACTGTACAGCAGTCAACATCGTTAACTGAGCTATACGCGCAACTAAATCAAAAATATAATTTTAGTCGTGAGCAGTCGGAGCTAAAAGTCGCGGTAAATGATTATTTTGCCAAGTGGTCAGATAGTATCGATGATGGCGACAGCGTGGTTTTTATTACGCCAGTAGCAGGTGGTTAAATGACAGATTCTATAAAAGACGATAAGCAAAATGTTCATAGTCAGTCAATGACTACTAAGCGGAGCGTTGATGATATCTATGCACTAGCTGAACGCGATGGTTTTGCGCTATTAGATATCGCCATTGATGAAGATAGACTCAAAGCCATGCTAGACAGTGATAGCTGCGGCGCGTTTGTCAGTTTTGAAGGTCGGGTGCGCAATCATAATAATGCCACGAGCGTTGAGCGTCTGACTTATTACGGCTATGAAGATTTAGCGATTAATCAGGGTCGACTGATAATAGAAGAAGCCAAGCGTAAGTTTGAGATTACTCATGCTATTGCTCTTCATCGTATTGGCGAGCTAGAGATTGGCGATATAGCGGTATGGATTGGCGTGGTATCAGCCCATCGATATCCAGCCTTTGATGCCTGTCGCTGGATACTTGATACCATTAAGGCGGATATACCTGTATGGAAGCAAGAGTATTACGACAATGAGCCTTCGAAATGGCTGAGTAACAATGGCTGAGTAACAACGGTTAATGATTGAGTTATAAATCGTGAGTTGCCACCCACGCTACAGGTTTACTATCGTTACTTATATTTAACTTGATGAATAAGCTGAAACAGCTTAGCAAGAATAGCTGTAGGGTGCGCCCAGCGCACCGATTGTTATAGCTAAATTTTGAACTTTAAATAAATGTAGAGATAGATTATCACGGCTAAGCATGAATAGTTTTGAGACTATTTTTGCTTAGTCGTTTTAGCATTGATTTTCAAAAAGTGCGGTTTTTGAGAAAGAAATTATAAAAATAACCAATGATAATAAAATTTAGGAGCAAGGCTTTGAGTATTAAAATAGCATCAATCTTTGCTGCATCTACTTGCTTAGTCTTTACGTTAGCATCGTGTAGCACCCAAGATACTTCTAAAGATGAAGCTGCTGCTAATGAAACGACCAGCCAGCCTGAGAAAATACGCATCGCTGCTGCTGCGAATCTATCTGATGTATTACCTAAAATAGTAGAAGCTTATAACGCTGAGAATAACTTAACAGCACAAGATATTGAGCTGACCTTTGCTTCATCTGGTAAGCTATATGCACAGATGATCGCAGGTGCGCCTTATGATATTTATCTTTCGGCGAATCAAGATTTCCCCGCTAGATGGGTTAGCGAGAGAGTAGAAGATGCTGCTCAAACTAAACCTTTTACTTATACGCAAGGGCAGCTGGCTTTTTACAGCACTACTAATAATGTTCATAAGCCTGTTGGCACTCTAAATGAGACTACACTCACCGCGTTATTAGCAGAGCAGTCAGAGGCGAAGATAACGATTGCCAACCCTGATCTTGCGCCTTATGGTGCTTCTGCAAGAGCCTATCTACAAACGCAAAATATTTATGACTTGCTAAACACTCAAAAGCGAATTATCCAGGCAGAAAACATCGGTCAAGCTTTTCAATACGCTAATACAGGCAGCGTCGATTATGGCTTTGTCGCGCAGTCTCAAGTTACAGCTATTAAAGCCACGCCCGAGCAATTTTATACCCTACCAGTAGAGTCTTATCCTGCTATTTTGCAAGATGGTATCGTACTTAGTGATGCGGCACTGGCAACTGACTTTACCCGTTATTTATTATCACCTGCTGGACAACAGTACTTTGCGGATGCAGGATATTTGGCAGTTAAGTAAAGGCTAGCTTTTAAGATATAATCATCTTGAAGTTAAATAGAACCTAAAATGTCGCTAGGATAATTTTTTGATTGGTTGTCTGTAAGTGGGATAGAAACTGTGCAAAATCTATACTAGAAGCGCCATATCTTTGCATAAATATATTACCTTATATACCGTATTGGTTTTATAGCGCCAAAATCCAGTATGATAAAGTAGCCCTGAATAACTAGGGTCTGTTGAACATTCGATCATGGCACTGACAGTGACTATTTTTTAGGCGATTCTAGATTAAAAATATCTAGTTTAGTCATTCTAAGCGGATCTTTTTAATGACGAATCGGCAAAAAAGAGTCCTGTCCTTACAGGCTGATGCTAAAATCGCTCTATTCGTTGTAACCGTCTAACTAAAATCAGCTAGCCAATGCAATGAGCATTACCTGCTATTTTTCCTTAGACTAGACCTATTTTAGCTATCAGCAGAGCTCATTTATGAATGTTCAACAGACCCTAGCAGTGACCCTATGATAGATCAAACTCTTATCTCAGCGATGTTGACGCCATTTTGGGTCAGTCTTAAGCTTGCTGGCGTCACCACTTTGTTACTATTATTATTCGCCACGCCGTTAGCTTATTGGCTAGCCAAGCCGAGCCGAGGATGGCTAGTAGGACGCCTTAAGATTATATTGATGGGCATTATCGCAATGCCTTTAGTGTTACCGCCAACGGTTATCGGTTTTTATTTATTGCTATTATTAAGTCCAAATTTCGGTATGGGCAAATGGCTAAGCGAGCATAATATTAGCGCGCTAGTCTTTACCTTTGAGGGTTTGGTGGTCGGCTCTATTATTTATTCCCTACCGTTTTATATTCAGCCAGTCTATGCGCAGTTCTTACGTATTCCCAAAAGCGTGATGGAGGTTGCCAGCCTATTAGAACCCAATCGTTTACGCCGCTTTATGACTATAGCGCTACCACAAGCTCGCGTTGGTATTGTGCTTGGCAGCTTGATTAGCTTTGCCCATACTATTGGCGAGTTTGGCGTGGTACTGATGATCGGTGGCAGTATCGCTGGCGAGACCAAAGTGGTATCCATCGCTATCTATGAGCAAGTAGAAGCGCTCAATTATGAAGCTGCGCATACGATGTCCCTGATTTTAATTATCATGGGCATGGTTATGGTGAGTTTGATCGCCAGTAGCGTTAACAAGCTCAATCAGCGCTCTTAAAGCGTTTAAGTAAGGATAAGGATAATGGATTTCGTTGCCATTGATGTCGAGACCGCTAATAATAATGTTGGCTCTATCTGCCAGATAGGGCTAGCTAAATATGCTAATGGCAAGCTTATCGATAGTTACTGCACGCTTGTTAATCCACAAGCTGACTTTGACGCGCTTAATATCGGTATCCATGGCATCACTGCTGAGCAAGTAGCGGATGCGCCCTTTATTATTGAAGTATTCGATGAGATATTGGCCTTCGTGGCTGACACTATAGTAGTGAGCTATACCTTGTTTGATCAACGGGCGCTAAAAGAATGTCTTACTCGTTATCATTTGCCGAATCCTAATTGGCCTTGGGTCGATGCTACAGTACTGGTGCGTCGAACATTTAGCCAGTTTGCCTATAAAGGCTATAATCTGGCTAATGTCTGTAATCTACTCAACTATCAGTTCGAGCATCATGATGCGCTAGCGGATGCTAAAGCTTGCGGATATGTCGTCATCACTATTTTGCGCGAGAATAGCGACTCTATAAAAGACTATGTCAATGTTAGCCAATCTAAACGCAGTTACAACAGGCGTGGGCGCTCTAGAGCGAATATCAAGCAAAGTTCAGCCAATACTGCTAGTCAAGTTAACTATGTCAATAACAGCTATCCTACAGTCAATGCGATGCAAGGCAATACCTCTGGACGCTATGCAGGTCTTAATATTTGTTTTACAGGCAGCTTAGGTATCAGTCGCGAGGAAATCATAGAGTTGGCTGCCAAACAAGGCTTTACGGTAAAAGCAGGCGCTTCTAAAAAGCTTAATTATCTAGTGGTCGGTAGCCAAGATGAATCGTCCAATGATTCAGTAGAGCTAAAGGATAGTGAGAAAAGTAGTAAACAGCGCAAAGTAGAGGCGCTAATTAATGAGGGTATCGAAATTCAAATCCTTGCAGAGCGAGAATTTCTACAGTTAATTGAGAAGGATTGATATGGATTGGGTCAGTATCTTTATTCATGACACCACATGGGCGTTTGCTCTTGAGATATTTATCCGTGTAGTTGTCATGTTTAGCATGATTATTATATTTCTGCGTTTTACGGGCAAACGCGGTGTCCGTCAACTCTCCATCTTTGAATTGACCATCATTTTATCGCTTGGCTCTATTGCAGGCGATCCGATGTTTACCGAAGACTTACCGATTATTCAAGCAGTCATTATCATGAGCACGGTGATTGCACTTTATCGATTGTGCACTTGGATCATGATGAAGTATCAGCCCTTTGAAGATCTATTAGAGGGCAGATCAATATATATCGTCGAGGACGGGCAGCTGGTACTCGATAAAATCAAAAAAGGTAAAATGTCGCACGATGAGTTCTTTGCAGAGATGCGCCAGCAAGGGGTAGAGCATTTAGGACAAGTGCGTACAGGATTGCTAGAGACCGATGGCAAGCTAAGCATTTTGCTTTATACCGATGAGCAAGTGCGCTACGGTCTACCGCTATTTCCTAAGCGGTATCAGCCAGTCGAGCAAGTAGAGACAACCGTTTGTTATGCCTGTATGGATTGTGGTTACGTGACTCATTTATCAGAGGCCGACTACTTGTGCCCACGCTGTGAGGATAACGGTAGAGACTGGGCGCTAGCTATGAATGTTACGGTAGTGAATTAATTTTTTTATTTAAATAAGATAGCCAAAGCGACTATGATCATAATTTACGGTATCAAAGAGCAACTAAATCCTATCAAACGCCAGTTATCTAAGGTGATTCATGGTTGTATGCAGTCTATATTAGGTCTGCCTGAAGATAAGCGCGCGCAGCGTTTTATACCCTTAGATACTGAGGACTTCTATTATCCTGCCGATAGAAGCGCGGCCTATACTGTGATTGAGATAAATATGATGGAGGGGCGCACTATTGAGACCAAAAAGGCATTGATTAAAGCGCTCTTTGCACAAATCGAAGCGCAGCTGAATATTGCGTCGATAGATATTGAAATTACTATAAAAGAGCAGCCTGCGCACTGTTGGGGTTTTCGAGGTATGACGGGCGATGAAGTCCAAGATTTAAAGTATAAAGTGAATGTGTAAGTTAAATTTGATTGAGTGATTATGAAAATACATACAATACAAACCCCACGCCTTTATCTGCGTCAATGGCAGGCCAGCGACTTTGCGATATTCGCTCAGATTAATGCCGATCCTGAGGTGATGCGCTATTTTCCTAAAGTATTATCACCTAAATTAAGCGATACGATCGCGAATAAATGCCAACAGCTCATAAAAGATAAAGGTTGGGGCTTTTGGGCAGTAAGTCTTAAAGAGTGCGCAAGCGAAGCTGACCGCTTTATAGGTTTTGTTGGTCTTAATCACACTCACGCTGACCTACCATTCGCACCCAGTATTGAGATTGCTTGGCGATTGCATAAAGACTATTGGGGTCAAGGCTATGCTACTGAGGCGGCACAAACCGCGTTACAGTTTGCTTTTGAGACGCTACAACTAAACGAAGTCGTAGCTTTTACCTCAGTGATTAATGAGCCCTCACAAAAGGTTATGCAGCGCCTAGGTATGACAGATATGCAAGACAACTTTTGTCATCCAATGCTCAAACCTAATCACAGGCTCGCTGAGCATGTGTTATATAAGATAACGCGGGAGCAGTGGCAGTTTGCTTAAGTAGCTAATCAAGGATGACCAATCTTGATACTTATACCACTACTTATGCCGCTTAAGCTCTAGCTATTCTAATTAGTTGTCATGCCGAAAAATAACTTTATTAACATAAGCTATTGACTTTTTTGAGCGGCAAGGTAGATTAAATACCATAAGTTGAGCATTTAGCCGTTTTTGCGTAAAATTATGCACATTAGACATTATTGGTGTAATATTGTTCGCGGCTCCTATTTCTAGTAGATCCTAATATCTAACTGAGCATGACCTATCGGTTGTTTAGAGTGTTAGTATTCAATCCCGCCAGTTTTTATGTACCTATTATATTGCATCACTAAAAAAATGATTTTGCCTCAATATTATTAGGGTCTTTTGAACATTCAAAAAATAGTCTCTGTCAGTGCCACGGTCGAATGATCAAACAGACCCTAGATATTGTGATGGTCCGTTGCGCGGACGTATGCGAATAAAATCCCACGCTCTTTTAATCCCACGTTTTATGGTTAAGGAAAATATATGAGTATAAGTCAAGCCATCGAAAAGCTCGAAGCCCACTATTCCCATCAGTATGAATTTATTCAAGCGGTAAAAGAAGTTGCCCTTACTATCCAACCCTTATACGACGCTCATCCTGAATACGAAGAGTTCAAAGTATTTGAGCGTTTGGTTGAACCTGATCGTATTTTTAACTTCCGTATTAACTGGGAAAATGATAAAGGCGAAGTACAGGTTAACCGTGGCTGGCGCGTACAGTTTTGTAATGCATTAGGGCCTTATAAAGGCGGTCTGAGATTTCACCCCACTGTCAACCAATCGGTCTTAAAATTCTTAGGCTTTGAGCAAATCTTCAAAAACGCTTTAACGGGTTTGCCAATTGGTGGCGGTAAAGGTGGCTCTGATTTTGACCCTAAAGGTAAGTCAGATTCTGAGGTTCGCCGCTTTTGTTACGCCTTTATGCGTGAACTCTATCATTACATCAATAAAGACATGGATGTACCCGCGGGCGATATTGGGGTTGGCGGTCGCGAAGTCAGCTATATGTTTGCCATGTATAAAAACCTAACTCGCGAGTCTACTGGTGTTATCACAGGCAAAGGCGTTGGGTTTGGTGGTAGCTTGATGCGTACCGAAGCCACAGGTTACGGCGCGGTTTACTTTTTGGAGAACATGCTAAAAGCGCAAGACGAAGCTATTGAAGGCAAAACCGTGCTAGTCTCAGGCGCTGGTAATGTCTCACTACATGCTGCTGAAAAGTGCATTGCATTAGGTGCTAAAGTAATTACCGTATCTGACTCGCAAGGTACTTTGCATGATAAAAACGGCTTTGATAAACCGAAACTCGACTGGCTAAAAACACAAAAAGCTGCGAATAAGCCCTTGGCCGATTATGTGACTAAGTTTGGCAGCGGTAAATGGCTAGCGGGTCAAAAGCCTTGGCAGTTTAAAGCGGATATCGCTATTCCTTCAGCGACTCAGAACGAAGTCAACGAAGATGAAGCTAAGCAGTTAGTCGATAACGGCGTCAAATATATCGTTGAAGGGGCTAATATGCCTTTAACTGCTGATGCTGTCGATTATGTGCGTGATCATCGCGTACATTATGCGCCAGGTAAGGCGGCTAATGCAGGCGGCGTTGCCGTATCAGCGCTTGAGATGTCACAGAACTCAGTGCGTCAATATAAGACTTTTGAGCAAGTAGACGAGCGTCTAAAAGTCATTATGAAAGATATTCATGATAGTGCCGCGGGTGCTTCAGAGCAGTATGGTCAAACAGATAATGGCTATATCGATTATATGGCTGGGGCTAATATGGTGGGCTTTAAGCGCGTCGCTGACGCTCTAGTGGCGTTTGGTATCCTAAACTAATCGCTTTATTTGAAAGCTAAGTCACTAAAACCGCGTTTATCATTATTGATAAGCGCGGTTTTTTTGTGTCAAAAAATGACTGTATTAAGGCTAAGTTTTTTTTCATGGATTTTTTTATAAAAATTTAGGACGTGCTATTATTTAAAGCAATTAACGTTATAAGAAATAATTAAGGAGGTTTTATGCGTATCACTGCTAATTTCGATTCAGGTAATATTGACGTTATCAGTTTGAATGATAAAAAGAGTATTGAATTGGCTATTCGTCCCGATGTTGGTGGCGAGTTTTTTCAGTGGTTTAACTTTCGACTGACAGGTCAAGTTGGTGAGCAATACGTGCTTAATATTGTTAATGCAGGGGAGGCAGCGTATGCCAAAGGGTGGGACGATTACCAAGCGGTTGCGTCATTCGATCGTCAGCATTGGTTTCGACTGCCAACCTCCTATAAAAATGGCATATTAACCATAATGGCGAATATGGAATGTGAGACTATTCAAATTGCTTATTTTGCTCCTTACAGCTATGAGCGCCATCAAGATCTGTTGGCAGCAGTACAAACGCATCCTTTAGTGAGCTTAGAGCATTTAGGTGAAACCCTTGATAAGCGCGATTTAACTTTGGTCAAAATTGGCGATGGTGATGTCAGTAAACGCAACATTTGGATCACAGCGCGTCAGCACCCAGGGGAGACGATGGCTGAATGGTTAGTCGAGGGTTTGATGCATAGCTTGCTCGATAGTGATAACGCCACTGGCAAGCTACTACTAGAGAAAGCTAACTTTTATATCGTACCTAATATGAACCCTGACGGTAGTGTGCGCGGTCACTTGCGGACTAACGCGGCTGGCACTAATCTTAATCGTGAATGGTCAAATCCAAGCTTAGAAAAAAGCCCCGAGGTGTTCCACGTAATTGATAAAATGCAGAAAACTGGGGTAGACTTGTTTTATGATGTGCATGGTGATGAAACACTACCTTTCGTCTTCCTTGCTGGCTCTGAAGGTACACCAAGTTATAACGACCGCCTCGAACATCTACGTAATAGGTTCTCAGAAGTATTAAAGTTAGCCAGTGCCGATTTTCAGTCTGAGGTTGGTTATAAGGTTAATGCGCCAGGCAAAGCAAATATGACTCTCGCCACCAACTGGGTTGCCGAACGTTTTGATTGCCTCGCCAATACTCTAGAAATGCCTTTTAAAGATAATGATAACTTGCCCGATTTGGAAATGGGTTGGTCACCAGAGCGCTGTATTCAGTTAGGTGAGGCATCGTTAATTGCTATGTTAGCAGTTGTTGATGACTTGCGTTAGTTATTCGTTTAGCGTTCATTTCACGTTATAAGAGTTCATAGCGGTTTATAGAAATGTTATCTGCGCCATTGACCCTTAATCATAGTACCAATAATAGGGTTTAAGCCGATCAGGTAGCTCAAGTCGGCAGGGCGAGTGATATCCCATAATGCCAAATCAGCATCACAGCCGACTTCTATACGGCCTTTATTGGATAACGCCAGTGCTTTTGCAGCGTGAGTAGTCGTGCCAGCAAGTACCTCTTCTGGCGTCATAAAAAATAGCGTACTACCCATATTCATTGCTAACAATAATGAGGTGAGTGGTGAGGTACCCGGATTACAGTCGGTAGAAATTGCCATAGCTACTTTATGCTTACGTAAGCTATCAATGGGTGGCAGCTTGGTATCACGCAAAGTATAAAACGCCCCTGGCAATAGTACCGCTACGGTGTCGCTGGCGGCCATTTTTTCGATATCGACTTCTGCTAAGTGCTCCAAGTGATCGCTTGATAGTCCTTGATATTCAGCGACTAAAGCACTGCCACCTATATCAGATAATTGCTCAGAGTGCAGCTTGACAGGTAAATCTAATGAGCGTGCAACCTCAAACACACGCTTAATCTGCTCAGTACTGAAAGCAATATTTTCACAGAAACCATCTACTGCATCGACCAAACCTTCACTATGTAAAATCGGCAGCCATTGGCAAACTTGCTCAATATAGTCATCCATCCGACCTTTATACTCAGGCGGCAGGGCATGCGCAGCTAGGTAAGTCTTACGTACTTCGATGTTATACTTTTCGCCGAGCTGGCGCGCAACCGTTAGCATTTTGCGCTCAGTATCCAAATCTAAGCCATAACCAGATTTAATTTCGACACTGGTTATACCTTCTTTAAGTAGTGCCAAAAGTCGCTTTTCACTTTGCGCAAATAGCTCATCGATACTAGCTTCGCGGGTGGCGCTAACGGTCGAGACAATACCGCCGCCTTGTGCTGCGATATCTTGATAACTGGCACCATGCAAACGCGCTTCAAACTCATTACTGCGATTACCAGCATAAACCAGATGCGTATGACAATCGATGAGTCCGGGCGTTACCCAGTTGCCATCGACATCTTTGATTTGATCGTTTTTATAATGAGCAAGGTGTGTCTTTATTTCTTCATGAGTGCCAATCCATGCAATTTTGCCATCTTGAATACCAATAGCCGCATTTTCTAGCTGTCCATAAGGTGTACTTTTAGTTTGATTATTGCTTTGGTTGTCGTTTTGATTGTCGCTATAGATATCAAAGCCGTATTGTTTGGAGAATGTGGCGAGATTAGCATTGATAATCACGTTATCAAACGAGGTCATCGTGGCGCTATCGATAGGGGTCTGTACGGTAGAGGTAGTCATAATAGGCTCCTGCTAGGCGCTGGGTATTTGTAAACCAGCTATAAGGTGAATAAATGCTGCTCAATGATGGTTGCCAATAGTCGAGCGGCGACTTTGCAGCTGCGTTGGTCAGTATCATAAGTGGGGTTGACTTCAGCAATGTCGGCCATTTTTACTTTGCCTGATGCCATGATAATCTTGACCGCACGCTCAACGAAACTAAGTGCAATGCCATACGCTGCTGGCGCACTGACACCAGGCACCACGCTTGAGGGCAAGCAATCCATATCAATAGTTAAGTAGACCACATCAACTTGGTCGATAAAGGTCTCAATTTGATCTGCAATTTTTTTCCATTTCTTATTGGTGCAGTCTTCATCACTAATAATATGTACGCCTAACTGCTCAGCGCGGTCGAAGAGAGCAGCAGTGTTGGAAAACCGACTAACGCCGATACAGCAATAATGAAACGCTTGCTCATGATCAGTAAGATGTTCTGCGATTTGACGAAATGGTGTACCAGACGTTGCGACATCAGACTGACGAATATCAAGATGCGCATCAAAGTTAATAATGCCAATGCTAGGTGTAGATTTGCTAGGTGTAGATGTTTTATGGGTTGTGGCGTCTATCTGCTGTAACGCTTGCCACAGTCCCAAAAAACTACCAAAGGCAATCGCATGACCACCGCCTAAACCGATAGGCAGACCGCCTCGCTTAATAATATCACTGACGACATCCGCGTAGGTTTGCTGGGCTTGCTCAAGAACTTGCGCGGCAAAACTATCGCTATCGTGACAATGAATATCACCTGCATCACCAAGCAAGGTTGGCATCTCACTATCAAAGCGCTGTTGCAGCTCAGCGATAATGGGCAATGCCGCAAATGCGCTACGAATCAAAGGCGGCGCTGCTCTGGCACCCACGCGTCCTTGATTGCGACGCACACCTTGATCACAGGCGAAACCAACCAGCCCAATGCGCTGCCCTTTATTATCAAGAGTAGCAAACGCATAAGGTTGTGCTAGTTGATACCAATAGCGGGCACGAGCAGTCTCAAACGGCTCTGCGCGTCCTGTCCATCGGGTCATATCAGCATGGTTGTGGTTTACGGAAGTCGTTATCATCGTTTATCTCTCTACTCTTCATCAACGAGCTATTTATACAGATACCAATCGCTACGCAATGACTGCCAATGCTCAGTAAGGATGCCATTTAATACCAGCTGTTTGGCGGCTTCAATATCAGGTGCTAGGTAGCGATCTTTATCATAAAAAGTCACGTGCTCGCGTAGCTTCTGATGCGCTGTTTGTAACGGCTCTGAGGTATCTAGTCCGCGATGGAAGTCGATACCTT
Source organism: Psychrobacter sp. M17(2026) (assembly GCF_055699815.1). Lineage (NCBI taxonomy): Bacteria > Pseudomonadati > Pseudomonadota > Gammaproteobacteria > Moraxellales > Moraxellaceae > Psychrobacter > Psychrobacter sp. M17(2026). The sequence continues at coordinate 2,363,491 of NZ_CM146741.1, read as the reverse complement.
GACCTGCAGATAATAGCTCAATACCGATAATCGTTGCGGTATTATGCGCCATCTCATAGAGACGTCGTGCGCAATAAGTCGCCATTGACACATGATCTTCTTGATTGGCAGAAGTCGGGATACTATCGACACTACCAGGATGGGCGATAGATTTATTCTCGGAGGCGAGTGCGGCTGCCGTCACATGGGCAATCATAAAGCCTGAGTTTAACCCAGCATTGTCAACTAAAAATGGCGGCAAGCCACCTGACAAGGTTGCATCAATGAGTAAAGCCACACGGCGCTCAGACATAGAGCCAATCTCAGCAATCGCCAAGGCTAAAATGTCTGCGGCAAAGGCGACTGGCTCAGCATGGAAGTTACCGCCTGATATAGCAACAGGACCATCTTCATTGTTAAAAATCAGCGGGTTATCAGTGACCGCATTGGCTTCTATTAATAAAGTTTGACCGGCTTGATTGATGATATCAAGGCATGCGCCCATAACTTGCGGCTGGCAACGTAAGCAATAAGGATCTTGTACTCTATCGTCTTGCTCACCATCATGCGAGGCGCGAATGGCACTGCCTTTGATCAGCTGACGATGTGCTTTGGCGATTTCGATTTGACCATGATGACCACGAACGTCATGAATACGCGCATCAAATGGCGAGTCTGAGCCTTTAGCGGCATCAATAGACATGGAGCCGACGATAGTTGCCGTCTCAAGCAAATCGCGCGCTAGGAAATATCCGCGCAATGCCAGTGCCGTTGACACCTGAGTACCGTTAATGAGCGCAAGGCCTTCTTTAGCCGCAAGGGTAATTGGCTCAAGACCATGCTGAGCTAGCGCGTCAGCCGCGGGTACACTTTGACCATTAACATAGACATCGCCTTCACCCATTATAGCGAGTGTCATATGTGATAGCGGTGCTAAATCGCCTGATGCGCCGACAGAGCCTTTCACTGGAATGTGTGGCGTAATTTGATTATTAATCAAGGCCAATAGGCTATCGACTACCTCGCGACGTACACCAGACACACCTTGCGATAAGCTAGCCACTTTCATGACCATGATTAATCGTACCACGCCGTCTGGTAGCGCCTCACCAGTACCAACAGAATGCGACACAATCAAATTGCGCTGAAGTAGCTCAAGCTGATCATCGCTGATACGAGTTTTTGCTAACAAGCCAAAGCCGGTATTGATACCATACGCACTTTTGTCGCGACGAATAATCGTTTGTACATCTTCGTGTGAGGCATCTATTGCTTCATAAGCACTATCGGGTAGCGTCAATATGACAGGTCGCTCATAAATATCGCGCAGCATCTCGAAGCTAAGTTGGCGAGGGTTTAGAACAAGTTTCTTAATAGTAGTCATGATGGTATTCCTAATGTCATATGTTATAGAGTTATTTATTCTTATAAAATAGAAATCGCTTAAGCTATTTAATCATTGGTAAGTTTAAGCCGTATTCTTTCGCTGTTTTAATCGCTAGCTCATAGCCTGCATCGGCATGGCGCATGACTCCTGAGCCACAATCATTGACTAGTACTCGCGCTAAGCGCTTGGCGGCTGCATCCGTACCATCAGCGACAATCACCATACCAGAGTGCTGCGAATAGCCCATACCAACGCCGCCGCCATGATGCAAGGACACCCAAGTGGCGCCGCCTGCCACATTGAGCATACCGTTTAATAGTGCCCAGTCAGAGACAGCGTCTGTGCCATCTTTCATGCTTTCAGTTTCGCGATTAGGGCTGGCAACAGAGCCTGTATCTAAATGGTCACGGCCGATAACGATTGGGCCTTTGAGTTCGCCGTTCTTAACCATCTCATTAAAGGCAAGTCCTGCTTTGTCGCGCTCACCAAGACCTAACCAGCAGATACGCGCTGGCAAGCCTTGAAACTGAATGCGTTCTTTCGCCATGTCTAGCCAGCGATGAATATGCTGATTTTCTGGGAACAGCTCTTTGATCTTTTGATCGGTCTTATAGATATCTTCTGGATCACCAGACAACGCTACCCAGCGGAAAGGCCCTTTACCTTGGCAAAATAGCGGACGAATATAAGCAGGCACAAAGCCTGGGAAATTAAAGGCGTCTTTAACTCCTTCATCAAAGGCAACTTGACGAATATTATTACCATAATCGGTCGTTGGAATCCCCATTTCTTGTAGGTCTAGCATTGCTTGTACATGTACGGCACAAGACGCCGCCGCATCTTTGGTTAAGGCAGCGTGTTGATCTGGATTTTCTTGTGCTGCTTTCCACTCGTCAACGGTCCAGCCACTTGGTAGATAGCCATTGATTAAGTCGTGAGCGGAGGTTTGGTCAGTGACTAAGTCAGGCTTTATCTCTCCTGCATTGGCGCGCTTGACCATCTCAGGCAAGATATCTGCCGCATTACCAAGTAGCGCGATTGAGACGGCTTCGCCTGCATCGGTATGCTTTTTAATCAGCTCATAAGCATGATCAAGGTCGTCTGCTTGCACATCGACGTAACCCGTACGCAAACGGAAATCAATACTGGATTGTTGGCATTCGATATTTAGAGACGTCGCACCAGCAAAGGTCGCGGCTAATGGTTGCGCGCCGCCCATACCACCAAGACCAGCGGTCAAAATCCAACGTCCTGCCCAGCTGCCATCATAATGCTGACGACCTGCTTCGACAAAGGTCTCGTAAGTGCCTTGGACGATGCCTTGGGTGCCGATATAGATCCAGCTCCCCGCAGTCATCTGCCCATACATCATTAAGTCTTTGCGATCTAGCTCATTGAAGTGCTCCCACGTGGCCCAGCGCGGCACAAGGTTGGAGTTGGCAATCAATACGCGCGGGGCATTTTCGTGAGTCTGAAAGACGCCAACCGGCTTGCCTGATTGCACTAATAATGTCTCGTCATCTTCTAATTCTTTAAGCGATTCTAAAATTTGATCGTAGCTTTCCCAGTTGCGGGCAGCGCGTCCGATACCACCATACACAACTAAGCTTTTTGGGTTTTCAGCGACATCAGGATGTAGATTGTTTTGCAGCATACGATAAGGCGCTTCGGTCAGCCAGCTTTTGCAATTTAAGGTGCTGCCAGTAGGGGCGGCTATATCGCGACTTTCATCACGGCGAGTCATTTTACTAATCGGGGTTGTTTTAGAATCAGTCATTATCATTCCTTATGATTATATCGATACCATTATTTATTTGAGCCAATTTTTAAACAATAATTAATTTGTATATACAAATTATCAAAGATAGTTTTTTCATGCAAGGTTTTTTTGAATTATTTGTTGTGTTGTGACATCAACAAAACTGTTTTGTGAATACGCATGATATTATGGCGATACTTTTATGATTGACGCTGACGGTTAAAAGATAAGCATGACAAAGATGAAGAGCGCTATGAAAAAGAAAACGCCTGCATATCAACGTATTAAAAATGCGATATTGGATAATATACATAGCGGTAAATGGCAAGCTGGTAATGCGATTTCTACAGAAATGGCATTGGCTGAAGAGTTTGGGGTGTCAAGGATGACGGTGAACCGCGCTTTAAAAGAGTTGAGCGAGGAGCGTGTATTAGAGCGTCGGCAAGGGTCGGGAACCTTTGTGGCACAGCAGCAGTTCAATCATACTTTTGTCGAAGTACGCAATATCGCTCAAGACTTAAAGTCAGCCAATCGTGACTACCAAGCACAAGTCGTGAGTAAGCGCAGTATTACCGCTAGCATGCTGGACGGTGAGCTACGCCGTAAGTTTGATATCGATGTGTCTGATGCTAATGCGCTTGATGCCAATGCACTTGACATCAATATAGTTGATGCCAAGGCGTCAACCATGCCACTAGCTACGGATAACGGTGAGGATAGCGATGAAGCGCCAATATTATATGAAGTAAAGATTATTCACTTTGCTGATGGTCAGCCGATGCAATTCGAAGAGCGTTGGGTCGATGCGGTAAAAGTACCAGAGTTTATTGAGCAAGACTTTAGTGTGGTAAATACCAGTGACTATTTGATTGCAAAGAGCCCACTAGAGCGCGGTAGCTATACTATCCGAGCTTTAGCCGCTTCAGAAGAGGTTGCTCAGGCATTACAAATCTCACTACACGCCCCGACACTCGTACTATGCCGTCAGACCTATTCAGCAGGTCAAGTCGTGACTTTTGTCAAAATGTGGCATGCAGGGGATCGCTATCAGTTCTCTGGCGAATTATAACGCCCTGCTACGTAATCACTATTTTTGTACGTTTATTCTTTTTAATGTGCGATAGTATATGAGTTATTTGCTATTAGAGCTGCCAGCTAATAAGCTCAAAATTTACTGTAAAGAATCTCGTAGAATAAAGTGTTATATAAAAACAGCATTGAAAAATACGCTCGCTATCCTCAAATCGAGCACCCAGACTCAAACATTATGAAATTATGACATTGTGACATTGTGACATTGTGATGAGGTTACTCATATCGTTTATGGGCAGCATCCGTCTATAGGCAACACTATATGCAGGCAGAACTGCCCTCTACAATTTGCAATTTTTAGAATTATAAAGATTATAAGTTATAATTATCACACCATTTACTTACTTGTATAAGGACATCCTATGAAACGTCGTGCTTTGTTAACTTTCGCTGTCAGTGCGCTACTATTAAGTGCTTGTGGTCAGTCTAATACTACTGATTCAACAGCTGCTGACACGGCTAATGGTGAATCAGATCTACTACAACGTATTAGTAATGGCGGTACTATCAATGTCGGTACTGAAGGTACTTACCCGCCGTTCACTTATCATGATGTCAGCGGTAAGCTTACTGGCTATGATGTTGAGGTCACGCGTGCCGTCGCTGACAAGTTGGGCGTTACGGTTGAGTTTAAAGAAACTCAGTGGGATGCGATGCTGGCGGGACTCGACTCCGAGCGTTTTGATATGGTGGCCAATCAAGTCAGTCTGACCACACCTGAGCGTAAAGCTAAATATGATAAAGCTAGTGCTTACAGCTGGTCAGGTGCAGTTGTGCTAGCGCCAACCGACGATAACCGTTATAGCTCGTGGGAAGGTTTAAAAGGTCTGCGCACTGCTCAATCACTATCGAGTAACTATGGCGAGCTTGCTGAGCGCTATGAGGCTGAAATCGTACCAGTCGATGGTATGGCACAAGCGGTGCAGCTGGTTAAGCAAGATCGAGCTGACTTTACGATGAATGACAATCTAGCGGTACTCGATTATCTCAAAAACTTTCCAGATAGTGGTCTTGAGATCAAATTAGTAGCGCCAGCCAGTGAAAAGCGTGGTTCAGGATTGGTGTTATTGAAGGGCGATGATGCGGTGGTGGCAAAATTAGATGAAGCAATGGCAGCTTTACAAGCGGATGGCACTTTAACCAAAATCAGCCAAGAGTTCTTCGGCGCTGATATAAGTAAGCAAGAGTAATGCTAGCATCTATCCTCTCAATGCTCGCTGATTTACTGTCATTACTGCCCTTTATGACACCAGATCGGGCGCAGATTGTCATTAGCTCATTTTGGCCCATGCTTAAAGGCGGTATCTACTATTCGATACCGCTGGCGCTGATATCGTTTGCGATAGGCATGGCTATTGCGCTAAGTGTGGCACTGATTCGTATTGTGCCTCGCACGGGCTGGCTGCATAGGATTGCTTATCGCCTAGCGCGTATTTATGTGTCGGCTATTCGCGGTACGCCGATGTTAGTACAGCTATTTATCATCTTTTATGGTCTGCCAAGTGTCGGGGTCAAGCTTGATCCTTTCCCTTCGGCGATTATTGCTTTTTCGCTTAATATTGGGGCTTACGCTTCAGAGACGGTACGTGCTTCTATTTTATCCATCCCAAAAGGGCAATGGGAAGCTGGTTCGACGGTTGGCTTAACGTACTTACAGACCTTTCGTCATGTAATCTTGCCGCAAGCACTGCGCGTATCTGTACCGCCGTTATCGAATACTTTCATTAGTTTGGTTAAAGATACTTCATTAGCGTCGTTAGTGCTGGTCACCGAGCTGTTTAAACAAGCGCAAATCATTACCGCGCGTAACTATGAATTTATGCTGGTGTATACCGAAGCGGCCTTTATATATTGGGGTATTTGTTTAGTATTGACCTCTATCCAAGGTCGACTCGAAACACGCCTTGATCGTTACGTCGCTAAGTAATCGTTAATACGAAACTTTATATTTTTGAAGTAATAGCACAGCCAGCATAGTAGGAGCGGTCATGATTCAAGTCACTAATATTCACAAAGCCTTTGGTAATAATCAAGTGCTCAAAGGCATCGATTTGACCATTCATAAAGGTAAGGTGGTGGTGATATTAGGGCCATCAGGATCGGGCAAAACCACCTTTTTGCGTTGTATCAATGCCCTTGAGATTCCCGATCAAGGTGTAATTGCTTTTGATGATGGTAGCTTAAGCGTAGATTTTGGTACTAAGCCTAATAAAAAAGCTTTGCTCGCCTTGCAGCGTAAGTCGGGGATGGTGTTTCAGTCTTATAATTTATTTCCGCATAAGACCGCCTTGCAAAACTTGATGCTTGGTCCGACAGTCGTGCAAGGCACTAGTAAAGCTGATGCGCAAAGTCAAGCTCTAGCATTGCTGGATAAGGTTGGGCTATCCGATAAAGCAGATCTTTATCCGTTTCAGCTATCTGGTGGTCAGCAGCAGCGCGTTGGTATTGCGCGGGCGCTCGCTATTGAGCCGTCATTATTGTTATTCGATGAGCCAACCTCTGCACTCGATCCAGAGCTAGTACAAGATGTACTTGAGACGATGAAGCGGCTAGCATCAGAGGGCTGGACAATGGTGGTGGTCACTCACGAGATTAAGTTTGCCCGCGATGTCGCCGATCATGTGGTATTGATCGAAGACGGTCACGTGGTTGAGGAGGGCAGCGCTGAGCAGATGTTTGAGTTATCGGTTCATCCACGAACTCAGGCTTTTTTACAGCGGATTGAGTCCTGATATTTTAATAAAAATGCTTTCAATCAATCCATAAGAAGTAATCATTCAGTCGACTGTCATTTTTTTGGATGAAGCAGACCTCCTCCGCTTGGTTTCTGGGCAGATGGTCGACATCCGCACCGCAAATTTCAGAGCGTTTTTTGAGCCATTGGCGTTGCTCATTTTTTAACACAGTCGCTTGACCTTGACCATAAAGTCGTCCAATTTCATAGAGAGTCGTTTGATAGCTGTCATTCAAAGCTTTGTCTGAGGCCTTGTATAAGCGATCGATTCTTTTAGATTGTGAAACTAGCGGCAGATAACTGGCATTTTCTTGGTAAGACAGAGTAGCGGTGTCCGTCGTCCAGTTGCCATTTACGGTTATCTTCTGTTTCGAGGTATCTATAAAACCGTTAAAATCCTCGCCCTCAAAGTTATAGCCTTGAAAGCCGCAAGGCGTGACGCCGTCTTTACAAATACTATGCTTGGTTTTGGCAGGATAGAGGTCGATAGTATTCTGCTTTTTGCTTAGCCTCTTGCCATACTCGCTTATTTGCAAAAGCTGCCCTAAATTTGGGGCTACTAGCAGCATATTCTCACAAGTAACATAACCTTCACCGCATCCTCTATAAAGGTTTAAGCGTTGTCCTTGCACATCCATGCCTAGTATAAAATTGGCTTGTATAGGAGCAACGGCTACAGCAAATGGTGACAGTATTAGCAGAGGTAGGATGGTAATTGAGCGCTTAAGTAAAACGCTTAACTTAAGTTTTGAGCCGTGCATAACCATTCTCCAGTGTGACTTCTGAATTATAAAACAAATTTTACTCCAATTTTACTCTTTTTCTTCTTTGCAGCCAGCGCGGTACGCGAGTAGAAGTGCCATTGAGGAGCGCATTGAGTAGTGCTGCGAGTAAAATGAGTAATACACCTAAATACTGAATAGCAGATAGCGACTGGCTCAATAACAAGATAGCTAAAGCAATAGCGGTCAAAGGTTCAAAGATAGTAAACACTGAGGCGCGAGAGGCAGGCAGTTTCTCCAATGCTTTCATATACAGTGCAAAGGGTACGACGGTACCGATGAGCGCTAATCCTAAAGCATAGCCCCAAGTCAGTACCGGTAAGCTCAATAACTTAGTATAAGTATGATAAGTTTCAGGTAGTAACAACAGCACGCCAGCGCTGATAATGATCGAGGTAAAAAACACTAAAGGGGCAGGATGTGCGTAGTGCATCGCACGCTTACCAAGCACGCCGTATAAAGAATAACAAACGCCAGCTAACAACCCCAAAGCTACGCCCCAATTGAGCCTAGCTTCATCGCCGAGCATCGTCAAACCGACACCGAATACCGCTACCAATGCCAATAGGGCAGACTGGCGAGTGATCGATTCATTGAGAAAAATGGCTGAAAATAATAAGCTAAAGACTGGAGCGGTATATAGCAGAGCAACGGCGGCACCTGCACCGACATAAATGACGGCAAAGAAGTAACATAGCGACATGCCGAGCACACCAATGAGAGATTGTAGTGCTAATCCGCCCCACTGTTTTGGGCTTAGTTTGCGCAGATAGAACCATAATTTTGGGAGCATTACTAGGATTAATAAAGCGGCGGTAACGATACGCAAAATAGTAATTTGCCAACCACTAAATCCTGCTTGATTAAGATAAGTAGAAAATATACCAAGGGTTCCCCAGCAGATCGCAGCGGTAATGATTTGCATAGTCCCTATCCAAGACTGCTTTGCTGATATCAAGCTATTATTGTCTATCATACGACTCTCATCTGAATAGCGGGTTTCAATAACAAAATGAGTGCTACTGCACTTATCTAAATAACGGCGGATTATAGAGTTTTAACCCATAAAAGACAACTCGAACAAAGTTGTTTATAATGTTTAGGCTGAGCGATTCAATATGGGCTTAACGCTTTTTGATGAGGTCATAGTTAGAAATTGAGAGCATAAAAAAGCCAGCTAATCTATATTAGCTGGCTTTAACATTAATGAACACCTTCTAAACAGCATTAGCCTTTGCTCTTTCTGACTTAGCTTGCTCAGCTGAGACATCAATGCAAACTTCCCAGTCGTCAATCTCCAATTCATGGCAGTTATTACCATCACCATTGATGCGATCGACTACTAAAAAGTCGCAATCAGCGTTTAGTGCCAGTAACGGATGATGCCAAACATTCGCATCATACTGCACGCCTTGATGCGAATAGGCATAGAACACTTCTAAATCAGCCGCTGATTTTGGTGGCTCGCCAGCTTTGGCTACAACAACTAGATAGTCTGTTGAGTTCATAGAAAAAAAGGCTTGGCTGCCAAACGGATGGTATTCCATAACGGATAGCGTAATAGGGCAATCGCGTCTTTTGGTACGAAAAATACTAAAACCAACTTCACCGCCATCATTTTGAACTTTTGAGATAGCATCATGACGACAAGCGTAGCCACGATTGATATCCCAGCTGTTCTCAGGACATTTTTCTTCATCATCATAAGGCTCAATGACTGAGCCGAAAGGTGCGAATGCCGCTTTAGTTAGAGGTTGAGCAATTATTGTCGTTTTCATAATGTTGCCTTACTTATTGTCAGTATCAGCTACTTTACTGCAGATGCATATCCGGCTTAAACCGTTATCAAAAAGGCAGTAAAATCGCTAAGATAAAAGAGGGTTAACGTTACATCCAGCTGACTGTGTTATCCGCTGTGGCTGGATGGTTTTCATACCAATGCTTGGCGATTTCATCGCGGCGGCATACCCAAACGTCGGGCTTACTGGTGATATATTTCAAAAATTGTTTAAGCGCAGTGATACGACCGGCACGACCAATAATACGGCAATGCAAACCGATAGTCAGCATTTTTGGCTGGTTTTTACCATCTTTATCGCCCTCTTCATATAGAGTGTCGAAGCTGTCTTTTAGATATTGGTAAAAAGGCTCAGCATAAGTAAAGCCAGGGCTTGAAGAAAAACGCATGTCGTTAGTCTCTAGCGTATACGGTATCACCAAATGCGGTTTACGAGTGATAACCTCACCATCTTGTACTTTGACGTCTAACCAATACGGTAGCTCATCACCATAAGAGTCTGAGTCATACATATAGCCGCCTTGTTCAGCAACTAGCTCGCGTGTGTTAGGGCTATCGCGCCCCGTGTACCATCCTAATGGCTGCTTGCCTAACATCTGCTCAAATATTTCAGTCGCTCGGCGCACGTGCTCACGTTCAGTCTCACGGTACATGTATTGATAAGTGATCCAGCGCAGACTGTGGCTAGCTACTTCATGACCATCTTCTAATACGCGCTCAATGATATGCGGCGTTTTCTCAGCTGCCGCGGCACAAGTAAAAGTAGTAATCGGCAAGCCATACTCTTTGAATACATCGAGTACACGCCATACACCAACACGGCTACCGTATTCAAATGCCGACTCGATAGACTGATGGCGGTTGGTAAACTCTGGCGTACCTAGTACATCTGATAAAAACCGTTCTGATTGACCATCACCATGAATCACACTGTTTTCGGCGCCTTCTTCGATATTCAATACAAACTGTACCGCAATCTTTGCACCACCTGGCCATTTAGGATCAGGCGGATTTTCGCCATAGCCTTTTAGGTCGCGAGGATAAGCGTCTTGATCAAAATCGCTGGTGATTTTTTGGCTCATGGTCAATATTCCTTTATATGAAGAGCAGTCATTATGCTCAGGACTCGGTAGTTTTTTAGGCTTAGATTGGTAAGAGGTTAGGGTCTGTTGAACATTCGATCATGGCACTGACAGTGACTATTTTTTAATCGATTCTAGATTAAAAATATCTAGTTTAGTCATTCTAAGCGGATCTTTTTAATGACGAAGCGACAAAAAAGAGTCCTGTCCTTGCAGGCTGATGCTAAAATTGCTCTATTCGTTGTAAAAATCTAGCCAAGGCATCTGCATTGCCTGCGATTTTTACCTAGACTAGAACCATTTTAGCTATCAGCAGTGCTCATTTATGAATGCTCAACAGACCCTAACTCTAATAAGCAATTAATTATTTAGACTTGCGTATAAATGGTAAGCATCATAGTAGACGCTTAGCTTTCATCTAGCAATTACAGAGGTTACTTGAAGATAATGAGGTGGCAAAGAGGTGCCGAATAATCTTTGAATGTTGCTCAAGCGTGTTAAACACTCATAAGCAGATACAAAATGCAGTTATGGCTTTTACTTTAAGGGCATCTGACCATTTGGTCAAGTAAATTATCAGCTTGTATTGATAAAAGTAAAAATAAAGAGAATATTATATCATTTATCCTAATATTCTCTCTATTTTAGCTATTTTGTCAGCTGATTGGGTTCAACTGTGAACTGCCGCATCAATACCCAGTAAACAATACCGCCAATAGCTGCACCTAGTAAAAAGCCATAGCCTTCAAATTTGGCAAATACAGGTATTAATACGGTAGCGACAGAGAATAGTGCACCGATTGCAAAAGCAATTAGCCCACGAATATTCCAACCTTTCGTATAGTAATAAGCGCCATCTGGACGGTCTGAGAATAGATCATTCATATCAATGTGTTGGCGTCTGATAATATAGTAATCAATGACCAAAATTCCAAAGAACGGTGCGATAATAGCCCCAACCGTATTCACAAAACCGACAATGCCAATCTGACTAATAAAAGACAACCAAAGCGCCCCTACAAAAAATGCAATCACAGCGGTGATCAAACCACCACGACGAAAGTTAATATGCTTTGGAAACAAGTTTGCTAAATCATAAGCGGGTGGAATGAAGTTGGCAACCATGTTAATACCAACTGTAGCGGCAAAAAACGTTAAAGCGGCAATAATAGTCAAAGGTAGTGAGTCAACACGTTCAACAATATCTGATGGATTAGTCAACGCCTCACCGAACAATACTAAAGTTCCTGCGGTAATGATTAAAGCAATGAAAGAGAAAAATAGCATATTGATGGGTAGACCAATCAAATTGCCCTTACGCATATCACGCTCGCTACATAAAAAGCGTGAAAAATCACCAAAGTTAATCACCACAGCGGCAAAGTAGGCCACCATAGTCCCAACAATAGCGGTAAAGGCTTGAAGAGATGTTCCCGCGTAGTCGCTACCGCCAGTAAAGATAGAGTTGATCGCTGGTATCAGCTCTGAGCCTGATTGATACCAAATCATGCCCATTAATACGACCATCACCACATAGACTAGTGGACCTGCCCAGTTCAAAAAGTGCTTGATAGGCTCTATACCTGCCCAGAACAGCATAATCTGAAAAACCCAGACGATGACAAAGGCCAACCATGCCGTACCGTTTAAGCCTAAAAAAGTGCTATCTGAGCTACCCATAAATACCGCTAGTAAGATGGCAACGGCGGTTGAAGCAAAATAGGTCTGCACCCCGTACCAAAAAATACCGATAATCGCTCGTAGTACAGCGGGCAAGTTAGCGCCATTGACTCCCATGCTTGCACGTATCAGTACAGGAAAGGGGACGCCATATTTGACACTAGGTTTACCAGTCAAATTTACCATCAACATGACAATAAAGCCTGCGCAGATAATAGCAGCCATCACCCACCAACCGCTCAAGCCATAACTCAAAAATAATGAGGCAGCAAGGGTATAGCCAAACAAGCTTTGAATATCATTAGACCAGACATTAAATATAGAGAACCAGCCCCAGTTACGCTGCTCAGGCTGCAAAGGGGCTAAGTCTTCGTTATAGAGCCTTGAGTTCTTACGTTCTGGATTAAAAGTTTTACAGTCGTAGAGTTGACCATCATATTGTTTATTAAGCTGATTTCCTTGCTTGTTGACACTAGACATCCCTTTCTCCTTGTGAAGTGAAATCAACTAAAAACGATATTATTAACACTTCACATAGTATATTGTTAACAATTATATATATTAATTGTTAACACTTTAAGGATATATCAGTTATTGGTCAAGAGAATTATTCACTTATTTCAATGAAAATGGGCAGAAATGACCTATTAAAACGCAAAATAATGAATAATATTTGAGATTAAGACAAATCTGTGTCTAGTTGGCCAGTATAAGAGGGAGATAAAATGAAGGTAAATAGAATCAAAACCAGCTTATTTACCCATAAAAATAGCCAGTCATGGACTGGCTATTTTATAGATATAAGAGTTATCAGAATTTAAATGTCAAGATTTAATATTATAGCCCTGAAGCATAAGCGACGATCTGTGAGCGCTCTTCATCAGTCAGCTGAGTGATGTTACCTAACGGCATATAACCCGTCTGTACTGCAGTTACAATTTTAGCTTTCCAAGTTTTCATGTCTTCAGGAGTCTGAATAATAATACCCGCTGGTGGCGCATTGAATCCTGCTTGTGTGGGTTGTGCCATATGGCAAACGCTACATTTTGCCTGTACAACACCTATCACCGCATCATCAGCTGAGGCAGTTACAGGAACAGCCGCAGCGCCTGCAATTGGAGCCGCTCCAGCGACGACAGCTTCACCAGTAGGTGGCGCAATATCTGCTACTGGCTGAGCCGCCGCTACGGGTGGAACAGGTAGCGGCTCAATCGGTGCAGGACGCATCCAAATAATGAGCAATACAGTCGCTATTGCTGGAATAATTAAGTATTTTGGTTGATGATGACCCAAATGCTTTTGGTTAAAGTAGTGACGAGCTGTTGCGGTAATTACACCGACGAATACCAATACCAACCAACCCTGTGCATGAGAATACATCATTGGATAGTGATTACTAATCATGGTAAAGATGAGTGGTAGAGTAAAGTAGTTGTTCATCACTGAACGGTTTCTGGCCATTAATGCTAAATCTGCGACTTCTGGTCCTGGTTTTTCACCTTTACGGACGCAGTCTACTAGCGCACGCTGAGCGGGCATAATTCCGAAGAATACGTTACCGGCCATGATCGTACCCAAAATGGCACCAACGTGAATGAATGAGGCGCGATCACTAAATAACTGATATGAAATATAAGTGGCAATAATCATCAGTACAAAGATAGTGATACTAAAAACCATCTTATTTTTGCCGATACGGCTACGGACAACCCCTTCATAAATAGCGTAGGTGACAAGTAAGAATAAAATACTTGTAGCAATAGCACCGATATTACTACCAAAATCAACCTTACTTGGATCAATTAAGTAAGCCGTTGCATTGGCGTAGTAAACGATAGCCATCATCGCTGCACCAGTCAGCCATGTCGTATAAGCTTCCCATTTGAACCAATGCAAAGTCTTTGGCATCTCTTCAGGGTCAAGCTTGTACTTAGCGATTTCATAAAACCCACCACCATGTACTGCCCATAAGTCACCTGAAATACCTTTTTTGGCCTTCCATTCGGGTGGCTTCTGCAGACTCATATCTAGCCATACAAAGTAAAATGAGGCACCAATCCATGCCACCCCAGCGATAACGTGAAACCAGCGGAAAAATAATGCTAACCAATCGAGAAGATATGCGCCCATGTGGCAGTGTCCTTTTTTGTTGCTATGTCTTGGTAACTTGTAACGATTATTGCTTACGTGCTCGGTGTTACAAGCGCTTCCTTGCCTTTTTATATCTGTACTAATCTATGGCTGTTGCCGCTTACTTAAGCCTTGAGCATCTAACTACTCAAGGCTTTTTAATTATGAGCCGCGATAAGTACCATAGCCGTGCGCGCTAAGTAATAGCGGGATATGATAATGACCGTCATCGCTCACCACAAAATCAATGATAACTTGTGGATAAAAAGCTTTTAGCTTTTGCGTGTCAAAATAAGATTGCGTATCGAAAGTTATGGTATAACGACCAGCGCTTAGATTCTGCTCGCTGCTATCAACAGCAGCATCAAACTGCCAGCTGTCTGGGGTAACGCGACCATCGTCGTTAGTGGTACCATTAGCTAATAAAGTACTTGCGCCACCATCTTTGATACGATGTAGGGTGAGGGCAATATCAGCCGCAGGCTTACCAAGATGAGTGTCTAAAATATGTGATGATAGAGTAGCTGACATAGTATTTCCTTTATTTATAATAATTTGATTTTATGACTAAGTTTCATAAATAAGTGTATAACGACAAGCAAGCTTTGCTTAGTTATAGTAAAACGGTTGTGCTTAGATCATTCATGCTTGACCAAATAGCTTTTGAATACGTAAGCGAGTGATTTTGTTTTGCTCAGCTGAAGCATTAGCCAGCTCAATATCACGATCATTTGGTAGACGAGCCATCAATAGGTCTAGCATTTGCTGAGCGCTTTTGCCCGTCGCAAAAACAATAAAGATAAAGCCAAACTTATCAAGATAGTCTTGATTACCTTGCGCAAGGTCCTCTAAGACTTGATCATCCGCTTCGCTAGCTCCTGATTGCTCGTGAGCGGCACTGTCTTGCGTATTGCGGTACTTCTCTTTGAGCGTAGCAACATTACCGATTTGCGGATGACCATCAAAAGCTTCTAATAAATTGGCCTCATCAGCCTGTGCTTTGTTCCACGCCTCATTACTAGCGCTTAACATAGCATCAATATCGCTAAAAGGGCGCTCAGCAGCTAAACTGCTCGCCCAAGCACTGCTAGTACAGCAAGTCAGCAGCGTTGCAGTAGACTCTGCATTGTCTAACTGATTGAATTGCGCTAAGGTTAAGCTCATAGTGACATCCTTTTCTTATCATTTATAATTTATAAAATTAGCATTTGCTAATTGATGACAGTTTAAACCGAAAAATCATCTATCAAAGTGATATTAATCAAATCATATTTGGTCTAATATTGTCTATTGTGCTAAAACCTGACTATTTGGTCAACTATTTTATACAAAAAACTTCCATTTGTCGCGGTATATGCCAAAAAAAGTTATATTTATTTTCTATATTAGAGATAATGCCGTATATTCTTAGTAAAAATCCTGAAATAATCTAGGTTACGACTGTTATGACTCAAAATAATCACCTCAAAGATTCAGATGCAACAGAGACATCCCTTCATCGAAGTCAGCACAGTATACGCGCCCATAATCAGGCAATTATCTTACATGCTGCTGAAGAAGAGTTCGTCCTGCAAAGCTATCGCGGTGCTACCATGCAAGGTATCGCTGATCGAGCAGGGCTACCCAAAGCCAATATTCACTATTACTTTAAGAATAAGCGCAATCTTTACAAAGTAGTATTGCGCGCCATCATTGAAGAATGGAATGATGGCCTAGTCACTATGACGGTCGATAGTGATCCCAAGACAGTCATAGAGAAGTTTGTACGTACTAAGTTACATCAAGCTTTTGCCCACCCCAATCGTCATAAGCTATTTGCTATTGAGGTCATCGGCGGTGCACCGCACTTACATGATTTTATGTCAACAACGATGAGAGATTGGGCACTTGACAAGACTCAAGTGATGACGTCATGGTACAGCCAAGGCAAGATTGGTATTGCTGATCCCCTACAGTTACTAATACTGATCTGGGCCACTACCCAACGTTATGCTGAATTCGAAACTGAAATCGTCGGCTTAATGCAAAAAGAAGCTTACGATAAAGAAGATGAAGCACGAGCCGCTGACTTTTTGGTACCGTTTATCTTGCGCGGTTGTGGTATTGAATAAAACAGTACCTATCAAAGAGATAAAGGCGAAAACTACGATAAGTTAGCTCAGATAGATTGATAAGCTTATAAAAGTTTAAGCAAATATACTGATTTTGTATGTTGATCTATAAAACCAATGCATCAGTTATGTATTTCATATAACTAAAAAATATTTTATCTCGTTTTGACAATTGCAAGCCTCCTAGTCGTTATACACCAATCTAGATAAGCTTAGGGCGCAGTAAAGATATATTTACTGCGCCCTATTCACACTATTATTTTAAAGCAAAGGTTCTAAATTAAGATACCTTTTGTCTAGGTGGTTTAAGACCATCTTCTAAATGCTGCTCTTCAGTATCATACTCAACACCATAATTCTTCGGCAAAATCGTATCAAGAACAATAGCGATGACACCTGACATCGTAATTGCTGAACCAAAGATATTACGGAACATCTGTGGCATTTGTGCGAACACGTCAGGCACAAAAGCGACGCCCAAACCAAGACCCAAAGAGGTGGCAATGATCAGAATATTACGATGAGTAAAGTTAACCGTTGATAAAATACGAATACCAGCAGTAGCTACGGTTGCAAACATGAGTAGCGTAACTCCACCAACGACAGGCTTTGGTAGCTGAGTGAAGATAGCACCAAGAATGGGGAACAGACCCATAAAGAACAAGATACCACCAACGTAGAAGCCAACATAACGACTGGCAATACCCGTCATCTGAATGACACCGTTATTCTGACTAAAAGTAGTAACAGGGAAGCTGTTAAATATACCCGCAATGGCAGAGTTTACACCATCGGCTAACACCCCACCTTTAATGCGTTTCTCATAGAGTGGGCCTTTGATAGGCTCGCCTGAGATCATGGATGTTGCCGTTAGATCACCTGCGGTCTCAATACTGGTAATGATATACATAAAGGCAATAGGAATAAAAGCTTGCCAATCAAAAGCAAAACCAAATTTAAATGGCACAGGTACTGTTAACAATGGCGCTTGTGATACCAATGAAAAGTCAATGCGACCCATAAATGCGGCGACAACTAAGCCTAATATTAGACCAATAAAAATAGCGCTAGAACGAATCACTTTATTAGGGACAATACTAATAAGCACGACGCTAATTAATACCCCACCGCCTAGCAACAAATTCGGTATGCTACCAAAATCTTCGGCACCAACCCCGCCTGCTAGATCGGTTAGACCAACCTTAGTTAACGACAGCCCGATAGTGACGATAACGCAACCGGTAACGATAGGACTCATCAAGGATTTAAGCCTAGTGATGAACTGACTCAAGAATATCTCGACAAAAGCGGCTAAAAAGGTGACGCCAAAGATAACTGAGAGAATCTCCTCTGGACTACCGCCGCGGTTTTTTACGACAAAACCTGCGGCTAATACCGCAGCTAAGAAACCAAAACTGGTTCCTTGCAGTGCCATAAGCCCTGAACCTATAGGACCAATTGTACGGGTTTGGATAAAAGTAGCAACACCAGATACCATCAGCGCCATACTAATAAGGTAGGGAATATGTTCCCCTAAACCTAAAGCACCACCGATGATTAATGAGGGTGTGATAACGCCAACAAAAGCAGCTAAAACGTGCTGAACAGCACCTAAGAAAGCTTTCATTGGCGCTGGACGGTCATGTAGACCATACAGCAGATCAGGATTACCTTTGACTTCACTCATAATTGCTTCCTTTTAAAGTAACTTTGCAGTCCTATCTTTGCTGGCTATCTGAATGTAGAGCCAGTAAAGAATCACACTTGTCCTTGTGCTAATTAATAAAATAAACCAACTGTCACTGGCTAATTTTATTGATCAATACGTATATAAAAGCTGACCATTTGGTCAGTTATCTCTAGGGTATAGCGAAAAGGTAAGTGATTGCAATGTTTTTTTTCTCAAAATGCAGTTATTTTACAAAAGTAAAGATATAAAACGTTGCTTATAGTAATAGTAATGAGAGGTTTATAAAAATCTGGTCATACAAAGTTTTTCTTCTGAAAAATAGTGATAAAAAGTCAAAAGTTAAATAAAAACGAGAGTTTTGAATGAAATGACAGACCCTAGGGCGTGTCCTCAATTTGAAAATAGTGATAAAAATGCTGCTATTTATAGAGCGAAATTGCAGCAGAGCTAGGATAATAGCGCTATTAATATCGAGATATTGATGAGCTATTTGACACATCCCTGCCAACATTTAGCCTTTTTAGCTCATTTAGTCCTATACGTTCAGATTATAGATATGACCTAGATAAAAAGACCAAAATATTCTTTAGCAGTGTTGCTTAATTATACTTAGTTAGTTATCATGACGTTCTTTATGTAAATAGTAATAATTATCATTAACATTATTGTTAATATTTAAGAGTCCTATTGTCGATAAGTATTACTGATAGGGAGCTATATTTAAATAATATTAATGTTGATACCTATTGTGATTGTCAATAAATACTATCAGTGAGTTAATTATGAATGTAAAAGTTAATCGTTTAAGCGTATTATCCATGGCTATAGCGGCAGCGCTCGTCTCACAAGCGGCCAGTGCCAATGAAGCCAATACTATGCCTAACACTACTCTGCAGACCATCACAGTAACAGCCAATACTTCGGTACGTGATAAAGTGCAAGAGGACTCTGTGTACATAGATGACTATACACCAGCGGCACAAGCCGATCACTTGAGTGATTTTTTGGATGTCATACCCGGTGTCACAGTAGGGGGCACCTCAACAATCAATCAACGAGTACGAGTACGCGGCCTTGATGATACCAATCTAAAAGTGACGATCGATGGCGCACGTCAAGAGGGCGCTTTGTTTTATCACATGGGCGATGTGACGATTGACCCAGATTTGCTAAAACAAGCAGAAGTCTCAGTAGGTAATAATTCCGTCACGCTTGGCAACGATGCTTTGGGCGGCGCTGTGGCTTTTGAAACAGTAGATGCGGCAGACTTACTTAAGCCAGGCCAAAAAGTAGGGGCTAAATTAAAAGCAGGTTATGCCAGCAATAACGATGAGCTACTAACCGCAGTCACTATCTATGGCGCGCCGACTGATAACATCGATCTATTGGCTTATTATAGTAAGCGAGATGCCAATTCTGGCGAAGATGGTAGCGGCCGTGAGCTTTTTGAAGATAGTGAAGGCGAGAATATTTTATTAAAAGCGGGCGCTTACATTGGCAATGATCACCACGTAGGCGCAAGCTTTAGCCGTACAGACAAAGAAGGTGTCTTTCCGTTTCGTCCTGACTTTCCAAGCTTAACCGATGATCCTATACCGCAAAAGGTAAGCCGTGATACTTATTCGCTTGATCACAGCTATAATCCTGCAAGTCAACTGATTGATATCGACACCAACCTCTACCAGACAGAGACGCAAATATTACGTGACTCTGATAATGTAGGGCGCTATGAGTTTGATGCAACGGTAAAAACGACAGGCGGTAAAATTCAGAATACTAGCTTGATTGACAGTAGCGTTATTGAAGGTATTAAAGGCACTCATAAGCTCATCACAGGTGTTGAGCACTATAAAAAAGAATCCGATCTATCTAGAGATTTTCAGAAAAGAGGGGGTGATGAAGCAACTAATACTTCTGTATACGTCGAGGATCAATGGAATATAGGCAAACTCACCTTAACTCCTGGCGTACGCTATGATCGTTATAAATCACCAGAATTTATCTCGGGCGGTCAGACGTATGACAATGTCGTTGGCGCACTAGCGGCCAGTTACGAGATTGCCCCTAGTACGCAAGTATTTGCCAGCTATACGCAACTATTCAATGGTCCTGACTTAGGGCAGGCCGTCTTCAATAGTAATGGTGCTGGTATTTATGTCAATGATGATCTAAAGCCAGAAGAAGGCTCTAATGCTGAGGTCGGTATTGCAACAACGCTACGCGGGTTGACAGTAGCTGATGACGCACTACAATTGAGTGCCAAATACTTCATAACTGATATCGAAAACTATCAGCAATTTGTCAGAACCGGCGATCGTGCTGGTCGCTATGGTCTTAACTGTACGACTGGTGAGCGCGGCGCGTCTGGTAACTTGCAAGACTGTCAAGGTATGATCAATAGCGATGAAGATTATGAGATCAAGGGCGTTGAGCTGGCAGCTGACTATAGTACTGCTAACTTTGGCATGGGACTGAGCTATTCACGCGCGCGTAGCGAGGGCGACCAAACCGGTGATAGTATTCCCTCAGTGAGTGGCGGTAGTGCCGACTCAGGTGATCGCTATATGGTGAACTTAAATTATAAGCCAAGCGATATCGTAGGTTTAGGATGGCGCAGTACTTATGTCGCATCCATTACCGATAATCAGGGAGATACCAAGCCAAACTATGATGTGCATGATGTGTATATGAACTATGCACCGCGTCAGCTTGATAATGTCACCGCAACGCTTGGGGTGTATAACCTGTTTGATGAAACTTATGCTAGCCATTCCTCTCGTCTTAATACGACAGCGGATGCCTCTACTGACTTTGAGGCTGGTCGTAATATTAAGGCATCTCTGAGCTATCAATTTTAAGCAAACGCCATCCTGAAATTTCATACTAGCTTTTCTAATAAGAAGGGCTGGTATTTTTTCGTAAAAATTACTATAAATAGAGTCATCCATGACATTTAGTCCTCGTAAAGCCTGCCTTTTGATACATCGTTATACTGGACTTGTAATAGCAGGCTTCTTAATAATCGCGGGTATCACAGGGTCGTTATTAGCGTTTTATGATGATCTCGATGAGCGATTTAATCATAAATTGGCTTATATTAAAGCTGTAGATACACCTCAATTACCCATAGCGATGCTTCACGACCGTGTCATTAGCGCTTATCCTGATTATAAGTTCTCCTCTATGCCAACCTCAATTGAGCCTGCACGCTCAGCGGTATTTGCAGTTGATAGAGCGTATGGCAAACAGGTGAGTGCTCAAGTAACAGCGCCATTTCATGAGGTCTATGTCGATCCCTACACAGGCGCTATCATCGGCACTCGTGACAGAGAACAGTGGGCATGGCGCAATACCATGTACAAGGTATTTTGGCTACACCGTGATCTATTACTCGGTGATATCGGTAAGCTAATTTTAGGTATCGTTTCATTGGTATGGACGATCAATTGTTTTATTGGCTTTTATTTAACTTTGCCAAGAAAAGTCAAAAACACTCAAGCCAAGCAAAAAAAACCTAATAAAAAACGCAGCTCATGGCTTAAGCGCTGGCGACCCGCGTGGAAAATCCGTACTAAGACCAATACCTTTAAGCTCAATTATGACCTACATCATGCTTTTGGGTTATGGCTTTGGGTCATACTGTTCATCATCGCGTGGTCGAGTGTCGGCTTTAATTTAAAAGAGGTTTATCAGCCTACGATGCGAGTAGTTGTAGGACTTGAAACAAGAGAAGGTCGGCCAAAAGCATCCACATCTGAGCCGAATAAAGAGACGCTTAACCAGAAAAATACAGCCGCAGTGGTTGATAAAGCGAACAGTATCGAATACTTAACTGCGCAGGCTAATATCGTTGCTCAACAGAAGAGTGTAAAGGTACAGCAGTTGTTAGGCATTCGCTGGGTTGAGAATGACGGCCAGTGGCAAATGCGTTTTAAAACTGACAAAGATATTGGTAAAAAGGGCGGTGCGTCTTCCATAACCGTTGATGCCGCCACTGGTAAAGTTGAAAAAGTGAATTTCGGTTATCAGAATTCATCATTTGGTAGCAAAACCGATCAGTGGCTATCGACATTACATATGGGGCACATTGGTCAAGGGGCGGGTCATCTGCTATATCAGGTGTTCTTAGTAATGGTTGGTTTGGCAGTGGCAATATTGTCAGTTACTGGTGTTTATCTGTGGTGGAGAGGACGCCAAAATGCCATACAAAATCTAAGTAAAGGTAAACCAGTTGAAAGGCACTAAAGAGCCTATGTTTTAATTGGATTCTTTATAGCTAGGTCAGCATACCAAAGTACAGTAAGACTAGGATAAATTTTTGTAGCTTCATGTCGGCGTAGCGCAGCATGCAAGAAACTTTGTACTTATCTCCTTTATTAACACAGTGTCTGTATTTTATTTGATATCGACGATACAACAAACAAATATGCTTATATCAATATAAGGATCTAAAAATGACTAAACCTAGCCCAAGAATATTAGAAGTTGAAAATATCACTGACATTACGCCCAATATGCGCCGCATTACGCTGGGAGGAGAAGGCATAAAAGATTTTCCAGCAGAGCAAGAAAGCGCCTACATCAAACTTATATTCACGCAAGATACAGGCCAAAAACCTATCATGCGCACTTATACTATTATCCAGCAGCGTGATCATGAGATAGATGTCGATTTTGTATTACACGGTCTTAATCATCAAGGCGCTGAAGGGCCAGCATCCGAGTGGGCAAAAACGACTAAAATTGGTGACAGTATTATGATCGGTGGTCCAGGTCCCAAAAAATACATTAATTCCGAAGCAGATTGGTTTTTGTTAGCAGGTGATATGACCGCACTACCAGCCATCACGGTCAATTTGGCACAGCTGCCAGCCGATGCCGTTGGTTATGCAGTCATAGAGGTATTAAGCGCAGACGATATCCAGTCTCTGAAAAAACCAAAGAATATCGAGATTGAATGGGTCGTTAATGCGCAGGCAAGTGACTGTCATTATCCACTACTTGAGCGTGTTAAAGCGCTTAGCTGGTTAGACGGTACACCTGCAGTGTGGGCAGCGTGCGAATTTAATGGTATGCGCGCACTACGCCAATACTTTAAGCAAAAAGACGTCAGTAAAACTCATTTATATATCTCAAGCTACTGGAAATTGGATAATAGCGAAGATGAACATAAAGTCATCAAGCGTCAGGATGCAGAAGAGAGCTTATAGCTCTACATTAAACCGCATCTACAATCACTGGACGACCTTGATGATTAAGTACGGTCACATCGACGTTATAGAGATCCTTCATAGTCTGTCGGGTGATGACCTCAACAGGATGACCAATAGCTTGTACTTGACCATCTTTCATAGTGACCACAGTATCGGCAAATTGTGCGGCTTGATTGATATCGTGCAAGACAATGACGACAGTTTTTTGTTGACTATGACTCAACTCCCGTAATTCACGCATCAAGCGCCCCGAATGATACATGTCAAGGTTATTTAACGGCTCATCTAGCAGTAAATAGGGCGTATCTTGGCAGACAATCATCGCAATAAGCACCCGTTGCCGTTGCCCACCCGATAAGGCAGATAAAAAACGATCGGCTAAAGGTCGTAGCTCAAAGCGCTCGATAATCTCATCGACTTTTTGCTGATCTTCTGCAGTAGGTTGTCCTTGATGGTACGGATAGCGCCCAAACATCAGTAGCTCATGCACCCGCAGCCGCCCTTGTACTTGGTTGTCTTGACTAAGCATTGCGACTGTTTTAGATAGCGTCCGTGCATCGCACTGAATGATATCCTGCTCTTCATTACCTACAGTAAAGCTTACTTGTCCGCTTTGCAGTGGTTGCAGGCGCGCCATGACTGAGAACAAAGTCGATTTCCCCGCGCCATTAGGCCCTATCAAGGCGATAACTTGCGAGGGTGGCAACGATAAGCCAATATCATGTAGAATTTGCTGTTTGCCAATATGATGCGATACGCCTGTTATTTTTATCATGATTTTTTACTTTATTTCGATTCTCTGTGAGCTAAATTTTAATAAATTAATATGATTATTATCTTAAGCGACGTTGGCTCATAAATATCAAGGCTAAAAATACTAAGCCGCCTGCCAGCTCAATGACCACTGATAATACGCCCGCCATACCGAGCGCTTGCTCAAAAAGCGTTTGGCCGAGTACTAAACAAATCATGGCGATTAGACTGACTAATATGAGCCGTTGACTGTGATACATATTACTGGCAAGTCGATTGGTCAAGGCGCAAACTAGTAGACCAAAAAAAGTCACTGGACCGACTAATGCTGTCGCCGTCGCTACCAAAACAGCAATAACGGTCAATAGCCCAAGTGCTAAGCGTTGATAATGAATACCTAAATTAACGGCCTGCGCTTTACCCAGCATCAATACATCGCATTGATAGCGCCAGCGCCAGACGAATACAGCGCTAATAGCACAAATCGCTAGACTAATACCGAGCAGCTGCGGATTCACCGTATTAAATTGGGCGTAGCTCGCTGATTGTACAACGACGAAATCATCAGGATTAATCAGCCGTGCAATTAATGCCGATAAGCTGCGAAATAACACCCCAAAAATAACCCCTACTAATATCAGCCGTGTTAAATCCTGACTGCTTTTGGAAAACAGCACTTTAAATAGCAGCAACGACGCACCAAACATCAATACAATCTCAAGCCCGAACTTCAGAACAGGATCGATGCTAGTAAAGCTAACCGCCCCTAAAAAGAAAACCAATAAGCTTTGCAGTAGCACATAAAGCGAGTCAAAGCCCAGTAAGGACGGCGTCAAAATAGGATTATGGGTTAAGGTTTGAAAGAGTAGTGTAGAGACACCAATGGCATAGCCGACAACCATTAATGCCATTAGCTTTTTACCACGCAAAGGCAGGGCAAAATCCCAATAACCATGCACATTAATCGTTAAAAACAGTATTGCTGAGATAAGCAAAACAACCGTAGCAATCAAGCAGGGGTGGGATGCTAGCGTTAATCGTAAGCGTGAGAGCTTGCCAAGCCATGAATGATCATTATGACTAGTATTGGTGTTCGAGCTTTCGATATGTGAGCTTTCAACAGTAGACGGCAAAGGCATACGCTAGTCTTATAAAAGAGAATGGCAAGTAGGATAACGCTCATCTAAACAATACAGATCGCTTAGGTCTCAGCAGGCGCACGTAATAACAGCCATAAAAATATGACCGTACCGACCACGCCAAATACGGTCGCTACTGGTACCTCAAATGGATAACGAATAGAGCGCCCGATAATATCGCAAATCAATACCGCAGAAGCACCTAGCAAGGCAACGGCAGGTAAGCTGCGCCTGAGCTTATCACCCATAATACGGCTGACGATATTCGGCACGACCAAACCAATAAAGGGTATTACCCCAACCGTGACTACTACAACGGCACTCATCATGGCGACCATACCGACGCCAATCCAAGTCACTTGACGCTTACTGATACCTAAGTTCAAAGCGATATTATCTCCTAAACCTATAATAGTCAGTTTATCGGCAATAATATAAGCAATGACACACAATCCGCCTGTCAACCATAACAGCTCATAACGTCCTGCCAACACGCTAGAGAAGTCGCCAAATTGCCAAACACTGAGCATCTGCAAGGTTTCAGTTTGATAGGCAATAAAGGTCGTAATAGCATCAATAATCCCACCAAATACGATACCAATTAGCGGAATCATCAAAAAGTCAGTCGGCGGAATACGGTGAATCAGCAGCATAAATAGCATCATGCCAAATACCGCTGTGATGGTTGCTACACTCATTTTTACAATTAATGCGCTGGCAGGAAAGAATAGACTGACGACTAATAAGCCAAGCGCGGCGCTTTGCGTGGCACCAACCATCGACGGCTCGACGAAGCGGTTTTTGAGTACCACTTGAATAATCAAACCTGCAACCGCCATCGCAATGCCCGTTAAGATAATTGCTATCGTACGGGGCAAGCGGCTAACGAGCATCAGCGAGCTGTCGGCATTAGCGCTTTGACTGAATAGACTTTGTAGCATTCCTGACCAAGAAAAGTCTGCCACACCGATAGACAAGCTTAACAACACTAATAGCGTCATCACTATAAAGCTTGCGCTATTGATCAGCCATGGTGACAATGCTGCTTGCTTTTTTTTAGCATGGCTGCTGTTACCATAACCTGAGCGCCAAGATGATGCTATGTTTGATCCAACTGGGCTATCATTATTAAAGCGCTTGGAGAATAAAGACATAGGGTTACTGGCTTAAAAGCTGTTATAGACTGGATTTTAGCCCTGAAAAGCGTTAAAAAATTGCACTGTAATTTTAGCTTTGCAAGGAAAATTCTTTAAATAGAATTTTCTCATACCATACAGTTGGACAGTCAAGAGTTATGCCCTAGTTAGCGCTACTAAAAGCTGCTTTAATAGTCGTCAAATCTTGCATCCACTGGTTATATCCACCAAAGGCAAGGTAGGAGTCTGGACTGAGGTAAACCACTTGATCCTTGCTCCACGCACTAGTTTGTGCGACCAGTGGATTGTCTAATACCGCTTTGGCACCGACGCCATCCTCACCAATAGCCGCGCTACGGTCGATGACAAACAGCCAATCTGGATTAATTTTTTGGATATATTCAAAAGATATAGGCTGACCATGGCGTGAATCACCAATTTCAAGGTCTGCTGCTGGCACGCCAAGCACGCTGTGGATAAAGCCAAAACGTGAATCAGTCCCGTAAGTAGACATCTTATTGCCATTGACCATGACCACTAGACCTGTACCGCTATCTTTAGTGACAGCCTTGGTCTCTTCAATTAGACCGTCGATGTTTTGTTGCAGTTTGAGCGCTTCATCACTCTTGCCAAATAAGGCTCCCAAATCTGCCAGACGACGCTTGCTTGACTCATATATATTAGCCGTATCTACTGTCATATCTAGCGTAGGCGCAATGCTTGATAGCTCATTATATTTTTCAGCCATACGTGAGCCGACTAAGATAGCTTGCGGCTGCATGGCGTTTAAGGCCTCAAGATCAGGCTCAAACACGGTACCGACTTCTTTTGGATCGGGCTGTTTTGTAGAGTATAAGTTGTTTAATTTTAGACCACTGGGCATGCCAGTAACAGCGACGTCGAGTGCTGCTAGATCTTGTAAAAGCGTCATATCATAGACGACTATCGGTGAGGGATTAATCGGTAAGCTGACCGCGCCTTTTACCGTATCGACATCGATGGTAGTCACCGAGACTGCATCGTTATCAGCTACGTTAGAGGCGGCATCTGCCGTTTTGTTTTCGACTTTAGTATCATCAGTTTCATTAGCATCATTTGAAGAGCACCCCACTAAGCCGATGCTTAATAGCAGCGATGTAGTCATAGCGGTCAATAGTGAGCGTTTAATTAAAGGATTAGAATTGGTATTGATAGACATAAGAAACTCGGTATAACATCGTTTATTGATAATAAATAAAAGCTATCGTTAGTCAGAAAAGAAAAAGAGCTTGCTAAGCGCTTTGATGAAAGACGCTATAACAATGCAAATAGCTCATAGGTATAGGATGATAAAATTTAAAGATTATTTATGATAAAAGTTTAGCTAAATAGACAAGCGTTAATGATAAGGCAAATAAGAATTTTTATCAATAGAGATGATAATGATTGTTATTAACATTGTGTTAACAATTGTGACAGTGTGATGAATATTCAGCTAAATTTATATTGAGATTACTACTGTTAAAGGTATGGATAGCCTAAGTTGGATGACGATAATTTTATTGTTGATGCAATAAGCTCATTATATTTATTGATAATGGTTATCGTTTATATTATCATTAGGCTACTTTTTAGTTGTCAAATTGTTAGGATGTTATGGGCACGACGAACTTTAATAAGTCACCAGCTAAGCTGATATCGACAGTCATCGGAGTAGTAATAATTCTGCATGTGCTAACGGCTATGGCATTAGCGATGGTAAAGACACCTGTGCCTGTTAAGCCACCTATCGAAATCACGCCACCTATCGAAATACAGCTACTACCGCCCCCACCTATCGAGATCGAAGAAGTTGTCATTAAAGAGATAAAAGAAGAGCCAGTCAAAAAAGTTAAGACTCAACCCAAAGCTAAGCCTGTTGCTGCTGCTAAACCAAAGGTCGTTAAAAAGTCTAAGCCAATAGATAAGTCTAAGTCTATAGCTAAAAAAACAGTAAAACCCATAGCACCCATTGTGCAAAAGACGGTAGAACCAGTAGTAAAAAAAGATGAGCCAAAAATAATAGAAAAAGATAAAGCAAAAACGTTGATGACTATTAATGATGATAAGCAAGATTTTATAGTTGATGAACCTACAGCTGCTGAAATAGCGGATGCTAAGAAAGCTCAAGAAATAGCGGATGCTAAGGCTAAGCAAGATAAAGCGGATGCTGATGCTAAAGCTAAGCAGGATAAAGCAGATGCTGACGCCAAAGTAAAGCAGGATAAAGCAGATGCTGATGCTAAAGCTAAGCAAGATAGAGCTGATGCTAAGGCTAAAGAAGCTGCAGATGATAAGCCGGTAAATGTTACTGTAAATGCTAGCAATGCTAGCTGGTTAAAAAAACCTAATCTTGATATTCCAGATAGTGCAAAAAACGGTAGTAACTCAGGTCAAACTTTAAGAGTTATAGTAGGATTTGAAGTTACTACTAAAGGTGATATTAAAAATGTAGTCATAAATAAATCATCAGGAAACATTAAGTTGGATAGAGAGGCTAGTCGTCAAGTTCGATCTGGTAAATTAAAACCATTTACAGGTGTTAGTGGAGCTGCAGTCGTAGGCAAAGTAACTATGCCTATAGATTACAAAATGCCTATACAGTGATTTAGAGAATAATAACTATATTCTAGCCATTAACTTTAAACGAAATTAACCTTATCAAGATATAAAACAAAAAATTAAGGAGTCCCAAATGGACTTTATGAACTACTGGCAAATTAGCGATTTAGTCACTAAGAGTTTATTTTTCTTATTGCTAGGATTATCGCTTATCTCTTGGGTGACCGGTATTGTGCGGGTGATTCAAAGTCGTAAGCTGGCAACTATTGTAGCTGCTGATTTGACTCAGCAGATTGCAGCTAAGCGTGCTGAACTTGTTGAGTCGGATGCAGACACGCGTCGCTTGGTGACTGAGCAAGTACTGCTTAAGCACATCAGTCGTTATCGGTATATCAGCGAGCGCGGATTGCCAATCTTAGGGACAACCGCTGCGATTGCGCCTTTTATTGGCCTGTTCGGTACGGTATGGGGTATTTTTCATGCGCTAAATAATATCGGTATGACGGGTCAAGCAGGACTTGGACAAGTTGCAGGACCGATTGGTGAAGCCCTTATTATGACAGGGCTTGGTATAGCGGTCGCTATTCCAGCCGTAGTATTTTATAACCTCGCGGTACGCGTTAATCGCCGTATTATGTACTTTGCCAATGATAAAGCGCATGACTTACTAGCTAATTCCGCTAATCTAACGGCTACAGAATCTGCACACATAGGAAATGCACGTACTAATGCGCTCGCAAAGCCTATGCATGCACAAACGAGTAAAGCTGACAATCAATATCGCAAGGTTTCAAGCTCACAGCTCTAAAGAATGGTGGTTTTGCGATTTTTAGTTTTATGAGCACGATAGCAAACTCATTGATCAACGATATGAGCCAAGTATATTAATAAAGTAGTGAGAAAATTATGGCATTTCAGCTAGGGGATAATGACGCTCAAGGGTTAAATGAGATGAATCTCATCCCGCTTATCGACGTTATGTTGGTGTTGATGATTATCTTTTTATTGACGGCAACGGTATTGAACCCAACCGTACCATTAGACTTGCCTAAGACTAGTGCCGCAGTGAATGAGCAGCCACCAGAGGCTATTCAAATCAGCATCGATAAGGACGCTGGGATATTCTGGGATAGTGAGGCTATTAGTATGGATGAGCTTCAGACGCGCTTGCAACAAGAGGCCAGTACGGGAAAAAATCCAGCCGTGCAGCTACGCGCGGATAAAGACAGTAAATACGATAGTGTCGCGCAAGTACTAGCAGCGGCGAGTACCGCAGGATTGACTAAGATTGCGTTTGTGAATGAATAAAGGTTGTTTGATAATTAATTCATGAACGTCTAGAGATTTACTTATAAAAGCAAACCACCGATATAAACCAGTAGCCCAACCACTAAAAAAATAACTAAGATAATAAGAAAAATAAATAAAATAATAGCTTTTTTCTCCAACCTTGCAAAATTACTTTTGCAAGGTTTTCTTTTATTGATAGCTTACTTCATCGACTCATAAAAATGCACTTACCAGCCATGATTGTAAGGACCATAGCCAAATGGTGTATACCCATAGCGACCATAACCCAAACGGCCACCATATCCAAAAGGATAGGGCGAGCGCAGATAATCTAGATCGCGCTGACGAATATAATAATAGCGACCTTGAGAGTAGGCCTCTTCTAGTTTTTCAATACCTTCGAGTGGACAAACAGGCTGCCAGTCGTAACCTTCGCGCCCTGCTTTATAGGCGTTGAGCTCCGTACAGTAACTTTTAAGACCGACTTGACGACCTTGCTCCCACAGCATACGATTTGGGGTTGCACCGACTACGCTAGCACAGTCATTGGCGTGATTGCCAAAATAGGCGCCAGAACGTCCCTGCAAGCCATCTGCATAACCAATATCTTGCCAATTACTAACTTGACACTGCTGAGGGGTTAGGCTTTGAGTAGTAGCACAACCAGATAGCGCCAACATCGCCGTACCTATAGCTACTAAGCCAAGACTTTGCTTGTTGATAGTGGTTACGTTTAAAAAATAAGACATAATAAACCTGCGCAAGTCTAAAATTATGGTTTATCATAGCATTTTTTGGCAGAACTACTTTTGGCATCTTGTTATTAGCAAGATGATTATTCCATTTAAGCAATTGATATAACAGTAGAAATACTGAGTCAATAGTGTAGATCGCTCTAGCCAGACCGTTATCATTTAAGCGATAAGGTTTTGCTCATGCTTGATTTCTGCTGGTTTGCACTCATTAAAGACAGCGGGCACGCAACTAAAATCGTTGTCATCTATAAACTTTAATGTCGTTAACAAGGTTGGTTGTCATGGGAATGTGGATCGCTATTGCTATTGTCCTTTTTGTATTAGGGAGTATGATGGCGCTCAAACCCAGCGGTATCGATCAGCGTTTGGATAAGTTGCGCATGACAGCGCGCCGCCTGCAGCTCAATCCTAAGCTGGTTGCTTGCCCTGATTGGGTACGTGGTCGCGATAATGAATATGGGCGCGGGATGATGGGTCAATATGGGGTAGTATTCGATAATATGCAGCTGCCGCAGACTCGTTACCAAGTCATAGAAGGTAAATGGCGACCAGACACCGAAAATAATGCTACTGCCACTAGTACAGTCCTAAAGAGCCCGTTAACTAAAAGCACGGCTATGAAGGCTAACTTCAACCTAGACAAAATACCTTTGGCATTACCTGCGACGATTGAGCCGTTTGTAAAAGCGCTATTAATCAAAGCTAATAGCATCGTGATCTACTGGGACGATATCGCTTACGTGCGTCCTATCACTAACCCAAGCTACAAAGCCGCGGCGATTGAAGCTGATCTATTGGTACTAAAGACTCAGCTGGAGCAATGGGCACTACAAGTGCAAAAGCGACCCAGCAAGGATATAAATAGTACGATCTTAGCGAATACCTCATCATAAAAGACAAGCTAGCTAATAAAGACTTCTGGATGTTAAATCAATCAGCTTATTGTTTTGAGATCTGCATCAAATAAATAGCTTATCGTTGAATCAAGTTATTTACAGTTGACAGTTTAATGCCTAGCAGTGTAACGTCTTGATAAGTTTATCGCTGTTTTAGAGCTACTCAACCGTCATTTATCAAGCTTTAAGAGATAATTAAAGCGCGGTTATGGTAGTTAATAGTGTTATCAACAACCGCTACTATTTATAACAGACTATTTGATAACAGACTATTTTCTATAATAAAACCATTAGCTGTTAAGCTCTACCTCCTTTTACCTCCTATATTATGGTGTCGTCAAATATGGCAAAAACCACAACAAAAAAAATAGCCTCTGCTAAAAAACCTGCTGCTAAGAAAACAGTTGCTAAACAAACAGCCGTTAAGAAAGCACCTGCCAAGACCGCTGCCAAAACCACTGCCAAAAGCAATAAAAGCAGATCTTTGGTGATCGTTGAATCACCAGCAAAGGCTAAGACTATCAATAAATATTTGGGCGATGATTATATTGTACGCTCAAGTATCGGTCATATTCGCGATTTGCCGGTTGGCGCAAGCAAAGGCGCTAAAAAAGCCACCGCCAATAAAGATGAGACGCTATCAAAAGAAGAAAAAGCTCAACAAGCACTAGTACGGCGAATGGGTGTTGATCCTGAGCATGATTGGGCGGCTGTCTATGAAGTACTGCCTAATAAGACTAAGGTCATTAAAGAATTAAAAGCTTTGGCCAAAGACGCTGACAAAATCTATCTAGCGACGGATATGGATCGCGAAGGGGAGGCAATCGCTTGGCATCTAAAAGAAGTTATCGGTGGCGCTGATAGTAAATACGAGCGCGTGGTCTTTAACGAGATTACCAAAAACGCCATTCAAAATGCTTTTAAGCAACCCTCCAAGCTCGATATCGATCGCGTCAACGCCCAACAAGCCAGACGATTCTTGGATCGAGTGGTTGGTTTTATGGTATCGCCAATTCTTTGGCAAAAGGTCGCTCGTGGTCTATCCGCAGGTCGCGTACAGTCGGTTGCGATGCGTCTGGTGGTTGAGCGTGAGCATGAGATTCGTGCCTTTATTCCAGAGGAATACTGGCAGATTCATGCGGATACGCACATCGATGACGGCAAAAAAACGACTAAAAAAGCGGATGATGAGACTCGTGAAGATAACATTCGTCTAGAGGCAAATAAGCAAAACGATAAGACGCTCAAACTAGTCAATAAAGAACAGACTGATAAAGTTTTAGAAGTACTCAAAGCCAATGACTTTATCGTCAAAGAGCGCGAAGAAAAACCGACTCAATCGCGTCCTAGTGCTCCCTTTATCACCTCGACATTGCAACAGGCAGCGAGTACGCGTTTAGGGTTTTCAGTCAAAAAAACCATGATCTTAGCGCAGCGTTTGTATGAAGCGGGGCATATTACTTATATGCGTACCGATTCGACCTTTTTATCAGGGGATGCCTTGGCGTCTGCCCGTGGTTTTATTGAGGATAGTTACGGCGCAAAATACGTACCAGAAAAGCCAAACTTCTATGGTAATAAGCAAGGCGCACAAGAGGCGCATGAAGCGGTTCGACCCTCTAATGTTAATATGAAATCAACTCAGCTCAAAGGCGTGGAGCGCGATGCTATCCGCCTTTATGAGCTGATATGGCGTCAGTTTGTCGCCTGTCAGATGACGCCTGCTAAATATCTCTCTGTGAATCTGCTAGTGACAGCGGGCAACGTCGAATTAAAAGCGCGCGGTCGTACCATGGTTTTTGATGGGTTTACACGGGTATTATCACCTGCTAAGACCGACGATACGCTACTGCCTGATGTCAAAAAAGGTGATAAGCTCAATCTTGATAAGCTTGATCCAAGTCAACACTTTACCAAGCCAGCAGCGCGCTTTACTGAAGCAAGCTTAGTCAAAGAGCTTGAGAAAAAAGGTATCGGTCGTCCCTCGACTTATGCTTCTATCATCTCAACGATTCAAGACCGTGGTTACGTCAAGCTTGAGAATAAGCGCCTTTTCGCTGAAAAAATGGGCGATATCGTCACAGACAGGCTGACGGCAAGCTTTCCTGATCTAATGGATTATACCTTTACCGCTGCGCTTGAGGACAAGCTCGATCATGTCGCTGAAGGTGACACCAATTGGAAAGACGTACTCGATAACTTCTATGGCGACTTTAAAAAGAAAGTCGAGCACGCCAAAGACGCTGATGGCATGCGCCCTAATGATCCAACCGATGTGCCTGATGTGCATTGCGATCTATGCGCGCGTCCCATGCAATTGCGGACGGGCTCAACAGGCGTCTTCTTAGGTTGTACAGGTTATAATCTACCGCCAAAGGAGCGCTGTAAAGGCACCAAAAACCTAATGCCAGTAGAAGCTTTTGCCAATCTTGATGATAGCGATACTGATGATGAAGCCGCTGAAGTCAGAGATTTAATGGAGAAAAAACGTTGCCCAAAATGCGCAACTGCTATGAATGGCTATATCGTCGATGGTGGTCTAAAGCTACATATCTGCGGTAACAATCCAGATTGTGATGGCTATGTGCTAGAAGAAGGCAAATTTGAAGTACCAGGTTCTGACTCTCCAACCATCGACTGTAATAAGTGTGATGGACAAATGGAGCTAAAGACCGGTCGTTTCGGTCCTTATTTTGCTTGCCAGAAGTGTGATAATACTCGTAAAGTATTGAAGACAGGTGAAGCAGCACCACCGCGTATGGATCCTATTCACTTGCCTGAGCTAAAGTCACTCAAACATGATGATTATTTTATCTTACGTGAAGGCGCGGCTGGTATGTTCCTAGCAGCATCGAAGTTTCCAAAGGTACGCGAGACTCGTCCGCCAAAGCTGGCTGAGCTGCGAGAGATCAAAGATAAAATGGAAGACAAGTTCCAGTATCTGTTTGAGGGTCCAGATGAAGATCCTGAGGGTAATGCAACTATCCTACGCTGGTCACGTAAGAAAAAAGAGCAATATATCGGCTCTGAAAAAAATGGCAAAGCGTCACGTTGGGGTGTGTACTGGCGTAAAGGCGAGTGGATCGAAGAATAGATAGCTCTGTATTTATGTTCAGTTATCTATCAACATAGTTATTTATCAGCATAATAAAAACCTCTTAGCTAGCTAAGAGGTTTTTATTTATTTGTGGCTAAAGTATCTTTTTAAATTAGTTTTAGTAAATTAATTCGCTACGATGATACCACAACCGATACGGTCGCCTGATGCTCCTGCAGGCTGACTGACATAGTCATCAGCACCTGAATGGACGATAAAGGCCAAACGATTAACACTGTATTTGCCTACTTTTTCGACCGATATCTGCTTATTGACGTAGTTAATAGGAGCAACACCATTTTCATCGGCAGTCACGTTTGGTAAATCACCTGCATGACCTTTTAAGTCATCTGGGTTTGAGTGTGGGTAGTTGTCAGGGTTAAAGTGGTCACCTGCATCTTTACCCATATTGCCACAGCTACCTGTCTCGTGAATATGTAAAGCGACAGTCTCACCAGCTTGCAAACCCATTAACTTACCATAGACTTGCACGCCATTATCAACAGGACGTAAATACACTTGCCCCATCTCTTTATCTTCACCATCAGTAGTCATAATAGCTGACTTGAGTACAGGCTGGCTCAACGGATTACCCGTATTTAGCTGACCCTGGACGGTTTGACAACCGCTCATGGCTAAGGCTGAACCACATAGTAGGGCACTTGCTATCGTTAACTTGTTCATATTATCTCCATTAGTAATTATATTTATAAGCCATTTATAACTGACTTTAATTTTTGATTCGCCATAAGTATAACTAAGGATGAGACTTATATATTTATCAAATGCGCAACAAAGGGTTAATATATGTAAATTAATTATTACCATAGAGATAGAGTAGCTTTATAGATATATGACGGTAAGACTATGACAGAATAATATCAAAAAATCCGCCCATCAGATTGATGAGCGGATTTTTGATGACTAAGATAGAATTATCAACAGTTCAATTAACTATGTAGCGCCTTTTTAGACGTTGTATCTACCACAGCTTTAGCAGGTTTGAGTGATGTTGGCATGCTGACTAATGCCGCTTTTAGCACCTCATCAATGGTCGCCACTGGCTGAATGGTCAGACCTGCTTTGACGTTATCAGGAATATCAGCCAAATCGCGCTCGTTAGTCGCTGGAATTAAGACATGCTTGATGCCACCGCGATGGGCGGCTAGTAGCTTCTCTTTTAGACCGCCAATACGTAGGATCTTACCGCGTAGGGTAATCTCGCCCGTCATCGCAATATCAGGACGAATAGCAATACCTGTAATTGCTGATACTAGCGCAGTGGTCAGTGCGCCACCTGCTGATGGGCCGTCTTTTGGCGTCGCACCCTCCGGCATATGCACATGGATATCAGTAGTTTTAAAGGTTTCGTAATCGATACCTAAGCTATCACCACGCGCACGAACCACGCTCATAGCGGCACGAATGGACTCTTTCATCACATCGCCAAGTGAGCCTGTAAAGGTAAGTTCACCTTTGCCTTTCATAGCGACCGCTTCAATCGTTAATAGCTCACCACCGACTTGCGTCCAAGCCAGACCAGTAACTCGACCGACTTCAGGGTCTTTTTCAGCGAGACCAAAGTCATACTGATGTACGCCTAGGTAATCGTCAATATTACTATCATCAACCACCACTAGCCGACGCTCATCTTTTTTCGGGGCGCGTGCACCATGACTCTCAACCGAACCGCGAACCACTTTACGACAGATTTTATTGACTTCACGCTCAAGGTTACGCACGCCTGCTTCACGCGTATAGCGTTGAACGATACTATGCAATGCCGCTTCTACAATCTCAATCTCACCTTCTTTTAGACCGTTTTGCTTAATCGCTTTCGGTACTAAGTATTTTTGCGCGATATTGACTTTTTCTGCTTCGGTATAGCCTGGCAAGCGGATAACTTCCATTCGATCAAGCAGTGCTGCTGGAATATCCATGCTGTTAGCGGTACAGATAAACATCACTTGCGATAGGTCTAAATCCATATCGAGATAATGATCGTTAAACTTATCATTCTGTGACGGATCAAGCACTTCAAGCAAGGCTGATGCTGGATCACCACGGAAGTCTTGCGCCATTTTGTCCACTTCATCGAGTAAGAATAGCGGGTTTTTGACTTCTACTTTTGCCAATGACTGGACGATTTTACCTGGCATTGCACCGATATAAGTACGGCGATGACCGCGAATTTCCGCTTCATCACGTACGCCACCAAGCGCCATACGCACGAACTTACGACCAGTAGCTCGCGCAATTGACTCACCTAATGAGGTTTTACCAACGCCTGGAGGGCCGACCAAACATAAGATTGGGCCACGTAGCTTTTTAACGCGCGACTGTACCGCTAAGTATTCTAAGATGCGATCTTTGACATCTTGTAGACCGTAATGATCTTCATCTAAGACGTTTTTAGCTTTGTCTAAATTGATAGAAACTTTAGTCGTGACATTCCATGGCGTATCTAAAATCCATTCGATATAGTTACGTACAACTGATGATTCACTTGACGCAGGTGGCATCATTTTGAGCTTTTTAAACTCTTGCTCAGCCTTTTTGCGCACATCTTCTGGCAAGTCAGCTTCATCTAAACGCTTTTCAAGCTCGCCTACATCATCGTCACCATCGAATGCGCCTTCGTTCATATCGGACAGCTCATTCTTGATCGCTTTCATCTTTTCATTTAAGAAGTACTCACGCTGATTGTCTTCCATCTGCTGACGTACCGCATCTTGAATATCTTGTTCGATGTTCTGCTCAGCGCTTTGTTTGACTAAGTACTCGGTCAACGTATTGATATGGGTCTTGATATCGTCATTTTCTAAAAACGACTGTTTAATTTCTAGATCCATCGATACCCGAGTCGAGATAAAATACACCAGCTCAAGCAAATCATCGATGCGCTTAGCAACGCGCGTCAGCTCACGAGCGTTACGTAAACGGGCCTCAGCATAACTTTCAAACAGGCTGGTTAAGGCCTTAATCGTGTTTTTCTGCTGACTTTCATCCATTGGCACAGCAACATCAGCCTGCTCAAAAGTCGCCATCAAGATATCATCATGGGCTTCTATACTATCGACGCGCGCGCGGTATTGACCTTCAATCAATACTTTGATGCAATTGTCATCACTATCATGTGGCATCGTACTGACGATGCGACAAACTGTACCGTATTGATATAAGTTATCTTGATCTATATCTTCGGTTAATGAGTCTTTTTGCGCGACAACGAGCACTTTATCGCCATAGTTCGCTTGCGCCAATTCAACGGCTTTTACCGAAGGCTCGCGGCCTACAAATAAAGCAATCTGCATATGAGGGTAAACAACAACATCACGTAGAGCCAGCAAGGGTAAGTGGTTATCTACTTGGCTAGTGACAGTCTCGTCTTGCTCATGGCTTTGAGTATTGTCTTGAGCATTGGCTTCAGTGTTATCTGGAGCATCGGCTTGTGTGTCTGTTTCAGACGTCGATACATTAACATCAATGTCGATGTTGTCTTTATCAATATTATAGTCAGTCATTTATTTTATTTCCTTGTTAACCAGACTTGTTAAGTCAAGTTGGGTTCATGTTTAGATAAATGGTGACCGTGAGAAAAATTGCAAGGCTTAGAGTTTGAGTACTAATAAAAAGCATGAATTAAACAATGGAGATTATAAATGGCAGAGGAGTGATAAAGGCTTGCTAGTGACCAGCCTAGGTTTTGCCTGAGTTTTGCTTGGGTCTTGGATAGGCTTTGGGTAAAAAATCAGGTAAACTTGCGCCCGTTACAAGTAAGCCGCCAAAAGTAGCGGTAACGATAGCGGTAATAAAGTAAGGGTGAGAGAATGATGATTAATGCTGTATTAGTAGCTGTAGTGATTATGCTCGGGCTATCATTAGCTAGAGTGCATGTGGTGCTGAGCTTGCTGATTGGTGCGATGGCGGGCGGCTTGCTGGCAGGTCTTGGGATAACTGATACCTTAAATGCCTTTCAAGAAGGTATCCGTAATGGGGCGCAAATTGCTCTGTCATACGCGCTACTTGGAGCTTTTGCGGTTGCGATTGCTCATTCAGGCTTGCCGCAATCTTTAGCAGGCGCAGTGATCAAGCGTATTGATGCAGGTGGCACTAGCGGAATGATTAAATACACGCTATTTGCAGCGCTAGTGATGATGAGCTGCTTTAGTCAGAATTTAATCCCAATACATATCGCCTTTATTCCGCTATTAGTGCCGCCGTTATTGTTAGCCTTTAATCGGATGCAAATTGATAGACGCCTGATTGCTTGTCTAATTACCTTTGGCCTTGTCACCACTTATATGTTTATTCCTTACGGTTTTGGAGATATTTATCTCAATCAAATTATGCTAAAAAACGCCGGTGAAGCAGGGATTGATATTAGTAATATCTCAGTGACCAAAGC
Organism: Psychrobacter sp. M17(2026); assembly: GCF_055699815.1. NCBI lineage: Bacteria > Pseudomonadati > Pseudomonadota > Gammaproteobacteria > Moraxellales > Moraxellaceae > Psychrobacter > Psychrobacter sp. M17(2026). The sequence continues at coordinate 2,324,000 of NZ_CM146741.1, read as the reverse complement.
CATGGCAATACCAGCCTTAGGTATGTTCGTTGGTTTATTAGTTGCAGTTTTTATCAGCTATCGCAAGCCACGCCAATATAAACAGCTCGCAATCGACAAAGAAGCACATGATGAGGCCGTTGATAATGATGATATAAACAAAACCGCTACTAGCGCTCAAACTCAAAGTAAGCTAAAAACGCTGATAGCCCTTGCAGCGATTGTCACCGCGTTTGTAGTGCAGCTCTATACTGACTCATTATTGCTCGGCTCGATGTTTGGCTTTGGCGTATTTATGGCAACGGGCGTGGTCAAGTGGCGTGAGGCTGATACCGTGTTTAATGATGGTATCAAGCTGATGGCGATGATTGGTTTTATCATGATTACCGCCCAAGGCTTTGCAGAAGTTATGAAAGCGACTGAGCAGATTCAGCCGCTCGTTGATGGCGCGACCAATTTATTTGCAGGTAATAAAGCGATTGCGGCTCTGGTGATGTTATCGCTAGGGTTGATTGTGACGATGGGTATTGGCTCGTCATTCTCGACCATTCCTATTCTAGCCGCTATTTATGTACCGCTGTGTATTTCACTAGGATTCTCACCACTGGCAACGGTTGCTATTATCGGGACCGCTGGCGCATTAGGAGATGCAGGATCGCCAGCATCAGATTCGACCCTTGGCCCAACGTCTGGTCTAAACGTCGATGGGCAACATGATCATATCAAGGACAGCGTCGTGCCAACCTTTTTACACTATAATATTCCGCTACTCGCGTTTGGTTGGATTGCGGCGATGGTGTTGTAGGTTACGTTTTATAGAACGATATTCCATAAAAAAGCTACCAAATAGGTAGCTTCTTTATTTTAAATTGATAGTTTTATACTAAAGCTTTTTGTACCGCTTTTGCCAAAAACCCAGAGCGAGTCTCGTGATGCTGCTCAGCATAACTATCAACACGCTTTAATAAATATTCAGGCCAACTGACATTAAAGCGTACTTGCTTAGTTGAAAACTTGCTTTCATCAATACTTACAATTGCCCAGGCCAAAGTATCTTGAAAATCTGCTTTCATTCTTAATGTTTCTATATCACTAGTATGAAACTCAAAACTCATACCTTTATCTACCATATATTCGATATGATCGTAGATTAAGGACTGCGCTTCTTGTACGGTGTCATCGATGGTATCTCCTAAAGGGAAACAGCCGTCAACATCTGGAACAATAGCTGCATAGTTGTCCATGCCTTCGTCTTTGAATATAGCGATGGGATAATTTAACATATAACCCCCTATGAATATGAGCTTATTAATAAATTTAAATATGATAGAGAATGTTTTTATGAAGAGTAAAAACCAACCTCTATTAAAAGGTTGGAGTTGCTTAAAGTTTCAAACCAGAAATACGTCTTGCTTGAGCCAATTGATGTCGAGACACATCTTTTTCAGGGTAACTTATTGAAATAATGCTATCAACGCCTTCCTTTCTCAAAATATGATGACTTCCTTTAACTCTATCAACTATCCAACCATCCTCTTTAAGCAACTTGATTAATTCACCACTTTTCATGGATTCTCCTCAAGGATACTAATTGGACATGTGTATTATTACACACAAAAATAGTTAATGCTATACTTTTGTGTGTATAAGTGTGTATTTAAAACAAGGAAGATCATTAATCTTCAAAATCCGCAATCTCACCACTCAAGCTATGCAAAAACTCATCACTCTGCGTAAGCAGTTTATTTAAACGCGCCTCATTAATAATAGTCGCTAGCTCATCAGAGTCAAACGCTTGCTCTTGACTATAATAAAGCTGCTCACGTTCCGCGTCTGTATTTTCTAACGCTTGCAAATACTCCGTAACACCGTCCGCGCTAGACTTATTGTCATTATTCTTCTTAAAATCGTCTTTCATCAAAACCACCGTATGCCATTAGGGGTAATCAAGCCATCAAGCGGTACATCCCAAGGTTGACGTGCCAACTCATTTACCACTTGAAAATCATAGCACCAGCCAATTTTTAATGGCTTTGACGCGCCAGATCGATAGCTTTTACCAAGCGTCGTATCATAAAATCCGCCGCCCATTCCCATGCGATTACCTTGCTTATCTACTGCGGTTAACGGACAGATAATGACATCCAATTCCCGCGCCCATAATAGTTTGCGGCTATGGTTTTGCTTCATGCCTAAGCTATGAATACGGGTCGGTACGTTTATCAGTTTCGTATGATAAATAGGTACGAAACGTAGATGTTTATCTTCAAATCCATTGCTAGTACGGCCAAGTGAGCCAACTACGGGCAAATAGGGCTGATAGTTTAAGCGCAAACACCAATCCAATAGTGGTTGTGTTGGCAGCTCTCCGAAGCCATCATAATAGAGCCCAATTCGTGCATTGGCAGGCAAGCGCTGTTGCAATTTGAGCAGATGCAAACTAGCATCGCGGGCAAGTCTTTGGCGCTGATTGCTAGTCAACTGTCGACGCTGACGGGTAAAGTAACGTCTTGGAGGATTGCTGACGGGTTTTATTGAATCAGCAATACTGGTATTAGAGCTATCATTATCAGTGATACTGGTTATCATATTTTCAGTAACATTTATAGCACTACTGATTTTTTGCTCGGGCTGCTTACTTGCTAAGTCCTGCCTTGCATGCGTTACAGCTGTTTTGACTGCTGCTGATATTTGATTGTTGGACATCTATAGTCCTTATGGCAAATGAGAAATTTATCATAACTCATGCTATCATAATGACGCATTACCTCCTATTTTCCTTATGTGCAGCGTCTGTTGCACTTTTTACGGATACCGCATCCGTTAACGAACCAGCAAAGAGGGTAGTTATGTCGACACAGAATCAGGCAACTCGTACTGAAAAAGATACTATGGGCAACGTAGAAGTGCCCGCTGATGCTTATTGGGGCGCGCAAACACAGCGCAGTCGTGAGAACTTCAAGATTGGTGGCGAGACCTTACCACGCCCGATGATTGAGGCGATGGCGCTAGTCAAAAAAGCCGCTGCAATCACTAATGCTAGCCTTGAACGTATCGATGGCGATAAGCGTGACTTAATCGTGCAAGCGGCTGACGAAGTGATTAACGGTGGTCTTACGGATCAATTTCCGTTAGTCGTTTGGCAAACAGGTTCTGGCACCCAGTCGAACATGAACATGAACGAAGTACTAGCCAATCGTGCTAACGAGATTGCAGGTAATGAGCGCGGTAGTTATACGCCGATTCATCCTAATGATCATGTCAATCATGCGCAGTCGACCAATGACAGCTTCCCAACCGCTATTCGTGTTGCCGCTGCTCGTCAGATCAACAGCTTATTGATTCCAGCAGTAAAAGCACTACGCGACACATTAGCGGCTAAAGCCAAAGAATTTGATAGCATCGTAAAAATCGGTCGTACGCATTTACAAGACGCCACGCCTTTGACGTTAGGTCAAGAGTTCAGCGGCTATGTTAGCCAACTTGATCACTCATTGGTACGTATTGATAATGCCTTGCAAGGTCTATATGAATTGCCATTAGGTGGTACTGCGGTTGGTACTGGTCTAAACGCCCATCCTGATTATGCCGTAACTGCTGCTGAGCAATTAGCGACTTTGACTGGCTTGCCATTCGTAACCTCACCGAACAAATTTGAAGCACTAGCGGCTCGTGATGCAGAAGTATTTGCGTCAGGCGCATTAAAAACGCTAGCAGCTAGCTTAAATAAAATCGCTAATGACGTACGTTGGTTGGCATCTGGCCCTCGTTGTGGTCTAGGCGAATTGACGATTCCTGAGAACGAGCCAGGCTCTTCTATCATGCCGGGTAAAGTAAACCCAACTCAGTCAGAAGCATTGACGATGGTTGTCGCTCAAGTCATGGGTAACGATGTGACAATCAGCATGGCTGGTGCGTCAGGTAACTTTGAGCTAAATGTCTATAAGCCAGTGATCGCGTTTAACTTATTGCAATCTATCAAACTATTGGGTGATGGCTGCAACAGCTTCAATGAAAACTGTGCCGTTGGTATCGAGCCAGTAAAAGACAAAATCGATGACTTCTTGCACAACTCATTAATGCTGGTTACGGCGTTGAACCGTCATGTCGGTTATGAAAATGCGGCAAAGATTGCGAAGACCGCTTATAAAGAAAATAAAACTTTGAAGCAAGTCGCGGTTGAGCTAGAGCTGTTAACTGAAGCGCAGTTCGATGAGTGGGTGACACCAGCGGATATGGTGCATCCTTCTTAATTTAGAAGCTTGTTTTTGGTTTAATAAAAAGACCTTGTCGCCTTTATATAAGGATATGGCAAGGTCTTTTTTGCATGTGATTTAATAAGGGAGCTAATCCTGCTTTTCGCTTGTATCTGCTAGTCTGGCTGAGGCGGTGGCTACAGTTTGGAGTGTCTCTTGCTCCCCGAGCCACGCCAAAACCTAGCTTCCGCGACTCATCCAAACCAGCAGGATACCGCTGCAATCAGGGCTAATGGTGACATCTCGATTTTATAGATATTTATCGTAATTTAGGCTTTAATGTTCTTCTGAAACTAAAAATGCTTAATTGTAGGTTGGTGTGGAGCTTGCGACACCCAACTATTTGATGAGGAAGATTATAACAAGATGTTGGGTCTCGTTCCTCGACGCCAACCTACGTTATACTATCGATAATTTGATGTTAAATTTATATGTTGGAAGGAGCTTGCGACTTCATACATTAATGCTGTAATTTGCATCTAATATTGGTAAAATTTGTCTTGGTTAAGGCAATTCTCACGAGGTATTGAATCATGCTCACTTGGCTGAAAAAATTAATAAACAATTCTGAGAGTTATACTGAAGTAGAAGCTACAACGCTTATAAAAAATTATGAAGATGAGCAACGATTAGCAGGGTTTGGCTATAAAGTGAACTGGTATATGATTCCTGAATACGAATTAATTGCCAAAGACTGGTCAATTCAGGATATTGCAGATGCAATAGGTCTAAAAAAACAAAGTCTAATGCCTTGGAATGAGGGTGTTGGGTTTGGCTATAAACATAGATTTGACAATGAAAAACAAATCTATATTTCATCGCCTTTTGAAGGTTGGGTTTATCTCATCAATTCAACAGAATCAGAGCTGAATTTATTAAATGATATTGTGGAAAATTATTATGCCTTTGGTAGTTATCGGGTTGTAGATTATGTCGCTTGGAAACAAGTTAAAGATAATAAAGCAATCAGACATTTTGCTTATGCGGATGGCGAGGTCTTGGCGAATATTGGAGTTCAAACAGAAGAAGAATATATTTTAGATTTTATTAATCTTTCAGAACTGAATGAAGAGCAAGCTATTGAATCTATGATTGAAGATAAGAATGCGAATGACGAAAGTATAGTAACTATTTTTGACGAAGATCATGTTATTGAAATGTGTATTAAATGGACAGACAAAGACCCTTCCAGATTTGATGAGCAAGTTGTTCCTTTATACGAAATGCCAAAAATGGGAATTGCTGGATATTTAATAAAGGCCTGAATTAAAAAATTTTGGTAGGGTGTCGCCCCACGTACCATTATCGCGAGCTATCTTTTCAATTGATGCGCAAGGCGACACCCTTGTATCCTGAATAACTGCTTAATACTATCGATGAAAGTTGATAAACTGTAGTGGATATTCACGAGCATTGGCAGCGTGAACGCACCCTTAGTGCCTAGACACTGAAACGTAGATTACGCCCAATGCTCACCCTATCATCTTCATATTCTGAATGGTATCCGAGTGCCTCGTCGTCTTTTAAGATGCCATGAGTGACACTGCATAGACAAGGGAAGACATAAAGATGACACACTATATTGGCATAGACGTTAGTAAAAACAAACTAGATATCGCATGGCTCAAAGACACTGACAAACTCAAATTCAAAACCAAAGTCCTTAAAAATGATCACAGTGACTACGCCATTCTTATCGACTGGCTGAGCGCTAACCTCGCTGATGACTTAAAGGATATCCATGTCACCCTAGAGGCCACAGGTGTTTATCATGAGAACATTGCTTACTACCTATTTGATAAAGGACTCAAGGTCAGTATTATCAATCCTGCTTACATCAAAAGCTATGGAGCAAGTTTAGGAAGTCGTAACAAAACGGATAAAAAAGACAGTGTATTATTAGCCCGCTACGCCCATAGTGCTAAGCCTAAGCTATGGACACCGCCGCCCGCTGAGGCGCGTCACCTTAAGTCTTTGCTGTCGCGTTCATACGCGCTACAAGAAGACTTACAACGTGAGCTGAATCGATTAGAGAAAGCGAATGCGACAGATACTGCCCCTGTTGTTACCGCCTCTATTAAACAAATGATAGCCTCATTGCAAGAGGCTATTGCTAAGCTTAATAATGATATTGATGACCATATAGACCGTCATCCTAACTTAAAGCAAGACCAAGATCTATTGCAAACGATTAAAGGCGTTGGCCCTGTGGTTTCAAAGCAGATGGTGTCGCTGATGCACAACAAACAATTTAGTCAAGCCTCGCAAATGGCAGCCTTTCTAGGCTTGGTGCCCAAGCATCATGAATCAGGGTTATTTAAGGGCAAGTCTCGCTTAGCAAAGAATGGCTCAAGTGCTATAAGAGCCAAGCTGTATATGCCAGCGCTAGTCGCTATTAAGCATAATCCTGATATTAAGGCGCAGTATGAGCGACTGCTTGCCAATGGTAAGTGCAAAATGCAGGCTGTCTGTGCGGCTATGCGTAAGCTTGTGCATATCTGTTTCGGTGTGATTAAACACCAGCAGCCCTACCAAGCAAGAGTTGGGCTAATTAGTACTTGATTTGGCTTTTTTAAGATGGTATCTACGTTTCTAAAGCTACTTAAAGAACCGTTTTAAAAGTGCCTTAAACCAATTATCCGACTCAAAGTCTTTATCTATATTTCTTTTTTTAGTTAAAACCAATTTTTCTAACTCGGTCGACTCTTTAATTAAACCAAATTTATTTGCAGCATTTAATGCAGTCTTAAGACCGATATATGAGATATCGCCTCTGATTTTACCTAACCATTTATAAGCTACGTTAAATGCTTTGACACCAAATTCAACATTTTTAGTCGACACACTAAACTCAAAAATCTGTTCAACAGTCATATGACCTAGCCCAGTATTTTTCCAATCACTAAATTGTTTTAGCTCATCGTCAATTAATTCAACTATTTTTAGACCATCAGTCGATTGCTGAGTTTTCGTATAATATTCTAATAAGTCTCGATAGCAACTGGTTTTATCCCAGTGAGAGTCACTGAATTTTAACTCTTGTTTTAATAACTCAATAACTTCTGCATAATCTTCTAGCTCGATATACATATGCTTTAAAGTGCTGTTTTTATCAGCTGAATCAGGTGTGCTTGCTTTCCATTGTTCAAGATATTCTCTAGCTATAGCGTAGTTATTAAAATAAATATTACGCTGATACAGAGTATATGGGCTTTCGTCTTCTTCTTTGTCAGGATAATCATATGATAAGCGTTCCCACCAATCCATTACACAGCTTTCACAATCTACTTTTGAGTCATAGCCGCCAAGATCATCATAAATTTCTGGAAAATGCTGTTGCACATAAGCTTTGGTTTTATCTCTTAAAGCATAGAATAAAAATTCGGTATCAATCGTACAATTAGCATCGAAATTTGAATGTTTGGTGTTATAGAAAAGCAGAATATCATTAGGATTTTTAAACGTAGCAAGTAAATAAGCACTTAATAACAAAGCATCTTCACCACCCCTGATTGAAAAGTTTTGACGAGCTGTAATCTCTTGTTGCAATAGATATCTAATCAAATCCCTATCTTCATCTTTCAAGTCATATTGAAGCTCAATAAGTAGCGCATAACGTACTTTTTCATTGGCATCAAAGCAATCTACAGATTCGGGGTTTTTGGGGAAGTTATCAAGCTCACGCCACTTAGCTCTGTTATTCCTATATAAATATAGCTTTTGCATTCGCAATGTCCTAGTTCAAATATTAAGGCTCGGCAACCTACTCAACAAAAAGCTGGGCTAAAAGCCCAGCCTACGCCAACTATTATCCAAAATTTGGAAACACTATTGCAATGCCACCTACTGTCCATAATAACGCCAAAAACAATACAATCATTGACCCCATGAATAACCTTCCTGTCTCGTTACGTTCGATTACTCCTGAACTTGCGTGTTGTATCAGCCGAATCTGAGTACCCTTAACAAAAGGTTTATGATTATAAATAGTGGATTGAAATTGTTGGGTGATACCTTGGCGTTGATATTCGATAATCGGAAAATACACTTTACCGTCATCACTGTCCCATTGCTCACTTTGGCCTACTACCACACCTTCTATCTGATCCCCTATGATATCTTGTACAATAAGATAGTTAAGCCAAATAAATATACTCCATATCAGCACTGAGATTAAAATAACACCCATACCTACTACAGAAATCATTTTTTATCCTAACTTCTTGCACAAAGAAGAAGTGCGAATCTAGTATCTCAAACTCTAGAACTTATAAAGCAATCCAAGCGTCGTGGTTGATTCGACACGCGAGTCAACCATCGGGCTATCATATTGCTCATTCGCTAGATAGCTGACGCTTTGATTGGCAAATCCTGCCCATTTATCACTAAAGTCATAATTAGCACTGACATTGACATAAGGGTTCAAGCTACTATTAGACTCATAAGCGGCAATACCAGTACGGGCTGACTCCTCAGGAGTGACGCCATAATAGTATTCATTATAGTCAGCGTCCTGATACTCAAAGCCTATGCTTGGATAAACGGTTAGCTTATTCTTGGTAATGCGTGCCAGATAGGTTAAGCGGGCAGTATTACCACCACTACGATCTAAGACATCAGTGGCTACTTGCAAGCGAAATCCGCCGACAGGGGTGCGGCGCTGATAGCTCAAGCCTGCCGCAGCTGATATTTTACGCTCATCAAGACCTTGTAATGCACCATTAGCATCCTCAGGATCGAACGAATTACCAGCGAGTTGCACCGTTGCGGCCAACTGGTTAGTGCCGTCATTGATCAGATAAGCACCCGCAGTCGCACCACGTGCATATACTTTATTATTATCATAAAACACCCCTGGCAAGACACGAATCTCGTTCTCATCAGTATCATAAGCAGTATTAGCGTACAGCACGTTAACACCGACGCTAAGCTCGGCATCTTGATCGCGCGGCAAGTTTTTAAATAGGGCTGCGTTTGCTATGCCAGCAGTGCCTAGTAGAGTAACAGCGGTCAGCGTGGTGATCACAGTGCGAGTATTGATAGCGGATGACACAGATGATTTAAACATAGTCGGGTCTCGTAAGCAGGTAAGTAAAGTTAGGCAAAGCAATAGGTTATTGAGCGGCCAGTACTTGTAATATTTGATTGTGAATAGTTAGCCACCAGCCAGTAAAGCCGATAGCGACTATTAATATAACTAGCCAAGGCAGTAGTTGCCAAACGACAGTAGGTTTAGGTGTGGCTATATCTTTATTAATAATAATATTCTGAGTGTGTTTGATCGGCTCGCTAGAAGTATTATCAAGAGTATCAAAGTCAGTAACAGTCGCATATCTATTATCGAACTGAGATTTTATAGCCGTACTATCATAATTTTCAGAACTATAACCGTCATAGCTCTCATACGAGTTTACAGGGTTATGCGTGTCAGTATCGGTATAATTAATGTTTTCATAAGGATTGCTTTCATCAAAATTACTTTCATCAAGATTATGGGCACTGTCAAAGTTGGGTTTGGTTTGATAGTCAACATACTCAGTATGATAAGGCGCGCTAGAGGGCGTAGAGCTACGCATAGCCATTAAGCGCTGACGATAAGCTAGCGCAAAACCTGAGGCAATGAGCAAGCCAGTGATAGCCCCGCCGATATGTCCGGCGTTATCGATACCGGGCACGGCAAAGCCATAAACTAAGTTAATCCCCATAATAAATATGAGGCTTTTTAGATTGAGCACCATACCATTGACAGAGATTTTAAATAACGCTGCGATGAGCAACGCAGCTCCGATGCCCATAATACCGCCAGACGCGCCAGCCGATAGACCAGGCTGTCCCGTGCCATCTAATATACCCAGCCACGTCATCTGATTATTGAGTAAATTACCACCGATTACCGCTAATAAGAATAGCGCCAAAAATTTAACCGACCCGAACATCGGCTCGGCAACTTGTCCAAAAAAGTACATGGCAAAACCATTAAACAACAGATGCATCAGGCCAATATGCAAAAAGCCACTACTGATCAAGCGCCAAGGCTCATTAACCATCGTCAAAGGCAGTGCGTTTGCGCCCCAATGTAGCAGCTGCTCAGTAGTAGGATCATTGGCATCGACACCTGTCAATACTTGCAATACATAAAGCCCGATAAAGCTGACTAGCAATAGCGTGGAAACAGGCGCGGTCTTGAATAATTGGCTAATAGTCATAAGGCAGCTAAGTTATAAAACATGAAGTAGAGTATAAAGGGTATCTCTTATTTTAAAAAGCATACTCCTACTTAAAAGTCAGGTTTAACAAAGCATTAATATAACGAGCTATTAGCACTAGCTATCAGCGCTTACCAAGGGGGTGGCGCTATAAAAGGCGCTGCAGTTTTAAGATGCTCAAACGAGCCTTTGACTAAGATATCTTGAGTGACATCATTAATATCAGTATGACCACAAAACGCCATAGTTGTGTCGCACTCTTTATAGATTAGCTCCAGTGCTCGGCGTACGCCATCCTCGCCATAAGCACCAAGCCCATATAGGAATGCTCGGCCAATCATCGTGCCATTTGCTCCTAATGAGATAGCTTTTAGCACATCTTGCCCTGATCGAATACCACTATCGAGCCAAATCTCAATTTGGCTATTCTCCGCGCGCACTGCTTGTACGATATCGCTGAGCGCGGCAATAGAGGAGGGCGCACCATCGAGCTGACGGCCACCATGATTGGAGACCACCAGCGCATCGGCACCACTACGCGCGGCTAATATCGCATCCTCTGGCTCCATAATGCCTTTTATAATCAGCTTGCCGCCCCACATATCTTTGATACGGGAGACATCATCCCAGCTCAGCGCAGGATCGAACTGCTCAGCTGTCCATGCTGATAGCGATGAGAGGTCTTCAACATTTTTGGCATGACCGACGATATTACCAAAGGTGCGTCTTTTGGTACCGAGCATATTCATGCACCACTGCGGTTTAGTCATTAGATTGAGGATATTAGCCAAGGTTGGTTTTGGTGGCGCGGATAGACCGTTTTTAATATCTTTGTGACGCTGACCGAGCACCTGCAAGTCAGCGGTTAAGATCAGCGCTGAGCAATTGGCTTGTTTTGCACGACGAATCAAGTTGGCGATAAAATCCTGATCGCGCATCATATACAGCTGAAACCAAAATGGCGCACTGGTGTTCTCAGCGACATCTTCAATTGAGCAGATACTCATGGTCGAGAGTGAGAACGGCACACCGAACTTTTCAGCCGCGCGTGCGGCATGAATCTCGCCATCCGCCCACATCATCCCCGTGAAGCCTGTTGGTGCAATGGCGACTGGCATAGAAACTTGCTCGTTGATCATCGTAGTCGCCAGCGAGCGATTCTCCATATTAACTAGCACACGCTGGCGCAGCTTGATACGATCAAAGTCAGTCTCGTTATTACGGTAAGTGGTCTGAGTCCATGAGCCTGAATCGACATAATCATAGAACATGCGCGGTACTTTGCGCTCGGCTACTCGTCGCAAGTCTTCAATTTCAGTTATTTTTGTTAAGTCTGTCATGAGGTTTTCCTGATCAATTAAATAAATCGTGCAATAACAGTTCTTAGTACATATCTATTCTTAGTACATATCTACAAGGGTGTTCTAAATATAAAGCTGACGCTATCACAAATATTAGGATAGCGTCAGCTCAAATGTTATTAATAACTGACCATTAATAATCTACTATTAACCGTCGTATAAATCTAACTATCCGTTACTGAAGCAGTAGCTTTTTTGCTGGTTATTGCCATGATTCCAAAAAAAGCGATTGGCCAAATAACTGCTAAGATCCACCATAATAGATTGCCAAAAATGATACCCATGCCGATCAATCCTGCCTGAATAACATAGTAGGTCATTGCTACTAAGGTTTTGCGAATAACATAGCCTTCTTTATCCATCAGTCCAACCACCGCACATGCAGCAACGACGTTATGGACCGCAATCATATTACCAGCGGCTCCGCCTACTGCTTGTAGTGCGACTACTTGTGCTGCAAGATTAGTATCGAAACCAATTTGACTAGCTGTTGACCACTGAAAGTAAGAGAACATCATATTACTGACGGTATTAGAACCTGCAATGAACGCACCCATTGCGCCAATCCATGGAGACACAATTGGCCATCCATTTTGAAAGGCACCAGCAGCGCTCTCAGCCAATAATATAGGCATAGCAGGTAGCGAATTCACAACATCAGCAGCTGAGCCAGAGTTAATGAATACTTGTACCATAGGTACCGAAAATAGCAAAGCTGGAGCAGCAGCTACCATCGTTTTTGCTGAGTTGCTCCAACTACGTTTTACCGCTTGACCATTCATTTTAAATAACAAAATACATATTAAAGAGGCAATAATAAGAATAGTACCTGGAGAGTAGGCAAGTTGTATTTTACTAGATATGGTCGTACCAAACAAATTGGTAAACTCTACAGTAGTCAAGCTACCTGTCAAAAATGCTTTAAGCGGTGCAATGACTCGCGTGATGATCAATAAGCCAATAACGATAAGATAAGGAGAAAACGCTCTAACTAAAGAAAATCTTGGTGCAATAGAGTCATCAAACTTTTCTTCAGGTAACGAGCCGAGCCAGTCTTTATCCCATTTAGCGCGTGGCGCAAAATCGAAAGTGTTTTTAGGCATTAAAAAGCCACGCTTTGCTGCAGGAAGCACAATCATAAGACCAATAAAACCGCCAACCAATGACGGGAATTCAGGACCTAGATACTTGGCCACTAAAAAATAAGGAATGGTAAAGCTGAGACCAGCAAATATAGCGAAAGGCCATACTTTGAGCCCTTCAACGAAAGAACGATTTGTACCAAAGAATCGGGTCAAAAACCCACTTAAAAGTAACGGAATTAAAAAACCTACTAACGCATGTATCAGGCCGATATTACCTGTAATTTGCAGTAGATAATTCTCAGGCGAGAGTGGCGCAATCGCTTGTGCTATATCTTGCTTATCATTAATACCAGTCCAAACACCTAGTAATACCGGCGTCCCAACAGCACCAAATGATACGGGTGTCGATTGAATAATTAATACAGCCATAACTGACGCCATCGCTGGGAAACCTAAAGCGAGCAACAACGGTGCACCGATAGCAGAAGGCGTACCAAATCCTGATGAGCCTTCTACCATCGAGCAGAATAACCAAGCCACAATAATGACTTGAATGCGCCTATCAGGTGAGATGTCCATAAAGCCTTTACGGATAGCGACAATAGCGCCACCCTCCTTTAAAGTATTCAGCAATAAAATAGCGGCGAATACAATAAACAACAGCGTGAGGGCGACAATGACACCGTTTACAGTAGCAGCGGCAACTTGAGCACCGCTGGCTTGCCAAACAAACAATGCCAGAAGCGCGGTCACGAGATAGGCAACGCCCATAGATATTTTGGCTGGTAGACGCATGATCACTAGTAAAACTAGAACCACAATAATTGGCGCTAAGGCCAGAAGGGTATACATCATCAACATCCTTGTTAAAGATAATTAAAATTATGGTTTGAGCATTATCAAAAAATGTAATCAAAACATATGTTTATTCGTTTTTTTTGAAATAAAAAATCTGTAGCTTATTAAGGTAAATAATAGTGACTACAGAGAGTGAGGCTCATTTAAAAGATCAAATGAGGTCTTTTACTTTTGTACTTAATATTCCTATTCAATGTAGCAAAATTTATTTACAAATCCTAGAAAAATATAAGATTTTAGTAAACTATCTTTTAGCATATTGGTAAAATATATAATAGGTATTTAGCTAAAGAATACAAATTAAATATTCTGAAAGCTATGCCAGTGCTATATTTGAAGGATATTAATAGTTGATTTTTACTTAATAAGAGTTTTTTACCAGTATCCCGTTAACCGAATATAATTTTACTTATATGAGTCTATCTACATATCTAACTTTTAGCTCATAATTATCACAACTGATCCCTATTTAATGTTATGACACATCTAATAATTCAATCCAGTGCTTAACGGGGATTGTAGATCGGCTTTCTAAGTGAAGCTGGCAACCAATATTTGCAGTGACGATCTGATCAGGATTGCCCACGGTAAGGTCGGTCAATTTATTAGACAGCAGTTTCTGACTCAATTCAGGTTGCAGGATAGAGTAAGTACCCGCTGAACCGCAGCATAAGTGTCCGTTTTGTGTACGAGAAAGCTCAATACCTGCTTGTTGTAAAATCTGCTCGACATGACCGCCTAACTGTTGGGCATGTTGTAAAGAGCAGGGGCAATGAACCGCTGTCTTATGTTCTGATTTTTTTAATCCTAACTTGCTTAAATCCTCTTTGATCAATATCTCACTTAGATCGCAAGTTAATTCACTGACCCGCTTGGCTTTCGCTGCATAAACAGTATCGTGACTTAGTTTTTCACCATACTCTTTAACCATAGAGCCACATCCTGAAGCATTAATGACAATGGCCTCAATGCCTGATTCAATATCTGGCCACCAGGCGTCGATATTTCGCCGCATAAAGCCCAGTCCTTCTTCGTGAGCTGTCATGTGATAGCTGACAGCACCACAGCATCCCGCTTTAGGAGCGGAAAACAAGCTAATGCCAAGTTTATCCAATACGCGAGTGGCTGCAATGTTGGTATTAGGGGTCGCTGAAGGTTGCGCGCAGCCCTCTAATACCAGCATACGGCGTAAGTGTGACTGTGGCTGCGGCGCAGGCATAGAAAGCTTAACTTGCTTGACAGGAACTTTAGCTTTTAAGTCGCGTGGTAAAAACGTGCGAAACAGCTGCCCTAGTCGTAGCAGAAATCCAAATCGATTTGAGTAAGGAAGTATCTGTCTAAGTAGCCAGCGCGTTAGTTTTTGATCAGCAGGCCTTGCTACTTCAGTCTCCATAATATCGCGGCCAATTTCAGCTAAACGACCATATTTTACGCCAGAAGGGCAAGTGGTCTCGCAGCTACGACAAGTCAGACAACGGTCTAAATGTAGTTGTGTTTTTTCACTAATTGAGCCAGTTTCAAGCATTTGCTTTATCAAATAAATACGACCGCGAGGCCCATCACGTTCATCACCTAATTCTTGATAAGTGGGGCATGTAGCATTACAAAATCCGCAGTGAACACAGCTACGCAAAATAGCATCTGCTTCTTGGATATCTTGATGATCTAAATATTTAACATTGATTTTGGTTCGCATCATGCGCTCCTTTTTATTAGGCTTACTTACATCCAGCTATACAAGCGACCAGGATTAAAAACTTCATTGGCATCAAAAGCAAGCTTAAGTCTTTTGTGAAGCTGGCGTAGCGCTGTTGGCTGAGTATGAAACACTTCCTGCGCTCTATTGCCACCACGGTAACAGCTCACTTGACCGCCCATACGCTCAGCAATGCTTTCAAGCTCTACTGTAGAAAAGTCGCCACGGAGCCAACGCTGAGCACCGCCCCAGTCGATAAGCCAGTTTTCATTGGGCAGACTATGGTCGGCATTGCTATTGACTGAGAATCGCCACAAGGGTTCTGAACCCAAAAAGTAATCCAATTGCTGTTCACGCAGATTTAGCCAAAAGTCATTGTTGTCTGCTAAGACCTCTGCTTCTTGTAAGATCTTCCCTTGCCATTGATCAACGGCACTGTCGACAGCGCTTTGTGCGCCTGTTACTCGTAGATAAAGATGATTATCAAGCCAGCAAGCACCTGTTAATGGCTTGGATTGAGCAGAGAGACGATTCATGGTTTCAATAGCTTGAGCAGCAGGCATTGGTTGCTTGATAGTCGCAGTAGCAGCAGGTCTAGGCATAACTTTGAGACTGACTTCAGTGATAATACCTAACGTGCCCATAGCACCCGCTTGCATCCTTGAGACATCATAACCTGCGACGTTTTTCATGACTTGACCGCCAAAGCGTAGCTCCTCTGCATGCCCATTGATCAAACGCACGCCCAGCACATGATCTCTGATTGAACCACTCCAAGGTCGCGCAGGTCCTGATAAATGACAGGCTAATGTACCGCCTAAGGTGGCTTGGTTGTCAAACAATGGCGGCTCAAACGCTAAACATTGATTATGCTCTGCTAGTGCTTTGTGAATATCAATTAATGGTGTTCCAGCTCGAGCCGTAAGCACCAATTCGACGGGCTCATAGCTGGTAATACCACGATGTTCGCTCAGATTGATAGGCTCGCCCGTAGGAGTGCGACCCATAAAAGCTTTACTACCACCGCCGATAATTTGTAGCTTAGTGCCGTCTTTATTAGCTTGCTTTACTCGCTCAATTAGCATCTGACTGATGTCTGTCATGCCAGATCTCCTTTTAACTGGTTTTCCGATTCAAATTTTATATCATCAAGACTTCGGTACTCCTGACAGCGTTTGAGTATCGGAATGCCTTTACCTGGGTTTAGGGTGCCAATAGGATCAAAAGCGTGTTTGATGGCATGAAACTGTGTCAGCTCTTGATCGTTGAATTGAACAGCCATTTGACGAATCTTTTCGACACCGACACCATGCTCGCCTGTGATACAACCGCCGACTGCTACGCAAAGCTCTAAAATTTTACTACCGAATTCTTCGGTCTTTTCAAGCTCGCCTGGTACATTGGCATCAAATAAAATAAGCGGATGTAGATTGCCGTCACCAGCATGGAATACGTTCGCAACTTTTAGACCATAGTGTTCAGAGAGTTTTTGCATTTCGGTCAAGACATAAGCCAGTTGACCTCGTGGAATAGTGCCATCCATACAGTAATAATCGGGGGAGATGCGACCTACCGCTGGAAACGCCGACTTGCGACCTTTCCACAATAGCGCGCGTTCTGCTTCGCTTTGCGAGACGCGCGTAGAAGTTGCCCCAAGCTCAATAAACAGCTGCTCGACCTCTGCAATCTGCTCTTGAACCTCAGCTTCGCTACCATCTAGTTCACAGAGCAACACGGCTTGGGCATCTATTGGATAGCCAGCATGAGCAAACGCTTCGGCTGCGATAATGGCAGGGCTATCCATCATCTCAAGCCCTGCGGGTATGATGCCTTTGGCAATGACAGCACCAACGGCATCCCCTGCTGCTTGAACATCGCTAAAGGCTGCCATAATAACTTGTGCCTTTTCAGGACTCGGCAGTAGCTTAACAGTGACCTCAGTAATGACGCCAAGTAGACCTTCAGAGCCCGTAATGAGAGCCATTAGATCAAACCCGTTACTGTCAAGTCCTTCACTACCGATGCTGATCAGATCGCCCTCAACCGTCACCATTTCAACTTTGAGTAAATTGTGAGTGGTTAAACCATATTTTAGACAATGAACACCACCTGAGTTTTCAGCGACGTTACCACCGATTGAGCAGGCAATTTGTGAGGAGGGATCGGGACCGTAATAAAGACCATAAAAGCTCGCGGCTTCACTGATGGCAAGGTTACGAACGCCAGGTTGCAGACGAGCACTACGAGCAAGCGGATCGATATTAAGAATGTGCTTAAACCTTGACATGACCAGTAACACACCATCAGGATTAGGCATTGCCCCTGCACAAAGGCCTGTGCCTGCGCCGCGCGCCACTACTGGAATCTGATAGCGATAGCAAATCTGCATCACTTTACAAACTTGTTCAACAGTTTCGGGTATGGCTACGATAAGGGGCATATCACAATATACTGATAAGCCATCACACTCAAAAGGCTTTTGGGTTTCTTGATCATCAATGACATATTCAGATTCAATAAATTCACGGAACATCTGAACTAGCGTTGCTCTATCTATTTTTGAGTTGTGCTCCAATTTAGCTCTCCTTTTTTCTCACTGAACTGATGTTAGTCATTTTGTTAACAAGATACCAGTCATTATGTTAACAAATAGGTAAATGATAGGATATAACAAAGATCAAAGATTTAGCAACAATCATGTATATCAATAATCAATAAAATGAAATGTAACCTTTTGTGTGAGCAAGAAGTTAGGCTTAATATTTATCTTAAGTAAGACAGAATGATTTAAACAAAAGAGAAAAAAATCGAAAAATTATAATAGTTGCTGCAAATCCAATACTGAAAAAGGATAATCTAAACGCTGAGTTTGAGTTAACAGTACAGGAATATTAGTGGCAAATAGCATCATCAAATCTTCATCGAACTCAATAATATCAATGGTCTGATAAGAGAGAGGCTGCACTGCTTGCAAGCGCGCCATTAGCTGTGTGGCGATATCACACAAATGACAGCCAGAGGTACCCAATAACCACCACTGCTCATGATGCTGAGCTAAGTTAGGTATAGCAGCAATAATGTCAGCTCGCAGGACTCGAATATTATTAGCAAGGTCAAGGTTTTTCATAGTAGTGACTTATATTAAAAGTAGTTTTACTGTATAAAAAATCAGCTTTATATCATAAACAAATCAGGTAAATAATAACAGCAGCCGTGACAGCGATAGCGAGATTGGGTAATATATCCTACTACTTAGCACCATTCATCAATCGGACACCTGATACATGACAAGTTTTGGCGGATTCATCAAACGGCTATTATGGGCAGTCCTTATACTGATAGTGGCTTTTCATGTGTTAGTAGCAGGACTACTATTATTATGGAAGTCTCAACCTATCAATAATAGTATGTTTATGCTCACTCATAGGCTGACCGGTGGCGATGTCACCCAGACTTGGGTTGAGTACGATCAGATTGCCAAGTCAGCCAAACAAGCCGCTATCGTCAGTGAAGACTCAACCTTTAGTCAGCATGGTGGTTTTGATTTTGATGGTATAAAAGCGGCGCAAAAAAAGAATGAAGCAACGGGTAAGATGTCAGCTGGCGGCTCAACGATTACTCAACAGTTGGCTAAGAATCTATTTTTAACCTCGCATCGCTCTTATGTGCGTAAAGGTGAAGAGGCCGTTATCACTCTTATGATAGAAACGTTTTGGGATAAGCCACGTATCTTGACCGCTTATCTTAACGTGGCTGAATTTGGCAATGGCATTTATGGTGTTGAAGCCGCTGCCCAGCACTATTTTGACAAATCAGCCAATGATCTCAACCGTGATGAGTCAGCGCTGCTTATTGCCTCTTTAACTAATCCAAAATATTATCAAGATAATCGTAATGACAAGCGCTTGCGTAACAAGCAACGCATTATTAAAAAACGCCTAAAAAATGCCGCTTTGCCATAAGTGGCTTGGCCGGCTAATTGGTTAATGGTAGCGTTTAGGAATACAGCTAGAAATACAATAATTACCTCAATCAACTGACTCAACAGACCCTAATAAAGAGGAGCTTAGGTCATGACCCAAAGTAATGATGCTGATAAAACAATAAAAACGAATCCAAGTGTTGACGATACATCAGTTGCTCACGCAAAATTAGCGACTAGCGCAAGTAAAAACCCAGCCGCCCCTGAAACCAAACTTATAAAGAGTACACCCGTGTCAACAGCAACTAAATCCTCGAATACCACAAAAAATAATATCACCCAAATTAACTGGCATCGCTTCGATGATGGCAGTTATTCATCAAGCAGTTATATCAATCGTGACTTATCTCTTTTACAGTTTCACATGCGGGTCTTATCCCAAGCCGCTAGTCCGTTACATCCGCTGCTTGAGCGCTTGTTTTTCTTAATAATTTTCTCATCTAATTTGGATGAGTTTTTTGAGATTCGTGTCGCAGGCTTGATGCAAAAGCTTAATCTGGGTGATGCGCCTCATAGTCCCCATGGTATGCGCCCAAGCGAGACTTTGAACGAAATCTCAACGATTGCGCACCAAGCGATTGAAGAACAGTATCGTATCTTGAACGAAGATATACTGCCAGCATTGGCTAAGCAAGATATCCGCTACCTAAAGCGCGATGAGCTAAATGCCAAGCAGTCTGCTTGGATGAAGCGTTATTTTATCGAGCAAGTCTCACCCGTGCTGACACCGATCAGTATTGATCCTGCGCACCCTTTTCCTCGTCTAGTCAATAAAAGCTTAAACTTTATCGCAAGTTTAGAGGGCAAAGATGCCTTTGGTCGCGATATTAATTTGGCAATCGTGCCAGCCCCGCGTAGCTTGCCCCGCGTCATTCGCCTGCCAGATGAGTTGACGGGCGGTAAAGAGCATCATGTTATGCTCTCAGCGGTGATCCATGAGCATATCGGTGATCTATTCCCTGGGATGAATGTTACGGGCTGTCATCAGTTCAGACTGACTCGTAATGCTGATCTTGACTTAGCGGATGATGTGGATGATATCGCCAAGGCGCTTGAGGGTGAGCTTGAAAACCGTCGCTTTGGTGATAAAGTTCGACTTGAGGTGACAACGGACTGTCCAACGCCTATCAGTGATTATCTGCTGAATCAGTTTGAGCTGCATGACAATCAGCTTTACCGCGTCAATGGTCCTGTCAACTTAACGCGACTGCTTTTTGACTTCAATATTCCAAACTTACGCTATCAGCCTTTTACTCAAATACTGCCCAAGCCCTTTCGCCGTGAGTTTGATAAATTAGATCGCAGCACTAGTATGTTTGGTGCGATGCGTAAAGGCGATGTCCTAGTTCATCATCCTTTTTATTCATTCTCGCCTGTGGTCAATCTGCTTTGGCAAGCTGCCAATGATCCCAAAGTATTAGCCATCAAGCAGACTTTGTATCGCTCTGGTACCAACTCTGAAATTGTACAAGCGCTGGCCGCAGCCGCGCGTAACGGTAAAGAGGTGACCGCAGTTATTGAGCTGCGAGCCCGTTTTGATGAGGCTTCAAATATTGCAGTAGCCAACTTTTTGCAAGAAGCAGGGGCAGTAGTGGTTTATGGCATCGTTGGCTATAAGACTCACGCTAAGCTGATTCTTATCGTCCGTCGTGAAGATGACAAGATTCGCCGTTATGTGCATTTAGGCACAGGTAACTATCATGCAGCCAATGCCAAAGTCTATACTGATTATGGATTATTTACCGCTGACCCTAATATCTCAGAGGATGTGCATAATATATTTCAAGAGCTGACGGGTATGGGTAAGCCTGCTAACTTGAAACAGTTGCTTCATGCCCCTTTTACCTTGCATGATCAGCTTATTCAGTTTATCGATGACGAAATCACTTATGCCAAAGCGGGCAAGCGGGCACATATTATTATCAAAGCCAATGCCTTGACAGAGCGTCGTCTGATCGACAAGCTCTACGATGCCTCACAAGCTGGGGTAAAGATTGAACTAATATTGCGCTCTATGTGTTGTTTGCGTCCGCAAGTAGCAGGCCTGTCTGAGAATATTACGGTACGCTCTATCGTTGGTCGCTTTTTGGAGCATACGCGAGTTTATTATTTCCATAATAATGGTAATGAGCGTATGTACTGTGCTAGTGCCGACTGGATGGATCGCAATCTATTTCACCGAGTAGAGGTCGCCTTTCCTATAAAAGATAAAAAAATATTTAAGCAAATTTTTGAAGATGGGCTGCAAAACTATCTACAAGACAATGTGCAAGCATGGACCTTGGATAGCGCAGGGAATTGGCAGCAGTTGCAACCAAAAGCCGATGAAACGCCTCACATCGCTCAAGACTATTTACTTAAAACTATTAACAGAGTAGGTGAGTCCTAGTACCTCGTTTACAAGCCAATACTTAAAAAGTAGCATAAGATTAGATAGATAACAGCCAGCTAAGCATAGATATATTCTGTGCTTAGTTTTTTTTGTCAAAAATAACCCGTTACAAACGTTGGTTTTAGCTCACATATATACACACATTGAAACCGCAGCACACTAGTATGCTTATCTTGCAATTATCTATACTTAGTGAAACAGCGATGATTGACATCGACCTAAATTATGTCCCTCAACTATGTGTAGGAGACCTTATGAGTAGCTCAAACAATAACCAAGACGTCAAATCAGAGATCAATGAAGCTATCAAAAAAGTAGATGCTAAACAGATCGATAAAAACTTACAGCAGGATAAAGCAGCGAACAAACCAGAAGACTTGACTGATGCAGAAAAGACTCCTTTTATAGATGAGCAACAACGTACTGATAAGTAGGCTTACTACTTATAAATAATGACAAATATAAACCGATATGATTATGAGAGGGATGACCCATGACAGTTAATTCTAATATAACCAGTAGTAGTGAAAAAGTTATTGTAGATAACGAGCAGCCTAATGATGAAGCGGTAGTACCAGTAAATAATCCTATTCCCAATACGCCAGAAAACCCAAAAGACAGCTATGAAGGTCGTAAGCACGATCCTGAAATTGACGGTCCTCAGCAGGCTTCCCAAGAGACTGACGAAGTATATGCTGACCCTCGTAAAAGTGAGGATTTACCAGCAGGTGGCAAAAACGTCGCTGATCTTAACGCTCATGATTTGAGCCAAGATGGTAATAAAATATAAAAAGAGCGTTATGTTCTTAACTGTTTTAACTGCTCGTCCACTAAATATTTGTAGCTTATTAAGGATAATAAAATGGAAACCAAAGATCCTGCATTAACCAAAACGCCAATCAGTAGTCATGACACCATAGCAGAGATTATTACTGATACTACCTCTGAACATCATGACCATACTCACAAATCTGCTGCTCATGCGGAAGAAGAAAGAAAGGGCACGCAAACGTTGCAAGAGACAGTAATAGGCTCAAGTTTGATTGATGATTTTAAAAACTTAGATGATCCTATTGATGCTAGTATGGCTAATAGAAGCACTCAAAGACAGATAGCTGGTGAGAGCGTTGTTCATGAAGATCCATTAGAGAAGACAGTTGTAGATGAAGAGCTGGCCCAGCGAGATGTCATTAATCATAACGAGGCGGTCAAGAAGCCTATGCCTGCTTATAATCATGATGAACTAGAATCTGAAACCTCTGTTACCAACTATACAGATACTTTTGAAGATGAAGTGCTAGATACCAAGCATGTTAATGATGGCGACAACCCAGCACGTCAGCCTGATCGTCGCGATCAACAAGGCAGTACAGCGTTTGATGAAGGCATTAATGATGAGACAGTCGGTAGCGAAGCACCTAAAAGCGAAGGTATCAATAATATGAATCGCTACGCCAGTGTCGATAATGCGCAAACCCGTATTTTGAATCCTGATCAAAAAGATTAATATGTACTTGCTATCAGTAGCAACGGCTCTAAGATTATGACTAACAAATTTTTGTAAGGATAAGCTATGACTACCCCTGATGACCAAGATAAAGAGTTAAATACGACAGATGAGAGCTATAAGTTAAGGGATGCTAATGATAACAAAGGTATTGTCCCAGATGATGCCCTACAGAAAGTCAACCCAGCAGCGGCCGAACGTGTTACCGAAGATCATGATCCGCATAATATTGCTAAGCATAATAAGCAGTATGATACCGACGCGACCCGTGACAAATAACGCAGCGTAAGTAACGAATTGCAATTGGTTTGTGATTGATACAAAGAAGCAATGAGTAGAGCTTTTATCGGTTTTTACTCATTGCTTTTTTTATGCCGTCAAAGACTAAAGTTGACGCGTTTTAAGCTGGCGTGCCACTATGGAAACGTAACTCATCATCACGACTCGATATCAGCTCACTTTCTACTTCTTTAAATAAGATCACACGCTCATCGATATTGTCTTCAGATAAAGACTGAGCTAGTGCCAGATAGTCCTTGAAATGACGACTCTCAGACTTTAATAAATACCGGTAATATTTTTCTAAGCGCGCGTCATCTATGACCTCAGCTAAGGCAGCAAAACGCTCACAAGAGCGAGCCTCAATAAATGCCCCTATTATTAATACATCTACCATTGCCGCAGGCTCAAAGGTGCGTTTATGTTTGAGCATACCTTTGGCATAGCGTCCCGCACTCAAATACTGCCACTCCTGCCCGCGATCCGCCATAATCCCTAGCACTTGCTCATAGTGCAGCATCTCTTCACGCACCAATTGCGCAAGCTTGCACTGTAAGTCATAGGCAAACTCGTAGCGAAACATAAGGTTCATTGCGGTACCTGCTGCCTTTTTTTCACAATTTGCATGATCTTGAATGATCAGTGGTAAGTTAGCTAGGGCTTGCTCTACCCAAGACTGGCTAGTACGGCACCCCAAAAACGCATAAATATCAGACAGATCTACTTTTAGCGGTGTGCGCAGTTGAGTAATGTCAACGCTATCGTCAAAAGATTTATCAGGAGCTTTATTTATAGATATTTTATCGACAGACGTTTTATCGATGGATGTCTTAGCAATGGACTGTAATTGCAGATCATCAGTTAACATTTTTGCGGCTGTAACGTGGTTCTGAGTCATAATTTGGCCAAGCTTTATTAACAAGGTAAAGGTGATTTATATTAATTATATCAGCCTTGACTAAGGTCTGTTAGTTTTTCAAAGTATAAGTGAAGTGCAGATAACAGCAAACCGTAATGATTACTTACAGTTTATCTAGACGCCCAAGTCACTTGCTCATTGATCTGCTACTATAGAATCAAAGGTATACGCACTCTCAATTATAAAATTTATAAAACTTCACTATTTATCTAGTGAATACCTATTTATTGTTTATTTCTTTATTTGATAGTAGGATGCATTTTGCTTTTGTGCAATATTGTCTTACTATTGATAATCGTTTGATTACTACTTAATTATTGTTACCAATAATTGCTCTTGATAATGGTAAGTTTGTACCGTTAGCGCTATAAATTACTATTAATACTTCTCATGTATAGATAAGGACACCACTATGAGCCAGACTTCTCAAAACAATCGTATCCAAAAGGGTATTCTTGCAATCGATCAACAACTGTATGACTTTATCGAAAACGAGGTACTTCCAAAAGTTGGTATGGATTCAGAAAGCTATTGGTCAGGTTTTGAGAAGATCGTCAAGGAGTTCACCCCACGTAACAAAGCATTATTAGCGACGCGTGACGAGATGCAGGAGCAGATTGATCAATGGCATCTGGACAACCCTACTGAAAACGGCAAAATTGATTTTGAGGCGTACAAGCAGTTTTTGCAAGATATTGGTTATTTGCTACCTGAGGGCGAGGCTTTCCAAGTCTCAACTGAAAACGTCGATGACGAAATTGCACATATTGCAGGTCCGCAGTTAGTCGTACCTGTCCGCAACGCTCGCTACGCCTTAAATGCAACCAATGCGCGTTGGGGAAGTCTGTACGATGCACTGTATGGTACTAATGTGATTGGCAGTGAAAACGGTCAAGAAGCTAAAGGCGGTTACAATCCGACTCGCGGTTCAGCAGTAGTCGCTTACGCTAAGCAGTTTTTAGACGAGCACTTCGCGTTAGCGTCAGGCTCATACAACGACGTTACAGGCTTTAAAGTAGTAGAAGGTAAGCTTGAGGTTATCCAAGGTGATAATCACATTGAATTAGCAGATCCTAGTAAATTTGCAGGTTACGTTGGTGAAGCGAGTCAGCCAACTGGCATATTGCTGAAAAATAATAACTTGCATGCCGAGATTCAAATAGATAGTAATAGCCCAATTGGCAAAGACGATGCTGCTGGTATCAAAGACGTCCTACTCGAATCAGCCATTACTGCCATTCAAGATTGCGAAGACTCTATCGCAGCAGTCGACGCCGAGGAGAAAGTTGAAGTTTATCGCAACTGGTTTGGTCTTATGAATGGTGACTTGCAAGAAACCTTTGAAAAAGGTGGCAAGACTCGTACGCGTAAGCAAAACCCAGATCGTACTTATACTGCTCCAGATGGTAGTGAGTTGATTCTTCCTGGTCGTTCACTATTACTCATCCGTAATGTCGGTCATTTGATGCAGAATCCAGCTATCTTAGTCGACTTGGGTAATGGCTCTGAGGAGATATTTGAAGGCATGATGGATGCTCTAGTAACGCCGTTATTGAGCCTCAATGACCTCAAAGGTAAGAGTGCGCTATCAAATTCACGTAAAGGCTCTATGTATATCGTCAAGCCAAAAATGCATGGTCCTGATGAAGTCAAAATGGCTAATGATTTGTTCAATGCATCAGAGGACTTATTAGGTCTTGAGCGCAATACTATCAAAATTGGCATTATGGATGAAGAACGTCGCATGACGGTCAACCTAAAAGAAGCCATTCGCCAAGCTAAAGATCGCGTCATTTTCATTAATACAGGCTTTTTGGACCGTACTGGTGATGAGATGCACACGAGCATGAATGCAGGGGCATTTGTTCGTAAAGGAGATATGAAGTCACAAGCATGGCAACCCGCTTATGAGCAGTGGAACGTCGATGTTGGTTTAGAAGTCGGTCTACAAGGTCGAGCTCAAATTGGTAAAGGTATGTGGGCAAAACCAGATGAAATGCAGGAAATGATGGATACTAAAGCTGCGCATCCTCAAGCTGGTGCTAGTACTGCTTGGGTACCCTCACCAACAGGGGCAACGCTACACGCCATGCACTACCATCAAGTGAACGTAAAAGATGTCCAAGACAAGCTCAAGTCTCGTAGTCGCGCCAATGTCGATGATATTTTGACGATTCCCTTGACGACAGACGGTAACTGGAGCGATGAAGAGAAGCAACAAGAGGTTGAGAACAATGCACAAGGTATCTTAGGGTATGTTGTGCGTTGGGTCAATCAAGGCGTTGGTTGTTCAAAAGTGCCAGATATCAATGATGTTGGCTTAATGGAGGATCGCGCCACTTTGCGTATCTCAAGTCAGCATATAGCCAACTGGCTGCATCATAATATTGTCAGCGAAGAGCAGGTTATGGAAGTCATGAAGCGTATGGCAAAAGTTGTCGATGGTCAAAATGCTGATGATCCTGAATATCAGCCTATGGCACCAGATTTTGAGAGCTCTATCGCTTTCAAAGCGGCTTGCGACTTAGTATTCAAAGGTCGTACACAGCCAAGCGGCTATACCGAGCCACTGCTACACCATGCTCGTCGTGAGCTCAAAGGTAGTCTATAAACAGGACAACCTATGAATTAGGTCATCTATTTATGGCAAAAATCTATAAATAATGCTAATAACTAGTTTGTATTACTAAATTAGTTGTTTAGATAAACTGCATCTCTATCTTTTTAATAAGGTAGAGATGTTTTTGTGGATAGCGATTTTTGTTGATAGTAATACTAGCAGTGACTCTAAGCTATTTATGATAATAAATACCAAAAAATATATTGCAAATTATGTCAAAGTTGTTATGCTTGTAGCTGAAGTATGAGTTTGGTAACGGATGTTACGCGATACAATGATTAATACCAAATTTTACATATTGATTACATTGACTTAAATGTTTCTGATTCAGTTTATGTAAAGGTTAGTTTTTTCATCTTACCGTAATAAACCTCTGCCATACTTGTTTCTGACTAATCTCGGTAGCCAGTTACACATTATATCTTTGAGGATTTGTGACGATACCATTGTGAGTAACAGCTAATAATAGCGCGCTCATTACTAAAATTGTGAAGTGGAGATATACCCATGAAAAAACTACTTTTAGCTACAGCCATTGCTGCTCTATCTGTATCTGCAGCTAATGCCGCACCGACTATTTATGGTAAAGCATTCGTTGGTATGGACTATGTTAATGTAGACAATGAGATCGGACTTGTTGATACAGATGAAGACTCAGTACAAATTAACTCATATTCTTCACGTCTTGGTTTTAAAGGTGCTGAAGCATTGAGCGCTAATACTGATGTTATCTATCAGTATGAAGTAGGTATCAGCGTTGATGGTGAGACAAGTGGTTTTTCTAGCCGTGATACTTACCTAGGTCTAAATAACGACAAATACGGTGAATTCCGTTTTGGTCGTAACACCTCAGTTCTTGACTATGTCAACAACGTTATCACCTCTGGTAGTGGTTACTGGGATAACTTAGGTTCAAACCGTCTTGAGTCAGAAGAGACTGGCGTTAATATGACTGATAGCGGTCGCCGTAATAACTCAGTAGTTTGGAAAGCGCCTAAGTACAATGGCCTACCATTAGATGTCGCGCTTATGTATAAAGCTGATGAGTCACTAAATGGTGCTACTAACAGCGATGCAGGTTTTGCAGCAGCAGCGATGTTTGACGCTGGTACTGGTATCACTTTCGGTCTTGCTTATGATAACGATGTTAACTTAGACGGTGATCTTATCCGTGGTACGGCTACTGTCGATATGAGCAAGTTCATTGCTTATCCTGTGACTGTAGGCGCACTATACCAAGTCGCTGACTTTGATAGTGGTGCTGCAGCTAGAGGCGACGAAAAAGAAAAAGGTATGGTTCTTAGCGCGAAGATGGGTCTAAACAACTTTGCTAAGCCAGCTGCTGTATATGTTCAATACAACAATACCTCTGATGTACTAGGTGTTGATGGCTTTGATTCTGACCAGATCGTTGTTGGTGGTGAGTATCAGTTCAGAAGCAACATGATTGCTCATGCCTATGTTGGTCAAAACTCAGCCGAATTGGGTGCTGAAGATTATGATCTATTCGCAGCAGGTGGTGGTCTAGAATATAAATTCTAATTTAGATTTTAGAATTTAAGATTCAAAATAAAAAACTCACCTCTCAAGGTGAGTTTTTTTGTATAAGTCTTATATAATAATTCAATATCTAGTACTAAATTTAGATGCTAACTTTTGCAATTGTATGATGTGCTTATGCTAAGCAATAACAAATGTTAGTGTCTTTATCACAAAACTATACTAGGGAGACTATCTATGAAAAAATTATTTTTGGCCTCAGCCATTGCAGCAGCATCTATAGCTACTGTGCAAGCAGCACCAACAATATATGGCAAAGCTTTCGTTACTGTTGATTATGTCGATATTGATTTAGATTATGATAATAATGTCGCTAATAGTCGTGCAGACTCTAGCAGCGACTCTGTTCAGATCAACTCAACAACGTCACGTATCGGCTTTAGAGGATCTGAAGCAGTAACGATCAATACTGATGTGATCTATCAGTTAGAGTACGGCATCGCTGTTGATGGTAATGAAAGTAATGAGCCAGCTTTTACAAGTCGAGACACCTATCTAGGTCTACTCAATAAAAAGTATGGTGAGTTTCGTTTTGGCCGTAACTATTCCGTTACTGACTATGTCAATAATGTCAGCGTCAATGAAGGCTACTGGGATAATATCGGTGCCAGCGGCGTCAATGAAGATGATTCGATCACCAATGCTTTGACCCTTACAGATGGTGATCGTATTAATAATTCGATTGTCTGGATTGCTCCCAAATATGAGAGCTTGCCATTAGAGCTAGCCCTGCAATACGGCGCTGATGAGAGCTTTGATAATGATAAGAGTAGCGGGTTTGGCGCCTCAATGTTGTTTGATGCAGACTTAGGCGTGACGGTAGGTATCGCTTATGATCAAGACATGAGTATTGATGGTGATATATTGCGTGGTAGCGGAACTGTCAATCTTGATGCTTATACTAGCTATCCTGTTACTTTGGGCGTTTTATACCAACAGGCTGACTACCAAGGTCTTGATAAAGAAAAAGGATTAGCAGTAAGTGCGCAGATGAATTTGGATAATTTCAATCATCCAACCGTTGCTTACGTGCAGTATGACACTACTAAAAATATTGGCGGTATGACAGATTTTGATTCAGATCAGCTGGTAGTAGGTGCTAAATACGCTTACAAAGACAATATCATTGCTCATGGTTACGCAGGCTATAACTCAGCTGACCTTAATGGTACTGATGCTGATGTCATGGCTATCGGTGGCGGGTTAGAATACTTGTTTTAGTATTATGCTCATCAAAGGTTAAGTCAAAAACTCATCCTTCGAGGTGAGTTTTTGACTTATTGATTTATAATGAGTCTACAGCTAAGCTGGGCATAGCTTATTGACAAGTTTATTACCGTTATCAGTGACTAAACCTGAACTATTTAGCCCAGTTTGAGTTTTGCTCTATATTTTATGGCGTATTTTTAGTAAAATCCTTCTTTACCAATTACTGACAGAGTGCTATGACCAAGTTTATATTTGTGACCGGTGGGGTAGTGTCCTCGCTAGGAAAAGGTATTACCGCAGCCTCCTTAGCTGCCATATTAGAAGCGCGTGGCGTCAATGTCACAATGACCAAAATGGATCCGTATATTAACGTCGATCCAGGCACCATGAGTCCTTTTCAGCATGGTGAAGTGTTTGTGACGGCCGATGGTGCTGAGACCGATTTGGACTTGGGTTATTACGAGCGTTTTTTACGTCACTCTAAGATGAGTAAAAGCAATAACTTTACCAGTGGCCGTATTTATCAAAACGTCTTGAACAAAGAGCGTCGTGGTGAGTATTTAGGCGGTACCGTACAAGTTATCCCACATATTACGGATGAGATTAAAAGCAAAATTTTAGCCAGTGGTGAGGGCTATGATGTGGCCATTATCGAGATTGGTGGTACGGTTGGTGATATCGAATCTTTACCCTTTATGGAGGCGGTGCGTCAGATGCAAGTGGAGCTTGGTCGCAATAAAGCCATGCTGATGCATTTGACACTGGTTCCTTACATCGCCAGTGCTGGCGAGACTAAAACTAAGCCGACTCAGCATTCTGTCAAAGAGCTGCGCTCTATTGGCTTGCAACCTGATATCTTAATCTGTCGCTCTGAGCATAAAATCTCATTAGATAACCGTCGTAAGATTTCACTATTTACTAATGTCGAAGAGCGCGCAGTCATCATGTGTGAGGATGCCAAGAGCATTTATCAAATTCCACGCACTCTCTACGAGCAAGACTTAGACGATTTGATTTGTGAGCGCTTTGGTCTTGATTTGCCAGAGGCGGATTTGAGCGATTGGGATAAAGTCGTTGATGCTCAGCTTAACCCTGAATCGACGGTTACGGTCGCTATGGTCGGTAAGTACGTTGAGTTGCCTGACGCTTATAAGTCTATCAACGAAGCATTATTGCATGCGGGTATCACTCATAAAGCGGATGTCACTATCGATTATATCGATGCTGAGCATTTAGAGGATGATGACAGCTTGTTAGCGCGATTGCAGCAAGCCGATGCGATCTTAGTACCAGGCGGCTTTGGTGAGCGCGGTACGCTAGGTAAGATTAAAGCGATTACTTATGCTCGCGAGAATAATGTTCCGTATCTAGGTATCTGCCTAGGGATGCAATTGGCTGTTATTGAATATGCGCGTAATGTGCTTAACATCAATGCCAACTCCTCTGAGTTTGATCGTAAGACCGCTGAGCCTATTATTGGCCTGATTACTGAGTGGTTAGATGAGCGCGGCGAGTTGCAGATACGTTCTGATGATTCAGACCTTGGTGGTACGATGCGTCTTGGCGCTCAGCAAGCAGAATTAGTGGCTGGTAGTAAGCTGAGCCAGATCTACGGCGCAACCAACATCACTGAGCGTCATCGCCATCGTTATGAGATGAATAATCGTTATATCGAGCCATTAGAGCAAGCGGGTATGACTATCTCTGGTTATTCTGCCAAGCAGCATTTGGTCGAGTCGGTTGAGATCGCCGAGCATCCTTGGTTTATCGGGGTGCAGTTCCACCCAGAATTCACTAGCTCACCACGTGGTGGTCATCCGTTATTTAACAGCTTTGTAAAAGCGGCTAAAAATTATAGCGCTGCTAAGTAAGGCTTAAGCAACAGATTTAGAGTTCAGCAAAGCTAAGTAATAATAAAAAGACTGATCTACGGATCGGTCTTTTTTACGTTATGGTTTATCGTAAAGTTACGTCTACCCCCTTTTTTTAATCATGCTATCCGTTACAATAGCTATAGGCATTGAATAAGCTACAATGACTAATAACTAATAATCACTAATAACAATAAACAGGATCACTTTTATGGATAATTTATTAACCGCACAATCACATATTCAGCTTAGTACTCCTAGTGGCGATAGTGCTATCACTATTGGTAACGATCAGCCCTTTGTGTTATTTGGCGGGATGAACGTTCTGGAGTCTAAGGAGCTGGCTTTTGAGATTGCTGAACAGTATATCGATATTTGTGAGCGCCTACAGATCGACTATGTGTTCAAAGCCAGTTTTGATAAAGCCAATCGTTCAAGCCTGACCTCATTTCGTGGCCCTGGGTTGGATAAAGGCATTGATTGGCTGGGTCAAATCAAAGAAAAATACGGCGTGCCAATTATTACCGATGTCCATGAGCCCTATCAAGCACAGCCTGTTGCTGAAGTTGCTGATATCATTCAACTGCCTGCGTTCTTATCCCGTCAGACAGATTTGGTAGAGGCGATGGCCAAAACAGGCGCAATTATTAACATCAAAAAAGCACAGTTTTTAGCGCCGCACGAGATGCGCCATATTATGAATAAGTGCCTTGAAGCAGGCAATGATAAGCTTATCTTGTGCGAGCGCGGAAGTAGCTTTGGTTATAATAATCTAGTGGTCGATATGCTCGGCTTTGATACCATGAAGCAGATGGATGTACCTGTATTCTTTGATGTGACGCATAGTCTGCAGCAGCCAGGTGGCCGTAGCGATAGCGCTGGAGGTCGTCGTGAGCAGATTACCACCCTTGCGCGCGCTGGTATGGCAACGGGTCTTGCAGGGCTGTTTTTAGAGGCGCATCCGAGTCCTGAGACTGCAAAGTGTGATGGCCCTTGCGCACTACGTATGAGCCAGTTAGAGCCGTTTTTACAGCAATTAAAGCAACTTGATGAGCTAGTAAAAGGCTTTGAGGTTTTAGATACGCAATAATTTAAATAGCTAAGAACTTATATACTTGCTAACTTAGAGATTTATCAGGTAACCATAAAAGGATAGGATCATGGCGATTAAAGTGGCTCAAGTTAGTATCGAAAATATCGATGATGCTGAAGGTTTAGATAGCGTGATGGTCGCTCTCAAAAATATTACTGGCGTTAAAGCGATTGATCTTGACGCTGCTACTAATATCGCGCTAATTCGCTATGACGATACCGATACGAGTATCCACGCTTTTACCGCCGCGATTAGCATGGTGGATTATGTTACCCAGCCGTTTCCTATCGATGCGCCACAAAACCCACGCTATGATTAATGCATATAATCATTAGGGCGCGTTATACATTCACAGAGACAATATCTGATAAAACGAACCTCTTAAAAAACGAGAAAACTTAGACTTTTAACTATTGACTAAACCAATGATCATAAGGAGCCCACAATGGCCAATCAAACACAAATTATTAATATTGAAGGCATGACCTGTGGTGGCTGTGTTGCCAGTGTACATACCGCGACAGCTGATATCGATGGATTAGATAATATCAGTATTGAGCTTGCAAATAATCAAGCGACCGTCACTTTTGATGACAGTAAAACCAGCGCTGAAAAAATTGCTGCCGCTATTGATGAGGCAGGCTTTGATGCTAGCGTTGCTAATACTTAATATAAATTGTTGATTTGTCAAATCAATAAGATAAAACCAGCTGTCATGGCTGGTTTTTTAGCAGATAAATTTTAGTAAATACTTGTCTCTTGAATTAATGTCAATGACAGCCATCTAAGATATATATTAATATATTCTTTTATATAATAAATAACGAGTTTCACCTATGACTACTTCTAATCGTGCAACCGATCATTCTTATGATGTTGAAACTGGTATTGAGCAGCAGGATCAGCTGTCGCCGCAGCGCGCGCATCTGCAACTGGCAATTGATGGTATGTCATGTCAAGCCTGTGCCTCGCGAATAGAGAAAGTGTTGAATAAAAAGCCCTCTATCTATGAAGTGAGCGTCAACTTTGCAGGTGAGACTGCCAATGTTGATTATGATCCAAATCAGGCCAGTCCAGAGCAAATCAAGGAGTGGGTCGATAAGACTGGCTTTGTCGCTAATTTGCAGGCAGGGGATAGTCTATTTGCTCAAACGGATGAAGATACAGCAACTAAGTGGCCTTGGCGCTTGATTGGACTTTGGATCTGTCTGCTACCGTTTTTAGTCGGTATGGCAGGCATGCTAACGGGTTTTGGCATGGCATGGATGCCACCAGTTTGGATACAGTTCGTACTCGCGACTATTGTACAGTTTGGTCTAGCACTACCGTTTTATAGTAGTGCGTGGGCGTCTATCAAAGGTGGCCTTGCTAATATGGACGTATTGGTGGTCATGGGTACCGTGACCATTTGGGCTTATTCGACTTATATCTGGCTCACTCATGGTGATAGTAGTGCAGACGCTATGATGCAAGGCATGGCTAACCATGGCCCTGAGGTTTATTTTGAAGCAGGGGTTATGGTCATAGCCTTTGTGCGTACGGGTAAGTATCTAGAAGAGCGCACCAAAAAGCATAGCCTGAACAGTATCGATTTATTATTATCGTTGACCCCAGATGAAGTCGAGCAGCAGCAACCTAACGGTGAGTTTATTAACGTTGCGCTACAACAGGTACAGATAGACGATATTTTGCGTGCCAAGCAAGGCAGTCGGGTCGCAACCGATGGTATAGTTATCGAGGGTAGTGGCTGGTCTGATGAGAGTCACTTAACAGGTGAGTCCGTACCACTCAAAAAAGTAGCGGGTGATACTTTATTGGCAGGAGCTCTGGTGGAAAACGGTAGTCTATTATATCGCGTCGCTGCTAAGGGTAGTGATACCAAGCTTGGTGATATGGTACAAGCGCTGAGCGATGCTCAAGGCTCAAAAGCCAAGCTGGCGCGTTTGGCTGATAAAGTCACTGCTATTTTTGTACCTGTGGTCGTCGCTATTGCACTATTAACCTTCAGCATCACTTGGTGGTTGACTGGCATGGTCGATACCGCTTTGATGCACGCAGTTTCAGTATTAGTTATTGCCTGTCCTTGCGCCTTAGGTCTGGCTACACCAGCGGCAATTATGGCGGGTATGGGCGTGGCGGCGCGTCACGGGGTTTGGTTTAAAGACGCGCAAAGTCTGGAGGCGGCAGGCGATATCGATACGGTAGTACTAGACAAGACAGGAACGCTAACCATCGGTAAACCGACTATCGTAGATCAAGTCATGGTCGATAAATCTCTAGCCGCTAATGACGTACTACAAATCGCCGCCAGTGTTGAGGCACATGCTAGCCATCCGTTAGCTACGGCACTAATTAATGCCGCTCATGAGCACGGATTGCCTTTACTGAATGTCACTGATATCAGTGTGATCAAAGGCGCAGGCATTCAAGCTACTATTGAAGGCCTTGGCGTGGTAAAAGTCGGTACCGCTGAATTTGCCAATTTAAATTTACCTAAAATGATGCCAAAAGTATGGCAAATTGCTAGCACGGTAGCAGTCAGTATCAATGATGAGCCGTTGGGTGCATTTGCTCTAGCGGACGATCTAAAAAGCGATACTCCGCAGGCGATCAGTGCTCTACAAGCAGCAGGTACTACTGTAATCTTAATGAGTGGCGATAAGCAGTCGGTCGTTGATCATGTTGCGGCTCAATTAAACATCGAAGCCGCTTATGGCAGAATGAGTCCCCGAGATAAAGCCAGTGCCATCGCCAAGCTGCAGACTGCAGGACACAAAGTGGCGATGGCAGGAGATGGGGTTAATGACGCACCAGCTATGGCAACCGCTGATGCCAGCTTTGCGATGTTTGAAGGAACGGATGTAGCACAGCACAGTGCCTCAGCACGTCTGATGGGTGAGTCGCTGATGCATATCGATGCGGCTCAAAAAATTGCGCAAGCCACGGTACGCAATATCAAACAAAACTTGTTCTTCGCCTTTATTTATAACTGTTTGGGCATACCATTAGCAGCCTTTGGCTTTTTAAACCCGATGATAGCCGCCGCTGCTATGGCGCTGAGCTCTATTTCTGTATTGATGAACGCCCTGCGTCTAACGCGATTTAAAACAGATGTAGAATTAAATAATACGGTATCTGATCCTGTAATAGAAAAGTAAGGCTTAGCAAAAGTGTCATAGTTGATAGTCATTCTTAAGCAAAATTATGCTATGATGCCAAGCACTATAGCTCGTTTTTTATACCCGCTAGCATCGATACTTTTGATGTCAGTAATAGCTACTATAAAAGGGTAAAGCTATAAGCTTATTTTATAATCATTTTAGTTTTAATCTTCCTCTTTTTATCCCACAAACTTGGCATGACCAAAGGAATTAATCCACATTATGTATGCTGAAGAAACTAACAACGTCACCGCAATTAAAGACATTCGTGCTCGTGAGATTCTAGATTCGCGCGGTAATCCAACCATCGAAGCTGACGTCATCTTAGCGGATGGCACATTAGGCCGCGCCGCTGCGCCAAGTGGTGCTTCAACAGGCTCGCGTGAAGCCTTAGAGCTACGCGATGGCGACCAAGCTCGCTACATGGGCAAAGGGGTCAAAAAAGCCGTTGCTAATGTCAACAGTCAGATCCGTAGCGCGCTCATGGATAGAGATGTGACTGAGCAGCAGCAAATTGATGACGCTATGATCAAGCTCGATGGCACAGATAATAAAGATAGTTTAGGTGCTAATGCGATGCTAGCGGTGTCACTAGCGACTGCTAAAGCGGCTGCAAAATCGCAAAACCTGCCTCTGCATCAGTATATTGCTAATCTGCGCAATCAGACGTCACTGACGATGCCTGTACCGATGATGAATATCTTAAACGGTGGCGAGCATGCGGATAACACGGTTGATATCCAAGAGTTTATGATTGAGCCGGTTGGCTTTACTAGCTTTTCAGAGGCGTTACGTGCGGGTACTGAGATTTTCCATAGTCTAAAGTCAGTACTCAAATCACAAGGATTAAGTATCTCTGTTGGTGATGAAGGTGGCTTTGCACCCAACCTGCGTAGCAACGAAGAAGCGATTACGGTTATCATGCAAGCCATTGAGCAAGTCGGTTACAAAGCTGGCAAGGATATTCATTTAGCCCTTGATTGCGCCGCTAGTGAGTTTTATAAAGACGGCAAATATATCTTAGCGGGCGAGGGCAATAAGAGCTTTGATAGTCAAGGCTTCTCTGACTATCTTGTTGGCCTTGCTCGTCAATATCCTATCATCTCTATCGAAGATGGTCTTGATGAGTCAGATTGGGACGGCTGGAAGTATTTGACTGAGCAAATCGGTGATAAAGTGCAGCTCGTCGGTGATGACTTATTTGTGACCAATCCTGCTATCTTGCAAGAAGGCATAGACAAGCATATTGCTAATGCTATTTTGATTAAATTCAATCAAATCGGTACGTTGTCAGAGACCTTGGATGCTATCTATTTAGCCAAAAATAACGGCTATGCGACTATTATCTCGCACCGCTCAGGCGAGACGGAAGATAGCACTATTGC
Organism: Psychrobacter sp. M17(2026); assembly: GCF_055699815.1. NCBI lineage: Bacteria > Pseudomonadati > Pseudomonadota > Gammaproteobacteria > Moraxellales > Moraxellaceae > Psychrobacter > Psychrobacter sp. M17(2026). The sequence continues at coordinate 2,286,581 of NZ_CM146741.1, read as the reverse complement.
TGATTTAGCTGTCGGTACTGCCGCTGGACAAATTAAGACAGGCTCATTATGCCGCTCAGATCGGGTCGCAAAGTACAATCAGCTATTGCGTATCGAGCAACAAGTACGCGCCAGCTATCGCGGTGCGGATGAGTTTATCGGTCTGCGTGGTTAACGAGTAAGGAAAGATCTGGTATAAGAAACTATCAAATATAAGGTGGTTTCTTATCGCTTACCCTATTGTATTTATACTATAAATTTATACTCTAAAAACTATTTCGGTTGATATTTTACGCTTATGAAGTACTTTAGCCAGTTTATGTTACTTGCCTTAGCAGTTGCCGCGCTATTAGGACTGCAATATCAGTACTGGCTAGGTGGCAATGGTCACTTTGAGCATAGTGAGCTGTTAACTCAGATTGAGGATCAGCAGCGCGCTAATGATAATCAAGTAGCTGCCAATGACTTGTTACGTACCGATGTCCATGATCTCAAAAATGGCTTGGAGGCGGTAGAGGAGCATGCTCGTCTAGATTTAGGGCTTATCAAGCCTAATGAAACTTTTGTGCAAATATCTACCTCACCTACAGTAGTCAGTAGTCAGTAGTCATTCTCAGCCAACAGTATTCTTATAAGTGCAAGAGTGCTGAAATCATCTTAATAAGGCTATATTATTAATAATAAATCTGTCCCCAAAGTACACAGTATGATTGTCGCAGCAGGTCGTGGCAGTCGCTTTGGTGCATCCAAACCCAAGCAATATGTGCATATTTGTGGACAGACTTTATTACAGCTCAGTGTGGCAAGGTTGGCGACCAGTACCTATGTTAACAACTGCTTATTAGTGATTGCTGCTGATGACACTACCGCACAAACCTTAGATTTTGCTATGCCTGTGTCTTTCACTCAAGGTGGCGCTGAGCGTTGGCAGTCAGTGCATTTGGGAGTTGACGCTATTATTAAGCAAGGCGCTGATGATGATGATCTGATTCTGATTCATGATGCTGCGCGTCCCAGCGTTCCAACGAGAGATATTGAGCGAGTTATAGTAGCAGCTATGAGTGAGCCTTATGGCGCTATATTAGCAGTGCCAGCTGCAGATACGCTTAAGCAATCGCAAAAGCTTGATAACCATCTATTAAACAATCACCTCTTAAACAATCATTTTTTAACATCAACAAATCGATCTATTTCAGATCATTCTAAAAACGATAGCTACTACACCCAAGCCACTATCGATCGTAGTTGTATATGGCAAGCACAGACACCACAGGTATTTCGATTAGGCCAATTGCGAGAAGTATTATCGCAAGTCGCTAAACACAATTTTAATATTACCGATGAGGCTAGTGCTTTTGAACAGCTCAACCTTCCTATTCGACTGATATCTGGCAGTCGACAAAACATCAAACTTACCTTTCCTGATGATGCGCTCTTGATTACTGCTATTATCAATATGCAAGTCAATTACTAGCTTGTCTAAAAGCTAGTATCTTTTTTTCTCTGTTTTATCTTCCTATTATTACTATTTTATTACCTTAATATTGCTGAAATACAAATATAGGCATAAATATCAGTTGGTTACAATGTATTCTGCTATTTATAACTATTTGTTTGCAATGTCTAACAATATACCCTATTCTGTAACCAAGTTAATACAATTAACTATAACAATAAATACTGATAATTTATAAAGCCATCATTAGATCTTACTAATCTTGTCTCTATATTATTTCCAATATCATTGGCATAGGTCATTGACTATTTTAAGGAGAGGCAAATGTTATCAGCTACTACTCCGACGATCTTAGAAACCTCAGATCTTTATCAATTGGTGTATATAAGTCGCATTACCTCAATAGGCTTATCAGGTGCGAGTACGCTTAATGATATCGCCAAGGCTGCTATAAAAAATAATACAGCCGATGACGTAACAGGAATACTTTGCTACGGCAATGGATACTTTTTTCAGTGTATTGAAGGCTCAGAGCAGGCGTTAACGAATCTCAAAAACCGTATATTGATGGATGATCGCCATAAAGATATGCAGACTCTAGGCTTTTCGGCAATTTCTAAAAGACGATTTACAGGGTGGTCGCTACGTTCAATGACGCTTGAGCGCTGGATGCTTAGCGACTCTAAGATAAAAGCACTCATGCCTTTTAAGCCTTATGAGTGGGCCAGCAATCAATGGCATCAATTTTTGGATGTCTTACAAGATTATTATGAAGAGCAAAAGATGAGTGGTGATAGCGGTGATAATGATAGTCAGCCTATAAAGTATAATGCTTTGGGTTTAACTTTGAGCAAGGTAGTTGGCGAGCATCAAGCTTTTTTCTTGATTCAAACTGTATTAGGGTCGCTTATAATCCTAACCTTGTTATGGTTTATGTTGTCAGATAAGTTCTAAATCGTTGAGAGTGGATATATTGTAATATTTAAAGTTGAAAAATAAAAATCCAGCATTACGCTGGATTTTTATTGCTTATTAATTTTTATTAATCAGTAACTCTTAATGTTCCGTAGTAAAACACTTTATTTAGTTGCAAAAAAAACTCTGCAAAATCAGTTAGACTTTGCAGAGTTTTAAAATATTACCATTGAAACCAATAATACTTTTATATGTGGCGTCCCCAGGGGGATTCGAACCCCCGTTACCGCCGTGAAAGGGCGGTGTCCTAGGCCTCTAGACGATGGGGACTAGGAGCTATTTACTTTATAAATAAAGTAGTAGCGCTTCAGCTGCTTTCACCATTTATGCTGAAGAGGTGCACATTCTAATAGCGTCTGTGTTTACTGTCAAGCTTTTTTCTACGTTTTTTTAGCAATAAATACCTTTTTTTCAAGGCCCGGTGTGGATGTAAGTTTTTACTCTTTAAATGATGGCGAATCCATAGCGAAGTGCACGCACTGATGGTTATAGCAAGCAGCATATAACCAATAATAGTACCCCATAACATATGTTGTGGTTCTAGTTCCATTAGAGAAGCCCTCGTAGTAATCTACAACAATTATAATAAACGACTTCATTTTATTATAAGTAATATTCAGCTAATTGCTGTTTATGAGTTGTTGTCCTCTGTCACTACTGCTTCAGCTTCTTCAACGACCATCGCATTAGGCAGCATCGGATAGTTATTTAGAATATGACAAAATAATTCAGCTGTTTTTTGCGTATCATAAAGCGCTGAGTGTGCATCATTACCATCAAATTCGAGCCCAGCAGCCTTACAAGCGCGTGCCAATACAGTTTGGCCAAAAGCTAACGCAGATAAAGTGACGGTATCAAATACTGAGAACTGGTGAAAAGGGTTAAGGTTTTTGCTATTGGTTCGTACTACTGCGGCATTTAAAAATGCCAAATCAAAATGAGCATTATGACCTATCAGCACACATTGACGACATTCTTCAGATTTTCGAACTTCTTTTAAGCCTTTAAAGATGCGTCGTAGTGCGACCTTCTCATCTTCGGCAATCGCTTTACGCATAGGATTATTAGGATCAATACCTGTGAATGCCAAAGCTCGCGGTTCAAGATTAGCGCCTTCAAAAGGTTCGATATGAGCATTTTGCGCCTCTCCTGGATAAAACACCCCTTGCTCATTGAGTAGGATAGGAATACAGGCAATCTCTAGCAGTGCATCAGTGTGTGCATTAAAACCAGCGGTTTCTACATCAACCACGACTGGCAAAAATTTACGAAAGCGCTGTTTTAAAGACATAGGTTTATCAGTTTGGTCGTTATCAACTGACACCTTGTCGGAGCCTACTTCAGCAGGTTTAATAGTGTTGTTTTGGGTACTCATAGACAGTTAAATCACTTTGTCGGTAATAATAAATCAAAATTTTAAAGGTCAAAATTTTAAAGCTTAATAGTATACTAAAGCTTGATAGCACATCAAAGATCAAGAGTATAAAGACTGTCGATATGCCAGTCATACTATCAAGTCCAGTCGTCTTATCAAATTTAGTTAAGCCAAGCTTAGTAGCAACCAAGCTTGGCTAAAGTTAAACTCAACTAAAACGCTTACGCTTTAATCGACCAAGGTAGCGTTTCACCAGCCATCAACGGAGTAAGTGTTGAGCCATCAAAATACGGATAAGAGGTGGGTATTTGCATAGGTGATTTAAGTAAAGTTACGGTATTAGTATTCAGAGGCAATCCATAGAACTGTGCACCAAAGCGACTGGTAAAGCCTTCAAGCTTGTCAATTTTGCCAACACTATCAAAGGCAGTAGCGTATAAAGCTAGCGCTGTCGGTGAGCTATAACAGCCAGCACAGCCACAGGCCGTTTCTTTCTTATCTGTCGGATGCGGTGCTGAGTCTGTGCCCAAAAAGAACTTTGGACTGCCACTAGTTGCGACATCTAATAGCACTTTTTGATGCGACTCTCGCTTTAGAATAGGCAGGCAATATAGATGCGGTTTAATGCCTCCTAACAGCATATGATTACGATTGAGCATCATGTGCTGCGGGGTAATAGTTGCGGCAATGTTATTACCTTGTGCTAAAACAAAGTCAGCGGCATCGCTAGTAGTAATATGCTCTAAAACGATTTTTAATGCAGGGAATTTAGCTATAATTTGCACTAACACTTCATCTAAAAAACGCTTTTCACGATCGAAAATATCGACATGATCCTGTGTCACTTCACCATGCAATAATAAGGGCAATTGATACTTTTCCATAGCGCCGAATACATCAGCCAGCGCATTAATATTAGTCACGCCATCAGCTGAGTTGGTTGTGGCACCAGCAGGGTAGAGTTTGACCGCTTGAACGATGCCTGATTTTACGGCCTCTTCGATATCTTGCGCACTAGTATGATCGGTCATATACAAGGTCATACGCGGATCAAAAGTCGCCTTGCGCTCAGCTGGGATATCACAAGCTTGTAAATGCTGCATAATGCGCGTTCGATAAGCCTGTGCGTCAGTAGTCGTTTTGACAGGTGGTACTAAATTTGGCATACAAATAACCCGATTAAAACTAGTAGCTGCATGAGCAACCGTAGTCGCTAATGCTTGATCATCTCGCAGATGAATGTGCCAATCATCGGGCTGAATAATAGTAAGCTGAGCAATAGAATCAGTCATAAGCGTTATAGCACTCTATAGGGTTAGATTGAGAAAAAGACAGATAAGTAAGAGTAATTAATAAATAAAGGGCAACTAAACAGCGGCAATAATAAGAAGATATGCTCTAATCAAAGCATTTATTTTGTTGCTATAATAACAGATTTGGTTGCCTGACTAAATATGATGTACACTAACTAGGCAAAATCTATTTTTACTATCTATTCTGCTCTATATTCCTATCTTATTTTTTAAAACCAAAACCCTAACTATCAACTAGGAGCTATTCATGGCACAACTGGATAAAAATAATATCAATAAAATTGTTCTAGCCTATTCAGGCGGACTTGATACTTCAATCATCGCTAAATGGCTGACTGAGACTTATGATGCTGAAGTCATTACCTTTACCGCTGATCTTGGTCAAGGCGAAGAAGTTGAGCCTGCCCGTGCCAAAGCAGAAGCTATGGGTATCAAAAATATTTATATCGAAGATCTGCGTGAAGAGTTTGCTCGTGATTATGTGTTCCCAATGTTTCGTGCCAATGCCATTTATGAAGGTGAGTACTTATTAGGTACTTCTATCGCGCGCCCACTTATCGCCAAACGCTTAGTTGAGATTGCCGCTGAGCATAATGCCGATGCGATCAGTCATGGTGCAACAGGTAAAGGCAACGATCAGGTTCGTTTTGAGCTAGGCGCTGTCGCTTTGTCGCCTGATGTAGTGACTATCGCCCCTTGGCGTGAATGGGATCTGTCGAGTCGTGAAAGCCTAATGCAGTATGCCGAAGAGCATAATATCGCTATCGACTATGCCGGTAATAAGACCAAATCGCCTTACTCTATGGATGCCAATCTACTGCATATCTCTTATGAGGGCGGCATCTTAGAAGATCCGTATATGGAGGCTGAAGATGATATGTGGCGCTGGTCAGTCAGCCCAGAAGAAGCGCCAGATACACCGCAATATATGGATCTTGAGTATAAAAAAGGGGATATCGTTGCTATCGATGGTGAAGCACTTAAGCCGTACGAGATTATGATTAAGCTTAATGAAATTGGTGGCAACCATGGTATCGGTCGTTTAGATATCGTCGAAAACCGTTATGTGGGTATGAAGTCACGCGGCTGTTATGAGACGCCAGCAGGCACGATTATGCTAAAAGCGCATCGCGGTATTGAATCACTGACCCTAGATCGCGAAGCGGCACATCTAAAAGATGAGCTGATGCCACGCTATGCTAAGATTATCTATAACGGCTATTGGTTCAGTCCTGAGCGTCTTATGTTGCAGGCGCTAATCGATAAGTCGCAAGAGTATGTCAATGGCACGGTACGCGTGAAGTTATATAAAGGTAGTGTCAGCGTAGTCGGTCGTAAGTCAGATGACTCACTGTTTGACGAAAAAATTGCCACTTTTGAAGATGATGCGGGCGCTTATGATCAAAAAGACGCTGAAGGCTTTATCCGCCTAAACGGACTACGTTTGGCTATCGAAGCCAGTCGTGGACGTGACTTATCTAAATAGTCAGCTCTAAATAGTCAGCTATGAAAGTAGTTAAACATAATTATTTTAGACAATAAAAAACAGAGGCGCTAAGTCTCTGTTTTTTATTGTCTAAATTTCTTTATATAAAAATCATTATACTTAGTACACTTTAATAGCTAGCTTCAATCAGCAACTCTTGCGCCGTTATTATTATCAATACTATCATCAACTTTTACAGTCGCCATATCTTGTTGCTGGCGCTCATTAGGGTGATTATGCTCATACACCGCATCTGACGCTGTCAGTACGCCATCAGACTGCTGCTGTTGATACTTGAGCATAGCTAGACCGCCAAGAACACCGATCACTAGAATAATAATAAGAATGACAGGGTTTTTCCATAGTGGTACTGATTTGTCATGTTTGATAGGCTGCTCGCGAGTCGTGACTTGCGTATCGTCGTTGTCATCGCTACTGACACCGAGCAGTCCTATACTAACTAAAGGTGCGATAGGCGCTGTAGCAGGTTCCGAGGTAATACGCAAACGATTGCGACTCAAGTATATATCAGCTATCTTTGCCAGCTGTAGTAACCAGCGTTGGTGCGGTAAGACGATATTTGCCATCGGTTCAAACACTAGCATATCATTATGACGACCCTGTTGAACATTTTCAGGTGCACGTCCAATAGCCTTTATATACTTGGGAGTGGCTTGATGCGTACCCTGAACAGGTGCTGTCTGTACCGCCTGAAATTGAGTCAATGTGTACCAATAATCATCAATAGAGGCTATCGATAAAAACTGCGGCTGCAATTCAAACCATTTAGCCAGCTCATCACTATCAAGTTGGCTATAATCGGCTAAGACTGCAAGCTCACGCAACACTAGAATAGACAAAGAGGTCAGTAGTGTCTTTACCTGCATCGGTCTGGCCGAAATTTGCTCTGCTATATAGTGACAAGCTTTCATTACGGTTGCGACATCACCGAAAATAGCATCAGTGACATCATTGCGATGGTATAAGCTGGCACTGATAGTAGCAAAGTTCATCGCATTGTACTGACGTAGCTCTTTGACTGAGCCACGAGTAAATAGCTTTTTATGGACTACCGAGGCCTGATTGCGTTGCTCGTAAGCGAGTAAAGCGGTGATGATAGCTTGTAGACTAGCAGATAGCCCTAAGCGCGTTTGTGGTAGCGATAACTGAGTGGCATCCGCCAGTAGTGAAACAGTAGGCTGCAAGTCTTGAGATAAAAAATCATACATCGACACGCGTTTTGGTGAAACAGTAGTCATAATTTGCTAGCATTAAAGAATATGGCTCTTATCTTACGGTGCCTGTGCATTTGATACAATCTTTTAAGGATAGATATTTTTACCAACTATTAAAGATTCTAATAAAAATACATTTAAATACAATGAGATATCGATAAAATAACCTTTAACGACTGACTAAAGAAATAACGGGTTGGGTGTCATGAAAGACTTTGATAAACACATTATCATTAATATTGCTAAACAAAGCTTAAGCTTATATAAGCATGATGTTAAAATTTGCCAATATGGGGTATCAACAGCAAAAAACGGTATCGGCAGTCAGCAAGATAGTGGTTGTACGCCGTTAGGTCGGCATATTATTGCACAAAAAATTGGCGGCCACGAGCCTATAAATGCCGTGTTTGTCGGGCGTGTGCCTACTGGTGAGATACACAGCGCTGAATTTGGTGCTAATTATCCTGAGCGCGACTGGATATTAACTCGCATTCTATGGCTACAAGGCTTAGAAGAAGGCATCAATAAAGGCAGCAATGATAAAGGTGGCTGTGATACTTATCAGCGCTATATCTATATTCATGGTACACCTGATAATGAGTCTATGGATTTACCACTCTCACATGGTTGTGTGCGCATGCGTAATCAAGATATTGTTGAGCTATACGATAAAATAGAGGAAGGAGTGGCTGTCACTATAATCGCCAGCTAATCTAACTCTTATATCAAAAATATAGCTGCAAATTATATAGTCAATCTAATATAAAAAATACAGCGGAACTGATATTAATTTTGCGCAGCCTCTGTCAGCGTAGACACAGCAAGCAAGAAAAATTTATATCAGTTCCGCTTCAATAAATAATGTATCTCTTTTATTTTGAATTAGTCATAGTTGAAAAATATAGCGACAAGATATAGTTACAAGGCTATTGATAAAACGAACTCAACATTAACGATGTATTGTTAAGCTGGTTGTTATAATATTATCGAATATAAGACATTTATAAGTATCACATTTATAAAATGTACACTTATAAAGAGTGCGAAAAAAATCTAACAGCGAAAATTCTAACCAAAACTATAAAGAGAAATGCAATGTCCAAAGCTACACTTGAAACGCTACAACAAGCCTTTAATGAGCGTCGCTCTATCTATGCCTTGGGTAATGAGTTACCTACAGCTCCACAAGCTATCGTCAATATGGCCGAGCGTGTACTATTACATACACCATCATCTTTTAATTCCCAGTCGTCACGATTAGTGGTTTTGTTTGGTGATCAGCACCAGCAGCTTTGGGATATTACTGAGCTTAAGTTACGCGATGAAGTGGGCGATGGCGATTTTACTAGCTCTAAACAAAAGATGGATGGCTTTCGTGCAGCGGCAGGCACCGTATTATTCTATGAAGATAAGAAAGTTATCAAAGCCATGCAAGATAAGTTCGCGCTATATGCCGATAGGTTTCCGATTTGGGCCGAGCAAACCTCAGCGATGCATCAATATGCATTGTGGACAGAGCTACGGACTTTAGAAGTTGGCGCTAGTTTGCAACATTATAATCCGTTAATCAATGAGGCTATTGCCAAAGCTTTTTCGATCGATGACGATTGGGATTTGATTGCACAAATGCCGTTTGGCAATATCTTAGAGCCTGCTGGCGAGAAGACGTATCAACCGCTTAACGAGCGTATGAAGGTGCTTGGGCTTGAGTCAAAATAAAGCCAATCACTAGTAGCTAATCGATTTGAGACTAAAAGACAGCTTCATATATTCATAAGTATATAAGCTGTCTTTTTTATGCAAAGTTTATAGCGAAGTAGCTGAACGACTAAGCCTTAATTACCAAAATATAGTAACGTCATTCACTTTAGCCAAGCGTTTTTGGCAGCGTTGTAAGTCACTTTTTGTTAAAGCGGCAAACCAGCCAGCCCCATATAGCGCATTCGTATCTGTTAAAGCCTTTTTCTCATAATGCTGTTGGTACTGTTGATGGTCATTATACTGCCCTAAGGCTCGTTGTGCTTTGACTAGCTGTTCAATTAAACGTCGGCTTTTCTTACTGCTGTTTTTCTTATCGCTGTATAGTGGGGCTGCAAACTCACTGATATAACGTAAGTCTTTGAGATGCTGGCGCACTTTATGATGTGCTTTATGTTGTAAGGTATCGTGCAAGGCCTTTTGATCTGTAAGCTTAACTCTTTTATCAGCTTCATTATCAGCATCATCAATGTTGACATCACCAGACAATTCATCACTAGCGAGCTTATTAGGCATGGCGTCAGGGTTTTTAAGATCAGCAAGCTTTTGCTCAGCTTTGAGTAGCTTGATATGTTTTTTAGAAAGTAGTTTTGGCAGTATATCGATGGCTAGCATTTTTGCTTGCGGCTCATTGCTAGCGTCACTCATAGTAAACTCAATCAGCTCAAGTAGAGTCAACTGAAAGTCATTAGCCCGTACTGCATTGGTCGGGGTAACTTTCAAACGGGTAAGCTCTGTGCTCCAGTCGACTTTAGGTGCCCCTTGCTGCTGCAACTTACATTCAATATCTGAGGCTAGATAGGCAAGCGTGCGGTAGTCACCAAGCAAGCGCTCCGTTTGTTTGAGGATCGGCTGCCAATCAGGGTTAGGCGCATCTGAGAATTTTTTGAGGACGTTAAGCGCAGTACGTAGACGACGAATACCGATACGTAACTGTAGAACATGGTCGTTGTCCGTACTACCTGCGACGATAGCACTGCTATTAGGGAGTATTTGTAATAGACAGTTATGCACAGTGGCACGGATGAATTCAGCCATGCTACTGTCAGGGTTGACATTGAGTTGAGCAAGATTGGCGCTTACTGCTGGGCTGTAGTCTTGTTGTTGAATGAGCAAGCCACCGCGCTCAGCTTTAGTCACGGTAGATAGACATAACTTATAGCGTTTGCACCACACTTTAGCGGTCGCAAATAAAAACTCAAGCTCACCTGAGACTAGCTCAAATTCGATCTCATGAATAGGGTAGCGTAGGGTTGCATCGATACCATGAATGATCTCGCCACAGTCGTAAGCAACCTCAATGGTATTATTAGTTTCTTCATTTTGACTGCTTTCTTTATCTTCTAATAGACGCGAAACACGCTGTACATCGGTCACATATTGCCGAGTTAGATTTTTGGCTAGTTTTTTTAGCTTAAAGTCAGCCAATGCAGGGGCAATGGCCGTCTCTTTATAAACCGATAAATCAGGAAACAGCTTACCTTCATCAAGCATAGTTTGCACTTGCTCACTATCCAGTATCACATTGTGCTCTAAACGTGCTGCGATACCGTCGCCACCCGCTTTGATAGTCTGTACCCATTGGTCACCTTCTTGACGAATACGTAAGCCAATGCCCGCCTTTGCCAGCGTTTGCTTAGGGGTATCGTAATAATGAGCAGCTAACTGAGTGGTTTGAGAGGACTTAACTTTTGCCTGACGCATCAGACCTTTTAGTCGTGACTCTGGTATCAAAAACTTTAATTCAATCTCTTGCACAGTAAGCTCCTTTATTATAATAAAAGTGATAGTACTACTATCGTATGAGAGGCCACTGTGAATAACAAGTAAAACTTCTACAGATTTATAAGCGAATCACTTGCTAAACGATGTACTTTTATTTAGGAGTCTTTATAATTAGACTAATATATCAAAAAGAGTAACGAGCATGAATAATGAGATACTTAAAGCTGAGCATGACTTATTTAAAAAAAGTCATTTGCAGACATCGTTAACTATTGCGGTGTTAGGGTCTATATTATTAATCAGTAGTTGTAGTGACTCCTCAGAATACGCTAGTGAGGATATGAGTAACGCTGTAGAGATTGAGCAGTCGGTTGACGAGTCATTAGAGTCAGACGTTGCTAACTCACCTATCAAACTAAAGGTCGAAAACCAAGCAGGCGATAGCGAGCAGACTCTCGGGAGTCAAGTCTCAGATATTCAAATTAAAGGTAAAGAGCTGCTAATAACCGCTAATGCTAACTTCAAAGTCGAAGATGTAGTCAAAAGTACTAACGCTATTGAGAGCTTAACCCGTCAGCAGGGCGGTTACGTAGCGCTAAGCCAAACCACTAATATTGAGAATGGCAGCCGTACCTTTATTAAAGGCGATCAGAACGTTACTTTGACCACTTACTATCGTCAAGCGACTATGACTGTACGTATTCCTCGCGAAAAAGTCAGCAGCTTTTTAAAGCAAGTTCAGCAGCAAGTGGCCTTTTTAAATGAGCAATCATTTAGCGCGCAAGATGTAACGCTAGATATTTACCGTGAGCAGCTGGCAGCTAAACTCAATAGCGATATGGCGGCTGATCTAGCACAAGAGCGCCTCAATAGTAAAAATGACAAAGATCAAAATAGTAATGTCGATACGATTGCCGCAACTTATGCCGCGCGTCAACAACAAGAATATGCCCAGCTTGAAAAGATGGATATCGCAGATAAGGTAAAATATAGCACGATAGACTTAACCTTTAGCCAGCCCAATAGCAGCTATAAAGAAACCACCCAAAATCTGGATGTAATCATCGATGCTGAGCGTCCAAGCTTTGGCGCGCAAGTTGGTGAGTCCTTTAGAGAAGGCTGGAATATGCTCAGGGCAGTAGCTCTTGGCATTATACAGCTGTGGTGGTTGGTTGTACTATTTGGTGTTTTCTACCTCATCTATAGAATTATCAAAGCGCTGTACCATAAGCTTTTTAAAAATAGACCGCCTATGAGCGCTGCCAAACGTAAAGAATGGTTTGGCAAGGATGAAAAAGATAAAGATGGCGATATAAAATAACTACTAGCGTGAGTAAGCGTAGAATGCATTTTATGCACCATTAGGTTGATCGTCACCTTGATAGTGGTGTGCGGGGCGCACCCTAACTAAGCCTATGATCATATTTCAGCCCACAAAAAAACCGCCCTACATTACGCAGGGCGGTTTTTCAATATTTAAAAGCGATTAATAAATCAGTTAAAGGCTTGAGCCTATTTGAACTGATCCATAGTGTTTTTACCACCACCAGCTTTTAGAGCGTTGTCACCTGAGAAGATCTCTTTATGATCATCACCGATGTCAGAACCTGCCATGGCTTGGTGCTTAACACAAGCGATGCCTTCACGGATCTCTTTACGTTGTACGCCAGCAGCATAAGCAAGCATACCGTCTTCACCGAAGTAACCTTTTGCAAGATTATGTACTTCTAGAGCCGCAGTGTGATACGTAGGTAGCGTGATTAAGTGATGGAAAACACCAGCTTCGCGCGCTGCATCTTTTTGGAAGTTTTTAGCCGCTTCATCAGCTGCTTTATCCAAATCAGTACCGTCGTAATCTGCGCTCATTAAGTCATCTTTGTTGTAGCTAGAGATGTCTTTACCAGATTTTTCCCACTCAGCGATAACTTGCTTACGGAAGTTCAACGTCCAGTTGAATGATGGGCTGTTGTTATAAACCAGCTTCGCTTTTGGCTGTTGCTCTTTGATGCGATCAACCATCATTTTGATGTGCTCAACGTTTGGCGTTGGGGTTTCGATCCAAAGTAGATCAGCACCGTTTTCTAGAGCGGTTACACAGTCAAGGACAACACGGTCGATGTTAGTCTCTTCACGGAAGCTATATAGGCCGTTAGCTAAACGCTTAGGACGAACCAACTTACCGTTATGCTTAAGTAAGCTATCGTTCTCATTGGCTTGGTCAAGAGTGATCTCTTCCATTTCGATGAAGTCGATGTATTTGGAAGCTAGATCGCCTGGCTCATTTGATACTGGGATTTTTTGCGTTAATGATGCGCCTTCAGAATCAGTACGGGCAACGATAACACCGTTTTCAACGCCTAGCTCTAAGAATGCATAACGAAGCGCATTGATTTTTGAGATGAAGTCTTCATGCGGTACTGTTACTTTACCGGCTTGGTGACCACATTGCTTGGCATCAGATACTTGGTTTTCGATCTGTAGGGCACAAGCACCTGCTTCGATCATCTTTTTGGCTAGCAAATAAGTCGCTTCTTCGTTACCGAAACCGGCATCGATATCAGCGATGATTGGTACAACATGTGATTCAAAGTTTTCGATTTTGTCTTCGATAGCTTTGGTATCTTGGCCCGCTTCTTCAGCAGCGTTTAGCTCACGGAAATAATCGTTTAATACTTTAGCATCTGCTTGACGTAAGAAAGTGTAGATTTCTTCTACTAGTTTCGGTACTGATGTTTTTTCGTGCATTGATTGATCAGGTAATGGACCAAACTCTGAACGTAGCGCTGCAACCATCCAACCTGACAGGTAGATGTATTTTTTAGAGGTAGTATTGAAGTATTTTTTGTTAGCATACATGGTTTGTTGAGCGATAAAACCATGCCAAGCACCTAAAGACTGAGTGTACTGAGACGTATCGTTATCATACTCTGCCATGTCTTGACGCATGATGTCAGCGGTGTATTTTGCGATATCTAAACCAGTCTTAAAACGGTTTTGCACCATCATACGGGCAGCATCATTTTCACTGATGTTGTTCCAGTTTCCATGTTGTTTCTTTAGATTACGTACTAATTCTAACGCAGATGTATAATTAGACATCCAAACTCTCCTTGGTGGGTGTAAAAAGACTAACGAAAAACTATCGTTGTAAATGCTGTTGTAACTGTCGTCGTAGAGACAGGCACTATTTAGTTTATTACTTATCGCTGCTGACTAAGTTTTACTGGGTATTGCTAGGCTTTCATTGTTGCATTATCGAGTAAGTATCAAAAATTTGATACAGATAAATAAGGGTAGCAACGGCGATGGTAATAGTGATATCGAAACTCAGAATAAATTTAAAAATTAAATAATGTTCTAAGTATGTGGTGCAGTTGGAGCTAAAAATTTTTGAGCTAAAACAAAAGATATTTGCTCATCATAATTCTTAGGCTTAATACCCTAAACAAAGTTGAGCAAAAATACAAGCGTTTTAAGCAATCAAATGTAGAAAAAGTAGTTTAGAGCGCTTATTGCTTAGTGATTGCCTAGTAACTGTACTTAGAGCCTATCAGTGCTGCCAGTTATCATAAAAATCACAATACATTGATAAACGAACAAAAATATGACAAGTATTGAGCTAATAACATTTTAGCTATTTCAGAGGTTATCAGTAGTAGGTGTCACTACTTACTCGTCAGAGATGCTACAATAAGAGCTGTCGTGTTGTCAGTCAAAATGGCTGAGTGACGATTCTAATGTTGGTTTAATTTTGACTCATTTGCTGTTGCTTATTTATAAGACTCACTATAACCACTCAATTGAGATTTATCTAGTTTATGATAATTATCTTGAGTATTTATTTTATCTATAGTTGATAGATATCAAAGACTTACCGCTAATAATGCAACTTATAATGAGCTTTATTTATTTGAATACCTTTTTATATGACCTATTTAGTAGTTGTAAAGCAGTTAGCAACTATAGTAGCTCTAGTAATAAATTACATCACCAAACCTTTAAATGGCAGTTATTTTAAGGCAAAGAGACATACGTATGAATTTGCAGCGCGTTGATTTAAATTTATTGGTACATCTAGATGTATTGCTCAGAGAAAAAAACGTGACCCGTGCCGCAGAGCAATTGGGCATCACTCAACCAGCGATGAGTAATATTTTACGTCGCTTGCGAAAGTTGTTCAATGACCCTTTGCTAGTACGCTCATCAGAGGGTATGACACCAACGGAACGTGCGCTTGAGCTACAGCCGCGTATTCGTGAGATATTAGCTGATCTGACGCAAGTGCTTGAGCCGCGTACCGAATTTCGTCCTTATAGTACCTCGCGCGTATTTCGGATTATGACTTCTGATTATGCCGAGGCAACACTGGTACCTAAGTTAGTCAAGGCACTGCGCTCTGAGGCACCCAATGTAATATTAGATTTTTTGACCCCATCAGACGTCTCTTATCGTGATATGGAGCAGGGGCGAGTCGATCTAGCTATCAACCGTTTTAATGAAATACCGCAAAGCTTCCATCAAGTACTAGTGTGGCGTGATACTTTTAGCTGTTTATTATCTGCTGATAACTCTTATGCCAGTCGTTTTAATTTGAAGAATTATCTAAAAAGCCAGCATGTTTGGGTATCAAAGACAGGTATGGGTGTCGGCTTTGGGGTCAATCCCGAAAAGTCAGGCGGACTTGGCTCAATTGATCAAGCCTTGCAACGCTTAGGGCAAAAGCGTCAGATTAGTGTATTTACTCGTCACTATCAGATGCCTGCAATGCTCGCGGCTAATAAAGACTTGATTGCAACTTTGCCGACGCGTGTGGCACGTATGCAAGCGACTAATGACAGTATTATCATGAGAGAGCCGCCATTTTTTATACCTGAGTTTGAGCTGACTATGGCGTGGTCTCCATTATTGCAACATCATCCTGCGCATAGATGGTTAAGACAACTTATCATGCATGTCGCACGTCAAGTCGTTGCTGATGAAGAAAATAAAGAAGAAGACATACCAGTCATTAATCAGATTTTTTGAGTATTCTAAAAATGTATGAGACCAGCCTTAGTGCTGGTTTTTTTTGACTTTAAAACCTAACTAATAAGTAATATTAGTTAGGTAATCTTTATTATCGGGTCACATTGTTAACATCTTCCACACATTTTATAATATCTTGTAAAAGTGTAAGGACAATGTTTTGTTATGATTACTTAGTTAAATAAAAACGCAGATCATATATCGCTTTTGATAAGCAGTGTTCGATAACTGCACAAATGCATGTGAATAATGAAATTAATTTAAAATAACACTAATTCAAAACAATATTAGGATAATAACCATGGCAGATATTACTACTGTAAACCCAGCAACAGGCGAAGACATCAAAGAATATAACTATATGAGTAATGATGAGGTCAGTAAGATCGTTGACGCTTCTCATGAAGCATTTTTGCAGTGGCGCACTACCAGCCATGAAGAGCGTGCGAAGGTTCTTAACTCTATTGGCGAGACTTTGATGAAGTACAAAGAGGAGCTATCTCGTCTTATGACTGAGGAGCGCGGTAAACTTTACAGTCAGAGTCTACAAGAGATTGATTTGTGTAAAGCGATTTGTGATTACACTGCAGAGAAAGGTGTGGCCGCGCTTGCTGATGATGAACGTGACATCGAAGGCTTGAAAAAAGGTATTGTTACCTATCAGCCCATTGGCGTTATCTATGGTATGCAGCCTTGGAACTTCCCAGCTTATCAAGTGTTCCGCTATACGATTGCCAATCTAATGGCAGGTAACAGCGTTCTGCTTAAGCACGCAGCAAACGTGACTGGTTCTGGCTTATTAATTGAAAAAATATTCCATGAGTCTGACTTACCGAATGATTTGTTCCGTACTATTCTAATTGATCACGACCAGTCAGAAAAATTAATTGGTAATGATAAAGTACGCGGCGTGACGCTTACTGGTAGTGATGGTGCAGGTAGTATCGTTGGTCAGCAAGCAGCAAAAGCAATCAAAAAAGCAGTTCTGGAGTTGGGCTCGAATGACGCATTTATTGTTTTAGAAGATGCTGACTTAGAGCTTGCAGTACAAACTTGTACGCTAGCGCGTCTGATCAATAATGGCGAGACTTGTGTTGCTGCAAAGCGCTTTATCGTCGTTGACAGCTTATATGATGAGTTCCGTAAGCGTATCGTTGAAGAGTTTGCAAGTAAAAAAGCAGGCGACCCAATGGATGACAGCTCTGATCTTGGCCCACTAGCGCGTAAAGATCTGCAAGAAAAACTGCATGAGCAAGTGGAAGAGAGCGTAAGTAAAGGCGCTACTATATCAGTTGGTGGTAAATTACCAGAAGGTAAAGGAAGCTTTTATCCAGCGACTATTCTAGAGAATGTTGAAAAAGGTCAACCAGCCTATGATGATGAGCTGTTTGGTCCAGTAGCATCTCTAATACGTGCCAAAGATCAAGATGATGCTATGCGTATTGCTAACGACAGCCGTTATGGATTGGGTGGTGCTATCTTCTCTAAAGATGAAGACAAAGCCATCCGTCTAGCTAATGAGCAGTTTGATACGGGTATGGTCTATATCAATGGCTATGGCCTCGCAAATCCAGCATTACCTTTTGGTGGTGTGAAAAACTCGGGTCATGGTCGCGAGCATGGTGGTTTCGGTATTAAAGAGTTTGTAAACATAAAAGGTGTACACGTTCATAATAGTTAAGAACACGTACAGATTTTAAAGTTAAAACGCTTTAAATATTGAATACCGAAAAGCCCAGTCATTCATAAATTGAGTGACTGGGCTTTTTTGTGGTCGATAGTTTTAAATAGTTACTACTTTTCTTTGCTCTTTGACATTACTTTAACTGTTTAAATATAGCTTCCAAGGTAGTGTCGGCATACAGGTGTGTTGCTGATTAGATAATTGCTCGTTGTGCAACGGCAATACACCTTTAGCTAACAACAAAATGGTCCAAGGCAGTAGCTGATGTTCAAGCTTTTGCACACGCGTTTGCAGGCTATTAGCAGTATCTTTTTGAAGAACTTCTAGCAGGGCTTGGGTGAGGACAGCGCCCGCGTCGAGATCAGCGGTGACAATGTGAATGCTACAGCCGTGCTGACGCTCACCTGCTTGTATAACACGCTGATGAGTATCCAAGCCCTTATAAACAGGCAATAGGGAAGGGTGTAGATTAATCATCGGCGCAATACTGCTATTGATAAAATCAGCACTTAATACGCGCATAAACCCAGCCAAAAGAATCAAATCGGGCTGCCACTCATCAAGCTGCGTGCTGGCGTGACGCTCAAAAGTTTTAATCGTCATGCGCTTGCCACTATCGGTATGGGATAAAACAGCAACGGGAATATCCGCCCTTTGAGCACGGGTGATAGCAAAGGCATCATCACGATTACTAATGACGCCGACTATCTCAATCGGTAGCGCACCTGCTTGCATCGCATCTATCAGAACTTGTAGATTACTGCCATTACCTGAAACCAAAACGGCAACGCGTAACGGCTTGTTATGAATTTTTGTATGGCTGTCTGACATTAACGGTACACCACAGCATCCGCTTCGCGACTAACCATTTCACCTAATTTCCATGCTTTTTCGCCAGCATCATTCAAGGTTTGGATAGCAGCTTCTGCTTTATCTTTTGGTACGACGATAACAAAGCCGACGCCACAGTTAAAGGTGCGGTACATCTCACTTCGCTCAATATTGCCCTGGGTTTTTAGCCATGTGAATAGCTCTGAAAACTGCCAGCTGTTGGTATCAATGCTAGCGGCTAAATTATCCGGTAATACCCGTGGCAAGTTATCTGTCAGGCCACCACCGGTAATATGTGACATGGCATGAAGGGCAGAACTACCAAGGCTATCTTGCAGGGCTTTAATAGCTTTCACGTAGATGCGAGTTGGTGCCATTAGCGCGTCTTGTATAGGCTGTCCATCCAGCTGCTCAGTGCTAGTGGTTACATCGATACCACTAACCTCTATCACCTTGCGCACCAGCGAGTAGCCATTAGAGTGTGCGCCACTAGAGGCAAGGGCGATTAACACATCGCCTTCGCTGACGTTGTCACCAGTGATGACCTCTGCCTCTTCAACGACACCAACGCAGAACCCTGCAAGATCATAATCGTCATCTTGGTACATACCTGGCATCTCAGCGGTCTCACCACCGATAAGCGCACAATTTGCAAGCTTGCAACCCGCGCCTATACCTGTGACTACAGTTGCTGCGACGTCGATGTCAAGTTTACCTGTGGCATAATAATCTAAGAAGAATAACGGCTCAGCACCGCAAACTAATAAATCGTTAACGCACATAGCGACCAGATCAATACCGATCGTATCGTGACGGTTTAACTGTAGTGCCAGCTTGAGCTTAGTACCGACGCCATCCGTACCAGAGACTAGAAGGGGAGAAGTGTAGCCAGTAGGGATACGACATAGAGCGCCAAAGCCGCCAAGTCCACCGACCACCTCAGGACGGCTAGTAGCTTTTGCTACCGACTTAATACGCTGAACTAAGGCGTCGCCTGCATCAATATCGACACCAGCATCTTTGTAGCTTAAAGAGGGCTTATCACTCATGGTCATCTCACCGTTAAATAATGAATTGGGTTACATAGGGAATTAGTAATGAATAGTTCATAATTCATAATAGTGGGCGCATTATAACCAATAACGGCACTCAATAATAGCAAGCAAAGCAGGGTCATTATCTACATGATTGTCAGTGATATAGCCGCTCACTCACAATGACGATATAGATTAGAGGAATGAATAAGCACTAAAACACAAAAAAAGACTGCTTTTTTTATTTACTCTGCGATAATGAGGAATTTACACTGCACAGACCCTAGATATTCAATATTTTTTTATTTCAATTATTGTCATACAAATATCAGCTCAAACTTAGGATTACTTTTAATGATTACTCAAACCATAGATCCTTTTTTCAGACGGTTGTTTATCGTCATAGCTGTTGTCATAGCTTTGCTGCTATTGAACATGATGCTACCTGTAATCGTGCCTTTTGTTTTTGCTTTTGTACTGGCTTACCTGTTTAATCCCTTAGTAAAAAAGCTATCAAGATATGTTAGGCGCTGGATCGCGATTATTGTCGTTTATGCCACTATCACTTTAGGGATGGCATTATTATTATGGTGGCTGGTACCAACCTTGTGGTATCAATTGCAAGCCGCTTGGAATTATTTACCAAAAATATTTATTTGGTATAATGAGGTCGGACGCGAATGGCTGGCTAGTAATACCCGTATTAAGATGCCTGAGTTGGAGATTAAGGGGTTGTCTGAGACCTTAGTTGAGTACATGCAAACGCATTATCAGTTCTCAGATGCCAGTAACTGGATGAATCAAGTATTAGCTTCAAGCATGAATTTTGTCAATAATGCGGGCCTAATAGTGCTCGTGCCTATTCTCACCTTCTACTTTTTATTTAATTGGGACAAGCGTCTACTCAGTTGGAAAATGGCGATACCTACCGCTTATAGTAAAAAGGTTATTGCTGTAGCACAAGAGTGTGATCGGGCTTTGATGGAGTTCGTCAAAGGGCAGCTGCTGGTTATGGTGCTTTTAGGGGTTATTTATGCGGTTCAGTTGCAGCTGATCGGTCTTGAACTTGGACTGATTATTGGCATGGGCGCAGGTATTGCCAGCTTTGTCCCTTATTTGGGTTTTGGTCTAGGGTTTATTGCCTCAATTATCGCAGGCTTGTTTCAATTTGGCTTGGATTGGTTTCATTTATCTTTGATAGCTGGGGCATTTCTGGTGGGTCAGGCGGCCGAAGGGTATGTGTTACAGCCCTTGCTATTAGGTGATAAAATCGGTCTATCGCCGCTGTGGGTTATCTTTGCCGTATTAGCGGGAGCAAGTTTGCTAGGTTTTGTCGGGATGCTTATCGCTCTACCTGTATCCGCGGTACTCAATGTGTTGTTCCGTCACTTGTATGCTTATTATCAGACTACCGACTTTTATAGAGGTCGTAAGCAGCTAGAGCTGTTCGAGAAAAAATAGCGGTAGCTTGTTTGGAGCCTTAGACTAGGTATAACAAATAAAGTAGACATAAGATAAAAAGCAAACTTTATAACACGCCATAAGAGCAGTTATAGCGTGTTATGTTCTTTGATAGTATTTTGTTTATTGAGAGCCACTTAAGCTCTGCTAACCGTAAAGGACTTGTCAGTCATTTTGCAAATATGGTATATATAGGCGTGGTAGCTAATATTTTGGCTATTGATAGCCATAAAACCTACTCTTTATCAGTAACGCTAATATCTAGCATTTTATATTTGATTGCACTGTGCAACCTAAGTTGACGATTCATGGCAAAAGTACAGCTAAGTCTCAATCTGGATATTAAACATGATGCAAGTCTCAGCGACTTTTCAGGTCCTGGTTGGATGTCGATTATTGATGCCGTACGGCAGTTACATGTCGGCCTAATCGGTCAGCTGTATCTGTTCGGCAGTCCTGCTACTGGCAAGTCGCATCTGTTATCCGCTATTTGTGAGTCTTTTATTGAAATGGACAAGACAGCGATCTGCTTATCTTTAGATGAGCTGATACATGCTGATGTCGATGTTTTATCCTCTCTTGAGAATTTTGATCTAATAGCTATCGACGATTTAGAAGTACTTGAACGTAGTAGCCAATGGCAAGAAGCTCTGTTTCATCTAATAAATCGTAGCCGTGAAGGGCAACGTCAGTTGCTATTCGCCGCGAATATGCCTGCCAGTAGCTTGCCCTTTAAACTGAGAGATCTGCTGACTAGATTAGCGCAAGCACCTGCCTTTAAAGTGCCAAACGGTCACAATTTAGCGGATCGTCAAGCGCTTATGCAGTCTATCTTGCGTCGGCGTGGTTGGCAGTTTGATGAGCGTATATTGAGTTACTTGCTTAATGAAGGTCCGCATCGTATCGGTGCGATGATGGAGGTGCTAAATTATATTCAGCCGATGTTCTCAAACTTAGGCCGAAGTAATATCTCCAAAGCGGTGATCAGTGATGCACTATTGACTATTGATGAGCAGACTTTAGCCGCTGAGCTCGCTGATATCTCTATAGAGACACAAGTTGATAATGACGCTGCCAATCAGGATCAACATACTATGCCGTTTGATTTTTAGAATAAGAATGTACTGATTGCTAGCAAATTAGTCTATGCTAGCAATACCTACATTGAACTATATCGAAACCTTCTACTATTGATAGGATATCTTATGACCCTTTTTACCTCTAAGCTAAAAAAACTCACTACTGCCGCACTATTAATGAGCGTAGGATCAGTCTCTGTGCTATCGCATGCAGAGGTAACGTTATTGGTAGATGACAATATCAAAGTCACCGCTATTAATGGTCAAGAGCTTAAGCAAAGCATATTTCAGCCGCTAACCAAGCAGTTTACTTTGCAACCTGGGCAGCATGTGCTCACTGCAAAGTATGATCGTCTTTACAATTTGCCGCGTGATGAACACGACTATCTGCGCTCAGGCAATATCAGTGTGGCCGCAGACTTAACGGATAATCAGACCTACCGTTTGACTATGCCGGGTCAGCCAGAAGATTATGGCGCGGCGAAAGAATATGCCCAGCAGCCGACACTAGCAGTACAACAAAATGACACGGTTATCGCAAGCCAACAGAGTGTAGCTGGCAATGAAGGTGGTATATTCTCAGGATTAGGCAAAGCAATTGGTGGGGTATTCGGCGGTAGCGGTGATGCGCAATTACAGAACCAACAAGCTATTGCTGCTTTAGGTCAGCCTACAGTCAATACTCAGACCAGCACACAAGTCAACACTGTCAACACAAGCCCTGCTATCGTAAGCGCGAACACCAATACTTATAGTGCAATCCCTACGTCTAATGTGAGCAGTGTAAGTCAAACTATTGCGACTCAGTCTACATCAACCCTAGATCAATTTATGCAGTTATGGCTACAAGCAACCCCAGCTGAGCGTGAAAAAATGCGTCAGTGGGCTGAAAAGTAATATAGTCAATTGATTTAAGTATTTAAGTTTAAGCAAAGACACAAAAAAAGCACTCAATATAGAGTGCTTTTTTATGGTTTAATTTAAAAATGTACTAGCCTAAAAATGCATTGTACATCCAAACTAGCTTTTCTTGCTGTTGTACATACTCATCAAGCAAGTCAGCAGTACCTTGATCTTCCGCTTCGGCCGCTAGCGCTGATACTAAACGTTGCTCTTCAATAAGAGCTTGCAGACCTGTGACAACCCCTTTTACACAAGCATTGCCATCATGGACGTTTTTATCCTCTTTAATGCTAGTATGCTGAGCAAAGTCACTATAAGCGTGCAGCGGAGTTTTACCTAGTGTCAAAATACGTTCAGCAATTTCGTCAATCTCTACTTGCAGGTTGGTATACAAGTCTTCAAACTGCTCATGTAGTGAGAAAAAATGCTCGCCCTTTACGTTCCAATGGTAGCCACGTACGTTAATATAAAATATATGATAGCTTGATAACAAATGGTTAAGTTTTTCAACAACAGCTTTCATATCTGCTCTTTCTAAACCAATTTGGTTCATAGTAGTATCTGTATTACTCATAATATTATCCTTTTAAGTGAGTGTTAAATTAAAAATAATTAATAGTAGATTTGCTAAGCACTGATCTTAGCATTGACAACCTGCTAGCTTTACATCGTTATTTTTATATAAACTAGTCAATAACAGTGTTACCTCTAATGACACCCATCATAACAAAACTTGGTAGATAAGTTAAATTAATTAAACTAACTATTACGATAGGTTTTATATAATAAAGTAACACCATTTACCGAGAAGATGAAAAGTTAAGATTTCAAGCGGTTAAATTAAGCTGGTGGCTGCAAGCTCTCAGGATTAAGCCCGCGAATAGGCACGACCTCCGTCAGATGTTGACGAATAGTATCTATCGGGAATTTTTGCGCTTGCAAACGCTTAGGAATAATTTGGCTACCCTGTTGACCTTTTACCTCAAACATCATAAAGATATAGTCGTCCGTCTCATCCCAGCTTTTTACCGCATTCCACGGAATAACCGCTTGTTGAGTTTGACCTGCCCGCATCTGCATGCCGCGCATCTGCGGATTAGCGATTAGATCAGGCTGATTAACGGGCATTGCCATCACTAAGCCATGCTTTTGTACACCAAGCTTCATTTGGCGCATCTCGTCAGGCATCTCCTGCTCAGCCACTTGTTTCTCAAATTGCTTTTTGACATACCACTTAAAGCCCAGCGTACGCACTAATAAATATATCACGACGGCCACGAGCATTAACCAAAAGATGATTGTTGAGTAACCTGTCAAAAAGACTAATCCTGCAATGGCTAATATGACGACTACCGCCATGATAATCCACTCTTTGGTCTTTAGGCTTTTGAGCCCAAAGCTGGGGCTGGCGTTAGTGAAGAGCTCGTACTGGGCTTGTTGAAACTCAGCCTCGGATAAATTTAGAGCGACAGGTTGCAAGGTATAAGGGTACAAGGCCATAAAGAGTGCTCAAATATTGGAATAAAATATGATGGTGACAGTGAAACAATACACTGCCTATAATTGACGTGTGCTTATCTTACCGAAAAGCGTCTATAAAAGAAACATATAAGCCTACTTGAGGCTTTTAATAAAAGTAATAAATAGGTAATGAGGCGCTATAAACTAGAAAACCTGCGCTAAATATAGTCAAATCTATTTGGTCTTGGTATCATAGCAGCAGTTTTAGACAGCTCTCTTGCCGTTTGATTATCCACATTTAGTGCTACAGGCCATTATTATGATCGATTCAAAACGCTTACGCGGTGACTTACTTGACTTAAAGCAGCAGTTAGCCACGCGCGGCTATACATTAGATATGGAATTTTGGCAGGCTATCGAGACTGAGCGTAAATCCTTGCAGATGCAAACCGAGGAGCTACAAGCTAAGCGTAATGCGGGAGCCAAAGAGATTGGCGCACTCAAAAAATCAGGTGGCGATGCCAGCGAGCTGATGAGCGAGATGCAAGGCATCAGTAGCGAAATCAAAGTTGCTGAAGATAATTTGCGTAGCTTGCAGGAGCGTATCAATACGGCGGCGATGCAAATTCCTAATATTCCCGCAAGCGACGTACCAGTAGGCGAGTCAGAGGATGATAATGTAGAAGTACGCAAATGGGGCACACCGCGTCAGTTTGATTTTGATATTCAGGATCATACCTTTGTTGGTGAGACTTTAGGTATGCTCGATTTTGAGGCGGCTATAAAACTAACAGGCAGTCGCTTTAACGTACTCAAAGGCCAGCTGGCACAAATGCACCGCGCTTTGATTCAATTTATGCTCAATACCCATACGATCAAGTACGGCTATACTGAAACTTATGTGCCTTATATCGTCAATGCTGAGAGTCTAAGAGGCACAGGCCAGCTACCCAAGTTTGAAGACGATTTATTTAAATTGACCAATCATACTAATAATGAAGATACCGACTTTTATCTTATTCCAACCGCTGAGGTACCGATGACCAATCTGGTCCGCGGCGAGCGTCTGGATATTAGCGAATTACCGTTAAAATTCACTGCCCATACGCCATGCTTTCGTAGTGAGGCAGGCTCACACGGTCGCGATACCCGTGGTCTGATTCGCCAGCATCAGTTTGAGAAAGTTGAAATGGTCAATATTGCAACCAGCGATCAATCAGATGAGTTACTTGAGGCGATGACAGGACAAGCAGAGTACATTTTGCAGCAGCTTAATCTACCGTATCGTACGGTGATGTTATGCACAGGTGATATGGGCTTTAGCGCGCAAAAAACCTACGATATCGAAGTCTGGCTGCCAAGCCAAGATACCTATCGTGAGATCTCTAGCTGCTCAAACTGTGGCGACTTTCAAGCACGACGTATGGGCACGCGAGTCAAAGACGGTAAACAAACCAGCCTTGCGCATACCTTGAATGGCTCGGGACTTGCGGTTGGACGTACGCTGCTAGCCATCATGGAGAACTATCAAAACGCGGATGGCAGTATCACTATTCCAGAAGTGTTGCGCCCGTACATGGGTGGTGTGGATACTATCTCGGCTTAGACCGTCCTAGCCTCAAAAGCGTCAAGATCTAAAAGTAGCAGCATTCAAGGGCATTTATCATGAAGAAGTTTTCTATCATAACTGAGCATTCAGAAACACCGAACCCTGAGTGGTTATCTATAGAATATCAAATCGTCGACTTGGTGGCTAAAGATAGAGATTTTATGGTTTTGATGAATAGCGATAATGAACAAGATTATATGCAAACGTGCTTTAATCAGGCAACCGATCAAACCGAAGGGTCGTACTGCTTAGAAGTACGGATTCCTACGGACAATGGCTTTAGGCATTATCAAGCTTTTACTGATGATGCCTTTAAGGTTATCGATGAATTTTCCCGATTTTATAAAAGTAAGCCGATAGATACTAGTTGGTATAGAGATATAACGGCTGAATTTAACGATTAAATTTTTTTCGTTCTTCTATAGATAACCTGTAGATGTTGGGTTTAAACACTATCATATAGCTACTAATGACGCTGTTGAAGTCATCACATACTTTTCTAATTTTTATAACAAGCAATATATAGATGTAGGCCAATTTAAAGATATAACAGGTGAATTTGATAAGCCAACTATCGTTACTGATAGTCAACTATAAGGTATAGCTATTTCTTAACGGGCGTTATATCAACTATGTTAATATAACGCCTAAAATTTACCGCTTATCTTGTAATTACGACGCTACATCTTCATAGAATTGACTTCAACCAAATATTTCTCTTATCGCCATAATTCTCATTCCAAACTAGGACACGCTATGCCAACCCCAATTAATGAACGCAAACTTGCCAACGCTATTCGCGTTTTATCGTTTGATGCGGTACAAAAAGCCAATTCTGGACATCCAGGCGCGCCGATGGGTATGGCGGATATTGCCGAGGTATTATGGCGTAAGTTTTTGCAGCATAACCCTGCTGATCCAAGCTGGCATAACCGCGACCGCTTTGTCTTATCCAACGGTCATGGCTCAATGTTGATTTACTCACTATTGCATTTGACAGGTTATGACGTTAGCGTTGATGATTTAAAAGGCTTTCGTCAGCTGCACTCAAAAACCCCAGGCCATCCAGAGCTTGGCTATACGCCAGGTATTGAAACGACTACTGGCCCACTAGGTCAAGGTATCGCTAATGCGGTAGGCTTTGCTATTGCAGAGAAGACTCTAGCTGCCCAGTTTAACCGTGACGGTCATAATATTGTTGATCATCATACCTATGCGTTCTTGGGTGATGGTTGCTTGATGGAAGGTATTAGTCATGAAGTTTGCTCATTAGCAGGCACGCTTAAGCTAGGCAAATTAGTCTTCTATTATGACGATAATGGTATCTCAATCGATGGTGACGTCGATGGTTGGTTCACTGATGACACCCAAGCACGTTTTGAAGCCTATGGCTGGCAAGTTATCAAAGTCGATGGTCATGATACCGGTGCGATTACCGAAGCCACTAATGCAGCGATTGCAGAGACGACTCAGCCAAGCCTAATTATCTGCAAAACTACTATCGGTGCAGGTAGCCCCAATAAGCAAGGCTCAGCGTCTAGCCATGGCGCGCCATTGGGTGATGATGAAATCGCCCTAACTCGTGATGCGCTATCATGGAAACATGGCCCATTTGATTTAGATGATGAGATCTACGAAGCGTGGGATGCCAAGCCAAAAGGCGATGTGCTACAAAAGAACTGGCAAGCAGACTTTGAGAATTATAAAAAGTCCTATCCTGAGCTGGCGGCAGAATTATTACGTCGCTTAGAGGGCGAGCTACCAGCAGACTTTAATGCCCAAGCGCAAGCTTATATCCAGCAAACTCAAGAGCAAGGCGGTGATGTTGCCAGCCGTAAAGCCAGTCAAAATGCCATCAATACCTTGCAGCCATTATTACCAGAACTTATGGGCGGTTCAGCGGATCTTGCAGGCTCAAACCTTACGCTATTTAAAGATGCTAAAGGCATCGAGACCGACGCTGATGGTAATTATATCTATTATGGCGTGCGCGAGTTCGGTATGACCGCGATTGCCAATGGTATCGCATTACATGGCGGCTTTATCCCTTATGTCGCAACCTTCCTTATGTTTATGGAATACGCGCGTAACGCCGTGCGTATGGGCGCTTTAATGCGCCAGCGCATCATCCATGTCTATACGCATGACTCAATTGGTCTGGGTGAAGATGGCCCAACCCATCAGCCCGTTGAGCAATTGACCAGCTTACGCACGACGCCAAACTTGCGCACTTGGCGTCCGTGTGATGCCACCGAATCAGCTAGCGCTTGGGTCGAAGCTATCAAGTCTGCACATAATCCATCAGCATTAATCTTTAGCCGTCAGAGCTTGCCACATCAAGCCCGTGATAGTGAGCAAGTTGCTAACATTACTAAAGGCGGTTATGTCTTAGCTAAAGAGCAAGGCGAGCTACAAGCTATTATCATCGCTACGGGTTCAGAAGTCGGTCTAGCTATGCAAGCGTACGAAACATTGAGCGCAAATGGCGTTGGCGTCCGAGTCGTGTCTATGCCGTGTGCCGAGATATTTGTAGAGCAAGAGAGCGATTATCGCGAGTCGGTATTACCAAGCAATATCCGCGCTCGTGTCGCTGTAGAAGCCGCCCATGTGGACTACTGGTATAAGTTCGTCGGCCTAGATGGTAAAGTCATCGGTATGACCACTTATGGCGAGTCGGCCCCTGCTGAGGATCTGTATAAAGAGTTTGGTATTACCTCTGATGCTGTGGTTGAGGCTGTGCAGAGTTTGACATGATTGATTTCTTACCTCCAATCGAGCACCGAATAGTAGTCGATGATAATAGTGACTATTATATGGTTATTGATTCAAAGAGTATTGCTAAAGAGGTTTATACAGTCGATAAAGTGATGCAGACCTATAATTCAGCTTGGGTTTATGTATTATATACCTCACCTTATATACCTTATACGCTTGATGAATATCAAAATAATGCTATAGCTTTTAATAAGTATAAGTTAGTTGTTAATTGTGACACTTATCAAAGTGCAGTTTACACGATGTATAATTATGATAGTGAAGGTAATGTAGTGATGGCACCTGAACTCAATACTGGCAATAATCTTCAACAGTCAGATTTTAGTAATATATCAAAAGGTTCGATTGGTGATATTCAAGCTAAAATTATATGCGAAGCCTTAAGTTTCTAAGAGAGCTATATAATCTGTTTTAAGTTTTAAAAGAGCTGCTAGAATCATCTAGCAGCTCTTTTTTTGTAGATAGCGCTTTTGGAGCTTACGCCCTAGCATTAGAGTGCTGTCTATAGCTGATAAGTCCAAAGCATGTTACTAAAGCTTTAAAGTATAAAAAATATAAAAAGGACAAAAAATGAATAGATGGATACTTTTAATAACTTTTATATTCACTGCGCATGCTGATGATGACTGCATCAAACCTGTCACACAGCAAAAATTTGACTACGTTGAATGCATTAATAAAAAAGGCGTTTCTCGTGTGGGTAATATTGTACAAACGGCATTAGGTGATTTTCCATATCCACTGGGATTGGTTGATGCAAGCGGTAAAATTATACTGCCTGTTGACTATCACAAAATCGACTATCCACTACAATGGGAACATGACAGCTATTTAGATGACCTACCTGATGGACTGATTTTAGTGTCGAAGCGCGATTTACAAAACAACGCTATGTTTGGGAATTTGGGCATGCAAGATCAGTACGGTTTAGTCAACCCTAAGGGCGAATTCATCGTGCCACTTGGTACGTATGACGATATAAAAATGCCTTATAGCAACGGAGACAAAATCTTATTTACCGTGGTTAAAAATGATAAGTATGGCTTTATTGATACTAAGGGCAGAGTAGCCATACCTTTG
The DNA here is from genome assembly GCF_055699815.1 of Psychrobacter sp. M17(2026). Taxonomy (NCBI): domain Bacteria; kingdom Pseudomonadati; phylum Pseudomonadota; class Gammaproteobacteria; order Moraxellales; family Moraxellaceae; genus Psychrobacter; species Psychrobacter sp. M17(2026). Next base: position 2,256,337 of record NZ_CM146741.1, on the reverse strand, counting down.
ATATATGATTATGCTCAAAGTTTCGAAGAAGGTTTAGTCAGCGTGAGTAAAGAAGGTAAATTCGGAATAATTGATCGTCAAAACAAAACGATAATTCCTTTTGAATATGAAGGTATTGATCTACTAAATAACTTAAATAGAGAGGATACAAATCAGTCGTTACTTTTTAGTGCAAAATTAAAAAATGATTACGCTTTGATTGACCAAGACAATCAGACGATCACCGATTTTGAGTATGATACTATCAAGGCTATTTATTTTACAAATTTATTGGTAGTCGGTAAACAGGATAAAGTAGGGGTGATTGACAACACAGGTAAACTAATCGTGCCAATAAACTATAGATTCATTGAAGATACTCTCCAGAGGACTGATTTTTATGACTTTGAGTTACCACAAGCTTATATCAAAGCAACACAAGGAGATAAAACGTATCTGTTTGATAAGACAGGTAAACTTGTGCTGATAAAATAATCATATTGAAATGAACTAATCTAATCTAGTTTCCGTAGGGTGCGCCCCGCGCACCAGAATTCAGACTTGACCATCATATCGGTGTGCACAATCGACGTCCCGCTATTTTTCGCCGAGGGTGAGCGAGGAAACAACGAAGCACTGCCTCAAACGAGTGCAAGACGTAGGCTTTTGCTGAGGGACGAGGCGCGAGCAAAACTATTAAAAATCAATAGCCCATACTCCGCATATTTCACGACTATTAAAGAACTCACATCTAGAGGCTCATCTTTTTATCTTCTTGCTTGCAAACCAACCTTTACCGCCAAATAAAAGCCACATCAAAGTCATGGGTGGGCACAAAGTTAGTTTCTTTAATTTCAAACGTCGTCGGTCCTACTTTTTTGACTTTACCTTTGCCTTTCCAGCAAAACGATACTAGCTCATTAAGATCGCGCTCTACGGTGAGTTTAAAGTTGGCTATTGGCTTAGCCCAATTCGCGCCCGTAGTTAGGATATAGCTTAGAGCTTGATAGGGACGACCACCATTCTTATTAAAGCCCTGTTGGGTTGACTTATCTACACAGAAATTTGCAAACTCTTCTTCATCTAAATGTACCGAGCCACCGACTAATGGTTTATACGCATGTCTGACTTTAGTGATGGTATTGGCCTTGAAGGTTTGCTGCCAGCTATAGATGACTTGCGAATCCCAGAAGATATAAGGGTCTTCTCTATCATCGATAAACTTATCTAGCGCCTTATTATTACAATCTAAAAGCTTCTGATTAACGTACTCAGTATCTACTTGATAAGTCCAAGGCCCCATCATGTCAGCCTCGCTAAGACCACAAGATTTGAACAATTCAGTAGTATCAACAGCGTTGTCCGCATAAGTTTTATCGCCATCTTTTATGATAATCGGATACATAAAGGTGCGCACGTGTTCAGCAGGCGTAATGGATTGATCATTGATCCACACTTGAAAGTTATTATAAGTGGCATTGGTATCGGCATAGTCTGATTCTAGAAAGCTAGGGACAGCTGGCATAGGGAATAAAACAGTCTCGGTAATGTCTTCATTAGTTAAGTTCTTAAACTCGTAATCAACGCGGATTTTATCTTTAGATATATATAAGTCTTCGCTGTGCATACTGATGTTTTTATTCTTGATGTACTCAACGCCACCTGTAGCGACATAGCCTGTAGAGTCATTTGCTTGGGCTGTAGTTACAATGAGTAGCGCTGTGCAAGCTAATTTAGTGCTCATTACAAAATAGCTTTTGAATATATTATTATAATTGTCTTTCACTTCATACCTGCCTGTTTTTTGAAAATGACACTTTCTAGTTTAAGACCAAAGTAGGTTTTAGTCTGTCTTAATCCTAGTTAAACTAATGCCAGTTTGCTAGTGTAAAATATGAGAGAGTCTAAAGACAGTAGAGCAGGAAATCGGCTACATTAGACGATAGCATGAATCATTTAATAAATCTCACACAACATTTTTACAGGTACTTTAAGATGTGTACGGCTTTTGTACTAGTACATTGCTTAGCTAAGAATATTGGCTTAGTATCAAGTACCTAGGCATTCTATAAACCCAATTAAGGAGAGCTGTTATGTCAAATAAATCAGTTGATAACAAGGCAAAAGATGATATTACTGTGAGCAAAAAGGTGCAAAAAAAGCTAAGTAAGCTGAATATGAAGCGTCAAAAAGAGCAGGGTAAAATAGACAAGGTGCGTCAAAAAGAGTTAGATAAAGTAGATAAGCAGCGTCAAAAAGAGCAAGATAAAGTAGATAAGAAGATTCAGGGTATGGTTGATGATATCAACCAAAAAGCGCTAAAAAAGCAAGAAAAAATGGATACTAAGATTCAAAAAAGAAGAAATAAAGTAGATACCGCTGGTATCGCACAAGATCAACCGTGGCAGTACTAAGAACATCAAAGAGCTATTGTTTTGATAGTCTTTGGCCCATACTTTTTTAGATAGTTGATTGCTTTTATAAAGAAAGTCTTAAAACATATTGATTTGCCCAACTGAGAAATTACAATTCTTAGTTGGGTTTTTTGTTAATCAGTTAACCGGTTATTCAATTGATTAGCTGCAACCAAATTTCCCGATATCTCCAGCGGTATCATCGTGCCCACTATACTTGGAAAGGCTGTTACCCCATAAGTATATCTATTGATAGTGCCCGTTGCCTTAAATTTGATAATAGGCTGACGCGTGGTAGGATCCGTCTCGACATTATTAAGCTTTACCTTTACTGTGAGCGGTTTGGTTTGACCTAGTACCGTAAAATTACCTGTGACGTTGGCTTCTTTAGCATTAATCATACTGACCTTTTTAGACACAAAAGTCATCGTCGGATACTGTGCGCTGTTGAGCAGCTCTTTACGGCGCAAAAAGGCATTGCGTAGATTGCCACCTGCATCGATACTGTTAGTATTCACGGTAAAATTGATCTTAGTATTAGTAGGGTTTTTGACATCATAATGGATAGAGCCATCCATCTTATGAAACTGACCTTCAACGGTGCCATTACCGAGATAGGCTACTTTAAAATCCACGTTAGTTTTGGGTACATCTAGTTGCCATTTTTGCGGTGTTGCAGCTGATGCCAGCATTGGTAATGACAGTAGCAGACTAGCGCTTAGGGTGGTTTTGAGTAAAGTAGTGGTAAAGCTATTCATAGTTATAATCCAAAAAGCAGTTCTAAAATGAGTATAAATTAAAAAGTAGTTCACAAGGGGACAAAGTTCCGCTATATTTTGCCACATATAAAGATTCGGTAGCATACCTCGTTTATCGTTTTACCTTGTACATTTAAAGTTTTATTACCTACATATCTCAGAGATAAAATCAATGTCCATGATGTCCAGTTTTAAGGGGTTTTTAGGCGAGAGTGTCATCAATATTGCCACTTGGCTCAAGCTTGAAAAAGAGAGTTATCATCGCTTAAATAATATCACACTGCCGTTAGCGAATGGCGGTAGTACCCAAATTGATCATGTTATCGTCTCAAAGTACGGTATCTTTGTCATTGAGACCAAGAACTATAAAGGCTGGATATACGGTAGTGAGAAGCAAAAACAGTGGACGCAAGCTTTTGCTAATGGCAGTAAATATAAATTTCAGAACCCACTACGGCAGAATTATTTACATATTAAGACGCTAGCAGAGCTATTAGCATTAGAGACAAACTATTTTCATTCTATGATTGCCTTTATTGGCGAGTGCGAGCTTAAGACCCGCGATGAGCTACCAGCACACGTATTAAAAGGCGGTATAGTCAGTTATATCAAGAGCAAGCAAGATGAGATATTAACGCTTGAAGAAGTCACGTCAATTGTTGAGCAAATAGAAACTAAGCGCTTTACTAAGTCATGGCGTACGAATCGTGCGCATAAAGCCTACTTAAAAGACAAGCATGCGCCTAAAGCTAACAAGCCAGATAGCAAACCTGACAATAAAGTGATTTTAAATCAAGAACAAAAACCTGCTGAACCAGATAAACAAGTAAAAATAAAAGCTACTGCAAAACAGTATGAGCAGTGGTCAGGCCAAGTGAAGCAAGACGATGTATTGTCGATGCCATTTACGAGCAAAAACGCGGTCTTTATGACACCGTTTGAGGTTTTAGATTCTGAGAGTAGTGAGATTAAAATCAAAATCAGTGAGCCTGCTAAAGCAAGTTCTCCTATAGATAGATCTACTAGCTCTAAAAAAGTCGATGACATAGCCAGTATTACGTCAGAGCCTAGTTGTCCTAAATGCCATAGCGAAATGATACAACGTATCGCCAAAAAAGGTGCACGGCAAGGGCAAACGTTTTACGGTTGCAGCCAGTTTCCCAAATGCCGTGGCGTTGTGAACAGCGTATCTTGAAGTAAAAGAGGCTTGCCATATTATGACAAACCTTTTTTATTTTAGAGCTGAATTAACTAAAAAGAACTAAGCCAATTCTGTTTGATCAACAGCTTGATTGCTCGCAAACTCAGCCTTGATAATATCCGCCAACTTTTCAGCAATCATAATCGTCGGTGCGTTAGTATTGGCGCTGATTAACGTTGGCATAATGGATGCGTCGATCACTCGTAACCCTTTTACGCCTCTTACCTTAAGCTCCAAATCAACCACCGATTGCTTATCAGGCCCCATACGGCAAGTGCCGACAGGATGATAAATCGTATCTGATCTATTGCGGATGAAGCCGAGCATACCGTCTTTTTCTAGATAAGGCGCTGGATAGTCTTCAGTTATGTAATCCGCCATTGGCGTCTCTGCCATGATAGCGCGAGTACGTTCAGCGCCTGCGATCATGTTCTCGACATCTTTAGGATGTGATAGATAGTTTGGATCTATTAATACAGCTGCTGCAGGATTATTTGATGCCAGCTTAACCGTGCCGCGACTCTCAGGACGTAGATAGCATGAGTGAACGGAGACGGCATAGCCGAGCTTTAGATCACGACCATGATTCATGACGCGCGCAATAGCAAAGTGTAGCTGGGTATTAGGCCACTCTTTGGGCGCGTTCCCTACGCTGAAGAATGCGCCACCCTCAGCATAATTTGTCGATAATATACCTGTCCCATCCTTTCGCCATTGACGCATAGCTTTAAAAAAGTTAAAGCCAGCGACGGCGCCAACCCCGAATACATCGGTGGTATTGACCTCATAATCGAACACCACATCTAAGTGATCTTGCAAGTTCTCACCGACCTCTGGCGCATCGACGATGACTTCAATATCTAAGTCTTGCAGCTGATCTTTAGGGCCAATGCCGGAGAGCATCAAGACTTTAGGAGAGCCAAACGCACCGCCACAAAGAATTACTTCGTGACGGGCTATAACGGTTTGTTTAACGCCATGTCTTTCATAAATGACGCCAGTGGCTTTTTTATTATCAGAGCCGTTATCATCATTGTTGTCGTTATCAAAAATAACTTTATTGGCTTGTGCGTGAGTGATAATGGTTAAGTTCGGACGCTCTTCTACTGGATGCAAATAGGCCGCAGCAGCTGAGCAACGCTGACCTTGTTTTTCACCATGAAAATGGGTGACTTGATACAAGCCTACGCCATCTTGTTTAGTACCGTTAAAGTCCGCATTATGATCAAGTCCGTTAGCGATGCCAGCCTCTACAAAAGCTTTGGAGATATCACGAGGGCTGAGCAAATCACTAACGTTTAACGGGCCGCTATCGCCATGCAACTCGTTGCCGCCACGTACATTATTTTCAGACTTAATAAAGTAGGGCAGCACATCGTCAAAACCCCAGCCTGTACATCCCCGATCAACCCAGCGCTCATAATCGAGTGGGCTACCGCGAGTATAGACCATAGCATTAATGGCAGAGGAGCCGCCTAAGCACTGACCTCGCGGCTGAAAGCCACGTCGATCGTTAAGATGAGTTTGTGGCTCAGTATGAAAGCACCAGTTATTTAATTTAACTGGCTTGCCAGGGACGAGCAGAATCAGCCCAGCAGGGACACGAACGGCTAAATCTTTGCCATCGCCGCCATATTCTAATAGGCAAACACTGATATCTGGGTCTTCTGTGAGGCGGCTGGCAAGGACACAGCCCGCTGAACCACCGCCAACGATGACATAATCAAAGTCCATTTTGTCTTCCTTTTAGCATCCATGCTTATTGTATTTAGCGAATAATTTGTAAATGTACTTATATCATTAAAATACTTAATGAAGCAAAATATTGTTACCTATTACTTAGTTACCTATGAATTAAGTTAATCGTAAGTTTCGTATTACGAGTACGGCCATTATGGCGCTACTACTATCAGGGGTGGTGACGACCATCTAGGACTAAGTACGAAACCAAGTTGTCTGGAACAATCAATGGTCATGTTTAGTTTTATCAACTTCATATACATTATACTTTTATATATAATAAATATGAAGTTTTGGTAGGGTTATCATTTAAGCCTATTAATAAAATACAACGAACCTCACTTTGTAGGTTAACTATGAATATCAAATTTAGAATCGTTAATACAGCGATTATGTCCGTGTTATTGTCATTTATGATGACAATGTTTATTACCTTTATAAACTTAGGATGGTCAGAAACCTTCTTTGTAAATTTCTTTAATGCTTGGAAAATAGCGTTACCAGCTGCTTTCTTTGCCGTTTTAATCATCGGTCAACCTGTACAAAATCTGACTAAGCGGATTTTGAGTACCTAATAAAATCGGCAAGATAAAACGCGGATAATGCTTTGATGACTTGACTTAAATCTCGCAGATATCAGAGCGCACAATAAAGCGTTTGCCCTCTGGTATCTCAAGTGAGAAGCTCGCGCCGCGCCCATCGACCACATCGATCGTCAAATCCGTATGTTGCCAGAGCTTGTGCTGCGCTTTGCCCATATAGAACGGACACCCTGCCAGCTCACCGATCAAGACATCTTGCCCGCCAACTTTGAATTCACCGAGCGGATAACACATCGGTGAGCTACCATCACAGCAGCCGCCTGATTGATGGAACATCAGCTTGCCATGCTTAGACTTTAATAGCTCGATTAATTCGATACCAGCTTGGGTGGCTTCAAGTTTCATAATAATCTCCTTGTCATAAAATGATTTTTATGGAATTTTTACTAAAAATAAAAAGGTCGTATCATATCCAGTGACACCATTTATAGCATGCTACTGAAAATAATACGACCTAGTGTTTATTAAACAAACTCGTTACTGAGACGTCTTTGGAGCAATGCCTCAATAACAAACGATGGATTACATAGCGTAGTCGATGACGATGCGTCCTTCGATTTGTCCTTTACGCATACGCTCAAAGATATCATTGATGTTCTCAAGTGGTTCAGCGGTTACGGTGGCTTTGACTTTGCCAGCGGCTGCCATATCTAATGACTCTTGCAAGTCGAGGCGTGTACCGACGATTGAGCCACGGATGGTAATACCGTTCAATACCGTATCAAAGATAGAGACTGGGAAATCACCTGTTGGCAAGCCGTTGAATACCACTGTACCACCACGTCGCACCATGCTTAGCGCTTGATCAAAGGCGATAGCAGATACTGCGGTTACAAGGACACCATGAGCGCCGCCGATCTCCTCTTTTAGATACTCACCAGGATCAGTGTTTTTGGCATTGACCGTAATAGTTGCACCAAGCTTTTTGGCAAACTCAAGTTTTTCATCATCGATATCGACCGCTGCGACATTGAGTCCCATCGCAATGGCGTACTGTACGGCCATGTGACCGAGTCCACCAATACCTGAGATGACCACCCAATCGCCAGCCTTAGCTTCGGTCATTTTTAGACCTTTGTATACGGTAACGCCTGCACACAGCACGGGTGCAATCTCAATAGAGTCAACACCTTCAGGGATGATACCGACATAGTTGGCATTGGCGAGTACATACTCTGAGAAGCTGCCATTGACTGAATAGCCTGCGTTCTGTTGACGCTCACACAAGGTCTCCCAGCCGCCTAGGCAGTGGGTACAGTGACCACAGGCAGAGTATAGCCAAGGCACCCCAACGCGGTCACCTTCTTTGACATGAGTAACCCCTTCGCCAACTTCTGTTATTAGTCCAACCCCTTCATGTCCTGGGATAAATGGCGGGCTAGGTTTTACAGGCCAATCACCTTCGATGGCATGTAAGTCAGTGTGACAGACGCCTGAGGCTTGCATTTTGACGACGATCTCGCCTGGGCCTGCGGTTGGGATGTCGACTTCTTCTATCTGCAAGGGCTGATTAAACTCATGTAGTACAGCCGCTTTCATTTTATTAGCCATGTTACTTTCTCCTTGTAACGATCTTGGGATTAGATGTTCTATAAACATCATTAACGCGCCGCGCCTAGTTAATGGCACAGCGCCTTTGTGATAGGCTTAAAAGAAGCCCATCGCTTTTGGATCATAAGAGACCAGCATATTCTTAGTTTGCTGATAATGATTGAGCATCATTAAATGATTCTCACGCCCGATACCAGACTGCTTATAACCACCGAATGCAGAATGAGCAGGGTAGAGGTGATAACAATTAGTCCAGACACGACCTGCTTGAATACCCCGTCCAAAGCGATAGGCCTTGTGTACACTGCGGGTCCAAACACCTGCGCCTAGACCATATAGCGTATCATTGGCAATACTCATCGCCTCATCATCGTCTTTAAAGGTTGTGACCGAGAGCACAGGTCCAAAGATCTCTTCTTGGAACACGCGCATATCATTCGTGCCCTCAAAGATAGTCGGCTGTACATAGTAGCCCTCTGCAATGCTACCATCATGTTTGGCACGTTCACCACCAACTAACACTTTAGCGCCTTCTTTTTTACCAATATCGAGATAAGATAGGATTTTCTCTAGCTGATCTGAGCTCGCTTGTGCGCCGATCATGGTATCGGTGTCTAGTGGATTACCCATTTTGATCGCTTTGACACGTTCGACACAACGTTTGATAAACTCATCATAGATGCTCTCATGAACGAGCGCGCGTGATGGACAAGTACAGATCTCGCCGCTGTTAAGCGCAAACATCACGAGGCCTTCGATAGCTTTGTCTAAGAATTCGTCATCTTCATCCATAACGTCGGCAAAGAAGATATTCGGGCTCTTACCACCAAGCTCTAGGGTGACGGGAATGATATTCTCACTAGCGTACTGCATGATCAAGCGACCCGTAGTGGTCTCACCTGTAAAGGCGACTTTGTTGATGCGTGGGTTAGAGGCGAGCGGCTTACCGGCTTCAACACCAAAACCATTGACGACGTTAAGGACGCCTTTGGGAAGAATATCTGCTGCACCAATGATATCGAGCATAAATAGAATAGAGGCAGGCGTTTGTTCAGCAGGCTTTAGGACGATACAGTTACCTGCAGCAAGAGCTGGCGCAAGCTTCCATACGGCCATCAAGATTGGGAAGTTCCAGGGAATGATCTGACCGACGACGCCAAGGGGTTCATGAAAGTGATAGGCGACAGTGTCGTTATCGATTTGACTAAGGCTGCCTTCTTGTGCGCGAATGGCACCTGCAAAATAGCGGAAGTGATCAATGGCGAGTGGAATGTCAGCGGCTAAGGTTTCGCGTACGGGCTTACCGTTCTCGTAGCATTCAGCGATAGCGATTGCTTCTAGGTTGGCTTCCATACTATCAGCGATCTTAAGCAAAATATTGGAGCGCTCAGTCACGCTGGTTTTGCCCCAAGCGTCTTTGGCGGCATGAGCGGCATCTAATGCCTTTTCGATGTCGGCTTCTTTAGAGCGTGCTACTTGACAGATGACTTTGCCATCGATAGGGCTAGTGTTGTCAAAGTATTCACCATCGACGGGCGCTGTCCATTCGCCATTGATAAAGTTGTCATATTTTTCTTTAAATTGAACGCTGCTGTCGTTGGTGTTCGGATACGGGTATAACATAAAACACTCCTTGTCGGATTATTGTTTAAGCACTTTTGCTATGGACTTACTTTTGCTAGTCTTGCCATAAGCCGGTTTTACTAAAAATAGTAATGACTTATAACTTAGCTAACCTAGCCAGCCGATCTTCTTGATCTGATGACTGTTCTATCATACTGAACTTTTGACCACACTGATAGTTATTTTTTAGTATATTTTTATTGCTCGCCTATAATTGATAGTTTGTAAAGCTTAACGGTTTAAAAGGTTTGTAATCTGCGAGTAGCTGTTATAATTGTTGCCAATATTTTAGGGAGTAGCGCTTAATAGCGTTAATACCTGCTCATTCAAAAATCTACAAATTGGTTTAAGTTTATGCGTCAATCTTCTGCTCTTAATATTTTGCAAACGGGTCAAAATGTATTTTTGACAGGCTCTGCAGGTTCTGGTAAGACTTATACTCTTAATCAATATATCAATTACTTGCGTGCGCGTCGGGTGCCTGTTGCAGTGACAGCCAGTACGGGTATTGCTGCCACGCATATGAATGGGACAACGATTCATAGCTGGTCAGGCATCGGTATAAAAGATGAGCTATCGGATCGTGATTTGACCAATTTGTCACGCAAGCAGTTTTTGGCAGATAGGCTCAAAGATACTGCTGTGCTAATCATTGATGAGATATCGATGTTGCATGCCAAGCAGCTCAATTTGGTCAATCAAGTGCTCAAGCACGTCCGTAAGAGCGATAAAGCCTTTGGTGGTATTCAGGTAGTAGTCGCGGGAGACTTTTTTCAGCTGCCTCCTATTGGTAGTAAGGGAGAGAGTAATCGCGATAAGTTTGCTTTTATGTCTGAGGCGTGGCTAGATGCTGAGTTTCATATCTGCTATTTGAGTGAGCAGCACAGACAGGTCAGTGCGGTGGCAGAGGGTGGTCTTGATTTAGATGATATTTTGAATCAAATCCGTCGTCAGGATGTCAGTTTTGAAGCTATTGCAGCACTTGAGGCGACTTATGATCAAGATGTCGATATCAAGCGTACACGACTCTATACCCATAACTTGAACGTTAATAAAATCAATGATAAAGAGCTTGCTGAACTAAATGGTGAGATGAAGCGCTTTGATGCAACCTCCATTGGTGAGGATAAGCTGGTCGATACGCTCAAAAAAACAGTACGAACCCAAGATGAGCTGATCCTTAAAGTCGGCGCAAAAGTCATGTTTATTAAAAACAACACTGAGCTTAATGTCTCAAACGGTACGATGGGTGAGCTGATTGGTTTTGCCGCTGTAAAAGTCGATGACAGCGCTAATAAGACAAAAGCTAAGAGCGATGCCAAAGCAGACATGAGTGATGATGAAGCTATTGCTTTTGGAAATGAAGCTGACGATGATAAAGCTATTAATGCTAAAACAAAAGATAAGTCAAAAGAAAAAGCTAAGGCTGAGGACAAAAAAACAAGCACACAAAAGATGCCCGTAGTACGGCTTAATTCAGGGCGAGAAGTCATTGCTGAGCCAGAAGAGTGGATCATTGAAGATGAAACGGGCGACGTGCTTGCAAGCTATAGTCAAGTGCCGTTGTGTTTGGCATGGGCGATTACGATTCACAAGTCGCAAGGTATGACCTTGGATGCGGCCGAGATTGATCTATCGCGTACCTTTGAGCTGGGACAAGGCTATGTCGCGCTATCGAGGCTGAAGTCGCTGGCAGGTCTACAGCTACTCGGTATGAATACTATGAGCTTACAGCTTGATCCACTCGCGCGCGGTGCTGATAAGCGCTTTTTAGCGCTATCAGAAGAAGCAGATGCCAACTATGCCATGTTAGACGCAAAAAGCATGCAGCAAGCTCATGAAAAATTTGTGACTCAGTCAGGCGGTACCAACAGTAAAACTATCATTGATGCTTACGCGACCCTACAAAAAAAGCGCCGCGAGCAGCAGCAAATACTACAAGATAAAAAGCAGTCAAAGGGTAGCCAAGTCGCTGATAAATCAGACACAACCTTGCTAGAGACTAAGCGATTACTAGAGGAAAGCCTAACGATTGCCGAGATTGCGCAGACGCGCGAGCTTGCACAATCGACTATTATGCGCCATATTAGTGAGCTCAAACATCAAGATCCAAGCCTTGCTTGCGATCACTTGCGCCCTGATGATGAAATAATGACAGCGGTTGGCACGGCTTATGTCGCCATAAAAGTCGCTAATAATCCCAATGATTTCAATGATGATGGCAGTGCTAAATTACGCCCTATCTACGACTATCTCAAACAAAACGTCGATTATAATACTATACGTTTAGCGCTAATTTTTATTAGCCCTTAATTTATAAGCGAATAGTCTTTTATCTGTTTTAACTCTGATTCTCACCTTTTGCTAAACTTCGTTTTTCTACCTACAGTGATACCTTGTTATGTCTGATTTTGCCAATGCCACTTATCACCCTGTAAATCGCGACTTTGATAACTTAATTGTCCATAATTCGGGTGATGATGTTCAGCCTCTGCGCATCGCTATTAATGGTTTTGGTCGCATAGGTCGCAATGTACTCAGATCATTACTTGAGCGCTTTGAGGTACTTGGTCGGGGGGTACATGTCGTTGCGATCAATGACTTGGCACCTGCCGAAACCTTACTACATCTATTAAAGTTTGACAGCACTCACGGGCGTTTGAGCCAGTTAGGCGTTAGTGCCCATATTGTGCAAGATGGTATCACCGATCAGCAGCAAAAATCTTCTGCCAGTGCCAAATCTGATATTCAGCTGTGCTTGACTAAAAAAGACAAAATATATTGTATTCGCCTGTTATCTCGAGAGAGCCCCAAAGATCTACCTTGGGAGGATTTAAATGTCGATGTAGTGCTTGAATGTACAGGACATTTTCGCTCTTATGGCCAAGCAAGCTTACATATTGCCGCAGGAGCCAAACAGGTTATCATAGGAGCTGCACCCTTCGATGATGTTGACGCTTGTATTGTCATGGGCGTCAATAGCGATGAGCTAACTTGTGAGCTACCGATTATCTCTGGTGTCTCTTGTACTACTCAAGCGCTAGTGCCACTGATAGATAGCTTGGATAAAGCCTTTGGGGTAGAGTCGGCGATGATGACTGAGATTCATGCCGTCACTGCGGATCAAACGGTACTCGATCAAGCGCATCGTGATCTAAGACGCGCCCGAGCTTCTGGTTATAATATTATCCCGACGACTTCTAGCAGCATTGCTGCCACTGAGCGTGTACTGCCTAATATGACAGGTAAAATCAATGGTCACTCTATTCGAGTACCCACTATCGATGTGGCCGCTATCGATGTGACTTTTGTATTTAACACACCTGACATTAGTATTGAGGCCATGCGTGAAGTGCTGCAATCTGCCAGTAAAGGCTATTTGGACACTATTATGGCTTATACCGATGAGCCGCTGGTCTCAAGTGACTTTATTCATCAAACGGAGTCACTTATCATCGATGGTCAACAATTGATGCAAGTTGGTAATCAGTATAAAGTGTTTGCTTGGTACGACAATGAATGGGGCTATGCCAATCGTTTATTAGATATGTGTCTACACTTATCTGTTAACCAACAGGCTACTAAATAGGCAGTCTTCGGATCACTAAAAATCCAAAATAGTGTCTTTGCAAAATAATTTAATTTTTTTTCGTTAAGTACTTGCATTCTTATTTCAGATCGCTATAATGATGCACAAATGGAGACGTGGCAGAGTGGTTGAATGCACCGGTCTTGAAAACCGACAAGGGTTTGTAGCCCTTCGAGAGTTCGAATCTCTCCGTCTCCTCCAAATTTAAGTGCTACTAAGTACTGATAAAAAGCCCCAATCATAATTGATTGGGGCTTTTTTATGCGCGATGTTTTGATGATAACTCTAGCTAATTATTATTATTAAGTGAAAAATAATCCTAAATATTATTTGAGATCAGTAGTATAGCTTAATGTAGTTATCTTTTGAACACTAATACAACAAAAAAATACTAGACATAAATATCTGTTAAGGCGGATATTAGCTTCATGCTACCTGATTTATTTTTTTGTAGGCCAACAAGAGGATAATGCAATGAAAAAACTAGCGTTGTATATAGTAGTGGGAGCTGCCCTTTTAGGCTGTGGCGGTGATGATTCTGATTCTAACTCAAGTTCTAATCCTAACCCTAATCCTGATCCGAATACTAGTGTCAAGTTAATGCCAGGTTTTTATACAGGTACTACAGATGAAGGTGAAGTGCTAGAGGGCTTAGTTGATGATGATAGCAGGATGTGGTTCACCTATGCAGAGATTGCAGATGCCGAAGAAGAAGTAATAGGCTTTCTCACTACTAATGGCCCAGTATTGCTCAATAATAGCAACTTTTCGGTAGCAGCTAGAAATTACCCATATGATAACCGCGGCTCTCAAGAGACTACTATTAATGGTACTTATAAATCAAATGTCATTACAGGAACAATTCTTGAAGTGGCTTCGAACTCAATAAAATATACGCTAAATTTCAACACGGCATCTTTTAAAAAACATACGTTGAATCTTATTGATAGTAAAACATTTACAGGTCCTCTATATGTGACGAGTGGTACAGGCGCAGCTGAAGCAACGATTAAATTCACTACAGATGGTAATTTCACTGGTGAGGATAGCAAAGGCTGCAAAATATCAGGTAAATTTACTCCAGCTGTTTCAGAACGATACTATACGACCAGTGTAACATTTAACCAAATAAAATGTGTCGCTGCTGGAGAGACACTCACTGGAGTGTCAATATTAGATGACGGTAATACTGATCTATTGATTCTCGGTACTAATGGTAGCGGAGGTAGAGGCATGTATTTTGGTAGCTAGTATTAATAGACTGTAGATATTATTCGACCCTTGTATTAAAAAGCCCTAGTTTAAAATAACTAGGGCTTTTTAATGTGAGACACTTTATATATCAATTTCAAACAATGACTATAACTCACTTCACCAGCTTCTCAGCAAACTCTATCTTTTGACCATCCGTTAATGTCAACGTGCCTTTAAGAATTTCAACCGACACATTTTGTGAGTTTTTGATCGCTCGCATAACGTTGATATCTTCGATACTACTCTCGATGATTAACTTGCCAGACTGTTCAGGGACGATAGGGTTGTCAAACTGGGTCAAAGGCACATTGAATCGCTTACCCTTAGTTAGCTTGGCATCTTTCATCATTAGATCACCCTTAAAGCTCTCAATAGGGACAGTGCCATGATTAGATAATATAAACTGCATTTTCACTTGATTTAGACTATCGCTATCGCTGGTTTTGACAGGTAGTAGGGCGACAGGATAAGTCTGCGCATTGATAGTGCCTTTTTGCTGGTTAGCCACTACAGGACTTTTCTCGCCCGTTGGATTATTAGGGTGCAGGCGTTCATACTCGCGCTGCTGTATCAAAGCTTGCTTGATTGTCGTGCGCGGCATCGCGCCTGACTCATAAGCGTCGCTCAGCTTCATACGTAGCATATAACGACTCAGCAAGCTTCTATCAGCCTCAGGCAGCTGCTCAAAAGTATCACCAAGCTTTTTTTGCCATTGATTTGAGTCGGTAGGAATGGTTTGCTCAACAGGGTCGTCTTGCGGCATAGAGCAGCCACTGATAATAGCTGTCGTACCTAAAGCAAAAGCTAAAAGTAATGTCGCACTCAAACGCTGTCTTATTACAACCATTGTTGCTCTCCCTTATCATCTATACAAAATATATAAAAACTACATCAGATCGTTCATTTATCGAAATAATAATCTTTAATATACCGTGTTTGCGCAAGTTAACCATCATTAATATTGTGTTAAATTTTGCAAGATAATAATTTTTAGCAGCTGGTGTTACTAAAAAGTTGATCAGTCAGCCAACAGCTAAAAAAAGAACGAGAGAAAATGAGGCCAATAAAAAGGCTAAGCGCTATTAAGCAAACTTAGCCTACAAAAATATCAGTCATAAGTAGTTACTGGACTTATAAGCAGCTAAGTAGCTACTATATTAGTTATCTTGTAGCTCAGATAGTGGATGACTAATACTGTTATTATGGGTCTTGATAATAGCCTCATCGATGATACGTTGGCTGACACCGCGCTTACGTAGCGTCTCGATAAACAGCTCATCATGCGCGAGTGTATAATCCTGATGATCACGATCAAGACCTTGACGGATATATAGACGAATCAGACCTTGAATACGCTTAAACCCTAGCTCTGATGACGTAGCGTTCAATAGCTCAATCATTTCCTCAGACAGACGGATACTAATAGGGCGGGTGACCTTTTGTGGGTGATCAGAGAATTTATTTTTTATACGAGTAGGTATCATAACAAACCATTAATTTAGTGGATAAGATAAACTGCGTGATTGATAACTGTGTCTACTCTTACATGTCTGACACCTTGCCATGATAGCATTATCCAACGCTTATCTGTAGTGCAATAAGAAATACAGCGGCAGTTGTTCTGAACATAACTCAATAGTCAAAAAACTATTTAACACCCACAAAAAAGCCCTTATCAAATACTGATAAAGGCCTTTTCGATGACTACAATATGGCTCCTCAACCTGGGCTCGAACCAGGGACACACGGATTAACAGTCCGACGCTCTACCAACTGAGCTATTGAGGAATAGATGATTATAACTAAAGATGTGCTTAAAACATTAAGCTAGTCCGCGTTATGTGAGGCACATTTTAGCCAAGTCGCTTAAGCCTGTCAACCTTAATACTCTATTAATTATCAATATAAGCTAAATTTTTAAATTTATCGATAAAGGGTTCATATTTACCAAGGTTTTGAGACCTATAGCTTACTCATAACGCATCCTAGCCGCCATAAAAAAACCCTCATCAAAGTGATGAGGGTCTTGGCATATGCCATAATCGAATCAAAGATGATTCAATGCAGCTAATTAATAACTGACTAAATTTGGCTCCTCAACCTGGGCTCGAACCAGGGACACACGGATTAACAGTCCGACGCTCTACCAACTGAGCTATTGAGGAATAGTAAATTATAAAAGTGACTTTATAAAACAATGATATAAAAAGCACTTTATAATTAGCCCGGCAATTACTCTTACGAGTTGTTGCTAAGTGGGGCGTATTCTAGCAAAGATAAAAAATAGGTCAAGCCCTTTTTGCTGTTTTTAGCAAATTTATGATGATAAATTTTTGTTTTTAGTTAAATTCGCTCATTTATGCTCTTTTTTTGCCCTGATATAAAAAAACGTCCTGAGGACGGTACAAGCAGAGCACTGCTTTGCCCGTCCGCAAGACAAGAGCTATGCTCGCAGTTGGACGTCTTTTTTATGACTACTATTTGCCGTTTATGATGAGCAGCTCAAGTTATTCAGCTACATCTAATTCTGCAACTGCGCTTTCAATACGCTGTAAGGCATCCTTTAGCGTGGCTTCATCAGTAGCGTAAGAGATACGCATAAAGCCGCCAAGACCGAATGCATCACCAGGCACTACAGCAACGCCAACTTTTTCAAGTAGCCATTCTGAGAACTCAGTACAAGACGATAGGCCAGCAGCTTTTATCAGCGGTTTGATATTAGGATAGACATAGAACGCACCGTCTGGACGCAAGCAGGTGATGCCTTTGATAGCATTTAGGCCATTTACCACTAAGTCACAACGTTTCTCAAACGCCTCAATCATAGGATCAAGGACGCTTTGATCGCCATTGATAGCGGCTTCTGCTGCTACTTGGCTGATAGAAGTTGGGCATGAGGTCGACTGTCCTTGCACCTTTTTCATCGCGACAATCAGTTTGGCAGGGCCACCCGCATAACCGATACGCCAGCCTGTCATCGCATAGGCTTTTGAGACCCCATTTAGGATGATAGCGCGCTCTTTGAGTTCAGGCGCGGCATTTAAGATGTTGTAAAACTTCTCGCCTGTCCAGCGAATGTGCTCGTACATGTCATCAGAGGCAATATAGACTTGCGGATGCTTTTTGAGCACCTCAGCTAGCGCTTTTAGCTCATCTAAGCTGTAGATCATACCTGTTGGGTTAGAAGGACTGTTAAGCACGAGCATCTTGGTTTTTTCAGTGATCGCTGCTTCTAACTGCTCAGGGGTGATCTTAAAATCTTGATCTTCAGGGCATTTTACGATGACAGGCTTGCCTTCGGCAATAATGACCATGTCAGGATAGCTGACCCAGTATGGTGCTGGAATTATAACTTCATCGCCAGCATTGATAAACGCTTGGCATAAGTTGAAAAATGACTGCTTACCGCCTACCGATACTAAGATCTCATTTGGCTCATAGCTGATATCATTATCGTTTTTAAATTTGTCGATAATGGCCTTTTTGAGCCCTGGAGTACCATCGACCGCCGTGTATTTGGTAAAACCACTGTTGATGGCGTCGATTGCCGCTCGCTTTACATACTGCGGCGTATCAAAATCAGGCTCGCCCGCGCCTAGACCGATAATGTCCTTGCCTGCTGCTTTTAGCTCTGCGGCTTTATTAGAGATCGTTAGGGTTGGTGATGGTTTGATACTATTAACGCGGTCAGATAGTTGCAGTTCGCTCATGTGAAATCCTTTATAAACGAGTTAGATAAGTTGGGATAGTTCAGGTACGGCTTGCATAGCGGTAGCTATTTGAAGAGGACCGTAAAAGCTATAGTAAGCTTAACTATTTGCTAAGAATAGATCGAATTTATAGTCGAGGCGATATCTCAGTTAAGCATTTTATAGTTTTAGGTCGCCATATTGTAGCATGTAGATAGTGCGCTGTCTTATGCCGCTATGCATAGGAAATAACTGTAATTTAGCCTGTCCCTCTATCTTAATAAAGTCAGTTTTGCTTAGGACATTTTAAGACTCAATCTAAAATATGACTTTTATCGCCACAGTATAGCTACGATTCGCTTGCGAAGTTAGTACAATATCGTCACCTTAAAATGAGAATAGTTGGTTATGATAAATTATATCAAAACAAACTTTAAATTATAATTTAAGGATATTTAGTATGACTAATTCAAATAAAGCTGATTTCAATAAAAAGCTGCACATTGTCATCACTGGCGCGACCTCGGGCATTGGTAAGCAGCTCGCCCAAGATTATTTATCAGCAGATCATCATGTTTATGCGGTTGGTCGTGACGATGAAGCGTTAAAAGAGCTAAAAGCGTTAGGTGCGACGCCGATTGATTTGGACCTGATGGATCGTGACAAAGTGATTGAGGCTTTTGCCAAGATTGAGCATATTGATTTGGCGATATGCGGTGCGGGTGCTTGTGAGTATTTGGATATGCCAAACTTCGATAGCGAAGTATTTATGAAGGTTATGTCAATAAATATGGGTACATTATCACATGCCATTGAAGGCGTATTACCGAAGCTGATTGCCTCAAAAGGTCGCCTAGTCGGTATCGGTTCGGCCTCAGCCTATGTGCCGTTTGCGCGTGCTGAGGCTTATGGTAGCTCAAAGGCGGCGATTCATTATCTAATGAAGACCTTGCAGATCAGTTTAGCACCGCATGATGTCGCGGTCAGCTTAGTGGTGCCAGGGTTCGTTGAGACGCCGATGACTAAGCAAAATGATTTCCCAATGCCGTTTTTGCAGACCCCTGAACAGGCCAGTCGTGCTATACGTCATGGGATTGAAAATGGTGACGAAGTCATTGAATTTCCCAAAAAGCTTACCCTGCCGCTAAAAACGTTAGGCACGCTGCCTGATATGGTCTGGCAGCAGGTGAGCCAAAAGCTGAATAAAAAATAACATCAAACTCAAAAAGTACGATTAACCTTCTTGAACTTGCTAAGTCTACTAAATGTAGTACTTGCACAAGTTTGCCGCGTTACTGTTACGTTGCTTTTTGAAAATGGTATAAGTTTAAAATCGCAATTCTAAATTACAAAATCATTCTTAGAATAATAAAGGAAAGCTTTAATGGCATTTATCCGTCGTAAATCAGCAGCTAAATCTGCTAAGTCCAATGATTCAAACCAGCCTGATAATATAGCGACGGCTAGCGCTGATGCCAATTCGCATCGTACCAGTGATACGGTAGCTCGCAAACGTGTTGCTATCGTTGGTTCAGGGGTGTCAGGACTAACTTGCGCGCATTATCTCGCTAAGCTGCATGAGGTGACGATATTTGAGGCTAACGATTATATCGGTGGTCATGTCAATACGATCGATGTCACCTTGCAACAGGGCAAAAAGTCAAAAGCTAAGTTTGTAGAGAATAGCGCCATCGACACGGGTTTTATTGTCTTTAATGAGCGCACTTATCCTAACTTCTTTCGTCTGCTACATGAGCTACAAGTACCGTTTCAAGCAACGGATATGAGTTTTTCGGTAAAGAACACCGCGCGAAATTTTGAATATAATGGTCATACGATTAATACTCTGTTATCGCAGCGTAAAAATGTAATGAATCCTAAATTCTGGCGCTTTTTAAAAGATATCTTGCAGTTCAATAAGCACATACAACAACTGCGTAAAGACTTTGATGCAGCGCGTGCAGCAGGGCAGGACATCAGCCAGTATACAGAGCAGACGCTAGGCGGTTATTTAGATAGTAAGCGCTACGGTAAGCTATTTACCGATAACTACCTGTTGCCTATGGTCTCGGCTATTTGGTCAACGAGCTTGGAGGAGGTGCAGGACTTTCCGTTAGTATTCTTCGCCCAGTTCTTTGATAATCACGGTCTTTTGGATGTGGTCAACCGTCCGCAGTGGTTTACTATAAAAGGCGGCTCTAAACAGTACGTCAATAAGTTGATCCCACGCTTTATCAAAGCGGGTGGCACAGTACGGATTAATACACCTGTACAGTCGGTTATCCGTCAAAACGATAAAGTAGTTGTCAATATAAGTACTGATAGCGAAGCGCAGCAATTAGAATTCGATGAGGTTATCTTTGCTTGTCATGCGGATACTGCGCTACGCTTGTTAAAAGATGCCAGCAGTACAGAGTCAGAAGTATTGAGCCATTTCCGTTTTACGCCTAATACGGCAATATTGCATACTGATACCAGCATATTGCCTAAGAAGTCATTAGCATGGGCCAGTTGGAACTACTTGATAGACGAGCAAGCAAATAAAGACAACACAGGGCAAGAGCAAACAGACAAAGATAAAATTGCAAAACCCGTGCTCACTTATCATATGAATATCTTACAGCGTTTGACCAAACAGCATAATTATTTGGTTACCTTAAATACTGATATTGATGAGGCTCAAGTGATTAAGCGTATTGATTATAGTCATCCTGTCTTTGATAAGCCAATGATCGCTGCGCAAAAGCAATGGTCACAAATATCAGGCAGTAGCTTGCACACCCATTTTTGTGGCGCGTATTGGTTTAATGGCTTTCATGAAGACGGTGTGCGTAGCGGGCTGCGGGTTTGTCAGGCACTAGGAAGCACAGTCACTATCGAAGATGAAGTAGACGTCAGCCATCTGCCTGATGCTGATAGTGCTCATACGCCATTTCGCTATCGTGATCTACCCGTAAAAGCGGACAGATCCAATCGTAAACTCGATAAGCGCCAAGTTATAACGGCTAGCACCAATCAAGAGCTAAATGACTATGTGAAAGTTTTACAGCCTACTGCCGATAAATATATTGCGCAAAAAAAGCAAGGGCTGTTATCAAGATTTAGCTTAAGGAAGTCTGCACAATAGAACGGCTACTACTTTGAAGTTCTCATTAATCTTTAAAATAGATTTTGTAGGGTGTACTCCATCGCACCGATAATGCCGCTATCACTAATCGTCGGTGCATAAAATGCACTTTACGCCTAATTTAGTTTTTATAAATAGTTATAAGAGACCTTTATGCCTGCTGATTCATCTGATGTCGCCTTGCTTGACCAGTCACCTAATAACTCATCACTAAATAGTTTAGAAGCTTTACCACATCAGCTGTTTCACGGGACGACGTGGCACAGTCGTCTGTTGCCTAGCGTGCACAAGTTTGCTTATCCGTATCGTTATTGGGGTGTCAATATTACGGCTCTAGCTGCTGGACAAGCATTGCCAGAGGTCGCTTTATCAATAGAAAAGCCAACTAAGAATAATAGCTCTTTAAAGTCCAAAGTATTAAATAGCCGTATGTTGAACCATCAGTTATTACGAAAGCTGCCTTTATTCTCAGCGCAGCATAAGGCTGTGCAACAGTTTTGCGCTAGTGACTATTTGCAAGCCCCTGACAAAGACGATAGTAAGTATAAGGAGAATGGTGACAAAGGTAGCAGTAGTAATAAGTCTAAAGCTGGCTCATTACAGTTAGCCAACGAGCAATTACTAGGGCGCTTAAATGAGGTGTTTATCGCGCAAACAGACAGTGCACCAACAGGCGATATAATAGGGATGCTGGTTTGTCGTAACGCAGGGATGTATTTTAGCCCCGTAAACTTTTATTTAGGCTTTGATAGCGAGCAGAATCCCAGTCATCTACTGGCTGAGGTGTCGAATACACCTTGGGATAAGCGCCATTATTATGGTTTTTTATTAGATGGTGCAGATAGCGAGTTTTGTCACGATAAAAACTTTCATGTGTCACCTTTCAATCCTATCGATCAGTTATATCGCTGGCAGGTTAAGGTGAATCGGCAGCAAGATAGTTTACTGCAAGATTGCTTGAATGTACGCATTGCTATCGATATTAGTGATGCGCGCGGTGAAGTGCTGAAGACTGGCATCAAGATGACGGGTGTGCCGATGACTGCCAACACGATACGTCAAAGCTTAAGAGCAAACCCGCTCATGAACCTAACCTCATTAACGCGTATTTATTGGCATGCTTTTAAGCTCTACGCTATCAAAAAAGTACCTTATGTGGGTTATGATGAAAAGCTGGCGGATAGTAAACAGAACACTAATCAGTGAACAGGTAGTGAATAAGGTAAGACAGATTAAGGTATAGAAAGACATCAGTAAGATAAAAGCTTTATTTGTTAGCTATACTTACAGTCTTTACATTTCTAATAATAAAAATTAAACAGTTATCAGGTATGCTTTTGACTCATTTTTATGAGCTTGAATGTTACATTCAAACTCATAAAAATAAGCCATATTTTAATAATTTAGAGAAATTGCCACTTATTTTTATCTATTATAATTTTATTGATTACTTTATTTTATAGCAGTTGTTTGATGTCGTCTTTAACCTACAATAGGTTTATAAACTGTACTTTCATGCCTATCCAGACTTAGACAGGATCATATCTATATGCCAGCACGCCCAACCGATCGTAAGCCCAGCTCGAAACTTGCAAAATTGAATGCTCGCTTGAGTAAAACTATCAATAATAGTGCTGTGTTAGCCCCTGTCAGCCTTAGTATTAATCACTTGGCTCGAAAAGCGATATTTCAAGCATTAAAGCATCTGCAATTTGGCCGCTTAACACTAATCGAAGATTTCGATGAAGCGATGCCTAATACACAGACCTTTGGCAATCAAGCTGGCATCGATAGTGGAAATCCTGTTGATAGCTATAATAAGAGCAGCTCAGCAGTAGGTCGACATTCGCTGCAAGTCACCTTAACTATTCATGATATCAGTGTCTATCGTCAACTGTTGTTTGGTGGCTCAATTGCCCTTGCTGATAGCTATATCAATGGCGAATGGGATACGGATGATTTGACGGGTCTTATCCGTTTGGCCGCGCGTAACCTTGCCGTGCTTAATAAACTTGAGAACCGTTTTGCAGGGGTTAGCAAAGCGTTCGAGAAGGCCAAGCATCAACTGCGCAATAATGATCAGACCAATGCAAAATCTAATATCTTGGCGCATTACGATTTGGGCAATGCGATGTACGAGCGGTTTTTAGACGCCACTATGATGTATTCATCTGCCGTCTATTTAACGCCAGAGACTGCGCTTAGGGATGCCCAGCAGCATAAGTTGGGGCTAATATGTCAGCGCCTGCAACTGACAGCGGACGATCATGTGATCGAAATAGGTACAGGCTGGGGCGGTTTTGCGATTTATGCCGCTCAGCATTACGGCTGTCAAGTAACTACGACTACTATCTCAGATGCTCAGTATCAAGAGGCACAGCGACGGGTTAATGCTGCAGGGCTAGAAGATAAAATCACTTTACTCAAGCAAGATTATCGTGAGCTGACGGGACACTATGACAAGCTGGTGAGCATTGAGATGATTGAGGCGGTCGGTCATGAGTATCTGCCGACGTTCTTTGCCAAATGTAATGATCTGCTGAAGCCTACAGGACTAATGGTACTACAAGCTATTACCTTTAATGATCAAAATTATCAAGAATATCTAGGCTCTGTTGACTTTATTCAGACCCACATTTTCCCTGGTGGTTGCCTGCTATCTAACCAAGAGCTGAATACTCAGTTCACTGAGCAGACCGATATGGTCATCAAGCAATTGCATGATTATGGCTTTGATTATGCTTATACCTTACGCGATTGGCGCGAGGCCTTTATGGCGCAGCGTATAGAGATTCAAGCGCTTGGCTATGATGATGCCTTTATCCGCCTATGGGAGTTTTACTTTTGCTATTGTGAAGGTGGGTTTTTGGAGCGTACTATCGGTGTAGTTCAGGTCACAGCAGTTAAGCCAGATAATATAGACACCTTACATTTTTCAGATTTACCAGCTGCTGATATATCAGATAAGCCTATTGATAATGCCATTAACAAGCGTAGTGTGCCTAACAGTGCTGCTGCATTTGGCTAAGGATAAAATGCTTATAGTCAATGGCTAAATAGCTTTACAATCGAGTTACCTAAAGTCATAACGATTACTAAGCATAAATTCATCATATTGAAGTACAGTTAAAACATTAATAAGACAGTCTAGGCACAGAGATAGTTGGAACCCGTGTTTAGTCATTATAAAAGGATATTGTTATGGGCTATACGTTTGTTTATCTTGTTGCCGTTGCTATGTTTTTAGGCGTCGACTTCGTCTGGCTGTCGACGATGAAAGGGGCTTTTTATGAAGAGCGTATAGGTCATCTTTTAGCGGATGAACCTAATATGATGGCGGCTGCCGTGTTCTATATGTTTTATATCTTAGCGCTATGTATTATCGTTCTCTATCCACAGATAAAAGCACAGGCTTCAATCGGGCATATTTTTCTATTGGGCGGTTTACTAGGCCTAATGGCCTATGGTACTTACGACTTTACTAATTTGGCGTTATATAAAGGCTTTACCCTTGATACTGCTTTGGTAGACTTTGCTTGGGGTGGCATCTTAACAGGTACAGTTAGTGCTGGCACGGCTTGGTTAGCATACCGTTTCCGCTGGTTGCAGAAGCCTACTTCAGCTTAAGTGTTTTAGCTATAAATAAGAGCGGTTTAACTTAGGTTAAGCCGTTTTTTATGGCAGTTTCATTTGCGCAATATGGCGTCCTACTGTATAAATAATACTCAAAACAAGCTACTCTAGGTCTAGAGCTATAATTTGGCTAAGCATAGTCAAAATATAGCTAAAACAGGTAAGGAACATTATGTCACAAGCTAACACTTCAACCAGTGCCAAAAAAGCGCCACTCAATCATGAACTCTATATGTCAGTACTAATGACGCCTGATATGGCTAACTTCATTGGTAATGTTCATGGTGGTGATTTACTCAAAATGCTCGATCAGGTCGCATATGCTTGCGCTAGTCGTTATAGCGGTAGTTATGTTGTCACATTATCAGTCGATCAAGTCATGTTCCGCGAGCCTATCTATGTGGGTGAGCTGGTGACCTTTGCCGCTAGTGTCAATTATGTCGGCAGAACCTCGATGGAGGTGGGTATTCGTGTTGAGTCAGAAGATGTACGCGCGCGTACTATTCGCCATACCAATAGCTGTTATTTGACGATGGTCGCAATCGACGATAATGGCAAGCCAACACCTATTCCACCACTTGAAATAAAGAACCCTATGCAGCAATGCCGTTTTGATGCTGCTCTAGATCGTAAAAAGATGCATATGGAAGGCTCAGCTCGTACTAGCTGCGAGATATCGACTATGGTTGGTGAATTGGTCAATGACCACGAAAAAAATACTGACAAAGATAGCATCTAAGTCGTTTATGCTTGCAAAAGCTCACTCGATAATTATTGTTTAACTGAAATGTTACTGGTATTTTGAATGCATTATTTTAGGCTAAGTTATTTTTGCCTATTATTATTGAGTCAAGTACGACTCTAAAGCCATCCGTCGCCAATCCGCACTCGCATGCTAAACCTACCACATCAGCCTATAGCGCTCGTAGAGTCAAGCTCGATAAAAATCCTGATAATGCTAGTTCTGATAATAAGAAAAAACATGGCTTTGATAATGTCAAAATTATAGTTTTAAAGCATTGATCGATGATTTTATTTAATTAGCTAAGATATCAACCTTATAATAATGCGAGTAGGATATGAATTTTCATTTTAAAACTACATTATCAGTCGCTGTCATATCGACTGCAATGACGCTAGCTCTAACTCAAGCTCATGCTGAATTAGTCATTAGCGAGCCAAATCAGAGTTTTAGTAGCGCATTGCAAAATACTAGCTCACAAAGTCAAGTTTATCATACGCAATTTATTAACAGTCAATTGCCATCAGAGACATCTATCATCAAGCTGATGCAAGTGCTGCATATCGATGAGCAAATAACCGCTATTATCAACGGTCAGCAAGCCGCTATTGACGTGATTACTGCTCAAACCAATAATGCTAACAAGCAGAGCGCAGGTGATAAGTTAAATAAGCGTCAACGTGAGCTACAGACCAAAATCCAACAAATTTTAGGACAGTATGGAGAAATAATTACAGGGGACATTGATGAGGCAACTGACGTTGAGACAATGACTCAGGCTTACATTAGCGTGGCAAAAACGTACTATACTCAGGCAGAGGTCGATGCACAGATTGCATTTTATGATACACCGATAGGGCAAAGTATTTTGGATAAGCAGCCGCAAGTCACTGCTGCGTTTTTGCAGCAGTCGCTACCTAAAGATATGGATTTGAAAGGGACTAAAGAGCAGTTGAATGAGTTGATACCACGAATGAAGCAAATCATTAAAGATATATTATAAGATACAGGAGTGATTTTTTTATTTTTTGTATTTAAAGTTTATGGATAAAAATTAGCAATTAATAAACCTTTTGGAACTATAAGTTAGGCGAAAATATGAAATCTCTACTGAAAAACACTATGTTTGCTATGTCTTTGAGTATAAGCGCAATGATAGCGGTGCCAACCTTATCTGCACAAGCTGCTGTACCGACTGATAGCTCATTAATGCAACTCATCAAAGTAACAAAAACGCTTGAGATGATGAATGATATGACTAGCAGTAGCGCGATGACTGAACAAGTCATGCAAGGTATGCTAGCGGCATTACCAAACAAAGAGCTAAATAAAAACGAGCAGCAACAGTACGATGCCATTATAAGCAAATATAGTAAAGAGATATCTAGTAGCATGAATGTGCAAAGCTATAACCAGCAAATTATCGACCTTTATATAGAGTCTGCAAAACAGCACTTTAATCAGCAAGAAGTTGATGCGCAAGTCACTTTTTATAGCAGTGAAATAGGTCAGAGTATTATTAATAAACAGCCAGCTATGATGGCAGACTACATGAAGAAAATTACTTCGCAAGTTATGCCTGTTATGATGCAAGCGAGTATAGAAAAAATGCAGAGCATCATACCGCGTATGCAAACAGATATTGAAGATATAATGAGTGAAAAATAATACTATAATGATCAAGAGGTTTTAATCAACTATTTGAACTCAACAAGTAGAGTAAGAAATAGCATATATAAAAAAAGTCACCCATTAAGGTGACTTTTTATTTTTTATTCTAAGTTATTATTTCTGAAATCAGCTTATTTCTTTGGCGCATTAGCACCGATAAACCAAGCGTCTTTGTCTACTACGCGACTAACTTCTGTTAATAAGTCAGCAGTGTCTTCATCACCAGCATCACCAGCGACATCTATACCTTCACGTAAGGTTTTTGCTACTATTTTATAACGATTGGTCAGCTCACGAACATGCTGCTCAACTTCAGTAATATCAGTTGGATAAGTCTCTAAAATAGAATCTTCAACAACGCGCTTTGAGATACCATTTGCCTTACCACCAAGAATGACGATACGTTCAGCAACAGTGTCAAATGACTCGTTTAAGCGGTCATAAGTATCGTCTAATAACTGATGCACACCAATAAAGCCTGTACCTTGTAGGTTCCAATGGCACTGTTTGCTATCCATGCTTAAGTCGATTAAGTTGGCTAGATTAGCGTTCAATAGATCTACCATTTTGGTTGCAGTAGCATCATCTATTCCACTTGCGTAACGTTCTCTCATATTTTACTCCATTGTTTATTAGAATTTAAATTTAAAATATTTATGTGATTTAACTTATTTTGATCTGGGTTTTGCTTAATTTCAGTACTTATAATAGCAGTTTGAATTGATGATTGAACCCTAGACTATTAGGCTTTATTAGGTGGTCATGTAATAGCTTTGTTAATCGTGAAAAGCTTTGTAAATAGATAGGGCATATTGACTAAGCCTTGCTTATAGATTTTACTTTGAGGGTGTAGTAATTCCCTTCTCTTCAAATTTATCGAATAGCTGCTGCTGGGTTAAATTCTCGGTGTCATTAGCAAACTCATAATACTTTGGCTTTTTATCAATAAATATCTGACTCTCAAATTTTAAATTAGGTTGATCTTGGAATAGGCCTAATGAGAGCACGTAAGTCTCAGAGCCAAGCTGATGATAATAAAGGTTAGTGCCACAAGTATGACAAAACGCGCGCTCTGCCCAGTCTGATGAAGGGTAAATGGTCATAGACGCCTCACCTGCAATATCAGGTTTGCTATGACTATGTATAGCCATTAATGGACCGCTGCCCCAACGCCTGCACATACCGCAATGACAAGCTTCAAAAGTATTAATATCTTCTAGTTCAATCGTCACATTACCGCACAGACAATGACCTTTCATAATGCACTCCTTCAATGATTATTATTAACTACTTGCTTTGGACTATACCTAAGTTTTTGTAGATTTATTGCATGTTTTTGCAAGCGTTTGGTGATGATATTGACCTTTAAAAATCGCCCATTAACCCCATATTGTTATAAGCTTCAATGATAAAAGCTTCACTATATTTATCCTATTAAAAACGTCAGGAAGAAACTGCTTATGCGTATGCCCGAACCGCGTTCATCGCGTCAGTTAAATCAGTTGGCCACTCAGCTGCAAGGCGAAGCTGAAATCGTTGGTGTTAATGCGTCAGGTACGCAAATATCGAGTCGCGCTTTTGAGATGGTGACTGACTTTGAGCCTGCAGGCGATCAGCCGCAGGCTATAGAAAAGCTCGTAAAGGGTATTGATGCTGGAATGAAAGAGCAGCTTTTATTGGGAGTTACCGGCTCTGGTAAGACTTTTACCATGGCAAAGGTTATCTCTGAATGTCAGCGTCCAACTATTATTATGGCGCATAATAAAACGTTAGCCGCGCAGCTTTATGGTGAATTTAAAGCATTCTTTCCGAATAACGCGGTTGAGTATTTTGTCAGTTATTACGACTACTATCAGCCTGAAGCTTATGTGGCTGCCAGTGATACGTTTATTGAAAAAGACAGCGCAATTAACGATCATATCGATCAGATGCGTCTATCAGCTACGCGTGCGCTGCTTGAGCGTCGCGATGCGATTATCGTCGCCTCAGTATCTTGTATTTATGGTCTAGGCGATCCTGAGAGCTATCTAAAAATGCTGCTGCATATCGTAGTGGGTGATATGGTTGACCGTACCGCGATGATTAAGCGTTTGGTTGAGATGCAATATACCCGTAACGAGCTGGACTTTGGCCGTGGTACTTATCGTTTGCGCGGTGAGATATTGGATATCTATCCTGCAGAGTCTGAGCAGCTAGCGGTGCGCGTACATTTATTTGACAATGAAGTCGAGAAGATTTCTTGGTTTGATCCCTTAACGGGCAAGACGGTTCGCGGTGTGCCGCGCATTACGATTTATCCCAAGTCGCATTATGTGACCCCGCGCAATAAGCTAGATGCTGCGAGCAAAACGATTCGCGCAGAGCTGGAGCCGCGCTTAGAGTATTTCCGTGAGAATAATAAACTGATTGAAGCGCAACGCCTTAAAGAACGTACGCAATATGATTTAGAGATGATTCAACAGCTTGGCTACTGTAACGGCATCGAAAACTACTCACAGCATTTATCGGGTCGTCCAGCAGGGGAAGCGCCACCAACGTTGTTTGATTATATTCCAGATGATGCTTTGCTGTTCCTCGATGAGTCGCACGTGACGGTATCGCAAGTGGGCGCGATGTATAAAGGCGATAGATCCCGTAAAGAAAACTTAGTTAATTACGGTTTTCGTTTGCCAAGTGCGATGGACAATCGCCCGATGAAGTTCGAAGAGTGGGAACGTATTAAGCCGACGACTATCTTTGTCAGTGCGACCCCTGCTGCTTATGAGCTGGAGCACAGCGAGCAAGTGGTCGAGCAGCTCGTACGTCCTACGGGTCTGATTGACCCTGAGATTGAAATCCGTCCAGTTCTAACGCAGGTCGATGATGTGTTATCCGAGATTACTAAGCGCAGTGCCAAAGATGAGCGAGTATTGATTACCACTTTGACCAAGCGTATGTCAGAGGATTTGACCAGCTATCTTAAAGAGTACGATGTCAAGGTTGCGTACTTACATTCGGATATTGATACCGTTGAGCGCATGCAAATTATCCATGAATTGCGTACAGGCGTGCATGATGTGCTGGTCGGCATTAACCTCTTGCGTGAAGGGTTGGATATGCCTGAGGTGTCGCTAGTGGCGATATTTGATGCCGATAAAGAGGGCTTTCTGCGCTCAGAACGTGCTTTGATTCAGACTATCGGTCGTGCCGCGCGTCACTTAAATGGTAAAGCCATACTCTATGCGGATCGTATTACTAACAGTATGCAGCGCGCGATAGAGGAGACCGATCGCCGCCGTGAAAAGCAAATTGAGTTCAATATTGAGCATAATATTACTCCAAGAGGTGCACGTCGAAACGTCACGGATAAGATAGATACGGGTGAAGATCTGGATGCTAATGATAATCAAGCGATTCCCGTTAAGAGTAATCTGCCTAACGTCGATATCAGTATCTTGCGTAGTCCTGATCTATTGGCAAAAGAGATCAATCGCCTTGAGAAGCTAATGAAGCAATTCTCTCGTGATCTGAAGTTTGAGGATGCGGCGAAGACTCGTGATAAAGTGCTTGAGTTGAAAGCGCATCTGCTTTAGGGGTTTTAATCGGGGCGCACCTTGTGCCTAAACCTGTGTTTATTCATCTACACTGAAAAAATAGATGATGTTTTCTTGTATGCATCTATTTAAGGGTTTGGTGACGAAAAAAGAAGCTTCATCAGACTTTAATATTTTTCCTACAGTGCCACCGCCCTCTATTATATCTCCAATTTGAAAGACTTTACCATCTATAGTTAACTCATGATTATTTAAATCGAAGGTTGTAGTGCCATGTTCAAATATCGGGTTCATTATATAAGTACCATTATAAGCCAGTAGACAGCCATCTTGATACAATAATGTTGCAGATGTTGCAGAAGCTGTTATAGGTGTTTGAGGATCTTGAGGAGGATAGCTAAAAAATAAACCAGCTCCTAGTTCAGCTTCGCTATAAGCACTAGGTACACTTGTGGTTTGGCAGCCTGTAGTCAATAATGTTGAAGCAAATAACACCAGTACAACGTATATTGTTTTAGTCATTGATCAATATCCTTTTACTAAATCTTAATATGGAGTAGTTAATAATTGAGCACCCGTATAATGAACAAACCTTAGAGGTGAGTACATTAGAGCAGCATTGCCGCTATTGCTTAGTACGCATGCACTTGCTATTCCATATGGCACAGAGCCATAAACTGGTCCCCCACTATCTCCTACTAGACAATTCAGTCCCTTACTTTCAATCCTAACAAAAGTACTGCCACAAGGTAAAGATGATGCGCATCCTTTATTGGCGCCACCAGATGCCGAATTATTAACATTCGCATAGGCAACATCTATTACATTGCCACAAGAAGTCCCCGTTGTCCGACCGTAATGACATAAATATGTGCCAACTTGGGCGCTTCTATAGGGATAAGCTTCTTCTGTATAGCTACTGATATCTGGATAATAGTATGGCAATGCTTTTACTGTTTTATCATTTGTCTCAAAAAATGCAAGATCATGATATTTACCAGAATCAGGATTTTTATCGTATCCTGTCAAGGTTAGCTGGTATATCTCATTATTTCGACCAACATAACGTGATTTTGTGCCAAGTTCCTTATTAAGCGTTCCACAATGGGCAGCTGCGATGACGCCAGCTACACCATTCTTTGTAGCTGGAAAGCCAGCTGTACACATAGGCTTGTTCGGATAAGAAGAGCTAACTGGTGATGTCTCTAAGAATCCCCCACCAATAAGACTTGTTGTTTTGACAGGACCATCATCGAATACTATCTCTGTTTCCATTCCTGATAATTTACTTAATTGCTGGTTGTTCAACCAGGACTGCTTTTTTGATTCATCAGGTTCATACACATAAATAGATATTATATCTTTTCTTGGGTTATAACCTAAACCTTGTATACCTTCGATACTCCTCATTAATCTTGAACTTTGATTCTGCAAAATGTTTTCAATTGATTTGAAGTTTCTAGGAGAATTAGCAACGACATCTATAGGTAGCTTATATTTTGCTGAAAGTTGATTAGACAAGGCTAGAATATCTTTTTCTAATCGTCCTTTCTTAGAGGTGCGAACTACAAGTTTGAATTCATTACCCTCGTTATCGAAATATATTCCTGCAATGTCATCTCCAAACTTTTCTTTTATCAGGCCGATAATTTCTTCTTGAGCGGCCATGATTTTTAATCTGTAAGTTGCCTCCTGTATCGTAACATTATAGCTTTTAGAGTATTCAACAGCAGCCTTCTCAATAAAAGCATCATTTGCATTAACATTGAATGAAAAAGTAGAAAATGCGAGAAGTAACAAGATAGAGTATTTATATATATTTTCCTTCCACTCATTTGGTTATTTGATTCTAAATCTAATAATACACGAATAATGTTCTAAAACTAAATTATTTTCTTACCATTTGTTCAAATTAAATGATTACATGAAATTTAAGATAGATTATAAGTTTAAAATAATAAGGAACTTTTACTGAGATTTTTAAGTTCAAAAGTGTCCATATAGAGATGCTTAGTCGAATTTTAAATGAGCTATTTTTAAGGGTTTACTAGCTTAGATAAAATTTATCCCTTACCAACCATAAACGCACATTTACACATTTCATCTTAAAAGCTATTAAACTTTCTTATACGATAAATAAAGTCAATTAGAGCGATTTTAGCTCATCAAATTTACGAAGTTTAAACCACAAGGATATAATTATAATGGATGTCGCATCGTTATTTAAAAAGGGCGTAGAAAAACAATTACTGGACGTCGATGACTATATCTTTAAGCCTGAACGTATAGATATGCAAGTCGATGATGGCGAGCTAAGCTGTGTACTAAACAGTGATGGCAGTGTCAATATTTTTTATACTAAGTCAGGCATCACAGACGTCAGAGCTGCTGCTCGCAAGCACCCTTTTACCGCTTTTGATACTGAGCTACATCACGGTATTTATGATGACGTTATTGAAGACATCGTCGATAGCGTGAATGACATTATTAATAGTCATTCCAAATACTTCCGTATCAATAAAACATTACCGATGGCCGCAGCTCTAGGTAGCAATAACGTCATTACAGATGCAGATAAATACTAAATTTTTTAATAATTATTTCTGATGTAATGCTACTTTTATATAAAAAACCCCAGTACGTTATTTAAATAGCATACTGGGATTTTTATTTGCTATTTAACTTTTTATTTTAATAGCTATTTAGTAAAACTTGCATAGCAAGTCTGTAGCGACTTTGCTACTACTTTGGCGACGAGCTGCGTGCGATAGTTTGAATCTATTGCTGCGTTGCCAAGTTCAACGATTGTGACTTGCTGAGGAGCTTGTTCGCTTACACAGCCACAGACATTACTTTTGACCGCTTCTTGCTGCGTCTCGGTCATAGCGACGCTAGCGACGCGCCATGCCGTTTGCTGTTCGATCTGACTGCGGCACTGGTTATCAATAGCCGCTTTAAAGACATTCATGCCGATCTCGTTAGCCGTACCGATAGCTGTACCTGCGTTAGTATTGGCTCCTCCAGAAGTGGCGCAGCCCGTTAGAGTAAGTGTGGCAAGCATAGCGGTTGAAACTAATAATTTTTTCATAATTCTTTCCTGTTAATTGGATCAGTGAAATCGGATATTGACTCTAAAGCTTATAACACTAAACATTTTAATGTACTAGCAAAATTTGCGCTTATGATACATTTTATGGGTATAAATTGTCTAATGTATGGTGGCATAGGTATTTAGATTATATCAACTCACTAATGCATATCCCAGACTATGAAGCAGAAGGAATAATGCTAATTTATTAATATCTAAACAGCTCAGCCAGCCAGACTACTAACTCTTTAGCAGGCGCGTCAATCAAATATTGTGGGTAGCTAAGATAAGTTATTACACAGTCATTTAGATCAGTTAGCATATGCAATAGTAGTCCCAAACCTATTATATGATAAGGTTTTTTGGAGATTAGTAAGCCTACATAGACTAGCATCGCATAATAGGTGTGCAATGGATGAAAGTTAATGCTACAGCGATTGGGCGAGAATATAGGAGTGGCTAGCAAGTGATCCAAATCTACTAACATAGTCGCTAACAGTATCAGGTACACACGTTTATAATCACTACGGAAAAACACATAGGCAATAATCAAAGGCATGCCGAAATGCAAAAAGTAATGCATAAGTGTCTGAGTCATAATATTTTCAATTTAAGGTTCTGCTGTAACCAAAATAAAACCAGCTAAGACAAGTAGTCCTAGCTGGTTTTTTATCTAAAGTCATTGCTAAATTTTATACATTTTTGCCATGATCTCTTTGTTGAATCTCTTTGGCTAATTTATAGCACTCCTCAACATGATCGGTGGCAATCTTTTTAAAGATCATATAACCCATAGTCGCTGCGACTAGCTGACCACCAAGTGGAATAAATTTCGTTACTTGCTTGGCAGCGATACGACCACCAAAGCCTTGTACGGTCTTTTTAACGATACCGCGAGTCGCCATTAAGCCTGCAAAATCAACGGTACGATTTTTTAGCTCTTTCCAATGCACTTCACGCGATCCTAAATCTACAGCGCCTTGACGATCTTTGAGTAATCCGAAGCGCTCACTAATATCAGGAAGTAATTGGGTCAACATGCCTGCATCAACCGCAACATCAAAGAAGGGCACTGGTACAACGGCAACACCAGCAGAGTATTTAGCACGTTTTTTGACTAGAGCGATACATTCTTTTTTGACTTGTTCAAGATCTAGACTTGGATCTATAGTGTTCGGTAGTTTTTCAGCAGCTGGAGTAGTCTTCATTAATTTTTCCTTTATAAGTGATTTAATAATGACGTTATTTTAATAGGGTCATTGACTATTATTCATTCTAGGGATTTATGGGCATCATGCAATCATAGCTTTGTATCAAGATATAGGAGATTTGGCTATCTATGCACCGTTTTTGTAAACTATGGTTTTTATAAGTGCTATTAATCGCTGGCTGTCTTTTACCGACTGCTGTTTTGAAACGTGTTACAACAGGATTCAATGAACACAGTCGCTATAAATTAGTATTGTGGCGCATTGCCAAAGTCAGTAGAATAGCTTCATGCTAAATTTAACCTCTAGATATACAGGCACTCGCATCGACGAGCTGCCCACCGCGCTACAACCCCTTGCTACTCACTCATTTACCCTTGCTCGCCTGTATGCTGGGCGTGGTATCTTGCAACCTGATGAGTTAGAAACAAGCCTATCAGGTCTACTGTCGGCCGAGATGCTGTATGGTGTTGAGACCGCAGTAGCCTTATTAGATGTCGCTATCGATGAGGGTCAGCGGATCTTAATCGTAGGCGACTTCGATTGTGATGGGGCGACCAGTACCGCGTTGATGATGCGTGCCTTGACCGCTATGGGCGCAACGGTCGATTACTTAGTGCCTGATCGCTTTAAGTACGGCTATGGTCTTACTCCTGAGATTGTTGAGCTGGGTATTGAGATTTATCAGCCACAAATGATTGTCACGGTAGACAACGGTATCTCAAGTACCGAGGGTGTCGCACGGGCGCAAGCGGATGGCATCACCGTTATTATCACCGATCATCATCTAACGACTAAACCTGTACCCCCTGCTGAAGCTGTGGTAAACCCGAATCAGCTTGATTGTACCTTTAGTAGCAAAGCATTGGTTGGGGTAGGCGTGGCTTTTTATGTGCTTGGACGGCTGGCAAAACTACGGCGCGAAGCGGACAAGTCTACGGTACAAGTCAGCCGTTATTTGGACTTAGTCGCGCTGGGTACGATTGCGGATGTAGGCGTACTCGATAAAAATAACCGCATATTGGTGCATCATGGGCTTGCTGCTATTCGTCAAGGGCGTTGCTGTATAGGAATATTAGCGCTACTAGAGCAAGCAGGACGTGATCCCAAGCAATTGCATGCGCAAGATTTTGGTTTTGTATTAGGGCCACGTATTAATGCCGCAGGGCGCATGGATAATATGCGCGTCGGTATTGAATGCCTGCTTACCGATGATTGGGGCACCGCTCAGCGTCTCGCGCACGAGCTGGAGCTACTCAATCGTAATCGACGTAAGGTTGAAGGTGAGATGCGTAGTCAAGCGGATAGTATCATTGACGCTTTAGCTGCTGATAGTAGGGTTCATAGTCAGTCTAATGATGAGCAAGATGATTTGTTAAACGGTAACTTTGATAGCATTATTGTTGAACAAGCTGACCAAGAGGTACCCGATACTAGCGCAAGTGATAAGCGTAGTATTGTGCTGTATCAAGACAACTGGCATCAAGGCGTTATTGGTATTGTCGCTGGTCGTTTAAAAGAGTCGCACTATCGACCGAGTATCGTTTTTGCACCTGCTAATGTCGAGCGTACTGGCGCTAACGATGCGATCAAAGGGTCAGCGCGTTCTATCGCAGGCGTGCATATTCGTGATGCTATTGAGCAAGTTGCTGAGCAGCATCCGAATTTAATCAGTCACTTTGGCGGTCATGCGATGGCAGCAGGCTTGACCTTAAAGCGTAGCAACTTTGAGGGCTTTGTTAGCGCCTTTAATGAGGTCATGAGCACCCTTGATAATGAGGTATTTGCTGAGCAAAAATATACCGATGGGCCACTGCAAGCGCAGGACTTTAGCTTAGGGTTTGCCGATGGTCTAGCGGATGCTAGTGTTTGGGGTCATGGCTTTGCGCCGCCGATATTTGACGGGGTGTTCGAAGTGCTCAGCTTTAAAGTACTCAAAGACAAGCATCTGAAATTATCGCTGCACTATCCTGATGTGCAATATCCTATCGATGCTATCTATTTCAATTACGATAGCAAAGCTTGGGATTATCGAGCCGAGCAAGTACATATATTATTTGAGCTGGATATCAATGAGTGGAATGGAAAACAAAACTTACAGCTGATGGTGAAGGATTTAGCGGTTATTGCTGACTAACCCTGCTGATAAGCTTAAGTAGAATATGTTATAAAAAGCGTCACCTCTTAAAGAAGTGGCGCTTTTTTAATACTTCCATGAAATC
The DNA here is from genome assembly GCF_055699815.1 of Psychrobacter sp. M17(2026). NCBI lineage: Bacteria > Pseudomonadati > Pseudomonadota > Gammaproteobacteria > Moraxellales > Moraxellaceae > Psychrobacter > Psychrobacter sp. M17(2026). The sequence continues at coordinate 2,218,713 of NZ_CM146741.1, read as the reverse complement.
TTTGGAAATTGCCAATCATAACGAATGGCTAGCATCCTTATGATAAAAATAGTCGCCATAGTAGAGATATCTGTTACCCATTCAGTCACGCCTAAGTTATATAAGGCAAAATATAAAATACCGCCAGCTAATGCGGCACTGATATAAATCTCTTGTTGCAGCACTAGCGGAATCTCATTGCAAATCATATCGCGAATGATACCCCCTACAATGATGGTAATTACACCAAGCAGCAGCGCTACTGGAACGGTAGCACCCATACTATCGGCAACTTTAATACCTATCAAAGTAAAAGCAGAGAGACCTATCGTATCAGTGAGCTTGAGAAACGTATCGACGCGTTTTAGATTAGCATGAAAGAATATTTGTGTTATCAAAGAGGCTATAGTGATAACCAGCAAGTAACTCATATCCACCATCCAAAACAGAGGATGCCGATCTAAGATGACATCGCGCACAGTACCACCGCCAATAGCGGTTACAATAGACACTAGCAGACAACCAAAAACATCAAAGTTTTTATGCTTAGCTAGTATGGTACCTGAAACACTACAAGCCACAATACCTATCATATCGAATAAATATAATAAGGAGCGCGGATCAAAGGTGGTAATCAATATAGGGTCTAATGCGATAGTCGGCATAGAGCAGTCTCTCTGAGATTTTGTTATTATTGAACGCTATACCACTGCATGATAATGCTTAGACAATCTATGTCTACACACTGCTAACGATGTATTAGAATAATGACTAGGGCGTTTTGAATCATCAAAGCGCCCTTTTTTTGATCGACATTTTTTAAACAACATTAGGCACGTTCTAAAGGCTATAAATTATGCTTTTTTATCAAGCCAATATCTGGAAAGTGCCAATCATAACGCACTGCCAGCATACGTATCACAAAGATGGTTAGCATGGTTGTTGACTCCGTAACCCAAGAGGTGATGCCCATACCTTCCATAATAAAATAAACGATACCGCCGATAATAGCTGCGGTGACATAAATCTCACGCTGCAATACCAGCGGAATCTCATTACAGAGCATATCGCGAATCACAGTACCAAACAAAATATTGAGTACCCCAAGCAAAATACAAACAGGAATATTCGCGCCCATCTCTTGCGCCACCTGAATACCAATTAAGGTAAAGATCGCTAGCGCTAATCCGTCAAACAGCTTCAGTAAACCATCGACGTGACGCGCTTTTGGATTACAAAACATCTGAAAGCCCACCGAAGTAATAGTGATAATCAACAGGTAATTCATATTCACCATCCAAAATAGGGGATAGCGATCGAGAATAATATCACGCGCGGTAGGGCCACTAATAGCGGCAATCATCGCCACTAATATACAGCCGAATACATCGAAGTTTTTGAATTTAGCTAAGATAGTTCCCGAGACGCTACAGGCAAAAATACCAAACATCTCAAGCCAAAACATAAATGAGGTGGGCTCAAAGCGAGTCACAAACTCAGGAGTAAGAGCGAGCGGGATTTCAGCAAGTTTATCGACAGCTGGAGCAATAGTAGCGGAAGCAGAGGTTAAAGTGGTGCTGATTGGGGCAGATAATATATCAAAAGATTTACCAAATAAAGTGATGCAGCAAGCGTTGAGCCAGGCATAAAGATTGACACTGATAATACTGATCATAAGCGTTCACATAGGAAACCCACAAGGACAATTAAGCTAATGTCAGTTGACCAAGCGGATGGAGGGAAGATGCCAATCAAAGCGCAGTGCAAGTATCCGCACCGCAAAGATGACGCCAAGCATAATAAATTCGTTCAAGCTGGAGTTGATACCGTAATGCGCTAATAATAGGTAGGTCACTGATCCTGCGATACTAGCAGAGATATAGATCTCACGTTGCAACAGTAGTGGTAACTCATTACAGATAATATCGCGCAAGAGGCCACCCAAAATAGCAGTCCATACACCCATCATAATCGCAATAACAGGCGATAAGTCTTGATTGAGCGCAATCTTAAAGCCAATAACGCTAAAAGCGGCCAGACCAATCGCATCGAATAGATTGAGCATATTATCGATTTTAGGAGAAAGATGAAAGAATATTTGTACGACAAGTGAGCTAATGGTGATCACCAACACATAATTGAGATCGGTCATCCAAAATAGCGGATGACGATCCAGCGCCATATCGCGTAGTGTGCCGCCACCAATAGCGTTGACCATAGCCACTAAGATGCAACCTGCGATATCAAAACCTTTATGCTGCGCCAGCAAGGTGCCGGCAACTGCACAAGCAATAATACCAATCATATCTAGTAAATATAGCAAAATATCAGGAAAAATTAAATTATTGGTCATAATGATTTTCTGGTAGCTTTTTGCGTAGATGAGGGGTGTTGAATCAATAGTTAACAATCTAAATGAGCTAATGCAAATCAGCCGTCTTTAGCAAATAATATTAGTCCTATGATAATCAGGGCAATACCTAGCAGTCCCATCGCTGATGGTAAGGCATTGTTCAGCAATAACATCCCACCGATCAGCGCAAATATCACTTCACTGGCTTGGGTCGAGTCTACGCCAGCGACTTCGCTCGACGTCACAGCACGTTCGCGAGCGTATAAAAATATACTGGTTGCACCAACCCCTGCTAATAATGCTACCAGCAAGGTATTAAATAGTTGCGCGCTATCAGGCAGTTTTGGATGCACTATAATGCCTAAAATGAGCCAAAATGGCAAACTACCAAGGGTCATCAGCCACACTTTATTAAAAGCGTTTTGCAGTAGGTCAGTGTCGATAGCAGGAATACGGCTAATCAGCTTTTGTAATGGCGATTGAGTTGGTATAGCAGCGTGAATAGCGTTGTTACGAGGCGTGATACTTGAATTACTCAAATGATCATCACCAAAATCCTGATGATCAGCATTCTGATTAACAGAGTTTTCATGAGCTTTGCGGCGCTCGGCATTTTGCATACGCGTATTATAGGACACTTGCCAAACCAGCTGATTGCCAATCGGGTAGCAAAAAGCAGCCAGCAATGCAGGCAGGGCACCAAAGAGTAGCATATCTGTCATCGATACCGTAGCAGCTATATCTACGGCCTCAGCAGCTTGCAGACCTTCACTAACGTTAACTAGTAATACGCCTAAGAATACCAAGAAGGCATAGATAATAAACTTTTTATCAAAGCGTTGATCAAAGGCTAATAGCACAAGCAAGCTGGTAACCACAGTGAACATAAAAGTTGCCGCAACCACCCAGCCTGCGACATGATCAGCGGCGTAGCAAATACCCGTATAGAACACACCAAAACCGATACTGCCCGTAATACACCAAAACTTCCAGTGTGCAAAAAAGATAGTGGTTAGCGCTCTAATACGTCCAAAACCGTGTTGCATCGTAATAATGACAGTGAGCATCAACCACATAAACAAGTAACGCAAACTGGCTGACCAAAACCAATGACCACCAGCCGAGCTCATAGCTTCATTTAAGATAAAAGTAGAACTAAACAGCGCTCCTGCTAATAAACCTAATAAGATCAGTTTGATCATTACTGCACCCTTGCGCTTGTAGCTTTGAAGTATTTTTGATTTTTAATTATTTAGGGTCTGTTTGATCATTCGACCGTGGCACTGACAGAGACTATTTTTTTAGGCGCTTCGCAGATAAAAATTATAAGTTTAGTCATTCTAAGCGTCTATTTTTAGCAATGAAGCGGCAAAAAAGAGTCCTGTCCCACTCGAGCACAGCTCTCGTCTTGCGAACGGGCAAAGCAGTGCTTTGCTCGATCCGTTCTCAGGGCTGATGCTAAAATCGCTCTATTCGTTGTAACCGTCTAACTAAAATCAGCTAGCTAAGGCATCTGCATTACCTGCAATTTTTACTTAGACTAGAACCATTTTAGCTATCAGCAGTGCCCTCTTGTGAATGTTCAACAGACCCTATTCTAAGCCAAGTAAAACTGTTGCAGATTAGCGCTCTTAATCTGATATTTCGCCTTTATAACATGAAAGCAGCGTCCTCGTCTAAAAAAAAGGTACTTAGAATAATCTAAGCACCTTTTAATAAGCAATAAATAACTTTTAATACAAACTAGTCCAAACGCAATAACTCATTGACCGCTGTTTTTGCACGAGTTTGCGCATCGACTTTTTTGACGATGATAGCAGCATATAAACTATGTGTGCCATCTTCTGAAGGTAAGCTACCAGGCACTACTACTGAGCCTGCTGGCACGCGACCACGATGAATCTCGCCCGTCTCACGGTCGTAAATTTTGGTTGATTGACCAATGTAGACGCCCATAGAGATGACCGCGCCTTCTTCAACGATCACACCTTCAACGATCTCAGAGCGCGCGCCGATGAAGCAATTGTCCTCAATAATAGTAGGGTTAGCTTGTAAGGGTTCTAATACACCACCGATGCCGACACCGCCTGATAGATGGACGTTTTTACCGATTTGCGCACATGAGCCAACCGTCGCCCAAGTATCTACCATCGCGCCTTGATCGACATACGCACCGATATTGACATAAGACGGCATTAGTACTGCGCCTGCTGCGATGTAAGAGCCTTTGCGGGCGACTGCTGGCGGTACGACGCGCACGCCAGCTTCTTTGAACTGTGCTTCAGTCCAGTCAGCAAACTTAGTCGGTACTTTGTCATAGAACTGTACGTGGTCACCAGCGGCTTGAACATAATTGTCATTTAGGCGAAATGATAATAAAACCGCTTTTTTGGCCCATTGATTGACAACCCATTCGCCATCTTTCTTTTCAGCGACTCGCAAGCTACCGTTATCTAGCTGCTCAAGCACTTGCTCGATAGCACTACGTACATCCTGTGGCATGGTAGTTGGACTATACTCGTTGCGGTTTTCAAAAGCTTGTTCGATGGTCTGTTGTAATGACATAAAAATCCTTGAAAAGTTATTAAGTAAAATTTTGACTAAATGCAGGCTTATTGTCGCTAATTTAGCCGTCTTTAGCAAATTGCGTCATAGAATAAGGGCTTACTCTGAGTGACTTACTTCGTCTAACCAGTTTAAAATATCTTGATAAACGATAGTTTTTTCTTGCTCATGTAAGGGCTCATGACGCATATTAGGATACAGCTGACTGCTCACTTTGCTAAAGCCTTGATTTTGTAAGCGCTTAACCACAGCACGTATACCGCGAGCCATATTACCGATAGGATCGTTTTTACCGCTGACAAATAGCAGTGGAAAGTCTTGGTTAAAGGTAGTTGCCCAACCTTTATTCAGCCCTGATTGCATCAATGAAAATAAAGTCAAAAAGCCATTATTAGTAAATTCAAAACCCGTAAGGGGATCGGCCTCGTACGCGGCGATATTAGCTTCGTTTTTGCTTAACCAAGCGAAAGATGATGATGAGCTGCGATCTAGTAGTTTACTATTGAGTAGCTTATTCATCGTCTCAGCAAATAGCGTATTAGGCTTTTTGGGAGCGGCCTTTGCCAGTATTTTATTGACAGGTAATATGAGCTTGATGAGAGGGTTAGTATCCGCTGTGCCCATAAGGATCGCCCCTGAAAAGTCATGGGAATGGTGCTTGAGCACCGTACGCACGATAAACGAACCCATTGAATGACCCATAATAAAATGTGGCACATCAGGGTGACGCGACTTGATGCTATCCGCCATGATGATAGCGTCTTTTAATAACGACTGCATCGGATGCTCATGACCGAAAAACCCCAGCTCATCTTCTGACTTGACGGTCTGCCCGTGACCTAGCTGGTCATAGGTAACAACAGCGATACCATTGTCTGCTAAAAACTGGGCAAATTCAGTATAGCGACCACTATGCTCTGCCATACCATGCACGATAAGCAGTGTTGCTTTTACTTTGCTATCTTTTGTAGTATCCGCGGGCTTAGCAGCGGGCTCAAAAAAGGTATGATGCAGATAATGACTGTTATCTGAGGAGGTGATTTGCTCGGTTGTACTCATAAAAGATTCCTAAAATCTTGCAATCAATAAAATTTAAAAAGAGTTATAGTTACGTCTCTATAGATAGGACTATAAACCATCTTTCAAACGATTATAGCTGTTTTTATCTATTCTATCGTATTAGCGCTGATAAATCGTTTTACCTTCTTTAATGGTCTGCATCACTTTGACGTCTTTTAGCTTACTTGGCTCAATCGTTAATGGATTGGCGTCCAAAATAACCAAGTCAGCGAGTTTACCTACGGTTAAAGACCCTTTGCAGTCACTATCACAATCAGGCACTGGTGCTAGATACGGCTGACTAAAGTAGGCGGTCTTACCTTGCGGTGAGCCGTCAGCGATAATCTTAGTCCCTTGTACTTTGAAGCCGTTTTGATAGGTTTTCCAGACAAAGTCATTATCGGCTAAATTCTCATCTAAGTCGCTAACGCCAGCTAGGGATACTAAGTCAATTTTGAGCTTGCCTGCATCTGCTTGTGATTGAAAGAACTTAATGGCATCACGGGTGGTCGAGCCATCTTGCGCAGTGGTAACCCCATTCTCAGCGTAGTAGTCTTGCGTTCGATCAAAAAACTCGGCTTGTTTGGGCGCTAGCACTTCTAGCAAATTGCGCACGAAGGGATACATCGCAGTTTCTTGCACGAGACCATTAGGTTCATTTGAGCCTTTGACTCGAGCAATATTGCCACCTTCTGGTGCTTTACTCTCGGCTGTGATGTCCATTTCGGCTAAGCCTTTGGAGTTTGCCACGCCCATATGACCGCTGGTATGTTGCAGATAGACAGGATTGTCAGGCAGTACGCTATCGATCTCATTCTTGGTCGGATGACGATCTTCCGCTAATTGCGTCTCATCGTAACCCCAACCAAATATCCATTCGCCATCTGCGATATTGTTATCTTTTTTATAAGCCTTTAATGCCGCGAGAATCTTGTCGATGCTATCGATTTTGCAGACAGGTGGCGGATTGAGGTCAGCTTGTCCTACCGTATTGGACACCATGCCAAAATGGCTGTGCGGATCGATAAAGCCTGGCAATAAGGTTTGATCTTTGAGATCGACTTGCGCGGCATTAGCGTATTTCGATTGCGCCTCATCTAGGCTACCAACGTAAGCAATTTTGCCACCTTTAGTCACTACCGCTTCAACCATTTGCGGCTTATCACCTTCCATAGTAATGATATCGCCATTGTAATAAACGACGGCTGATGAGTCTGAATCCTCTGTAGGTTCGCTTAATGCCGTAATTTTGGGAGTCTCTGCTGTCGTATCAGCGATCTGGCTGCACCCGACTATAGCGAGCAGTGCCACGCTCAAAAAGGTGGGTTTAAATAAGTTTTTTGCTACTGATTGATTTGCTAAAAAGCTCACAGATTCATCCTTGAGACGGTTGTCAAGTAACCAAATTATCAAACACGCCCTAGCATCGTACAATAGACTGACCCAAAATTATATTAACTTATGGTTTAATCTTAACCGATTATATTTTTCAACAGAATTGAACCACTCTTTTAAACGAATAAAAGCATTATTTATGAAAAACTCACCATCACCGAAGCCACCATCACAAAAGTCGCTACCACGAAAACTATTACTAGTAGGAGCAGGTCACGCTCATATCGGTTTGCTACGTCAGCTTATTGATGCCAAGAATCGCTTAAATAGCTTGAACAATTTACAGATAACCTTAGTCACTGAGCAGCCACAAACGATTTATTCAGGCATGTTGCCTGGGTGGATGGCGGGTCATTATAGTCTTGCCGATATCAGTATTGATGCTAAGTCACTATGCAAAAGGGCTGGCGTGCGCTTTATTCAGCAAAAATTAGCTAAAGTAGAGGCTGATTCCTCTTTATTGAGCACGACTAAAAACAATACCTTTGATTATGACTTGTTATCCCTAAATACCGGTGCCGATACGGATATACGCTGGCTGAATAATGATCAAGAGCAAGCTGATATCTCTAAAAAAGTTATCCCTATTCGTCCAATCTATCCATTCGTTGAGCGTTGGCAGCAGATTATTGTAGACGCTAAGGGTTCCGATCAGTATCATTTGGCAATCGTTGGGGCAGGCGCGGCAGCAGTGGAGCTGGTATTAGCGGCGCAATATAGGTTGCAACAAATCAATGGCAATAACAATAACAATCATCAAGCCTATTTAGTTTGTGGTGATCATTTATTACCGAGCTTTAATGAGCGTTTTCGACAAAAATTTATCGGTCAGCTTGAGCGCCACAACGTCAAAATCATTTATTCTAAAGCAAAAGGCTATAGCGAGGGTCAGCTATATACGAATACCGATGCCTTGTCTATGAATGCGGTGATAGCAGCTACTGGTGTGACAGGTTCGGCTTGGACGGATTATACCGATCTGCAAACGGTAGATGATGGTTTTATTGCAGTAAATGAGATGCAGCAAAGCGTCTCTCATTCTAATGTATTTGCCGTTGGTGATGTAGCCACTCGTGTCGATCAAGATATGGCACACTCAGGAGTACATGCGGTATTCGGTGGTGCTGTCGAGGCTGATAACTTATTAGCGTATTTGGCAGATAAGCCCTTAAAGAGATATAAACCCAAAAATCGTACGCTTTATTTATTATCTTGCGGTGATAAATATGCGATTGGTAGTTGGGGGAAATACAGCACTCAGGGGCGCTGGGTTTGGACTCTTAAACGACACATTGATAAGCGTTTTGTTAAGTCAGCTAATCGGTAAATATATTCATCTAGATAGAAAAAGTAACGTTTTTAATCATAAATATTTATAATCAATACTGTATTATTGATTAGATAAACTATATAGAGCAAGATTTTATAAGCCATAAGCAAGCCAAATAAAAAAGTAAATGAACGAATGAAAGGATTCTAAATTATTATGAAATCTACTATTGAGCTGCTTGAATTCACCGACTTTCCTGCTATCAAACGTCGTGAGCTGACGACGCTGCAAGTCAATATGGGCTATTTATGTAATATGTCCTGTGTTCATTGTCATGTGGCTGCTAGCCCGTACCGTACTGAGATGATGTCACGCGAGCTGGTTGAGCTAATACCACAAGTTCTGCAGGCGCAAGGTATTGATACGTTAGATCTAACGGGCGGTGCGCCTGAGATGCATGAGGATTTTAAATATTTAGTCAAATCTGCACGCGATATGGGTGTCACCGTCATTGACCGCTGTAATCTTACTATCCTTATGGAAGAAGGTTATGAAGATATGGCGCAGTTTTTGGCAGACAATCAAGTCGAAGTAGTCGCCTCATTGCCTTGCTATTCGCTAGAGAACGTCGATAAACAGCGCGGTAAAGGCGCGTTTGATGACAGTATTTTAGGATTGCATAAGCTCAATGCCCTAGGTTATGGAAAGGGTTATGGCAGAGAAGGCTCCGGTTTGACCTTAAATCTAGTTTATAACCCGCAAGGCGCAAGTTTACCGCCTGATCAGCAACAGCTAGAGGCCGATTATAAAAGTGAGCTAAAAGAGCACTTCGATATTGAGTTTAATCAATTGTTTGCGCTAACCAATATGCCGATTCAACGCTTTGGCGCGGTATTGCTCGCCAAGAATGAGTTTCATCCTTATATGGATTTGCTAAAGGACAATTATGTCGCTGCCAATCTAAAAGACGTGATGTGCCGCGAGACTATTAGCGTTAATTGGCTCGGGGAGCTATTCGATTGCGACTTTAATCAGCAGTTAGAGATTGCCGTACCGAATAAATCACGCCGACAGTTAAGCGATTTATTAACTCAAAATCCGCGTGGTGATGAGATTGCTATTGGTGACCACTGTTACGGCTGCACCGCAGGGCAAGGTAGTAGCTGTGGCGGCGCTCTCGATGAAGTTGAGGCACAAGCGCAAGTTTAAAAAATAGCATTTAATCTATTTAAATGAGTTCACAAAATTTTAATTATGTTTTTTATAAAGGACAACGCATGAAAAAGGTACTCATTGTCCTAGTGGTCGTTTTGGTCGTTGCTGGATTTTTCTTATTTGGCTTTAACGATTTATTAACCTTAGAAGGTATTCAAGCACGTCTAGGGCAGTTCTACGAGTGGCGCAATGAATCTCCACTATTGGTAGGTGGACTATTTTTCTTAGCATATGTACTTATTGCTGCGTTTTCATTACCTGGTGCCGCATTAATGACTTTGCTCGCAGGCGCTTTGTTTGGGCTATGGTGGGGTCTGCTGCTAGCCTCATTTGCCTCTAGTGTTGGCGCGTTATTTGCCTTTCTTGCAGCGCGGTACCTGTTGCGAGAAAGCTTCCAAAGCAAGTTTGCCAGTAAGCTAGATAGCATCAATGCGGGTATTGAAAAAGACGGCGGTTTCTATTTATTTACCTTACGCTTGCTGCCACTATTTCCATTCTTTATTGTCAATATCTTGATGGGTTTGACTACCATTAAGACTTGGACTTACTACTGGGTGAGTCAGATCGGCATGCTGGCAGGTACTTTCGTCTACGTCAATGCGGGCGTGCAGCTGGCGCAGATTGAGAGTCTTGGCGATATTATTTCACCGACATTGCTTGCCTCATTTGCGCTACTAGCTGTTTTCCCGTTAATCGCCAAAAAAGCACTCAACTGGTATAAAGCGCGTCAAGTCTATAAAGGCTGGATTAAGCCCAAATCTTTTGATCGCAATATGGTCGTGATAGGCGCAGGTGCAGCAGGTTTAGTCTCCTCTTATATCGCGGCTACGGTTAAGGCCAAAGTCACACTAGTTGAAGCGCATAAAATGGGCGGTGATTGTCTGAATTATGGCTGTGTACCCAGTAAATCACTAATCAAAAGTGCCAAAGTGGCCAATAGCATGCGCCATGGTGAAAAGTACGGTCTGCAAAATGTAGAAGCTGAATATGATTTTAAATCAGTTATGGCACGTATTCATAAAATTATCGAGACTATCGAGCCGCATGATAGTGTGGAGCGCTATACCGATCTTGGCGTCGATGTCATCAAAGGTTATGCGACGATTATCGATCCGTGGACGATAGAAATCGCTAGTAATGATGCTAATGACACAAACAGCACTCAACGTCTAAGCACTCGTAGTATCGTTATTGCGGCAGGTAGTAAGCCGTTTATTCCGCCTATTGAAGGCTTAGAAAACATTGACTATTTAACCAGTGATAACTTATGGGAAAAGCTTAGCCATCAGTCAAGTCCACCTAAGCGCTTAGTGATTGTCGGTGGTGGCCCTATCGGCTGTGAGTTGTCGCAAGCGTTTGCACGCTTAGGTTCAGAGGTTACTCAAGTACAGCGTGGCGAGCAACTGCTCAATAAAGAAGACTTAGAGGTAGCAGAGTACGCCAAGGCATGTCTAGAAGCTGATGGGGTACGAGTACTACTTGAACATGATGCGGTGCGTTGCGAACGTGTCAGTACTGGTGTTGAGGCTGACGGACAGAGCAGTAACCGTTTAACGCTTAAACACAACGGTATTGAGTCTGCTATCGAGTTTGATGAGATAATTATAGCAGTGGGTCGGCAGTCGCGGCTGACCGGCTATGGACTGGATAATCTGGGCATCGATGCCGAAAAGACCATCGTCACCAATGATTACCTTGAGACCAAATTTCCTAATATTTTAGCGGCAGGCGATGTGGCAGGCCCTTATCAGTTTACTCATGTCGCCGCGCATCAAGCTTGGTACGCGGCAGTTAATGCGCTGTTTGGCACGTTTAAAAAGTTCAAAGCGGACTATCGGGTAATTCCTTGGGTCACTTTTATTGATCCCGAAGTCGCGCGCGTTGGCCTGAATGAGATCGATGCCAATAAGAAAAATATCAAATATGAAGTCACGCGCTACGATATCAGCGATCTGGATCGTGCGATTACTGAAAGCCAAGCGACAGGTTGGGTCAAAGTATTAACGGTACCCAATAAAGATAAAATATTAGGCGTGACTATCGTCGGTAATCACGCTGGCGAGTTACTTGCCGAATACGTCCTCGCTATGAAGCATAACCTTGGACTCAACAAAGTCCTTGGCACTATTCATACCTATCCTACTATGAGTGAAGCTAATAAATACGTGGCAGGAGAGTGGAAACGCAATCATGCACCCGAAAAGCTTTTAACTTGGGTAGAAAAATTCCATAAATTTAAACGGAGTTAAGATTATGTCAATATCGAATAGATCAACCCAACGTTTTGCTAAGCGCTCAATTAAAGGCTTAGTAGTACAGCCTGTTATTGCAGCCGCTATCTTGTTATCCAGTACGGCTGCCTTTGCCGACTTTAACCACAGCAGCTGGGATAGTTTACTTAATAAAAACGTCACGATGACTAACGGTGGTAAGGCCTCTGTAGTCAATTACGCTGGCATGAAAGCGGATCAAGCCAAGCTCGATAGCTATATGGCCGCCACTAGTAAAGTCAGCCAGTCTGAGTTCAATAAATGGAGCAAGGATGAGCAACTGGCATTTTTGATCAATGTCTATAACGCAGGTACCGTTGAGCTGGTCTTAACTAAATACCCAGGTATCAAATCGATCAAGGATATCGGCGGGGTATTTGGCTCACCTTGGAAACAGAACTTCATTTCATTATTAGGTAAAACGCGCTCGCTTGATGATATCGAGCATAATCTCATTCGTGGCTCTAAGCGCTATAACGAACCTCGTATTCACTTTGCCGTCAACTGCGCTAGCATCGGTTGCCCAGCGTTGTTAGATGATGCCTTTACAGCTAGTAAGCTCGATAAGCAGCTAGAGCAAGTCACTAGTAAGTTCCTAGCTGATAGCAGTCGTAACCGCCTCAAAGGCAGTACTCTTGAGGTATCGCCAATATTCAAATGGTATAAAGAGGACTTTGAAACCAATTGGCGCGGTACTAAAGACTTAGAAGGTTTTTTAGGTCGTTATAGCTCATCACTAGGTCTTAATAAGTCCCAAACGGCTGATCTAAAAGATGGCAAAACCAAAATTAGCTATACTAATTATGATTGGAACTTAAATAAAAAATAATGGTAATAAAAAATAGAGGCAATGTCGCTAAATATGAACACCGTTTCTATCATCACTCCCATACTCAACGAGGCAGACAATCTGCCTCTTTTGTTTGAGAACATTATTAGCTTAAAGCCAGCGCCACAGCAAATAATAATGGTCGATGGTGGCTCAACTGATCGCTCAATTACAGTCGCTAAAGTGTTGATAAATGATTTTCTTAGCAGTGAGAAATCGAATATAAAATGGCAAATTATTGAGTCACCCTCTGGACGTGCAGTACAAATGAATGCAGGCGCCGCGCAAGCGACTGGCGATATATTGTTGTTCCTGCATGCGGATACTCAATTGCCTATGACTGCTATCAATGATATTTCATTAGCAATGAAAAGAGCTGATAATAATTATGAGTGGGGGCGTTTTAATGTGCGGCTAGACAGTCGCAACCCGATGCTCTGGTTAGTGGGTGCTATGATGAATGGTCGCTCAAGACTGACAAGTATCGCTACAGGCGATCAAGCTATTTTTATAAGCAAAGCGCTGTTTGAACAATTAGGTGGTTTCCCTAAACAGTCGTTGATGGAAGACATTGAGCTATGCAAAAGCTTAAAAGGTATCGCTAAGCCTGCTTGTCTAACAAGCAAAGTCATTACTTCGGCACGGCGTTGGCAGCAATATGGCACATGGCAGACAATACTGCTAATGTGGCAGCTACGCTTTGATTACTGGCGCGGAGAGTCGGCTGAGAGTATTAAGCAGCGGTATTATAAATAAAAGAACCTGAACCTATCATGAATAAAAAATCACAAACTTGCATTATTATCTTTGCCAAATATCCATCTCAAGGAATGGCAAAGACCCGTTTGCAACCTGCGCTTGGTATCGATGGTGCGGCAAAAATAGCACGGCAACTATTGTTGCACAGTGTTGAGCAAGCGCTAGCCACAGGTTTTAGCGTTGAGATGTGCGTCAGCCCAGCGCCGACGGATCCGTGCTGGCAAGCGCTGGATTTGCCAAAGCCTTTACGATGGTCAGCGCAAGCAGAAGGTGATCTGGGTCTGCGTATGCTAATCGCCAGTCAGAATGCATTAACCAATTTCGATAAAGTCCTATTAACGGGTAGCGACTGCCCTGATCTAACTGCCCAAAGAATGCAAAGTGCTGCCCAGCAATTAGAGCAATATGATATATCTATGATTCCAGCTTTCGATGGGGGTTATGTATTACTTGGATTACAGCAAGCTAATGCGCACCTGTTTTCAAATATGACATGGAGCGTGAGCGATGTTGCAGCCGTGACCAAACAGCGCATAAATGATTTGGGCTGGTCGCTAGCGTTGTTAGAGCCATTAGCAGATATAGATGAGCCTGATGACTTGCAGTATTTACCAACAGGCTGGCTAGCAGACTATACGTTGGTTAATTGAATGCTAAGCTAAAGATGTTTTTATTTCTACCATTATTATATTTAAAGGAAAACGATTATGCAGGACGTGGTACAAGATTATTATGGCAAGCAACTACAAAGTACCGCTGATCTAAAGACGTCGGCTTGTTGCGATATCAGTAACATGCCAAGCTGGCTAAAACCTTTATTGGTCAATATTCATGATGACGTACTCAGTCGTTACTATGGCTGTGGGTTAGTGTGTCCAGCGTTATTAGAGGGCTGTCGTATTTTAGATTTAGGCAGTGGCTCAGGGCGTGACGTCTATGCGCTAGCGCAATTGGTCGGTAGCACAGGTCATGTTGTCGGTATCGATATGACAGATGAGCAACTAGCCATTGCACGTGAGCATCAAGAGTATCATGCCAATAAATTTGGCTATGATAATGTCACCTTTATAAAAGGCTATCTTGAAACTTTAGATGAGCTAAACCTAGCAGATAACAGTTTTGATATTATCGTCTCTAATTGTGTGATTAATTTATCGACTGATAAAGCGGCGGTTATGGCGAGCGTGCAGCGTCTGCTAAAGCCTGGCGGCGAGTTTTATTTCTCGGATGTCTACGCAGATCGTCGTATTCCACAGCATTTGATAGAGGATCCTGTGCTATATGGAGAGTGCCTAAGTGGGGCATTATACTGGAAGGACTTTGAGCGTTTAGCACGCGATGCGCAATTTCTAGATCCAAGGCTGGTTGAAGACCGTCCTCTAGAGATTACTGATCCTACATTATCGGCTAAACTGGGTAACATTCAGTTTTTCTCTGCGACCTATCGTCTATTTAAAAGTGCAGAGCTTGAGGATGCTTGTGAGGATTATGGGCAAGCGGTGATTTATAAAGGCACCATTGAGCAGCTACCACAACGCTTTGACTTGGATAAGCATCATAGTATAGAGACAGGCCGTGTGTTTCCCGTTTGCGCTAATACCTATCAGATGCTAAAAGAATCACGGTTTGCACCTCATTTTGAATTTATCGGTGATAAAAGCCAGCATTTTGGTATTTTTAAAAACTGCGGTGAGACAATACCGTTTGGTCAGCAGGGAGCTGGCCAACAAACCAATCAGCAAACAAGCATAACGCCAATAGTTAACGAATCTAGTAATGCAGGCGGTTGTTGTTAAGACTAATGAAGTACGATAGCAAAAAGCCAGCAAAGTATAAGCTGGCTTTTTTTATACAAAGATCATTTTGAAATTAAGATAACAATGCTTCAAGCTTCATTTTGACATCGCTACTCATCGCGTCAATAGGGGTAACTAATGCTTGCGCTAATGCGTTATGGGCGATTGATTTTGGCTGCTCATCGGCAATTAAGGCGACCGCTTGCTTAATCACTTGTTGCGCGTTATTAGCATTTTTCTTCAGATTTCGGATGGCATAATCCGCGCTGACATCTTCTTCGGTTGGATGCCAACTATCAAAGTCCGTCACCAAAGCTAAGGTGGCATAAGCGATGCTAGCTTCACGAGCGAGTTTGGCTTCTGGCATATTGGTCATGCCAATAATATCGGCATTCATTTGACGATACCAGTTTGACTCCGCACGAGTTGAGAATTGCGGCCCTTCAATACAGACGTAAGTCGCCTTATCATGACATTGTCCTTCGCTAATATTGGCTTGGCTATAAGCACGGGTCAATATATCGGCGAGAGCAGGGCACACAGGATCAGCCATCGATACGTGGGCGACAGCGCCTTTGCCAAAAAAGCTACTAGCGCGTTGTTTGGTCATATCAATCATTTGATCAGGAATGACCATATCTAACGGCTTAAGCTCCTCTTGCAATGAGCCCACCGCAGATACTGAGAGAATATAGCGTACGCCTAACGTTTTTAGCGCATAAATATTAGCACGATAAGGCACTGTTGATGGGGTCAATCTATGCTCATGACCGTGACGAGTCAAAAAAGCGATGGTTACGCCATTAAGTTCACCCAATACGATGCCATCAGAGGGCTTGCCATAAGGCGTCGCTATACTAATGCTACGCTTATTGGTTAAGTCCTGCATTTGATACAGACCACTACCGCCGATAATGGCGATGTCGGCAGAGTGCTGCGCTGAGTCTTGATTGTGGTCTTGGTTTTCGAGGGTAGTCATAAGGTTTTCCATTTAAAGAGCATAAAATTTTGATTGTCAATGATAACAGCTAGCGCGCCATATTTCTTAGCCATAACGTAGTTTTAATTTTCAATGTTGATCCAAATTACAATGCTATTTATTCATTGATAATATTGCTATAGTATTGCAGTGTGCACTTTAATCTGTTTTATTATCATACAGAGCCAATATTACTCAAGGATGAATTCAATGTTCCAGACAACGCTTACTCACCTCAAATCCCCATTACTATTATCAGTCATGCTAGGGGTTACTTTAGGGCTTAGTGCTTGCTCATCGCCCAGTTCAGAAACGGATGCTACGGCAGTAGATGCTGCAGTGTCTGCTGATACGCTTGAAACTAAATTCGTTACTATAGCGACGGGTGGCGCATCGGGTCCCTATAATATTATTGGTACCTCATTGGCAGAGATATATGCCCAAACATTTGGGGTTAATTCTAAAACGCAGACGACGGGTGCATCAGTAGAAAATGTCAATCTATTGACGCAAGGTAAAGTCGATATGGTACTGGCGCTAAGTGACGTAGTTACTGATGCTGTCAATGGTGAAAACAACTTTGACACTCCTATCAACAATATCCAACAAATCGCTGTACTGTATCCAAACGTGGTTCAACTGGTATCAACCCAAAGCTCTGGTATCAAGAATATCGAAGATTTGAGAGGGAAGCGTATTGCCGTTGGTGACCAAGGCTCTGGTACTGAGGTCAATGCTCGCACGCTACTAGAAGGCTTTGGTTTGACTTATGATGATGTTACAGTGGATTATCTAGGATTCGCTGATGCCGCTGACGCTATGAAAGCGGGTAAAATTGAAGCAGCATTTTTTAGTAGTGGGTTACCTAATTCGTCGCTACTAGAATTAGAGCAAGGCTTGGATCTGCAGCTAGTCACCATTAATCAAGACAAATTAAATGAAATTATTGCAACCAAACCATATTTCAAAAACTTTGAGATTCCAGCAGGTACTTACGGTAATGAAACCGCTATTCCAACTGCCGCTATCATGAATGCTTTATTAATACGTTCTGATATTTCTGAAGATGATGGTTATAAATTAACCAAAGCCTTATTTGAGAATTTAGAAGGTTTAAAAACTGCGCATCAAGCGGCTAATGATATCAGCTTAGCAACAGCCCAAGATGGGATGGTTGCGCCTATACATCCTGGTGCTCAAAGATATTATGATGAGCAAGCTGCTAAGTAAGCACTGGATATCATCTTCTAAATGCTTAAATGGTTAATTGGCGCAGCAGTATTTGTTGCGCTAGGTCTATTCATGATATGGGTATTCACAGCAAAGCAATGGGTCACTGAGATCAGCATTGGAGAATCTGAGAGATTTAGAGACTCTGATAGTGCTGAAGCAGTGGTTTGTTATTTCATCGAACCTGACTTTCAGCTACGCTGGATTCACTCTGTAGAAAAACAATGGTGGGAGGAGCAGTATAGTCGTCAGCGTGATGAGCTACTGCTAACTAATACTTATTTCCAAGCATTTGGAGCAGGTACACCTTCAACTGAGGCGCTCTCATCAATACAAAAATCAGGATATATAGGCTATCAGATTAATGAAAGCCTACCCAATTTGAACTGGGTGGTCTCAAGATTAACTCAGGGTGAACTAAATTATGCAGACCATCGATTATTGATTCATCAATGGGTGCCTGACTATTCTGAGGTGAAGATTACACCCAAAGCCTATAATCTAATGGACAGACTAAACAGGAAATTTTGTCATGACCTCTCAAGTGACGGCTAATAATGGCAAGTCTTCTGTACTCAATGAAGACGCGCGCTTAACTGATGTATCTACCACTCCCAATACTGCTAGTAATAGTAGTGATGATGTTGATCCTAATGTCACTCAAGTTATATTAGAAAAGTATGATAGAGAATCTATTACTCGTCATATTACTCATGGACCTGTAAAGTATTTTATCGCGCTTATCTGCATTCTATATTCGTTGTTTCATTTATACATAACTTTCAATCCTATGCCAGCATTACTACAACGCTCCGTTCACGTCGGTGTTGGGTTTGCTTTGATCTTTCTGATTTTTCCTGCCAACAAAACCAGCAGCCGCAAAAAAGTCGCTTGGTATGACTGGATTTGGTTTGTACTGTCTTTAACTGGTATGACTTATCTTATTTATGAATACCAAGACATCGTGACTTCGCGCGGTGGTATCGCCAATCAAGCCGATGTTATATTCTCTATTATCACTGTGATTTGTGTACTCGAAGGCAGCCGACGTATTACAGGTTGGATTTTGCCGATATTGGCGTCTATATTTTTGTTATATCCATTCATTAGTCATATGGCCTTTATGCCGAATCGACTACTTACAAGACCTTATGATTTTGGCGATATTTTCGGTCAGCTCTTTTTAAAAACCGAAGGTTTATATTCTGTCGCGATTGGTGCGTCCGTTACTTTCATTTTTCTATTTATTCTATTTGGTGCATTTTTAGCGCGTTCTGGTATGGGACAGTTATTCAATGACTTAGCCTTAGCGCTGGCAGGCGATAAAAAGGGTGGCCCAGCTAAAGTTGCAGTCATATCAAGTGGCTTTATGGGCAGTATTAATGGCTCAGCTTTATCAAACGTCGTAAGTACTGGCGCTTTTACTATTCCGCTAATGAAAAAGGTTGGCTATCATAAAGATTTCGCTGGTGCTGTGGAAGCTAGTGCATCAGTCGGTGGACAAATTTTGCCGCCTATTATGGGTGCTAGCGCTTTTATCATGGCGGAGACTACAGGCTTACCTTATAGTACCATTGCATTAGCCGCGTTATTACCAGCAATACTCTATTATTTGGGCGTGATTGCCCAAGTACATTTTCGGGCAGGGCGTCGCGACCTAAAAGGTATCGCTAAAGAAAACCTACCGCAAGTAAAAGAAGTATTAAAAGCGCGTGGACATATGCTACTGCCTATCGTATTTCTGATTTATCTTTTGATCCAAAACGTACCAGTAGGGTATGCAGCAGCTTATACTATTGGCTTTACAGTAGTGATAAGCATGCTACGTAAAGAGACCCGAATGGGGCTGGCTGATATTTTAGGTGCTTTAGAAGATGGCGCGCGTCAATCATTAGCCGTCATGGCCGCTTGTGCGGTAGTTGGTATTATCATTGGTGTGGTCAGTTTGACCAGCTTTGGTACAGTGATGACTTCATCGATTGTGACGCTTGGCGCAGGGTCGCTATTTCTTACCTTGATATTGACTATGCTAGCATCAATGGTGTTAGGAATGGGCTTGCCTTCTATCCCAGCCTATATTATTACTGCGACTATGGCAGCGCCAGCACTGGCAGGATTTGATATTCCTATTCTATCCGCGCACATGTTTGTGTTTTATTTTGGTATCTTTGCCAATATTACTCCGCCAGTGTGTCTAGCGGCATTCGCTGGTGCTGGTATTTCAGGTGGTGATCCGATGAAGACGGGATTCTTATCACTAAAACTAGCTCTAGCAGGATTTATTATACCGTTTATGTTTATCTATAGCCCTGCGATGCTGATGATCGATCCTACAGGACTTGCAGTCACAGTCAAAGAGTTTCCGCTACCTCCCATTATCGATATTATCACCGTCGTTTTGACATCGATTGCTGGTGTATTGGCGCTTAGTGCAGCGTTAGAAGGCTATTTTAAAAGTGAGATGAGTCCAATGATACGTGGTATTTTGGCCGTTGGTGCCTTGTTATTGATTTACCCTGGCTTAACGACTGGATTAGCAGGTGGGGCAATCGTTATCGCCATTGCTGTGCTAAATATTAAAAACAGTGGCGAGCCCACGCCAACAGTAAGCATTTAAAATATAGTTTTGAATAAAAAAGAGGTCTATTAAGACCTCTTTTTTTAGGTTTTTAGCTATTATTACTAGCGCTTAGCTCTTTTATAAATACCCTTAGCCAGTGCTTTAGCCATCATCGTCTGACTTTGCAAAAAGCCCTTATACTTGGGCAAATCATCATCGATATCTTCGACACGGCGATTATAAAATAGATGCATACTAGGCTTGGGTAGGGCAGCTACATCAGGATAATTAGTTGTCGGTATTAAGATAAGGTTACCAGATACCGCCATCTCTATGCTTGGTTTGTTACAGCGAGTGCAAAGGCCACGTTTGATGTTTGGTGGCAGCTTCCAGCGACGAAACTTAGTTCTAATTAGATTCAAATCATCGACATCAGATTTAAGTAGAACGGTCACATCATTAAAATCTTCGCCTGTAAACTCCTGGCAAATAGTACAGTGACAGATAAAGCGGGCAACAGGCTTATTTTTAATATTGTAAGTGTTGCTATAACAGGAGCACGAGCCTTGTTGCGGAGTAAATTTATTGCTCATTGACCAATCCTTAATATAAAAGTAATCATAATTTATTAGTTGAAAATATAGCATCATCTCAGCTTCCTTGTGTAGCAATCTCATGACGACAGTACTCAAAAGCTTAGCGGTAATTTTAGTGACTGTATCTTAACTAGCCTATATTGTTTGCCCGAAAGTCTTAACTTGTTGCAAAGTAATAATGCTCAAAGATCAACGGCCTACTCAAAATACCAAATGTAGACACTACACAATATAGTTGTCATCTTAAGTCGTTATTTGCTTGAAGTCTTTTGTGAGTAGAAATTTATAAAACTTGCTAGCCATTAGCTTGGAAAGCTGTATTATTAATAGACTAAGTACTTATATGATGATTGAAGTTTAGCGAATAAGGGTATATAAAATGACAGGGATTGAGTTTTATAGCAATGGTCATATTATTAGCGAAGTCAACAGCATGCGCGATAAGCTTGGCAACTTGGCGAAACAGTATGCAGCTACGTCAGCGATGATCGTCACCGACGCTGGTATCAAGCAGTTGGGCTATGTTGACATCGCGCAGCAGTCGCTACAACAAGCTGGCATCAAGGTGATTGTTTTCGATAATGTGATTGCAGATCCACCCGTTGATATGGTTAACGAAGCTATAAGTTCGGCAAGATATCATCAATGCGACTTAATTATCGGTCTAGGGGGCGGCAGCTCCATCGATACTGCCAAAATTGTTGCTTTACATGCCAATGCTTTTGACTCAATTAGCGATATTTTAGATACCGATTTGAGTGAGTTCAAAAAGGTACCTCTGGTTGCCATTCCTACTACCGCTGGTACTGGTGCAGAGTCTACCTTTGTCTCAGTAATTACTGCTATAGATGGCAGTAAAAAAGCTATTTATACGCCCAAAATCCTACCTGATGTCGCAATCTTAGACGCCACCTTGACCTTGAAGCTACCTCGTCATATCACAGCGGCTACCGCTTTAGATGCAATGGTACATTGTATCGAAGCTTATACTAGCCGTACCAAAAAGAACCCTATATCTGATGCGCTTGCTATCAAAGGCCTACAATTGCTATGGAATAACTTTGAGCAAGTGCTTAACCACGGCGATGATATCAGAGCTCGTACCGATATGTTATTAGGTTCGACCCTTGCCGGTATCGCCTTTGTCAATTCGTCTGTTGCGGCCGTACATGGTCTCTCGTACCCGCTTAGTATCACCTTTCATATTCCACACGGTCATGGTAATGCCTTAGTTATGTGCCCTGTATTTGCTTTTAATTTGCCAGAAGCAGCGCCACTTTATGCCGAGCTGGCTCGCGCAGTTATGCCTGTGCAAACAAACGATATATCCGATTTAGCCGCTGCGAATCAGCTTATTGATCAATTAAAATACTTTTTACAAATGAGCGGTCTCAAATATCGTCTTAGTGAGCTGGATATCTTTGAGGATGATATTCCCGCTTTAGCAGATATCGTCATCAACACTTATATGCGTCTCATCGAAACTAACCCTAAAGATATAGATTTGGAACAAGTTACCGCTATTTATAAGGAGATAATGTAAGGTTTTTCGCCATAAAGACGGTTTAGATGACGTTATTGTTGGTGTTTATCATAACAAGGAAGTTAAACAGTCACTTAAGGATAGTCGCTATGCAAAATGCTCAATCAGAATATAAACTCGACGTTGTAGTCGATGGTTTTCATTATTTAGAAGGGCCGCGCTGGCATGAAGGCGCTTTGTGGTTCGTTGATTTTTATACTCAAGGCGTTTATCGAGTAAACGATGACGGTGCCGCAGAAGAAATCGTTCGCATTGATGAGCAGCCATCTGGATTAGGCTGGTTACCTGATGGACGTATGCTAATAGTATCAATGAGAGACCGTAAAGTAATGCGCTTAGAGAATGATGGTGAGTTGGTAGTGCATGCAGATATCTGGGATCATTGTGGCGGTCATGCTAACGATATGGTTGTCGCTCCCAATGGCAATGCTTATGTCGGTAATTTTGGCTTTGACTTAATGGGCGGTGCTGGTTATAAAGCTGCTGGTCTAGTACTCGTTAAGCCAGACGGTAGCTCACAGGTGGTTGCAGAGGGCTTAGCGTTTGCCAACGGGATGGTGATCTCTGCTGATGAAAAGACTTTAATCGTCAATGAGCTATTTGGTAATAAAATCTCTCAATTCGATATATTAGAAGATGGCACGCTAGGTGAAAGACGCGATTTTGCTAACTATGGAGAGCTTGGCGCTGAGCCTGATCTTGGCGTGCGTATTGGCAATGCCAAAATTTTACCTGATGGACTAGCATTAGATAGTGAAGGAGCGGTTTGGATTGCTAATACCCTCAATCAGCAAGCACTGAGAATAGCGGAGGGTGGCGAAATCTTAGAGACTGTCAATACCGAATCTGAAGGTGTATTTGCAGTGGCTCTTGGCGGGCCTGATGGTAAAACACTATATATGTGCGCTGCACCTGATTGGGATGAAGCTTCACGTAAGGCTGAAACCAAAGCACGAATGCTCTCTACCCAAGTAAAAGTAGCTCATGCGGGTACGCCTTAGATTTAAGGAGTCTTGAGAGAAAAAGAATAAAGCACTATAAAATAGTCCTCTTTTGATGACTTGAGAGGGGGTTATTTTGTGTATAGGCTACTAACTATCGGTTCTTAATCATTCTGGACAATTGGACTTGTTGCATAAATAAAAAATTAAGACGTCAGTAAAAAGACTATATAAAAAGAGGTCATAGTTGACCTCTTATTTATTACAAATATTTTACTTTACTAACAACCCAATTTACCTTCAGCCTCAAGCGCTTTTTTGCTGCGAATCGGTGCTGGGCAATCTTCGCCATAGTACTGACGATCGGCAAAGTAGCTAGAGCGCACCATAGGCCCTGCCCAAATATTAAAGAAGCCAATCTTTTTACCGTAGTCCATATAACGCTGGAACTCATCAGGATGCACGTAACGATCAACAGGCGCATGGTTTTTGCTAGGTTGCAAGTACTGACCAACGGTAATCATATCGACATTGTGCGCTTTTAAATCATCAAGTAGTTTATAAATCTCTTCTTCGGTCTCACCCAAACCAACCATGAAGCCGCATTTGGTGGCGATATCAGGACGACGCTCTTTATATAACTTAAGCAGATCTAAGGAATGCTGATAATCAGAGCCTGGACGGAAGGCTTTATACAGACGCGGCACAGTTTCGATATTATGGTTAAACACGTCGGGCGCCGTCTCTGTTAGCAAATCAAGCGCGATATCCATACGCCCGCGAAAATCAGGCACTAAGATTTCAATTAAGCAATTCGGACTTAGCGCACGCGACTCGTTTAGCACTTCAACGAAATGATTAGCACCACCATCTTTTAGATCATCACGATCAACAGAGGTAATAACGGCATACTTAAGCTCAAGACCTAAGATAGTCTCAGCAGTATGGCGCGGTTCATCTTTATCCAGCTCATTAGGGCGACCATGACCGACGTCACAGAACGGACAACGACGAGTACAAATATCACCCATAATCATAAAGGTCGCCGTACCATCAGAGAAGCACTGCGCTAGATTAGGGCAGGCAGCCTCTTCACAGACAGTATAGAGCTTTTGCTCACGCAGTTTGGCTTTGATACGTGCCACCTCAGCAGGAGAGGATAGCTTGACCCGAATCCAGTCTGGCTTTTTCTTCGCCTCGACGGTCGGGATGACTTTAATTGGGATACGCGCAACCTTATCGTAGCCACGTAACTTTTCGCCTTGAATGGCTTTTTTGGGTTTAGCTTTGGCAGCAGGAACATGCGTTTGTACGGCTAGTGAACTCATAGGCTTATCCTAAATCCTTATAATCTAAACCTTTATAATATAGGGGTTTTATTGACTGTTTTTAAAAAATAAGAAAGGGTTTTTGATAGATTGATTATAACAAAAATTACATCATTTTTCAGCATTCTTGCTAAAGCTATTATCGATTAACGTTTTACTATTTGTTTATATCAATATCCATCTCATTGAGCACCTCTATAGCGGCGCGGAATGCTTCTTGAGTGGCAGGGGCACCGCAGTAGGGCAGACTGTGCATCAATACCTCTCTGATCTCAGCGACACTAGCGCCATTATTAATAGCACCGCGGATATGTCCTTTAAGCTCAGTAGGGCTTTTTTGCGCAATCAAAAAACTAATAGTAATCAGCGAGCGGTACTTGCGCGGTAATATCGACTCATCCTGCCAAGTGCTACCCCAAGCGTGTTCTATAATCCAATCTTGCAAGGGCTGGGTGAATGGTGTTGCTGCATCAAGAGAGCGCTGTACATGGGCGGCTCCCATAACGTCAGTACGAACCTTTAATCCATTTTCATAGTTTTCATTATGGCTTAGATTATTACTCTCTTTTATCGACTTGTTTTCCATGAGATTATCCTTGAGTTTATAATTAGGCGTGTCAAAAAGTAGTCTTACTAAAAATAGTATAAAAAACGATATAACCATCAGATGTAACGAGATAAATCTTAAATGATAAAGAGTATAGCAGTCGTTCTGTCTTTATTTAAGCGCTCATCGTCAGCTGGTTAGGGTGTTAAGCACTATTATTAAAGGTGTAGTAATCACATTATTTATGACACTATTTTTCTAATAAATGTTCAATATGGCCTTTAATATAAGCTAACTATAGATTGGTCATTAACATTTTGGGCGTTTTGAGCTATATTAGCAGGCATAATATCCCCTTTAGCGTATCGACGCAGGCGGTCATTCCGACTACCCACGTGTTGCGCTAGTAATTCATTGACGAGGATGACTATTGTGTTAGAAGCTTATCGTAAACATGTCGCAGAACGTGCCGAGCTAGGAATTGTACCCCTTCCCCTTAACGAGCATCAAGTAGCTGATTTAGTTGAACTCCTAAAAAACCCACCAGCGGGCGAAGATGAGTTCTTAATGAACTTGCTTGAAAATCGTATTCCAGCAGGTGTTGATCAAGCGGCTTATGTCAAAGCTGCATTTTTGGCCGCTATCGTGAAAGGCGAGGCGACATCATCACTTATTAATAAGAAAAAAGCGGTTGAGATCTTAGGTACGATGCAGGGTGGCTACAACGTACAGCCATTAGTTGCCGCTTTAGATGACCAAGAGGTTGCACAAGAGGCTGCTGAGGCACTAAAGAAAACCTTGCTAGTATTTGATGCGTTCAATGATGTGACTGAAAAATCTGAAGCGGGCAATACTATCGCTAAAGAAGTCGTCCAGTCTTGGGCTGATGCTGAGTGGTTCACTAATCGCGCGGCAGTACCTGAGAAGTCAACGTATACGACGTTTAAAGTCACAGGCGAGACCAATACTGATGATTTATCTCCTGCGCAAGATGCGTGGAGCCGTCCTGATATTCCATTACATGCCTTAGCTATGCACAAAAACTCTCGTGATGGCATTGTCGCTGATGACGAGGGTGTGGTCGGCTCAATGAAGCAGATTGAAATTCTAAAAGAAAAAGGCTTTCCATTAGCTTATGTCGGTGATGTGGTTGGTACAGGCTCTAGCCGTAAATCTGCGACTAACTCAGTACTATGGCTAATGGGTGAAGATATCCCTAACGTGCCAAACAAACGTGGTGGCGGTCTAGTACTGGGTAATAATATTGCTCCTATCTTCTTTAACACCATGGAAGATTCAGGCGCACTACCTATTGAAAAAATCAACGTTGATAACCTAAACATGGGTGATGTGTTCGATATTTATCCGTATGAAGGCAAAATCACTACCCATGACTCTGATGAAGTATTATCAACCTTCAAGCTAAATTCACCAACATTGCTTGATGAAGTCCGTGCTGGTGGCCGTATTCCATTGATCGTTGGTCGCGGTTTGACCAATCGTGCTCGCGAATATATGGGTCTTGAGCATTCTGACGTCTTTGCCAAGCCAGAAGAGCCAGTAGATACGGGCAAAGGCTATACCTTAGCACAAAAAATGGTCGGTAAAGCTTGTGGCCTACCAGGTGTACGCCCAGGCATGTACTGTGAACCAAAAATGACCACAGTCGGCTCGCAAGATACTACTGGCCCTATGACCCGTGATGAGCTAAAAGACTTAGCGTGTTTAGGTTTCCAAGCAGATCTAGTATTACAGTCTTTCTGTCATACGGCTGCTTATCCAAAGCCAGTCGACGTCGAGACTCAGCATACGCTACCTGACTTTATCATGAACCGTGGCGGTGTCAGCTTACGTCCAGGCGATGGTATTATTCACTCATGGTTGAACCGTATGCTACTGCCAGATACCGTAGGTACTGGTGGTGACTCGCATACTCGTTTCCCAATGGGTATCTCATTCCCAGCAGGTTCTGGTCTAGTGGCTTTTGCTGCGGCTACGGGTGTTATGCCACTTGATATGCCTGAATCAGTACGTGTGCGTTTCGTAGGTGAGCGTCAGCCTGGTATCACGCTACGTGATTTGGTCCATGCTATTCCTTATCAAGCGATCAAAGATGGCTTATTGACTGTCGATAAAAAAGGCAAAATCAACGAGTTCAACGGTCGTATCCTTGAGATTGAAGGTCTAGAAGACTTAACTCTTGAGCAAGCGTTTGAATTATCTGATGCCTCAGCTGAGCGTAGTGCCGCAGGTTGTACAATTACCTTGTCTGAAGAGTCTCTGACTGAGTATCTAAACTCTAACGTGACGCTGCTTAAGTGGATGATCTCTGAAGGCTATGGCGACGCACGTACTATTAGTCGTCGTGTTGAGCAGATGCAAGAGTGGCTGGCTAATCCAAGCCTAATGCGTGCTGACGAAGATGCTGAATACACTATTGATATGACTATCGATATGAGCACGATCAAAGAGCCGATCCTGTGCTGCCCGAATGATCCTGATGATGCTAAGACTTTAGCGGATGTCGCAGGCGATACCATTGACGAAGTGTTCATTGGTTCTTGTATGACTAACATCGGTCACTTCCGTGCTGCAGGTAAACTACTGCAAGACGTGCCAGCAGGTAGCCTCAAGACTCGTCTATGGATTGCGCCACCGACTAAGATGGATGCGCGTCAGTTGATGGAAGAAGGCTATTACAACATCTATGCGCAAGCGGGCGCTCGTACTGAGATGCCAGGTTGTTCATTATGCATGGGTAACCAAGCACGTATCGCTCCTAAGTCTACCGCCGTATCTACCTCTACGCGTAACTTCCCGAATCGTCTAGGTCAAGGCGCTAACGTCTATCTAGCGTCTGCTGAAGTTGCAGCAGTTGCAGCAGTATTAGGTAAACTGCCAACGAACGAAGAGTATCAGCAGTACGCTGGTATGCTGAATAGTATGGGCGATGAAGTGTATAAGTACATGAACTTCGACCGTATGGAAGAATACACTGAAGAGGCTGATAAAATTAGCGTTGCTCAGTTGACCTAAGTTTTAGGTTTGAAAATTTTGAATATTTAAAAATAAACCCCGTGTCGTAATGATGCGGGGTTTATTTATGGTGAAACTCTAAATGTATGTGCTAAGAATGTTGAACGATAATTCTAATCTTTTAATAATCGATATTTACGAGTTTTTCTCTCACCTTCGGCTTGTAACAATCCTAAGGTAACGAACTTAGTCAAATAACGTCTGACGGTAGCGGATGATCGGTTTGACAAGTCTTGCGCCTGTTGATTATCTATATCGCCATTGATAATAAGGTGTTGATAGAGTAGATCATAAACTTTCTGTTCAGTCTTATTAAGTTTGATTTCAGTTTTATCGCTCACTTTATCGCTCACTTTATCGCTCACTTTATCTGTAGTATAGCTATTGAGCGTTTTGATGATCATCTCAAGTATAAATTCAATAAACACAGTTGAATCATTATTTTTGTCAGCCCTACCTAAAACCTCGTAATATTCATTTTGGTGTTCAAAAACCATAGTTTCAATGGGTAACCATGCAAAAATAGGATTCCAAGAGTTTAATATTATGGTTTGCCATAAGCGCCCCATACGTCCGTTACCATCAGCAAAGGGGTGAATAACTTCTATTTCATAATGTACTACAGCACTTTTTATAAGTGCAGGAGTATTGCTTTGATGTGCCCATTTTAGAAGATCACTAACTAATTTAGGTACAAACTGTGGGCGTGCTCCCATGTGAATGACTCGACCTTGAGAGTCGTAAATTCCGACATCGCTATAGCGAAACTGTCCTGATTCTTCTACAAGCTTATTAGTCATTAATTGATGCGCTAATAAGAAATCATCAACGCTAAAGGGATCAAACTGATCTATACGCTCATAAGCGTCGTAAGCGTTCTTTACTTCCTGAATCTCTTTTGGAGCGCCAAATACTCGCTTACCATTTATGATATCGGTGACTTGTTCTAGACTTAAACTATTATTTTCAATCGCTAGCGATGACTGAATAGAGCGCAATCGATTGTTTTTTCTCAAGTGTAATTGCCGATCATACTGCACTTGCAGTTGACCAATTTTTTGAGAGATTTCAATGATATAGTTGAGCGTGTCGTCGCTAATGGTAAACGGAGGAGCTATTAATTTTGCCAAAAATAACCTCTTGAGTTTTATTATAATTCAGTACTTAACACGCAGCAGTATGACATAAATACTATTCTACCTACCCACATAAACAGGCTTACGCTTCTCCATAAAGGCGCTAATTCCTTCTTTAAAGTCATCCGTTTTGGCGAGCATAGTCTGCTGTTCCACTTCCATATCCAGTGCTTCATTCAGCCCCATAAAGCTGTGGATATTAATCATATGCTTCATAGAGGCTAGCGCCTTACCAGGTAATTGACTCAAACGCGTTGCCAATGCTAGTACGGTGGCATCCAATTCATTCATGCTGACTACTTGATTGACTAAGTTTAAGCGTGCCATATCTTCCGCTTTAAGCTTGTCTCCGAGCATGACCATTTCAGTGGTTTTTGCCACACCGATTAATTGAGTTAATAAATAAATACCACCTGCATCAGGTACTAGACCAATATTCACGAATGCCTGTACGAATTTGGCATTATCAGCCGCAATACGAAAGTCGCAAGTAAGCGCTAAGTTCATGCCAGCACCTGCGACCGCACCTTCTAACTTGGCGATAATTGGCTTATGAATAGCGCGTAGCTTTAGGCTAATTTGACCAACTTCGCCGACCATAAAGTTGAGTTTGTCAGATAAGGCGTCACCTTCCATACCGTTCTCAAGCATCTCACCAATATGACCGCCACTGGAGAAACTGCCGCCTGCGCCTTGCAAGACAATCACACGGACTTGGCTATCGTCATCCGCTTTATTGAGTGCATTCATCATGGCGTCTTTTAGAGTAGTGCTAAAGGCATTTAAAGTCTTAGGATCGTTCATAGTGATAGTAGCGATATGATCTTTCATTTGATAATCGACAGTAGGCTGCGGCATACAATGTATCCTTGTTTAAGTGATTATAATAACTGGTGTCATGCTGATGATTGGTGCTAACAACTATAGCAGTTTGGCATTATTATAAAAGTGGATTCTATGAACCTCTAGGGTATCAATATAAATCCTAGAACTCAGATCCTAGAACTTGGTATTCAAAAATTTTGCTATCAAATGGATAGTTTCTAACTTATGCTAAAAGCTTGATGCAAGTATAAGCACTCAACTTATTAATCCATTATTTTATCTACAATGTATAACAACAAGGAAGTCATCATGCCCAATATTCAGCTAAATAACACCACTATATATTACGAAGACAGTGCGCCAAGCGATACTACTAAGCCCGTCATATTATTCGCCCATGGCTTGCTGTGGAGTACCAAAATCTATGATAAGCAAGTCGCGCATTTTGCCAAGGATTATCGCTGTATCGCGTTTGATTTTCGCGGGCAAGGGCAGTCTCAGATTACCAAAGACGGCTATGACATGGACACCTTAGCCGATGATGCCATTGGATTACTTGAGGCGCTAGATATTGATAGCTGTCATTATGTAGGTCTGTCGATGGGTGGTTTTGTCGGGCAACGTGTCGCTATAAAACGACCAGAGTTATTGAATTCGCTTACTCTAATAGATACCTCAGCTGATGCCGAAGACCCTACTAATATCCCAAATTATAAGAAACTAGTGACGGCCATCAAGTGGCTGGGCATGAAACGGGTGAGCAAAAAGGTGATGCCTATTATGTTTGGTAGTACCTTTTTGGCAGATAAAGCCCGCAAGGTCGATAACAAAGAATGGCTGTCTCTGTTAAATAGCAACCGTAAAGAGGGGGTCGTCAAAGCGACTATGGGCGTTATAGAGCGAGAGGGTATTTATGATCGGCTCGGTGAGATTACCACGCCAACTTTAGTCATTGTAGGTGATGAAGATGTTGCCACCCCTTATACTAAGGCTGAACGTATGCATTTTGCGATCAAAGGATCAAAGATGGCAGTGATTAAAGGCTCAGGTCATACTTCAACCGTTGAAGAGCCTGAACAAGTGAATACGGTAATGAGTAAATTCTTGAACAGCTGTGTTTAATTATTTATGCTAATAAGTTGAATCTAAGCAAATAAAAAGCCGCTCTCAAATATTTGAGAGCGGCTTTTTATCTGAAATCTATGAGCTCAAAGCAGTGGTTTATAGTCACTGTTACCATCATTGATCGTGCCGAATACTTGAGCTCGATTGATGACTTCATCCGCCCATGCACGATGAGTGGCAGGCTCTAGCATAGTATTATTATACTTAAATACGGCTTTGGCCTCGCTATGTAGTATTGCTTGCGCTTCATCAAGCATGCTAGTCGGCACACAGTAAGCTTGCTGAACTAAAGCGATTTGACTCGGATGAATGACGGTTTTGCCAACGAGTCCTAAGCTGACATCACGGTTTAACTCCTGCATAAAGAGCATTGGCTGATCCAAATACTCAAACACAGGCGCACTCAAATAAAAGCCATGGGGCACAAAGCAGCCAAGTAACTGATAAGCCAGCGTACCGATGGGGGTGTCATAAATAATATTGTTTTTGGGGCGACGCAAACGCAATGCGGCAAATAAGTCATTGCCACCGATGCGTAGCGCAAAAATAGGCTGACTAAAGGCTTCTTTAAAACCAATCGCCAGCTCTTGATTATGATGCGGGTTGAACAACGCGGCGGTCTCAAGCGTTGGCATTAATAATTGCTCAGCACTCAAGTTCTGACAAGCCATACGCCAATTTGACAAGCTATACATATCAACTTTGGGCAGTACAAAACCATCAAGTAGCTCGATATGCCTAAAATCAGCCAGCTTTTGTAGCATCATAGGGTTTCGCGCGCGCACAAATACTAGAGGTCGCGTCGGCTGATTGTTTTGCTGCTGTAGATGAGTGGCATCTTGTCTTGAGGGTTCATTAATACTATGCACATGCAATGCCCAATTATCGAGCAAGATTTGCAGCCGAGTAAGCGCCAGCTCAACATCACTATGACTCACCGAATCCTCTAAGCAGATGATAATGCTATTGATCGTTGGCAGCTTATCGCGCTTGATGACCTGCCAGATATCTTGGCGAGTAGCAGGCATATATAGGCTGGCACCCAATTGATAAGGATGATGGGCGTGTGGCTTAATCATCGCATGACGCTCAGTGATAAGCGTAGCGTAAGACTGAGTAGAGTTATAAAGGTTGGATTCGTTGTCTGTCATATCATCCATAATCAGTGTGATAAATAGTAAGGTAAAGTTAGCATAAAAGCCGAATTTTAAATATGAGCCGTACGTTGTTTGATAATAGTAATGGCTTGATAAGGCAGTATTTTATCACCTAATACCGTAATTTCAATATTACGCTGGGCACATAAATGACGTAACAGTCTGGTGTCAGGATGATCGGCAGAGGCTAACAATACTTGCTCAGGATCACGGCGTAATATCGCTCTTGTTGCCTCTGCAATAGTTGGCTTGATACGATTGCGATTGGTTATCTTATATTGATCAGCCAAAGTATCAATTAAATCAGCCGTTTGGTAACGTGGATGCTCAAATCTCGCTAGTAATCGAGTGGTCATAGCCAATGACTGCCTTAGCGTATCGATAGTATCAATAAATGCTAAGCTATTATCACTCTCTACTAAGTTGTCATAAAACACGCTGCGATGTAGACCTGATTCAGGATCAGTATAAAGACTGCGCGAGATCAATCCTGATACGGTGCTATTTAATAATCCTGATGGTATCAGCCAATCATCTGTACTGGCAGCAAGCCAAGCCACGCCAGCAGGATCAGCAAGGGTCAATAGGGGAATGATGTCCGTGCCCTGATGAAAAAAGTTATTATAATTGGCATGAGTAGAGTCGTTGAACGGCTCAAGGCTACGCGCTAACTCCTGATAAATAGCTCCTTTGCCTGTCCAACCATCAACGAATACGATTGGACTATCTGGATACTTGTCTAAAATAAGCTGTAACGCGATACTATCGAGGCCGCGGTCACGAATAATGCTAATGCCATAATGCTGACTTGGCAGATGATAAGTGCGGTTAGCATCTTTTAGGGCGCGTTGTAATAATACCCCAACGGGCAATCCTGCACGGACTAAACTGACTAATATTAGAGGATGCTCGCTATTAACTTTATCATTAAAAATGTGATGTAGCGTAAAAGCTAAATTTGCAATGTCAGTGGCAGTACGTGGCGCTCCTTGATCCAATGCTTGCTTATAAAGCTGATCGTGCATGGCGCTTGGCGCTTGCTCCAAGGTCAACATATCTGAATAATGGCGCTGACCGCTTTGAATCAAGGCTTCTTTTTCACTCACAGGAACATCAGCGACTGTCGTTTTATCGACTATGTCTAGCAGTACAGTGACATCGGATGGCAGATAGCTGCCTGAACCAAAGCTTTCGATAGGCGGCAAATTAGAATGTGTCATAGAAGGCTCTGTGATCAGTAGGGCTAAAGATAGAGATGCTAAAATTATGTATAAGTATTAAAAATTATTTAAAGCTGAATGTAACTGACCATGATTGGGCATGCCATACCAGTCCAATAATTGTAGAAATGGCAAATCTGCTAAGCTATCACCAAAGCCAAAACTGGGTCGCGTATTGTCTAAATGATGCTCTAGTAAGAATTGTACCGCATGGCGCTTATGAATAGCATGCGGCAGAATCGCTAAATTATTAGCATTTACATGCACATAAAAATGCTGATCAAAATCACGTATTAACGAGGGTAATTTATTAGCAAGCTCAATCAGCGCTTGATGATCTTTTTGCGCGTGCTTAATTGCTAAATAAATCGTTAATTCGTGCTCGCTAGAGCCATTATTATTGCTATTACCACCATTAAAAGTATCTTTATGTGGCGTAAATACTAGCTGACTAGTATCGTTTTTACTATGACTAGCAAACAGTTCGCTAAGCTGATTGAGTTTGTCCTGTAATGGCTCAAGCTCATTATAAATATGCTGTTGCCAAGCGTCCAGTCGCGCGCCATTTGGCATTAGAACAATCGCGCCATGGGTCAGTACTTGCCAGCTGCTAAAGGGTAGTTTTACACGTTTAATTTCGCTAGTATCACGAGCGGTTACCACTATCAATTCAGTGCTGACGAGTAACCAATTAAAAAAGTTAGCTTGGCGAGTAGTCATAAAGCTAAGCGGTTCATCTTTTTTATTAACCGTCGCGCAAACTAAACTCTCAGAATCGTTAGCTACTAAATCCCAAGCGTCAATCTTACGCTGGGTCTGAAACAGCGTATCATCCAAATCCATTAGCGCGTAGGGTTTGATAATGTTTGGGTTTGGCTGGAAGAATGGGATAGTCATATATCAGCACTCACCACCAACACATTATCCAAATCCTGCCACATCGCATCGACACTATCTGCTGACGTTTCCACACATAATACAATCAAGTCCCAATCCTTTGAGTCTACGTTATAGACAAAGTTGGTCATACCTAGCCCGTAATTATCGGTAAAGCTCATCATAGTCGTAATCGCACCACCAAGCGCAATCGGGGAGCGAGTAAGCGCACTAAATTTGATATCATGTTTTGCATGATTGGCGTTTGTATTCTGCTCTAACCATTCTGCTAATAAAAATGGCAACCAGACAAATTCGTTACTGCCTAATACTAAAATTCTCTTTGGTAGCTGATCTTGGTCGAAACTGGCTTGCGAATCACTGTCTATATTTTGAAAAAGCGCAAAAGCCTTTTTAAATTGATTTAGATAATTACCAAATCCATCAGTACTATCTACAGTCGGGAAGCGGCCCCAATTGCCAGTCGATAATATAGGTTGAGAGCCTGCTGCAGTAGTATCAACCGATGGCATAGTAATCGCCTCAGGATTGGGAGCATCAGTCCATTGCCAAGCACCAGATAATAGATGATGCCGATAAAAGTTAATATTCGGCAAACGTGAAGCGATCTTATCAGAAACAGTATCATCCATACCAGTTTGAGCTAATGACCAATCGACCAAAGTGGTCAGATGCACTTGCTCTAATTGCGTCAGTCCTGCATCGCGTAAGGCAGTGACTACGTTGATACAAGTATTGCCTGTTGAGGCCTCATCATCGACCATGATGACCGTTTTACTAGCGAGCAATTGCGCTTGGGTCACTTTATCAGCACTTTGATAAATCAAATGCTGGCTGGCATGGCTGTGGTCTTCGCTAAAGGTGGTAAGCAGTGTTTCAGTATTATTCCCATCGCTGGCATCATCATGCTGTGCGTGACGAGTAGAGTTTAGTAATAGTGCATTGGGATAGCGCATTTGCAATGCTTGATGCACACCAGCGGATAGTCCTACAGCAGTCTCTGCCATACCAATCACTAAAATTGGCTCAGGTAAATCACCAGGTACTAAATTAGCTAAATCGGTAAAAGCACGACGCATGATACTTGGCGCAACGGGAATATGACGGCCTAATACTTTTGAGACGAATAAAAATGCGCGTTTAGGATTAATGCGTTGAGCGAAACCGAGTAGGTCTTCTAACTCATAAGCGCTATCACTACCAGCCACATTATTGGTTTGATAGGTTAAATCAAGCGTACCCCGTGGTAGGGTAATGGTTGTACTTTTTTGCTTATCTGACATCTTATTCCTCAGTGAAACTTTGACTATTTTATAGTTTTAAAACTTGCTTAACCTTCACAGCCGACGAGCCATAGCGCACTGCGACTTTGTTTACTGAGCTGCGGCGTTGATAATAATGCACTCATTTTTGATAAAGTTGTTTTATTAGTAGATGCATTATCCAAACTAATACCAGCGCTGGCCAATAGCGCTGATAACAACTGAAATTTTACCGCATAGTTTAAGTTTTGCGCGTGCTCATGGACAAAGCTGGACGTCACCATACCGACTACTTCGCCCGTTGGCAATAGCAGTGGACTGCCACTAGAGCCAGGCTGAATCGGCGCGGTAAACTGTATATAACGAATATCATCGCCAGAGCCAGTCAAGCCTGAGATACAGCCTTGAGTCACTTGCAGTTGACTACTAAGTCCAGACAGCGGAAAGCCTAATGTCGTAATTGTCTCGCCCAAGATATCACTACAGCGCTGTACTAATGGAAGGTAGTGGGGAAGTGACTCATTGACTCGAATGATCGCTGAGTCGCTGCCGATATCACTAAGTACCACTTGCGCCTCGCGATCGGGCTGACCCTGCTGACGAATACCGACTAGATTGGCTGATTCGATCACATGATAGCAAGTTAATAAATGATATTCATCAATGGCAAATGCCGTACCCGTCCACGTTTCGCCCGTTTGAACTTGTCTTGGCGGACGCGCATCATTATTACTGACAGGCTGGTTTTGCTGGCGCTGAGCATCTTGAATGAGCTCATGAACATTGGGCGGCCTGATATCGAGACTGACTTGTACCCGCTGCTCTAAACTATTTAGCCCTTGAGTAGAGGCCTCACCTAAGGCACGGCATTTATACTGACCGTTGCGCTGGTAGATCTCCAGTACGATAGCGGCTTTTACATGGCGCTCGGTGGTAGCAAAGTCGTACGTGATAGCGCCATCATTTAAGCGCAAATTGACTTTGTTTAGCTCAACGGCTGGCAAGTTAAGCGTTGGCTCATGATAAGCATAAGCGATGAGCTGTAAAAAGCTGACGTTTTGGTTGTTAAATAAGTCTTGTAAGTTAAGTTGCCACGCGCTTGGCGTATCAGTACTATCCAACTTCGCCCAGTCTTTTGGCTCATGCAAATAAGCAGGACTACAAGCCGCTTTGCGACTGGCATCTAAAGGTAACCATAACAGTCCTAGCTGCTGACCAAAGCTAAGATTATCAGGCGTAGTAAAAGCAACTGAGCACTGCGCTTGCTCAATAACGGTATTAGCGCCTAATACTAAAGTATTCTGTACTGTCATTGCGCGCCTCGAATCAAAATATACTGCATAATTATACTATTATCGATATCTTATGGAGCGGTTATCGATATTTTGTAGAGTCTTTGTCGTTATTATAGACCGATAACATTGGCTTATTCTAATGCTTTTCTTTATGGGCTTGGCATAAGACTTCTGAACACTATTTTATTCATTGCCATTCATACTAAGCT
The DNA here is from genome assembly GCF_055699815.1 of Psychrobacter sp. M17(2026). Lineage (NCBI taxonomy): Bacteria > Pseudomonadati > Pseudomonadota > Gammaproteobacteria > Moraxellales > Moraxellaceae > Psychrobacter > Psychrobacter sp. M17(2026). The sequence continues at coordinate 2,181,337 of NZ_CM146741.1, read as the reverse complement.
GTTAGATAATCAAAAATCAATGAGTACAAATATTAAGTTTCGTTTAAGCTCCTATCGCCAATCTCAAGCTAATTTTATTAAATTAGCATTTTTTGAGTAGATCATATGACAGCTCAATTTGAAGCGGATACCGTCTCTGTACGCACCCAATACTTTCGCGTCATCTTAATGGGGATTAGCGCGTTCGTTATTAATACCACAGAGTTTGTTCCTGTAGCATTACTCAGTGATATTGCCAAAGATTTTTCTATCACTACCGCTGAAACAGGATGGATGTTGACTCTGTATGCGTGGGTCGTCGCTGCGATGTCATTGCCCTTGATGTTATTGACTAGCAGACTTGAGCGTAAGCGCTTACTACTGGCGCTATTTGTAGTATTTATCGCCAGCCACGCGTTATCAGTGTTTGCCTGGAGCTTTCAGGTCTTGCTTATTAGTCGGGTAGGTATCGCTTTTTCTCATGCGATATTCTGGGCAATCACCGCCGCTATAACCTTGCGCGTAGCACCTGAAGGTAAAAGGGCTTTAGCACTGAGCATATTAGCGACAGGTACGTCACTAGCGCTAGTATTAGGTGTGCCTATTGGGCGGATACTAGGTCAATGGTTTGGTTGGCGTACCACCTTTGCAGGTATCGGTATTATTGCTTTTATCGTGTTTGTTTTACAGGCAAAGCTACTGCCAAACTTGCCTAGTATGTTTGATGGGTCGTTTAAAAAGCTTCCAGAACTATTAAAAAACCCCTTGTTGGTGTGTTTATATCTATTTTGCTTCGTCGTATTTACCGCTGATTATGCCGCTTACTCTTATATCGAACCCTTTATGAATCGGGTCGGATCGCTTAGCGAAAACTCAGTCACTTTTATACTACTATTATTCGGCTGTGCAGGGCTTATCGGCAGCTATATCTTTAGTCGTTGGAGCGATACATCCACTGTAATAATGATGTTAGTCTCTACAATACTGATATTGGTATCTATGCTGCTGATGCTATGGACGGTGACGTCAATTTGGTGGTTCAGTATCATTACCGTGATTTGGGGCACTGCTATGCTACTACTGATGCTCACCATTCAATCAAAAGTCATTGAGATTGATATCAATGCGCAGGATATGGTGATGGCGATGTTCTCTGCTGTTATCAATTTAGGCATAGGCATGGGAGCTTTGCTCGGTGGATATGCGGTTACTTATATCTCAATTTCAAGCGTCGGTTTCGTCGGTGCAGCTATTGCCTTTGTCGCGCTGTTGTTGATGATTTATATGATAAAACGCTTTGATGAGTTGAATTGAAAGTTAAGATATGGAAAAAGCTTTAATGAGGGCAGACAGATGGATAATATAGCTTTGCTTGAGTTATAGGTCAGAAAGCTATACTTTAAGTAGAAATTAAAAACTTAAGATTTGTATGCAGTTTTTAGAGCTCTAATAGATAACCTTTACGATGGGGTAAATTAATAACGATAGCTTCAACGATATCAATAGAAGCTATGCTTTACGTTTAAGCATGTTTTTTACGTAGCTAAGTTCTATATCGCTAGGCAGTATAATTCTTTCTGGTTGAAAAGAATTAGGCATTTTATTGATATTAAAATAATTTATTTCATTTATTTTTTGTTCTGTGGTTAGATCTACAAATTTATTTATATAATCTATATTGTTGCTAAAGATTAAAGATTTTCTTGGACTGATATTTACATTTGTTAAATAATTACCATTATAGTTACCCATTTTTCTAACAGGCACTGTTGACGTAACAAACCTATCTCGCTCTATATTTATTTCTAAACAATGTAAGTTTTTTTTTATTAATATGGATTGAAAGCTTGGAAACAACTCATTAGCATCTATTAAACTGCTAATTTTCATATACATATTGTATAAACTAGTCTTAAAAACGTTATTTTCTTCTGGCAAAGGTTTTTTAACTTTAAGGTTGAGTTCGTGAATAGCTATGCATAGGAATACATAATGTTCATTATTTATCAAATCCTCAAAACCATCTTCTATTTTTGTCAACTCTACTTTGTTTTTAATTTCTTCATAGCCACTTGATATTGATTTTAAAGATTGTGGATTTCTAGCATCAAGAAGAACTAGAAACTTGAAAAAGTTACTTTTGGTACGAGAAGATAAATCTTTCCAACTTTTATTTCTAACTTTTATTACATCATTGTCTAAAAGATTGTCTATAAAAGGAGAAAGAAATTGAGACTCTATCTCATCACCATCAAACATATATAAATTGTTTTCAAGAGCAGTTTTCCTAGTTGGGCTTTTAAAAGTCTTATCTTCTTTTATAATGTAACAACTAAGCATTCCATTGGTAAGCCAAGGCTTTAAAAAAAACTGTGGTACATAATGATGTTTTTTGGGTGGGTTCATGAATTTATTTACCTTAGCTAAAAATGATAGAACATCAACTTAATTATTAATAATATAAATCATATTAACGGTATTCGTAAAATAAAACGTTTATCTTCATATTTTATGGCTATATAAATAAACCTCTGTATTCTGTGAAAGCACTCTATAAAGCATTTCCCTTGCAATGAGCTAGGATTAGTAAGTGTCTGGGAGATCATTACCCGAAGCGCAAGACGAAAAGCTGTACTTAGAGTAAATTAACATGCAGTTTTTAGACGGTTCTCACAAGTCACCTGTGCGGTGAATAAGCATGCCCAAATTGCATTATTTACATTGGACGATTTCTAGATCACCTGTTCATAACCAGTTAATTTTATTAATTATTTGTGATCGGTTAAAAAGTTGTTTTGGGTATAAATTAGGTATTAGAAGTTAACACAGTTTAAATTTCACTCAACTATTTCTCCCTCAATCTTTACACTAGTCATCACTGAGCGTACCTGACAGGGTGTAATTTGCTCAATAATGTCTTCTAGTCTGGGCTTAGCCGTTAAGCCTAACCAATAGCCAAACGCTATTTGCGTTAAGTCAACTCCGCTATGAGTGGTATAACTGATCCCACCAGCAGGCCGACTGTTTATCTCCAGCACACAGTGCTGACCGTCATCATTTTGTTTAGTCTGCACACTGACGATTCCATCACAGCCAAAGGCTTTTATTAAGGGAATGACTACCGCCATGACCGACTCATCATAGCCGATATGCTGAATTTTTCCCGTCTTATAGCGAGTGACAGCGGCAAGTACCTCGCCATATTCACAGACCACATCTATAGAATACTCACGTCCTGATAAATAAGGCATCAGTAGCATCGGAATCGGGCGCTCTTTGATGATCTGACTATTATCGTAAGCTTCAATAAACTGCGCAGTATTAATCTTTTTCTCTTCTGTAAAATACAGGTGCTCAAAGCTATCGTAGTGCTCACCAGTCTCTTTACCTGTATCAAGTCGCCAAAACCCTTGCGCAAAGATCCCCGTGACAGGCTTGACACATAGCGGCTGATAATCGTGCTTGGTCAATAAAGATTTGAGCTCATCAGTAGTATCAAAACGCCAAGCCTGCGCCACTGGAATACCATGTAGGTGACAATGCTGCATAAAGGCAAATTTGTCTTCAATTGAGGCCAGTGCCTCTACGCTAGTTGCACCAGTTAATAGCCGAATACCGGCCGCAGTGAACTGCTCTCTATGTATTTCATAGTCGATACCGTTACGACCAGTCAATAATACTTTGACATTATTCTGCCGAGCATTTTCTAGTACAAACTGCCAGCGTGGTCCGATAGGCTCAGCTGTCACGTCTTCACTACCATCATTGCTAACATAAGGCTCTAAATAGACCTCGTCAGCATATTCAAAAATCTCAGCACGATTATGACGATGTGAGGCGATAATAGAAAAAGGCGTTGCAGCGTCAGCTTTTAGGCTTTGTAAGCTGGCGAGCATATCACGCTGGCTGGACTGACCTTCGGCGAGCCATGCAGCAACTGGTTTTTCTTGTATATCGCTATTATTAATAGTATCCATAATATTCTCAAAACACCCTAAATATAAGTCATCGTCATTATATACAACTGCGGCAAAATATAAATGTTTATAGCCTGCTAAGATTAAAAGCTCGTTTTTGGATGTAGGTTTGACAGGCAGTTATAAAGCTTAGAAGTCGCTATAAAAGTAGCTCTTTATCCATGCTACTATATGACAATAGTGAAACAGGCATCAATAGACCCGCATTAATTATTATAAATTTAAGGACAAATACTATGAGTCAAACCCTAATCGCTGGCGCCAATGCGCCACTGCCAACCGATAATATCAGCATTCGTATATTAAGCCAAAACGCTATCGACTGCGCCGCCTATCGCTTAACCGCTGATGGCAAAGTGCGCGGTGATGGCGATATGATTTTTTATGGTCAAAAGAGTAGTGATGATAATAGTGTTAGCTTTCGTGGTCATGACAGCGATGGATTTTTTGATATTAATTTATCGAGCCAGCCTGCTGCTATCGATAAAATTGCCTTAGCGTTCTCAAGTGATCAAACCTTATCGCAGCTTGGCGATGTCGATATTCAAGTATTGCAGGGCAGTCAAGTGCTATTGACCTGTCAGCTGAGTAGCAGTGGACGCGATGAAAAAGCTATTATCTTAGCCGAATGTTATCGTCGTCAGGGCAGTTGGAAGTTCCGTTTTATCGCCCAAGGTTTTGCAGGCGGACTGAAGCCATTATCTGAGCACTTTGGTGTTGAGATTGCCGATGAAGCAACCACGCCACCAGTTAACAATCATTCGATTAATACGCAAAAGCCCCAGCTGATTAATACTACAAGAGCAGGCAATGCAAATCAGACAAGTACACCGCCACCGATTCCTACTACTAATTCTTCGACAACTGCTACACCCTCAAATATTAATCTTAGCAAAATCACTTTAACCAAAAACCAAACCAGTATCAACCTGACCAAACGTGATGATTTTGGCAAGATATCGGTTAACTTAAACTGGAATCAGCGTCCTAATGTAGACAAAGCCGCACCGAAAAAAGGCTTGCTAGGCGATTTATTTAAGTCACATGGTGCTAGCGGTATTGATCTTGATGTGGGCGCAATGATACACCTGAAAAATGGCGAAAAAACCTTGATTCAAGCCTTGGGAAATCGCTTTGGTAGCCTGCAGACTGCGCCTTTTGTTTGCTTGCGAGCTGATGATAGAACAGGTCAAGTCAGTGGCGGTGAGTGGCTCGATATTAACGGTCAGCAATGGGCACAGATTGAAGAAGTATTTATCTTTGCCTTTATCTACGAGGGCGCACCGAACTGGGCGCAGACTGATGGGGTAGTGACGGTGCATGTCCCAGAGCAGCCACCTATTGAGACGCGCTTGACCGAAGGCGCTGGTAATCTGCCGATGTGTGCGATTGCACGTTTAGTCAATCAACAAGGCAGTATCAACGTTGAGCGCATCAACCAATATTTTAAAGGCCATCAAGAAATGGATAAAGCCTTTAACTGGGGTTTTAGCTGGAAGCGTGGCCGTAAGTAGATTGTTTTACATAAAATTATTGCAGGACGGGATAGCCTTTGTAGAGTGTGCCATGCGCACCAATAGCTATATTGTGATAAGTAATCGGTGCGCGGGGCGCACCCTACACCCACTTTAGTTTTTTATGAAAGAGATAGGTATTTTAAAACTAGGGTTTATGTTTTCAAAAGAAAAAGCCCAGCTATTTAAATAGCTGGGCTTTTTTGTCTTATAGAGTTATGGTATCGGCTTAATTAAGCATGCGGAGCAATAGCAGGCATCAAGTCATGAAAAGTGCGACCAGAGGCCGTCTCGCCAATAGCATGCATTTTCCATTCATTATTATGACGATATACTTTTGCCATAATCATCGCGGTGTGTGTCCCTTGCGAGGAGAGGTTATAACGTGCCACTTCACTGTTATTATTGGCATTAACAATACGGCAAAAGGCATTTTCAACAGTTTCAAAAGTTTGACCCGTAAAGCTATTCACTGTAAAGACTAGCGACACTACATTGGCTGGGACTTTTGAGAGATCAACATTGATGACTTCGTCATCGCCGTCACCTGCGCCGGTACGGTTATCACCCGTATGCACAATGCTACCGTCTTTTGATTTTAATTGGCTAAACCAGATAGCATCAACCGCCTGCTTATTGCTATCAAACATAATGCAAGAGGCATCTAGATCGATAGAATCATCGCTACCGCCACCACCGCCAAACAGTTTACCTAAAAAACCGCCACCTTTTTGTGCTTGTGGATTTTGAGCAACATCCCAGCCTAGACCTAACTTGACCTGAGTGAGCGTACCGCCTGCTTCTTTGCTCAGGGATATTTTCTGCCCTTTTTGTAGACTAACTGCCATGTTATATTCCTTTTATGAGTTATAAATAATGAAAGCTTTAAAATATTTTTGCTAGGTTTAGAGTTGCAGTGAGTACTTACGGCCAATAACTATAAATAGCTAATAATTATAAAATGTTATCTAAAAAGCCACCGCCGCCACCGCGACCTCCTGAGCTTGTTCCGAGGATACTTTGTAGCCAGCCTTGATAGCTATCACGATTACGTGAGCAGATAATCACTTTGCCGTTACCCGAGAAGTTCAATACCATACCTTCGCCGCTGGTGACAGAGTTTATAATATTACCCATAAAGCCTTTTTTCTTGCTAGTTGATACCGATAACTTATATTCAAGGTTGGAATCCCAGCACACCACATGACCGTTATCGATAACCACATCTTTACCTGGCGTAACTTCAATCTCAAACAGTGAGCCAAATCCTGACACCACTACTTGACCAGTGCCCTGAGTTTGCATAACCATAAAGCCGCCCGTATCACCAAATACCGCACCACCAAGATTACGTTGAATCTTGGCCTTGATATCGACACCTGTTTGCGCTGCAACAAAGGCGCCGTCGCTTAGAGTATATTGCTGAGCGCCAACGTCCAGTATCTGCATATCACCATCGAGAGTAGGGGCCAGCAAGCAATCGCCTTCGCCACCCGTCGCCTCAATCTGCTGCTGAAATAACGATTCATCATTGGCAAAACGGCGCATGAGCGACTGCATAAGTCCGCCTTGCAATTTACCTTTGAGCTCAAGGTTTGACTCCATCATCACCATCGCATTGGCTTCGCAATATATCGAATCGCCCTTTTGCAAATTACAATGCAAAAAAGGTTCAATTGTACCGATTAAGCTAAAAGTCGCTGCCATAGTGAATAGATCCTCATGATACTATCGTTTAATAATTGAGATGCTCTTATAAAGTGAGATACTTCTATAAATTAAGTAGTCATTAATTTTAAAGCTATCAGGTGCGTCAATAACTCACACGTGATAGCTTTATAGGTATTAACCAATAGGCTTAGATTTCAGTTATTACCTTTATGTAGTCTAGTAAGACTTATACATTGACACCGTATGATGCTGCTAATGGACCCAATCCACCACTAAAGCCTTGACCAACGGCACGGAATTTCCAATCACCACTATGACGATATAGCTCACCAAAGATCATAGCCGTCTCTGTACTACCATCTTCTGATAGGTCATAACGGGCAATCTCAGAACCACCATTATCATTGACGATACGAATGTATGCTTCACCTACTTGACCGAAGTTCTGATTACGACCTTGACCTTCATAAATAATGGCACAAAGCGCGACTTTATTCACATCAGCTGGAATGCTTGCTAGATTGACTTTGATAGCTTCATCATCGCCGTCACCTTCGCCAGTACGGTTATCACCTGTGTGCTCAACAGCACCATTATCTGACTTTAAGTTATTAAAGAAAATAAAGTCTTGATCATTACGCACTTTACCGCCTTCATTAACCAAAAAGCCAATCGCATCTAAATCAAACTCTTGACCGTCGGTCGCACGTGGATCCCAGCCAAGACCAACAGTAATGTTAGTCAGACCTGGTGCTTCTTTTGATAAGTTTACGTTGCCGCCTTTCGATAAGCTAATAGCCATAAAATTGTCCTTTGATTTATTAGATAAGTTTATTGTTCGATTAAGTCAATTGGGATTTTAAAAACTCAAGCATTTGAGCTGTTAAATATATAAAATATTTGCTTAAATTATTCAGTCGTAACACTGACCATAACCTAAGCCCTATATATCTTCAAGCTTTACTATACTAAGCGTGTGCAGACTAAGCAAGTCGTATTTTGTGTGTCTATATTACACTCGCTATTACACTTGGATCTTAGTTGTAACGTAAATGATTTGAACGCTTTCGTCATAATCATGTTAGCCATTATCAACATTTTGCTTTATAATATGCGCGCTCAGGTTCCCTCAACCCTGATTTAAAAAAAGGACTCTTCTATGAGCATCAGTACTATCTTAACTACTCCAATTCAATCCATTCGCTACAGCCGTGCTTTATTCTGGCTAGTAGGCCTGCACATTTTTGTCATTGCTATTAGTAATTATCTAGTACAGATACCCGTGAGCTTATTTGGCTTTATTACTACGTGGGGCTCTGTTACCTTTCCCTTTATCTTTTTGATTACGGATTTGACCGTGCGTATGTTTGGTCAGCAATTAGCAAGACGAATTATTCTCTTTGCTATGTTGCCTGCTTTGATAATCTCTTATTATTTCTCAGTAGTGTTTGCTAATGGGGTATTCGTCGGTCATGAGCAGCTACTAGATTTTAATTTATTTGTCTTTCGTATTGTCTTAGCTAGCTTTAGTGCTTATGTCATTGGGCAGCTGTTAGACATTCGAGTCTTTAATAAGTTGCGCCAGTTTAAAACTTGGTGGATTGCGCCTCTAGCATCGACGCTTATTGGTAACTTAATCGATAGTCTTTGTTTTTTTGCCATTGCCTTCTACAAAAGTCCAGACCCTTTTATGGCGGCCAATTGGATCGAGATCGGCACTATAGATTATCTATTTAAGATGATAATGGGCATACTTATCTTTTTACCCTTGTACGGTGTGATATTAGCGAAGTTGCAAAAGATGCTGGCAGGGAAGTAGAGCTTGGTTGAATGAAGCTTACGATATTCAGGTTAATCTCAGCATAATATGCAGGAATTAGCTAAATTAATTACCGCATAAAAATAGGCCATAACAACTAATTGCTATGGCCTGCTTATCTAACTATTTCAAACTAACGAACTAGTCTAACTGCCGAGTTTTTAGCTCAGGATTGTTCGCCTCGTTTAGTGCTTCCATCTTACGATGTTTAAGCGAAGCTAACAGCGCCCAACCAATAAAGGCGATACCGATAAGACCTGTGATCAGCTCCGGTACATGGAACTTAACCGATAGCAGCATAATAACCGCTAATGCGCCGATAGCATAGTGCGCACCGTGCTCAAGATAGATAAACTCATCGAGCGTGCCTTTGTCGACCAAAAAGATCGTCATCGAACGCACGAACATCGCACCGATAGCTAGACCTAGCATAATGACGATAACATCGTTAGTGATAGCAAAGGCACCGATAACGCCATCAAAACTAAACGACGCATCGAGTACTTCTAAGTATAAGAAGCCGATAATACCACCGCGCATGATAGCACTAGTGGTCTGACCAGTAGTATTACCGTGCTCGTCCAGCTCTTCTTCCAAGTCACCTTCGAGCAACCCTGATATCACTTGCACACCAAGATAGACCAAAATACCCCAAATACCTGCGATCAACACCGCACCAGCTTGGGTCTCATTGGCAAATGAGACAGCAACCATCAGCACGATAAGCGCGACAAATACACTCATCGCATCGACTTGACCGAATTTAGCCAAGCGGCTCTCAAGCCAATCAAACCAATGGACTTCTTTATCATCAAAGACAAAGTTCAAGAATACAAGCAGTAAGAAAATACCACCAAACGCTGATATCTCAGCGTGATGAGCCAGCAATTTCGCTGAGTATTCTGCTGGGTTGTTTAGCGCAAGGGTGATAACTTCCATCATACCAAGATCAGCGGTGACCGCGACGATGACAATAGGGAACACCAGACGCATACCGAATACGGCGATTAAAATACCGATGGTTAAGAATATCATCTTCCAAAAGGCATCCCAGCGCTTCAATACCGAAGCGTTGACTACCGCGTTATCGAACGATAATGATATCTCCATTACTGCCAAAATAGCAGTAATCGATAGCGTAGATAACATCCCGCTTATGCCACTGTGAGAGTATCCCCACCATGCGGCTACTGCTAAAGCGATAGCAGTGAAGATAAAATCTAAATAAAAATGTCTCATGACATATCCTGTCTAATAGCACAAAGTAAGCTGGTTTTGAAAAAGTATTGAATAATAAAAATTTGCTTTGTATACCATTTATAAAAACAATAAGAAGATAAAGCATTGTAGGAAAATTTACTACTAATAACTTCATGTCCAATAAATAAGCGCTTGATTATCAACCCTCCTATTATAGGGATTAACGCTCAAAATTAAAGGGCTTAAACCTATATGATAAGCTTAAACCCTTTATGAAATTCACTAAAAAATATTAGATATCAACGCCATACTGTTGACACATCGCTTGCAAGCCACCTGAATAGCCTTGACCTACTGCACGAAATTTCCACTCATTATTATGGCGATAGACTTCACCAAAGACCATAGCAGTCTCTACAGAATAGTCCTCTGCTAAGTCGAAGCGTACCACTTCAGTACCTGTCTCTTCGTTCACTACACGAATAAACGCATTGGCAACTTGTCCAAAGTTTTGACTACGCGCAGCAGCATCATGAATAGTCACTGTAACGACGATTTTGTCGACATCGGCTGGTACTTGAGTCAAATTAACTTTTACGAGCTCGTCATCGCCATCACCTTCGCCAGTACGGTTGTCACCTGTATGCTCGACTGCGCCATTGTCTGATTTTAATTGATTATAGAAGATAAAATCATGGTCGCCGCGCACTTTGCCCGCAGTGCTTAATAAAAACACACTAGCATCAAGATCAAATTCAGCACCAGAGGTTGCACGCTCATCCCAACCTAACCCTATCAATAGCTTAGTTAGATTTGGGTCGGTTTTGGTTAGCGATAAATTACCGCCTTTATTTAATGATAAAGCCATAGGACTATCCTTTTTATTAGAATTAAATTATTTTAGAATTAACTAACATAATATTATGTAATAGCGCTCTATCATAACAACAATAAATGACCCAATCAAAGCCGATAAGGTCATTATTGTACCCGTTTATGTTGTTTTAATATAAATGACCCTTCTAATAATAAAGTCAGATCATCTTATAATCGTCTTAGCAATAACTTGCTTTAGCGATGACGAATCTCAAAGCTCTGATGGATCGGTTTTTTGATATTAAAGTCAAAGCCTATGGTTTGGTGCGTAACATCAGTGATATCGTAGCGCTCAGTTAACTGCTCATCCAATTCAAAGCGAGTAAAGTTGTTAGAGAAATACAATACGCCGTCAGCCGTCAAGCGATTCATAGCGCGGTTGATTAGAGCAGCATGGTCACGCTGCACGTCAAAGGTGCCTTGAAACTTTTTGGAGTTTGAAAAGGTCGGTGGATCGATAAAGATAATATCGAATTGTTCAGTATTATCTTTAATCCATTCAAATATATCAGCGGCGACGAATTGATAGTTATTGCGACTGACATCAAGACCGTTCAGTACAAAGTTCTGCTTACCCCAATCTAGATAATTCTGTGACAAGTCAACACTAGTGACTTTTTTAGCACCCGCTAAAGCCGAATGAACGCTTGCAGTACAAGTATAAGCAAATAAATTCAGCACTGATTTGTTGCGGCTATTGGCTTTGATACGTGCGCGCATATTACGGTGATCGATAAACAACCCCGTATCTAAGTAGTCAGTAAAATTGACATAAAAGTAAGCGTCATCCTCACGAGCGATATAAAATTTACCTTTTTTCTCGGTATTGCCTTGCTTGCTGTATTGATCATTACCCGACTGACGGGCACGAGTCTTGATAAACACTTGCTCGCGGTTGATATCCAATACTTCACGGATACCCATTAGCGCTAGATTAAAGCGTTTTTTGGCGGTCTCAGGTGGTATCGTTTTGGGCGGCGCATATTCTTGCACATGCACGTAATCGCCATACAAGTCGATGGCGACTTTGAAATCAGGCAAATCAGCGTCATAGACACGAATATTGCTGACGTTTTCTCTCGACGCCTGTTTTCTAAGTTTACCCAAGTTCTTTTGCAAGCGATTGATAAAGTCTAGGCCTTCTTCAACCTCAATCTCACGCTTTTCAAAGCGGCTCATCAGAGAGCCAACTTGCCCAGCGATAAGCTGACCATAGCGGAAATAAACGGTAATGGCACCGTTGTGACAGCGCAAAGTCTTAGGCTCACTAATAGGTAAGATGTCGACTTGCTCAACGTTAGCGGCAAGGATACCTATCATCGGATCAACACCACTACCTGCGAAACTATCTTGTAAGATCAGTCCTAATGCTTGATAAAGTGGACGAATATAATCTTCATCGCCTAAGCGCTCACCATAAGGCGGGTTAGTAATGACTAGCGGATTGCTCAATCTGCCATCTTTAACCATCGGCTGCAAAGTAGCTTTGAGCTGATCAAGGGCGCGAGTCTCAAGATCTATTAGCGGCAACAAGTCTTGCAGGCCTGCGGCTATTAGGTTCTTTTGGGTCGCTAATATAGCACCGCTATCAGCATCAAAGCCTAGAATAAGCGGTAGGGTATCAGGCTGCTCAATAGCGATAGCTAAGCCCTCTCGGAATCGGGTCTGTGCCTCATCAATCATCGCTGTCCACAGCGTGTCATCATGATGCTGCCACTGATAAAAACCAAACTGGTTGGCGGCTTTATCGATACCGACCGCATAATCGCAATGCATGAGCAGGGCTTCGATGATAAAAGTACCCGAGCCACACATCGGATCGATCAGTGCATTGTAGTAGGGTGCATCATTAGAGGCGTTTTGGAGATGCCAGCCAGCACTATAAAGCAGGGCGGCTGCCAAGTTTTCTTTGAGTGGTGCATCCGTCATCGCTACACGATAACCACGGCGATGCAGGCTAGTACCAGACAAGTCTAAATATAGCTCAGCTTGCTTATCATTAACTGTCGCAAAAATAGCAAAGTCTGGATTCTTACTATCGACATTGGGACGACTGTCATAAACTTCATTAAAGGTATCGGCAATCGCGTCTTTGATACGTAGCATAGCAAACTGCTGACTGACAGCGACGCGTTTATCGACAGACAAGCGAATCGCAAAGGTTTGCTCAAGATTGAACTTTTCGGTCCAACTAATCGACTTTGCCAGACCATATAGCTGCTCTGCTACATCGTATTCGGTATTGATGTTTTTGCGTTTAATCAGCATCAGTACCCGCGAGGCGACCCGCGACCAAAGACAAATCGTATATAGATCTTTTAGTGTCCCTACAACCGTTAAGCGACCAGTACTCTTGATTTCGCTGGGGATACCGAAGCTGGTCAGCTCAGTCTGTAGCGGTATCTCAAGCCCATCAGCACAAGTGATAACAAGGTTAAGCGATAGGTCTGATGATAAAGCGGGTGCTACAGAGGCAGGTGTGGTTGGTGCGGTCATACGGATACCTATAAGGCTGAATAAATAAAGCAGATTTGAGCAGGAATGTTAACCCGCGATTTTACCATAATTTTAGAGATTCAGGTCTAAAGCTCAAAGGTTTAAAACAGTAAAATTACTTGAGTTATAAAAGCACTGATTATAAAAGCACTTATATTGTCATCAAGACGCCCTAGTATAATTATCTTTATTGACAAAAATTATCAATAAAAAGCAGTATTAAGTAATAAAACTTAATACTGCTTTTTATATGCTCTATACTGAATGAATGAAAACCCTAATCACATTGATTGTTGCAGATGATCATCCAATATTTTTGGAAGGTCTTATTATGCTGTTTGATAAACTGGCTTGGGTTGATTTATTAGCAAGTGCAACGAATGGCGATGAGGCGTTTGATATTATTAACAGCTATCAGCCTGATATTGCTCTTATGGACTTATCTATGTCTGGTGCGAGCATTGAGCAGATTATTGACACCGTTAAGACGCAAAACTATCCTACTCAATTGATTGCGTTAACTATGTTGAAAGATGGCTACAAAGCGCAGCAGTTGCTATCTCTTGGGCTATCAGGCTATGTACTAAAAGACAATGCATTTGAAGATTTATTAATTGCTATTGAAAAGGTTAGTATCGGCGAAATTTTTGTATCGCCCTTATTACTTGACGAAATACAAACCCAAGAAACGGTAGCAATAGCACCTCATCTAACGGATCGCGAAGTTGAGGTTTTGATCTGCGCGGTTGATGGTAATAGTAATAAACAAATTGCTTATCAACTAGGTATTACTCAGCGTACGGTATGTTTTCATATGAGGAACTGTTTTATAAAGCTAGAGGCAACCAATCGCACTCAAGCCATTGTAAAAGCGGTGAGTTATGGTTTGGTTAATATCAATTAGTACTATATAGCTATGAGTTACCATCAAAAGCTAACGGTTTATTTTATAGAGATTTTAAAGCTAATCTTTTGTTTTTATAAGGTAGTATTATTTTAATTGTTGTACTTTCGCCTTTAATAGAAGTCAGCTGCAAGTTACCATTAATTAGAGCAACGCGCTCGTGCAAACTAATCAAACCAAAACCTTGATGGGTTGAAGATAAAGGCAGCTCATTAGGATTAAAGCCGACACCATTGTCCGTTATGATTAAATGAATTTGATGTTTATAAACAGCCAATTGCACATGAAGTAGATTCGCTTTACCATGCTTTATAGCGTTGTGTAGTGCCTCTTGAATGATGCGAAATAGCTGTTTTTCTATAGCTTTATCAAAACCTGTTTTGCTTATAGTGAGTTCAATCTCTACTGGATACAAACGCATCAAGTGCCGAGTTTCCTGTAATACCGCTTCATCGAAACGATATCGCTCTAGTAGCATAGGGTGCAATCCCTCCATTATTTCGCGCGTTGACAAAATCGCGGCATTGATCTCTTCTTTAATAAAACTCATAGATAGTTTGGTTTCACCTTGGTCATACGATAGCAGCTGTAGCTTGGCTGCTGATAAATGTTGACCTAAGTCATCATGTAAGTCGCGGGCGATATCTTTTTTATGATTTTCAATCGTTATTAACAGACGCTGTGAGAGCTTTTTGTAGTTATTGCTCATCTGACTAATACGTTGAAAGTAAGAGAACAGTAGAGCATAACGAAATACTAAAGTACCTATAATAATATTGCGATGCTCATAAAAGTCATAAGGTAACCACTGAGTACGAATTGAGGCAATATAAATACTCAGACCGATCAGCTGTAATACCGCGCCACTACTACGCTGTCTGATACCATTAATTACTGAGATTAAGCAGTAAAGATAAACGATAGCCACAAGTGCTGTCCATAGTAACCAACTGATCTCTTTTATAATGACAGCAACATTGGGAGTAACTATAAACGCGACCAGTAATAGCCAGCATGTCACTAGTATATAAACCTTACGATCAGATACGTTTTGGTACATAGCTCGAAAATACAAGGCGCTAGTAAGAGGGACAATTAACATAAAAAATATAGAAAATAGTCTAAGACCGTTAGGCCGTTCTTCTAACATAAAGCAATAATCTAACAGTAATGAGCCGCACATCATGGTTGAGCTACTGATAAGTAACCACCAAAACTCTCGAAAATGATGAATAGAAGTACGAAATAAAAAGATAATAATAAATAGATCAATTAGTCCTAAAGTCACTAATATCGTATCAAAACGAGTATTACTAATGAGTTGTTGATTGTATATATCATGAACGACATCAGGTATACCGATAGCTATCGTATCGCCACCAATACCAACACCACCTGGGAACATCGCGCCCCAAGCTTCGCCAATGCCGAGGTTGACTTTGACAGCTAAGATATTGTCTTGAGGTTTGAGTAGGTTTGATGGAATCTGATATTTTCGGGCAACGTTCTGAGGATTAGGAGTGACAAAATCCCAAGGGGTCAGAATCTTGCCTGTCGCGCCTATTGGCTGCCCATTAAGCCAAGTCTCATCACCATAACGAATGTTCTCAAAATACAAGAGCCAGTCATCGCTCATGCTGTACTGCCAATCAAAGCTAACTTTGTACCAGCCGTAGATACCATTATTGGCATTGGTTGCGAGTAATTGTGAAGGTTCAACCGCTTGCCAGTCGCTGGCAGGAATCGCGTTGTAATCAAGGCTAATATCATCGGTCTGATAAAACTGCCAATCTGCATCTATGGCGATAAGCTCGTCGCTTGACCAAGCGATTGAGCTCAAAACAATAAACCATATAAAGCAGATCAGCTGTTTAATCATATGGATTACCCTTTTATCTGAGTGAGCATTGTCTCAAAAATACGTTTATCTACTGGTTTTTCAATTTAGTCATCTCTTAATTTCTTATTTTCTTGAGCTGTAGGATCATCTGAGGTGTTTTTAGTGGTAGCTATAGCTAATGATTGAGCTTTTAGTATATCTACTCGTTGCCGACTAATAACTCTCCGTTCTTCTAAAATTGCAGGTGGAGGAATGAGCTTTTGTTTTACAGAGAAATCTGGAAAGTATGCCTTACCAGCACCACCGCCAACATCTGCATAAGCAACAGAAACAACTAGCGGAGCAATAGTTAGGCTAATAAATAAAATTTTTAAATTTTTCATGATGATAGCGTCCTTTATATTAATCATTTTGATGAACTACTTTTGACCTATGAATTCAGCATAACAATTATTCAACGACAATGTACCTGTAAATATCTACAGGTACATTGTCGATATGACTTTTATAAAAGAATAATCGAGCTAACAAAACGTCTTTTCACTTATATTAGTGAGCTAAAAATTAATGCATAGACGTAAAAAACCCGTCATCTAATGACAGGTTTTTTGGTTTTTAAAAGTAACGTCTCTAAGGTTTTATGGGTTTTCATTGTCTTATCGAATGCTCTTGAAGCATGGTCAAACTAATTCTAAATATTTTTAGAGTCTATCTTCTTTTCATTGGTACAGCCTTCATTGGTATAGATCTAGGCTCTGACTGGATACGAGCAAGCTCTTTTTTACCATCACTGATGACAAAGCTGCCTGATGAACCTGCAGATTTATTGCCTACTTGCCAATTAACCCAATAATCAGAGGATTCACACTTTTTCGGAAAGAATTTATTATTACCATTAAAGTAGGTGCCTACTTGCACACGATACCAATGATTTGGCTTCATTGAATAGTTAGATGAAGTATTACCATGACTTATTGGATTAGTAATATGATACGTAGTAAAAAACTCTTCAATTTGAGTTCCCCAACCTCCTGAAGTTGGAACTGGTGAGCCAAGAGCGCCAGGTGCCTTATCGTAAATACGCCATGTAGATATCAGCGCATTAATCGGTGGTTGCATGCTATTGACGTAGTTTAGGTAGTTTTGATTTTGATTATTAAATTGCGAGGTTGCTGAAAAATTCAGTCGATAATTACTGTTTGATCCGCCACCTGGCTGGAAAACAGGAGTTAACTGGCGAGCGATAGATTGCTCATTGATAGGCGGGCAGCAATTATCCACGGGTACTGGAAGTACCACATCTTCAAAATCAATAATAACGGGTCCTACTTGACCAATAACTTCACCAGGCTTAACTGGCCCTGGTCCATAGTTACAACCTTTAACTTTAACAAAGGCTTCATCAAAATTCATTTGATTATCCATTTTGATGACCAATGAATAGGTACTACCTGCCACCACTGGGCTAGTGTAGGATACTCGTGTCCAAGGATCTGTAGCAGAGGTACCACCTGGCAGATTGACAAGATTTGACTGACCAACGACTGATCCATTGGTACCTGTTCCGTTGCGTAAGGTGACAGAAGCTGTGCCACCTTGATTGGCTCTGGTAGAGAAATAACCACCAAAAGTCGCTTCTCCATTACAGGTGGCTGTAAAGGTTTGATAGAAGTCATTATTTCCATTATAAATATCAAGATAGTGTCTGATGGTTCCCGATACTGCCGCTGATGCATCTTTACGAGGGCCTTGTCCTGTAGAGTTAATCCCTTGATTGGTTCTGATGACGTTAGAACCATTACCTGAGCCTAGCACCCAAGGAGCAATCGAGTGATCTAAATGGTTACCAAACCCACTGGTAGGCGGATTTAGCTCAAAGTCTCCATTGACTAGCTCATTAGCAAATGCGCCTGTCGTAAGCATTAAACCTACGCCAATAGCACTTATGGCTTGAATAAGTTTTAACTTAGTTTTCATGAATAGAACTCCCTTTCAGTAATCAATGAACGTTGATTAGACCTATTGCTTACTGTTTCAGCATAACAAGGATTCAGCAAAAATGTACCTGTAGATATCTACAGGTACAGGAGATAGGAGTTGATTTTATGAGGAGCTAGGTTTGTTTTAATATGATTAAACTAAGCGGGTTCTAAAAGAGGTGCTACGTATTTACATTACTGATCAGTTTTAGTCGCTGTGGCTGAGGTCAGCTCATCATTAGGTAGCATTTGAGTAGTCGTAGCAAACGGCTTTGTGGGAATAGGATAGTCAACGTCTTTAGGCATCAGCAAACGCATATGGGGGTAAGGGGTTGAGATGTTAGCCTTATCAAAGGCAAGCTTAATCGCCTCTTGCAGGTTTTCTTTAATCTTAGGTATACGCGCGACTGAGGCGGGCTTGACCCAAAAACGCACAATAAAAAACACCCCATACTCCCCAATCTCAGCGACAGTAGCCGAGGTTTCAGGACGACTTAAAATGACCTCAGTATCCTCTAATATCTGCAAAATCTCTTTACGCGCTGTATCAATGTCATCTTCAAATGCAATACGCATACGAATATCAAAGCGGATAAAGTTTTTTGAGGTAATATTAGTGACTTCAGAGGAGGCCACATTAGAGTTGGGAATAATGACGGTGATGTTATCTCGAGTGAGTACATGGGTAGTACGTAGGGCGATAACGACCACTCGGCCCTCATTGCCATTGATATTCACCCAGTCGCCTACTTGAAACGACTGCTCAAGCAAGATAGTAATGCCTGCAATAAAGTTAGCTAGTGTCGACTGCGCAGCAAAACCAACGGCTAAACCTGCGATACCTAAACCTGCGACTAAAGAGACAATATCAAAGCCAAACTGCGCCATAACGCTGGCAAGCCCCAGCACTAATAACAGCACTGATAATATATTTTTGAGCAGCTGTTCGATAGAGGCGTTTAGACCATAGTGCTGCAATACTTTGTGAATGATCTGTCCTGATGAGGCCCATAATACGTAGTAGATACCCGCCCAAATACAGGCTTTAGCCGTCGCCTTTACAGTGGCTGGCTCAAAATTAATCTGACTCATAACGGCAATCAAGCTGGCAACTACCCAAACATAGCGCAGTATAGAACGAACAATTTTCGCGCGACGTTCATTCAAATGTAAGCGGGAGCTATTGTGTTTTAAAAAATATATCGCCAACCAATAAAAAAATCCTATTATCCCGAGCAGGATTAGGATTTTGATACCCGTGCTGGTTAGCTCTGCTGCATAAGCTGACCAATCTAAGGTATCTTCATCTATCGAACCGCCAATCGCCAAATAAAGACTGGTATATAAATCATGAATGATTTCCTGAAAAAAATCAGTAACAGTAGCGATTGCCATTTTATCATCCATGCTTGTTTTAGAAGGGGCCTATTTTAGAAGAGGCCTGTTTCAAAATAGACTTAGCATAGAAGTTTAACTGAGGCGCTGGTTAAAAGCCATCTTCTTGAGTATCAAGAGACTGAAAAGGTATTGCCATTTTATGTTGCACATCACGTAATGCCGTTCGCAATCCCTCCAGTATAGTAGGATGATAAAAAGGCGTATCAAGCAGCTGCTTTACACAAATATCATTAGTAATAGCAGTCGCTAATATATGACCAATGTACTCAGCAGCAGGACCTACCATACTAGCCCCGAGTATCTTATCCGTCTCTTTACAGGCATAAATATGCAGCAGACCACAGTTGACACCCATGATACGGCTGCGTCCTTGATTATCGAAACTTACTTTACCAATGACGTACTCAAGATCAGGATCATCTTCAATCTCTTGCTGCGACATACCGACATTAATGATTTGTGGTGAGGTAAATATAATAGAGAAAGGGGTAGCTGGTGGACGAATATAAACCTCGTCATCTTGCTCACAGACGCGACTACCGGCACTATAACCCTCATCACTAGCGACGTGTAATAGAGGGATATGGGCATTAGCATCACCGACGATATAGACATCAAGATCACCAATCTGACCCGTATCTATTTTCAGATTTTTGGGACGGTTTTTATCATCAAGCTCAACACCAAGGTTTTCAACGCCTAATTGATCGATATTATTGCGGCGTCCAGTAGCCACTAACACCTGATTACCTTCCCAGCGCACCTGATTACCGTCTTTATCTGTATAGTCAATGAAGGCAACTAAGCTGTCATCAGCAACAACTGTACCTACTTCTGTTATTTCACTATCAAGGTGCATCTTCAAATCTGCACTTAAGCAATCGATAGCCTTTGCATTAATGTCTTTATCTTTGAGTCCACCGACGCGGTTTACGCGATTGAATACCGTGACGGCAACCCCTAAACGAGTAAAAGCTTGTGCCATCTCTAAGCCTATCGCGCCCGTCCCGACAACCGCCATCGACTCAGGTAGATCAGACATATCGAATATGGTATCTGAGGTGAAAAGGGTATCGCCTAACTTTTTATCCCAGCCATCAGGGATAAAAGGGGAGCTGCCTGTAGCTATAATGATTCTATCCGCTTGAATCAGCTCGTCATTGACCTCGATTAAACCTTGCTTATTAATATGGGCGTGACCGGCTATCTTTTTATCATCAGGCCAACTATCGACTTGTTTATGGATGTAGCTCTCAAAATGACTACGTTCGGCTTGTACTCGAGCCATGACTTGCTTGCCATTTATCGTCACCTCGCTATGAATACCAAATTGCTCTGAGTACTTAGCGTCATGCGCGCGATCAGCCGCCGCGATTAATAGTTTGCTAGGCATGCAGCCTACGGTCACACAGGTGGTCGTCCAAAACCCTTCGTTAATAATAACGATGCTTTTGGTGGTTTTACTCGCTTGACGAAAGGCGTTTTGACCTGCTGTACCTGCACCAATTACCGCGACATCTACGCTACGGGTTATTTTTTGGATTGAGGACTGCTCAGAGGATAGGTCGGTATCAGCGCTATTTTTAGATTTACTCATAGTTATTATTCTCGCATTAGAAGTATTTAGTGCACATTAGTAATCATCATTATGAGCTAGTATACAGTTAGTCATTGTATTGCCAGTCACCGTAAAATATCATCAGTGCTGTTTATTTGATGAGCATATGCATAAGTAGAGTAAATCAAGATGAATAGACATGCAGCAAGATAAACGTAGTGAGCTGTTGCAAAAATGTTTAGCGCATCAATGCTAAATCAAAAGCAGTCAAAACCCTTCACCAAAGGTTAAGGAGTCAGGGTCGTCAGCAAACGCTCAGCGTAGTCTTTGGCACGCAGATTACGTTGGGCATGAGTCAGTTTGCCTTCTTTATCAAATACGAATGCTGAGCGTACTAAACCGATAGTGGTTTTGCCATACATGTTTTTTTCTTTAATCACCTCAAAATACTGGCAAAGCTGTTCATTGGTATCGCTAATTAAAGGAATCTGTAAATCGTACTTTTCGATAAATTTTTTGTGTGACTCTACGCTATCACGAGAGACGCCAATGATATCGTATTCAAGATCATCAAAAGCATTTAGGTACTGAGTAAAATCATTCGCTTGGGTGGTGCAGCCAGGAGTGTTATCTTTGGGATAAAAGTAAAGGATTAAACCCTTCTTTTTATGAGAAACCAGCTCGCTTAAGCTTATGTCATCTTGGATAAAATGCCCATCGAGCTTGCGAACCAAAGATACTGGAAATGTAGGTAACGCGATGACTTCTGTGGTGGGCTTGGCCATAGTAAATTCCTTTTATAATGAATCGATTAAGTGCTGTTTGTTTTTTTGTTCAAATGGTAGCTTGGTTAGTCTTACACTTTGCGTCTTCATTGGCAACTAGTAGCAAAAAAAAGACTGACAATAATAGCCAGTCTTTGTATTTTAACGTTGAATTGGTATCTATCTTAAGCCACTTTTTGCGGCTTTTTCAGATCAAGTCCTACAGTACATTGCTGCAATTCTTGTTGCATGCTTTTGACATAAGGTAGGGTTGATGGGTTTTTGTTGCTTGCAGCATAGCTTTCTACTTCCCACATCTGACCGATAGTCATTTTGCTACGCACACCGATCGTACAATTGCAAAGTTTAGAGGCTGTATTTTTATCAGCAACTTTGTATTTGACGGCGCCATCAATACAAGTATTTATATTTTCTTGCTTAATATCGACAGCATTAGCTTGTGGTATAACAAATAGGCCGACAGCGACTAGAGGTATCATTTGCAACAGCTTCATATCTTTTCTCTCATCAATAATAACTAAAAATTTTGTATAGACACTAAAATGATCGCTCCTACCATAACAATTTTAATCGGCAAAAAATACTCTGCCTGTGCTGTGATGATGCAATCGAATGTTACCGCTATGTTTATGGCGTCAGATTACTGATAGCGAGTCGGGTCAGTGATACCCGCTTGTACAAAGCCTTGACGGCGCAAAGTACAGCTGTCGCATATACCACAAGCCAAGCCATAGCTATCCGCACTATAGCAAGAGATGGTTTGAGCGTAATCGACACCTAAGCTTAAACCAAGCTCGATAGTTTTTGCCTTAGACAACTGCTGTAAAGGGGTTTGAATGGCTAAATGCTGACCCATTACTCCAGCTTTGGTTGCTAGATTAGCCAGCTGCTCAAACGCTTTGATGTATTCAGGGCGACAATCAGGATAGCCTGAATAATCAACGGAGCTGACCCCAATGACTATATGACGAGCATCAGTAACCTCTGCCACTGCTAGAGCATAAGATAAAAAGATAGTATTACGTGCAGGGACATAAGTATTAGGAATAGCGTCGTTATCGCTTAGCTCATCATCTTTAGTAGAGAATTTATCTGCATTACCATCAGGAATGAGCATACTAGGATCGGTGAGTGAGGAGCCGCCAAGCTGCGCAATATCGATATCAATAATACGGTGGTCAACGCCTGCACTTTGAGCAATGCTTTTGGCAGCTATCAGCTCACTATTATGGCGCTGACCATAATCGAAGCTTACCGCAGTTACAGCAGCATAGCGCTTTTTGGCCCAATACAGACAAGTAACAGAATCTAAGCCACCTGATAATAGTACAACGGCGTTTTCATTAATAGGCATAATAACCAAACCATTTATAACTTTTATTTTAAAGGGGACAGTTAGCTTTGTTTTTCAAATACAGGCAGTGGATCAAAACTTACCTCAGCGCGAGGTAGCTTAGCAACATCACGCATGCGCCAATCATCTTGCCCATCATGGCTAACTTGCAGATAGTACTTAGCCTTTAGAGGATCGATATCAGGTGCTTGAGCACTATATTCATTACCGCTTTTATGCTGCAATATAACATCACGATCTTTTTTGATATCCGTAGCATGGGAGATGGATAAAGCCAATTCATCAGGATATGTCAGAGGAGTACCGTTGAGCAGTTTACCCGATTGCAGGCTTTGCTCAGGATAATTAAGGTAAAAAGTAATATCACCATTATCAGCAAACTGCATCTGACCATGTAGATCCAAATCATAAGTGAGCTTATCGCGTGAGACATCATGATATAAAGTCTTACCATCCATATACCAGTCATCACGCACTACGCTATCGCGAATCTGATAAGAGTAATAAACAAAATAAATACACGCCACAACGACAAAAGCAGGTAGTCCAATTACAAAGATAATAACCATGTAATTCTTGTACCAAGGCTGGCTGTCTTGATGCTTAAAATCTGGTGCTGAAGTAGACATAAAGTACCTATTAATAAAAGATAGATAATAAATAATAAAAGATAGATAATAAAATATAGACTTGATATAAGCTTTTATACTGATTATCTACAAAACTAAAGCAAATAGACGCAGTTAATGATGAGATATTAACTACGCACTTGTAAAGATCATTTATTGACCTTGGGTAGTAAAGACATTATCTTTACTAACGGTATACTGACCATCTTCACTAACGACATTGAGAGTAACAGGCGTTTGTCCCTTATCAATGATAGCTGGGTCACCATAGATACTAACTGACATATCAAAGCTCTCACCTGGTGCTAAAGGCACATCATTAAAACGCAGCTGTAAGCTCAATCCATCTTGCGGCGCTAGAGTAATTTTATAAGTATGCTCATCTTGAGTCTTATTAGTTAGCTTGACCACATAACTGTTTTCAATCATACCTTGCGCATTAGTAGAGGACAGCTGGTTACGATCTCGGCGAATATCAATCTCTAATGGTACGCGATCGGTCAAAGCATAAACGAGACCACCACATAACACTAGCAATAGCGCTAAATAAGCAAATAGACGTTTACTAAACACGCGCGTATCTTCTTTTTCAGCCAATTGACGCTCGGTAGTATAGCGAATGAGTCCGCGCGGATAGCCAACTTTGTCCATAATCTCATTACAAGCATCAATACAAGCAGCACACTGAATACAACCCACCTGTAAGCCATCACGAATGTCAATACCAGTAGGGCAGACCTGTACACACATCTGGCACTCAATACAGTCACCTAAATCTTCAGGATTCGTGCCTTTTTTGCGCGCACCGCGTGGCTCACCGCGTTCGTAATCATATGAGACGATCAACGTATCTTTATCGAACATGACGCTTTGAAAACGACCATAAGGGCAAATCTGAATACACATCTGCTCACGCATGTAGCCTGCATTAGCGTAAGTGGCAAAGGTAAAGATAAACATAGATACCCATATCCATGTTGGCCAATCAGGAAAAGGGATAAACCCAATCATCTGCCAACTGCTATACAAAGACTCAGTTCCAGAAACATAGCTAACAAAAGTCGACGCAGTGATAACAGACAAGACAAACCAAATAAAATAGATCAAACCACGTTTGAAGGCTTTGCTCGCACTCATAGGCGACTTATCAAACTTTATGCGCTTATTACGATCACCGATCACCCACTTTTCGACATACTGATACAGATGTGTCCAAATCGTTTGCGGACAAGCATAACCGCACCAAACCCGCCCTGCATAAACAGTCACCATAAACAGCGTAAACGCAGCAATGAGCGCAAAAGCGGCGATGAAATAAAAGTCTTGGGTCAAAAAGGTCATGCCAAAGATATAATAATGTTGAGAGGGCACATCGAACCAAATGGCCTGCCTGCCATCATAGCGTAACCAAGGCAACAGTAAAAAAAGTGCCAAGAAAAAATACATGCTGACGACGCGGATATTTTGATAAAAGCCTGTAACGAATCGAGGATGAATTCGATGCTTAGTAGCATCAAGATCAATTTGCTGTACAGGTATTTTATTAGATGATGGTGCTGACATAAACTTGCCTCTTTAGAAAAAGAATAAGTCTGCTGGCATGAGTAACGAATCTCTAATACAAGGTATAGATGTATGAGCGTGTGCTGTTATCAGTGTCAGTAAATAGTTGAGACAGAATGCGCTATTTTTAGGTTTATAAAGTAAAAATAATTGCGCTAAATAAAATTCAATTAATCAATAAGTATTTTAACATTTTCCCTACTATAGATGGGGAGATATTACAATAATTCAATTATTACTCTCATATATATTATGCTCAAAGCCAGACAGTATCTATGTCCAGAACCACATGCCTGATTTTGATCTCTTTGAGATAATAAAAAAGGAGAGCTGCATTAACAGCTCTCCTTTTAATGATTCTACAGTTGTATAATACTATTCAATAGATAAAACTATGAGCTTAGTTAGCGCTTGCAGCCTCAATATTAGCAACTGGCGCTTTTGCGCTAGCAGTAATGTTTGATGCAGCAGCTGTAACAGGCTTCGGGTTTTTATCCGATAAAGAGTAAACGTAAGCGACTACTAGCATGATACGTTCATTACCTAGTTTAGTTTCCCACTGCGGCATAACCCCTGCACGACCATAGCGTAGCGTATCACGAACCGTTTCTCGCTCACCACCATATAACCAAGTACTATCAGTTAAATTTGGTGCACCTGCTGAGATCATACCTTTGCCATTTTTGTCGTGACATAAAGCACAATTTTGTTGAAAAATAGCACTGCCCTGAGCCACTAGAGTCTTATCAAGCTCACCGTTGGCTTTATCACCATTATTAGGTGATAACGATAAAACATATTCAGATGCTGCGCGAACGCCTTCTTCACCGATCTGATCACGCCATGCAGGCATCCCACCGATCCGACCTTTATGTAGAGTTGTCAGTAAGTTAGTAGCCTCACCACCATATAACCAATCATTATCCGTTAAATTAGGATATCCTATCGCACCTTTGGCGTTTGAGCCATGACAAACCGCACAGTTCTGTAAGAATAAACGGCTACCAACTTTTAGTGCTTCTGGACTTTCGGCCAGTTTTTCGATAGCAGGAGCCAGTGCTGCAATCTTCTCATCAATCTGAGTTTGCAGATCAGCAGGTGGCGATTCACTACGACGTAGAGTCGTCTGTAGCTCATCCAATTGACCGAGCGTTTTAGCAGCGCTTGCAGCATCAGCCTTGACTAATATGCTCTTTTCAAAGTTGGCCGTAAATACTTTATCGTTCGCTTCGAGCTCACTAAATAACTCATTGCGTGAAGTCCATGGTACTTCATCACCATCGACCTCTACCGTTGCAATACCGTCCCACGATCCTGGAAACATGGCTGGGAAAAATACCCAATAAGCAACGCCCCAAACGATTGAGCCAAAAAATATTACTAGCCACCATTTAGGTAAAGGCTTGTCATATTCTCGAATACCGTCATATTCATGGCCAGTAGTACCATCTTCTTCTACCTCTGGCTTATATTTTAATACCATCAGCAAAATACCAAGGATGAAAAGCCAACACCCAAAACTTATGATGGTAATCCAAGAACTCCAAAAAAATGTCATTTTTTATCCTTATTGCGCGGCTTATCAGATAAGTTATCAATCATCTCATCATCAAGCGCAAGCTGTGCATCTTCTTCGAAGCGTTTTTTGTTTTTTGGGGAATACGCCCACCATGCAACACCTATAAAGGCAATAAAAGCAGAAACGGTTGCAATCGTTTGTAATTCACCAATACCCATTAGCGCTGTCCTTCCATCGCTGTACCTAGCTGCTGTAGATAGGCAACCAAAGCGTCAAGCTCAGTTGCACCAAGAACGGCATCAGGAGCACCGTCAATGTCTTCCTCAGTATAGGGAACACCAAAACGATCACGGAATAAACGCATTTTATCTTGTACGTTAGTACCGTTGATCTCATTTTCTGCAAGCCATGGGAATCCAGGCATAACAGACTCAGGTACTAATGAGCGTGGATTGATTAGATGCTGTTTTTGCCAATCCTCAGAATAACGTCCACCTACACGTGCCAAATCTGGACCAGTACGTTTAGATCCCCATAAAAAAGGGTGATCCCACGTTGATTCAGCGGCGCGCGAATAAGGGCCATAACGTTCGACTTCTGCGCGTAATGGTCGTACCATCTGCGTATGGCAAACGTGACAACCTTCACGGATATAGACATCACGACCTTCAAACTCAAGCGCTGTCCATGGCTCCATGGCGGGAAGAGGAGCGTTAACTCCACCTTCTTCAGGTCCTTTGTTATCATAAATCAATGGTACGATCTCAACCAAGGTTGCAAAGCTAATTGCGATTACGATACCGATGACCAACAAGCCTGTATTTTTTTCAATAATCTCATGCGGTGTACCAGCCATGATCGCTCCTTATACGTTAGCAGTTCGTGGTTCATCAACACTAGGCTCATGATCCGTTGGATCAGCGATATCTACAGGCTTACCCTCTGGCATTTTGAGTGTGCGATAAACGTTATAAGCCATAACAAACATACCTGATACATATAATAGACCACCAAAAGCACGTCCAATATACGGGAAATGTGAGAACTCAACGGTATCAACAAAACTATATACCAAAGTACCATCAGGATTAGTCGCCAGCCACATCATACCTTGACCAATACCTGAGATCCACATAGATACGATGTAGAAAATAGTACCAGCTGTAGCTAACCAAAAATGGGTAGTAATTAAGCTAATAGAATACATCTTAGGCTTATTATAGATACGTGGTAATAATACGTATAACGAACCAATAGTAATCATACCAACCCAGCCAAGTGCCCCTGAGTGTACGTGACCAATCGTCCAGTCAGTGTTATGCGATAGGGCATTCACTGTCTTAATAGACATCATTGGACCTTCAAAAGTAGACATGGCATAGAATGACAAAGCCACAATCATAAAGCGAATGATCGGATCGGTACGTAATTTGTCCCAGCTACCTGACAAGGTCAGTACGCCATTAATCATACCACCCCAAGAGGGTGCAAACAGAATAATAGAGAATACCATTGCTAATGACTGCGTCCAATCAGGAAGCGCTGAATAATGCAAATGGTGACCACCAGCCCACATATATGAAGCAATTAATGCCCAAAAATGCACAATAGACAAGCGGTAAGAGTAGATCGGACGACCAATCTGTACTGGAACGAAGTAATACATCATCCCTAAGAAAGCGGCAGTCAGATAAAAACCTACTGCATTATGCCCGTACCACCACTGCACCATCGCATCAGTTGCACCGCCAAATAACGAGTAAGATTTAAAAGCACTAACGGGTATTGCCATACTGTTTACAATATGCAGCAGCGCAATAGTAATAATAAAGGCGGCAAAGAACCAGTTAGCCACATAGATATGCGAGGTCTTACGCTTGATAAGAGTACCGAAGAAAACAATGGCATAAGATATCCAAACCAAAGCGATCAAAATATCGATAGGCCATTCAAGCTCAGCGTATTCTTTGGTTGATGTTAAACCTAATGGCAAGGTAATGACGGCTGCTACGATAACCGCTTGCCAACCCCAAAAGGTAAACCAAGCAAGATAAGGGGCAAATAGCCGAGTCTTACAAGTACGCTGAACGATGTAATAAGAGGTTGCGAATAGAGCAGAGCCACCAAATGCAAAAATAACCGCATTAGTATGCAGTGGTCTTAAACGACTAAATGTCAGCCATGGAATGTCAAAGTTAAGTGCTGGCCATGCCAATTGTGAGGCAAGGAACACACCAAGACTCATGCCGACGATGCCCCAGACGACAGCCATGATAGTAAAAAATCTAACAATAGTGATTTCATACTCACGGTCAACAGGGGCGACTGCTGTGTTATTTAAACTCATTGGATGATTCCTTTACAGCCTGAATGATCAACAGTGATAACCAAAAATTTACATAAGGTATTTACATAAGCGCTTTTCGATAGAATTTATAACAAACGCTCTATAGCGACAAATGCACAGTATAAAATAATGCCAAATATCATTATCGTAACCTTATTAGCTATCAAACTAGGACTATAGCTAGCAAATAGTGGGATTATTAATAAGGTTAGGATAATAAGAAAATGCCGTCTCTGAGAATCAAAACAAGTTGATAAGGTGCGTTAATCTTTATAAAACTAACACTATATAATCTGATGATAGAATTGTTAGTTAAAAGATAAGCTAGCGGCGGCTGACAAAAAAATTAAAACAAAATACTATAAAAAATAGTTACGTAATGTTTAGTTAAAACTTATGATTCTGTTTAAGGTATTGTAACGCAATTATAATTAAATATCATCAAGCTCATGCGCGAAAATACAAACTCTTTGGTAAATATTTTAACTGATAGCTTTTAATAATTGACTGTCATTGATCTAGAATTATGCATATCAATAGATTCGAATAGCTTATCTAAAGCGTGTTGCAAGATTATAGGAAGCTATAATAACAAAATAAATCAATATATCAATATGAATCGTAAGGAATTAGAATTTCTCACTACAAGTAGGTGCTATTTTGTGACTAGTTTACGAAGATAGTCTTAATTAAATGAAGAGGTTTTGTTACAATTTAGTCTATATTGCAATATATGGTCTTTACTTCTGCTGATTCCAAGCCATAATACTTATAGATGACTAAGGCTTTTGGTGTTTTATCTACAAGCCTTAATCATGACGTTTACTATTTTATTATGTTCATTATTTTATTCTAAGGGGATTAGAGTATGGCCGTTTTTTTGACAGATGCATGGTTTGCACAAGCGGAACAATTTGGCAATGAAGCAGGTGAGCTCAACTTGCCACCAGCGCTAGCGAATATGGTAATTAACCTAAAGGTTGCTGATGAAGGTCAAGATATCGAAGCCAATTTTGCTGATGGTTTGTTGCATAAAGGCTTAAATGACAAAGCCACGACGACATTATTATTAGATCGTAGCACCCTACAGTCTATCATTACTGATTTTGATATGAACGAAGTTATGGGCGCCTTTATGAGTGGTAAAATTCGTGTTGAAGGTGATATGTCACAGTTGATGGCATTGCAAACCGCACGTCCTAGCACTGAGCAAAAAGAGCTATTTAAGCGTATTAAAGCGGGTACAACGCTGGCTTAGTGAGCTATTATTTAGCTTAGATAATATCAAGATAAGCAAAAGCCCTTAACTCAGTTAAGGGCTTTTTTGTAGGTGATAGCGATATAAACTATTAAGGTTATGTCGGCTGATTTATATCAGCAGATTCATATCAACTGGCTTGCGGTTGAGTTTGTATCTGGATTTTAGTGTTACTGCTATTTTGGTTTTCTTTATAGATAGCGGCTTGCAACCAGATATTAGCTTGTATGTAATTGAGCACTTTAATAGCTTTTGTCTGTGCATTACTAGGTGCAGCAATACGTACAATGAAAGGATCAGAGTCTTGCTCACGCAGAATAACCACATCAAACAAAATAACATTCGTACCATTAAACATCGTTTCTTGCTTACCTAATACTTGTCCTTGGCACCAAGCCTCATCCTCTTGACCTAAAGTATCACCAAATAAATAAGCGCACATATGACCTAAGTTGATTTCTACTGGCTCCATTTGCTCTTTAGTTGTTGGCTGCCATTTGGCGATTTGCTCTTGGATATCAGTGGGTACTTGACCGTTATTAGCGGCTACAATATCGTTAAAGGCTCGATGATAGCGAATGGCTTCAGCATCCTCAACCATGATGACTTCATCTTGCTCACTGATGCTAATCTCATGCGCCCAAGCACTAAAATTGACAAAGTAGGATTGACCTTGCTGATAAAGATGACGGTTAGCAGTATGAAGTTGATCAAAAGCATAAATAATGCTGCCATCCGCAGTTCGCAGGCGCAGTACTGCATCATGAGTATTGTCATTGACAATCATACGTTCAATCTTACAATTGAGACCATAAGGCCCGTCAACACAGGGATAAGCATTGATGAAGCGCTCAGGCTTGCCATCTTTCATCGCCAATACTTGATTGATATGACAGGGCTGATCCTCAGAGAGTAACAGGCAACTATCTTGCGCGGTAACGTTATCATTAAGGCCTTTGGGCATTGTGGCTTTGGTGATCATCTGCTGTAACCATTCAGGTACATCTTGGCTCATATCATCAGTTAAGATACGCCAGTGATCAGCGTGACCTGCCGTTTGGGCATCGGTTAAAGTGATTTTGGTTGGAGCCTGTAGAATTTTATAATGATAATTGGTAGTCATGAAAATACTCAAAATTAAGTCAGCGGTATCGTCTGGATGCAAAACGCTCAACAAACAATACTGGTGGGTTAATGACAATTCGCCTTTGCGTATAATATATAGGTATAGTGACCAGCAATAGCAAGTCCTGCATAAAAAATAATAACAAAGCTGGTTACCCTTTTAAAAATTAGTCATGGTTTTTAGAAGGTAATAGCATATTCAATAGTACATTTTGACTAAATTGTGTCAAACTATCTCCTTTTTTGCCATTATCGATGAGAGTTAGCTCTCAGCTAACAATGATAAAAAGGTAAAAACAACAGTATTAGTCATCAGTCTGTCCAAAACCATATCTAAGAGTCAAATAGAGCTTAATGGCTTTATATTGATAATCTTAGATAAGATAAAGAGTTTAACTATGTTTCGTCCTTTAGCCCTGTTTATTGGTTTACGTTATACTCGAGCCGAGCGCAGTAACCGTTTTATCTCCTTTATATCTTTAATCTCAATGATCGGCCTAACCCTTGGTGTTGCGGTTTTAATCACAGTATTGTCAGTGATGAACGGCTTTGATCGTGAGCTTAAAACCCGTATTTTGGGTATGGTGCCGCAAGCGACGGTTATCTCAACTGAGGTTATCGGTGATTGGCAGCAGCTAGCGGATGAGATCAAAAAAGATCCAGAAGTGGTAGCAGTTGCGCCTTTTATTCAACTGCAGGGTATGCTGACATCCAACGGTCAAGTCGCTGGTATTATGGTCACCGGCGTCGATCCTGAATATGAAAAAAATGTCTCAATCATCAATAATCATATGACTGAGGGTAGCATTGATACCTTAAAGAGTGGCGACTTTAGCATCGTGTTAGGTGAAGAGATGGTGCAGTCGCTCGGTCTTCGTATCGGTGACAAAGTGACGTTGGTATTACCAGAAGCATCACCGTCACCCGCAGGCGTTATTCCGCGCTTTAAGCGTTTTACTTTGACGGGTGTATTTAGCATTAGTCCAGAGGTCGATAGTCTAATGGCCTTTATTCCGATGGGTGATGCTGCTAGATTATTACGCCTACCTGAAGGCGCACAAGGTATCCGTCTCAAGCTAGATGATATTTTTACTGCGCCAATAGCGGCGCAAAAAGCAGCAGCTATAGCACCTGACCAGCTTTATCCTAATGATTGGACACAAACTCATGGCAATCTATTTGGTGCGATACAAATGGAGAAAGCGATGGTTGGCCTGCTCCTTTTCTTAATTATTTTAGTGGCGGCATTTAACATTGTTTCAAGCTTAGTGATGTTAGTTACGGATAAAAAAGCTGATATCGCTATCCTAAAGACCTTTGGTGCCTCTCCGCGCTTGATCACTCACATATTTATGGTACAAGGCGTGGTTATCGGATTTATCGGTACTATTGCAGGGACTATTCTAGGTATTATCTTTGCTCTAACGGTCAGTGATATCTTGGGCTTTATTAACCAAACTTTTGGTTTAAATCTATTTGATGCCTACTTTATTAATTATCTACCTTCACAGCTACGTTTAACTGATGTGATCTTGATTACGGGTGCTTCATTCGTACTAAGCTTTTTGGCGACCATTTATCCAGCACGCAGGGCCGCTAAGATTCAACCCGCGCAAACGCTACGTTACGAGTAAGTAGTGGGTAAGTAGCGAGTGAGTAGATAGTTCACTAATAAGTTAACGAGTAATATTAATAAAAGGGAAACGCGATGTCTGCTATTTTGACAGCGACTAATATTAGTAAGATATACGATGAAGGTGCGGTGCGCACTCAAGTATTGACGGGTCTAGATTTATCAATAAATCCTGGCGAGCGTGTTGCTATTGTCGGTACTAGTGGCTCAGGCAAGAGTACTTTGTTGCACTTACTTGGTGGACTCGATACACCAACGAGCGGTGAGGTCTGGCTACATGGCAAATGTCTCAATCATATGAATGAGACTGAACGCGGCGCAATGCGCAACCAGCATTTAGGCTTTATTTATCAATTCCATCATCTACTAGCTGAGTTTACAGCGATAGAAAACGTAGCAATGCCACTGCTTATGCGCCCAAAAGTGTCGACCACTGAGGCACGTGCGCAGGCGGTCGAGATTCTAGAAAACGTAGGATTAGGTCATCGCTTGCAGCACAGGCCAGGTGAGTTATCAGGTGGTGAGCGTCAGCGGGTGGCGATTGCACGCGCTTTGGTGACAAAACCCTCGCTTATATTAGCGGACGAGCCTACGGGTAATTTGGATTATGATAATGCCCAAAGTGTATTTGGGATGTTATCTGAGCTGCAAAGCACGATGCAGACAGCATTACTCATGGTCACTCACGATCGTAGTCTAGCCGCTTTGGCCGATCGTCAGCTATTACTACGTAATGGTCATTGGGAAGAGTATTAGGTTTGATCAGTAGTTTTTAATTTGATTAATGCCAAATGTTTTCTGTAGATAAAACCAGCCTCTTAGGAATAGTAATTTATATTCCTAAGAGGCTGGTTTTTATTGATCTAACTTACGCTTTTTGGCTAGATTTTGTGGCCGTTTTTGCCAGCTAACCACTGTCTTATATCGCCAGATAGCCTTAAATGCTAAGCCGCAAATCACACTACTGATAATAGCTAATAGCGTCAGCCCCAAGCAAAAAGCGCCGAGCGATACCACACCTTTATAAGTGACAAAAGGGTTGGCGCCACCTGCTATAATCCATAAGCTAAAGTCAGTAATCATCCGCCCAATCAGCCTCAGGCTGATCATCGGCACATCTAGAATCTTTGCCCCTATACAATAACCTGCATAAAATATAGGCAGGGTAGTAAGTGGATTGGTAATCCAAGTCAGTCCAAGTGCCATTGGCACGTTAGCTCGGAAAATCAACGCACCTATCAAGGCCAGTAACATCTGTCCTGGCAAAGGGAAAAAAGCGCTGAGTACCCCAATATAGACGGCTTTATTCAAGCTGTGACGATTGAACTGCCATAATCTGGCATCTTTTAAATGCGGGGCAAAAAATTTTAGGCTACGACTCTCAAGAATCTTTTCAGGCGTGGGCAGCAGATTTTTAAGCTGTTTTTTGGGCACAGTCTTGCCTTTGATTATTGTGCATAGTGCACTACTCTAAGTAGATCATGTCTAAAATGATTTAAAAAAGATAGTCGAAATGAATAGGGTATACAAAAAAATAGAGGTACTGTAAGGTTTATTCGTGGCAACAATCTTAATCAGTATAGGGTAATATAAATACAATTGCTATGACTACAGCTTATGTTAAGGGGGCCGCTAGTGTACTGGTTACTGAGCATCCTTATTCTGGTGCTGATGATGGCGACACTAGCTGTTACAGGCGACTCAGTATTGCCCATGAGTCCATTCTCTGAGGCGTCGGCTTACTTTACTATTTGGCCTTTTTTAATCGTTATTGCTATGATTTTACTATTCATCAGTCAATGGTGCAAATGGCGTATAGTTTCTAGTGACAAGATAAATGTACAAGCTGTCGATCAATTAACTGGCAAAAAGCAATCCATCTTAACTAAAACATCTTCTCAAAATCCAGCACTCATAAAGTCACTGTCTCGTATTCTGCGTTATCCACTAATGGCTTTGCTGGCATTACTACTCGTTGTCGGTAGCGGCTTGCAAGTTCTGCACAGCCATAGCCAAGCAGAAGATACAAAAGTGACTAATGCTATGCGAGTACAAGCGCTAGTCACAATCGAGGGCATAAGCGATAGTGTTTACGACCCAGCTAATAACAGTGGCTATCGACAGGTTGCAACCATTAGCTATATAGCGCCCCTAATAGCTGAACTTAGTGCGCAGGATTTGAACCGTCTAACACTTGAGCAAGTGCTGGCTAGAAGTAGCGATGATAGTAATAGCAGTCAAAATAGCAATAGCCAAAACAATATCGCATCACTGTCAAAACATCGTATTTTACTCAGTGCTTATCCCAAAAAATCTACTGACTTTAGCAACCTTGACTCCCTCAATGCTCTACAACCAGGCGATCAAGTACTAATGAGTATGGCTCTAGCACCGCTTGCCAGCTCGCAGGACGCTATTGACAATCCAACAGGCTTTGATAGTTATCGCTGGCTACGGGCTCGGCATATCGATGGGGCCGCCACTATACTAAGTGTTGGTAAGCCATTTGGTAATAGTGTTGACGAAAGCAACACAGTGCTTAAAAACTTATCCTCTGCAGACTCTTATCTTAAGCGTATTCGCACGCGTATTGATCAAGGACGCTGGCAATTACGACAGACATTTTATCAAGACTGGTCATCATTTACGCCTGATCAGCAGCAAGCTCGTGCGGTCACTCTAAGCTTATTAACTGGTGATCGAAGCCTAATTAATCGCGAAACTAAAGACTTATATCAGCTGGCAGGTATCTCGCATCTGCTGGCTATTTCGGGTACTCATGTTTTATTTTTAGCGATTATCATGGCGGCGCTAGCGGTATTGATTTTTGATAAATATTTTCCAACCTTATATCGTTATGTACCACGCTGGCAAGTGCGTTGGGTAGTGATGATCAGCGCCGCTTTTGTTTATGCACTATTTACAGGCTTTGATGTACCCGCCGCCCGTACTGCATGGATGCTCTTAGCTATTGGTGCTATGCGTTTGACTCTATTACCTGTGAGTACTATGCGGGTATTGCTAGCGCTTGCAGTAATAATGGCATGGATTGATCCTTACGTGCTATGGCAAGCGGGCTATTGGTTATCTTTTGTCGCAGTAGCGCTAATTTTAAAGTATGACGCTAGTCTTAACGATAAAGATAGTCAGGGTAATATGCGATCTGACCTTAAAGCTAGGCAACCGCAGGGTTTGATAGATAGTAATTTTGCTAAAGCTTACGTCAGTTTTAAGCGCTTATTTAAGCTGCAATGTTGGTTATTTATAGCGTTATTGCCGATTACCTTAATGCTATTTGGCAAAGCTTCATTATGGGGCTTAGTCATTAATCTGTTCGCTATTGGGCTGTTTGGCTGGGTTATCGTCCCACTCAATCTACTGGCAGGGCTGTGTTATCTGATAGCGCCTAGTATTGCCACAAGTCTGTGGGCGCTGGTGATTAGCTTAGTTAGTAGCTTACATGAGCTGATAATTTGGCTTACCAGTATGCCAGCGCTGAGTAAAGCTTGGCTCTATACCCCAGTCAATAGCGCTATATTAATAATGGCAGGACTAGTGCTGATACCTTGGCTGCTACCACGCGGACTGCTCAGTCGTTGGCTGGCATTACCACCGCTTAGCTTGCTAATAATGACCGTCTACGCCAATCAACAAGCAATAACCTTTACGCCGACGTTATATGTGTTACCGACCAACGATAGTTATATAAGCGCTGCTGTTATGCAATATCCTGTCGACACCGTTTCTAATGATAATAAAGCAAAGCCACAAAGTATCAGTTGGCTAATTTTAGCCGATCACAGACCTAAAGACACGCGTACTATGGCAAGTACACTAAGCTCAGATAAGCTTGCCGCTATATTGGAGCAGCAATTAGGCACGCTAACGATCAAACGCTTAGAGGGTATAGTCGTGCAAACGGACGCTACATTGTTGGCTGAAACCGCTATGCAATTAAGCCAAAATCTACCTACTAAGCACTATTGGCAAGCAGGTAAAACTCATGTTGCAAATGGTTTGAATAATGACGAAAAGCCCTCGATTAGCATGCAGGAGTGCATAGCAGATAAAACTTGGCAGTCAGGAGATAGTAAATTAAAAATACAAGCGCTAACGGGTTGGAGCACTATAGATGATGCCAGCGTTTGGGATTGTAGCTTAGCTATAAACAGTGACCAGCCTATTCGTATCTTACAATACAACGCGGCTGATCCTTTGCAATCGCCCGTACTAATAAGTCAGCACTTAACGGACGCTAGTGTGTCAAATACCGATAACATTGATAGCCGAACAGATGCTAGTCCATTAGCAAATCCGCAAGCTGTAACGAATCAATCGCGTCTAGTGCTAGATGCATCCACTCATCAGCGGCTTTGGCAATTATGGTCACTATTATGTACAGTAGATACATCATTAGTTAGCGCAAGCGGTGCGATAAATAGCACTGACAATATTAGCAATACAATGCAGACAACGTGGCTGGCGCATAGTGGCTCAAACGTACCTAAGACTGTATTAATAGCTCAGCAAGTCCAGCAAGTATTGAGCTACGATAACAAAACGCTAGAGACAGCATTTGCGCTTGATGATAATGCTGGTAGCAATGCTAACAATCAGGAGCAAACCATAGAATAAAAATGATGATAAATTTGCACAATAAAGCTACTTTAGATTTTTTTAGTTTTGTTATGCTGGCGCTATTGAACCTTAAGGTAAATAACACCATAACTAACCAGCTGCATAAAAATAGTAGTAAAATTTTAACGGTTGTTTTGGCAGCTCTTCAAATCTAGCCAGCTAATACTCTTATATTTGCAGCGTTTTATATTGTCTCTAACCTAGGAAGTTATATGCCCAATTGGCCACCAGATCCCAATAAACGTTCTGATAATGTCAATCAGCCCGCACCAATGCAGCAACAGCCAACGGGACAAGAATGGCGTCTTATTGAAAACACTTTACTCGCTAGTGTCCAAGAGCAGCGTCGAGCTCGGCGCTGGGGTATCTTCTTTAAGCTCCTGACCTTTGGTTATATTCTATTGGTGTTTTTGACCATTGGTCGTGGCTGTAGTAGCGATGATTCCTCTGCTATTGAAGGCGTCAATACCAGCCAGCCGCATTTAGCCGTTGTTGAGCTACAAGGCACCATCAGTACTAATGATTTAGCTAATGCTTATGATGTTAATAAAGCTTTGACTCGTGCTTTTGAGAACACCAATTCCAAAGCAGTAGCGCTCGATATCAATTCGCCTGGCGGCTCGCCTGTACAGTCCGATGAGATTTGGCAGACGATGATGGATCTGCGCGCTGAGTATCCTGATAAGAAGCTCTACGCAGTAATCGGTGATATTGGCGCCTCAGGTGCTTATTATATCGCCTCAGCAGCGGATGAGATCTATGTCAATCCTTCAAGCTTAGTGGGTTCCATTGGCGTAATTATGCCAAGCTATAATATTGAAGGACTTATGGATAAGGTTGGCGTCGAAGATCGCACGATTACCGCAGGCGAGTATAAAGATATCTTAAGCTTGACTCGTCCCTTGACAGATTATGAGGCGCAACATGTCGAAAATGTGTTGGCCAATACTCATAAGCACTTTATCGATGCAGTAAAAGAAGGCCGTGGCGACCGTCTCAAAAATGCCGAGGAAAATAAGCTGTTTTCAGGGCTGTTTTGGACAGGTGAGCAGTCTATCGCGTTAGGCTTAGCGGATAAGACGGGCAGTATCAGCACTTTAGAGAAGCAATTAGAGCTTGATAATGTTGTCAACTATACGCCTGCAGATCCGTTCCAGCTATTTATGGATCGCTTTGCTATTAAGATGGGCGCAGGAGTAGGCTCTAGCATTAATTTTGATATTCTACCTAAAGAGGATTCTAACGCGCAGATGCGTTAGTATTCATAACAATGAGGCTGGGCTATAAATTATGGCTCAGCTTTTTATTATCTAGCGGACAGCCCCCAATAAAGTTCAATGAGAATAAATTATGAGTGCTATCGACGCGCAGAGCTTTGCCGCGCTACCTAAATCTAAACTGACCAATAAGCCTGTGCTACATTTTGCTCATGCCAACGGTATGCCAAGTGCGGTTTATGAGCCATTATTTATAGGTTTAACGGATTTTTTCACTATCGAATATATTGCGATGTTGGGCAATCATCCTGATTATCCCGTTGATAATCATTGGCGCAGCTTAACTCAGCAAGTGGTCGATAGTGTGCAAGCGGCTTGCGACAAGCACGGAGTTGAGCAGCTAGTTGCAGTAGGCCATTCACTCGGCGGCATGTGTACGCTACAGGCGTTATATCGTGCGCCCAAGTACTTTAGCCAAGCCGTATTGTTAGATCCGCCGTGGCTGTATGGCAAGACAAGTTTGCTATGGCATTTGGCCAAAACCACGGATAGACTACCCCTGATGAATCATCGGCTCATGGATAAACTCTCGCCAGCGGGTATCTCTAAGCATCGCCGTGATGTGTGGGATAGTCGGGCAGACGCTTACCAGAGTTTACGCGGCAAAGGCTTTTTTAAGCATTTTGATGAGTGCAGCTTTGTAGGTTATATCGAGCATGGTTTGGATGAGCGTGCCGATGGTAAAGTGACATTAGCTATTCCGAAGTCTAGCGAAGTTGCGGTATTTCGTACTAATCCATCGCTGTACTGGCTCACTCCGAACCGAGCGCCAAAGCCACCTGTGACTTTGATTATTGGCGAGGATAGTATCTTTTTAAAACGTCGCTTCCCACAACAAATAAAGTCTCGTCTAGGGATAGACTATCAAACCCATAAGGGCGGCCATATGTTCCCGTTGGAGCATCCAGAGTCAGTAGCTGAGCAAGTTTTAGCGCTTATCGCACAGCAAGTATAGAATTAGAGTAATTCGTTTTTACTACTATTTATGTGCCGCTTCTTTGATAAAAATGACTAATAATAAGAACCTCTTACTAATTAAGTAATCTTTTGAATGAGCTTGCTATGCCAAATACCTTAAAAAACAGCCCCGGGCCAAACGCTTTAAATAAGCAAGCAATCCCCGAGCCTTTATTCTCACGCTTTGGGGTAGTGGTCCTTATTGTAGGCATAGTGATTGCATTTTTTGCCAGTCAACTCGTCGGTGTTTATTTAGCAGGTAAGTTAGTACTAGCGAATAGTAAAAGCTTAACCATTGGCGATATATTTTATATAGGCAGTAGTGATGGCACGATAGTTAGCTTATCTATCATAGTCAGCTTGCTCATTCTATCACTGCTAAGTGTAGCGATTATTAGCATAAAAGGCGGCAATAGCCGTCACTATTTAGCGCTTAAGCCGTTCTCGCTAGCATTGGGCATAGCCATGTTTGGGGTGTTGTTGCTATTTATGATCGCCAGTCAAGCGTTGACATATTGGCTGGATAAAGCGCCATCAGATTTTGTTGAGCCGTTATATCAGTCGGTAAGCTCAGTATGGCTGTTAGTATTTGCAATAGTCATAGTTGCACCTATTTATGAAGAGCTAATCTTTCGCGGGTTGTTATGGCGTGCTATTAGCGAGCAGTTTGC
Source organism: Psychrobacter sp. M17(2026) (assembly GCF_055699815.1). Classification (NCBI taxonomy): domain Bacteria; kingdom Pseudomonadati; phylum Pseudomonadota; class Gammaproteobacteria; order Moraxellales; family Moraxellaceae; genus Psychrobacter; species Psychrobacter sp. M17(2026). The sequence goes on along the minus strand of NZ_CM146741.1, from coordinate 2,140,370 downwards.
AGGGCAGGTATTAGAGCAATCATCGACTTCGCCTAAAAAGCAGTTAATAAAGTTTTGGGGCGCTATTATTGCAAGCATAGTGACTAGTCTGATTTTTGCGATGATTCATTTGCAGTATGGTCTTTATGAGATTAGTACCATTGTCGTACTGGCTTTAATATTTTGTTATGCTCGCTATAAGTCAGGCTCGTTATTATTGCCAATACTCTTGCATATCATCAATAATGGTGCGGCAATGTGGCTGTATTTATCTGATAAGCTCTGATTTTACATATTAGGGCGTGTTTGATGCCCTTTAAAATAGCCTAAGCATCAGGATTGAGCAGCAGTACCTCATTGGCAGCTTTTTCGATATCGGCAATGGTCAAACTTGGCTTACCGCTGAGCGCTTGACGCCATTTGCGCGCGCCACTGAGTCCTTGAAATAGTCCTAGGTAGTGCCTTGCCATAGTCGATAGCGGCTCACCTTTAGCGATTTGACTCTGCAAATGCGGATACAGTTGCGCCAAAATCTCTGAGCGCTTAGGTATCGGCTGATTCCATAAGCTGTTGGCCTCTGCTAGCAGATAAGGATTATGATAAAACGCACGACCAATCATCACGCCATCTATATATTGCAGATGCGTCTTTATATCTTCAACAGTTTCGATACCGCCGTTGATCTCAATGGTTAACTCAGGGAAATCCTGCTTAAGGCGATAAACGTCGTCGTAACGCAGGGGCGGGATTTCACGATTTTGTTTTGGGCTCAGTCCTTGTAGCCAAGCCGTACGCGCATGGACAATAAAGCGCGTGCAACCACTATCGGCGACTGTTTGGACAAACTGCGCCATAAACTCGTAGCTGTCAAAGTCATCGATACCGATCCGATGCTTAACTGTCACTGGAATATCGACTGCCGCTTGCATATGCTGGACTAGCTCAGCTACTGTATTTGGCTCAGCCATAAGGCAAGCACCGATCTTATTATGCTGAACGCGATCTGATGGGCAGCCGACGTTTATATTGACTTCATCATAGCCATATTGCTGGGCAAACTGTGCACACTGCGTCATCTCTGTGGTGTCCGCGCCGCCTAACTGTAAGACAAGAGGATGCTCCTCTTTGGCAAAACGCAAGTGCCGCGCGCGATTGCCATATAGCAGCGCACCCGTACTAATCATTTCGGTATACAAATAGACATGCGGATTAAATAGTCGAGCAAAATAACGATAGTCTGTCGTTGTCCAGTCGATCATAGGTGCGACCGACAGGCGCTTATTGCTCATATCTATTTTCATCATTATTGTCCTTATCTATGCTTCTATAATTTTATATTTTTATAATTAAAAGATGTTGTTGATAGTTTTTTACTGATAAATTCTATGTAAGAGACAATTATTGCTGTAAAACCGCATTTATGCGCTTGAACTCAGGTAAACGATAAAAGTACAGTCCCATTATTACGCCGATTAAACCAACAAAGGCAATATAAAGCGCTGGTGAGAAGCTCACAAAAACCGTAGCGTAGGTAAGTCCAAAGGGAACTAAAGCGCCAACAATCCCATACATAACGTTGTAAGAAAACGCAAAACCTGTCAGACGTACATCGGTTGGAAATAGCTGTAACAATACAGCAGGGATCATGCCTATTATGCCCGCACAAAATCCTAATAAGGCATACATAATCAAAATATAATTGCCACTTGCTTGCAGATGATAATAAAAAGCAAACATTTGCGCGATTAGTAATAGACAACCGATCACTAAGATTTTACCGAAGTTCTCGTAATTAGATATAAATCCATAAAAGACACAGCCAAAAAGCAGAAAAATTATACCGAGGCTATGGGAAAAATCGAATAGATCGTTATTTAAGCTAAAGCGTAGCTCAATCAAACCGGGCAACATTAAGACGATAACGGTAATAACACTAGAGATCACTAAGGTGAGCATTAGGCCTATAAAGATAGAGTGTTTACAATGCTTAAAGAGTAGAGTAAGTGGTTTTGCCACGTAACCTTGCGGTGTTGATCGTTGCATCTCTATAAAAAACGGTGACTCTTTGATAAAACGCCATGCCAATAAGGGCAGACAGCTCAAAACTGTGGCAACTATAAAGGGAATACGCCAGCCATAGTTAATAAGCTGATCTGGCGTCATAGAGCTAGTAAACCATGCAAAAAAAGCGTTACACAACAGCACACCAATAAAAAAACTGGCTGAAACGTAGCTACAACCAATAGATAAATACTGTCTTGGCACATGCTCAGCAACGAAAATCCAAGTGACCGGAACAAAGATACCAAAAGCCATACCTTGTATCAGACGCAATATAATAAATAAAACGGGTGCTATAAAGCCCCATTGAGCATAAGTTGGCAGACAGCTGATCGCAAGCATACTAGCCGCAGTAATCAATAAACTAAATAACAATACGGGTTTACGACCCTTAATATCACCATAACGACCGAAGATTACTCCGCCTAAAGGCCGAGCCAAATAGCCTACGACAAAAAGACCTAAACCTTGCAGCTTAGTAATACGAGGATCAACATTAGCAGGAAAAAAGGTCAATGAAATAAAGTCTGCCATGTATAAATAAATCAAAAAATCAAAAAATACTATAGCGCTACTAAAACAGATGAATAACATCATGTTTCTATCCTTTGAGGACATCAGCGCATATTCAGAACGAGAGGGCATTAGGTCACATATCTCTAGGTTGAATGATAATACCCTCACTATTATAGAAATAATGAGGGCGTTTATTGTAAAAAATTATGATGCAAAGTAAGTTATGATTTTAAGGTATGTTAAACTTTTAAGGTCTTAATATTTAAAGTTAAGTTAGCCTCAAAATTTAAGCTCAAAGAAGCCAATCAATAGGTAGCCAAGACATGATAGTTAGCCAAGCGTGATCGGCGATATCCACTTTAGGCTCAGCGCCATAGATAACCGGTTTGCCATCTACTATCGTGTGCCATTGTAGCTCGCCGCCCTCTAATATCTTGACCTCATAGGCTTGGTTTAGCAGATCGTCATCAAGCGCTTCGTGCAGTTGTCGTGCCAGCTCATCATCATTAATGATCACGCCCATTTCGGTGTTGATATTAGCAGAGCGCGGGTCTACATTATAGGAGCCAATAAAGACTTGATGGTCGTCAATAGCAAAGGTTTTGGCATGTAAACTGGTTGATGACTGGCTACGGGCGCGCCACAGCTTATTCTCACGCTTCTCTTCACTGGCAGTGGACTTGAGCTCATATATTTTTATGCCAGCGCGCAGCATCTTAGGTCGCCACTGGCTGTAGCCTGAATGCACAGCGGTAACATCAGTGGCATCGAATGAATTGGTTAAAATCTTAATCTTGATACCAGATTCAGCCAATTGTACTAAAGTATTTACTCCGTCTTTGGTTGGCACAAAGTAGGAAGAAATAATAGTCAGCTGCTTTGAGGGACGACCTAGAAGCGTGCGTAGCTGCGCAACTAAATTAGTATCAGCAGATACACTTTTGGTCAATTTGCCGACATCGTCACTCAAGAACTGCATATCTGTCCAGCGAAAAGGGATACGCTTATTAATAATATCGGTATCAATAGAGGAGTCCTCAATGGCAGATCGATACATCGATAAACTACTGCGAGGTTGACTCTTATCATCCTCTAGCTGATCTAAATTGCTCAAAAAGTCGCTACTTGCGTCTTTATCAAGATTCACCAAAGTCTGGACATCAAAAGATATAGGCGATGACCAATAATCTATAAAGCTATTATCAATATCCGCGACCACTTTGCCTATTAGCAGAACATCAAGATCAGCAAACTGACTGCTTTGATCGTTACTCAAATACTCATTGCCGATATTACGGCCGCCAATAATAGTGATTTGCTTATCAAAAGTCATACTTTTATTGTGCATGCGTCGGTTGATACGTGGCAAGCCTGTAACAAAGTTTAGCGCTTGAAATTTGCGATGCATAAGTGGGTTGATAATACGCACAGCGATATTAGGGTGACTGGCAAAACGCAAGAGATGCTGATCAAATGTGGCGGTATTATTAAAATCGTCTAATAAAAGACGGACAATAACCCCACGTTCAGCAGCTTCCCAAAGATCTTTTAATAATAGCTGACCTGCCTGATCGTTATGCCAAATATAATATTGCACATCGATATTACGGTTGGCCATCCCTGTTAGGATGCTACGCGCCGCAAAAGCATTAGCCCCTGTGACAATAGGATGGTAGCCAGATAGATCAGGATGAATCTGGTTTTGTGCACTGATAGCGGTTACCAAATCGGTATTGTCGCTCGAGCTTAGCCCATTGCTTGGCTGCTGTGGTTGGCTGGTCTGATACAACGCATTGACTCGCGCAGATAATGCTTTACTATCTGGCAAGTGCGGCTGTTTTGGCAAAATTTGGCAGCCACTCAAGCTTAAAGATATACCAAGTACCAGACTCAGTGATAGTTTGTTTGGTACTTTACTTGGTACTGTGTTTGATATGATGGACGTCAACATAGTGGGTCTACCTTGATGAGCTTAACGGGTTATAACTTATTATCGTTATTGTAGATGGATATCATTACTCACGTTATATAGCGCTTATAATAACACCGCTGATAGGGTAGATGACAATGCCCGCAAGCTTAACAGGTGCAGCAAGGTATGCCTATAATAAATACGTTAATTTTTTACTATAACCAGTATATAATCAAGCTATTTGACTAGAGGATGTCGTGCCCAAATAGCTAAGATCTAAGCTTTTATTCCAATATGGCTTTTAGTGGGACTGCAAATAGTGGGACTATCAAATTCAGCTGTGTTAGTCACAGTGCCATGATATGATAAACCTTGTTTTTGCTGCTCATTTTTAGCTCATTTAGTCTGCTACGGTCAAATTAAAGATACGCCTTAGTCAACATCGACTAAGAGTATGACCTATAACTATTAAATATCGAGTGACCTCTGTAAAATAATAATCCTAACCTATAAATGGCATTTCTTATAACCGCACTGGAACATTTATGAGTCAATCAACACCGAAACACACGCCTAACACAGCCCAACAAGATACGACCCAACAAGATAATGCCAGCCACTTAGATCCAAATTGGCGCTCTGATGCGCTAGATTTGAGCTTAGACTACGGTATGCAAACCATCGCGGTACGTGCAGGCCAGCATCGTACTGATGAGGGCGAACATTCAGAGGCGATATTTACCACCAGCTCCTATGTTTATACCTCAGCCAGTGATGCTGCCGCACACTTTGATGGCACTAAGACGGGTAATGTCTACTCACGTCATACTAATCCTAGCGTGCGCACCTTTGAGCGTCGCCTTGCTGCGCTTGAGAATGGCGAGCGCGCGGTCGCAACGGCCTCTGGTATGGGTGCGATCTTAACGATGTGCTTGGCTTATCTTAAATCTGGTGATCATCTACTCGCGGCAAATCAACTATTTGGCTCGTCCATTGGTCTATTCAACAATTACATGGCTAAGTTTGGCGTTGAAGTCAGTTACGTTGATTGCTTCGATAATGACGCTTGGGAGCAAGCCGTTCAGCCTAATACTAAGCTGATCTATTGCGAAAGTCCGAGTAATCCGTTAGCACAAATCTGTGATATTAGATTTTTGAGTAAGCTATGCAAAGCCAGTGATATTCTGTTAGTCGTCGATAACTGCTTTGGTTCGCCTGCTATTCAGCGTCCGCTTGATTTGGGCGCGGATGTGGTGATTCATTCGGCAACTAAATACTTAGATGGTCAGGGCCGAGTGCTTGGCGGCGCATTGGTCGGTAACGATGCGCTAATGCAAGAGGCCTTTACCGTAGTACGCTCAGGCGGTATCAGCATGAGTCCATTTAACGCTTGGGTATTTACTAAAGGTTTAGAGACTCTCAAATTGCGTATGCAAGCGCACTGCGCTAATGCCAATCAAGTGGCACAGTTTTTGGATAATCACCCTAAGGTGACGACCGTGCATTTCTCAGGTTTGCCAAGTCATCCTGCGCACGAGTTGGCAAAATCTCAACATCATATGAAAGACGGCTTTGGGGCGATTATGGGCTTTGAAGTTGTCGCAACTGATAACCTCGATGCCAAAGCCGCAGCATGGCATGTTATCGACTCAACCAATATGATCTCTATCACTAACAACTTAGGCGATGCCAAAACCACGATCACTCACCCAGCCACAACGACGCACTTTCGCTTAACGCCTAAAGATCGTGCTGATGCTGGCGTGAAAGATGGCCTGATTCGTTTATCTGTTGGGCTTGAGGATATTGAAGATATCATCAAGGATCTAGCACGCGGTTTGGACAGTTTGTAAAGATAACGTTATAATCGCATCATAATAATAGTGGTTTAAATAATTGTGCTTTAAAACAGTAGAGTCAAACCCTATATATCACTGACAAATAATTTTTATTATCTCATCACATAAGAGGCCATTATGAATATCCAAGCATTAATGCAACAAGCACAGACCATGCAAAAGAAAGTTGAAGCGAACGTTGAGACTGCTAAAAAAGAGCTGGCTAATAAAGAAGTACACGCCGAAGCGGGTAGCGGTCTAGTAAAAGTTACTATGACAGGTCGTCATGTGGTTAAGCGCTTAACTATTGATCCAAGCTTGCTCGAAGATGAGCCTGATATGATTGAAGATCTTATCGCCGCTGCTATCAATGATGCGGTGCGTCAAGCCGATGAGCTATATGAGCAAACTATGGCTGGCGCGACAACAGGTATGGGTCTGCCACCAGGTATGCAAGGGATGTTCTAAGCACTGGTCTTAATTTTTACAGCAAGTATATTAGTGCTAAGCGCTTGAAAATACTGACAGTTTAAGTTGCTATTGAGCTGTAATGGGGTTGTTATCGTGACGATACGACCCCATTTTTATAGCTGGTATTTAAGATTTTATCGACTGTGAATAACAGTTGTTTTATATATTATTCTATATAAAGACAGCCAAACAAAGGAAGGTGCTTTGCTTACTCCAAAATTTGATCAGTTAGTTAAACAGCTACGAGTATTACCAGGTGTCGGACAGAAAAGCGCTCAACGTATGGCGCTACATCTATTGACTAAAAAACGCCCACAAGGTATGGCGCTCGCCCAAGCGCTTGACGAGGCAATGCGCGATATCGTTGAATGTCAGCGCTGTCATAGCTTTAGCGATGATAATATCTGCCCGCTATGTCAAGATCCAAGGCGCGATGATAACCTACTGTGTGTGGTCGAGACCGCCGCTGACGTGATGGCGATTGAGCAAACCGCGGGCTTCCGTGGTCGTTATTTTGTACTCGGTGGACATCTATCACCTATCGATGGTATCAGCGCTGATGACTTAAATATTGATCAACTAGTATGGCGGGTCAAGCAAGAGCCTGTTGAGGAGGTTATTTTAGCTACGGGAACGACGGTTGAAGGGCAGACTACCGCGCATTTTATTAGTGAAGCGGTGAGTCGTCATGTAACTAAAGTCACGCGTCTAGCGCAAGGAGTGCCGATGGGCGGTGAGCTGGAATATTTAGATAGTATGACGCTAGGACAGGCTTTGCAAAATCGCTCTTTTTTATAGGCTGTAGAATTTGATTTATAGCAATTTATAAAATGCATCAAATTGAATAATATTGTCATTTAAATACCGTTATAGGCTGGGTTTTAACCTAGCTTTTTTGTTTGTATTATTCGATATAATTTAGTCAATTATTACTCACATCAAACTTAGTTTTCAAGATTTGTTGGTTCATAGAATGCACCCTACGGTTATCGATGAAGCAGTGTGTGTTTAAACATTCACAAATAACTATCTGTGAATGTTTAATGCGCTTTATTGTTGTTATAATCAAAGCCCTGTATTTTGAACCAATCAACTTTAAACTAATAAAAGCAGGTATCTGCCCGTGTCAGACTCTCTAACCGCTATAGTTCCACAAGACGATCCTACTATTGCTAATTCTACAATTAATAAAGATAATGCTGCAAAAAATACTGCTCTAACTATTTTGCCTGTAGAGCCTGATATTGACGCCTTGCTTGATATTGCTGACGCAGCAGCAGTCACTTGGATACGTGAACAGTATCAGCTAGATGAAGTCATTGAGGCGCTAGAAGGCTGCGGACGTGTGGCGCTAGATACTGAGTTTATCAAGCGTGATACTTATTATCCGATCTTGGCGCTCGTGCAGCTTAATACAGGTGATCATGTTTACCTTATAGATGCGCCAAAGTTGCAACTTGACGCGCTATGGCAAGCACTGCTCGAAGTCGATGTCGCCATTTGGCATGCCTGTGGTGAGGATTTGGGGATATTCTATTTACTCTCAGGTTGCCCGCCACTGACCAATATCTTTGATACTCAAATTGCGCTGTCTTATTTGACTGGGCAATTGCAAATGGGCTATCAACAAGCGCTCGATGACCAGCTTGATATGCATATCGATAAAGAGCAGAGCCAGTCTGACTGGTTACGTCGTCCATTATCAGATGAGCAAGAGCAGTACGCGATCGATGACGTGCGCTTTTTGCCAGCACTCTATTTGAGCATCGAGTATGCGCTAAAGTCACAGGGTCTATATGATTATGTCTGGGCGGATTGTCAGCTATATGCCGCTGAGCTTTACGCTACTCAGCACGTTGAAGACGACGCTATGTATCTAACCATGGCAGATTATCGCTACAACTCGCAGCAAATGGCGATATTGCAGGCGGTGGCGACTTGGCGTGAACAACTGGCGCGCGCGACCAATCAACCGCGCACCTTTGTCATCAAAAAACAAGCGGTGCGTGAGATTATCACCGAAAAGCCGAGCACTATGCGCGAGCTTGCTCATAAAACTACAATGCATCGCAGTATGCTCAGACTATATGGCGAAGAGCTATTAAAGATTATTACCGATGCCAAAGCGTTGTCTGTTGCTGAACATCCAAAGTTATTGCCAGCGCCTTATCGCTCAAAAAATAAAGTGCTGTCAAAAGCGGTACAACAAGCTGTCGCAACTCAAGCTGAACAAATCGGTGTGCCAGAGAGCGTATTAATGCGTAAAAAGTGGCTGAGTCAACTCTATGAAGTGATTGCCTATGATAAAGACTTGTCAGAATTGACTTTAGGCTTGCAAGGGTGGCGTCATGACTGGGTTATTCAAACTTTAATTCCAGTCATTGAGGCACATAAGGTTGAGCTTAAACAGGGGATGGGCGTTAAGTAGTTTGTCTTACTACCGTTCAAACTCACCATGTATTAAAAAGTAAATAGCTTGCTGTACGACGTTTTTATCGATCAACATGCCAGTATGAGTGACAGGCAGGATAATGTGATCAGAGGCGCTATCAAGTTTAGTCTCTGAGATATAGACCGTGCCATCATGAGCGAGCTTTTCTAAGGGTGTCTCTACGTCCGCTTTGCGCAATTTTCGATTATGATAGGCTAGGATAGGTTGTCCCAAACCCTGCGCTTTATTACCAGCTATAACGCCAAGCTCAATACCTTTTGGCAGCGGTGCAACCGTACCATCTAAAGCTTGCTCATACGATTTGCCTACAATAGCAGGGAGTAGCTGCCAAATATAATCACCACTAACGCTACCGTTATGCGGTGTACCCAAGGTTACGCAGCGACCAACTTTCCACTCAGGATAATGCGCTATAAAGTCACGAATAATTAGCCCACCTAAACTATGCCCGATAAGATCAAAGGGCTTTGCAGGGTTGTGATTGACTTTAAGCCAAGCGTTTAAACGCTGACTATTTACTTTAATACCATCGCGCATACTGCGGTAACTAAATTGATGAGTAGCAAAGCCTTGGGTTTGTAAGCACTTTGCCATTGGACGCATAATGAAGGGCGCTTGATGAAGACCATGAATAAGAATAACGAGGTTTTTTTGGCTCATATTACCATCCAGAAAAGTTATTGAACGTTCTAATTTAATGAACGCTTTTATTATCGTGCCATAGGTTGGGTTTTTAACACAGCGTTTTTGCCTATGTTAACTATTACATTATAGCTTATTGTTTAGTTTGTAAGCTGTTTTTCAGTATTTGAAGAAACGGTTTTGCATAGCTTTTTGCTGGGCTAAAGCCGCAGCCTACAACAACCAAAATTTACTATTGCTATAAGTATTTAGTGCAATGCTGGATGGCTATTTCATAAGTAAAATAAAACCTCCAAATCAGTGACTGACTTGGAGGTTTTTATGATTAAGGAAGGCTGACTTATCAACCTTCAATGCCGTACTACATATAGTTTTCGATACTTGGGCATGAGCACATTAGGTTCTTATCACCATAAGCATCATCGACACGGGCAACGCTTGGCCAAAACTTATTATTACGTATATAAGGGAGTGGGAACGCTGCCGTATCACGGCTATAAGGATGTGACCACTCACCATCAGTAATCATAGCAGCCGTATGCGGTGCGTTGACTAATGGGTTGTCCTCCAAGGTCCAGCCATCATCGCCAGCTTTGGCTTTCATAGCTTCTGCATGGATAGCGATCAGCGCATCGATAAAGCGATCTAGCTCTTCTTTAGATTCAGACTCAGTCGGCTCAATCATAAGCGTACCTGATACTGGGAAGCTCATCGTTGGTGAATGGAAGCCATAATCCATCAAGCGTTTAGCGATATCACTTTCAGTAATGCCTGTTTCTTCTTTGAGTGGGCGAATATCGATGATACATTCGTGCGCGACGCGGCCGTTTTTGCCAGCATAAAGAATCGGATAGACGCTCTTTAGCTTGTCCGCTACATAGTTAGCATTGAGTAGTGCCAAATTAGTCGCTTTTAATAAGCCATCACGACCCATCATTGCAATATACATCCATGAAATCGGTAGAATACTTGCTGAACCATAAGGCGCTGCTGATACCGCTGAGTTGCCTCTTTGAGCATTATGCACAGGTATCAACGTATGATCCGCCATAAATGGTGCCAAATGCGCTTGCATACCGATAGGACCCATACCTGGTCCACCGCCGCCATGAGGAATACAGAAGGTTTTATGCAAGTTCATGTGCAGTACGTCAGCACCAACGTCAGCAGGCTGCATGATAGCGACCTGAGCATTCATGTTGGCGCCATCCATATAGACTTGACCGCCATGACTATGAATAAGGTCACAAATCTTACGAATACCTTCTTCAAATACACCATGCGTCGAGGGATAAGTGATCATCAAGGCACCAAGATTGGCGCTGTGCTCTTCAGCCTTAGCGGTTAAGTCATCAATATCGACGTTACCGTTATCATCTGTTCTAACGACAACGACTTTCATGCCCATCATAATGGCGGTCGCAGGGTTGGTGCCGTGGGCTGACTGCGGAATCAAACAGACATCACGATTAGTCTCATCACGTGACTCATGATAACGACGAATGGCTAATAGACCAGCATATTCACCAGAAGCCCCTGAGTTTGGCTGCATAGAAACGTCATCAAAACCAGTGATGGCTTTGAGCTGCTCCTGCAAGCTATCAATCATCTCAATGTAACCACTGACTTGATCTAAAGGCGCAAACGGATGAACGTTGGCAAATTCAGGCCAAGTAATCGGTAGCATCTCGCTAGTGGCGTTGAGCTTCATCGTACAGCTACCCAATGAAATCATACTACGGTTCATAGCCAAATCTTTATCTTCTAAAGACTTAAGATAGCGTAGCATTTCATGTTCGGTATGGTGCGAGTTAAATACGGGATGGGTCAAGATATCATCCGTACGTAAATGCTCCGCATCTAAAGAAACGGTTGCTGTCTCAGGTAAGTTATGTGACTTGTTAACGAATAGCTGAGTCAAGACATTGAAGTCTTGTTGATCGCTGGTTTCACTAAAGGCGACGCCTAATTTGGTCTCATCAAGACGCCATAAGTTATAGCCAACATTGTCCGCATTTTCAAAGATTTGGGTGGCAAGCTTTTCAGAGCCACAATCAACAACGACAGTGTCAAAGAACTGCTCATGCACGACACTGAGTTGGTTATCGCCTTTAGCCGTAGTAATGACATCGGCGAAAGCCGTCGCGAAGGCATGGATACGAGTGGCGATGCGCTTCACGCCAGTAGGGCCATGATAGACGGCATACATACCAGCTAAGTTAGCTAACAATACTTGTGAGGTACAGATGTTTGAGTTGGCTTTTTCGCGGCGGATATGCTGCTCACGAGTTTGTAGTGCCATACGTAGTGCCGTATTGCCTTGCGCGTCTTTTGACACCCCAATGATACGACCAGGCGCTGAGCGCTTAGCTTTATCAGAAAAAGCAAAATAGGCGGCGTGTGGACCACCGTAACCCATAGGAATACCAAAGCGCTGCGTGCTACCTAGAGCCACATCAGCACCCATATCGGCAGGGGACTTGAGCAATACTAAGCTCATAATGTCACTAGCAACCGCAACGTAAGTTTTGTTTTGTTTGACAGCGCTGATAACGTCGGTTAAATCTTTGACATCACCCTCGCGACCAACATATTGGAAAAACGCCCCAAAATAATCGCCAGATTTAGCCAATTCAAAATCACCAACAACGATTTCAAAACCGAAATATTTGGCGCGAGTACGCATGACATCCAAGGTTTGTGGATAGACGCGGTCATCAACGAAGTACTGAGTTGATTTGCTTTTGCTCATACGTTTTGACATCGCCATCGCTTCGGCAGCGGCAGTCGCTTCATCAAGTAGTGAGGCACCAGCAAGCTCAAGACCAGACAGATCAATACAAACTTGTTGGAAGTTAAGCAAAGCTTCCAAGCGACCTTGAGCGATTTCAGCTTGATACGGTGTATAAGCGGTGTACCAGCCTGGGTTTTCTAATACGTTACGTTGAATAACCGCTGGCATGCGTACAGGCGAGTAGCCTTGACCGATATAGCTTTTATTAACGGTAACTTTATCCGCCATTTTGCGTAGTTTGGCAAGGGCGGCGTGCTCACTCATAGCCAATGGCAAATCTAACTCTTTATGCAAACGAACAGGCTCTGGCACGGTATCATCGATAAAAGCCGACATTTCTTTATAGCCGATGGCGCTAAGTAGATCCGCTTGTTTGTTGTCGTTTGAGCCTAAGTGACGATAGACAAATTCTGACTCATTAAATAAACCTTCAAAAGTATCAAAGGTAGGGCTGTAAGAGCTGGTCATAATAATCCTTGTTAGCTTCTATAAAGCAAGCTGAAGATATAATAAGAATAAATAAAAAGGGTTCAAGCTGAATAATATCAGCCTAAAAAGCAACTTTTAATACTAAACATAATGCACAAACTGCTGTTGATTAAAGCGAAACTGAGAATGGTAAACACCATTATCAGCACGTTCGCCGGCACCAATCATCATCACTATATGATGATCATCGCTTAAGTTTAATAAGCGCTTCATCGCAGGTTCATCGAAACCGCCCATCGGGCAGCTATCAAAACCATGAGCGCGTAATGCAAGCATTAAGTTTTGGGCGCCCAAAGCGGTGTTATTAGTCGCCCAGTTTTTGACATCATCAAAGGTATAATAAGGCGATTTTATTGGCCCTTTGACCCGTCTAACCACTTGCGTAGCGCTCCATTTGGCAACCGATAGTGCGTTTACTGGTCCCCGTAAAAAGTCTAAGGTCACAACTTTAGTGTAGTAATCTTTGACTTTTTTGGGTACAGGGTTCGTAGGGTATTCACGCAACACTTGCTGTGCGTGTTCATGCCAAGTATCTGTACGAGCGACGACAGCGATCAAACGTGCTGCGGTTTTCGCAGCGTTCTGATTCATACAGTTTTTAACAGCCAGCTTACGCTTCTCTACGCTATCTATCACATAGAATTCCCACGGCTGTAGGTTACTTGAGTTTGGCGCGAGCATAGCTAGACGTAGACAATCTGCCAACACCGCATCAGGAATCGGAGTATCAGTAAAGCGGCGCACTGAACGACGTGACTCGACTACTTGCTGAAAGGCTTGCAGTTGCGGGGTATGATTAGGGGTTGCCATATCGTTGCCGTTTATATCAGCAGCAATATGGTCATGACTAGTATCAGCTGGTTTCATAAGTGACTCCAGAACAAGATAACGTTAGATGACAGCGAGTGAGGGTTGTAAATGATGGCAGATACTAACTGACGCTAATATCTGCAACTAGCTATTTGGTTAAGTTTGAATTGGCTTATAAAGCTTATAATTCGTTTTCGTACTCTTCAGCGCTAAGTAGTGCTTCATAGTCTGCCATGTTGTCAGGCTTCATTCTAAAGAACCACCCTTCGCCATAAGGATCAGAGTTGATGATTTCAGGATCATCTTCTAGCGCTTCGTTAATAGCAACGACTTCACCTGAGATTGGCGCATAAACATCAGAGGCCGCTTTTACTGATTCGACCACCGAGATCTCATCATCAACAGCGATAGTATCGCCTACATCTGGTAATTCAACGAATACCACATCACCTAGTAAGTCTTGTGCATGGTCAGTGATACCAACGGTAATAGTGCCGTCGTCTTCTAAACGTAACCATTCGTGGCTAGCGATGTACTTTAATTCTGCTGGGACGTTGCTCATAAAAGACTCCTTGGAGGATTATTAAAATAAAAATGATTAATCATATTCTATGACTAACCCACTTACTTAGTCAAAACGTTAACTCAAGATTTTGATCAATTATCAATAAAACGAAAACTAGTCAAATTGCTTTTTGCCATTACGTACAAAAGGCAGCTTTAGAACACGTACGTCTACGAATTTACCTTTACCACGCAAGTCAATTTGCACGCTATCATCTTCTGATAAGCTCATAGGAACACGGGCAATAGCGATAGAATTTTTTAGACTTGGAGAAAAAGTACCACTAGTAATAATACCCGTTTGCTCGTTATCCGTGCCTTGATTGATGGTCACTGCCATGCCTTCACGGATGACACCACGAGTCGTCAATAGTAAGCCAACTTGCTTCATAGCAGTGTTGTCTTCTTTAGCTTGCTTACGCTTACTGACTAAGGCTTCACGACCAACAAAATCACGCTCGTCTTTTAGCGCCAAGGTCCAACCCATGTTGCACTCATACGGGCTGATGGTCTCATCCATATCATGACCGTATAGGTTCATGCCCGCTTCCATACGTAGAGTATCACGAGCGCCAAGGCCAGCAGGGGTAATGCCAGCTGCTTTTAATTGTTCGAAAAAGGCAGGCGCGTCATCGGCATGCATGATAACTTCGACGCCATCTTCACCAGTATAGCCAGTACGCGCTACGAACCAATCCTGTCCTTCGATATCCGTGAGATCAGCACCAACAAAAGGCGTTATACGCGCTAAAGTATCCGCCCAAGCAGGCTTAGCTTGCGCCAGTTTTTCAACCGCATTAGGGCCTTGAACCGCAAGCATAGCCAGCTCAGTACGCTCAGTAAGGCTGACATCAAAACCTTCAGCAACCTTGTGGAACTGTGCAATGTCTTTATCACGAGTTGCTGCGTTTGAGACGATACGATAAGCCGTTTGCGCCTCGTTTGATAAATAAACAATTAAGTCATCGATGACGCCACCTTGCTCGTTGAGCATAGGCGAGTAGAGCGCTTTGCCCACTAGCTTTAATTTATCAACATCATTGGCCAGCAGTTTTTGTAACCATGCTTTGGCATCTGCGCCTGTAACATCGACGATGACCATATGAGAGACGTCAAACATACCCGCGTCAGTACGAACCGCTTCGTGTTCTTCGATTTGTGAGCCGTAATTGATTGGCAGCTCCCAACCAGAAAAGTCTACTAATTTGCCATTGCTATCGACATGAGACTGATAAAAAGGAGTGCGCTGAGGGGCGTGAGTTGCAGAGCTTTGAGAAGGGGTATCGGTCATAACGAATCCTTATATATACATAACATCAATGCGCTCTATAAAAGTCGCAAAACTGATATGTTAAAGTAATGAGAAGCAATAGGGCTAGGCGTCAGTGCTAAGCTTTATCGCTACCAAGAGTGTCATAAAATAAAGCCGTCAGTCAACAAAACGCTGAACGTCTCGTTGAACTATAGCCCTATCTGTCCTGTGACCTGAGATTTTCAACACGAACTATCCTAACAATATATCAGATATACGTCGGATATCGCGTTTTCTCCCCTTCGGTGGGTAAGGCATTGATTAAAATCATCCTTACCGCTCTCCAGATTTGTTATGCCGTTGTATTTATGATGACAGCTTAAAAATAAAAACTGCAAATAAATATTAGTGACATGCGTTTTTCAGTCCGTTTACCTGAGCGATTGGCAGGGTAGATGCGCCTTCGGTGGTTTTGCAGCGTATTCTGACAATATATATAATAAATATTGCGCTTTGCCGCAAAACACTCTCCTGAGAAACGCTATTATTATGAAAGGTTCACCGGCCTTTTACAAGTCACTAAATAGATTAAAAGTAACAACTGCTATAAAAAGTTAGTTTTATGGCTAATTTATGGCTACTTAGATTTATAGTGGCATAGTATTTACAACATAATAGTGCTCAGGCGTCAAAGTATAGATAAAATCATGTACTGACTTTTGCCTATTAATCTATCTGTATTACTTGCAAAAAATTTGTGTCCGATGCCCAACGTATGAACGGTTAAGGTAAAAGCGATAATGCTACTCATACGTCATACATAATGTCACTACTGATATAAAAGAGATTTATGCTAGGCTAGCAACCATTACCTATACATTGCTCAAATTCCATTCTTATAGAGGTCTATTCTATGCATTGTGATATTTATAAATTCCCTAAGCATGATGATATGTATGTTTATATTGCTCGTCCAGATTATCCTAATGATACTGACGAGATCAAAGATTGGCTAAGCGTGTTGCCAAAAGACTTTCGGGCCGGTTTGGGTGTTAGTAAGTTTGTGATGCATTTAGACCTAGACGCTACCCCAAAGCTGGCGCGAGTCGATAAAGAGGAAGTATTAGCAAAATTGCAGTCGCAAGGCTACTTTGTACAGCTGCCACCGCAAGACGTTATGCGTAAACAAGCTGAGATGCGTGCTCGCGAGGCTCAAGATAATATTTATGATTAGTATTGTCACTGCTATTGTCATAAGGATGAGTTATTGATGGTTAGCTACTGACAGTTAGTTGCTGATAAAGCTTATCTTGATAGGTAGTTAATGTTTAACATGGTCTATAAAGTCGTGATAAACTAGCGCTTATTAGAGTGTACAACTTTTTCATTAAAGCATAATTCAGGTAGCTAAATCGTCATGGACTTTTTTAGAAGTATCTTACAAAGCTTACCACTTGAGGGGCTAAGCGACATTCTCGGTGAGATTGTTATTTGGTGGAGCCAGATGGTGAGTGGTGTACCCGCTGATGATCTGCCTATGTATGCTTATCTTGGCTTCTCTATCATCGTATTGATACTTTGGCTATTAGTCGCTCGGGTAATACCGCGTCCACTCGGTGGTATGAGCTGGATGGTGCTATTTGCGGTACTGCTTGCACCAGGCACGGCACTGAGTGATCCGAGCACTATTGCACCTGCTAGCATCAGTGTCGTTTATGCGGTTATGATGAAAGATACTGCAGGCGCAGTAGCTAATGCGATACCAATACTAGTCGTATTAGTTGCAGGACTGTTCATCGGTTTTGTTTGGCAATTGATCCGCGGGGCCTTTGAGTCAAGCTTAGATAAAGCGCGCCAACATGCTTCTGCTGATACTATCGCGAACATGCAGCTGGCGGGCGGTAACTATTTAGCAAAAGACATGGTAGCAACAGATGAGCCAATACCGACCTCAGTACCAGCCAAAGATAAAGAGCTGTTGCCCTTTGCCATGCTCAAAAAGAATGCTGCCAAAAAATCAGCTTTTGCGCCTACAGAGTCTATAACCGCTAAAAGTGAGCCTGAATTTGAGCTTAAAGACGAGGCAGTCAGTGACATTGCGCCAACTACTCCTATTATTCCAACTGCTCCTACTATCAAAGAAGAACGTGTAGCTAGAAAGCCAGTTGAAGGTTTTTATAGTAGAAAAATGACGAAAGATATCGTAACTGTCGAAAACAACAGTGACGATGACAAGTAGTATTTTGCTGATAGTATAACTTGCTAATGATATAACTTGTTCAATGAAAAAAAGACACAGTTTCGTGTCTTTTTTTATGGGCGCTATTTGATAGGTCTTTTAAAAGTTAGTCAGTGATCATTTACTCATATCATTTATGCTATTTATAAAAGCGCAGACGCATGAGTATTTTGGCATTGTTAGATGCTGTGTGCTACTCTAAATCACTATTTATAACCCCTTTTTACGACAGCTTTGAACAACAGCCAAAACACTTAACTCTACCTAAGAAAATACTGAGATCTATACTATGTCAAAAAAAAGATTTACAGGCACTGATAGCTATATCGCCACTGATGATCTGCAGTTAGCAGTCAATGCCGCGATGACCTTGCAAAAACCACTACTTATCAAAGGTGAGCCGGGTACGGGTAAGACGTTACTGGCAGAAGAAGTTGCCGCTAGTTTGGGTATGCCATTAATTACTTGGCATATCAAATCGACGACTAAAGCTGAGCAAGGTCTGTATGAGTACGATGCGGTATCGCGGTTGCGTGATTCGCAGTTGGGCGATGATAAAGTCTATGAGATTGGTAATTATATCAAGCCCGGTAAACTATGGGATGCTTTTACTAGTAAAGAGCGTAGTGTGCTATTGATCGATGAAGTAGATAAAGCAGATATTGAGTTTCCCAATGATTTACTGCATGAGCTGGATAAAATGTCATTTTATGTCTATGAGACAGGCGAGACCATCACTGCTGAGCAGCGTCCTGTGGTTATCATTACTTCCAACAATGAAAAAGAGCTGCCTGATGCCTTTTTGCGTCGTTGTTTCTTTCACTACATTGACTTCCCTGATGAGTCAACGATGCGTCAGATTATCGATGTGCATTTTCCTAATATTCAAGAAAAATTAGTTAACGATGCGCTCGATATTTTCTACAAATTGCGTAATGTGCAAGGCCTCAAAAAGCCACCATCAACGTCTGAGCTAGTTGATTGGTTAACGTTATTGTTAGCTGACGACATGGCACAAGAAGAGCTGGAAGAAAACTTGCGCGGCGAGAAGTCAATTCCACCACTATATGGTGCATTGCTTAAGAATGAAGCCGATGTCAATCTGTTGCAGCGCTTTGCCAATATGATGCGAAGATAAAAGTAAATAAAAAAGGTGCTAAGGTGCTATGAGTTATATAGATACAATTAAGCATGAATTTGTTGGTTATTTAAATGGCTTACCGATTTACCATCCAATAGAAACTCATGCAAATGATGATATAGGCGACCATGATTTCTCATGCAGTCCTAAAAACTTAATTATTGGTGGTGGAGGTGGCGAGCATCCAGCTTTAGTTTTGCATGGATTAGGCGCACTAGCCGCTGAATACATTTTGTATGGTTTGAGTCAAATTGAGCTTTACCACGATTGTTCACCTTGGGCAGAAGAAGTGATTGATCGTTTATATGAGATGTCTTCTAAGCAAAGGGAGCCTCTTGAGTTCTGCGGTTGGAATATGAGTCATTTCAATAAATTTGTTTTAGATGCTAAAGCAAATGTCCATGCAACGCCCCTAAAAAATTCGCAAGGTGCGGAAGATTGGATAAGGCTGTCAATAGGGGAGTTTGTTCTTTATTCATTACCAGAGTTGAATCCTTATCACAAGGAAATCTATGATTTAATGGAGATAAAAGAAGGAGGGTGGCAAATCGGTTATTGGATGAAAAATGTGGTTTGCCCACCGCCAAACTATATTAAAAATAAAAAGCAATCTTTAAACGGCTCGGGCTTTAACGAGCATGGTTTTTTTCGATGGGACTATCGTTATCCACCAGAAGAATAACCATTATTTTATACAATAGTTACATTAAAAAAGAGCTAATACTACTTATGTTTATCAAACTTTTCTATACCTTGCGTAGTTACGGCGTGCCTGTCAGCACTCGCGAATTGCTCGATCTAAATGCTGCGCTTGATCAGGGTCTGATGATGCAGGCGAGTTTTGACGTTCAAAATTCAGAAAGTTCAGAGCCAGCTTTTGCCAGCCGTGAAGATATGTATCGACTTATTCGCTTGTGTATGGTAAAAGACGAACGTCATTTTGATAAGTTCGATCGGGCTATGGCGGATTATTTTGAAGGGGTTGATAGCTTAGATATCGATGAGCTGATGAATAAGTTGACCGATATTCCACAAGAGTGGCTAGATCTAAAGCTTGATCCCAACAATCTGACTGATGAGCAGCGACGCCTACTCAAAAAATACGGCTCGCTTGAGGAGTTGATGAAAGCTTTACAGGAGCGCTTAGAGGAACAAAAAGAGCGCCATCAAGGCGGTAGTAAATGGGTCGGTACGGGTGGCAGCTCACCCTTTGGTGCTCATGGTGATCACCCAGAAGGGGTGCGCGTTGGCGGTGAATCCCGTAAAGGTAGCGCGGTCAAGGTTTGGGAGCAGCGCAAATATCGTAACCTCGATGATGACAAGCAGTTGGGTACGCGGCAGATTCAGATGGCACTACGTAATCTGCGTCAGTTCGCGCGTACTGGTCAAGCAGATGAATTGGACATCAAAGAGACGGTACGCCGCACGGCCAAAAAAGGTGTGCTTGATATTCATATGCAAGCGGAGCGCCGCAATCGGGTCAAAGTGCTGATGTTATTCGATGTCGGTGGTAGTATGGATATCCATGTTGAGGCGTTAGAAAAGCTATTTTCTGCGGCTAAGAATGAGTTTAAAACACTGGACTTTTTTTATTTTCATAACTGTCTTTATGATTATGTATGGAAGGATAATAACCGTCGTCATAGCGCACCGATGCCGACCTATGAGCTATTAAATAAATATGGTCGTGAGTATCGGGTGATATTCGTTGGCGATGCGTCGATGTCGCCCTATGAGCTATTTACCGTCGGTGGTAGCGTTGAATATATGAATAATGAGGCGGGTGTGGTTTGGCTAAAGCGGGTATTATCGCACTTTGATAAAGTGGCATGGTTAAATCCAGAAGAAGCTGCGTTTTGGTCGTATACCCAAACCATTAATGAGATTCAAAAGCTATTCGATAATAAGATGTACCCAATGACTCTGCATGGCGTTGAGAATATGACGGCTTATTTGGCGCGCTAGTTGATAGTTTATTAGACTAATGATGCTTTAAAGCAACACGTCAATATTTTCGATAATCATAACTAAACCACTAATCACCATCAATAGAATTACCATCACTCTAAACTGGCGAACACTCATACCTGCCAAAAACCGTTTGCCAATGATATTACCAATCACTGCGCCTAGTCCCAACGCCAGACCATAAATCCAAAGCTGCGCGGTTAAGATGCCAAAAAAAGCATAGCTGCCTACTTGGGCGACACCTACAAAAAACGAATTAGCGGTTTTAGTGGCGATAAGATCTTCTTTTTGTAGCCCAGTATTCATATAAAAAGGATTCAATATAGGCCCAAGCCCTCCAACTAAGGTACTAATAAAAGCGGTTACAAATCCTAAAGGTATAAAGCCTATTTTTGGCATAGCAAAGGCTTTAGACACTTTGCCAAACCGATATTGAAAAACGGTAGAGACCAAGAACACGCCGACCAATAATTGAATCCATTCGGCATTCAAACGGCTAAATAATAATGCTGATAGCCAAGCGCCGACAATCGCACTTGGAGCATAGTATTTAATCAATGACCAGTCGATATCCTGCCAAAATAGATAGAGACGGGCAGGACGGCTGATAAAAGTACCTAAATTAATCACGGGAGGCGCTGCGGAAGCACCAAGCATCCAAGCTGTCACCGGAATAAGTAATAACGCACCGCCACCACCTGAAATAGTAGAAATAATAAAAGCGATCATGCCCGCTAAGAACAACCCTACCAAATGCCAAGTAGGAATAGCTTGCACAAGATCTAAAATCATAAGCATCATAAATTTTTTTAACCCTTTATATCGAGTAATGTTCTTGCACGTGCTCAATACATAGCTCATAAAAAGCCCCAGCAGCGGGCGAAACTGATTTGTTAGCCAGCTTAAATATACCAATCTGACGGGTCAATACGGGTTCAAGCAAAGGTAACCAAACTAACTCTGGCTCATTGGTTGGAAAAGCCAGCTCAGGCAAAGTGGTAATACCCAAATCGTTACGTAATAAAGAGAATAGGGATGTGATGTTCTCAACCGTATAACGCGCTTGTCGATTAAGAGCTTCAGCTGGCGTGTTCTCAAGTAGTCTACAAGTACCGTTGTAGATAAAGGGTTGAGGGGTTAATTGTTGCCATTTAAGACCTTGTTTTTTACCACTCTTTAGCGACTGAGTTAGCATATTGTCTTTTAGACAAACTACGCCGATAGGATCTGATAACAACGGCGTAAAGTCGATATCTACCTGACTCATGCTAGCACAATTACCCAGTGCTAAATCCACCTCACCTGCTAGCAGCCTATTAGCCACCCCAACAGAATTATCATCTATCAACACGATTTCGATATCGGGATATTGTTTTGAGTATTCATACAAGACATTAGGCAGTAGCTTCGTCACCAATGACGGCACGCTGGCGATTCTTATTTTACCTTTATTACCTAAAGCAGACGCTTTTAAATCCGCATCCAACACTTGATAGGCTTGCCAAAATGTCTCAATCTTAGGTAAGCAGCTTGCGCCAAATGGCGTCAAGGTTGCGCTATTGCCACTCTCAAATAATGGCTGACCTAGCGTTTTCTCCAGCTCCTTTATCGATGACGACAATGCCGCTTGCGTACGATTGGCGCGATCTGCTGCGGCGCGAAAGCCACCTTCTTCTATTACCAATAAAAAATGCTTTAACTGTTGTAGTTTCATAATAGTCAGCTTCCTTTTCATCACTACAGCTCTGATAAACATTAAAATGCTAAGTGATAAATTAAATCTATCATATTTAATATTTAATTGGTTAGATTTATCTCATTTAGTTGCGTAGCATAAGAGTTGAGCAAAAAGCCAATAGAAAAATTGATTACCTAAATATTTAAAGGATATAGCAGATGAGCAGCCACTCAACTAAGCAAGCGGTCAAAACCCAACTTTATGCTTCTAAAGCGCCCCTTGAGTGGGCAGTGACTAGTAACGGCACCCTATATACCGCGCAGATTCCTATCGATGATAAAGGTGAGGTAGTTGCAGGTGGTATCGAAGCGCAAGCACGGCAGACTCTTGATAACTTAAAGCACACGCTAGAATGTGCGGGCGCAAGCATGGATGCGGTACTACAGGTGCTGATCTATGTCACTGATCGTGAGTATCTCAAGACTGTCAATCAAATCTATGCTGAATACTTCACTGCGCCTTATCCAAATCGTGCCGCTCTTGTGATATCGGGACTAGCGCGCGAAGAGATGCTCGTTGAGCTCGTCGTCTATGCTGCGGTGCCTTAATAGCTTATTTTTTGACCTATTATTTACTAAATATAAATTTTTCCTGTTCTTTTAACTAATTTTTAATCGTTTTATTAAGGAATATCTTATGTCAGCCACCATCGCACAAACCACTCTAAAGCAAAACCCAACCCAATCACTTTATATTAACGGTGAATGGCAAGCGGGTAGCGATACCGTCACGAATATCAACCCATCCAATACTAGCGAAAGTCTTGGCGACTTTGCACAAGCAAGTACAAATCAAGTCAAAGACGCTATTGCTGCTGCCCGTCGAGCTCAACCAAAGTGGGAAGCGACGCCACTAGAGAAAAAGCAATCTATTCTACAAGCGATTGGCGATGAGATGATCGCCCGTTGCGATGAGCTGGGGACTTTATTGTCTTTAGAGGAAGGCAAGCCTTTTGCTGAAGGTCGTGGTGAGATTTACCGTGCGGGGCAGTTCTTTCATTACTACGCGGCCGAAGTATTACGTCAAATTGGCGATACTGCGGACTCTGTACGCCCTGGTGTCAAAGTCGAAGTGACCCGCGAAGCGGTCGGTGTGGTCGCTATTATCTCGCCTTGGAATTTTCCAACCGCAACCGCTGTTTGGAAAATTGCCCCAGCCTTAGCTTTTGGTAATGCTGTCATTTGGAAACCTGCGAATTTAACCCCAGCTAGTGCCGTCGCCTTAGCGGAGATTATCCATCGTCAAGGATTGCCAGAGGGTACTTTTAACTTACTCCTTGGTGGCGGCTCAACAGTCGGGGACGCGCTAATTAATTCAACAGATATTGACGCGGTCAGCTTTACGGGCTCTGTGCCGACAGGCCGTAAAGTCGCTGCGGCTACCGCGCCAAACTTTGTGCGTTGCCAGCTGGAAATGGGCAGTAAAAATGCGCTCGTTATCGCTGATGATGCCGATTTGCAAGTCGCTATTGATGCGGCTGTTGCGGGTGCGTTTGGCGGCTCTGGTCAGAAATGTACTGCTTCATCACGCTTGATTGTTATGGACAGTATTCATGATGCCTTTGTCGATGGCGTCATCGCTAAGATGAAGGCCCTAAAAGTCGGTCATGCGCTCGATGAAGGTATCTTTATGGGGCCAGTGGTTGATGATAAGCAGCTCGCGTCAAACATGGACTGGATCGAAAAAGGTAAGCAGGCGGGAGGCCATTTAGCCTTTGGTGGCGAGCGTCTAGAGATGAAACATGATGGCTATTATATGTCGCCAACCTTGTTTACTGAAACGGATAACAGCTGGGATATCAACCAAGAAGAAGTATTTGCGCCACTCGCTTGCGTCATGCGCGTGAGCAGCTTAGAAGAAGCGATTGCAATGACTAATGACACGCGCTTTGGTTTGACTGGCGGCATTATTACCCAAAGCTTACGTAATAGCGCGATGTTTAAGGAGCAAGTGCAAGCAGGCTGCGTGATGGTCAATCTAGCCACGGCTGGTACGGATTATCATGTGCCATTTGGTGGACGTAAACAGTCGAGCTTTGGCCCACGCGAGCAAGGTCAGTACGCCAAAGAGTTTTATACCATTGTGAAGACGGCTTATCAAAAAGCGTATTAGCCAATGGTTACTTATAAAAAAAGTTTAAAGGAATCAACCATGTACCAAGACCATATCGTCATTGACGGTTTGCAATATAGCAACTGGGATCGTGACTATTTTAAAATGCTACAAGCCAGTGGTATCAACGCGGTACATGCCACTTTGGTTTATCACGAGGATGCACGGCAGACGATGACCCGTTTTGCCGAGTGGAATAGCCATTTTGAGCATAACAGTGATTTGATTTTGCCTGTGTATGGCGTTAACGATATCCAGAGGGCAAAAGAGCAAGGCAAAGTCGGTATTTTCTTTGGCGCGCAAAACTGCTCACCAATCGATGACGAGATTGGCTTAATTAGTGTGATGCGTCGTTTGGGTTTGCTGATTATGCAGCTGACTTACAATAACCAAAGCTTACTGGCAACGGGTTGTTATGAGTCAAATGATAGCGGAGTGACGCGTTTTGGTCAGCAAGCAATAGCGGAGATGAATCGAGTTGGTATGATTATCGATATGTCACACAGCGCTGAGCAGTCAACGCTTGAGGCGATAGAAATATCGTCGCGGCCGATCTGTATCAGCCATGCCAATCCGACTACTGCTCATGAGGCACTACGGAACAAATCCGATACGGTCATCAGCGCCTTAACCAAGGCTGGTGGACTGTTAGGCTTTAGCCTATACCCATTCCACTTACCTAATGGTAGTGATTGTACGCTGAATGATTTTTGTAGAATGATTGCCGATTGCGCCGATAAATATGGTGTCGAGCATTTAGCGATAGGTAGTGATTTATGTCTTAATCAGCCACAGTCAGTGCTGGAGTGGATGCGTAACGGACGCTGGTCAAAAGCGATGGATTATGGCGAAGGCAATGCCAATAATTCAGGCTGGCCAGATAATTTGCCTTGGTTCGCAGGTGAAAAAGGTATGGACAACATCTACAACGGTCTGCTCAAGCACGGCTTTAATGAGGCTGATGCTGGCAAGATTATCGGTCAAAACTGGTTTGATTTCCTTGAGAGTGGCATCAAGCCTTTAGCTTAGATTTTATTTAACTTAACGCATAATCACTAAAGGAAGCCAAGCCATGGCTGATCGAAAAGGACTTACTCAAGACGAGCTAGGAGGCTCAACTGCTACTCCATTAGAGGAAAATACTGATACTTTAGGGCTTAAAAACCCCGCGTTTTGGTATAGCGGTGGTTTTATTATTGCTTTTGTGCTTATGGCGCTCTTTGCCGAAGAGCAATTAGCCGTAATCGTTAATACAGCATTTACTTGGTCAGCTAGTGTCTTTGGGCCTTTTTGGCAAATTCTACTGTTAGCGACTTTTGTTATCGCTCTAGCCGTTGGCGCTGGTCGTACAGGCCGCGTTATCTTAGGTAATCTACCTGTGCCTGAGATGGATAACTTTAAGTGGATGGCGATCTTGTTTTGTACGCTACTCGCTGGTGGTGGGGTGTTTTGGGCGGCGGCAGAACCTATCGCCCATTTTGTTTCAGCGCCACCTTTATATGGGGAGGCGCCAGATCTACAACAACGCGCTGTTAATGCCTTGTCGCAATCTTTTATGCATTGGGGGTTTTTAGCGTGGTCGATTGTCGGTAGCTTGACCGCTATCGTCGTGATGCATCTACATTATGATAAAGGCTTACCGCTCAAGCCGCGTACGCTGTTATATCCTGTATTTGGTGAGCGGGTACTCACAGGGCAGTTTGGCGCGATTGTCGATGCGTGCTGCATCGTCGCGGTAGCGGCTGGTACGATTGGGCCGATTGGGTTTTTGGGATTGCAAACCAGCTACGCCTTAAATGAGCTATTCGGTATTCCTGATACTTTTATCACCCAGCTTATTATTATCGTCTTTGCCATTGCGCTCTATACCATTTCAGCCATTAGTGGTCTTGCCCGTGGTATGCAGTTGCTAAGCCGTTTTAACGTTATTTTAGCCGTAGCGCTCATGATATTTATTCTAATATTTGGCCCGACTAGCTTTATCGTTAACGGTTATATCCAAGGTGTCGGCACGATGGTCGATAACTTCATTCCGATGGCGACTTTCCGCGGTGATGAAGGCTGGCTTGGGGGTTGGACAGTATTCTTTTGGGGCTGGTTCTTAGGTTATGGCCCGATGATGGCCATCTTTATTGCCCGTATCTCGCGCGGTCGTACGATTCGCCAGTTGATTACGACGGTTTGCATTATTGCACCATCAGTGACTTGTTTTTGGTTTACGGTAGTCGGTGGTTCAGGCTTAGCGTTTGAGATTGCCAATCCTGGTGTTGTTAGTAGCGCATTTGAAGGCTTTAATTTACCTGGTGCTTTGCTTGCCGTTACGCAGTCATTACCTTTTCCTTTGATTGTTTCAATACTATTTTTGATTTTGACCACCGTTTTTATCGTCACGACAGGTGACTCGATGACTTATACCATCAGTGTGGTGATCAGCGGTGAGCGCGAGCCAAATGCTATGATTCGTACCTTTTGGGGCGTCATGATGGGGGTAACTGCGATCGTTTTAATCTCGCTTGGTTCAGGTGGTGTGACGGCTTTGCAATCGTTTATTGTGATTACCGCAGTGCCTGTGTCCTTTATTTTACTGCCATCGTTATGGAATGGACCACAAATTGCTCAGCAAATGGCACGCGACCAAGATCTTTATCGCCCTAATCGGGTAGAGACTGAACACCGCATCGCTGAAGAAAGTTTGACAAAAACTAATACTGTTGAGTCAAAAGAATAGAGGTTTACTTTTAGTTTGAAAGCATAAAAAATAAGCTGGCATTGGTAATTTAAAAGATACCATGCTGGCTTAACCCCCTATATAAAGGAGTGGGATTGTGAATATGGTCCACGCAAACAATGAAAACGTTAACGTAGCAGCATTGCCTTTACGCCACTCCAATGTGGTTATGAATGCTGAGCGCTTAGGTGCCATGCATCAGACGCGCATTAGCTTTGTACGTACTTTACTACGTAAGATCGATAGGGAAAACTGGACACTAAGCACGCATCTTTGGAATTTAGATAGTCAAGGCTATGGACAGGTTATCTATCGGCTAACAACGCCTGAGCATATTTATAATTTAGTGGTATTCTGTAATGAGCTTGCTGATGATGAGCGTAACGATAGAGTGATAGCAGAAAAATGGGATGTCACCTTTGGGCTAGTCTACGGTGAGATTGGTCAAGAATTACTCGATAATCTAAAAGCGAACGTGCCATTACAAGAAGCCGGTCGTAACTCGAATATGGTAATGGTGCTGGCACGGGCGAATAAAAGCGTACGGGTGTTCGATCATATTGTCTCATCCTTAGCTAATGGCCGCCAACCTGATCTGGAGGTGCTAGCACAAGTCGGCTATATCCTGCGCACCACTGCCGTCTATGGTAATGGTAAGTTTGGTATCTATGACTTTAAGCCACTCGATCATAGCCAAGACTTTGATCAGTCGTTTCGAGCGCAGATGTGCGCAGTGTACTTGCTACGTGAATTTAGTCTCAACTGGGTAGATTACTTGGCTAAGCAGAAGGGCGGTGAAAAGGCTGTCGCTCTACACCCAGAGATTAAGCGCTATTTAGGCATAGGTAACGCGACGGGTCTGGGTATGGCACCGTATTTGATTAATCATCCTTGTATCGTTGATCAATGGCTGACCACGCGTGAGGAGGCATTACAATCAGTATTGGTCTGCACGATTGAGCCTATAAAGGTAGCTTATCTTGATCGCTTACTGACTCGTGCTATTCAGCATTTTACTGAGATTGTCACCATCAATGAGCAACAAGTTAAGCTAAATGCGACTGTGGTTGAAGAGCTGACCGCGCTACAAAAGGAGTTAGACGCAACCAGTAAAACCTACAAGACATGGGCGCAATTCCTACAAGCTCATGATCAATTAAGTTTTGAGAGCCAAGAAGTGATTATCTCGTGCCTAATGGAGCTTTATCCTGAGCGGGTTGATGGCTTTCAAGAAAAGGTCAATGCCGATGAAACCTTAGCGCTACCCAAGAATAAAACCGTGGCCGATTTGCGAGCGGTATTAGAGGCGCGCTACCAATGGGCGATTAACACTGACTTTAATGAGCCTGATAACCGTTATTGGTTTTGGTATCGCTCCATCGATAAAGAAGAGCCGCGCATGGGTGTACGCGGACAAGAGCAAGGGGATAATCGCGAGCTATCGTTAGATATAGCGCGGCAGGCCAATGGCTTATATTTAGCGCTACAGCAGGCAGATAGTCAGCAAATTATTTCGGAATTTATACTAACTAAACCGAAATATCGCTCCATTGCTCGGCGAGTCTGGACGATGAGCCAAAAGCAAATGGGTGATATTCAGATGAATGTGCTGCACAAAGACACGCTGCCGATTCAGCTATTACGTTGTAAGTTATCGATGTTTGGCGCGACTAAATTTGATCCAAGATCCGATCGCTGGGTACGAGTGACGCTGTTCCAAGGTGCACCACTATATAATGAGGTAGACAGTGACGAATGGCTGTTTCCCCTGTTACCAAAAATAGATGAGCTGCCGAAAGTAGATGAGCTGCCGAGGATTGATGAGACTGACACGCCAGCAGTACTGCAAGTAGAGGATTAGGACATGATTGTATCGCGTAATGAGATTATCACCACCGTATATAAAGCCTTTTCAGGGATGCATCGAGAAGTCGGCGAGGCCGATCTGATCGCTACGATGGTTGCAGAATTACAGATGGCAGGGCTAGACGGAGTGCGACAGTTTAATGGTGCCAGCCCTTATATCTTAATAGGGCGAGATATCGCTATCGATATAGTCCATCAAAGCGCAGACGAGATCGGTTTAGATCTGCATAACAGCAGTATAGTCTGTCACCTGCCCTCAATAATAGATTATGCGCTGGAAAAAATGGGTGATCTTGAGCATTACAAGATTACTTTATATAACGCTCATAACCGCTGGTTAGCCTATAGCGAATTGGTAAGCTTAGCATCAAAGGGCATTGCTTGCTTGGCGCGTTGGGATAATGGCACAGCGCCTAGACATACTTTATTCACCCTGAATCAAGGTTTCGTTTACCCTGATTTGTATTTCTTTGATAAGCCTCAGGCGGCCCATGAGAAAAAAGCTGGCGAAAAGCAAGATATTGTCATTGAATTAGCGACTTCTAACTTCGACATCGAAAATGAGATTCAGCACTTTGATCGCAAAATATCGACAGATGAGCTATTTGCCACTCATAATCGCGCGTGGAAAGAAGGTATCTATGTAGACGATGAGCAGTGGAGTATCCTCAAAAAAACCGCTATGGCCATACTGGTTGAAAACAGCGAAGTCTCTAGTAAAGGGGCAGGTGGGGTATAAGTATTTAAGGTATAATTTTGCTTTTGTATAACGAGAGATCACATTTATGATCTGGTTAAAAATGCTTATTGGCGCCTTAATGGTATTGGTTATTCAACTATTTGCCAAAACACGGTTTTTCTACCTAGCAGCTCTTGCGCCGCTATTCCCAACCTTTACCTTGATCAGCCACTTTATCGTTGGCACTCAGCGTAGCGCTGCTGACTTTAGAGTGGCATTAATATTTAGCATGTTAGGTGTCATTCCGCATCTTGTTTATACCTTGATCGTCTTCTTTAGCTTTAGTCATATTGGCCTATTTAAGGCGTTGATGTTAGGCGTGGTAGGCTGGCTAGTCGCCGCTGCTATTTTAATAGTGGTCTGGCAACAACTACAGCTATAAGCGCTTAGCAAATTGATTGAATTCACTATTAAGAAATCGTTACTTAAAGGGACTTAATTATTTAGAATAATTCTATAAAATAGCTCAGTGCCATGATCGAATGTTCAACACGCCCTAGTATAAAGCCCCTAAGCTAAAGGATAATTTTGTGAAAAGTCACAACTCGCTATTTTCTAAATTTTCTTTTTTTAAACCTAGTAAGTTATCAGCTTCAGCCATCTTAGTGGTGTTCAGCGCAACATTAGCAGCTTGCGCTCAAACGGATACTCTAGATGTGGCAGACACTTCTAAGAGGGAACCTGTATTAAGCAAAAGCTCAGTTGCGCCAATCACCCCAATTAATAATCCAGACTTGCTCAAAAACGTCTCCGCGACGGTCTACAAAGATGCCAATTGCGGCTGCTGTAAAGAATGGATAAGCCATACTGAAGACAATGGCATGAGCGCAACGGCGCATGATATTACGGACTTAGCTGAAGTTAAACAGCGTTACGGCGTACCTGATAATATGCAATCTTGTCATACTGCGGTCACCACCGATGGCTATGTATTTGAAGGTCATGTCCCTGCCAAATATATGGCGCAGTTCTTGGCCAATCCTCCTGCTCAAGCGGCAGGGCTTGCCGTTCCTGGTATGCCTATGGGTAGTCCAGGTATGGAGTCTCAACATAAGTTTGACTCGTATCAAATCATGCAAATCAATAAAGATGGTAGCAGCGAAGTCTACGCGAATATCGAGACAACTGAGCAGCAATTATAGCGCTATCCAATAGCAATAATTATTAAGACAATGCTTATTAAAATAATGATTATCAAACTGATAAATCTTTGCGGATTTATCAGTTTTTATTTAACCTATCTACATTAAAAGTAACCTATGAGCGTTAATAACATGACAATTATTAAAAAATCACATTTAAGTTTTATCACAGCCAGTATCGGCACCGCTTTGTTGATTAGTGCTTGCCAGCCTACTAACGACACGGTCGCACCAATAGAAGAGGGAGATGCCATAACCGAAACTAGCGCTGCAGATCCGCATGCCGGTCACGATATGAGTGGCGACAATATGAATATGATGCCAGCAGATGAAGCTAATATGAGCGCTATGCTCAAAGACTATACCGCCTCGATGACCATGATGCATGACGAGATGATGAAAGGCATGAGCTATAACGATCCTGATACCGCCTTTGCCCAAGGGATGCTCGGTCATCATATCGGCGCAGTCGATATGGCAAAAGTACAGCTAAAATATGGTGCAGATGCAGAAATGCTTAAGCTGGCACAAGACATCGTTGATGCGCAACAGGCTGAGATTGAGCAGATGCAAACGTGGATAGCGAGTCATCCTGATACTAGCGAACCTACTACTGATACTGAAGTGATGCAGCAAGCCTACGTGCAAGGCATGGATGCGATGCATGGGGAGATGATGCTCGGTATTGCCGATCCTAATCCTGATATGGCCTTTGCTCGTGGCATGCTACCTCATCACATTGGCGCAGTCGATATGGCAGAGGTGCAGCTAAAATATGGTAAAGATAAAGAGATGCGTAAGTTAGCACAAGCAGTTATCGATGCCCAGCAGCCAGAGATTGAGCAGATGCAAAGTTGGATTGCTCAGAATAGAGTATAACAAGTAGTTTTTATATCTCATCACAAATTTATCTAAAAAATACTTATATTAAGGTCTTGTAATTTTAGTATATTGAGATGCGCGAGTTAGTTAAGTATTTGTGTCATCTGTCGTGTTTATCATACCGTCTGTCATGAATAATGAGTGATCCCTATTACAAAAGTTTAATAAAAGACTACACTAATTATAGGTTGTTTGATTTAAATATTAACGATCAACAGAAGTCGTATAATTAGAGGAGATAGTCATGAATGATACTATTTTTGAAGGTAGTGATTTGGCACGTGATATGCTCGCTAAAGGTGCCAGTAAGATATGGTGCGCGGTATCTGATAATAGTGATGAAGAGGCTATGATGGGTCATGATGATAATGACTTTACAGCGAGGATTGTGTCTTTTCATAATGGGGTTTTTTACTGCACAGCGGGTATGGCATGGTCATTTGCTGTTCCTATTAAGATAGTCGCTCTCACAAAGAGTGAGAAAAATCTGTGCACTTATGAACCCTGTTAATATCGAACATTAGGTCACTATTGTCTTGTCACACTTACGCTAAAGCGCTTTGATACACCTGTGTAATGTCATCAAACTCGTCTGCTCGTTGTAGATGCGCTAAAGTTGTCAGCTTCATCGCGTCTTTGAATTTGCGAAGCGGCACTTTATTGATGCTGTCTCTTAAACTTAGCGGTTTATCTAATTCGAATAAATAGTATAACGCTTTACTATTAGAACGCTTGCCAGCCTGAATCTCGGTTATCGCACTTCTAGCGGTAAGAGTGATATTTTTAATAGGCCATATGCTGTTAATTTGCTTAGTATTAGTTATCTGCTCATCAGTAACAGCTAAGGCTAAATAGCCTATCTCATCAATGATGTGTTGCTTGTATTTGTCTAAAAGTGTCTTCTGTGGTAAGTGATACCACTGAGCGATACCTTGTTTGAAGTTATCAATGTAATAGTTATACATTAAATCCTTCATCCATTACTTTGTTATATAATTTATACAATATTCTACTCTGCTTCTCCGATGGTAGAACTAATTCTCCATTTGCTTGTTTTTCTAAAATAGAGATTTCCGTAAGTCTTAATCCATCGAATTCATCTTTAGCCAAATAGTCATATATATTTTTCCATGAATTTATAGAAGTTTTAATGACAAACGACTGAATTTCTATGCCATGAGTCAAATCTTGGTCTTTTTCTTCATTAACGACTCTAGATTTTTTCTCCGTCTTACTTATTAGAACATCGTTTAGATCCACATTTAAATTTAGCTCTTGCACGTTATGCCAACATGCTTCTTTTTTACACCATTGAGCTATATTTGCAGATCCATGAGGTGGCGTCGTTATACGACTATATACTGCTTTGGATAATATATTGATAGCCTTTATAAGAGTATTCGGTAGCTTCTGCTGTTCCCAAATAAGACTAAAATCTAAATATTTATCCTTAACCTTTTCAATGTAAAACGCTAAGTAAGCGATAGTATAAGTAACAGTTTGAGCTCTGTAACCACCACCATACCAATCAGAATCTGAGATCAGTTTTTCTGTTGCTTTGAAAAGTATGACTCTAGCGATAGCTCTTTTAAAGTACTCATCAGAAACAAAGTTTTCGTTCTCTTCCATGTGTATAGTCATATATTCAGCAAATGCAACAAAGCTGTACTGAGCACCTTTAGCTACAATATGAGGTTTCATCAGCCAACTATTCTCAGACTTTGATAAAAAAGTCTTATCTAAAGATTGTTTCGAAGGATTATCAATTTTAAATTGCTTTTTTTCGGAAACGCTTTTATACGCTTGCTCATTTAAATATTCGCCTCTTACACGCTCATAAAACCAAAGTGTTCTTTTTTGAGCTCCATCAATTGCTGGCGCGTAAATTCTCAAAGAACGTTTCTTAAATTCTTGATGAAAATAACTATTTGAAAAGAAATCAGATTTATTAACTTTATTTTGTGTATTCGCATATTCAGAAACTTTCTTAACAAATTCATTTTGAAACTCAGCATCTCTAACAACAGATAACTTCATTTGCACACTAATATTGGATAGTTCTATAAACTCGTTCTTACTTGTGTTTTTATGGGCTGCATATATAGCAGAGGTAGTTTGTGCACCGTTAACAATTTGTAGGTTTTCTATCTCTATTATATTATCATTTAAAATAACAACATTAGTCGCTGTTGCAGTTAAGCCGTTATTGTATGCAAAAAACATTTCTGGACTTTGTTTAATAGTATTTCTCAAGCCTTTGTTGACGTTACCTCTAAATTGAAGAAAAGTTCTAACGTTTTTTTCAAATAGCTTTTTTCCATACTTTTCATATATATCAATTATTTGCTCACCATTTAGAGCAGTCAAATAGGATTCGTATGATTCAGTTGCGCCCTTTATTTTAAGAAATGGTAGTGATGTCTCAATATTGAACCCACTGGACTCATCCTCTGAAAGATACACCTTATAGAGATATTCAATATCAATTACCCTATAGTCTATGCTAATCCCATCTACTTCCTCGGACTCAAGGTTTATTAAATTCCTTGTAGCTTTACCATCAGAAATAATTAGCATTATTATTTTATCAATTGCTTTTTTTTCATACCAATCATAGATTTCATAGGCCATTGCATGGCTTTCGTAAGCTGGTTCCATATCCTTATAAAGACCATTGACCGATTTTTCTAGAAAACTTTTTAGCCTCTTAAATTTAGTTTGAATATCATCTTTCGTGAGCGTTTTAATGTCTTCAGTTTGAAAGAATTGATTAACAATTAAATAAAGACACTTCCTTTCGCTATCGTAATCATAACCATGAACCTCCATACCAATTTTTTGATATTCTGCAACAGCATAATCACTATTTATATCCCCTGTAGCTTCAAGAGTCTCGCATACTTTTTCAAGAAATACAGCTGAGCGCATCAGGTCACGACTCTCAGCTTCTGAATATATTTCTTGTAGAAACTCGCTATGAAAGCTTTCTAGATTATGCTGCTGAATCATTAGGTATTCCTTAATTAAACAGTTCTTCAAATGGAAATTTATGTTCTTCACAATGAGATAAATCAACAGAATAACGAATATCTTTTATTTGAGGAAGTAAAGAATGAGGATTTATTTTAGGGAAAGTATCACTAACAAAATATACTTGTTTTTTATCTATTATGAATTTAAGTAAGTGTTCACCCTGAATTTCATATACATAACCATAGTCCATAAGTTTTCTTTCGAAATTTAAACTTAATTTTAGATCACCTTCTTGAATAGTTAGTTTTATTTTTTCTACCATATCTTGAATTGAATCACCAGTATCAGCATTAGTTAAACTATAAACTAATAGATAGAGAGGAGTTTTATCGCAGTGAAGTTGTTCTAAAGAAGAGATATGCACTTTATTACTAGACGAGCTTCTTTTGGATTTAACTTCAACAGCGAGACTATCGAATAAAAAATCTTGTTTGCCTGATTCGCAACCTACCCAAGCAATGACTGAATCTCTCACATCTCTTGTTTTAGCAAAATCATACAAACAATTCAGTTCACCAAACAGTCCCATCTGCTGCTCTATAGACATTATTCTCAAATTATCTTTTTGTAAGATTTCTCGCCAACGTAAGAGCCTAGTATTTAAAATAGGAATAAGTTTACGTTCATCATTACCTTTTGATAAAGTTTCTGCAGCATTAACTAAGTCTTTGCATATACAATAAAAAATTTCCCACTCAGATTTATCTGCTAAGACTAAATATAATCTTGTAGTTTCACTCAAATTCTCCAAATATATATTGAACCCCTTCAGTTCAATTATTTCATTTTGTTGATCATTTATGTACTTTGATTCAATTGATAAGCCGTAGTTGCCATAATTATCTGTTATCCAAAATAAGTCATGATTTAGCTCTGAACTGATCCTTCTTTGCATTGATCTACCCATCTCATTCCATGGGTTCTTTAACTCATTCATATATTACTCCTCAGCATCATTTGCCATATCCCTTCTAATATTTTTAATAAGAACCTTGTTAGCTTTAACTCTTACAGTTTTTTCTCTATCGATAGGACTTCCGTTAAAACTGATTCCGAATGCTGCTAGAGGAGTAAAATCTAGAGATACCTTATCCATCGATTCTATATCAGGTTCTATTAAATGTAGCATTAGTAACGGTTTATCTCTTAACGCTCTAGCTCTTTTACCATTTGAACCGATTTCCTTTCTAATTTCTTGAGAAAGAGGTAAAGACTCAGCATCTCCACTAGATACTTGCCTATTACCTACTTCTAAATAAGAAGATTTATCTTTGAACTTTCGTTTTTGTAGTTTTATATCTATTTTGTTGAAATGGAATTCTTCGCCACTCCCACTAAATATTGCAACATCCCAATCGAATTTGTTCTCATTGGTATACTCTAATACGAAACGAATAGGCATTTTAGTCGTGATACTGAGTATACTTTCTTGTTCTTTTTTTGGAGGATAGGTTTCAAAACTATTTAAGAACTTTAGTACATAATCATTTGTTACCGATTGCCATAGATAATGATTACCAACCTTTTTATATTCTGACTGACTACCTAATAAATCTATTAAAAGCTCCTGAACTGCTTCAATGTTTTGATTGTTTACATGTGAGCTATTACTTAGCCAACTCGTCTCTACTTCTCTGCCATCTAGATTGAGTTGTAGAATTATGTCTTCAGTATTTCTCAGCTTATTTTTTGCTGTAACTTGTAGCAAGCTTTTTGGGTGTTCCTTGACACATAAACCAAATTCTTTCGGCGTTCTTTTCAATTCTGCCATTTCCTTGAAGTCATCAAACAAATCTTTTGTAGCAGATATAATTTCTACGAAATTATCCATCATAGTCTCGGTTGTATAAATACGACATAAATCTTCATATCCGACTCTATAACCAAACCAGCGTCCCATCTGCATCAATGTATCATAGAACTTTGTCGTTCTTAAAAAATAACTTACTGTCAAACCTTCAATCGTGAATCCACGTGATAAACTTTGACCCCCAACTACAATGGCATAGGTAGGTTTAACATTAGTGTATTCCAGCTTATTCTCTTTAACTTTTCCATGAACTTCACGTACAGCAACCTGACTTATAAATTTATTTAATTCATTGATTATAGATAACCATTTTGGTTTATTTTCAACAACGTGAGCTTTATAGGTATCAAATATATTTTTAATTAAGTCACTTTTTTCCAAACTATTTGAGAGTTTGCCATAAGCATAAATGTCATTTTTGAGTAAGCTTAAGTGTTCATCAACTAAAGAAGAAATCTGTTGATGAATGTCAGTAAATCTTGAAACATGTATAAGCATACTATTATGACTAGAGTACTGACCTCTAAGGCGACGTATAGCTATGTTTATTAAATAAGTGTTTATCGCTTCTTTCATACTATTTGGTAGCTTAACAACACTAAAATCTATCTTATGATAGAGCGGTAATAAGTCTTGGAAGTCATCAATATCAACTAAATATTTCCCTTTGTTTTCTAGAAAAATCTTTTCTGCACCGAAGTAGTTACTTGGTGCGTCTAATGCATAAATAAAATCTTTAGGAAATAAGTCTTTTTCTTTCTCATGTATTGCTTCATCATCAATAAAAACATTTGCATATGGCGTAGCTGTGTATGCTATATAACTTTTACGTGAAAAAAGACTTAAAAGTTTTCTTAACTTTCTATTTATAGTACTAGGATCATAATCTTCATCCTTAGATGTATCGATTGAAGCGTAGTCAGATTCATCGTCTATCAGTAGCATTGCATGGTTTGTAATACCATTCTTATATTGCTTTTCAAGCCAGTCAATCACATTCGATAATGTTCTAGTATTTTTTTGGATAACTAACACTAAAGGTGTGTTGTTGGTATCAAAATTCCATGCTTGAGCAGCTCTCCTAGCATCATCTATATTAAAGTCGGCTTCCAAAGTAGTTAGGCTTATAGGCTGTTTTGATTTTTCATTAGATATTAATCCTACTCCAATCTCTAAACCATCAGAATAACCGATAAAATCATTGTTGATGCGTTCCTGAGTTTGATTTCGTAAAATCTTAGTTCCACCAGCAACCACTACAATAAATTTGTAGCCTGCATCTGCAGCCTTACAGATTAAGTTAGTGTAATTGCCTGTTTTGCCAGATTGTACGTGACCAACTACCATTCCATGAATATCGAATGAGTCAGTTCTAGGATTTTCAATATTATCTAATATATTGTCTGTATCTATATCAATAGTACGAATAACCTGATTAGCAAGCTTGTCTTGCTCCACTAGGTATCTTCTATTACGCTCAGAATAGTAATTAGGGCCATTTAATTTGGTACCATTTGTCCACCAAGAAGTATTCCTTTTCTTGGAGCTCTCGCCCTGAAGCATAGTACCTTGTGGCAAATCAACATTAAACCGTGCTTCAAACTCTTTTTTCATTCTAACGAAATCTTCATCTGTAGGTAAAAACTCCAAATCCACTACATTACAGTTTAATAAAGAGCACAACAAAGGCTTATTAGAATCCCATAATTTCTTTACATTAAGAATTTGATTATCAATTTCAGAAGAAGTAAGGCTTTTATTGTTTATATCTTGACTTTTAAAAAGCAGAATAGAAATAAAACCCTTTATTAACTCGTACTCTTTCATTTTACTATCCTTGTTTTAAAAGTTCAGTACGTTTAAGACGTTCAATCCACTCTTCATCAAATCCTTTTTCTCTTAATAATTCAACAATATTTTTAACCTCATCTAAAGTCAACGAGGTTTGATTTATTGAGTGAGGTTCGGATTGCATTTTAGCCTGAATTGCTTGAAGTGGTAAAAAAGTTTCTAATCCTTTATAAAGCAAACTGAATAAATGTAACTGCTCTTCGTTTAAAGTGTCAATTAGTTGCTCCATGACCGGATGCGTTTGATTCACTCTAAAACTAGCTTGTTCGCCGTCTATATAGAGCTCCCAAAAAGGCTCATTATCTCTTCTAGTTATTCTTCTTCCTCTTTCTTTAAACGGCTTAAATGAAGTTTTTGTTACATTGGAAACAATGCGTCTTAACTCTCTTTTTATAGCCGGTACAGGTTCTGCCATAGATTTTTTTACATCTATACCCCAATATTGATCCTGATCATTAGTTATGTCTATTTGTATTCTGGCAAGCTTATGAGCATCTTTTGCTTTGTGAAGCCCCCACCATGTTCCATATGTTAGTAATCGCTTTTCTCGATATAAGTAGAAGCCTTGGGACTTAATATAACCTTCTTTAGTCTCATATTTTTGCCATTCATCCTTTGAAACTTTACTATGATGGGGAAGGATGAAAGGTTTAACTAAGTATGGCTTACCGTATATACTTAATTTATCCTCAGGTATTTTTAATGTTGCCGGATGATTACTATTAAAAGGATTGTGAGGTTCAATTTCTTGATTGTTTAAAGTAATGCTTATTTTTTTATTTTTATATTCACCTTCTAGAAACCGGTGAAATACCAAAGATAGGTGGTTTGACAAGTCATTAATTTTCATTGAAAATTCTTCAGCTTTATATCGATCTATGTTTTCCCAAATCACAAGTGTTCCAGAATCATTTATTGACAATTTACTGAATAACGGAATGTCCTTAATATCATCTGTTTTTAAGACTTGTAAATCCCAACTATTGCGTTGAGCAATGAAATCTAAATCCCAACATTTAACGGAAATAGAACCATTTTTTTTAGAAGCAACAGTTAACTTTTTACATTGAGAAAATGATGCTGTTTTCAACCCTAATCCGAATCGACCCAAATCATTTTTATCGCGCTTATGTCCTGGATTTTTTGTCGCTAATCGCATCGCTTCTTTAAGTTCATCATCATCCATACCATACCCATTGTCATATAAAGTCAGTATTAATCCATTATCTGTAGGTACGGTATGAATTTCTATATGTGTAGCGTTAGCACTCAGACTGTTATCAATGACGTCGGCAACGGCAATTTCAAATGTATAACCTAAATCACGTATGGAAGCGACAAAGTTTGCAACATTAGGATTTACTGTTTGAACTTTCATTAAGAACTCTCGCTATTTCCTTTGCAATCTTAGTGATTACAGGTACTACTACTGAATTTCCTGCCTGCTTATATAACTGACCCCTTGCTAGATCATCTGGTAATTCAAAATCTGCAGGAAAGCCTTGTAAATTAAAACACTCTTTCGGGGTCAACCTTCTTGGTAGTCCTTCATCTAAAATAATAGGCACGTTATGTCCACCAACTCCCATACTGGCAGTCAAAGTAGGGCAAACATTAGATTTGTTTTCTCTAATATAGTTCCTTCTATATTGGTAAACACTATCTTTATTGACAACAGTTTCGATAATAATATTATGTATTTTATTATCTTTATTATTATAATAATCGCTTTCTTGTACAGTAGCTGGTTCAAGAAAGTCTAAAAAGTTAGTGCTTAAGTTTCCTTTAGGAACTGGGATATTAAAGCTAGCAGATAAATAATGATTAAGGCTACCGTTATCATATATATTTTCTTTTACTGGTTTCTCAAAAGAGTACTTACCTTCATTTGCAAAACCAACAATATATATTCTTTCTCTTCCTTGTGGAATATCAGTACATTCGGCGGCATTCAAAATGAATGGAATGAAAGAGTAGTTTGACTCTGACATTAACCTTCTAATCTCTATAAATGTTTTACCTTTGTCATGTGTAGCTAGTGTTTTAACATTTTCAAGAAAGATTGCTTTAGGTTTTAATTCATTAATCAACCTAATTACTTCAAAGATTAACTGTCCTCTTTCGTCATTGAATCCTGTTCCATGAGCAGCTATTGAAAAGGGTTGACAAGGAAATCCAGCAGTCAGGATGTCTACACTGTCTAATGAGCTAGCAGATATCTCCTTTACATCACCTTCTATTAATAAAACATCTTTATGATTTAATCGATATGTATTACAAGCATTTCTATCGATCTCATTGGCCCATACCACATCTTGCCCAGCTTCATTAAAAGCTTGACAAATACCTCCAACACCTGCAAAAAGACTACCTACTTTATACATAAATCATTAAACCAATTAGTTAAAAAATTAAGGAATAAACGAAATAATTCTCTAGTATCTTTATATAATCTACACAAATAAGAACATATATAAAATATTTAAAAACTAGCGAACTTAGTTGTTCTTGAAACTAACGACGTTTTTAGAAATACTAAAAAAATATGATCATGTTAACAGATAACTTTTAAATCTGCCTATCTATAAGCTGATATTTGAAGTGCATATACCAAAATATTTCTTGTAGACTACCAATTAAATAAACTTATTTTCTGGGCTAAAGCCACAGCCTACGAGGCGAGCGCTTTTAGCATAATAGGCCGGTAAAACATCAGTGAAACATCAGACAGACCATATCAAAAAGCCACTGAATAAGCGATAATAGCGGTTAAATATCTCTACTCTGAATCGAAAAGGCTGTCCTGCATGACCACTGATAATACCACTAATAACCCTTTTAATTTTATTCCTCTAAAGCCCACTGGCAGAAACGAAACCAATAGCGCCAATACTTACAATCCTGATGACATGGTCAAAATATACGAACAGCAGTTTTTGATCCCAGTCCCTGATGACAAGCTCGCAGAGTTTTTACCTGCCCTAAAAGCCTTTTATGATATCGATAATAATACCTTGGATGTTAGCGCGATTATTTTTGAAGCCATAGCCGATTATTGCATTATTTATAACCATAAAGTAAAAGTAGGCGACTACCAGATACTAGGCGAGTTAGTAGCAGAGACGCTAGCAGAGCAATACCAAGACGACGAAGGTACAGCGCCACCAGCCTATACTTTAGATTGTGTGCGCACTTTTTATATCAGTGATGTTGCCCTAGATTATCATTTTAATTTATTTATCCAAGGCGATGGTTATTCTACTTTAGC
The DNA here is from genome assembly GCF_055699815.1 of Psychrobacter sp. M17(2026). Taxonomy (NCBI): domain Bacteria; kingdom Pseudomonadati; phylum Pseudomonadota; class Gammaproteobacteria; order Moraxellales; family Moraxellaceae; genus Psychrobacter; species Psychrobacter sp. M17(2026). Next base: position 2,098,073 of record NZ_CM146741.1, on the reverse strand, counting down.
GCAAACAGATACCTTGCTTGAGCAGATGTATTGGCTGGTGCAAGAGGACACGCTAGATGCCATGAGCTTAGCGACTATCAATAAACAGCTAGCAGGCTTTGGTATTCGCGCGGTGGATATGACCACGGTACGTGAGCTGGTCAGCTATATAGAAGACAGCATCATCGGTGACGATATCATTGAGGTATTGAACAAGCTATTAGATGACGTAGAGTAGATTTAGCGATTTTATGTAGATAACTAAAACTGCCAGACAAAAAAATACCGCTAAGCTTAGATGCTAGCGGTATTTTCTTTTATATGGTACCGGTGGTCGGACTTGAACCGACACGCTTTATAGGCAACGGATTTTGAATCCGTCGTGTCTACCATTCCACCACACCGGCATGTAGGGTTAGCATTAATATCGTGCTATGTAGGGTGCGTATTATAGCAGTCTATTTTTAGCCGTCAAGTTATTTTTATCAAAACCAGCTTTAATAAATCAAAGGCTAATCAAACCGACTGCTGACTTAGCCAGCCCTTAACCAAATCCTAACCAACAAAAGCACGCTCAATCACGTAATCGGCCTGTACGCCCATACGCGGTGAGACGGTCAAACCAAAGCCATCTAAGATTTTGGCGACATCAGCGTTAAACGGCATACTGCCACAGATTAGCACTCGATCATCGTCCTTATTCATCTGCGGCAAACCAACATCTTCGAACAGCTTACCTGATTCCATAAGATCAGTAATGCGACCTGTGTACTTGGAGTCGTCGCGCGTGGTCGTTGGATAATAGATGAATTTTTCACGATACCATTCGCCAAATATTTCATCGTCAGCGAGCTCTTTTTCGAACATCTCACGATAGGCCAAATCAGCAACATTACGGACACCGTGCACTAGAATAATCTTTTCAAAACGCTCATACACTTCAGGATCACGAGCCAATGCTAAAAATGGCGCAAGCCCTGTCCCTGTCGCTAGCATATAGAGATTTTTGCCTGGTAATAGATCATCGAGTACTAAGGTGCCGGTCGGTTTTTTGCTGACCAGTAGCTCATCGCCGACCTTGATATGTTGCAGGCGTGAGGTGAGTGGGCCATCAGGCACTTTAATCGAAAAGAACTCCAAATGGTCTTCATAGTTAGGACTGGCAATCGAATAAGCACGCAATAAGGGCTTACCATCAACGACAATACCGATCATCGCAAACTCGCCATTACGAAAGCGCAGACCATCGTCACGAGTGGTCTTGATAGTGAATAGAGCGTCGTTCCAGTGATGAACTTCGGTAACCGTTTCGGTGCGCAGTTTTGACATAAAGTCCTCGTTGATATTGTTTTGATAGATAAATGTATATGAATAATTATAAAGGGATATTTTACCACTATTATAGGGTTTGGTAAGTTGACTAGTAGGTACACTGCCAGCTACTTTTATAATGAATGCAATGCTACGTATTAAAAATTTATTGCTTTAAAGTCATTATTTTTATGCATCTAAAATGGTAGACGCTGATAGTAGACGCCCGTTATCCTCAATAAATATTGCTGAGTATAATAACAAACTTTAAAGTAAAAATCCGCCTAAGCAATGGCTATTGCCATGATAAAATAGAATATCGTTAGTAAATTATTAGCTATAGTCTAGAAGTTGTTTTGGATTTATATTTTCAACATTGGAAAGGTCTTATGTATCAAGCATTGAGTATGAGAAGATGAGCGCTACGAAAAGCTATGCGCTTGAGCATACCACGCCGATTATAGGCTATCACCGTGCGCCGCTATCACAAAAATTCGGAGCGCCGCGTCAGCCTAATTTAGTAGCGCTGTCGAGCGTGATTGAGATGATAGCGCCTTATGATAATCCAGCGGCTTTTGACGGTTTAGAAGCTTTTAGCCATATCTGGCTCAGTTGGCAGTTTCACCATAATTTTAAGCCTAAACATGCCTCAAATGCTCAAGCTCAGTCAAACGCTGCATCTACCTTTCGCGCGCAGGTGCGACCGCCAAGGCTGGGTGGTAATCAAAAAATAGGGGTGTTTGCCAGTCGTAGTATGTACCGTCCCTCAAATTTAGGATTGTCGGTCGTTAAGCTTGAGCGTATCGAAGTTGTAGAGAATCGAGTGCTATTAATGATTAGTGGTGCTGATATGATCGATGGCACGCCGATTATTGATATCAAGCCTTATGTCGCTTATAGCGATGCTTATAATGAAGCCATTAGCGGATTTGCGCCTACTGAGCCAAAACTATTAGTAGTAAAAGTGACTGATATAGCACAAGATCAATTTGAGAAAATGATGAATAGCGACTCGCTGGATGAAAAAGCGACACCTACGCTCACTGCTACTGTAAATGAAGTACAGCAGCAATTGATTGCAGCAGATATGGATTATATAAAAGCTTTAATTGCCCAAGATCCTAGGCCTGCCTATCGACGTGATGAATTAAATAGCTGCTTTGTTATGCGTTATAAGTCAGTCGATGTGAGCTTTTCGCAGATCACACTTGGTGAGCTGCAAATTACTTTGATTACAAAAGTCTGATGATAGAGTGGTTTTTACGCACCATTATAATTTTTTTATTCCGTGGCTTAGCACTCACGCTACTTATCTAATATTCGTCTAAAAAGAAGAAAAATATGTCAACCCCACAGTACTCAATAGTGATAGATCTACGTTGGTGCCTCGATGAGCTCCTAGCCGATAGAGTAATCGATCAGCGCGCCTACAACCTGGTGATGACTAGTCGCCGTGATAAAGCGCAGCACCCGCTCATCACCATTAGCGAGTTTAATTTGCCCAATGCGCATAATGCAGGGAGTGCTCAGATTGCTAATACCGAACCAAGCGCTCAGGGTGGCGGTAATACAGAAAACAAGAAAAATAGACTGACTTTGCTATGGCTGAACCAATGGCTGGCGGCAAAGGCCAATATGCCATTCGTGCGCATCGATCCCTTAAAGACGGATGTGCCAGCGGTCACTAAGCTGATGTCATTTGAGTACGCGCGTACTCAACATATCTTGCCCATAGAGGTGAGTGATACAGAAGTAGTCATCGGTACGGATCAGCCGTTTTATAATGACTGGCATCTCAATATGAGCAAAGTCATAAAGTCAAAGACTACTCGTACCGTCTATATCAGTCCTGATCAGATCGGGCGCTATCGTCAAGAGTTTTATCAAGTCACCCAAGCGATTGCTGGCGCGAACAGTGTGCATAAACGGGCAGCCGCTGACGTCACTAATGTCGAAGCACTATTGCAGTTGGGCGATAATAATAATCCTGATGCTAATGATCAGCATATCGTCAGAGTCGTTGACTGGTTATTGCAATATGCCTTTGAGCAGCGTGCCAGCGACATACATTTAGAGCCACGCCGTGAGACGGGCAAAGTGCGCTTTCGGATCGATGGCGTCTTGCATACGGTGTATGAGATGCCGCTCGCGATTATGGTCGCAGTGACCGCGCGTATCAAAATCTTAGGTCGTCTCAATGTCGCAGAAAAGCGCAAACCGCAAGATGGTCGCCTCAAGACGCGCACGCATAAGGGTCTTGAGACGGAGCTGCGTCTGTCTACTATGCCGACTGCTTTCGGTGAAAAGCTGGTCATGCGAGTATTTGACCCTGAAGTCTTAGTACGCACGTTTGCTCAATTAGGACTGTCTGGCAAGCAGCTTGAGAGCTGGCATGAGCTGACCGCGAATCCTAATGGCATTATCTTAGTGACGGGACCGACTGGTTCTGGGAAGACCACGACGCTTTATAGTACGCTCAAGCAACTGGCGACGGAACAGGTCAATGTTTGTACGATTGAAGATCCGATTGAGATGATCGAGCCGACCTTTAATCAGATGCAAGTCAATCCTGCGATTGATCTACACTTCGCGGATGCTATTCGCTCGCTTATGCGTCAAGATCCCGACATTATCATGGTCGGTGAGATACGAGATAATGAGACCGCCAATATGGCGGTGCAAGCCTCACTGACTGGGCATTTGGTGCTATCGACCTTGCATACGAATGATGCGCCAAGCTCGCTCACGCGCTTGCACGATCTAGGGGTACAGCCTTTTTTGACCTCAGCGACGATACTTGGGGTGATGGCGCAGCGCTTAATCCGTACACTGTGTCCGTACTGTAAGCAAGCGACTCAGATCAAAGCCGATAGCGAGATTGCGATTCAATGGGCGGAGCTAGTACAACCTTGGCGCGCGCCACTGCCTACGCAGATATTCAGTGCTAAAGGCTGTGAGCATTGCCGTCATACTGGTTATCAAGGGCGTATCGGCTTGTACGAGATTATGCCATTGACTAATGAGCTCAAAAAGCTAGTGGCAGCCGATGCTAATTTGGACAGCTTACAGCAGCAAGCGTATCGTGATGGCGTACAGCCGTTACGCTTGTCAGGCGCTAAGCGCATTAGCGAGGGGCTGACGACGATGGAGGAGGTCATGCGCGTGGTGCCTTTGCATTAAAGTCTTTATAACGTTGCGATGATTAAATGGGAACAAAAACAGCTACTAAATCATATATTAAATGTGCTTATATACTATTAGACACGATTATGTAGCTGCCCTTGAAAAACAACGTTATCAAAGCAATATTATTAATTAATAAGTTTAAATACTGAAAGTTTTGATAAAATACCAATACGAGAATATTTATGTTTACTGATAGTCACTGCCATCTTAATCGCCTAAATTTAGAAAAATACGACGGACAGCTAGCAGGCGCTATTGCCGCTATGAAAGAGGCTAATGTCACACGCGCGATGGCGATCATGTGCGACTTTGCAGAGTACGATGAGATTGCTGGTATTATTAGCACTTATAGCGATGAGAGCTTAGATCTTGGCATGAGCGTTGGTATTCATCCTTGTGAGGATATAGCACTGTTGCAATCTGCTACAGTTGAGCGTCTCGTTAAAACCGCGAGTAGTGATAAGGTGTGGGCGATAGGCGAGACAGGGCTGGATTATTACTGGTCAACTGAGAACAAGCGGGCGCAGCAAGATAGTTTAGTGCGTCACATACACGCCAGTCAAGCGCTTAAAAAGCCCCTTATCGTGCATATGCGTGATGCCAAAGAAGACACAATCGATATCCTAAAAGCAGAGGGTGCCGAGCACGGCATTATTCACTGTTTTACTGAGGATTGGGAGACGGCAAAGCGAGCGCTGGATTTGGGCTTTTATATCTCATTCTCAGGTATTGTTAGCTTTAAAAGTGCTACCAATATTCAAGATGCCGCGCGAAACATGCCAAAAGATAGAATACTGATTGAGACCGACAGCCCTTATCTTGCGCCAGTACCTAAGCGTGGACGACCTAATGAGCCAGCCTACGTGCCGTATGTTGCTGCCTATTTAGCTGACATATATGGCTGTAGTAGTGAAGAGGTTGGCGAGTTAACTGCAAAAAACTTTGTAAAGTTACTAGCACAGTATCATTAAAATCGTTATGCTATGACTAGTCAGTCATTTACTATATATACTGAGATGTAAGTAATTGATCTATAAGCACAAGCAAGATCTTGGACAATAATTAAAAAGTAATATAGAGATTACAACAATATCTCACATTTATTTTGATAAAAATCGTCTGGATAGTTAGAGCACTTGTGATGTCAACAAGGACAAGTTGTCATCATTTATGTCTGTGAAGTACAGCGTTATTAGTATTAATGTAGTTACCAATACAAGTATTACCATAAAAATTAGCATCATAGGAGCAGTTATGAGTCGTCAGCACCAGTTCAAAGTCCGCGAAGAGAGCATCTTGGCTATGGCTGAACAGTTGTTACTTGAGTCTGGCAATGGCGATATTACGCTTGATAGTCTAGCCGATCAGTTGGACTTGGCTAAAGGAACTTTGTATAAGCATTTCTCTAGTAAAGATGAGTTGTACCTGCGCATCATTATCCGCTACGAAGAACACTTGTTTGAGATCAATCGTATTGATGACTGCGCCTCAGCAGGGGTCGCTAGAATGATTTTGCAACAGTTGCTTAATCCACAAAAAGCGATGCTGCTCAATCAAATAGAGGAGCGTCTAGCCGCCTCAGCCACGGGTCTTAATCGACTATTTGGTGAGCTGTATGATATTCGCCGTCAGCGTATGAAGCGCCTGATCGATATTATCAGTATGCATCTACAAGATAGCCGTAGTAATATGAGCACTCGTGATTATTTATCTTCTATTTGGGCTATGGGGCAAGGCGGCGCGGGCTTATTGAATTCTAGCTTTTATCAGCGCTACTTGGGTCGTCGCGATACACTGCGTTATGCATTGGTCAAGCAGATGCTTGATTTGCCTAGCCACTATCTTAATGACGATGTCGATGAGGTCGTGCTTGATGAGGATATACAAGAGTTGGTTGAGCAGATCGATACGGAGTCAGAAGAGCACCGTAATACGACTTATTAGAGTCTATTTTTATAACGCTTTTTAAAGTAGGTGTACTATGGCGGTCACGTACAAAATCATACCTCGTTTCGTGGTCGCCTATTCTTTATTTTTCAGATTTTTACGTCTGCTCATTAGTCAGCTAAAAGCTAAGTTATCATCACAGTCTGTCAAGCTCTCGTCAGCTCACCTATTACCCGCCGATCCTCCCTATAAAAAATACATCGCAAAAACCGATTCGCTGCTAGCTAAGCATAATCCTTTATTGTATTTACCCCAAAAACAAGCAGGTTTTACTTTAGTTGAAATCTTAGTCGTGGTAGTTATTTTGTCGATATTTGCGGGTATGATGAGCTTATCCGTTAGCAGTAGTGACTCACGCAAGAACCGTGCGTTCTATGAGCATTTGACCGACTCGCTTGATTATGTGCGGCTGTTATCGGCTGAGCGTATGCAGCCGATGGGACTGAGTTTACAGCCTGATCAGCAAGGCCAAATTAGCCCTATTATCGTTACCTTATCTAATCCTTATGTGAGTTATCAAACGTCTGATAACCCGAATGACAGTAGTGGCAAAAACTCAATGGAGCTATCAGCAGATATCTCAGGTCTGACCAATAATGGCGATAAGACGCCCACTCCAAGCTGGGTACTCGAGCCTGAAGTTAGTTTGCCAAGCTTGCCTGATGGTGTGAGTTTAAGTATTCAGAGATTAGATGTCAGCAGCTCAACCAGTATCAGTAGCACACGCGGTATGACGGGTTTGGCTGACAGCCAAGTATTACAACCTTGGTTTACTGGACAAACCGTACCACAAGTACTATGGTTTGGCACTGGACAGGCCACGCCAGTGACAATAGAGGTGCGCGCCAATGCAAATTTAGTTGGCGAGGTGATTACGATTATGCCTGATGGCAGCATTAAAATTGGGCAGGGGTCATAGCGAATGAAGCAGTTATTAGCGAAGCGTCAGACGGGTTTTACTTTGATAGAGGTGATGGTTGCCTTAGCTATCTTAGCCGTAGTGGCGGTAGCAGCGAGCCGTGCTAGCAGTGCGTATCTCAACTCAGTCGATGTACTGCGTACCAGTACGCTGGCGCATTTTGTGGCGCAAAATATAGCGGCTGATATACGTATTCAGCAGACCATTGTAACTACCAATAGTACACAAACGCTCAACTCGCAAGGCCGCGAGTGGCAAGTGGTTATGACTGTCAGCGATACTGCTATTCCTGCGAGCCCCGCGCTCAAACAGGTTAATATCAGTGTTGCGCCTATTATAGATACTCAAGTCCGTAAAGCGGTGACTGACATCGATATCTTAGTAGCCGATGCCACACAAGATACGGGCAGTTTAGATTTAGCTGGCGTTAGCAATAGTGGTGCGCGGTTGTGATGAAGATGATGACAAAAGCTGTAAAACCACAACGCGGTTTTACTTTACTTGAGCTGATGATAGCGATGGCGATATTTGCCGCTTTAGCAGTATTAGGCTGGCAAGTCTTTAATAGTGTCAATCGTGCTCGCGAAAGCGCACAACGGCACGCTGATGATTTGGCGGTATTACAGTATGCTTATCTGCAGCTGCAACAAGATATAGGACAGATCGTAGCTTACCAAGCGCCTAGCACCTTAAATGCTAGTAATTCAGAGACTAGTAATAATAGTGCTAACACTGCTTCAGGCTCTACAAATCCGCAAGCCAATGAGCCAAATATTGTAACGCCTGAACCCTCTATGACTTTAGATAGTGAGCAGGTCAGCTTTGTGCGTTTTGCGGATCCAGATCCACGCTATCAGACCAGTCCTAGCTTGCAGCGTGTTGAATACGTGTTTAGCGATCAGCGCTTGATTCGTCGGCAATATACTAGTATGGATGAAGCTAGTATAGGCTTAGATAGCGTTATACTCGAAGGCGTAATCGAAGGACGTTGGCAAGCTTATTTGCCACAGCTGTCGGATAAATTCCCGAATAAGGACGCGCAAAACGATACTAGCAATAGTCGTTCTTTTGCTGACTCTAGTGCTTTCGCTCAATCGAATGGCTCAGCTGTCGATACTCCTAAGATTATTTTATTACCTAATGGCGTGAGCGTGAGCTTTAGTTATAAAGAGATACCAATTACGTGGCAGTTTGCATTAGCACCACAAGCGGTGGCTAACAGTAATAAAACTAATAACAGCAATAGCAATAGCGATAGTAACAGTAGCAGTAATAGTAATCCCAGCGGTAACAGCTCATCGCAAAATCAACCCACTGTTCAATAGGGAGCTCTTATGGTAATGCTACAACGCTCCCAGCAAGGAGTTGCGCTGTTGACGGTTTTGCTACTAGTCGTCAGCATTACTGTGGTAGCAGGCTCAATGCTCGCCAGCCAAAAGATAGCCATTCGTCGTAGTGGCTTATTGTTCGATCAAGATAAGCTACTGCAAGCGATTGAGGCAGGTGAGAGGCTTGCGATGACCATTATCCGCGCAGATAATAAGCTCAATGATACTGATAGCTTACAAGATATTTGGGCGCAGCCATTACCACCGTATAGTCTAGGTGACTATAGTGTTAGCGCTGAGCTACGCGATGAGGCGGCCCGCTTTAATATTAATAATCTTTATTACAATGGTGCTGTCGATAGTGAAGCGCTTAGTGTATTTCAGCGTCTCCTAACCCAACTAAATCTAGAGCCTGAGATTGCAATCGCAGTACTAGATTGGCAAGATAACGATAGTGAAGTGTATAAAGATGGTGGCGATGAGCAGACAGTTTATGGGCGACAGGGCAGTTTGGCTAACCGTTCTTCATCAAATGACGCTCTGCCTAATCAGCCGTTTGTAACGATTGAGCAGTTGGCTGAGGTACGCGGCATAGATAATGAGGTTTTGGCAAGATTGCGTCCCTTTGTTACCGCTGTGCCTTACTATTTACCTATTAATGTCAATACTGCTAGTCCTGTAGTACTGGCGGCACTGTTTGATGGTGCGACAAGCGAGCAGATGCAGACGTTGGTAGATCAGCGGGATAAGCAAGTAGTAGCCAGTATTGATGACTTGTGGCAGCTACCGCCATTGAATGCTCTAAGTGCAGAGCAACAGCAAGCTATTGCGCCACTATTGGCAGTCGATAGCACTGCTTTCACGGCACTAGTCACTGCAACGGATAATGGATCTAAACAACGATTTGCTACTGTATTAATGAGTAATAGAGAGGCTGGCAATACTGCTAATAACAGTGCCAATAATAATGCTAACACTGTTGCTGGCAATAACAGTAATTCTACTGGCAGTAATAGCGCTAACGACACAAAAAGTGCTAAAGAAGTCAAAATCGTCAGTCAAAGACTATGGGCTTTTCGGCCTAGTTTCTGAATAACAGTTTCTAAATGATAGCTTTTAAGATTTCGATATTGATCTGTAGATAGTCTTTCTAACCAAGTCTTTGGTCAGTCACTTAACCGAGTCTCTTCAGTAGATTTCCAGTTATAAGCGCCATAAAATAGCATTTGCGCTTGGCGCGTACAGTTATGCAACATGAGCTGCTTTTTCTCTTCTATTTCGGCTAAGTCAGCTTCATCATCATGATCCTCAGAGTAGCTCAGCTCCAGCCAATCTATGATCCAAGAGAAAAACATATTAATCCCCGCCTCAGAGAGCAGACGTAAATCATAATCATTGATATGAGCAAAAGCGGGCTGCAATGCCAAGTCCTCTGCCAAAATCTGCACGTGCATCTTCATCAGCTCGCTGACTGCGCGACGTACCGACTCCGAGCCACCAAAACGCTCACTCACCAAAAACTGCCAGTAGCGGGGCTGGGCGCTAACCGTTTGTAGGAACATCTGAATACTTTTGGCAATCTGGCGATCATAGCTGCGTGTGCGGCCTATTTGTAGACCATCACGTAACGTCGATAAAGTGCCACCTAGCTCCTCAAGCACCAAGGCTTTTCCCAAAGACTCCATATCATCAAAGTGTCTATAAAAGGCAGTAGGTACGACGCCGACCTCACGAGTGACTTGGCGTAAGCTGATTGAGCTAAAAGATTGACCCGTAATACACAGATCTAATACGGCATTAAAAAATGCACGCCGAGTTTGGAGTTTTTTTGCTTCACGACTACTCATAATCATTTAAAAATTACCTAGTTAAGGGGTAGCATACTTGCTTCATTATAATAATACGAATAAAACTGACCATTATAGTAGATATCGATGACTTTTAGACCATTGTGCCCCAATGTCCCTGCAACTCTTGTGCCAGTCGATAAGCTTCGTGATCATTCATACCCGTGATAAAGTCTAAGATGCTCAGGATATTGTGATAGATATTATCAGAGAGATGGCGTCGTTGCTCGTCAAGATGAGGCTGCAATAAGCTCAGCAGCCGCTGCTGTTCAAAAGGCTTAGATGCTGAACTCATCGCTGTCCAAGCTAATGGCATAAAAGCATCAAGTAATCGATGCAGACATTGATTGGCCATCAGCTCCATCCGTACTTTACTAGGATGATTAAATATGCGCTCGCGGGCTAGCTGCTTGGCCTGCATGATACCGTTTTGCACGCTGCTGTCGCAATGGGCAAATAAGCTACCTTCAAGCGTACCATTTAGTAGCGCCTCGCTATTATCTACAAAAGCATCGGTTATGGTATTCACCAGTCGCATCATAGCTCGCGCGCGTAGTGAGGCCAAACTCTGTCTAATAGACACTTGCGTCGGTATCGCTATCGTATCGGGGCGCTCACCAATCAGCTCATAAAATATAGCGGCAACCTCAGGATAGCTGAGCATATTAAGATGAATACCGTCCTCTAAATCTATTAATGCATAGCAAATATCATCGGCAGCCTCCAACAGATAAGCGAGCGGATGACGCGCAAAGCCATCATGGATCGGTGAGCGCGGTAAATGAAGGCAAGCAGCCAGCTGCTCTAATTGCTCAGCCTCACTAGTAAAACAGCCAAATTTTTGTGTCTGAATATCAGACCTAGCATCGTTACTATGCGTGGCTAGCCAAGGGTACTTCATAAAAGCACCAAGTGTGGCACAAGTTAAGCGCATCCCGCCTTTATCCGGATGATGCTCATTACGTACTAATAGTCTAAAACCTTGCGCATTACCTTCATAAGCCAGTAAATCCAAACGCTCTTCGGCACTTAGTTGTTGTAATATCGGCTGACGCTCAGGATGCATAAACCAATCGCGAATCGCATACTCTCCTGCATGACCGAACGGAGGGTTACCGATATCGTGTGCGATACAAGCCGCTTGGACGATCACACCAACATCCGCTGGTGAGACCCCAATAGGTAGGCCGTTAGTCAGCTTGTTATCTAGCTTTTCAGCAGCCATCATGCCAAGAGAGCGTCCAATGCAAGAGACTTCTAGCGAATGCGTCAAGCGCGTATGGATGCCTAGCTGATTGGTCAAAGGATGCACTTGCGTCTTTTGGTTGAGCTGACGAAAGGAGTGCGAAAATACCAAGCGATCATAATCTTTATGAAAAGAGGTTCGAGCGCTATCTTGCACCGGCGCTTGTTTGTCACTACCCAAGCGCTGAGCGTTGAATAAACGAGTCCACTGAGCGGTGACCGATGATGATGAAGCTAAATGGTCTGGCATATCGTAAATATCCGCGACTAAATGAGCTTACAGCATAGCAAAATAGTACTCTATTAACCTCCATAGAACGTTATGTTTGTAGAATATTGTGTTTTTTATTCTATAAAAAAGAAATTGGCGATGATAAACACCGATGGCTAATCCGTCACTTTCTGGCAATTAAAAATCACGGTTTCATTGGCAATAGTAATGCTGCCATCTAGTGTTTTATTCCTTAAGGTGGCATTATCGCCAATAGCTTGCCATATTATGCCGTGTGTATTGTCTAGTCCGATATCACTGGTATAAACTTGTGTGCCGTCATTTTTATTATCAGAAGTAGCTTCTAAATCATACTCTATACCGTCGATCAGCAGGTGTGCTGTTTGTGGCATGCTGTCGTTATTATAAAGAACGCTGATTGTGGCCTCAGGTTCACATGCAAATGGTTCGCTCTTACTAGCATGATCGTGGCCCGAATGATCGTGTCCTTCATGGCCATCGTGCTCAGAGTGGTCGTGTCCTGAATGCTCATCCGTCATATCATGGTCTGCGTGCTCATCTCCATGATTATCATGCATGTCATGTTTGCTTGCGCGATCAGCAGCGACGTCTTTGGTAGCATTAGTAGCACTGCTATCTTCAGTAGTAGCAGGTTGGCATCCTAAAAGGGCAGCCATGATAGCACTGCTTATTAATGTCAAACGTGTAGAGCGAAATAGCTGAGTGCGATCAGTCATACAATAAATCCTAAGGTAAGTAAAAGAATGCTATTAGTGATATGTTATAGTATAACAATTAGGAAGCAAAATAAAGCCGATGAACGTGTCATCGGCTTTATTAGTGAGCGATTACTTAAACATTGAAGCGGAAGTGCATCACATCGCCATCTTGCACGATATAGGTTTTGCCCTCTAAACGTGATTTACCCGCAGCAGCAGCACCTTTTTCGCCGTTATGTTCGATAAAGTCGTTATAGGCGATAACCTCAGCACGAATAAAGCCACGCTCAAAATCGGTATGAATAACGCCAGCGGCTTGCGGAGCGGTAGCGCCAATAGCAACGGTCCAAGCGCGGACTTCTTTTACCCCAGCAGTAAAGTAAGTCTGCATATCGAGTAGATCATAGCCGCCACGAATCACTTGATCGAGACCCGCCTCTTCCATGTTCATTTCAGCCAAGAAGTCTTTTTTATCATCTTCATCAAGCTGGGCTATTTCAGACTCAATCTGATTACATAATGCAATGACAATCGACTCATCGCCAGTCGCGTAGTTGCGTACCGCATCCAAATAAGGGTTGTTTTCAAAACCATCCTCAGCGACATTAGCGATATACATCGTTGGCTTAAGCGTAATCAAACCATAGCTTCTGATCAGTTTTTTCTCATCGCTATCTAGATTAGCAGCGCGTGCAGGTTGCCCCTCAGCTAACAAAGGCTCAACCTTCTTAAATACATCAAGTAAGGCTTGCGCGTCTTTATCGCCGCCTTTGGCTTTTTTGGTTTGGTTATGAATAGCACGCTCAACGGCATCCAAATCAGCCAATGCCAGCTCGGTATTGATGGTTTCGATATCATCAATAGGGCTGATACGGCCATCAACGTGTACTACGTTATCATCATCAAAGCAGCGTACCACATGGGCGATAGCGTCAGTCTCACGAATATTGGCGAGGAACTGATTGCCCATGCCTTCACCTTTGGATGCGCCAGCGACTAGACCTGCAATGTCAACAAACTCCATCGTGGTTGGCAATACGCGCTCAGGCTTGACGATGTCAGCGAGTAGCTTTAGACGTGGATCTGGTACAGGTACGATGCCTGTATTGGGATCTTTGGTACAAAAAGGGAAGTTCTCAGCGGCGATTCCCGCTTTGGTCAAGGCATTAAATAAAGTGGATTTGCCCACATTTGGTAGGCCGACGATACCGCAATTAAAACCCATAATAGTCTCTCAATCTAGTGGTGTATCAGTGATGTACAGTAATGTAATATAAAAAAAATTGGCGCTATTGTAGCAAAGTTTAACTACTAAGGGGCGCATAGATGTGCTAATTTCTTATCAAGGTATTTATAAAAAATACGATATAAAGGTTAGGGTATGAGTAGCATAAACGATAAAGCAAGCGATCAGGTAAGTGGGCAATCCGATCAACGTCAAGCGGTTTGGATGGCGCTATCAGACTTGTTTATCGATAACGAAATCGGCTATGAGTCGATAGCTGAGCGGGTTGCTCATCTTAGCATTCCTGAGATACAGCATGTTTTATTCTATGAGGTTGCACCTGTGTGTATGAGCAATTTATTGGTGCTCACTCCCGCAAACTCCAAAGGCTTTACTGAGGGTTATATATTTCCCAAAGTAGAGCAGCATCTGCAAAAGATGAAGACCGATCGGTTGTACCGAAACAAGGTACGTATAAAATCCAAGTTTTATAAAGTGGTTTTGAAGCAAGATTGGCTAAAAGTTATGGATATCATACGCCAAATCCAAGCTGAAACTTAAAAGCTTTGTCTACTACATCATCATGCTGCATAAACTTATTGAATACTATTTATTCCGAGTTTCAACCACACCAATAATGACGCCCATATCTTTTTTATCGTGGCTTTCAATGCTCGGCGCATAAAAGCTGGAGGCGATACCACCATCCAAAAACAGCGCGTTGGGACAGCCTAAATCATCTTTAAAAAGAGTGGCAAATTGATAGAAAGTCACAGGCTGATTGCTATTCACAAACTGTACAGTGCTACCATCGCCATCGCTACAGACGCCGATACCATTACGAAACTTGGCGGAGGTGCTGTCAGGATTAAACTGCGGATGTATCTCATTGTCTATCACTAGCATCGGCCCTGATTGACTGGCATACCAAGGCGCAGCTGTACCATTTTTAAGCTGTTCGCTTAGAGACTTACTTTCAGTAATTTGCACTTTACCCGCTTTATCCCACCAGACCACGCCGTTCGGTAATAGGTGAAAATTACCACCGCCTTCTTTTAGATTCAGTGATTTTATCTCTTCGCCTTCCACAACGGTATAGCCAATCGGTGCATAACTATCGTTATACATGCCTGCATTCATGGCAAAACTGAGCGTTTGGTTTTCGGGTAACGCTGTCAACAAATTATCAAAAGTAAGAAGCGGCTCTGCGTTATTGGACGGCTGCCAAAATAGCTGCAGTGAATAATTAGAATTTTGCAGAGCATCCGCATTGATTTGGCAGACGCTATGACTAAAAGGCGAGTCTTTAGATTGGCACGACCAAGCGGTAGTAGTATCCGTCTTGTTAGCTGAATTAGGTTGGCAAGCGCTAATGATTAGAGCTAGCAGAGGGATAACAGGAGCTACAAAGACCAAGCGTCGCATAAACATTTTTCAATACACCTTATTTTCAAAAGGTTTTAATACATCAAAAGCCGGAAATCTCAAAATAATTGAGGCATACTAATCCAATAGTACGCCTCAATTATTACTGTTTGGTAAAATTCACTACTAATTTTTGAGTCTTAAGTTTCTGGTAACTCGCCAAGGTTGTGATTGACGTTACCCACCATACCACTATCATAAATATTGATTGTGCTATCATTCTGGCGCTCAGTTGGGGCGCTAGTCTGTTTGCCTTTGTCACGCGAATCTTTATTATAAGCAATCAGCGCGTCGTTATCCGCCAAAAAGCTATCAGAATTGGCCATGACCCACATCTGATTAAACACATCGGCACGCGCACTATTATTAAGTAATGCGCCTTCATCGGTAAAATAAAAGAACTTCGATAACAGCTTGATTTGACCATCATCTAAACGGCGCGCGATATGATAAGGTTGTAGCTGGCTAGGATGCTCAAGTCCTACCGCCCCAACGATACTAGCAAGTGACTTAACCGTATTCTTATGGAAGCTGGCGACGCGCTCTGCTTTACTTGGCACATCAAGCGCTTTTTGACGATGCGGATCTTGAGTGGCAACCCCAGTTGGGCAAGTATTAGTATGGCAGGAGCGTGATTGAATACAGCCAACCGCAAACATAAAGCCGCGAGCTGAATTACACCAGTCAGCACCTAATGCAATCATCCGTGCTATATCAAAACCTGAGACGATCTTGCCACTCACCCCAAGTTTGATTTTGTCACGGATGCCAGCACCCACTAAAGTGTTATGGACTAATAAAAACCCATCTACCATCGGCATACCGACATTATCCATAAACTCAACGGGCGCAGCTCCCGTACCGCCTTCAGCGCCATCAATGACGATAAAGTCAGGATAGTTATCGGCCTCAATCATAGCTTTTACAATCGCCATAAACTGCCATGGCTGACCTATGCATAATTTGAAGCCAACAGGCTTGCCACCTGATAGCTCACGTAATTGCTGCCAAAAACCGACCAGCTCACGCGGCGTACTAAAAGCGGTATGCGTCGCAGGAGAGACGCAATCTTGACCCATCGGTACTTGACGAGTATCGGCAATTTCCTCAGTGATTTTGGAGCTCGGTAGTACGCCACCTTTACCAGGCTTTGCCCCTTGTGAGAGTTTAATCTCAATCATTTTTACTTGATCATCTACCGCCTTTTCGGCAAAAGATTGTGGATCAAAATTACCCTGCGCGTTGCGGCAGCCAAAGTAACCCGTACCTAGCTCCCAAATCAAATCGCCACCGAATTTGCGATGATAGGGACTAATCGCGCCCTCTCCAGTATCATGGGTAAAGCCGCCGAGTTTAGCACCTTGATTGAGCGCCATAATGGCATTGGCAGAGAGACTACCAAAGCTCATCGCTGAGATATTAAAGACCGACATATCATGTGGCTGCTTGCAGCGCTCGCCACCAACTATAATACGAAAGTCTTTATTCTTTAGCGGCTGACTAACGGCTGACTGCAAAAACCACTCTTTACCATGCGCATATAAGTCATCAAGTGTACCAAAAGCATTAGTATCGCTAACATTTTTAGCCCGTTGATACACCAGCGCGCGCTGCTGACGAGAGAAAGGCACTTGCTCTTTGTCATCCTCTAGCAGGTATTGACGAATCTCAGGCCGGAAGTCCTCCAGCACGTAACGTATATGACCCGCTACTGGGTAGTTCCTCAAAATGGCATGTTTAGACTGCACCATATCATAAATGCCTAGCACCATACCTAAGCCACCGATGACGATCAGCCACCAATTGGTTAGCACTATGCCAACTATAAACAGCACGATGGCAACACCGAAAACGCTATAACGTAGCAATAGACCGACTATATAAGGCGAGTCTTGTTTGAGTTCGGGGTTGAGGTTAGTACGAGATTGAGGCATAGCGAGGCTCGGCAGCAAATGAAACAAAAATATAAAACGAAAAAACGCGGCAATAAATAAAATTAATACCAAACCGCAAATGAAATGACTACGATATTCTGGTTTTAATGTCTTATTGGCGCGTATATTATCGAGCTATTATAACATGGTTAACTCTGAAATTAGGTAACGACGTGCTAACGTAAAACATAGAATCAGTACAGCTAACCAATCACCCTCACCAAAGTTTTATTCTCAGCAATCTGCTCAAATTTAATATCAACAGATAAGAACTGCTCAATCAGCCAAGCCTGGGTTTCGGCATGCTGACTAATCACTCGCGCAGTAAACTCGCCACCACCTGCTAGCGCCAAGGGTAATAACAGCTGATCGGTTAGATACTCATCGACTAGCGCATCCGTTTTGAACACATAACGCTTAACTAAGCCTGCCAAGCGATTGCCTACTTTCTCCGCTGAAGTGCGTTTTGCGCCAAGTAAGGTGAAAACCTCATTATGGAGCTTTTCATTATTAGTAATTTGATGCGTCACTTTTGCATAGCAAGTATTGCCTTCGCCAATGGCTTGTAATTTATTAGACTGAGTCTTTATTATTGCCTCATTAATACCTGCTTCAATAAATACTGATTTTGCGCTGGCAAGCTCGCGGGTACAGATGTCATAGTCGAGATTAACGATGCTGGCAACTAGCTCAATATTCGTCAATTTACCACGCTCGGTAAGCTCAAACGGTGCGGTATCAGCACGGCGCATAAACGGCATGATGGTTGCTGTAATTTCACCACCACCAATAGGTGCAAACCCTGCTTTGATCAATTGGACATCGACTTGCATACCGAGTTTCGCCAGTGCTGGCACGAAGGCTAGCTGCAAAAAATCCACTGTTGGCGCTAGTGGATTATGCGTACCGCCTTTAATGGTGACGGTCGATGGCGCAGTACTGTCAGTATTGGCAAATAGTAGGGCAGGGAGCACCGTTTGAAGCACTAGCGTCGTACTACCTGCCGAGCCAATATCAAAGCTATAGTCGCCTGACTTGATGCTATTTGGCGTAAAGCTCAATGCTGTACTACCTAAATGCGCACCTGTAACGCTGGCATTTGAGATCTGTTGCGCGGCTTGCACACAGACTAAGTGTTGACGCATCAGACCAGATTTGGCGCGACCTGCTCGAATATTAGTGATTTCAATAGGAATGCCCGTCAGCATCGATAGTGATAGGGCGGTACGAATAATCTGTCCGCCGCCTTCGCCTGTGTTGCCGTCTATTTTTAGAAATTTGGTTTTAGCTGTGGTCATAATGGTTTTCTTTATTATTTGATGGTATCTATGGCATAAGTATAAAATTTTTATAGGATAATGAAGAGTATTAAAAATAAATTGAAACCGACCGTCAGTGTCTGGTAATAAGGTCTAAATAGTAACTTGTGATAAGTGACTTATGCAGAGCATCGACTGGCCTTTATCGGTCTGCGCTACTGCATTGGTACGGTGAACCCGTTCAATCAACACGGTCAATTCAGTGATAAGTTGGCTAGCATCAATCATAAGCTCATTTGGGTCCTCAGATGGCGTATCGCCTTCTTGAACTTTGACATTGGCTTTGATACGACCTTTAAGTTGGGCAAGCTTTTTTTGCATATCGCTACGGATTAGTAGGGCTTCTGCGAGTTTCATTTTAGTTCTCTCTTATTATTAAAAATTCTTTTACTTGATAATAATTTTTGATATAAAAATTAAATTAAGAATAACGTTTAATTTAAAAAATTTTAGAAGTATAATCAACATAATTTTGGTTGTTTTACTTTTTATAAGGAATGTAAATTGAAAAAAGTTCTTAGTCCATTGGTGATTTGTTCTGCATTAGTATTGTCGGCCTGTGGTGGTGATAGTGATAGTTCATCAGATACCAGCAACAACGGCTTCGTTGGATACAAGACATTAGTAAGCGGTAATAGATATATGTGTTCTACTAGAGAAGCAAATAGTCTATGTGAAGACGATAAAACCTGCGCTGCTAACTGCAAGCTAATCGCCACTGATGCTAATCCAGCTAATCCTATTGATCCTTCTGTAACCAATCCTTGCGAGACTGAAGGTGTCAATGTCTATGGTAAAAAAGGTAGCGCTTGTCTAATACCTATCTCTAGCTTTAACAATAGCGAGGGCAAGAGATACAATTTAGTTTGTTCCTCTACTGGTGGAGCTAGTATTGGGAATAGCATCAAAGCAGGCGGTAGTATTAATTTGAACGGCTACAATTTTAGCTGTCGTTAAGCTATTAATTTATCGTTAATAAAAGGGTGCAATTTATTAAGTTGTGCCTTTTTTATTTAAGCTTAAGTAACCTCTTATGAAAAATACAGTTTTATGAAGAATACAGTCTCAACACTTTTTACTATTTTAGTATCTTTTTTGCTTGGCGCTTTTGTTGTATATATTGCGATGAGTAAGCAACAAATGGATGCTGTACTTGTTGGTCAAACAACCTCTCAAGAAACACAACCTGTTCAAACTATAAACGATTCAAGTGGTCAGATTAATAAAGAGGCGGTCATACAATCTCAGCAGATAATCAAACGAGGCGACAGTGGTAAACTTACTACTAACGACTACTCTAAGCAGCAAGCCAAACAACTCATAGATAATATGCCTGATTATGCACTAGAGCAGTACGTAAATAAGTTTATGGCAGCAGACGCCAGCGACGTTATTCAAAATAAAAGACGCTTTGCAGGACGTGCTGTTGAAGAGCTTTATAATGAAAACGATAATCAAAAGCTAGTTGGTAATGCCAAAGTAAGTTTTGATTACTTTATGCCAGAAGTAAGTGCTAATACTAATCAAGTTACTAAATTCGCTAAAATTTACGCACATCTTGATACTCGTGGCGAAATCCCTACCGACAAATATGTCTTCGTCAAATGGATAAATAATCAGACAGGCCAAGTCCTATTGTTTGAGAAAAAAAATATTTCAGCCAACAGTGATCATAATTGGGTAAGCTTTATTCCTACTGAGGGCTGGCAAGCAGGTAGTTATGACGTACGTTTTTATCAGTTTAATTCAGAATTACAGCCTATCGCGCAAATCACTTATAATATTTACGAAGTGGTTGATTTAAACTAAATTAGCCAATAGGCGACAAAGTTACATTTTTCAATTAGTCTTTAAGCTGAGCGAGCTTTTTTTGCATATCGCTACGAATAAATAGGGCTTCTGATAGTTTCATTTTGGTTCTCTCTTATTTCTTAATAATTAAAAATCACCCCAAAACTTAATATGTCTTGGTTTGTCTAGTTTTATAAAATCATTCGATAACTCAAAATGAAACTCATTAGCAAGATAGTGTGCTAAATCATATCCATAGTAAATGATGTCTGTCTGATAAATAGAAAAGACAGGGTTAGCAGCTTTATAAGGTTTACTAGGAATATAGCGATGCGAGCGAATCGGTATCATTTTAGGATAAGTTTTATAATGACGTTTAGCAGTAGCTATATTTTCGCTAACATTATCAGACTTTGTGCCCCATTCCTCTATCCAAAATCCATTTTTCTCTATATCAAATACCATTCCATCAAAAGGCCAGTCCAGTTTTTTGCGGATAGCAATGGCCTCACTTTTTGACTTTAGACCTGATCGCCAGTTGACAAAATCATTAGATACAGGCAGCTCTTTTTGCAAAAAATACAGTAGATCAGGAGGAAACTTTAAATTGAATTTATTTTCAATTTGTTGCACTTCTTCATCAGATAGTCCATGTTCGAATTTAACTTTTTTGGCTTTAAGTTTTCTTATGATTTCTATAGTTTGAGCATGTTTCATAGTGTTTTCCTTTTAATCATTGCTAAAACCATTCATGACCAATAACTTTCCAGATTTCATCGCCATAACCATTGAGATTTTTAGGCATGTTAGGATTACCTAGATAGTCAATATTTTGTGAACGCATAAATTCTACAATGCTCGATTTCAATGCTTCGCAAAACTTCAGTCTATCGAAGTGAAATTTGTCTGCGCTATTTGCAGTAGGTAACCCCAAAACTAACCAGTCCATTGGTGGGTTTGGTGAAACCTTGAATTTAACCTCACGGCTGTAGTCATCGATTACGAAGTAATGCACGTTCCTCAAAGGCTCTTGTTGTAATACAAAACCAATCTCAACTAAGTTTAGAATATTTTTGAAAAGATCTAAAAATTCACACTTTAATATAGCTTTTTGATTAACATTAAATTCAATGTAATAAAAGCCCTGTAAATAGCCAATTTCGAAAACTATTTTATCTAATTGCATCGCTTGACACCCCATTCTCAACTTGGTATGAAACATTGTAGGTTGGTGTGGAGCTTGCGACACCCAACGATTTAATTTAGCAATTTGTTGGGTCTCGTTCCTCGACACCAACCTACGTAAGACACGAAAGCTGTGCTTATGTGCGAGGGACGAGCACCGAGCTGAACTTTTAAAGAAAGCAAAATTATGAAAAGCATATTTACCAGCGTTTAAAGAACTCAAATGTTGAGGCCATGCTTTTTAAGCTTTTGCTTTTTTAGCTAAGCACATAGCCTCTAACAATCTTACGCCTAGCCCTTAACACAAACCACCTGCCGCAAGGTATGGACCACTTCTACTAAGTCACGTTGGGCGTGCATCACATCATCGATGTTCTTATAGGCCGCTGGGATTTCGTCAATCACTGAGGCATCTTTACGGCATTCCACCCCTTCAGTTTGCGCGATTTGATCGGTTACGGTAAATTGTTTTTTGGCTTGCGTCCGTGACATCACCCGACCTGCGCCATGTGAGCAGGAGCAGAACGATTCTTCGTTACCTTTACCACGGACGATAAAGGATTTTGCGCCCATTGAGCCTGGGATGATACCGTATTCACCAATGCGGGCACGCACTGCGCCTTTACGAGTGACAAACACGGATTCGCCGTAATGCTCTTCTTTTTCGACATAATTATGGTGACAGTTCACTGCTTTAACCTTGGCATCAAAAGGCTTTGTGATAATTTGACGCAATGCTTTAATCGCGTTTTCCATCATGATTTCACGGTTTTTAAAGGCAAAACGCTGCGCCCAACCCACGGCAAACCAATAATCATCAAAGTGTTCTGTACCTTCTGCAAAATAAGCCAAATCTTTATCAGGCAAGTTGATAAACCACTTACGCATATCCTCACGCGCCAGCTCGATAAAGTAGCGACCAATAGCGTTACCGACACCGCGTGAGCCTGAATGTAGCATAATCCATACTTGATTGGTCTCATCCAAGCACACTTCGACAAAGTGGTTACCAGTACCTAGCGTTCCCAAATGCTTTAGGTTATTGGTATTTTTTAGACGCGGATGCTTTTGGCATAGATAGTTAAAGTCATCCGCTAGCGTTCCCCAGCCATTCATTACCGTATCATCAGGATTTGTCCATGAACCTTTATCGCGACGTCCACGTGGCGTACGTCCGTGCGGAATGGCTTTTTCAAGCTCGGTACGTAGACCCAGCAAGTTATCAGGCAAATCATTGGCATTCAGCGTGGTTTGCACTGCCATCATGCCACAACCGATATCGACACCGACCGCTGCTGGGATAATCGCTTCTTTGGTCGGAATCACGCTACCGATAGTCGCACCCATACCCAAATGTACATCGGGCATCACTGCCATCCATTTATAGATAAACGGCATTTTTGAGGTATTAATCAGCTGCTCGCGCGCTTGGTCTTCGACAGGGACACCCTGCGTCCATAGACGAATCGGCGTACCACCTTCTTGGATTACATTGTGGTTAGACGGTTGCATGGGTTTGCTCCTTAGCTTATAAAATGATTTATCTGTACTTTATATACTGCTAAGGGTGTGCCAAGTTTTAAATAGTTTTGATTTAAATTTATAAGTTATTGATTTGTTTTAAATAAATATTTGTTAGTTAGATTGAAATAAGTTGCGCTAAATTTATATAAAATTAAAATGTTAGATATATTTCTATAATAATAGAATTTAATATAAGATATTAGCTTATCTGATATTAGGCTACTTAATTAAATGACTAATAAAACCGCCGTTATAGGCTTTCTCGGCACCACCTTAGATAACGGATTTAATGATAAGCGTTGGCAGCGCTGGCGTCCGACAGTTAGCTTAGGCTTGCATGATGAACTACTCGTTGATGAGTTGCACATTCTCTATAGCAGGCGTGATAAGCGACTGTTTAAGATAGTGGTTGATGACGTAGCGAGAGTTAGTCCGCAAACGCAAGTAATTGGTCATCATGTGGCGCTATCAAGCCCGTGGGATTTCGCTGATGTCTATGCCGAACTTTATGACTTTGTCGCAAGCTTTAACTTCAATGCGCAGACCGATTATCTACTGCATCTCACCACGGGCACTCACGTAGCGCAGATTTGCTGGTTTTTATTAGTTGAAGCGGGATTTATTCCTGCGAACTTTATTCAAACCTCGCCTTGTCCTAGGCCTGACCAAGCGGACCCGCAAGGCCGTTATCAAGTTATCGATTTAGACGTTTCGCGTTATGACAGCTTACGGGCGCGTTTTGAGGCGGAAAAGGCACAGCATTGGCAAACATTGCAAGCCAATCTAGTTACCCAAAATGCTGCTTATAAGCAATTGATATCTGATATTGAAAAGGTCGCCACTCGTTCAACAGCGCCAATACTATTAATGGGTGCGACAGGGGCAGGTAAGTCGCAGCTGGCCAGCCAAATCTATGCCATTAAAAAGGCGAAAGCCGATAGCGCTACCCAAGCTAAATATGCGCTCGATAAATTCGTTGAGGTTAATTGCGCAACGCTACGTGGTGATACCGCAATGAGTGTATTATTCGGTCATGTGAAGGGTGCGTTTACAGGCGCTGCTGCTAGTCGGGAAGGGCTGCTAAAATCTGCCGATGGTGGTCTGTTATTCTTAGATGAAATAGGCGAGCTGGGTCTTGATGAGCAAGCCATGCTATTGACCGCACTAGAGGAACAGCGCTTTTATCCATTAGGTAGTGATACGCCGATTAACGTCTCGTTTCAGTTAATGGCAGGCACCAATAAGGACTTGCGCCAAGCAGTCGCCAATGGCGAGTTTCGTGCGGATTTGTTTGCGCGGTTGAATACGTGGACGTTCTTTTTGCCATCGCTTAAGGATCGGTTAGAGGATTTGCCCGCTAATATCGATTATGAGCTGGCGCGTTTAGGTAGCGAACAGCAGCAACAATATCGCTTTGAGCCGAGTGCACGACAGTTGTATGAAGACTTTGCAATGAGTCCACAGGCAACATGGCAAGGCAATTTTCGAGATTTGACTGCTAGTATGATTCGCTTGACTACGCTTGCCGATAGCAAAGTGATTAGAGTAGTGGGTGTACAAGCAGAAATTGAACGTTTGACTGAGCTATGGTCATCATCGATAGACATACAGTCTAAAAATAGCCTAAGTAATATAAATTCTGATGCGCAGACTAATTTTTTATTTGATCCTAAGCAATTAAAACACAGCACCAATGAGATTTTAGAATCTCATCTGGATGAAATAACCTTAGCTGAATTAGACCCTTTTGATGCGGTGCAATTGGCTTATGTGATTAAAGTTTGTATTGATCATAAAAATCAAGCCACAGCAGGGCGCTACCTTTATGCTAACTCAAGGGATAAACTCAAAAGTCCGAATGATAGCGATAGATTACGTAAGTATCTGATGAAGTTTGGGCTTAAGTTCGATGAGTTATCATTTTAATAAAGGTAATAAGTATTTGACGCACTTGTTACCTTTGTTATTTACACTATTCTCTATTCTAGGTACACCCACTTATTATGAATAATTCTGCTGATTTCACGCCAAAAGATGATGATGTATTCGGTCGTATTGCCAATCGCTATGATATCCTTTGTGATTTATTTAGTTTTGGTATTCACAGGTTTTGGAAGCGTAGGGTTGCTTGTATCATTGGCCACTCGCCTTGGCAAAACCTATTAGATGTGGCTTCAGGTACAGGTGATATCGTCTATCGAATTTTGCAACAGCGGCAATTTAGTAGTGCTACGGATAACTTGCATCATATTATCGTCTCAGATATAAGTGTGCAAATGCTGGATAAGGCTAAAGAGAAAATGACTAACTACAGTGCGAACACTTCATTTATGCCTTTAGACGCTGAAAATATGATACAGATTGAGAGCGCCAGCCAAGATGTGGTATCTATCTCTTTAGGATTGAAAATATGTGATAGACATAAGGCATTGCAAGAAGCTTATCGAGTATTAAAAGCAGAGGGTAGGCTAGTCGTTTTAGAAGCTTCTAACATTCCTATTAACTGGATTCATAAATTATATTTAGGATATATGTCAGTGGTAATGCCACTGATTGGTTGGCTGGCAACGGGTGGTGACAGCTCAGCTTATCAGTACTTGCTTAAGGGCGTAAAAGACTTCCCTAGTGCCGAAGTCTTAGCGCAAGAGATGAAAGATATTGGCTTTGGTGAGGTCAATTTTGAGCGCTTAAGCTTTGGCATTGTCGCTATTCATATGGCACGTAAACTATAGTCAAGCTACTGCTATGATATGCACACACGCTCAATCGCTGCTATTTTCAAAGTCATAGCCTTTGACCGCTGGCGTGCTTTTAGAGAAATCAATTTGATAGTTATGAGTCTGATCTTTATCATCGATAAGTCCATTACCGTCACTGTCTGAGCGAGTGATAAAATAATAACGCGATAGTTGTGGTAGCCATTTGGTGGTTTGGATAAATTCATTATCAGGATGCAGTTTGAGCAACTTATCCCCTTTATCGTCACTCATATACAGCGCTTGTTGCTTCAATAAATTTTTATCTTTGGCATCTTTTTGATTTAGCATCTCATTAATATGATAGATAGCATGCTTAAATAAAGTGTTTACGGTCTCAAAACGCGGCGTTCTATAAACTTCGTCTGTAGCATTATCAGACTCTATATCTGTCACGATATTAGCGTCCACAATAGCATCATCATTTGAATTTATTTTTAAAATACGTTTTTTGGTGATATGAGGAATGAAGATACTACGGATAATAAAGCTATCGTCATCCAGTAACTTTTTTTCTACGCCAGTTGCGAGGTCTTCAAAAACAATATTGCTGAGGTAGGTCTGATAGGTATAAGGCTCCGTTTCTGCAAAAATGGTAGGTTGCCATTTATCCCTAGATTTTATACTACTTAAACTTTCATCCTGCTCAGCAGTCAAGCTAAGCGGCGAGATCGGATGAAGCAGAGTAGGCCAGCCTTTAATATAGTGCGGGAACTCAATTTGCGTGGCGATTGGCGCTGGAGTAGCAGTACTGGCATCTGAATTATCAGTCTGAGTTGGACTATCAGTTTGAATGTTGTCTGTAGCGTCAGGGTTATTATTGGGCTGACAAGCACTAAGCATTAGCATAGCTGCTAAACTAATGCCAAAAGATAGTGCCGATTTCGCTAAATTCTTATTATAATGAGTCATGCGCATTCCTATATAACTTTTTATATTCGGTATATTTAATCATACGCATATGATTTAACATTTCAACGAAGTTAAATGGAAAGTTGATGGAATAGATATAGCTATGCTACTTTTATTTAAATCCCATTCCCAATCTGTTCAGCCAATGTCTGCAACTTAGGCACTATCATTGCTGCATATTCCTTTGCATCCCAGTTCGCTCTTGGCACGCTAGCGTTCAACGAGTAGCCATAATGTCCTGTCGTTACATCAAATACCCCAACGGCTACTGCTAAGATATCTGCTGAATACTCGCCATCAGATAGTGTATAGCCGTGAGTTTGGTGATATTGCGCTGATTTTACTAGAGTCGCTCTTGCCTGAAGAGCATTCGCTTCACTGAGTCGATTTCGCAAATTAGCATCAATAACACTCTGTCTAGTCAATGAGCTTACGGCATAAAATGCCCGACCAATAGCGGTATCAGCAATAGGGACAGCGGAGCCCACTTGCAGATTTACCGATAGCCGTGCAGGGCTACGATAGCAGGCTAAATAACGCATCTCTCCTTCAATCTCGGTGGCTAAATTCACTGACACTTCATTGTCTAACGCAAACTGACGCAATAGAGGCTCTGCAAATGCCACCAAATCATGCTGACTCCAAGCGCTAGCGCTTAAACGAACCGCACTGCTGCCTAGCTGATATTGACCCTGCGCAGTGGTACGCAAGAATCCAAGGGTAGTCAACGTATAAATCAGTCGCGTAACGGTGGCTTTGGGTAGCCCAGTCATCTGACACAACTGTTGATGGCTTATTTGCGGTTGATGCTCAAATGCAGAGAGCAACAGTAAACCACGGCCAAGCGCGGTGATAAATCGCCGATCTTCAGCTTCTTTACTGTGTATGAGCTGGTTATTAATGTTCTCTAATAAAAGCGTGTTTTTTATCATTTTATAGCCATAGTTAGCGATAGGGGTTTACAGCAGTCTATAATTCTGCTTAAATGGTTTCATAATATGAAACTAAGTTTCGCATAGTGGAACTAGTAAAGCAAGCAGCAAATTTAAGATAAGTAAATTAACGCTTAATACTCATATTCACAGTTCTATTATAAATATAGCGTTTTACCCTCTATTAACGCCTATACCACGCAAACCCGTCAAGGAGCACGATATGACAGAACCTACTAGCCTACGTACTACTACCAGCCCAAGTTTCGATTGGGAAGATCCGTTTTTATTACGCGATCAGTTGACGGATGAAGAGCGTATGGTCACCGATACCGCGCACCAGTTTTTTCAAAGAGAGCTGATGCCTAATATCGTTGAGGCCAATCGCAATGAGGTTTTCGATCGTAATATCATGCGTCAAATGGGTGAGATGGGTCTGCTTGGTGTGACTATTGAGGGCTATGATTGCGCGGGTATGTCCAGTGTCGCTTATGGTTTACTGGCTAAAGAAGTGGAAGCGGTTGACTCAGGCTACCGCTCAGCGATGAGTGTGCAGTCAAGCTTGGTTATGCATCCTATCTATGAGTACGGCACTGAGGAGCAACGAGAAAAATTCTTGCCCAAATTAGCATCTGGCGAATACGTAGGCTGCTTTGGCTTGACTGAGCCGGACTCAGGCTCAGATCCTGCCTCTATGTCAACGCGTGCACGTAAAGTCGCTGGCGGTTATGAGATGACTGGCACGAAGATGTGGATTACCAACAGTCCTATCGCTGATGTATTCGTCGTTTGGGCTAAGGATGATGAGGGTATTATCCGTGGCTTTATATTAGAAAAAGGCATGAAAGGCTTATCAGCGCCCAAAATTAGCGGTAAGTTTTCACTACGTGCCTCGGTGACAGGTGAGATTGTCATGGACAAAGTGTTCGTCCCTGAAGCCAATGCCTTTCCAGATATTCGTGGACTCAAGGGACCCTTTGGTTGCTTAAACAAAGCCCGTTATGGTATTGCTTGGGGCTCGATGGGGGCTGCAGAATTTTGTTGGAAAGCCTCGCGTCAATATACTTTAGATCGTAAGCAGTTTGGTCGTCCACTGGCCGCAAATCAGCTCATACAATTAAAGCTTGCTAATATGCAAACGGAGATTACTTTAGGCTTGCAAGCGGCTCTACGAGTCGGCCGCCTGATGGACGAGCACAATGCAGCGCCTGAGATGATCTCGCTGATTAAGCGTAACAACTGCGGCAAAGCGCTCGATATCGCTCGTGTCGCCCGTGATATGCATGGTGGTAACGGTATCTCTGATGAGTTTCATATCATCCGTCACGTCATGAACTTAGAAGCGGTCAATACTTATGAGGGTACTCATGATATCCATGCGTTGATCTTAGGTCGTGCTCAGACGGGTATCCAAGCGTTTTACTAAGACGTTTTAGTTAATCATAACAAGCGTGCGCTACTGTTCAGCTCTTAATATAGCGTTCAGCAACGTACGCTTTTTATTGGCTATTGATTACCAAAAAATCTATCAAAAGCGCTTATCAATTATTAATAGCAGCTTTTAAGTAAAAAATAATAGATGGCTTAATAAAAGTGCGCAAAGATTTATTAAGATATAGGAGGTTTTATGACCACAAATGCGGTTAATGCCAATAGTGATAACAATGATAATAGTGTCAATAATGACAAGGGCGCTTTGCACGGTATAAAAGTTTTAGATTTATCTAGAGTATTAGCAGGGCCATCTTGCACTCAAGTATTGGCGGATTTAGGCGCAGAAGTTATAAAAGTTGAGCGTCCACATATTGGTGATGAGACGCGACATTGGGCACCGCCTGCTTTTAGTGATGACACCTCCGCTTATTATGCGACGATTAATCGCAATAAAAAATCACTCACTGTGGATATCACTACGCCAGCTGGGCAAACCATTATTAAACAGCTGATAGCCGATAGCGACATTTTGGTAGAGAACTTTAAGGTTGGAGGTCTAAAGAAATATGGTTTGGATTACGCCAGTCTTAAGCAAGAAAATCCACGCTTGATATATGCGTCTTTGACTGGTTTTGGACAGACTGGCCCTGATGCTAAGCTGCCCGGTTATGATTATATTATCCAAGGGCTATCAGGATTAATGAGTATTACTGGACCGAGCGCTGGTGAACCGCACAAAGTCGGGGTCGCCGTCGTTGACTTATTTGCAGGTTTGCAGCTGACGATAGGTATTCAAGCTGCCTTGATAGCACGGCAACATAGCGGGCGTGGACAGCATGTCGATGTGGCACTGCTCGACAGTGCGCTGGCGATGCTGGCTAATGTCGGCATGAATCATTTAGCTTCGAACAAGATTCCGCCCAGACTTGGCAATCAGCATCCTAATATCGTCCCTTATCAAGTGTTCGCAGGTGAGGGCGATCAGCACTTTATCTTAGCTTGTGGCAACGACAGCCAGTTCGCTAAGCTATGCGCAACATTAGAGGTTAGTTGGCATCGGGATGAGCGTTTTGTTACTAATCCAGCACGAGTAAAGCATCGCAAACTACTATGTGAATGGTTAAGTAAAAAGTTTGCTCAGCAGCCTCGGGCGTATTGGTTACGGACACTATCACAAGCAGGTGTCCCTGCGGGTGCTATTCATAATGTCGCTGAAGCCTTGGCTATGCCACAAGCGCAGGCGCGTGAGATGATTGTTGATTTTGCTGCACAAGGTAGTCCAGTGCGAGCATTAGGAAATCCGATTAAGCTATCAGCATCGCCCGTCAGTTATCGTACGCCGCCACCACGATTGAGTGAGCATACCGATAGTACGCTGGCATCACTTGGCTATGACAGCGAGATGATTGCTAAGCTTAGAGCGGATGGCATTGTTTAGTAGTTACTCCTTTACAGTCTTGCTAATTAAGGGAGTGTTTAGGCGTAACATTATCCAGTTATGCTGAGTGCGCGGCATGAAAGCCCAGACGCTGCTCTATCTGTTCAGCCAGCTCAATGAGAGCGGCACTGACCTCAGCTCGTTTGGACTCGTACTCTGCTTGCAAAAAGCTGACTGCCATCCCTATAGTAGCATTGCCTGAAGCATTGCGGATATAAGTGCCTAAGCAATACATGCCATCGCGTAGCTGTCCATCGTCGAGCGAGATACGACTACCGTTAATAGTGCTAAGCTCAGCAGATAATTTGACAAAGCTATCTACACCATTTTGGGTGATGGGCGAAGGAAACTTGCTTTCATATATAGACTCAATAGTCTGCATAGATAGGGTAGAGAGCATAGCTTTACCCGTGGCCGAAAACACCGCAGGCACTCGTACGCCAGCACGGAAAGTAAATCCTAAAGAGGCAGGAGCTTCGTGACAGGCCAAAAACACCACCTCACCCAAGTCAAGCTTGGATAAAGTTACCGTATGCTGTAGTAGTACAGGATACTGGATAATTAAGTCTTTGAATAACTGTATGACACCTTGCTGCTGCTCATATTTACCAGCCCAATATAATAGATAGGAGCCCAAATGAAAGCGGCTATCAGCGTCTTTGTAGATCACATGTTTGGCGAGCAAACTTTGTAAAATATTATGAGTAGAGCTACGAGGCAAGTCTAATTGCCGAGCGATATGCGCAGCTGTTAGCGGCTGACCACTATCAGTAATCAAATCTAATATTTGAAAAGTCTTGTCCAAAGCGGGAACGGCGGTAGTGCTCATATATTTCCTATGCCCTAAAAATGGTGACCACAGCCATCATAATAATATTAATAATAAAGGTTGCAAAGTACAGCCTATCGTTCCTATAATGAGTCTCATATATAGAACATGTGTTCAGCATATTGAACAATGTATAGTATAGAATAAATTACTGGTTATCAATCATTTATTGAATCATAACTTATATTCTTTAGAAACGAACGAATAATAAAATTAATAAGCTTGCAGCTAAGGCTTAACGACAAGGAGCGTCTGGATGTCAAACACATCAGCGAAAACAAAATCTAATCTATCTAATCCAAGCTTATTTAAGCAGCAGTGCCTTATCAAAGATGGCTGGTACGGTGCTAGTGATGATGCCACTATTGACGTCACCAATCCGTTTAGTGGCGATGTCATTGGTACTGTCCCAAGCTTGACGACCCAAGATGTCAATGATGCGGTGAGCTATTCTCATGAAGTACAAGTTGCCTGGGCGGCCAAAACCGCGCAAGAGCGTAGCATGCTATTACAGAAGTGGGCTGATCTTATTGATGCTAACTGTGAGGATCTAGCGATTATCATGACCGTTGAGCAAGGTAAGCCTCTGAGCGAATCTCGCGGCGAGATTGGTTATGCCAATAGTTTTATTCGTTGGTTCGCTGAAGAAGGCAAACGAGTCTATGGTGATGTCATTCCTTCTAGCAAAGCAGAGCTGCGCTATGTCATTCTAAAGCAGCCTGCTGGGGTTTGTGCGGCGATTACTCCTTGGAACTTTCCTGCAGCGATGATTACTCGTAAAGCGGCACCGGCACTGGCAGCAGGTTGTACGATGATTATCAAGCCTGCTACCGAAACTCCGTTTTCGGCACTAGCTATAGTCGCTTTAGCTGAGCAAGCGGGTATTCCAGCTGGCGTGATTCAAGTGGTTACTGGTAAGTCTTCAGTCATCGGCGACATCCTGACCGGTGATGCGCGTATTCATAAGCTATCTTTTACAGGGTCTACCGAAGTCGGTCGTACCTTAATGGCGCAGTGTGCGCCAACGATCAAAAAGCTATCGCTAGAGCTAGGCGGTAACGCGCCTTTTATCGTCTTTGAAGATGCCGATTTAGACAAAGCTGCTGATGGCTTGATTGCTTCTAAGTATCGCAATGCCGGTCAGACGTGTGTTTGTGCCAACCGTGTCTATGTACAGGACAGCATCAAAGAAAAATTCTTAGACATCTTCATCAAAAAAGTCGCTGAGCTAAAAGTCGGTAATGGGCTAGATGAAGGGGTTAACGTCGGTCCTTTAATTAATGAAAAAGCACTAGAGAAAGTACAAGCATTACTAAAAGACGCTTTGGATAAAGGGGCTACTTTAATCACTGGTGGCAGCACTAATAATGCCTCAGCGCTCAGTTACAACCCGACAGTAATCAGCGATATTAGCAGCGACATGGATATCGCAAGTGAAGAGATATTTGGCCCTATCGCACCGATATTTACCTTCTCAAGCGAAGAAGAAGTTATTCATGCCGCTAACGATACTATTTATGGCCTAGCCGCTTATTTTTATACTAGTGATTATGCGCGGGCATGGCGCGTCACTGAAAGCTTAGAGTACGGTATGGTCGGTCATAATACGGGTATGATTTCTACTGAAGTCGCTCCGTTTGGTGGCGTTAAGCAGTCAGGGTT
The DNA here is from genome assembly GCF_055699815.1 of Psychrobacter sp. M17(2026). Taxonomy (NCBI): domain Bacteria; kingdom Pseudomonadati; phylum Pseudomonadota; class Gammaproteobacteria; order Moraxellales; family Moraxellaceae; genus Psychrobacter; species Psychrobacter sp. M17(2026). Next base: position 2,064,994 of record NZ_CM146741.1, on the reverse strand, counting down.
TGGCCGCGAAGGCTCAAAATACGGCATAGAAGAATATGTCGTGACTAAGTACTGGTGTTCAGACATCAGCTAGCTTTATTCGTTAAATAAATCACTAATCACATAACTTTTATATCTAAAATACAGAAAAGGACATTCTTATGACGACTACAGCCACCAATAAATCGTTACTTGAGCGCCGCAAAGCAGTACTACCCACTGGACTTGGCATCGCGTTTCCTATCTTTGCAGAAAAAGCCAAAAACTCAGAAGTTTGGGATGTTGAAGGCAATCGCTATATCGACTTTGTTGGTGGTATCTCGGTACTGAATACGGGTCATAGCCATCCTAAGATCACTCAGCGCGTCCGTGAGCAGCTCGATAAGTTTACTCACACCGCCGCGCAAATGATCAACTATGAATGCTATGTTGAGCTGGCTGAAAAGCTATGCGAAAAAGCGCCGATTAGCGGTGATAAAAAGGCATTATTTTTGACCACTGGCGCAGAAGCGGTCGAAAACTGCATCAAGATCGCCCGTGCTAAAACAGGTCGTCCTGGTATTATCTCTTTTGTTGGCGGCTGGCATGGTCGTACATTGATGTGCATGGGCTTGACGGGTAAAGTCATACCGTACAAAAAAGACTTTGGCCCTATGCCAGGCTCTATTTTTCATGCGCTATTTCCTTGTGAAGAGCAAAACGTTACAGAAGCACAAGCATTGCATAGCCTTGAGATGATTTTCCAAGCGTCTATCGATCCTAGTGAAGTGGCTGCGATGATCATTGAGCCTGTGCAAGGCGAGGGTGGTTTCCATCAAGTGACGCCATCATTTGCAAAAGCATTGCGCGCTATTTGTGACGAGCATGGCATTGTATTGATATTTGATGAAGTGCAGTGTGGCTTTGCTAGAACCGGTACATTATTTGCCACTGAGCAATTAGGCGTTGAGCCTGATTTGATGACGTGCGCCAAAAGCCTAGCGGGTGGTTATCCGATCTCAGCTGTTATCGGTCGCGCCGATATTATGGATGCGCCGAAAACAGGTGGTCTTGGCGGTACTTATTCGGGTAATCCACTAGCTTGTGTCGCCGCTTTAGCCGTGATGGAAGTGATTGAGGAAGAGAACCTGCTTGCGCGTAGTATCGAGATTGGCGACAAAATTGAAAAATTTTTAAAAGATATGAGCTTGAGCAGTATTGGTCATATCCGTCACAAAGGCGCGATGCTAGCGTTTGAGATAATCGATAGCGAAGGTAACCCGGATGCCGCCGCGACTGCTCATTTAAAAGCCAAAGCTTTTGAGCATGGGCTATTACTAGCCTCTTGTGGTATGCATGGCAATGCCATCCGCGTCATGGTACCGCTCACTGTCGAAGACGAGGTACTGCAAGAAGGTCTTGATATCATCAAGACTATACTAACCGCTGCATAAGTAGTCGTTTATAAGCGGCTGTTTATAAGCCCTAGTTTATAAGCCCTGATGTATAAGTAATAAGATTTGATAATTCAAATCTTAAGCAAGGCACTGCTTAGCGCTTATGACCTTACGTTTAATATCGGTCTGAGTAACACAACGGCGCCTTGCACGACAAGACGCCGTTGTTGTTTGTAGCATTACTTCATCAGTAGCGTTTAGATAAATTAAAAACACTGATAAATAATAAAGATTAGGATTAGTAATACAGGTTTGATTGATTAACGAATAGCTTACTTAGTAGCTGTTAGTTGAGCAGCTAAGGCGGTCAAATGTTTGATCTATCAAGGATGACACTAAGACAAGGAGTAGGTTATGTCTGGATTAAAAAAATCGCTAGGGGTGTTTGATATTATCGCCTTAGCATTTGGAGCGATGGTTGGTTGGGGTTGGGTCGTTTTGGCAGGGGGTTGGATTATTGCTGCTGGAACTTGGGGTGCGATGTTAGCATTCTTATTAGGGGGCATGGCAGTGATCCTAATTGGGGTGACTTATGCTGAGTTGGCAGCGTCAATGCCTATTACTGGGGGTGAACATACTTATACGCATCGAGCGTTAGGGGTCAACGTCTCCTTTATTTGCTCATGGAGTATTCTATTTGGTTACTTCTCTGTAGTAGCTTTTGAAGCTGTTGCATTACCGACGGTGGTTGAATACTTTATTCCCAACTATAACCAAGGCTATTTATGGACTATCGCTGGTTGGGATGTTTACGCCACTTGGGTCGGTGTAGGGATGCTTGGCTCAGTGGTTGTCACTTGGCTAAATATTCGTGGCATGGAGGTCAGCGCTTGGTTCCAAAAAACCGCAGTCGTTGGTATTTTGTTCGTTGGTATACTGCTATTTGTTGGTGCTATATTGTATAACCCTGCCAATTCAACGGCAGTACAAGCACCTGCGTTTATTGGTGGTGCAGCTGGCGTAATGGCGGTTATCGTGATGGTGCCCTTTATGTTTGTAGGGTTTGACGTTATTCCACAAGCCGCAGAAGAGATCGATCTTACTCGTCCTAATATCGGTAAGTTTTTGATTATCTCAATCGTCATCGCGGTATTATGGTATGTTGCTGTGGCTTGGAGTGTTGGCACTACGCTACCATTAATACAAGCAGAGAACTCGACATTGGCAACGGCTGATGCGATGACCAACGCCTGGAGTGGTAAATGGGCAGGCATTTTACTGGTCATTGGTGGTGTACTCGGTATTTTATCGAGCTGGAATGCGTTCTTAATTGGTGGTAGTCGTCTGCTTTACGCGATGTCTAAGGCACGGATGTTACCAGCATTTTTAGGTAAGCTGCATCCAAAGTACAACACCCCTGTGAATGCTATTTTATTGATAGGTGGCCTTGCTACACTTGCGCCGTTATTTGGTCGTAAGATGTTGGTTTGGATTGTTGATGCCGGCGGTTTTGGTATTGTGATTGCCTATACATGCGTGGCGATCTCGTTTCTGGTGTTGCGTTATCGCGAGCCTGATATGGTACGTCCCTTTAAAATACCAGCAGGTAAGCTTGTCGGTGTAGTCACTATTATTCTCAGCTTTGGCTTATTGACCTTGTATATGCCAGGCATGCCTTCAGCACTTATTGGTGTTGAATGGTGGATCTTTATAGGGTGGACATTACTTGGTATTGCTTTGTATAGCTATGCAAGAATTAGATACCCTGGCATCAGTGAATCTATCATGGCTGAAGAGTTACGTGAGCTGAAAATCGTTAACCAGCTTTGGTTAAAGGATAATCCTCCTAAAAGATAACTTATAAGTCACTGTTTTGTTCTAAAATAGCTCAAGAAAAGGGCCTAACTTTTATAGTTAGGCCCTTTTCTTGAGCTAAGTCTATCGATTAAGACTTATCACGAATGAGTTTATAGTTTAAGAACTCAGTGATACCGAGGGTACCTAACTCGCGACCAAATCCTGAACGCTTAACACCGCCAAATGGTGTATTAGCTTCAGAACCAGAAGGGGCATTGATAGTGACCATACCTACCTCAAGCTTATCAGCGATATCAGCAGCAAGATCGGCATCTTGAGTTTGAATAGAAGCGCCTAGACCAAAAGGCACGTCATTAGCAATCTCAATTGCATGAGCGATATCGCGCGCTTTATAGATGACAGCAACCGGACCAAATAGCTCTTCGCTATAGACATTCATAGAGCTATCGACGTCAGCGAGGACGGCAGGTGCAAACCAAGCACCAGCTTTGTCTTTAGTCATACCGCCTTCAACCAGTACCGTTGCACCGTCTTGAATAGCGCTATCTAGCTGCTTTTGTAAGTTCTTAGCAGCACTCATTGAAGACATAGGACCGATAAAAGTATCTTCTTGCATAGGGTCAGCCGCTGAAATACCGCGTACCGCATCGGTGAAGCCTTTTACAAACGGCTCGTACACCTCTTCTACTACTATAAGACGTTTAGCTGCATTACAAGCTTGTCCTGTATTGCCAAAGCGACCGACAATAGCGTTTTGAACCGCTTGCGCGATATCAGCATCTGCTGCCACGATAAAGGCATCAGAACCACCAAGCTCTAACACGACTTTTTTGAGGGCGCCGCCAGCTTCTTTGGCAACCGCTGCACCAGCACGTTCAGAGCCCGTTAATGAGATGCCTTGAACCCGCTTATCTTGGATAATAGTCGCAGCTTGCTCGTTAGTGGCAAAGATATTGTTATAAACGCCTTTAGGTAAGCCGGCATCCTTGAGGATATCGACGATAACTTCAGCAGTCTTAGGGCACTGCGGCGCGTGCTTTAGGATAATAGTATTACCCGCCATAACGTTTGGCGCGACAAAACGTGCTACCTGATAATGCGGATAGTTCCACGGCATGATACCAAGTAACGCGCCTACTGGATGTTTTTCTACCGACGCTGATCCTGTATCAACCTCAATTTTACTAGTCGCTAATAGCTGCTCTGCATTATCGGCATAATAGCGATAAATCTCAGCAACTAACCCGATCTCGCCTTTAGCTTGCGCGACAGGTTTGCCCATCTCTGTTGCTACAATTTGTGCCAGCTCATCTTGACGCTCAATATAAACATCAGCGACTTTATGCATCAATGCACTGCGTTCATTTATCGAGACATGACGCCAGTCTTGATAGGCATCATCAGCACTTTTGATCGCATGTTGGATGTCACTGTCATTGGCAGCTGGATAGGTAGCTTCAAGCTCGCCGGTAGCTGGGTTGTTAACTTGATAATCGCTCATAAAATTCCTTGGGTTAAAGTCCGTTTTTGGTTTTTATTTAAAGATAGAACATAAAATAACACGTTATCAACATGTGTTTATTTTGCGTCTATTTTGCATCTGTCGTTGGCTGCTGCTGTGTAATGCAGTGAATATTACCACCGCCAAATACAATCTCTTTTGTGCGTACACCTACTACTTGATGATGAGGAAAGATCTTTTCAAGTTGTTCAATGGCTAAGCTATCATTTATATCATCGTATTGCGGTACGATAACACCCTCGTTACAAATCAAAAAATTGGCATAAGAGGCGATACAGACATCATCGCTAAGTCGTGGTTTGGCATCATCAGAGGATACAATATCGTGGTTATCAGGCAGAGTTACTGGGTTTTTAGTACAGCACAGTTCATGAACTTTTAGACGTCTACCTTTGGCATCGGTCATGGCACACAGCTGTGCGTAGGCTTGTTGAGTAGCCGCATAAAATGGATGACTAGAGTCTTCAGTAAATAAGCAGACTACCTCGGCAGGACGGACAAAACAGGCTAAGTCATCGATATGACCGGTAGTCTCATCAGGATCGATACCATCGTCAATCCATAGTACCTTTTCGACATTGAGATAATCTTTGAGCTTATCTTCGATTTGGTGCTCATTTAATTGTGGATTACGTCCAGGGCTAAGTAGGCACATACGTGTAGTGAGTACCGTACCCTCACCATCGACATGAAACGCGCCGCCCTCCATTACAAAGCCCTCAGTACGGTAACGCTTGATAGCCAACTGCTCACATAAGCGCTCAGCAAGCTTGTCATCATCATCCCAAGGGGAGTACAGACCATCATAATCGCCGCCCCAAGCATTAAACGTCCAATCACAAGCGCGCAGCTCGCCATGATCATTTATTAAAAAGGTCGGCACAGTATCACGCGCCCACGCATCGTTGCTTGGCATTGCCATGACTTCAATATCATTTGGCAGTTGATCTTGGCAACTCTGTAAATTATCAGCATCCACCAGAATGCTAACGTTACAGAACTGCTTGATGGCTGTGGCAACGGCTGCATAAGCGGCTTGCGCTGGAGTAGCCTGCTGGCGCCAGTTATCCGTTCGATAAGGCCATACCATCCACACCTTATCTATAGGCGCATATTCTGCTGGCATATAAAAGCCATCATGTTTAGGTGTTGAGTTTTGAATGAGGTTAGACATAGGCTTGTCCTTTTATCAGTATTACATTAGATAGTGATTTGGTAAATTAATGACAGTTTAGCCATGAGTCAACAAAGTGCCATACATCGATGGACGGCGATCACGAAAGATACCCCAATGCTGACGATCACTTGCTAGCTTATCCAAATCAAAAGTAGCACTAATAATTTCTTGCTTATCCTTGGAGGCCTCTTTGATCATCTCGCCGCGACCATCAGTAATGAAAGAGCTGCCGTAAAATGTCATAACGCTATCAGTCGCATTTTGCGTAATCGTCTCAGTACCAATCCGATTGGAGGCGATAACGGGCATCAGATTTGCCGCTGCGTGTCCTTGCATACAGCGCTGCCAATGATCTTTTGATTCGACATTCAATGTTGGCTCATCACCAATAGCGGTTGGATAAAACAATAGCTCAGCACCCATGAGCGCCATGCTACGCGCGCATTCAGGGAACCATTGATCCCAGCAGACACCGACACCGATCTTGGCGTACTTAGTATTCCAAACTTTAAAGCCTGTATCGCCTGGAGTGAAGTAAAACTTTTCAGCATAAGGAATACCATCTGGTATATGCGTTTTACGATAAGTGCCTAATACTTTGCCATCTGCGTCAATGATAGTGACGCTATTAAAAAAAGCATTACCTGACTTTTCATAAAAACTAATGGGTAGTACCACTTCTAACTCTTTCGCTAGTTTTTTAAAGTGAGTGATAGCGGCATTATCTTCAACTGAAGTGGCCAGCTTGAAGTAGTCAAAGTCATGTACTTGGCAAAAATAAGGCGTCTCAAACAGCTCTTGCAGTAAAATAATATTGGCACCAGCTTTGGCCGCTTGGGTGACCAGCTCAGTTGCAGTATCGATGTTTTGCTGAATATCCCAACCACAAGTCATTTGGGTCGTAGCGACGGTAACGTTACGCATAATATAAATCCTTTTATAAACAATTTTGACAAAAGGCGTCAATGAATCAGATAAACATGGGTAGCTACTAGCTAGCAACTACCCAAAATCAGAGATTGATAGTAATATCAAGCCATTGCAAAACCCATACCTAAGAAGCTAACAGCCGCTAGTCCTGCGCCAAGCATTGCATAAGGGAACTGGGTAAAGGCATGTTGCATCGGTGAACAACCCGCACCTTGTGCTGCTAATAACGACGAATCACTAAAGAAGCAAGCATGACTACCAAACGATGATGCAGATAGAAGTGCACCGATCATCAAGGGCGTACTGACACCAAGTGCTAATGAGATTGGGAATACAATTGGCATCGCAAGAACATACAGACCCCAGCTCGATGAGGTGGCAAAAGTCAAAAACGCCATAACGACAAAGATAACGGCAGGAAAGATAATGATAGTCATATAAGGCGTAATAGCATCGATAACATAAGTCGTCATACCAAGACTATCATTGACTTCTTTTAAGAAAAAGCCACCAATAACGGTTGAGAGAGGATAAAGCATAACCTTAAAGCCTTTAAAAATGGCTTCAACTTGAGTATTAAAACTTAAGATACCCTGTATCCAGTAGATAATAACCGTGACAAAACAGGTGAATAATGCACCACGTAATAGATCAACCTCAAAATAAACTGTTGAAGCGATAAGCAGAATCATAGGAAAAGCGAAATTGGCGATGTTGGCTTTAAAGGATAATTTACGTTTGGCCTGCACGTTAGAGACAAGCTGCTCCTCAACGAATTCTTCCGGCACAGGATTACCTGCTTTAGCGCGTGCTTCTGCTTTTTTCATCGGTCCCCAATCACCTAAGATACCGTAAGCGACCAAAAATACGATCAGTAGAGCAAACCAAGCGTAGGCCATATAAGGAATAGCACTGATATAAAGACCCAATCCTTCACCGTCTCCTGCTACACCATTCTCTTCTAATAAACCAGAAAAATATACCGCCCATGTAGAAATAGGAACGATGATACACATCGGTGCTGCGGTTGAATCAACAATATAAGCCAGCTTCTCGCGTGATACCTGATAGACGTCCGTGAGTTTTTTGACTGAGGTTGACACCGCTAAGCAATTTAGATAGTCATCGATAAAAACCACGACTCCTAATGCAAAAGTCGCTAATAACGACTGCCTGCGTGATTTGATAATTTTCTGTAGCCATTCACTAAAGCCATCCAAACAGCCACTGATCTCAAGCAGCTGAATAAGACCACCCATTAGTCCGCAAACCAAGACGATCCAAATGATCGTCTCATTACCTAATACTATCGATATATTATCTGCAAAGGGGGAAACTAAATCGAAAGGATTAAGCATGACGAGGCCAGCGATACAACCTGCTATCATCGATTCAAAGGGACGCCTAGAGACGATAGCAGTGACCAACACCAATAGTGTTGGCAGCAAAGACAATGCACCCCAAGATTCTGCCTCGTCATGATTAAATGACATCCAAGCAAAAACGAGATATATGATAATCCCCGCTGCCAAGGTCATAAACATACGCTTGTTTTGATACTGGTGTTCGACCGCATCATTGAGTTTCATATTCATAGATACATTCCCTGTAAGACTTCGTTATTTTTAATAGAACAGTCCTGTTCTTAATCTTAAAATGCGATCATGGCAGCCCTATCAACAACCATGGCATAAAAATAAACGACTTATTTAGTATAGCTCTCGATATCAGACTATAGTTACATACCAGTACTGTCCTTCAGCGAATACCACCATGAGCCCATTACCGAATACGGTACTCTCAAGGCGCGCCCACCAGGAAAAGGTATCCATGGAATCAGCGCAAAAGCGTCAAACTCATCCTTTTTACCATTGATAGCGTCAGCCAATATCTGTCCAAACAGATGAGAGCCTGTCACACCATGCCCGCTATAGCCATGCGCAAAATAAACTCGCTCATGTAACTTACCTAACTGCGGCACGCGCGAAAAAGATAAGGCAAAGTTGCCGCTCCAAGCATAGTCGACTTTGAAGTCGCGCAGCTGCGGGAATATCTTATACATGTTGGGTTTGATTTTATTAGCGATATCGGCAGGATCTTGGCCACCGTACACAGAGCCACCACCAAACAGCATACGCTTGTCCGCTGACAGGCGATAGTAATCGAGGATATAGCGTACATCCTCAACACAAACATCCGATGGAATTAGCTCATCCGCTAGATCACCCAATGGTTCAGTGGCGATAATTTGGGTAGAGACGGGCATGACCCGATCGGTAAGCTTAGGGACCACTTTGTTCAAATATGCATTGCCACATAGTACCGCTTGCTTGCAGGTGACCGTACCAAATTCGGTAATAACTTTGATAGAGTCATCCGCGTATTCGATATCAACGACAAGCGTGTTTTCATAAATAGTGCCGCCACCTTGCTCAATAGCAGCCGCCTCGCCAAGCGCTAGGTTTAACGGATGAATGTGCCCGCCTGAGTGATCAATGATGCCGCCAATGTAGGCATCGGTATTGATGTACTTCTGGATGCTATCTTTATCTAACATTTCGCGCTCATGCATACCATAGCTCTCCCACAAGTTGTGGGTGTCTTGCAGATCCTTTAGCTGGCTGGTATTAAAAGCGGCAAATATATTTTTCTCTTTTAGGTCACACTTAATATCGTAATCACGGATAAATCGGCGCATAATCTTGCCGCCGCGCGTGACCAGTTGACTGACAAAATCAGCGTTTTGTTGACCATAAGACTTTTTGATTTTTTGCAAGCTGGCATTTAGGCCATTGACGATCTGCCCGCCATTGCGCCCTGAGGCGCCCCAACCAATCTGTGCACCTTCTAAAATGACGACTTCGTGACCGGTCTCTATAAGGTGTAGCCCAGCTGATAACCCGCTATAGCCACCACCAACTACACAGATTTCAGCCTGAATATCGTTTTTTAATGTTGGTCTATCAGGCTTAGGATTGCGACTAGCCGCATAGTAACTGTCAGGATACTGTCCCTTATCTGAATAATGAGGAATATTGCGGCGGTTGTTATTGGTCGACGCGTCGTTAGGTAAAGTGGTATTTGACATATTAGACATCCTGTAAATAAGTACGATATTCAAGATTAGTAACTTGCTGAGCAAAACGTTTGGCTTCTTGCTTTTTGACGGCAATTAACAGCTCGATCATCTCATTTGGGAATAACTCATTAATCACATCGCTATTTTCAAACTCTCGAATTGCCGACAGCCAGTCTAAAGGTAAAGTTTTTAGATCGGTATCATCATAAGTGATGCTATTGATCGGCTCAGGTGCTTCGAGTTTGTTTTCTATACCGTAGAGCATACCGGCTAATACCGCGCTACAGACCAGATAAGGGTTGGCGTCTGCCCCAGATACACGGTGCTCGATACGGCGTGCTTTGGTATCGCCACCAGGGATACGTACCGCTGCCGTACGGTTCTCATAGCCCCATGAGATGTTATTAGGAGCAAGCGTGCCTGGAGTGAAGCGGCGATAAGAGTTGACATGAGGTGCAAATAATAGCGTGCAATCTGCCATAGTCTTGAGCAATCCGGCGACTGCGTGACGTAAGGTATCAGAACCTGCATCGCTACCATCATCAAAGATGTTATTGCCATCTTTGTCGAGCAAACTACAGTGCACATGAAAGCCGTTGCCGGACTGTAAGCCAAACGGCTTTGCCATAAAGGTTGCCGTCAATCCGTGACGCGTCGCTACAGACTTGACCACTTGCTTAAATAAAATAGCGTCATCTGCCGCTTTAAGCGGATCATCGACATGCAACAGATTAATCTCAAACTGACCACAGCCGTTTTCTGCCAAAGCGGCATCAGCAGGGATATCTAGTTTTTTACATTCTGTGTAAACGTCATCTAAAAACTCATCGAACTGTAGCAAATCGGTGATACTTAAAATAGAGGTTTTGTTTAATCTAAGGCCACTTTTTGGACGAATAGGCGGTTTAGGAGTTTCTCCCTCCACATAATCCACCAAATAAAACTCAAGCTCAGTTGCCATAACTGGTGTCAAACCAAGTGCTTTGAATTTTTTACTGATAAAGTCCAATACGTGTCTGGCGTCACCATAGTAAGGTTCATCGTCTTCGGTATATAACCAGACTGGTAGAAGCGATGATGGGGCACTGGTATTTAACAACTTGAAAGCGGCGCGTCCAGTAGGACGGACAAGAGCATCAATGTCACCATTGCATTGTGAGGATTCAATGACATCCGCGCCCCAAATATCAACGCCTAAAATAGATAAAGGCAAGCGTACGCCGCCATTTTGAGCCTTGTCCATCTGATCAAACGGGATGCGTTTGCCGCGTAGTAAACCGTTGATATCACCTGCTGCAATATATACGTACTCAGTATTGTTTGCAGATTCGACCATTCCATTGGCTGCTGTCATGTCTACTATTCCTATTATTTTAGAGCTTCTCAGGGTTGTTTAGCATTTTTTATCTATGGTATTAACGACTTAGAGTGCTTGGATATAACGACCTAATCGTGGGCTTCTACTGTCAATATCTTACTTACTGTTAGTGATGTCCTTTAATATAGATATGAAATTTATAGTTGTCAATGTTTATTTAAAATCATGAAAAAGTAATTTATATTATTCATTGATTAGGATTATTAACTATAATGAAACTTATAGTTTACATTTGTAAGAATACTGTGCTAAATTTTACTTAAATAGAAATTAGACTTTAGCCAACCTTATTTAGGAAAATAAAATATGCTTATTATCAGACCTATAATCGCCATCGTATCTTGTCATAAAATGGTCGATGGTCAGCCAGCACAAGCGGTGTATCAAAAGTATATCGATGCCGTACAGCACTATGGTGGCAACCCGATATTACTACCCTATACTGCTGCTGAGAGCGTGAACCTTGAGGCGCTGATGACAGTAGTAGATGGTATTTTATTGACAGGCAGCTATAGCAATGTCGCGCCCATGCGTTATGGTGCGTCGCATAGTGAAGAAAAGCAGGACGTGAATCGTGATGCGCTTAGCTTTAAGTTATTGGCTTCTGCTGAGCGATCAGGTATGCCTCTATTAGCAGTGTGCCGAGGACTACAAGAGATGAATGTCTATTTTGACGGAACTCTACATCCTGATTGGCGTGAGGTTGAAGGATTTTATGAGCCGCATCTAGAGGACAGTACTGCGCCATTAGAGGTGCAATATCAGCCTGTTCATGACGTGCTTATTCAACCTGATGGTAGATTGGCTACTTTTGGCGACGAGTGGCATGTAAATTCTTTGCACAAACAGGCCATTAATGAGGTCGGCAAAGGATTGTTCGTAGAAGCGCTGGCACGTGATGGATTGGTTGAGGCTATCAGCTTAATGAAACATCCGTTTATGATTGGTGTACAATGGCATCCTGAGCTAAACTATACGAAAGATGACTTGTCCAAATTTTTGTTTACGGAATTTATTCACTATGCCAGTCAAAAACACTCCTAATGTTTCTCAAGCTAATGACTCTCAAGCCGATGAGCCTAAGTCAGCGTCGGTTAAAGAGCAAATGTTAGCTGACTCGTATCAAAATCAGCTAAACGAGCAACAGCTAGATGAGCAAATAGAAGAAGACATTGGCCAAAAGATAAATCAGCTACGGCTGACGAAAGGATTTTCGCAAAGGAAATTAGCACGGCTAGCTGGCGTCACTAATACCTCGATAAGTGCTATAGAACGCAATAAAGTGAGCCCAGCGATCAACACCCTAAAGGCGATCTTGACGGTATTGGACTCTGATCTTAGCACCTTTTTTAGTGATGAGTGGCAGGAGCGCAAGGCAAGAGTGGTCGTAACCCCTAAAGATTTGATTGAGATCAGTGAGCCTAATAGTCAGGTTTCAATCAAGCAGGTTTTTAATGGCAGTCCTACCAAGAATTTAGGATTTTTGATTGAAGAGTATCAGCCCAATAGTTCAACTGAGGATCGAATATCTCATGAAGGCGAGGAGATTGGCACGGTGATCGAAGGTAAGATTTTGATTCGTATTAATGAGGTGACTTACTTATTAAACGAGGGCGACAGCTATGTTATTAACACCAGTCATCCGCATACCTTTTTAAACCCTAGCAACGGCATTACCCGTATCGTTAGCGCCCATTCACCAGCAACATTCTAACGTCTCAGAATTAATAGCTCACAAAAAAGCCTAGCGTTAAACGTTAGGCTTTTTTAATAGTACATACTTCTGGATAAACTTGCCTCAACAAAGGAATGCCAAAAGAGAGGTAAATAAAGATTATTGTTGGTCTTGATCTCGTGCTTTTTTGACAGCTTTTTGTTTTATAAGAGATACCTTAGCATCGCCTTTAAGCTTGTTATTAAATTTGATATCTTCACTATTAATAAAATGATCTGACACTTTACTAAAGGGTTTAGCAGCGGCTTTAAGATGCTTTTTAATTTTGCTTGTCGTATAAGCGTCCAGACGGGCCTGCTCTTCACTTAGCGCTTCTTCATACAGTTTTTGATAAACTTTTATGGTCTCATCAATCATCTCACGCATGGTAAATTGATTTGTCATCTCAGGACGGGTCACGCCTTCTAATTGGTTTCTAACCGCTTTACATAGTGCTTGGGCATTGTATTTTTTGACTAACCCTTGCGGATATAGTGGCTGCAAAATTTCACTAAAGGCGGCTTGATCCCAGCCGACAACGGGCGTGCCTAAATGAATAGCTTGCAGAGCATTAATACCGATGGACTCAGGCTGATTGGCTAGTGCCATAACGATATTGGCCGCTGATAGCCATTCGCGCATATCATTACGCTTGCTGCCGACATACGTCACCCGCTCACCTAATCCAAGCGCATTCATACGTTGACGAAAGTCCTCATGTGCTACATCGCCTTCTCTATAATCCTCATCCATAATAATTGCATGAATCAGGGGGAACTGCTCTTGCAAATTGCCTAAGATATCGATCAACCATTCTTGACCGTATTCATTGCCAATAACGGTTGGAAATACGAGCCACTTTTTATGCTCAAGCTCAGGGAATTCTGCAAAGGTACGCCTTAGCCAATACACTGATGGATTATGTCGATAAGGGTAACGGCGGGTGTCGACACCGCGATAAATACGCTTGATGACTTTGCGACCCATCTCTTCACGGCGCAAGCCCTTGGTTAGGTAATTAGTCACACTATCAGAGACAGTAATAATTGTGTCGACATCGAGTAGGGCTTGTGAGTATTTATTAATCGGATAAAACCCATACATCGTCGAGACTATCTTGGGCAGACGTTTGACGCGTGCGCGGCGTAGTGCTAAATGCAAGATCCAAGCGGGTGTACGCGAATGCACATGAATCACATCAGGATTGTATTTTTCAATAAGATGACGTAAAGGAATAATCTGTAATAACGCGGCCCATGACTTTTTATTCATATACAGCTGATGATACAGGTTACCCTCACGCTCCAAGCGCTTAACCAGCTCATTATCATTATCCGCGCTGGAGATGATAATTGACGTATGATCTTTTTTGACCAAAGCACGGCCAAGATGAAAGATGCCCCGTTCGGACTCATCATGTTTTAGGGAGGATAACAGGCGCATCACTATCATAAAGAAGATATACACATCAACGAGGTTAAGGTGCTATTGTCAGTCAGAAACGTAAAAAACTCAACCTTAGAGATGAGTTAGCTAAAAATTTAATAAGATAATAGCTCATAAATGTTAACGTTTCTTTTGTAGGTACTCAGCATTAGGTAGGATTTGCTTTTCGCTAAGGTACTTCCAATAGCGCTGTGGCATATGCTGCTTATGCAGGCGTGTATTTTTGCGCTCTTTAATATTGACATTAGTAAAGTACCCCTGCCAAAACCTTTGATAACGCTGCTCATCAGGACTATGAATGCTGGTAGGATTACGTAGTACCGCATCATCAAGATCACTAATAGTTTGTAGCTCAGCAGGTCGCGATGGCGTACTGCCAGATTTATCATAATAGATACCATAGCCACGAACTAAGTCATATATCGCCCAATGCTGATCCTGATAGCGCTGACGAAAATGCTCACCGATAATAGGCAGCACATTAAAATCAGGCTCTACACGCGCAAAGTAAATATCGTCAGTGGTATGCTCAAAGCGCACAAAGGCCTCCATGCGATGCTTTTCACGATGTACGGATTTGACCGTTTGCGCCAGTTCTAACACATCCAAATGACCTAAATCTTCTAGAATATTTCGCTTAGGATAGTAAATGGCGTATTTGACGATATGAAATAATGTCGTGCCAATGTTAGGTTTCTCCGACAAAAAGCCCCAAAGTATTTGGCGCATGCCTGAGCGCCCTAATAGCTTATTCAGCTTTTTTAGTACCCGCTGCGCTTGCTCATCATCGGTAATCACACTAGTTGCGCCACTAATCAAAGATGGTATATAGCGATTCTCGGCAATTAATTGCAACGACTCATCATGCTGCATTTTACGCTCATATACTTGATAAACCGCACTGAGCCACCCTTCAAAGCTTGGCTCGTATAATAAGATACTTGGTGTTAGATGACCGACTGCAAAATCGTCTTTTAAAGCGAGCTGAGTCATAGGTTATCCTAAAATAATTTAAAGGCTTTTCTTAATAAGAATATAAATACAAACTATCGTCTAGAATAACGCTAACTGCCCACTACGTTGATCTTTAAACTTCGTTTGAGTTTGCGCGAGCACATATTGACGAAAGTTATCACGAGTCAAATGTGAGAGATGCTCATTCTTGCCTGTGGTCGCAATAAAGTACTTCGCACGATTAACCGCAGCACCCATTTTCTTTAGATGATATAGCGTTAACTGATTGAACTTACGCGCCTTGACAATCTTTCTTGCCGTCTTAGTACCAATACCAGGAATACGTACAATCATCTCATAGGAGGCGGTCTGAATATTAACAGGGAAGTGCTCGCGATGACGTATCGCCCAAGCTAGCTTAGGATCGCAATCTAAATCCAAAAATGGCGAGTCTGGCTCAACGATCTCATGCGCGCCAAAGCCATAAAAGCGCATGAGCCAATCCGCTTGATAGAGACGGTTTTCGCGAATCATCGGCACAGGCGTACCAATTGCTGGCAGGCGACTATCCGATAACATCGGCACGTAACCTGAGTAATAGACACGCTTGAGATCATACTCTTTATAAAAGTGACTCGAGAGCTGAATCACTTGCAAATCCGTCTCGTTACTCGCGCCGACGATCATCTGACTGGTCTGACCTGCTGGCACGAATTTGGGCGCTTTTTTATGGGTTTTACGGCTCTCACGGATAGTAATGATTTCCGTCTTGACCGTTTCCATGGGCGCTTTTAACTCGTCATGTGACTTCTCTGGTGCGAGCAGCGCTAGACCAGATATAGTAGGGATTTCAATATTGACACTTAAACGATCAGCGTACAGGCCAGCTTCTAATAGCAGCTCTTTTGACGCGCCTGGAATAGTTTTTAGATGAATATAGCCGTTAAAGCGCTCGCGGGTGCGTAGTATCTTTGCCACCTCAACCAAACGCTCCATCGTATAATCGCCACTTTTAAAGATACCTGAGCTTAAGAATAAGCCTTCGATATAATTACGACGATAAAACTGCATAGTTAAATCAACCACTTCTTCGACGCTAAAAGCAGCACGCGGGGTGTCGTTACTTTTACGCGAAGTGCAATATGCACAGTCGTAGATACAGTGATTGGTCAGTAGGATTTTGAGTAAGCTGACACAGCGACCGTCTTCGGTATAGCTATGGCAAATACCAGTAGCTGAGGCATCACCAAGGCCACCGCCCTGATTTTTGCGGGTACCAGCGGAGGAGGAGCAAGAGACATCATACTTTGCCGCATCGGCTAAAATATTGAGCTTACCTTGTAATCTATCATAATTAATCGTTGCCATAAGTAAATAGTTACCAAGCCATTAATAGAGGGCTATTTTAACAAAATACAGTGTAAGTCACTGTAATTATTGACAAAGTATAGACGCTATACGACAACGGTTGTCGTATATATGATTTTTACGACATCAAAAAAAGGCCCTGAATATTCAAGACCTTTTTACATTTTTTCTTAGTCAAATTTTAATGCTTTATCGCACTATCATCCTCAAATCTAAGCTACTGTACTTTAGCGCGAATAACTACTGTCTGCGGAGTATTAGCAGCAAGATTAACAAGATTCCATCTTAGACCAGAGTAGTTTTGTTGAATCACTACATCATTACCCATTTGCTGAATGGTTTGATAATTATCGCCACCGATAGTACCCATAGTCGATAGCGGACTGTTTAACGATACTAATTGAACGCCATTGGGCAACGTTACCGTTGCATTCAAGTCACGTATAGGCTGAGCGCTATTATTAACGTAAGTCGTATGATATTCAATAACGTCACCAGGAGCAATATTATTAGCAGGAACGGCAATGTCGCGTCCAGCGCTATTCTTTAATATTTTCATGATTTTAGTATTGGCTGTGGCGACATTTGGTGTACTGAAAGTTGGTGTCAGCTGTAGCGTATCTATAGAGGTCGTTGAGATAACTTGACTGTTGGCTATAGAGCTATTGACAGCTGGGGTACTGATAACTTGATGATTGACTATAGGAACAGTGGTAGTGATAGGGGTCAACACTTGAGTAGGCGCTATAACGGGCGCCGCAATAGGAGTCGTGACCACTGTATTGCCGATCTGCTGGGTGACTTGACCCGTTATCGGTGCTGATACTACTGGGCTGGTAGTGACGACTGTAGAGGCCCCTTGACTGATAGTATAGCGAGGTACAGTGGTGATTTGGGTTGCATAAAAGGGCGCACCATCACGCATACTGATGCCGTTAGGCGTTGCGGTAATCGTCGTAGTTTTGCCATCTGCATACTGCTCAACTAGCGTAGAGCTGGCAGTACTGCCCTGATTAACGACTACCATCGGGGCAGCATTGCTAGCGCTAGCCAATAAGCCTGCAATCAGCGCAGTAGCTAGGGCTGTTTTTTTGATAGATGTGGTTATGATCATGATATTTTCCTTAAAAAGGGGTTTAATAGTTAGCAAATAAATTAACTTTTGAACGCAGATGATTATTCTTTAAAGCAACGACTATAGAACAGCAGCATCGTGTAAGAACAGCCACATTGTGTAACTGGCAGACAATAAAATGCCTGAGTTGGATTAAGTATGAATTAATCCAACTCAGGCATGCAAAGCATTGCTAACACTTTAAACTTTCTGTCTATAACTATAACTAATTAGCTATAAATTACTTTCATCACTTCGTACTCAACCACGCCTTTTGGGGTTTCGATACGGGCTTCATCGCCTTCAAACTTACCAATTAGACCGCGAGCGATAGGCGAGTTGACCGAGATTTTACCCGCTTTGAAGTCGGCTTCATCATCACCGACGATTTGATAGCGTTTTTCTTCTTCGGTGTCCATATTTTCAATGACGACAGTGACGCCAAATACTACGCGGCCTTCGTTTTTGAGCGTTGAGGGATCAATTACTTGCGCGCCGCCAAGCTTGGCTTCGATATCACGAATACGTGCTTCACAAAATCCTTGTTGCTCACGAGCAGCATGGTATTCAGCGTTTTCTTTTAGATCGCCATGTTCGCGTGCTTCGGCGATAGAGGCGGTAATACGCGGACGGTCAATACTTTTTAGTTGCTTAAGCTCACTCTCAAGAGCGGCGTGTCCTTGTGGAGTCATAGGGTAACGTTGCATGTTTTTTCCTTAAGCCAATAACATCACACCACCTCTTACTGAGATGGTGTGATAAAGATTAATAGGCTATTAAAATGAATATAAAATATAAAATATAAAATGGATGTATTTGGTTGAACCGCTAAAAACAGCAACTCGTAATCAACTTACGTAATAAAAAGCATAGTCGCAGTTGGGCCACTATGCTTTTTAAGGTTGCTGCTATAAGTTGCTTTTAATAAATAAGCGAAATCGTTATGCTTAATCTACGCAATTTATTGAGCCACGTCAATAGACTTTGCTTGCTGATGTAAATCTTGCAATTTATAAACATCAAACGGTAACTCAATGTCATAAGATTTACAGACCGCATCGGCTGCGCCCAAAGTCGTCACGTAGAACACTTTACCTTGTAAGGCACTGCGGCGAATAGAGAACGAATCCTCTTGCGCTTGCTTGCCCTCAGTCGTATTAATAATCAAATCGATCTTACCGTTTTTGACGGCATCAACGATATGAGGACGACCTTCGGTGACTTTATTTATTTGTGTACACTTAATATTGTGAGCATCCAAAACCTTTTTGGTACCCGTTGTTGAGACAATAGTAAAGCCAAAGTCGGCTAACTGACGGGCAATAGGTACGACTTGCTCTTTATCGCTGTCACGTACTGAGATGAATACCGTTTTAATTTCGCCATCAGTAGGCAAGCCTGGCAGACGCTCATTACTACCGATAACCGCTTTGTAGAATGCCTCGCCAAAGGTCTTGCCAACACCCATAACTTCACCTGTAGATTTCATTTCAGGGCTTAGGATAGGATCGACGCCAGGGAATTTGGCGAATGGGAATACCGCTTCTTTTACTGCAAAAAATGACGGCACGATCTCTTTAGTAAAGCCTTGATCTTTTAAAGAAGTACCCGCCATACAGCGCGCGGCAATTTTCGCGAGTGACGTACCAATACATTTAGAGACAAAAGGTACGGTACGAGCTGCGCGTGGATTGACTTCCAAGATGTAGATGGTTTCACCTTTTACCGCAAACTGTACGTTCATCAGACCAATGACACCAAGCTCTTTTGCCATCGCCACTGTTTGCGCGCGCATCACATCACATAATTCTTCTGATAACGAATAGGGTGGTAATGAGCAAGCCGAGTCACCAGAGTGCACGCCTGCCTGTTCGATATGCTGCATGATACCGCCGATCACCACGTCTGTACCGTCACAAACACAGTCCACATCGACCTCAATCGCGTCATCTAAGAAGCGATCTAATAGTACTGGTGCCTCGTTAGACGCTTGTACCGCAGTACGCAAGTAATGTCTTAATTCTTCCTCGTTGTAGACGATCTCCATAGCGCGACCACCCAACACATAGGATGGGCGTACCACTAATGGATAGCCGACGTCTTTGGCTTTAAATAAGCCGTCTTCTAAGCTAGTCGCCAAGGCATTAGTTGGTTGGATTAGATTTAATTGCTGAATCATATGCTGAAAGCGTTCGCGGTCTTCAGCACGGTCGATAGCGTCAGGACTCGTACCAATGATTTTGACCCCAGCAGCTTCAAGAGAGCGGGCGAGCTTCAATGGTGTTTGCCCACCGAACTGTACAATTACGCCATCTGGGTTTTCAATACGGACGATTTCTAACACGTCTTCAAGGGTGATTGGCTCAAAGTAGAGACGGTCTGAGGTATCATAATCGGTTGAGACGGTTTCAGGGTTACAGTTGACCATGATAGTCTCGTAGCCGTCTTCGCGCATGGCAAGCGCAGCATGAACGCAGCAATAATCAAACTCGATACCTTGACCGATACGGTTTGGACCGCCGCCGATGACCATGATTTTCTTTTTGTCAGTCGGGTTGGCCTCGCACTCGCTGTCATAGGTCGAGTACATATAAGCGGTGCTAGTCGCAAACTCAGCCGCGCAAGTATCGACACGCTTATAAACAGGATAGACATTTAAGTCCCAACGCTTTTTACGCAGCTGCTTTTGTGAGACGCCAAGCAATTTAGCCAAACGCAAATCGGATAAGCCTTTGCGCTTAAAGCTACGTAAATTAGTCTCATTAAGACCACCAAACCCTAGCGATTTGACCGTTGCTTCCACTTGAATAATATCTTCGATCTGTACTAAGAACCAGCGATCGATGTTGGTTAATTTAAATACTTCATCGACGCTCATACCGATACGGAAGGCATCAGCAATATAGAAGATACGCTCAGGGGTCGGAATAGTTAAGCGATTGGTAATCTCAGAGCGGGCTTTATCTTCGCTGAGTTTGCCATCTTTGATAGCGGCAAAATCGATCTGCTCATCAAAACCGTCTGCGCCAGTCTCAAGACCACGTAGCGCTTTTTGCATGGATTCTTGGAAGTTACGACCGATCGCCATGACTTCACCAACCGACTTCATTTGCGTCGATAAAATGTTGTCTGCTTGTGGAAACTTTTCAAAGTTAAAGCGTGGAATCTTAGTAACCACATAATCCAGAGTCGGCTCAAAGCTCGCTGGAGTTTTACCGCCGGTGATTTCATTTTGTAATTCATCTAAGGTATAACCAACCGCTAACTTAGCGGCGATACGAGCGATAGGGAAGCCCGTTGCTTTTGACGCTAGCGCTGAGGAGCGTGATACGCGCGGGTTCATCTCAATCACCACCATGCGTCCGTTATCAGGATTAATACCGAACTGTACGTTTGAGCCGCCTGTTTCAACGCCAATCTCACGTAATACCGCAATCGACGCATTACGCATGATTTGATATTCTTTATCGGTTAAGGTTTGCGCTGGCGCGACGGTGATAGAGTCGCCTGTATGTACGCCCATGGGATCAAAGTTCTCAATAGTACAGATGATGATACAGTTGTCGTTTTTATCACGGACGACTTCGGTTTCGTACTCTTTCCAGCCGATTAGTGATTCATCAATCAAGAGCTGATGAGTAGGCGATAAGTCAAAACCACGCTCGCAAATCTCAATGAACTCTTCGCGGTTATAAGCGATACCGCCACCTGAGCCACCCATCGTAAATGACGGACGAATGATACACGGAAAGCCCATCTTCTCTTGAGTCGAAAAAGCCTCTTCCATGGTTTCAGCAATCTCAGCGCGCGGACATTCAAGGCCGATACGCTTCATGGCCTTATCGAATAAGTCGCGGTCTTCTGCCATCTCGATAGAGTCTTTGGTCGCACCAATCAGCTCACAACCGTACTTAGCTAGCACGCCATGTTTATCTAACTCTAAGGCACAGTTCAGCGCGGTCTGACCGCCCATGGTTGGCAAGATAGCATCAGGGCGCTCTTTATCGATGATTTGCTCAACCGTCTGCCAAGTAATTGGCTCAATATAAGTGGCGTCCGCCATATCTGGATCAGTCATGATCGTGGCAGGGTTTGAGTTGACTAAGATGACGCGATAGCCTTCTTCACGTAGCGCTTTACAAGCTTGTGCGCCTGAATAGTCAAACTCACAGGCTTGACCGATGACGATGGGGCCAGCGCCAATGATAAGAATGCTTTTTATGTCGGTACGTTTTGGCATTTATAGTTGTCCTTTAATAATGGGTTTAGCGAGACTGGCAATTTTGCTTATATCAGTATCTTGGCTCATCCATTTTAAATCTCGGATTTCAGCGACAACATAATGAAAGACGTCAAAACTGCGTTTATCTAATTTCTGGTTTTGTGAGAAGGCTAAACGATATATCTCTGAGGCTCTATTACCTTCTACATCGGTAATTTCAAACTCTTCAAAATCGTTTAAAATCTCTACCATCTGTTCAGTGGATACGCGACGCACGCCACGTAATACTTCATAGCGAATTAAAGGCGTTATAGCGATTTTTACATTAACATCTAATAATAAAGACTCGACAATTTTTTTAGATTCAATATGTTTTGTATTAGTGTCATCGTGATCAAAAGCACCGATCAGTAAGTTAGCATCTAGCAGAATGTATTTACTCACTTACGTCACCTGCTGGATCTCTTAGCAGCTTTAATAAGCGGCTTTTAGCCAAATCCTGATCACTATCTTCCATGGATTCTCTTTTGAGCGCATTCAAATCAATACCAAAAGCATCACGTAGTACGTTAGCTAGAATACGTTTATTCGGTGAATCAATTACGTGTGAGCGTATGACATCGTCATTCTCACGCTTGAGTAAATAAGCTTCACCTTCATCTAATTGGGATAGCACTAAGGGGGAGTGAGTAGCAATATAAAAAGTAGTATTTGGAAATAGCTCTTTTAGTGTTGGTATGATTCGTGTTTGCCATTCTACGTGCAAATGGCTTTCGATTTCGTCAATGAGTACCACGCCTTTGACGTTCAATAAATCTTGAGCGTTGGTAAAAGCAGAGTAGGCAGATACAATGGCTTGAATGATCTTCACGACTGAGATAAAGCCTGAACTAAGCTCATTTAATTCAGTTTCTTGACCTTCGATAGTCAAATAAACATTATCATCACCATCGACATTAAGCGTCTTACCAATACGATTATCTAAAGTATTTAAAGCACTGAGTACTGTATCTATATCAACTTGCCGATTATCCTCAGATTTTTGATAAGGATTGACAGACTGGGCACGTTCAATGAACCAATGATGAATATCTTGATTCATCCCTAATTTATCTAAATTACCATTAACACTAGCTAACTCAAAAAAATCAGAATGGATACTTTTGCGTGACTCAGAACTTCCCATGGATTTATTTCTAAGGCTACTATCTTTTTCAGATGAACCTCGTTGTTTTGCTCCTAGGTAAGCAACTGAGTCGTAATTTTTTACCTCAACTTGATTGAATATTTTAGGAAGATAAATTTCATTTTCGCTTAGTAAAGCGTTCTTCACATTTATACATAAATTATTTAAACATATTGATTGAAAAATACTATCTGGTACTTTTAATGCATGACCTTTAGGTGCAAAATTTTTATTCTGCGCTAGCGAAAAATAAAGTAGAGCCTCTAAAGTCTTGGTTTTGCCAACGCCATTACTACCAAAAAAAACAAAGACACGTTTACTTGCGTCCAATGATAA
Source organism: Psychrobacter sp. M17(2026) (assembly GCF_055699815.1). NCBI lineage: Bacteria > Pseudomonadati > Pseudomonadota > Gammaproteobacteria > Moraxellales > Moraxellaceae > Psychrobacter > Psychrobacter sp. M17(2026). Next base: position 2,041,395 of record NZ_CM146741.1, on the reverse strand, counting down.
TTCAACATCGCCAACGCCTTTAAGGTCTTTAATTTTCCACTCTTGAGTTGAATTTGGTTGCATTAGACAGCCGCCTTAGCCTTATCCATCATCTCAGCAAAACGATCAAACAATCCATCCGCATCATGCGGGCCAGGGCTGGCTTCTGGATGACCTTGGAAGCTAAACACAGGCTTATTAGTCAGCTCCATACCTTGATTGGTACCATCAAATAATGAGCGATGGGTTGATTTTACGTTATCAGGAAAGGTATCTTCATCAACCGCAAAGCCATGGTTTTGACTGGTAATCATTACCACACCAGATTCTAAATCTTGTACAGGATGATTGGCACCATGATGACCCGTTTTCATCTTAATAGTATTAGCGCCGCTGGCTAGACCGATGAGCTGATGGCCTAAGCAGATACCAAAGGTTGGAATGTTAGTCTCTTCAATGATATGACGCACGCTGTCGATAGCGTAACTACAGGCCGCAGGATCACCAGGACCGTTGGATAAAAAGATACCGTCTGGATTCATCGCGATGACATCTGCAATAGGCGTTTGTGCTGGCACGACCGTTACTTTACAGCCACGGTCAACCAGCATACGTAAGATATTGGTCTTAGTACCAAAGTCATAAGCGACAACGTTGTATTTGTGCTCGATGTGCTCCCCAAGCTGCTTAAAAAAGCCACCCGTACCGCTATCATGGCTACCAGGTGCATCACGATTTAGGAGCGTATCAGACAACTCCCAAGTGCCTGCTGTCCACTCAAACCCATCAGGATGACAGCACTCTTTGGCGAGATCCATACCCTCTAGACCTGCAAAGCCTTGTGCTAACTTGATCGCTTGTTGTACGTCTGTATCGCTGATAGTTTCGCCATCTGATGCCGTCATAATACAGCCGTGCTGAGCACCTTTATCACGTAATATACGGGTGAGCTGGCGAGTATCGATTTCAGCGATAGCAACGGTATCATTATTTAGCAGATAGTCAGTCAGCGACTCAGAGTTGCGGAAGTTTGAAGTAACCATAGTGGCATCACGAATAATAAGACCTTCTGCCCAGATTTTATGCGCGTTACCTGATTCACTATCTTCAGTATTAGTGCCTGTATTACCGATATGTGGGTAGGTTAGGGTGACCAGTTGACGGGCATAGCTTGGGTCAGTTAGGATCTCTTGATAGCCTGTCATCGCTGTATTGAATACGACTTCACCGACACGATGCCCGCTACTGCCAATACTTATACCGCGAAAAATAGTACCGTCTGCTAGTGCCAAAATGGCTTGGGTTTGGGTCGATGAGTTCAATGGTATTCTCCGCTATTGTTGATGAGTTTGCTGTCTTTTGTTGCAAAGGTGTTTTATTTATTGATGCAAATATTTGGTTTTTCAATGTCTGTATTTACTGTAAATGCTTATTACAATGCTTACTACTAAGACGAATTTTTTCCGCAAAAAAGCGAGAAGACAAATAGATGAAAAGATACTTAGTTCACGTTAAGGTGAAGAGTAACTCACATCATGTCCACTCGCTTAGGGTCAGATTTTGTGCATTGTACTAGAATTTTGGCTTAAGAGCCAGTATTTAAAAAGGTGAGGGAGTGGTAGCATTCGCTTTTATTTTTTTACGGTGCTTTTAAGACAATCAGGGAAATTCATAATGCATAGATACCCCATAATAGTCTGGCGCTAGATCGGTCGCGATATGCAACTGCTCATTATAGCTCTTGGTTAGGTACATACTGCTGGCAATCCCTAAAGCGGCACCAGCTAACACATCAGTAGCATCGTGCTCATCAGATTCTATGCGAGTATAAGCGACAAACCCTGCACCAACATAAGCGGGAATACTATATTCCAAACCATAACGTTTGTGGATAAAACTAGCGCCTTGAAAAGCTACTGAGACATGCCGTGAGGGAAATGAATCGTCATCACTACCATTAGGACGCTCTTTATCAATAGTCGACTTGAGCACTTGGGTTGCCGCAAGATTAGTAGCGAATGATTTATAAAATTGCTGACGACCTACTTTATCCTCTTTATAATAGGTGCTACCGTAGGCAAGCGCTGGGATGGCAACTGCGATGATATCACCTGCCAGCTCAAGATCAGAATTATCGGCAGCACAAATAGGACTGGCGAGGATTAAGCTTGAAGATAGCAACAGTAGCGAGGCTTGATTTTTATAGCGCATAGCCTTATTCCTAAAGATGTTTTTGCTTTAATTCTATTGTAAAGAGCATAATGCTATTATCAATTTCTTATCTGCTCATAAGTCATATTAAATGAGCTAGAACTGGTGTTACGGCAATGGTACCATTTGCGGCAATTGTACTATAAAGTACGGCTAATATCTGATTATCTACTACTAATAACTATTGATAATCAGTACTTGATAGCAACGAATAATAGTAACGACTGTTAGGCAAGTGTTTTTAACTAATAATGTAAGTTTAACCAATTACCTTAACAACAATAAGGCTAGACTATGATTTATCAATATTTGGATAAAACCCCTGAATTTGCCAGCCCGTTCAATGGATGGGTGGCGGATACGGCACGGGTCATTGGCGATGTGTATTTAGGTCATCAGGCTAGTGTCTGGTTTGGTGCGGTGATACGCGGGGACAACGAGCGTATCCATATCGGTGATTATAGTAATGTACAAGAGAATAGCGTGATTCATACTGATGCAGGTATTGAGGTTAAGATTGGCGATTATGTGACCATTGGCCATTTAGCGATGTTGCATGGCTGTGAAGTCGGTGATAATAGCTTAATCGGTATCGGCGCTGTGATATTGAATAACGCCAAAATCGGTAAAAACTGCATCATTGGTGCCAAAGCCTTAGTGACTGAAGGCAAAGAGATTCCCGATAACTCTCTCGTTATGGGTGCTCCTGCAAAAGTGGTCAAAACCCTAACGGATGAGCAAGCGGCACTATTAAAGCTATCAGCACTGCATTACGCGGATCGCTGTCAGAAGTTTAAAACGGGTCTTATTGAGGTTGAGCAGCCTGATTAGGGCGTACCCTCTTCAACGCTTATTTTTTAACTGATAACCTTATTATTTTGAGCACTATTTATGAAAATTTTAGCTTTATTCGACTTAGACCATACTTTACTTGACGTTGACAGTGACTACTTATGGGGCGAGTATATCGTCAATCATGGTCTTGTTGACGAGGCCGAGTACCGCACAGCCAATCAAAAGTTTTATGAAGAGTATATCGCAGGCACGCTTGATGCGACGGAGTACAATGAGTTTGTCGCCCAGTTTTTGACTAGCTTGCCAATGCCGCGTTTGCATGAGTTACGTGAAGATTATATCAAAACTGAAATTGAGCCGCATATCCGCCCAAAGGCGATGGAAGTATTGTGTCAGCACATTGAGCTGGGTCACGAGGTAGTTATCATCTCCGCTACTAATGACTTTGTAGTATCTGCGATTGCCAAGCGCTTTGGCATTGAAGATGGCAATGTACTATCGACACCGCTTGAGATAAAAGAGGATCGCTATACTGGCAAATTAGCTGATAAGCCAAACTTTAAAGAAGGTAAGATTTATCACTTGGACAAGTGGATTGGCAAGCAGCAACTGGCTGACATTCATTATGATAAAACCTACGCTTATTCTGATTCCAAAAACGACATTCCTCTGCTTGAGTGGGCGGATGTGGCTATCTGCGTGTCCCCTGATGACGCGCTACATGCGCACGCCCTAGCACATCGCTGGGCAGTTGAGGATTGGTCGATTTAGTTTATCATCATTAAGCAGTATCATTATAATAAGTAGTAGTGAAAGTTAGCTAAACATTTTACGTAAATCTCATTTAAAATAGTGCATCGTATTTTTAACACACACAGGAACACTTATGGAAATCAATCCGTATCAAGAACAAATCAAAGACTTATCTGAGCGTGGGCAGGATCTTCGGAGGTATCTTTGACTTTGATGGTAAGCAAGAGCGCTTAGAGGAAGTCAATTTAGAAATGGAAAGTCCTGAATTATGGAATGATCCAGAACGTGCGACGAAAATCAGTAAAGAAAAAAGTCATCTTGACGGTGTTATCGATGTGGTGGTCTCGCTTGAAACTACGCTAGAAGATGCTGCAGCGATGCTGGAGCTGGCCGTTGAAGAAGACGATGAATCACTACTAAAAGAGGTACAAGCAGAATTAGATAATGCTGAAAAACGCGTCGCTCACTTAGAGTTTCGTCGGATGTTTAGCGGTGAGATGGATTCCAATAACTGCTATTTAGATATTCAATCGGGTAGTGGTGGTACCGAAGCACAAGACTGGGCTGAAATGCTCTTGCGTATGTACACGCGTTGGGCGGAAGCGCACGGCTTTAAGGTTGAGGTGATTGAGACCTCATCAGGTAGCGTGGCGGGTATCAAGTCGGCGACTATCGAGATAAAAGGTGATTATGCCTTTGGTTGGTTGCGCACGGAGATTGGCGTGCATCGGTTAGTACGTAAGTCACCCTTTGATAGTAACAACGGTCGCCATACCTCATTTGCCGCTGTATTTGTCTCACCTGAGATTGACGATGATATCGAGATCGATATCAATCCAGCCGATTTACGTATTGATACCTATCGCTCATCGGGCGCAGGTGGTCAGCACGTTAATACCACAGATTCTGCAGTGCGGATCACTCATGAGCCAAGTGGCGTCGTTGTCACCTGTCAAAATGAGCGTAGCCAACACGGTAACAAAGCGACCGCGATGAAAATGCTACGCGCCAAACTCTATGAGCTGGAAATGCAAAAACGTATGGAGAGCCAGCAGGCCGTTGAGGATGGCAAGTCTGATGTCGGTTGGGGCAGTCAAATCCGCTCTTATGTCCTTGATGACTCGCGTATCAAAGATCTGCGGACTGGCGTTGAGACCTTTAATACAGGCGCAGTGCTCGATGGTGATTTGGATCAATTTATCGAAGCCAGCCTAAAAGCAGGATTGTAATTTTTATAATAATCATTAGCACAAACTATTCGTTCAAAACCAAAACTAATTTAAGGAAAGTTTATGCCAAGCGTTAATCAATATTTCGATAATAAAGTGACTTCTATTGCCTTTCAAACGAGCACTCTCCCTGCCACAGTCGGTGTTATGGAGATTGGTGAGTATGAATTTGGCACCAGTGAGTTTGAAACTATGAGTGTCGTTAGCGGTGCTCTAACTGTTAAGCTGCCTGAGAGCGATAACTGGCAAACTTTTAATGCTGGCGAGCAATTCACCGTTGAAGCTAATAAAAAATTTAACGTAAAAGTCGAAGTAGAAAGTGCTTATTTATGTGTTTATGGTCAATAGCAATTAAGATTTAATCGCTCTGATTTGAAAGTTTTTATAAACGCCAAGTGTTCAGCATTTGGCGTTTTTTTAGTTTTATTACGCCCAGCTTTTACACAGCCTTACATATTATCTGCGCCAAGCAAACAGTAATAATAGCAGTAGTTATTTATGCTAAAGCTCTGACTACCTCGAAAAAACATCGATCTAATACAAGGCGCATTATCTTATGGCAAAGTCTGCTGAGCAAGCTACTATCGACGATCTGCGTCATGACTATGAGCGCTTAGCCAAGCGCGCCAAACTGCGCTATGTTAGAGATGATGAGCCTGGCTTTGAGCGTCGCCGTCATGGGCGTGGCTTTACCTATCGGGATGCGACTGGCAATACCGTAAAATGCAAAAAACTACGTAAACGCTTTGATGCTTTGGTGATTCCACCGCTATGGTCAGAGGTGTGGATTTGCCAGGATGAAAAAGGTCATCTGCAATCAACAGGACGCGATGATAAAGCGCGTAAGCAATACTTGTATCATGAGCTATGGGATACGGTACGTGACCAAGCTAAATTCGATGCGATGCTAGGTTTTGCTGAAGCTTTGCCTAATCTGCGTGCGCAGGTTGAATTGGATTTAGAGGCTGAATCGTTGTCACGCGCTAATGTACTGGCAGCAGTGGTTAAACTATTAGAAACCACGCTCATTCGTATCGGTAATAGTCGCTATGCCAAGCTCAATAAAAGCTATGGTCTCAGCACCCTACGTAGTAAGCATGTCAGCGAAACAGATAATGGCTTGGCGTTTGATTTTGTGGGTAAAAGCGCGAAGACTCATCATATCGAATTGCAAGATGAGCGCTTAATTGACATTGTACAGGCATGCTCTGAGCTGCCAGGCTATCAGATATTTAAATATTTTGATGAGGACGGTGACAAGCAAGTCGTTGATAGCAGTGATATTAATACTTATTTACGCGAGCATCTTTGTGCTGATAGCAGTAGTGTTAATGACAGCGATGACAGTATCGATAAACGTTATAGTGCTAAAGACTTTCGGACATGGATGGCTAGTGTCTTAGCGGCGAGTTATCTTTATGATGAGTTGCAAACCTCTGATAACGAGGAGATACTAGCCAGCGAGCCTGATAGCAAGTCTAGGCAAAAACTGGTTACTGAGATGGTCAAAGAGGTGGCTGATGAATTAGGCAATACTCCAAGTGTTTGTCGCTCCTCTTATATCAATCCTATCATCATTGAGCAATTCTTGGCAGGACAGTTTTATGAGCCTTACAAGCAAGCTCGCCGTGGTCGCACCAAAAAGCATCAAAGTGTTGAGGAAAAAGCCTTGCTTGGGTTCTTGCATACTTTAGAGCAAAATCGTTTAGACTGATTGCCACTATTAAAAGATAATGGAGAGAAAATCATGCAAGTTCGGGATAATAGCTTTTTAGTAACAGGCGGTGCATCAGGTCTAGGTGAAGCAGTGGTACGCGGAATCAACGCGCAAGGCGGCAAAGTCGTTATAGCTGATCTAAATATAGAAGCAGGACAGGCATTAGTTAATGAGCTAGGTGACAAAGCGCGCTTTATTCGCTGCGATGTGACTAGTGGCATTGATGTACAAGCTGCTGTAAATTTGGCTGAAAAAGAGTTCGGTAGTCTGAATGGCTCTATCAACTGCGCTGGTATTGCAGTAGTACAAAAGCTACTAGATCGTGATAATAATCCCTCTAGTCTTGAGGATTTTAGCCGTGGCGTAACCATCAATCTTGTTGGGTCTTTTAATGTCGCGCGATTGGTAGCAGCTAGTATCGCTAAACGTGTCGCAGCTAATATGAGTCAAAGCGAAACTGAACAAAACGCTGATCAAGGCATTATTATCAATACCGCCTCTATCGCGGCCTATGATGGACAAGTCGGGCAGGCCAGTTATGCCTCATCCAAAGCAGGGGTTGTGGGTCTAACCCTACCATTAGCGCGTGAGCTGGCAAGGCATGGCATCCGAGTGATGACTATCGCGCCTGGTATATTTGCTACACCGATGATGAATAGCATTCCCGAAAAGGCACGCGAGCAGCTGGAGTCTGCCGTTCCGTATCCTAAGCGTTTAGGCGATCCTAATGAGTTTGCCAAACTAGTGCTACATATCATCGATAATGCCTATCTCAATGGGGAAGTCATTCGCTTAGATGGCGCGATTCGCATGGTGTAATCGATAGTGCTTAATTTATTCATAACTTTTGCACAAAACTTGCCCTAGATTTTTGTTATCTTATAACTTATGAGTTTTTTAAAATATTAATTATAATAAGTCACTACTATGTCATTTTCTCGTTTAAAAGCTTACAACATCAAGACTTCGCTATGGGCTACCGTCACGCTAATGTTTTTGGGGCTCATTAGCGTGAGCGCGATAACGTATGCTAAGAGCAGTACGAAAAATACGGCACAGCGAACCATCCTTACAGATGTCACTATTGATAAAGTCTTCGTCGATAAGTCTGAGCGCGTGTTGAAGTTATTAAGCGGTGATAAAGTGATTAAGACGTATCGTATAGCGCTTGGCGACAGTCCAGCAGGTCACAAACGACAGCAAGGTGACGAGCGTACGCCAACAGGCAGTTATAAGCTCGATTATAAAAACGAAAAATCTAAGTACTATCGCTCTATCCATGTCAGCTATCCCAACGCAAGCGACAAGGCGCAAGCCCGTAACCGTGGCGTCAGCCCAGGTGGCGATATTATGATTCACGGACAGCCAAATGGTTATGGGCATTTGGCCGAAACGACTCAGCAGCGTGATTGGACAGATGGTTGTATCGCCGTGACTGATGATGAGATGGATGAAATTATGTTGGTGTATAAAGCAGGGATGCCGATTGAGATTGTGGAGTAGTTTTTTCTTTTTAAGTGCTTTTTAAGTGTGAGCCACGGATCTAGTCAGTTCGAAATAAAATCTATACTTTGATATTAATGTGCAACTAGTATAAATTTTACTTGCGTGCTGTGTCTACGCTGACAGAGGCTGCGCAAAATTAATCCCAGTTGCACTGTATCGGTTTTAAAATGAATCAACTATAGCGTTTGTTCTTTATTGAGCAAGCGCTTTTTCTTAGATTTATAGTGCCGTATTTATCTTGAAATACTTTTTAAGTACGCTTATATACAAGCTGAGAATAATATCATTACTTCTAATAAGGTTTTATTGTTTAACTTGCTTGAAATGTAAGTGAAGCTACCTTATATAGAGGACAGACAACGGTAAGCTGTTTTATTAAATAGTGATAAAAATACGCTGCCGTAGGTATACATTGATACTAATTATAAAAGGATAATCACATGAGATTTGAGAAATTTACCCAGAAATTACAATCCGCTATTCAAGAAGCCCAAAGCCTAGCTTTAGGCCGTGATAATACGGGTATTGACCCTGTGCATTTATTGGCAGTGCTATTACAAGATGAAGCTAATCTGTCTATTTGTCAGCAGGCAGGTGCGTCTATTCCAGCACTCAAGAACGGTGTGGCAAAAGCGTTGAACAATCAAGCAACGATTAGCGATCCGACAGGTGACGTCAATCTAAATCCAAATTCAGTCAAAATATTGAACTTAGCTGATCGTCAAGCGCAAAAAGAGGGTGATGATTTTATTGCGACTGAATGGGTATTGTTGGCGCTCGCTGAGCAAGGCGAGACCAAAAAAATATTTGAAAGCGCAGGCGTGACAGCGGCGAAGCTAAAAGAAGTCATTGAGCAGCTGCGTGGCGATGAAACTGTGAATAACCAAAACGCTGAAGACCAGCGTGATGCGCTTAATAAATACACTATTAATCTGACTGAGCAAGCCGAGCTTGGCAAGCTGGATCCTGTAATCGGCCGTGATGAAGAGATTCGTCGTACCATTCAGGTGCTCTCACGCCGTACTAAAAACAACCCTGTATTGATCGGTGAGCCAGGCGTTGGTAAGACGGCTATCGTCGAAGGGCTGGCGCAAAAAATTATCAACGGTGAAGTGCCAGAGGGTATGCGTCACAAAGAAGTACTATCGCTAGATTTAGGTTCGCTGATCGCTGGTGCTAAGTTTCGCGGTGAGTTTGAAGAGCGTCTAAAAGCCGTTCTCAGTGATCTATCTAAGCAAGAAGGTAATGTCATCTTGTTTATTGATGAGCTGCATACCTTAGTCGGTGCAGGTAAAGCCGATGGCGCGATGGATGCAGGTAATATGCTCAAGCCTGCACTAGCTCGCGGTGAGTTGCATTGCGTTGGTGCAACAACTCTAGACGAATACCGTCAATATATTGAAAAAGACGCTGCTCTTGAGCGCCGCTTCCAAAAGGTTCTCGTTGATGAGCCAACGGTAGAGGACACAATTGCGATTTTGCGTGGACTCAAAGAGCGTTATGAGCTACACCATGCAGTCAGTATTCAAGATAGCGCGATTATTGCTGCGGCGCGGATGAGTCATCGCTATATTACCGATCGCAAATTGCCTGATAAAGCCATCGATCTGATCGATGAAGCGGCCAGTCGCTTGCGTATGGAGATGGATAGTAAGCCTGAGTCACTAGGCAAGTTAGATAGTCGCTTAATTCAGCTAAAAATGGAGCGTGAAGCACTCAAAGGCGAAGAAGATGCTGGCGCTAAGGCCGAAACTAAACTACTCGATACACAGATAGAAGGAATAGAGCGAGAGCTTGCTGACTTAACAGAGATTTGGCAAGCAGAAAAAGCATTGGTTGAAGGCAGTAAACAGCATAAAGAGGACTTGGACAAAGCCCGTATACAGTTAGAAAAAGTGACTCGTGAAGGTGACGTGGCCGAGATGTCACGACTCAAATATGGGGTGATACCTGAGCTTGAAAAGCAAATTGCTACTCTTGATTCGGCAGAGCAAAAAGAGCAGAACGGTGAGCCTATCGAAATCAAACTGCTACGTAACAAAGTCACCGATAACGAGATTGCCGAAGTGGTCAGCGCTGCAACAGGGATACCTGTTAATAAAATGATGCAGGGCGAGCGTGATAAATTGCTGGCGATGGAAGATAAGCTCCATGAGCGCGTTATTGGTCAAGATGAAGCGGTTGAGTCCGTCGCCAATGCAGTACGTCGTAGCCGGGCAGGGTTATCAGATCCCAATCGTCCGTCAGGCTCATTTTTATTCCTAGGACCTACAGGAGTTGGTAAAACGGAATTGACCAAATCGCTGGCGAATTTCCTATTTGATTCAGAGGATTCACTAGTAAGAATTGATATGAGCGAGTATATGGAAAAGCACAGCGTCAGTCGTTTAGTGGGCGCGCCTCCTGGCTATGTTGGTTATGAAGAAGGCGGGGCACTCACCGAAGCGGTACGTCGTAAGCCTTATAGCGTTGTGTTATTCGATGAAGTCGAAAAAGCGCATCCTGATGTGTTTAATATTTTACTGCAAGTATTGGATGATGGTCGTCTAACCGACTCGCAAGGTCGAGTCGTCGACTTTAAAAACACCGTTATCATCATGACTAGTAATTTAGGCTCGCATAAGATCCAAGAGATGGTTGGCGAGAGTTATGAAGACATCAAGTCTGAGGTCATGGACTCAGTGGGCGAGCATTTCCGTCCTGAGTTCGTTAACCGTATTGATGAGATTGTGGTGTTCCATGCCTTAGGCCAAGCGCAAATGGCAGGTATTGCCGATATTCAGATGGAGCGTTTACGTAGCCGCTTGCAAGAGCGTGAGCTCGATATAGCCTTGAGTGATGAGGCGATGAATCAGCTGGTTGCGGTGGGTTATGACCCTGTCTATGGCGCGCGCCCTCTGAAACGTGCCATTCAGCAGGAGATCGAAAATCCACTCTCATTGAAGCTGCTGGCAGGTGATTTTGTCGCAGGCGATATCATCAAAGTTGACGTTGGTGACAATGATAAGCTGACTTTTAACAAGCTTAGAATGAGTTAGTTTTCCTTTTACGTACATCCCTTAATAAACAAAATAACCCCTTACTTGCAATAGCAAATAAGGGGTTATTTTTTTACCTTCTAAGTATTAACATTGTGCTATAAATAAACTAAATGCAAAATATTTTTATAGATTCAATAAGGATAGATAACATGATAACGCCTAAGCTTATAAGTGTACCTTTAGCCTTACCTTTAGCCTTACCTTTAGCCGTAATGGCACTACTCTTTAGTACAGCCGCTTGCTCCGACTCTTCGACAGACACTACGCTAACAGAAACTCGTAGCGTAAAAACTAGCGATCAAAGTGATAAAAGTAGTCAAGTTGCTGACCAAGTTAATGATAAAAAACCTAGCTTTACCACTCAAGCGATAGCGACCTTCGATGAGCCATGGGCGATGACCGCATTACCCAAACAGGACGATTCACCACCTAAGCTATTAGTTACTCAAAAGACAGGTGAGCTGTTTATTGTCGATACTGAGTCAGGTATAAAAACAGCTGTCAGCGCTGTGCCAAAAGTCGCTTATGGCGGGCAAGGTGGTTTGGGTGATATTATTCTGGCGCCAGACTTTGCCGCGACTAACAGGGTTTATCTAAGCTATGTTGAAGCAGGTGAAGGAAGTGATAGTAATATATTTGGTGCAAAAGTTATCAGCGCGAAACTGATGGGATTGAATAGTAATTCGCCAAGTTTGACGGCCATTATGCCTATTTGGCAGCAGACGCCAAAGGTTAAAGGTCAAGGGCATTACAGCCACCGTTTGCTGTTTTCGACTGATGGAAAATATTTATATATCAGCTCAGGTGATAGACAAAAACAAGATCCAGCGCAAGATATGAGTGTCAATTTAGGCAAGATAATAAGGTTAAGTCCTGATGGTTCCGTGCCGATGGATAATCCATTTTTTGACAATGATAGTAAAGTCGCCCAGCAATTTTGGACGCTGGGCAATCGTAATGTATTAGGTATGGCATTTGACGATAGTGGTAGATTGTGGGCCAATGAGATGGGCCCACGCGGCGGTGATGAGCTGAACTTAATTGAAAAAGGTAGTAATTATGGCTGGCCTGTGGTGTCAAACGGGCGCAATTACTCAGGTATTGATATACCTGATCATGATACGCAGCCTGATTTTACAGCGCCCAAAATCAGTTGGACACCAGTCATCTCACCCTCTTCTATGAGTATTTATAGGTCTGGAATCTATAATGATTTTCCAGCGTGGCAGGGTAATGCCTTGGTTAGCGGCTTGTCATCACAAGCTTTGATCGTTGTTAACTTGAAGGGTCTTAACGCCTCTGAGCGTTACCGCTATGACATGGGCAAACGTATGCGCAATGTGTTAGTGGTAGAGGGGCAAGTGTGGGCATTAGAAGATGGCAATGGTGGCAAATTACTAAAGTTACTACCAAATTAAGCCTAATTGCCATTCAATAAAATTGCTGACCACTCAGTTACTTAATGCTTGTTTTACTATTGGTGTTAAGCTAAGTTATTGAAAATATTTTGATTATTATATGGTTTTAATTTTTAAGGCTTATTGATAATTAGTAATCAGTTTGTTACAGTAACTTTCCTTAAAAATTGAGAATCAACGATGGATCATGTGAAAGTGGGCAGATTGGGTCCGTTTCCAAAAGTAAGTAAACCTGTTTTTGTTACCTCAGCGCTGCTTATTGTTGGATTTATTATTTTCGGTGTATTTTTTACCGAAATGGCTGGAGCTTTATTTAGTTATTTACAAAGTTTTATTACTAATAAATTTGGTTGGATGTTCATTATTTTGATGAACACCGCGCTAGTTTTTTGTATTTATTTAGCAGCGAGCCGATACGGTGATATTCGTTTAGGCAACCAAACAGAACAACCACAGTACAGCTTGTTCTCATGGATTGGGATGCTGTTCTCCGCGGGTATCGGTATTGGCCTTGTCTATTGGGGAACGGCTGAGCCTTTATATCACTTTATGGCGCCTCCATTAGGTGAGGCTCAAACCGTTGAGGCCGCCAAACTTGCAATGAATATCTCCTTTATGCATTGGGGATTACATGCTTGGGCGATCTATACTATAGTGGCGCTATCGCTGGCCTATTTTCATTTTCGCCGTGGACTGCCGCTATCTATTCGCTCAACGCTATATCCAATATTGGGTAAAAAGATATATGGTGGTTGGGGGCATACCGTCGACATCTTAGCCGTATTTGGTACGATGTTTGGTGTTGTGACTTCATTAGGTCTTGGGGTGATGCAGATTAACTCAGGCCTTGAGAATTTATTTGGTATTCCAAACTCGTTGACTGTACAATTTATCATTATCGCTTTTGTGACGGCTTTAGCTTGCGGATCGCTGATGCTAGGGCTGGATAAAGGTATTAAGCGCTTAAGTGATATCAATATGGGCTTTACAGGCGTGCTACTCGCCTTTATGGTTATTTTGGGCCCAACCTTATTTATCTTTGATAGCTTTATTGAAAACATCGGTAACTATTTGGTGGCTATGATACCGCTATCGACATGGGGTGAGTCTTATAGCAATACTGACTGGCAGAGTGGTTGGACGATATTTTATTGGGCGTGGTGGGTAAGTTGGGCACCGTTCGTTGGTATATTTATTGCGCGTATTAGTCGCGGTCGTACTATCCGTGAGTTTGTGTTGGGTGTGCTATTGATTCCAATGCTGATTTTGTTCTTTTGGTTTACTACCTTTGGCGGTGTTGCTATTCATATGGAGCTATTAGCGGCTCTTGATCCTGCGCTTGTCAGTCCAGGATTGGTTGAAGCGGTACAAGCGGATACGGGCAGTGCTATTTTTAAATTGGTTGAATATTACCCTCTAACCAAGCCCATAACGCTCTTAATTGTGATTATGATTGTGCTTTGGTTTGTGACGTCATCGGATTCAGCCAGTTTCGTCATTGATATGCTAACCGCAGGTGGTGATACTAACCCACCTAAGATTCAGCGCTTGTTTTGGGCGACGATGGAAGGTTTTATTGCGGCGATATTATTAGCAGCAGGTGGACTTGGCGCATTACAAGCCGCCGCTATTGTAGCGGGACTACCCTTTGCTATAGTTATATTTGTGATGATGTACGCGCTATGGCGTGGTTTAGGTCGAGATCGACTCATACTTTATCGTGCTGAACAGCGCTTTATTACGGCAGAGTCAGTTGATCATAATACCGCTGATGAATTCATTGATGAGGAATATCTTAAGGGTCCGCCTAAGATTGTAAAAGGTGACTAAGTTATAACTAAGATATAAGCGGTTAAGCTCATTTATAAACTCATCTTAACAGTGCCACAATGTTTTTTTAATTATTGATTTAAAGACAAAGCCCCAAGATACCTTGCTATCTTGGGGCTTTTTTACTTGCTAAAACTGCCAAGTTTTGTATCAAGTTTGATAGTTAGGTTATAACTTGTTAAGGTATGCCACTTAAAAATTTGAGACGATACTTTCGAGACAATATTATGGATCATGTAAAAGTTGGCCGCTTGGGCCCTTTTCCACGGGTAAGTAAACCTGTGTTTTTGACTTCTGCAATACTGATTATTGCCTTTATTATTTTTGGTGCATTTTTTAATGAGCAGGCTGAGTTAGTTTTTAATCAAGCCAAAGCCTTTGTATCAGTACGTTTTGGCTGGTTTTTTATTGTCGTGGTCAATCTTGCATTGGTTATGAGTATTTACATGATCTTTAGTCGCTACGGTGACATTAGGCTTGGTCATCAGACAGAAAGGCCTGAATACAATCTCATTTCTTGGATTGGCATGTTATTCTCAGCAGGGATTGGTATTGGTCTGCTGTACTGGGGTACTGCTGAGCCGCTGTATCATTTTATGGCACCGCCATTGGGGACGCCTGAGACGGTGGAAGCCGCCAAACTTGCAATGAATATCTCATTTTTGCATTACGGTTTTCATGTGTGGGCGATCTATGGCATGGTGGCTTTGGCTTTGGCTTATTTTCACTATCGTGTCGGTTTGCCTTTAGCGATTCGCTCAACGTTATATCCGCTAATCGGCAAAAAAATCTACGGCCCTATGGGTCATACGGTCGATACTTTAGCGGTATTCGGAACGATGTTTGGGGTGGTGACGACTTTAGGTTTAGGCGTATTACAGATCAACTCGGGTCTTAATGCTTTATTTGGTATTCCTAATAATATTACGGTACAGATTATCCTGATTGCTTTTATCACTATGCTAGCAGGGCTATCCTTATTCATGGGATTAGATAAAGGCATCAAACGCTTAAGTGATATCAATATCTTATTTACCGTAGTACTGCTTAGCTTTGTGATTATCTTAGGGCCTACGCAGTTTATTTTTAATAGCTTTGTCGAGAATATCGGTAATTATCTGCACCAAGTTATCCCACTTGGCATGTGGACTGAGTCTTACAATGGCGAAGAGAACTGGCAGTCGTCGTGGACGATATTTTACTGGGCATGGTGGATTAGCTGGTCGCCATTTGTAGGCGTATTCGTGGCGCGTATCTCTCGTGGTCGTACTATCCGTGAGTTTATACTAGGGGTTTTATTAATCCCTATCACGATTTTATTCTTGTGGTTTACAGCGTTTGGTGGCGCGGCGGTACATTTAGAGATGTTAGCAGCCGCTGATCCTACTATGGCAAGTCCTGGTCTTATCGAAGCGGTAAAAGCCGATACAGGTAGCGCTATCTTTAAGCTTATGGAGTCTTATCCGTTAACCTCAGCGGTTAACTTGCTTATTGTGATTATGATTGTACTGTGGTTTGTGACTTCATCGGATTCAGCCAGTTTTGTCATCGACATGCTGACCTCAGGAGGTGATACTAATCCGCCAAAGATTCAGCGTCTATTTTGGGCAGGTACAGAAGGGGTTATCGCAGCGGTACTATTAGCGGCTGGTGGACTTGGCGCACTGCAAGCGGCCTCGATTGTTTCAGGTTTCCCGTTTGCGATAGTCATCGTGATTATGATGTACTCGCTACTGCGTGGCCTGAGTCGCGATCATTTGATTCTCTATCGTAATCAGCAGTGGTTTACCACCGAAGAATCAGCCGAGCACAATTCTGCCAATGAGTTCCGTGATGAAGAGTTATTAACAGGACCACCTGATATCGAAAAAGATAATTAATAATAAGTCGTCTTATGAAACTAAAAAGCCCTAGCTTATAAGTAAGCTGGGGCTTTTTTTATTAAAAACTATCGTATCAGAAGATTTATAAGGGGCTATAGCTGTTAAAAATTACTGAATAACAAAACTAAATGCATTCACCCTTCACATAACCCTCTGCCTCTGGCGTCGCACATGCCGAGCAAGCATTGCTAGCAGTGCGCAAGCTGACTACAGAAGAAACTAGGGACTTGACGCAAACGGGTTCGTATTGTGCTGTACAGGTGGTATTCGCTGGATTAAAAGGGGGACACATATAGAAGGCTCCAGTGCTTGGCATTTGATTGCCAGCAGTAGGGGTAGGAATGGATGTAGTATCAGGCGTGACAATAGTGGCCATTTCGCTACAGCCTGCCAAACCAAATATCAATGACAAACATAATGCCGAGCAAGAACCAACCAAAAACTGCCATGAAGTTGTTAAAATTTTACTAGACATAGTACCTCCTCGTTTATAAATTAGTTAACGCCCGGTTATTTCTAATTTACTATAGCTCTTTTTGTTAGAAATTGTAAGACAGTCATATTAAAGATAGTTGATGGACAATAAATAAATTTGCCAATGCCTTTTGGTATAAAAAAAGCCTATCTTATAGATAGGCTCTTCAATATATGAATAGTGATATTGCTAATTAAGACTGTTTTTCAATATTAATGTATTTTTCAAAATTCTGTGCATAATCCGTTAAGTTATCACTGAGCATCTGACGATATTGCTTGGTATAAAACTCAACGATGTCATCTTTTTCTTGAGCAAAGTCATCGCCTTTTACAAAGCCGATTGAGGCCACAGAAGCACTATAGCGCGCTGCTGCATAGAGTAGGGAAGCACCGACTTGACCTGAATGCGCATTGTCACCTAATTGACTATTAGCGACACCAATTATCTCATCGGCACGTTGATAAAACGCTTGCATTTCAGGGGTGATCTCAACGCTTGAATCAGCATTATTGTTTTCAATGTCATTTTGAGCCATAAGAGTGTCCTAATAAATATAAGGGATAGCGTTACTTATTTTGATTATACTAAGTTTTTGATCAGACCAAGTTTTTGATCATGTCAGGTTTTTGATCGTATTAAAAGGTTATAAACCAGCATCCGCTTTTAGCATTTCAGCTTTGTCGGTTTTTTCCCAAGTAAAGGCAGTCTCAGAGCCTTCGCGACCAAAATGACCAAAGGTAGAAGTCTGCTGGTACATAGGCTGCAACAAGTTTAGCATACGGGTGATGCCATAGGGGCGCAAATCAAAATGCTTACGAATAAGATGAATGATCTCATCATTATCGATCTTATTGGTACCAAAGGTATTGATAGAGATAGAAGTCGGCTCTGCCACGCCAATCGCGTAACTAATCTGCACTTCACAGCGATCCGCAATACCAGCGGCGACGATATTTTTGGCGACATAACGCACCGCGTAAGCGGCACTACGATCGACTTTAGAAGGATCTTTACCACTAAAAGCACCACCGCCATGACGCGCCATACCGCCATAAGTATCGACGATGATCTTGCGACCCGTCAAGCCTGCATCGCCAACAGGGCCACCGATGACGAATTTTCCTGTTGGATTGATATGATAGCGCGTGCCTTTATGCAATAAATCTGCTGGCAGTACCTGCTTAATGATGTTTTCCATTATCGCCTCTTGCAGATCTGTCTGTGAAATGCTCGGATCATGCTGAGTCGATAGTACAACCGCGTCGATAGCGACAGGACGATTGCCATCATACTTGAGCGTTACTTGCGCTTTGGCATCAGGACGTAGCCAAGGTAGCTCACCTGCACGGCGCAATTCGGACTGACGCTGCATCAAGCGATGCGCGTATTCGATAGGCGCTGGCATCAGCACTTGAGTCTCGTTGCTCGCATAGCCAAACATCAGACCTTGATCGCCTGCACCTTGCTCTTCTGGATTCTGACGGTCAACGCCTTGTGCAATCTCAGGCGACTGCTTGCCCAGCATATTGATAATCGCACAAGTTTCGCCATCAAAGCCAAGGTCTGAATGATGATAACCAATGCCATTTACGGTATCACGGACGATACGCTCAAAGTCAATGTTGGCTGTAGTTGTAATTTCACCCGCTAACACTACTGCGCCCGTTTTGACTAAAGTCTCACAAGCGACACGCGCATTGATGTCTTCTCGCAAAATAGCATCAAGTATAGCATCGGAGATTTGATCAGCCATTTTATCAGGATGGCCTTCACTTACAGATTCTGAGGTAAATAAATTGTATTCACGCATAGTAGGATCGCTTAATTGCAGGGACTGTTATTAGATATTCAATAATTTTCAAAGATAATTAGAAAAAGTGAGTCAAAAAAATTACCATATCTTACCGTGATTTTGACTAAAACTCTAGGCTAGGTTTGATAATAGCCGACCAGCGCTAGCAAAGCTGCGATTACTGGAGGGCATAGCCGTTGCTTTGATACTCGTGCTATTTTGATATCTATATCATGGATGAAATAAGAGTCAATCAATCTAGCGTTTCAAAGCTATCAAAAAATAGTCGAAAGTTAATAGCTATAGCTCTAAAAAATCAGCTTTATCTTTAAACATGCACTCATCATAGACAGGGCACTTGCCACATTTAGGCGTACGCGCTTGACAAGTATAGCGCCCATGTAAGATCAAATAATGATGGGCATCTATCATCATGTCTTCAGGTATGCGCGCGACCAGTTTTTGCTCAACGATCAATACGTTTTTGCCAGTGGCAAGGCCAGTACGATTACCGACGCGGAAGATGTGAGTATCAACCGCCATAGTAGGCTGTCCAAAGCCAGTATTCAATACGACGTTAGCTGTTTTGCGACCGACGCCCGCCAGCGACTCTAGATCTTTACGATTGTCGGGAACAGTACTGTCAAATTTGTCTATTAGATCACGGCAAGTCTTAATAACGTTTTTTGCTTTAGCATTATAAAGGCCAATATTTTTGATGTAGGGAATAAGACCTTCGACGCCTAATGCCCATATGGCTTCAGGGGTGTTTGCCACAGGATAGAGCTGATCGGTGGAAATATTGACACTAATGTCAGTCGCTTGGGCGGAAAGAATCACCGCGATAAGTAGCTCAAAGTTGCTATCAAAACGCAGCTCTGTGACCGGCTCTTCAATCGTCGCCGCTAGCTTTTCAAAGAATGGCCTAACGTTACGCATAGGCATAAGCCGTGACGGCGGGGTATCTGCGGTTTTATATTTGACGGTTTTACTCATAATTGTTGTTATCTAATCATTAATATCTAGGCGAATTAAGAGGGCTTGTTTTCAGTGTTTAAAGCAGAGCCAGTTCTGTCTTTAGAGCGTCAAGCTCTTCTTGTTTGGTAGCATTGGTACGGACACTGATCTGCTTTTCTAGCTTTTTAATTTTACTACGCAATTTTGCTGCTGCAATAGTGTCCTTTGCTTGCTGCTCGCTTATATCGAGACTTTGACTGGCCGCATTATTCAACTTAGCCTCAACCATGCTGACGACGGGTCTAGCATTGCTACTATCGGCAAGCTGCTCAGTTACCCGATTAAGATGAGTATGATAACGCAAGCGCAGATCGTTTTGTTCTTGCATGCGCTCATCAATAGTCAGCTCACGCTCAATGACGACTAAATCGATACAATCAACAGGGCAAGGGGCTATACATAACTCGCAGCCCGTGCACAGGTCAGTGAAGATGGTATGCATATGCTTGCCCGTACCGACTATCGCGTCAACAGGACAGGCGGGAATGCATTTTGTACAGCCGATACAGTCATCCTCACGGATAATAGCGCGTACCTCTGTAGGGCGCTGTGATGATAAGTCTAGAGGCCATTTTGATGGCTCAGCGCTCAGTGACCCTTTATCATCCGCCTCAATAATTAAGGCAATAGCGTCGGTCACTGGCTGACCACCAGGCACACATTTATTGTAGGGTTCGCCATCTACAACAATAGCTGTTGCATAGGGCAGACAGCCGTCAGGGTGCTCGCATAGACCACATTGAGTCTGTGGCAGACAGGCGTCAATAAGCGCTATTCTTTGTTGTACTGCTAGCGGCATGGTCTCAATCGTTAGCGTATCAAATAGCAGTGGTAGCTTGTCTAAGCGCTTATTATTAGGAAGGAGGGTCGAGTTATTTGGCATCTGATTACTGGCCTATAGGCTGGTATAAAAGTAGTCGCTATGTTTTTTAAAAAACTAATTATCTTCAAAAATAACGAGCATATTTAAGAATCAATAAAGGTTTAAATCACTACGCCTTGCTCTTGGGCAATTTGGGCAATCAAATCGTAAGCGATACTGCCTTTAAAAGGTATCTTTGGCAAGTTTGATAAATCAAAAAAGTCTGCATGCGATAGCTCATCTTCTTGCAGTACAATATCACCGCTTTGATAGCTGGCGCGAAAGCCCAGCATTAAGTTTGAGGGAAAAGGCCAAGGCTGACTGCTGACATAGCGGATATCACTTAGAGTAATACCAACTTCCTCAGCAACTTCACGTACCACAGCGTGCTCTAAGCTTTCACCCACCTCGACAAAGCCTGCAATCAAACCGTACTGTAGCGGCAAGCTGGTCTGACCATAACGATGATGATGAGCGAGCAATATCTGGGTCTCGCCTGTCTCTGGATTAGGGCGCGTTATGGCAGTGATGACGCAGGGCTGTACGCGTGGATATTGACGCAATCGACATACCGAGCACACCATCGAGCGCTCGCCTGATTTAGCGCTATTGACAGTAGCACCACAACGACTACAGAACTGGGTATCTTCACGCCAGCGTAGCAGTTGAATGCCTTGACTGAGCGTATCAGCTACCGCGCTTGGCATTAGTGTGATCAGCTGCCGATAGGCAATAAAGGCGGCGGTATCGGCATGACAAGCAGTCAAATCATTGATATGGTCAGCGTCAACGATTGTGGGTAGCGCCAGCTTATGGCTTAGCGCATAGGCATGACTGATAGCAAACAGCGTTACCGCGTTTGGCTCTTTATTAGCGCCTGTTTCATTAGCGCTTGGTGATGATAATCTATTTGTCTCATGAACCTCTATAGCAGCGAATAAGGGCACGCACCCAAGCTGATAGACTGGAGTATGTTGAGCATCAGAGGTTTGATTTGATGATAGGGTAGAAAGCGAAACTGGTAGCGGACGTATGCCATCTGCGGTTTGATGGCATAATACCGTTTCATCTTTAAATACAAACGCGCAAGTCATAACTTATCCAATATTAAAAAAGTGTTTATCGCCAAACGGGTATAGATTAGGCAGCAAGCAACTGACTTAAGCTGTGTTGTCCTACATTTAAGGATTGCTTACTAATAGGCCTGTTATGTTGAGAGTTTTCTAGATAATAATCAATAGACATCATGACATTAGCGATATTGGCGAGTATATCGTCATTAAAAGGCAAATTACCTGCAAAACGCTGCTCCAGAAATTTTGCCAATTGATTGAGCATAGTCGCTGAAATCGACAGCTGTAAAAAACGCATCGCCCCAGCAACTTGGTATAACATTTCAGGTAAATGCTCTAAAATTAGTGAATTATCCTCTGTTATCGTCAAGTAATCATCAATGATTTGTTCAGCACGAACTAAGGTGACGCGGCTCTCTTTGAGCAAAGTTTCATAAGCACTATTGAGCTGATGTAGTGAAATATTAGTATTACTGATACACAAGTAGATCTCGCCGGGTGTATGCTTCTCAGTCATAGTGATCATCGCGTTTTCAGCGCTCATTAGCGCCAGCAATAAATGATCAAAATCATCAGGGCTCGGCTTTTGCCACTGCATAACCGCTTGGCCTGCATCTTGTATAGCCGCCGCTGCATTATCCAAAACCAACAAACGTAACGTTGAGCTCAGTTCTAACAGATCAGTGGCGATTGCCGTTGCTTGAAATTTGGCAGTCGTCACTGCAAAATTCGAAAAATTGCCACGCGAGTAGCTGTCGACTTTCTCTTTAATATTATTTATCTGAACTTGAAACAAAGCATGCAGCGTATTGACGACTTCTCGATTGGGACCAAATAAAAAATTCTTCAACTGCAGACGTTGCGAGCTATCCAAGGTATTTCTAGAGTATTGCTCGCAGAGCTGCTCAGCCTGCACATGATTACGCTGGCAAGCCAAACTGACTAAATCAGCGAAGCGAGTGTCTACAACGGGTAAATAGTTTTGAAACTGCTGCTCCAAATAAATTAG
Source organism: Psychrobacter sp. M17(2026) (assembly GCF_055699815.1). NCBI lineage: Bacteria > Pseudomonadati > Pseudomonadota > Gammaproteobacteria > Moraxellales > Moraxellaceae > Psychrobacter > Psychrobacter sp. M17(2026). The sequence goes on along the minus strand of NZ_CM146741.1, from coordinate 2,018,802 downwards.
CGTATGCTTATAGCGAATATTCAGCGGCAATATCTGCTCAATGTCAGTCACGATGGCATTAGCCGCTTGCCAAAACAGACTTTGAGAATGAGTGGCAATTAGTGCACAAGCGGCGCTCATAGCCTCAATCTTTGGCTTCTCAGCAGCACTAACTTGACCATCTGTATTCGCTAGTACGACCGCAAGACCACTACGATAGGCGTGGGTCAGCAGCTCCGTATCTACATCAAGTGCGCTCAATGGCTCAAAGTTTTGCTCAGGGTTGGCGATGACGACACTACTACTACCAAAGCGAGAAAAATAATTTTCATCTATCGCTTCCTTTGATTGGTGCGCATGTAGCTTATTTATAATGATTGCTAGCAAAGTAGGTTCTACAGTCTCTGTCAATAGCACAAATTCAACGTAACGATCAAGCGTCATAATAGCTTCTGACAAATCCATAATCAGTGCTGTATTATCATCGTTTTCGCTATCAAATAACTGCTGTAAACCGCCTTCTATGGCACTACTTAAAACCTCTGCACCTTTTAATGAGATCATCTCAAAAATACTAGCCAGCTGTTTAAACACCTCTACTGAGTCTAATAATAAATCGACTTGCTGTTGGTCATCATTAAATTCACTAAGATGAAACTCAGCATCTTTTAGAGTGAGGGCAATCTCTTTATGTAATAAATGAAGGGAGGGTAGATCAAAATTAGTAATACTAAGTATGGGCGTGCTCAGTCCTGACGGTTCAGATTGGCGCATAATTATTTTCCTTAAAAAGAGACAAACTAAAAGTATAAAATTATTATTGTAAGATTATTTAGACTCTAGACCCATTGCGACATTTTATTTTCAATCTCAGGATGTTCTGTTGCCAAATTAGCAAACCAAGCATGATGGGCCGTGTTATCACTGCTCGACTCCAATAATAACGCGGCAAGGGTGGCAAAGTTGGCATGAGTCGTCGCACCACCATCGCTTTGCGCGTCCTCTTCAATAGCTAGCGTCACTTGACCACCAGTCATCGCCAGATAAACCTCAGCCAAAATCTCTGAATCTAGTAAAGCGCCATGAAAGGTACGATCTTGCTTACCGACATCTAGACGACGTACTAAAGCATCAAGCGTGTTTTTCTGTCCTGGGTATTGCTGCTTGGCCATGAGGAGTGAGTCGGTAACTTGCACGCGCTGTGCAAAGTCGCTCATACCCACTTTATCAAATTCCATAGTCAAAAAGTTCATATCAAAAGAGGCGTTATGAGCGATAATCTCGCTGCCATCCATAAACTCATAAAGTGACTGTGCCACTTGATCAAAGGTCGGCTTGTCGGTCAAAAAAGCCTCTGAGATACCATGGATTCTTATGACTTCTTCATCCATTCCACGCTGCGGATTGATATAAACATGCAGCTTCTCACCCGTAAATTTGCGCCCAACCATCTCAACGATACCCACTTCAATCACTCGATCGCCCTTGAGCGCATCTAAGCCTGTGGTTTCGGTATCCATAATCAGCTGACGATCATTCTCACCGCGATGGATAGGCTTTGGTAATAAGGGACGAAAATGTGGATTAGCGCGACTGGTATCACCATCGAATTTTGGTAGACCTGTTTGATGATCATTATCTGTATTTACAGGGTCTAAAATCATAGGGTCTGAATTCACTGGGTCTAAAATCACAGTATTTGAAGTTGTAGTATTTGCAATCATCGTATCAGTACTCATCGGCTTAGTTGTCGACATCTCGGATATAGGTGTTGTATCATAAGGCTTATGGTTCGCTGCAACGGTCAAACTTTTTTCTGTAGTGACAGAGTCGTTTAACAAAACAGTATCTTCTAGTTCTTGTGCCTCTTCATCCTCAAAGTCATCAAGACCTAGCGGGTCAAAGCTTAGCCAATCATTATCAGCATCAATCGCTAAAGGCTGTTTTTTTTTAATAGCGTTTTTAATAGCGTTATTAGTATCGCGCTCGCTACTTGACGTGACCCCTAAATTGGCCAGCTCATCGGCTTTTTCGTTACCCGCGTGTCCTGCGTGACCCTTTACCCAATGCCAATCTACATCACGTGCGTTATTTAGTGTATCTAATTGCTGCCATAAGTCTTGATTGGCAACGCTCTTTTTACTCGCCGTTTTCCAGCCGCGTTTTTTCCAATTAGCAATCCACTCGTTAATGCCGTTTTTGACGTAACTCGAATCCGTCCATAGCTCTATTTTTATATCCTGCGGACTGTGCTCGAGGGCGGAGATTGCCCCCATCAGCTCCATACGATTATTGGTCGTTTCTGGTTCGCCGCCATATAGGTCTTGACTGCTGCCATTACTAAATATAAGGTGCGCGCCCCAACCACCAGCGCCAGGATTACCCTTACAGGCACCATCGGTATAAGCGATGGTCACATTTGGTTTTGCTGCCATAGGATTAGTTGTGTGATGGTTACTTAAGTTCTCTGACATAACGTTTTCTGACATAAAAGCTCATTGATAAGGGCTAGTTATTTTAGTTTAGAGATAACACTAATTTTATTGAGATCAGCTATTTTTGGTATGACCGTTAAAGCGCTATTTTATACCGCTTAGTGTAACAAGTAGTGTAGCAAATTAAACCAAGGTGATGATAATAAATACACTCGAGTATGAAATATAAAAATAGGAAGCTTTGCTCCTTAAGCGCACATATCAAAACAGAATTATCCTCAATATTTGCTAAAATATCACTACCATTTTATTTTTAATGCAGGATAACTACTTTATGCCTATACGCTCAAAAGCTGCTTGCCAAAAACTTTTTCAAGATAACAAGCTAAAAGCGCTTATGCTAACGGCTGTTATCGGTAGCATGTTGTCATTAACTGCTTGTAATAATACCGACAGCGTCGCTGAGACTGAAGTTGCCGCTGCCGTTGATTTGTCTGTCTTTGAGGGCTGCTATACCGTCAGTTTCGATGAACCTGCACAGATCAAAGTCAGTGAGCAACAAGGCGCGTGGGTCATGCAAATGAAAGAGCCGGCCAGCGCCAACCGAGTTTGGGATGATCCAGAGGAATTAGAAGTGGTCGATAACAGTGAGATTCCAAAGTTCTTTTCTATCGATCCAGATAACGTCGATGGGGTAATCGCGCGTCCTGATCGAGTGTTAGTATTGGCTCACGTCAAGCCCGTCTATGCTAGTATAGACCCCTTATTAGATAGTGAATATTTATCTTATATTTATAAAGGCGCGAATACTATTTATCGGGTTGAGTGTGATGAGGTTAACACCGATATCTTGGCTAATCCGCATGCCAATATAGTCATCGACAACGTCAATGAGAGTATTTGATCCATAAAAAGATAACAACGCCCTATAAAAGTAAAAGCATTATAAGAGTCAACAGCTATGAATTTTTTGAGTTATGTCATATTAGGCGGCTTATCTTATGCCGCAGGTTGGGCTATCCGCACTCATGTATTAAACAAGCAGCCTGAGTCTGACACGCCTTATACTTTAAAGCATCCTGCTATTTTAGGGTATCTAGGTGGGTTTTTTATTATTATGTTGATTATCTCATGGATGATTGGGCGTTATATGTTGGGTCATATTCAGCTGGACTTGATGTTTATTATTATTAATAGCATTGTGGCGACTTTTGTATTCTCATTTGGCTTAAAACCAGAAAAGTCATTGATTTGATAAGCCTTTTCTATTAATGTTGAATACTTGTTGGGGCGAAACTGTCAAATACGCTATTTCAAAACTATATAAGCAAAAACACGGTCAAAGAAAATATTTTCTGACCGTGTTTTTTGTTAAAGCTAACGGTTATTTAAGTTTTAGACTTTGAATCTTCATCATTACTATCTACCTCTGATACTATTTTTTTATCTTCATCATCACTATTGGTTTTCTCGTCGTCAGCTTCCTTGTCATCATCATTATCAGCTTTGCTGTTATCTTGCTCATCGCTGGTTGCGCTATTGGCTTTATTCTTTGACTGCTTATCTTCGGTTTGCCCATCCTTCCAGTTTTTATACTTAAGTAAGTCCTTTTCAATTAACTTTAGACAGAACCCCAATACCAAAGCGTCATCCACTTGACCAATAAAGGGAATAAAGTCAGGAATGATATCGATCGGGTTAATGACATAGAGTAAGCCCACAACGGCTGCAGAGATAGTCTTATAAGGGACGTCGCGGTAATTACCTTGATAATAATCTTTGGCTAAACTGAATAGTAATAGCAGATCCTTAGCATAACGTTGCAAGCCTTTACCATTATTAAGTTGATCATTAATTTTACTCTCTTTGCTGACAATCAGCTTTAGGCTATCTAAAAGGCCTTTTTCATCTTTTTCTTTGTTTTCATCGATATCAGTCATTTTTTATCATCCTTGTTATTATAAAACATTATACTTTAATGCTGTTTACGCTTAGCTACTATTTATATCTGATTATTACTAATACTCAGCTGCCATTCACGTTTAACTACTATAGCAAGAGTAACAGCATGCGCCAAACAAGCTGATAAGGTATTATGTATCGTTTTATTTAAGGCAATGACAAGCTTTGAAGTAAGACTAGGGGCTGTATAGTCTGTGATGAGCGCTTAAAATCAAATGAAAGGTAGAGTGATGAAAAATAGGACGGATAGGCTTAGTCGCCGACGGTTTTTGTGCAAGGTGGGAGTAGGGGCAAGCGCCAGCTTACTTGCCAGCCAAAGTATCGCCCAAGCACTATTAAATACTGATACTGCTGAGCAAAACAGAAACGATGCGCAACTGACCAAAGATGATCTGCCAACCTCTGGGCTAGATAATAATCAATTCATAACGTCTAATGCTAGAGATACCAATCCTCAAGCCAATTGCATAACGCCTACTATCGAGACGCACCTATTTGCCAGCTCCAATGTTGGTGCTAGTAATACCCGCAATCAGTTAGCTCTACAACGTATGGCTTGCTCGGGATTTAAAGTTAACAATCCAGCGGTTACTGAGCGTCAGTATTTGCGCTTTGCAGGTACTGATAGCCAACGCGCCAGTGATCTACAGAATATCGCTACGGGCGCTATCGCTGCGCCCAAGCTGTTATTAGGGGTGCGCGGCGGTTATGGCGCTATGCGCATTTTGCCGCTGATTGATTGGCAAACGCTTGGTCGCATTATGACCGAGCGCGGAACGATACTGGCAGGATTTAGCGATGTTACCGCTATTCAGTGTGCGCTACTGGCGCAAGGGAATATGAGCTCACTTGCCGCGCCGATGCTGTATAGCGAGTTTGGCAAAACCAATCCTGATCAAGTCAGCTGTCGGCAGTTTGCCAAAGCCCTGACTGATCCGAACCTCATTATCGATGTTGCCAGCGCTGCGATTACGAGTGAAAAGCTACCTACCGTATTAGCGACTAACGCCACACAAACGATAACGGGCACTATCTGGGGTGGTAATCTCAGTGTGGTATCAGCGCTGGCAGGTAGTCCGTATATGCCACGTATCAAAGGCGGAATTGTGTTCTTAGAGGACGTCGGTGAGCAGACTTATCGCATCGAGCGTATGCTTTATGATTTGTACTTAGCAGGCGTGTTCAAAGATCAGCAAGCGATAATCTTTGGGTCGATCACTGGTACAGGTGAGGACAGCTATGACGCGCGCTATGATATCTCTATCGTCATTCAAAACTTGCATGAGCTGACAGGATTGCCTATCTATAACGGTATGCGCTTTGGGCATATTGCACAAAAGCAAAGCTTTCCGCTTGGGGCGACTTGCGAGATAAGTGCTGATAATAGTGGCGGTTATCGATTACGTTTTGCCGATTACCCTGTTATTGATGCTGGGGCTGGGGCTGTGAATGTTGAGGGGTTATGGCATATTTTTCCCTCAACGCGCCAATGATGTCGTCACTATTTTTAATAACAGTATTATCGGGCGATGCTGTAGCAATGAGCCATAATTATTATCTTTTTTGTTCGTTTCTAACACAAGAATAGCAAACTTTAAAAGTGTTAATCATACAGCTATCCAAGCGGTTAGTTAGGTGACCGTTATTTGCTCATCCCAATACGGCGGCGCACCATAATAGTCCGTCATAAAATCAATAAAACACCTAATCTTATAAGGTAGCAGCTTTTTGTGGGCATAAACGGCATATAAGCCTAAAGGGTTTGGCTCATATTCAGGCAGTACTATGACTAGTTTGCCAGCATTTAGTGCTTTACTAGCAATAAAAGTTGGTTGTAACACCAATCCTGCGCCTTCAATAGCGGCCTCTACTAAGACATCGCCATTGTTACTCCGAAAAACACTACTTTCCTTAAGCTGTTTTGCTTTTAAGTATTTAAATATTTCTCCCTTAGTCTCTACATTCATATAGCTGTAATGCAAATAGCGATGTGCTTCTAGATCCTCAAGTCGTTTAGGAGTGCCATGAACCTTTAAATACTCAGGTGACGCGCACAGTACTACGCGAATGGGTGCGATTTTTTTAGCAATAAGTGATGAGCTTTCAAGTTGTCCGATACGCAGGGCAATATCAAAGCCTTCTTCAACGATATCCACCTTTCTATCACTTAGTTGTAAATCAACAGTGACTAAAGGATAGCTTGCCTGAAAGTCAGCAATCAATTTTGCCATATGCTTTAAAGCAAATGAGACAGGGGCACTGACTCGAAGAGTACCCTTAGGATGCTGCTGTAAGCCGCCTAATTGCGCCTCCATATCATCGATACTCAATAAGATCTGCTGCGCGTGGATAAAATATTGGCTGCCAGATTCAGTCACGCTTACTTTACGAGTAGTGCGATTGAGCAGGCGAGTATGTAACTGCTCCTCTAACTTTGCCACATACTTACTCACCAACTGCGGGGAGAGCTGCATAGTAATGGCAGCCTTGCTAAAACTGCCTTCTGTCACTACCGCTACAAAAGCACGCATCGCGTCGATTCTATCCATGTCTCGTCCTTTATTTATCTTAGTAATGAATTTATTATAAATGATATGTTGATTATCATTCAATATATCTTGTCTTAATCTTTACTGCTGTTGATAGTAAAGTATGTCTATACCTAATGGCTTAACCGCCTATTTATTGAAATGCTATGGAGTAATCCTCGATGAAAAACTCATTATTGAATAAAGCTTTTACAACAGATGCTGGATCGGCAGCTTTAATTCTTCGTGTACCTGTAGGCTTGATTTTGATGGCTCATGGAGCCCAAAAGCTATTTGGTTGGTTCGGTGGTAATGGACTGGCAGGAACAGCTCAATGGCTAAGCAGTATGGGTATGGAGCCTGGCTTACTAATGGCAATACTAGCAGGAAGCGCTGAATTCTTCGGTGGCCTTGCTTTAGTGCTGGGACTGCTGACGCGACCTGCTGCCATAATTGCAGCCTTTACTATGCTCGTTGCTATTTTTTCTGTGCATATCGGTAATGGATTGTTTGCGGCTGATGGTGGCTATGAGTACGCACTAGTGTTGATGGTGGCGCTAATTGCGTTAGCCGTACAAGGCGGTGGCCATCTCAGTATTGATAATGCATTCTCAGAGAAAACAGGGCAGGTTTAACGATTATAAATAAAGGCTTCGTGCTCATGAACAGTCAAATAACCCTAGTCAAGCAGCCAGTATTGTTTATACCTCACGGTGCAGGACCATGCTTTTTTATGAAGTGGCAACCAGTTAGCACCTGGGACAAAATGGCTGAGTTTTTGACAGGTATTTCTAATCGTCTGCCACAGCGTCCCAAAGCTATTTTGGTAATTAGCGCCCATTGGCAGACGCCTGAGTTTAGTATTACCGCGGGCATGCAACCTGAGCTTATTTACGATTATTTTGGCTTTCCTGAGCATACTTACCAATTGACTTATCCTGCATTTGGCGCCCCCGTATTAGCTAAAAAGATCAGTGAGCTGCTTACCGATGCAGGTATAAATAACAATCGAGACTGCTCTAGAGGTTTTGATCATGGGATGTTTATACCGTTGAAGCTTATGTTCCCTGAGGCAGACATTCCTGTAGTACAGCTATCGCTGCGCAATGATTTAAATCCAAAGGTGCATATAGCTACTGGTAAAGCACTAGCTTCATTAAGACAAGAAGGGGTGCTAATCATCGGTAGTGGTATGAGCTTTCACAATATGGATGGCTACAACGATGCAACTTTTACTATGCCATCAGAGCGTTTTGATGAGTGGTTAACGACCACGGTTGCAGCTGATCAAGATGAGCGCTTTGCTGGTCTCTGTGATTGGACGCAAGCGCCCTATGCCTTGGATTCTCATTTGTTAGGTGCAGAGGAACATTTGTTGCCACTTATGGTAGCAGTAGGCGCAGCAGAGGGAGATAAAGGTCATAAGGTTTACTCCCAGCAAGTGCTTAAGACTCAGTTATCAGCCTTTCAGTTTGGCTAACTTTAATAAGCAGATACAAACCTAATTATTAATAAACTAACGCTCATTTATCAACAGGAAAATAGAATGAAAACCGAACTTGATGACAATAAAAGCTTATCTAGTGCAACTATTCTAACGCAGAGTCCACAGCGGATAATGAATCGGCTGTGCAAACACTGGGCACACAAACTACCAGTGACTCTTAGCCCAGATCAAGGTGAGATTGAGCTGCCTATGGGTATCTGTCGATTGCATTGTACCGATTAACTGACAGTGGAGCTTAGCAGTGATACCGAACAGATGGCAAGGTTACAGGAAGTAGTAAGCGATCATCTGCTACGCATGGCAGGCAAAGAAACGCTTATTATCGAATGGACTTGATTTGTTAATATAGCTGGACAGACTCTAGTGCCTTGGCATGTTTCTATCGGTACACTAGTATTGGTTAAAGTTAAATTCAACCTTATCAACATAACGAAAAGCATACATATTTTTTACTAAAAACAGCTCTAGAATGAACTGTGATTTGAAGAAAAAAGTCATTGTTATATATATTAGTAAATTGATCAGGAAGAACAATTTAAGGCAGCTCATGCCTCTGTAAAACAACAAGGAATAGTTTATGTTATATCCGTATCCTAATACCAACGACAGCAGCGTTCAATTTAAAGAAAAATACGACAACTTTATCAATGGCGAGTGGACCGCGCCCGTCGATGGTGAGTACTTTGATAATACTAGCCCTATCGATGGCAAAGTTATCTGTCAAGTGGCACGCTCTAAAGAAGCGGATATCGAAAAGGCATTGGATGCCGCTCACGCTGCTAAAGACGCTTGGGGTAAAACCAGCGTGACAGAGCGCTCTAATATTTTGCTTAAGATCGCTGATAGTATGGAAGCCAATCTAGAAGCCATCGCTATTGCTGAGTGCTACGAGAATGGTAAGCCCGTACGCGAGACACTGGCCGCCGATATTCCCTTAGCTATTGATCATTTCCGTTATTTCGCTGGTGCCATTCGTGCGCAAGAAGGCACACTGAGTCAAATCGATAACGATACCGTCGCCTATCACTTTCATGAACCCCTTGGCGTCGTCGGTCAGATCATTCCTTGGAACTTCCCCATCTTAATGGCCGTATGGAAATTGGCCCCAGCGCTTGCTGCAGGTAACTGTATCGTCCTAAAGCCTGCTGAACAAACGCCTGCCTCTATTCTGTTTATGCTCGATATCATTGGTGCGGCAGATATCCTTCCTAAAGGGGTGCTTAACGTCGTTAATGGTTTCGGGGTTGAAGCCGGTAAGCCGCTAGCCTCTAATCCACGCATCAACAAAGTAGCCTTTACAGGTGAGACCACCACAGGTCGCCTGATCATGCAGTACGCCAGTGAAAACATCATTCCCGTGACTTTAGAGCTCGGTGGTAAGAGTCCGAACATCTTCTTCGCCGACGTTATGGATGAAGATGATGAGTTCTTAGACAAAGCTATCGAAGGCCTCGTGATGTTTGCGCTTAACAGTGGCGAGATCTGTACTTGTCCATCTCGTGCCCTTGTGCATGAGAGCATCTATGACAAGTTCATTGAGCGTTGTGTCGAACGTGTCAAAGCGATCAAAATGGGTAATCCACTAGATACCGATACTATGATTGGCGCACAAGCCAGCTCCGATCAGCTAGAGAAAATCCTATCTTACTTGGATATCGGTAAAAAAGAAGGCGCGAAAGTGTTAGTCGGTGGTGAACGTGCCAAACATGAAGGTAGTATTGCAGAGGGCTACTATGTACAGCCGACTATCTTTGAGGGCACCAATGATATGCGCGTGTTCCAAGAAGAGATCTTTGGGCCCGTACTTGCTGTGACGACTTTTAAAGATGATGATGAGGCGATGAGTATTGCTAATGACACGCTATATGGTCTAGGTGCAGGCGTTTGGACTCGCAGTGTACACAAGGCTTATCGTTTTGGCCGTGGTATTCAAGCAGGTCGTGTATGGACCAATTGTTATCATCTCTACCCTGCTCATTCTGCATTCGGTGGTTATAAGCAGTCTGGTATCGGTCGTGAGAATCATCTAATGATGCTCAATCATTATCAACAAACCAAAAACATGCTGGTCTCTTATGATCCAAAAGCTATGGGATTCTTCTAAAGATTAATTTAGAAAATGAGGAGCATGTACTGATCACACTGTCAGCGATCCGAATCTACTAACGGCTAATAATTTGAGCAAAAAGTAGATTCGTAAAGCTGATAGTTTTGTTTTTAGTAACATTGCTTCGATGATAACTCTCCGGTTTATTAGACGAGTTTAGGGGTACAGCATGGAAGATTCCAATAATCAGATAGATGGTGGATCAAATAACAGTATTGAAAATAACAAAGAGTATTTTGCTAAAAGACAACTTGAACAAGGGGCAGTGGGCTGGGTACTATTAATAGGTCTCGGCGTTGCCTACGTCATTTCTGGAGACTTTGCAGGTTGGAACTTTGGTCTTGCACAAGGAGGTTGGGGAGGTTTATTCGTTGCTCTAATAGTCGTTGCTATAATGTATTTGTGCATGTGTCTTTCAATGTCAGAGATGGCAACTATGTTACCTACGGCAGGTGGGGGTTATAGCTTTGCACGCACAGCCTTTGGTCCTTTAGGAGGCTATTTAACAGGAACCGCTATTTTAATTGAATACGCTATTGCACCAGCTGCTATTGCGGTGTTTATTGGGTCTTACTGTGAATCACTTTTCGGTATCGGAGGGTGGATCGTATATTTGTCGTGCTATATACTTTTCATAGGTCTCCACTTAAAAGGTGCTGGAGAAGCATTAAAAATAATGTTTGGTATTACCGCAGTGGCATGTATCGCACTAGGCGTATTCATAGTTTCCATGTTTCCACATTTTGATAGCAAAAACTTATTTGATATTGCAGTTGGAACTGAAACAGGTGCCAGCTCGTTCCTACCGTTTGGTTATATCGGTATATGGGCTGCTGTTCCTTACGCCATTTGGTTCTTCTTAGCCGTTGAGGGTGTGCCTCTAGCTGCTGAAGAAGCTAAAGATCCTGCTAAATCTTTGCCTCGTGGTTTGATTGGTTCAATGTTGATTTTAGCGACGTTTGCACTGCTTGTGCTACTTCTAGGTCCGGGTGCTGCAGGTGCAGATGCATTAAAAGATTCGGGTGCGCCTTTAGTTGACGCCTTAATTGCCGTATACGGTAAAGATACATGGTTAGCAAGTTTTGTGAATTTCGTTGGTCTTGCAGGTCTTATTGCAAGCTTCTTCTCTATTATTTATGCTTACTCTCGTCAAATTTTTGCATTATCTCGTGCTGGTTATTTGCCCAAAAAGCTCTCACTAACTAACAGTAATAAGGCACCTTATCTAGCTCTTATCGTTCCTGGTATTATAGGTTTCTTACTATCACTTACCGGTGAGGGTGATCTTCTAATACTCATGGCAGTATTTGGTGCCACTATTTCATATGTACTTATGATGGCTTCTCACATCAAATTACGTTTATCTCGTCCTGATCTTCCTCGTCCCTATAAAACACCAGGTGGTATCTTTACTTCCGGTATCGCACTAGTTTTGGCATCACTTGCAGTAATAGCTGGGTTGATGGTCGATCCTAAGGTTTGGTTTATGGCTGCAGGAATTTATGTGGTATTTATTCTCTACTTCGTTATATTCAGTCGTCACCACTTAGTGAGTGGTACACCAGAAGAAGAATTTGCTCAAATTAAAGCTGCAACAGATGATTTGAGTTAAAGTCATTTACCATTATGTCTTATTAATTCAAGATAATTTGCTAGTGTGGTTTTAAGTTTAAGCGATTTTGAACCACACTTTTAAAATTATCTTCGATATATGTGCAATAAAGAACGTATTGAAGATAATTGCGAACACACAGATTTAGGGTGTATAAAATGGCATATCAACATACAGTAGGGCAACGAAACTATCAGTTTAAAGACTTGAAAATGTTACTTGCAAAAGCATCACCGAAGCGCTCTGGCGATGAGTTAGCTGGAGTTGCTGCCTCTGATGCGACCGAGCGTGTTGCAGCACAAATGGCTTTATCTGAATGCCTGCTAAGCGATTTTTTAACTGACTTTCTTATTCCTTATGAAACTGACGAAGTCACTCGCTTAATTATGGCACAGCATGATCCTCAAGCTTTTTCTAAGATATCTAGTTTTACAGTTGGTGATCTTAGAGACTGGCTCTTAGGAGAGTCTGCAACAACAGAGACAATATCTGAGCTAAAGTACGCTTTTACACCAGAGATGGTCGCTGCTGTTAGCAAAATAATGCGGGTGCAAGATCTTATATTGGTTGCGAAAAAGTGTCGAGTTGTCACCAAGTTCCGTAATACAATTGGCCTTGAGGGCTGTCTATCTACGCGACTGCAGCCGAATCACCCAACTGATGATATGTTAGGCATTTCTGCAGGCATTATTGATGGATTGATGTATGGCAACGGTGATGCAGTAATTGGTATCAACCCAGCTACTGATAACTTGCAAAACCTCTCTGAATTATTGAAGCTATTAGATCATGTTATATCTGAATATCAGATCCCTACACAGTCTTGCGTTCTAACTCATATCACCTCAGCCATACAACTTATTAATAAGAATGTACCGGTTGACTTAATCTTTCAGTCAATCACTGGTAGTGAAAAGGCAAACACTAGCTTTGGTATAAATCTAGACATGTTAAGAGAGGGGTACGAGGCCGGTCTTAGCCTTAATCGTGGCACGGTAGGTCAGAATGTGATGTATTTTGAGACGGGTCAGGGGAGTGCGCTTTCAAGTAATGCCCACTTTGATGCTGATCAGCAGACGCTTGAGGCGCGAGCTTATGCTGTGGCTCGTGAGTTTAATCCTCTACTGGTTAACACAGTGGTTGGATTCATCGGTCCTGAATATCTTTTCGATGGTAAACAAATTATTCGAGCAGGATTAGAAGATCATTTTTGTGGCAAGCTTCTTGGCGTGCCTATGGGATGCGATATCTGTTATACCAATCACGCTGATGCTGACCAAGACGATATGGATACTTTGCTCACTTTATTGGCGAATGCTGGAATTAATTTTATCATGGGTATTCCAGGGTCCGATGACGTTATGCTCAATTATCAAACCACATCATTTCATGACGCGTTATACGCTAGGCAATTACTTGGTTTGACTCCTGCCCCTGAGTTTGCTGCTTGGCTAAGTGATAACGAGATATACACTCAATCTAAAAATAAGATTTATTGGTCTGATAAACCGTCTGCCCTGTTGTCTGGAATAATGTGATGATCTTTTTTTGACGTGAATTAATTATTTATTGTAGTACTAACTTATGATGGAGAACTCTATGTCTATTGACTATCGACAAACGAAGCAATCGGATGTTATAGACAGTCAGCTTGAAGCAAGTAGTGCTCACTCCGATAGCGATTCTACCGAACTGGTTCATAGGGATGTTTGGCAAAAACTAAAAGAACATACAGACTCCAGAATTGCTTTAGGTCGGGTTGGCTGTAGTATTCCGACCAAACCCTTATTAAAATTTCAGCTTGATCACGCGGAAGCTAAAGATGCAGTACTACAGGATCTAGATGTCGACGCTTTAATAGCTGATTTATCTAAATATTGCAATACAACTATTACAGAGATAGACATAGATAGAACAGCTGAAGATTTGCTACAGACTAATAGTCAAGAACCAGAACAGTCAGACGATAACTTGCAACTCCTTAAAGTAATGAGCCAAGCTAAGAATAAAGCGGACTATCTTAAACGTCCAGACTGGGGAAGATTGCTAAGTACTGACTCATCTAAGAAGGTAGGGCAGTTTGGTGAAGATAAGTCTTATGACGTAGTGATTGTCATGGGAGATGGTCTATCTGCAAGGGCAATAGCAGAGAATGGACCAAAGCTTGTTGCAGAACTTATTCATTTATTTAAGGAAGAAGGCTGGAGCATTGCGCCATTAGTTATTGCTACTGGAAGTCGCGTTGCTTTAGGCGATGAGGTTGCAGAAAGCTTTAATGCTAAGATGTTGGTGATGCTGATTGGTGAGCGCCCAGGTCTAAGCTCGCCTGATAGCTTAGGTATTTATTATACTTGGAAAGCTCAATCATCAAGCCATGACGCTATGCGAAATTGCATCTCTAATGTACGAACAGCTGGGCTTCCAATTAGAGTAGCCGCAAGCCGTCTATTAGCACTGATGAAAAAATCTTATCAACTTGAGTTATCAGGCGTTGACTTAAAGGATGAGCAAGAGTTGCCTGTATTGAACAAAGGTCAAGCAAAGATAAAGTTTTTATAGCTGACTGAACCGCCCCGTGATTGTCGGAGACCTAACTTTCTGAGAGAATACGACAATGAAAACACGAAACTACACCCCTGAGATTAAAGATTGAGCTATTCGTATTCTAATTGAAGCTGCGAATGACTACCCTTCTACCTGGTCGGCCATTCAAGTCATAGCGCCTAAGATTGGCTGCACACCTGAAACCCTGCGATCCTGGCATAAAAAGCACATCGATAAAACCATACCAGCTACTATTCAAGCTCAAGATCAAGCTGCACGTATTAAAGAGCTTGAACGCGAGATCAAATAACTCAAGCAAGCCAACGAGATTATCAGGAAGGCATCCGCTTTTTTGCCCAGGCGGAGCTCGCCCGCTGACTAAGACAATGGTTAGGTTTATCGATGAGCATAAATATCAATACGGGATCGAGTCAGTTTGTAGAGTCCTACCGATTACTCCATCGACTTATTATCGCGCTAAAGACTTAGAGGTCTGTCCTGAGAAGCACTCATTACGCAGTCAGCATGACGGCTTCTACATTTGATACTGAGCTTAGCGAACATGGCTTTGATCAAGCAGCACTAAGACTGCGAAGCAAGGTTACGTGAACTCGTGCTTTGGGATTGATAGCGAAGAGGCTTATGAGGTAGAAGAGTTCAATATTAATGAAGGTAGTGATCAAAATGAAATACAAAAAGTTAATCCAGTGAAAACACTGCCAATACATGATGCTACAAGCACTGAGCAGGAGCTACGGCAAAGTGTGACAGCGGTAAGCTAGTACAGCCAACGCAAACTTACGGTATAAAAAAGAGCTGAGTGATTCAGCTCTCTTTTTTTGGCTAAGTACAGACAGGACTGCACAGGACGCAGTAAAAAAATATGGGACTCGATAAGTATATGAGAGGAAACGCTCTCATTCACTTATAAGGAGCAAATCATGGAAACTTTGAACACAAATACTCAGACTCAAACAATTCTGCCCTCCATTGAGCAATGCAACCACATTCCACAGCTATTAAGCATTAAAGATGTTAGTAGTTATACTGCTCTAAGCCGCTCTACTATATGAGCTTATCAATGAAAACTCTGACCGCTACGACCCAACATTCCCTAAAAAGATACAGCTTACGAAGGTAAGAGTAGTGTGGGTAGCTAGTGAGATTGCGAGTTGGATTAACACTAAGATAAATGAGCGCTAAGTCTGAATTTGTATAACTGCTTCAGCTCGATCGAGTAGGGCGGTTTAATTGCGTCCTCAATGGTATCGATCATCCAAATGGTTTTGCTCCTTGGTTATGGAGAGGAATCTATTAATTTAAATCAGTACTCTCATTTAAGATTAAATGAGAGCAACGAATCTTTTAGCGGTATTGAGCGAAGAAACCGTTTGCTGCTCTGACACAATAAGTATCAGCTATGCCATGATAGTTTGAGAGTAGCGCAGTATAGCTTGCAACTTGACCTGCGCCTGTAGCCTCAGCTTGAGTGCTACCTGAAGTAATAGCAGCAGTAAAGGCAGAGGTATAAGCAGCAGTTAGAAGAGTATTAAGTTCAGTGGAGAAGTTTTTCTGAACATTATCAACGACAGGTTGAATACCATTATTAATAACGGTTGGCAACGTACTAACATATGCTGATTTATTAGCAGCGATACGTGCGTCTTTATTAGTAATATCCACATCTAATGCAGCAAACTGTATGTCTTTTTTGTCTTGCCAAATGCGTGACTGAGTTGTAGTGTTAATATCGAAGATCACACTTGGATCTTGATTACCACCACACATAAGAACAGGCATCGTCGGCTCATAATTACGTAGGTCATTTTTTATAAAAGCTTGGCGTACACCGTTCTCACTATTAACTGCCAATGCTGCTGTAGTAAAGGTTGGGAATGTACCGTCAGGATATTTTCTCATATCTTGTACATATTTAGCTCTAAAGTCGGTATTGAATAGATAGTTTGTTTTATCAAAACCAAAAGCAAATAGTGGCGAAGCAGGAGAAATGGGATCTAAGAAGTCATAACCAGTTGGTGCTGCTTGGAATAAGCTAGTGACGGGCAATTGGCCAGTTTGGAACAAGCTATTGACGGAGCCTTGTGTCGGAAATAAATTAGGCGCATTGGTGTATCGAGCAGCATAAATTTCATCGAAGGGACTACCCTCACCATTAGCATTTTTGAACTCTTCTCTGTAGCTTGCGCTCAGCAAAGGTAAAAAGATAGTACCTCCAGCAATAACGTTACCTGAGAGAATAGAATCGGCAAAGGCAGAGATAGCGTAAGCACCAGAGCTTGGGCTGATAGCGGTAGCTGGTGTTCCTGCCTCATCAAGTAATTTAGCAGTCGCCATTGTAGCGTAACCACCTTGTGAGAACCCCGTTATAAAGAGCTTATCGTTATAGGTGACAGTACTGCTCACAGACTGTCTATTGCTAGTATTGACTGTATCGACCGTAAGCTTACCTGCTTCTAGCGCGTCAATCATCTGCTTACCTTGCTCCACCGTATTATACGGAATATAGGATAAGTCAGATTTGTCATAACCTGGATAGTTGGGGGCAACTAAGATATCCCCTTGACCGACGTAAGTAGCGGCTACTACTAACGATTTTAAATAAGCAGGGTTAGTAGGGTCGTTGAGCGCTGCTAGATTGTAGTTTTTATCAGAGTTCGTTCCATGTGCATATAGCGTAATAGGGCGCTCGCCTTGGCAGATAGGATCATTACCATTGGGAGTAATCACAGCTCCTGTTGCATTGGTTGCCTCGCCTGCTACTCCAGTGGTGGTATGATTGATATAGTGGACAGTGATACCGCAAACAGGATCATCTACCTTGGCACTAACATTGATGCCTTCAGCATCGATAGCTTGTTTTAGCTCTTGGGCAGTAAATACTTTCGTAATTTCAGGCGATTCAAGTAATTTAATTGGATTTGCAGGATTTTGAACGACTTCTTCAAAAGAGGAGTCGTCATCATCACAACCCACCAGTGCAAGGCTTATGCACGTTGCCAGCACTGTTAAAGTAAGAGAACGTTTGGTAGCTAATGACTTAATAACTGAGGTATTGCTCATCGATATACTTACATCGGAAGTATGCTGGTATTTTTTCATAAATAACGTCCATGTTATTGTTAAAGTTTAATTATCGGAATTAGACAGTATGTAAAGACACTTACTATTTCACCTTACAATCATATCTTAAAATAGCAATAATTAGAAACAACATTAATTCATTTGTTAAGTGATCTTAAGCAGTCATATTTTATTAGTTTGCATATGATACAGACATACTTTTGGTTACTTAAATTAGCGTTCTCAAGATTCTAATAAGAGACATTATAGTAAATATACACTTAGCAAGTTTTTCTGTTGACATAGGATATCTTAAAGCTTGCGACAGCCCAACCATCATGATATTAGGCTGTATTCATAGAGAGTTTGGTCCAATAGATTACCAAGCATCTTAAGAGTGTTCTGAGATGAAATTCGCAATATAATCATTTACAATTTCAGGTTGCTCAAGCGCTACTGAGTGACCAGCTTTAGCAACTACAAACATCTGACTCTCAGATACGGTTTGAGCAATATTTTCTGAGAGTGGGACTTCGTAGGCATGATCTTGCTCGCCTGCTAATATTAATAGTGGAACCGAAGATTCTTTGAGTTCGTCCAGCACACCTTTTCGATGAATAACGCCGTGAGCACTACGTGAAATATCTGGTCCTAGCTCCATCATATACTTACGCCAATTTTCGCGCTCACTCTCACGCGAAGAGTCTGCTAAATAGTCATCACCAAACATAATGTACATAAGGGTATCAATAAATGGTTCAGTACCGTTTGCCTCTACGCCATCAATGAGAGGTGAGAACTCTGCTAGTTTGTATTCAAGTTCGCCGCTAGATCCAAGTACGATACATCCTTTTAGTAAATCTGGGCGACGAGCCGCCAAACGCAAAGCAACAAAACCGCCCATGGAGTTTCCAGCAAAAAAGCAAGGGGCTATATCAAGCGCCTCAATGAAAGCTGCGGCATCGTCAGTTAAAGTATCCATATCGACGCTTTTCAATTCAGATCGAGCACTTTTCCCTTGGTCTCTATGGTCATAGGTTATTACTCTGATGTGCTTAGAGAGTCCCTCTATTTGATGAATAAACATTTCTCGATCAAAAAATAGTGAGTGACTCAGTACCAATGTAGGAGCGTCTTTGGGGCCTTGCTCATCATAGAAAAGCGTAGTTCCGTTAACATCAATTGTTGGCATAATCTTCTTCCTTGTAGTAAACACTATTAATTCAAATAGATAGCATCTAGCGAACTTAATAATAGCATGGGAAAATGTCAAATAACTGTTGTTAATGTATTCGAAACTGTTTGTGTATTTGAGACTACAATCTAGATTTTAATTTGCGCGTGTACAATCGTGGTGATAAAGCTATCTTTGGTAGCCGAGATAAGCGGTTAGTTATTTAAAACTAGTCATCTAAAATAAGCATAAAAAAACACCGCTAATCTCAAAGATTAACGGTGTTTTTAGAACTATATAATGGTACCCGGAGCCGGACTTGAACCGGCACGCTATTGCTAGCGAGGGATTTTAAATCCCTTGTGTCTACCAATTTCACCACCCGGGCAAAACTTGTTTTATCCTTAGCGTAATCTAGCTGATAGACCATCTAGTTACTGGATAAGTGGTCGCTATTATAATCAATTTTATTGAGAATGCAAGCTAAAATTTAATAAATAATTGGAGGCTGGAGTCGGAATCGAACCGACGATCAAGGAGTTGCAGTCCAGTGCATTACCACTTTGCTATCCAGCCAATCAAGGTTGACTATATTAGCAAAAATATTTTAAATTACAAGCTATTTTTTAGATAAGAGCACTTTATTTAGCACTTAATAGTACCTTGATGCTTCTATTAATAATTAAAGAGTTGGCTATTTAGAATTATATGAACGCTATTAGTCAAAAATGCCTAGCAAAAAATAGCCCTACCAAGCGATCGCTCAGTAAGGCTATCAAAGACTCGTTTAAAGGCTTAAATAATATCTTTATTATCGCTACGAGCCTTTTTGATGTCGCGATAGGTTGCGGTACAGATTAACACCAGTACGCCAAGCGTAATCGCGGGCCAAATTAAAATATAGAATCCATAAAGGTAAACGTTATCCATAATAGCTCCTTAAGTTTTGGGTAATGAGGGTGTCTTTGCTTTTTTGTCATAGTCGCCCACACGTTCTTTAATCAAATCAAAATCGAAGTACTCATTACCCATAAGACTGATGATGACACAGACAAGCGTACTGACGCCATAAGCTGTCAATGAAGCGACGAGCACCATGTATTGACGCAAGAAGCCAGTGGCAAATACAAGCATGAATACGAGTGCGATAGCCGCCGCGCCCATACCTATTTTGCGACCTAAGAAACCAAACACCATAAGCCCGATAACGACTGCGCCACCGACGCTTGCCATAACTTCGAAGAATAGAGCGGTAATACCGACAATAGGTATCAGCTCAAAGCGGGCAATACAGAAGAATAACAGTCCGACCAACACCGCTGCGGTAAAGGCTGTATTGGTCACCCGATTCCAATAGACACTAGCAATAACAGGGAAAACGACAGCGCCCCATAAAGCACCAACGAAGACTAACATTACGAGAATATCTAGCTTAAAGCTGGCAAAAACAAGCCCTGCAGCAGTGGCGACAATCATCGTACCACGACCGACTAGCATCATGGTTTTGGGCTTAACGTGCCCTTTTTTGGCAATGTTTTTGCCATAGACATCGGCCATCATAATCGTCGATAGCGCAGATAAGTCTGAATCAGCGGTTGATGATAGTGAGCCGATAACTAAGATAAAGAATAGGCCAATAAACACAGGATGCAAATAAGTACTAACCATCTGCGGAATCAGGTTATTCATATTGCCATCTAAAGGTTCAATACCTATCGTTAGCGCCATGAGACCTATCATACCAAGACCAATGACAATACCCGCATAGCCGACAGTAGCTGTGATAAAGGTCGCTTTGATTTTAGTTTTATCAATGGCAAATAGGCGCTGGGTAATGGTTTGGTTACCGATAGCATAAGCAAGCACGGCTACAAAGAACGGCGCTCCTTGCATAAAGAATGCTTCAGATGAGAAGAAGTCTTGCTGCTCAAAGGTAAGATTTGACAGCCCTTCTACCATGACCGAAGGACCACCCATCGCGAATAGCACCGCTGGAATAATCACGACCCCAATCGCCATCAACGCGACCAGTTGAGCAAAATCGGTAAATACTGAGGCCCGAAAGCCTGAGGTGAGGGTATAGCTCAGCACCCCAATACCAGCGATAATAACCCCAGTTTGGAACGATAGTGGCGACAATACCGATACTAGCGCACCAGCGGCAGTAAAGTTGACCATCAAGCTAATTAAGCTGCCCATAATGTTGGATATGGCTAAAATTAATTGGCTTGATGAGCCATGGCGGGCGTGAATTAGCTCCCCTAAAGTGTGACCATCAGGAGCGAGTTCACGAAAACGCATACCGAAAGGGTAGATGAATAAAATCATCAATGCGCCCCAAAATCCATAATGTATTGGTCCTGATATGCCGTATTTGTAGCCGGACGTGGCTGCTGCATAAAACGATGCCGCCCAAATCCAAGTCGCGGTCATGCTGGCAGCGCCCATACCAAAGCCAACGCCATGACCTGCCACCATAAAGCCAGTGGTTGATTCTTTGTCTTTTTTAATCAGTAGCGATAACAAATAAGTACCGCCATAAAAGGCTACTAATAATAAAATAACGGTTACTGCTGAGAATTGGAACAATGACTCAGTTTTCAAATTCATACCTCGCAATTGTTTGTAGTGGTTTATATAAGCTAAAACTGACACAAAAATATATATGTCTAGCACTATAATTCTAAGGCGTGTCTATTGAAGGCACAGCGATTACACGAATAGCCGTGATAATAGATAGCTATATATTGTTGCGACAATCAAGACTAAGTACTTACTAGCTAAGCACTCGTTAACTAAGAATTTTTAGCTAAGTGTCTATAAGTTTAATGTTTATAGATTAGGGTCTGTTGAACATTCGATCATGGCACTGACAGTGACTATTTTTTAGGCGATTTTAGATTAAAAATATCTAGTTTAGTCATTCTAAGCGGATCTTTTTAATGACGAATCGGCAAAAAAGAGTCCTGTCCTTGTAGGCTGATGCTAAAATCGCTCTATTCGTTGTAAAAATCTAGCCAAGGCATCTGCATTGCCTGCGATTTTTACTTAAACTAGAACCATTTTAGCTATCAGCAGTGCTCATTTATGAATGTTCAACAGACCCTAAGTGTTTTCAATGAGTACTGCTAAGTGAACATTGAAGGTACAGAGATAAATAATCTGTAGTTAAAGCTGACAGCTAAGATTGTCGCAAGAACGACCATCGCTTACGAGCCAATCTGCTGTAGTAGGTAACTTGGCACAAAATTATCGGCCAGTTGCAGATGAGTTGCACACTTGATTTTATTCAATTGCAAAAAATTAGGTTGCATTCTTATAAGGTAAATATAGTGATTTTGGCATTACTATTGATAAATAAGACTACAACTGCGTTAAACCTAGGTAACATTAATACTCCAAGAGAATACCCTATAATGGTTCTGAGCTCAAATCTATAGACGTTATAAACGGGTAGGTACCCTGACCATTCAGTTTTAACAAGTTATATTTTGCGACAAAAAATTTGCTAGATTTTATGCTGAATGGTGCATGTGGCTGGGCTTTTGCTAGGAACAAAGGTACAATAACCGCTATCAAACGCTCACTTAGCAAAGGACAGGCCTGTAAGATATTTACGCGCGCTGTCCTTTTTTATTGCTTTTTCTACTGGAGTTATCATGTCAATTGCTCAAGAGTCGCCAGCTTCTCAAGATTCCGCTACTGTTTTGGATGGCAGAATACTTGCCAAGCAGATAGAACAAGAGTTATACAGCCGCGTTGAAAGTATCAAAGCCAAGACAGGACGTACGCCGATTTTGGCGACGATTTTGGTTGGTGCTGATCCAGCCTCTGCGACTTATGTGCGCATGAAAGGCAATGCTTGTAAGCGAGTTGGTATGGATTCTATTAAGGTTGAGATGCCAAGTGAAACGACTACTGAGCAGTTAATGGCAAAGATCGATGAGCTTAATAATAATCAAGATGTCCACGGTATTTTGCTTCAGCATCCTGTACCGAGTCATATTGATGAGCGCGCCTGTTTTGAGAAAATTGATCTAGCAAAAGATGTTGATGGGGTGACTTGCTTAGGTTTTGGTCGTATGAGTATGCAGGAATCAGCCTTTGGCTCTTGTACGCCACAAGGCATCATGCACTTGCTAAATCATCACCATATTGAGCTTTCAGGCAAGCAAGCGGTTGTCGTCGGTCGTAGTCCTATCTTAGGTAAGCCGATGGCGATGATGCTACTCAACGCTAATTGTACGGTGACGATTTGCCATTCCAGAACTGAAGATTTAGCCGCTCATGTGCAACGTGCAGATATTATCGTTGGTGCTGTCGGTGTCCCTGAGCTTATCAAGGCGGACTGGATAAAAGCGGGCGCAGTAGTAGTCGATGCCGGCTTCCATCCTACTGATAATGGCGGCGTCGGTGATATCGAAATGAGTGGTGTTAAAAATATTGCCAGTGCTTATACACCAGTACCAGGCGGCGTCGGGCCTATGACTATTAATACCCTTATTCGCCAAACGGTGATCGCAGCTGAGAAATCAGCTGATTTATAGACGAGTACGCTTAGCAAATAAATGACGGATTTAAATATTTATTGACCATAGATAAGGCGTCTGATGCTATAGAGTGGTATCAGACTAAATCAACCAAACAAAAAAGTTGATAGGGTCTCAAATGGCTAAAAAAAATCTAGATATTCATGAGCGATTACAGCATATTGGCAGAGAGTTCGTTGATATTTCTCACTATATCATTTTATTTTTGATCAGCTTAGTTGTGATCTGGACGGCAGGTAAAGAGTTCTTTTACATCTTTCAAAAAGGCTCAGCAGCGCTAAAAGATATCTTAATGTTGTTTATCTATTTAGAATTGCTCGCTATGATCGGTATTTATTTTAAGACCCATCGCCTACCTGTGCAGTTTCTGATATTTATTGCGATAACGGCATTGTCACGACATTTAGTGGTGGATGTACAAGCCGTCTCTGATTATTTTCATTTATGGTTACTCGCAACGATTTCTGTGGTGATTATCTTATTGAGTGCGTCTATTGTGATACTGACATGGACGGCTAGAACCTATGGTCGTCCAGAGGATAATTTAGAGGGTCAGCATAGGACTTCTATCATGAAAACGCTGCTACCTGATAATGCTCAGATACCTGATAGCCGTACGAAAAATCGCCGCGAATAGAAGCCTGAATGATCACTTTGACACCATAAAAAGGGCTAACGAATAAGCCCTTTTTTATGGTGTCAAATGCTGTAATTTGGAATTTAAATACCGTTTAAGAAGGTTAGCAAGATTTGCTTTTCATCGTCAGGAAGTTGCTCAAAGCGGTTTTTTGTGCTTTCTGCCTCACCGCCATGCCAAAGTATCGCCTCAGTCAAACTACTCGCGCGACCATCATGCAAAAACCGCGCCTCTGGATCACGAGCGACAATACCAATACCCCAAAGTGGTGGCGTGCGCCACTCATAGCTTTCTGCGTTTTTCTCTTTTACGCCATCATCAAGACCTGTGCCCATATCATGGAGTAATAAATCCGTATAAGGATAGATCGTTTGTTGGGATAATAAAGGAAAACGCAGGCTATCTCCGGTTTTTTGCTTAGGTGTATGGCAGCCAGCACAGCCTGTTTGAGCAAATAAAGTAGCGCCTTGATTAAAGGTTTGCAAATTACCAATACGACGCTCAGGAACAGCTAAGGCAGTCATAAACTCTGTTACCGCATCTAAGCTTTCATCGATGACCTCAGGCCCACCTGCAAACCCACCATTGGGCAAGGTTTTACAAATGAACTGACTAACCGTGCAATTAGGCTCTGCAAATACTGAAGTGGTTAAGCCCATATCTTGTGACATAGCATTGGCATTTTGAATGCGCAGACTTGAATTAATAGCCTTCCAGCCAAAGCGACCAATTTGCTGTTGACTGCCTTCAATGACCCAATGTACACGACCACTAATACCATCTTCGTTGACATCATCAGCGTCTGCTGCTGCGATGATATCAACATTAGGAATGAGGTTTAACATACCCATACCGACCAGCTGCGGTGATATCCGTCCGCTGATAGCACTATCGCCTAATGGCTGATTAGAGTCAGTAGGAATAAAGCTAAAGCTGACAGTACTTAAAGGGCTATCTACAGCAGTGATAACATCGTAGAGCATTTTGCCTTCTGTAGCGACGCTTGAGTCTATGCTTTGATGCTGCATTTGCTCACCGTAATAGGAGTGAGCTATACCTTGTTTATTACCTAATCTAAATAAGATAGCGTCTCTCATCTCGCCATTGGGTGCATAAGTAGGCTGACGGCCTTCGCTACTATGACATTGAGTACAAGCGTTGGCATTAAAGATTGGGCCAACACCATCAAATAATACGCGACCTTCGCCTGCTGGTGTCCATTGCGTAATAAACAACTCACGACCCGCTGATATATTGCCCAAACTACTCGTTGGTAGAGTAGGAATAATCTGTAAAAACGGTCGTGAAATGTCCGATCTGATAGTTGCCACGCCACCTGCTGGTAGCCAATTGGTATCGACTTCTGGAGTAGGATTACTAGGTATGTCGGGCAGGTTTGGGTTGCTTGATGGCGTATCATCATCTGAGCCACCACACGCGCTAAGAGCGACTATTAAAACGAGTAATGTTGTGCGCGCTGCAAAAGATAAGTACATTGAATGAGGTTTCGGTAATGAGCTGATTAATAAAGACATGGCGTTACCTAACAGGGTGATTGGAAATAGAGTTAAATGATAATGAATAGAAATAATGATAAATAGATAGGATAAAAAAGGGCGACATCATTTAATGCGGCCCTTTTATTATGGTGCTACTACCAGTAAGTAATCAGTTATTAACGGATAGATTTAATTGACAGCTGATTGAGTAGGTAGACTAATAGAGAAGGGCACGTTATACATCCAAATATTAGTAGCGAGCTTGCTACCTATTGAGCCCTCAAAGCTCCAACCCCAAGTATATAAGTGGTCGCTCTTGTCTTGTGCAATAAGATGTAGAGCGCCCATACCTATATTTTCAATATCTGTCAAACTCGGCAGGTTATCATTGGGCTCATCTAAATTGTTATATATAGTTCGGCCTTCACTATTGGTCTCGCCAAACATACCCCATGGATAAACTTTGCCGTTATTTAGTAATACATAACTAGAGTTGCCATTAGCATAGACCCGCTTTACCTCTTTATCAGCGAACCAAGGTAGTTTGGTTGGAGCGGTTATAGTTCTGTCCCAAGCGTTCTCAGTATCTTTAAATTGTTGACCGTTGTAGCCTACTTGACTACTAGAATTAATCCCCCAACCGTAGACAGACTCTTTATTAGTTAGTGCTAGTACATGATCACGACCTGCGGCTAGTTGAGTAACCTTTTCATCAGTTGCTGTGTCTATAATAACGGTAATACGCACAGGCACTGGATTCTCATTAATACAATTATTAGCGGTTGTGCAAGCGATGCCTTTACCCAAATTCGCATAATCATCGCTACCCCAACCCCAAACCTGACCTTTATCATCTAGCGCGTAGGAGCTACCAGAACTGACAGCAACTTGCACAATATGACCAATGTCAGTTGCTGCCGAAAAATCAACCTTGACAGGTATGCTACTGCTACTGGATGTGATAGTAGCATTGCCCAATTGTCCTTGACCATTTGCGCCCATTGCCCAAACCGTGCCATCTTGAGTGAGTACTAGGTTATGACTATATCCTGGTGCAACCATAACTGCATTCTCAATATTTGCTATCGCTCCAATATCAAGACGGCAGTCTTCAGTGCTACTACAGTTGTCGCGACCTAAATCACCACGACCTAATTGACCAGATTTGTCTTCGCCCCAACTATAAACACGCCCATCCTGTGCTATGGCTAAGGAATGATTTTGGTTAAAACCAATGCTAATGAGGTCTATAGGAGTGCTGCTCATCATAAATGGCGTATTGGGATGTAGGGGTATGACCGAGTTGTTATTTTCAGATAACTTAGTGACTGATCCTAGACCAGTTTGACCGTAGTTATTGCGTCCCCAGCTATAGAGATGCCCATCTCTAAGTGCACCAGTATGAGACCCACCAGCGGCAATAGTATCGCCTAAATAGAGAGTCTTAGTAGAGGTAGTGATATTATCTGCATTGTCTGTTGCAGTTAAGGTAACTTGATTGTCTCCTAATGCTAGCAAGATAGTATCAGTGAAGTTGCCGTCAGCATCTAAGCTAAGAGTCTGAATAGGGTTATCATTGACTCCATAAGTTAATGATTTGATCCCGCCAGTGTCTTGAACTTGACCTGAAATAAAACTAGCAGCAACGGCAGTTGTACTGTCATCAAAGTCGCTGTTTGTAGTCAATAATGGCGGGGTAACATCGCGGATGACAGGAGTATTATCAGAGTCATTGTTGTCGTTACAAGCAGTAAGTAGCAAAACCATCGTTGAAAGTGATAAAACTTGAGCCAATGGGGATAAGCGCATAGAAGTCTCAGTATATGATTTACAAAATAGAGTAGTTGTCTAAGTAACAGAGCAATGAGCTAGAAACATTTAATGCGAATAATATTACAAATGATAACTATTATCAATATCTATATAAAAAATATACAAAAAAACAGCCAGCTGGTTTTATAAGCTGACTGTATAAAGTTTCTAAAGTGATCTTAAATTTTTAGAATAATAATGAAGTCTATGATCATGTTGTCGTTTCGTTTGCGTGGCTTTGCTTTATAGCCACTTCACTTTCTTAAATTTATAATATAAATAGCCACAAGCCGCTAAGATTAAGAATAAAACCACAAAGTAAGAATACCGCCAATGTAGCTCTGGCATAAAGTCAAAGTTCATCCCGTAGATACCAGCGACAGCAGTCGGTACGGCAAGAATACCCGCCCATGCAGCAAGCTTACGCACGACCTCATTCTGTCCCATATTGACCATAGCCATATAAGTATCCATGGCCAAACTTAACATCTCATTTAGACCATTAACGGCATCGAGTGAGCGCAGCAGATGATCATTGATATCACGAAAGTAGGGCTTTGCGGCATTAGGGAAGGCAGGAACGAGATCGCTTTTTTGATGGTTAATAAAGAAGTTGCAAATATCTTGTACGGGTAGGATTACTGCGCGCATGTGTACCAGTTGCGACTTAATTTCATAAAGGTTTTTCAGCGTGCTTTTATTGAACTCGTAAGTAAAGATATTGCGCTCTTGCTCACGTAAATAGCTACCCAATCTGTCGGTCACTGGCAGATAGTTATCGACAATAAAATCAAGCACGGCATGCAGAATAAAGATCGGCCCCATTCTGAGCTTTTCAGGACGTAAATGACAATGCTCACGGATAGGGGTGTAAGCGTTCGAGGGGCCTATACGAATAGTAATAAGATAATTTTTACCCATAAATATTGCTGTTGTGCCATAACGAATAAAATTATCTTCAAGCTTAGCGGTACGTACCACTAAGAATATGGTGTCGTTATTATAGCTCTCCACTTTGGCGCGTTGATTATCAGCAAAAGCATCTTCTATAGCCAATTCATGAAGGTCAAAAGCATTCTGCACTTTGGCGATAGTCTGCAAGCTCGGCTCATATAGACCAAGCCAGATAAACTGATTGTTATTCTTCAGGGATTTACTGACATCGCTTAGCTCAAGCTGGCTCGTTTGCTCGCCCGTCTTACGCGAGTATGCATAGCAATTGACCACTTCATCCATACTCGAGACATCAATATCCTCAAAGCGATCGGCATCAGGATCATAAACCGTCATGGTCTCAAGCGTATCCTCTGGCGTAGCATCTGCATCGCCGTAGATGTAACTATCATAATCAATCATATCTGAATAGATATAATCTATATTAGTATCAGGTGCAATATGGGTGCTCTTTTTAACAGATAAATCATGATCGTCTTGCATATTGCCCTCCTTAAGTTGCTATCAGTGATCACGATGAATAATTACTAATAAATACTTACTCATTAATAGTGTAAGTTCAGTCGTGATAAAGCTAAAAATAGCCGTTATATAGCATAGCTTTTTAGCGTCTCAATATCGACTAAGGCTAATAGGCTCTCATGGCAAGCCTCAAGCTTAAGCTGTGGTGCAATATCAAAGTCTAGAGCTTCAACCCAACGCAGCGCACAGATACACCAATAGTCACCAGGTTTGAGACCGGCAAAGTTATACTCAGGTAGAGGGGTAATCAAGTCGTTACCGCGACTGGCAGAAAAATTGAGAAACTCACTGGTCATCTTGGCACAGACGGTATGCTGACCGACATCGTGATTGCCTGTATGGCAAAAGCCGTTACGATAGTAGCCCGTAATAGGATCAAAACAACAGCTGGCAAGGGCCGTACCTAAAACATTGGTTTGATTGACGGCTGGATTAGGATGATAATCAGATGACATAAAGCCTCCTAAAAGGTTGATTGTTATTGGATAATTTGCATGATAAAAATATGCGCTAGTGTAGCATGAGCCGGTCTAATTGTCGCTCGAATAAGGTTGGCTACCTTATTTATAGATCTAGTTATCAATAGATTTTGTTAGAGGTAAAATGAGTTAAGGGTAACTTGTAAAAGTGTGAGACAAACACAATTGTCGCTATGCGAAGTTTAGTTGCTATGCTAAACTAAAGCCATAAGTTGACAGGTCATTAAGCGTTCAAATTTAAGTGTTTCGTTATTTTGAATGATCATAATTTATAGTTAAAGCGCATAGTTAAATTTAGCACTCAGTTCTATAATTGAGCTTTAATGTTGCGTGTCAGAATCATATTTGTAGTGCTACCCTCATAGCTTTTTTAAAGTTTGTCAGTTGTGAGTCATTGATATGCACTTTTACATTATAAATTTGTCTTACTTAACAACAATGTCAAAATCTCAATAGTGCTGCGCTTTTGGGTAAGCGCTATGCCAAACAAGGATTTATCGTGTCTGCTAGTTCTAACGCTGTAACCTCTGATTCTAATCCCTACTTGAGTAATTTTCATTTGAGTAATTTTGCTAATGAAGTGGCGAATAGTTGGCTACTCCCTGATGGGGTGGTCGATGTGTTGTTTGATGAGGCGCAAAAGCAAGAAGTACTGCGCTACCGACTGACTCAGCAGCTTATTAGTAGGGGCTATCAGCTCGTCTCTCCACCGATGATTGAGTTTACAGAGTCTTTATTGAGTGAAGCCTCAGAGGATCTAAAGCGCCAAACCTTTAAGATTATTGATCAGCTGACAGGGCGCTTAATGGGCGTACGTGCTGATATCACGCCACAGATTTTACGTATTGATGCGCAATGGGGCGGTGAGGGCATTGCGCGTTATTGTTATGCAGGCGATGTTATTCATACGCTACCGACAGGTCTGTTCGGTTCGCGTACACCATTACAATTAGGCGCTGAAATCTTTGGTTGCGAGTCGCTTGATGCTGATATTGAGCTGATAGATGTGCTATTTAGCTTAGTCAATAGTCTTAATATGAGCGCTGATCTGCATGTGGACTTAGGGCATGTAGCGATATTTAAGCGCTTATCGGTGTTAGCGGATCTGTCCGAGAGTGATACTGAGCAGCTGATGCATCTGTATGCCAATAAGAATCTGCCTGAGCTAAAACGAGTCTGCCAAAGCTTGGATATGGGCGCAGATTTTTATGCTTTAGCGCGGTTTGGTCATGATATGACACAGCTATCTGCGAAGCTCTCAAATACTGCGCAGCAAGATAACGATATTGCGACAGCCGTTGAGGAGCTACAGCGTCTTAAAACCCATTTGCAAGAGCAGTGGCAGTGTGAGGTTAGTATCGATATCACTGAATTATCGGGTTATCATTATCATACGGGCATCGTATTTAATGGCTATATCAATAGCGAGACCCAGCCGCTAGTACGCGGTGGGCGCTTTGATGGAATGCAGCAGCTTCGTGAGGCTACTGGTTTTAGTATGGATGTTAGCCGATTGCTGGCGCACATAGAGCTTGAGCCGGCCAATATAGTTGTGGTTAATTATAGCGATATGACTACTGGTACTAGTGATCAATTACAGAATTTGCAAAGCCAAGTCGCGGATTTACGCAATAAAGGCTATCGCGTCACTATGCCATTAGATGCCAATGACTGTCCAAAAGATATCAGTCATCGCTTGAGTATGATCGAGGACAACTGGCAGTTAGAAACTATTTAGTCGTTATTTACTTTAAATTATTTGTTTCAAAAGTCTTAATAGTTTTCAAAAGTAATTTTTATAAATATAAATTAATACTTAATCAAGCTAAAGTTTTATTATACATTTCAACACATCTGAGGATTTATCATGGGTAAGAATGTCGTAGTTTTAGGAAGTCAATGGGGCGATGAGGGTAAAGGCAAAATCGTCGATTTATTGACCGAAAAAGCCTCAGCGGTAGCCCGTTTTCAAGGCGGCCATAACGCAGGACATACACTGGTAGTCGATGGAAAAACGACAGTACTACATTTGATTCCATCAGGTATTCTACGCGAAGGGGTGACTTGTTTTATTGGTAATGGTGTAGTGCTTGCACCTGATGCCCTGCTTAAAGAGATGAAAGGGTTAGAAGATAACAATGTACCCGTACGCGAGCGTTTGCGTATCTCGCCAAACTGCCCGCTTATCATGCCGTATCACGTTGCGCTTGATCAAGCTCGCGAAGCCAAACGTGGCAGTGGCAAAATCGGTACGACCGGTCGCGGCATTGGTCCCGCTTATGAAGATAAAGTCGCTCGCCGTGCGATCAAGCTGGCTGATCTGTTCCGTGATGATCTTGAGGAAAAGCTACGTAATTTAATTGAATACCATAACTTTCAATTAACTCAATATTATAAAGTCGATGCTATTGATTTTGATGAGACCTTTGCGCTGTGTCAAGAGTGGAAAGAAGCCATCAAAGGCATGGTTACGGATGTAACTGAAGAATTAAATCAGATGCGTCTTGCTGGTAAGAACTTGATGTTTGAAGGCGCGCAAGGCACTTTATTAGATATCGACCATGGGACTTATCCGTTCGTAACCAGCTCAAGCGTGACCGCTGGTGGCGTATCGACAGGGACGGGTATTGGACCACTATACTTAGATTATGTATTGGGTATTACCAAAGCCTATACCACTCGTGTTGGTAGTGGCCCTTTCCCAACCGAGCTGTTCGATGATGTTGGCGCGCATTTAGCTAAAGTCGGTCATGAGTTTGGTGCGACTACGGGGCGTGCGCGTCGCTGTGGTTGGTTTGATGCTGAGGCCTTACGCCGTGCGGTAGTGTTGAACTCTCTATCTGGGATTTGCTTGACTAAGCTTGATGTTTTAGACGGTTTGGAGGAGCTGCGCATCGGTGTCGGTTATGATGTGCCAGAGACTGAATGTGCAGGCGCTCATGATGCTGAATTTTATGAGTCAGTAACGCCAAAGTATGAGACCCTGCAAGGTTGGAGCGAGTCAACGGTTGGGGTGACTAACTATGACGACTTACCTGAAAACGCTAAAATCTATATCAAGCGTATCGAAGCATTGATCGATTGTCCTGTTGATATTATCTCGACGGGCCCTGATCGTGAAGAAACGATCGTATTGCGTGATCCGTACGATGCTTAGATAATCTAAAGTCAACTATTGTAATTTATTATAAGAACCTCATGTTGTTTCATGGGGTTTTTCACATTTATAGGGATAGCAATGTCAAATATAAAAAAACAAATTAATAAGAAATTTTTCATTGAACTAGGGATTTCTTCTGATAAGAAGCAGCCGACCTTCAGCATTGCTAACATTGCTGAATTAATGAGACAAGCTAAAGATAATGCAAATCCCTATGTAATGTTAACAGGAGCAGGGTGCTCTAAGTCTTCAGGAATACCTTTAGCAGGTCAACTAGTTACAGAAATGAACGATAAATTTGATGTGCAGTTGAGTAATTTAACTGATGAAGATAGAAGCAATTACAACAAATGTATGAATGCTTTAACTCATCAAGAAAGAAGGCAGTTGCTTCAAAATCACATTGCAAAAGCAAGTATCAATTGGGCGCATATTGGTTTAGCATCTTTAATGACTAATGGATATGTACAAAGAGTATTAACTTTTAATTTTGATAACATACTGATGCGAGCTTGTGGATTAATTGGTTTATACCCTGCTATCTATGACTTTACTAATGCTGATGTTAATCTTCAGAATCTCATTATTGACCCTTCGATTATTTATTTGCATGGTCAAAGTTACGGTTTTCGGCAGTTGAATGATGAACATGAGACACAAAATCATGCTAACAATATGACTAATTTTATTGCTCAGACTCTGAATACATCGCCTGTGATAGTTGCAGGCTACAGTGGCTTTAACGATGGCTTTTTTGAGCAAATTGATAAACATTATTGTGGCGAACAAAGGTTGTTCTGGGTCGGATATGACAACGAAATACCAGAACATTTGCAAGATTTCTTTAAAAAGTATAGCAATCATGCTTATTATATTGGCGGGCAAGATGCAGATGATTTCTTTGTAAGTCTTATGCAAAATCTTGAATGTTCACCTGAATTTTTTACTAAACATGCTCAACATACGATAGAAGTATTAGACGAAGTTACTAATTTTCCAATACCTAATACTGACGATAAAATTGATATATTAAGCGACCTACGTCAGCAAATGGTAGAGCTCGGAAAACAAACACTGTCTTTTTCAGCAGAGTTATCAAATTTCATGATGAAGGGTAAATATAATGAGGTTATAAGTGCCATAGAAGAAGAAATAGATAAAAATTTAGTTAACAATAATACAAGTACTATAAGTGAGGAAATTAAATATATGTATGCTTGGGCACAAATTAATCAAGCAAACAAAGATTGGCTAGAACTTAATAGCAATGATTTAGATATAAAAAAAGATACGCTCGAACCTATCTTTACACGTTTTGAAAAAGCAGAAAAATTACAACCAAATATGCATGAAATTCATATCGATTGGGGTCTAATTCTATACGATGTAGCTGACTTAACGCAAGACATAGAAACATATAAGCAAAGTATTGCCAAGTTCGAAAAAGCAGATAAAATTCAACCGTTATATTTTTATAATAAGCTTCTTTTAGGGACAGGTTTTTTGAGATTAGCTGAGTTAGAAAAGGATAGTTCCTACAATCAGCAAGCGCTAGAAAAACTTTTGATAGCCGAAGAACTTGAATCCAAAGATGTCTATAATCTTGCATGTGCTTACATTCGATTAGATAAAATTGAGGAAGCTAAGATAAAACTAATGACATGTAAGGCAAATAAAACTTTACCGCATAAAAGTCATTTACTTGAAGATCCAGATTTAGTGTCGTTACACCAAGACTTATGGTTCAAAGATTTTATATCAGACTTAGATTAATTATCACGTTTCAATAGTGACACTCCATAAATTAATCCTATCATTTATAGCCTTAATCATTATAATAGTCAGCAATCATTTATTAGCAATATCGGTTTGTTTTTTTCAGTTTTAAAATAGCCTAAGCTAATATTTTGATACCTAAGTTTATGAATAGTAATTTATAAATTAAAATTCCGCTTTAGTAATCAACTAGGAGCTTTACATGGCTATCGAACGTACTTTATCTATTATCAAACCTGACGCGGTTGGCGGCAACCATATCGGCGCTATCTATGATCGTTTTGAACAAGCTGGTCTAAAAATCGTTGGCGCAAAAATGCTACAACTTGATGATCAGAAAGCGGGCGGTTTTTACGCTGAGCACGCTGAACGTCCATTTTATAATGATCTAAAGTCATTCATGATGTCAGGCCCAGTATTAGTATCGGTACTAGAAGGCGAGAACGCTATTGCTAAGCATCGCGAAATCATGGGCGCAACCAACCCAAAAGATGCTGACAAAGGCACTATCCGTGCGGACTTTGCTAGCAGCATCGATGAAAACGCGGTACATGGTTCAGATTCAGCTGAATCAGCTGAGCGCGAAATCAGCTACTTCTTCAATGATGACGAAGTTTGTGCTCGCACGCGTTAATATGCTCTGCTGTTGATTTATTACTAATTGATGGCTGTAGTATGACTCTGTAGCATTGTTAAATAGTCACATAAAACGGCTTATATCTTATGGGTATAAGCCGTTTTAGTTATTAGGGTAGTAAGTCATCAAAGCGCTTGTATTGAAATTTAGATGATCTCCCCTCATCATGACTATTGCTTTATAATGTCCGCTATAACGTAATCAATCCCTTATCAGCATAAGCTTTTATTCTGAAGTATTGCGCTCATAACGGATTGCTTATTGTAGTATTCATAAACAGCACTCATAAACAGTACCTGTAAAAAGCATCTATGAAAGTATCTAAAAATTGTAAAATCAGTTTCAGTAAAAAGGCCATCTCTTATGTCAACGCTCACTACCATCGAAAAAACGGCTATGAATACAGCCACGTCTACGCAGCCAGTACAAGCACATACGCCAACTAAAGCATCTAAATCCACTAGGCTCAATAGCATCAAGCTGACCGATGAGGCGATGGCTAAGACCAACCTATTGGGTATGACACAGGCGCAGCTGGCAGACTATTTCAAAAGCATTGGTGAGAAGCCGTTTCGTGCTACCCAAGTGATTAAATGGATTTATCAGCAAGGGGTCACAGACTTTGAGCAGATGACCAATCTAAGCAAAGGATTACGTGATAAATTGTCTGCTAATGCTTGTGTTATTCCACCAAAGGTGATTCATCGTCAATATAGTGATGATGGTACACGTAAATGGGTGTTTGAAGTGACAGGCGGCTCATTAGTCGAGACCGTATTGATACCTGCTGATGACAGCAAAGAGAACGGCCGTAAGACTTTATGTGTCTCCTCCCAAGTGGGCTGTGCGCTCGACTGTAGCTTTTGTAGCACGGGCAAGCAGGGTTTTGAACGGGATTTAACCGCGGCTGAGATTTTAGGTCAGCTTTGGGTTGCTAACGCTTCTTATATGACAGATGATCATGACAGTCTTGAGCATGTCGATCATAGCTTGTGGGACAATCAGGTGACCAATGTGGTCATGATGGGCATGGGTGAGCCGCTACTTAACTATACACCTGTTGTCAGCTCGATGGAGCTGATGCTCAGCGATCATGCTTATGGGCTATCCAAGCGCCGCGTGACCTTGTCAACCTCAGGGGTAGTGCCCAAAATGTATCAGCTTGCCAAAGATATCGATGTGGCATTAGCGATATCGCTACATGCGCCCAATGATGAGCTACGCAATGAGCTGGTACCTATTAACAAAAAATATCCTCTAAGTGAGCTGATGGCAGCGGCGCGAAATTACGTGTTTGATGCCAATCCGCGCCACAAAAAGCATGTGACCATTGAATACGTCATGCTCAATGGCGTCAATGATAGTAATGAGCACGCTGAACAGTTAGTCGCTCTGCTAGCTGATTTGCCAAGTAAGGTGAATCTTATTCCATTCAATCCTTTTCCGCATGCAGGCTATGATAAGTCTAGTAACAATCGTATCCATGCTTTTAGTAATATACTTAGCCAAGCAGGGTTTGTCTGCACTATCCGCCAAACCCGCGGTGATGATATTGATGCCGCTTGTGGTCAGCTGGTCGGGCAAGTAGCGGATCGCACCCGACGCTCGGCAGCTTGGCAACAAAGTATAAAAGATCGTAGTAACTTAAAGTCCAGTAATATAGAGGCGACTGAGTAATATCTAAACCATGCCGATTGCTTTCATTTCTCTATCCTTACCGTGATAGAAGTGTAGCTAGTAGAATTAATAGCAACTAAATTGTACTTATTAGCTTCAAATCTATTAAACTACTGGCTAATTGAATCCTAGCGCTACTATGGCGGTCATAATGATTTATAGATATTTTTGTCAACTTAGTGATAAATTAGACTCTAATGATAGTCTGCAACCCCTAAAGCTATTTCTTTTGAGTTCCTCAGGTAATAGAGGATTTCAAGTAAAAGTAGCTAGCTGTGTCTTGCTGACCGTATTGGCAACAGGCTGTCAAAGTACCTCTAATACGGCCACCGATCTAACCGGTAGTACGCGTTACCAGACTTCAACTGAGCCTACAGATAGTCGCAGCTCAGATAAACAAGAGATTGCTCGCGTTCGTACCTCTCTTGCAGCGCAGTACATTCGCAAAAACGAGCTAGATGCTGCTCAGCGGCAACTAGAAAAAGCTTTTGCTGCTAATAGCCGATATGCGCCCGCCTATGATATGATGGGCGTTTTATTGCAGCAAGAAGGCAGCCGTCTTAATCTTGAAAAGGCCGATCAGTACTTTAGACAGGCTATTTCATTAGACGCGGACTTTACGCAGGCGCGTAATAATTATGGCGTCTATTTATCACAGATGCAGCGCTATAATGAAGCCGTTGCTCAGTTTGAGATTGCAGGTGCGACACTAGGTTACGAAGGCCGTATTGGAGCTCTTGAAAATTTAGGGCGGACTTATTTACAGCTTGATAATCATACTTTAGCAGCCAAAGCTTTTTTACGGGCGCTAGAGGGTAATCGCAATAGCTTAATTGCCCATATAGAATTGGTTGATTTGTTGCTTGAAGAGCAGCGTATTATCCAAGCGCAACAGCTTTATGATGAGACTTTGATACTGGTAAAAGGTCAAGGTATTAGCCCACGCTTATTGCTACAAGGCATCAAATTAGCGGCTGCACAAAACGATACTACGACCCGTCAACAATTGGCACAACAGCTGCTCTCCGCTTATCCTTTAAGCATTGAGGCAAAACAACTTAAGACTTGGCTTAACAATCCAGAGGCTCCATGGAAATGACCAACCCACCATCTACTAATCAATCAACCGCTCAGAAATCGTTCGGTGTTATGTTGCAAAACGCTCGCAAGACTAAGCAGATGAGCTTAGAGACGGTGGCAAGCGAGTTATTTATACTCAAGCGTCATTTGCAAGCTTTAGAGGATGAAGATTTTGCTAATCTGCCACAAGCGGCTTTTTCGCGTGGATTCGCTATTAACTACGCCAAGTTTTTAGGATTAGATCCTGTACAGGTGGCTAGTAGCTTTGATAATGCCTATCCTAATGAGCTAAAGCCGCGTGCCATGGGTAATATTGAGTCGCCACTGCGGCCTATGGGTACGTTACAGCGCGATAATCGCAGCCGTATCCGCTTCAATCCCTTATTAATACTAGCTGTGATTGCGCTTATTATTTTAGCCGTGCTTTTGTTCCGTATGGTAACTAATGCTACCCAAGATACTGAGGAAGTCACGCCTATATCTGAGGATATAACGCTATCGGAGCAGACCCAAGGGGCTGCTATTGATGAGCTTGATACTAGTGTTGGCGCCTCAGGCTCAGCGTTAAACTTGGGTGGTGATGTTGCAGCAACTGCTATATTGCAGTTCAAATTGAGTGATACCGCCTCAGTTGGAGTCATTGATGCTAATGGTAATAGTTTGATTAGCGGTGAGCAGACCCAAGGTAGTTATCAGCTCTCTGGTGTGCCGCCTTTTAATATTGTTATTGATAATATCAATAATGTTGAGCTAATTGCGAATCAACAGCCCGTTGCCTTAGAGCAGTATGCAACAGGTCAGCAAGCTAGCTTCGCATTGACTCCTTAATATTTTTAGACTTATTTACAGTTTGTATTTGAAAAGGATTAATTATGTCAACATCAGCACCTATCGTTCGCCGTGTTACCAAAAATATATATGTCGGTGACGTTGCTATTGGTGGTGATGCACCGATCAGCGTACAAAGCATGACTAATACGGATACTTGTGATATCCCGGGCACTGTTGCGCAAATAGAGCGCTGTGTAGAAGCGGGCGCAGATCTTATGCGTGTATCTACACCGACTATGGAGAGTGTTGCCGCTTTTGGTGAGATTCGCAAATTAGTGAGTGTACCACTCATCGCTGATATACATTTTGATCATAAGATTGCTTTAGCAGTAGCCGAGGCAGGCGCTGATTGTCTGCGTATTAATCCTGGCAACATCGGTAGCGATGCTAAAGTGCGCGAAGTCGTCGCTTGCGCGCGTCACCATAATATTCCTATTCGTATCGGTGTTAATGCAGGCTCTCTAGAAAAAGAGATTCAGCGCAAATATACTGAGCCAACGGGCGAGGCTATGCTTGAGTCCGCTATGCGTCATATCGATATCTTGGATCGTCTCAACTTTGATCAATATAAAGTGTCAGTCAAAGCTAGCAATGTATTTTTGACCTTGGATGCTTATCGTCTAATATCAGCACAGATCGATAACCCATTACATCTTGGGGTGACCGAAGCGGGTGTCTATCGTACGGGTGCAGTCAAATCTGCTATTGCGCTTGGCGGATTATTACTTGATGGCATAGGCGATACGATCCGTATATCACTCGCCGCTGAGCCTGAAGAAGAAATCAAAATTGGCTATGATATTCTCAAGTCATTAAATATTCGCTCAAACGGGGTGAATTTTATTGCTTGCCCTAGTTGCTCACGTCAAGAGTTCGATGTGATACGGGTGATGACTGCTTTGGAAGCACGCCTAGAGGATATTCGTGAGCCGATGAATCTGTCAGTGATTGGCTGCAAGGTTAATGGACCAGGCGAAGCCAAAGAAGCGGATATTGGTGTTGTAGGAGCCGCGCGTCGATCACTAGTCTACCGTATGGGCGAGAAGAGCCATCTTATCGATACGGATAATCTAGTTGATGAAATCGAAGGTATGGTACGCGCTCATGCGGAAGTGCTCGAGAAAGCTCGTGAAAATGAAATCATTCGCGTAAAATAGTATTTTGTAAAATTGGCTAAAAATAACAATTAAAAATTTAGGATATAAGTGCCACATGATCAAAGCTATTAAAGGGTTTAACGATATTTTGCCAGATCAGTCTGCACAGTGGCTAAAGCTTGAGTCTATATTAGCGGACGTGTTATCTAGATATGGCTATGAGCATATTCGTCTGCCTATCGTTGAGCAGACTGATCTGTTTGCGCGTGCTATTGGCGGTGCTACTGATATCGTTGAAAAAGAGATGTATAGCTTTATAGATAAGTCTGAGCCACCTACACCATTGACCTTACGTCCAGAAGGCACAGCAGGAGCCGTGCGGGCAGTGATTGAGCATAACTTATTACGCGGTGATACCCCAAAGCTTTGGTACATCGGTCCTATGTTTCGCTATGAGCGTCCACAAAAAGGTCGTTATCGTCAGTTTCATCAGATAGGTGTTGAGAGCTTTGGTAGTGCGCTGCCAGATGCGGATGCTGAGCTGATTGCGATGACCCATCTGATGTGGCAACAGTTAGGTCTCAAAGATGAGCTGCGTCTTGAACTAAATAGCCTAGGCGAGCTTGATGAGCGTCATGCTTATCGCGATGCCCTAGTGGCTTATTTAACCGATAAACAAGATCAGCTCGATGACGATAGCAAGCGCCGTTTAACTACCAATCCGCTACGTATCTTAGATAGCAAAGAGGCGAGTACTCAAGCATTGCTTATTGATGCGCCAAAACTTGCTGACTTTCTAGGCGAAGATAGTGTGGCACATTTTGAGCAAGTACAAGCCTATTTGATGGCTTTAGGTATTAAGTTTGAGATCAACCCGCATCTAGTGCGTGGCCTTGATTATTATAACAAAACCGTATTTGAGTGGGTGACAGATAAGCTGGGTAGCCAAGCTACAGTTTGTGCTGGTGGCCGTTATGATAGCCTAGTCGGTCAGCTAAAATCAACGGACACTCGTGGCAATAATAAAGCTGATGCTAAGCCTGTCAAGTCTGAGCCTGCGGTCGGCTTTGCGATGGGACTTGAGCGCTTATTGTTATTGATAGACGCAGTTGCTCCTTTTAGCGAAACGGCTGCCTGTGATGTCTTTATTGCCGCGCATCCTGAAGTTTATGGCGCAGGTATGACTTATGCCCAGAATCTTCGCTATCAGCGTCCAGATTTGCGTATTAGAATGGCGAGCGCTACAGGACTAAAAGCGCAAATGAAAAAAGCGGACAAATCAGGCGCGCGCTTGACGGTTATCATTGCGCAGCAAGAGCTGGACGCTAATGAGATCAGTATTAAGGATATGCAAACAGGTGAGCAACGAAGCGTAGCTCAAGACTGGCTCGCTGACGAACAAAACTTTGCTACACACATAAATATCTGATTATAAAATAGCTCGTTTTATTGACTGTGTTTTATTGATTTGACAGTCATAATGATTGCACTTACTATAAATTTACTAGGTAAATATTCATGGCTCTGACCCCTAATACGTCAAACCCAGATGGCTCAATGCAAGCGTTAAAACAATATGGTGGTAATATTATCACCGTTATTTTGCTGGCATTAGCAGGTTACTTTGGCTGGACTTATTGGCAAAATAACCATGCACGGGTCGATACCGTTGCCGCTGATCAATATGCGGATATTCAGCTGTTAAATGAGCAAGTCAGTTTGGCGGCGCAAAATCCAGACCTAGAAGCGGATGCTTTAACAGCACTTGCCGATAGTCGTAAGCAGTTGAATGCTAACATCGATACTTTAGTGAGCACTCATGGTAGCTCAGTTTATGCTTGGCAAGCGCTAATGATAAAGGCTCGCGGACAGGTCGATAGCGATGACTTTGCAGGAGCACGTAAGAGCTTTGAGCAGGCACTAGCTATTGATCTTGGCGATGCAGGACTTACAGCCATAGCTCGTTTGCGTTACGCTGAGACTCTACTAGCCGCAGGCGATGCTGAAGCGGCGTTAACCGAAGCTAAGACCGATATGCCAAGCTCTTTTGAGGGCAGTCAGCAAGAGCTATTAGGGGATATCTATTTGGCTCAAAATGACAAAGACGCTGCTGTTCAGGCTTACAACAATGCTTGGGAGCTGCTACGCAAGCGTCAAGAAACTCGAGCCGTATTAGCTTTGAAAATGGAGAGTTTGGGTATAGTGCCTGAGTCTATCGATGCGCCTACGGAGCTTGTCCAAGCTGCTGCTGCGCCAGCTATTAATCCAGAGACTGTTAATCAAGAACCTGTAACAGATGACGCTGCAAATACTGAGACTCAAACAGCACAATAAATATACTTAAAGCTTAAACTATTGATTGTAGTTTTTGAGCAAAGATTTCAGCCTTTATAGATCGTTCACTTATTTGTAATGAGAACCAACCATGACTTTACTTATTCGCCTTGATAACCGCTTAGTCAATAAAAAAAATATAAGAACAATGGTTACGCATGTCGCAGTATTGGCGCTTATGACCAGTGCAGTCGTTGGCTGTGAGCGAGGTATTAAGCCCGTGGTCAATGATCCTGTAAAATTGGTTCAGCTCGCCCAACCGATCAGTGTGCTACAGCCTGTATTCAACGTAGATGCTGGCAAAAAAGCTAGTGCTAAAGATCCACTTAGCCTACAAGTTGGCTATAGTAATGATCAAATCGTCACTGCCTCACGCGGTGGTGATTTATCAGGTTTTAATAACGCAGGTCAAAGCCTTTGGTCTGTTAATGTCGGCGATCAAATCACAGGTGGCGTAGCACTAGACGACTTTAGCCAAACTGCTATTGTTAGTACGCGTAGCGGCTTGATTATGGCGTTTGATAGCACAACAGGTGCTAAGCGTTGGCAGCAACAATTAACTGGCTCAGTGCTCAGCCCAGCTTTGATCAGTAATAACCGAGTCATTTTGTCAGCTAATGATGGCTTTTTGCATGGATTATCTTTGCAAAATGGTCAATCAGTATGGCAGTTTGCGACTCAAGTACCTGATATTAGCGTGCGTGGCAGCGCTATGCCCACCTTATTAGACGATAAAACCGCGCTAGTGGCGACCGCTGACGGTCGTCTACATGCTATTACTGTCGATAACGGACTGCCGCAGTGGTCACGTCGTATTGGCGTTGGCTCAGGTAGCAGTGAAGTTGAACGTATGAGTGATGTCGATGGCGCACCTATCGTCGACAATAATGAACTGTTCGCCATCAGCTATAGTGGACAGATGCTAGGTATTGACTTGGCTTCAAGACAAGTAAAATTCGTGAATGAACGAGCAAGCTTAAAGTCTCTTGCAGTCAACGCTCAGCAAGTAGTAGCGACCAGTTTAGCAGGTCAAGTAGCCGCCTATGATCGTAATAGCGGCGCAGTGTTATGGCAAA
The DNA here is from genome assembly GCF_055699815.1 of Psychrobacter sp. M17(2026). Classification (NCBI taxonomy): domain Bacteria; kingdom Pseudomonadati; phylum Pseudomonadota; class Gammaproteobacteria; order Moraxellales; family Moraxellaceae; genus Psychrobacter; species Psychrobacter sp. M17(2026). The sequence goes on along the minus strand of NZ_CM146741.1, from coordinate 1,975,752 downwards.
ACGATGAGCTAGGCTATCGTCAATTGACAAATCCTGTGATGATAGGCAACTATATTGCCGTTGGTGACTTGGATGGGGTAATACATCTATTCGATTCAGCAACAGGTACTATCGTAAGTCGCGTCCAAACCAAAGGCGCACTGCATACCTTACAAGTGCAAGGCAGTCGCTTGCTAACCCAAAGCAATTCAGGCCAAGTCGCTGTTTGGCAGCTGGCTCGTTAATCGCTATTTTTGTTTTGTTATGCCAATTTGATTTTATTGATAAGCTATGAGCTTATTGTTAGCAAGTTTTTAGCAAAATTTTATTATTATTTATTAGTGTCTAAGGTGATCAACAGCGTATTCGCTGTTTTTGCTTTTAAACACTATCATTGAGAGTAACGCATGAGTATCAAGCCCGTGGTCGCTTTAATTGGCCGCCCAAACGTTGGTAAATCCACTTTATTTAATCAGTTTACTAAAAGTCGTCAGGCTTTAGTCGCTGATCTGTCGGGTTTGACCCGTGACCGTCAATATGGCGATGCTGAATACGAAGATAAAGCTTTTATCGTAGTAGATACTGGTGGTATCGGTGAAGCAGATGACGGTAGCGGTAATATCGATGATTATATGTCTGAGCAGTCGCATACAGCTATTCATGAAGCTGACATCGTCGTGTTTGTGGTAGACGCACGCGTAGGAATGATCGGTGCTGATGCTGAGATTGGTAAGTTCTTGCACACTTTAGGCAAGCCTGTCTACGTGGTCGCTAATAAAGTCGATGGCGCTCATGATTCGGCGCCTGCTGAGTTTTATGCGTTAGGTCTTGGCGAGCCTTATCCTATGGCCGCTAGTCATGGCCGAGGTGTGGGTAATCTGCTTGAAGTCATTACTGCAGATATGCCAGAAAAAGAGTCGATAGTGGAGCCACAAGGTTTGAAGCTGGCGATTATTGGTCGTCCAAACGTCGGCAAATCAACGCTAGTCAATCGTCTATTAGGCGAGGATCGAGTCGTCGTGTTCGATATGCCAGGAACTACTCGTGACAGTATTTATATCCCTTATAAGCGCGATGGCAAAGATTACGTATTGATTGATACCGCAGGGGTACGTCGCCGCGGTAAGATTGATGAAAAGGTAGAGAAGTTCTCAGTAATCAAGACTTTACAAGCTATCGAAGATTCGAACGTGACCGTCATTGTCATTGATGCGCAAGAAGGTATCGTTGATCAAGATCTGCATATGATTGGCTATGCACTTGATGCGGGCCGTGCTTTGGTAGTGGCCATCAATAAATGGGATGGTTTGACTCAAGATCAAAAAAACTATATTAAGATCGAAATGGATCGCCGTTTTAACTTTATTCCTTATGTAAAAGTGCATCTAATATCAGCATTACATGGTACTGGGGTGGGCAATTTATATCCTTCACTCTTACGTGCTTATGATTCTTCAATGTTTGAAGTGTCGACTAATCGCTTAACTCAGATCTTGCAAGATGCGGTCGCTGCTAACCCGCCACCTGCTATTTCAGGTCGCCGTATCAAATTGCGCTATGCTCATATCGGCGGTCATAATCCACCGGTTATCGTCATTCATGGTAATCAAACCGGCTCGCTACCTAAGAGCTATCAGCGTTACCTTGAGAACCAATTTCGTGAGGTATTTAAGCTTGAAGGCACGCCACTCAACGTCGTGTTCAAGCTTAATGAAAACCCTTATGCTTCTAAAAGTGATACACCAACTAAAGCTAAAGCGCAACAGCTTCGCCAGCGTGAGCGTAATAGAGCACAAAAATTCACTACTCGTGAGAAAAAGAAGCGTTAACTATCAGCGTGTTTGCATTGCAAACACGCTTTTTAGTCTTGGCAAGTTGTTATATAAGTGAGTGCTTAATAATCATCAAAACCCATAAGTACAGACTTATACAAGCTATTAAAATCAATCTATTAATTTTATACAACCCCTAGTCAAATATCAGGTAATATAAGTTAAAACATTATTGGCATGATTCAGTGACATGCGTATAAATTCGGTTAAAACGCTCCCAATTCTTATTTGGAACTGTGTGTTGCAGGGGATAGCTGTTGCTGTTTTAATCGCTTTTTTATTGTCTTTCGTTTACGGCTATGTCTACTATTATCAGCAGCAGCGCTTGCATGTGCAGCAATTAGCAGAGCTATTAGCTAGCAGCGCCTCAACGATTGATGGCGCTAATTTAGTAGCCAATCAAGTCAGTATATTACTAGCTGATGAAGCTAGTATTCAAAATATCGTTTTTTATTCCACCGATCATCCCATTGATAACCTTAGCCAAGCGGACATTGACCGAACCAGTAGTGATTGGCATAACGCGCTGTTGGCAGATACCGTCAGTTTCAACCGTGCAGTTACCAGCCGCTACGCTGTAGATGATCAAACACAAGTTAAGAAGCTCAATACAAAGCTATCGTCACTAGAAAGGGGCAATACTGCACTAGATACTAGCGCTACAGTAGATCAATCAACGGCTACTAATGCGCTGGTAGGCTATATCAATATTACCTTAGATGTTAAAAAGCTGCGTATGCAATGGTTACGTAAGACTATTCCGCTTTGGCTACTAACCTTAGTGCTAGGCATCTTAGTGATGGCTTTTATTTTTCGCAAACTGTTACGCTCAAGCAAAGATATTACAGCGCTTGCCACGACTTGTGAGCTGGTAATCAACAATCCTGATCTAGAACAGCTGCCTGTGATTCAGCAGCGTTTCGAATTTCGTGAGCTGATGCATATCAAACAATCTTTTGTTCTCTTATTTGAGCGCTTGCGCGAGCTGCGCGAGCAGTATGCGGCACTAGGAGATTTAGAGCAGCGCTTGCAGCAAAAAGATAAATCTCTTGAGACGCAGCGATATAACTTTCAAAGTATGATTACCCATGAGCTCAAAACATCGCTCAATGCTATCTCAGGTGGCTTGCAATTATTAGATAGTCAGAATTTGAGCTATGATCAGCAAGATACTTTAGCTATTATCAGTAAAGGCAGTCAACATTTGGAGCTTACTTTAGAGCAAATTATTCAACTTAATAAAATTGAAAAAGGTCAAGTGAGGATCAATTTATGTGAGTTTAATCCCTTGCAAATGATTGCCGATCTACTGGCCAAGTTTGATCCTATTGCACAAAAAAAAGGTTTGGCGCTAATCAGTCATACGCATCATATTGACTACACTCTTGAAGGTGATGCCAATAAAATTCAGCAGGTCTTAACGGCGCTTATTGATAATGCGATCAAATTTACCCATCAAGGGCAGATTACTCTTGAGTCGCAATTGACTCATTTTAATCACAGTATACGTTGGCAGATCAAGGTCATCGATACCGGTATTGGCATTGATAATAACTATATTGATAATATTTTTATGCCATTTTTCCAAGTGGACTCCTCAAAAACTCGTCAATATGAGGGAGCTGGTATAGGCCTGCCAATCGTCAAGCAAATGCTCCAATTGCTAGCCGCATCCATTGATGTGGATAGCCGTGTCGGTGAGGGCAGCCAATTTACCGTTGTTATTCCGCTACGTAATAAATATAAAAATTGGCAGCACTCTCCACTAGAGGGTTTGAAGATCATCTACTGTCATGCTGACGATAATGACTTTTTGGCAAAAGAGCTACAACGTTTGGGCGCAGAGGTGACTTTTTGGCCCATTGAGCAACTGTCGATGGCACAATTGGCTGATGCTAGGTTTGATATGATGATGTTTGCCGAAGATATTTTACCTGAGCAAGTAGCGCAGCTGGCGCAATTGGTGCGAGATTACGAAACCAAACACCGAACGTTGCTTATTTATTGGTATCCGATGGATCGAGCGCATGAGAGATATAAGTTTGAGCATGAGCTAAAGATTGCTGGTATTGACTACTATCATAGTGTGCCTGAGCATCCTGAAACTTTGGTTGAGTTATTACAAAAATGGACGGGAAGAGATTAGCTGACTAATTAATTAAATAGTATTAAAAGTTATTTTTTCAATTTCTGGAATAAAGTCATAAAAAATCCTAGTATTAATAGCGAATGTGAGTACTCAGTCATCGCTATCAATACTAGGTGTCAAAAACTTTAATCAAAACGAATTAAAATAAATTCTGCGCCCAGCGTACCACATGCTCCCACATACGACCGATAAAGCCTGCCTGCTCGATGTCACTCGTCGCTACAATAGGAACTGAGGCGACTGCTTTACCATCGATGACTGCTAGCATTTTACCGATCTCTTGACCCTTTTTAATAGGGGCTTCTAAGCTTTCGGGAATATCAACTACAGTGGTAATTTTATTTCTTTGCGTTTTAGTGGTAAGAATCTGTAGATTATCACCCGTTGCCACATCGATCTCTTTGGCCTCACCAAACCATACAGGTAGCTTACTTACGAACTGTCCTGCTGGTGCTTTGGTGACGGTTGTGAAATGACCATAACCCCAATTGAGTAGCGCGCGCGATTGATCAGCGCGAGCCTGTTGACTTTCAGTACCCATAATGACAGATATCAGGCGCATATCATCACGATTGCTCGATGCTACCAAGCAATACCCTGCGGCATCAGTATGACCTGTCTTAAGACCATCTACGGTGCTGTCTGTCGCTAATAGCGCATTGCGATTGCCTTGAGTAATACCATTATAAGTAAACTCTTTTTCGGCATAAAGTTTATAGTAGTCGCCGCTATTTTTGATAATAGCGCGTGCCAATACAGCCAAATCAAGTGCTGAAGCTTTATGAGTCTCAGCAGGCATACCCGTTGGATTAACAAAATTGGTATTCTCCATACCTAATTTTTTGGCTTCCTCATTCATCAAAATAGCAAAGGATGCCTCAGAACCTGCGATATGCTCGGCCATGGCTGTAGAAGCATCATTACCTGATTGAATGATAATACCGCGCAACATATCGATGACACTGGCGGTCTTATTAACAGGGACATACATGCAAGATTGGCTGCTACTACCACGGCACCAAGCGTTCTCGCTCATGAGTACAGGTTCATCCTCAGACAAATCACCTGATGCTAAGCGCTGCTCGATAATATAGCTGGTCATCATTTTGGTCAATGAAGCTGGCGGCAGAGGCTGATTGGCGTTTTTTTGCGCCAGTATCTCGCCTGTGTTGTAATCCATTAACACATAGGCCGTATTGTCCATCGTAGGGGGAGTGATGGCGGCATGTACGGCGACTGTCCCCAAAGATACACTGACACCGATTACTAACTGTGCCAACTGTTGTTTTACACGCTTTACGCTCATAGATTATTTCACCACATTATAAGACTAGATGTGTCTAGAGTATGAGCTGCAATTGACCTTATTGGAATAAGAGATCAATTGTAAAAAATACTAGACGTAAGATTGACGCATCATCTTAGCAACTTAGTGGCTAAGGTGAAATGCATAACTACAAATAATTATTGCCGAAGAGAATAGTCTAAAAAGGCGCTATCATCAATAGGCAAATGAGCAATTTGCTCAAAGTTATTACTGATAATTATTTTACTACGTTTGTCTTATCGTGTCTGCGCTCATAAAAAAGCTTGCTGTACTTCTCAATAGGATGAGTAAGTAAACAGCAAGCTGAAATTAAAAATCAAATAATAGCACCAGCTCAATCAAATGTTGCTCTAGCTTAGCGAATTGATAGCCGCTAAACTAGTGCCTAAGCCTAACACGCTATGTGTAGTACGCTAGATTTAGTACTCTGCATTGGCTAAGTCTTCACAGATGGCTTTGTTATCTTGCTTAGAGAAGCTCATCGTCCAGCTACGAATACTTCGCAAAATCTGACGATAGTCTTGCTGAGTCGATAAGTATTGGATAGCTGATTTTGGGTCTTCAAGCGTTGGCATAAGCTCGTGCAAATGTACATTGTAAGACTTATAAAAGCGCTGCTTTTGATTGCCGTTTAACATAGGCGGGCAGATTTCAGATAGTACTTGCATAACCGCAATCTCGTGCTTAGTAATATTCATCCCCGACATATCAAGAGGAATAGTAGTACTTGAGTTCGGTGCCGCATAAGCTGCTTGGGATAGCATAGCGACAGAGGTGACCAATCCTGCTAAGCCAACTTTGGCTACAGCTTTCATTGCACTAGTAGAGAGAGTTTTGGACAGGGTTGAGACTATAGCTAACATTGGCTGATTATTCATTCAGTATCACACTCGCTTCGCATTATTTGATGCTGTTATGGTAATAGGAATAAAAACAAAAGTCACATATTATATTGACCGATGTGTAGATATATTGTGACCTGAAGGCCAATTATAGCAACATAACGGTAGCATGGACTAATAAGTTGCTTAAGCATTGCAGATAAGTTTGTATTGTTAAGACTTACTGTCTAATATAATCTATTTTTTGCTATTCTTGGTCCTAAATAACTACTCCAAACCCCTAAATTTATTGAAGATAGCGGTATTAAAATCAATATTTTATATATCTTCTTGCCTGTAGTTATCTATAATCTATCACCTGTAATTATCTACGAATCGTTATCTTAAAATCGTTATCTTAAATGCATACCTAAAAATAGGCACCTCAAAATAAGCACCTTAAACTTGTTCCAAAATACCAGCACGTGTTTTGATGCTATTATTGGCAGCCATAAATTTTATCAATGAATCTTTGAAAATAAATGTAGTGAGTCGCTATGAAGTTTTTGATCAGTAATGATGACGGTGTGCATGCGCCAGGTTTGCGTGCATTATACGAAGCGCTATCCAAAATAGGATCGGTCACTGTCGTCGCTCCTGATACTGAGCAAAGTGGCTGTGCTAGTGCGCTGAATATCTCGCAACCGCTATATACACAAACGCTAGAATCAGGGTTTATAGCGGTCAATGGTACGCCTGCCGATTGTATTTATTTAGCCCTGCAGCAGCTCTATTGCGCGACTGGTTTTGACTGCGTGATTACTGGGATTAATTCAGGCGCTAATCTTGGGCAGGATGTGCTATTCTCAGGCACCTTTGGCGCCGCTTTGAGCGCTCAATTATTTGGCGTCCCAGCGATAGCGACTTCTTTAGTTGGTGCAAGTCATAGCAGAGCAGATCAATATAGTCGTTATCGGATGGCCGCCGCGCAAATCGTTGCGCTCATTACCGAGACCTCTATATTAAAGACTATCAAACAGATGCCCTATCATGTATTGAATGTTAACATTCCAGATGTCGCCAGTAGTGCTGATATTAAGGGGCGCAAAGTAACAAGTTTAGGTCATAGCTCAATCGCTAATCCTGTGCATTGTATGCTTGACCCTAGAGGGCGCGAGGCTTATTGGCTGTGTTTGCGTAAGGTGCCATATGTCAGATCTACCGCCATGATTTTGGCAACATCAGCCAATGATACCGATATTCAAGCGATAGCAGATGGCTTTATTAGCTTATCGCCTGTTAGAATACATCATACCCCAATAGACGCCTTAGCTAAGCTGTCGGCTTTGACGTTATAAAACAGTGTTAAGTCAATGCCTATGCAGCCCCTAATAAAAACACTAACTGCTATACTTAAGTGCCTCTAAATATAGCAAATTTACCAGTAATAACTCATGTAGAAAACAATGTAAAAAAATAGGACACCTCGTATGAAAAGATTCTCCCTTGGCTCATCATTAGCAACAGCAACCCTGACAAGTGCGTTTGCTATTAGCATCCTTACTATGAGCGGCTGTGCCACTAAACCCACTTATCAAAACAATCAGTCAGGCCCTACTATCATCACCAATAGCCAAGGAGTGCCTAACTATTATGTGGTAAAACGTGGTGATACGGTCAGTCAAATAGCTGAGCGCTACCGCTTAAGCTACCGTCAAATCGGTGCTATGAATGGTCTCGATAGTAAATATACTATTTATAGCGGCCAGAGGCTCGTACTATGGCAAGGCAATCAAGCGGTAGCCAGTATCTATAACAACAATGCGAACAACAATAGCAATCGTCAGCCTGTCAATTCAGCGCCCGTTTATACTGCGCCAGTACAAAACCAAGCACCAGCAGCCCCTGCCTATGAAAACACGGCCAACTCCACCTCAGGCTATGATTATCCAAGTACCAACCAAGTAGTGCGCAACTTTGACGCCTCAGCAGGTAATATGGGCATGTGGTTTGCAGGTAAGGTTGGCGATCCAGTCGTAGCCAGCCAAGGCGGTACGGTGCTGTATTCTGGCAACGGTCTCTCAGAGTATGGCAACTTGATTATGATCCGCCATAGCGATAATTATATTACCGCTTATGCGCATAATACCCAGCTATTAGTCAAAGAGGGTGAGCAGGTTCAAAAAGGTCAGCGCGTCGCTACTATGGGCAGCAGCGGTCAGTCCAATCAAGTCGGCTTAGAGTTTCAAGTGCGTCTAAATGGCAATCCTATCGATCCAAGATCTGTACTGGGTCGTTAGTTGATAGTAGTATGATTTATGGTAAATGAGAGCTGGAATAACGAGCTTAGTATTGATAAAGATAAGGTAAAGTTATCATTACGCGTACAGCATTTAATAATAGCGTTACTATTATTCGCCATATTTTATACCTTAACCAATACCTATAGCGCCGCAGTTTTTGATCGTTATCCTGAGCGTATTCATAGCTTAGCGATAACTATCGATAGCACAATACCTTTTAAACCTGCCATGATAGTGCCTTATAGCTGGTCAATGATAGTATTCATTGCCAGCTTTTTTATGGTACGTACTGCACGCCAGCTATCCGTATTGAGCGCGCGTTTGATCGTCGCCACTTTATTGGCCTGCTTAGTCTTCTATTTAATCCCAGCGCGTTTTAGTTTTATTCGTCCATTAACGATGGATTGGACGGCCTTTGGCTATCAGTTTTTAAACGCGACCGATAAGCCCTTTAATCAGCTGCCATCCTTACATGTCACTTATGCGCTGCTACTTGGCGTGTCCTTGTGGAGCGTAGTTAATAAAAAGTATAGTCGATATAAGTGGCGATTAGTCATCTATCGTTTAGCACTATCCATAGTCTGTATTTTAATCATTGCCTCAACGGTATTTACTTATCAGCATCATCTGCTCGATATAGTAGGTGGGTTTGTGCTGGCTGGTATAGTGCTGCTTATCGTGCATAAATTACAAAGCGCCTTGGTACTTAAATATCTAACAGTTGGCATTGGCGGGTTTTTATTAATAGCTATCGCTAGTTTTTTTATAGACAAATATTTTGCTATTAAATATTTTAGCATAGCCTTTGCCTGCTATTGGCTGGCTAGTTTTATGCTGCTGTCATGGCTCTATCAAGCGAATAATATTGAAGTCAATCAACGTTATTTGCGTAAAAACAGCGTTGGCAAATTAACGCTAAGCACTTGGTTAGCTTTTGCACCTGTTTTATTAGCCTATAAAATAATGTCGCATTTAGGTCAGCTTTATTTTGCTAATAAACAAAGTGAAATGGTTAACAGTACCCTTTGGCATACGATTGATAACAAGGTGCTAGTCTCTGCAAGTGCCCGCTTATCATCAGCTAAATTTATCAATAGTTTTATGCCAATTAGCTATAGATCAATGAATGATAACAGGGAAGCTAGCCAGCTAATCGTGGTTGATGTAGCCGCAGAGATTAATAGTCATTTATCAAAGCTTAATACTGTTATAGATAAAGACCGTGTTCAGACCGTTAATACGCATTACTTATATCTGCCGTTACTAGATTTACAACCCTTTAGGCGAGCAGATGTGCCACTATTGATAGTGTTATTTAAGCAGTTACATCAGCTCATCTATCAGAACAAATTGAGGCAAGCATCTGCTAATCCTCAACCGACGCTGATTAACTTTCATTGTGTGATGGGGTTCTCACGCAGTATTGCGATGCAGGTTTTGTATTTAGTATATTGTGATAAGCTAAGCGTAAATACTTATAAAAATTGGATAAATCAGCACTATCCTAATGCGCACTTATCAGACATATATTTACCTAATGACGTGATTAAAGCTATGGCCAGTGCCAAAAACTTAGAATATTAACACCTAAACTATTAAAGCCTAAAATATTAAAACCTAAAATCGCAAGGCAGTAGTCAATAATGAGCGCAACCCTATTCGATACCCAAAATTATCAATACCCACAAAACTTTGCTGATATCAAGCCAAAGCTGGCACGTTTAGAGCAAGCTATTGAGAAGCTAGAGGCTAACCTAATTGATGCCGATGCTGATATGAATAAAAAGCTGCTTGAGCAGCGTTTAAGACATGATTTAGGCTTACAAGTCGATTACGCCAGCGAGCTAAACCCCAATCAATTATTAGCTGCGACTACCATTGACGGTAAGGTTTTAGTGATAGCTGGGGCAGGTTCGGGAAAGACCAAAACCTTGACTTATCGTACCAGCTATCTATTAGAGAACGGGATTGCGCCCAAGCAAATATTGCTACTGACCTTTACCCGTAAATCAGCTAACGAGATAAAAAGTCGCGCCAAGACTTTGCTGGCAAGTCGCTTGTCTGACGATGAGTTATCCGAAGATGTTCTACCGACGACTAAAACCTTAAATGATATTACTAGTGGCACTTTTCACTCATTCTGTAATAGACTACTGCGTCAGTACTCAGGTCTGCTAGGTATCAATCCGCGCTTTACCATCTTAGATACCGCTGATAGTGAAGATGCGATAGATCTGATATTTAAAGAAAAAAAGTACCCTGCGCAAACTAAAAAACAAGCATTCCCACGTAAAAAGACGCTGCAAAATATCTTCTCAACTTCTCGAAATCGCCGTATTCATATTCGTGAGCTGATTGAGACTAACTATCCCGATATCGCCATCCATATCCCTATTATTGAACAGTTAGCGCTTGATTTTCATACTTATAAGCGCGCTAATCACCTCTATGATTTTGACGACATTATTAGTCAAGTGGTCAGCCATTTAAAAACCAACAGTAAGTTTAGAGCGCTGCTACAAGAGAATTATCGCTACATCATGGTCGATGAATATCAAGATACGAATATTCCGCAAAAGCAGTTGATAGATCTTATTGCCGCGCCAGCTTCGGTGTCGCTCATGGTCGTCGGTGATGATAACCAAAGCATCTATGCCTTTCGCGGGGCTAATTATGAGAATATCTTACTGTTTGGTGAGACTTATCCAGAAGCACAATTGATTAAGCTGGAGCAAAATTATCGCAGCACGCCTGCGGTGCTCGACTATATCAATGGCTTATCGGAGCAGATTACGCTTGGCTATCAAAAGCAGCTGTACTCTAATATGGCGATAGCAGGGCAAAAGCCTATATTTAGCCGTCTAAGTGATGAGACCCGTGAGGCGAAATATATCGCCAATAAAATCGTTGAGCATAAGCCTGACTATGACTATAAAGACTTTGCAATACTCTGTCGTACCTCTTTTGGATCTAACTATGTGCAGCTAGAGCTGATGGAGCGCCATATTCCCTTTATCGTCGTTGGTGGTATTAAATTCGTTGAGAGACGGCATATAAAAGACGTCTTAGCTTTTGTCAAAATACTCTACAACCCAAATGACGCGATCGCTTGGCATCGAATTTTGACCCTGTTTCGTGGCGTCGGTGGAGTGACTGCTACTAAATTGACTCAAGCGATTAACACTGATAATAATTCATTTGAACCATTGCGAGCTAAAGCCTTTACCAAAAAAAGCGCTCAGCTTGAGCCTTTATATACGGTATTAACCAAAGCTAGCCAAGCAGAGTCCGTTGAAACCGTCATTGAGGATATTTTAGAATTCTATATTCCACTGCTAAAAACGATTGAGGAAAATTGGCGCGAGCGCTCCGAGGATTTTCGCGTACTCAAAAATTTAGCCAATGAGCATAATAGTCTCGATAATTTCTTAGAGAATTTAGCGCTTGATCCACCCAATGACTCAATCGCAGCAACCGATAATGTGAATAAGGATAGTGATGATAAGGATAAAGTCACGATCTCGACCATTCATAGCTCGAAAGGTCTTGAGTGGCCAGTGGTATTTGTCAATTCACTGGTCGATGGCATGACTCCGCATCATCGCTCTATCGATGACTTTGAGGAGTTGGAGGAAGAGCGTAAACTATTCTATGTGGCGTGTAGTCGTGCGAAAACTCGCCTGTATCTCACTGCGCCTGATTACTTTGCCAGTTATTCAGGGTACTTTGATAAGCCCTCACGATTTATCGCCGAGCTGTCTGCGGATAAGGTTGAGATAGAAATAGCTAAATTGCATAAAGAGAGTAGTGATCCTGTTTGGTGGTAGGAAATAGATATAATCATTAAACCCTAATGCCCAACCGTCTGCGAGAACACATTAATCACCACCACACCCAAGATAATCAGACCAATACCGATAATCGCTGGTATATCGATGCTTTGCTTGAATATAACCAGCCCAACAATAGCCGTCAGCACAATACCGATACCACCCCAAATCGCATAAGCGATACCTAAAGGGATTGTCCTTAAAGTCTGAGTCAAAAAGTAGAACGAGCAAACATACAGCACGGCTGTGAGTAGGGTAGGCACTAGACGAGTGAACTGCTCGGACTTGACCAAAAAGGTTGTACCAAGCACTTCAAAGATAATGGCCAGCATCAAAAAGCCGTAGCCAATTAGGACAGGGTTCATCAGGTGCTGCTCCCGCTATTTTTGCATCGTTTGAATAGCATATTCATAGCGCTGCATTATAAACCAAAAACATCACTCAAAAACCTCAAACTGTCAGCTCTATCGTGAGCTTATTGATCTGCCAACGATAGAGCTTGATTTGGTTTATGGTGCTTCAGTCGTACCATATTTCGTATTGAAATATAGTATAGCTGATGTCGGTTGAGTTGCGGTAGGCTGAGTCGCTGCCAAGTTGAATAGATTGGATTGGATCGTACCATTAGTATCATAAGCTACGGTTGGGCTAGCCACTGAAGTTGGCGTGAATAACGGCGTTGGCTGCTGGAATCTTGAGGTCACTGGAGAGGTTTGTAGCACATCACTAATGCGCACCTGCTGAAGACCGATATGACCGCGATTATAAGCTTGTATGCGATAAGCAATACAGTTACCTGGCTTGATATCACTGATAGGGTTGATGCTAAAGCCTACGGTTGGATCAGTGTTGTTAGTCACGCTTTGATAGTTCAAATTGTTATTACACTTATGGACGTACTGTGATTTTATCAGTACTAAGGCGGCGTTATCAGCTTGTACTTCACCAAAGTCTAAATTTCGAGAGCCATTACTCTCAGTCTTATAATTATAGACATTGTTGACTAAAGTAACCTCACGATTGTTAGACGTAGTATCTACGGTGTACGTCCATGAGCTTGGCTCGCTCTGAACGAGGCAAACCTTAGTCGAATTGGTAAGTGCGCTCGCTGGTACTATAAAGTTATATCTGCCTCTAGTGGCTTGAACGTCGGACACCAGTTGCGGATTGGATGAGGTGGTGGCGATGTCACTACCATTACAGTTAGTCAAACGTATTTGCAAGTTACTGTCATAGATACCAGATTCAGTAGCACTATCAAAAACACCGTTAAAGTAGCTGGCGTTATTTATAAAAGTAGACGATATGTTTTGTCTGTTATTACTACTCGCTGTGATACCACCGTTATCATTAAAGACGATACCTGAAAAGGTATAAGGCTTTAAGCTGTTAGTGATAGTACAAGTCCAGTTATCCCCATAAGTTAATTTTAAGTTTTGTGGATCTAACGTCGTTACTGTCGTACCGTCAGACTTTTTACATGAATATGCATCAGCATAACCTGCTATGTTTGTGGTTCCGGCTGTAGCTTCAGTTAATGTGTAAGTCTTAGTAGGATCGACTTTAAAGGTACCAGTAGTACCAGTTCCATTGGTGACGATATTACCTGCACCCGCTGTAGTAGTAGTGGTAATGCTATTAGTTACTACTGAGTTATTTGTATTATCTTTTATTTGAACGACAAACTCGTCAGTATCTGCCTTACGAGGATCTGCAAGTTCTTTTTTATAGACAAGTCGTGGTTGCGGTAGATAGCAGTAGCCGTCAAATTTAATATCCACAAGTTGATCACCTGGATCATTAAATTGTACTCCATCTCCATCATCATCAGCCTGATCATAATAATTCAAGTCAGGATTATTACCATAGGTGATATCTACTTTAACAACAGGCTGACTAAAAGCTACTGAAACTCTGCAATTATCATCTAAGCCACCACAACCAACGCTACTAGTCAAATTTGTTTGACGATAAGGTGCTGAGTTGCTTATGCCAGAACCCTTAGACTTTAAAATAGGATTGACAGTCACTCCTGTACTGGTAACACCTGTAATGGTTGCTTGATCAAAAAACTCAAAGTATCTATTACCAGCGCCGTCTCTTCCAACATAGCTTGAATCTATATCATATAAGCTTATACTTACATTATCGAGTGCTTGCGATTGATTATCAAATTTGTTCTTAAAAGTGTAAGAGGCAGTTCGTGTACTGGTTTTATTAGCAAAATCTTGAAAGAATCGAAAGATTTGAATTCCTTCAAGTGTCGAGGATTGATATACGTTTGTTCCACCGGTGTCCAAAGTGCCGTTAGTAACCAGAGTGTTAGAAGTAATCAGATAACTCTCGTTCTTTATGCCAATTGTATTCTGATTACTGTTAGGAGCAGGAGGTGAAATAACAGGTGCTAAATTAGTATAATCTGAGTTTGAAAATTCATCAGGAATATAACCAGCGGGACAGGTAACAGCAGCAAATGCTGAATGGCTAGTCAAACTTAGGCCTATTAGTGATAAAGCGCAAATGCTGAATCTAATTAGTGACTCAGATTCTAGGTATTTCCTGACTATCATTTCATAACCTCTTCGATGTTTTATTAAGTTAAAATATATCACTAACATAAGCATAGTGTATAAGAACAGTAAATGTCTATCAGTATAATTTGGCTCATAATTGATACATTCCCAGTTTGAACGACTTTATTGAACGTTTTAATCAAATCAAACCAAATATTGTTAGTTAAATATTGCAATAATTGCGCCAACTAATAGCCAATAAATATTAGAAATCATCATTTTTTATATAGGGTTACAGCTAGTTAAAAATACCTAGAATGCCTTTGTTAACCTAGGCGCGCTTTTATCTAAAAACAATTGTTAACTTAATAGATGAGCAATAGTATTAACCAAAACGATCAACAATAACTAACAGTATGGAGCAATAAAAATACTGTTAAATATGGGTTCCTTAATTGATAAGTTCGCGTTACTATCACTTCTGCATTTAGAGATGTGAATGGCTACTGTTAGCGATTATTTTATTATGATTAGCCGCGGTAGCATTGATCAGATTTTAATACCTAGTAGTACTTATTCTAAAAGGATATGTTATGCGTTATGACGTTATTGTTATCGGTGCCGGCATGGTCGGTACTTCTGCAGCTTGGCATTTACAAAAAAACAATTCAAAAGTTTTGATGCTCGATCGCAAATTACCAGGTCTTGAAACCTCTTACGGTAATGCAGGCTTGATTCAACGTGAGGCGATTCATACTCATCCTTTTCCGCGTCAGCTTACTGAATTGGTTAGAGTTATGCCCAATCAAGGCACTGATATCCGTTATCGTATACCAGCCATCTTGCGTTATCACCAAGCCTTACTAAAGTATTGGAAGTACTCAGCACCTGCTATGGTTAAGCAAATTGAAAGCGAGTGGCAAACGCTGATTGAGCATTGTACCAGTGAGCATCAGACGATGATTGAGGCTTCAGGTGCCGATGAGCTGATCACTCGTGATGGCTGGCTGCAATTACATCGCTCCAAAGAGACGCTCAAGATAGCTGCTGATACTGCGATACTTGATCGCGAGCAGGGTGTTGAGCATAAAGTACTGAGCTTAGACGAGCTTAAGACTATGGAGCCAAATGCAAACTTCGATGGCTTTGTCGGTGCTATTCATTGGTTGAATTCTTGGCAGGTGTCGAATCCAAGCTTACTGGTCAAAGCTTATGCCAAAAACTTTGAGCAGATGGGAGGGGAAATAAAAGAAACCAACGTTAAAGAGATTACTCCTGATTCGGATAACGATAACAATGGCTGGAGAGTCGTCACCGATAGCGAGACTTATTACTGTGATGATTTGGTAGTAGCCGCAGGACCTTGGTCGAATGAATTGATTAGACCGTTAGGTTATAATTTGCCATTATTCCCTATGCGTGGCTATCATCAGCACTTCAAAGTCAGTGCCAAAAATACGATTCATCATAGTATGTTCGACATGGACAAAGGCTTTGTGATGGGGCCGATGCAGCAAGGCATTCGTATCACAACAGGTGCTGAGATGACCACGATGGATGCACCAAAGAATTTTGGTCAGCTCAAGACCGTACTCAAGCTAGCGCGAAAAATATTACCATTAGACGAGGCGGTTGAGAGTGAAGCATGGGCAGGATCGCGCCCTTGTATGCCAGATATGAAGCCCGTTATTGGCCCTGCGCTCAAACATGATAAGTTATGGTTTGCCTTTGGTCACAGTCATCAAGGCTTTACACTTGGGCCGATTACGGGTCGTCTGGTTGAAGAGCTGATTCACGATAAGCCTACAACCGTAGATGTTGAACCTTTCAATGCGCAGCGTTTTTCTAAATAAATCTAGGGCGTGTTGAACATTCACAAGAAGGCACTGTCGAATGTTCAACACGCCCTAATAAACAATATAATTAGGATACATTATGATTAAAAAGTTACATAGCACTCAGCGTATGAGTAGAACGGTCATTCACAATCAGACCATTTATTTATGTGGTCAAGTGGGTAATGCAGAAGATGATATCAAAGCACAAACGCTCACTTGTCTTGAAAAAGTAGAGAGTCTATTGAACGAAGTTGGCAGCGATAAATCGAAGATGCTATCGGCTACGGTTTGGATTAAGAGTATGTCAGACTTTGCCGCGATGAATGAAGTGTGGGATAAGTGGTTTGAAGGCGTACAGCCACCTGCCCGCGCTTGTGGTGAGTCAGCACTGGCGCGTCCTGAGCTATTGGTAGAAGTAACGGTTATCGCTGCTGAGTAATGGCTTAAGTTTAATTAAGTAGGTCTGATTGCTTACTTTAATGGCATAGTTTTAGCAGGGTAAAATAAAAAGGACATCATAATGATTATGGTGTCCTTTTTTATGCCTGTACTTTTGCCTTCTCTTATAACATTAATTCAAAATCTGCTGACCCAATCGCATGCTAGCAGCGATATTTTTAGCCGTAGTTTCGATACTACTATAGGCATTATCTAAGATATTTTCCAAAGTATCTAGCTTTTGAATGCTTGGCATCACCACATCGAACTGACTATTGTTTTTTGGATCTAGATCATTCAGCCCTGAGCCATCTACACTGCCACAGATGGCGATAATAGGTTTGTTATTCTTTTTTGCAAGTTGACTGACACCGCTGGCAACTTTACCCATAGCGGTTTGCGCATCAAGTTTTCCTTCCCCTGTAATGACTAAGTCAGCATCCGCAATATGCTCAGCCAAATGCACGGTTTTGGCAACGGTGGCAAAGCCTGATTGCAGCTGCGCATCGCAAAATGTCATTAAAGCAAAACCAAGCCCGCCCGCTGCACCCGCGCCTGCTATATTTTGATAGTCTTTGTCATTATTAAAGTGCTGATTACAAACGATAGCAAAGTTATTTAAAGCATTATCAAGCATCACAACTTGTTCAGGATTTGCCCCTTTTTGCGGGCCAAAAATAGCGCTGGCACCCAATTCGCCGCATAATGGATTAGTCACGTCACAGGCGACTGTAAAAACCGTGTCTAAAACCTTTGGATTAAATTTTCTCTCGTCTATATGTTGCAGGCGAGCAAGTTGCAATCCGCCTTGTGCTAAAGAGTCACCATCGTAATCATAGAACATGATACCTAGTGCCATAAGCATGCCTAAACCTGCATCGTTAGTGCTACTGCCGCCAAGACCGATGATAATGCGTTTAGCGCCTTCATCTAGCGCATCTGCAATCATCTCACCGACCCCGAAGCTGCTAGTGCTCAAAGGGTTTCTCTCATTGACAGTTAGCAGATGCAAACCGCAAGCTTGAGCGATTTCTATCACTGCCGTAGCATCAGGTAATAGTAAATACTTTGCTATGATGGGTTGCATCATGGGGTCATGAACGCGTACTTCTTTCCAGCGTCCACCAAGCGCATAGGATAAGACAGCAGAGGTGCCTTCGCCGCCGTCCGCCATGGGTAATAAAGTATAATTAGCGTCAGGGAATACTTGAGTAAACCCTGACTTTATAGCGCGGCATACCTCAAGGGCGTTTAGGCTTTCTTTAAAGGAGTCAGGAGCGATTAGAATTTTCATAAATGACTCTATTGTTAGGTTAGTTTTCAAGGCTTAAGTTTATCAATCATAGCATTAAAATCGGTATAATCTGCTACCATAGCTCGCGCTTTTTTGATCTATACCATTTGTTTATTATTGGGATAATCCTTTGTCTACTTTTATTGCCCCCAAGATTATTAAATTGGCTAATGAGCCATTACAGCAGCAGCTACAACAGATCTTAGATAATAAAACTAAGCCACAAGGATCGCTTGGGCGATTAGAGACTTTGGCTATACAAATCGGTATGATTCAAGGAGTGATGACACCGAACATTGATCAGCCACAAATCCGCGTGTTCGCCGCAGATCACGGCTTGACCAAACACGGTACATCCGCGTATCCAAGCAGTGTGACCGCGCAAATGGTAGTGAACTTTTTGACAGGTGGTGCGGCTATTAATGTCTTAGCGCGTCAGCATAATATCGAGCTAAAAGTAGTCGATGCTGGGGTAGCGGTAGACTTTGCAAGCTTTAATATCGATCTTACGCAATTGCTCGACTATAAAGTGCGCATGGGTAGTCGTGATGCGCTAAGCGAGCCTGCGATGACGAATGCAGAATGTCAGCTTGCTTTAAATAACGGTATAGAGGTGGCCAAAACATTAACAGGTAACTTGTTAATCGTCGGTGAAATGGGCATTGGCAATACCTCAGCGGCAAGCTTGCTACTGGCTAGGCTTGGCAATTTGCCTATCGCTGAGTGTATCGGACGTGGTACGGGTCTAGATGATGCAGGAATGCAGCATAAAGAGCTTATTTTGACGCAAGTATTACAGCGTCATAGTGAGGCAAAATCACCTACAGAAACATTGGCGGCACTGGGCGGTCTGGAAATTGCCATGATGGCAGGTGCTTTAATACAAGCGGCTAGCGATAGGCGTGTGTTATTGATCGATGGCTTTATCGCCAGCGTAGCGCTATTGGTCGCGGAACGTCTTGCGCCAGGCGTTTTGCAATATGCCGTATTTGCGCACCATTCGGTCGAGCTAGGACACGCGCAATTGCTCAAATTACTAGGCGCTGAGCCATTACTCGATATGCAAATGCGCTTAGGCGAGGGTAGCGGCGCGGTATTAGCTTATCCACTATTACAATCGGCTTGTGCCATTATTAATGAGATGGCAAGCTTTAGTGATGCAGGTGTCAGTGAGAAAAACAACAGTGAGAAAAACAACTAATGTCATCGTTGTTTAAGCGTATACACTATGAAGCCCGCTTAGTACTAGTCGCTATTCAGTTTTTGACCCGTATACCCGTGCCCTCATTTGACCATTATGATCCGCAATGGCTGCATCAGAGTAGTCGGCACTTTCCAGCGGTTGGGTTATTGGTCGGCGTGCTGTGCGCGGTGGTGTTTTGGCTGGCAAGCTTGCTGTTTAGTCCGTTAGTGGCTGCGGTTGCCAGTACGGTCTTTAGTATTAAGTTAACCGGTGCGTTTCATGAAGATGGTCTTGCCGATACTTGCGATGGTCTCGGCGGTGGTCTGACTCGTGCGCGTACTTTGGAGATTATGAAGGACTCGCGGTTAGGGACTTACGGGGTTTTGGGCTTGGTTTCAGCGCTACTGTTAAAGATAACCCTACTCGCTACTATGCCTGTGCTGGTAGCGATAGCGGCATTAATTATCGCTCATAGTGCCTCGCGGCTTTTATGTATCAGTCTGATAGCGCTACTACCTTATGGCGGCGAGCTGGAACATGCCAAGGCCAAACCTATGGCGCAGCAGCTAACGCCGCAACAAGCATTATTTGCTAGTGGTTGGGTCATATTGGCTATTATTCTAGTGCTAGCCCTATTCCCTCAGATTATCCAGCTGATCAGTATTTGGCAAGTATTATTAGCGATTATGCTAGCCCTTATCGCTACAGACTATATGCGGCGCTTATTACGTAGGCGCTTAGGCGGCTATACTGGGGATGGATTGGGTGCGACACAGCAGCTTAGCGAAGTGGCTATTTATGCAGGGCTTGCAGTAACGCTACCTTTTTAGAAAAGTTTAAGGCTGACCATGACCTTGTATATTTGGCGACATCCCAAGCCAGCAGCTCAGGGCATTTGTCTTGGGCAGACCGATATGGCTGTCGATACGCGTAAGCTCAAACGCCTTGCTAATCAGATTCAGCGCTTCGTCCGTATGAATCAGTTGCCCAAAGTGATTTGGGTCAGTCCGCTACAGCGCTCACAAAAGGTTGGGCAACTTTTACAAAAACGAGGTTTTACCTGTCATATCGCCACTGAGCTATCTGAGCTAAATTTTGGCGCGTGGGATGGCCTGTATTGGACGCAAATACCGAAGCGAGAGATTGACGATTGGTGCGAGAGTTTTGCGACTTTTGCCCCTGACAATGGTGAGATGTTGCAGCAGTTATTTAATCGGGTTGAGGAGTGGTTGAAGGCGCGAGCATCAGAGAATAGCGCTATACTAGCCGTCGGTCATGCAGGCTGGATTAATGCGGCTAAGATGATCACTAATGGGCAAGAGGTACCGAGTTTAGCTATCGATTGGCCAAGGGCAGTCGCTTATAATGAGTTAAGTGTCTTTGATTTGTCAGGGGAATTACCAAAGGAATTATCAAAATCGTTTAGATAGATTGCATAAAACTAATATAATGTAGGGTGTATTCTATGCACCGATATCTAAATTACGTATGCTATAAATCAATGCTGTTCAACAGATTCTAATATTTATAAAACTTTAAATTCGGCGTGATTGGGCTTATAAAATGCACTCTATTTGGCTCAAATAATATTTTAAAAAAGGAAGGTTTATGATTAACACTAAGATATATAAAACTATTTACAAATTGGCAGAAGAGCTACTAGAAGCCGATCGAATAGGCGACCAAGTGGCCTTTGATAAATTTTACGAGGATCTGCAAGCGTTATGCATAGATAATGAAAATACTGATAAAGATCACCCTGAGCAGTGGGAGACGCTAGCGGATTTTACCGCAGATATGGATGAGGCACTGGTCAAATACGAAAAAGCTTTAGGTAAAGCAACAGCGATTAACTCAAAAGATCATTTATCGTCGATTGCGTTTTCTATGGCAGTACTTCAGCTTGAGATGGGTCAAAAAGACGCGGCTATCACTAGTCTACAAAATGCTAAAGTCAGCGCTAATAAAATTGAGGATCGTGAGTTTAAGGTAGAGATTGATGAGATGCTGGCAAGTTTGGTAGAAGAGTAGTTTTAGCGCGAACCGTTAAAAATGAACCCCCATCACATAACCATTTTAATATTAGGGTTAATCCACTCGCATTTTGTTGTGAAGTTGTTTAATATATTGCAATGAAAAACAAACGAACTTACATTTATGTGTTTGGTAATACTTTTCCTCCTAGCATAATGCTATAGAGATTTTATTTTAACAGGGAAGTCACTAGGAAATAATATGTCAACGAATCACGAAGATCGCGTACAACACGAAGGCTTACGTAACAAGATTATGTCAGCCGAGCAAGCCGCCTCATTTGTAAAAAATGGTATGACTCTTGGTATTGCAGGCTTTACTGGCGCAGGCTATCCAAAGTTTGTACCGACGGCTATCGCTAATATCGCTAAAGAAGCCCATGCCCGTGGTGAAGAATTCGGCATTGGTATGCTTACTGGTGCATCGACCGCTCAGGATTGTGATGGCGTATTGGCAGAGGCCAACTGTATCAACTTTCGCGCACCATTCCAGTCAGATCCTGCGCTGCGTAACGGTATTAATGCGGGTAACACGCATTATGTCGATATGCACTTATCACACTTTGAGCAGCAAGTAAGGTTTGGCTTTTATGGTGATATGGACATCGCTTTGATCGAAGCGACCGCTATCACACCAGAAGGCAAAATTATTCCTTCTATGGGTATCGGTACTAATAATCAGTGGCTTAAGACCGCCAAAAAAGTCATCATCGAGGTGAATGTACGCCAAAACATGCTGCTTGAGAACATGCATGATATCCCAACAGATATCGGTGAGCCGCCACATCGTCAGCCTATCCCTATCGTCGCGCCAGCCAATCGTATCGGCACGCCATATCTAGAGTGTGATCCTGATAAAATCATCGGTATCGTGATGACGGATGCGCCTGATCGAAACAGTAAGTTTGCCGATCCAGATGAGAAGTCCAAAACCATCGCCTCACAAATCATTGAGTTTTTGGATCATGAAGTCAAACAAGGCCGCCTACCGAAAAACTTACTACCACTACAATCTGGTGTGGGTAACGTAGCAAACGCGGTGCTAATGGGTCTACAAGATAGCCCATTTGATGACTTGATGGGTTATACCGAAGTATTACAAGACGGTATGCTAGATCTAGTATTAAGCGGTAAAATGATATCAGCATCAGCAACCGCGCTATCGTTTAGCCCTGATGCGCTACAGCGCTTCAATGACAATATTGAGTTCCTGCGTAATAAGCTGATTCTGCGTCCACAAGAGTATACCAATCATCCAGAGGTGATTCGTCGTCTAGGCATCATCGCTATGAATGCGATGATCGAAGCCGACATCTATGGTAACGTCAACTCAACCCATATCATGGGTACTAAGATGATGAATGGTATCGGTGGTTCAGGTGACTTTACACGTAACTCGCATTTCTCATTCTTTGTAAGCCCATCGACTGCCAAAGACGGTGCTATTTCTTCTATCGTGCCTATGGTATCGCATCATGACCATACTGAGCATGACGTTATGTTTATCGTCACTGAGCAAGGCTTTGCTGACTTGCGTGGTAAGTCACCGCGTCAACGTGCCAAGCTGATCATCGATAACTGCTCACATCCAGACTATCGTCCAATGCTACAAGATTACTATGCGCGCGCTGAAAAAGCGGGCTCACTACATACGCCGCACTTGTTAAATGAAGCCTTATCATGGCATCAGCGTTTTGTAGAGACAGGCGATATGCGTATTAAGTAAGTTTATTCGCTTTTCGTATATCAAAAAAACACCTCTTATCTAAATAGATGAGGGGTATTTTTTATGGTGGTGTTTTTTTGCTAATAGGGAGTATTATTTTTTTAAAGCTCATTGCTTATACATATTGATAAGTTAATAACTAATCCGTAGGCTGGCGTTTTTAGCCCAGCAAAAAATTAAATTCGGCAAAAAGTTTATTTAAGTCGTAGGGTGCTTTTTAAGCACCGTTTAACTCTAAATTCTGGTGCATAAAATGCACCCTACGCCTAGTACATATTTGCTTTTCGGATGTCATGCTTATTCGCCTCAGCAGCCTCAAGCTGTGAATATTGATCCTTGATTATTATTGGGCAAGATGATGTCTACAAAAGCTATAAAACTTACTTTCAGTTATGAAATGCTGGGCTAAAAGCGCCAGCCTACAACTCAGCACCTTCTACAAAGTCTACTCTTCAAACCCAGCCAGCATCTCATCAATACGCGTATCTTTGTCTTGCCATAGCTGTGCCACCCAGTCGAACATCTCTGCTTTGACGCTATCCTCATTCTCGTAACCGCCACTTTGAATAGCGCTCGATAAGCCGTTAGGTATCGCTATATAACGCACATCAACACCCAAGCGCTGAATATTGCCTTGCCATAGATCGCCGTAATTCGGTATGCCATCAGGATAGACAATCGTCATATCTAAGATACCATCGATATCTGAGCCTAAGGCACTGATCGCTAGTGCTAAGCCGCCTGCCCGTGGTTTTAGCAAGTGCTTATAAGGCGAGCGCTGCTTATCGCGCTTAGCTGAGGTAAAGCGCGTGCCTTCTAGATAGTTAAGCAAAGTAAAAGGTTTACCTTTAAGTAGGGCGCAGGCACGTTTGGCTTCGATGATGTCTTGACCTTTGAGATCTGGGTTTTTGGCGATTTTCTTTTTGGAGTGGCGACGCATCATCGGAAAGTCTAAAAAGTAAAAGGTCTGCCCGACGATAGGGATATAGATCAGCTCAAACTTGGTAAAAAACCGTGTTAACGGCAGCCGATCTTGGCTAATATACTGTACTACACTGGTATCGACCCACGATTGATGGTTGCATATCAATAGATATTTGCCATTGATATGCACATCATCAGGCAAGCTAATGCGCCAGTCCTTTTGCGGTAGTATGGTATCGATTAGGGCGTTATTACTATTGATCCAATGATTGGCGATTTTTATGACCGCTTTGTCTGCTATGGCAGCGCCCGTTACTATTTTGGTTGCGCCCATCAGCCACACAGGGATACTACCTGCAAAACTATTTCCTAAAATAACGCCAGTCGCAGTGGCAAGCGACAAGGCTTTACCGAGTCTTGGCGCGCGCTTATGTACTTTTTGAAACAGTGGGGCCAGTTGCATATTAGATCCTATCTATACCCTGTGTTGTTGGTTGTGATTATAATTACGATACGACTTGAGCAGAGTGATTTTAGCAGATATCCCTAGGCGTGTATAAAGTCGCGCGTGACTGGTGATGATACAGATTCAGCTGAGAGACGATAGCTCTTATCCAAAGTGCTAATGTGCGCTATAATCCCAAGCATTTGTGCTGTGACGGATTATGATGGATGACCGATTACTATTGATCATAAACTTTCGTCCTTTGCACTCATTTACAAAATCCATCGAGAATAACCTTAACTATCCAGAGGATAAACTCATTGAGTTAGCTAAAGCAGTTAAAAAGCTGGTAAACGATAAGGCTAAGTACACGGATTGGAACAAGCGCGATGATATTAAAACGGAGCTAGAGTTTGATCTGATGATATTGCTCGATGAGTGGTGCTATCCACCTGTGGACTCAAAAGAGGTCTACAAAGAGATATTTAAGCAAGCGGAGAACTCTAAGAAGCATCGGGTGGTGTAAATTGTTATCTCAATATTAGCTGGTGAAATTTATACTTGGCTTGCGTTCATAATACTAGTAGGACTGATGTTCTTAAGTGGTTATTTTTGGCATCATAAACTATTACGCTATGCGCTACCTATTATTCCTACGACTTTTGTCATGGTGATTGCCGCGATAAATTCTTTAACAGTGAGCGCTGCTGATATAGTATTGGGCAGCGCGTTTTTTTATGCATTTTTCTTATATTTTGGTCGAGCATTTTACAAGAGTGAGATAAGGTTATAACGGTCAAAACAATTTGGTAAAAAACACAGGTTTTGAATGAAGTGTTTTATTTGTAGTTGGAAAAACTATACGTTGACAGGCGTTCAATACTATTGAGCTATAAGTAGAGCAGAATAATATTAATATATAAAATTTCAACTTTAAATAAATTTATTTTAGGAGCATTGTGTGGAAACGATAGGAATGATTTTTCTGTTCATTGGCATGATTATCGCTTTTATCTACAGCGTCAAGCTGATTATCATTGCCTTTAGTGAGTCAGTGTTATGGGGTTTATTATATTTGTTCCTACCATTCGCTAATCTGTATTTTATTATCACCCGCTGGGCGCAGTGCAAAGACCCTGTTATAAAAGCGCTACTTTGTATTCCATTCATTATTATAGGGGTGCTGTTGATGCCTTTGACGGTCGAGTATTAGCCACTGCTATAATAAATAGCCCCATAAAAGCTCAGGAACTACTGAATAGTGGCATGATAGCGGATATCACTGATAAATAATGCTAGACTAAATTAGCATCCTAGTATCAATATAAGTAAGTATAAATATAAACTTCATTAAATTTTAAGGAGAGCAGTCATGACTATAGAGCAGCACATTTTAGCCTGTATCGATGGTTCAGCAGTGACTGAGTCTGTCTGTGGCTACGCGTCTTGGTATGCCGAACGCTTAAATATGCCCGTGGCTTTATTGAATGTCATTGAGGTTCCAGCGTCTACGAGGCGCGATTTGTCAGGCTCGATAGGGGTAGATAGTCGGCAAATACTATTACAAGAACTATCGCAGATTGATGAGCACCGCGCCAAGATTGCTAATAGTTATAGCAATGCCTTAGTAGAAGATGCCAAGAGCCATATTAAAGAAAACTTTGCTGTAGACGTTAATGTTTATCAGCGCCGTAGTAAGCTGCTACCCGCCATCGAACACTTCAAATCAAAAAACCGCGCTATTATCATGGGAAGGCGTGGTGAAGATCACAAAGATAGCCGTATCAATATCGGTAGCCAAATCGAAACCGTCGCCCGTGCCTCGAGTGTGCCTATCTTGATTTGCTCAGAAGCGTTCACCACGCCTAACTCCTATATGATAGCCTTTGATGCTAGCAAGACCTCTATAAGAGCTATTGAGCTGGTGGCTAGAAGTCAGGTGCTAAAAGGTATGTCCGGTCATATCGTGATGATAGGTAATAATGATGATAGCTCAAAAAACCATTTAGCCGCGGCCGCCGCAAAGCTGATGGATGCAGGGTTTATGGTCACATCACATCACTTGCCACAAACGGATGCGGTTAATGGTTTATTAACTTTTCAGGCTGAGCATAACATCGATATTATGGTGATTGGTGCTTATGGTCGCTCGAAATGGCAGCAGCTGTTCCTAGGTAGTACGACGACTGAGATTATCGCTAGCACCTCGTCGCCTGTGATCTTGGTGCGTTAAAGCGAGCTTGTGTCATTCCAAGCGCTATCTTAAAAGCTGTTAGCTATTTAAAAGCCAGTAGCTATTTGAAAACACTATGTTAAGCGGGAGAAAGTCATTGCGCGCGGTTCCTTATAAGTCTATCGTTATCATAGGGTTGGTTATAGTTATCGCTGCTTTTTTGACTTTTCGCTGGTGGCAAGGACCGCTATTACCGAGCTATACCATATCTTCGATGCCCTTGGTACAAACCGTAGTCGCGACCGGTCGAGTCGTCGCCGTATCACGTACTGAGATTGGTAGCGAAGTGGCCGGTGTAGTCGTAGAGCGACTAGTGCAAGAGGGCGAGCAAGTAGCGGTAGGTGATCTATTACTATCCCTGAGCTCCGATGAGGTTGCCGCTCAAGTAAGTCAAGCGCAGGCACAGCTTGCACAGCTGACAAGTAGCACCCGTCCACAGGCAACGGTAGATCTGGCCAATGCCCAAGTGGCGCTAGCGCAAGCGAGCCGTAATGTCGAGCGTAGGCGTGATCTAGCAGCGATATCAGCTATCTCTGACGAAGAGATGGAGCAGGCGATTCAAGCGCAAGCACAAACCCGTAATGATCTCGAAAACGCTCGCCTAAGAGCAAATGCATTATCCGCTGGCGGTGTCGAAGAGGACTTATTACGCGCGCGCATTGCAGCTTTGCAGGCGCAATTGGATAAGACCCAAGTCCGTAGCAAAGTATCAGGCACTATTCTTAGCCGTACTGTCGAGATAGGTGATTTGGTACAGCCAGGTCAAGGCCTGTTTACGATCGCTCTCGATGGCAATACTGAGATACGAGTACCGCTGGATGAGCGCAATCTATCGCGATTGGCCGTGCAGCAAGAGGCGATTGCTATTGCTGATGCTTATCCTGATGAGGCGTTTCCCGTACGTATCAGCTTTATTGCACCAAGCATAGATCCGCAGCGCGGAACGGTCGAAGTCAGATTGGCCGTCGATCCTGTCCCTGATTTTTTGCGTCAAGATATGACCGTTTCAGTCAACATTGAGACCGATCGACGCCTCAAGGCATTGGTCGTTCCTAATGATGCGCTAGCTAACGTTAGAGGGGATAATGCCGAGGTCTGGTTGTTGCGTGAGGGTCGAGTACAACGCCAGCCAGTGACATTAGGACTACGCGGGTTAGCAGCATCAGAGGTACTCTCAGGTTTGAGTGCTGGCGATGAGATACTGGTTGATGCAACGCTTGCATTAGATAATGGCGCACGAGTTAGAACCACCCAACAATCAGCGTCTTTTGCTAATACTGATGAGCAGATAACAACGACGACAAGCGTTGAAAATCAAGCAGCGGGGACAGTCAATTGACAGCCCTTTTTGGTAGGCTTTGGATTGAAGCTACTATTGCCATTAGTTTTTTACGTGAAGGGCGCGTACAGTCGCTAATGATTACTCTAGGAGTTGCGATAGGGGTTGCAGTGATTATATTCATCACCGCACTAATCCAAGGGTTACAGACTAACCTTATCGATAGTACGCTTGGTAGTCAGGCTCATATTCGCTTAGTATCGCCAGATGAAGTCAATCTAATAGTGCCGCCTCATGATGACACGCTACAGTTAATACAAGAGGACAGACGTCCACAGCGTTTGCGATCCATTAATAACTGGCAGCAGATCACAGATACCTTAGATCAGCTACCGCTACTAACCGCTGTATCGCCAAACGTATCTGGGCCTGGGTTTGTTCGACGTGGTGAGGCATTAGAGTCAGTAATATTGGTCGGTACTGATCTGGCACGTTATCAACAAATCATCCCGCTTGATGAGTATTTAGTGAGTGGCGAGCTACGCGTAGGTGCGGACAATGTACTAATCGGTAGTGAGCTGGCCAAAAATTTAGGTGTACAAGTCGGCAGTAAGTTGCGCTTAGATACTGCTCAAGACAGCAGTAATAGTAG
Organism: Psychrobacter sp. M17(2026); assembly: GCF_055699815.1. Lineage (NCBI taxonomy): Bacteria > Pseudomonadati > Pseudomonadota > Gammaproteobacteria > Moraxellales > Moraxellaceae > Psychrobacter > Psychrobacter sp. M17(2026). Next base: position 1,946,953 of record NZ_CM146741.1, on the reverse strand, counting down.
CACTATAAATATTGGTGCTGGCAACAACGCCAATGGCGTTAATAGCAACAACGACAGTGCCGTGGTCAATATTGCCGGTATCTTTGAGCTGGGTGTACGAGAGCTGGATGCTCGTTACGTTTATTTAGACTTAAAGCAAGCGCAGTCTCTGCTCAGTCTGCCAGGTGGTATCACTGTCATTGATTTAACCGTCGAAGATATTTTTGATGCAGAGGAGATCGCCGCGCAAGTGGGGCGCTTGACCTCCTTACAGGCGGAGAGCTGGATTGAGACTAATGCTCAGCTGTTGCGTGGTCTCACTGCGCAAAGTTTATCGAGTAATATGATCGTAATTTTTGTAGCGATCTCAGGCGCTTTTGGCATCGCCAGTGTATTATCAGTCAGTGTCGTACAGCGCACGCGCGAGATCGGTATCTTGCGAGCTATGGGCGCAACCCGTCAGCAAATCCTGCGAGTATTCTTAGTTCAAGGCGCTATATACGGCCTATTAGGCTCGATTGTCGGTAGTGGCGTCAGCTATATATTAGTCTGGTCGTTCAATACCTTTGGGCCCAGTATATTTACGATTCCAATATCTATAAATTTGATCTCAATAACTATGCTGCTAGCAACGCTAACGGGGATTATAGCAGCGGCTATCCCAGCCCAGCGCGCCGCAGCCCTTGATCCAGTGGTGGCCATTCGCTATGTCTAATCCTGACTCTAGCCATACTCTTACCGATACTTTGGATAATGCCGACCAGTCTCTGGCTAAGCCGTCAACGTCTAACCTCAATCACTCTCATGAAGTTTTGCGTTTAGAGGCTCTAAAAAAGTCCTATAACATCGGACAACCCAATGAGATTGAAGTGCTGCACGGTATCGATCTGACGATTAGTAACGACGACTTTGCCGCATTAATCGGCCCTTCAGGATCTGGCAAAAGCACCTTGTTAAATGTGTTAGGTTTATTGGATCAGCCGACCAGCGGTGAGCTGTATCTACTGGGTCAAGCCACCAGCGCTATGGATGATGCTGGCCGCACCGCTTTGCGTGGCAATAGCATTGGCTTTGTGTTTCAGTTCCATCATCTGATCCAAGCCTTTAGCGCTTTGGATAATATCCTGATGCCGCTCACCTTGACGCAAGGTCGTCCAGATAAGTCAGCTATCCAAAAAGCGAGAGAGTTATTGGCAGCGGTTGGTCTAGAGCGCTTTGCTGACAGTAAGCCTAACGAGCTCTCAGGTGGACAACAGCAGCGTGTGGCTATTGCACGAGCCTTGATCACTGAGCCGGCCTTATTGCTGGCTGATGAACCTACGGGTAATCTGGATACGGTCACGGCAGGGGAGGTGTTTGAGCTGTTTCGTAAGGTCAATCGTGAGCGTGATTGCGCAGTATTGCTAGTCACTCACGATCCGCGCCTATCAGCGTCCTGTGATCGTACTATCAATCTAGTGGATGGACGTATTGAGAGTGATTCGCTTAATAGTTAATATTATTTTATTAATAAATCCTTAAGCTAAACAGCTATCCGCGAAAACTTGTCTTGATACTCTTTTGGCGTCAGCTCTGTTGCGCGCTTAAAGAGCCGCGTAAAAGAAGAGATATCGCTATAACCCACTTGATCTGCTAACGATTTGATACTGACGTCTCTCGACTCTAATAAACGTTTGGCCTGCTCAATTCTGACTGCTTGAATGTACTCAATCGGTCGCAAATTTAGCGCCGATTGAAATCGTCGATTTAGAGTACGTGGCGTAATATTAACTTGAGTGGCAAGCGCACTTACTGATAGCGCTTGCTCAAAATTATTCTCAATATAATCCTGTACCTTTTTAACCAACTGATCGCTGTGAGGCTTATACAAGGTCACATTAGTATAACTGTTCTGATTACCTCTTTTACTATCGATAATCTGGGTCTTTGCCACTTGCGTTGAGATCTCACGCCCGCAATAGCGCTCTATCAATAGCAGCGCTAAATCATAAAAAGCGCTGCCTCCTGCCGCACAAAATATATTATCCGATTGGGTGACGAACTGGTTTTGTTGCAAGTCAACTTGTGGATAATCGCGCTTAAACTTATCAGCATAGCCCCAATGAGTGGTTGCGGCGCGTCCGTCGAGCAATCCTGCTTTGGCCAACCAAAAAGCTCCGCTACAGTTACTGGCGACATCCGCTTTGGTATTAGCCAAGCGAATAATATGAGGTATCAATAACTGATTGTGCAACAGCACTTTATCGATAGAATCACCAATAGTCGGTATCAATAATAAGTCACACTCTATAACTTCGTTGATATCGCAATGGGCTTGCAGACTCAGGCGATTGCTACAGCGAATATCGACGCCGCCAAGGCTCGCAATCTGTACCTTAAATCTTGGCGTAACCTCTTGATCCAAAAAACGCTGCCAGCTAACCCCCGTGAATGAAAACAAGTCTAAAGCGCCTGCCAACACGCTACCGAGTACACCATCAAACCCAAGAACGATAACCTTGTAAGGCTCTGCCTGTGACATTGGATTTCCTTTATTTACTAATTATTGTCCTATTTGACCTTAATTATGTCATAAATGACAATACGGTAAGTCGCTAAATTAGCTTACTATTGATAAATACTAATTTTAATGCCTTTAATTTTTATCACTATAAGTCAATATAGATCAATACAGAGAGCATATTATGGCGACCGATACCCTTATCAATGACTTTGAATTACCCTTTCAGTTGTACGATGTCTTGGATACTCAGAGCCTTTGCAGTAGTGCGAAGTTTGATGAGCATAACCGCGAAACCTTTGATGCGGTGTTAGATACTGCCAAAAAAATAGCAACAGACTTGTTTCTGCCGCATAACCATATCGCAGACAAAAACGAACCGCAGTTCGATGGCAAAACCGTCAGCATGATCGATGAGGTCAAAGTCGCGTTTGATGCCTTTCGTGATTCAGGATTTATCGCAGGTCGCTATAGCTTTGACGATGGTGGGATGCAATTACCAGAGACTGTGATGACAGCGGTAGCCGGTTATTTTATGGCGGCTAATCCTTCGACGACCGCCTATCCTTTTTTGACCACCGCTGCGATCAATGTGATTTCACATTTTGCCAGCGATGAGGTAAAACAAGCCTTTATGCCGCGTATGCTGACGGGTGAATTCACGGGTACGATGGCACTGACTGAGCCGCATGCAGGCTCATCATTGGCCGATATCAGAACCACAGCGACGCTACAAGATGATGGCTCTTATCGAATAAAGGGCAGCAAAATTTACATCTCTGGGGGCGATCATGAGTTATCTGACAATATTGTGCATTTAGTATTGGCCAAGATTCCAGGCGGGCCGGGTGGGGTTAAAGGCATCTCATTATTTGTCGTACCAAAGTTTAGATTGGGTGATGAGGGTGCAATAGGCGAGCGTAATGATGTGCACTTAACGGGGCTGCTGCATAAGCTTGGCTATCGCGGTACGACTTCTACTTCACTGAGCTTTGGTGATAAAGGCGAATGTCACGGCTATCTGGTAGGCGAGCCGCATTTTGGTTTGCGTTATATGTTTAAGATGATGAATGAGGCGCGTATCGCGGTTGGCTTTGGCGCGGCGATGATTGGCTATCGCGGTTATCAGTACTCGCTCGATTATGCTAAAGACCGTACTCAAGGTCGTATCGCCCCGAACAATAAACCTGAGCATGACGCGACCGCTATCATCAATCACGGTGATGTCAAACGTATGCTACTGGCACAAAAAGCCTATAGCGAAGGTGGTATTTCATTGTGTTTATATGGCTCAAATTTGATTGACCGTATTAACACTACCGATGACGATACGCTTAAAAGCGAGTTGTCTGAATTGCTTGATTTATTGACTCCAGTACTCAAAGCTTGGCCGTCAGAATATGGGCCAAAAGCCAATGATCTAGGTATTCAAGTGCTAGGCGGTGCAGGCTACACCCGAGAGTATCATGCCGAGCAGTTCTGGCGCGATAATCGACTCAACCCTATCCACGAAGGCACAAATGGCGTACAGGCGCTGGATTTATCCTTTCGTAAGTTATGGCAGAATAAAGGCTTAGGTATTCAAATTCTAAAGCGTGAAATCACCACTGATTTGGAGAGTATCACCACCCCTGAGACGGCTAAGCTGGCAGGTAAACTCACGCCTTATATGGGACATTTGCATGACGTGTTAGTGCATCTAAGCAAGGTATTACCTACCGAAAAAGCTATTACTCTGACAGGTAATGCGCAAGCGCTCATGAATATATTTGCCTCAATTGTAGTCAGCTGGATTTGGATCCGTCAAGCCAGCAAAGCTGAGCAGCTGCTTATTAATGTAGAAGCTAACGATTCGCAAAATGCTGATAAGCAAAACTTTTATAAAGGTAAAATTCAGGCGGCTAAGTACTTTATCGATTGGGAGCTGCCGACTATCCAGCGCGATATTGCGCTATTAAATAATGACAATGCGGTGTGTACTGACATGCAAGCGCAGTGGTTTTAGCATATGTAGAATGTTACCAGTTTACAAAATAGCACAGCTCGAACTCTGATATTCAATAAAAGGAAGTAATGATGACAGATATATTAAATTTACCAGCATCGAATGTTACAGGTAAGCGAGTCCTGATCACAGGTGGCGCATCAGGTATTGGCGCAGCAAGCGCACTATTGCTAGCTAGTCGGGGCGCTAAAGTGGTCATCGGTGACATGAATGAGGAGCTAGGGGCAAGTATTGCTCGGCAAGGAGTAGACGCAGGCAATAGCATCACCTTTAAAAAGGTCGATGTGACCAATGGCGATGAAGTACGTGCACTATTTCATTTTGCTATGAAAGAGCTTGGCGGTCTCGATGTCGTGATTAATAATGCAGGTATCGATCATAACCCTAAGCCGATGCATGAGCTGAGTGACGATGATTTTGATCGTAGTATCGCGGTCAATTTAAAAGGCGTCTGGCACTGTATGCGTGCGGCTGTCGCTTGTATGGCGGGCAGTGGTGGCGGTCATGTGATCAATGTGGCTTCTATTGCGGGTCTGCGCTCAGCGCCGCTGCTATCGGCTTATAGCGCGAGCAAACATGGCGTGATGGGTCTTACTAAGTCAGCCGCTCATGAATATGCGCGGGTCAATATTCGCTTTAATGCCGTATGTCCGAGCTTTATCGATACGCCTATGGTACAGAATACGATGGCCAAAATGGACGAGCGCGCGCAAAAAGCCACTATCAATGCCAGTCCACTGCGTCGCTTAGGAAAAGTAGAAGAGGTCTCTAGCGCCATTGCTTGGCTGGCGAGTGATGAGAGCAGCTTTATGAATGGTCATGCCTTTACTCTAGATGGTGGGATGTTGGCTTAAATTGCGCTATAAATGAACGTCACTATAAATAAACAGAAACTATAAAAACATAAGGAATAGTAATGGAAGACTTATTTGACTTAACAGGCAAGATTGCTTTAGTGACAGGCGCTAGTCGCGGTATTGGCGAGTCTATCGCGCGCCTGCTAGCTACAAGAGGCGCACATGTCATCGTCTCTAGTCGTAAAATCGATGCCTGCCAAGCGGTTGCCGATAGTATTGTGGCAGATGGTGGCAAGGCCAGTGCATTTGCTTGTCATGTTGGTGAGATGGATCAAATCGAGGCCATCTTTGCGCATATTAAAGACAGCTTTGGGCGCATTGATATTTTAGTCAATAATGCCGCGGCTAACCCTTATTATGGTCATATTCTGGATACGGATGTAGCAGCGTTCGAGAAAACCGTCGATGTCAATATTCGCGGTTACTTCTTTATGTCAACCACCGCAGGTCAGATGATGGCCGAGCAGGGTGGTGGTGCTATCTTAAATACCGCTTCGGTAAATGGTATAGTAGCAGGCGATAAGCAAGGTATTTATTCTATTACCAAAGCCGCAGTTATTAGCATGACCAAAGCCTTTGCCAAAGAGTGCGGTCCGCTCAATATTCGCGTTAATGCACTACTACCAGGGCTAACAGACACTAAGTTTGCCTCAGCGCTGACCTCTAATGATAAAGTATTGAACATGGCACTGCATGCCATTCCGCTAGGACGTGTTGCGAACCCTGATGAGATGGCAGGGACGGTATTGTACTTAGTATCTGATGCCTCAAGCTATACAACGGGCGCTTGTATTATCGTTGATGGTGGAATGTTGGCTTAGGTTAATGTTGGCTTAGGTTTTAGCAACGCTATAAACAAACATATCCTCAGATCAATAAAAAGCACAGACTATTATTTAGACTGTGCTTTTTATACTATTAATATTAAGTCATTGATTATCATCAAGAAACTAGTATTGCGACACGATTACTATCGTATCAGCCACATAATCAATGTTACTGCTATATTTAAAATATAAATTGAATCTATAAATCATAAACCAGATTACTTCTTAACTCAATGTTATAGTAATCTGACTTTAGAGCTAGTTATACTGTGAACAATACAAATGATATGATTGAGGTTTATAGCAAAAATGCAGTCAAACAGTACTGAAAAAACTATCGCAACTCATAACGATTTCGCCAACATTAATAGCTGGTTATTCGTGCCTGCGACTCGGATGGAGCGAGTGGCAAAAGCTTTTGCCAGTGGCGCGGATGCCGTTATTGTTGATTTAGAAGATGCCGTCGCTCAAGCAGATAAAGCACAAACGCGTATAGCTATACAAGACTATTACCACAGTCAAGACTATCAGCCTATTTGGCTACGAGTTAATAGGGCGAGTAGTGTAGAGTTTATGGAAGATATCGCGCTGTGTCAGCAGTTGCCAAATCTAGCTGGCGTAATACTAGCCAAAGCTGAGCAAGCCGCCGCTATCGAATATGTGAATCAAGCGACTAACTTACCCGTTATTGCTCTGATTGAAACCGCGTTAGGATTGTCTCAAGTCGATAACATGGCAGGTGCGTCAGGATTGCTGGCTTTTAGCTATGGATTCTTAGATTTGTGTAATGATTTAAACGTACAAGTTGGCACGCCAGCGGCTGATCATATTGCCAATCAGATTCGCTATCAGCTGTTAGTTAGCTCCAAAGTGCAAGGGTTACTGGCTCCTATCGATACTGTTTATCCTGATTTTAAGGATAACAAAGGTCTTTATGATAGAGTAATACTATGGTCGCAAATGGGTCTGTCAGGCATGCTGTGTATTCATCCTAAGCAAGTGGCCGTTATCCAGCAGTCCTTGCAACCTAGCGCGGCTGAGCTTGATTTTGCCAAGCGAGTAGTCGTCGAGTATGAACGGAGTCATGAGGCGGTATTTGAAGTCGATGGTAATATGGTGGATGCGCCAGTGATTGAGCGTTGTCGTCAGCTATTGGCAAAGTGGCCGAACATTTAATAATAGGTTATGATAAAACCTCGTTAATCATTCAACATACCTTATTCAATACACCTTAGTAAAACGCTATGATCTTTATTACACCTAGTATCAGCCTCGATGATAGTGAGATTGAGATTACCGCCATTCGTGCGCAAGGAGCAGGCGGTCAAAATGTCAATAAAGTATCTTCCGCCATACACCTACGTTTTGATATAACCGCATCCAGTCTAAGCACTGTTAATAAACAGCGCCTCATCGATAGTAAAGATGGACGTATTACCAAAGATGGCGTACTTATTATCAAAGCTCAGCAGTTTCGCACCCAAGAAAAAAATAAAGCCGACGCTTTTGAACGCTTGCAGAGCTTTATCAAAAAAGCCACTTACGTCACCAAAACTCGCAAGGCTACGAAACCAAGCAGGAACGCTAAACGTAAACGCGTGGACAAAAAGACTCAGCGCGGCAAAACCAAAGTGCTACGTGGTAAGGTCGATTATTAAAAGATAAAAATAGATAGGTAAAAAGTAGGGAGAGTTATGAAAAAAGTTATGTTTATAGGCTACGGCTCGATGGCAAGAAAAGTCCATCAGATGCTACCTGAGACTGTCGTCCTGTCAACAATTATAGCCAGTGAAAGAGGTGCCGATAAAATAAGAGCTGAGCTTGGCGATGATATAAAGGTTATTACAACGGTCAATGAATTGTCTGATACACCTGACTTAGCTGTTGAGATGGCAGGGCAAAGTGGTCTTGAAGCGCATGCTATTGGGGTTTTAGAGAGAGGTATCCCTCTTGGTATCGTATCAGTAGGTGCTTTTACTGATGACAAGTTTGCACGCGTTTTGCATGATACTGCCCAAAAAAATGGGGTAAAAATCCATATATTAGCTGGAGCTGTCGCGGGTATTGATGGTATCAATGCGGCAAGCTTAGCAGGACTCAATGAGGTGACTTATCAAGGCCGCAAAAAACCTGAGAGCTGGAAGGGCAGTCATGCCGATGAGCTGATCGACTATGATAACTTAGAGCAAGCTGAAGTGTTTTTTACCGGTAGCGCTAGGCAAGCGGCTAATTTGTTTCCTGCTAACGCTAATGTGGCCGCTACTATCGCGCTAGCAGGGGTAGGTCTAGATGATACTAAGGTTGAGCTAATCGTTGATCCGACGCTTGAGCATAATATTCATCATATTGTAGCAAAAGGTGTGTTCGGTCAGCTTGAGATCAGTATGATAGGCTTACCTTTAGCTGAAAACCCTAAGACGTCGAGCCTAGCGGCTTTTAGTGCGCTACGATTATGCTGTCAGCTTGATCAGGTTTACCAGATGTAAAGGCAGAGCTCAGGCTTTGTAATAAGCAAGGCAATAAGCAAAACAATAAGAAAAATAGTCGTTACCAATAAATAACTCAGTATTAGTCAGTATAAGTAATGAAGCCTTTCGCTTTTAATGGGCGATACTTGAAGCGCAAGCCCAACCTCATTAAATAAATCAAGTTGATTAATATATTTTTAGTCACTGTAATTTTATGGTAATATGGCATCAACCAAAAACAGTTCAACGCACCTATCTCATCGAGTAGCGATGAGTCTTGCACAATAATGATGGGTGTATTATCAATTGTGATTAAGCGTAGCGGTCAAAGGATGATCGTGAAAGGTATTAAGGAAGTCATTTAGCGGTCTGTAGATGTACCCCCAAACCGTATCAGATATTCTAAAGTTAATTGTCCGAACTACTCCCTGATTTGCAAGAGATAACGACTCTGGTTCTGCCCAAGTGCGCCATGCCTGATACCAATAATATTGAACTTAATATTAAACTCTTGACAGACAAAGCAATTTGACGTGTTTCTATCAGCACATCTGCTATATATTAAAACATAAAATATTATCTAAAGCACAACTCCGTGCGCCATTAGAAATAACCGCAGTTATCACTCAACAAAATTCAAGCAACACAAACCGCCAAGCTATGTCTGAGGATTTTGACCATAGCTTAGCCTTCCAAGCTGTATATTATTGAGTGTCTAAAGAAAAGTTTTATCCAAACGGCTAGGCTTCTTCTTTGCTCCATGAGTTCAAACATCATGATCGCAGCACAAAACCAAAACCACTAAGGAATACTATAAATGTCAACAAAAAGTACTTATTACGCCCCAACTGGTGGTCTGCCTCCACAAACACAATTGCTATCTGATCGCGCTATCTTTACCGAAGCTTATGCGATTATTCCAAAGCGCGTATTAACTGATATTGTTATTAGCTACCTGCCTTTTTGGGAAGGCATGCGCATGTGGGTAATTGCCCGTCCTTTGACTGGTTTTTCAGAAACCTTCTCGCAATACATCGTTGAAGTTGCACCAAATGGTGGCTCTCAAAAACCTGAGCTAGATGCCAAGGCTGAAGGGGTTGTATTCATCGTTGAAGGTGAAATGGACATGACTATCGAAGGCGTGTCGCATCACCTTGAAGCGGGTGGCTATGCATTCTTACCACCAGGCTGCAAATGGTCGCTAAAAAACAACAGCGACAAGCATGTTAAGTTCCATTGGATCCGTAAAGCTTATCAGTTCGTAGACGGTATTGATGCGCCTGAAGCTTTTGTTACTAGCGATCATGATGTTGAAGCTATTGAAATGCCAGGTACTGATGGCGTATGGACAACCACTAGATTCACCGAGCAGTCTGATATGCGTCACGACATGCATGTCAACATTGTAACCTTTCAGCCAGGCGGTGTGATTCCATTTGATGAAACTCATGTTATGGAACATGGCTTGTATGTACTAGAAGGTAAAGCGGTCTATCACTTAAACGCTGAGTGGGTCGAAGTAGAAGCAGGAGACTTTATGTGGTTACGCGCGTTCTGCCCGCAGTCTTGCTATGCTGGCGGTCCTGGTCCGTTCAGATACTTGCTGTATAAAGATGTAAACCGTCATATGCCGTTTATCCGTCCAGAAAGATAAGATATTATAAGTAGTATTTATATTACTTTTGAAAACTGCGCTATCAATGCTGTTGATAGCGCAGTTTTTTTGCAACCAGAAAAAATGTGTAGCCCTTATATTTAAGGACTACACAGTTCGGCATTTCGACAGTATTTAAATATCAGTATTAGGCATTAGTTTTCAAATACTCTAACATAGTGTCCGCATCTGATACTTCAAAGGGGTCGATTGGGCAGTTATCGCCAAAATCAGCTTCCTTAAACACTTTTTTAACTTCTTTATTGTCGACAACCATCGAATAACGCCATGAGCGCATACCAAAGCCAAGATTACTCTTATCAACAAGCATGCCCATTTTACGAGTGAACTCACCATTACCATCAGGCAGCAAGAAAACGTTTTCACGGTTTTGCTTTAGGCCCCATTGGTACATGACAAAGGCATCATTGACAGAAATGCAAACGATTTCATCTACGCCCAACGCCTTAAACTCACTGTATAGCTTTTCATAACGAGGGAGATGGCTGGTCGAACATGTTGGCGTAAAGGCACCTGGTAGCGAGAACACAACCACTTTTTTATTAGCAAATAACTCATCTGTGGTTAAGTCATACCATGTGAATGGGTTGTCTCCTCCGATAGATTCATCACGAACACGAGTCTTAAAAGTCATATCAGGTACATGGGTAATCATTATTTACTCCGATTTAGGGTATTGTATTTTTTTCCAAAATGCTTCATTTATATAACAATAGTTGTAGCAGTCCACAAGCAAATCTTTAAGCTCATATCCACGATATAAGCTATCAAAGTAAATGGTAAGAAAAGCCAAGTCAAAGATTAGTTTATCCCAAAGGACTTATCTTTATTGACAGTATGGTTTATCTCATAGGCTTTTGATGGCCATATTTATGATGGGATAGTGTTATGGGACGGTTCATACTACCTTTTATCAAGTTACGTTACCACCAAAACTATGCAAAAATTGACTTGTAGTTTCTGATCGATTCGACACAAGGCTCTCACTGACATCAAGTTGTTCCAATGCTTTTAGGTTGGCAATACTATCGGGCAGATGTAGTGCGTCACGATCACGAGGAACAGTACTGTCAGAGCTGCCATACCTATTATGGTTATCAATCCCGTCTCATATCTCTCTCATCCAGCCTTCAACGCGCGTATCTTGATTGCGAGTCTTATCCAGAGAGTGACGCCTATGTAGATAGTAAATTTGATGAGGCAGCGTATATAAGTAAAGTTAGCAGCAAAAGTAAGTAATGATATAATGTCCCGATAATCGATATTTTATAAAGGAGTTAAATTATGTCTCGTACCGCCAGCGCACTACATATTTTAGTAAAAGACAAAGAGTTAGCTGAAGATATTATTGCCAAGCTCAAAAAAGGTGGCCAGTTCGATGTGTTGGCTAAGAAACACTCAACCTGCCCATCAGCTAAAAAAGGTGGCAGCTTAGGTGAATTTAAAAAAGGCGACATGGTGCCAGCATTTGATAAAATCTGCTTCAACGGTGAACTATTTATCCCGCATTTGGTAAAAACCAAATTTGGCTGGCATGTGGTGAAAGTGCTTTATAGAACATAAAAGTTAGAATTGGAGCTTTGGTTGTAAGCCAAAGCTTTTCTATAGTTTGGTCATGGTGCTGATTTTTGGGCTTTTAATATATTATATAAAGCTAAAGATAAGATTGGTTAAAGAATTACAAAAACCGCTGCAGCTCTTGAAAATTAGACAAAAAAAAGCCTCACTTCCTAGTTAAGGAGTGAGGCTTTTAGTGCTTTTTCAAGCCATATTTGGAGCGGGAAAAGAGATTCGAACTCTCGACCCCAACCTTGGCAAGGTTATGCTCTACCACTGAGCTATTCCCGCTAATTATCAATTAACTATCGTCAGTTGATGAGGGCACATTATACGCAGTTTTTTGAGCGTGTCAATACATAGTACTAGAAAAATTAAAAGTAAGTAAATTGGCATATTATCCTAACCTTCATTTATGTTATAACAGATTATTATAATATACATTCCAAAAACTTTCCTTTCTATAAATAGGCTGGAATGCAGTTTTATAATTACTTTTATCATATTTATGATTTATAAACATTACACTTAAGGATAAGTAGTATGAGTCAACAATATACCATCGCTGACTATTTATTTGAGCGTATCGCTGAGGCAGGCGCAACTGAGATCTTCGGGGTGCCAGGTGATTTTAATCTAGCGTTTTTAGATAATATTATTGAATCAGATAAGCTGCGCTGGGTCGGTAATACCAATGAGTTGAATGCAGGTTACGCCGCAGATGGTTATGCCCGTGAGCGTGGTTTTGCAGCTATGGTGACTACCTTTGGCGTAGGTGAGCTATCGGCAATCAATGCTACCGCAGGCTCATTCGCTGAGCATGTGCCAGTACTGCATATAGTTGGCGCGCCATCGACCAAGCAGCAACATGCCAAACAGCGCATTCATCACTCATTAGGGGATGGCGTGTTCAATCATTTTATTAAGATGGTAGAGCCAGTTACTGTAGCTAGAGCCCAGCTCACTGTCGAAAACGCAGCTTCTGAGATTGATAGAGTCATTCGGATGGTGCTCAAAAAGCATCGCCCAGGCTATCTAATGCTATCACCAGATGTGGCAAGTCAGCCTATCTATCCACCGACGACTAAGCTTGTCGATAGTGTGGAGGATGTGACTAGCCAAGCTGCCCTAGCAGCCTTTAAACAAGGACTGATAGACTTTCTGCCTAATAAGACAACGACTTTGATGGCAGATTTGATGGTGCATCGTTTGGGTTTGCAAGATCAGCTCAAGGCGCTGATTGCAGATACCGTAATTCCTTATACTACACTATCATGGGGCAAGACTTTATTAGATGAAAACAGTGAGCGTTGGGCTGGGACTTATGCTGGCATCGCTTCACGTCCAGTGGTCAAAGATGCGGTTGAGAACTGTGAGTGCTTAATTAAAGTTGGTGTGCAATATACGGATACTACTACCGCAGGCTTTAGCCAAGATATTGATGACAAGGTAGTAGTTGATTTGCATTACGAGCGCGCTAGTATTAGCGGTCAGAATTATGCCCCTATTGCGCTAAAGGATGCTTTGCAAACGCTACATGAGGTTATGACATCGGGCATAGAGATCACGCCTATGCCTTTAGCTGATGAAGTACATCCGTACGAGCAGAACGGCGCTGATAATGAGCCCATTCGCCAAGATGATCTATGGCATATCATTGCCGATCATTTAAGTGCTAATAACATCGTCTTTGCTGATCAAGGCACCTCTTATTTTGGTATTAGTGGGGTGCGCTTGCCTGAAGGAGTGGTTTGTTATGGACAGCCGATGTGGGGTTCGATTGGCTATACGTTGCCAGCCAGCTTAGGGGCAGCGCTTGCTTCTACACACAAGCGCAGTATCCTACTTATCGGTGATGGTTCGGCGCTTTTAACCATTCAAGAGATGGCGACTATGATTCAACAAGGCATTAATCCTGTAATCGTACTGATCAATAATAGTGGCTATACCGTTGAGCGTGCTATTCATGGGGCAAACCAGCGCTATAACGATATTCCTCAGTGTGATTGGCAGCTGATGCCGCAAGCGTTTGGTGCTAATAAAGACAACAGCTTATCTATCAAGGCTAAAACGATGGGTGAATTAAAGTCCGCTCTAAAAAAAGCAACCTTAGCGACGAATAAGTTAGTAATGCTTGAGGTGGTGACTGATAAGCATGATATACCACCTATGCTTGCCGATATTGCTGCTGCGCTTAAATAATGGTTCTAAAGAACGATTACTTTTAACAATACAAAAAACCCGTTCAATTATGAACGGGTTTTTATGATTAGGAAGTTTGATAACTTAGAATAGTAGAGATTAAAAGTGAACTTTTAATAGGGCACTTGGTACGCTTTGAGTAACGTCTTGACCAAACTTATTATTCCAGTAGCTGTATTCAACACCAAGCTCAACACGGTTATCTATACCAAGCACTTCTTGCAAGTTGTACTTGATCTGCGGGTTGATGTGTAAGCTGTCTTTTTTATCATCGTTATTAAAAGAGTAATCAACATAACCATCGACGACGAAATTATTCTTTTCCCAACCGTAAGTTAAGGTAATTTGTTGGTCATCGGCATCACTAAATGTATCGTCGTTAAAAGCGTGATAAAGCGATGCCGAAGCGTACTTCATACCATCGATAGGGATATCTAAATCAACACCAACGCCCACTAAATAGTTGTCTTGCTCAAAACCGCTACTACTGGTTCCAAACTCATAAGTACCTGCTAGATTAACTTGTTTGATAAAGCTGTTGCTATAGTCTGAGATCTTGAACTTAGGTGATAGCTCACCATAGATATCTTTGGCTCGGCTGCCCGCCGCATCGCTGGAGCCTTGTAGGCGATCAACGAAGAAGAATAGACCACCCCAGTCAAAGGCTGATGCATGCTCTAAAGTAAGAGTAGTCAATTCGCCCTCTTCTGCTAGCTCATAGTCAGTGCCATAAAGGACTGAAATACTGGTATCAGAAAAAAAGCGTTTGGCATTGGCACTCGTAGACATCGTGCCCATAGCGATAACAGCAACGGCTGCGATAGTTAACGGCTTAGTGACAGATAGGTTTGATAGATTAAAACGCACAGTGTAACTCCCTTATGTACAGTCGTAATTTCCCTAGCAGTCTCGGCTATAGTGGCACGTAACAACGGGTTTTAACTTCCTGTCAAAACGCAGCATCACCACTAGGGGATAAGTAGATATAGTTTAGATAGTCAATAATGACTTAATCAGTAATAACTGTGAATAAAATAACGATGATTATTAGCGCTATTGGTTATCTCAAAGAGTTACTGAATGACTTGAACCATTAACAAAGTAACAGAACGTTTACTTATGGTTTAAAGCAGTTAACCATACTTTCTAAAGCCTAACAACTCTAATTTATTCCAAAGTAAAGGTACTTTAAGTGTCGTTATGTCACGAAAATAAGCTAAAGCGCTGATTTTAATAAATAAAATTGACCAAATAGTCAGGTTTTATTATCGATAAAAAATAAAAATAATTTGTAACAATGGTAAATGAACTTATCAGCACTCTAAAAAATTAATTATATAGCAAAAGCAAAGGGTTAGATTCAGTTACAAAAAACTGAGTCTAACCCTCAAGTTATGACATCTTTGTTTATTAAAGCCCGTTATCAAAATGCTCGTTCAGCAAACCACCATAAAGCTATCGCCACACTAATCAGCGAGCCCAAATAAAATATAGCTATCTTATAAAACTGCGTATGACGTAGTAATAGCGCTATCGGGAATACTACTAAGATGAATACTAATTGTCCAAGCTCAATACCTACGTTGAAGCTCAATAGTGCTAATACACGCTCGCTGGTGGCTAATGGTAGATCTACTAACACATTGGCAAAACCAAAACCGTGAATCAAGCCAAACACAAACGCTAGATAAATAGCACGCACCCGTAACATAGGCACTAGGTTATTGAGCGCAGCAAAGGCTATCGATAGAGCGATGACAGACTCAATAAAGGCGGCTGGGATACTGACGATATCTAGAGCCGCTAGTGTTAAAGTGATGGAATGGGCGAGGGTAAATGAGGTGGCGATCCAAAACACCTCAACTAGCGCGGCTTTTGGTTTGCTGACAGCTACTAATCCATGTTCCTTGCGAGAATATACGGCGGGGATAAGTAACACAAATAAGAACAGTAGATGATCCCAGCCGATCAATAGATGGTGAATACCGCTTTTTAGGAATATAGTCGCTGTCGCCAGCCAGCCTGTATCAGCAGCTGCTCCTAATGGACTTTGTCCTACTGCCATGACTTGCACGGGTAGCCCGCCCTCTATCTGGGTCAAGATCAGGCGATGATTGGCATCGACACCTGCTAGTACCTGATAGTCAAGGCTTGAGATGGGTGCTGAGCAGCTTAGTTTGAAATTAGTATATAAATAATTAAAACCGCCGCGATTGTTGATCGCTAAGGGCGCAAAGTCGGTGGGCTGGCAAGCTTGGGTATCTGTACTAAGCTTGACTTGAGCGCCAATCAGCTGCTCTATCAGTGTCGATTGGGACTTCACCTCAGCCCAGCTGACTTGACTGTCATTGTTGGCATCTATATTGATAAGCAGTGCGAGATCTCGCAGGGACAGCTCATATTCAGCATTATAAGTATTATCAGCGCCACTTTCAGCGCTAGTGGGTTCTAGATTTAGATAAGCGGTACTGGCTTCGTGAGCCTGTAGCGTCGTACAAGTCAGTATTAGCACCAGTAAAGTTAAGTAGCGATAAGTATGACGCCAGATGAGGCTACAAAAGACACTCATAGTGGTATCTCCTTAATAGATAATGGACTAACTGCTCGCACTGTATTAATAGGGTTTATTGTACCTAGCCGATCAACAGCATTCATAGCGTTAGTCGTGCCTAAGGCTTTTAGATTTAAAAGACTGCTCAATGAATCATGAATAAAAAAGTCAGAACGGTAAGCGGATCTGCTAGAAGCTTGAATATCAGAGGTTTGACAGTCTAAGCAGCCACTGATTTTACCTAAGCGCAAGTCGCGCTCTAGAGCAGGGTACTCGTAGTTATTATCGGTAATAAACTGTTGAATAACTTCGATATCCTTGTCACTGCCTGTTTTGATGGCAGCGGTTGCATAAAGAATAATATCGGCAGTTTCACGCTGTTGCTGCCAGTTTGCACGAGCCAGCTCAAGTGCTGAGTCAAGCTGATTAGTCAGTAGCGCATAAGTAGCTTGCTCGCGAATATGGGCGCTCTCTTCACGTAGTTGTAGGGCTTGCATGCGCTCCTTCATAAGTGCAAGGTTTTGCTGCGCCTTTGGATCTTTAAGCTTAAGCTGAGCGGTAATAAGCCTGAGCAGTAGTGCGTCTTTGTCAGTATGATCTTGGAGGAGCTGGCGGGCTTGGCTGTATTGCCCCGTCTTTAATAGCCAGTCTGCTTGCGCCATGAGCGCGGGCACCGTATCGCTATCCATAACTCTAAAGACTTGCTCGGCAAGATCGGTATCTCGACTACGCAAAGCGGCATCAGCTTGGATAAGGTATATCCAGCGAGCAGTAGAGGGGTCAAGTCCAGATGCGATACTAGCAAGACTACTTAGCGTCTGTTTGGCTTGCTCAAGCTGGCCTGTCATGGTCTGGATCTGTGCCATACAGGCTAGCTGATAGACGCGTAATGAGCTATCAGTGAGCTTTTCACAGTGCTCCATAGCAGGTTCATACTGACCTTCTACGACTAGCAAGGACGATAAGGTTAGTAGGGCATCGGGGTTATTAGGCTCTTTGGCTAATATTTGTTCCAAAGTATCTTTTGCCTTATCGAACTTATGATCAGATTGTAGCGCCCGTGCTTTTAACATTAGCGTTGCAGTGTCTTGCTTGGTGGTTTGATCGAGATGAGCTTGTGCTTGTCCTAGCGCTCGTGGATCACCTTGCAGATAAGCACGTTCTAAGAGCTGTTCGGTTTGAGTATTATTAAGTGGTTTAGTCGATGTCGAAAAGCTTTGTGCATTAGTATAAAGAGGAGGCGCTACGTTTGTAGGAAGGATCGCTAGTATTTGTTGATCGTTAGCTGGAGTAAAGGGTGCAGCATATAGCTGTGAGCTAATAATAGATAATATAAGGGTCAAGCCAATGGGACAGTTGATTCTGTGCATGCATTTTGTTCTGCGCATAAGGTATCTCCATTAACATATAAACAAACACCCAATCATTTGCATGATCAGGTGTTTTATTTAATTAAGTTTAAATTATAATGAAGCGTTGGCACCACTCACCTTTACAGGCTCAGCTAGGTTCGCCTCAGGTAGTACAATACGGCTAATATCTTGCGGCTCATCGGTATCTAGATTACGACTCGCTGCAATAACCGCTTCGACTTGACTAGCAGCTTGTACCGCTTTAGCTTGGTCTATGGCTACCTCGCCAATGTTTTGACTATTGAATCCATCATCGTCGTCATCACCAAAACAACCGGTAAGCACCATTGACCCCGCCATCAATACGGCTAAACATATGTAACGCATTTTGTTTCTCCTTAAATGAGGCTTATGAATCGCTTGAGTTAGTATCTGTAGCACCTGGGTTAGGCGTTCTTAGATACGG
Organism: Psychrobacter sp. M17(2026); assembly: GCF_055699815.1. Lineage (NCBI taxonomy): Bacteria > Pseudomonadati > Pseudomonadota > Gammaproteobacteria > Moraxellales > Moraxellaceae > Psychrobacter > Psychrobacter sp. M17(2026). The sequence continues at coordinate 1,928,514 of NZ_CM146741.1, read as the reverse complement.
AAAGACTGAGTCAAATTCAGCGGCGGTTTTACGAACACCATCAGTGAATCCAAGTTCACCTGCAGCAGCATCCTTTGGAACACAAGTAGCTTTTGCATCTAGGCCAGCATGACATAACACACCCATAGCCACTCTTAATGAGACGTCAGTGACATCATCACCAGGTCGGCGACCATTCGGGAATCCTGCATTATCGCCACCAATCACGCCCAAATCATCTTGAGTATTAGCAGGTTTTGTAGCAGTGCTAGTATTTAGGCGCAGCATATCCCCAAGCACTTGATTAGCATTAGCAGGTCTATTAACACCTGGTACACCTTTCAAAAACGCTGTGACTAGATCTTGACGTGGGAAATTAGTAGGCGCTTTAGCACTTGGGTATAACACTTGAATCAAAGCTGGAAGCGTAGGATAGAATACATAAGGCGCAAAGTTAGCCGCATCATTCTTTGGCTCTGAGGCATTGAATTTATCTTTATCTTTGAGTCCGATGACCACTTCGTTGACCAGTGGCATACCTAGTCTTGACACTTGCGTCCACGCGCCACCCTTTTTGGTTGTCGTACTAATACCAGATTCAGGCGATGGATTCACTAAAGTGGCTTGACGTACGCTCGCAGTTGTCCAAGCACCAATTACAGGATCGACTTTATCTAAGCTACCATTATCATCTGAGTCTATTGCTAACGTTGAGTTAACTAGACAGGATTTTGGCACCTCCATAGCGATAGAGGTTACGTTTTTGTTAGCTAAGATATTGGTACCCGCTGTACGAGAGCCTAGTGGATTTAGATTAATGAGATCGAATACTCTACCCAGATCGATAGCGAAGCTCTCAGCGCGTTGACCGACGAATACTTTACCCATTTTTCCATTTGCGCAGCTGCCCATATCTAGGGTTTTAACAAAGCCATTCGCATAGGCTGGATAGCTATCATTTGGGAAAGACTTAGTACCGATGTAATCAAAAGGCTTTTGATAGCTACCTAAAGCGGTACGATCGGTACTGCGTCGATCGCCTTTGACCATGTTGATAGCATAGCTCTCATTGGTTTGTACGTTACCTGGCATAGTAGCGTTGCCAATGTTAACAAGAGGTACTGCAACCTTTGCTGTACTTGGATCGCCATCGGTATCCAGCTCAATGCTATTTAGCTGTTGAGTAAATCTAAACTGGAAAGTGATATCTTCGACCGCATCGCCATTGTTATCGACATGGATCTCATACAGAGCATCGTCATCGAGTGAGAAATAATTAGGTCCGCCATAGGCATCTTGCAATGGCAGATAGTTAGCGATAATTGTGACATAATCCTGTCGGCCATTCTCATAACTATTAAACATATAAAGATCAGTAGCGTCGACTTTTGGAGATTTAGTGATAGAAGGCGCTTCACGATGGCTTGAAGCTAATGCAGTGGCACTGGCACAAATGGCCATGGCTGCTATAAGGGCGGTTGCAGTATGTTTCATACGAATCCTTGTAAAGAAACTGAAGTGATAGTTAAGATAAATAGGTTACTATCCAAAACTCAATAAGAAAAATTAAATAGTCGTCTTATTAAGTTAATCTTAACTATACACCTATCTTTTTGTATCTAGTAGGTTTTTTATCAGAAAAATCGTATCATCTATCGGTTTTTACATTTAATTACAATGACAAAGATTATAAATTCAAATCGCTGATTCAAGCGGATCTTGACGAAAAAACTTTACCATAATCGCATAAATCTCAGGATAAGCATCGACCAGCTTGCTTGGCGTTTCAAAAAACACTTCGCTCAATACCGCAAAGAACTCTGCTGGATTGGTCGCGCCATAACGATCGAGTCCCGCCTTACGATGCTTTTGAAAGTCCGCAAAGCCATGCTCCATAGTCTGCGTCCATCGACTGGCATCCATATCAGGCTGTAGCGGCGGGAAGCCATTGGCACGACCGTTCAACATATCGAGCTTATGCACAAACTCATGAATCACCACGTTATGACCATCACGCTCGCCTGAGTGTTTGGCATCACTCCATGACAGAATGACAGGACCACGTAGCCATGCTTCACCGCTACGACTATGACTGTTTTGATGGACGATGCCCATTTCATCGATAGTCGTACTATCGTTCTTAAAAGCGCCTGGATAGATGATAATAGACGACCAGCCTGCATACCACTCAAGGCTCAAATTTAAGATAGGCAGGCAGGCTTGTAGAGCAATGGAGCGCTTGACGCTGTCGGTAATAACAAAGCCTTGTGCGCCGCTAAATGATTTGTCATCGAGCAGTAAAGTCGCCAAATCAAACAGTCGAGTGAGCTCGTCCTCTGTCAATCTATTGAGTATCGGAATTTTCTGCGCAGCTTGCTGCCAGTCTGTGCGCTTGAATGGGCTATTATCTAAAATACGCTGTTCGCGCCAGTCTTTTATTATGCTAAACATGCTCTGTATCCTTAAGACGGTTTGGTATGACTGAAATGGCTTAAAGTATTTGTTGTTATCATTCGAGGTATTGCAGCTATAAAGTTAATAATTTTCGCGGTAACCTTTATACTACGCAAATAAAGTACCTCGTTATATAGGTAAGTCGTTATAGCCACTTTGCCTTAATCATGCTGTATAAGCACACCTTAGATTGAGCGTTATGAAACCTACTGTACAAGCCCAGCCAGACTCTCGCCAAACCCAATATTTTCGAGTTATATTAATGGGCATTAGCGCATTTGTGATCAATACCACAGAGTTCGTTCCTGTAGCGCTGTTGACCGATATCGCGCAAGACTTTTCTATTACCACTGCCGAGACAGGGTGGATGTTGACCTTGTATGCTTGGATCGTCGCTGCCTTGTCACTACCACTGATGTTATTGACAGGTAAGCTTGAGCGCAAACGCTTACTGCTAGCAGTATTTGTAGTATTTATCGCCAGCCATGTGCTGACTGTTTTTGCGTGGAGTTTTGAGATATTGATGATTAGCCGTATCGGTGCCGCCTCAGCGCACGCGATATTTTGGTCGATTACCGCGGCCATAGCCCTACGCGTGGCACCTAAAGGTAAAGGCGCGCTAGCACTAAGTGTCATAGCTATGGGCACCTCATTAGCTATGGTGCTCGGCGTTCCCATAGGGCGCTTGATCGGGCAATGGTTCGGTTGGCGGACTACTTTTGCGGGTATCGGCGTTATGGCGCTTATTATTTTTATCCTGCAAGCTAAGCTGTTACCGACTTTACCCAGTCAGTTTGACGGTGATTATAAAAAAGTGCCAGAGCTGCTCAAGAACCCTTTGTTAGTGGGACTGTACTTATTCATTTTACTGGCATTTACCGCGCACTATACCGCTTACTCTTATATCGAGCCTTTTATGCGGGAGGTGGGATTTATTGGTGAAAGCTCAGTAACCTTAGTGCTGTTAGTATTTGGCGGGGCAGGACTTATTGGCAGCGTGTTGTTTAGTCGGTGGGGTGAGAGATCGAGCCAAACCTTACTCGTCATATCTTCGCTATTGTTAGCGCTGTCGATGCTTGTCCTATTATGGGTGGTAACCTCGATATGGCTGTTGAGTATAACGACGCTGATTTGGGGCACTGTGCTGATGCTACTGATACTTGCCGTTCAGGCCAAAGTCATTATGATCGATAAAGGTGCTCAAGATGTGGTGATGGCGATGTTCTCAGGCATTATTAATTTAGGTATTGGCGCAGGCGCACTGATTGGTGGCTATACGGTCACCCACCTGACGCTGCCTTTTATCGGTTTTGTAGGCGCAGCGATTGCGGCTTTAGCTCTAATGCTAATACTATTTATGATCAAGCGCTTTGCTAGGTTACGTTAGATGATGTTATTGCCAATTATTATTGCAAATGCCACGACTAACAAAAAAAATACTATTATAATCGACACCTATCAAATCTCTAAGAGTACAAGATGTTAAAGAAAATTGAGTTATCACTGGAGAAAACGATTTTTAATAGTCGTTGGATACTAGCTCCTTTTTATCTAGGTTTGGTATTAGGCATCATTTTACTATTCATCAAATTTATCCAAAAATTATGGTATATGATCGCCGATATCTTTGTTTCGACCGAAGCTGACGTTATTGTTGGTATTCTAATATTAGTCGATATTGCTTTAGTTGCCAGTTTACTGCTCATTATTATCTTTAGTGGCTATGAGATTTTTGTCTCAAAAATTGATACGGGCGAGCATGATGATCGACCTGCTTGGATGGGTAAGATAGATTTTTCTGGTCTAAAGTTAAAAGTAATTGGCGCTATTGTCGCTATCTCGGCAATCGATCTCTTAAAATCATTTATGAATATATCCAATGAGATAAGCGAAGGTGAAGCTGATAAGTTAATGTGGAAAGTCATTATTCATATGACCTTTGTGTTGTCTGGATTGTTATTTGCCTTTATGGACAAAGTAGTTGGTGATACCAAAAAGCACTAACAGATATTTCACACTAACTCGCCATAACTATTTAACGGCCTCCTCACGTTTGAGACCGATAGTTCGCAGACCGCCTTTGTCATCCAGCTCCTTGATAACTAGTGACCATTCGTCATTAATAGCGACGGTGTCACCTGAGACGGGCTTAACGTCTAAACTTGCGGTCACATATTCAGCTACGGTTTGCTGCCACATAATAGTCGCGTCATCATCAGTCTTAGACCTAAGCCGAGTGACCAGCGACTCTGATTGCATAACCCCAGTAAAAAACGGTAAGTCGCCAAGCTTGACACTCGGAGATAATAACCAGTCGCCATAAAAGTCATCGATAGCGCGGCGATCAAGCTTAGTATCATTGAATATTTGTGCGATTGGACGAGCATGATTACTTTGCATGGCATACCAGACATGGTCGCCAAACTTTAGCTGGGTATCCTCTGTAACGGTTACTAATTTTTGCTGGCGCACCAAAGCGAACACACTGATCTCATCAGGACTGACTCGATTGGATATGACTTTGGGATGGCGACCAATAGCAAACGCGCCCGATTGCACCTCAAACTCGTAAAGCGTGATGCTGGCCTTGTCCGACACCCAAACTTCGTGCTCTTCTTTGGGTTCGTTATTGGCAGGAATACGCACTTTAAATAGGGTTGCCATGAGGGGAATGGTGGTACCTTGTAATATTAGAGACAACACCACAACGCCAAAGGCAATATCAAAGAGCATAAAGGCATCATCAACCCCTGCCATCACAGGCAAAATAGCAAGGGTAATCGGTACAGCGCCACGCAAGCCTACCCAAGAGATAAAGCCTATTTCGCGGTCTTTGAATTTAAAAGGTTTGACGCTGGTATAAACCGCGATAGGGCGGGCGACCAAAATCATAAAGGCCACAATCGCAACAGAGTAATACCAGACATCTAACACATTAAAAGGGGTGACCAGCAAGCCAAGCACTACGAACAATACGGCCTGTGATAACCATGCAAAGCTATCCATCACTCGCAAAACATGCTCAGTCGAGTGTGCTTTGTGATTGCCAATGATAACCCCAGCTAAATATATCGCCAAAAAGCCACTACCGCCAATCAGATTAGTCGCGGCAAACACTGACAAGCCTGCTGACAATATAAGGATGGCATACATGCCCTCTGGCAGATGCAGCTTAGGTAATAATTTGGACAGCAAAAACCCAGCCAGCAAGCCGACTATTAGTCCAAAGCCCAACTGCTGTAATAGCAATAATAAAAATCCCACGACTGTCTGACCAGCAGGATCAACGTTCAATGCAATCAGGCCAGTCACTAATAATATGGCAAAGGGGTCGTTTGCGCCTGACTCTAATTCAAGCGTTGCCTGTACCCGATCATTGAGCTTGACACCGCCATTACGTAATAGCGAAAAGACCGCTGCGGCATCGGTTGAGCCGACGATAGCCGCCATAAGGACGCCTATTCGCCAATCCACATCCAATAACCAAGTGACGAATACCCCTAGCACCACGACCGTGATGAGTACGCCCCAAGTCGCTAGCACCACCGCAGGCCTCAGGCCAACTCGAAACGACTGAAACGAGGTGCGCAGTCCGCCGTCAAGCAAAATACAAGCTAGTGCCGCCTGTCCAACAAAGTTTGCGAGACCATACTCTGCAAACTGAATCCCTAAGATACCGTCTTCACCTGCCAGCATGCCGACTATCAAAAATAGTAGCAATAACGGCACACCCAAACGCGCTGATAAAGTGCTGGCCATGATACTGGCAAATATGAGCAATGCACCGACTAAGTACAGGATATTTAAGGTATCCATGTTTTTTTAAACCCTGTTGTTAGATGATAATGGTATTGATAAAAGACTTATAAAGTAAGACGACTTAGCTAGTATTAGGTCGGTTCATTCTATGTGGTTTTGTTTACTTAGACCATAATGCAAAAAGGTATGATCTGCAAGGTCTGTCAAATTTGTAAGCGTACCCATTTTGCTCAAACATTCTGGACTTGCACAAATCACAGTGCGGATGGTGGCTAAAGGTCTTGCTTGATAACTAGAGTCCTGCAACTCAGCAATACGAATGGCTAGCTCATCGACAATACGTACAAATATTAGCATATCTCCAAGCTGCACCACAATTGTTCTCCAGATTAGAACTTACATTTGTCATTGCCACTGTTTATCCAAGCTCCGTCAACAGTTAGAATGCTATTATTACTCAGCAGCAAGTTAATGAATAAAGGAAGGTAATCTAAGTTAACTTTAAAGCATTAACGCGATATTATAATTAATAGCTATTAATTAAAGCACACCTTAATATCTAAGATTAAGTATGAAGAATAACTAACAGCTAAAAACTAACTAAGAATATTGGAGAGTATCATGGGCTTATTAGTCGACGGCCAATGGCAAGATAAATGGTATGACACCGAATCCAATGGTGGTCGTTTTAAACGTCAAGATTCAAGCTTTCGCAATTGGGTAACCTCTGACGGTAGCGCCGGGCCTACAGGTGACAGCGGCTTTAAGGCTGAGGCTGATCGTTATCATCTGTATGTCTCGCTGGCGTGTCCTTGGGCGCATCGTACGATGATCTATCGCAAGCTAAAGGGCTTAGAGGATATGATCTCAATATCAGTGGTCAATGCCTTTATGGGAGGCGAGGGCTGGACGTTTAAGTCTGGTGAGGGGGTCATAGCTGATCCTATTTTTAATGCTACTCATTTATATGAGATTTATACCGCCGCGCAAGCCGATTATACCGGCCGAGTGACCGTACCTATTTTATGGGATAAAAAAACCAATACTATCGTGAATAACGAATCATCTGAGATTATTCGTATGTTCAATAATGCCTTTGATGAAATCGGTGCAACCGCAGGAGACTTCTCACCCGCAGAGCTGTTAACAGATATTGATGCATTAAATGACTTCATTTATCCAAACATCAATAATGGGGTCTACAAAGCAGGTTTTGCCACGACCCAAGACGCTTATGAGGAAGCGGTGACAGAATTGTTTGCAGCGCTAGATACAATAGAGGCGCGTTTGCAAAATAAGCGATATTTGCTAGGTGATACTATCACTGAGGCGGACTGGCGACTGTTTACCACTTTAGTACGCTTTGATGCTGCTTACGTCGGACATTTTAAATGTAATGTGCGCCGTATCGTTGACTATCCGAACCTTTGGGGTTATTTGCGTGACCTATATCAAGTACCAGGTATCGCCGACACTGTGGCGATTGATAATATCAAAGCGCATTATTATGGCAGCCACGAAACCATTAACCCAACCCGTATTATACCTGTCGGTCCTGATCTTGACTTTAATACTCCGCATGGGCGTGAGCAGTTATTGTCGATGAATATCTAGCAAATATCAGTTATCAAATGAGCAGTAACTAAGATATTAATCACTAGGGCGTGTTGAACATTCACAAGAAGGCACTGCTGATAGCTAAAATTGGTCTAGTCTAAGTAAAAATTGCAGGTAATGCTCATTGCATTGGTTAGATTTTTACAACGAATAGAACGATCTTAACATCAGCCCTGAGAACGGATCGAGCAAAGCACTGCTTTGCCCGTTCGCAAGACGAGAGCTGTGCTCGAGTGGGACAGGACTCTTTTTTGCCGCTTTATGGATAAAAATAGACGCTTAGAATGACTAAACTTACAATTTTTATCTGCAAATCGCCTAAAAAATAGTCTCTGTCAGTGCCACGGTCGAATGTTCAACACGCCCTAAACTAATAACCCTTAATTATTACAAAATAGGAAATAACTATGTCAGTGATTATTAAAAAACTTTAAGCCCATCAGTGAGCGTCTACAGGTGCTAGGGCAATAAAATCGCAAAAACCTTATAAAAGGCTACGCTGCCACTCTCGAAAAAGCTTGCTTTATATTCTCTAGGTCTAAAATTAACAACGATAATTAATAAAACCTACTGGTCTAAGCTGCTATTTATCGCTATCATTGTTAGGCTTATATTCGAGCTACTAATTAATTCACTAGGCAGCCAAAGTTTGCCTTTTCACCTTATGCTATACCGAGTCGTCTTATGGAACACTCAGCGCAGTCAGAAAGATTGCCGCATTTACATGAATCAGAGCTATTTCACGCTGTGAAAAACCCTGCCTTTCGTCGTATTGGGTTGATGGGGCGGGCAGGTAAGCGTAGCGTTACCCAGAGTCTGGCGCAAGTGGCGAATATCGTCAATGAGATGGGTCTGACCTTAATCATGGATGTGCAAACTGCTAATCTACCAACTTTAGATTTGACAGAGATCGAAAAAGTTAAGATCGTTAAGCGTAGCCTGATCGGTGAGATTTGTGACTTAGTTATCGTGGTCGGCGGTGATGGTTCAATACTGCATGCTGCAGAGGCGTTAGCACGCTACAGAGTTCCTGTGCTTGGCGTTAACCGTGGTCGGCTTGGCTTTTTGGCAGATGTGAAACCCAATGAAGTGGCACAAAAGCTGCGTCAAGTATTGATGGGAGACTATCAGCTGGATCATCGGTTCTTATTAACGATGGAGATACGTGAGGGTCAAAAAGTACTGCATGAAGATATGGCGCTTAATGACATCGTACTGCATGCTGGTAAGTCGGTACACATGATAGATTTTCAGATGAAAATTGATGGGCAAGATGTCTATCGTCAGCACAGTGATGGGCTTATAGTATCGACGCCTACGGGTTCAACGGCTTATGCTCTATCAGGTGGCGGGCCTATTATTCACCCAAGCATGGATGCTATCTGCTTAGTGCCTATGCATCCGCATACGCTATCGAGTCGGCCTATCGTAGTCAGTGGTAACAGTGAGATTTGCATTCGTATTCACGAGGATAATCGTACCCAGCCGATGGTAAGCGCAGATGGTAAGCCGAGCATATCGCTTGATCAGGAGCAGAGATTATATATTCGTAAGCATCCTGATAAGTTGACGCTGCTGCATCCACCAGGATTTGAGTTTTATGAGGCTTGTCGAACAAAACTACACTGGAACGTCCATGCTGAAGAGTTCGATCTTGATAGAGACGATGATACTATGGATGATCTGTAAGTAAAAAAAGTGTTGAAACGGCATAAGACTCGCCAATAAGTATATTAAAGATATAATTGGAGTAAGTAGCATGGATAAACAAACCGTATTAGCTAGCATAACCCCAGAAGTTGTCGATAAGTTTCGTATGGCTATTGAATTGGGCAAATGGCCTGATGGGCGTCAATTAACCTCTGATCAGCGCGAGACTTGTATGCAAGCAGTTATGATATGGGAGCATGAAAACCTACCGCCAGCTGAACGTACAGGTTTTTTGCATAAGCCAGTAAGAGACGACGGAACTGTCGTAGGTGCTGAATGCGATGTCGAGCATGAGCATCATTATCCTAATATGCCCAATCCCAAAGGGGCGATACAACCTGTGAAGTTTGTTGATAAGTAGCTAGTTTGAGCAAATCGTTTTTGAACAAAAGGGCCTCGCTATTATCATAAATAGCGAGGCCCTTTTATAACAAGTGCTTTAACAGTCGTTGACGAGCTGTTTTAGCTTTATAGCTCAGTTGTATCGACAGTTGGTCGAGCAGTCAGTGGGTTTTTTTGCATCAAAAACCCTTGCCAGCCCCAATGTAAAAAATTACGAATATTGGCATGATCGGTGCCATTAGGGGTCTCTTGGACCCGAGTATAATACTCACCAAATAATTTAAGAGTATCAAGTTGGCTTAGTCCGTGATGCTTGGCAAAGCCAAAGATCTTAGCACTACCTTCGTTTTCACCAGCGCCGTTATAGACCGTACCATTAGTAAAAGGTCTTGGCGTATAGCGATAAAAGTCATCGATAAAACTGATAACATCATTGAATCCGATAGATTTTTTATTTAGACCATTCAGTAGGGCGGATACATCTGCTTGGCGAATACTCATAAGTTATGACCTTAAAGCGAATTAAACCAATAAAATTTTAATAAATATTCAATATAAAAGCTAAAAACAAAGGTGTTTATAAAAAATATCAAGTCTTTAACGATTGAAATAATCTTCATCGTCAAATGATGGCGCAAAGCTGCCTGATTCTAAATGCTGCATCTGCGACTTTACCGAGCGCTCGTGCTGAATGCGCTGGTAAATCTCTTCACGATGCACTGCTATATCTTTGGGGGCATTAACCCCAATACGTACCTGATTGCCCTTAACGCCTAAAACCGTTACGCTAACTTCATCACCGATCATTAATGTCTCGCCCACACGGCGTGTCAAAATTAACATGCGTCATACTCCTTATGTCGCAATAAAATAGTATTGCTCATTGCTTTGCTTCTTAATTGCTGAATATCACTATAGCGCTAGTTGTCAAAATATAGATATTAAACTATACCTTGAAAATAACTACTTAAGTCTATTAATTTCTATTAAAATGTTAAATACAAGCATATATAACGATATGTGAATGTATTTTGCCCAAATAAGTCACCATTATAAGTGCCACGTTCAAGACTGTCACTGATTTTCACAAAACTGCTAGGTAGAGCTAAATATTAAAACACAAGGCTAGTGATAACTCTGCTGTACTAATAATTATTAGTCAAGATACCCGTCATTTGTAAAGCTATTGTCCAGCAACTTTACTATCACCATCTTCGCGATCAAGACCGAATGCGGTATGTAGCGACTTGACGGCCTTATCCAAATACTGCTCTTGAATAAGTACAGAGACTTTAATTTCACTAGTTGATATCATTTGAATATTGATGTTGTTTTCGGCAAGAGTCTGGAACATAAGGCTGGCAACACCAGCGTGAGAGCGCATACCAACGCCGACTAATGAGACTTTAACAACTTCATCATTGGCCAATATCTCTTTGGCACCGATCTCATTTTTGACTTCGTTTTCTAGTACTTTCATGGTTTTTTCCATGTCAGTACGGTTGACGGTAAAAGTAAAGTCGGTCGTACCGTTGGTAGATAGGTTTTGTACTATCATATCAATTTCTATATTGGCACGTCCAATAGGGCTAAGGATAGCAGAAGCAATACCAGGATGATCGGGAACACCGCGCACCACGATTTTTGCCTCATCACGGTTAAAAGCGATACCTGAGATAATTGCCTGTTCCATACTGTCTCCTTCGTCTATCGTAATTAAAGTGCCTACGTTGTTTTTAAAGTCATCATCAAAGCTGCCATCTGCATCGGTATCAAAGCTAGAGAGTACACGCAGCGGTACACCATATTTTCCAGCGAACTCTACTGAGCGAATCTGTAATATTTTTGAGCCAAGACTGGCCATCTCTAGCATTTCTTCAAAGGTAATTTTCTCAAGCTTTTTAGCTTTTGAAGTCACACGTGGGTCAGTAGTGTAAACCCCATCAACGTCAGTATAAATCTGGCACTCATCAGCGCCTAGAGCTGCAGCAATAGCGACCCCCGTGGTATCAGAACCGCCACGACCTAGCGTAGTGGCATTGCCATACTCATCAATGCCCTGAAATCCTGCAACGATGACCACATTACCCGCATCAAGCTGCTCGCGGATATTTTTATCATCAATTGACTCAATACGAGCCTTATTGTGCGCGGTATCGGTTTTTATTGCTACTTGACGACCCGTAAATGAGCGCGCGCCAACGCCGAGCTCTTTGATCGCCATAGCGAGTAGGGAGATTGATACTTGCTCGCCTGTTGAGACCATTTGATCATATTCACGCGGATCAGGTTGTGTGCTAATCTGACGGGCGAGATCGATAAGACGGTTGGTTTCACCGCTCATAGCCGATACCACTACCACCACTTGATGACCATGATCATGCCAGCGCTTGACTCGTTTGGCGACATTTTTGATGCGGTCAATACTGCCCATGGAAGTGCCGCCGTATTTCTGTACTATTAACGCCATAAAAATATTACCTATTATTTACAAGGGGCTGTATAGCTATTTATCATTTCAATTGGAATAAATACTATTCCTTGATAAAGATAACGCTCAATTATAAACATACCGTTTATGTTATATCATATTTACGTAAAAAAATTAACCCAGCTGTTCTGCAACCCAAGCGGGTAGCGCATTGATAACGGCTGCCGTATTTGCCGCTTTTGGCGCGCCGCCCTGAGCGTAATCAGGCTTACCGCCACCCTTACCGCCAAGCTCGCCTGCTAAATGACGGATAATATCGCCCGCTTTGATACGAGCAGTAAGCGATTTGGCTACACTAGCTGAGAGCGCTAGCTGACCGTCTTTATCACCGACTAATACAATTATACTATCAGGTAGCTTTGACTTGATATCATCCATCAGCGGACGGATGGATTTACCATCGACCCCAGCAAGGGTACTGATTAACACAGGGACACCTGCGATAGTTTGCACTTCACTGATCAAGTCAGCGGCTTGTAGGCTGGCAAGTTTCTGCTCTAGACGCTCTAACTGCTTTTCTAGCTCACGCTGCTTGTCCGCCATACTTTGGACGCGTGCGACTACCTCAGGGCGTTTGGCTTTGAGCTGGCTTGCAAGCTGACCCAATTGTTGATCGTTTTGCTGGATGTATTTGATTGCACCCATACCAGTTACGGCTTCAATACGGCGAATACCCGCTGCAATGCCTGCTTCACTAGTGATTTTTAATAGGCCAATATCGCCTGTGCGCTGCACGTGTAGTCCACCGCATAGCTCAATAGAGAAGAGCTGAGACTTACCATCAATGATACTGTCCGTACCCATCGTTAAGACGCGCACATCACTACCGTATTTTTCACCGAATAGGGCGATTGCGCCTTTATCCATAGCCGCATCGATAGACATGGTTTCGATGCTAGCTGAGGTGTTGGCTTGAATTTGCTCGTTGACTAAGCGCTCAACGCGTGCAATCTGAGTGCTATTAATAGGTTTGTCGTAGGAGAAATCAAAACGCAGTACTTCGCTAGAGACTAGCGAGCCTTTTTGAGTGACCTCATCGCCTAATACTTCACGCAGGGCGGCATGCAATAGATGCGTTGCTGAGTGGTTTTTGGCACTAGCTGCACGAATACTGGATAGTACATGAGCCTCTGCGGTTTGGCTGGTATGAACAACGCCCATATTGACCACGCCATAATGGATAATGGCTTGTCCAGATTTTTTGGTATCTTGTACCTCAAACACGCCAGACTCCGTACGAATCTCGCCCAACTCACCGACTTGTCCACCGCCTTCGGCATAAAATGGGGTACGATTCAGGACGAGTACACCCTCATCTCCTTCCGTCAAGCTAGTCGTCGCATCGCCGTCTTGATACATCGCTATCACTTCGACCTCAAGATCGCTCAGCTGCTCATAGCCGATAAATACTGTCGGCTCATCGACCTGAATTACACTACTATAATCAACATCGAACTTACCTGCATCACGAGCACGTTCGCGCTGCGCTTGCATGTGTTCATCGAACTGGGCTTCATCGATACTGATACCGCGCTCACGGGTGATATCGGCAGTCAAATCAAGCGGAAAGCCATAAGTATCGTACAGCTTAAATGCAGCCTCGCCAGAGAGAATATCTCCCTCTTTTAAGTCATCTAGCTCACCAGCTAGCAGGCGGAGACCTTGTGCCAAGGTTTTAGCAAACTGGGCTTCTTCTTTTTCAATAGCGCTCTCAATGATGCTTTGGCGCTCTTTGAGCTCAGGATAAGCGTCGCCCATTTCCTCGACTAAAGGCGCAACCATCTTGTAGAAAAATTCACTCTGGGCACCGAGCTTATTGCCATGACGTACCGCACGGCGAATCACACGGCGCAATACATAGCCGCGACCTTCATTGCTTGGCATCACGCCGTCAGCGATCAAGAATGATACCGCGCGTATATGATCGGCAATCACCTTTAGAGAGGCCTGTTGCTCATTATCAATCTCTAAAATAGCGGCCGCAGCATCCATCAAATGGGTGAATAAATCAATTTGGTAGTTGCCATGCACGCCTTGCATGATAGCGCTGATCCGCTCAAGCCCCATACCGGTATCGACGCTTGGCGCAGGTAGTGGCAGCATGGTGCCGTCTTTTTGACGATTGAACTGCATAAAGACGCAATTCCAAATCTCAATATAGCGATCGCCATCTTCCTCAGGTGTACCTGGCAAGCCGCCTTCGATATCGCTGCCATGATCGTAAAACACTTCGGTACAAGGACCACAGGGACCTGTATCACCCATCGTCCAAAAGTTATCAGAGGCAAAGGGCGCGCCCTTATTATCACCAATACGGATAATACGCTCACTTGGTAAGCCAATATCATTATGCCAAATATCAAAAGCTTCGTCATCAGTCTCATAGATAGTGACATACAGACGATCTTTATCTATCGCCAGCCACTCAGTCGATGTCAAAAACTCCCAAATATAAGCAATACCCGCTGATTTGAAATAATCGCCAAAAGAGAAGTTGCCGAGCATCTCAAAAAAAGTATGATGACGCGCGGTATAGCCGACATTATCAAGATCGTTGTGTTTGCCACCAGCACGCACGCATTTTTGTGAAGTCACTGCGCGGGTATAATCGCGTGGCTCCAATCCCAAAAAGGTCTCTTTAAACTGATTCATACCGGCATTGGTAAACAGTAAAGTAGGGTCGTTATGCGGAATTAAGCTCGATGAAGATACAGGGGTATGCTGCTTACTTATAAAAAAATCGAAAAACGCCTTACGTATATCGGCTGTTTGATGTGGCTGGCTCACAGCGGCTCCTTACTGGCAAATAAATAAAATAATAAAAGGTAAGTTAAAAATCAACTTAAATAATTTTGCAAGCGATTTTAGCACAAATGCTCGTAGGGTGTTTGACCATTCACCCTTAGTCTTGCACAGTCAGCCATCGATACACAGTGATTGTATAATCTTTGGCGCTATGGTTGATTAATTAGTCAAGATAGCGGCATCGGTTTGATCAAGCTTATCTCTGATAACTGGGTTAGATTCAATAACTTGTACGGGTATATAGCGCAGTTGTAACTTGATAGGTAAGTAGTTTGGGTAATTTTCAACCATATCTTGGGTGACCACGGCCTCAATTTTATTGACATCGCTTGAGTTAGGGATCGTCTCACCGCGAACAACCGCACGAACAATTTGATTGCCATTGGCTTTGGTAAACTGAGTATTGGTCAACACATTACCTTGATCTATAAAGTGATCATTAATGGCTTGTTTGACACTGCTCTCAAACACTTGTTGCTTGGCATTGGTTTGTAGATTTATCGTTAAATAAGATCCCACGCCAGCTAATAGCAGTATGGTTATCGCGTTGCGGCGCAAAAAAGTCAAATAAGTTTTAGATTTATAATCATCATCTACCAAACGCCTAAAGCCTAATAGCCACAGTACCATAGCATTGGTAAACTGAATGGCAATAATATTAGTAAGCGCAAGCAGTGCCGCTCCAAATCCCATCGACAGCTCACCATGAGCGAACAAGATACCGCTGGCAGCTAAAGGTGGCACCAAAGCAGTCGCTACCGCTACACCTACGACAGCGACAGACAGATGCGGTGAGACCATAGCATAAGCACCCGCCGTACCACCCGCTAAGGCAATCATTAGATCCATAGATGTGGGCTGAGTACGCGATAATATCTCTGCGGTTAGCGGCTGTGCGCTATGTAATGTACCAATCAAAAACCCTACAAATATAACCAAAGAGACGCCAGCTAGCACCGTAAATAATGACTTACGTAATAGCGGCATACGATAATCAATGATGGCAAGTGCGACACCTGTGATAGGCCCTAGCATCATAGCAACTAACATAGCGCCAATAACGACAGCTGCTGAGTTGGTGACCAGTCCATAGCTTGCAATAATAGCGGAGAGAATATTCATCACAAAGTACATCTTGCTCGGCAAGGCATTTGCTTCGATCTTGACACGTATCTCTGGATAATCTATTTTTTGATTGCTAAATTGCTCAGCGATAAACTGCTTATAAGACTCAAGTTTGGCTTCTTTTTTTTCTTGAACCGCCTCTTCAGCTTTTTCGATATCTTCTAGATCCTGCAAGTCAGATTCAGTCTGATCATCTGTACTTGTAGTATCATTTGACTCATCCTCATCAGGCATAGGCGGCGCTTGCTCAAGCTCTATATCGATGACACCTTTTTCAACCAACCTATTAAGGTTGTTAAGATCATCACTATCCTCTGTATTCACAGAGAGTATATCTTCGTTTTTGATGTCTTTCGTTGCGGCTATATCGGGGGCGGTAGAGGTTTGCGCTTTATTTGAAGACACTATTTCAGTAGGAACTGAGATATCTGTAGAAGTTTCAACATCAACGCTCTCCACAGTAGCTATAGCGACATCAGGCTCAGGCGAATCAATAATTATCTTAGTTTCAGTCTCCTGCATGCTCGCATCTAGTGTTGTCTGCTTATGAGTAGCATCTGTACTATTACTAAGCTCTTCGCTATGATTTGCAGTCACTACATCATCGTTGCTAGCTAGTTCCTCAGAGATATAGTCTTCACTTGTCGTGGCGGATTGAGCATCATCTGGGTTCAGAGAGGTAGGGTTGCGCGTAGGTTGAGTATTAGCAGAGGGTGAGGTCATAGTAATAAGGCTTTATTAATAAAATAATAGAAAGCCACAATTATAATGATAAATATAAAAAGTTATATCGCCTTTTTGCTATCAGATACCTGTGTTGTTTTACGTTTTGTATATCTAAGAGATAAATAGAAGGGATTTGGTAGTTGAATAACTTGAAAAATAGAGGATTTCATAAGACCTCAACTAACTCCCTAATAATAACATGGTTTTACTGCGGAGTCACTGAAAATAAAAGGCTCTAGAGTCTATGTCAAATACTTACTATTTTTGTGGATATAGCGTATAAAGGTGGTATACAAGATAAACACACACCTAAAATAAGGATTTGATTATGAACTGGCCTCTATTTTCTGTTATCTACTCTATGGCTGCTACTGTAATCGTCGGAATATTTATGATTACCGCTTTGGTCACAGGCTTTAATGAGATCCCTCATATTCAAACTGCTGTAGTCGTAGGGCTTTTAGTCTCTATACCAGCAGGTATGTATTTTACCAAAAAAATAAATAGTATCACTGGTAATGAAGAAGGTTATAAAGATATTACTATTTAACATGCTTAGATTTGAAAACATTAGATATCAATAACTATAAGTTTTGAGCTAGAAAGGTTTTAAACAAAAAACAGCTTCTAATAAATAGAAGCTGTTTTTTTAATTTGACGTGAGATGATTACTTATTGCAGTACTACGGTCGCACCATTTTCGATATTAGCGTATACCTCAAGCACATCCCAGTTAGTCAAGCGCACGCAACCTGCCGATGCTTGGCGACTGATGCCCTCAGGCTTTGGCGAGCCATGCAGACCATAAGAAGGCTTAGATAGACCCATCCATACGACACCTACTGGATTGTTAGGGCCAGGTGGTATCATATGCACTTCTTTACCACTACCTTCACCAACAGTGGCTTTATACCAAGGCATTTTGACTTTATTGACGATCTTAAAGGTACCTTGCGGAGAAGGGGTGCTACTGCTGCCTACTGTAGTCGGATAAGTAGCTACTAATTTATCACCGTTATAAGCATAAAGTGTTTGATCCGCTTTGTTCGCCACTACGCGATTGATACGCTGATTGAGCGCACCGCGATTGTTAAGCACAGTAATCGTTTCGCCAACTTTATAATCTTTGTTTTGATTGAGCTTATCTAAATAGCGCACATCCATATGGAAGCGCTCACCTAGCATCTCTTTGATGTCTTGATAATAAAGCCCTTTCATTTTTGATTTAGCCTCATAACCTGAAGGCGTCGCAGAAAAGTTGGTTTTAAGATCGTCTTCGGTCAAAGTATAAGTAACTAGCACGGGCTTATTGGCAGGGATATTTTTATTTAGCGCCTCCCAAGTTTTTTGATTCATTTTGCCTGTCGCTTGCAAGCCTTTCATATTTTGAAAGTTAATGAGCGCTTTTTTGCTGTTCATACCCCAGCCGCCATCGATAGGACCTGGAGAGGCATGATTCCAATCCAATAAGGCTTGCATCTTAATAGTCATTGCCGAATTAACATTCATATTGGGCGACCATTTTGAGTCATTGACCTGTTTGGCATAATTAGACAGATTCAATGTCGTATAAGTCTTGCCATCTTTATCTTCAATACTTTTTATAGCAGAGTCATTGTTTGAAAGTTGATTTTGTTCGCTCTGCGACACATTTGACGTTGTATCAGGACCTGCAAATGCTTGCCCATCGCTAATATCGTCAGCACTCTCTGATTGCCGATCTTTAAGCACTAATTCTTCAACACTCATGTTATCAGGACTAACGCTCGCCGTTGAAGGTTGCTCGCGCTGGCTATTGATCAGCTGGCCCATTCGATCTGTTGATGGCTTAGCGGCAGGCTTACTGGGTTTAGGATTAACATTAACACTGCGACTACGATTTTCATCAACATTAAGGCTTGCTAAGACTGCCATACTAGACTGGCTATCCATCGTACGTACAGGTAGCGTACGCGCATCGGTATCTACAGCGGCTTGAGCACTGATGTTAATACCAGCACTGAGAGCTACGATAGCCATTGATGTAATAAGTAATTTTATTTTCATAATAGGGGATCACAAGGTTGCTACGAATGAGCCTATTATGCGCAAACTTTCGACGCTGCGCAAACTTTTGATACATATATTTAGATCAATAGAATACTAAGCGCCAGCAGTTGACGTATTCGCTACAATTTGGTGATATTTGAGATATGATAGATAGGGAGTAGAGAGTCTGTTGTTGAGTGCATGACTGAATAAATCAAGAAGATGACGATCTATCAGCACTATTTATTCTAATTGATGTTTATAACGTAAGCCTTATTTAGAGTACAATCTTTGATAACAGATATAGGCGGGCATCATTGGCGCTATTGGCTATTTATGTCTATAATGCGTGATGGTTTTAAAATACCAAATTATCAATAAGATTATCAATAAATAGATAGTTAATAAGGGGCGATATGCCAGAAGATCAGATTATAAGCGCGGAAGCTTTTCAAAATCAGTATGATTATGAGGATAATGACTCAACAGAGGATAATGAGAGGCTCAGTGAGGACGAGCTTGCAACCTTACAGGCAGAGCTTACAGAGGCGCGTGAGGAGCTAGTGAGTATTCGTGACTTTATCCGATTTTCCGTCACACAATTGCGCAATTATGATGTCGTCGTCGCACAAGGGACTACCGATGAGTTTGCTGAGGCGGCCGCAATCGTTCTACACTCTTTATCGTTAGAGTGGTCAGCGGATGAGCAGATACTCGATTGTCGTCTGACGACTAGCGAGAAGCAAGCGGTGCTAAGTCTTTTGGAGCAGCGTATCAGCGATCGTAAGCCGTTGAGCTATTTGATTAATTTGGCATACTTTTGTGATCTGCCTTTTTATATTGACGAACGCGTACTCATACCGCGCTCACCGATAGCAGAGCTGATTCGTCAGCAGTTCTACCCTTATTTTGATGCCAATGAATTTGCTAAACCTCTAGGCGCGACTGTTAATAATCAGCCTGCAACCTTTTATGAGCACGGGCTTGAGATGAAGCAGCTGTCACAGCCTGAGCGCATATTAGATCTATGTACGGGCTCTGCTTGTATTGCTATTGCACTAGCTACCCGTTTTGTCGATGCGCTAGTCGATGCTGTCGATATCGATAAGGGAGCGCTTGAAGTTGCTATGGTCAATGTCGATCATCATGATCTCAATCATCAGGTCAATGTCATTGAGTCGGATTTGTTTGCCAAGCTGCCTGCTGAGCATCAATATGAGCTAATCGTCACTAATCCACCTTATGTCGACGCCGCCATTATGGCAGATTTGCCGCCAGAGTTCTTATATGAGCCTGAGCAAGCGCTCGCTGCGGGTCAAGACGGCTTAGATCTTGTGCATCATATCTTGTTCGAGGCCGCAGATTATCTCAGTCCTGAAGGTCTATTGGTCTGTGAAGTTGGCGATAGCGAATGGGCATTAAGCCAAGCCTATCCAGATATTCAGTTTGATTGGCTCAAGTTCGCGCATGGTGGTCATGGCGTATTTGCTATTACCTTTGATGAGCTAGTAGAGCATCGTGAGCTTTTTGCGCGTTACGTAAATGCAGCCGCAGCCGTCAAATAATAGACAGTAGTGTTAGCTACTGTTTTAGTTGCTAAGTTTTAGTTGCAAGAAGTAAAGTACTGACAAATAAAATCGATTGTTAAGGATAGACATGGCAGGCAATAGTATTGGTAAGCTCTTTAGTGTGACCACTTGCGGTGAGTCGCACGGGCCAGGGTTATTAGCGATTGTGGATGGTGTGCCACCTGGGCTTGAGCTGTGCGCTGAGGATCTACAAGTTGACTTAGATCGTCGTAAACCTGGTACGTCCAAATACTCAACCCAGCGCCGTGAGTCTGATGAGGTCGAGATTATCTCAGGGGTATTTGAAGGCAAAACCACAGGCACCTCTATCGGTTTGCTCATTCGCAATACCAATCAAAAATCAAAAGATTATAGCGAGATCAAAGACACTTTTCGCCCAGGTCATGCTGATTATACTTATAGCATGAAGTATGGCTTTCGTGATTATCGTGGTGGGGGTCGCTCCTCTGCTCGTGAAACCGCTATGCGCGTGGCAGCTGGCGCGATTGCCAAAAAGTATTTGCATGACCGTCTAGGCGTGCAAGTGCGTGGTCATGTCACCCAAATAGGCAACGAGTTTAGTAAAGTAGTAGACACCGACGCTATTGATTGGGAATTCGTCAATAGCAATCCGTTCTTTTGTGCTGATAAAGATGCAGTTAGTCGTTTTGAAACGCTTATAGACAGTCTACGCCGCGAAGGCACTAGCTGTGGCGCGCGGTTAGAAATTATCGCTAGTGGCGTGCCTGTAGGATTGGGTGAGCCTGTATTCGATCGACTAGATGCTGATATTGCCCATGCGATGATGAGTATCAACGCGGTAAAAGGCGTTGAGATTGGCGATGGTATGAGTGTCGCTGGTCAGTTCGGGCATAAGTCACGCGATGAGCTAACCCCAGATGGCTTTACGGCCAATCATGCAGGTGGCATCTTAGGCGGTATCTCTTCAGGTCAAGATATTAGCGTGAGTATTGCACTCAAGCCTACCTCGAGCATCACCACTGCGGGCAAGAGTATCAATACCCAAGGCGAGGCGGTTGATATGCTGACTAAAGGCCGTCATGATCCGTGTGTTGGTGTACGAGCGACACCTATCGCTGAGGCTATGCTCGCTATAGTATTGCTTGATCATTATCTACGTAACCGTGGACAGAATGGGGATGTTGTACCGCCAGTTGAGTCGATTACTTAAACTCATTATTTTTATCGGAAACTAGCCCTTTATTTCTTGATTTAAGAGATAGAGGGTTTTTTATTGGCTAATGGTTTTGTAAATATCAAAATTAAGACTATATCGCGTTTTTTAAAGTAAAAAAATTGAATTTATAAATAGGTAAGCCAAGTGATATAAGGCTTTAAACGCTAGTATCGTAGTAATTAACCGCGACGCAGTGCTGATGACGAAAGACCAACAGTAATTGCTGGCTAGGAATAGCGAGCCAGTGCGCAAAGGCAATATTGCTTATTCTATGGTCTGATAATAATTGTAAGCAGTGCTGACGACTATAGCCTAAGCAATTATTGATGAAAGAGTTTTGAAGAGTAGGGTGAATTGTAGAATTGTGCATGGTTTTATACCTGTATTTAAATAGCTGATTCAATAAGCTATCGTAGAATAAGCAGATATAAAACTGATGGGTAAACGATGAAAAGTTAATGAATTAGTTTGCTCAATTTTTCGAAGGTTTAGCTAAAGGCAGGGTAATGCTAAATATTACCCCAGCATATGAGTTAGCGTTAGCGTCACCTTCTACATTATCGATAGCTACCGTACCGCCATGATGCTCGATCACTTGCTTAACTAGTGTTAGACCCAATCCTGTACCTTTTTTTGGTGTGGTTTGTAGCGTAGGATTTTGCTCAGCCTTTGACTCAGTCGTTTGATTAGCTTGATTACTAGTCTGGTAGGCGCTGTTTTGGTTGACATTGCGTTGATGCGACAAGCTAAAATAGCGATCAAAAGCTTTGGTTAAAGCATAATCGGGTAGTGGCTTGCCATCATTAAATACAGTTAGAGTAACTACTTGCTCTACATGAATATTTATATTGAAGCTGACATTGTTTTGGGCAAAATAAATCGCATTATCGAGCACATTTTGTAGTGCTTGTAGTAGCCAAAAGCTATCGGCATACACCGTCGTTTTTTCCATCAAATCATTTTTAATGATATCTTCTTTAGCTAACAGCTGATTATTTATAAACAACTCGATAGCGGGTAGCTGACGCTGCTGTAGCTTTGGTGTACTGTCTTTGATCAGGCTACTAAGCAAAGGCAATAGGGCTATCGGTTCACGATTGAGCTTAAAAGTTGGCTGCTCCACTTTAGCCAATAGCAATAGCCGATCTATCAGCTGATGCATCTTAATACTTTGCTCACCTATCGTCTGATTGAGCATTTGCCGATCATCAGCGTCAAGACCATCATCTTCTAATAGCTCGCTGCTGGCACGAATAGCGGTCAATGGACTTTTAAGCTCATGAGTCAATGTATGCACATAGTCACTGACATAAGCACGATTCTCTAGTCGATGCTTCATACTCTCGATAGTATCGGTCAGGCTGTTGAGCTCGTGACCTAAATAAAAGTAAGGCTTCTTGGTCTGCTCTGCTAGCTCACGAGTATAATGAGTGACTAACGTGATACTTTGCTTAAGCCACCAAGCGACCAGCCCTGCTAACAGCAGCGCGACTATACTTATCAGCAGCATAGTAATGAGCATGCGTCGACGGGTATTGTCCAAATAGGGCATTACGCTATCGACGGGTTTGCCGACGCTGACCACACCGATAAGTTGACCTGTCGCATCGTTAATCGGCTGCGCCACATACATGATTGAGCTATCACGTTTGCTATTGATATCTGGCGTACTGCGGGCGCCGTATTGACCTAGTAACGTTAGATAAACGTCGTTCCATCGGCTATAATCTTGGCCTTCGGCATTAGTAGACGTGGGACGTGAGTCGTAAATGACTAAACCTGTGCTATCAGTGACATAAATCCGAAAGCTACTATAAGCTTTGCGTCGATAGGCAGGCTCTTCTTTATAGACTTGTCGGTACTTATCCGCGCTATTGGCGAGCCTAGTACTGTTGGCTGTTTTACTACTATTATTGGGTTCAGACGTTACTGGCACATGGACAAAGGCACTATCGAGTTGTCTTTGATAAGACTCAGTCAACATCTCGCCTGTTTGCAGAGGTGTCTGTAAGCTGGCGGCCAGCAATTTACTAGTATCTAATAGCGTATCTTCGATCACTTGCTGGGCGGTAGGTTTGACATGACCGAACAGTTGAGTAAATACTACGATACCGCAGATAATAAGAACTAAAGCGACTGCAAGCCAAATCCGAAAAAATATACTTAAGTTTAGGACGCGCTTGGGCGCAGTGGTTTGTTGATCGCTACCTATAGGATGCAGCTTGGCATACCAACTGTTTTGGCTCGACTGAGTGCTGTTATTGGGCTTATTATCAGTCATTAGGCGGGACACAAAGCATAACCAAGACCGCGATGAGTATGAATAACATCGGTATCTGGATTAATCATAGCCAACTGCTTACGGATGGATTTAACATGACTATCGATCGTTCTTGCCAGACGATGATCCGGATAGTCGCTGACAGCATTTAGTAGCTGCTCGCGGCTAAAGACTTGATTGGGCGCTTGTAATAACGCTAATAAAATCTTGCGCTCAGTATTGCTCAAATCTAGCTTTTGTTCCTGCCAAGTCAGCGAATAATTTAGCGGTTGATAGTACCAGTGACCTGAGGGGCCATCAAACGTTAAAGCTTTATCTGCTGCGGGCTTATCAGTGTTACCAGCGCTTACGGACTCTTGCGCTTCTACTAATAATTGCTCGCGCCGCCAAATCGCTTTGAGGCGTGCGACCAATTCACGAGGACTAAAGGGCTTAGCACAGTAATCATCACCGCCCATCTCAAGACCCAAGATACGATCCACCTCTTCGCTACGTGCGGTCAAAAATATAATCGGAATATTTTTTAGGCTATCAATATCAGCGGCATGGCGAATCTGCTGGCAAAGGCTCAAGCCATCACCATCGGGCAGACCGACATCTAGAATGATAGCGGATAGATCTTGCGCCTCGGCAGCATGAAGCATCGGCAGCACGCTACTGGCATTATCCAGCCAAGTGATCTGCCAGCCTTCACGTTTAGCAGTCACTTTCAGTGACATGGCGATAGCGGGATCGTCTTCTACTAAAAGAATATGAGTCATAAGATTTTATCTTTTTATTATCGATTAGGGCGTATTGAACATTCATAAATGAGCACTGCTGATAGCTACAATTGGTCTAGTCTAAGTGAAAATCGCAGGTAATGCAGATGCCTTGGCTAGCTGTTTTTAGTTAGACGGTTACAACGAATAGAGCGATTTTAGCATCAGCCCGTAGGGACAGGACTCTTTTTTACCGCTTCATTGCTAAAAATAGACGCTTAGAATGACTAAACTTACAATTTTTATCTGCGAATCGCCTAAAAAATAGTCACTGTCAGTGCCACGATCGAATGTTCAACACGCCCTAAATACTGAGAAGATGCTAACAAGCTTTACCAATAATATAGAAATTAGATTTGCAGCATTAACTATTGAAAAGGGCTGATCTAACATCATAAACAGTAATGATTATTCAAAGTGCAAGTATTTACACTAAATTAAGCTTAGCATAAAATTATTTTCATATTATGCAATAGCTAAGCAAAGATTGTGGAAAATTGATGGATAACAGTCACTGTAATAAAGCTTTCCATTATTTCAATTTAATAACTATTTTTAATTCATCTTTTAATAAAGACAGGAAGATTGTATGAGCAACTATCTAGACGTCGTAACGGTAGAGCACAACCCATCGAACAAGCCAATAGACCGCGCGGTTATTTGGCTGCATGGTCTAGGCGCAAGCGGTCATGACTTTGAGCCAGTCGTCCCGCAGTTGGGCTTAGATAACGATATGGCAGTACGTTTTATATTCCCACATGCACCGAGTCGTCCAGTAACTATTAATGGCGGTATGGTGATGCCATCGTGGTACGATATTTTTGAGATGAGCCTAGATCGTAAAGTCGACGTTGCGCAAATAGAGCAATCAAGCCAGCAGATCAAAGATCTCATCAATCGTGAGGTTGAGCGCGGCGTCAAGCCTGAGCATATCGTTATCGCAGGGTTTTCGCAGGGCGGGGCAGTGGCTTATCACTTAGCACTCGGCTATCCGCAGCGTTTGGCAGGCTTGATGACGCTATCCACTTATTTAGCCACTAACGATCAGATTAATTATAGCGATGCTAATAAAGAGTTACCGATATTGATTGAGCATGGCATTCATGATCCCGTCGTGCCTGTCGCTTTAGGCGAGCAAGCATCTAAGACTTTATCAGCCAAAGGCTATAATGTTGAATACATTACCTATCCTATGGCGCATCAAGTCTGTATGCCACAGATTCAAGGTATTGGGGTATGGCTGAATAAGGTATTAGGATAAGTTTTTAAGCGACTTCTCGTTGTTAATTAAATTCGACAAGATCTGTTTGATCTTATATTAGATAATAATAGAGCCAGTCCTATAAAGCGGCTGGTTTTATTATTGAATAAGCCATAGTAATACTTGCGCTATACATTTACACTGGTAAATATAGAGTTTGACTTTGCTTGATGGTGGGCAATTATTTATTTCAATGCTCTCATCCAAATAACACATAATTTTTGGAGGCAACCCATGCAAACAACTCATTTAGCGTTTTATATTGCGGATCAAGGCAAGTTATTGGATCGAATCATTAGCAAAATTGATGGCTCACCCTATAGCCATTGCGAGCTAATCATTGAGGATCTTGGGAATAAACATTATGACTGTATTAGCTCAAGCCACCGTGATGGTGGGCTTAGACGCAAGGTAATTGATATGACTACCGATCATTGGGAGCTAGTACCTGTACAATGCGATCTTGATTACGCGGTACGTTGGTTCAATAAGCGCCAAGGCTTTGGTTATGATTATCTAGCCTTGATTCGTACTATCGTACCGGGTTTTTATAATCCTGAGCGCCTAGTATTTTGCTCTGAGGCCTGCGCTGATATGCTGGAGCTTATAGATCCTGGTAGCTTTGGTCTTGAAAAGCTATATCGCTGGGCAACTCAACTAAAGACCTAAAGTTGAGTGAAGTGTATAACTAAATCAATAATCACACACCTTTGAGCAAAGTGATTATAAGTTATCAAACAAGCTGAGCCTATATAACATAAGCTGTTAATTAATGTAATAATACCAAGTTAGCAGTTGAAACAAGTCTTACAGTTGCTATATAATACGCTCATCTATTGGGGATGTTCTGGCTTCGACGCTGGTGATGAAACTCAATGATGCATGTCGAGAGTATATGTCCTCTCGTTAATCCAACATATATTGTTATAGTCGCAAACGACGAAAATTACGCTCTAGCAGCTTAAACCCAGTTTACTTGGTTTAAACCCTGTTTACTTAGTTGCTGATCACCTACAGTTGGTCAACTAAGTTGAAGCGTCCGCATGTAGGCTCGCCACAAGGGATTGTCTCAATCGCTTGGGTTCAAAAGTAGAGAATCGGCTAATCCATCCTGACTGTCGGATCGGTGCAGACTAAAATTAAAGACAGAAACTAAACATGTAGATTCATGAGCGTAATGCTGGCGGACGCGGGTTCAACTCCCGCCATCTCCACCAAATTTTGATAGAGAAACCAGTCACTTAGGTGGCTGGTTTTTTTATGCCTATAAACTGATGATAATTGTCTCTAAAACGCTGTTCATACACGTTAGTAAAAGCTTGGATGCAAACTGTTCCTAAGCTGGCAAGTCAATGTTTGGCGTAAGGAGTGGTGCTGGCGCTATGCAAGGCATTTAGCTGAATACAAAATGCGGAGAGCTTTATGCATTTTAATGTAGCGCATGCTGTAGATGCTAGAGTTTATGAGGTATTGGGGGAGGCTTTGGAGTGATTGCTACTTGCAATATAATTACTCTTTATTCCAAGTTGTTTTTTCATAATTTTCAAAAAATATAGCAATATTTTCTGTAATACACTTGTTAGAAATATTTTTGTCAAACCTAATATCCGTAAGAAGACTATTAGGAACTGAGTTACCGCCAGCTATTACTACTTCTCCCATTTTATATTCTGTATCTTTCAACGTTAAGGTCTTAGTTTCTTGACTAAATGTAGCATCTCCTTCTGGAAAAGCGGGTGTCATAAGTTCAATACCGTTAAATATTAAAAGACAACTATCCTCGTATCTAAACTCTCCCATTAGAGCTTTTGCAATTACAACCCTATTGCTTTTTGGTACAGAGTAAGTAAAAAAAGGTTCTTCATTTTGTGTAGTTTTTATTTTAGATTTAGGCATGTTAAACGATTGGCAGCTACTGATTAATACTAATGAGATAAGTAGTGTTAATGCTTTAAATATGTACATTCTATTGCTTCCTTATAATATCATCGACTAAACCACAAGTTATCTTCAAGTCCACCACTCTGATTTGGCGTTGCGATATGACGCGTAGCTTTTGCAAATATATCATGTGAAGCACTAGAGAACACTTTCCATTCCGCCCAGCGTTTTAACACATATACCGTTTTTGGTACATGCTCATCTAGACTGTCGGTAGTTGATTGCAAAGTTTGCAGCCACCATGCTTGTTGTTTGTCGTTTAATTGATACCCGCTATCTTTTTTGTCACCTCTACGAGCACTCCATTGTTCCAGCATGGTAAGAGCATCTGTAACGCCAGGACTGCCTTGAAGGATAATGACCGCTATTAGTGCTCGAAACCAATATCCCAAGGCATTACGCTGTGCGTTTTCATCGAGATGTGGCAGCACGCACAATACTGCATGCAGGCTGGTCAATCCATGTACGATAAAGAACTCATTATCGCTACTGTACACGGCAATTGCTGCAATCACGGTTAGTACTTCGATAGAAGCCGTTAGGTCAGAGGCAGCTAAGTCGTCATCAATGTCAGGTAATCTTAGCGTCACCATCTCGTTAAGGAACTGTGCCATCGGTTCATCAGGATTATCAAAGGTAATCAAGCGCTGTTGAAACTTACCTCTATTTAAATTTTTATAATCTTCAGTCTTGCTCAATGCATAAGCTTGCTCTGTCAGTTTGGCAGTTCTGTCATCGGTCAAGATTTGCTTAAGCACTTCGATTATATCTGGCGCATCAGGCGACCATAGCTGACAAGGTTGATAGTCACTATGATTTGCGCCAGTTGCTAAGGGCTGAAAGGCCGTTGCCATATAAGCAAGTCCTTCTGCTGCCATATCATCAGACTCAACATCGACTGCCCAGCCCGTATGAATGACTGGATGTAGTGCAGCTCCAGCCATACCTTTTGAAAGCGTAGGGTAGTAGCGCTTGAGGCAGACGCTTAATCCTAGCTCTGCTATTTTTGCATCAAAAAAGTCACGATATGATTCAAAGCCAATCCGAGTAGACTGCAAATTGTTTAGCCAATTAGCTTCTGTTATTGCCGTGTAGTAAAGTGCATTTTTACGAGGTGGCGCAAGCATTCCAGACTCTGCTGTAGCGCTCATGGCATCTCTGTTCGTATCCTTAACATCATCTTTAAAAATGCCCTCATTGATATAAACGGTTTGCCACCACTGCATTTTACTTTTGCTAACGCCAGCGGCATCCAATGCAATCCAATTGTGGGTGATGTGATTGGAGAGGTATTGATCATATTCAATGTGCCAGTTTCTACCGCGTTTGAGCCACTCGTGTAGATGCTTAGAATAGTTTGGCTTTGAATAAAATATCATAATGATGCTCTGCTATATTTAATGCTAAAAATATAGCATAAAAAAAGCCAGTAACATAAGTTACTGGCTTCTTTTAATCCAAACAAGCTTAGCTAAAGATTACTCTTCAGAATCATCCGCTTGTTCTTCTTCTACTAGATCTTCGTCTTCATCATCGCCATCTTCTGATAGGATAGTGACCAAGATAGTAGCCGTTACATCATGATGCAATTGGATATCAACATTGTATTCACCGATCTGACGTAGTGTACCTTCTGGTAGCTTAACCTCAGCACGATCTACTTCTAGACCTGAGTTGGTTAATGCTTCAGCGATATCACGAGTACCGATAGAACCGAATAATTTACCTTCATCGCCTGATTTTGCACGCATGATTACATTAACGTCAGTTAACGCGTCAGCACGTGTTTGAGCAGTTGCGACCTCAGCAGCTTCTTCAGCTTCAAGTTCGGCACGACGTGCTTCGAACTTTTCGATGTTAAGCTTAGTAGCAGGAAGTGCTTTGCCATGAGGGATAAGAAAGTTACGTCCGTAACCTGGTTTTACATCGACAGTTTCACCGAGCTTACCAAGGTTGACGATACGCTGTAACAAAATAATTTGCATGAGTCATTCCTAGTTAACGGTTAACCCTGATGGTTATCAGTGTATGGTAAGAGCGATAAATAACGAGCTTGCTTGATAGCAGTCGCTAGTTGACGCTGATATTTTGTAGAAGTACCAGTAATACGACTTGGTACGATTTTGCCATTATCACTGATATACTGTTTTAGCAATTCAACATCTTTATAATCGATGTGAGTAATGCCTTCAGCGGTGAAACGGCAGAATTTGCGACGGCGATAGAAACGTGCCATGAGTATTCTCCTTTAATTAGTCATCACTGTTGTTGTCGTTGTCGTCATTGTCTTGATCTGGACGACGAGGAGTAGCTTTGCGTGCGCGTTTTTCATCGGCATTCTTAGCTAACATCGACTCTTCAGTGACAGCTTCGTCACGACGCATAACTAGGCTACGAATAACGGCATCGTTATAACGGAACAATTCTTCAAGCTCTTCTAAAGTATCACCGTCAGTTTCAATGTTGAAAAGAACATAGTGAGCTTTATGGATCTTGTTGATTGGATAAGCCAATTGACGGCGGCCCCAATCTTCTAAACGATGGATAGCGCCACCATTGTCTTGAACCAACTTGATATAGCGTTCAACCATGCCGACCACTTGGTCGCTTTGGTCTGGGTGTACAATTAACACCACTTCGTAATGTCGCATTTGGACTCCTTACGGATTAGTAGCTATTAACCCTATGTTAATAGCAAGGAGATTTATAGAGTAAACCTAATCTTAATAATAAAGGGTCTCGATAATAAAAAGCCTTTAAAATAAAGAATAAGCTTAGCTTATAAAGCGCCGTAGTATAACAGTAACTGATGATTAATACAAAGTTTAAAAACAACAGTAATGAATTTTGGCAAATAAAGATTTTATCTACAAAAGGGAGTGCATAAAAAAGCAACGCCGAAGCGCTGCTGTTATTTTGTTGGAAATATTAATGCTTATCGAATAGCTTAAAGCTATTTAATTTTAGGTTGTTTAACCAATTGGTTACTATCGGCTTTGACGACTAAGGTCTTAGCCAGTTTATCATGCCAGCCGATATTTTCAGGGCTTTTTGAGGCCATGTAATAGTTGATCGCAACGACTAAAAAGCCCATAAAACTAGTAAAAGAAAATAATAGATTGTAAATGATAAATAATAATAGCGTACGAGTACCAATCAGCTTGATAAATGAAGGCAGACGATGAGTGCTTTGATCAACCACCCGAATACCTGTAATGAGCTTACCAAGAGACTGCCCACGTAGGGTAATAAATACCAGTTGCAGCGCAAATAGTCCAAATACGAGAACCTGTGACATCATCAGAGTGCCACTAGGCATACTTTCCATCAATGTCAAAGAGTACTGGTAAGCGGCATCCATATTTTGGATATCTTGAAACTTAGTATAATCGACATCCATCTTGGCTAAAGCCAACACCAAGGGAAAGATGGCTAATAGATACATCAGCGCATTAATCGCTGTCGCTAATATTCGCGACATAATAGGCGCAAGGATCACATCACCAATGACAACATCTTTTGCCGAAGCTGCTTTATTGGTTTTATTCAATGAAACGTTGTTGGGCGAATATTGACGATTGGTCGTCATATCAGCTTTAGTATTTTTAGCAGTAGACTTAGACTCAGGCTTACCATAGAGTCTATCGATAGACATCTTTTTGCCATCATTAGTCTTTGAGCCTTGAGGATTATTATCTTCAGGGAACACCGTGACATTGTTAATAATAGAATCATTGGTAACTGTTGAGTTAGATCCTGTATTAGCAGGGCGATAAGCGTATTGATTGGCGGTCAAATCGCCGATACGTTGCCATTTATCTAAACCCTCATGCCATACCAAATCATCAAGCATCACCTCACCTGAGGTCAACATGATATTGAGCTGATCTAAGGTATAAGGACCCGCTTGTACATTATTTCGAGCAAGAAAAATCTGCATAATAGCCTATATCTTTAGTGGTAGCTTACTTTGTTATATTAGGGCGTATTTACTATTCACAAGTAAACTGATTTCATAAGTAAACTGATTAACCGCTATCAGCGCCTACTTAATACAGTTTAGGGTTTGCTTGCCGATTCATCAAAGTGCAAGATGAGTGGCAAACAAACCCTAAATATAAAGCATGTAACTTATGGAGCGCTTATTTGACTTCTTCATCCGCTAAGAAGAACCAAGTATCGAGTACTGAATCAGGGTTCAGTGATACTGAGCTGATACCTTGCTCCATCAGCCAATAGGCAAGATCAGGATGATCTGATGGGCCTTGACCACAGATACCGACATACTTGTTGTGTTTACGGCAAGCTTCAATCGCCATAGTAAGTAGCTTTTTGACTGCAGGATCACGCTCATCAAATAGATGCGAGATAATACCTGAATCACGATCAAGACCTAAAGTCAGCTGAGTCAAATCATTAGAGCCGATAGAGAAGCCATCAAAGTATTCTAAGAACTCTTCTGCTAGTAGGCAGTTGGTTGGCAGCTCACACATCATGATAACGCGCAGACCGTTTTCGCCACGTTTGAGACCGTTTTTCTCAAGCAACTCGATAACTTGCGCCGCTTCACCGACAGTACGCACAAACGGAATCATAATCTCAACGTTAGTTAGACCCATCTCATCACGGACGCGTTTGAGGGCTTTACACTCAAGCTCAAAGCAGTCACGGAAATTGTCAGAGACATAACGGCTCGCACCACGGAAGCCCAGCATTGGGTTTTCTTCTGATGGCTCGTATAATTTACCACCCAAAAGGTTGGCATA
This sequence comes from Psychrobacter sp. M17(2026), assembly GCF_055699815.1. Taxonomy (NCBI): domain Bacteria; kingdom Pseudomonadati; phylum Pseudomonadota; class Gammaproteobacteria; order Moraxellales; family Moraxellaceae; genus Psychrobacter; species Psychrobacter sp. M17(2026). The sequence continues at coordinate 1,895,702 of NZ_CM146741.1, read as the reverse complement.
TTCGTTCGATTTAAAATCAGACATACGTACGATGACCGGTTGATCCATAAAGGCAACCGCTAGTGTTGAGATACCTTCAACCAATTTATCAACGTAGAAGTCAACAGGTGAAGCATAGCCTGCAATACGCTCATGAATAGCTTGTGCCACTTCACGCGGTAAGCTGTTCATATTGAGCAGTGCTTTTGGATGCACGCCAATCATGCGGTTGATGATAAACTCTAAACGGGCAAGGCCGATACCTTCGTTTGGCATTTGGGTAAAGGAGAAAGCACGATCAGGGTTACCGACGTTCATCATCACTTTGAATGCAAGCTCAGGCATAGACTCGATAGAGTTGGTCTGAATATCAAAATCAATTTGGCTCTCATAGATAAAGCCAGTATCACCCTCAGCACAAGAGACGGTTACATCTTGACCATCGACGAGCAATTCTGTGGCATTACCACAACCGACGATAGCAGGCACACCGAGCTCACGGGCGATAATAGCGGCATGACAGGTACGACCACCACGGTTAGTGATGATAGCTGAGGCACGCTTCATGACTGGCTCCCAATCTGGATCCGTCATGTCTGAAACTAGTACGTCGCCATCTTCTACTTTGTCCATCTCGCTAATATCATTGACGATACGCACTTTACCAGCACCGATACGTTGACCGATTGAGCGACCCTCGCATAGCACTTTAGCACCTTTAGTGTCGATGATATAACGCTCCATGACGTTGCTGTCCTGACGACTCTTAACCGTTTCAGGACGCGCTTGAACGATAAAGATTTCACCCGTGTCGCCGTCTTTTGCCCACTCAATATCCATCGCTTGACCATAATGTTTTTCGATGGTCATGGCTTGCTTGGCTAGTGAGTTTAGCTCTTCGGTCGATAGTGAGAACTGCATACGCTCTTGCTTTTCAACATCGACAATTTTGACTGATTTGGCAGTGCTGCCTTCATCGCCATAGATCATCTTTTTATGCTTGCTACCGATGTTACGACGAATAACCGCAGGCTTGCCATTTTCTAGTAATCTTTTAGATAAATAAAACTCATCAGGATTGACCGCACCTTGTACGACCATCTCACCTAGACCATAGCTTGAAGTAATGAATACCACTTGATCAAAGCCGCTTTCGGTATCTAGGGTGAACATAACGCCAGCTGCGCCCGTCTCTGAGCGTACCATACGCTGAATACCAGCAGACAACGCAACGCCTTCATGCTCAAAGCCTTTATGGACGCGATAAGAGATCGCGCGGTCATTATATAGCGATGAAAATACTTCTTTTATAGCAATCAGTACGTTATCAATACCGCGAATATTTAGATAAGTCTCTTGTTGACCGGCAAATGAGGCATCTGGCAGATCTTCAGCAGTAGCAGAAGAGCGTACCGCAACCGAAATATCCTCACCTTTGCTCATCTCTTCAAAAGATTGACGTACTTGCGCCTCAAGATCACTCGGCAAGTCTTGATCAATAATCCAACCGCGAATCTTTTTACCTGTCGCTGCTAGCTTATTAACATCATTAACATCTAAAGCTTTTAACTCGTCATTAATCTTATCAAGTAGACCCGTTTCGGTTAAAAAACGATTAAAAGCATCGGCGGTCGTTGCAAAGCCACCAGGGACACTAACGCCCAAATCTGATAGGTGACTGATCATCTCGCCAAGCGATGAATTCTTGCCACCAACCGTGTCAACATCGTTTTTACCTAGCTTATTAAGGTTGATTACAAGTGCTGAAGATTGCTCTGCCATGATAACTCCAAGAAATAAGGTTATTTAGTAAGGATTATAACGCGGAATTATACCCCTATATTGGTCAGATTTCGAGTGATAAAGTGAAAAAATGATTAAACTGACAAAAATTATCTGCTTTTTTTGACGGCTTATCATTTTACGATATGTTTTGTTGTCAAAATTATTGGTTTCAATGAGTAATAATCAATGACGATTGTCTACAATAGACTTTCATGTTTTAGCAGATTTAGTAACATTGATTTCTATTGGTTTGCTATTATGAGTATAATGTAAGCCATAATATTTAGGCTATAAGATCTAAGTTATAGTACCTAAGCAATAATAGTATTTAAGCAATAACAATATCTAAGCAATAGTATCTAAGCCTGCTTTGATAGGGGTATCAAAAAACGGCTCAATCACCGTAGTCGTCTAAAGGTTATTGTCCAAAGGCCATCATTGAGGTTCTGCAGTTATGTATTCTAATCAGACATCCGAACAGGATAAGCCCACTATTCAAAACCATCATGCGCTAAGCTTAGACAATTCACAAACGATAAGAAGTGCGTTTTTTATATCGGATGGTACGGCTATTACCGCTGAGACTCTTGGGCGCTCCATTTTGAGTCAATTTGCCTCCGTGCCTTTTGAGACGCGAGTGCTGCCGTATGTTGATAGCTTGGAGCGCGCTGAAGATGCGGTTGAGCAAATAAACATTGCCTATCAGCGTGACGGTCTGTTGCCGCTGGTGTTTGATACCATTGTCAATCCTGAGATTCGTGAAAAAGTCAATTCAGCTCACGGCTGCAACTTAGATATGTATGAAGGTCTGATCGGTCGTATTGCTGAAGAGATTGCCGTCGAGCCTGATGGTCACTCGGGTAACGCTCATGATAACGTCGACTCTGAGAACTACAAAGAGCGTATCGATGCAGTGCATTTTGCCCTAGACAACGATGATGGCGCGCGTACCCGTCATTATAGTATGGCTGACATAATCTTGATTGGTGTATCGCGTTCGGGCAAGACGCCAACTTCACTTTATTTAGCGCTGCAATTCGGTATTCGTGCGGCAAACTATCCGCTGACCGAAGATGACTTGTATGATAATCAGCTGCCAAAAGCGTTGCGTGAGCATAAAGACAAGCTGTTCGGTTTAGTGATTAACACGGATCGGTTGGTTAAGATACGTCAAGAGCGTCGTGCGGGTAGTCGCTATTCGAGCTATCAACAAGTGCAGCAAGAGCAGCGTGCTATACAAGGTATCTATATCTCACAAGGTATTCCAAGCCTTGATGTCTCAGAGATGTCCGTTGAAGAGATTGCCACACGTATATTACAAATGACAGGTCTAAAGCGCCGCATTGGTTAAACTGATTTTTATTTGTTATTGTCTTATTCACTATTAAAAGAATCCTAAGAGCTAAATGCTAAATAAACGGAAGAACAAAGAGGATACTATGGGAAGCAAACGTAAAGATGATGCCACTAATGATACTGGCAAAGAGTCGCAAACCGAAGTCTCAAATAAAGACAGTGGCAGCGCACCAACAACTGCGCCTGAGCAAACTCAAGCTATGAGTAAAGAAGAAAAAATTGAGCAAACACATGAGCAAGTTACTGACGATATCATGCACCATCCTGATTTAGTCAGTCCACTAGATGACAAGCGCGTCTACGTCAAATCAGGGTATGGTAAAGATGCTGAGCGCTTAAAAAAAGACGATCATGATTACACTTACGATGCAGTAATATTAGGGGCAGGGCCTGCTGGTGAAGCGGCAGCTATGAAGCTGACTAAATCAGGCAAAAAGGTTGCGGTCATTGACCCACGTGATCAAGTCGGTGGTAACTGTACTCATGTCGGTACCATACCGAGTAAATCCTTGCGTCAATCGGTATTTAACTTGATTAATTTCCGTCGTGATCCGATGTTTACCAAAACCTTGGATTACCACAGAGTACCGCTAAATAGGGTACTGGCTAATGCTCGTCAAGTTATTCGCCGTCAGGTTACTACGCATACGCGGTTTTATGAGCGTAATCAAGTCGATGTGATTCACGGCTGGGCAAGCTTCGTTGATGCGCATACGGTCAAGATTGAAACCGAAGAAAACGTCTTTGAGACTGTTACCTTTAACAAAGCTATCATTACGGTCGGTAGCCGCCCTTATCGCCCTGATCTACTAGACTTCGATCATCCACGCGTATTTGATTCAGATAAAATACTGCAAATGGATTATGTTATTCGTAAGATTATTATCTATGGTGCAGGCGTGATCGGCTCTGAGTATGCCTCAATCTTTACGGGTCTGGGCTGCAAAGTAGATTTAATTAATAATCAAACCCGATTATTAAATTATTTAGATAGTGAGATTAGCGACGCTCTTGCCCATGATTTTAGACAATTTGGTGTGGTTATTCGCAATAATGAAGAAATTGATCATTTAGAAACCCATGATGATTATGTTGTTTTGCATTTAAAGAGCGGTAAGAAGATAAAGGCCGATGCTATTTTGTGGTCTAATGGACGCTCGGGTAATACGGAAGGATTAAATGTAGAAGCCTTGGGTCTAACACCTAATAGCCGCGGACAGCTCAAAGTCGATGATACCTACCGTACTGAGGTGGATAATATCTACGCGGCAGGAGATGTGATTGGCTGGCCGTCGCTTGCCTCAGCCGCTTATGACCAAGGGCGCTGTGCTGCCGCCTTTATGGTCGGTGATAGTGACGCTGAGCCTGTCTCTAGTGTGCCGACGGGTATTTACACTATTCCTGAGATCTCAAGTATTGGTAAAACCGAGCAAGAGCTCACAGATGAGCAGATTCCTTATGAAGTCGGGCAGGCGTTCTTTAAAGACTTGGCGCGCGCGCAAATCATTGGCGAACGCACAGGTGTCCTCAAGATATTATTCCATCGTGAGACGCTACAGTTATTAGGCGTTCACTGCTATGGTAACCATGCCTCAGAGATTATCCATATCGGACAGGCGGTCATGAAGTGTGGTGCAACACTTGAATACTTCGTCAATACGACCTTTAACTATCCGACGATGGCAGAAGCTTATCGGGTAGCAGCACTTAACGGTCTTAATCGGGTGTTTTAAATTTGAAAAAGCTAACTTGATAATAATAAAAAAGCGTCTGTATGAACTACAGGCGCTTTTTTTGATTTTTTAAATATAGATATCACTGATAAATCTTTTTGTTATCATGCCAGCGAAAAGCCAATAACAGAATAAAATACAATGCCCACAATCCCACTAGTGCATAAAAGCCAGTAGCCACTTGGGCAACGCTTGCGCCCATTTGATTCATCTGTACTGACATATTTAACCCAGGTGTCGTTGGTACTAGCCAACGTATCACTTGCAGTACTTCGGGCAACTGATTGGCAGGCCATGGATAGCCGCTGATAAAAAATAAAGGCAGTGAGCTGAATATCAAAATCTGTAAACTACGCTCACGCTGACGAAACCATAAACCAAGCAGGCAGCCGAGCGTTGCCACCGTCGGACAGAACAGCGCCAAAAATAATAAACTGCCAAGCATATTCTCGCCGCGCGGGTAATGATGCAGCTCAAAAGCCCAGCCATAATAAAAGCAGCCAACAATGAAGCTCAAAGCGCTTAGCGCCATGATACGTCCAAGCCAGCCTCGTATACTAGTCGCGTGGCGACGCTGCTCATACCACGTGCCAATCAACATCGCTGCCGCCATTAATAAAGTCTGCTGCATAATCAAAATGGCTACTGCTGGCACCACATAAGCGCCATAGCCCTCAGTTTGATTATATAAAGGAATGATTTGTAGGGGCACAGCTTGGGTATTACTCGCAGCTGTTGCTAGATAAGCGCCTTGTGCTACATTCTTTTTGACCTCGATACCAGCCGATACCGTGCTTACTGCCTGTAAAAATCCTAATTGCACGTTTTTATTGAGAATAAAATAACCGCCATTACCTAAAACGCTGACGCTAGCGGCCTTACCTGATAGCACTTGCTGCTCAAGACCGCTTGGGATAATCATATAGCCGGCGATGTCATCAGTCCATATCGCTTGTTTGGCGGCTTGCTCATTGACAAAACGTTGAGTATCTAGCTGGGGGCTGGCACTCGCATAACGGACGATAGTACGAGATAGAGGGCTATTATCATTGTCGATGATACCGACTGGCACATGATTAACCGTCTCATTTGAATAGGGCCAAGGATAAAAAAAACCATAAATGACAGGCGCGATAAGCAGCATGAGCACCACACCGCTATCTGTAAAAATATCTTTAAACGTTTGCAAAAAGCTCGCCCAAAACGTTATCGGTGATGGCGTCGGTGCTAGTGATGATGTTGGCTTTGAGAGCTTTGTCGTCTTTTTGGTTTTGTTAGCCAATAACATCAGCGTGCTCCCCAACGTTCAGGATGTTTCAGGGCACGCTTCGTTAACAGCGCTGTAAATAGCATAGCAATCATAGTCGCCAACGCTAAACCATAGACGATAGGTAACGAAATGGCTGTTGGGGAATGCATTTGTAGTTGAGCAATATGAAGTTTGAGATAATGCGTTAATGGCAGAACATCTGACCAATGCTGAGCGCCTTCACTGATAGCAATATAAGGAAAAGTAACGCCAGCAAAAGCATAAGAGGGGGCGGAGATAAAGCCTGTCGCTGACAAGCCTGCGCGCAAGGAGAAAGACGCTAATGTAAAAATAGCGCCTAGCCAAAATGACAGTATCATCAATAATACTAAGCCAATATAAGTAGCCAGCAGCGAGCTTATAGCAATAGAGTCTTGCAAAGTGGCTAACCACAGCGCTAATGCGGCCCAAAGACTATAAGCGAGTGTCGGCCAACAATACTTACCTGCCAAGCCAAATAATAATACAGACAAGCTGCTTTTCTCCAGTGATATTATAGTAGTCGCTGCTTGCTTATCTTTTATTATATGTGCATTGAGCTTGTCATTTTCTATCAGCCTCAGATCATTACGTTTGTTATCAATAAAGCGATACCAACGACCTAAGCGTTTATCGCGTAGTTCACGGCCAATAGTCGTTGCGCCAATGACCATCGCTAAAATATGCAACAGCGCTGGAATAACCGTTGATGCCAAAAACTGCTGATAATTAGTCGTAGCATTAAACAGGCTAGTACGTTGGATACTAATTGGCGAGTAGGCAATGGCTGCTTGCGAGGGTGCCATGCCTTGTTTGATGAAACGCTGAATCTCGACCCCTGCCGATAGGGTGCCTGCTACGGATTGGACACTCTTTTGAATAATGCCCGAGTGCGTACCGTACTGAGCATTGACTTGTAAGACAATAGGCGCAGGTTTGCTAGATAAAATATTACGCGAAAAGTCTTCAGGAATGATAACCAAGGCATAGATATCGCGCTGCAAAATCGCATCTTTAGCCGCTGCTGGCGAGCTGTAGGAACTGGCGATAGTGATATCGGGACTAGCCTCTAAGTAGCGAGTTAAAGTATTAGACATCGGGCTATGATCTTGATCGATAACCCCAATAGGTAAGTCAGTAATTTGCGTCTGCGAAAATATCCACCAAATGAGCAGTACCGTTGCCAAAGGAATCCAGACGATCATCGCCAGATCCCATGGGTTTTTGGCCAAAAATCGCCGCTCATAGGCAGCACTGCGTACAAAAACTTCAGTTAAACGCGTCACTTATGGCTGACTCTGCTGGCTAGTGGACTGCTTAGTCGCTTGCGGATTTATGCGGACAACAACACTCATTCCCGAACGAATACGCGAGTCTGGTGTAGTCGGTCTTGCTTTTACCTCAAAGGTACGTACATCAAAGCCATCGTCGTTGTTGGTCGGACGCCACGTGGCAAAGTCAGACAAGGTAGAAGTGGCGTAGACGGTGAACTCTTTAGTATAAGGGCGCTCAGTAGAGGAGAGCGCAGGGATAGTACCTATAAACTGCTGACCGATAGCAAACTGGTTAAGATAAGTCTCAGTCACGTTTAAGACGGCCCATTGCTTACTAGTATCGACTACCGTTAATAGAGGGACACCTTGACCTATGACTTCACCAGGGCTGACGATGACATTATCAACAATACCGCCAATCGGACTTTTTAAGTTGGCTTCTTGTTTGGCAACCAAGGCTTCTTCTAGCTTGGCATCGACTTGTGCAACTTGCGCTGTCGCCGCTGATTTATCTTCACTGCGTGCCCCTTCCATTGCCAAATCATATTGCAGGCGCGCCGCTTCGGTTTGCGCTTTAGTCGCTTGATACTGAGCAAAAGACTCATCGCGCTTTTGCCTAGCCATCAACCCTTCCTCATAGAGACGATCGATACGCTCATAAGTATTGGCTGCCAAATCGGATGCCGCCTTATTGGCTTGCCAAGCGGCTTTGGCCTGCGCAATCTCTTGTGGTCGTGCACCGTTTTCCGCTTTATCCAGTTGGCTTTGGGCCATCTCCTTACCAGCACGAGCTTGATTAATCTTGGCATTAATCTCTGGCGAGTCCATCTCGATCAGCTGTTGGCCTATCTCGACACTATCGCCTTCAGTCACCAATATCTGTGCAATACGTCCAGGTACTTTTGCGCTAATAGAGGTCTGCTGCATCTGCATTTGACCTTGCAAAGTGATGCTTTCAGGTTCGCTATGCTGATTACTTTTAAACAGTCCGTAAGCGATAATGCTAAGTATGATTAATACTAATAGTGCAAGAAGCGCTTTTTTGATAAGTGCAGGCTTGGCGGTTTTGCTACGCTTATAAGTAGTGGTTACTGGCTCTGAACTATCAGTATTAGTATCACTAGGGTTAAAGTCTTGCTCGTTATGAGGAGTATCTAATGGGTCTAATTTTTTAGCATCATCAGAATTATTATGAGATTCAGACATAACAGCAAACTTCCTAAAGCAGTTGATAATAAAAGTTATTACAAAGTATTGATTTACTGTCCGACTGCTTAATTACACAGTTAACGAATTAGTTAAGAATAAACTCGAATAGCATCAGACTTATTGCCTTCGGTAACCTGAAAATTAAAGACTGCACCAAAGGCGACAATAAATGCCGAATAGTACAACCACAACATAATAACGACCGCAGCTGACAACGCACCAAACTCAGCACTATAATTATTAAAATTCTGCACATATACCGAAAAAAGAGCAGATAGTAGTATCCAGAGCACCGTTGCCAAAGCCGCTCCTGGCACTAGTTTTTTCAGGGGCATAGCAGCACGATTTGGTGCTACTCGATAAAGTCCTAGAAAGCCGATAAATATAATGCCAGCTAATAGAGGCCATCGGCTCCAAAGCGCAATAGTCTTTGCTATCTGTGGAAAAGGAAAATAGGCGGCTAATAACGGCACTAGGGCAATCGACGATAGCGCTATGATAAAGATAACTAAAGCTGCAAATGTCAAACCTAGAGCTCTAATAAGGCTCTGTATAAAGCCGCGCTCTTGGGTAATACCAAAGGAAATGTTGACCAGTTTAATCAAAGACTTGATACCCTTGGAGCCTGCATAAAGTGCCGCAGAGGTTGAGATAAGTAAGCTAAAAGTCAGGCGCGTATTAGTATTAGAGACCAGCTGACTTAAGCGAGCATCGAGCACTTCGTATACTGTAGTAGGGACAAAGGGTCGCAAAAATGAGATCTGCTCTTGCATCTGGTCAGGTGAGAAGGCAAGACCATATATCAATACGAATACCGCCATAACTGGGAAAATAGATAAAAAACCAAAAAATCCGACACTGGCGCAATGTGCCCAGATACTAGAGTTATTAGTGTTACGCCAAGTTGGTAATATAAGCGCTAGCCAACTAGGTATTTTAGCGGTACTTTTAGTCATAAGAGTAGTCTTATTCGAGTCATTGTTTAAAAAGTAAGTAGGCACTAAGTTAATGAGAAAGTGCCATTTAATAACAAGATAATAGCAAAATTTATTGAGCGAGCTCTAATGCTATTGTCGCAACTATTTGCTATTTATCGTAACTATTCGCTATATAAAGTTGGTAGGCGAATATCAGCCGCATTAAGATAAGCGTTGAAGGCTAGCGGCGTACCACAGCTTTGCATTAATGCCGCTAGCCCTTGCACGTAGTCATTTGCCGCTTGCGCTTGTTCAGTACGAGCTTTGAGAGATTGGGTTTGCGCCTGTACCAAATCGATAGTCGTATTGACACCTTCTTGTAGGCCTAACCGGCGCAGGCGCAATACTTCTGCTGCCAGATCAACGTTGCTTTGTAGCGCTTGATAGCGAGACTGCGCATTATTGACATCGTGCCAGTTTTTTTCAACAAGTAATAATAAATTGTCACTGACCTCAATCTCAGACAGATCAGCTTGGCGTATTTTGGCGTTACTCGAAGCCAAGGTCGCTTTTTTATCGAGCCCGCCCCAAAGCTTCCAACTGGCAGATATGCCCGCAATCCAGCTAGGGTCTTGCTCTAGCTGACCATAGCCGTATAACAGCACTGTCGGCTTATAGCCAGTATCAGATAACGCATGAAGCTGCTGAGCCTGCGCCCGTTTGGCTGCGACTTTTTGTAGGCCTGGATGATAGGTAAGCGCGAGCTCCTGAAAGTAACTGACATCAGGTAGCTGACGGCTGGAGACAAATAGTGGAGTCGTCGGTTTGATACGATACTCAGTGCGTAGCAGGCGCTGCAAAGCAATCATTGCCAGACGAGCGTCATTATTAGCATTAATCGACTCACTCTTAGCATCCGCGAGTGCAGATTGCGCCTCTAAGCGCTCCACTCGTGATATAAAACCTTCTTCAAACAAGCGCTTAGCCATGTGATCGGTCTGTTGCAACGTTTCATAGGCATCTTCACGTAAATAAGCAGCGATTATAGCCAATTGCGCTTTAAAATAGCGCTCAATCAAAGTGCTATAAAGCTCATTTTTATCCAACGTACCATCAGCTATTTCCTCTTGAGTACGCGCATTAGAGATGCCAGTCAATGCTTTGGTACGTCCAGCCGTATAGATAGGCCAAGCGACTCCAATTCCAGCGCTAGTAGTAGAGCCTGAGCGCTTAAAGTTATAGGAATCAGGAATACGATCACCTACCAATTCACCAAAGTTAGGTAGATCTGGAATGCCTGGGATAGAAGGAATGACTGTGTCGACGCTATTATTGACTTCATTGACCACCCCATTTCTAAGCGAGGACAAATCCACATCAGCATCTAAATTGTAGGTGCTAGCTGAAACTCGGGCAAATACAAAAGGTCTATCGATAGTGCTGAGCGCCTCAGTTTGATAATTGCTGGCAGCAACAGCGGCTTCATTGGCAGCAAGCTTTGGCGATACTTGCAGCAAGATAGCTTGCGCTTGCTCAAGGCTCAAAAAGCTAGAGACTTCTAAGGGATAGCTGTTTTCGATATATTTATGGGTGACGGGATCAAGTAAGGTTGTCAGAGTACTGTCAGGTTCAAAGTCTGCTTCTGTCTTTGATGTGATATCTGCTGTATTTGGCATGGTAGCAGGCGAGCCATTATTGATAGTACTCATACTATCAGTGCTCATACTATCTATGGCAGAATTGTCTATACGAGAATCATCCATCCGAGCATCAATGATTTGAGTGGTCGCCACTGGCGATACCATGTCTTGCACGCTATTATCATAGCCATTAGCGTTGACACTACTATCAAAAAGCTCAGAATGACTTGCTAATGAATGGTTTGAGACAGCAGCTAGCATAGTCATACTTATAGCAGTAGAAACAAAAGATAAAGCAGATTTCATAGTTAAGCCGGTGTTTGAGCTGATAATTAAGCTGATAATAAAAAACAATGTCATCGATAACGGTGCGCACACTGTAGAGCGTCAATCATGACTGGTCAAGGCTAAGTATTCTCTAGTCCATCGTTGAGTAAAATGATGGATTGTGTTAGCTCAATAATTTGAGCATTAATAATAGCATTATTCATAAGTGAGTGATAAAAATTTGTTAGGGGCTAAAGTCTAGGATTTGCTACAGTAGACAATGTGATGGGTGTGCTTTTTTTTATAAGTTAAAAGTCTATATTTAATAAGCTGTATCCAACAAGCGCTATCGATAAGCATAAATCAGCAGGATTAAGGAGTAGGTAATGGCAGGATATATTTTGGCGCTAGATCAAGGCACTACTTCGAGCAGGGCGATTTTATACGATGATCAAGCGCGACCTATCAAAATAGTGCAAAAGCCTACTAGCCTGCAAACCCCAAAAGCCGATTATGTCGAGCAGGATGCGCAGCAGATATGGCAAACGCAGATCAGCTGCGCTCATGATGTCATTAACCAAGCAGGTTTGCTCGCGACTGATGTGACAGGCATCGCCATTACTAATCAGCGCGAATCTATCGTTATTTGGGATAAGAAAACAGGTAAGGCGGTTGCGCCAGCGATTATCTGGCAGGATAGACGTACCGCTCAGTATTGCCAAAGCTTAGCCAAGAGAGAAGCGGACAAGCGATTTGAGTCTGATGGCAATGATAGCTTAGCGCAGCAAGTACAGCGTATAACGGGTCTGCGACTTGATCCTTATTTTAGCGCCAGTAAGATCGCTTGGCTACTTGATAACACTCCTAATCTAAGGGCGCGTGCGAGCAGACATGAGCTGGCGGTGGGTACTATCGATAGCTGGCTGATTCATCAGCTAACTGGCGGTGAGCATGTCATCGATGTCACCAATGCTTCGCGAACGCTATTGTATGACATACATAAGCTGGCTTGGTCGGATGAACTATGCGACCTTTTTAATATTCCTATGACCTTATTACCCAAAGTACTACCCTCAGATGGTGAGTTTGGTAAAACTAAAAAAGGACTATTTGCTAAGCAAATTCCTATTCATGCCGTACTTGGCGATCAGCAAGCGGCGCTATTTGGACAAGGCTGCTTGGATGCAGGTATGGCAAAAAATACTTATGGCACAGGCTGTTTCATGCTGATGAATATCGGACAAATGCCCAAAATTAGTGAACATCAATTATTAACGACTATCGCTTGGCAACGCAAAACGCCTGTGAGTCAAAATGATAATCTATTTCTTAATCAAATCATGCAATCGAGCAAGCGCCTATTACAAGTGCCAAACGCCAGTACCAATGCTAGGACTAGTAGTGCTGAGCATCAAGTTACTTATGCTCTCGAAGGTAGCGTATTTATGGCAGGGGCTATCGTACAATGGCTACGCGATAACTTAGGGATGATCAAGCAAAGCTGTGATATCGAAACGCTAGCACGGCAAGTGAATAGTAGCGAAGAGGTGGTCGTGCTACCTGCGTTTACAGGACTTGGTGCCCCTTATTGGCGTTCAGATATTAGCGCGAGCATAAGCGGCATGACCCGCGGTACAACCAAAGCTCATATCGCTCGAGCAGCTCTTGAGTCTATTGCTTATCAGACCTACGATGTTCTGATTGCTATGCAAAAAGATAGTCCTCATCCATTGACAGAGTTGAGGGTTGATGGCGGGGCGGCTAATAACGACTTATTGATGCAGTTTCAGGCGGATTTATTGGGCGTGCCTGTATTAAGACCCAAAGATACTGAAATCACTGCCAAAGGTGCAGCGCTACTAGCAGGTCTTAAGATGGGACTATATGATGACTCAACTATGCAAGACTCATGGCAGATAGAGCGAAGCTTTGAGCCAACTATGTCAGGTGAGCGCCGTGAGCAGCACCTTGATAAGTGGCAACAAGTTATCGCCAAAGCCTTGTTGCTTTAATAGCCTTGTTGCTTCAATGGAATCATTATTTCAATAGTTTTGTTGCTTTAATAATTTTATCCAACGACCGATTCTTTTTATCAAAGGCTGGGTATAGGCGTATGCGCAGTTACTGTATTTCATTGCTCATTATCAATAACAGTTATTAATATACATGCTGTAACTCAAGGTCATCGCGATGATGACATAGCTTACATATTACGCATAGCTGTCAGGGTAGACATGTTTATATACTTTACGAGTAAATAGATAACAGGTGAACGAACAGTTTAGGTTATTTTAATAATTAACTAATAATCAAAAGGATATAATAATGAGTAACAGAGATATTGAAAACGAAACCTTAGTGAGTACAGATGGTTATATCATTAATACTGATAATCCTCATCCTTCTACACATGTTAGTGATCAGTTAGCGAGCACAGATGGTTACATTGTCACTGATGATGATCTTGGGGTTGGCGATAGAGAGCGTATCATTGATGATAATGCTCGTAGAATGGCTGATCCTGAAGTGGTTGATAGAAAGGTTGTTACTAATGACCCGAGTAATATTGATCGTAGTGAAGTTAAGCACATGTCAAAAGAAACTAAGCATGATCTTAATGCCGATATTATTACTGGTGAGCCAGGCTCACACCCAGTAGGAACAGCTATTGGTGGTGTTGGTGGTGCTGTAGCTGGTGCCGCTATTGGTTCTATGGCAGGTCCACTAGGTACGTTGATTGGTGGTGCTATCGGTGCCATCGCTGGTGGTGGTGCAGGTCATGCTTCAGCTGAAGCTATCGACCCTACACATGAAGAAGCTTATTGGCGTGCAGAAGCTGTTAATACTGATTACCACAAAGAAGGCTATGATTTTGACCGTGATATGCATCCTGCCTATGCAGTAGGCTATGCCAATCGTGGACGCTATCCTGCCGATGCACGTTTTGAAGATCATGAAGCAGACCTAAAACGCTCATGGGAAGAAGTAAAAGGTGAGTCACGTATGGAGTGGAACGAAGCACGTATGGCATCACGTGATGCTTGGAACCGTATCAAGTAACCACTTATAGCGTGAAATAACGCGTTTACAATGACTTAGATTTGTTAAAAGCTTCCGAAAATAGTTTCGGGAGCTTTTTTTTGCTGTATATTAAACATATTCTGAACATGATTTCATACTAAAATAAACAATAGTTCATAATAAACGAAAATTATTTCTGAACCTTAAGCACAAGGTTTGTTATTATAGCGAGTTTTGATAACTTGCTAATCTACGGATTATTATTACAAATAATCCGTCTACAACAACACAATAGGTCAACAACGAATACTTATTTCGAAAGACTGTCGTTATTGAGTGCACCTGTTAAAGTATTATAAGAATAATAATTAGCCAAAATAGGTAAAATATGGCTCAGCACAATACGCAAAATAATCATAAACAGTTTTATATTGCTACAGCAAATTTGCTCAATTTTGCCAATCCTAAGCGTATTTATTATGATAATGCTCCAGCTTATGATGAGCAAAGCTATCAGCGTAAGGTAGCAGGGATTACTGATCTGCTTTCAAAAGCCAATGCTGACATTATAGCGGTACAAGAGGTGTGGGATAGCAATGCATTAGAGGCAGTTGCTACGGGTTTGGGCTTTACCCCTGACCAAGTTATTGTTCCATTAGCCAGTAACGATAGTTATAGTCGCTATACGCAGGGAAGAGGTGCACAAGGTACTCCTGCAGTAGGCATTATTAGCCGATTCAAGCCATTGGAGCAGCAGTTATTGCAGGACGTGGTTAGCGAGGCTGTGATAGATATCCCTGATATTGGACCTTATCGCGAATTCAAGCGGCCACCATTATTACTGCGAGTTGATGCCTATGGTCAGCCTATGACGATTATCACCGCACATTTAAAGAGTAAGCGGGCGTTTTTCTTACGCGATAAAGAGGGCAACCTACTAGAGGATATGGACGATCCAAATATTAGAGTCCGTGCCAAACTGCGTAGTCTTTGTATGCGTGCCAGTGAGGCGGCGTCAATTAGGATGACAATTATCGAGCGCCTGCGCCGTACTCGTGAGCCCCTTATATTGTTAGGTGATATGAATGATGTGACAGGAAGCGTGACTACTCAGTTGATGGCAGAGACAGGCGAGGTTAATTATGATAAAAGTATGCGCGATGTCGCACTGTTCGATGCGGCACGTATTCAGGCTCGCTATGGTTGGATGAAAGATGTGGCTTATACTCATATCTATCAAGGTATTCCCGAGGTTATCGATCAGCTATTCGTCTCAGAAGAGTTTTTGCCCGATAGTAAATTTGCTATAGGTCATGTTGAGCGAGTGGATTATTTTAATGATCATCTAAAATGGGACTATGAAGACAGAGTTATCGACCATGGCATTGTCAGAGCAAAAATACGCTTGAGCGATTGATCATAAGTTTGATAAATCGATACATTACATTGACTATACTTGCTCCTTGCTTGCTGATGTACAAGCAGTTATAACGTCGAAAATCAAATAGGATGATTATCATATTGATAGTTACCCTTATTATTAATACGCCAATTGAGTACTAATAATCGTTGATAGATTCGTAATTTATAATAGAGCACACACAAAGAAAGGGTTTATGATGAGTGACTACAAAACAGACGATAAAATCGAAGATGTACTAGTAGATTCGGAGCTGGCCAAAAAGCTGGTGCCAAACAAGTTTAAATTTACTAGTCAGCAGGGCCGTATACGCCGCCAAAAACTATTAATGGGTGCCAAAAAGCTTAGTGAGACTCATCCTATTAATGATATTACTTTAGCAGCAGTGTGTGAAGAAGCGGGTATCCCTCGTGCCTCTGCTTATCACTTTTTCCCAAATATCGAAGCGATATTTTTAGCGTTACGTTTTTTGAACGCTATTGAGATATTAGAAGTATTGCAGACTGTCGAAAATGGCGATTACGATAGATGGCAGGGATATTTAACCGCCCTGATTGAGCGCTGTGTGCACATATTCCATGATGATGAAACCAAAGCTAAGCTAATATATGATACTAATACGCCTGATTTTGAAGGGGACAGCTTCGGTGAAGATATGGATCATCAGATCGTCAAGTTAGTTTATGAGCGCTTATCTGAACGCTACGAGATGCCCAAATTCGATGATATTCAAGATACTTTGCTGATTACCCATAGCATTATTAACGGTATCTTTACCTTGTCTTATCGTCGTCATGGCAGTATCACGGATAACTATGTACAAGAGGCAAACACTGCTTCTATCGCTTATTTGCGTTGCTATATGCCAGAGAAGCTCCCGCGCAAAAGTCGTTAATAGTTCTATTTAAAGCATAAAAAAGCCGACATTACGTCGGCTTTTTTATGCTTTAAATATTGATATCTTATATAGCAGAGGGAAAGCGATAGCTACGACAACTATCATCATTAGAATCAACAAGAGCGTATTGCTTATAATAGCTATTAGTGAGCCTCTCAAGCGCTACGTTAGTCTCTGAGTCGTGAGCATTGACATAAGCTTCGCGTGCCTGCTCAAGCCAGCGATCCGCCATCCGAAAGTGAGAGACTGATTGACGAGCGCCGTGCTCGCAGTGATCGGCCGCTGCCCATACTAGTGCTACTTCACTAAAGGCCAGCTCTCTTGGCGCCTGCTCCATACCATCCTTGTCTTTTAGCGCTGTCAATACAGCCCAAAGATCAGGACGCATTAGCGCTGAGCTATCAGGAATATCTGGGCTTAGATCAAGCGTTTGCAGGTTAGAGTTTTTTAATGCCTGTAAGATAATATCAGCAGATTGTAGCGCATGATTGCCAGCAGCTGTATGGCTTTTTATACTATTCTCATGGGTGGCATAATTTAGCCAAGCTTGTGCTTTGTAAGCTAAGTACTGCTGGCGAGCCGCTTGAGGTTTGGTTAAAGTACTCAATACAGCCTCATCTTGAAAACGTTCAAGCTCAGCCAGCTTACACTCGATATTCGCGCGATTTGCGCTTTGATGCAGTCTTGATTTTAGGGCTGAGGGGTCCGATAGATTTGTAGTAGTACAGCCAGTAGCTGATTGAGCAAAGGCATCCACTTTATAAGTGTCTACATCTGCTGCCCCAGCACTAGATACTGCGCCCATCAAAAGCAGCGCCGCCAAAGTACGAGCAGCTGATGATAAATAAGGACGACACACTTGGGGTAGCGCGATTGTAGCATTAGACATAGGACAGACCTTAATAGTATAAGGGTAAATTAGTATAGCGGTAAATATAGGCTTTAATAGGGGCTTATAGTACCGCTAACTGCTACAAGTAGCTTTGATAAATACAGCTTTGACAAATACAGCTTTGATAAATACAACTATAATAAACTATAGCGTAGAGATATTGTTTAAGCGCTTATCTTTACGCGGATCATCACGTTTGAATAGCTCTTCATCAAACTTAAAGCGTAATCTAAAATAAGCCCCTTGTTGCGTAGTGTCTTCATAAGCGATATCTTCATCTTCAAAGCCCATAAAGTTATAACCTAACGACAACCAAAGATTAGTCATCGGGCTATAGCCGACCTCAGCACCAAGCATATAGGACATATCATCAGCTTGAGCATTCCAATAAGTACCTGCTTGTAAGCCAATATCCCAGCGCTCGCTAACATCATAAAGTCCGCGACCATAAAGAGCATGAGCCGTATTATCGCTACTGATGTTGTCAGCGTCAAACTGAGTATACTTACCTGCGTAACGACCAGAGAGTGTCAATGGACGAGTAGGATGGTAGTTACCACTTAAAGACCAGATGATCGCATCTTTTTGATAAGCATCATTGCCTGTCTGGTTATCATCCAAACGATACTCAAGCTTGGCTAGCATGTCTAACTGATTGCTATCATAGTCACGATAAGCGCCTCCAAGCTGGAAACGATTAACGGTACGGTGACCATCATCATAATTAACTTTTGAATAGATATCTTTGGCGAGTAGAGTAATCTCATCAGTATAACGATAAGCAATACCAGCGCTACCTAATAAAGTATCACTGGTATCACCCCAACGATTTTCAAAGCGCGCAGAGGCTTTGTAGTTCTCATTAGCCAAGTATTCGACACCGATACCGGCTGCAGTAGCTGTACTATCGTCATCGCCTTCTAAGGATTCAACACGCTCAAATAAGGTGTTTATCGTTAGGCCATCTTGTACATACCATTTGTTCTTAAGGCCAATAGCCGCCTCAGCTTCACGAGCACTGATAGCGTCACGCATCCGATATTCGCTATAGACTTTGCCATCCTTCATATAAGTGGCATCAAAACCAAAGACCGTACGTTGACGCTCCTCAGTATCATCAAGACCATAGCTACCTGATAAGCTATTAATCAAATCATGACGCGCATAAAGACGACCTAACTTACCTAGTGGCGTCTCACCACCGATTGAGGTTGCATTACGATCGCTATTGTCGATATCCTGCTCATATTCTGCAAAGACTAAGGAGTTATTGAGCTTAGGCAGACGAGCGGTGATACGCGCGCGTGCCGTAGTGCCTTCGATGTCTTTATCAGCAGTGCTAACACCGTTGAGTGCAGACTGATTGATAATGTCATCATTAAAGATAGTGTCATCAGTGACATCAACGACATCAGTAGCGCCTTGAATATTACGCGAGGCTGCTGTTGAATCTTGCTTATAATAACGCAAGCCTACTTCACCGACTATGTTAGTACTTAAGCGCTGCTCGATACTAGCAAGCACCCCTTGGCGACTGGCCTCAGTAGTACTGTCTTTAGTGCTCACGCCCTCAAGTTTGAGCGCGGTATTTTTATCGTTAATAAGGTGAGTAAGTTTGATTCCAGACTCTGTGCGTCCAGCAGTTAAGGGTGAAGCACCAGTAACAAACCCTTCTTCTGCATCATTATAATAAGCCTTGGCAAGCGTATTGTTTTTATTGTCATAGTCAAGCTCGATACGTAACGCATCACCCTTAGCATCTTGATCGGTTAGCAAAGCGGCATTAA
This sequence comes from Psychrobacter sp. M17(2026), assembly GCF_055699815.1. Taxonomy (NCBI): domain Bacteria; kingdom Pseudomonadati; phylum Pseudomonadota; class Gammaproteobacteria; order Moraxellales; family Moraxellaceae; genus Psychrobacter; species Psychrobacter sp. M17(2026). The sequence goes on along the minus strand of NZ_CM146741.1, from coordinate 1,876,236 downwards.
TCTGATTGCTGGCTTGATAATTAGGGTTTTGTGCTTTATTCATCGCATATTCAGCAACGAGTTTTAGATTGTTATTGAATTTAACGACAGTATTCACGCTGGCAAGCTCCTCATTATTGAGCGGATCATCGCTCTTAACATAGCTGCCACCAATAGCGACTTTTTCGCTCAATTGCTGCTTAGCTGCCACGCCGCCGACCCAATATTTCTCGCCACCTGTGTCCACTTCTACAGTGACTCGAATATAGATAGGGTTGCCACTGAGGTCTTGGCTTGCGATAGGTGATTTTAAGAATAAACTACGACTAATAGGATCAATCTCATAATCAGCGAAACGCGTTAGAACCTCACGATTGATGATCAATCCAGGGTTGTTCGCATCACGAGTGATCACCTCGATAGTCTCAGAATTCTCTAGTACCGCATCGAAGTTCTCAGCTAGTGGATAAGGGCCTGAGATACCTAGACCGCGAGTCTCATTGACACGCTGACTGCTGCTAGTTTCTGCAAGAAAAGCAGTAACGCGAGTATTGTCATCTTCGAATTGAGCTTTAGCACCCGTTAATGTACGGTTGTACAGACCAAGCTTGATACCGTCATCACCGTCGATTTGCGTCTTTAGATCGCCGTACATAGCAAATGAGCGACCCTTGTCAACGCGTACATACAGCTTGCTAGTTGATTGCGCATCAAAGCCTTTAGCTGATGAATCACCATAGACAGGGTAGTACTCGCCAGGTTCGATATCACGGAACAGGCGCTCGCCTTTATTGTCACTATCATAAGCTAAAGTCAGTAGATAATCACCGCGAACTTTACCTTTTAGGAACATCGCCGCACGACCGGTAGCTGAGTAATCATCGTTACCCGCAAACTCATGCAGCTCTTTTTCAAACGCGCCCTGCGCATCAGTGATCTGACCACCATCAAAGTCTTTTAGTGAGATAGCGCCTTCAACGATACCGACGGCAATGAGTGGGCGTAGCTTTGAGGTGAACTGCAGTGGAATAACTTGTTTGCTATTGCCTGTGTTGATGATCATCTCGCCACGACCTGGTACGCTTGGCGCTACGACTGGTATTAACAGCTCGCCACCATTAACCGTAACTTGGACACCAGCGTCATCTTTACTGCTATCTTCGAGATTAACACGACCAATATTAGTATCGATAGTGATCGGCGTTGCACCTACAAAGGGGCGACCATCACGATCTTTTAGACTAATGACGACTTGGTATTCACTGATCCCATCGGCTTGTATCAATTGCTTTTGAGTACGATAATTGATGGCTTGCAAGCTATCAGGTGTCAAGACTTCGATAGTTTGCTCAGAGATAACCTTACCATTGATATCAGTGGCCACGCCGCGCAGGGTATTAGATCCACGTTTTAGGTCGACTGCATAATAATCAAAGGCAGTAACGTTCTGGTTTTCTTGCTCAGCCGTTTTACCTATTTGCTGCTCTGATACCGCTTTGCCATTGGCATAAAGGGTAAAGATAGAGCCTAAGGGCGCTTGTACTTGTACCATCTGCTTATAAGTGCTTAGCTGTTGACCCGCCGTTAGATTAATAAAGCTAACATCGTTACTAGCGACATCTTTTAGATATTCTTCAAGCAGTTTTGGTTGCGGCTGAGTGACGGTAGTGACCTCCATATCTATGCGATCCGCAGAGTTGACCATATCATTGACAATGGCCGAGTCACAACCAATACCGAGGTCTAAATCACCATTAATATTACAGCCACTGGCATCGACATTGTCCTCATAGTCACGACTATAATCAGGGTCTAAGGTAAGTTCCGTTTTGACCGCTTGCTCGAGAGTATCGTTCTTGGCACTAATAGTTTTGCTACGGGTAACCAGCTCTTTGTTTAGGCGCTCAGTACTGTCACCCATACCACCGACGATAGCGAAGTCAGCACGATGCAATTCACCGTACTTTAGGTCGACAAAACGGCTGCCTGCATCGCCTGCATTGCGGTTACTTTGGATGACGAGTTCAGTAGCGTTTGGAATAGTGGTACGATCCACTTTTAGCACGTGGGTTTTGGCACTGATACCATAAAAGTTATATTTACCTTCAGGATCGGTGACGACAAAGTTACCGTTTTCCATGTAGATACGTACACCCGCAACGCCAAGCTCGCCATCTTCTTTTTGCTGGATGCCATCGCGGTTTATATCATGATATACCTTACCGATGATGATGCCGTCAGTATTCATCACACCGCGCTCAACTTCAATCTTCCACTGTGCCTCTCTTGAGATTAAGGTTAACCCTTGCTCGTCACGCGCGTTGGCAGTAGCACGGTTGATACCGTCGCCACCTAGCGCTGATGCTCCTAACAATACTCGGTAAGTAATGCTCTTAGTTTCGCCCACTGCCATATCGCCTAGGCCTAATACTTGATATTTGCCTTCAGCTTTGAACTCAGTAGTTTGTGGTTGATTGATATCGACAGTAGTAGTCGGGGTAATACGCACACTACCTTCAACATAGTCAAAGCCACGGGGCAGCGCGTCTTTTAATTCGACATCATAAGCGGTAGATCGACCGTTATTAGTGATATCGATACTGTAGCTGACATAATCACCAAGCTCAGCGGTTTTTACCTCACTTTCTTTGGTCACTAATAGGCTGGGCGCTTCGTTGATAATATTGATAGCGCTGTTAATATTTTCAGTAATATCGACGCGATTGCCATCGTTATCAATACAAGCATCCAAACTCACCGTTAGATTGTCGCCTTCCAACGTTTGAACAATCTTGTCATTAATCGCATTGGCATTGTTCTCTGTCAGTACCTTTACCTGATACTTACCCGTATTATTACCCGTTTCAACAGCTTTTAATGAGTAAGTATCACCAGTTCCCGTTGATGGCTGGGATGATTTGACAGTGACCCAAACTTCGTCAGTTTTATCGGCTCTAAAGTTACACTGAGCATAATTAGCTTGGACATAAATATCTGCACCAACTTGTGAGGTGCTCTTATTACCATCAAACTTAAAAGTCGTGAAGTTGATACTAGGTTCAACGATTACTAAGCCATCAGTGGCGGTTGCTGCCGATACTGAGGGATCCTCTAAAACAACAGCACCTAGTCGAATATCAGCGGTATCGCCTTCGCTTGCATTACGATCGGTTAAAGCTTGCACAATCAGCTGAATGCTCTCACTTTGTCCTAAAGTAATTTGTGCCTTTAAATCTTTAAATTCAACCAATTGGTCGCCAGCATCGACGATACCATTGTTATTTAGGTCACGATAGACCATCAGGTTAGACAAAGTCGTTGGGGCAGCTAAGCTGAGCTCAATAGTCTGATCGTTATAGCTTGTGTTACTTAAAACGTTGATCCAGCTGGCAGTCGCTCCAGGCGATACCGTCTGTCTAAGCGGTTTGGATAAGGTAATACCATATTCAGGTAGCGCAGAAGATTTGACGCGTACCTTGTTAGAAGTGGATTCTAAGGTAACCTTGGTTTCACCATTAACGTTATAACTGGCCTGTGCGGTGTTATCAATCACGCTTAACAGGTCGGTCGCTGCTAATGCAGAATTTGATTGCATAATCAGTATAGCTGCAGTCAAAGCCGATAGCTTAGCCGCTTTTGTAGTCAGACGAGTAGACTGAGAAATACAGTAAAGTGTCATAATACGTGATTATCCAATCAAATCTAAAGGGTAAGAAAGTGGTCTTTGTTGATGATCTTATAACAACAAAGACCGCTGGGTTGGGCACTTTATTAAACTATTAAGAAAGTGCACCATAGATCAAAAATGCTCATTCTTATTAAGGCTGAGTAGTATCTTCTTCAGTACCTGCAGTATTGATTTTTACTGCAAACATCATAGCAGCGTACTGTTGTGGCGCTATTGTAGTGACGGTACCGCCAACTCTAGTGGCATCCAAATCAGCTGAGTACTTATTGGTAGTAGGCTTTATAGTTGGGCCAGTAACGTCATCAAGTTTGATCTCAAAGCTTGGCGTCGTTGTACTAGTCAAAACAGTAGCTATATCACCGAACTGAGATATAACATCACTTATAAGTGTGTTATCAAAAGTGAAACGCGCATCTGCAGTCGAGAAGTTATTAAAAGCAGATATCTTATAAACGATACAGTTACCAGGCGTAGCGCTAATAGGTCCGTCGGCGAAGTTTAATGCCGCATTTGCCCCGCAAGTTACATTCAAAGCTTGCTGTTTATTGAGTATTAAACCTTTAACTACCGTTTTATTGATGACTTGAGTATTAGGCACAACTGGGGCATCTGTACCACCTGGAATTAAAGTAATATTAATATTTTCTGTAGTGCCTAGAACAGCATTCTCAGATTTAGTTTTATAGTTAATAGTAACTGTTGAGCCTGGAGCCATACCAGTCCAGGCAGGCGCGCCATCTTTAGGAAGGGCATTAGTTAAGTCATTATCACCGTTGCCATCACGTAGGATAGTATAAGTAAAGTTAGGCGTAGCAGGATTATTATCAGGATCGTATACTAGCTCGACTGAACCCGTTACTACGGTTACTTTATTATTAGCGTCAGGCTTAATGGTAAATTTAATCTCGCCTGGCGTGTCACCTTCGACTTCTTTTCCTGAGTTAGTAATAACGGCAGAATGAGTCACCAACGTAGTCGCAGAAGTATTGGTTGGAATCTCTTTACTAGTTTCGCCGCTAATGTCAAAAGCACGCTGATTAGCGATCAATGGGGACGTTGAATCACCACCAGTAGCAGCGTTATTAGCACCATTGATGATTTCACTATCGTCAGTTGTTGGATAATAATTTCCAGTGTTTTGAGCGGTATCATCTGGATCTGTTGTATCGTAAATCTCACCACTGTCAGCCCCTAAATTAAGCTTGACTACGGCATGGTTGACAACACCTTTGACTACAGCACTAAGTTCGTCAGCATCTCTTTGCACATCAAACTTGATGGTCGCTGTTTCGCCTACGGCTAGATTAAGGTTAGTAACAAGGACACTATCGTTATTGGAACCTGAACCTGCGCCGTTCTTGCCCGCAGCAATACTAGCACCGTTGCTCACACTCAGATTTGGGCTACTTGCCAAACGTAAGCCTGCTGGTAGGTTATCAATAATATTGATCCCATTAGCAGCGTTGGCATAAGCTGCACTACCATCGTTCAGCACAGTGACGGTATAAGTCACGATATCACTGGCATCATTTAAGTCCAAAGTACTACCCGTGCGACTGGTAATCTTAAAGACAGGTACTTTTGTCGTACTGTTATTGACGTTTGTAAGATCAGCTGAACCAGGTTCAGCAGTAGTGATAAAGGTACTGCTTGCTCCTAGTGTCAAGTTTTGTAGTTCACCACCGACGTTGTCACGAGTTTTCGCAGAAATAGCGATGTCTGCTCTTGCGCCCGCTGGTAACGTAATGACTTTATTTTGGAACTCGGTACCTGTGACTGTAGTAGAGCTAGTCTGTGTACCTAATGCATTATAAATAATATAAGTGACGTTGGTTAGATCCAAGTCATAGTCGCTTGCATTTTGAGGTGTGATACCTGGAATAGTGCCACCTTGAGTCAATGACATGGTATAAGTGTCATCTATGTTGCCTGAGTTAGTCAAAGTATGATTAAAAGAGACACGACCTTTAGGAGTAACGACTATGCTTTTGTTAAAGTCATCTGCTGTGTCGCCATCTTCGTTATCAGCTGATAAGTCAAATGCAGCACTTTGCGTAATATTTACTGTGACAGGGTTGGATTTGACTGGAGTCTGCGCTACATCACCAATACTATAAGTCGCTGTAGCCACGTTAGTAACAGTAGGGGTCGATCCTACTGATGTCGTGGCAGCAATAGCAGTACCAGTAATACCCAGTGCACTGACAATACCAACGGTCAGTACTGAGTGTTTAAATAAGTTAGATTTCATGCGGTGAATCTCCTAAAGGTTCTAAATGAAAAGCTCTAAAATGAACCATTCAACAAAGGTTTAAATAAAAAATAGTAAACTAACAATGGTAGTAACCAGCCAGTGATTAGCAGTACTAGTCAACAATAGTGTTAAGAGCGACAGCAGCGGACTTCTGTGCAGGCAAGAGTTTAATATTCCAGCGTAGGGTACGATATTCAGAAAAGGGAACTTTGACTAGCTTGCCCTCGACTTTGCGCATCAGTGGCATATCAGCATAGTTTTTACCATCGATGCTTGCTTGTGCACTAGTAGGACTTGCTTCACCAGTAAAGGTCATATTGGCAGGGATAGGTAAGACTACTGCCAAATCTTGGATATCTTTGTTGACAGTGTTTACATAAGTCGCTTTGTACTGAACGACTGTGCCAGCAGGTGCTGTGCTAATAGGGGCATAAGAAACTTTACCATTGGCTGCGGTGATAACTTTATTAGCAGATAGCTCCATCTTTAGTGCTTCCTCAGCATAGGCAGTATTGAGTAGACATACTGATGCTAACGCTGCGATCAAAACACTCTGAATAGGCTTTACATATTTCATTTAATATCCCTTATATGAATATTGTGTTAAAAAATTCTAAATCTATAATAAACGAGCAAATATTGTGCCAGAATATTATATAAAACATTTATTTGCGATATACGGCTGTTTAACGGACTTATTTGGTAGCCATTTTTACAAATAAGTTACATATAGTCACTTTAATTCCGATAAACGGTAAAATTAATAGCGTTTACAGTAATATAGTTAAATGATTGATTAGCTGCCGTAACTTATTTAGTGTCAGAAAATAATTTGGCTTTTATTGATGTGGTGGAGCCAGCAAGCACTTTTACCCATTCAAATTTGCTGGATAAGACAGTGCTGTTTCGACCATATATGAAGGGTTACTGCGAGCATAAACTTCTGCAGCAATACCAAGCGAACGTAGTGGGCTAAAAACAGACTTTATTGGAGGAGTGGATAATTCATCATTGATTTGTACACTCTGTAATTCAATATCACCTCATCTCCTCTGTTAAATGCTTCAATTCTATAAGCTAGAGTAAATTGCGCTTAATTAACATAAGATCTAGGTCTTAGGTATTTATATGCAATAAATGTACCAGTAAAGTTAAAATTGTAAATATACGTATCTGATATTTGATCTTCATATGCAAGTAATAATTTGAAACAGATAGGGTTTATCGTGAATACACGAGGGTAGATTTAATAACAGGCATGTCTTTTAATACTACGATTATGGTCAGAGGATATAAGATAGGAGGTATGAGGGAATAATAGTCATTATTAATTGAGAAAACCAAATTTTGACACTTCAGTTTATTAAGGGTGACAAATTTTGTCACCCTTAATGTTTTCTTAACAGTGTAAGGCTATAGATTTGTCGCATATTACAAAAAATCTATAAAAAATGACGTTTCCTAGATAATATTTAATAATGTGAATATATTGATCATTTATCTAAAAAATATTTATGCCAATAGTATTTATAAACAGTTATAAACAACACGGGGATAACTGTTTATAATAACGGGCTATAATTCTATGTATAGAGGCTATCAAGTCTTTTATTTACTAAGTCTTAGGTATATAGGTTTCAGGTACATAGCTCTCAAGTACATAAGTTTTAGGCATAAGGGAAAATTATACTGACTATATGTTATAGTCAGCTGATAGTCGCTATTTTATAGACAAGTGATGAGTGATGTTGTGTTTGAGACGATGGCAATATAAGTGAGCTCTAATCTTAACCTAATCAATAACACTCGATCCTATTTACTGATTAATCTCTAGCATAGCAATACTCTGCTCTAAACGAAGTGATAGACAGTATCGAATAAGATCTGACTTAATTTCAATTAGGGTGCTATCAAAATTAAATGATCATAAAGAATAGATAAAGGTTTTTAGTTTTGTCATTAGTCTTTATAATTATGCAATTATGGTTATGTCGTAATTTTTGTATTACCATGTTAGACCCCTCTAATCGCACCAACCTACTAAATTGACAGACACCTTTGAGTGCTGTTGCCCCGCTGGACACAGGACTGCTTAAATGTAGCAAGGACGTCGTTAAGCTACCTTTGTCTCATCAAACTGTTCAATTACCCCCTGTTATTGCAGGAACGACTGATATATAAGGATTATCGTAGATGAATTATTATAAGGATGCTGATAGCACCGAAACCCAAGAATGGCTGGAAGCGTTTGAGTCCGTCATAAAACACGCGGACAAAGATCGCGCACAGTTTTTATTAAAAGCGTTATACAACATGGCGGTGCAAGAAGGGCTGCCTTTTAACCGTTTGGACACTGCTTATGTCAATACTATCGCTGTTGAAGATGAGCCGATGTACCCTGGTGACCCAGCTATTGAGCGTAAGATTCGTGCCTTGATTCGCTACAATGCTTTGGCAATGGTGATGCGTGCAAACAAAAATGACGACGACTTAGGCGGTCATTTGGCATCATTTGCCTCTAGTGCTACCCTCTATGAGACAGGTTTTAACCACTTTTTCCGCGCTGCCAGTGATCATTTTGGCGGTGATATGGTTTACTACCAAGGTCACTCAGCGCCAGGTATCTATGCGCGTTCTTATTTAGAAGGTCGCTTGGATGAGGAGCAGCTAGATAACTTTCGTCGTGAAGTAGGCGGCAAGGGACTGTCAAGCTACCCACATCCCTACCTAATGCCAGATTATTGGCAGTTCCCTACAGTATCTATGGGCTTAGGTCCGATCATGTCGATCTATCATGCGCATGTCCATCGCTATATGGAAAACCGTAAACTGCTAGAGTCGGAAGGGCGCAAAATTTGGGCGTTCTTAGGTGATGGTGAAACAGATGAGCCAGAAAGCTTAGGTGCTATTTCTCTTGCTGGTCGTGAGAAGCTTGATAACCTCATTTGGGTAGTCAACTGTAACTTACAGCGTCTTGATGGACCGGTACGTGGTAATGGTAAGATTATTCAAGAGCTCGAGTCAGTATTCCGCGGTGCAGGCTGGCGAGTAATAAAGGTGATTTGGGGCGGTAAGTGGGATAGTTTGCTTGCCAATGATGATACGGGTGTGCTCAAACACCGTATGGAAGAAGTGGTCGATGGCGAGTATCAATTATATGAGGCGCGTACGCCTGAATTTACGCGCAAAGGGTTCTTTGGTAAATATCCTGAGCTAGAAGAGATGGCAGATGCCTTGACAGATGATGACATCTCACGCCTAAACCGTGGTGGTCATGATCCGATGAAGGTCTATGCTGCGTTTAGTGAAGCGATGAAAACCAAAGGTCAACCAACCGTTGTATTGGTTAAGACGGTTAAGGGTTACGGCCTATCTAACCAAGCGCAAGCAGTCAATAACTCACATCAAATCAAAAAGCTTAATCAAGAAGCTTTGGTATATTTCCGTGATCGTTTTGATTTGCCCTTTACCGATGAGCAGCTAGAGACGCTACCTTTTTATCGCCCTGAAGAGGGTTCAGCGGAGATGAAATACCTAAAAGGTCGCCGTGAAGCGTTAGGCGGTCATCTACCAAACCGCCGTAGTGGTCATATTCCACTAAATATTCCAGAGTTGTCTATCTTTGATCGCGTAATACAAGGTAGCAAAGGCAAAGAGCAGTCGACGACTATGGTGTTTGTACGTCTTCTATCGGCCATGCTAAAAAACAAAGACATCCAAGACCGTGTGGTACCTATCGTACCTGACGAAGCACGCACCTTTGGATTAGAAGGTATGTTCCGTCAACTGGGTATCTACTCTGCTCTTGGGCAAAAATATACGCCAGAAGATAGCGAAGCTTTGATGGGCTATAAAGAAGCCATCGACGGTCACATGTTAGAAGAAGGTATCAATGAAGCGGGTGCTATGAGTGCCTGGATTGCTTTGGCAACCAGCTATTCTGTTAACGCGTTACCGATGATTCCGATGTATATTTACTACTCAATGTTTGGTTTCCAGCGCGTTGGTGACTTGGCTTGGGCAGCAGGAGACTGTCAGGCTCAGGGTTTCTTACTAGGCGCGACAGCAGGCCGTACTACGCTAAATGGCGAGGGTCTACAGCATCAAGATGGTCATTCGCAGATATTGTTCAATGTCGTGCCAAACTGTGTCAGCTATGATCCTTGCTTTGGTTATGAGCTGGCAGTCGTGATGCATGACGGTCTGCGTCGTATGTATGGTGAAGGCGAGCGCGTTTATTATTACTTGACGCTCATGAATGAGAACTACGAGCAGCCTGCTATGCCAGAAGGTGTAGAAGAAGGTATCAAACGTGGTATGTATCTGTTAGAAGATAATGGTTCAACTCAAGTTCAGCTATTAGGCTCAGGGGTCATCTTACGCGAAGTGCAAAAAGCAGCTCGTATCCTAAAAGATGAGTTTAACATCACCTCTAACGTCTGGAGTGTAACGAGCTTTAATGAGCTGACTCGTGACGGTATGGCTTGTGATGACTACAATCGCTTGCACCCTATGGAAGAGGAAAAAGTTTCTTGGATCACTGAGCAGTTAGCACCGCACGAAGGTATCGTGGTTGCAGCAACGGATTACATGCGTAATTATTCTGAGCAAATCCGTGCTTGGTTACCAGACAACCGTCCTTATACTACTTTAGGTACTGATGGTTATGGTCGCTCGGATACCCGTGAGAACTTACGTAGCTTCTTTAATGTTGATGCGGCACACATTGTCGTTGCAACTCTTAAGCGCCTAGCGGATGAAGGTGAAGTTGAAATGCGCTTGGTCAAAGACGCGATCTCAAGTTTTGGAATCGATGTTGATCAGCCACCAGCATGGCAGCAGCAACCTCATTATGATCATTTCCCAGATGCACCTGCGCCTGACAAGGTAAACCCGAATCCTGTACCTGAGTTTGTTGGTGAAGACGATGATGAAATCAGTAGTGAAGGTCGCGCTGAAGACAAAGCCGATGCCCAGTTACTTAATGATGATGACGTCGCAGAATAAACTACAAGACAAGGTAGTCTTAAGATAAGGATAGTAAGGATGGAAATTAAAGCCCCCGATTTAGGCGTCGATAGTGCCGAAGTCAGCGAGATTATGGTACAAGTCGGCGATGTGATTGCCAAAGATGATAATATTATATTATTAGAGTCTGACAAAGCCTCAGTCGAAGTACCAAGCTCTGCTGCTGGAAAAGTCACTAAGATCAATGTCGCTATTGGCGATCAGGTCACTGAAGGCGTACTTTTAATTGAAATTGACAGCGCTGATTCTGATAGCGCCGAAAGCACACCTGAGACCCAAGAAAAACCAGCAGAAAATAAGACTCAAAGCAATGAAGCTAAGACTGAAGTGGCAAGCGATAACGCCTCTGAGTCCAAAGCCACACCTGCTAAAGCGGCAGCAAAATCCGCAACAACGCATCCATTGCCTGATCTTGGCGTCGATGAAGCGCAAGTAGCTGAGATTATGGTCAGCGTTGGCGATATGGTCACTGAGGATCAATCAATACTGTTAATCGAATCTGACAAAGCTTCGGTTGAAGTACCAGCACCAGAGGCGGGTAAGATTGAAAAAATCTTAGTCAATGTTGGTGATATGGTTGCTAATGGCCAAGACTTTATTGTGATCGTTGGCAGTGCTGCGGATGATAGCGCTCAGGTAGATGAGCCTAAAGCTGATGAGCCGACAGCCAAAACGTCTACTGCAGACAAGCAAGCAACACAAACCACAGGTGAGCCTAAGCAAGCTCCTGCTAAGGCTGCGACAGCCAGTACTGCACCAGCAGCGACTGCTAAGCTGACGGAATCTCAAGTTAATGAAAAATTAACAGAGGTTTATGCAGGCCCTGCTGTGCGTAAGCTTGCCCGTCAGCTTGGTGTTGATATCACTCAGGTGAGTGGTTCAGCGATCAATGAGCGTATCCTAAAAGAAGATCTGTTTGCGCATGTAAAAAACAGTTTGAGCACTCAGCAAGCAGCACCTGCTACTAGCAGTAGTGCGCATGCTAGTCTGCCTACATTACCTGATATGAGTAATGCTGCAATCTGGGGCGAGCTTGAGGTGCAAGATCTGACACGCTTGCAAAAGGTGTCTATACCGCAGCTCAACTATAATACTTACTTACCACAAGTGACTCAGTTTGACCTATCGGATATTACTGAGACCGAAAAACTACGTGGTGAGCTTAAAGGCGGTATGAAAGCACAAGGTATAGGTCTGACTATTTTAGCCTTTATCGTTAAGGCTACTGCTTATGCGCTTACTCAGCATCCGCGCTTCAATAGTCATCTAAGTGATGATAATACCCAAGTTATCCTACGCAAAAGCGTGAATATGGGTATTGCTGTCGCTACTGATGACGGCTTGATAGTTCCTGTGATTAAAGATGCGCAAGATAAAGGCATCAAGCAGATTGCTATTGAGATTGGCGAGCTGGCTGTAAAAGCCCGTGATAAAAAGCTTAGTACCAAAGATCTACAAGGCGCTAGCTTTACGATATCAAGCCAAGGTATCTTAGGTGGTACAGCATTTACACCACTAGTTAACTGGCCACAAGTTGGTATCTTAGGTGCCTCAGAGGCAACGATGCAACCAGTGTGGAATGCTGCCAAACAGACCTTCGAACCGCGTTTAATGTTACCACTATCATTATCTTATGATCATCGTGTTATCAATGGCGCTGATGCAGCAGTATTCACCCGTTATGTAGCGAGTTTGTTGGCTGATCCACGCAAGATTTTGTTGTAGAGCTGATTTAACTATCTAGAAGATTTAATAAAAATTAGACTGTCTACAGACGGTCTTTTTTATGGGCTTAACTAATTGATTCAAGGCCTGATATTTATAGGTAATAGACACCAAAAAGCCAGCATCAACGCTGGCTTTTTATTAATAAGTTTATCTGAAATTTACCTATATTAGAACTGTTTAACGAATGCTACGCCATAAACCCAAGGGCTGATATCAATCTCACCAATGTCGGCACCGTTCAAGCTAGCGTCAGTTTTGATATCCATATAGCGGGCATCAATACGGAAAGCTTCAGTTGCAGCATACGGAATATCGATACCAACATGACCTGCTACGCCAACGCTATCATCAAGATCTAAATCTGCACCATTAGAGATTCTTTCCTTAAAAAACATCGTATAGTTGACACCAACACCTACGAATGGCTTGATATTTAATGGCATATTGTCATAGTCAAAATGATATTGTAATGACAGAGTAGGTGGCAGATGTTGGGTGCTACCTGTAAGGACTTCATTACCAGCCGCATCGTTCAAAGTAAAGTCATGATGAAAAGGAATAGCTGCTAGTAATTCAATACCGACGTTATTAGCGATAAAGTATTCACCGCTGATTGTTGGACGAATATCATCATCGACATCAACATTTAGACCATTATTTAAAGTGCCATTGTCGCTTTTTGGATCTACCATGTGCGCGCCAGCAGCAACAGACCAAGTACCAGCAGGAACCGCAAAAGCAGTGGTCATACTAAGTGCCGTAGCAGTGGCTAAAACTAGGGATTGTAGTTTCATTGTTTAAGTCCTTAACATAATAAATAATATTCAGTAATTATTGATGAGGGATGGCATCATTTACTGAGAGACAAAGTTACTATAAAAAACAACTAGTAGCTTATAGGTATTATTATAATATAAAACCCTTACAAACTGTAGTGATTTAAAAATAAACTCTAAACAATTTTATAGAGAACTATCTTATTGGTTAATATATGACTGGATACTGTAGTAACTCCCCACTGCGCTGTAATAGTGCGCGCTTAATGCAGGTAGTGAGCGCAGATGATAACCGTTGTCCAGAATGCGGCTTATCGTTAGTGCAAGCAAATAACTTAAGTAGCAGCTCTTATAAAGAACAGCAAGTTTTGAGCTGGTCGTTGGGTATCATTGCCTTATTGCTATTGGTATTGTGCTATATTTATTACGCAAATTTTGTATAATTGTCACAGCTTTTGTTAAAGTCATGATAATAAGGTTCTAACACGCCCTAAACGTTATAAAACGCTCAAGATTTTAATTGAGTTTTATAAGCTCCATTAGCCATTAGCCATTAGCCATTAAGGTCAGTATGCCATTTCATCCCATACACCGCTTACGTCACTTTGTTTATGACATTCTGCAAAACGATGACCACGATACTTTGTTTAGTCGGAGCATTGATTACTTTTTAATTTTGTTAATCCTGACTAACGTAGCTGCCGTTATTGCTGAGTCTGTCGATCAGTGGTATTACCCTTATCAAGACTATTTTACTTGGTTTGAAAATTTCTCCATCGTGGTGTTTTCGATCGAATATCTGCTACGGTTTTGGAGTGTCGCTGAGGCTAAGCCTGATAATACCACTTGGCGACAACGTTGGGAGTGGCTCAAAAGCCCTTCAGCACTGATCGATCTTATCGCTATTGCACCTGCCTTTTTGAACTTCTTTGTCAGTATCGATTTACGCTTCTTGCGTATATTACGCTTGTTTAGAATCTTAAAGCTCACGCGCTATTTTGCTTCAATGCGTATTTTGCTCGTGGTTATCAGCAAAGAGAAGGGCTCGTTTCAAGCGGTTATCTTTATTTTAATAATTATGATAGTGACCGCCTCTAGTGGCATTTATTTAGTTGAGAATCATGCCCAGCCTGAGGAGTTTGAATCTATACCTAAAGCGATGTGGTGGGCGGTGGTGACTCTAACTACCGTCGGTTATGGTGATGTCACGCCGATCACTAATGCAGGCAAGATATTAGGTGCTATTATTACTATCTTGGGCGTTGGCTTGGCAGCTTTGCCAGCAGGTATTTTGGCCACAGGCCTTGCCAATGAGCTTGAACAACGCCGTGATGAGATCGAGCAGCAGTTTCGTGAGTATTTAGTCGATGGTGATTTTGATCTAGTGCAGAATCAGACAATGATCGATAAGATACGCCGTGAGCTGGGATTGGATCGAGAAGAGGCACAGGCTATCGTCTTACAAGTACTGCGCGAGCAAGCGCTAGAGCAGCGCGAAAAAGAAGTAAAGCAAAAGAACTTCTGCCCTAATTGTGGTGAGTCCTTATAGGCGTTTTTATCAATATACTTAAATATATAGTATTAAAAAAAGCTATTCTCTATGTATTAGAGAGTAGCTTTTTTAATTTAAATTGTTGTGAACCGTATAATAGAGGTTTAGGTAGCAACTGATAGAGGCACAGGTAGGGCACGCGCTAGCTCATGCGCGACTTCTTGCGCCGCCTTTTCCAAATCCTTGGCAGATAGGGGCAGATTCTGTAGGATCAAATGCCAATCGCCAACCTCACGATGTAAGCTTGCTACCCAAAGTGTATGACAATCGCCTGGTAACTGTTTTAAATTAATATCAAAAGCCCGATTGCCTTCATCATCGCTCAAATGTATCTCACCGGCATGGACGCGTCTGAAGGGCTGTTCATAATAAGAGTTCGCTAATAGGCCGATACTAGTCACTTGAGCAGGAATATCTTTCAAATAAAGACGGATTTGCTCTTGATCGAGCGGCGCATGATACAGCGCTTGCTCGCCACGATCTTTACCGTTTAGGCTGTCACCTTGATGGCGAACAGACTCAGCACTATCACGCAGCTGCTTGAACCAAACCATGTCTACAATAGTGCACTGCTTATCATAAAGCACACAAGCGATATCAATGTCTATAGCGCCTTGATTTTGCTTAAAACGATTTTTTTTCTTTTTCTCAGTTTTAGGCGGAGTAAAGTCAAAGTTCAACGAAAAAAACAAAGTCTTCGCCGTGAGTCCTAATGTGGATAGACTGTTAGACAATGTAGATTGAATTGCGATAGCCATAGTATTCCTTTTTTGTAATAACGGTTTTTCATAAGTTTTGATGAATGAGCTATCTTAGAAATAAAACCGACAATAAATTTACTGATTCAGAGGTTTACTCAAATTCAATACCTGATACAGCTTGATAAAGCAGAGCGGGCTTAGTAGCCAACAAGCCATTACCGAAGCCACGTAACCACCAGACTAGCTGTGAGGTAAGATTTACCGTTGCCGATATGGTCAGGGTATCATCGTCATTTAGGGTTACCGTTTGATCGTCACTTAACTTACTTTCCGTCAAGCTTCTACCAGCGCTTTTAGTAAAGTGCAGCTCGATGGCGGTGTTTTTACCATGGTCAGGTAATTGACTCAGTAGCGGATGGGTAAAGCCCATACCGCCAGCATCTAGATAGCTATCTAACTGAAAGCCGCTTGGCGTTTGGGCGCTAGTCTCTAATAGCTCAACGCTAGCAAAGCGGTGTAGGGCAAAGGTGCGAATAATAACATCAGGATCATCAGTACGGGTTGCGAGCAAATAGATAATGACCCCACGTTGAATAATAGCGATAGGGTTCAGTGTATATTCACTTGCCTCAAGCTTATTGCTACGGGTATAGCACGCTTGAATCTGCAGCTGATAAAATAACGCATGATAGATATTGTCTTTGCTCTCTAAGTCGATATGCGGGGCAATTAGTGGCTGAGTGGCAGGCTCAATACGCACACGATCTATCCATGAATGGGTAACCTTGCTATTTTTTAGCTGACGTCGCGCTAGATCAAACCAAGGAAATAACTCATCTAAAATAGCAGGCGGTAATAATTGAGTCAGATTGGCCTCAACCATATTGAAGGCCACCGCTTGCGATAGATTCATATGCGGTAGACTTTGCAGTGGCGCATCATCGCACCAGCGCCAGCCTTGCGGATTGGCGTTATTCTTCTCAATCGGAAAGCGTTTGGCTAAGGCGTTGAGGTCTCTTTGCACTGTACGTAAGCTAATATCAAACCCTGCCAGCTTGAGCTGCTCATAAACATGAGTCGTGCCCACCCAGCGATTACGCTGCAACTGTGATAGCACCTGCCATTGACGTGCGGTGGTCGCGGCTCCGTGTCGGCTGGCAGCATCATTAGTATTGTCTTCGGTTTTGGATGCTGTTTGCTCGCTCATGGAGGAATTACCTTTATCAGTCAGTCTTAAAGCTATTTGGTTTATATCGCTAATGAATTATCATCGCAGAAAAAATTAGTAGCGTCTAGGTTTGTTAGATGAAATCTTGCGACCGTAGATTTTAATACTAACATTGCTCTATGGTTGATTGGCATCTTGTTGGTCCTCATCCTTTATAGGGTCATTCAAAGCAGACTCTTTATCTTTACGCTTTTTTTTAGCCTTGCGCTTAGCTTTGGCCTTCTTTTTGGCTTTATTCGCTTTTTTATCATCAATATCAGCCGCATCGGCTTGGTTTTCATCCCATAACATTAAGCGCTGTAAGACTTTACCAAAGAGCGTCTCTTTACGGTAGCGCCCCTTTTTAGTCATGATATCAATAGGCAATCCCATCATCAGCGTCAGAGCTTGGCTGAGCGTATTGACGCCATAAATATAAAACTGCTCCGCATCAACCGCTTCAATAATATCGTCGCGTAACATCAACTGCTTGACGTTAGCCATAGGGATGACAACCCCTTGCTCACCTGTCAAACCTTGCTCGCGGCAGGCATCAAAGAACCCTGCTATCTTGGCATTAATTCCACCAACCGCTTGTACTTCGCCCAGCTGGTTCATGGAGCCGGTGATCGCTAGCGCTTGATTGATCGGCACATCGGCGAGCGCTGAGAGCAGGGCGCAGGCTTCGCTGACGGTCGCACTATCGCCGTCGATATGAGCGTAGCTTTGCTCAAAGGCGAGTGAAGCACTAAAATTTAGCGCATGATGGCGGCTAAATAAGGCGCGTAGATAGCTGGTCATAATCAGCATACCCTTGGCATGTAAGCTACCGCCTAGATCAACATCACGCTCGATATCTAGTATCTCACCTGCACCGATATTGGGCTGAATCAAAGCAGTCAAGCGCGCAGGCATGCCAAATTCGCTATCAGCATAGCTGACTACCGTGAGCGCATTAACCTGTCCGACAGCCGTGCCTTGGGTGTTGATGAGCTGCTGACCGTTTTTGAGCTCCTGCCAGTATAAATCACGCAGATAGCCTGAGCGTTCATCCATATCAGCGATAGCTTGAGTGACATGACTGGCATCAACGAGCTCACATTCTTGCAGGCGGGCATGACGATTGGACTCTTGTAGTAATTTAATCAAGCGATCGCTGTGTAGACTAAGACGGTTTTGATCTTCAGCTTGTAAGCTCAAATGCTCAAGTAATGCCGCTTGTGCTTCGCTATCAAAAGGATGTAGATCGGCATAGTCGATGATATCAGCCATTTTTGCCACTAGTGCTAGCTCATGCGCGTGGGTGCGAGTGACATCATCGTGAAAGTCCGCGCGTATCTTAAAGACTGCATCAAACTCAGGCTCAAGCTCGAGCAGCTCATAATACAAATCAGCTTCGCCTAATAAGATTACCTTTATATCCAAATCAATAGGCGCTGGTGCCAACGATAAGCTGCCTGTCAACGTTAGCATTTGCTCAAGGCTAGACAGTTTTATTTTACGAGATTGCAGCGCGCGTTTTAGTCCTTGCCAAGCGTAAGGGTGCTCAAGAACGTGGCTGGCCTCTAAAATCAGATAACCACCATTAGCGCGATGCAGAGCACCTGCGCGAATCATACTGACATCTGTGGTCACTGTGCCCAATTGGGTGATCTGCTCAACGTGCCCAAGTAAATTCAGATGGGTCGGTAGATCCTCAAAGATAACGGGCGCACCACTATCAGCCTCATGACTGACCATAACATTCACGCTATAGCGGCTAGGAGTAGTAGCCAAGAGTGGAGATACAAACGCTTCATCATCGCCATTAACAATATGCGCGGCATGCTCAATCATATCGTCAAATATAGTGTGCAAATAGTCAATAACTAAGGGGCTAGCGGCGAACTGTTTATAAAGTGATGCAAATAGTGGCTCAAGTGCGCGCTGGGCGATATCTTTATGTAGGGTTTCAATAGCGCTGTTAGCTTCGTCTTCTAACTGCTCCAAAACGATCGTCAGCTGACTAAAACGCTTGTGCATGTGGTTTTTTTGTGCAAAGTTGTTTTTCTCAACGCTATCGTGCTCATGTTGATCGGTTGTGTTATGCGAGGATGACCGAGTATTCGACTTATCAGACCTAAGCTCATCAGGCGATTCTGTATGCTTAGTATAAATAGAGGTGTTTTCAATACTCTCTGGTAATTGGCTCGGATGCACAAACAGTGCTTTATTATCAAAAGCTCGAAACGTCAATGCCAAATTATACTGCTTGCCCTCAGCACTTAGCTCGTCATAAGCCAAAACTTCTTGCTGCTGAGTGCTGTTCTTAATCGCTTCGATCTCATTTTGATAATGATCACTACGAAAGCGCTGGTTAAGGCGCTTGTGGGCTTGCTGCCATACCTTATTGACTTGCTGCTTTAATAATAAGGCTTGGCCACTAGGTAAGCTCAGCGCCAGCGGCGCACGCGGATCGCTAAAGTTATGTACGTAGACCCAATCATCAGGCGTAGGAGCGTCGCCTGCGATACGGCGTAGCAAGCGGCTAATAATAGTACGTTTACCCAAGCCGTTCTCACCTGCTGCAAACACATGATAGCCACTGGCTTTGATATCCACTGCCGTCTGCAAAGCTTTGATAGCCCGCTGTTGACCAAAACCCACGTCCAAATCATCAGCTACGCGAGTGTCCGTTGGCAGCTGGCTTGGCTGGGTATAGCGTTTTAGATGTTCCGCTGAAATAAAACATTGCTCATTAATCTGTACCGAAATAGGATGCGGCGTTGATTCAGCGGCTATTGCTGTGTCATCTACCGATGCATCTTTCGCGGCTTTATTTTTAGAAGCTTTATTTTTGGAAGTAGACTTTTTATTAGTGCTTTTTTTATTATTAAGAGTGTCATTAGAGAGGTTGTCAAGGAGCACACTAGCGTCTGCCTCATTTATCTGTGCAGGTGTTTGGGTAGATAAAGAGTCAATAACAACGGTCTTTTGAGTCATTGCGGTATCATGGTCAGTCATAGGCGGTACACTATCTCAAAAGTTATAAAGCTTGGTAGGTAAAGCTCGTTAATAGGCAAAGCGTGACATTGCTAAGTATAAATAACAACACGTGGATAACAATGCATGGATAACAACAAAGCGTTGGATCAGTATTTGATCAAAGGTGAGAGCAGTCACCATAGCGCTAAGTTAAAAGTACAATTTTAGTAGCCTAATAGCAGTAAAATCGAATAAATCTTCACTATTAGTGTAGATAGTATAAGATGACGGTCAATGACGCAATCTGCAACTATTCAAGGGGCAGCCTGCGTGATAAAATAATCGGTTCACGCGCTAAAACAGGATAATATACAGTATGTCAGCTTCTAAATTTGCCTATAATAGCGATCAACTGGCTGATCCTACTGGATTTGTAAAGCTTGGCGCGCAGTTGCCAGATTTAGCCGCTATCTTAGCGCAGGCTATACAGGAACTCGATTTATCGCTAACTATGGTACAGCAGCGCAAACTATTATTATATTTAGATCAGTTGCTATTATGGAGTAAAACCTATAATTTGACGGCGATTACCGATCCACAAGAGGCACTTATCAAGCATGTGATCGACTGCTTGGCTATTATAACGCATTTACCCGCTGGGAATTTGTTGGATATCGGTACAGGAGCTGGACTGCCAGCAGTTATTATCGCTATTTGCCAGCCTGAGCGCCAGTGTAGTGCGCTGGATAGTAATCAGAAAAAAATCCGCTTTATTAAACAGGTCAGTAGCGAGCTTGGATTGGATAATATACAGCCTATTGCTGCGCGTATTGAAGCTCATGAGGGGCAGTATAAGGTAGTTACCTCTAGAGCCTTTGCTAGCTTGACTGACTTTGTGACAGCTGCCCAGCCACGTTTGGCGAGCGATGGTTATTTGTGTGCGATGAAGGGCAAAGAGCCGACCCTTGATGAGCTGCAAGCGCTAGAGCAAAAATGGCAGATTAGAACGATCAAATTAAAGGTGCCGCGTCTTGAAGACAGTCGTCATCTTATTGAGCTGACCCAAAAAGCTCTAGCTTAGCCGCTATAATTTTAACTATTAGAGTTTTAGCCACTACAGTTTTACCGCTACAATCTACGACTGAATATCTGAAAACTTAGATAGATAGATAAATAAAAAGTATCACATTAATCAAATTGAGTGAGTGTATGGAAATCATAGCCATTGCGAATCAAAAAGGCGGCGTGGGTAAGACCACAACGGCGGTAAATTTGACGGCAAGCCTAGCGGCTAAGCGCAAGCGTGTCCTGCTGATTGACTTAGATCCGCAAGGTAATGCCACCTCAGGTACGGGCTTGGATAAAAACGATTTGGACTTGACCGTAGCTGATGTCTTGCTTGATGGCGTGTCACTGGCAGCGGCAACGGTTCAGAGTCCAGCGGGCTTTGATGTGATCGGTGCCAATCGTGAGCTGGCAGGTCTAGATATTACTTTGATGGGTCAAACCAATAGCCATGAATTATTAAAAGCAGCTATGGGTGTACTGATAGCTGATCAAAGCGTTAAAAAACCTTATGACTATATCATAATGGACTGTGCGCCAAGCTTGAACCTACTGACGGTTAACGCTCTTATTGCAACCGATAGCGTCATTATTCCGATGCAGTGCGAGTATTATGCGCTTGAAGGTTTGGCTGATTTGTCGCAGACTATAGAGCGCTTAACAGAGCTCAACCCTACGCTTTATATTCGCGGCGTGGTTAGAACCTTGTTCGATGCACGTAATACCTTAGCCAATGATGTCTCAGCTGAATTACAAGCACACTTTGGCGATATCATGTATAAAACCCATATTCCACGTAATATACGTCTGGCAGAAGCACCAGCCCATGGGGTGCCAGTACTTGAATTTGATAAAAATTCAAAAGGGGCTATGGCTTACCAGCAGCTGGCGGCTGAGGTGATTAAACAAAGCCCAAAAAAATCAGCTGAGCGGCTCAAATAGAGCCTAAAAAGCTTTTGCACTAGCTGAGCCTTTAAAGCGCTAGTTAAGCATTTAACTTTAATTATTTAATTTTACAGTCACTATTGAGCCATTACCCTAATGATAGGGCTCTTATTTTGACTTTTATTATTATTTTTATCTTTATTACAGTATGAAAGGATAGCTAATCATGGCGAAAAAACGAGGCTTAGCTGCCAATCGAGGTTTGGATGCTCTGTTGGGCTCAATCAAAAAAGAAAAGCAAATTACTGCCTCAGCCTTACAAGATGATACGGTTGCGCATCATGACGTTCATCACCTTGCCACGACCAAAACGGCTTTAGATACCGATCTACCATCAGCGACTAGTACTGGGTCTAAAAGTGCTATCCCTGCTAAGGCTAAACGGTCAAAAGCTACTGCTAATGAAAAAGATAATATTGAAGGTGCTACTACTAAAAACCGTACTCGTGCAGCACGTGCTATCAGCACTAAGCCCAATCCTGATGCTAACAGTAGCGAAGATCAAATCA
The DNA here is from genome assembly GCF_055699815.1 of Psychrobacter sp. M17(2026). NCBI lineage: Bacteria > Pseudomonadati > Pseudomonadota > Gammaproteobacteria > Moraxellales > Moraxellaceae > Psychrobacter > Psychrobacter sp. M17(2026). The sequence goes on along the minus strand of NZ_CM146741.1, from coordinate 1,853,840 downwards.
GCCTCATTCAGATCGATGTGCTGCATCTGCAGGCAGGTAAATACCAGCCGCGCCGCGATATGAGTGAGACTGCGCTAGCAGAGCTAGCATCCTCAATTGAGCAGCATGGGGTAATGCAGCCTATCGTTATCAGACCATTACTTGCAAGCGAGGACAAAAGCAGTGCGCAAGTGACCCATGAAATTATCGCAGGTGAGCGGCGCTGGCGTGCGGCAAAGATGGCTGGTAAAGCAGTGATTCCAGCGATTGAACGCGCCTTGTCTGATGAGCTGGCTATTGCTTTGGCACTAATAGAGAACATTCAACGCGAAGATTTATCTGTCATTGAGCAAGCTGCCGCTTTGCAACGCTTTCATACTGAGTTTGGTATGAGTCATGCTATGATTGCCGAAGTTGTTGGTAAAGCGCGAACGACAGTATCAAACCTTTTGCGTCTCAATCAGCTGCACGATACGGTCAAAGATCATCTAGCGACCAGTGCTCTAGATATGGGCCATGCGCGAACCTTACTGGCATTATCCTCTGAGCAGCAGCCTATCATCGCTCAAAAAATCATCGATGGCGCAATGACGGTGCGCGAAGCTGAAAAACTGGTCAAGTCTATTTTGCAGCCTGCACCTAAAGCCAATCCCAACACAGCAGTAGCTAGCTTTGATACCCAGCAGATGGTACAGCGCCTAACGGATACGCTAGGGGCACAAGTTAAGCTTAAGCATAAAAAAGATGGTCAAGGCAGTGTCGAGATATTTTTTCATGATGATGAACAGTTCACCGCTTTAATCAAACAGCTAGAAGCACAGCGCTAATGTCACTATTTTCAATATTGTCACTATAAATCTCAATGTCAAGTCACTGGCTACTGTCTACATTATATTGAATGAGCAGTAGTGTATAAGTGAAAAACTCACCAAATATCATTAAACTGAGGCTTTTATGAGCCAACCTGTACCAGCTGATATAACCAAAGCTTCCGCTAGCAATGAGACAGCGCACGCGCCTGTAACGCCGCCTAAGCATAAAACTTTGCTGCGTCTGCTAAGTTATCTTAAGCCTTATTGGTGGGCGCTTGCATTGACGGTTATCGGCTTTGCTATTAACGCAGGCACTGAGATTTGGATCGCTAAGTTGTTGCAATACATCACTGATGCTATCAATAATAACGATCAGACCAAACAAAATTTATTCCCGCTCATTATTATCATGCTGTTCTTTGTGCGCGGTGTTGGTAGCTTTTTGGGGAATTATTATACCGCGCTCGTATCTCGCAACTTAGTCTATCAACTGCGGGTAGAGGTATTTAATAAATTGCTGCGTCTACCCAGCACATTTTATTTGGCCAATCCTGCAGGGACGATCTCATCTAAGCTGATATTCGACGTTGAGCAAGTCACTGCTGCCAGTACAGACTCAATGAAAACCTTGTTGCGTGATGGCTTGACGGTCGTAGCCTTGATTGGGTTTTTGTTATATAGCAATTGGCGTTTAACTTTGATTTTGTTTGTGGTACTGCCGCCTATATTATGGCTGATTCGTGTTGCCTCAAAACGTTATCTTAAGCTCTCAAAAGGGATTCAGGAGACCATGGGCGAGGTGAGTCATATCACTAATGAGGTGGTTAGTGGTTATCATGTGGTCAAAAACTATGGTGGTCAAGCGTACGAGTCCCAGCGATTTGATCAGATCTCCAAAAAGAACTTGCGCCAGGGTATGAAAATAGTCGTAACCAATAGCATTAATACGCCAATGGTGCAGTTATTAATGGCAATGGCGATGTCTGTCGTAGTATGGCTAGCACTGCGCCCTGCGGTTATTGATAACATCTCAGCAGGTGCATTTATCTCTTATATTGCCGCTGCTGGACTGCTGAGCAAGCCTGTGCGCTCGCTGACAGACGTCAACCAAAAGCTGCAAAAAGGGATTGCCGCTGGTGAGTCTATTTTTGCTTTGCTTGATGAGCCTGAAGAGGTCGATACCGGTCTTATTAATATAGGGTTGTCTGGCGCGATCACCCTTGATCAAGTTAATTTGGTTTATCCTGACTCAACCGTTGCTCTGCAAGATTTTAGCTTAGATATAAAAGCGGGTGAGACTGTCGCATTAGTCGGTCGTAGTGGTGCAGGCAAGTCGTCGCTGGTCAATTTATTGACGCGTACGTTGACCACCAGCTCAGGGCGTATCACTATGGATGGGTTCGATATAGACGATATTACTCTAGATAGCTTGCGCGCGCAGATTGCGATGGTCAATCAACAAGTGGTGTTATTTAATACCACGGTGTTCAATAATATTGCCTACGGTAGCTTAGCCAGTAAATCGCCTGTTGAAGTAGAACGCGCGGCAAAAGATGCCTTTGCTCATGACTTTATTAGTAAAATGCCTAATGGTTATCAAAGTGAAATCGGTGCCGAAGGCCTGCAACTATCAGGTGGTCAGCGTCAGCGCTTATCGATCGCTCGTGCTCTATTAAAAGACGCGCCTATTCTCATCTTAGATGAGGCTACTAGTGCCTTGGATAACGAGTCTGAGCATTACATTCAACAAGCGCTTGATAATGTTATGAAGGATCGCACTACGCTCGTCATAGCCCATCGTTTGACGACTATTGAGTCCGCTGATCGTATTGTGGTACTTGATGGCGGCCGAATTGTCGAGATTGGTACTCATAAAGAGTTGTTAGGCAATAAGAGCTATTATGCCCAAATGTATGAGCGTGACTTTGAATAAAGAAGCGATTGATTGTCTAGGTGAAAAACTAACTGGCATAATAAGAATTCAGCTATGAGTCTTGAAACTAAAATCACTCAAGCATGGCAACGACAAGCCCTTTGGTTATGGCTACTACTTCCTGTTAGCTGGTTATATGGTCTGATAATTTCAATACGTCAGCAAGCCTATAAGCTTGGCTTAGCAAAAAGCTATCGTGCGCCTATACCTATTATGGTGATAGGTAACATCACCGTTGGTGGTAGCGGTAAAACACCGCTTATTATGGCTTTGGTCGACTATTTGCAGCAGCATAAGGTGCCAGTAGGGGTGATTAGCCGCGGTTATGGCGGCGATAGCGCTCAGATGCCAGCTTTAGTGACTACCGATAGCTTGCCCAGCGTCGTAGGCGATGAGCCAAGCTTGATTGTCTCTATGACAGGGGTACCGATGGCGGTATGTCCTAATCGGCAGCAAGCCATAAGCACTCTCATACAAGCTCATCCTAACTTACAACTCATTATCGCTGATGATGGGCTACAGCACTATGCGTTGCAGCGCGATATTGAATGGATAGTGGTCGATGTTGCGCGTGGATTTGGTAGTGGTCAATTACTGCCGACAGGGTTTTTGCGCGAGCCGATGTCACGACTAGATAAGGCGACGGTTATCTATCATGAAAAGATTGATAGCCATTCAACAGCGAATAGTTCGCAGTCCACTGAGCGTTTAACTATGCATTTGCAACCTGATAGCCTGCAAGCTTTATGGCCTAGCTTATGGTCTAGTGATGCCGATAGTTTGTGCGTAACTTCACAAGCAGCAGGTGTTAAGCCTTTGGCAGGTAGCCAAGTACACGGGGTCAGTGGGATTGGCTATCCGCAGCGGTTTTTTGCGACTCTTGAAGCGTTAGGGTTCAAAGTGAGCGCTCATCCTTATCCTGATCACTACGATTTTGAGCTCACTGATTTACTGCAATACCAGCACTATCCTATTATTATTACTAGTAAAGATGCGGTAAAAATACGAGCACTATTAGCAAAAGTGTTTGATACTATAAATAACGATGAAAATAAACAAACTGAGTTTGATGGTTTCAATAAAGCTGAGCTCGCTGAGCTGGTCGCTAGACTTTGGGTATTACCGGTCAGCGCTGAGCTATCAGACGCCTGTTATACTAAACTGCAGCGGCAACTACAAGGTTTAGGTATTGCTATAAAAAACGCTACTTATTAGAAGGCTCTATTATGTCCTCATCTGTCCCTGTCAAAACCCATATCGTGATTCCTGCTCGCTTTAACAGCACGCGTCTGCCAGGGAAACCACTATTGGCTATCCATGGTATGCCGATGATACTTTGGGTCGCCCGAAAAGCACAAGCGGCTACCTTTGCCGATGATATGTGTATTGCAACGGATGATGAGAGTATTGCCAAGATATGTCGTGACGCAGGATTTGAGGTCGTTATGACGCGTCAAGATCATATTTCAGGCACTGATCGCTTGGCAGAGGTTGCCGCTATAAAGGGCTGGGGCGCGCAAGATATTATCATTAATATGCAAGGTGATGAGCCATTAGTGCCACCTTTATTATTGCAGCAAGTCAAAGATCTGCTAGTACAAGACAGTCAAAGTGTGATGGCGACGCTATATGAGCCTATCGAAGATTACGCTACTTTTATAAGACCTTCTGTGGTCAAAGTCGTAAGCGCCAGTTATGATAATAAGCAACGCGCATTGTATTTTAGCCGAGCGCCTATTCCTTGTGATCGTGATTTGGTGTTATCAGTTGAGAATAATGCTGATTTATCAGATACATCAGCTCTGCCTGTACCTAGCACTGCCAAACGTCATTTAGGCTTGTATGCCTATCGCGTCAGTTTGCTAAAACAGTTTGTCAACTGGCTACCAACCGCACTTGAAACCTTGGAGAGTCTAGAGCAACTGCGGGTCATGGAGAATGGTGGCGCTATCGCTATCGAAGCGGCCAAAGTAAAATTGCCAGCAGGTGTCGATACTGTAGAAGATTTAGAGCGTCTTAATAACATGAGCTTAGCAGACTTTCAAAACGACGAGTATGCATAAAAATAGCCTAAGTATTTTTTAAAACTAAACTATTTATTGTGAATAAGTTTTAATCCGTTATCCATAAAAGTTATAAAAATATTGGGAGTTGCCAACATCAACGACATCGATGACAGCATTTACTTTGCACCGCTATTGCCTTGGCAACAAAGTCTATGGGTGCAGCTGACGGCGCGCGCGTCAAGCTCATCGCTACCTCATGCGTTACTAGCAGCAGGGATGCAAGGCATGGGTAAACGCGCGTTTATCTGGCGTTTGGTGGCTTGGCTACTGTGCTTGCAGCGAGATCAGCATTCAGAGGGTGCCTGTGGTCAATGCGCTAGTTGCCAATGGCTCAAGTCGGGCACTCATCCCAGCTTGCAAGTACTGCCACTGGCGCAAATGCCAATAAGTGCCAACAGCAGTCAAGCGAGCGAGCTGGCAAGTAAAAACAGTAAAAAATCTGTTAAAGCCACGGCTAAGGCATCAGTCACTATCAAAGTAGATGACATCCGCGCGCTACAGCCTTTTATTTACCAAGGCGGGCAAGGTATTCGCATTTGTGTTTTAGACTATGCCGAACAGATGACTATAGCTGCAGCTAATGCGCTACTCAAAACCCTTGAGGAGCCACAAGCACAGGTACATTTATTCCTTATTAGTGATACCCCAACTCAGCTATTACCTACTATTAAGAGTCGAGTCCAGCAGTTGCCGCTTCAGCAGATAGAGTCTGCCGGCGCGCTTAATTATGTCACCCAAGCCTTAGGCAGTACTGTTAATCGAGAGGCGGTCGGCCCTGATCAGATCAGTCAGTTATTGCAACTAGCCAATGGAGCGCCACTTGCTGCTATAGATTTGGCGCAAGCGAATTGGTATAGCAAGCGTGGGCTTTGGCTAACGACTTGGCAAGCGCTACGTAATGGCAAACGTAGTGCTATTGCTGCTAGTGACTATTGGCAAAAACAGCTGGATATCGCGGATTTTATAAAACTGAGTGAGATGATGCTGGTTGATATTCGGCGAGTCTATATGGGACTACCAAGCCGTCAAAAAGATATCGATTTATTAGCCGCTGTAAATCCTCATCTGCTTGATGATTCTTCGCTAAACGACAACTTGACAAGCGATAACGCCCTTACAATGATAGAGCAGATGCTACAGCAGATAAAAATATCGCTACAACAAAATGTTCAAGAGAAGTTCGCTTATGATAAGCTAATGCAACAGCTGACTCAGCTATAACGCTGTTCGTATAGTACTGTTCTAAACGGCAAATCTAAGCTATAACTATCTTTATGATTATCATATATTTTGCGTTTAACTGTCTTTTATACCTTTTGTTTCTATAAGGAGCTTATTATGGCAATGCCCAGTCGCGGTGGAATTGTTACTCATCATATCGAAGATATAGCAACGTTGTATGCCAGCTATTTATCTTTTGTTGATAATGGAGCGATTTTTGTACCGAGTGATCGCGTACAAAACTTAGGCGATGAAGTCTTTGTTGCGATAACTTTGCCAAATTCTAGTGAGCGCTTGCCAATGAATGGTAAAGTGATTTGGATCAATCGAAAAGCTCAAGGCAATCGACCAGCAGGATTTGCGGTACAAATAGGTCAGGATGCCAGTGGACAGCGTATTAAAAACGAAGTAGAGCGCTTATTAGCGGGCAAAATAGACAGCCAGCAAGCGACTTATACGATGTAGGTTCAAGTTACTACTAGTAAAAGCCTTGATGGCTAAAAGCTTTAATAGCGTGGCGGTACATACATATCATCAGGAATAGGCTCGCGATAATACTCATTATCACGCGTGCGATCAGGCAGTTCTACCTCATCACGCGGCACTTCATTATAGGGTATCTGATCTAATAAATGCGCAATACAGTTGAGTCGTGCGCGCTTCTTATTATTGCCTTCAACCACCCACCACGGGGCTTCTGGAATATGAGTACGCTCAAACATAGTCTCTTTAGCCTTGGTATAATCCTCCCAGCGCCTACGGGACTGTAAATCCATTGGTGAGAGCTTCCACTGCTTGAGTGGATCATGAATACGGCTCATAAAGCGTGAGTGTTGCTCATCATCAGTGATCGAGAACCAATACTTAATCAAGCGTATGCCTGAGCGTACTAGCATACGCTCAAAATCAGGCACCGACTGAAAAAACTCCTCATATTGCCCACCGTTGCAAAACCCCATTACCTGCTCAACACCAGCGCGGTTATACCAGCTGCGATCAAACAAGACGATCTCGCCAGCTGCTGGTAGATGGGCGACATAACGCTGAAAATACCACTGCGTCTGCTCACGTTCGGTCGGCGCAGGCAAGGCTGCAACTCGGCAAACCCTTGGGTTTAGCCGCTGAGTGATGCGCTTAATCGCACCGCCTTTACCTGCAGAATCACGCCCCTCAAACACCACCACGATACGCTCACCGCTATCCACTACCCAGTCTTGTAGCTTAATCAATTCACGTTGCAAACGTACTAGCTCCTGAAAATAAGTGCGACGATCAAGTTTTTCTTGCTCAGTCATCACATGCCCATCGAATCGCAAATCGCGCATGTAGTCATCAATTTCGTTTTCAAGCTCTTCGTCATAAGTGTCAATTAAGTCTTGGTGCATCTTGCGCCGCAGCTCATCATTCAATACATCTTTATCGATGCGTTGAATCATAGCAGTTTGCTCTAACGCTTTTTTATCAGTGTGCGGTTGTACTTTCAAGGGTTGAGACTGGTGCGTTAAGAGTGGTTTTGCCACGATAAGCTCCTCATGACCAAGAATAGTATGCTTAAGTTTATTCAACAGCGAGCGTAATATACCCATAGACTCCACCTCTAATCAGCTGAGTAATTATTGTGTAAATCTATTATAGGTTTTTTATTGTGACAAATATAGCGCATAAAAAAACGCCCTTTAATTTATGTAGTAAAGGGCGTTTTAGTAGAGCATCTGTACTGGCTGAACGGGTCAATCAGTAGCTATTGTGATAATAATTACGCTGTGTATTATTAGTCTTTGTATCTTATTGCAGACTATTTCTCGAGAATACAAGTCACGCCTTGACCGCCCGCCGCGCAAATAGATATTAGTGCGCGACCTGAGCCTTTTTGATCCAATAGTTTTGCAGCAGTGGCTAAGATACGACCACCAGTAGCGGCGAACGGATGACCCGCGGCAAGTGATGAGCCATTCACATTGAGCTTGCTACGATCAATTGAGCCTAGTTTGTCATCTAACCCTAAGCGCTCTTTACAAAAACTCTCATCATCCCAAGCCGCAAGTGTAGACAATACTTGCGAGGCAAAAGCTTCATGAATTTCATAAAAATCAAAGTCTTGTAGGGTTAAACCTGCACGTTCGAGCATACGCGGCACAGCATATGCTGGTGCCATTAATAAGCCCTCTTTGTCACCAGACTTACCGATGAAGTCAACGGCAGCGGTCTCTTGATGCACAATATAAGCTAATGGCTTTAAGTTACGCTCTTTTGCCCAATCCTCATTTGCTAATAGCACACAAGAAGCACCATCAGTTAATGGCGTAGAGTTAGCAGCAGTCATTGTTGGATTGGCATTCTTTTTACCAAAGGCGGGCTTTAATTTACCCAGTTTCTCAACTGTAGAATCGGGGCGTAAGTTATTATCACGCGTGAGACCCTTATATGGAGTAATTAAGTCATCGAAGAAGCCTTCATCGTACGCTTGTGCTAGGTTTTTATGGCTATCAAAGGCTAATTTATCTTGGTCTTCACGGCTGATATTCCATTCCAGCGTGGTGATGGCTTGGTGATCGCCCATAGAGAGACCTGTACGCGGCTCACCATTTTGTGGGGCGTCGATTAAGTCTTTAGGATCGAACTTTTTAAGCGCTTTGAGGCGCTGTTTCATGTTTTTGGCAGAGCCGAGCTTTAGCAGTACTTTACGTAGGCCATCGCCGATTGCGATAGGCGCATCAGAGGTAGTGTCTACACCACCTGTGATTGCTGAATCAATAATGCCTAAAGCGATTTTATTAGCCGAAGCAAAGGTTGCTTGCACGCCAGTGGCACAAGCTTGAGAGATATCATAAGCGGGGGTTTGTGGATTAAGAGCTGTATTTAGGGTCGCTTCGCGAGTTAAGTTAATATCACGGCTAAGCTTGATAACAGCGCCTGCAACCACTTCACCTAGTAGCTCATCTTGTAAGTTATAACGCTCAATTAGACCATTGAGGGCAGCGGTCAGCATGTCGGTATTGCTAGCATCAGAATAAGCACCGTTAGAGCGGGCAAACGGAATACGGTTACCGCCTAAGATAGCTACGCGGTGTTGGCCTGCATTCATTTTGGTGGTGGGCTTTTTCTTAGCAGCGGCGCTTCTATTAGCGGCGGGCTTTTTACTTTCAGGCTTAGCGCTAGGTTTTTTAGCTTCTACAGTCGCTTTGCTTGCTGGAGTTTTTTTCTGCGCGGTGCTTGTTGACGTCTTTTTCTGCGCGCTAGGTTTAGGGGCTTCTTTTTCGTTAGCTTGACTATCGCTATCGGCTGATTTAGCTGGCGCAACATTGACAGATTCAGTAAGGTCATTAGCCTCTTTTAACTCTTTGGCTTCACTGACTAGCTCTTCTTTCAGCTTAGATTTCTTAGCCGCTTGGTCGCTTGTGGTTGACTTGTTAACTGAATTACCCTCTGCATCAACGATATCGGTGGCTTTTTTGAGCTCAGCGATAGAGTCATACTGTTCATTACTGTTTTTGGTTTCAGCTTTGGACGGCTCAGCGGCTTTATTAGTGGTAGCAGTGCCTTTTTTCACAACGGTACTCTCAACGATTGGGCTGTCTTTTTGGTTGCTCATAATAGGTTCCTTAAGTTAGTTAAAAAAAGTTAGTTAAAAATTGATTAAAAAGTAAGTCGTAAAAATAAAAATATTGACAGAGGGCTTATTTGCCCTAGGGTTACGACTTTAGATGTAGAAGAAAACAAGGTAGAAAGTGATAACGTATAAAATAATATAGTTGCTTATGATATTAGGTTTTTATCGCGCTATTGTAGGTCTTTAGCAAATAAAGTAATGTAAAAACAGTCTTATAAGCAGTATCAAGCTAATCTATAAACTGACCAGTATCAATAATTGACCTAGTAGTATGAAGTTTCTGATAATATATTGTTATTGCTATTTGCATGAGCTATAACTTATAAGTTCCATTCTAGCATAAGCATTTGACGATATATGTCAGTTACGATGAACAACTTGTGTACTGGATTGTTTACAAATGACTATAGACATTTGGACTTGTCCATTCTAGATGTGTATAGTTAGGACAGCTTAAGCCTCATTTATTGAACTCTAAATAATCAATCTCAAAAAGTGTATCTACTATTATAGATACGCTTTTTATCTTTAAATAGTTAACCTTTAATCATAAATAATAGGATTATATTATGTCAGACCGTTATGGTGATTTCGTTCAATCTTCAATCGGCAAAAAAGTCGCCAAAAACTTAGGCTTGCCACTGCCAGTAGGCTTAGATCGTTTTGAGAGTGGTCAACGCTTAATACGCGGTAGCGTACTAGTCGGTGCTGCGACTGGTGAAGACAACCGTGTCAGCCAAGCTATTGCCCGTATCTTCTCAGAGCTACATGCCGAAATTTTTGTTAATAATAATGACTATGTCAAAGGCGCGCTGGCTGATGCGGGTGTTGAGGCCAAAGCTAATACGGCTGCTGATAACAAATTCAAAGTTTTACTGTTTGATGCTAGTAATATCAGTAATGCCAGTGAGCTCAAACAAGTTTATGAATTCTTTCATGCTGTCGCTCGCCGTGTTGAGCGCTCAGGTCGTGTGGTTATTATCGGTCGTCCACCAGAGGAATGCGATGATATCGAATTCGCTTTGGCTCAGCGCGCGCTTGAAGGTTTTATCAAGTCCGTCAGTAAAGAGTTCAAACGTGGTATTACGGCTCAATTGATCTACGTCGCTGAAGATGCTGAGCAAAACCTAGATTCAACCTTGCGCTTTTTTACCTCAGCGCGTTCCGCATATGTTTCAGGTCAAGTTATCCGTGTCGGTAAAGCCAATGCTATTGATATTGATTGGGCGCAGCCGCTAGGTGGCAAAACCATGCTAGTGACTGGCGCTAGTCGCGGCATCGGTGAGTCAATCGCGCGCGTGCTAGCTCGTGAAGGCGCTCATGTTATCTGCTTGGATGTGCCACAGCAGCAAGCAGATCTACAAAAAGTCGCCAGTGAGATTAGCGGCTCGACTTTATTAGTTGATATCACTAGCGACGATGCTGGCGCGCAGGTTGCTGACGCTGCCGAAAAACGTGGTGGTCTTGATGCTATTATCCATAATGCTGGCGTCACTCGTGATAAAACTTTAGCCAATATGGATGAGCAAAAGTGGGATATGGTGATCAATATTAATCTGGCCAGTATCGCCAAGCTAGATCGCTATTTGCTCGATAATGACGTACTCAAAGACGATGCTCGTATCGTCTGTGTCTCATCAATATCAGGTATCGCAGGTAACCTAGGTCAAACCAACTATGCCACTTCAAAAGCAGGGGTTATTGGTTTAGTCGATGCGACTGCCAAGAAATTAAGCCGCAACGATAAAGGCATGACTATTAACGCTGTAGCGCCAGGATTCATCGAAACTCAAATGACCGAAGCGATTCCTTTTGCTATTCGTGAAGCAGGTCGTCGCATGAACTCTATGAGTCAAGGTGGTTTGCCAGTAGATGTCGCAGAAACGATCGCTTGGCTTGCGTCTCCTGCCTCAGGCGGCCTAAACGGCAATACCGTCCGTGTCTGTGGTCAAAGTCTGCTAGGTGCATAAAAGCTGTGGCTCTTTAACATTATTGATCTCTAATACTATTACTTTTGACTATAGTTACAAGTGGAGTTAGCTTAATGATTACTTTTTAAGGCTACTTTTAAACTATGTTGAAAGTAATAATTGCTTACCAAAAATACGCCGATGAAGATCGATAAAGCTGCCTACGGGTGGCTTTTTTTATATTATTTATTTAGTACTCATTCAAGTTGTTATGCTATGAATTGTTCCTAGAAATACTGTAAAATAAATCTAACGCTCAACTATTTTAAAACGCTTCATATAATCACTTCTTAATAAAAAATATCTAGGACTCACTTATGTCAGATAAAAATTTTGATGCTCTTCCTAAAGCGCATACCACTTACGCTAATATCATCAAGAGCTTACTGCCTATCGGTAATAGTGGCAAAGTTAGCAAGGATCAGCTGCCACAAGCCACTTATAGCGTCGATGATATGCATATTGATCAAGATAATCTCGATGATTATCGCAAGATTTGTGGGTTTTTGGATAATGGTAAAGTGCCGATTACTTATTTTTCAGTATTATCACAAGCGCTGCAGATGAACATGATGGTTAAAGAGCCGTTCCCTTTTGCGCTATTAGGGCTAGTACATGTCGATAATACTGTGACGCAGTATCGCCCCATTGGAGAGCGCGAGACTGTCAGTATGTCAGTCAGTTTTGCAAACCTACGCGATCATGCGCAGGGGCAGCAGTTTGACTTTGTGACCATTGTTAAGTCGCAAGAGGATATTATTTGGCAAGGGTCGTCAACTTACTTGGCGCGTAGTAACAAAAAAGGCGATAGCGCTGCCATCAAGAAAAGTGCGCCGCGTCCTGTGACCGTCAAGCCAATGATTGATGAGGCGGGCGTCCATAAGATATTTGAAGTCCCTGAAGATATGGGTCGTCGTTATGCATTTGTTTCGGGTGATTTTAATTTGATTCACCTGCATCCTTTATCAGCCAAAGCTTTTGGTTTTCCTAAAGCTATCGCCCATGGCATGTGGTCTAAAGCTAAGTGTCTAGCGATGATGGGCGAGCTACCAGAGGCTTGTAGCGCTGTCGTGGCATTTAAGCTACCGATCTTCTTGCCATCCGAGGTTGAGCTGATCGCTGAGCCCGTTGCTAAGCTTAAGAGTGCTGAGGACAACTGTGTATTCGGTTTATATAGTGCCAAAAATGATAAGCCGCATCTAACAGGTCACCTAAATTTAGTTAATAAAGAAAAGGCCTAATCTTATAACCATTAACAACTAACAAGCGATCGCAACTTTATAGAACTATGACTATGACGCAAAGTAATCAAGATAAGAGCAACCAAGCTCAAAGTAATCAAGTTGGAAATAGCCAAGACCAAATGGCGGCTAACGATACTTTCAATGGCAAAGAAATAGATAATAGCGAAGAGGGTGTGATCTATCTTGACGCTGATAACACTGTCAATCTATCTGCGACGTTGAGTCCTTATTATCGCCCAAATGAGCAGACTATCGTTTGCGGAGCATTGGATGATAAAAAAGTGCAAGCGCTAGCAGATGCTGGCGTTGAACTAGTAATTAACCTACAGCCTGATACTGAGCTAAACTTTGATGAAGCCGCTGCTGTGCAACAAGCGGGTATGGCCTATGAGCACCTGCCTATCGGTGGCGCAGAGGATCTAAAGCAGCTTAAGATATTAGCGTTTGACAAGCTATTACGTCAGTATCATGGCAAAAAAATAGCGATGCATTGTGGCTCTGGCAATAGAGTAGGCGCTGCAATGACGCTGCGTTCTGGTTGGTTGCGTGGTCGCAAAATGGATACGGCAATGAAGCATGGCTATGATCATGGGCTGACAAGCTTAGAGGAAGAGGCGCATAACCGTTTGCTTGTACCGCGCTAAGCTTAAAAGCTTCTGAATTTATAAGCTTCTTTATAAAATTTTATTTCATAAAACAGGCAACTATTAAGTGGCCTGTTTTACTATTCGCTACTGATCCATCTATAGATGAACTGCAATGAGACAGCTATGACCCATAATGAGAACATCGTTTTTAGTAACACTGAGTTGCAGCAACACTTACAACAACTGCTAATTGATTTGCAGCTAGATGATGCGCCAGCTGGCGGGTCTTTAATGGTTTATCAAGCGGGTCAATGCATCGCACAAGCCAGTGTCGGTATGGCGCAAATAGACATGCCTTGGCAAGCTGATACTTTATCACTGAATTTCTCGACAGGTAAAGGTGTATTGGCAACTTTGGCTCACGTATTGGTCTCGCAGCAACGGCTTGCGTACGATACGCCAATTGCTGAGTACTGGCCTGCATTTGCCGCCAATGGTAAAGCTGATATAACGCTGCGGATGCTGATGTCGCATCAAGCTGATCTGTTTGCAATCAGTACTATTGACGTCGATAACGAAACACTGCTCGACTGGGATAAGATGGTTGATTTAGTGGCGGCTATGCCGTTGACGACACCTAGTCAAGATGAAAAGTCGTCAGCAGCTTATCACTCTGCCTACAGCGCTTTGGTTTATGGTTGGATATTGGGTGGTTTGATAGAGATTGTTAGCGAGATGAGCTTGGCTAAAGCACTAAAGCATTATTTAACAACTCCTTTGGGCATTGCGGACAGTTGTTACTTTGGTGTGCCAACTGAGCGTGTTGGTGAAGTAGCCAAGCTGACCAAAGACTTTACCGCAGACAAAGGTAATAACTCACAACTGGGCAAAAAACGCCATAAGCCGACTCTAAAAGTGGACTCTGAAGCTACTATGCAAACCTATCAGCAGCTAGCGAGTTATCCATGTTGGCTACAGCAAGCCACCGAGAAACAGCTCAACTTAGCTGACGATAAGCTCAATGCTGTGCAAATTAATCGCTTATATTTTAGTCATGGCAGTATCAATGCTAATAACTACCGAGCGGCGTTAGTTCCTGCGAGTAAACAGCCTATTGACTACTATGATGAGCAAGTGATGCAAGCGGTCATTCCAGCAGCAAATGGTGTTGTCTCAGCTCAGGCATTAGCAACGATTTACGCTATGCTAGCCAATGGCGGCGTATGGCAAGGTAAAACCTTGATTGATAGCCGCACCTTTGAGCAATTATCAGCGCTGCAAGTGACGGGCATGGATGCAGTCATGCCAGCAGAAATGAGCTGGCGTCTAGGTTATCACCGACTATTTAGTATCTGCAATAATAACGCTGAGCAGGGCTTTGGACATATGGGCTATAACGGTTCGGTAGCGTGGTGTGAGCCGACGCGCCAATTATCGTTTGCTTTTGTCCATAATTTTGATGTCACTATGCTAAACGATATTCGTCAATTTGCATTGACAGAAGCAATATTAGCTTTAGTTGATAAAACTAATGAATAAAATTATTGAATGCAACAACGCCCTAATATTAAGTATAAAAAAGCCATTAATTATGAGGATTTTTTGGCGTCATTTTCAATAAACTTGGCGCACTTAATCCATGAACGAAGATTGAGGCTAAGATAACAATAGAGCAAACAATCCATAATTTAAGTGCATCATCATCAGCGAAGTAACCTTGATTTAAGGCATAAGATAAGTAATATAAGGTACCGATACCACGGATACCTAATGCTGATATAGCATATTTTTCGGTTCGGTGCATATCTAAGCCTGATAGAGCAATAATCCCACCTAAAGGACGTATAAATACTAAAAATGCTAAGCTGACTGCATATACTTTCCAAGTCAGCTCAATATCAGATTGTAAGCCTTGACCGATTAATATCCCAAAACCTACAAGTACTAGTGACATGAGTAAACCCTCGGACTGTTCAGCAAAGTCATGGAGTTTTTCATGATACTCATGCTCACACTCTGAACGCCGAAAAGCGAAGGCAGCGACAAACACCGCAATAAAGCCATAGCTATGTATATGCTCAGCCAAGCCATAAGCGAGCAGCGTCAGCGCGATCACCACATAACCTTGTGAGAGCGCTGTATCTTTGGTATGTTTTGAAAATACTATTTTTGCCAATACTTTACCCACGACTATGCCAACAATGACGCCTGCGCCGATTTGCCATAGTACGTCTTGGGTGAACCATGACCATAGCATCTCACTGGTGAAGCGCTTGCCCTCGCTAAAAGCTTCGGCTACTTTGATGGCTAAATAGACAAAAGGGAACGCCAGACCATCATTGAGTCCAGCCTCAGAGGTCAAGGTAAAGCGCGTCGTATCTTCACCGCCTGTATTAGGGGGTCCAACTTGGATGCTAGCGGCTAATACTGGGTCGGTAGGCGCTAGTACCGCACCAAGTAAAATAGCGGCACCAATACTCAGGCCAAAAGTATAATAGCCGAGTACCGCCATGGTAAAAATACAAATGGGCATTGTAATAAGCAGCAAGCGCATAGTAGGCCGCCATAGCTGCCAGGTCAGATCAGTATCAATCTTGATACCCGCGCCAACCAGCGAGACTAGTACCACAATCTCAGTGATTTTTTCAATCGCTAAGCCATTATCAATAGGGTCTAAAAACGTTAGACCCGTCCACCAATACCCTATCGCCATACCGAATAGAACTTGTAAAATAGGCAAGGAGATAGGGGTGCGTCTAAAGATAATAGGAAACAGAGCGCCAAGTAAAAACGCAAAACCACCAATTAATAAGAGTAAATTATAATTTTCAAGCATCAGCTTTGCAGGCACGCCCTAATGATAAAAAGTTATTTATAATGACGCAAAAAATAAAAATATTAAGCAAAAAAACGTTATCAGAGCTTAGATTACGTTGGTTTTTGGTAGTTGCCCATCAATAGCTATACAAATAGTCAGCTGTATAAATAATGAGCCACAAAAAAAGCCAGCATAGCGCTGGCTTAATATTAAATGATAATTTTTAAGTAAAACTATAGATAAATCCTAACGCTCAACTTGACTGACATCACGCACAGCGCCAGTATCAGCACTAGTCGTCATCGCAGCATAGGCTCGAAGTGCAGGAGTCACATGACGTACGCGACTGACAGGTTTCCATGCCTGACTACCACGGCTTTCCATTTCCTCACGGCGCGCGGCCAATTCAGCATCGTCAACCAGCATATTAATAGTACGGTTCGGGATATCAATATGAATAGTATCGCCCTCAGCAACTAAACCAATAGCGCCACCTTCAGCAGCTTCAGGGCTGGCATGACCAATCGATAGTCCTGAGGTACCACCTGAAAATCTTCCATCGGTAAGTAGGGCACACTCTTTACCTAATCCTTTAGATTTAAGATAGGTAGTCGGATAGAGCATTTCCTGCATACCAGGGCCACCTTTTGGACCTTCATAACGAATGATTACTACGTCACCAGCGACGATTTGGTCGTCAAGTACTGCAGCTACCGCATCATCTTGAGATTCAAAAAGTCGTGCACGACCTGTAAATACTAAGATACTGTCATCAACGCCTGCGGTCTTGACCACACAGCCACGTTCAGCGATATTGCCATAAAGCACTGCCAAGCCACCATCTGATGAATAAGCATGCTGAGCACTACGTATACAGCCTGACTCACGATTGACGTCGAGGTTTGACCATTCCTGAGATTGTGAGAAGGCCTGCGTGGTACGTACACCACCAGGAGCAGCAATATAGCGTGCTCGTGCCTCGCTATTATCAGGATTCATAATATCCCATTTATCAATCGCCTCTTTCATCGTAGCGCTATGAATAGTAGGTAAATCCGTTTTTAATAATCCTGCCCGATCCAGCTCTGCTAACAGCGCAAAGACACCACCAGCACGATGCACATCTTCCATATGATATTTTTGTGAAGCTGGCGCTACTTTTGCCAGACAAGGTACACCGCGACTCAAACGGTCAATATCATGCATCTTAAAGTCGACTTCTGCTTCATTAGCAGCGGCTAGCAGATGCAAAATAGTATTCGTCGAGCCGCCCATAGCGATATCTAACGTCATTGCATTCTCAAACGCCGCTTTGCTCGCGATAGAGCGTGGTAGTACTGAATCATCATCTTGCTCATAGCGACGCTTGGCAAGAGATACAATAGTACGACCTGCTTCTAAAAATAGCTCACGACGTAGTGAGTGGGTGGCAAGTAGCGAGCCATTACCTGGTAGTGCCAATCCTAATGCTTCGGTCAAACAGTTCATTGAGTTGGCGGTAAACATGCCCGAGCATGAGCCACAAGTAGGACAAGCTGAAGCTTCGATAGCAGCAACATCCTCATCACTAATGCTATCGTCAGCCGCATCCATCATCGCATCGACGAGATCAAGCTTACGAATGGCACTGTCATTGCTGTCTTCATTATTATGGCTTTTACCGACGGTACTGGCGACAATCTTACCAGCTTCCATCGGGCCACCAGATATAAATACCACTGGAATATTGAGACGCATGGCTGCCATCAACATACCGGGAGTGATTTTATCGCAGTTAGAGATACACACTAATGCATCGGCGCAGTGGGCATTGACCATATATTCGACAGAGTCAGCAATTAAGTCACGGCTCGGTAGAGAGTACAGCATGCCACTGTGACCCATGGCAATACCATCATCGACCGCGATAGTATTGAACTCTTTTGCCACACCGCCTGCTTTTTCAATTTCACGCGCGACCAGCTGACCTAAGTCTTTTAGGTGTACATGCCCTGGTACAAACTGGGTAAAAGAGTTTGAAATGGCGATAATAGGTTTGCCAAAGTCGCTATCAGTCATGCCAGTGGCGCGCCATAGTGCACGAGCACCCGCCATATTACGACCGCCAGTTGAGGTCTTTGAGCGATAATCCATGTGAGATTCCTTGCGATTAGTCGAGGTGACTTAAGTTTTCACCTACAAATATAATAAAGTTGTTGTGACTTTTATGATTATTGTGCTTTTTATAAACAGTGAGGACAAGTGAATAATACTAAGTGGCTACCTTACCATCAGCTATCAGTAAGTCAAAACAATCAGCGGATAGTTTTAAGATCGTTGAAGCGCACATAGGTATTTCGGTTAACACTATTCAAGACGCTCTAAGATAGCCGATTCAAACCAAGGTAGTTGTTCTTTATCCGCTTCTAATTTGGCAATAACGAGTAGGGCGTGAGGCGCTGGTAAGTACTGATAGTCAGTGCTTGCCTCAATAGTGAGTACTTGTGCGTTATCTATAGCGCTTTCGTCTACACTGATCAAAGCCTGCTTCGCGCTTTTGTATAGCACATCAATACGACCAAAGAACTGCCACTCTTTAAAGGCGGCTACTAGCGCATCAGCGGCATCTTTGGTGTAAAGCTGCTCGGTCGCTTTACCCGTATTGGTCCAATGCAGCCGTACTGCTAATTGTAGCGCTTCACTAAACACCACTAATGATCCTGTCACCTTGACATGCCAAGGACTGGAGATTAGTGCCGTATCAATGCCAATAAGTTGCGCAGCCTCAGTTGCCGTCATCGGCGTATTAAACTGCGCTAATAGTTTGGGTGTTAATGGATTCGCCTGTTTAATCACGTTATCTAGACTATCGTAATGATACAAAAATTGAAGTGGCAAATCTTGAGTTACGGTCTTTTTGCTAACTTTACAATTATGAATACGCCAAGTAATAGCGCTATCGGTCAACACCTCAGTCAAAATAATAGCGTTGGGGTCGATGGATTGCTTGTTATCGGTATCGATATTGTTCACCACATCCTTATGCGGCATGTCCTCATAGGATTCGATATGAGTATCTATAATGTCAATGGATTCAGTCTGCGAAACAGTCAAATTCATAAGCTCAAGGTTATAAAAATAGCCTACTAATATAACATTTTTTATGGATTATCTCGCCATCAATTTAGAGTTTTTTGGATGAGACATTAGGATAAGACATTACTTGAACTAGCATAAAAATTCGTCCACTATATCGTAGATGTCATTATTAATAACTAAAGGATTAACCATGAGCCAGACTTACTCAATAGCCACTTATGACAATAATAATATCTTTGCTAAAATGCTTGATGGTGATATTCCCTATCATAAGGTTTATGAAGATGATAAAACGCTCGCTTTTATGGATATTATGCCGCAAGCGAAGGGGCACGTACTCGTGATACCTAAACAAAAAGCGGTTGATTTGGCCGACCTTGAGCCTGAATATGCGTCGGCGATACTTATGACTGCCAAAAAAGTCATGGCAGCCCAGCGGCAAGTATTTGCGCGTGAAGGAATTGTTCAAATGCAGCTTAATGGTAGCGAGGCAGGGCAGACGGTGTTTCATTATCATATTCATCTTATCCCTAGCAGCATTCATGAGCTAGGTCGTCATGCGGTCACACAAGCGGATAATGCAGAGCTGGCCAAATTAGCTCAGCAACTTGCTGGAAAAATAATTGAGTAAGCTATCTTGACTACGCACTTATGATCTAACTATGAAGAAGGCAGCTGACAAGTTGCCTTTTTTAATTTTGGGTAACAGTCTAGTAACAAATGTTAATGTATTGTTATATGTTAGGTCGTTTTCTGGGGTTTTTCTAATGATTGTGTTAATTATTGTCGCCTACAACCTTTTTTATAACCTGCATAGCATCGTTATATGGATTCAGTGGCTGTAAGTGCTCAATGCTTAAGGCTAGTAACAGAACTTTTAATAGAACCTTGTTACCATAATAATAAGAGACCACGTTTATGGAAAATAGATCCTCTCGTTCTACCATCTTGCTGCCTGTATTTATACCAGCAGCTATCATTATGATTTTGTTAGTTATTGGTACGTCTATTAATCCAGAAGCTGCTGGTGCAGTATTCAGCGATGTGCTCAATTTTATTACCGACACTTTCGGCTGGTTTTATATGCTAGCGGTCGCTATATTTTTGATTTTTATCATTATGCTAGCTTTTTCATCTTATGGCAGTATCAAGCTCGGTCCTGATCATGGCGAAGCGGAATATAAGTTTCTCGAATGGTTTGCGATGCTGTTTTCAGCAGGTTACGGCATTGCACTACTATTTTATGGTGTAGCCGAGCCAGTAATACATTTTGCGAGTCCGCCACTCTCACAGCCTGAAACTATTGCTGCCGCTAAAGAAGCCATGCAGATCGCCTATTTTCATTGGGGCTTGCATATTTGGGCGATCTATGGGGTTGTTGGTTTATCGCTGGCCTATTTCGCCTTTCGACATGGTTTGCCTTTGTCTATACGTTCCACTCTTTATCCACTTATCGGTGATAAAATCTATGGTCCTATTGGTCATACGGTTGATGTCTTTGCAATTTTAGGGACGATGTTTGGTATTGCCACTAGTTTAGGGCTATCTGTCGCACAAATTAATGCGGGTTTAAATTATCTATTACCTAACTTAGTCCCCGTTAATACAACGGTACAAGTGATTACGATTGCAGTGGTGACGGGTTTGGCGCTGATATCAGTGTTGGCAGGTATGGACAAAGGGGTCAAGCGCTTATCTATCTTAAATATGGTGCTGGCAACTTCATTAATGATTTTTGTATTCGTTGTGGGTCCAACGATATTTATTCTAAACGCTTTTATGGAAAACACGGGCAGTTATTTAGGTAATATCGTTGAGCGTAGTTTTAGTTTGCAAGCTTACAAGTCTAGTGATTGGATTGGTAGTTGGACACTGTTTATCTTTGCATGGACGATTGCCTGGGCGCCTTTTGTTGGTTTGTTTATCGCTAAAATCAGCCGTGGCCGTACTATCCGTGAGTTCATCGCGGGTGTCATGCTGGTGCCAACTATTTTCACCTTCTTTTGGTTTTCAGTATTCGGTGATACTGCGCTTAATATGATTATGGTTCAAGGGTATGACTCTTTAATCACTGACGTGCAGAATAACCAAGCGATTGCGTTATTCAAATTATTAGAGAATCTGCCTTTTACTCAGATAATATCTTCTATCACGGTATTGTTAATTATTACTTTTTTTGTGACTTCATCGGATTCAGGGTCACTAGTGATTGACTCACTAGCAGCTGGTGGCCGTAGTGATACACCATGGTGGCAGCGCTCATTTTGGGTAGTAACAGAGGGCGCAGTTGCTGCTGTTCTGTTAATTGCAGGTGGTTTGACAGCGTTGCAAACGGCGGCTATCGTCAGTGCTCTACCTTTTGCCATTATTATTTTAATCTCTATCTTTGGCATGTGGCGTGCCCTACGCATTGAGGGTCATCGTAATCAAAGTTTGGCCAATGACAATCATCTACCACCGCACCTGCTCAAACTTGAATCATGGCGCGACCGTATTGACTATATTACCGAACAACCAAGTCGTGAGGAAGTACTGGAATATATCAAAGGTACGGTTATGTCGTCTATGACTGAGGTGGCCGAGAAATTTAAAGAGACAGGTTGGATTCCTGAAGTTAACTACGATGATACTAATAATCGAGCGGTATTGGAATTACAACGTGGTGACGATGTCGAGTTTTGGTATGAAGTGCGCTTATCACATTATGATACGCCTGATTATTACTCAGATGACTCAAAAAATGGGCTATCGCAAGATCACTATCATCGAGCGCAAGTGTACTTACGCCGCGGTGCCCAAACCTATGATCTATATGGCTATCAATCAGAGTCTGTCATTAACGACATCATTGATCAGTTTGAAAAGTACTTGCACTTCTTAAATGAGTCGCCTAATAGTTTGCCATGGCGTATGCAAGAGCATGATGAAGACCTTACCCTTGAGCAGGGTAGTGTGTTTGATAAATAGTATCGGTTTTAAACCTTGCAAAACCTATAATAACCCTTAGAATAACGGCTTGTTTTTATTGATTTAATTTTATCAAAGGGCAAGCCTTTTTTTATGTCTATAAATACGCTCATTCGTCCAAAATCAAGTCTAGAACTCAGTCCCAATACTGCCGCAGCAGCGAGGTCTGATAGTGCTCATCCGCTATTACAGCCATTAGCGATTGGCGGCTTGACGATAGAGAACCGCTTAATGGTCGCGCCAATGGCTGGCGTCACAGATAATCCTTTTCGCAGATTGTGCAAATCCTTTGGCGCAGGTCACGCAGTCAGCGAAATGATCATCGCTGATACGGCGCTTTATGCGCGTAAAAAGTCGCTTTATCGTGCTAACTTCGATAATGAAATTGCGCCTATCTCTGCACAAATTGCAGGGGCTGAGCCCGATAAACTCGCCGAAGCGGCACGCTATCAGATCGATAATGGTGCACAGATTATCGATATCAATATGGGCTGTCCTGCCAAAAAGGTCTGCCGTAAGCTGGCAGGGTCAGCGCTGCTACAAGATGAGGATCTAGTCGCAAGATTACTTGATGCAGCAGTAAACGCGGTCGACGCACCAGTAACGCTAAAGACGCGCTTAGGCTTTGAGAATGGTCGCGAGAATATTCTGCGCGTCGCCAAGATGGCCGAGCAAGCGGGCATTGCGGCGATTGCTATTCATGGTCGTACTCGCGAGGATATGTATACAGGCGAGGCACGTTATGAGCTGATACGTGAGGTCAAAGACAGTATTAGCATCCCCGTCATTGCCAATGGTGATATCGATAGCGCCCAAAAAGCTCAGCAGGTTTACGAGCTAACGGGCTGTGATGCGGTGATGATCGGTCGCGCCGCTCAAGGTCAGCCATGGCTGTTTCGTGATATCGAGCATTATCTGCGCACAGGTCAGGTACTAGCTGCGCCAACGGTTAGTGAGATTAAAGAGATAGTGTTGACACATTTGCAAGAGTTGTATGGATTTTACGGTGAATACTCTGGCTGTCGTATCGCTCGTAAGCATATTGCTTGGTATACCACAGGTATTCCTAATTCTAATGCCTTTCGCCAAGCGATGTATGGGGAGGAGAGCACTGCTGGACAATTCAAAGTAGTGGAGAGTTTTTTACAAGCGCATGAATAAAGTGATTTAAAATATCGATTTTAAAGCCTCTAATAGATTGTTTTTTAAGACTTGCGAGCTGTTTTATATAAGTAAGTTAGTGCATAAGATAAATTAGCGAAAAATGAAAGCTACTGCTAAATAGTTACTGATTAATAATGCTTTGATATTTGCTAAATAATATTTGTCAATAGCAATAAGCTAAACGGTACTATATAACTGATAGATTACTATGACTACTAATACCTTTACAAATATTTGCTTAATGGTGATAATCGCTGCATTATAAGGCTTTATGCGCATCTCTTTAACTAAGAGTAATTAGTTTTTGCTATGCTAAAACTGGATAGTGGCTGGACCACATTAAACAACAAGGACGTTTTATGGCTAATATATCAAAAAAAGTAATCGCTAAGGCCGTTAAGGGCAAGAACATTCTTATCACAGGTGCCTCAAGTGGTATTGGTGAGCGCACTGCGCATTTGCTTAGCGAATGTGGCGCTCATGTCATTTTACTGGCACGTACAGAAGAAAATCTTAAGATGGTCAAGGACGAAATCGAGCAAAACGGCGGTAAAGCTAGTTATTATGCTTGTGATTTGACGGATATGGATGATATCGAAAAAATCACTAATCAAATTATTGCTGACTTCAGTCATATAGATATACTGGTAAACAATGCAGGACGCTCTATCCGCCGTTCGGTTCATGAGTCGGTCAATCGCTTTCATGATTTTGAGCGCACCATGAGTATTAACTATTTTGGTGCGGTTAAGACTATTTTGGCCTTTTTACCAACTATGATTAGTCGCCAGACAGGTCAAATTGTTAACATCTCCTCTATTGGTGTACTTGCTAATAGTCCACGCTTTGCCGCTTACGTCGCATCAAAGGCAGCATTGGATGCTTTCAGTCGTTGTCTAGCTGCTGAAGTAAAAGGCAATAATATCACCATAACCAATGTCTTTATGCCGCTAGTGCGCACGCCTATGATTGCGCCGACTAAGCTGTACCGTTATATGCCAGCGCTGATGCCTGATGAGGCAGCAATGATGGTAGCAAAAGCGATAGTAGAGCAGCCCAATAGCATCGCTAGTAATATGGGTAAATTTGCGTCGGCGACTTATTCATTAGTGCCAGCGTTCAACGTCGGTGTCCAGTCTATTGGCTATCGTATCTTCCCAAGCTCAAGTGCCGCACAAACCACGGACTCTAAACCTAATATCGCCCAACGTGCCTTTGCAAAGCTGATCCCTGGCGAGCATTAATTCCAATAGTTTAATATTACTCTCTAAGAATTAAAGGATACTTCGGTATCCTTTTTTTGTTTAATTGATTCTACGAGGATACGCGCGATTTCCCAGTGAAGACTTTAAGGTTTGGCTTTAGGACAATGGCACTAAGATTTTGAGTGGTTTGTAGCAGTGTATTGTTCAACAGACCCTAGATAATTAAAGTACTAAAAGCGTATTATGTGGGGATTATTTTCATAACGGATGGTAAAAAAGTGGGTATTACTCCCCCACTTTTTTATGAATATTTTTATTAGGATAGGTCATGCTTCTTCGTTTTATTGCGCGTCATAGCACATTAATTATGCCAGTTTGCGCTATTGTGGGCTTTATTTTTCCAAACTTATCCAATGCAGTATTGGTATATTTACCCCAAATACTGTTCTTCTTGATGTTTTTCACTTTATTGGGTATCGATCAATATGCGCTGTTAAAGCGTATAGCGACAAGCTATGTCTGGGTTTTTGCCTTGTTACAAAGCGGGGGCATGAGTCTAGCTTTGATAGTCATTGCTTATGCGCTTGGTGTACGTGGCGATTGGCTATTGGCCATTGCAGGTCTTGGTGCCACTGCTCCATTATTTGGTAGTGGTGCGTTGGTCAATGCAGTGGGGTTTGATGCACAACTGGCAACGGCAAAAACTATCGCTGCGACCCTCGTTATGCCATTTACCTTATTAGGCGTATTGTGGCTATTAGGCGATGGAAATGCGCATTTAGATGTTGGTACTTATATCAAACGCTTGTTAGTTTATATCGTTATGCCAATGGTACTAGCTGTAGGGGTGCGTCGGTTCGTTCCACCTGCTATTTTGTCACGTTATTATCCCAAAATTGGACAGTTTAATATTTTACTGCTGATGTTGTTTCCATTGGGACTGATGGCAGGATTTCGTACTACCTTTGACCACGATCCGTGGCAAGCATTGTTATTACTAGTGCTAAGTTCGGTATTGGCATTGGTGTTTTATTTTAGCGCTTATATCATATATCGGCGTTTTGGCTATGAAAATGCCATTGTCGCTGCGCTGGTATGTGGCGGACGCAATGTACTACTTGCTTACACTATAACGGTACCCTTTATGGGCGCGGTGTTTCTACCGTTACTGGGTGCCTTTCAATTACCAGCATTCTGCTTACCTTTACTGGGCAAATATATGGCAAAACGCCATACACCTTGAACTATAGATTTAAAGTTAGTTTTCAGCTCATGGTATCTAAGGGCTGAGGTATCCTTTTTTATGTCATTGACATTATGAGGTAAGGGTCAGGTTCCCTAGTGAGGACTTGAATCTATTGAGCATAAGAAAGACAGTTTATATAGGGTCCGTTAAGGTATATATTAATATCAATGATCCAAATTCAGGAATTAAGTCATGTTATTTTTTCATTTAAAATCATCATTGCCTATATTCAAAACGGCAATGGCTTCTGCTTTACTAATCGGTACTGTACAACTGATGACAGGCTGTAACTCACAGCCTTCACCTTCAAGTAATGACGGCACTGCACAAACGAATAATACAGATAAAAATGTGGCTAAGGATGATGAGATGTCTGTCAATCCAGCGCCTACAGATACGAGTGCTACGGATAAAGTACAAACTAACGAAGCAGCAGATATAGCTGATGAGAAAACCGTCAGTCCGTCAGGGTATCAGAAACTAAGCTTCGGTCAGGTTATTACCCCCGAATTGCTAAGTAGCCTAGGAATGACCAAAGCCAAGAGCGGTAACGAACAATGCTATTACGTCAGTAATCCAAAATTGAGCTATATCGATAAAGATTACGGTGAACGTGCTTCTGTGCTATATCAAATCATAGATGGTAAAGTTGCTCTGATCAGTATTCAGGATCCAAGCATAGCGTTTTATAAAGACATCAACGTTGGCAATTTAGCTACAGACGTTATGAAAGCACATAATGACGAGCTTAGCTACGAGGTCGATAAATATGCAGTTGATGGTGATTACTATAACCTGATTGCTAATGTCAATTTTAAGGTGATAAAAGAAAGCCCACTTGAAGAATTCTTAAAAAACGACAATATTGAGCTTAATAATAAACAGGATAAGTTGCCCCTACAAATTGAATATCATATTAAAGGCGGTCAAAAGCTGAGTAATTCTACGA
This sequence comes from Psychrobacter sp. M17(2026), assembly GCF_055699815.1. Classification (NCBI taxonomy): domain Bacteria; kingdom Pseudomonadati; phylum Pseudomonadota; class Gammaproteobacteria; order Moraxellales; family Moraxellaceae; genus Psychrobacter; species Psychrobacter sp. M17(2026). Next base: position 1,826,991 of record NZ_CM146741.1, on the reverse strand, counting down.
TTAAGACGACTGAGTGGACAGCAGACCATAAAAACCTCTTAAAAGGTGAGGTAAAAAGCATAGATATTGGTATTCCAGAAGCGATTTATTTGGTGGAAGGTTGCTCTTAAAAGTTGAACGTAAAAAACCCAGCATCTAGCTGGGTTATTAGTGAAAGGTCGCTTTTATAAAGTCGCTTTGTGACTCATGCTCAATCAATGAGTTATCGCACTCTCTAAAATCGTATACGCAGCTCTCACCCTATCCGCATTTGGATAGTTTTTATTTGCCAAAATGACAATGCCTGATTTTTCGGCAGGAATATAAGCGATATAGCCACCAAACCCATTAGTAGCGCCTGTTTTGTTGACCCAGACGTTGTTTAAAATAGGCGTTGGATGATTATCTGTTGTAATGGTTTGGGGCTTTAGCACCACGTCCATTGAGTTGCCTTCGAGTAAGGTATTTAGCTGAGTAGGATAAGGGTACATCTCCCATCCTAACCCTTGTGTAAAAGTGCTCGCCTGATAGTAACCCTTTCTATTATTGACTAACGCTTGCTGAATATCTTTATCCAGCGGCACCAGCCCCATATTAGCCGCCATAAAATGCGTCATATCTTTAATGGTGGATTTAATACCATAGGCTTCAGCGTCTAACATGCCAGGATTGACTCGGATAGCATCACCAGCAGCATTATAACCAAACGCATAATCAGCCATCTTGTCACTAGGCACATTGATAAAGGTATTGGGCATATTGAGTGACGGCAGTATTTTTTCTTCCATCAATTGTGTGTAATCAGCGTCCATGCTCAATGCAGATATATAGCCAAACAATCCTATGCTAGCATTGGAATATAAACGCGTTGAGTTGACGGGAAAGACTGGCTGCCAAGATTTATAATAACGAAGTAACTGTTCATTATTTTTAACGTCATCAGGGACTTGTAGCGGCAGACCACCAGCGGAATAGGTGGCTAGGTTTATAAGCTTAGTATTGCCAATGGGGCTGTTTTTTAGATAGGGAATATATTTGTCAGCGGTATATTCTAACTTAAGTGTGCCATTTAATTCTGAATAACTGGCTAAAGTAGCCGCAAACGTTTTACTGATTGAGCCTAGCTCAAAAATAGTGTTTTCTGAGACAGGTATTTTGGCTTTCTTATCAGCCAAACCATAATGATAGAAGTGTGATTTACCATCAATAATAATGCCAAAAGCCATCCCTGAAATATCATGCTCGTTCATTAGTAATTTGGCTTGCTGATCAACGGCATTTTCCAGAAGATCATCACTGTCAGCTGCCTGTACCGTTGCAGATAGCAATGCTACTGTCACTAAAGCGATAAGTCCTACTTGATTTAACAGAGTTTGAACGAATCTTTTCATTGTAGGGCTTCTCGTTTATTCTAATAAATGGACTAAGAATTTAATGCATATGCAAATAGCGCTTTGCTTTTAGTTAGGGTATACCGCTTTATATTATCTCAGAATGCTGAATCCCTGACAATCTTAACGATTCAGTACTACAGATTGCTTCCAATAGAGTACACCCCTACGAAACTACCAAAACAGTCCTGATAATCAATAAATAGACTACTTAAAACAGACCACTATAATGAAACCACTTACAACAGACTATTTAACTAAAAACACGCCATAATATCCAAAATACGCCGAGCATAATGATTGCGATAATGAGCAGACGCTTACCCCAAAAAGGCACGAACGGCTTTTTATAACCTAAGTCATCAAGCTGACTATTGACCCCAGCTTGCAGACTCTTAAAACCTTGTTCTGTTGGTGTGGTCTTAACTTTATCCTTTGATAGCGTGCCAAATTCTTCTTCGATAGGCGCTTCATCAAAGCTAATAGCGCTATTAGGGATGCCTTGTTTATTGGCGATAGTTGTCAGCTTTTGCTGCTGTTTGGCTTTGATAGCGTCTTCATACTCATCAATACGAGCTTTGGCTGTCTCCATTGAGATACCTTCATCCGCTGCTAAGGTTTTAATTGCCATAACCAAATTGCCTTTTTCGACCATGATCACAACCGATTTTGGCAGCTTTTTACGGATTGATTGGGCGCTAGCGTCTGGATTGAACATAAAAATCCTTATAGGCAAAAGTCAAAACGGTTTTTAACAACATGGCCTAGTATAGCAATTCTATGGCTGAATTTTATAATCGAATCGTTATCCAAAAAAATACCGCTATCAACTTGATTGCGGTATTTTTGAGATTTTTAAAATTTATAGTTTTATGACTTACAATTTTTCTAAAATTATAAATCTTTCCAGCGCTGAATAGACTCTTTGATGACTTCTTTGGCTTCCGTGACATCACCCCAAGACTCAACCACCGTTGTGCCTGCTTTTTTCAGGTCTTTATAGTGACTAAAATGGAAGTTTAGCTGATTGATAAGCTGTTTTGGCAGATCCTCTAAGCTGTTATAGGCGTTGCCTGTGTCACGATCATCAGCAGGAACAACGACGATTTTGTCATCGACTTCGCCATCATCAACGAATTTCATCACACCAATGACTTTGGCTTTTAAGAATATGCCAGTAGGTAGCGGCTGTTCGGTGATAATTAACGCATCTAGCTCATCGCCATCTTCGTCCAAGGTTTGCGGGATAAAACCATAGTTGCAAGGCTTAGCAAAGATTTGCGGATCAATACGATCCAGCTCAAAAACGGCTAACTCGCGGTTCCACTCTATCTTATGACTGCTATTTGCTGGAATCTCAACGACTACATTGATAATACCGCCATCAACATCACCTGCGTCCAAAATTTTATTAAAATCTGCCATAACTACTCCTGTGCTTTTTGTTAAAAATAGAAAGTTATTAAAAGGGTAATGCACTGTTTTTATCACGGGCTACACACTTTATCGACGGTGCAATAAGTCGTAACCCTGCATAAATTATATCGAGAGCGAGTATAGCAAGTTTGACCGCGTTTTTGTGATTACGCTTAAGTCAAAGCTGGCACGATATTATGCAAAAAAAGACTCAATATATTTTATTGTTAGTCAGTTAGCAGCGATAGGACGCAGCTTAAGGATTCCAGCATGACGCTGAGCAATATTATCAATAAGCTTTTGGGTGACCTCGCTATAACTTAATGAATCAGTGTCAGCACCACTCATCGCATTATTGTCATTTATAGTAATAAAATCGCTCAAGCGTAACATCTGCATACCCGCGTAGCCGCAAGGATTAATCGCATTAAAGGCTTTTAGGTCGCAATCAATATTGAGCGCGATACCATGATAGCTAAAGCCGTGCTTGATCTTAAAGCCCAATGAAGCCATTTTGCCGAGCATAATAGGGTCATTGTTATTTTCAATGCCTTTGTTAGCATTAGCATCTATTTTGCTATATAGATAGACGCCAGGCGCATCACTACGTGCCTTAGCATAGATATTATTTTGCCCATGCAGACATTCGTTTATGACATCTTCAATCGCTTGCTCAGCATGTGAGACTAAGTTGCGCACACTCCAGCCTAAACTATGCAGATCAAATAGCCAATAAATCACTAGCTGTCCATGCCCGTGCCAAGTGACTTGTCCGCCGCGATCCGTCTTGATAATAGGGGTAGTGGTATGCGCTAAGATATGTTCCTCTTTGCCCGCCTGCCCAAGGGTGTAGACATCATTATGATCGACGATCCATAGCTCATCAGGGGTGCGCAGTTCCTGCTGTTTTTTGACAGCGATGCGCTCTAGAGTACGCGCCAGCATGGCTTCATGAGTGGGATTATAATCAGCAGCGTTTAGCGATTTGCTTATAAGCGTGGCATTAATATTAGTCTTATTGATACACAAATCAGCAGCCTGACTGGTATTATCAAGACTGTTATTAAGATCATTAGCAAGACCGTTGTTAAAATCATCGGCATTGATAGGAGTCGTCGAGGTCATAAGCGTTATCGTCTTATAGTTTTAGCATAAGGATTCTAAACGAGCACAGTAGTATTGTAGATTAATAGCTAGAGTTTAGCAGTATTTTGATAAAAGCGTTTAAACTCCAGTGAGAGTCATTATTCAATCTTGACTCATTATTAAGATTTTATAGCTGATTTGTAACCTATTTCGCACCTATCAGTGTTATAAATAAACTTTTCATTGTCTAGTCAATAAGTTACATTACATAGCAATTAAATAAAATAAGTTATTAGCTCAAGGCCTTCTATTGAATAAATCAATTGATGACTAGCCTAGAATGCATTTATTCTAACACTTATGACTAAAGGGATGACCGATAATGGATACTATACAGAACACTTTTGATCAAAAGCTTGATGAGCGTCATCTTGACAGCTTAAATGCTAACACTCAGTCTACTGCTAAACCTAGCATCATCACGACTATAGATAAGCTAAAAGCTCAGTTTACGCATATGCAAGAGCTTAGCCGTACTCAGCCTATCCTAGATTGGGACACGCGCGCCGAGCTACTGGATAAGCTAGATGCGCTACTTCGAGACAATCAAGATACGCTAGCCCAATCTATAAGTAGCGATTTCGGCTATCGCAGCACCTCTGAGACTCAATTTGCTGAGCTATTCCCAAGCTTTACGGGCATCACACATGCCAAAAAGAACGGCAAATCTTGGATGAAAACCCGCCGCGTGGCTATCTCCGCTTTATACTTGCCCGCTCATAACGAGATTCAGCCACAGCCATTAGGTCTTATCGGTATTATGGTACCGTGGAACTATCCGCTGTATCTAGCGATAGGGCCGATGATAGATGCGCTGACCGCTGGTAACCGCATCATGATAAAAATGAGTGAAGCGGCGCCTAAGTTTGCGCAAGCCTTTGCTGAGGCAATTGCGCAGTATTTTTCCTCCGACATGGTCAGCGTCGTGTTAGGAGAGGTCGATATAGCGACAGAGTTTAGTAAATTACCGTTTGATCATCTGCTTTATACAGGCTCAACTGAGGTCGGCAAAAAAGTAATGGCTGCCGCCGCGCCAAACTTGACGCCTGTGACTCTAGAGCTGGGCGGTAAGTCGCCGGTGATCGTGCTTGACGATGCCAATCTTGAATCAGCGGTTAATCGAGTGATGATGGGCAAAACGATTAATGCAGGTCAGACTTGTATCGCGCCTGATTATGTGTTGATTCAACGTCCGCTGCATCAGCGCTTTATTGAGTTAGCCAAAGAGTGGATGCAAGCGCATTATCCAGATATCGCTAACAACGAAGATTACAGTTATATCATTAATCAGCAGCAGTTTGATCGTGTACAAGGCTATGTTGAGAGCTTGCCTGCCGATAGCGTTCATAAGACGACTGATGTCGATGCCAATACTGAGACACGCTTAATGCCACCTGTTATCGTCACGGAGCCTGCGCTTGATAGCGACGTTATGCAGAATGAGATCTTTGCCCCTGTACTGCCTTTGATGCATTATGACACCCTTGATGATGCGATTGATTTTATCAATGATCGTCCACGTCCTTTGGCGCTCTATGTATTCGGTAATGATGATCGCAGCATTGAGCAGATACGAACTCATACCGTTTCAGGTGGCGTTTGTATTAACGAAGTCATTATTCATGTGGCGCAGCATGATCTACCATTCGGTGGTGTCGGTCATTCAGGAATGGGCTCTTATCATGGCAAAGCAGGCTTTGAGCGCTTAAGCCATATGAAGCCTGTATTTGTACAGTCTAAACTGAACGGTCTGAATTTATTCTTGCCACCATATGACAAGTTATTCAAACGAGCTATGGGTATGTTCTTAAAGTAGCCTGCTTGTTTTAAATATTTATTTTAATAAAAAGCGCTTATCACGATAAGCGCTTTTTTATGCCTATCTTTTATAACTTGTTTTTTATAATTCGTTTTAAAACCGTTACCAAATAGCTGTTGGTTATAGATAGGATAAGCAGCTACACTTTTAAAACTTGTTAATAATAAAAATTTTAATAATTAGGACATTTTATGCGCCAATGGATTGCGATAAGTTTATTATTAATAAGCTCTTTGTTCTTGTCATCAACGGTATTGGCAGCTTCAGCCACAAACTGTGATACGCCGATCAAATTTGGGGCACTGACATGGGAGAGCGGGCAGTTCACTACAGGTATTCTAAAATACATTACTGAGAACGGTTACGGCTGCGCCATCGAGGAAGTACCAGGGGCTGGGCCTGCGCTTGAGACTGCATTGTCGCAAGATGATATCCAAATCATTGGCGAGCAGTGGGTGGGGCGCTCGCCGATCATGGAGCAAGCCATTAGCGATAATAAAGTCGCGGTGATTGGTGATACGCTCAAAGGCGGTGCCACCCAAGGCTGGTATGTTCCGCAATATGTGATGGATGATAATCCAGGCTTGCGTCGCTATCAAGATTTGCCCAAATACAGCGAATTATTTACCGATCCTGAAGACCCCAGTAAAGCGCGTTTTATGAACTGTCCATCGGGCTGGGCGTGTGAAGTGTTTAACACGCGCCTGCTTGAAAACACAGGGCTTGATAGCACCTTTAACAATGCTCATCCAGGTACAGGCGCAGCACTAGATGCGGAAATTGCCTCCGCCTTTGAGCAGCGCAAACCGTTACTGTTTTATTATTGGCAGCCAACAGGGCTAATCGCTAAATATGACTTTGCCAAGATAGAGTTTCCGCCACATGATGATGCTTGCTGGCAGGACTTATTATTAGCCGAAGGTACTTCTAACTGTGTCTCAGGCGCGCCTGTATCGCCTTTAGCAATTGCGGCCTCAACGCCTTTTATCGCCAGTCATCCAGAGCTAACAGAAGCTTATAAAAAAGTGCAGCTCACCGCCGATCAGCTCAATGGCGCAATCTTAGCTATGAGTGAGAATAAGCGCAGCGGTGATGAGCAAGCGCTCGTATTCTTACGAGAGAATCCGCAAGTTTGGCAATCTTGGCTGACACCTGAAGCTGCAAATAACCTTGCAATAACTCTTGGTATAAATACTGAAGCAAGTGGTGCTGGTAATACTGGGGTGGATAGTCCGCTTAATAGCGTTGACAGCACTAGCTCTATACTAGCTTTATCCTCATATTTCCCTTCATGGTCGCTCGAAGACCCCTTAAATCGATCTTTATCAGCGCTAGTCAAAAACTACGGTGATGTGTTTCGAGGTATCAGCCATGTCGCGTTGACTTATTTACTACTGCCCATCGAGCGTCTGTTAACTATCGTTCCGCCTTGGCTGATTATCGCTCTAGTCACGATATTAGCTTGGTTTGGCGTGCGCAAAATATGGTTTGCCTTAGCTTGCGGCTTTGGGCTGTTTTTGATTGGCTCTTTTGGTCTCTGGGTTGCCCTGATCGATACTTTTGCTTTGCTTATTGTCTCAGTATTAGTCACGGTTATTATCGGTATTCCTATCGGAATTGCGATGTCGGGGAGTACTATATTACGTAAGATAGTCACGCCTATCCTAGATGTGATGCAGACGATGCCAAGCTTTGTCTACTTGATACCTGTGCTTATGCTGTTTGGTATTGGCAAAGTACCTGCGCTATTTGCGACGATTATTTATGCGTTGCCACCACTTATTCGCTTAACGACGCTCGGTATTAAGCAGGTTAATCATGAAATGATAGAAGCGGGGCGCTCATTTGGTAGCACGCATTGGCAATTATTGATTTGGATTAAGCTACCACAAGCGCTGCCTAGCATCATGGCAGGTATCAATCAGGCGGTTATGATGTCACTAGCCATGGTGGTATTGGCCTCTATGATTGGTGCGCCAGGCCTTGGTGAAGATGTGTTGCAATCTATCCAGACCCTCAATATTGGGCAAGGTCTGCAAGCAGGGACGGCTATTGTCATAGTAGCCATTATTATTGATCGTATTACTCAAGCCTTTGGTCAAGGTAAACGCGCCCGTCAAAAGACTATTGCCGCAGCCAAGCGCCATGCTGGCTAAAGTTTTTTAAACTTATGACTTGAGTTTATAAACAGTAGCTTTTTGAATCCATATTAAAAATTAGCAAATTGAGAATAATAATGAATCATATTCAACTTGAAAATATCAGTAAGATATATAATGCTAAAGGCAAGCAAGCAGAGTCAGCATTGAAGCTATTAGCTGAGGGCATGGATAGCGCTACGCTAAAAGCGCAAACAGGGTATTCGGTAGGACTATATGATGTCAATCTGGCGATAAAAGCAGGTGAGCTGCATTGTATTATGGGGCTGTCAGGTTCGGGTAAATCAACGCTGATACGCCATCTTAATCGTCTGATAGATCCGACTAGTGGCAAGATATGGGTAGATACTAGCATCAACTCGACTACCCTTGATAAGAGTAATTTTGAAGCAAAGCGCACCAGTAACAGCGTGACAGATTCTGCTATTAATATTTTAGAATTAGATGATAAAGGCCTGCAGCAATATCGCCAGCAAACCATCAGTATGGTATTTCAGCATTTTGGCTTAATGCCGCATCTGACCGTTATTCAGAATGTCGCTTACGGTCTACGAGTGCGCAAAATGAGTGTCAGCGCGCGCCATGAGATCGCACGGCATTGGCTAAACGAAGTTGGCTTGCCAAATCTAGAGCAAAGCTATCCCGATGAGTTATCAGGTGGGATGCAGCAGCGGGTAGGGCTGGCGCGTGCTTTGGCTACAGATACCCCTATACTGCTAATGGATGAGGCGTTTTCCGCGCTGGATCCCCTTATTCGCAATCAATTGCAAGATCAGCTATTAGAGCTGCAAGAGCGCCTGCATAAAACCATTGTTTTTATCACTCATGATATCGACGAAGCAGTCAAAGTCGGTCAGCGTATTAGTATCTTGAATGGCGGGCGCTTAGTACAGACGGGTACCCCTGCGCAATTACGTGACACGCCTGCGGATGATTATGTTGCGCAGTTTATGAGTGCTAAGCATTAGGGTATATCCTCATTCGATTAGGAAAACTACCACATCAAATCATCTGGAATCACATAAGCGGCATAAGGATCATCTTCCTCCAGCTCGATATCTGACTTATCATTCGACACTACTATGAATCCTGTCAATTTGGACTCAATACGATCGGCTAGTGGCCGCGGTAGTAGGGCATAATTCAGAGGGTTGTCTAAGCTGCTATTATCTTCTAAGCGCGCAATAACCACATGACCTGCAACTATTTGCTCATAGAGCTTCTGGGTGACATAGAGCTTTTTGATTTTGCTATTATCGACAAACTGATAACTGACCTCGCCCTGAGTGTTTGTGAGCTGATGCTGTTTTATCATTTGAATAATATTAGCATGTAAGGTTTTTTGCTCCAAAAGCTGCTGCTTTTCATGATTAAGTTGCTGATCCTTAGCGACCTTTTTGGCCTGCGCCTCGGCTAATGCTTTTTTGGCCTCAATGTTGGAGGCATCCCCTGTGCGCTTAGCATGTTGAGATTGTTTGCTTATCTTGTTCGCTTTTTTACTATCGACTAATCCAGCTTTTAACAGCTGCGCTTGCAGGGCATTTTTTGCCATAATTTAATTCTCAAAATAAGTAGGTTCTAAATAAGTGACTTTTAAATAAATAATTAATAAATATCGTAAAAAGACATTATATTTTAGCAAATTTTACTATAGACGTCATTGTCTACTGCTATTGATATGAGCGCTAGTATCACAATAGAAAGTGTTTGTAATAAGTAGTGAAAGCAACAACGAAGCGCGAATTTGGTTATACTATTTGCTTATACTGGGCGTTCACTAATGCTAATGGCGCTTTATTGATTTTAAAATTATAAATACTACCTCTATTTTTTTACCAATTTTCTCATTTTTGCTTTTATTATTTTAAGGTTTCAGCATGACAGCTACATCCAACCCTATAGTTTATCCTCCTATTATCACATCCTTACTTGATAATGACTTATATAAATTTACCATGCTGCAAGCAATGTTACATCAGTTTCCACAGACGCATGGTGTTTATCGGTTCCGTTGTCGCAATAACCAAGATACTGATTATCCGCTTGGCACTATCAAAGAGGCGCTAGAGCAGCAATTAGATAGCTTATGTCAATTGCGCTTTTTACCTGATGAGCTTGAGTATCTACGTAGTCTACGTTTTATGCGCTCAGACTTTGTTGATTACTTGGAGCTGTTTCAGCTTAAACGTCGCTTCATTACGGTGAGTACCGATAGCAAAGGTCGATTGATTGTTGATATCGAAGGACCAATGATTCAAGCGATGTTTTTTGAAGTCTTCGTGTTAGCTATCGTCAATGAGCTGTATTTCAATGCTCTATCCGATCCTAGTGTGATTAAAGAAGGTCAGCGTCGACTGGATGAAAAGGTAGCACTGTTGCATGATTATGCAAAGCGCCAGTCTGCTGATAATAATCAAGCTGACCACAAGCAGGAAAAGATACCACCGTTTATTGTGGCAGACTTTGGCACGCGTCGCCGTTTTAGCAAAAGCTGGCAGGCGCATGTGGTCGAGACACTGCATAAAGCTGAGCCCGATATCGTGAGTGGCACCTCAAATGTGTTGCTGGCAAAAAACCTAGAAATGACGCCGATAGGCACGATGGCGCATGAGTTTATGCAAGCCTTTCAAGCGCTCGATGTACGTCTGCGTGATTCACAAAAAGCGGCGCTTGAGGCTTGGGTGCATGAATATCGTGGTGATCTGGGTATTGCCTTGACGGATGTAGTGGGTATGGATGCTTTTTTAAGAGATTTCGATCTGTACTTTGCCAAATTATTTGATGGTCTACGCCATGACAGTGGCGACCCCTACGCATGGGGTGATAAAGCGATTGCTCATTATCATAAGCTAAAAATAGATCCTAAAACTAAAGTATTAACCTTTAGCGATGGGCTTAATCTTGATAAGGCTTGGGAGCTACATCAGTATTTCAAAGATCGTATTAAGACCAGCTTTGGTATTGGCACCAATTTGACTAATGATATGGGCTTGACGCAATTGAATATTGTCCTAAAGCTAGTTGAGTGTAATGGTCAGCCTGTCGCTAAGCTGTCTGATAGTCCTGGCAAAACTATGATTAATAACGATACTTATCTGGCTTATTTGCGCCAAGTATTTGAGGTTGATGCGTTGGACTGATTTTTATCAATAGTTATTCATCACCATCAACCACTTCTTCATCAGAAAACGCTGCGTCTAATGCCTGTTGCACCGCATTGATACGAGTCTCACAAACGCGATAGGCGGCAATAGATTCTTCAACGGTCGTCATCAAATTGTCGATATCTGGCTCATCTTGCGCTTGCAAGTCAGCGGCATTGGTTTTTAAAATATCATAAGCTGCCTTAAAAGTTTTTGGGGTGGCTTTTTTGCGTTTACGGGTAGTGGTAGTCGTCATAATTTTTCCTTAATGTTCATGATTTTAAAAAATTTCATATTTTAAGACATTGTTTTTGCTAAATTAAAATTTTAAGTCTCTAAGCTTTCCACATTCGAGTTTTCAACCTTTAAGATTTGTGCAACAGCGTTTCCATCTTTTAACACAATGCTTATTATTTGCTCAGGGTAAAGCTGCTTGCTACTGGTCAAGGTATGTTTTCCTGATGTAGTCGTTAGCAGGGTATAGCCTTGATTCAGTACTCGCTCAGGTCGATGCAATAGTACAATGTCGCGCAGATAAGCGCTTTCACGTTGCGCTTTTATTAGCTGCTGCTCAGCGCTGTGCATAATTGTCTTTCGTTGGTTGCTAGATTCTATACTAGCCGTCGTTATAATTTGCTGGGCGGCTTGTTCTATTTGACTTTGATAATCGATAGTTAATCTATTCGCTTGCTTGACTTGGCGCTGAGCACTTTGTTGAATACTGCGCCAAGCATAGTCGCTATCTTTTTGCAGCGCGGTTAGCTGACCTATAGTTTGTGATTGCAACTGACTAAGCTGACGAATAGCTTGTTGTTCAGCGCTTTTAAGCTGTCGCTGGGCGGCTTGTGTGATTTGCGCCCGATACTGCACCGTTTGCGCAACTAAGTTAGCCAAATGCGCGCTAATAGCCGCGATAACTTTGGAGGGCGTATCAAAGCTAGTATGCGCCACTTCATCTAAGATGACTTTATCACGCTCATGACCGATACCTACCCAAACAGGGACAGGCTGCTCAGCTATGAGGGCCGCCAGCTCATAATCATTGAGATAAGCCAAATCGCCAACCGCACCGCCACCACGAATAATCACTAATAAATCAGGGAGGTGCTGATAATTATCATAAAACTGCTGCTGAGCGCTGACAATCGCTTGGCGTATCTCGCCTGGCGCATGATTGCCCTGAAAGGTAGCATTATAATAGTGAAACTGGCAAGCGCCTGTGCTGGCAAGTCGATCGGCATCGGCTTGAAAGTCGCCGAGTCCTGCTGCCTTTTCAGGGGCGATGACGATAACGTGCTCGATATCAAAGGGCTTGGGTAGCTGCTGATTCAGATGGAGTAGCCCTTCACCCGTCAGACGATCGACCATCTGCGCATATTGGCGCGCCAAATCGCCTAAAGTATAGCTAGGATCGATATCTTCAATCGTTAAGGCAAAACCATACTGCGCATGGAAGCTGGCGGAGACTTTTAGCAGCACTGTTAGATCGCGTGCCAGTGGCATGCCCGTCGCGCGCTCAAACTTGGCTAATACACGCGTGGCTTTAAAGCGCCAAAGATTACCACGACAGCTGGCAACCACTTTGCCATCATCGTCCTTTTCAGCCAGCTCAAAATAATAATGTCCGCCTTTACTGGATAAGTTGCGAATCTCAGCTTTGACCCAAACCCGATGCGCAAAGGTTTGCTTGATGACCATATCTACTGCTGCGAGATAATCGCTCAGGCGCAGTACGGTATCCTCAAGATTGGTCTCTAAACTAGCCTCAACCTCGGCCAGCTCAGCCTCTAGAGTTTCTAAATCCTTGGCAGGGGTTATTACTTTAGCGTTATTTTCGGCGGCTGATTTTTTGCTTACTGATACAGCATTAAGATTAGGTTTACGCATAATAAGACCAGATAGCTATCGATGATATGTCTATAATAAAATGTCAAAGCGCTAGCTTAGCTTAAAAGTAGGCTAACAAAAAGTCTATTCATAAAAAAGCCAATAACGACCATAAAATTATTATCCTAGTTATTGGCTAAAATTGTTATTGGCTAAAATTTTGACACTTTACCATTGAGGTTTTAAATTACTGGCAGCGAAAGTTAATAGTGTATTCATAATCATCATCACGCGAAAAGTCTGGTGATTTATTACCCAGCACTGAGCCGACCACCGCACCTACTTGTCCAATCATGCGTCCAGCACGCTCATCTAATAGCCCATTATATTTCACTTCGTCATTGATGATGATCACTTGTTTACTGCGACAGGTTTTATTGGCACTATCGATAGCGTTCTGCTGCGCTTTTACTTTTGACTCGCCTAAACCTGTGGTCTCGAAAGTGGCGTCAGCCCGCTGAATGACTGGGGATGAGGGCGTGCTTTGGCAAGCGCTAAGGGCTAAAGCCGCTGCAATAGTTGCACTGAGCGCTAAAGTTTTATTCAAAGTAGCTTGGTTATTTATCATGAGTTATGTCCTTTAAGTCATGCAAAATTAGTCTTCTAACGAACCATGTGAATCTACCTGATTAATAGTGGTAGCGTATAGAGGGTTAGTGTGTACGATATTACCTCTATGTTGCCCAAAGATAATATGAGTAGAATAAAAAACAGATGTTTCGATAGCAACATTGCTTTTATTAGAGCTATTTTGTTCGATAAGCAGCAAATAACTTGAAATATAAGCTGTATCTAGGATAATTGGTCTATATTCTTAACCTGTAGTTATCATTATGCCCTTAATTCCTGCTCCTGCTGGCGTGTTGGAAGTTGACGCGCTTTGGCAACAAGACAATCCTAACGATGCTAGTACCGATACTGTAGCGCTATTATGCCATCCTAACCCTCTATTTGAAGGCACGATGAATAATAAAGTCGTCACTACTATGTACCGATTTGCCCGTGACAATGGCATGCATGTGGTACGCTTTAATTTTCGCGGCGTGGGTCAATCGACAGGCGAGCATGATTACGCGGATGGTGAATTACTCGATGCTATGACCGTGCTACAATGGCTGGCGACCCAAACTAACGCCCGCAAGCTATGGCTTGGCGGCTTCTCTTTTGGGGGTTATGTGACCGCCCGAGTGGCTGAACAGATACTAATATCACCTCATATATGGGGCTTGAGTGACTTTGAGATTGACAAGGTAGCGCTAATCTCGCCGTCAATAGAGAAAAACGCTAGCGATGATATCAGCTTGCCTATAGAAAAAACTTTTGAGATCTATGGCAATGCTGATGAAGTGATTGAGCCTGCCAATATGCAAGCTTTTGCTGAGCGTTTAGGCATTGAGGTCAGTGTCGTTGATGGCGCAGGGCACTTTTTTCATGGACGCTTGTCAGAGCTCAAAAAACTATTGGCGCAGCATAGCGCAGAGTAAAGCTGATGTTTGAAGGCCAAGTGCTAAGGTTTAGGTTATAAATTTTAAGTTATAAAGACGATGTTTTATAACCTATGCTATAGAGTTTATAGTCTAAAGCTTGTATTCTAAAGCCTATATTAAGCGGCAAGCTTAAGCTAGTTCATCTTTGATAGTGGTTTATAAAGTTGGTTTTTAGATGCTGTTTGAAGATTGTTCTGGTAGTACAATGGTCACTATACTCAGTGTTAAAGACATAAGTTAGTAGCCATTGTTGATAGTAATACTTTTATTTATTTTGTCAAATGATGAGTCGCATTATGAGTTTATCTCCATTGCAGCGCTACGAGCAAGCCATTGAGCAAGAAGGCTTTAATAAAGATGAGCAACAGTATCAAGCTATGAGCTATCTTGATCATCTCTACCATCAGCTGAATGAAAGTGCGAATCAAAAAAAGAGCATGTTTAGTTTTTTAAAATCAAAACCTGCCGCGCCAAAGGGCTTGTATATGTGGGGCGGAGTCGGTCGTGGTAAGACGTGGATGATGGATATGTTCTATGATTCACTAACTATCGATCGCAAGATGCGTCAGCACTTTCATCATTTCATGCAGCGAGTACATAAAGAGCTTAATCAGATTCAGGGTCAAGCAGATCCCCTAGAAAAAGTGGCTGATATTATCTATAACGAAGCCGTTGTTATCTGCTTCGATGAGTTTTTTGTCT
This sequence comes from Psychrobacter sp. M17(2026), assembly GCF_055699815.1. NCBI lineage: Bacteria > Pseudomonadati > Pseudomonadota > Gammaproteobacteria > Moraxellales > Moraxellaceae > Psychrobacter > Psychrobacter sp. M17(2026). The sequence goes on along the minus strand of NZ_CM146741.1, from coordinate 1,811,862 downwards.
CTAACGTCTCCGATGCGATGATTTTAGGCGACTTATTTACTATGTTGTTTAATCGTGGGGTGACTTTAGTTGCCACCTCCAACATCGAACCCTCTGGCTTGTATAAAGATGGTCTGCATCGGGATCGATTTTTACCTGCGATAGCTGAGGTTGAGACTCATACTACGGTGATGAATATCGATGCAGGGGTGGATTATCGATTGCGGCTATTGCAACAAGCTGAGCTGTATAAATCACCAATGACGCGAGAGAATCACAATTGGCTGGCGAACCGTTTTGCTAGTTTATCTACTAATATTAAGATTAGCAGCGAGCCTATCGAAGTCAATGGTCGTGAGGTCAAAATAAATGCCCGTACGGAAACCATGCTTTTCTGTGATTTTCGGCACTTGTGCATGCAGCCGCGCTCAGCGTCAGACTTTATTGAAATAGCCAATCGTTATAGTATGGTGCTGGTCAATGCCGTACCTGCCTTAGACGACGATCTGCGTGATCCGACTCGGCGTTTTATTTATATGGTTGATGAGTTCTATGATCGACGGGTCAAACTGTTAATTCGAGCTGAGCAGTCTATTTTAGACTTATATCAAGGCGAAAAGTTAGCCTTTGAGATTGAGCGTACGCGCTCACGGTTGCTTGAGATGCAGTCAGAGGATTATCTAAAAATGAAGCATCGCCTTGATGATATAGCGTAAGATTTTTTGTAATAGATGCGATAGATTTTTGTCATGTGTGGCTTATGGCATTGTATCCAAACTTATTACAGTGAGCCCGTAAGAATGCTCAGCATAAGCCATACAAAAATAGCTTTGTATGGCTTTATACTTTAAAACGCTTGATAGAATTAAACTAGGATTAACTATCGAAAGCATTCAACACTAAAAATAATTAAAAATTAAGGATAGATAATGAGTATAGATAATCATATCGATGATGACGATGTAACTAATGATAATACTGACGATCAAATGAGCGCTGAGCAGCTGATTGGTTGGATTAACTCTAGACGTAGCATAGGTACTCTAAATGAGCCTGCACCAAATCATGAGCAAATTCGCTCGGCTATTGGCTGCGCAGCAACCGCCCCTGATCATAAAAAGCTGCGACCATGGCGTTTTATTGTTACCGAAGGTGAAGCTCGACATCAATTAGGTCAAGCACTGGTCGCTGCCGCTCAAGCTAAAGCAGCTATTGATGATGAAGAGTTATCTGAGAAAACTGTGCATAAGACTGCGAACTTACCCCTGCGCGCGCCCGTCATTATTACTGTAGTCACTCAAATGCAAGAAAATAAAAAAGTGCCACCCTTCGAACAGATGTTAAGCGCAGGCTCTGCGGTACAGAATCTGATATTAGCATTAAAAGCACAAGGCTTTAGCACAGTATGGCGGACAGGATTATTATGTAATGAGCCCGCTGTAAAAGCTTACTTTGGTATTGGCGAGGATGACTATGTCACCGCTTTTGTCTATACAGGTACAAGTCCTGTGGAAAAAACCTCACGTAAGCCTATCGATATCGAGACTTTGTTGCGCTTTGAGTCTTAGAACTAATATAAACTTAAAGCAAACTGAGATTGCTGTAAAATAAAGCTATATCTTTAGGCGTCAAGCCTACAAGCAACCAAAATAATATCAGAGGATTGGATAATAGATATGACTAAAGATAATAAAACGCCTAACAGTGATATAGATAATCACAATGATTCTGATGCTAATAACGCTAACAATGAAAAGCAAGGCGGCTTGCTGGCAACTATTATTGAGCGCGCTAACAAGTCAGGACTTGTGCGTAAAAAGCTTAATCCTAGTAGTATAGAATCTGCTGTAGCCAATAATATGGATGATATTCATAAGTCGCCAACCAAACTGCGCTTGGCGTTTTTGGGCGGTGGCAGCTTTGGTACGGCAATGGCAAACTTAGCCGCACGCAATGGCTGTGATACCACGCTTTGGGTGCGCGATAAGCGGACGGTCAAGTCAATGACGAAGCTACGCATGAACAAGAAGTATCTGCCTGGATTTAAGCTCGATGATCGACTCAAATTTAGCCATGACTTGGAATCAGCGGTTAAAGATAAAGATATTATCTTTTTGGCAGTACCTAGTTCAGCCTTTCGTCAAACCCTTAAAAACATAGCCCCTTACATCACTGGGCAGTCGATAGTGTCACTCACTAAAGGTATGGAAAAAGATACTTTTGCTATGATGAGTGATATCATCAAAGATGAGTTGCCAGAGGTGAACTTTGGGGTGATGTCAGGGCCGAATTTGGCTATTGAAATCATGAAAAATATGCCATCAGCGACAGTGATTGCCAGTCAATCTGAGCCACTACGTCATGCAGTACAAGCCGCGCTACACAGTGCGTTTTTCCGTGTCTTTGCCAGCGATGATATCCGTGGTGTTGAGCTTGGCGGTGCTCTCAAAAATATCTATGCTATCGCGATGGGTATGGCGGCGGCGTATGACGTAGGCGAGAATACCAAAGCAATGCTATTGACTCGCTCACTTGCCGAGATGAGTCGTTTTGGGCTTGAGGAAGGTGCCAACCCATTGACCTTTTTAGGCTTATCAGGGGTAGGTGATCTGTATGCTACTTGTAGCTCTGAGCTCAGTCGTAATTATCGTATCGGTAATATGCTCGGTCGCGGTATGAGTATTGATGCGGCGCTCAAAAAGCTGGGTCAGACCGCTGAAGGGGTCAATACCATTCAGCAGGTACATGAAAAAGCGACCAGACAGGGCATCTATATGCCAATCACCCATGCTTTATATGCAGTGATCTATGAAGATAAAGCGGCATTAGGCGTGGCTCTACATCTAATGGAAGCAGGATTCCGTAGTGATGTCGAGTTTGTGATGCCGCACGATCATAGTAACGCTGCATTAACCGCGCAGATGCAGGCAGCGGCGCAAAAAGATGACGATAGCAGTGATGATAGAGATACCAGTGACGATAGCGCTGACAATAAGTAAAGCTAATAATTAATAAAGTCAAATAGTAGAAGTAGGAAAAAGACAGCGATGAAAATTATATTAATGCGTCATGGTCAAGCAGGAGACTATACTCACCCTGATAGTGCCCGTCAATTGACCGACTTTGGTCACAGCCAAGCAGCGCAAACAGCGGACTATATTATCGGCAACTATCAGCCTGATTATTTTATGGTCAGTCCCTACGTTCGAGCGCAGCAGACGCTAAAACAATTACAAGCGATTGCACCAAAAATACCTGTTACTATACAAGATAATATTACTCCAGGTGACGACGCTCGTGCAGCGTTGGCAGCGCTTAGCCGTATCGAAGCTGAGTGTCTGATAGTGGTCTGTCATATGTCCATTATTGCTAACATTGCCAGCTTGCTCACAGGAATAAGCCCAGAGAGCTTTGCACTAGCAGAGGCTCGGGTATTTGAGATGGAGTTTGTCATGTCAGGTATGGCAACCGAGATTGATCGCTTTGTACCTGAGCAGCCTTAGCCTTAATAATAGCTAAGCTTAACGTTACTGTTTTTGTAAGCCCTTTACTTCGTTATTTTATTCATTGAGGACGCGCTTAGTGTTACAGGTATGGTTGAGAGCGCAGCACAGCTCGTTGGCTGTCTGGCAAGCAGAGACAGGACAATGGCATATTGTCGATGGCTGGCAACAGCTGCATGATACTTATGTTAATTCTAATGGTATCCATTCTAGCCATAGAGCCAATAGCAGTAAGGCGTTGTGTCTGTATTTTCCTACTAGCCATATGTTGCAAGTTGACACTCAATTGACTAGCGCGCAGCTTAAGCAGCTAGGGAGTACAGGCAGACAATATCTGTTCGAGGAGACGTCACTGACGCCGATTGAGCAGCTGAGCGTAAAGCAGATTAATCAGACCAATGCCTCTTATCTGTATGCCTTAGCACAAAACGATATCGAAACTTGGCAACAAGGTGCAGCTTTAGCGGGGCTAAAAGTCAGTGCTTTGCTTCCTGATTTTCTGTTATTACCGACCCCTGAGGAGGGGGCAGGGCAGCAAGTTGCCCTCTATCAAGATGCAGATACTACCTTAGTGCGTCAGGCGGAGTATCAAGGGCTTGCAGTTAGTTATCTACCGTTACTATTTGAGCGCCTGCCACAGCTAAGCGAAGTGTGTAGCTTGCCAGCTATTAGCGATACTACTCACGACATAAGTGGCGAGACATCAGATAGTAACTATATTGACAGCAACTATATTGACAGTAACTACATTAATAATGTCACCGCTGAGACAGCCACCCTTATTAGCGATCAGCAGCTGCTATTGACACCATTAGCCATTAGCCCTAAACCTATTGCCTATCCTGAACGTCATACGCTTAACTTTTTTGTCAAAACATCAGAAACTAAGCTATCCCCTTATCTACGCATAACTCTAATGGTCGCCTTATCAGCACTCGTATTACAAATGGCGGCAGATGGCTTGCAGTGGTATCGTTACGATGCAGCCACCAGCGCTACTGAACAAGCGATTGCAACGCAGTATCAGTCTTGGTTCGTTGATGAGCGCTTAAATCCACGGACAGGGCTTGAGGCACAGATGCGTGACAAGCTGCGTACTGGTGCTCAAACCTCGCCTTCTATGGCAGCTTTAGCGCGTATTTCGCCTTTGATAAAACAGTCTTCCCTGCAAGCACAAGCATTAACTGTACAACCAACGAGCTTGAGCTTTACTATCATAGCGCCCGATCGCGATAGTTTAGATAAATTCGCCAATACTTTGAACGAGCAAGGGTTAAGTGCCAGCCTACAGCGGGTCAATAGTAGCGAGCAGGGGCAATTTAGTGGTCAGATTACGGTTAATATCGCAGACAACGCAGTAAATGAGGCCGCAAATAATCAGCCTGCTGCTAGGCTCAGCGCAGATTCTTAAATTAAGATAAGATTTGGACAAGGCTACAGGATGAGTATATTAAAGCGTCGCAACAATAATGCATCTGCAAGCTCTGCAACTGCTCGTACCAGTGGCTATCAAGATTTGCTATGGTCACGCTGGCAAGCCCTGTCCGCGCGCGATCAGCTGGCTCTGAGTGTCTTATTAGTATTTTTACTATTATTCATTGGTGGGTTTGGTGGCTATACACTGTATCAATCCGCCAAAGACAGCAAAACTGAGTACCAACAGCAAGTCACGGACTATTTTTGGTTACGCTCGCAAGCGGGTAATATCGATAGCAGTGCGATCAATAATAACAATAATGAGGGTACAGCGCAGCCTGCGGCTAGTCGAGTTAGTGCTCTACTCAATGGGTCAGGTATCAATGATGCGCAAGTCGTCGCGGCTGGCGAGTCAGTGCAATTAAGTTTTGCCAATAGTAGTCAAAGCGTGGTCAGTAATGCGCTCGGTCAGCTTGAGCAGCAAGGCTGGCAGTTTGATCAATTGACGATGCAACAAGATATAGCGACTAAACAGATCCAAGTACAAGCTACTATTATTAACTAATGCTAATGAGCATTGAAGTGGTTTATCTTGAAAACGCTCAATAATGCCACAATAAAACGATGATAAGGTTTAAAATACTTTATTAGGCGTGTCCTAAAGCTTTTGAGCAAAAATGCTAAGTGGTTGCCGCCTATTATGGATGCTTACTATGAACGACCCTTTAAATAATAAAGCTGATAACAATGACGATACTAACAATAGTCAGCGCCACCAAACGCAAATCACTGAGCCGCCTCGATCCTTTGCTGACTCTGATATACAGTCGCAATTGAGTTATGATTTAGCACAGCAACGGCAAAGTAATAGCATGAGTGATAGTCAACAGCGCACGCTGACTGCTTATAATCATATTACTTACTTGTTATATGTACTGAGCTATTTTACCGCTGGGTTATTATGGATCGTGCCTATTGTGATGAATTACATCAAGCGTCACGATGCGGATAACACTTGGCTGGCAACTCATTTTGATTGGCAGATTAAGACCTTTTGGTACAGTATTGTCGGTTTTGTCATCGGTACTGTCATTTTGTTATCCGCTTTTGGTGTACTAGGTATAGGCACGCTAGCCAACAGTAGTGGCATGACTTACGGCTCGATGGCATTGGGCGGCTTTGGAGTATTCATTATTGGTATTACCGTTATTTGGCACTTGTACCGTATTGTTAGAGGCTGGATTGCTTTGACTGATAATCGTCCAGTGCCTTAACTGCTCAACATGAAACTTTAGTGTTATCTCTATTAAGCTGATATAATCGCAGCGATTGCCTTTATAGGTTAATTTTATTTGTATTGCCCTATTATTCACCATTAATTTGGATTGATTTTTGCTATGTCTTACGCCTTACTGCGTCCGTTATTATTCAAGATGGATCCTGAAAACGCTCATGATATGACGCTGGCTTTGCTTGAAAAAGCTCATAAAGCGCGTGCTTTGGGCTTGGCTTATGGTCAGCACATGCAGCCCACCACTTGTATGGGTCTGCAGTTTAATAATCCAGTAGGCTTAGCAGCAGGGCTAGATAAAAATGGCGACTATATTGATGCGCTTGCCGAGTTAGGATTTGGTTTTATTGAGGTCGGTACAGTCACCCCAAAGCCGCAATTAGGTAATGATAAGCCGCGCCTGTTTCGACTCAAGCAAGCCGATGCCATTATTAACCGTATGGGCTTTAATAATCATGGCGTTGAGCATCTGATCGAAAACGTTAAGTACTGCAAATATAAAGGCAATATAGGTATTAATATTGGTAAAAACGCGAGCACGTCTGTTGAGCAAGCAGCTGATGATTACGTGTATTGTTTAGAGCGCGTCTATCCCCACGCCTCCTATATTACCGTCAATATCTCCTCACCTAATACTGAGAATCTGCGTGATCTACAAAGCGGAGAAGCACTTACTCATCTATTAGACAACATCAAAAACCGCCACAGTCAGCTGGCAACTGAGTACGGCTTTTACGTGCCGCTGGTGCTAAAAGTCGCACCTGATCTAGATCCTGAACAAGTTGATTATATCTCCCAGCAGCTATTAGACTTTGAGATTGATGGACTTATAGCCACTAATACCACTTTGAGCCGTATAGGGGTGGAAGATCTGCGCGACGGTGATCAAATGGGCGGTCTATCAGGGCGTCCTGTCAGTCATACTAGTACCCAAATATTGCAACAGTTCTCTGATCAGTTGGGTGATAAAGTTGCACTAATTGGGGTTGGTGGTATTGATAGTGGCGACAAAGCGGTTAAAAAAATAAAAGCGGGCGCAGAATTAGTACAGCTTTATACGGGGCTTATCTATCGAGGTCCAGGTCTAGTGCAATCCTGTATTCAGGCTATCGGTGGCTATTACGATGCGATGGATAGCGATGCAATAGATGATGACAATAAAGCCGGTAATATGATAGATAGTGATGCGGTGGACATGAAACCAAATGAACAGTAATGAAGTAGTCAAAATAATAGGACGCTGTTTATGAGTGGCATAGATATTGTCATTGCCGTAGTGGTGTTAATTGGCTTATGGCGCGGCTTTCAAGTCGGTTTGATTAAGACAGCCGTCGGTCTAGCGGGCTGGTTTATTGCTTTGATTGCGGCGACTCGTCTGGCAAGCTATATTGCCCCGCAGCTATCCGCTATCGTTGAAAACCCCGTATTACAAACCGCTCTAGCTTTTTTAGTGGTAGTGATTTTTATATTAGCCATCATGCATCTGCTCGCCTTTGTATTCTCAAGTGCGCTCAAAACTTTGCGTTTAGGGGTAGTAGATAAGATGGCGGGCGGCGTATTAGGCGCTGCCAAAAATGTACTAGTTATCCTTGTCATTCTCAGTATCAGCGCGCCACTATTAGTACAAATGCCGCAGTGGCAAGCTTCAGTGATTGCTCCTGAATTACTGCCCTATGCACCGATGGGCAAAGAGCTGGCTAAAGATATGCTTGGTGCCGCTTGGGGTCAGATCAATCAGTCATAAACAGCGTTTTAAAACACTGCCAGTTACTATTATTATGTGAGTCATTATTATTACGCTTCAACCGTGTTAGATTAGCTTTATCTCATTATCACTATTTGCTTAAAACAGGATATACCTATGTGTGGAGTTGTCGGCGTTGCCGCTCATGAACCCGTTAATCAAGTTCTTTATGATGCCCTCACGATGCTACAGCACCGTGGGCAAGATGCAGCAGGTATTGTGACGCTGCAAGATGGTCGCTTGTATCTACGTAAAGAAAATGGCATGGTTCGCGATGTGTTTATGAACCATCATATGATCAAGCTAGTCGGTAAATTTGGCATCGGTCATGTCCGCTATCCTACTGCGGGTACTTCTAGCAGCGCCGAGGCGCAGCCGTTCTATGTTAATTCTCCATACGGTATCACTTTGGCGCACAATGGCAACTTAACTAATGCTGAGAGCCTTGCCAAATCACTTTATGTAGAAGACCGTCGTCATCTTAATACCGACTCAGACTCTGAAGTTTTATTGAATGTCTTGGCTCATGAGATGCAAAATTTAGATAAAACTCATCCAACCGCTGTGGATATTTTTTCAGCAGTGACTGCTGTCTATAGCCGTATCGAAGGTGCTTATGGAGTAGTGGCCCTCATTACGGGTCATGGCTTATTAGCGTTTCGTGATCCTAATGGTATTCGTCCGCTAATCTTTGGTGAGCGCTTAGCCGCGAATGGCGGTACAGAATACATGGTCGCCTCTGAGTCAGTGGCCTTGACAGGTTGTGGCTATACTATCATCCGTGACGTCAAGCCAGGTGAGGCAATCTTCATTGATCTAAATCATCAGCTGCATACCCATCAGTGTGTTGAGCAGCAAGAGTACACACCGTGTATCTTTGAATATGTGTATTTTGCTCGTCCAGACTCGATCATGGATAATATCTCTGTCTATAAATCACGTCTGCGCATGGGTGAAAAACTAGGACAAAAGATCATGAAAGAGTGGGGCGAGGATCACGATATCGATGTGGTCATTCCTATTCCTGATACCTCGCGCACCTCAGCGATGGAGCTGGCGCTACAGATGAATATTAAGTACCGCGAAGGCTTTATGAAAAACCGCTATATCGGGCGTACCTTTATCATGCCAGGTCAGCAGCAGCGCAAAAAGTCAGTGCGTCAAAAGCTGAGTGCTGTACCATTAGAGTTTAAAGGTAAAAACGTCTTGCTAGTCGATGATTCAATCGTCCGTGGCACGACTTGTTATGAGATTATTCAGATGGCCCGTGACGCGGGCGCGCGAAAGGTATTCTTTGCTAGTGCCGCGCCACCTGTTAAATATCCTAACGTCTACGGTATTGATATGCCTGTACGTAGTGAGCTGATTGCTTCAGGTCATAGCGTCGAGGAAGTCCGTAAAATTATCGGTGCTGATCGCTTAATCTTTCAGGATTTAGATGACTTGATCGATGCGGTAAAAGATACCAAGCATAGCCGTGTTGAAGGCTTTGATTGTGCCGTATTTAATGGCTGTTATATCACAGGTCAGATCAACGAAGCGTACCTTGATCATTTGCAAGAGCAGCGTAGTGAAACGGCTAAAACAGGCAAGAAGGGCATGCAAATAGTCGCGGACACCCCAGTCGATATGATGGGTGTTGAAGAGATCTAAGCGTTTAGATATAAAAGTTTTGATAATAAAAAAAGCTGGATTCTATGTGAGTCCAGCTTTTTTGTGTTTTAAAAGAATGGCCTCTAGATTTGAGTTCTTTAATAGTCGTGAAATATGCGGGGCTTGGGTTATCGTTCTTTAATATTTAGCTTCACGCCTCGTCCCTCGGCAAAAGCTGTGCTTCGTTGTTTCCTCGCTCACCCTCGGCAAATTCAGCTTAGTCCTTGAGTAAAGCGTAGGGTGGGTTAGCGATAGCTTAACCCACCAAATCTATAATTCAAACATTCAACAGTGGGTTACGTCTTGTCTATATTCTCTACAAGAATTTGACAAAACTAACCTACCCTACGCTTTCTGATATAACAAACTTTAGTCCATTTTATCAATAATCTCTATCAACTTTTTCATCTCGCTACCAGTCTCATAACTATGATTAGGATGTGTTTTATTAACATATTGCATATCCCTTTTTTCTATAATCGATAGTTGGTGGTACAGCTTTGAACAAATTAAAAAGCGGTTAGAGGCAAAACGATCAAAAAACCAATAATCACTAAGCAATGGACGGATAAGTTTTTCTGTTTTATCACCGTCATCTTGGTGAGTATGAAAAACTATACAATTTAGTTTATCTCCTCTACCACCAACCCGATACCATCCTCTTCTTATGTATTTCGCTATTATTCGAACGAATGACATACCTATATTTAACTCTTCTGGATTTTCCATTTAAAGCCTCCTTTCTTAAGCTCTGAAATGTCGGGTGAGTCTGTTGCACCTTTTATTCGCCATGATACACAATCAGGGTTTTAATCTATAAAAAGAAAATAAACGCCAATCTAACCCAAAAACCGCTCAAACACCCAAAGCAAGCCATTTAACGCAGCAATGCCAACGACCATACTGACCAGTAGCTGACGGCTTACATGATAGACGAGTAATACCAATCCCAAAGCGCCTATTTGTGATAATAATAAATGTAACTCTGGACTATCAATGCGAGTGGTTATATTTAAATCTAGATAACTCAGACTGGTTAGAATCAGTAAGACCATCACCGATAACGGTAAGCTCTCGTTAAGACGATGTAGCCAAGGCTTGTCGAGTAACTTTTGAGGTATCAGCGCAGGTATTGCACGAGTGATAAAGGTCACAGCTGCCATCGCAAAAGTTGCTAAGATTAAATAACTACTTGTCATTTGCTAGTCCTCGCTTTTTTAGCCACTTTTTTTAACCAAAATCCACGTGCTAAAATCATTACCATACAGATAGCAATCGCCACGAGTAATAACCAATCACTGGTAAATAGGGAGGCGATAGCTAAGCTAATAACGGCTATGATAATTGGGAAATATCGTTTAATCATTTTAAATTGCTCATAAGCCAAAATGGCAAATAGACATACTAAAGCAAAGTCCAAATTCGGCACTAGATCATTTAAGGCGCTACCTATCATCACCCCGATTGCCGTCGCTAGCACCCACCAGCTTTGATTAAATAGACTAATCGGCAACATAAGTGCTCGTCGCTCGCTGACAGGCAAGCTGGTCATCACCGAAAAGGTCTCATCGGTGAGAGCAAATAGGCAGTAAGTCTTGGCGAGCTTTTGGGTCGGCATGGTTTGTAATAAAGGCACGGCATAGAACACATGACGCAGATTAATAGCAGCGATATTAGTCGCCATACTTCCCACAGGTAAGCCCGCACTCAGCATCGGCAAACAAGCATATTGCGCGGCTCCTGCATACAAAACTATGCTAAGCATAATCGTCGCCCATATAGGCACGCCTGCCACTTGCGCCAACACGCCAAATGCGATGCCAGCTGGCAGGTACCCCATGGCGACAGGAATACTTTTTTTAAAGCCTTGTGCCCATTGAGTCGTCTGTAATTGTACTTGCGAATAGGTTTCCATTTGATATCCTAGATTTTAGCGTTCTATATACTTATTATTTTATCTAAGCCGAAAATTTGCTATTTTCATGACATCTTTGCTTAGCTTTACTCTCAATTTTTATGAGGAATGGCACAGCCATTATTGGTCAGGCTGCAAAATCTCATAGCTGCCTGTGCGCTGTGCTCGATATAGATATACCCCAAGCACTAGCATGCGCAAGATCAAAATACACCAGACACTGAGCCAAATACCGGTCATATCATAACGCTGATAAAGCAGCCAGCTAATCGGAAAAAAGATAGCCGCCCATATGATAGCCGCATTGCGAATGACACTGCCTGCGGTCAAACCAAAAAATATCCCATCCATCCAATATGCGCCAACGCCTATCAGCGGTAATAAAATAGCGTAATTTTTATAGGCGTTCGCTAAATTAAAGACCTCACTAATATTAGTCATCATTGTCAAATAACTAGGTGCTGCAGCCCACCAAATCAAGCTGAGCACTAGAGCAAGTCCATAGCTGACGATACCTGTGCGTTTGACGATGATAGCAAAACGCTTCCAATCACGGCGACCTGCTGCTTGACCGGTCAAGGTTTCAGCAGATACTGCCACACCATCAAGCGCAAAAGCTGAGATACTCAATATCTGTAGTAAAATAGCATTCGCCGCCAGCACCAAATCACCACTTTGCGCTGATAAGCGAGTGACCCAAGCGAAGCTTACCGTCAAGATAAGCGTACGAATAAAAATATCTTTATTCAGCATAAATAGCCTAAGCATCTTAAAGCGAGTAAACTGCTCTGGATTGATAGCAAATAAGGCCTGCCAATTGATGCTTAAATGTTGGCGACTGAGCCAGAGCGCTAATACTACACCCAGCCAAAACGCAATAGTGGTGCCTAATGCCACACCGACCAAGTCCATCTGTAGACCATAAACAAAAAACAAGGTCAAAGTAATATTAGCAAAGGCGATAAAGCCTTGTTGATAGAGCATATAGCGGGTCTTGCCTTGCCCTGCAAACCAGCCAATAAAGGCAAAGTTCATTAATTCAGCGATGACGCCCCAAAAACGCACATCTAAATAAGTCTTGGCAGCCAGACCACTGGCAGGATTGGCTGATAAAGCTTGCAAGCCATAATCAATTAGCCAAGGCTTTGCCAGCAGCAATACCATGCCAATAACAAAAGCCAGTAGTAGCGCTCGCTGCAAAATAGGTAATAGGGGAGATTGCGATTTTATAGAGTTTTCTACATTATTCTTATTACCCTTTTCATAATTGCTGTTCGCCAGTTGTCCGAGTGCCTGCGCAGATAATCCCGAAGAAGCATATTGCAAAAAGTTAAAGCTGACCAGTAATAGCGACAGTAACTGAATAGCCAAACCCATGCCAGCCAGCTTCGCTGCGTCATTCATATTACCAACGATAGCCGTATCAATCACACTTTGTAGAGGCACTGCCAAATTAGCCAACATCACAGGCACGGCAATAGCAATGATACGCTTATAGCGAGTATCAATAGGAGTAAGAGTGTTAGGTGGGGCAACTGAAGTCATGAAAGAATCGCTTGTACTAGTATACGAAGAGCGGCATACAAAAGCAGTATGCACAAAACAGCAAAAAGATAAAAGCACCTAACGAATAGGTGCTTTTATAGAGTGTTTATAAGACGCTGCAAACATTAGCAACGTTTTACTGGATTATTATAACTACTCTTGCTCAAACATTTTTGGGTCATTGAAAGTGACGATTTCTTCTTCAAACTCAGGTTTTACTTTTACAACAAAGTCATCACGCGATAGACCCATTGCCAATGGAATAGAGCTGGCAATATAAGTTGAAGAATAAGTACCCGCAAGCAGACCAATAAATAGCGCCACTGAGAACCAATACAAGCCGTCACCGCCTAAGAACATCATAGCCAGCACGACTAATAGTACCGTCGAGATGGTCATAATAGTACGACGCAAAGTCTCGGTCAATGAGAGATCAAGGGTTTGACGCGGGGTGATGCCTCGTACACGGCGGAAGTTCTCGCGGATACGGTCGTAGACGACGATGGTATCATTCAATGAATAACCAATCAGCGCTAAGATAGCCGCTAGTACGGTCAAATCGAAGGGGAAACCAAATAGCGCAAAAACCCCGATAGTCACGATAGCGTCATGGAATAGCGATAACACAGCACCTAATGCTAGTTTGAACTGGAAGCGTAGCGCGACGTAGCCGAGCATACTAACCAGCGCTAAAGCTAGCGCCATTAATGAGTTGAGATAAACCTCATTACCGACCTGACTACCGATAATATTAACGTTGGTGATTTCGACTTGATTATTAGGTAGCGCTAAGGCGTTTTCAAGATTGGTATTTAAGCCACTGATATCATCCGCTTGTGGTGGCAGGCGAATAAGCAGCTCATCTCGCGTCCCTAAGTACTGTACGACCGCATCATCAAAGCCATTATCTGCAAGCGCTTGCACGACAGCAACTTGCTCAACAGGCTGCTCGTATGCTACATCAGCTGAGACACCGCCCGTAAAGTCCAGACCGAAGTTAAGACCGTTAACTGCAATAGCGATGATACTACCAATCACCAAGATGATAGATAGAATACCCATCGGCTTCTCTATACTCATAAACGGGATAATACGCTGATTACCAATCGCTTTGATACCGCCCTCAGCTTGTGCCGCTGCGCTCTCCTCCATACTATCCATGCTATCGATAGGCTCATGCGTCGCTACCGGTGGCTGTACTGCTAAGCTATGGGATGTTTTTTCACCGCGCTTTTTGCTTTTAGTAGTGTCAGCCTTGACACTAGACTTATTAGTCTGAGTGTTACTGCCTTTGCCATCGCGGCGTGGCTTATTACGGCGGCGGCGTGCTTTTTCTTGTGCCGCCTCATTGCCACTATTGGAACCACCACCTGAGCTGCCACCTGAACTATTAGAAGTCGGTGTGTTGTCTTTATTGGTAGGGCCTTTTTGTTCGATCGCCATAGTATTCTCCTAACCGATGCTCAGACGTTTGATTGATTTGCGCTTACCATAAGCAATTTGTACTAGCGCTCGAGTGACCAAAATAGCGGTAAATAGCGAGCTGACAATACCAATAGCTAATGTAATTGCGAAGCCTTTGATCGGTCCCGTACCAATGGCAAATAGAATAAAGGCGACTAGCAAAGTGGTGATGTTGGCATCAAAGATACTACTAAAGGCGCGATCAAACCCTGCGCTGATCGCATTCTTTGGTTTGATACCATTTGCCAGCTCTTCACGTATGCGCTCAAAGATCAGCACGTTAGCATCGACCGCCATACCGATAGTCAGTACAATACCTGCGATACCAGGTAAGGTGAGTGATGAGCCTAAGATAGACATAATGGAGATTATGATAATAACGTTGACTGCCAAGGCGATATTGGCAATGACGCCAAACACCCGATAAAAAATAATCATAAAGGCAAAGACTAACAGGTAACCTACTTGAGTTGAGAATAAGCCTTTATCGATATTCTCTTGTCCAAGTGATGGGCCAATGGTGCGCTCTTCAACAAAATACATCGGAGCAGCGAGTGCGCCTGAGCGTAGGAGCAGGGCAAGCTCAGCAGCTTCGGCACTACTATCTAGACCTGTAATACGGAAGGAAGAGCCTAATACCGCCTGAATATTAGCGCGGTTAATGACTTTAGTCTCAGAATACGGCGTACGTATCTCCGTGATTTCACCTGTAGTTGGATCTTCTTCATAAGTAATTTTTTGCTTATTTTCAATAAACAATACCGCCATCTGATCGCCAACACGCGTACGAGTCGCGTTTTGCATCAGCTTACCACCGGCACTATCTAAAGTAATGCTAACCTCAGGCTGACCACTTTCTGGATCAACATTGGTCTGCGCATCAGTGACTTTCTCACCGGTAACAATAGCTTGGCGCTCAAGCAGCACGGGCGGCCCATCAAGAGTCTCAAAGGGGAACGCTTCAGTACCTGCAGGCGGAATACCCCCTGTAAAGTTCTCAGCATCCTTGGCAACCATTCTAAACTCGAGATTGGCAGTACGGCCCAATACCCGCTTGGCTTCAGCAGGATCTTGAATCCCTGGTAGCTCAACAACGATACGGCTAGCACCTTGTGACTGTACGAGCGCCTCAGCAACCCCAAGCTCACTAATACGATTGCGCAAAGTATTTAAGTTTTGATTGACCGCGTAGCTATTGATCTCATCTAATTTGGCATCGTTATATGCCATGATAAGGGCAGGGCCTTGCTCATCGATTGATGACTGTAAGCTAAAATCATTACCCATAGCGCCTTGCAAAATATTTTGCGCGCGATTACGGGTATCCGTATCAGCGAAATGCAGAGCGATAGTTTGCCCTTCAGTCTTAATCCCTTTGACAGCGACACGCTCAGCACGCAAACTACTACGCGCTTCACGGCTTGCATTATTCAAACGCTGCTCTATGGCCTCATCCATATCTACTTCTAAGACAAAACGTACGCCACCGCGCAAATCAAGTCCTAGTTTCATCGGTTTGGCACCGATATCACGTAGCCACTGCGGAGTCGTTTGCGCTGAATTGAGCGCGACTACGTAATCATCGCCTAAGTTCTGTATCAGCACCTCTCGAGCTTTGAGCTGAGTAACTGAATTATTTAGACGTAGCAGAGCGCTATTGCCCTCAAAACTACCGTCTATATAACTCACGCCAGCATCATCGAGCAGGCTTTGCGACTGAGTCAACACCCCCTCAGACAGCTGAGTGCCAGCCGCAGCACTAGTGATCTGTACAGCGGGCTCATCAGGATAGAGGTTGGGCGCTGCATAGAGACCAGCTACTATGAGCACGATGACGATAACGAAGTATTTCCAAGCGGGATATTGCATAATCACTTCTTTATGTTAATAAAATACTGGCGATGCAGGCCACAAGTAAGCAGAAAATGACCGTAAATCGTTAACGGTCATTTTATAAATTTTTATATTGATACGCTAGATTGTCTTGACAATCTAAACGCTTTCAATAGTACCTTTAGGCAGTACTGAAATCACTGATGCACGTTGTACTTTGACATCAGTATTATTATTCAGGCTTACAATGGCGTAGTCGCCTTCTAAAGATTTGATGCGGCCCATAAGACCACCCGCAAAGATAATTTCGCTACCTACAGTCAAAGCGCTGACCATAGCACGATGCTCTTTGGTGCGTTTAGACTGTGGACGAATGACTAAAAAGTAAAAAATAGCAAAAAAAGCTACAGGTAGTAAGATTTGACCAAATAACGAAGCGCCGCCGCCAGCAGCCTCAGCGGCATGGGCAGATTGGATAAAAAAGCTCATAAATTCTCTCAGTAAGTCGTAGATAATAATAAAATTAGACGCATAGTAACAAAATTTCTTAGGCTTAGCATTAGTTAATACTAGCGCATAGGTATATTTTTGCGATTGGCGCTGTTGTTTTTGAGCTAGGCAGATATCTTGCAAGTTCGATAAACGCTATCGCTGTCATGAATGATTTAATATGGCGATTTAAAAACTAAAGTATAATGGCAAAAATCTACGAAAATAAACAGTAGTTGCCCATACAAATTATTGTTAAACAGCTTTATCAATGCTACTATCGAATCATTAAAAACCTTATGTTTGATACCCCGTATTTAATATTTTGTGTTTGATGTTTTTTCTAAATTACCTTTTATTCTTCTCATAATCTTTAGGTTACTTACCCTTGCTCCCCAATCCTATGTTTACACCTTGCTTATCTCATTCGTGCGCCTCTGAACAAGAAGCGCCTGCAGAACCTCCGCCGATGAGGTTTGCCTGCCATCTTTATTTATCCGATTATTTTCATAGTAAATTTGCAAGGCTTATGTCTTATACTTTACTACTGATATTCTTGATACTACCTTATCCTGCTTTTGCTGCTGAGACTTTAACTGAACCGACCACTGCCAATGTGTTATTGCTCATTGGTTTTGTCAGTATGGCTATTGGTCTATCTTTTGTCTGTTCCATGGCAGAGTCTGTATTGCTGAGTATGACGCCATCATATATTGCTGATGTGCAAGAGAGTAATCCCAAAAAAGCAAAAATGCTTAAGCGTTTAAAGCAAGACAGCGTCGATCAGTCTTTGGCCGCTATCTTAACGCTTAATACTATTGCGAATACACTAGGCTCTATTGGCGCTGGTGCGCAAGCGACTATCGTTTTTGGTAGTGCTTGGTTCGGGCTGTTTTCAGCGTTAATGACCTTAGCGATTCTTACCTTTTCTGAAATTATCCCCAAAACTTTAGGCACAGTCTACTGGCGTCAGTTAAGTGGACCTGTCGCATACTTTGTGCGCGGAATTATTATTGTCTTATATCCGCTTATTTGGCTGTCTGAGCGCTTAACTAAGCTGCTGGTCGGTGGTAAAGATACTAATGTGTTTAGTCGCCGTGAGTTTGCAGCGTTAACGAATATTGGTGAAGAGGCGGGTCAAATTGATCCGCTTGAGGCGCGTATTATTCGTAATTTATTAGCTTTTGGTGCGATAAAAGTTGAAGATATCATGACGCCGCGCTCGGTAATGCTGGCGTTTGAGCAGACTAAGACAGTCGCTGAGGTGATGGTTGATCGACCTAAACTAACCTTTTCGCGGCTACCTATTTATGATGGCGATTTGGATAACATTACAGGATTTGTGCTCAAGACGGACATGCTACTCGCTAAAGTAAACCATGCGATGCATAAGCCCTTGACCCAGTTTGAGCGGGAAATTAGCTTTGTATTCTCGAAGATGAAGCTATTTGATCTATTAGAGCTAATGCTAAAAAACCGCATTCATATCGCCATCACCGTCGGTGAGTATGGTGAGGTCAAAGGACTCGTTACTTTAGAAGATGTGTTCGAGACTTTATTAGGGCTTGAGATCGTTGACGAGATTGATCGAGTTGAAGATATGCAGGCGCTCGCACGGCAGATGATGGATAGACGAGTTGAGCGCTTGGGTATGAAACTTAGTGATGATGAAGAGCATGAAAAACAAAATAATGAGGCTAGAATGTAGTTTTGACTTTTAGAGCCTAAAGGCAATTTTCATTTTATTTTATGATAAGACTATTATAGATGTATAAGCTTTATTATAAGAAAGGCATAAGCGTGTTATATCAATACTCACACAGGGTGTTACATGGTTGTGATAAATTAATGATACGCTAAAGCTAGGCTAAAAAAACGGCTAAATAATTTGTATTAAGATTTAGGAATAACTATAACCTAAGGTCAGTTAAATCTTGAAGTATAAATATTTAGTGCTGCATACTTAACCACTATTATTGCTAAGGATTATGATGAAAAAACTATGGAAAAAAGGTCTATTCGCTTTACTCATTAAAAGTACCAGTATCGTTGCCCTAGCAGCGGTCGCCAGCACTTTTGTTATCAGCGCGCAAGCGGCGACTATGACAGATAGCTTAGTTCAGAATTACTCATCTGCCATGAAATCCGCTGCCAACAGCAAAAATATTAATCAAGTGGCACGTTTGGTGTCTGATGACGCGCTGATTTCTTTATCTAGAAAAGGCAAGTCGACTAGTTTAGACAAAGACGCCTACCTAAAACTGCTACAAACAGGCTGGAATCAAACGTCCAATTATCGTTATGAGATTAGCATTAATAATATCGTGACGACTGGTGAACAGGCAAAAGCCAATGTGACTACGACCGAAAGCTGGGTCAAAGATGGTCAAGATGTCTCGTTTGTTACTAATTCACGAGTCACCTTAACGGTAGCCACCGGCAATGCGGTATTACTTAGAGCAGTATCACAAGTGACCATTGATTAATTATCGATTGATTAAAGGCAACTCAAAGCAGTTGTCATTAGAGTAGATATGATAGCCTGTGACAATTGATGTCGGGATAATCATCTTACTCATTACTAAATTAAAATTTAATTCAATATCTTTAGCTAGTTATGGTTTTTAGCTAGCATTGCATACTATACTACTGATTAAGCTACTCATTAAAAAGTGCTATTAGATAAGCCGTTTAGTTTCTTATACAAGTTAACCGTACTCGCTGCTAGGAAATATCAATAATTATGTCTACTGTGTCCTCCAAATCTCGCTCATTCGTCGCATTACCTTTGACGCTAGTTATTTCAACGCTACTCATTAGCGCCTGTAGCAATACCTCGACTGTCAGACAAGGTACGATCTCCAAACAGGCACCAGTAGTGACCAAGCGCCCTGTTGGTCAACCACCAGTGGTGACTCAGCCTACCGCCAATACAGGCACCGATTATTCAACAGCCTATCTGGATGCTGATAGCCTAGATGAGCTGGCGGATTTGCTTGAAGCCAGTGACATGACGATGGTTGAGGGCAATAAGCTTGCCATTCAACAGTACGGTGATTTATGGAGTCGTCTGCGTGCAGGCTATCGTATGAATGGCGGTCAAGCTACCTATAATCAACGTATCGAAGGTCAAAAGGGCTGGTTTACTAGCAGACAAGACTATCTAAATCGCCTTACTGCCCGAGCAAGTCGTTATCTTTATCATACAGTACGTGAGGCTGAACGTCGTAATATTCCAACTGAGTTGGCGCTATTGCCTGTCATTGAAAGCTCCTATGACCCCAGTGGAACTAGTAGCGCAGCTGCGGCAGGATTATGGCAGTTTATTCCCAGTACGGGTCGCATCTATGGTCTTAATCAGAGCAGTACCTATGATGGTCGTCGAGATGTCATTGAGTCAACACGAGCCGCTTATGACTTTTTGACCGCTCTGCATAATCAGTTTGGCTCATGGGAGCTGGCATTAGCGGCTTATAATGCAGGCCCTGGTCGTGTCCAAAAAGCAATAGACGCCAATGCAGCGCAAGGCTTACCGACCGACTATTGGTCACTCAGATTACCAACAGAGACGATGAATTATGTGCCGCGCTTTTTGGCAGTAGCTGAAATCGTCGCTGATCCACAGCAATTTGGGGTTTATCTGCCAGCTATCGCCAACCGTCAGCATTTTCGCAGCGTGCCTGCTAATTATGGCGTCAGCTTAGCTGAGGTATCACAGGTGACGGGTGTCAGTTATGATGAGCTAGAAAGGCTTAATACCGCATTGACCTCTTCTCGTGTTGACTCGTCAGGTCCGCAGCGGGTGATTATTCCTAATGACGTTGATCTCAATGTCGATGCAAAGTTGAGCAGCCTAAGAGGTAATGGTAGTAGTAATGTGATTGCCTCAACGACACCTGGCAGCGCCTCAAATAATACACCAAGCTATAACAATCAGCCTTATACTAGCTCCTCACTGCCTTCTACTGGTGGTGGACTAGCGGAGTATGCTTCGAGCGCCAGCGTCCCGCAGCAAACGACGAGTTATATCTCACCGACTCAAGCGCCGACCAGCAGTTCAGTGTATAGCAGTAATGCGTCAGTCAGTAGTGAGCCGCCGATTACTAGCAGTGAAACCAATAAAATCAATGCTGAACTTAAGAGCAGCAATAGCTTGCCGACGACCTCAGCACAGATAACCCGTAATAATACTATTACCCAAGAGCCACCACTAAGTGCAGCTGAGCGTGACTTTATTGCTCAACAGATTCAACGGCAAACGCCTGAGCAGCGCGATATCGTTAGCGCCGTCGACGGTAATATTAAGCTCTCAGCAATCCAAACCCAGCAGTCTATCTTAGAGGCTAGTGGTAAAGAGAAAAAAATAACCTTTTCAAATAAAGCTACCGATAAGCCAAAACCGCAAGGTGAACGCTCTACTTATACGGTAAAGCGCGGCGATACCTTATCTAATATTGCTACCCGAGCTGGCGTGAGCTGGCGTGATATTGCAGAGTGGAATCAGATTGACGCCAATGCCAATTTATTATCAGGTAGTACGCTGTATTTATATAATGCCAAAACCATTGAGCCTATAAGCAGTACTAGCGCTACAACAGCCAGCCAGCCTGAGAGCTATGTTGTACAAAGCGGCGATACCCTTATCGGTACCGCCAACCGCTTTGGTCTATCGGTCACTCAGTTGGCCAGCTATAATAATATAAGCAGTCGTGCCGATTTACTCAGAGGGCAAAAGCTATGGTTAATTCCGGGCAAAGTAAAAGCCCCTGTTAGCACGCCAGCTGCCGCTCCAAGTAAGCCAAACATAGCAACCAAGAACTACAAAGTGCGCTCAGGTGATGGACTTATTGCCTTAGCAAAACAGTTCGGTATTTCGACGCAAGCACTAGCGGGTCTCAACGGTATCGGTGCTAGAGATTCCCTATATGTAGGCCAGACTCTAAAAGTCCCTGCTAATGCTGATACGAGTGTGACAAGTAGTAACTCAAGCAGCAGTAGTTCAAGCAGTGCCAGCTCAGTGGCGACGAGCTCTTACAAAGTAAAATCAGGCGAAACTTTGATAGGTATTGCCAATAGCATTGGGGTGAGTGCTGAGCAAGTAGCGGCGGTTAATAGTAGCTTTGATGCCAACGCACGTCTGCAACGCGGTCAAACGATAAAAGTGCCAGCGTCTAAAGCTCAAGTAGATATCAAGCTCAATGACAAGCCTGTCAGCTACAAGATTCAATCAGGTGATACCTTAATTGGGGTGGCCAATCGTTACAAGATTGGCGTAAGTGACTTGGCAGCAGCTAATAATCTAAGCACTACCTCAAACTTAATATTAGGGCGCAGCTTGACCATTCCTGCTAATGGTAGCGGTGGTTCATCATCTAGCAGCAGTACGAGTAGCAATACCAGTAGTAATAAAACCAGCACCTCTAGCAGCAGTAATGGCAAGAAGCTAGGCAACACTGAAAACTACAAGGTACAATCGGGTGATGGTTTGATTGCTTTAGCAGCGCGTTTCGGCGTATCTGTGCAGGACTTAGCAGCAACTAACGACATTGCGGCTAATGCACAATTGCAACGCGGACAAACCCTCAAAGTTCCTAAAGTTACCGTTAGCTATACGGTAGGCTCAGGTGACAGCTTAATTGGACTGGCACGTAAGTATGGTGTCTCAACCAAAGAGCTGGCTGATATGAATAGTATTGCAGCGGATACTATGCTCCAGCGTGGTCAGAAGCTAACGGTTCCTAATCGTTAATACTGTGTTTTAGAGCGATTAGCACTAAAAAGGCGACTCTATTAAGAGTCGCCTTTTTACATGGTTAAGAGATATGAATTCGATTGACTAACTACTGATTAGCGGTTGTATCTCAGCTGACGGTGCGATGGAACACACCCTACAAAGACTAACGCATTAACAGAAACGATTAAACTGTCTGGGTCTTAATCGTTTCGAGATAACTTCTGATATTGCTGACGTAATGCATTGCTTGTCCATAGCGACTGTTATCTGCTTTATTTTCAGACATATAAGAATATACATTTGCCCAGCTCTTATCATCTATATCCTGTGCACGTAGCTTACGTTGAATACGCTTTACCGCATTAGGGCCCATATTGTAGCCTGCTAAGGCAAACCAAACTCTATCCCTTTTGGGTACATCTGCAAAGTCTGCTTTTACTTGCTTAAGATAGCGCGCGCCGCCACCAATACTTTGATAAGGATCAACGCGATCAGCGACGCCCATCTCTTTAGCAGTAACGTTGGTCAGCATCATAATACCGCGCACCCCAGTAGGCGATACGGCGCTCGCATCCAAATGCGACTCTTGGTAACCCATTGCGACGAGCAGCTCCCAGTCATGATTATAGTTTTGAGCTTGCGCCTTAAAAGAAGACTGATAATCAGGCAGCTTTTCAGTCAAGGTCTTTTGAAAGTGCTGCTGACTGTACGCATCTTTTAACAAGTTTTGATTATAAAATGCGGCTAGCTTTTGGGTGTTATTAAGCTTGATGTTATTGCATAAAAAGCTGCTGGCTTTTTTTGATAGAGGATCGTCAGACTCTTGAAAAGCCCAGCTGACCTTGGGGTGTAGGCCGTTCTTGGTCAAGCTAGTATCATAGCCACAGCTGACATTGACTGAGGGTAGAGCAAGCTCATTTCTCAGCTCAGTGCTGGCGGTAGTCAGTGCCATATCAGCATCACCTGACTTTAGTGCTCTAAGAGCCGCCTCTTCATTAGCGTAAGCCTTAAGACGGATAGCCACGCCAAGCTCATCGGCATAGCTGCGTACTAAATCGTAGCCAAAACCATGCTGGAAGCCATCGGTGGCAAAATAAGTGCTATCACCTGGGACTGCTGCAATCGTCAAAGTATTACTGACAATAACCTGATCATAAGCAGATACATCACTATTAGTAGTGGTTAAGCTTTGAGCAGGTAGAGATAGCATAGCGATGCTAGAAACCTGCACCACCTTTTTGGACTTGGCAAAACGAGTGACTTTAGCCGATGGAACAGATGTAACGAGGTTACTTTTGGTGTTAAGCAAACGCTGAGCGGGCCGTAGTAAATGGGTAATACTACGTTTAGCGCCTTGCACAGATACTTTTACACGATAAGTAATACGCTGCATGGATGTCTCCTAATTGTAGCCATCCTACTCACCCTCAAGCGCACGTTTAGCATAATTTAACTTATAGCTAAAACTGCGACTTGTACAATGCCATTCTATTAGGTGCTATAGCACACAGTAGTTAGGCAAGCATTGCTTTGTATCAGCATAATTTTAATCATTTAAATAATCACGACTATTAATCACGACTATATTTTTAATTACAATTTACGCTTATTATCAATTAAATATAGGATCGATAATAAAGCTATAAATAAAAATGATAGTCAGATAACTCGTTAGTAAGCTGCTTAAATTAGTGGATTATCTAAATTAACAAGTCACTTAAATAAATAGCAAACTTTGAACTTGTAAAGATAACTCACTTAATAGTCGCTTCACTATAACGAGCTTAATTACGCGATACAGGGGTCAGGTCATGAATAAATTATTGCGATAACCACTAAGTAATCTAGGTCTAAGGATAAAAATAATTACCTTAGATACTGTTAGTAAAAATAATCTCATATCAAATAGCGATCATCCAGCGTCATTATAAAGTCTCTTAAATTTACCGCTATTTTGCATAGCAAAGCCAAAACGCTGATAAATATTTAAGAGCAAATTCAAAATGAGTGCAACATTAGCTTATACAAGGATCTAATTACTTATAGCGATACTTATATAAAATGATTTAACAAACCATGCTAATGCTATAACCGGAGGCTGTAGTTAATGAAAAGTTTCATGACGGAACATTCTCTTACAATTACACTTTATAGGGATCTAAAGGCTGTTATTCAAGTTAAACTAATAAATCAGCAATAAAAATTAACAATCAAGCAGGATTATCGATATCTATAAAGTCTACTTTTAGCGCAAATTGTTCAGCAATTATATCGCCTAAAGCCTGAATACCACCGCGTTCTGTTGCATGATGACCACAAGCAAAATAATCTATGCCAAGTTCGCGCGCGCTATGAGTCGTACGTTCTGATATCTCTCCTGAGAGGTAAGCATCACAGCCCATAAGTGCCGCTTGGTCAATCATATCTTGTGCGCCGCCTGTACATATTCCTATACGCTCGATAGTTTTTTCAGAGTTTATACTTTCTAAACTTAAGCTACTGGCGATATGTAGTGGAGCACGGTGCAGAGCTTGAGTAATAGTAGCGCTCAAGCTTGCTGCACTTTGCGGCAGGCATGTTGCAATATTACCGACGGGATGCGATTCATGCGGATACAGCGCGCCTGTTATCGCTAACCCTAAAGCTTGAGCAAGTTTGGCATTGTTACCGATGATAGGATGCGCATCGAGTGGGAGGTGATAGGCGATCAGAGAGATGCCATGTTGCATAAGTTTACGAATACGGCGACCTTTCATGCCTGTGATAGGCTCAGATTCACCTTTCCAAAAATAGCCATGATGTACCATGATAGCGTCAGCCTTTGCCGCAATTGCGGCATCAATAAGCGCCTCGCAAGCGGTAACACCCGTTATAATACTGGTAATGACTTGACCACCATCTACTTGTAGTCCATTGGGAGCATAGTCTTTAAATGCGCTTGCCTCTAAATAGTCATCGCAGAATGCAACTAGAGCCTGTGGCGTTATAGAAGATGGTTTTGTATGGGTATCATTGTTGCGGGTTACGCTCAGAGCACTTACATTATGGTTATGGGTCATTGAGTATTCCTAATCTGCTAAGCTTAAATGAATAAGCAAGTTATCATTATTGACTGTAGTTTATCACATCATTAATTGACGCAATATGTCCTAAGGTTTCGCTATTAAGCGATAGCAAAAATTGCGTTAACCGTGATAACTTAAAGGCTACACGAAGATTTACTATTAAATAGTAAGCCCAGCTATAATTATTAGCTAAAGCTATTTATCAAACTATTTATGATTGCTAAGCCTTGTCTTCAAGGGTAATGATCTACATAAATTCTATTTGACTGTGTCTTAATTATTAAGAAAAATATAGACTCAGACTAAATTTTAACTAAGTGTTTTTTAATTAAGTATTATATTCGCTACTATTTGCCGCATAAAATTTACAGAGGTTTTATATGTCGTCTCCACGAGCTAACAACTCACAGGCTAACAGTAAGGGCACGCTACTAAAGTGGCTGCCTTGGGTGCTTTTATTAATAGTTCTTGCTGCATTTACTTGGCTATTCACTAGTATGAATAGCGCATCAAACGCTTGGGAGCCGCCGAGGACGACGCCTGAGGAGCAACAAGCCTCAGCACCTGTAAGCGATACGCCTGCACCGATTTCGTCTTATCATAATGCGGTCGCGCGCGCCTCACAGTCAGTGGTCAATATCTATACCACCCAAGCTATGGCTGAGCATCCCTACATTGATGATCCTGTCCTGCGTCGATTTTTTGAAAATCAAGACAGTCAGCAAGGCGCAGGGCCTACTAATTTAGGCTCTGGTGTTATCGTCTCAGAAGATGGTTATATCGTGACTAACGCGCATGTGGTCGAAAAGGCCGATGAGATTACCGTAGCATTTAGTGATGGGCGTAAGAGCCGCGCAAAAGTTATTGGTACGGATCCTGATAGTGATTTGGCGGTGATTCGAGTCGACATGACAGGACTTACGCCTTTAGGATTTCGTGAAGAGCCTATTCGCGTTGGTGACTTAGCCTTAGCGATTGGTAATCCATTTGGCGTAGGTCAGACCGTTACCCAAGGCATTATCTCAGCGACGGGTCGTACTGGTCTAGGTGTCAATAAGTTTGAAGACTTTATTCAGACCGATGCGGCTATCAACCCTGGTAATTCAGGGGGCGCATTAGTTGATGCGCGTGGCGAGTTGGTCGGGATTAATACGGTTATCTTCTCACGCTCAGGCGGCTCGATGGGTATTGGCTTTGCTATCCCAACGGCACTGGTTGAGCAAGTGATGAACGCGCTAATCAAGGACGGTCGCGTCAGTCGTGGCTGGCTAGGCATTGAGATTCAATCACAGCTACGTGATCCAACCCAGCTTGAGACCACTACGGGTGTCGAAGTGTTAAAAGTCGTCCCACAAGGCCCAGCGGCTAAGAGTGGCTTGCAAGTAGGCGATGTTATCTTGACTATCGATGATGTTGAGATGACTGATGCCAATAGACTAATTCAATACGTAGCGCGTAAACCGCCTAATATGGTATTGAACGCGCAAATATTGCGTAAAGGCAAAAATGCTCAAGTTGAGATTATGCTAGAGGAGCGTCCTGTACAAGAAGTCGTGCAACGTCCTGTCGCTATTGGAGGTGGGCAAGGTGGCCTTGAAGAGCCTGATTATCATGGTCAGGCTCAAAACAGACCTATGATGAGTGAGGAGGAGCGTGATCGTATGCGTGAGGAGCTGATGAAGCTGTTTGAGCAAGACGGTGCGGTTCAGTAGGCTATACAGAGCGACGCTCAGATCAAAAAAAACGCGCTAGCATAGAGTTAGCGCGTTTTTTTGATTCATTTTCTTATTCTAAGGGTGTTAACGCTAAAGGTATTAGTTCTTGATAAACTCATGGTCGATATGGATCACCCCTTTGACTCGGCAGCAACAAGGCAAAATCTCATTATCCTCAATCATCGCCAGCGGTGCAAAAGGGTAGTCGACCTCATGTGAGCTGGATAGCTTCAGCACGCGGCAGCTACCGCAATAGCCCTCACGGCATTGAAAATTCACATCATGACCGGTACGCAAGAGCCCATCAAGCAGACTCTCATCATCATGCAAATAAAAGCGCATTTTGTTAGTCGTTACCCAAGTCATAATAAACCCTGCCGTACTTAATACTCTCTAAAATATTTTTAATTGAGCTTTATAAATCAAATCTGTCATTCAGTATTAAAGCTCAAAATCATCAAAATCGTTATCTGAAAGATCAGAGTCGATCTGACCGACTAAATAAGAGCTAATCTCAGTCTCTTGCGGGGCCACTTGCACATTATCAGAGGACAACCAAGTATTGATCCAAGGTATTGGATTAGATTTTGAATTTGGGAACGCTGATGGTAGACCAACGGCTTCCATACGCAAGTTAGTAATATATTCAATATACTGGCAAAGAATGTCTTTATTTAGACCAATCATAGAGCCGTCTTTAAATAGATAACCTGCCCATTCTTTTTCTTGTTCAGCTGCTTTTCGGAATATCTCAATACCTTGTTCATGACACTCAGCAGCAATCTCCACCATTTCAGGATCGTCGCGACCGTTACGCATTAGATTGAGCATGTGCTGCGTCCCTGTCAGATGCAGCGCTTCATCACGCGCGATCAGCTTAATGATTTTGGCATTGCCTTCCATCAGTTTGCGCTCAGCAAAGGCAAATGAGCAAGCGAATGACACATAAAAGCGAATCGCCTCTAAGACGTTGACTGCCATAAGGCAGAGATATAATTGCTTTTTAAGCGAGCGCAAATCAACGGTGACCGTCTCGCCATTAATATGGTGCGTACCCGCACCATATAAATTATAGAGCTGGGCATTGTAGTACAAGTCATCGTAATACTTCGCGATGTCAGAGGCACGCTCTAAGATATGCTCATTTTGCATGATGTCATCAAAGATAAGACCAGGATCATTGACAATATTGCGAATGATATGGGTATAGCTGCGCGAATGAATAGTCTCAGAGAAGGTCCACGTTTCAATCCACGTCTCAAGCTCAGGAATAGAGACTAATGGCAATAGCACGACGTTGGGACTACGACCTTGAATAGAGTCGAGTAGGGTCTGATACTTTAGATTACTGGTAAAGATATGCTGCTCATGCGAGGACAAGTTGCCATAATCCATACGGTCTTTTGAGACATCGACTTCCTCAGGACGCCAAAAAAAGCTCAGCTGCTTCTCAATCAATTGCTCAAAGATAGGATGCTTTTGCTGATCGTAGCGCGCGACGTTGACCGGCTGACCAAAGAACATAGGCTCTTTCATAGCATCATTTGGCGTTTGATTAAAGATTGAGTAAGTCATGGGAGTGGCCTTTATTGGTTATGCGTCTGTTAGTAAGTGTAGGCTGTGGCTTTAGCTCAGCAAAATAAAAGTATTCGTTATAGGATTACAAATCGTCTAATATTACTCGTATCGGTGGTTGTCCATCATTTATTCGCTGTTCAACTATTTTACCTAGCTCTATATCATTCTGTTCTTCAGAAATATCATCTATCAAACTCAATATATTTGTCCGTTCATCAACTTCATGAGTCATAGTGTTTTCCTTCATTGATCTAAGAAAATATCTTTTAATTATAACAACTTAATATATCTATCAGGTTTCCAGATACATTTTAAGAACTATAAATTCTCAAGCGATATCTGCGCTGATAGCTGCTCATCATTCATATAAGCTTTTAGCATTTCGCTGAGCTCACCATCATCAAAGGCGGCTAATTCACCAGTAGCACTATGACGTAGTTTATCCAAATCTGCATCGTGTATCTGTTTCTTAGTCGCTTTTTTCACAGGTCTTTTCGACTGTCTTGCTATTGTCTTTTTTGGACTTTCATTAACGTCTAATTGCTCACGGACAGCTTCGATATCGACATGTACTTGGACGATATGCGAGCTACCATCATCTAGATCTGAAAATACGTTAGGGATAAACAATCCACCGTCTTTGATGATTGCGGTATAGTTCATGTTTATGACCTCTGTTTTTATTGTTTTGTATGAGATTTAATTTTAGCAGTTTTTGGGAGCTAATCCCGCCTACCGCTTGTATCTGCCTAACCGCTGGCGTGCAGTCTATTGTGTCTGGTCGCATTCCTGTTGCCTCGATACTACGCCCAGCCACAGCCTGCATCGCC
Organism: Psychrobacter sp. M17(2026); assembly: GCF_055699815.1. Classification (NCBI taxonomy): domain Bacteria; kingdom Pseudomonadati; phylum Pseudomonadota; class Gammaproteobacteria; order Moraxellales; family Moraxellaceae; genus Psychrobacter; species Psychrobacter sp. M17(2026). Next base: position 1,782,108 of record NZ_CM146741.1, on the reverse strand, counting down.
ATCAGCGTTGGCAGGATACCGCTATAGTCAGGGCTAAAAAACCTCGTTGTAGCATTGCTGGTTTTATAAATATTTTGACTAACAATAATAAAAGGTTGATACGTAAATTTTAAATACTGTTTATATTAAATAATATTTTTATATTAAAGAATATTTTCAAGAATTTTTATTGTAGCTTTTGCAGCAATAATACAAGCCAACTCTTGATATTTATCGCTTTTATCGTCATTTCCGTTGTCAACTACACTCTTGATACTAAAAAATTTTAATGATGAATGGGCTAATCTAGCAGCTTCATATACAGCATAATTCTCCATATCAAATGCTATTATTTTTCTATGTTGACCTTTCACGTTTTCATTGATTATTTTATCTGCAATGACTGTACTACCACTAGAAGCTACACCTAATTTAGTTGTCAAATTGATATTTTCAAGATATTCAGGTATTTGACTCCTCTTAAGGTTCATGTTTGACATTAAGCTACTACTAAAGTTATCTAAGCTTATAATACTTTGCAAATGAATATAGACTGAATTATCTAGTTGTACCGAATACGGTTCAGGAATTAAACCTTCAATAGTCCATTTTCCAGAGTCATGCTGGTAGCAAGTATCAGGAATAATTAAATCGTAGATTTCTGCTTCACCTTCAACACCAGCACAAATACCGCTCATACAAATTAAATTAGGCTGAAAAATCTCAATAGCTCGAGAAGATGTAATTGCTGCGTCCACCAAACCCATCCTAGGGCAAGTTACAATAACACCTCTAAAAGCATCAATATCAATATTTCTACAATTCAAACCTCTTATCGGTGTGATTTCTGAAACGTCGTAACCCGCTCTTGTGAAACCGAGCGCTTCTTTTTCCAAAGCACATATAATTACAAAATCATATTGTGGTACGTTAATCTTGTCGGTTATGTACCTGACTACTGGCTCTTCCCAATTTCTATCATCTGAAAAAGTGATAACAGTAATACCTTTAGTATTTAAATCATTAAAATGATCTAGAGCTTTTTCCTGAAACTTAGTAAGAGCAATCACGTTAGTAGTTGAGTTTATACAATCTTCATCTCTTACTGCTATCATTAGCTCTTTACTTAAATCTTGAGGATCATCACCTTCTAAACGTGGCACCAAAAGATCCATCAATATTAAATCATACTTAGCAAGTAGGATCTTTTTATAAAATAATTGATAGTTACTTACGTTTTCTATTGTAATTGTTGAGTCGATACCGTTAATCAATGAATGTATATGTTGAAGCTTTAATGCGTCATCTTCAAGAATTAAAATTTTCATAATTACTTAACGCCTTTGTGAGTTCTATTTCCCATGATTTTGCTCCTTCGGAGTACTGAATGCACTTTAGTATCCTATAATTATAATTCTCAAATATATAATCTTCTGCTTGTTTTACTGGGTAATGATTTCCGCAAATTTCTATGTCTGGATACTGCGTAATAATTATACAATCATCAGTTCTTTTAAGTGATTTAAGCTCAAAAATAATCTGCAACCCACCAATAGGAAGAGACTTAGGCGTTCCACCGGCTATCTCAAGAGGGTGACTAGGTATTGACATATCAAGTAAAATTAAATCAAAATTTTTGCTATTAATAGTTACAGTAGCATCATATAGATTTGTCGCTTCATGTATTTCAATCGATTTAAGATTCTTATATAAAAAATCAATTAAGCTATTTAGTTTAAACTCATCATCTTCAACGATTAGTATTTTAAACATTAGTTTTAATCCTATAAGTAAAGGACGCATTAACTTTTCTGTCATAACATTTTATTTCATTGAGTGTGAAATAATCATCATAACGATTTAAATTATATAGCTTTTTAATACCGCTATTGTTTTCAATTAATTGAGCATTTTCAATATCTTCATCACTAGAGATTTGGAGTCGTTTATTTATTTCATATTCACTATCGGAATCATTTAGTTTAGAGCTAACTTCAAAATCAATTAGTTGACTAACCGGGTTGTAAGAAATATGACTAAATAAACTTGAGGTTCTGCTACCATGTTTAGCTGCATTATAAATTACAACGTACAATGCGTCATAAATACAAAGAAAAGAACTACCTAGAAGATCGATATCATTATCAATAACAATCTCCTCATCGCATATGAAGTCTTTAAAAGTTTCTTTAACCTGCTTCACGACTACGGTATATAACAATGATAATAATATCTGAGGAGCTACGCTAGAAGGTCTTTGAAACCAATCATTAATCTTTTTATATTTATCATTAACATTTCTATGAAAGTCTAGACTGAAAGGTTTTTTTGTTTCTATATTGTTCTCTGATATAAATATCTCAGCTTCCTCTAGCAGGTAACGTTTAGCGAGCTCTACAACATCATGTTTCTCTTTTTGAAAAAAGATATTTATTTCTCGTAAGTTAATAGTTATAAGGTTCCAACAGTACTCATCAATAATTGAGATACAACCATTACCCTCATTAATTTCGTAGTCTTTAATAAGAGTTTCTATACAATCTTTGGCAATTATTTCTTTTGAAGAGTTGTCGTAAATAGTTGGTTTAATTAAACCACCTTTTTTATCTCCTGATTGAATATGAAGCTTTTCAGTAATTATATTATCTATCTTTTTTTCGTAAATAGACTTCCAGTTCGTCCATGTTTGTGAAAAAGAAGAATCTTTTAAAAAAGAGAACTCTTCTTCCATGTAACTATTCATGTTTGAGAAAGCATGACCTTTGAAAGTACCATGCCTTATTCTTCTACCTAAATATGATGTGATTCCAAAAATACTATTAGTACAGAATTCATTATATATAGTGTTGATAAAATCTAAAAGTTGGGGAGATTCAAATTTTGATAGGTTTTGATGTGCTAAAACCATTATGGCATTGTTCAGGTTTATATATGCTTCATTAAACAGCCATTCATTAAAACGTGTTATATCCACATAAATCCTATTATCGTCAATCTTATTACGTATTTTACTGATTTGGTGTTCAATTTTTAAGGCTTTAGCCATTTTAAAATACGAATTTCTATCTTCAGGGGTAGAGTGTTTGCCCCTCCAATCGTGTAGATTAGCTCTAACTTCTGTAATCATGTATGCTGAATCAATTAAGAAAGGCATAAGAGCTAAGCAATCTTCAGTCAAAACTTCGTATGTATACAATGCTACAGTTGGAGATATCTTATGAAAGTAATCAAGTAAACTTATTAGACTACATTCAAATCTATCAATAGTAATTCTCTGTATCATTTTCCTAAGTAGGAAACCATGCTCATCATTTTGAGTTTTTTTACTTATAAGAATATAAAGAATAATCTGTGAATCTATATCTTTAATATTGGAAGCCATTAACAGCATTTTTTCGCTATCAATAGTTCTTGGTAAATCCGATGTCCTTTCCATTATTGAAAATAAATGTTTAGTAGATAATATCCAGTTTTCGTAATTTATAAAAACTTCATAATTAAATATGGCTGATTTTGTAGCATAACCTTCAGATATAAGTTTTATGAAATTAAAATTTTTATTATTGCCAGTTACTATGCCTGTCTGAGAAATTAATTGTGTTAGGTTGTTAGTTTTTACGTAGGAATTTAGAATCGATAACAATAATTGATCATCGAAATCTAAGTAGCTAGAGTTAGGACTATCATTAAAGAAATCTAGTAGTAATCTATATGGTTTGATTCCATCAACGTCATACCAAGCACTTGATTGTTTGAAGAAAATACTTTCAATCTCACTTTTTTCTTTTTCTGATTGATATGAATCAAGATAAAACTTAGAAACACTATCAATACTGATTTGATACGAGTCAAAATTATCGATAAACCACTTAATACCATTAAGTGAATCTATGTTGTACAAATCCTCGTTTAGCTTTATGTAGATCAGGGCATCTATTAGCGAGCTAGACAAGCTATAATATAAGTTTTTTGAAAGCTCCGACTCGTTAGGTCTATGTTTATGATTAAAACGAACCATAGAGGACAAGTAGGAGTCTACTGATGTATATCTCATTAATGACTTCTTCAAACTAAAATAATCTACTTCAGGTTGGTAGCACTGTTGAAGGGAGCTTAAAAAAACATTAACACCGTTTGCATTATATTCTTGTACAAATTTATAAGTGTACAAAGAGGGGTTTAATTCAAATTGATCAGATAGCTCATTTATTAGAACAATTTTTCTTATCAAAGCTGAACTATAACCACATTTGTCTATTATATTTTTGATATGTTCATCACATTGATCAAAGTCACCTTGTAGGATGCAAGAGTTAACCTTATGCATATTTTCTATGAAAAAATTTAAAACATCTTTATTTTGGTAAGCATAGCCACTTACTAAACCTAATGTCCTTTGGAAGTCTAAAGGGTCTAATAATGGACGATGATTACTAATAACTGGAACTTCGGGAAACAAATTTTGAGTTATTTTTTCAACTTCTGTTTTATTCTTTAGTGTTTTATTTTTTACTAATATGTTCTCAATTACAATGATTTCTTTTACTGCGCATATCTGCCTTAACCTGAGAATGGCTTTTCTCGTGTCTGTATTTTCATCATATAGTAGCGCTCTTAATAAGTTCTTTTTTTTTGCATTTGCATTTTTAAAGAACCACTTCTCATTATGATCAGTATGATGTATATCTATAACAGAAATTATATTGGGCTTTGTCATTTCCAACTCACATATAGATATCAACTGCAAGATGCACAGATGAATATTCAAGTTTTACTTCATTTTAGTTGCTTGTCGTTCAGTGCTTTTTGCTTACTATAAGATAATAACGAATTTGACTTAAAAGCCAAACCCGCCATCCTCTAAAAATTCTATTTAAAGAACTTCTCTTGCAAACCTATATCTTACAAGCCCCACCAGCACAATCATCTTCCATATCCGCTTGCGCGTCATTCGCACCATCACGCGTATTATGATAATACAACGTTTTCACGCCCAGCTTATACGCGGTTAATAAATCTTGCAGCAATACCTTCATCGGTACACGATTGCCTTCATAATGCGTAGGATCATAGTTGGTATTGGCTGAGATACTTTGATCGACGAACTTTTGCATGATAGCGACCAGCTTTAGATAGCCATCATTGTTCGGCATTTGCCAGAGTAGCTCGTACTGACCGCCTAGTTTTTCAATCTCAGGCACAACTTGCTTAAGGATGCCATCTTTTGACGCTTTGATAGACACGAGACCGCGTGGTGGCTCGATACCGTTAGTGGCGTTGGCAATCTGGCTTGAGGTTTCAGATGGCATTAGCGCGGTTAGGGTCGAGTTACGTAAACCGTGTTCGGTAATCTCGCTACGCAAGGTTTCCCAATCGAGGTGCAATGGCTCTTGGCAGATCTTATCGAGATCTTTTTTATAAGTATCGATCGGTAAGATACCTTGCGAATAAGTGGTCTCATTAAAAGCAGGACAAGCGCCTTGCTCTTTTGCTAACTTATTCGACGCTTTTAGCAGATAATACTGCAGCGCTTCAAAGGTTTGATGGGTCAGACCAATAGCACTGCCATCTGAGTAACGCACGCCATTCTTCGCCAAGTAATAAGCATAGTTAATCACGCCCACACCTAGAGTACGGCGGCGCATACTGCCATTTTGAGCGGCTTTGACAGGATAGTCTTGATAGTCGAGTAGGGCATCAAGGGCACGGACGATCAGCTCGGCTGGCTCTTCGATATCGCTGACATTCTCGACTTTACCTAAGTTGACCGCTGATAGTGTACAAAGAGCGATTTCACCTTCTTCGTCATTGATGTTATCGAGCGGCTTGGTCGGTAGCGCGATTTCCATGCATAGGTTTGACTGGCGAATCGGCGCAACCGTCGCGTCAAAGGGACTATGCGTGTTGCAATGATCGACGTTTTGGATATAGATACGACCGGTGCTGGCGCGCTCTTGCATCATGAGACTAAACAAGTCTGCCGCTGGGATTTGACGGCTACGAATTCTCGGGTCATTCTCGTATTTGGTGTATAGCTCTTCGAATTTATCTTGATCTTCAAAAAATGCATCATATAGGCCAGGGGTATCGCCTGGTGAGAATAACGAAATATCTTGACCTTTGATTAAGCGCGTATACATGGTTTTATTTAACTGAACACCATAGTCCATATGACGGACACGGTTGTCTTCGACGCCGCGGTTATTTTTGAGTACCAGTAACGACTCTACTTCTAAATGCCATATTGGATAAAATAACGTTGCAGCACCGCCACGCACGCCACCTTGTGAGCAGCATTTTACAGCCGTTTGGAATAATTTATAAAAAGGAATACAGCCCGTATGCTGGGCTTCACCGCCACGGATAGGGCTACCAAGGGCACGAATACGACCCGCGTTGATGCCGATACCCGCGCGCTGCGACACATAACGCACGATAGCGCTGGTGGTAGCGTTGATTGAGTCAAGACTATCACCACATTCGATCAATACGCATGAGCTAAATTGACGCGATGGGGTACGTACACCAGACATAATAGGCGTCGGTAGGGAGATTTTAAATTGTGAGGTGGCGTCATAGAAGCGCTTCACATAGCTCATACGCTCAGCTTTGTCGTAATTGGCAAACAGACACATACCGACTAGCATATAAAGAAACTGCGGGCTTTCATAGACGGTCTTAGTGACGCGATCTTGCACGAGGTATTTACCGGCCATTTGCTCAACCGCAGCATAGGCCAGATTCATATCGCGCCAATGGTCAAGATATTCGTTAAGCTCATCGAACTCTTCGCGGCTATAATCGGCTAGGATATGCTCGTCATATTTACCTGCATCGGTCAGTTTGTTCACATGATCGTACAGATGCGGTGGGGTAAATTTATTATAGGCGATTTTACGCAGATGGAAGATCGCTAGGCGCGCGGCTAAATACTGATAGTCAGGGGTCGTTTCTGAGATCAGATCAGCGGCAGCTTTGATAATGGTTTCGTGGATATCACGAGTCTTGATACCTTCATAGAACTGAATGTGCGATTTTAGCTCAACTTGTGACACCGACACATTATCTAAGTCGTGCGCGGCCCACTCGATAACCTTGTGGATTTTATCCAAATCAATAGGCTCTAGACGTCCGTCACGTTTGGTCACTTGAATCTTGTCGATATGTGTCATGCTACCCTCATCAGTGTTTGCTTATAATATTTGTTTTGTCAGAAAGCTTACTAACTACTGCTCTAAATACTGTCAGTGCTTTTTGGGCAAAAATATACCCTTGCTCAAAATAATGATAAAAATCATTGAGCACTACATATAGCGTGTTGATTAGTAAGTAGGCACAATATAGCGGGAATTTTTTGAAAATGCTATATTGATTTTCACTAGGATTTATGTTGATGAAGGCATGTATCGCGCTCAAATGAGAGCAAAGGGTGATGGGATAAGGCTTAGAGAAAATGTAAGCAATAACAAAATATTTTATAAAAAAAGGCTTGCGCTTTCGTTTTTATAATGATTAAAAGTCATGGCTAATAATAGCGCTGTCAGAGTGAAAATGAGGGCGTAGATTGTAGCGCAGTACACAAAAAATCGCCACCCAAATAAGTGACGATTACGTAATGCGTATTTTACCTTTATATTTATAGCTCGCTATTTTGAGCAGGCCACTCAATAGGCCAGTAACGCATTAACTTATACCACCATACGTACGGTTTTGGCATCATCAAGCGCCGCATAGAGCGTATTCACTTGCTCGGCAGTGGTAATGTGTATATTCACACGCGCTGAATGGAAGCGACCTGTTTTTGAAGGCTTGACTTCGATAGAGGCTAAGTCAAAATCTGGAAATTGGCTGCCGAGGATAAGCTTAATCTCATTTAGAAGACTATCATACTCGCCTTCATGCCCGATAATGCTCATCGGGTAGTCCATAGGAAAGTCCCAGAGCTCAGGATTTTGAATATCAGTTTTTTTGCCTTTTAAGATACCCTCATTAGGCGTCATATCGGTCATCTCGATTTCTTTTTTGCTGTCTTTTTCTACATCTGGGTTTTGTTGGTTATCACTCATGAGTAATCCTTATGATTGTTTTAAATGATGAAGCGCTCTGACTTTTAGCGAAAAAATCTGAGATGGGCTCAGATTTTTTGACAGTGATGTTTGATAACGATTTTTGAGAGTAATGATAGCGTCAATCAACGCGTAAGAGCAGCCATTGCATATTCTATTTATAATGATACATAAGGCATTATTCAAGGGTGCATCCTAGCTTTGAGGTTGCAAATCCTTTATCAGCTACTTTTTATAGCCACAAATCGCGACATAGTCGCCACGATCATAACCTTTAATAACCTCTTGGACTTTATCATTGGCATACATAGGATGAGTTAACAAGGTTTGCGCATACTCAAAATCAACAAAACCATTCGCTTGCATCAGTGTGATTTTTTCATCAGAGGTGCGCCAGTTCGCTGATTTGACCAGCTCAATAGGATAAGGGTCAGCAGGGGAGATGTGTTCCAGTAAAGGGTGCTGCCAAGTATCTACAGCGCTGGCTAAGTTATAAAGGGTGGCAAATCCGCTCTCTTTAGGCACATCGATGAGGATAAGCTTGCCACCAGTTTTTAAGGCGTCATAGGCTTTTTGGATACAAATGTCCAAATCACTAATATAACTGACGCTGCCGTTAAACAGGATGATATCGAATTTATTAGGCTCAATCTCGCAGGTTTCAGCAGGGCTAATGTCTACTTGTAGGCCACGTTTTTCAGCGATTTCTGCCATATCTTTTGATGGCTCAATACCATGCGTGATATGGATATCGTATTCCTTTGCTAGTAGCGACTCAAATAACCCGCTACCAGAGCCGATAGACAGTATCTTACTGTCTTTATCTAAGAAGCGTGCGACCAGCTTTAGCTCGCTGGCTAGTAAGTTCTGGTTATCCAAAAACCAGCTGTCGTACGCACTGGCGTGTTCATCGAATGCGGCCATGATATTTTTCCTTGTTGATAGTTATTGTTAGTTGTTGATGGCTAAGGTTAATTTTAGAGGCTTATATTCACTACAAGCTAGGTTGACGATAATTTCAAATATGAGTTAAAAACATAGGTTAAGACAGATCTAACGCCTGTTGCCAAAAACTGACCTCCATACGCGCAGCAGTATTGAATAGCTGCTGGAATTTATCCATTTGCGTAGGGCTAGCCTGTGCGAGTAGAGCATCAATCTGTGCTTCGTTCTGCACGGTAATCGCTTGAAATTCGTCACTGGAAAACACATCAGTCCATGGCTGATACGGATTGCCCGTGATAAAACCTTGCTCTTTAATGCGTTTGCCAATTTCTCCATAGCCCATTAGGCAAGGGGCAATAGCCGCATAAAGCTCGGCCAGTGAGCCTGACATCGCAGCGTCTAAGATATAGCGGCTATAAGCGATGGTCGCGGCAGATTCAGTAGCGCTCTCAACTTGTTCAAGGGGTATGTTCCATTGATGACAGAAGTCAAGATACATGTCGATTTCCATATCGAGCATGGCATTGATACCTGCTTGACCCATCCGCATTTGCGCCAGCGTTGCGCTTTTATAGACACTCAAAGCCATCACGCGGGTGTAGTGAATCAGATATAAATAGTCTTGGACGAGGTAATGACGAAAGCTGTCAGGGGCAAGCGTGCCTGCCGCTAACTGCTTGACAAAGTCATGTTGGATGTAGTCATCCCACGTTGGGCAGTTGTGACGTAGCGTTTGATAATTCATAGGGTGCACTTGCCTTTATAAAAGTGCAAGTAAGCAGGTGGTAGGAGACGAGAAGTGAGTAGGCACAAAAAACTTAGCAGATTATGGATATAAACGGGCAAGGCTTGCTTAGCAAAATAGGCTTAAGAGGTGTGCTACAAAATGTCACGCTTGTTTCCTACGTCAGTGCTAACTGCATCAGGTTCGCGGGTAACTCTCAGCCATGATTGTGATGGTGTCAAAAGCATCAAAAATCACAGCACCCCGACAAGGTTTTTAGGAATAAATAGTTTAGATCTGCTGTTATTTGAGCAGTTGAGCCATATGATAGACGAACTCTGGCATCATTAGCAAGTGATGCGCACAGAACCATAAATAATGGTTCTGTCTGTGCCCTTATATTGAAGCTTCGAAGTGCCTCTATACAAAAGCGTCGCTAACATTGCTTTAACTGATGGTTTTGCTCAAAGCTACTGTTCATTCAAAGTTCTTATATTATTTAAATTTCTTATATTATTCAAAGTTCTTATGAAACGGGCATCACTTACAGCCATTTTTGCGCTTCCTCAATGAGGGTTTGTATTCTACGAGGCATGGCATACTCGCGTTTGGTCGCCACATAAAGGGTTTCACTGATGGGAGTAGATAGAGGGTGGCTATTGATAAGATGAGATCTTTCAAAGGCAACGACAGCATGCTCAGGTAGCACGGTGAATCCTAATCCGCGACTTACAGGCTCCAAAATCAACCCTATCTGATTAGAAAAGCCCTTTTCTTCAAAGTCGTTAATATGCTCAAACTCAGAAAAGTTAGCGCCTAATAATAGATTGGCATGATGAGCGCCATCAGGATGACCAATAAATCCAAGTTGGACTAAAGCTTCCCAGTCTACTGATTTAATCTGCGCTGACGTCACTAATAACAAAGCTTCCGTCGCCACGGGCTTACAATTGATACTGGAAATACGGGAGATATCAGTCATAAAACCGATATCAATATCACTACTAACCAGCGCCTGCTCCACGTCACTATTAGGTGCAAACCTATAATTGATTATCAGCTTAGGATGCATCTGTTGCAATGATAAAAGATGAGGATAGAGCTTGAGCCCCACACTTCCAGGCGACATCACACGCACCTTACCCTCAAAAGCTAAATCCTCCCCAAGACGCTGCTCTAAATGAGTCAGTTTTAGCAAGATATCTTTTGCCTCGTCATAGAGGTACTCGCCTGCACTAGTTAATGAGAATTGCTTACCTTGGCGTATAAGCAGCGAGATATCTAACTGCGCCTCGAGCTTATTAATATGTTGACTGACGCCCGATTGCGTCATATGCAGACGCTCAGCTGTATGAGTGAAGTGACCGACTTCTACCAAAGTACAAAAAGTGCGTAGCCAGATAGTATTTATCATTACAAACCATACTTATTTATATAATAAATGATAATTTTACGTAATGATTGTACCTTTGTATAGTAGTCCTGTGTCAAGCGATCACTAATCAAAAACAGCATATCAAGCAGGAGTACTAACAATGAGTAAGGTTTACCCAAGAAGTTTTTCACATATTGGTCTTTCAGTACCTGACTTAGCAGCAGCGGTGAAGTTCTATACAGAAGTCATGGGTTGGTACATTATTATGGAGCCGACTGAGATCGTTGAAGATGACAGTCCAATTGGTGAGATGTGTACGGAAGTGTTTGGCGCAGGTTGGGGCAGCTTTCGTATCGCGCATTTATCGACTGGCGATCGCATAGGCGTGGAGATATTTGAATTTAAGAATCAAGAAAATCCTGAGAATAATTTTGAATATTGGAAAACGGGTATCTTTCATTTTTGTGTGCAAGATCCTGATGTAGAAGGGCTTGCTGAGAGTATTGTGGCGGCTGGTGGTAAAAAACGCATGCAAAAGCCACGCTACTACTATCCAGACGAAAAACCTTATCGTATGATTTATATGGAAGACCCGTTTGGTAATATCGTTGAGATTTATAGTCACAGCTATGAGCTTATCTATAGCGAAGGCGCTTACTGAAAGTAAGTTGTTAATCTTGGAGTAAGCTTTCACATAAAATCTATCTTATAAGCACAAACTAATAGCCACAAACTAATAGCCACAAAAAAGCTGAGCAATGGCTCAGCTTTTTTGGATAACTATCTTTATCAAACTTAGTCACTCTTTATCTAGTCATTCTCAAGGAATGAGCGCAAATGCTCAGAGCGTGATGGATGACGTAGTTTGCGTAGCGCTTTTGCCTCGATCTGACGAATACGCTCACGGGTCACATCGAACTGCTTGCCGACTTCTTCCAACGTATGATCGGTTGGCATATCGATACCAAAACGCATCTTCAATACGCGGGCTTCACGTTCAGTTAGATTACCCAACACATCACGCGTCGCTTCGCGTAGACCAGCTGCCGTCGCATCATCAACAGGGCTTGAGATCGTACCATCTTCGATAAAGTCGCCTAAGTGCGAGTCTTCATCATCACCGATTGGCGTCTCCATAGAGATCGGCTCTTTGGCAATTTTCAGTACTTTACGCACCTTTACTTCGTCCATCTCTAAGCGTTCGCCTAACTCCTCAGGCGTCGGCTCACGGCCCATCTCTTGTAGCAATTGACGTGAGACACGGTTGATTTTGTTGATGGTCTCAATCATATGCACAGGGATACGGATAGTACGCGCCTGATCGGCGATAGAGCGAGTAATCGCCTGACGAATCCACCACGTGGCGTAGGTCGAGAACTTGTAACCACGGCGATATTCAAACTTATCGACCGCTTTCATTAGACCAATATTACCTTCTTGAATAAGATCCAAGAACTGCAAGCCACGGTTGGTGTATTTTTTGGCGATGGAGATAACCAGACGTAGGTTAGCCTCAACCATTTCTTTTTTGGCACGGCGGGCTTTGGCTTCACCAATTGCCATACGACGCGCCACATCCTTCATGTCGTGAATTTCCATCTCAAGCTTTTGCTCATAATCACGGATTTTACGCTGTAAAAGAATAACGTCGTCGGTCACTTTTTCTAAAGTCTCGCTAAAGGCAGGCTTGCCTTTTAGGCGTTCGGTCAACCAATCGACGTTAGTCTCATTACTTGGGAAAGTTTTGCGGAACTCTTCACGCGGCATACGACCACGGCGAATCACCAAGCGCATGATCTGACGCTCTTGTTTACGCACATCATCATAGACGTCATGCATAATAGCCATGACCTGATCAGACATACGATTATTGAGCTTGAGCATCATAAAACGCTCAGCGAGCAGCTTATAAGCTTCGTTAGCTTGCTCACTACCACGACCATAGTCAAGCAGCGCTTGCTTGGCAGTCATAAATAAGCCCTCGATCTCCTCTAAGCGAATGCGCACTTCTTCAGGATCGATACCAGTGGTTTCTTCTTCTTCCTCAGTCTCATCATCATCGTCTTCGTCATCATCATCCTTTGCGTTAGCTTTGGTCTTGACAACGGGCATTTTCTCGCGCTCTTTCTCGCGTTCGCGTGCCTCTTTGGCTCGCTCTTTTTCGGCTTCTGCAGCGGCTTTATCTTCCTCAGTTTCAGGATCTAAAAATCCCGTAATAACATCGGAGAGCTTCTTGTCGCCATCGACCACTTTTTGATACTCATCAAGCACGTATTGTACCGTTCCTGGCCAATATGACATCGCATGCTGCACGTCACGAATACCTTCTTCAATACGTTTGGCAATAGCAATCTCGCCCTCACGGGTCAGTAGATCAACCGTACCCATCTCACGCATATACATACGTACAGGATCCGTGGTGCGACCGGGATCAGTTTCTACCGCTGCCAATACTGCCGCAGCCTCATCCGCTGCTGCCTCATCATCGTTTGAGTCATCGTTCATCAAAATATCATCAGCATCAGGTGCCGATTCAAATACTTTAATACCGACGTCGGTCAACATCTGTATGATGTCCTCGATTTGATCGCTTTCGGTGATGGAGTCGGGTAGCTGATCGTTAACCTCAGCATAGGTCAAATAGCCTTGCTCTTTACCCATTTGGATAAGCGTGGCTAGCTGAGATGTGGACTTAGAAACTGACTTATCGTTCATAAATACTCACTTTTTTGTCGGACATTTTTATTATTTAGGTCAGTCATACTAGCTTTGGGTTGCTGATCTAGTCATGAGACTGATCCTAGTTAAGCGTAGTCATAAATACCAATAATAAAAACGAATGGATATAAATAAAAACTCAAAATACTACAAGGTTATTCAAAAAATATTATCTAAATAATTTATCGAAACAAGTATCAAAATTCATGGTGTTTTATAATTTAAAAGCGCTGGTTTAGAGCCACTAAGAATATATAAACGGCGTAGTTTAGCACAGACCCTAGTAAACGAGCATAAGGTTATGAATTAACGGTTATAAAGTCACTAGGACATTTATGTCTATATATTTTTTGGCTTTATATAAGACACCTTAACCATAAACAATGGGGTCAGTAGGCTGGCTTTTAAAGGACTTGCAGCGGTTATCTGTTTTTTAATTAAAAATAACTCAAATACTAACCATTTGCGCGGATTGTTCTGCCTGCTGCTCTCGTAGCCAGTTACTCAAGAGCTGAGCCTGCATACGTACAATAGTCGCCTTGATATGATCGGGGTTTTTTACTAAATCTTGTATCTTTTTTCTCATGTTACGCTCTAACAGCTGACTCACTAAGTTTTCAATCAATTCATCAAGGCTTAACACATTTCTTAGGGTTAAGGTCTTAAAAAAAGCGCCCCAATTACGGCTGAGTGCTTGTTGAGTTGAGGGTTTTAAATTAGATAAAACAAAGTGAGCTGCGGCATTGGCATCTAGTGGCAAGTAGTTCGAACAGCGTTGAATGGTGCTTACGACATCGAGTAAAGGGTCGTCTTGTAGATCGTCCCAAGCCAAGGGGCGCAGAGCATCATCAGACGCTTTTTGCTTAATATGCGCGGGTAGGTTTAATCCATGAATACCCGCTTGTTGCCAAATAACCTGAATAGGATCATCAGCTAATGCGCTTGGTTGAAACAAAAAGCACAGCTGTAATTGCTGGCTGATGGTCATCTCACCATCAAAGTCTAATAGCGCGTCTTTGGCCTCAACGTTTTGACTGCGCCTGCCGCCAAGCTTTTGATAGATATCGTTGTTGAGTAAATAACGAAAGCTACTACCTTTAGGCAGAGAGTTGGTCAGCGTCCGTACTTGCGACATGAGCTTAGCTTTACCTTCAGCCAAGCTCATGTCATAGCGCTCGCTTAGATAAGCAAAGATATACTGCGACAGTGGCATGGCCTGAGCGATCTGTTCGCGCATAGCTTCAACGCCATGACTTTTGATAAAGGTATCAGGATCATGGTCATTTGGCAGACTTAAAAACCGCAGCTCTTTATCATCACCTAGCACAGGCAGCGCAATCTCAAGGGTACGCCAAGCGGCCTTTTGACCTGCGCTATCACCATCAAAGCTCAACGTTAGCGTCGGGTTCAGGGTCAATAGCCGTGAGATTTGGCTCTCATTAATAGCGGTACCCATCGAGGCAATCGCCCCATAAATACCTGCTTGATGCAGAGCGATAACATCCATATAGCCTTCGACCACTAGCCAGTCGTTGGCACGTTGCTGACGCGATTCATAATAGCCATAGAGTACATGCTGCTTATGAAAGACGGGCGAGTCTGAGGAGTTGATATATTTGGGCTTGACCTGATCATCGAGCGCCCGTCCACCAAAGCCAATAGTACGACCTTGATTATCTCGAATCGGAAAGATAATCCGATCTCGCAGTAGGTCATAGTCGCGACCTGAGTCTGATTGGCGCACTAGTCCGAGCGCTTTTAAACCTTCGATATCTTGCGGGAACTCGTGTTCAAGATGCTGCCAGCCAAAAGGCGCGTAGCCTAAAGCAAAGGTCTCAATACTCTGTTCTGTGATACCGCGTGTCATAAAATAATGCTTGGCATGCGGATGAGTCTGCAAATTACGCTGGTAGAATTGCTCAATTTGTAGCAGTAAATCGTACAGATTGCCGTCTTTGTCAGCGCTATTTTCAATATTGGTGTTAGCAGCACTCTCATCATTTAACCATGGGGGCGTACTGTCGTGGCTGTCGTCATGAGCACCGACACTAGCACCACCGACAAAGTAGCTATCATCATAACCTGTACTATTATAGTCATCGTCGTAAAAGTTCTGATTGGCATAACTGCTGTAATCGTCAGCGTTATCATAGCTGACAATATCATTAGCTGGTGAGCTGGCAGCAGGTTTTTGCGTTTGGACAGGGCTAGCACTTGTTGATTGAGCCGTAGGTTTTGCGTATGGCTTGCTATTACTTTGATTATTACTGTGCTGATCATTGCTGGGCTGATAATTATCATGCTGAGATGCCGCTTTAGGTTTAGTCACCGTGCGCTTATAGCTGACGTTTTGGCGATCCTCCTCTGGTATCTCAATACCGGTCTGCTTCGATAGCTCTTTTACTGCTTCTATAAAGGTAAGGTTCTCGTAATCACGTAAAAAGCTAATAGCATTGCCGCCGACATTACAGCCAAAGCAGTGATAGATATTCTTTTGTGGATTGACATAAAAAGAGGGCGATTTTTCGCCATGGAACGGGCAACAGCCTCGATACTCACTTCCTGCGCGTTTAAGCGTAGTATGGCGACCAATAATGCTGATAAGATCAGCTTGGCTACTTAGTTGCTCAAGGATGTGATTTGGGATACTCATTAGAAGGGCATTTTACCATACGAGAGAGATGATTTACTGGATCAAATATAGCCTATATTTAATTATTATAAAATAGCCTAAGCAAGGCAAACAATTAAATTTACTCATTAAAACTATAAAGGTAAGACCAACGAATGAGTTAGTCTTACCTTTGCTTTTGTATATAAACCTACAAAATTAAGAGTAGGGTATATATCAGCTATTCATCTTCTAAATCAACATCAAAATCAATAGATTCAATAGGCGTATTGCCTGGCGTTAGACGAATACTATCGCGATCATCATTAGGCAGAGTAGTGCGACGAGTTGGATTGATGTTCTGTGGATCAACAGCGGCTTCTATAGCGGCGGCGCTCGCGCTACCTTGTCCAGATACTTGCTCAGTGGCACTTTCAGGCAAGCCTAAACCGATATTAATACCACTACGGCGGCTTGATAGATTGCCCAAACCTTGTGCGGGAGCATTAGTATTTGCAGCAGGTAGCTGCAACTGCGCCGCATTAAGGATAGTTTGAGTCTTAGTTGCGCCGCTATACTGACCTTGAGCATTTGAAGTGTCGTTCATGCTGGCGCGGCCCAATTGTCCAAAGGTCAGCTTGTTCAGCCAAGAGCGATCCGCTTGAGTATCGATTTTTACTTGTCCATCACGGGTAAGCATGTCTGGATAGTTGATCTGTAGCAGGGTTTTGTACTGCTCAGCCAAGTCAGTCAATCCCAATTGCTGATTGCTATAAGCGAGTATAGCGATAGCTTCTGGTACTGATTCGCTAAGCGGGTAGTACTGAAAAGTCCACTTGGCACGATTGGCAGCGGCAACATAAGCCTCGCGTTTGATGTACCAATTAGCAGCCGTCAGCTCACTTTGAGCAAATTGATTATAAATAAAAGTCATACGCTGCGCGGCATCAGGCGCATAAGGACTACTAGGGTACTTGTTAATCAGCTCTTGAAAATTAGCAAAAGCAAGACGTAAATAGCCAGTATCACGCTCAGCTTGATTGGTCTTAAACAGCTTAAGCCCCTCAGATGAGCCTTGCATATTGGCTATGCCGCGTACGTAATAAGCATAGCTCACCTGCGGGTTTGACGGGTATAGACTGATAAAGCGCTCGCTACTGGCTGCAGCATTTTCATAATTACCACCTGCAAACTGCGCGTACATCATATCAAGCAGTGCCTGCTCAGCATATTGCCCAGTAGGATAAAAGGTGCGCAGACTATTCAAGTCCTCTACCGCTTGAATATAGCGACCTTTGTCGATCTGCGTGATAGCATCACGGTAATACCCTTGCTCAGTTTTCTCAGCAGTTTCGACTGCATCAACGTCTTTGCTGGTTAAGTTTTTGATAGTCTGACAGCCCACTAAATTTACGCTTAGTGCCAGTAAAGTTACCGATGATAATTTGATAAAGGTGTTGCCTACAGGACGCATACTTCTCTCCGCACAAAATGCATAACAGCAAAAGCCATCGTGCTGATAACAGGTTAATGATAATAGACTCTAATAAAGCTGCTAAATTAATAAAACTAAAATAAGAGCTTGCGCTAAAATAGGCCTTACTTTATAGAATAATAGCAGCCTCGTCTATTTTTTCGTGGTTTATTTTAGACAGGTCATGTCAAAGGCTCTACTATATCTCTTTCAAGTTAGCCATAGCCATAAAATAATAGACAGCAAGTACAGACGACAACAATAAAAAAATAATGATATATAGTACGATAATTTGTACAGTTTAGCATGGGTCGTGATAATGGGTAATGAAGAATCCTAGCAATGCCGATAAATATACAGTAAATTACCACGAAGTCATATTCCAGACAGTATGAGGCTGCTGGCATAAGAATTTTTTATGTTTTTATCATGGCTATATTATTATCAGTATATAGAGCATCAGTCTGTAGCGTGCTACACTAGGCGCCTAATTGATTACACCTATAAGTTTTAGTATAAATTAGCGAGATAAATCAGCTATCTACATCAAATTATTATAAAATTTATTTCGTGCCTTTATAATCTATAACTATCTGCTATGACTAACTGTTATGACTAACAATATAAGCAACAACCCTATGAATGATACTACTAAAAACAACCACGCTGACAAGACTAATGTCACATCAGACATCGAACCCTTGGTTCAAGAATCAGCTGCCGCTGATGATAACTGTGGCGATTATGACGAGTCATTAGACGATGATCATAACGACGCTCATAACGACGAATTGCTAGACGATGAAGATGAGGCTCTTGATAACGACGATGAACAGGTAGCGCCGCAGAGCATACCTGAGATTATCAACATTACTCATACGGTCGCGGATAATGAGGCTGGGTTGCGTATCGATAAGTTAGCCGCGCTAATATTTACGGACTTTTCGCGTGCTCAGCTGCAAGGTTGGATCACTGATGGCAGTCTACTGCACAATGGCGAAATTCAAAAGTCCAAACAGCGAGTCAAAGCCGATGATGTGTTGCATTTATCAACGACTTTGCAACAGCATAGCGAAGATATGCCTGAGAATATTGCCATTGACGTAGTCTATGAGGACGATGCCGTACTTGTCATTGATAAACCTGTTGGTATGGTCGTCCATCCAGGCGCGGGCAATCAGACCGGCACGCTGGTCAATGCGCTATTGTATCACTATCCGCAGCAGCATCATTTGCCGCGAGCAGGTCTCGTGCATCGTATCGATAAGGACACTTCAGGGCTATTACTTATCGGTAAGACCAAGCCTGCCCAAATGGCACTAATGGAGCAGTTAAAAGACAAATCAGTCTACCGTCATTATCAGTGTGTCGTTGCAGGAGATCAAGCGGCTCTAGCTCGCCATCGCCGCATCGATGCACCGATTGGACGTCACCGCAATCAACGCACAAAGATGACAGTGATGACTGCAGGTCGCGATGCCGTAACCCATCTATTAGATATCACGCCACTAAACGATAATTATTGCCTGCTAGATGTCGGACTTGAGACGGGACGTACCCATCAAATCCGCGTGCATCTTAGTCATATCACTTATCCAATTGTAGGTGATCGGGTCTATGGTGGTCGTCGTCAATTGCGAGCAGGCTTAACAGAAGCACAGCGCCAAGCTATCGGCAGCTTTCCGCGTCAAGCGCTGCATGCTTACGCCTTAGGCTTTGTCCATCCAACTACAGGTGAGGATATCGAAGTCACAACCCCTGTCCCTGAGGATATGCAACAGCTTATTGCGGTTCTGAGTGAAGGCTATGATGTTGAATAAAAAATATCGAATAAAAAATGTTGAATAAAATATGAACAACTTGCCTGCAAGTAGTGATTCCACTCAAACTATGCCACTATCAGTAGTGGCGCAGTTTGATGAGGTGACCGTCTATCAAACGTCAGCTTTGGTCATTGATGCTGTTGATAGCGGGCAAGATGATAGTGAGCAAAACGACAGTAAGAAAAATGATAGCGAGCAACATCGTTCGAATATGTTGCAAACAGGTCAGAGTAGCTATGGCAAGCTCAATTTAGGCTTACATGTACAAGACAATGCTGAAGTCGTCTTACAAAACCGTAT
Organism: Psychrobacter sp. M17(2026); assembly: GCF_055699815.1. NCBI lineage: Bacteria > Pseudomonadati > Pseudomonadota > Gammaproteobacteria > Moraxellales > Moraxellaceae > Psychrobacter > Psychrobacter sp. M17(2026). Next base: position 1,762,093 of record NZ_CM146741.1, on the reverse strand, counting down.
GGATTTATTAGGCACTATTAATCAGCAATTAGAGCTAGCACAAACAGCTTTGCCAAACTCAACTATAAAAATCCCAGCTATCAACAGCTTACATTGGGTCAATCAAGTTCATGGTCAGCAAATCCATGATATCGATGCGTCGCGGCTATCTATGCAACCATTGGATGCTGATGCGCTGGTCAGTCGGCAAAGCGGAGTAGGACTGGCGATTATGACCGCTGACTGCGTGCCTATTGTTTTATACCAGCCAGCGACTCACCAGATAGCCGCTATCCATGCAGGCTGGCAAGGGTTGGCTTGTGGGGTAATAAAAGCTACCGCCGAGCGCTTCGATAATAAATCGCCGATTATGGCTTGGGTCGGGGTCTGTATCAGTCAAGAAAACTACGAAGTGGGTAGTGAGGTCGCTGACAAATTGCTAGCAGGCTGCACGGATAATCAATTGTTATCAAGCGCTCAGCTGCATAACTTTACTCAGCTATTTTGTCTAAAAAGCGATAAAGAAGATAGATGTAATAGCGATGACAAGCTTAGGCTTGATCTGCCAAAGTTAGCTATAGCGCAGTTACAAGCCTTATCTATTACACTATTAAATGAGTCAGCTATTGACTGTAGCTATGATGATAGTCGTTATTACTCTTATCGCCGTCAGACCCATTTGCAACAATCTATGACAGGGAGGATGGCGTTGATTATTGTCCATCACGACCCCATTGAAAACCGTATGTCTAAAAGCTAGCTATTGACTCAGCGTATGGCTTTGAGACTGCTATTCAAGGCATGTCCTTAACTAATAAAATTATCTTCCAATAAAAAAATTCGAGCTTGTATGAATACATCTGTAGCACCTACCAAAAAACCTGATAGCCATGACTCTAAGTTATCTGATTTTAACCTATCTATTGCAGTGATTTACCATAGCAATTATGGGCATACCAAGCGTGTCGCTGAAGCGGTAGCGACTGGCGCACGTCAGCAGTTGCCTGAGTCGCAAGTCAAAGCAGTAGATGTTCATGATGTCGATTGGGATTTTTTGGATCAAGCGGACTTATTGGTGTTCGGTAGTGCAGTGTATATGGGCAGCGTGCCTGCTGGATTTAAGACCTTTATGGATGAGACCTCAAAGCGTTGGTACAATCGTGAATGGGAAGGCAAGTGGGCAGCCGCTTTTGCTAACTCAGGTGGGCTAAGTGGGGATAAGCTTGCCGTATTACAGCAGATATGTCTATATACTATGCAGCATGGGATGAACTGGATAGGTTTGCCCTTGATGCCTACTGGCCATACGGAAACGGATCTAAACCGTCTCTCAAGCTTTTTGGGATTGATGACTCAATCAGGAGATGCACCACCAGAAGAGACCCCTTGTCAGGGCGATATCGATACTGCGATCTGGTTTGGCGATCATTTGGCTAAGACTATCATTAAGCATCAACCTATAGCGGTCTAAATCATAAAGAGGGCTTAAGGTTTTATTATAAAAGGGCAGATATTCATACGAATATCTGCCCTTTTTAGCATCTTATTACTGCATTTTAAATTATGAAGTTTTAGCTTCTTTGAGCTTTGAATCAAGGTCGTTTGTCATCTGCATAAGCAGTCACTGGAATAGGACTAGCGCCAAGCTGAATTAAATTTTGACAGCCTGTTAATAAAGTGGACAGTGCTAACATCCAAGTAAGCGTTAATATTTTCATATAAACTTTCAACCTAAATGGGCTAATAAATAAAATAGCTTACGGCTAGCATTAACTATCGAATCAACATGCCCTAGTATATATCGTTAGTTGAAAAAAAATAAGCTGATAAAAAAGCGACTAATACTACTAGTCGCTTCTTTATTGTTGAGCGCTTACAATTAATTAGGGTTGGCTGACCAGACAGGCGAGCGAATAGTACCATCGCCAGACTTACCAAAAGACGCGCCACCATTAAGTGATTTAATGGTTATCACGCCTTTACCATTCTGCCTTGAAGCATAAACCACGCGCTTACCATTGGGTGAAAAGCTGACCCCTTCGTCGATGCCCGTGCTACCGATATTCGTTACTACAGCGCCGCTAGTATTCATAATAGCGGCAGAGCGACCACTCAAAAAGCCAATTTGTGTGCCATCGCTGCTATATTTTGGGGTAGTAGCATAGCCACCTCTAGAAACTTTGCTAATGCGTCCTGAGCCAAACTCATAACGGTAGATCTCAGGTCGATTGAATGAGGCTTTGTTTGAGACAAAGACAAAAGACTTGCCATCAGGCGCGTAACTTGGCTGTGATTCGCTAGAGGGCCAATTAGTCAGTTTGACTAGACCACCGCCACCAGCATTGATTTGATAAATGTTCTCACTACCCTCAAAGCTCCCTGAAAAAATGATGTTGCTACCATCAGGAGAGAATGAAGGACTGATACTAGTACCGTTATAAGGGGTGATAGAGGTAGCACCGCCGCCGCTGACATTTTGTACATAGATCGTTTGATAAGATTTGTCGCGTAGGACAGAATAAGCGATTCTTGAGCCATCAGGTGACCAAGCAGGTGCAAATATTGAGCCATTTACCTCAGTAATTGTTTTAGCATTCTCGCCATCGGCATCCATTACCTTGAGGCGTGAGACTTTATCTTTACCTACGCCTGTCTCTTCGATATAAGCAATGCGCCCTGAAAAGTCGCCTTCTATACCTGTAACTAATTCATAGACTTTATCAGCGATGACATGAGCAGCATAACGCATACTTTCTTTATCGTTATTGGCGCTCAAGGACTGCTTGCCTTGTATGACTTGTCCAGTATTAACATTGATCACTTCATAATCAGTGATGATCTTACCGCGATCGCTACGCGTACTACCGACCACTAAATAGGGGATACCTGTGTTCTGCCAAACAGGTAGCGTGCCTGCCAGCTCACTGCTGCTACGTGGCTGCTGTGGTAACCCTGTGCTGGTCACTTTCAACTCTGTCCGACCTAAGTCATTCAAAATAATTGATGACATAGTGGTATCGCCGGCAAAAGGCACAAAGGCGACTTGGTTTTGTTGTCTTGGAGCAACCACGGTTACATCAATTTCCATTGGTGCAGCATTAGCAGTGTAATTAGGTATTACGAGTAATGATGTTAGCAAAAATGTACTTGATACTATACCGAGAATAGATGACGTAGCCAATTTCATAAGTTAATACCCTAATTCAAAAATGTAATTATTATAGCGACTCAATAACAAAAGCTAGCTTTAAGCTTTGCAATAACTTCATAAAGCACTACTGAGATAGCAGAACATGATAATACTTTATCTAGATTTAATACTCTCAAAACTAGGTAACTGTCACATTAATTACTAAACTTGCGAAAGCTTTGGCATTGTCTAGATCAATTGGCAATGGGCTAGCATCGTAAGCTGCTTTTTCTGCTGCTTTATTGACATCTGAGTTTGATCCGCTAGCTTTAGCAGACAATACGTTACCTCGTGCATCTAACTGCAGCGTAATTCTAGCAGTTATGCCTTGTGTTTGAACGGGCGCTTTAAGATTTCTTTGAATCTTATCAGCAATACCACTCTTAAAGTCACCTGTAGAGCGTGTTGAGCCGCCATCTCTAGTAGCAGATGAGCTACCGCCAGATACTGTAGCCTGACCATCCGCTAAATCAAAGGTTTTGCCTGCGTTGCTTGAGCCGCCCAGATCAATATTGATATTGCGATCGCCACGAGTGGGTTTATTCACTCTAGGTTGATCATTACTTTTGGCACGAAAGTCTTTAAGTCTTTTCTGCTCTTCGATACGCTCATCTCTTTGCTGTTGCTGGAATTCATCAAGTGCTTGCGTACCATCCAAAGCCGCTGCTGCTTCTGCTACATTGCGATTATATTCTGCCATTTGTTCAAGACGTTTTTGGTGTTGCTCTTCACTCATCAGCATCGGGCGGCTGGCGGGCTCATCAGAACGCGTAAACACAGGCTCTTGTTGCGAGCTTGCCTGAGCGGTGCTTTGATCTGACATATCACTACTATCAGACTCATTCATTTGCATTTGGGCTGCAGCACTACTACTCGCACTAGCGGCTTGCTCGGCCGATGCGGCTCGATTGGCAAGTATTTGCCCTTGAATCTCAGCAAGCTCACCTGGCGTTACCATCGTTGTCTCAATACTACCTGCAATCTCAAGTGTTGGCGTCTGATAAGTATAAATAAGTACCCCAAGTATAATACCATGCGCCAGCAAACTTAGCAGCGTAGGCATTGTGAGCCCATCGCCTTCAGGCTGAGTCGGTACATAGACGGCAGGGGCATTGTTCATAATATAAAGACCTAAGAATTTGACGATCTACTTTTATCTGGCAAATAACTATTTGATTTTATAACTTTATAACTGCTTATTAATTAACAGCCATTATAGTGCAGGCGTAGGTAGAGGCGCACCCGTTAATAATCCTACCTTTTGGATACCTGCTTGTTGCAAGTTCGCCATTAGAGCCATGATAGCGCCATACTGGTTATTCTGATCAGCATTAATCATAATTTGGATGGGTTGTCCGCTCTCGGCGCTACTTTGGGCTTGTAGATTACTCAGAGTATCGATCAGCTCAGGCTCACTGACAGGCATGTCCATATTATTCTCGTAGCTGATAAAGATCTCGCCATTACTGGTCAATGAGATAATAACAGGTAGCTGGTTTTGGCTCATACTAGTGGTCTGCTCTTTAGGTAGATCAACATCGACACCAGTCGTCAGCATAGGCGCCGTTACCATAAAGATGACCAGTAGCACTAACATGACATCAATATAAGGTACGACATTCATATCGGCATTGAGCTCAGACTTTTTGCGGCTATAAGGACTTGGCTTCATAGTCCAGAGCCCTGAATACCTTGAGATCCTCTAGCGATCTGCGTTTTTGGTAAGACCGTTTGACTCTCAGTGCTAGTCTCACGTTGCAGCATCCCTGTCATCTCATCGCAGAACAGCGCTCGCGACTCATATAGTCGGCTAGATTTATTGGTAAAGTGATTATAGGCGAGTACCGCAGGAATAGCGGCGAACAGACCCATAGCGGTAGCGATTAAAGCCTCGGCAATGCCAGGAGCTACTGAAGCAAGGGTGGCTTGCTCGGTTTGTGACAAGCCCAAAAACGCATTCATAATACCCCATACCGTACCGAACAGACCGATATAAGGGGCAACCGATCCTATGCTGGCAAGGGTGGCGATACCTGATTCTAGCTGTTGCTGTTGACGGCCCAGACCTACGCGCAGCTTACGCTCTACACCGTCGATGATGTCATCTTTTGGCTGACGTTTTTTATGCATGCGCAGATATTCAGAAAACCCGACATAGAATATTTGCTCAAGCCCTTGGCGATCAGGAGATCCTTGAATGCCTTGATAAAGCTTGGCCAAATCCTCACCTGACCAAAACCAAGTCTCAAATTGCTGATCAAAGCTTTTAGCTGTGCCTAAACGCGAGCTTAAACGAAAAATAATGACCCAGCTCAGTAGCGACGCTAATAATAATAGCGCCATAACGATCTGCACCAATAAACTGGCTTGGGTAATGAGATCAATGATATTTAAGGATTCGGGCATACAATGGACTCGCAGTGAATAAAAGTAACGTAAAGGGGCAGCTCTACATCAATTAAACCTAAAATTTTAGAATAAGTGGTTGACGACTGTTTTTACAGCAGCTATGCAGCCTGTTTTAAACCGTTAGTGTACTTCTAAATGTCTAAAAGGTCATTATTAATATGTTATTTAGACAATATGCTACCTAGTCGTCAAATAAAAGATGACAAGCTTGAAAAAATATAATAAGGTTTGTCTTGCAGGTCAAATTGTAATTTTAAATTACACAATATGTCTATCAGTAGCATTTATGAAACAGCTGCTTGTGTAATTCAAAAATTATGAGGCGTTAATTTAATAGGGTATGTTTGAGAGTCAGGATAAATACTGCTCATAGCTACACTTTTATTAAAGCTAAAATTTAGAGTAAAGGCAGAACAATAGGAATGCTAATTGCTATTGTTCTGCAACGAACATTATGCAACAAAGGGTAGGGTTACCATAGTGTCGGGTTTTTATAAACGTGGGGGCGAGACTCCTAACGATGCTAGCAAGTAATCTTAACCCCTTAGAATGACTAAACTAGATAAGCTTCTTCTCGTATCGCTTAAAAACCATTCTATACAGGATCATGTGTCAACGACATGATCAAACAATCAAATATGTCCTAACAAATACTATTGAGCTATAAATGCTTTTTTGGTGTTTATGGTGTTTTTAGTTTATTAACTGATAACTGACCTGTTTGGAACGCAAATTGGAAGCGGTACTTAATGAACGCAATTGGGAAGCGATACTATGAATGCTATTGAGAAATATTTTGGAATCAACGGTGATAACACCACCATCAAGACAGAGATTCTCGCAGGTGTAACCACGTTTTTGACGATGGCTTACATCATTTTTGTCAACCCTAACGTATTAGCAGACGCTGGTATGGATAAAGGCGCGGTGTTTGTAGCTACTTGTCTAGCTGCAGCAATCGGCTGTTTTATTATGGGGCTCTATGCCCGCCTGCCAGTAGCACTAGCGCCTGGTATGGGTCTTAACGCCTTTTTTACTTATGGCGTAGTGCTGGGCATGGGCTATCCTTGGCAAACCGCACTAGGTGCGGTATTTTTGTCGGGTTGTATCTTTATACTGTTAAGCTTGTTTAAGATTCGTGAAATTATTATTAATTCTATTCCGAACTCTTTAAAGCAAGGGGTAGTCGCAGGTATCGGTGCTTTTTTAGCTTTTATTGCGCTGCAAACCTCAGGGGTGATCGTCAATAATGATGCCACCTTAGTAGGCTTAGGTGATATGACCACCTTTGGTCCCGCAATGGCCGCTTTAGGCTTTATCGTTATTGTTGGTCTATCTTATAAAAAAGTGCCAGGCGCGGTGACTATCGGTATTTTATTAGTGGCTTTGATTAGCTTGCTTACTGGTAATACCCAGTTTACAGGATTTATATCTACGCCTCCATCTATCGCGCCAACACTCATGCAACTTGATATTGCTGGTGCGTTTGATGTTGGTATGATCAGTGTTATCTTTGCTTTTTTGTTCGTTGATTTATTTGATACCGCAGGTACTTTGATTGCAACGACTAAGCAGGCAGGTCTAGTCAAGGAAGATGGTAAAATACCTAATATGGGTAAAGCCTTACTAGCAGATTCAACAGCGACGGTAGCAGGGACGCTCTTAGGTACTTCATCAACGACCAGTTTTGTTGAAAGTGTATCAGGTATTGCTGCAGGGGGTCGTACGGGTCTAGTGGCGGTAACTGTCGGTGTATTATTTCTGCTAAGTATGTTCTTCGCTCCGCTTGCTGGTATGATTCCCGCTTATGCTACTGGCGGCGCGATCTTTTATGTTGCCGTGCTTATGCTGGCTACTCTAAAAGAGGTCGATTGGTTTGACTTGACGGAGGCGGCTCCAGTCGTTGTAGTCTTGCTATTTACACCACTAACTTACTCTATTGCCGATGGTATTGCTCTAGGGTTTATTACCTTTACTGCAGTAAAAGCGTTGACAGGGAAGTTCTCTGAAATTGGTATTCCAGTGTTATTACTGACCATCGTATTACTAGCGAAAATTATATTTGTCTAACCTTTAAACGACTAGGTCTATTAAGTGACTAATCCTATTAAGTGACTAATCCTATTAAGTGATTAGGCCTCTAAATAACTAGGTAAAAGTATTTAAGCTAACAATAGCTTTAACAATCTCTCTATCTTCACGATAGGGAGATTTTTTTAGATAAGATTCAATGGATAAGAACAAAGTAAAATGTTGATAACTCTAACGTTTTAAATGTGCAAGCATGAACATAATTCGTTTATAAAGGTGATAACAACTTTATTCTTTAAAAAATTATTGATAAGCCTAAAATAATTCGATTAAACTGACCAAATGGTCAGGTTTTATTGGCGCTATCTCGTTGTTTTTAAAGTTATAAATTTATTGATTTAAATAGTTTTTAGCGTTGGTTTGAGCGCTTTTTTCATGATATTATATCCGAGTTAAGCGCATCACCTCAATCAACGCCGTAGAGGTTTTTCTTACAGTGAATCCATCCAAGATTATAATATTTGTTGAAGCAATAGCTAAATAAGCAAAAATTCATAATCGCACTCCTTTCACTACAAACAAGAAGAAGGCACTAATGCCGCTTAATTTTATAGTTGCCTTTGTATTGTTAATGTAGCCCGTATAACACTTGACGACCTACTTAACCGTCTCTAGCTTTGGCTGGATGCTCGTTTTGTGATAACGCTGTCTGATTTTTACTTACTAGATTTTGCTTACCTGATTTTAATCAACAGGTTTTGACACCTATTTAGCGATAGGTTTTTTAGTCAATTGGCATATAAGAGTTATGCTAAAAAATCTATCAGCGCTATTTATTATGACTTAGATTAACACATGAAGTGCAATATCAAATGCGAGGTGAAAAAAAGACCTAGATGCGCTAGCATCAAAGTCTTTATCCACCGACCAAAGTGAGATTGCAACCATGAACTATACACATCTAAGCCTAGGAGAACGATACCAGATTTATGCCCTTATAGGGGCAGAACATAGTATTAAATTTATAGCTGACACATTAGGAAGAAGTCCTAGCACCATATCAAGAGAGATCAGACGCAATAAAAGCCTTCGAGGTTACCGAGCTAATCATGCTAATAACAAGGCTTGTGACAGACGCTCTAACAATGCTTTCACTATCATCGCTGATGTATGGGATTGGGTCACAGACAAGCTAAAAGACAGCTGGAGTCCTGAACAAATAGCCGGAGTTCATGGTGGTATTAGTCACATGAGCATCTATCGCTATATCTGGAGGGACAAGAGACAAGGCGGCAGGTTATGGCAGTATCTCAGACGCAAAGCCAAACCTTACCGTAAGCGACTAACGGCTGAGACCCGAGGCCGTATCAACGACAGAGTCTCGATTCATGAGCGCCCTTGTATTGTGGAAGAACGATCACGTATTGGTGACTGGGAAGCGGATACCGTTATCGGTCAGCATCACAAGCAAGCGATTGTAACGCTCGTTGAACGTAAAACAGGACTGCTTAAAATGAAGCGTGTGGGTCATAAAACGGCACAGCAAGTATCAGAGGCAATGATAGGTATCCTAAAGCCAGTGAAGTTACAGGTTAAGACCATTACCTCTGACAATGGTAAAGAGTTTGCTCAGCATAAGAAGGTGAAACAAAAGCTCTTTAGCGCTTTCTTCTTTGCCGATGCTTATGCGTCATGGCAGCGAGGAACCAACGAGAATACTAACGGCTTAATCAGAGAGTTCTTGCCTAAGGGTTGTGACTTTAGACAAGTCTCTGATAATGAGATACAGGACATTGAGAATAAACTAAACAACAGACCAAGAAAACGCTTAGGGTTTAAAACGCCTATGCAGGCGTTCTATAATATTAATTAGCGTTGCACTTGGTGTGTTAATCTAAGTGATCTTTAAACGATAGTTATGGAGTTGGTATGAACCCAGTAGATAAATTTACCCCAAAAGAGCCTATTTTATTTAGCCCAGCGGCCATGCTTGAGCCTGAGTACATCACTCTACCAACGGCTGAGTTGTATGCGCGTATCTCGCCTTTGTATAGTGTTGATGAGGAGCGTTGGTTATCTAAGCTGCTGCCACTAGCAAAGCCTAGTGATGAGGAGCGAGAAGCCTCAGCCGAGCAAACACGCAAATTGGTTGAGTATGTGCGTAATGATGGCAAAGCGATCAAAATGGTCGACTCACTACTCTTAGAGTATAGCCTAGATACTCAAGAGGGTATCTTGCTGATGAGTTTGGCCGAAGCTTTGATTCGTGTACCAGATAACTACACGGCTGATGCGCTTATTCGCGACAAAATGAGCGTGGCGGACTGGAAAAAGCATCTCAAAGACGACAACGGAATGGTGGTTAATGCGTCAACATGGGGTCTGATGATGACAGGTCGCGTGGTAAGCATCGACAACGGTACGACAGCGGCTGGGTTCTTGGATCGGATGACCAAAAAGATGGGTGAGCCAATGATTCGGGCGGCAATGCAAAAAGCCATGCGTATTATGGGTCATCAGTTCGTATTGGGTGAGACCATTGAGGATGCCAATAAAAACAGTAAAGTGTATCGCGATAAAGGCTATACCTACTCATTTGACATGTTGGGTGAGGCGGCAATCACCAATCATGATGCCGAAAAATATTTCAATGATTATCTGCATGCGATAAAAGCGACTGCTAATGTCAAAGTCAAAGAGGGTATGCCTAAGCCTTCGGTTTCTATTAAGTTATCAGCACTGCATCCACGCTATGAGGCGACTCAAGAAGCGCAAGTGATGGGTCTATTGCGTCAGCGCTGTATGCTACTGATTGAAGCGGCACGAGAGGTCAATGTTGATCTGAGCGTCGATGCTGAGGAAGCAGATCGCTTGGAGATTTCATTAAAGTTATTTGAATCGCTATATCGTGATCCGTTAACCGCAGGTTGGGATGGGTTAGGTATCGTTGTCCAAGGCTACTCAAAGCGTGCCATTGCTATATTTGCATGGCTTGCTAGCTTATCTAGTGATGTTGGTGATCGCATCCCTATACGTCTGGTTAAGGGTGCTTATTGGGATACCGAGATCAAGCTTGCTCAGCAGCGTGGTCTGTCAGGCTATCCAGTATGGACACGTAAAGAGGGTACAGATACCGCTTATTTGGCATGTGCTCGCTTTTTATTATCAGAGCATCTGCGGGGTCTTATTTGGCCACAATTCGCCACTCATAATGCGCATACTTTAGCGACGGTTATGACGATGAGCGCCCATCGCGATTTTGAGTTTCAGCGTTTGCATGGCATGGGTGACGCGCTATATGACCATATCTTACACGCTTATAATATCCCAGTCCGTATCTATGCTCCTGTTGGTGCCCATAAAGACTTGCTGCCTTATTTAGTCAGACGTTTACTTGAGAATGGTGCGAACAGCTCGTTTGTTCATCAGCTGTTAGATAAGTCTTATCCTATCGACAAATTAGTCGTGCATCCGTATGACAAATTGCTTACCAATGCAAGTTTGCATAATCCAGATATTCCTCTGCCACTGGATATCTATGGCGATCGTCGTGCCAGCTTTGGACCCAATATCTTTATTGATTCGCAGTGGACGCCATTCAAAGCCGCTATCGATGAGCAGCTCCAAAAGACGTGGTCAGCCACGCCTATTATCGACGGACAGGCTATCAGCAGTTATGAGAGTAATGGCGAGCAGCACAAGCTTGAGAACCATAGCATCCGTGCCCCTTGGAACCATGAAGTAGCTGTAGGCGAAGTGCACTATGCTAACGCGGATCTAGCGCGTCAAGCTATTGATGCTGCCGTAGCAGGTCAAGCTGAGTGGCAAGCAGTACCAGCTAGTAGACGCGCTGAGATACTACGTAAAACCGCTGATTTGTTTGAAGAGAATTACGCTGAATTTATGGCTCTATGTCAGGCTGAAGCGGGCAAAACCACCCAAGATAGTATCGATGAGATTAAAGAAGCGGTTGATTTCTGTCGCTTTTATGCCGATGAGGCTGAGCGCTTAGACGCTCAAGTAACAGAGATTAGCAATCTATCTGGTAAGTTAATGCGTCAAGTTTATAAGGCGCGCGGTACTTTTGTTTGTATTAGCCCTTGGAACTTTCCATTAGCGATATATACGGGTCAAATCGTTGCAGCGCTTGCTGCTGGTAATACTGTCGTTGCCAAGCCTGCTGAGCAGACTAGCCTGATTGCGCATTTTGGTGCGCAGCTTATGTACCAAGCAGGCGTGCCAGCCAGTGCACTACAATTTGTCACTGGTGCAGGAGAAGTAGGCGCGGCATTGACTAAAGCGGACAATCTGGCGGGCGTTATCTTTACAGGCTCAACCCAAACCGCTCAGCGCATCAACCAAAGCTTGAATAGTCATGCGCAAGCCAATGGCGAGCTGCCTGTCTTTATAGCAGAAACAGGTGGTCAAAACGCGATGATCGCTGATTCAACGGCGCTCCCTGAGCAAGTGATTAGAGATGCTGTATTATCAGCATTTGGATCAGCAGGTCAACGCTGTTCAGCTTGTCGTATCCTTTGTGTCCAAGAAGAGGTCGCTGATGAGCTCATTGAGCTATTGCAAGGTCATATGGCGGAGCTAGTCGTTGGCAACCCAACCCTTATATCGACTGATGTTGGCCCAGTGATTGACGCAGATGCTAAGCGAGGCCTTGAGGCGCATATTGAGCGCATGGAGCGAGAAGTTACTGCGAAGATATTGGGACAAACACCGATGAGCGCCAGCTCAGTGGTGAGCGAAGACCAAGCTACTTTTGTGCTGCCGACCGCCATTGAGGTCAATAGTATCGATGTGATTGGTGGTGAGCACTTTGGGCCGATATTGCATGTATTGCGTTACAAAGCACGTGATTTAGATAAGCTTATCGATGCTATTAATGCGACAGGCTTTGGTTTGACCCTAGGTATTCATAGCCGTATTGAGAATGTCACTGAACATATCGAGCGCCGTGCTGTTGTCGGTAATACTTATGTCAATCGTAATCAGATCGGTGCTGTGGTCAATGTACAGCCGTTTGGCGGTTGTGGTTTATCAGGTACTGGTCCTAAAGCGGGTGGCCCACATTATGTGGCGCGTCTGATGCAACTAGTATCTGAACAAACGGTATCTGAGCAGGCCGTTACCAGCGCTACTGAGCACACTCAATCATCAACTTCTGCAGAGCAGGCATAAAGGAGCTAGCAAAATGGCAACTGAATTTAAAAAAGATCATGGCCAAGTTTGTGAAGCTTGGCGACTACTTGGCGCAACCAATCGCGTCGCTTATCTAGAAGCTGCTGTTGCTAAGTTGGCACTGCTTACAGGCGACACCAAAAAAGCCCGTACCTTATTCACTCATTTATTAAGGTTTGCTCCTAAGCTTGATCAAGTGCATCACATGACAGGTGCAACGGGTGAATCTAATGAGCTATATGTGACCGCTCGTGGCAAAACGATGGTTATCGGTGATGAGTCTGCAAAAGCGTTAGCCGTATTAGGTCAGCTCATTGCGGCATTGCTGACAGGTAATGAGGTAGTACTGCATTGTCCAAGCCAAGATGAGATGTGCATTGAGGCGGTAAAAGCGCTTTATGAGGCGGGTATTAGTGAAGACGTTATTAGCATCGCTAATGACTCACAGCTAGTAACTTTGCTGCATATGGAGCGTCTAGCACAAGTTGCGGTAGCAGGTAGCGTAAGCGAGGTGCAGGCTGTTAGCCAAGAGCTTGCTAATTCAGACGGTATCTTAACGCAAGTTATTGCGGTCACTGACATGGACGGTTTAGCAGATATGCTAACTCCTGATTACCTCTATCGGTTTGTCACTGAGCGTGTTAGAACGATCAATACAACAGCCATCGGTGGTAATGCTACTTTGCTTGAGTTGGGTACTTAAGGTTAGATATTCATTCGTTTTTATCCTTTGAACAGTATTCATTATAAGATAAATTAAGGCCAGCGCTCAGTTATAAGGATTTCAGAATTCTTAATAATTAGGCGTTGGTTTTTTTATGCCAGTAATACGTAATGTTATCGATATCACTTTTCTCTGACTATATTATCTAAACATGAGTGAAAAGCTAAAGTCATTTTAAGCATATAAAATAATATTTTATTAAAATTAACCCTTTGATTTGTGCAAAAATAATTGACTCATTTAAAATGAAGTGCTATAAATATTACCTATCTCCTCTGATAAGGATATCTTTGAGATGTCTCTTATCTTATTTAAAATCTTATGCATACTATATAGTGGACGACCTCCGCCTTTAGCTATCAAAGTTCTACTACCTTCGAACTGAAGGAAACAGGACTGTAAAGTAACCCTATTGAATATCATTATTTATATCTATTTAGATATAACTAGTCATGTGCGGGATTTATTGAACGGATAGCTAGAAGCCTTGTTACTAGAATTTTAGTTAGGCGCACTACATACCATCAAGCTACCCTCCAAAAATCAGCTACTAGCATTTAGTACTGAAATATCAATAAATACTCACACTAGCTGACATTAATGATGACCCCATTAATCTGAACAGCCGAGTATTGCTATGATTACTTTTTATTTAAACGGACAACCTCACGAGATAAGCCAGCTTAACCCCAACACTACGGTACTTGAGTATCTACGTCTGCACGCGCGTCAGATGGATACTAAAGAAGGCTGTGGTAGCGGTGACTGCGGTGCTTGTACCGTGATGGCGCAGCGCTTATCTACCAGCGCAGAGACCCCTGTCGATAGCGCTCCTTTTTATACCCTCAACGCTTGTATCACCTTACTGTCGCTGATGGATAATCATCATATAATGACCGCAGCTTACTTAGCGGACAACCCAGAAAACCATCCCGAACGTGCCTTACTGCATCCCGCTCAGCAAGCTATGGTCGATTGTCACGGCTCGCAGTGCGGATTTTGTACGCCAGGGTTTATCATGTCATTAGCTAGCGTTTATGAGAATAAGCGTATGCAAGATACCAAGACTGATGAGCTAAGCGTTAATGAACTAAGCTACGATGAGATTGTCGCTTCGATAGCAGGTAATCTATGCCGCTGTACGGGTTACCGACCTATTATAGAAGCTGGCTTGTCGATGCAAAAGATCGCACAAAAGCGAGCAGAGGATCAGGTCAGTGCCAAAGACTTAGCCGTGACGCTAGCGACAGATGCTATGGCAACGTCTAAGAGCAATGATGCTTCGGCAAATACTAATGATAATAAGCAAACCATCGCACCAGCGCTCATCGAAGGCGCGCGTCAATTATTCATTCCTCAATCGACCGACGAGCTTGATCAGCTATTAGCCTTCTATCCAAAAGCGACTATTTGGGCGGGTGGCACTGATTTGGGCTTAAGCGTCACCCAAAACTTAGTGGATCATGAGGTTATCATTCAACTAGCTGCTATCGAGTCTTTGAAGTCTTGGTCAGTAGTTGATGCTGATAGCCAGTCCAATAGTGCAACAACAAAAGCGACAACTCAGGATGCTACTCAGACACTGATATTTGGTGCAGGCATGAGCTACAAAGGCATGCTGCCAGCATTAGAGCAGTATTTTCCAGAATTTGCTGATTTATTTGAGCGTATTGCCTCGCCGCAGATTCGCAACATGGGCACTATCGGTGGTAACGTCGCTAATGCGTCACCGATTGGCGATCTGCCGCCGATTCTACTGGCGTTGGACGCGAGTATTCACATACGTCATTGTGATGGCAATAATGATGAAATTGACAATAGCGATCAACCCTTCGTCGATGAAACCTTGCCTTTATCTGAGTTCTTCTTGGATTATAAAAAGACGAAGCTACGTGCAGGTAGTTATGTCGTAGCTATTCATATTCCACTTATGCAAGACAATCAGCATCTATTTATTCATAAAATAAGCAAGCGCTTCGAGGATGACATCTCAGCCTGCTTAGTGGCTGTGCGCTTGGATTTATCAGCTGATAGCACGACTATTGATGACGTAAAGATCGGGCTAGGCGGTATGGCAGCAGTGCCTTTATTGGTTGAGAATTGTCAGCAAGCGCTTATCGGTCAGCCGTTCACAATAGCTAGCTTTGAGCAAGCAGCAAAGGCATTACCACTAGATGTCTCACCTATGACTGATGTACGTGCCAGCCGTGAGTATCGCTTGCATGTGGTGCAGCGTTTATTAATTAAGTGTGGTAAACAGCTAATAAAGGGCGCTCAAACTGAGGGTGCTTAGCGAGATGTCGTTGGGCTTAGAAAATAGAGTTTATCAAATTTTCAAGACTACTTAACTGCATTTTACCAAAACTATTTTTGCCTTGATTCGTCATTAATATAGACGCTGACTACAGGCAACAACAGATAAAAAGAGAACTATTATGAGCCATCATTCATCCCTTTTTGACAGCTACAGTATTCGACGCGAGCGTCCACCAAAAAGCAAAATTGGCACAGGCGCTAAGCATGATAGCGCCATCAGCCATGTTATGGGCACCGCTACTTATGTAGACGATATGCTAAAACCACAAGATACTCTGCATTTGGCTATTGGCAAGAGCGCTCATGCGCATGCTCGTGTGCTGAACATGGATCTTAGCGCGGTGAGATCAGCTGATGGGGTAGTCGATGTGATTACTTTTGCAGACTTGCCTGCCAAGACCGATATCGGTCCTGTATTCGACGGTGATCCGTTGATGGTCGATAAAGTTGCAGAATATGTCGGTCAAACCCTGTTTGCAGTGGTAGCTACTAGCCATCGCGCTGCTAAAAAAGCAACGCTAAAAGCAGTAGTAGAGTATGAGCCGTTACCTGCCGTTCTAACCATTGAGCAGGCACTCGAGCAAGAGAAGTTCGTGCGTCCTAGTCACTTTATGCAGCGCGGTGATGCGCAAACTGAACTTGCGAGTGCGCCTACTCGCATTCAGGGCTATAACCATATGCTAGGCCAAGAGCATTTCTATCTGGAAGGTCAAGTGTCTTATGTCGTGCCGTGTGATGATGGCGGGCTGGAGGTCTATACCTCGTCTCAGCATCCTAGTGAAGTACAGCAGCTGGTCGCTGAAGTAGTGGATTTACCATTTCATGCAGTGACTACCATTGTACGGCGAATGGGTGGCGGCTTTGGTGGTAAAGAGACGCAAGCAGCCGCATGGGCTTGTATGTGCGGCATCGTTGCCAAGCGCCAAAACGTGCCTGTGAGCATGCGTCTCGATCGTCAAGATGACATGGTAGTGACAGGTAAACGTCACGAGTTCGCCAACCGCTATGACGTCGGTGTCAATGATGCTGGTCAAATACTCGGGGTCGATATGCAGTTGTCTGGGCTGTGTGGCTATTCACCCGATCTATCTGATGCTATCGTGGATCGTGCGATGTTCCATTGCGACAACGGCTATTTTTATCCAGCCGCTAAAATCGCAGGCCATCGCTGCTTTACAAATACCGTATCGAACACCGCCTATCGCGGCTTTGGTGGTCCACAAGGATTGCTCACTGCTGAATATATGATGGATCATATCGCTTATACGCTAGGCAAAGACCCGCTAGAAGTACGGATGAATAACCTTTATCAAAACGGTCAAAGTACTCACTATGGGCAACCGATTGAGCACTTTGATTTAGCGACTATCATAAATACCTTAGCCGATGACTGTGACTATAAGGAGCGCCGCGAAAACGTTATAGCGTTCAATAAAAAAGCAGAAGCTGAAGATACTGATAAGCGTCGAGGACTAGCGCTAACGCCTGTCAAATTTGGCATCTCATTTACCGTACAGCATCTCAACCAAGCTGGTGCATTAGTACATATCTATACTGATGGTACGATTCAGATCAATCATGGCGGTACTGAAATGGGGCAGGGTCTGTATATCAAGATTGCCCAGATTGTCGCTAACGAATTCGATGTTGATTTGGACACGGTAAAGGCCACCGCCACGCGTACGGATAAAGTGCCAAACACCTCACCAACGGCAGCTTCATCAGGTACCGATATCAATGGTAAAGCGGCGCAAAATGCTTGTATTACTATCAAAGAGCGTTTGGTTGAATTTGTTGCTGAGCATTTTGAGGTCGCAGGCGATGATATTACCTTTGAAAATAATCACGTGCATATCGCTGATAAAGAAGTACTCACCTTTGCTGATTTAGTGCTATTAGCTTATCAACATCGGGTCAGCCTATCATCTACTGGCTACTATAAAACACCAAAGATCTTCTATGATCGCTCAAAAGCTTGGGGTCGCCCGTTCTTCTATTATGCCTTGGGAGCGTCGTGTTCTGAGGTTGAGATTGATACCTTGACCGGTGAATACAAGGTACTGCGCTGTGACATCTTGCATGATGTTGGCCAGTCGATTAATCCTGCTATTGATATTGGTCAGATTGAAGGCGGCTTTGTACAAGGTATGGGCTGGCTTACGACTGAAGAGCTTATTTGGGATGACAAAGGCAAGCTGGCCTCGAACGCTGCGGCTAACTATAAAATACCTACCGCTCATGATCTGCCTAAGCACTGGAACGTCAAGCTATTCGATCGCAAAAACGAAGAGCAGACTATTTATAACTCCAAAGCAGTGGGCGAGCCGCCGTTTATGTTAGCCGCTAGTGTCTGGTGCGCTATCAATAATGCAGTTGCCAGTATGGCAGATTATAAGAAAAATCCTGAGCTGACAATGCCTGCTACGCCAGAGGCCGTGCTAAAGGCCGTTATGCGTCTGCAAGGCGAGGCGTGGGAGATTTCAACCGATATCAATACTGATGCGATCGAGAGCTTAAAGCATAATAGTGACTGTACTAGCGCGGTTGATGGTATTGATGATGATAAGGTTGAGCCGCTAGAGGTGTCGCATAGCGAAAACATTGATGCGCCAAAGGTTGAAGGTCAGCTACATGATGATCAGCCTGAGCACATAAAAAACCCTAATGTATCCGTCGGTCGAGGTCCTGCTCACAGTGAGTGATCTATTGTTAAAGCCTACGCCAGTTGCGTCATCAGCAACCGCTCAAGCACCTAAACGCTGGTATGACGGACTAGCACAGTATCAGCAGCAGGGGGCCCAGCATGTATTGGCGACCGTCGTTGCGGTCAATGGCTCAGCGCCGCGCGCGCTACAAGCTAAGATGATCGTGACGCCAGATACGATATGTGACACGCTCGGTGGCGGTGGCCTTGAGCATGATGTCATAAATACAGCACGGCAATTGCTCAAGGGTGAAATCGATACTCAGGTGGCGACAAACTCGAAACGATCAGCAGAAGATAAGTCTGAAAAGGCCAAATTGATACGACGTAATGCTGTTTATACCAAGCATTACCCGCTCGGTGCTAAGCTAGCGCAGTGCTGCGGCGGTAGTGTCACCGTTATGTTTGAGTGCTTTAACGTGACGCCACCTCTGTCTATTTTAGTATTTGGGGCAGGACATGTAGCGTCAGCTTTGATGACGCTGCTGGCAGAATTACCTTGTCAAGTGGACTGGATTGATAGTCGCCCTGAGATGTTTGAGCGCTATTTGTCAGAGGATGATAAAGGCAAAGATAATCAGCGCTCTTATCATCTGCCTGCGCATGTTCGTGTGCATATTGATGAGGAACCTATCGATTTTGTTAGACCGTTTATCAAAAAGCAAGGACAGCGCTTTATTTTAGTGATGACCCATGATCATAGTCTTGACTTTGATCTAGTACGGGAAGCGCTAGACAGCTATATAGCGCTTAGTGTTGATGCTGCTAACAAAGATACGGACTACACAAAAATCGCTATGCCTTATATTGGCTGTATTAGCTCGGCGACTAAAGCCAAGCGTTTTCAAGATCGCCTGCTTCAGCGCGGTTACGATGAGCAGCTGGTGAATCAGATTACCATGCCTATTGGCTTGACGCTTGGTGGCAAAGAGCCGATGGCGGTAGCGGTTTCTATCGCCGCACAAATTTTGCAGCAGTACCATAACTCTTAACTTTAAATTTGTATCAGATTTTACTTTAAAAAAAGTATTGCCAAAACCGTTAGCCAGAATCATTTATCGGCTACATTTAGCAGCTTTGTGTCCGCATTACGCCGAACGATGCTGTTTCAAGGTTTTAATCACTTATTAGACGACTATTAACAACCTTATTTTTACTTATTAAAGTGAGATGTTCTTATGACTATTCATATCTATCAAGCACAACTTTTGCACTATCTTACTGAAGATGATTTGACTCAACGAACGCATTTAGAAAATGGAGCACAAACAACATCATCTGTAGATAAAAGCACCGCATTAAATCCAGTGATTAAAGGCATAACCGTTTATCCTGAATATATTGCAGACGGCGCATTAGTCGTCGATGATGCCACAGGTCTCGTTATAGACTATGGTAGTAGAGAAGCTATGTCAGCTGATCATGCTCATAATCAAGAGGGGCAACAGCCAGTAAAAATTCATGACTGCAAGCACAAGCTTATCATGCCAGGCTTTATCGATACCCATGTGCATTATCCACAAGTCGATATGATCGCCTCTTATGGTGAGCAATTATTGGATTGGCTCAATAATTATACCTTTGTTACCGAAGCTAATTTTGGTGATCCCAAGGTCGCACATGATGCTTCAAAGTTCTTTTTAGATCAGCTATTTGCTAATGGCACAACCAGCGCTATGGTATTTGCCACTAGCCATCCTGAATCGGTTGAAGCGTTTTTTAATGAGAGCGAGCGCCTGAATACCCGTATGATCACCGGTAATGTGTTGATGGACACCAATGCGCCTGAGCATCTGTGCGTACCAACTGAGCAGGGCATCCGTGATAGCCAGAACATCATCGATAAGTGGCACAAGCGCGGTCGTCAGCATGTAGCTATCACGCCACGCTTTGCGATCACCTCGACGCCAAAACAGCTACAAATGACAGGCGAGCTGTACGCCAGTTATGACGATGTCTATCTGCAAACCCATCTAGCCGAAAACCGTGAGGAAGTAGCTTTTGTAAAAGAGCTTTATCCCAATCATAAAGGCTATCTCGATGTGTATGCGGATATGGGCTTATTAGGACGCTATACTACGCTGGCGCATGGTATTTATCTTGAAAGACAGGAGTATGAGATACTTCGGGCAACTGAGACGCAGATTGCGCACTGTCCAACGTCTAATCTTTTTTTAGGCAGTGGACTGTTTGATTTATCCAATACCTTAAGCTATACCGGTGTCAGTATCGCCACTGACGTAGGTGCGGGAACTAGTCTTTCGATGCTAACCACTTTATCAGAGACATACAAAGTTCAGCAACTACAGAACAATCCATTGTCTGCGCATCAAGGTCTGTATCAGATCACTTTAGGCAATGCGCAGTCACTGGTATTAGATGACAAAATCGGTAATTTTATGCCGAATAAAGAAGCCGACTTTGTAGTGATTGATTTAGCTGGAACGGCATTACTTGAGCGGCGTATGAGTCAGACCAAAACCTTGGAAGAGCAGTTATTTGTACTAATGATGCTAGGTGATGATCGGGTAATTGATGAAACGATTATCGCTGGAGTGAGTCGTTATAAGAAGGCCGCTTAAAAATCAAACTGTAGATTGATTTGAGTCTATTCCTACAAAAAAGCCAGGGTCTATTTACTAAGTTTTATACTTAAGGAAATAGGCGCTGGCTTTTTTATATTATAAATATAGTCAACGCAGAAGTAGTAATAAAAATTCATAGCAGTCACGCAATACGCTAATATTTATCTTTTTTATCTAGTATCATCTACAACTGATTGAACTTATTTAAATTATTGAGTGTTGCAACAATGAAAAAACGTTTAGCCAAAATTGTATTGCTAACGGCTGTCGGCACAAGTCTTTTACTTATTGTACCTGTCATAATCTACTGGGCACCGGATCGTAGCGTTGCCGAGCTAAAACAATGGCAACTGCCTAATAGCGAATTTATAACCGTTCAAGGCATGCAAGCACATGTAGTACGCGCTAATAAATGTGCTAGCTATCATGATAGTGCTTCAAAAAGTAATGCGGTTAATACAGAACAGCCAAAAACGATTGTTTTACTGCATGGTACCTCAGCGAGCTTACATACTTGGGAGGGCTGGACAGAAGCGCTTAGCGCTGACTATTGTGTAGTGAGTATGGATTTGCCAGGTTTTGGCTTAACGGGCCCTTATGCTGATAGCTCGACTCGATATACGAGCGCCAATTATGCTTCTTTTGTTATCGAAGTTCTTGATAAGTTAAATTTAGATAGCGTTATTTTAGCGGGTAACTCATTAGGGGGCAAAATAGCTTGGCGAACCGCCGCACTGTATCCTGAGCGAATAGATAAGCTGATATTGGTCGATGCCGTTGGTTATCCTGCGACCCCAAAAAGCATTCCTCTTGGTTTTAAACTGGCAACCTATCCAGCTCTAAGACCTATCTTAGGTCGTATTCTACCTAGAAGTGTCGTCAAAAAAAGTATTTTAAGTGTCTATGCTGATGATAGCAAAGTCGATGACGCGCTCATCGATCGCTACTATGATTTATCTCTGCGTACTGGTAACCGTGGCGCGTTGTCAGCTCGTTTAAATGACTTTGATAATATAGAGGATAGAGAGCAAATTAAGCAATTAGCATTGCCAACATTGATTATGTGGGGCGCGAAAGATGAGCTTATTCCTGTTGAGAATGCTGAGTTCTTTCATCGAGATATAGCTAATAGTCAGTTGCAGATATTTGACAACTTAGGCCATGTGCCACACGAAGAAGACTCATTGGCAACCGTTGCAGTAGTTCAACAATTCTTAATTGATACTAAATAAGTTACAGAGCTTAAGATGTTCAATAAGTTTTATATAGAAACTATTATTGATGGACTTGTCTTTGAGCTGTGGTATTCTCAATGAGAAAACGAGACCAATACTGGTTATCTGAAATTAAAGAAGTGATAATAATATGGCTCTTAATATGTATTACAAAGATGGCATGTTTCGCAAAACACGCTGCCAAATTCCTGATGACTTAGTACCTACTCTTTATCAGGTTCATAACAATCCTAAGTTCCCACAATTAACAGGGCTGATTGATACGCTTTATGATAATCCACAGATTAAGCCTGACATGGCTCGCGCATTAGTTGATGAAATGGTAGCGTTTGAGACCTTAATACTCTCGCTGCATCTACCGTTTCCTAGAGTGCCACTACAAAAAATGCGAAGCTTTTTTGAGTCAGCTTCACAGAAGCAGCAGGTTATTCATACCAGTAGTAATTAAACAAACCCTTCTTGAATCCAACCTAAAAAATCCCCATAATCTAAGCACTTATTAATAATAAATAGCCTAAGTAAATATGCCTAACGTTTCCGAGAATATCCAAGAACCTGCAAACTTAAATCATAGCAATAAGACAATAAATACGAATACTGATATAAATAATTTGGCAGAGATTCCTGTACTTGCTAAAGATAGCTATTATCTCAGCCGTTTGGAGCGTGAGCTGGCGCGTGCTATTGTTTCTAGCAAACAATCAAATAGCGATAAAGCCGAAAAAGAGCTGGCGAAGAAGCGTGCCCAATACGACAAAATAAAAAACCGCTCACAGCAGACGGTGCAAGCGCGTATTGATAGCATTCCCCAAGACTTACCCACGAAACTAAACCTTGATTTGCCTGTCAGCCAACGCGCAGAAGACTTGATTCAAGCGATTATTGATAATCAAGTGATTATCGTCGCAGGTGAGACAGGTTCAGGTAAGACCACCCAATTACCAAAGCTGGCAATGCTGGCAGGTCGTGGTATAAGAGGACAGATAGGACATACCCAGCCGCGTCGTCTGGCTGCGCGTAGTGTCTCAAACCGTATCGCTGAAGAGCTCGGTGAAAAGCTTGGTAATACAGTGAGCTTTAAGATTCGCTTCAATGAAGAAGGTACTGCTCAGTCTGTCGTCAAGCTGATGACCGATGGTATTTTACTCGCTGAATTGGGTCATGATCGATTTTTGAGCAAATACGACACTATCATTATCGATGAGGCGCATGAGCGTAGTCTCAATATCGACTTTATTATGGGTTACCTGAAGAAATTACTTCCTAAACGTCCTGATCTAAAAGTTATTATTACCTCAGCAACGCTCGATACGAAGCGCTTTAGTGAGTATTTTAGCCGTTATGATGCTAAGCAAAAACGTAAAGTTCCTGCGCCAATTTTCAATGTCGAAGGCCGTAGCTTTCCAGTCGAAGTGCGCTATCGTCCGCTCACTGATGAGCCAGTAACTAGCTCTGATGATGATAGCTATGATGACTTTGAAGAGAATCTACCGCGCGCTGTCGTTGCCGCAGTAGAAGAATGCTTTCATGACGCGCAGAGTAAATGTCACGCCGATCAAGCCGATATCTTGATATTTGCCGCGACCGAAGCGGAGATTCGCGAGACGCAAGAGGTGCTTGAGCGTCATGGCCCCAAACATACCGAAGTGCTGCCACTATTTGCCCGTCAGACTTATGAAGAGCAGCAGCGTATCTTTCAGCCCTCAGGCCGTGGTCGCCGTATCGTCATTGCGACCAACGTTGCCGAAACCGCATTGACCGTCCCTGGTATTCGCTATGTCATTGATTTAGGGTTTGCGCGGATATCGCGTTATTCTTATCGCTCACGCGTTCAGCGTTTGCCGATTGAGGCAATCTCACAGGCCGCTGCTAATCAGCGTAAAGGTCGTTGTGGTCGTGTCGCGCCAGGCGTCTGTATTCGACTCTATAGTGAAGAGGACTTCAAGGGTCGTCCTGAGTTCACTGAGCCTGAGATTCTACGTACTAACTTAGCTTCGGTTATTTTGCAGATGGCAAACCTGCGCCTAGGCAGTGTCGATGATTTTGAGTTTATTGAGCCGCCTGATAGTCGTTTAGTTACTGATGGCCATAAGCTGCTGGATGAGTTAGGCGCAATCACTGCTAAAAATGATAAAGCAGCTAGTAATGTAAATAATAAGTCCAAAAGAGATGGTTTAGATCATTTGCATCTGACGGCTATAGGTCAAAAGATGGCGCGAATGCCTATCGATCCAAGACTGGCACGTATGTTAGTTGCTGGTAGCGACTTTGACTGTATTCGTGAGATGCTCATCTTGGTTGCTGCCCTTGCGGTACAAGATCCGCGTGAGCGCCCTGCTAATAAGCGCCAACAAGCCGATCAGAAGCACGCTGAATTTCGTCAAGACGACTCAGATTTTCTGTTCTATTTAACCCTGTGGAAGGCGTTGTTTGAAAGTGATGAACATGGCAATAAGCTCTCTGGCAATCAGCGTAAGCAGTTTACCAAAAAAAATTATCTCAGTTTTCCGCGGGTACGTGAATGGAATCAAACCCATCGTCAACTGGTACAGATGGTTACGGATCTAAAGCTAACTGATGTCAATGATATCAAAGGTAATGGCACTAGTAGCAGTAATAACAACAATACTAAAAACAGTAAAAATAGCTCAAAAGCATTAGCCAATGGTAGCGATCCCACTGGTGTCGATGATGAAGAAATCAAAGCGGTTAAGTACGCGAATTTGCATCGCGCCTTAATGACAGGTCTGCTCTCTACTATCGCTCATAAGACCGAGAGTCGTGGCGAATACTTGGCTGCACGCCAGCAAAAAGCTAAAATCTTTCCAGCGAGTACCGTATTCAAGCAGATACCACCTTGGGTTATGGCATTTGAAGTGGTAGAAACCTCACAAGTCTTCATGCGTACTGTTGCCAAGATTGAGCCTGAATGGATTATTTCAGCGGCAGGCGACTTACTTAAATATCATTATTTTGAGCCGCATTGGTCAAAGAAAACAGGACGGGTTAAAGCTTACGCGCAGATTAGCCTATTTGGTCTGATTATTATCCCTAAGCAGCTAACAAACTATGAGCAAGTCAATCTCGTCGAGTCGCGTGAGATCTTTATCCGTGATGGCTTAGTGACAGGCAATCTCGGTCGCCAAGCGCCGTTTCTGCAGCACAATATGGACAAGATCGCTCATGTTGAGCGCATTGAGGATAAGCTGCGTCGCCGTGATCTACTGGTCGATGAAGAGACACTGTATCAGTTCTATGATCATAAAATACCTGAGCATGTTGCCAGTCGCAAAGCTTTTGAAGATTGGCGTGCGGAGATGGAAAAGAGCGATACGCAGTATCTTTTCTTTACCGACGACGATGTCCTCAATAGCCAAGCGCCAACCACTGGCGACTTCCCAGAAGTTTGGCAATTAGGCGATTTAAAACTGCCTTTGCGCTACATCTTTGATCCCTCAAGTGATGATGATGGGGTGACTATTCGTGTGCCATTAGCAGCGCTACCACAGTTGGATGCGATTGAGTTGTTATGGGGCGTGCCTGGTTGGCGCTATGAGCTAGTACTGCAATTGCTCAAGTCACTACCCAAAGATATCCGCCGTCAGATTGTGCCTATTCCAGATATGGCTGATAGCTTATTCGATGAATTACAACCGCAAGGCGAGCAAGGTCTGCTTAAGCAACTGTGCCATGCGCTTAACCGTCGTGGCATTATGTCAGTGACACCTGATAAGTTTAGCCCCGCATCAATTGATCGCTACTTGCAGCCGCAAATATCAGTGGTCGATGACAAAAACCGCGTGATCGAAAAAGGTCGCGATCTACAAACGCTACAGATTCGTCATGCTAGCGAGACCAGCCAAGCGATTACTGAGCAGCAAGGGGCACACACTGAGTTCCCTGAGCACTTCGCTTTTAGTAAGAATCGGCATAGTGCAGGCGTGGTCATGAAGCAGTTCTCAGCGCTCGTTGCGGACGCATCAGGTGAGGCCGTTTCTATTCATCAATATACGGATGTCAATGCTGCGCTGCAAGCTCATCGCATTGGTGTGCTGACTTTGATTAAAGCTAAGCTTGG
Source organism: Psychrobacter sp. M17(2026) (assembly GCF_055699815.1). Classification (NCBI taxonomy): domain Bacteria; kingdom Pseudomonadati; phylum Pseudomonadota; class Gammaproteobacteria; order Moraxellales; family Moraxellaceae; genus Psychrobacter; species Psychrobacter sp. M17(2026). The sequence goes on along the minus strand of NZ_CM146741.1, from coordinate 1,735,652 downwards.
CGCAAAGAAAAAGCAGCTGACTAGTCAAATTGATAATATATTTAAATTGGCTTTTGCGCCACTTGGCGATATGGAAAAGCTCAAAACTATCATTATTGATGCGGCAGTAGATGCGACGCTTGAGGAGCATTATGCCTTATTCGATCACAGTAGTGATTTGCCTGAGAGTGCTGATAGTATCGCTATTGGGTTGAGCGAAGAGTTGCCCTTTACGGTTGAAGAGTACCAACAAACAGAAAAAGTCGTCATCAGTAACTTCTTACTTATCGGTCAAGATGTTATCAAAACTCTCAAAAGTGTCTACACTCGCTGGCAGCGTATTCGTCAAAGTCTACTGATGCTTGATCGCGAAATCTTTGCTGAATCTATCGACGATATCGAAGATCAGTTAGCAGATTTGCATTTGGCAGATTTTGTTTACCGTATGGATTATAGTCATTGGCAGCAGTATCCGCGTTACCTAGAAGCGTTAGAATTGCGTCTTGAGCGCCTTGAGCACAACTTGGAGGCTGATCTTGACGGGGTCTATGCGCTTGATTTGCATATGGAGCGATTGGGCAATCGGGCTAGTGATAGCGCGATTAGTGACTATCGTTGGATGGTAGAGGAATATCGAATCCAGCTATTTGCCCAGCCGATGAAAACGCGTATGGCAGTATCGCCTAAGCGTCTTAGTAAGATGTGGGATAAGGTGGGTTAAGAGATTACACTGCAACTTTAGTGTTAATAAAAATTATAACTGAGATCACCACTATGACCACTATAAAAAAACTTGCGAACCAAGACCCATCTACTCGCGTAGAGGAGGACTCGCTAGGTCAGCAGTCCGTTCCTGCCAGTGCTTTATACGGCATCCAAACTCAGCGCGCAGCACAAAACTTCGATATCACAGGCACGCCTATCAGTCATTTTTCAGAGCTAGTACGCGCCTTAGCTATGGTGAAATACGCGGCCGCTAAAGCGAATCATCAGCTCGACATACTGAGTGATGATAAAGCTGATGCTATCACTGATGCTTGTTTAGAGCTGATTGAGGGCGTACATCATGAGCATTTTATAGTGGATCTCATTCAAGGCGGTGCTGGCACGTCGACCAATATGAATGCCAATGAGGTCATTGCTAATCTTGGTCTTGTTAAGATGGGCTATAAGTACGGTGAGTACCGTCATTTGCATCCTAATAATGATGTCAATTGCTCACAATCGACTAATGATGTCTATCCAAGTGCTGCACGTATAGCGATTATATTCTCAGCTCGTACCCTAAAACAAGCCGTTAGTGATCTGCAGCGTAGCCTTGAAGCTAAGGGTCAAGAGTTTAGTGAGATTCTTAAGATGGGTCGCACCCAAATGCAAGACGCTGTGCCGATGACATTGGGTCAAGAGTTTAATGCGTTTGCTAGTGATTTGGGCGGTGAGACAGAGCACATTGAGCATACCTGCCAGCAACTATGCGAGGTGAATTTGGGCGGTACAGCAATTGGTACAGGCATCAATGCGCCAAGTGCTTATGCAGACTTAGTGGTAAAAGAGCTGACCGATATCAGTGGTTTGCCCATACGCTTGGCTGTGGATCTGATGGCCGCTAGCTCTGATATGGGTGACTTTGTGACCTTTTCAGGGACGCTCAAACGCTTAGCTATTAAGCTGTCCAAGCTCAGCAATGACTTGCGTCTGCTCTCAAGCGGCCCGCGTACGGGTCTCAATGAGATAAATCTACCAGCAGTACAGCCAGGCTCCTCCATCATGCCAGGCAAGGTAAATCCAGTCATACCTGAGGCGATGAATCAAACGGCTTTTCAGATAATGGGCACGGATATGTCGGTGACTATGGCAGCAGAAGCAGGGCAACTACAGCTTAACGCTATGGAGCCTTTAATCGTCTATAATTTACTCAATAACTCGCGAATGTTAGAGAAGTCCATACGTATGCTCGATAAGCTATGTATTCAGGGTATTACCGCGAATGAGGATCACTGTGCCCAATACGTCGAGAGGAGTATCGGTATTGTCACCGCTCTAGTGCCTCATATCGGTTATGACAATGCCAGCCGTATCGCAGGCATAGCATTACACAGTGGTCTTGGTGTGGCAGAATTGGTCAGACGCGAGCAACTGCTAAGCGATGAGCAGCTCGCCGCGATTTTATCTCCTAGCGCTATGACCACAAACTTATAAAGGTTGGGTGTGATAACTTTACTGCAAACCCATCAGCCGCTATTGGTACTAAGCGTGCTGCTATTAATAGTCATCGTAATTTTATGGGGATTGCAGTACGTCGTCATTCGCTATGGCAAAAGCGCCTTTATGCTAATCAAGCGATACTGGCACAAGTTTGAGCAGTATTTTGGTGTAGATAAGCGACTCACTCACCTAAAAAATAGCCAGCCAAAGCTCTATCAGTTTCTTTGGCGACGGCTACATGCTCAGCACTTTCATGGCTTGCCGCTGACTATTTTATCGTTACTGATGATCTATATAGCAGCTGTGTTCGTGGGGCTGGTCGAAGATGTCGTTACCTCCGATTCTATAGTGGCGCTCGATCACTTAGTCTCACAGCAGATGAGCTCGCTCAGTGAAGCTGGGGTCATTGATGTTTTTATTGCGATCACCAGCTTAGCCTCTACACCGATTACTATCTTAGTGATGCTACTGACGGCTATTATATGCTGGGTTATACGTCAGCGCTATATCATCATAGGCCTACTCATAGCCGTGATCGGTAGCACGATATTTACCTTTGTAACTAAAATGCTCTTTCAGCGCGCGCGTCCCATAGATATTTTATTGCTTGAGAGTACCTATTCTTTCCCAAGTGGACACGCGACCGTCACCGTTGCCCTATATGGATTTTTGGCTTACATTGCTATTCGCTTTAGTGAGCGCTTTGCCGTCCAAGTGCGTATCGTTATGATGACTATTTTAGTGACGGTACTAATAGGGTTGAGTCGAATAGTGCTCAATGAGCATTATTTAAGCGATGTATTAGGCGGCTATTTGGTTGGCACATTATGGTTGACAGTGGCTATCAGTGTGACTGAATGGTTAACGATTAAAGACAAAATCAACTGGCAAATAACTTGGTCAAACGCGCAGATATATTTAGTCTGGTTCAGTGTAGTTGGGGTCCTGATGAGTACTTTGATATATGCAAGGATTTATCAATTCCCCTTGCTACTTTAGATGATTTTTTAGCTATCAATAGTGCCCTCAGGTAGATGTTCAATAAGCTTTATACGACTTCGTGCAATTAGGTCAACATAAAGAACCTGCTATGTAGAATTATATAAAAATACTATACTATAAGATAATATATAGATACTATATATTATAACCTATATATCAGAATCTACATTAAATGAGGAATAGCTATGATTTTTCGGCAATTGTACGAGCCCCTTTCGAGTACTTATACTTATCTAATAGGGGATGAGGACACAGGAGAGGCGATTCTTATTGATCCTGTTATTGCAACTATGGATCGGGATTTGGCCGAATTGCATAAGTTAGGATTGAAACTAGCCTATACCGTTGATACGCATATTCATGCCGATCATATCACCGCAGCATTAGAGATGAAGCGTGCTGTTGGCAGTCAGATCGCAGCGCCCGCCTATGATCGGTTAGAGTGCGCCGATGTTGGTCTTGAAGAGGGCATACCACTAAAGGTTGCTGGCATTACCTTAGACCCTTTACATACGCCAGGGCACACTGCTGGACATTTTGCTTATCTCTTTAATGAACGGGTATTTACAGGTGATGCTTTGTTAATTGAGGGTTGCGGTCGCACTGACTTTCAGAACGGTGATGCTGATGCCTTGTATGATTCTGTGCGCAACAAGCTGTTTGCTTTACCCGATGAGACCTTAGTCTATCCCGCGCATGATTACAAAGAGCGCTTTGTCTCCTCAATCGCTCAAGAGAAAAAACGCAATCCACGGCTCGGTGGGGACATATCTATTGAGGCGTTCAGGGACATCATGAATAATTTGAACCTGCCGTATCCAAAATTCATTGACCACGCCGTACCTGGTAACCAGCAATGCGGTGTCTGCCCAGACGACTTGCCAGATAACTTGGCGGGCTACTGTCGCCAGATGACTCAAAGCCCTCAAGGTTAATGTAATCTAGATCGTGTCATCAATTGTAAAATGAAGTCGGCTCTGCATATAACGCTAGATCCGACCTTTAGCGACCGTCATATACGCAGGCTTTAGCATCATCTCTTCTAAAAACCCAGCAAAGTAGCTTTCCTTTAAAGGATCTACTAAAGGTACGCTAGGGGTTAAGTTATTGTCATAATCGAACTCAACCAGCATCGCTTCACCTTCTTTTATGAGCAGCGGACACGAAGTATAGCCATTGAATTTTTGACTGGGTGCGCAGCCTTGTATTACATCGATAAGGTTAGTCGTTACTATTACTATTATTACTGTTATCGTGTTTGTCAGCGCTAGTGTGGGATGAACCATCCTCTGGGCGCGTAGTAGATAAGGCAAATTACTGAAAAGTCGTTTCATAATATTACCCTAAAATTGTCCCAAAATTGGATGACCGTCACACTGAGTTGAGCATCATACTTAATCGATCATCATGCTCAAACAGCCGTTTTTAAGCGTATCTATCATATTCGCGACGGCGTCACTCATGAGGAGGTTGGTGAGGGGAAAGCGTTTGAATAGGAGGGTGTTATCGGATTAGGGTACATCATCGCTTGATAGCGTCCTTTTAGAGTAAGCTATATTTAGCAATCTGAGCTCTCCCATTGCCCATCACGGCATGCTTGATGTTTGAGTGTTTAGCCCTATATTTTATAAAAAATCACAAACTATACAACTATACATAATTTCAGCGTCACTCATAGGCTCGTAACCTCGAATCTCATATGAACAAGATTCAGCCTTGCAATCAAAATCTACCTTGATATCGTAATCGCCAGTATAGGTCGCTTCGAACTGAACAATTGAATTATTTTCATCGTCAATAGCCTTAGATAATAAGTTGCCATCACGATCATAGACGTATAAATTTATTTTACTACAATCCATAGCGCAAGCCGCGATAAGAGCGTAAGTTCCGTTAGATAAAATAGACATATTTTCGATTTTCGAAGAAGAGTCGCTCAAGCTTCCGACTATACTATTGCTACTATAATTAGAGTATCCTTGATCTATTAAATAGTTACGGCTTTTATTTAACTTATCGTCGATAGACTTCATAGAGAGTCTAAAATTAGAGATATCATCAACTTTAGTTTGCGCTTGTTGATTCCCTTGATCCGCTGATTTTTTGAACCAATCAAAGGCTTCGTCTTTGTTCTTTGGCACCCCAAACCCATAGTAGTACAGCTTTCCCACATTAGACTGTGCCTCTGCATGGTTTTGATTCGCAGCTTTTAGATACCAATCCATTGCTTTATCCCAATCTTGATAGGAGGTTTTAGAGTAAATCAAGCCTATCTGATTTTGTGCATCAGCATCACCTTGTAACGCTGATTTTTTGTACCAGCTTAGCGCTTTACTTAGATCTCTAGAAGTACCTTTGCCATTTTCATACATGTGACCTAAGTTATATTGAGCATCGGAATAGTTTTGCATGGCGGATTTTTGATACCATTCAAACGCTTTATTATAACTCTGGCTCACACCCTCGCCTGAATAGTATTTAAGGCCGAGATTATATTGAGCGCTAGGGTCACCTTGGTTCGCTGATGTTTGTGTTTGCGAGAGGTTGCTATCGGCCATTGCTGGAACGACTAAAGCTAAAGATAACAACAATGGGATACTACAGTTAACCGTTTTTGTCCATGAGTGTGTCATTGTCAGTATCCTTAATGTGAGTATTAGAGGTATAAAAAAACTATTTTTTGATTATTATGCAAAGCAGTACGATAAATATGGCATTACTTAAATATAATTTTTTATAAGAAGCATTGCAAGTATTCTTAAAAGTGGATTTATACTTGCGATGTTTATTTGTTTGAGTCAATATAATATTTAACGGAGATCATATTGGAACAAGGACATTCAGCATGAGCAAATTAACTTGGCTTATAAGTCCCAGTGTCATCATATTATCAATCTTGATAAGTGCTTCTCAAGCTAGTGCCTCAGAAATCTCTCATAATTATGCACCAACAGTAGATCTTCAGAAAACTGAAGGTCTTTATTTTTTTGAGAATTTAGGTGAAGTTGAAAAAGAGGGTAAATATGGTTTTATAAATAGTCAGGGCGATATTGTAGTGCCTGCTATATATGATGAGGTTGGGGCATTTTCAGAAGGGCTGGCGAGTGTCGAAAAAAAGGGCAAATCAGGATTTATAGATACACATGGGAATGTCGTCATTTCATTTGATTACGACCGACCAAGTAGATTCTCTGATGGCTTGGCACGAGTCAGAAAAGATGGACGATACATATTTATTGATAAGACAGGAGCAGAGGTTTTGGATGTCGATAAGTACTATAACCTGAATCCTTTTTCTTACGCAGAGATTTTTTTGAATGGCTTAGCTCTAGTAGAAGCCGAAGCTAAGCAAGGACTTATCAATAAAAAAGGGGAGCTTGTTGCACCTATACAATACGATCTCATTGATTTGCCCTTTTTAGAAGGTTTGGTAATGGTTAAGCAGAACGATAAATACGGCTTTTTAAATCAGCAAGGTCAAGAGGTTGTACCGCCAAAGTATGATAGTGCCGTTATTTTTTCAGAGGAGCTGGCGCGTGTTAGCTATGAAGGTAGATACGGTTTTATCAATCAACAGGGAAAAATCGTTATACCAATAGTTTTTGAACAAGCTTTTTCTTTTTCAGGCGGTGTCGCAAAAGTAAAAAAAGACAATATTTGGATCACTATTAATAAAAAGGGAGAGTATATATGAGACGGATGACATTTATTTTGGCTATGACTGCTTTACTGTATTCACAGATGACAGTAGCGCACGCAGCAACAAATCAGGTCGATATCAGAGGTTTACAAATGAGTTGCACGACACCTGAAAATGTAAAAGCATCAATATTCACAGATACTGGATTTAATGACGTTGGTTTGTCTACGAGATATTTTCTTGGGATGCCATATATTTCAGTGAACTCCGATATATTAAGTCAATATTCAAGTAATGTTGCACAGTGGTGGTTCGCTCATACATGTGGACACTTTATTTTTGATACCGTCGTTGAGGAGAACGAGTCGACTGCAGATTGCTATGCCACTAAGTATTTAGTACAAAATGAAATTATTAAAGATGATGAAGCGCTGTCTGATTTTTATAATGAGCTTTTGTCGCTTCCCAAACCTCTTGCCGAACATCTACCTACTCCTGACCGAATAAAAGATATGGCAAATTGCCAGATATAGTCGTGATTACTTTTTCTTTATTGCTAGCCTCAAGCGATGTTACTAACTTTGTATTATCTATCAAAATCTACATTTGGCTATCAAGTAACAAAAGCACTCAATTTAAGTTTTCTCTAAGCAAATTATCGCTATATGATAAGAGTAATTGATAGACTATTTTTCGTAAAATAGCAGAAGAGGTATCGACAATGCTAGATTTGGCAAACATGAGTCCCAAAGAGGTCAGGCAATTAATCAGCAATAATAAAATTAATAAATCTACTTCTGGTATGTGCAAAGGTCATATACAGGCAAACTTAGTTATCGTTCCTAAAGATTTGGCCTATGATTTTTTGTTGTTTGCACAAAGAAACCCTAAACCTTGTCCTATTTTAGATGTCACAGATATCGGTAGCGCAGAACCTAAGCTCATGGCGAAAGGTGCCGATTTAAGATCTGATGTACCAAAATATAGAATATATAAATATGGTGAATTAACAGATGAAGTATCTGATCTAACCGACTATTGGAGAGACGATCTGGTCGGCTTTCTCTTAGGCTGTAGCTTCTCCTTCGAAGCTGCCATGCTAAATGCGTCAATTCCCATAAGGCATATCGAAGACAATCACAATGTACCTATGTACGTGACCAATATAGAAACAGAGCCTGCTGGAAAATTCCATGGAAAAATGGTGGTCAGTATGAGACCAATACCGTATCAGATGGTGACCCGAGCCGTACAAGCAACGTCTAGGTTCCCTCAAGTACATGGCGCACCTATCCATATAGGAGATCCTAGCCTAATAGGGATAAAAGATATAAATCTGCCTGATTTCGGTGACTCATCGATAATAAAAGAGGGTGAAGTGCCTGTTTTTTGGGCCTGTGGTGTCACCCCGCAAAGTATAGCTATGACCAGCAAGCCTGAGCTTATGATCACTCATTCACCAGGGTATATGTTCATCTGTGATCCCAAAGATGAAGACTTGGCTGTCCTATAGTTTTTAGTTGAAAATATAGGGGTATGCCACGGTTGAATATTGTAATACTTCTTGTTATGTTGACCCTTAAATAAAGTAATGAATCCCTTTTTACTCTAATGGAATAGCTAATAATATGGATATTAATTTCACTGATCTAGAAAAGCTCATAAAGCTAGCGGAACGCTCTGATATACACTCGTTAGAGGTCACGGATGGCGATGCGCGTATTACTGTCATTTGTCAGTCTAATGGCAGTGGCAGCGATCACCAAACGGCTAATCATACCAGTCATAGTAGCGGACAGCATCTAGAGACTAGCGACGATGTCAATGTAGGCGCTAACAGCACTGATGAAACCCCGCCTGCCGAAGACCAAAACAATCAAAGCAATCAAGTATCAGCCCCTATGCTCGGCACTTTTTATCGACGCTCAGAGCCTAGCGCTGATGAGTTTGTCAGCGTTGGCGATCAAGTCGATGCAGGACAGACGTTGTGTATCATTGAGGCGATGAAAATGATGCATGAGGTAAAAGCAGACGTGGCTTGTACTATCAAAGAGGCTTTGGTTGATGAAGGGGATGTCGTGGAGTATGGGCAGCCTTTATTTGTTATAGAGCCGCAATAGAGCCAAATAGCCAATAAACGCTATAGCCAATACTATATTCTTTAAAAAGACCAGCTTAGGGAAACTGATATGTTCTCAAAAATCTTGATTGCCAATCGTGGTGAGATTGCTCTGCGGGTTATCCGAGCTTGTAAACAGCTAGGTATTCAATCCGTCATTGCCTACTCAGAAGCAGATAAAGACTCGTTACCAGTGCGCTTAGCCGATGAGAAAATATGCATTGGCCCTGCTAATGCCACACATAGCTACCTCAATCAAAGAGCGCTTGTCTCCGCGGCAAAAATGACAGGCGCTGAGGCTATTCATCCAGGCTACGGGTTTTTATCCGAAAATGCAGACTTTGCAGCTTTAATCGAAAGCTCAGGTCTGATATTTATTGGCCCAACAGCCGACAATATAAGAGAGATGGGAGACAAGGTCGAGGCCAAGAAGCAAATGATGCAAGCGGGCGTGCCCTGTGTTCCTGGCTCCGAAGGTGCTTTGCCGACTGATGCGGATCAAGTGATCAAGATTGCAAATGACGTCGGCTATCCTGTCATTATTAAAGCGGCTAGCGGTGGCGGTGGTCGCGGTATGCGTGTTGTCGACAAACAGGACGATCTATTGACCGCCATTTCTATGACCCAAACCGAAGCTAAAGCCAACTTTGGTAGTGATATCGTTTATCTTGAAAAATACTTGCAATTGCCTCGGCATGTTGAAGTTCAAGTCTTATCTGATACTCATGGTAACGCTATCTACTTGGGTGAGCGCGATTGCTCTATGCAGCGCCGCCATCAAAAAGTCATCGAGGAAGCACCAGCACCGGGTATTACCGATGAGCAAAGACAGCGGATAGGTCAAGCTTGTGCGACTGCCTGCCAGCAAATGCACTATAGAGGGGCTGGCACGTTTGAATTTTTATATGAAAATGGGGAGTTCTTCTTCATCGAGATGAATACTCGGATTCAGGTTGAGCATACTATTACTGAGATGGTCACAGGGGTAGATATCGTTCAAGAACAAATCCGAGTCGCCGCAGGGCTACCGCTAGCCCATGAGCAAAGCGATATTATTATCACTGGACACGCTTTTGAATGCCGCATTAATGCTGAAAACCCTAATACCTTTTTGCCAAATGCGGGACGTATAGACTACTGTCATATGCCAGCAGGGCTTGGTATCCGAGTGGACAGTCATGTTGAGTCCAATTATGTCGTGCCACCTTCTTACGATAGCCTAATTGCCAAAATATGCGTGCATGATGCTTCAAGAGAGCAAGCGATAAAAAAGATGCAAGCGGCATTGTCAGAGGCGCAAATTACAGGGATTGATACTAATATCAGTCTTCATGAGCGCCTATTCAAAGATGCAGGGTTTTGTAAAGGTCAAATGAGTATTCATTATCTAGCGGAATGGATAACGGACAATATCTAAAGCTTGAGTGGCAATGTATAACGAAAATATATATAACCAAGACAGTGTATAACCAAGATAATGCAAAACAAAGATGATGGAGCGTGCGCTAATGAATTTACAGTGGCAACTATGCAGTGAGACCAACCTGGTTTTATTCTTCCCTAAACCTATCACCTTAGAAAAACAGCAACAGTGCTGGGCGTTGGCAGATAGTATACAACAGCTGCCAGAAGTGATAGAAGTGGTGATTGGGATGAATACGCTCAGTGTATTTATAGCGCCGCTAGTATGGATCGAGCTACAGAGCTTTAAAGATAAGCTATCCGCGCTGCTTGATGATATCCCATCAAAGATAATCAATGGCAATCATGTTGAGATTCCAGTGCGCTATGGCGGTCAATATGGTCCTGATCTAAAGTCTATGGCCACTGAACTAGGTCTCTCGGTTGAGGCTGTGGTGAATCTGCATACCGAAGCGACTTATACCGTCTATTTCATTGGTTTTCAACCTGGATTTCCTTATCTTGGTGGCTTATCCGAATCTTTATATTTTCCAAGGCATGCTATCCCAAGAACGCAAGTACCCGCAGGCTCAGTCGGTATCGGCGGTGAACAGACAGGCGTCTATCCCTTTGAGTCTCCAGGGGGCTGGCAGCTATTAGGGCAGACTGATAGTGCTTTATTTGATTTAAGCAAAGAGTCTCCTACCTTGCTCAGCGCAGGCGATACCTTACAGTTTAGAGCTATCGATATTCATGACTAGTACCGCTATAAGTAATGGCTACATGAATAAAAGGTATCAATAAAAGAAAGAAATAAAAAATAAATAGAAATATAAAAAGGTAGCATCGATGAAGATTTTAACCACGAATGCGCTTGCTAGCATCCAAGACTCAGGACGATTTGGCTACCGAAGTATGGGGGTAGGTAGAAATGGCGTCATGGATAGCTGGTCGTTGCAAGCAGGCAATGCTTTGATGAAAAACGAGGTTAATGAGCCTGCTATTGAGATCGCTATGGGTGAGTTGGTCATAGAGTTTGAAGAGGCGGTCAGTTTTTGTCTAACCGGTGCGTTATACGAGGCTTATTTAGATGATAAGCGTATTGCTTGCTATTGGCGTATCAATGCGCAGGCAGGGCAAACCCTCAAACTCATACGCCCATTACAAGGGATGTATACCTATCTGTGTGTGCACGGTGGCTTTGATATAGAGCCTGTCCTGCAGTCTACTAGTACCAACCTAAAAGCTGGGTTCGGTGGCTTTGAGGGTAGATATCTCAAGGCAGACGATACCCTAAAAGTTAGAGCCGCCTCAAACTTACCTGTCATAGGGGTGGCAAGGCTTGTACCTACTCAGACTATTAGAGTGATAAAAAACAGCGAGTACGAATACTTTACCTCTGACTCAAAAGCGGCGTTTGAGTCGCAACAATGGCAACTACAAAGTAGCAGCAACCGTATGGGCTATCGCTTGAATGGTAACGCCCTTGAGTTTATTGAAGCTATACAGATGAGTTCGCACGGCGTCGATATCGGTATGATTCAAGTGCCGCCACAAGGTCAGCCGATTGTGCTGATGGCTGACGCACAAACCACAGGCGGCTATCCTAAAATAGCCACGGTGATTAACGCAGATATAGGGCTCATGGCGCAAATTAGATTTGGTAAAACCTGTCAATTTGCCATGGTAACTGTAGAGCAGGCATTATATGAACAGCAAAACCGACACTATTATATCGAGCAAATCAAGGAGTACGCCCATGAAAATTGATGCCTCAAAAACCGTTGATAGCGTTGACTTGAACGCCGACGTTGCCGAAGGCTGCGGCCAAGATGACAAGCTATTGACCATAGTTAGCTCGGCTAACGTCTGCTGCGGTCTTCATGCAGGCTCTTATGCTGAGATGTTAGCTACCTTGCAATTAGCGAAACAAAACAACGTCAGAGTAGGCGCGCACCCTGGACTAAATGACAGAGAGAACTTCGGTCGTACCAATCAATCCTTAGACGAGGGTGAGTATCGAGCCTTGATGGCTTATCAGTTGGGCGCGACAAAAGCGCTCTGTGACTTGGTTGGAATCTCATTAGAATATGTAAAACCACACGGTGCTTTGTATAATCAAGCAGCCAGCGATGAGAAGCTATCAGATATCTTGGTCAGCGAAATAAAGCGTTTTGATCCCAATTTAAAAGTGATGGGTTTATCAGGGGGCTATCTAGTCAAATCAGCCAAAAACCATGGCTTAGAGGTGATATCAGAAGTATTTGCCGATAGAAACTATGAAAAAGATGGCTCACTAGTCTCTCGCAGCAAAGATAACGCGGTAATAACCGATACTGACAAGGCCGTTAAGCATGTATTGCAAATGATTAACGAAGGAGAAGTCACTAGTATATGTGGCGCGACGGTGCCAGTAGAGGCGCAAAGTATCTGTTTACATGGTGATGGTGAACATGCCATCTCATTTGCGCAGGAGATAAAGAAGCAGCTAGAGCTTCAAGGTATTAAGATATCGGCTTAACATCAGCTTAAAAATAGTTTGAACCACCTACTCTGTATAAAACAAGGATGTATATGAGTACCTTAAAAAAACACAATACAGCTATTTTGGGCGCCGCTTTTTTGATGGCAACCTCAGCAGTAGGGCCAGGGTTTTTGACCCAAACGGCTACTTTTACCGAAAGCCTAATGGCCAGCTTTGGTTTTGTCATTCTCATATCTATTATTATGGATATTGGGGTACAGCTTAACGTTTGGCGAATAGTTGCAGTATCCAAAAAGCGTGCGCAGGAAATTGCTAACTTAGTCTTTCCAGGGGTTGGTTATCTGCTAGCTTTCCTGATTATCGCAGGAGGACTGGCTTTTAATATCGGTAATATTGGCGGCGCTGGGCTTGGTATGCAGTCAATGTTCAATATCTCGCCGATCACAGGTGCTCTAATCAGTGGGGTGATCGCTGTCGCTATATTCTTAGGCCGAGAAACTGGGCCTATGATGGACAAGTTTGCGCAATTAATGGGCTTTATTCTGATTGTATTAATCATTTATGTGGTATTCAAATCTGACCCGCCACTAGCAGAGGCCGTCACTAAAACTATCATGCCAGACAAGATAGATGCCGTCGCTATCGTCACTTTAGTTGGCGGTACCGTCGGCGGTTACATCACTTTCTCTGGCGCGCATCGCTTGCTAGAAGCTGGCGTGAGTGGTGAAGAAAACCTAGCGGACGTTACTAGAAGTTCAGTAACGGGTATTTTAGTGGCCTCTGTTATTCGCGTATTCTTATTCCTTGCTGTTTTAGGCGTGGTTTCTCAAGGTGTTTCATTGGATCCTGCGAACCCAGCCATGTCACCTTTTCAGTACATCTTAGGCAATACTGGTAAAGTTATTTTTGGTATTGTAATTTGGGCCGCTTCTGTAACCTCTGTCATTGGCGCAGCTTACACCTCTGTCTCTTTTATGACCAACTTTCATCCATTTATCGAAAGACATAAGCGCTATTTTATCATTGGTTTTATCATTATTTCGACATTCGTATTTGCCACTATTGGTAAGCCTGCTCAAGTATTAGTCTTGGTTGGTACGTTAAATGGCTTGGTGCTGCCTATCGCTATGGTCATTATTCTTATTGCCGCTTATAGAAAAAACATTGTTGGTAATTATAAGCATCCGATCTGGATTGCCGTGCTTGGTTGGGTCATTGCTGTATCAATGACTATATTAAGCGTAATGACTATTATGCAATATCTTGGAATGAGCTAAAAGACAAATCAAGGAGTCTGTTATGGATATAGAACAAGTGGCACGTGTCGTTGGACTGATCGAGAGTAGTCAGTTGCATAAAGTAACCATTGCCAATAATGGGCAGTCTATTACGGTGGTTAATAGAGTAGCTAAACAGGGTGCTAACAGCTCTGTAGAGACAGTCGCAACAGCGCCTATTGATAAGAGCAAAGATAATAGTAGCAAGAGTTTGCAAGTATCTGCTACTTACGTCGGTCAAGTTTACCTAAGTGAAGATGCCACCACCGATCCTTTAGTTAACAAAGGTGATCGTATTGAAAAGGGTCAAACCGTCTGCTTTATTGATGAGCTGACCCGCTTGTTACCTGTCGTCAGTGATAAACACGGGATCATCAGTGATATCTTAGTTGAAGAGGGGCAGAATGTAGAATATGGTCAGCCTATCTTTAGTTTGGAGGCATAAAATTTTAAAAGTATAAAAAGTTAAAAGTATAAAAAGTTAAAAGTATAAAAAACGCTAACCTATGAGGGCATGCTACCATCCGTCAGCTTGCATGGCTTATCAGCTAGTTCAGCTTAAGTATACAAATTTATGCTGAGCTGGCTAAGGTTGCCCCTGTAAGCTAGGTGACCCCGTGCCACCATTTTTTGGGCAGAGAATAGTATAACCCATAAAAACTCTTGATTTATTTCCATATGTCTATATTATTGGACATATGGAAATAATAGACGCTACTGCCAGCTTTGCTGCGCTCTCTCAAGGCACTCGATTAAAAGCTTTTCGTCTGCTGGTCAGTCATGAGCCTGATGGTTTGCCTGCTGGTGATATCGCACGCGCGCTTGATGTGCCGCATAATACGATGTCGGCGCACTTAGCTGTGCTTGCGCGGGCAGAATGGGTAACCTCACAACGACAAAGCCGCCAAATTATCTATCGAGCTTCCCTCACACATATGGAAGAGGTCATTCAGTTCTTATTAAAAGACTGCTGTAGCGGTCACCCAGAGCTATGTAGCTCGCTTGTAGACAGCTCGAGTACCTGTGATATTGACACATCCGATACATCCGTTAAGCCTAGTGGTTAAGCTACTATTATTTTTGATAATACAAACCCTTCTAATTTTATAATTTGCTAACAGCATAAAAGGTCGTTATGACACCCATTATTTTTCACAATCCTAACTGTGGCACCTCTCGCAATACCTTAGCTATCATCAAAGCATCAGGCGAAATACCCAACGTCATTGAATACCTAAAAACACCGCCTACCCGTGAGTATTTACTTGAGCTATTAGCAGTGATGAACATATCTGCGCGTGAGTTATTACGCCGAAAGGAAATGGTTGCGTTGGGGCTGGATGATGCAGAATTATCCGATGATCAGCTTATTGATGCCATGATGGCGCATCCTATTTTGATCAATCGTCCTATTGTAGTGACGTCTAAAGGCGCTGCACTCTGCCGACCTTCAGAGCGAGTGTTTGAATTATTAGATAACCCAGTGCGCCACTTTATCAAAGAAGATGGTGAAGTGCTTTACTCTGCTAAAGAGGACGCATTGCAAGATTCTATTGATCGATATGAGCTACCTAATATAGAGGCCGCCGAGCTACAGCCGATCGATATCGATGCTCTGATTAGTGCAACTGATCCCCGTCATCCACCAAAGATACTAGTGTTATACGGCTCTCTGCGTGCGCGTTCGTTTTCTAAATTGGCAAGCGAAGAGGCCAGTCGGCTATTGCGCTGGTATGGTTGTGAGGTACGTACCTTTGATCCCACAGGTCTACCCCTGCCTGATAGTACCGATGCCGATCACCCAAAGGTACAAGAACTGCGTGAGCTAGCAGCGTGGTCTGAGGGTATGCTATGGGTCAGCCCTGAACGTCATGGCAGTATCACTAGCATTATGAAAGCGCAGATAGATTGGATTCCACTATCACTAGGTGGCGTCCGTCCGACACAAGGCAAGACCTTAGCAATAATGCAAGTCAGTGGTGGCAGTCAAAGCTTTAATACTGTCAATCAGCTGCGTATCTTAGGGCGCTGGATGCGCATGATTACCATGCCCAATCAGTCGTCTATTCCCAAAGCTTTTCTGGAGTTTGACGATAATGATCGTATGCTAAATTCGTCTTTATATCAGCGGGTTGTTGATGTCTGTGAGGAGTTGGTTAAATTTACATGGCTTACTCGTGGACGCTCGGCTTATCTAACTGATCGCTATTCAGAGCGTGTGGAGAGTGCAGAGGCGCTGTCACAACGCGTGAATCAGAAATCGATTTAACCCGAGAGCGTATTTAACGTTACCATTTTTGATACTTTTTAATATCCTTGCTTTATTAAGGCATTTGTATGCTCGCATTAGCAATTTTTATTGTCACTTTGACTTTAGTAATATGGCAGCCAAAAGGACTGGGCATCGGTTGGAGTGCGATGGGTGGCGCTTTAGTGGCGCTATTGTTCGGTGTAGTGCAGTTGTCTGATGTGGCTGTCGTCTGGGACATTGTTTGGGATGCTACTTTTACTTTTGTCGCGCTGATTATCATCTCTTTGATATTGGATGAGGCAGGGTTTTTTGGTTGGGCAGCGTTACATGTCGCTAGATTGGGCAAGGGTCAAGGTCGACGGCTATTTCCGATGATTGTTATTTTAGGCGCGTTTATTGCCGCTTTTTTTGCAAATGATGGGGCGGCGTTATTGCTCACGCCTATTGTTATCGCCATTCTACTACGCCTTGATTTTGCACCTAAATCAGCCTTGGCCTTTATTATTGCGACGGGCTTTATTGCCGATACCGCAAGCCTACCTTTAGTGACCTCCAACCTCGTCAATATCGTTAGCGCTAATTATTTTGATATTAGTTTCGGTCGCTATGCTCTGGTGATGGTGCCCGTGAATATAGTGTCAGTTATCGCGACATTATTAGTATTATGGGTCGCTTATGCGCGTCATATTCCTAAGCATTATGAGATAGATAATCTAAGTTTGCCAAAATCCGCTATCAAAGATCCGTTAGTTTTTAAAGCGGCCTTTCCACTATTGACCTTGTTACTTATCGCTTATTTTGCTACTGAGTCATTAGGACTGGTGATTTCAGTGGTGACAGGTATTGCAGCGCTAGTACTGATGGCCATTGCAGGTCGCTGGTGGCAAGGCGGCCGTGATACCAAGTTGTCTGTGACTGATGTTTTGCGCAAAGCACCTTGGCAGATCGTGTTGTTTTCAATCGGGATGTATTTGGTAGTTTATGGCTTAGGTAATGCTGGATTGACCGCTTACGGGGCGCAAGTGCTTAATTGGCTCGGACAGCAAGGCAATGTTGTTGCTACACTAGGGACTGGCTTTTTATCCGCTATTGTCGCCTCAGTCATGAACAATATGCCATCAACCCTGATCGGCGCACTTGCTATTGATAGTGCCCAAGTACCAGCGGCTACGCGTGAGCTAATGATTTATGCCAATGTCATTGGCAATGATTTGGGGCCAAAATTCACCCCAATAGGTAGCTTGGCAACCTTGTTATGGCTACATGTACTGGCAGAAAAAGACTATAAAATCAGCTGGGGTCAGTATATGAAAGTTGGTTTGTTAATCACGCCACCTGTACTATTCATCACCTTGTTAGCTTTGGTGTTTTGGTTGCCGATGTTAACCAGCATTTAATTTAGCAGGCACCTATTTGCACCAAAGCTGCGTCATGGTTGATATGCTATCAACTGTGATGACAAGAATTATCAGCAAGTGCATTCAGTATCCCGCATGATTTAGCTGGAGCTGCACTTGCACATTTTTGTCGTAACACCAGTAGATGCTGTTTTAATTGCGCCAACTCCTCCATACGTATTTTGACCGCTTCAATATGCTCATCAAATAGCACATTGACCTCATCGCAGTTCTCCTCAGGTTTGTCCCAGTACTGAAGTAGCGTTCGTACTTCATCCAAAGTCATATCGAGCGTCCGACAATGTAAGATAAATTGTAGACGTTCAATATGCGCTTCACGATATAACCGATAATTACCTTGGCTACGCGCAGGCTCTGGTAACAATTTCTCTTTTTCATAATAGCGAATGGTTTCGACCGTTGCACCTGTGCGTGTGGCAAGCTCGCCAATTTTGATTAGCATATTTATCTACTCAAATATAGTTTCTGTTATCTAAAACTATAAAGTTAACGAGATCGCCTTTTTCAATTGAGATGCTAATGTCCGTCGCGGCTATCGGTGCTCTTGTTATTGGAGAGGCCGAAGAAGCGGCTGATCGTGCCCGCACAGGCATCAAAGCCTTATCTTCGCTAGTGCCAAAGACTGCTATCTTATTGGACGCGCAAGGACAACAGCGTCAGGTACTAGCGACTGCATTGCTGTTTTTAATAATTGCTCATTGCTAAATGCTACTAAGCTTTTTTATCAAAATTTTGTGGAAACAGCGCGCGAGCAGCGACGTCATCAAAGTCAGTTTTGAATTCGATATCTTGCGCAATCTCTCGTGCTTCTTGTACAGCAGAACGCTCATTAATACTCATAAACCAACGTTTTAAATTGGGATAATGCTCTAATCCGTCATTACCTAAGACAAAAGCGGCTTTGTCGATCCAGCCCCACGCAGATATATCGGCAATCGAGTACTCATCGCCAACCAGATAATCGCGACCTGCCATGTGTTTTTCTAAAACCTCATAGTGACGCTGCGCCTCTCGCAGATAACGGTTGATCGCGTACGGCACTTTTTCAGGCCCTTTATGTCTAAAATGTACCGACTGACCAGAAAATGGTCCTAAGCCTGTCGCTATAAACATTAACCACGACAACATCTCACCGCGATCTTCAGGTTTCCCTGCTAACTTTCCAGTTTTCTCAGAGAGATACATTAAGATAGCGGTTGAATCAAAAACGCGCTTACCATCGTCAACAATAGCTGGTGTTTTAGCATTTGGATTAATAGTTAGATATTCTGGCGTATGCTGTTCACCTTTCATAGTATCAACAGCAATGAGCTCATAGGGTAGACCAGTTTCTTTTAAGAATAGCGCAACCTTCATTGGATTTGGCGTCTGATGAAAATAAAACTTAAGCATAGTGGTTCCCATAACATTATTATTTTGACAGTAGTAAAGGTAATTAAATATCAATACTGTAGAACCAGCTACCGAAATCAAGTTTAACGAATGACTTCAGTAGCTGGTTCTAGCAAACGTTGAGTTATTGAGCTTATTATTCTCAATTTCTATAATTATTTAAAAGTTAAGCTTAGATATGGGTACCGCGAATAGGGTAGTCGTTTTCTCGAATAAAGCTTAAGCCACTTGCCAGTGACTCAAGTTCAGGTCGTGCAAACGGAGCATTTGAGATATCAATGATATGAATTTCACCTTTAGCATTAATCACGAATACACCAGGCTCTGCAAAAGGATGGTCAGTCTCTTTTTCTGAACGTGGGTCAGAGATATAAAGCCCCAAAGTATTCATCTGCTCAACGCTTAGGCCATAAGCAATCGGGAAGTTGATATCTATCTTCTCTTCTAAGTGACTCTCTAACTGTTCTTTACTATCCGCTGATACCGCAATGATATCGACACCAGTATCATAAAATGATTTCTTGACCGTCTCTAATTGATTAAGGTATTTAGTACAAATCGGGCAGTGTTGACCGCGATACACTACCACTAATTTCCAATCATGACCGTTTTCAGGTTTGCCAAGTGATTTCGTATCACCATTTAGCATGGTTACTTCGATATCAGGGAATTTGCTGCCAGCTTGTGGTTTTTGGGTATTAGCATTTTGCATAGTTCTATCCTTTGACGTTTGTGTTGAAGGGAATGATTTGACTTGAGCTTTGATGCTTAGTCAAATAGGAAATATTTTTTATCAATGAACAAATTTAGTATAAGTACCTTTTAGGTTTGAAGCTGTTTAATAATCTGATCGCTAAGTGTGACCAGATCTAAGGCCATAAAGTCTGGTATTGGCACATTAGACGCAGGCAACATGGCATTATAAGGGCGCTTGAGGAACGCGCCTTGACAGCCAGCTGCTTGCGCACCAATCGTATCCCACAGATGACAAGCGACTAGGCAGAGATCTGACATCTCGACTGATAACTCTTTGGCGACCATCTGATACGTCTCAGACGCAGGTTTGAACTTTTCTACGATTTGAACGCTAAAATTATGCTCAAAAAACTCACTCAATCCTGCTTTTTCTAATGGTGTAGGAGATTCACTAGGTGATGAGTTGGTGAGGGTAACTAAGCGAAACCCTGCATCGCGCAATTGGGTCAATGCTGGCACGGCATCAGGATGAGCAGGCATTTTGCTCATGCGCTCTTTTAGCTCGTCAATATCGTCCTCTGTCAGAGCAACGTTATGAATATCAGCAGTCATCTGCAAAGCACCAACACCAAGCTCACCAAAAGGCGTATAAAGTCCAGATAAGGTCATGGCTTGCGAGTACAGTATCAATTGAGCGAACCACTCTCTTAATATACGCTCGTGACCAAATAGGCGCTTAAACAAAGGTGCAAGCGTTTCGATATCAAGTAAGGTTTCATTGACATCAAAGACTAGAATAGAAAAAGGTTTATCGTTCGCAGTTTTATTTTGAGTCATTGAATATCCTCGTTACCATTATTTTATAATATTTGGTTATAGTGTTAATGCTTCACTCTAAAGGAGATAGAATAGCGCTTCAAGTTAATTTGAGTAATCACTCAAATATTTTTGTTATTCTAGATAAAAAATTAGAATCTGGCGAATATTAGATCACTGTAAGGCTTGACGAAATTCTTGAAACTCTTCAGATTGATCCATCAATAGATTCCCTAAAGCGCGCAGGTCATCAACTTGCGCTGGTTGCAAACGAAAGGTCGTTGGCATAGCATCGAACTTTGCACGCTTAGTTTTATCTTTGATCTGATCAAAGGTCAATGTAGCAAAATGTACTTCGACCTGAGGAGACCCTGTTGGACGCTGAGCGTTGACATGCTCGCCCCATTGTAAAAATTCTTTTTTAGCGGATGAAATAGTCTCGTTATTTAAAGTACCCAAGGCAACTTCGCTCGCCGCCGAAATAGTCTCGATGAAACTCGGATCTTCGCTCTGAACGGACCACTCATGCTCTGAGTAAGTTTGGGCGTTGGCGACGACGACCAGCACTTGTTTGACCTGACGCAACTTGTCAGGACTGAACGCACCTGCCATATTAGGGACATCACCGTATTGAGTCACAGGGCTCATCATTGAGCCACGTACGCCTAGATTATCAGTGACCCCGCCATCTACCAACCGCACTACTGGCATGCGATCTGGTTGCGAGTATCGATCCAATGCGCGGGCTATGGCATAACTGCGTGGCAAATGATCGTCTTGATTTAGCGCTTTTTTGACCCAAGGCTGAGAACGCTGAGGACAGTCAGAAAAGTTGCGTAGGGCAATAGGGGCAAAGATGCCAGGCACAGAAGAAGATGCCATTACCGCATTGGCCACAGGGTAGCTAGATAAGTCTGAACATAAAAAATCGAACTGCTGCTGGGTGAACGAAAAAGTCATAGCATTATTTAGGTCGCTCGCATTAAGAATAATAAACGGCAATTTGCCACGGCCTATGTCAGCAAAGCTCTTTTGTCGAAATAAGCTCTCATGTAAGTTATTGGCGACTAGGTCACCGCGATTATATTCAGAGCTGCTCATCGCTATCAGGCTTTGTGGTCGTATCGCCAGCCTCATCAGTCGTGACTGCCAGTCCTCATATAAGAACTCTGGCGCAAATCGCTCAAAGATTTCATCCCCAAATAAGCCATAATAAGCGGCGGTGTAGCTCCCACCTGATACTGAAGAGATGACGTCCACTTCATCTAGTAGCCTGCGCTCCACGCCATTTATCATCACTGGCGTATCACGTAGCTTTTCGAGTACGCCATAGCTCAGTGCTGCTGCGCGCGTACCGCCACCAGAGAAAGCAAGCACCACAAAAACATCATCTGAATTACTTGGCAAGTTATTTTTAAAATTATAACGAGTACTTGTCTTCTCTGTTATTGGCATATTCCAGACTCGCGGCGTACAACTGGTCAGCAGAAGGAATAAAGAGATAAGGATTATCAATAACCACATAATGCGCAATCGAGAAGACACGCTTAGACTTGAGAGTTTTTGAGACAGACTGCCATTGTGAGTAAACAAATTTTTATACATGTAAGTAGCCTCGACGGTAGTGGACGCTTATGTGGTTTGACTATCCTATCTTAAGCACTATTTATAAACTTTAACTAGACTGTTATAGCGAGTCAAGATAAAATTGAGTAATCACTCATATTGCAAAGTAATTTTTTACTTTATCTTTATTAGATAATTTTATGACTGTAAAAACGGAAGGAATTATGGCTCGTGCACAGCTTCACAATAGGCAAGACTCTTTAGATAGAGCTTTACAGCTGTTTTGGAAAAAGGGGTTTCATGCTACCTCATTAAAAGACTTGGAAAACGCACTCGATATGCGACCAGGCAGTATTTATGCCGCTTTTGGCAGCAAAGATGGGTTATTTCAAGAAGCGCTTGATCATTATGCGCACAAAGCCATGGTCGAGTTGCAACGTATTCTACAGGCGCATAGCTCACCATTATTAGGATTAGCCGCATACCTACGTTTGCTAGGCGGCATACGTGATGAAGTATTGCCGAGCCGAGCTTGCATGCTAGTCAAGAGCTTACTAGAGCTGGGTCAACGTGAAGAGCTGGCATTGGATAAAGTTGAGACGATGTTAGCTGGAATGGAGACTTATTTTACGAACTGCTTTATTGAGTCACAAGGTTTAGGTGAGATTGATCAACAGCTAGATCCTATCCGTCTTGGGCGTCGCTTACAGGCTGAGGTCATGGGTTTGCGTGCCTTTGCTCAGCGTGATGTCGATAGTCGCGCTGTCCATGAAGTTGCCGAAGATATGGCGCTATCGTTAGAAGTGCTTTATCAGGGTGATATCAATAACAGGGCAGTAACCAGTTAATAAGCCATTCATTTGTTCTGAAATGGCATCACTAGCAAGCGCCATAATGAAGCGTTTTGTTTGGCCATAGGATACTCAATCAAACCGATATCAAGTTGATTATCGGTTTTTTTTGCGACATCTTTATAGCTACCGAATAACTTATCCCACCAAATGACGCTAAAGCCATAGTTTGAGTTGGTCTCGCTGACGACTTGGCTATGATGTATGCGGTGCAAAATTTGGGTCATTAATATAAGGCGGGCTGGCTTTTCAATGGCTGCTGGCAGTCGAATATTGGCATGATTAAACAATGCCAAACCATTTAGCGCGATCTCAAATATAAGGACGGCTATCGCAGGCACACCTAAGATAATAACAGCAATCAGCTTTACGAGAATACTGAGTACGATTTCAAGCGGATGAAACCTAAGTCCAGTACTGGTATCGACATGCGCGTCGGCATGGTGGACCCGATGTAAACGCCATAAAATAGGAACGCGATGAAACAGTCGATGTTGCCAATATATCAAAATGTCGAGCAATAGTAGACTTGCTACAGTGACGACGATACTTGGCAACTCTATTAGATTGAATAAGCCGATACCATTCTTTTGAGCATAGAGTGCTACTGCAGTGAGACCAACGGGCACTGCTAAGCGCGCAATAAGCGATGAGGCAAATACCAAACCAAAATTTGCGAACCAACGCTTACTACTTTTAATGGACGATTGTCGTGCTGGTTTTCGCCATTCTAGCAACATCATTATGACTAAAACGCTAAAAAAGAAACCGAGTCGCCACCATACTTCATGTGTCATCGGTTGCTCCATTCGTTTCGGTTTTTATATTGCTTTGTATATTGGCTTCTTGGCGTTTGAGCGTGTGATAACCCCCATAGATGCGAGTAAAAATAGTAATCGTACAAGCAATGGCGAATAGCGTCGCGAACAAGGCGAAATGCTGCGGCCAAATACAAAAGGCGATAAAAAGCGCAATGGTTTCGGTGCCTTCGGTGAGACCATTGAGATAATAAAAGCTTTTATATTTAAACTGTGGTTTTTCAATATCGAACTTCTCTGCTGCAATGGCAAAAGCTAAAAAGCTTGAGCCAGTACCCATAAATGTCGCTAATAGTAAAGCGCCAGCAATAGCGTTCTGGGCAGGGTCAGCAAGAATAAATCCAAATGGAATCGCTGCGTAAAATAAGAAGTCGAGGGTAATATCTAAGTACCCGCCAGCACTCGAGCATTGGTTAGCATATCTTGCCAGCTCACCGTCGAGCCCATCAAAAATACGGTTTAAACCAATAGCCGCTAAGGCTGCATACCAATGTTCAAAGGCAAGTAGTGGTACTGCTAGCATGCCGATCAAAAAACCGACGACGGTTAATTGATCCGCCGTTATACCATAGCCATGTAGCTTCTTTACTACTGGACACAGTACAGGCTTAATAACAGGCGTAATATATTTATCTAACATTCATTACCTTTTGGCATTAAGTCTTTTAAGTGACAACTTATCACTCTAATATTAAGGTTTTAAACCGCTACTTGGATCACCTTGCCTTGTGTAGCTTCAGCATCACTATGATCATGAGTGACCATAATAGCAGGCAAGTTGCGCTCACGTATTTGCTCAAAAACTAACTGACGCGTCTCGACTCTTAATTGGGTATCAAGCTTACTAAACGGCTCATCGAGTAAAATAGCTTTTGGCTCGCTAAGCAGTAATCGTAATAAGGCTACGCGTGCTTGTTGGCCACCTGAGAGCGTGTCTGGATGACGATCGCCCATACCCGCTAAGCCTAATTGCGTCAATGCTTCGTCTATTTTTTCCAGCCGTTGTTTTTTATTGATCTTTTTACCATTTTCTTTATTAGCTTTAGGCATCGCAAAGGCAATATTACCCGCGACTGATAAGTGCGAGAACAGTAACGCATCTTGATACAGCACCCCAATATGACGCCGATGAGTTGGAAGGTGATTAATGCTTTGACCGTCCAATATTATCTCGCCACGAGCACTAAAACTACTGGTAAGCGTACCTGTTAGCCAGTTCAATAGACTCGATTTGCCGCTACCTGAAGGTCCCATGATAGTGAGTATCTCGCCACCATTGACTTGCTCATCGAGACTAAGCAGTTGCTTATCTTGCAAATAGAGCGTTAAGTTTTTTATCTGTAGAGCGGATTGCATACCGATACCTTTTATAGAGTGGACTTCTATCTCACAAGAGCTGTTAGCGATCATCTGTACTAATACTTTTTGCTGTTAAGCCTTGACACTTGACCGTGCCAATTCGCCACTTTGACTTGAATATTCAGACTTTGGCGCTTTTATACAAATACTTCGGTAATATCCATGCCAAAGCAAAACCAACAAGTGGCAAAATCATTTGGATAATGGCATATACAGCACTAGTGCGACGGCTGGCGCCATTGGCAAGGGTAACGGCCTCAGTGGTTATCGTCGCTATACGACCACCACCTGCCAGCAAAGTCGGCAAATATTGTCCAAAACTAACCGCTAGTCCCAAAGCAACGGCTATCAAAATAGGCGCAAAAAGTTGTGGCAATTTTACTTGAAAGAATACTTTGCTAGGGGCTGCACCGAGACTTGCAGCAACGTTAGCAAAGCGAGGATCTAAGCGTCGATAACTACTAGATAACGATAAAAAGATGTAGGGAAGTACAAATAGCAAATGGGTAAAGGCGACGTTAAAAAAAGCCGTTTGATTATTAATTAGTTGCTGCAACCACACTAAGCCAAACAAAAAGGCAATACTGGGTACCATCAGCGGTAAATAGATGATCAAGCTAGTAAACGGTGAGATGGTTCGATTGGTTAATTGTTCTGATTCTAGACATAGTAACGTCAGTACAATTGCAAATGCTGTGGTTATAAAACCAATGGTTAGCGTATTAAACAGCGGAATGCCCATTTGTGTAAAGGAGCTTTGGTAATGTAATAATACTAACTGCTCTGGCAACGCCGCTGGAAAACGCCAAAAGCCTGCAACAGACCACATCACTAAACCCGCCATGGCTAGTACTATAAAGCCGATAATTAAAACGGTGAGCACTACAGTGATCATTTGCCAGAGCGTATCGTTATACTGACGCCGACCGTTGGTCAAAGAGCCACGGGATATGATATTGATTGCTTTTTCGCCAGATATCCATAGGGCAATTAAACCGCCCGTCAATAAAAGCTGTAATACTGCCCCAGCAGACGCTTTAATCCGCAAGTTTAGATCGACATCATTAAACCATTGTACGATAGCAACGGCAAGGGTCGGAGGCGTATTAGGACCTAGTATTAAAGGTATCTCAACGCTAGCACTAGCATAAGCGAGTACTGCAAATAAGGGCAGGCGCAATAGCGGATAAAGGCTTGGCCATACCACTTTAAAAAAGGCAGTCATTGGATAGTAACCTAAGTTAACTGCTACTTTATAATGCCCGCGCAATTTTTTACCTAGCTCGGGCTGAGCTAACACGCCTAACGCCATCAGTACTAAAAAAGGCATCTCTTTTAGCGTTAAGCCTAGAATAATACTAATACCATAAGCATCATGCGGCAGTATACCTTGTGGCGCTAGCTCCCAACCCGTCAACCAAGGTGAAATCAGCCGAGCAAACATCCCTGATGGCGCAATCAAAAACCCAACAGCAATCGCTGCCGCTGCATGTGGAATCACCAAGATAGGGCTAAATAAGCGCTCAATACGGTTTAACCATTGGCTATTAAAAAAGGTTGCCAAAATCATCACAGTGAGGATCATGGCCAGCAAAGTGCTAATAAAACCTGTTGCTACACTTAAACTGATCATCTTTATCAAACCTGGCGTTTGCCAAAGCGCCCTAAAACCTTGCAGGCCGAATGTTGTTTGCTCAAGTGCTGGCGCCCAACCAAAAGCCGGCAATAGCACACTGAGCAAACCCCCAAGTACGGGTACGATCAAAAGTACCAATAACAGGCGCGGACTCATAGTCACCAGGCGCGTAAAGCGATCAGGTTTGTATCGTCCGGTAACTGCCTTATGGTTCGGTTCTTTGGTGAGCGTATTATCAGGTGTTGTACTCATGAGCTCGCCCCATAACGTTGCTCCCAGCCCTGCAAAATTGCTGCAACCCAACTTGGATGCGGTTCGCTGACCACACGTTTGATGCTATTTACAGGTAGGGCACTCGGATGTGGCTGGCTTGATTTGAATAATGCTTGTTGCTCAGTAGTGAGCGTAGATTGTACTAACACAGTGCGATCACCCCAAACCGTTGGGATTTGCTTCTGTGCCTGAGCCTCAGGGCTAAGTAAAAAATTAGCAACCAGTTGTGCGCCAGCTTGATGGCTGGCGTTATAAGGAATAGCAACAAAGTGAGTATTGCTTAAGCTGCCATCATCCATCGCGTAGCTACGAATACTTTTCGGTAAGTCGTAACGTTGTACGGCTGCTGGCACAGTAGGTGCGGAGAAAGTAAACGCCAAGCTCAGCTCAGTATCACCAACCAAACGCTGCATCTGCTCCCCACTTTGCATAAAGTAGTCGCCATTACGCCACAATGAAGGATGTAATTCATCCAGAAATGCCCACAGTGGCTCTAGTACCAGCGCTGTATTTTGCTCCGTTGCAGGCTCATTGAGCTGTGCTGATAGGTTTTTTTCGATACTTTCAGCTCTTTGCTCATGCAGCATAATCAAAGCATACTTCAAAAAACTCATACCCAAAAAGTCAGGTGGCTTTGGATAGCTAAAGCGTCCAGGATGTGCCGCGCTCCAGCTTGCAAGCTCACTTAACGTGGTCGGCGGTTGATTATCTACTGAGCCATCAATGGCTAAGTTATCATAATAAAAAGTGAGTGATGCCTGACCCCATGGTGATTCCATACCGTCGGTCGGAATACCAAAGTCGAGCGTTACGGTAGGGTTATTAGCAGGATCGGTCAGCGCAAAATTAGGGAGCTTATTGGCCCACTGTTTGCGTAGCAATGAGTGCTCGCTCATAGTGGCAAAATTAGCACCATTGATCCAAACCAAGTCAACACTACCTTGGCTATTATTATTCGCAGATTTCTCTGCCAGTACGCGACTGACGGCTTCGCTCGTATCGCTGAGTTTGACATGCACAAGATTAATGTTGTACTTAGCTTTGACTTGACGAGCGACCCATTGCAAATAGGCATTTATCTGCGCATCACCGCCCCAAGCATAGAAATAAACGTCTTGGTTTTTACCTTGCGCTTCTATCTGCTGCCAGTAGGGTGACTCCTCAACTGTCACGCGAGTGTTAGTTATAGCCATACTCGAAGCTATACTGACTACAATAAGAACAATGATAAGCGCTATCCAGTGATAGCGATAGCGGGTTAATAGTGACCTAGGAGTAGTAATGAGCATCTCAATTCCATTTTGAGCGATAGGGGCTATTCTTTATCTATGAATTTCTTTTTAATTCTTACGATAAGTAGGTTTCATACTCTTTAAAACCTACGCGTAGATACTACTTAGCTACTAGCCTCGACGCCAAGTATGGTATTTTTCTACCCAGCTTAATACGGTCTCAGGGGCATGTGCTTTTTTCCATTCACCAGCGACAGACTTGTTGCCCTCAGCCCAAGTAGGATAACTATGAATGGTACCGAGTATTTTATTGAGTCCTAAGCCATGCTTCATCGCTAAGACAAATTCTGCTAATAAGTCGCCCGCATGCTCAGATACGATGGTGACTCCAAGGATCTTATCCTTGCATTTAGGCGTAATGACTTTGATAAAGCCTTTCGTCGCTCCCTCTGTGATGGCACGATCTAGCTCTTCAAATTCAAAACGGGTAATCTCAAAGTCGATGCCCTTGTCGATAGCTTCTTGTTCATTTAAGCCAACGCGAGCCACTTCTGGATCAATAAACGTTGTCCATGGTATCACTCGATAATCAACTTTGAATTTTTTTAAATGACCGAATAAACCGTTAACAGCGGCGTACCATGCTTGATGAGCAGCCACATGAGTAAACTGATAAGGACCAACGATATCGCCTGCCGCATAAATATTGGGATAGAGAGTCTCTAAGTATTCATTGGTGACAATCGTGCGATCTGTCTCAATTCCCAAGGCTTCAAGGCCATAACCTGTCAAGCGGGCACTACGACCAACGGCACATAGGAGTTCATCGTATTCAATAGCCATCTCAGCATCATTATGTTTGACTACGATATATTTTTTATCGTCACGTGACTCACAGCGTATGGCTTGATGTGAGGTGAGAATATCAACGCCACTTGTGGTCAATGACTTATGCGCAAAGTCAGATACTTCGGTATCCTCTTTACTCATAATACGGTCACCCATCTCAATCTGCGTGACCTCTGAGCCGAGCCGTGCAAAGCTTTGTGCCAGCTCACAGCCGATAGGGCCACCGCCAAGCACGACTAGTTTCTTAGGCGCTTCATCAAACTGCGCGAACTTATCCCATAGGGTGTCGCTGGTGACATAACCTGTCTCTTCAATACCTGGTAATGGCGGTACAAAGGGGCGTGCCCCTGTGGCGATAACGATAGTACGCGCGGTGAGTGTCTGGCTGCCACCGTCGTTAAGTTTAATCTCTACTGTCCACGGATCGACTAAAGTGGCGTACCCCTTCAGAACTTCCACTCCCAAATCAGCATAGCGCTCAACACTATCATGCGGGGCGATATCAGCGATGACTCGATGTACGCGTGCCATCACTCTTTTGAATGAAAATTGCGGGGTTATAGCGTCTAAGCCATAAAGCTCACCGTTACGTATTTGCTCAGCGACTTTAGCACTTTTGATAATAGATTTGCTTGGCACACAGCCATAGTTTAGACAGTCGCCGCCCATCTCACCCGCTTCAATCAAGGTCACTTTTGCTTTTACGGCAGCTGCAATGTAGCTCGTTACTAATCCGCCCGAACCTGCACCAATGACGATCATATTGCGATCGAATTTTTTAGGTTTAGTGTAGCCTTTATATACTTTGCGTCTTTTAAACATGTTTAAGATGCCTTTGGCAATGAATGGGAAAATACCCAATAAAGCAAACGACATTATCAATTTAAAGGATAGGATACCTGACAAGCTCTCTATCTGCGCCAGCTGTGTCCCAGCATTCACAAATACAAAGGTACCTGCCAACATACCTAATTGGCTGACCCAATAAAACGTCCATGTCTTTATAGAAGTCAGGCCCATTAATAAGTTAATAAGGAAAAAAGGAAACACGGGCACTAGACGTAAGGTAAATAAGTAAAAACCGCCTTCTTTTTTGACCCCAGCATCGATAGCCGCTAGACGTTCTGGAAAACGCTGCTGGATAGTATCACGTAACACGTAACGCGATACCAAAAATGCTACTGTAGCGCCGATAGTTGAGGGGGAAAGGGCAGTGACGACCACATAGAGTAAAAAGAAACCGCCGATGATGAGGACTGGTGATTGCTCTTTATACTGACTAAATTGATCCATTGAGCCTTTCAGGCCTTCAAGGGTGAGCAATTGGTTCAGGTCAAAGTAAAAGAACAGAGCAATCACTATGGCTGCAATTAATAATAAAACTATTTTCTTAATCATAATACATCCGTATCATCAGCATTGAAGCGTTTAGTATCTAGAAGCTCTGGAGTGGTTTTGCTGTTTTAGCTAAAGTAAAGGTATCCCAATCTCTCAACAAGAAAAGCGCTATACATGCCGCTAACATAGGCCACGCTGCAAAAAATAGTAAATTATCAAAAGGTTTTAGATATAAACCAAAAGTCGCTAGCGTTGAGACGCTATGAAATAGCAACACAATGCCATAAGTCCAAACCTTAAATAGTCCGACTACAAACAGAAGTATCAGCACCATCTGTAAGCTACCCATCACATAAATCAGAGTATTACCTAAATCCTCCATGGCATAAAATTTAGAAAAAACACCTGCTGTGTGGTCAGGGTTCACGAATTTGTCGAGTGTCCAAAATAGGAACACAATAAAAATACCAATACGAAGTAGTAGCAGTGAAAGCGGCAAATGTTTTGGCATGTCGTGCACCTTTTAAGATTTGTGTTAACTGTTGTGGATAGCGAGTGTTAGAAGAGACTATAGTTTTTAGCTAAACCACTGATCCTTCTTTACTATAGGTATCACTCTAACGCTCTTACTATTATTTTTGAATGATTGCTCAAATTTAGTGACAGTCATGCTACTTAAGTATGACTTTAGTACTGTTTTTAAAAATGTCTAACTATCTTCAAGAACAGTGCTTTTGGCTAAGCTTTTAATGTTGATTCATTTAATAGGGTACAACAATGAGCTTTATCTAGTCTGGCATTTCAGACAGTTGATTTATAATGCTGATATAGCTCTCAACCCCTTGAGCACCGCTAACTAAGTGACGACCATTGAAAATAACTGATGGCACGCTTTGAACACCTTGTTCACGTGAGTGCTGTATGGCCTCGCGTACGTCTTTAGCAAAACGCTGATCTACAATGACCGCTAATGCCTCGCTGCGATCTAACCCAATATCTGCTGCAACATCGGCAAGCACATCATTATCAGATACATTGCGACTATCAGTGAATTGGGCCGTAAAAAGTGCCAGCTTTAAGTCGTGCATACGCCCTTGCTGATCCGCCCAGTGCAGCAGTTGATGCAGGTTAAAAGTATTATACGTTCGCGTATCTTCATGGAAATTGAACTCAAAGCCAACCTCGCTACCAGCTTGGGTCATTCTCGCTCGGCTGGCATCAGATTCTTGCTTACTTGAGCCATACTTGCCCATAATATGCTCATACAAGTTTCGTCCTTCAGGCGGTGTATGTGGGTTTAGCTCGAACGGATGCCATTGTATCTCATACGCTACACCGCTTTCTTCTAGTGCCTTTGCTAGCTGGTGATAGCCGATAGCACACCAAGGACAAACAACGTCCGATACGATATCTATGCGCAGTGGTTGCTCTGATGATAATTGCTTTGAGTTTTCCATATGCTTTCTCGTTAATTGTTGTCTATAACTTGGTTGTTATCTATGAGTTTAATCAAAAAAACTGCCACCCAATTATCTCGCAGGTAACAGTCTTCTGAAAATAGCATAAAAAGACTAAAGGGGTTATGGCAACATCAAATTAATTGTCGCCTTAACTTATATATTTAGTCGGCTTAATTAGTTTGAATCGTTAGTCGACTTTGTGCCATTCAAACTTTTGGAATGGTTTGTCTATCGGAGTGTTAGCAAGATGATTGGTGTAGTTACTCATTACTTTTTGCGCGGCACCGAGGATGACTTCAAGAACTTGGCGCTTGGTAAATCCAGCATCTAAAAACGCTTGTACCGCGCTATCATCGACGTTACCACGATCTCGAACGACGGATAGCGTAAAGTTGCGCAGTGCTTCAAGCTTTTCAGTTGGTAGCGGCGTTTCATTACGCAGTGCTTCCGTGATAGCGTCATCTACTTTCATACTTTTAGCGATACCCGTATGGGCAGGAACGCAATAGTGACAAGCATGCTCGACATTAATAGTCTGCCACACGACGGTGGTTTCTTCGTCGTCAAAACTGCTGTCTAAAAATAATTGATGCAAACGCTGATAGCCCTCAAGTAGTCCCGGTGCTTCTGCCATAACCGCATGTAAGTTGGGTACCATGCCAAAAGCACTGATAGATACGTCAAGCAAGGCTTGGCTGTCTGTTGGGGCGCTTTGTTTATCGTGAAGGGTAAATTCAGTCATAATAGATCCTAATTTTATATTTAGTGGTATAAGTGACTCAAATTAAAAATTCTATCAATTTGAGTAAGTGCTCAATTTGTAATATAGCATTGCTTAAATTGAACGACATGAACCACTATAAATGAATTTGAGTGATTGCTCAACATCAATTTGAGTGATTGTTTATATTAATTGTAAATATCTAAGTTTAACTTAATGAGTTGATATCTCAGGCTTGGCCATTGAGCGCCATAACATCTCAAACAAAGTATCAAAATCTGTGTTAATAGCTCTATCGGTTTTACGCAGAATGTGCATAATGCCTAGACGATTGATAAATCCCATAAAGACATCAAAGAGTATGTACAAAGGGACTTTATCATTCAAAACGCCTCGATTTTGACCATCTGCCAGCACACTCAAAAACGCATCAATAAGCTCTTTATTCTCATAAATAGCAATATTGTGAAAGCGTGATACTGAGACAGTAGATAGCACCATAACCGCATCGGGTTGAGTGTCCACAAAGTCTAAGCACACCCACAGCGTTTTTCGCAAGCGATCCTTGACACTATCAATCCCTTGCAGATGATCCATAATCCTCGTCGCCAGCCTACCTAATACGATATCCATAATAGTATAAAGCACCGTTTGCTTATCACCAAAATACTTATAGAGCGTTTGCAGCGATACGTTTGCCGTGCTGGCGATTTGTATCATAGTCACTTCGCTGGCATCACTGGTAGCAAATAGTTGGCGTACTGCTTTTTCTATTTTATCTAGGGTGGCTGGCCGCATATCTGCTAGCGGCGCTAAGTGTTGAGAAGTCTTCGTACTGTTGTCTTGATGGATCACTTTTCGATTGACTATTTTAACTGTCATTACCGTTTGCTCCCTTATTAATTTGCTTAAATTAGAGTCACTTTATTTATTTAATATACTATATTTACATAGGGTAATAAAAATTACCATTTTTATAAAATTAATTGAATGATGACTTTTTATAATCTAGTATAGGGTTTATAAGTTATTATTTACATGGGTTTAAACCACCAATAAAAGGGTAATATAAATTACCATTTATTGTAACCATTAACAAAGCTTTAATTTTTGTACTTCATGGATTAAATAAAATCAAGGATAGATAATATGAGTATTAACGCATTTGCAGCAAAATGGATGACCGAAGAGCACGAAATGGTATATGACAGTGCTCTAAAAATGTTTCAAAGCTGGGAAGACAGAGACGAAGGATGGCGCGAAAACGGCATGATTGATCGTGATGCTTGGGAAGAGGCTGGCGAGATGGGCTTTTTATGTGCATCAATACCAGAAGAATATGGCGGCGGCGGTGGCGACTTTGGTCATGAAGCTGCTATTTTATTAGCGCAAGCGCAAGCGAACCAAGCAGGTTATGGCGGTATGGTGCATTCAGGTATTGTAGCGCCCTATATCTATAAGCTTGGCACAGAAGAGCAGAAAAAATCATTGCTACCTAAGATGGCAACGGGCGAATACGTTGGCGCTATTGCGATGACGGAACCTGGTACAGGGTCTGACTTACAAGCCATCAAGACCTTTGCCAAAAAGGACGGCGATGACTACATTATCAATGGTTCAAAGACCTTTATCACTAACGGTCAGCATGCCAATATTGTGCTATTAGCTTGTAAGACAGACCGCGACAAAGGTGCTCATGGCGTCTCTCTTATCCTCGTTGAAACGGATGGTTTAGAAGGTTTCTCGCGTGGTCGCAACCTTAAAAAGACGGGCCTTGCTGGTCAAGATACCTCAGAGCTATTCTTTAGTAATGTCCGTGTGCCACAGAAAAACGTACTCGGCGGTATGGAAGGTCTAGGCTTTATGCACATGATGCAAGAGTTGCCACAAGAGCGCCTGATTATTGCTCTAAGTGGCTGCGGCGCTATGAAACTGGCTTTAGAGCTGACACTCGATTATGTCAAACAACGTGAAGCCTTTGGCAAGCCGATTTGGAAGTTCCAAAACACGCGCTTTAAGCTCGCTGAGGTACAAGCGGACTATTTAGCAGTAAAAGCCTTGTGCGATTCAGCAGTGGAGGCGCAAATAGAAGGTAAACTTGACGCCGCGCAAGCCTCGCTCATTAAGTACTGGGTGACAGAAAAACAGTGCAAAACGATGGATGAGTGCCTGCAACTATTTGGCGGTTACGGTTATATGTCAGAATATCCAATCGCTCGTATGTATGCTGATGCTCGCGTACAAAAAATCTACGGCGGCACTAATGAGATTATGAAAGAGCTGGCCTCGCGCTTTATGTAATTTCTATAATCGAGATAGAGCTATATATTTTTAATATTAAACACCCCACTCTCAACTTCGAAAGTGATTGAAAAAAGAAGAGCACCTCACTAATCTATTGTTTTCGACCAAGAATACAATGGAGTTGTGAGATGCCCATAGACGAATTTATCATCAATATCTATTTAATGGTAGAGCAATATTACAAAATAGTCGTCACCAAACCCTTGCGAAGTGCAGGTTACGCGCCAAAGCTAAGTGATCCTGAGGTTATTTGCATGGAGATGGTCGGTGAATTTTTACACCTTGATCAAGACAAACAAATTTGGCAATACTTTACCCAGCATTGGCAAGACTGGTTTCCAGCCATCGGCTCATACCCTAACTTCGCAAAGCACTGCGCCAATCTGTGGCAAGTCAAACAGCAGATACAAGATAAAGTCAGTCAAATTGAAGGCCGTGACAACATTCATTTTATGGATGGCTTTCCGATACCCGTCTGTCATTATGGACGCGCTTATCGGCATAAGAATTATCAAGACTTAGCAGCTTTTAGCTACTGTGCCGCTAAGCAAGAGAGGTACTATGGCTTTGAAGGCCATTTGCTTGTTAACTTATCGGGCATGATTAAAGGCTTTACCTTTGCTCCTGCCAATGTTGATGAAAGAGCGGTTGCCCCAGAAATCACCACTCATATTCATGGGCTACTTGGCGCTGATAAAGGGTATATCAGCCCTAGTCTGACATCGTACTACGACGCTCAAGGCGTGGATTTACAAACGCCACTCAGAGCCAACATGAAAGAGGATAGACCCAAACCTGTGGTAAGGCGGCTAATGAAAGCCCGCCGTATCGTTGAAACAGTCATTGGTCAGCTATCAGAACGATTTAATATACAAAGGGTACGAGCAAGAGATTTATGGCATTTGTCTCATCGATTGATTCGTAAGATTCTTTCACACAATCTGTGCTTTGTACTCAACAAAAAACTTGGTAATCCGCCTCTTCAGTTTGATTTGCTTATTTCAAGTTGAGAGTGGGGTTATTAAACATAAATTGAGAAAGATACGTCCTTCTCAATATCATATAATTTAGCACTTATCAAAAATATTAAAGGGATTTTTATGACTGAGACCGCTTATATCTATGACAGTATTCGTACCCCGCGTGGTAAAGGCAAAAAGGACGGATCTTTATACCAAGCATCGCCTATATGGCTGGTTCGTGGTTTATTAAAAGAGATGGAGCAGCGTCATAACCTAGACACTAGCTTGGTAGATGACGTGGTACTTGGCTGCGTCACTCCAGTAGGCGAGCAGGGTTCTGACATTGCTCGTACTGCGGTTCTCGATGCTGGCTGGGCACAGAGCGCCGCAGGCTTAACGTTATCTCGATTCTGTGCTTCAGGTCTTGAGTCTATTAATCTTGCTGCGGCCAAAGTCATGTCGGGCATGGAGGATTTAGTCGTCGCAGGTGGCGTCGAGTCTATGAGCCGTGTGCCTATGGGTTCTGATGGCGGCGCTTGGTATATGGATCCACGAGTCAACGCGGCTACTGCCTTTGTACCACAAGGGGTTGGCGCTGATACGATAGCCACGCTAAAAGGCTTTAGTCGCAGCGATGTTGACGCGTTCGCTACTGAATCACATCGCCGCGCTGCCAACGCTTGGGAGCAGGGCTATAATGATAAATCAGTTGTGCCCGTCACAGACATTAACGGCATGTTGTTATTGGATAAAGACGAGACTATCCGTCCAAATACTACGGTTGAGACGTTAGCAGGGCTGAATCCTTCTTTTATTATGCCTGGTCAGATGGGTTTTAATAGCGTCATCTTGGATAAATACACCACTATCGAAAAAGTAAACCACGTCCATCATGCAGGTAATTCATCGGGTATCGTTGACGGTGCGGCGATATGCCTAGTTGGTAGTGCTGCTGCTGGCAAAAAAGCGGGCCTTAAACCGCGTGCCAAGATTACTATGGCCTCGGTTATTGGTTCAGAACCCGCCATCATGCTGACTGGTCCCACGCCTGCTTGCCAAAAAGCGCTAGATAAAGCGGGTATGAAAGCCTCTGATATTGATCTGTGGGAGATCAACGAAGCCTTTGCTGCGGTTCCTATGAACACCGCTCATGACTTAGGTATCTCGCTTGATATCGTCAACGTCAATGGTGGCGCTATTGCTATGGGTCATCCGCTAGGTGCTACGGGTGCTATGCTAATGACTACGGTTTTAGATGAGCTGGAGCGCCGTGACCTCAAAACCGCTATGCTGACGTTGTGCGTCGGTGGTGGTATGGGTATCGCGACTATCATTGAGCGCGTCTAAAAATTTAATCATCACCTAGATAGTGATAATCAAGAGATCATTTAAAGGATAAAAAATGACTACCAATACAGCTACAGATAGCATTGATGCTATCAATACTCTAGCCAATTTTTCAGCGCAACGTGATGACGACATCGTTACGGTAACTATCGATCAAAGCGATCGAAAAATGAACGTTATCGGTGACGGTTTTACCGAAGCTTTTGCCGCTATGACGGACAGTTTTATTAACGATGAGTCTGCTAAAGGTCTCATCTTAACCTCAGCAAAAGACAGCTTCGTGGTTGGCGCGGATATCGATCAGCTCTCTAACATTGAAACCGCTGAGCAGGCTTTTGATCTGGTCGAAGATCTAAAATCTAGCCTACGTAAACTTGAAACCTCAGGTAAACCTGTAGTCGCTGCCATGACAGGAACGGCATTGGGCGGCGGGCTTGAGCTGGCATTAGCCTGTCACTACCGTATAGCGATTGACTCTCCAAAGACTAAGCTCGGTCTGCCAGAAGTTAAGCTAGGATTATTGCCGGGTGGCGGTGGTACTCAGCGCCTGCCAAGGCTCGTCGGTATTCAAAAAGCGCTTGAGCTGATGACGCAAGGGGTTGAGCTTCGGGCTAAAGCGGCCTTAGATATCGGTCTTATCGATGCAACAGCTACTGATCTCGATGATATGTTGGCGCAAGCTAAAGACTGGATCAAAGCTAATCCCAAAGCGCAGCAACCTTGGGATAAAAAAGGCTTTAAAATTCCTGGTGGCAACAGCATGCACCCTAAAGTGGTGCAAATGTTCTCAATCGCACCTGCCATGGCTAATCAAAAGTCGCATGGCAACTATCCTGCGATCACTCATATCATGTCTAGCGTCTTTGAAGGCTGTATCGTCGATATCGACACCGGTCTTGAGCTTGAGTCGCGCTTTTTTGCCGCTTGTGTGTTATCGTCCGAATCTAGAAACATGATCAACACCCTTTGGACACAGCTTAATAGCATCAAAAAGGGCCAGTCTCGTCCTGATGGCATTGAGCGCTACAAAACCAAAAAAGTAGGCATCTTAGGCGCGGGTATGATGGGCGCAGGTATTGCCTATGTCAGTGCCAAAGCAGGACTAGAGGTCGTATTGCTTGATACCGAACTAGCGGGTGCTGAAAAAGGCAAAGCGTACTCTATTAATCTGTTGGACAAAGCCATCAGTCGCAAACGCTCAAATGAGGACAAGAAACAAGCGCTACTAGATCGTATCAAGCCGACCGTCTCTTATGACGATCTAGCAGATTGCGACTTAATCATCGAAGCGGTGTTTGAGAACCGTGAAATCAAAGCCAAGTGTACGCAGCAGTCTGAAGCGGTTATTCCAGAATCAGCGGTTTATGCGTCTAACACCTCAACCTTGCCTATTACTGGATTGGCCCAAGCGAGCAAACGTCCACAGCAATTTATCGGTCTACATTTCTTCTCGCCCGTTGACAAGATGCCTTTAGTTGAGATTATCGTGGGCGAAAAGACCGACGATGACACCTTAGCCAAAGCTTTTGATTATGTATTGCAAATCGGCAAAACCCCAATCGTCGTCAACGACAGTCGCGGGTTTTATACTTCACGCGTATTCGGCACTTATGTGTCAGAAGGTGTCACCATGTTAGGCGAGGGCGTACATCCGCGCAGTATCGAAGTTGCAGGTATGAAAACGGGCATGCCTATGCCGCCCTTAGCGCTACAAGATGAGGTGTCACTAAGCCTAGCCTTGCTTGTGAGCGAGCAGCAGCAAAAGGATATGGAAGCGGAGGGTAAAACCATGGCGATGCGCCCGTCGTACAATATCCTCAAAACTTTAGTCAAAGAGCATGACCGTGAAGGTAAAAAGAACGGTAAAGGCTTTTATGAGTATCCCGATAAAGGCGATAAGCACTTATGGCCTGAGCTGGTGAACTTATATCCCACAAGCGCTGAGCAGCCAAGCCAAGAGGATTTAGTGGATCGTTTGATGTTTATTCAAGCTAACGAGTCGGCCAAGTGTTTTGAAGAAAACGTCGTGCGCTCAGTGGCGGATACCAATATCGGCTCTATCTTTGGTTGGGGTTTTGCGCCGCATCAAGGCGGTACATTGCAGTTTATTAACGCTATGGGTGTCGAGCAGTTTGTGGCCCGTAGTCGTCAGCTTGCCAAGCAATATGGCGAGCGTTTTGAGCCAGCTAACATCTTGGTAGAGATGGCTTCAAGTGGCAAGGAGTTTGTAGATGGCTAATAATGATAGTTTACATCCATCAGCTATTAGTCAAATGAGCGATTGCTTACAAGGATTGCGCATCATAGATTTGACGCGCAATCTGCCGGGGCCTTTTGCCACGCGTTTGCTTGCTGATTTGGGCGCTGAAATTATAAAAATCGAGCCCAAAGGCGGCGATCCCGCTCGCGCTTTGGGTGGATTGTTTGACGCCTTGAACCACGGTAAAACTATCGAAAAGGTTGATTTTCGTGATGACAAGGGCATAGCTTCAGTCAAGACGTACCTTAATAATGCTGATGTCATGCTCGATAGCTTTCGTCCTGGAGTGCTAAAGGGTATGGGTTTAGACGCCCAAACCTTGCATGCGATAAACCCAAAGCTGGTCATCGTCTCGATTACCGGCTATGGCATGGTTGATGACAACGACGTGACTCATGACTGGGCAGACAAAGCCGGTCACGATATCAACTTTATGGCGATGAGTGGCGTGTTAGATCAGCTGCGTACCGTAACCGGTGAACAGGCGATGCCCAACGTCCAGTTCGCAGATTTGGCGGGCGGCAGTGATACCGCAGTAATTGCCTTACTTGCAGCGGTTTTTGCCGCTCAGCGTACGGGTAAAGGTCGGCATGTCGCAGTCAGTATGACGCATAGCTTATATAATCACATGATTATGCCCAAGGCGACAGGCACGCTAGTTAAGAGCTTCTCAGGACAGAATCCACCGCCTCAACATGACTTTTTGGGTGGACTGCTACCTTGCTATCGCTTATATAAAACTTTGGATAATCGTTACATGGCAGTAGGGTCACTAGAGCTGAAGTTCTGGCAAGGGCTATGTGAAGTGTTAGAGCTGCCTGAACTCAAAAACGCGCATTGGCAACGCGGTGTGATGCCCAACCTGCCTGCTAGCAAAGAGGCCGCCGCCAAAGTCACTGAAAAATTTGCCAGTCAACCACTCACACATTGGCAAGATCTATTTGCAGCAGCAGATGTCTGCGTGACGCCTGTACTAACCTTAGAGGAGGCAAAAGCACATCCATTATTTGCTCATCAGGATAACCATCAAGCGACATCAGGTTGGCAGAGGGTTAGCTAATAGCAGGGTGAGTTATATGGTCTTAAACAGTCAATGATGTCAAAGCATGATGCGACTGAGATTATCGCTAGAGATTAAAAAGCCGCTATAAAAGTATAGTGGCTTTTTTGATGTTCAACAGACCCTGATCACCAGCGTTTTTGATTCGGTTGATTTGCTGATGATAGACGCTCAGCCGATCGGTCTCGCGCCCTAGCCATCAAACCTACTATTTTTATAGAATTTCATATTCAGACTTGCCGAGTAATATCGAATACCCTTATGATGGTGATATTTTGTCAATGAATGTATAACTGCCTCATCGCTTACAGACAATTCAAAGATTCTATCCTTGCCCAACAAACAAAAGATGACTCCAATGACCAAAAACTTCTCTCAAACTGCGGCTTTCATCTGGTCTGTCGCTGACCTGTTACGCGGTGACTTTAAGCAATCTCAATACGGTCGCATCATCTTACCCTTTACCTTACTGCGCCGCCTAGAGTGTGTGTTAGAAGAGCACAAGGCCAATGTCGTCACTGAAAGCCTGCGCATCGCTGAGATGGGTCTATCTGAGGAAGCACAAGAGAAGTTCTTGATACGTGCCAGCAAGCGACCGTTCTACAATATCTCGCCGATGGATCTGAGCAAGATGGGTCAAAGCGATATAAAAGACAACTTAAATACCTACGTGCAATCCTTCTCTAAAGATGCGCGTGAGATATTTGAGCATTTCAAGTTTGAAGAGTTCGTCGGGCAGCTCGCCGATGCCAACTTACTGTATAAAGTGGTGCGGATGTTTGCCACTACGGATCTTAGCCCTGACGCTATCTCTAACCATGAAATGGGCTTTGTATTTGAAGAGCTGATCCGCCGCTTTGCTGAAAGCTCAAACGAGACCGCAGGCGAGCATTTTACCCCGCGTGATATCGTCCGCTTGACTACGTCACTGGTATTTATGGAGGATGACAGTGTTCTGAGCAAGGAAGGCATCATTCGCACGATATATGATCCGACAGCGGGCACGGGCGGCTTTTTGTCCTCGGGTATGGAATACGTGCTAGAGCTAAACCCTGACGCGGTGATGCGTACCTACGGGCAAGAGCTAAACCCTGAGTCCTACGCCATCTGTAAAGCCGATATGCTGATCAAAGGGCAAGAGGTCAATAACATCAAGCTGGGCAATACTTTATCCAGTGATCAGTTGGCAGGCGAGAAGTTTGACTATATGTTGTCCAATCCGCCATTCGGGGTGGACTGGAAAAAGATATCAGGCGAGATCAAAGACGAGCACGATCAAAAAGGCTTTGACGGTCGCTTTGGGGCTGGCTTGCCACGGGTGTCTGATGGCTCGCTGTTATTCCTCATGCATCTGCTAAGCAAGATGCGTCCTATCGTTAGTAACGAGCTGGCTAGTGAGCAAGAGACGGATAACAGAAGCACGCAAAACACCAATCAAACCAATAATCAAGGCAGCCGTATCGGTATCATCTTGAATGGGTCACCGCTATTCACGGGCGGTGCGGGGAGCGGTGAAAGTGAGATTCGCCGTTATATCTTAGAAGCGGATTTACTTGAGGCCATTATCGCTTTGCCAAACGATATGTTCTATAACACCGGCATTGCCACCTATATCTGGATATTAAGTAATAAGAAAGACGCTGAGCGTCGAGGTAAAGTTCAACTAATCGACGGCAGTAACCTATACAGCAAGATGCGTAAATCACTTGGCTCAAAGCGTAATGAGATGAGCGAGGATGATGCTAAGACCATTATTCGCAGCTTTGGTGACTTTGAGGTGGTGGACGCGCGTGTATTAGATAAGCCTGAAGAGGTAAAGTCGAACCGTGGTCGCCAATCGGCAAACCCGACAACTGCTCCTGCCAAAACCTTTGCCAGTAAGATATTTGCCACTCATGAGTTTGGCTATCGCCGTATCACCATTGAACGCCCGCTACGTCTATCCGCGCAGTTATCCGACGCGGCTATCGAAACCCTACGTTATGCCTCTAAACCGTTCGATATGGTCATGCCAGCGTTATATGAAGCCTTTGGTAGTGACTGGGCTACTGATAATGACAGTGATGCTAATGCTAGCAACTACGGTGACTTATCAGCGGTCGTATTAGAAGCACGCGCCATGATCAAGGCGGATTTCTCTGAGCTAAAAGAAAAGCAAATCAAAGACGTGCTTGATGCGAAGGTTTGGCAAGATCAGCTCGCGATTATGACGAAAGCCAAAGCCTTACAAGCGGCTATCGGTGAAAACCAGTTCGATGATTTCAATGCGTTTGAAAAAGTGTTTAAACAAGCGTTAAACGATGCTGATGCCAGCTTAGATATTAGCCTTGATGCTAAAGAGAAAAAGCAGCTGATAGATGCGATCACTTGGAAAAATCCTGAGGCAGAACCTGTCATCAAAAAAGCGGTTAAGGTTGCCAATCCGCTCTATGGTGCGTTTAGCTATACCGATCCCGCTAGCAAGACCAAGATTCTAGAGTTCCAAACAGACAGCGATTTACGCGATTATGAAAACGTACCGCTCAATCCTGAGGTGACGACCACTGAGCTGATTGAAAGTTACTTCGCTCGTGAAGTACAGCCGCATGTCCCTGATGCATGGATCAATAGCGACAAAACAGATGCCATCGATGAAGAGGTTGGCATTGTGGGCTTTGAGATACCGTTTAACCGTCATTTCTATGTGTATGAGCCACCACGTCCGCTAGCTGAGATTGATGCAGACTTGGATGCCGTTAGTACGGAAATCATGCAGTTATTGGGTGAGGTGCATTCATAATGGCAAAATATCAGCAATATGAGGAGTATAAGGATTCAGAGGTTGGTTTATTAGGTAGGATTCCTCTTGGATGGAAAGTTTTAAGATATAAAAATATTTTAAAAATTATGCAAGGCATGGCTTTTAAAAGTAGTGAATATCTTGATAGTTCTAGCGTAGTAAATATAAGGATGGGGAATATTAAAAAGGGAGGTCATATAGATCTCAAACACAACACAAAATATCTTCCTGAAAAATATAAAGATATTTACAGTGAGTATAGGCTTTATGAAGGCGATGCAATAATTGCAATGACAGATATGAGTCCAAGCCTCGATTTTCTGGCAGTACCTGCCATTTTAGAAGGCTTAGACGTGAACACTGTTTATCTTCTTAATCAGCGCGTTGGCAAGCTTATACTAGATAAAGAGTTTGATATTCGCTTTATTAGATATTGGCTTCTATCAGATGAGTTAAGAGGGCAGCTCAAAGCAAAGGGACTTGGTACAGTTCAAGCTAATATGTCGAATGATGATTTATATGGCGCATATTTCCTTTGTCCTTCATTGAATGAAAGAGTAAAGATT
The DNA here is from genome assembly GCF_055699815.1 of Psychrobacter sp. M17(2026). Lineage (NCBI taxonomy): Bacteria > Pseudomonadati > Pseudomonadota > Gammaproteobacteria > Moraxellales > Moraxellaceae > Psychrobacter > Psychrobacter sp. M17(2026). Next base: position 1,691,590 of record NZ_CM146741.1, on the reverse strand, counting down.
GTCAATTTTCTCGACTATGAAACCGCCCAAATCGATACCTTAATCGAAAAACAACAAACCCTTATTCAACTGTTAAAAGAAAAGCGCCAAGCGGTGATCAGTCATGCGGTGACCAAAGGCTTAAATCCTGATGCACCGATGAAAGATTCGGGCGTTGAATGGTTAGGAGGTATTCCTAGCAATTGGAGTGTTGGCGCATTAAAATATTGGGCTGATATTATCGACTGTAAGCATATTACAGCTGAGTTCGTTGAGGACGGATATCCATTAGCAAGTATTAGTGAAGTCAAAGAATGGACAGTTAATTTATCAACATCAAAGTTTACAACCAAAAAGTATTATTTAGAATTAATTGAAAATGGGAGAAAGCCCGTTATTGGAGATATTCTATATAGCAGAAATGCCACTGTTGGAGAAGCAGCATTAGTTATAGACGATATGCCTGACTTTGCAATGGGGCAAGACATCTGTTTAATTCGTTCGAACGATAAAATATTATCTGAATATATAATGTACGTTTTGAACTCTGGCATTATCAAGAAGCAGCTTGATTTAGCGATGGTTGGTTCTACATTCAAAAGAATTAATGTAGATAACATTCGAAACTTTGATATTTCATTTCCTTCATTATATGAGCAGCAAGAAATAATTGATATTTTAAAAATAAATATAGCTAAATATGATTCTTTAATTTTACAAGCAGAACAAGCCATCCAACTGATGCAGGAACGCCGTACCGCTTTAATATCGGCTGCGGTTACGGGTAAGATTGATGTTCGGGGTTGGCGGGCGGCAGAGCTTTTGTAGATACCATCTTAAAAAAGCCAAATCAAGTACTAATTAGCCCAACTCTTGCTTGGTAGGGCTGCTGGTGTTTAATCACACCGAAACAGATATGCACAAGCTTACGCATAGCCGCACAGACAGCCTGCATTTTGCACTTACCATTGGCAAGCAGTCGCTCATACTGCGCCTTAATATCAGGATTATGCTTAATAGCGACTAGCGCTGGCATATACAGCTTGGCTCTTATAGCACTTGAGCCATTCTTTGCTAAGCGAGACTTGCCCTTAAATAACCCTGATTCATGATGCTTGGGCACCAAGCCTAGAAAGGCTGCCATTTGCGAGGCTTGACTAAATTGTTTGTTGTGCATCAGCGACACCATCTGCTTTGAAACCACAGGGCCAACGCCTTTAATCGTTTGCAATAGATCTTGGTCTTGCTTTAAGTTAGGATGACGGTCTATATGGTCATCAATATCATTATTAAGCTTAGCAATAGCCTCTTGCAATGAGGCTATCATTTGTTTAATAGAGGCGGTAACAACAGGGGCAGTATCTGTCGCATTCGCTTTCTCTAATCGATTCAGCTCACGTTGTAAGTCTTCTTGTAGCGCGTATGAACGCGACAGCAAAGACTTAAGGTGACGCGCCTCAGCGGGCGGCGGTGTCCATAGCTTAGGCTTAGCACTATGGGCGTAGCGGGCTAATAATACACTGTCTTTTTTATCCGTTTTGTTACGACTTCCTAAACTTGCTCCATAGCTTTTGATGTAAGCAGGATTGATAATACTGACCTTGAGTCCTTTATCAAATAGGTAGTAAGCAATGTTCTCATGATAAACACCTGTGGCCTCTAGGGTGACATGGATATCCTTTAAGTCATCAGCGAGGTTAGCGCTCAGCCAGTCGATAAGAATGGCGTAGTCACTGTGATCATTTTTAAGGACTTTGGTTTTGAATTTGAGTTTGTCAGTGTCTTTGAGCCATGCGATATCTAGTTTGTTTTTACTAACGTCTATGCCAATATAGTGTGTCATCTTTATGTCTTCCCTTGTCTATGCAGTGTCACTCATGGCATCTTAAAAGACGACGAGGCACTCGGATACCATTCAGAATATGAAGATGATAGGGTGAGCATTGGGCGTAATCTACGTTTCAGTGTCTAGGCACTAAGGGTGCGTTCACGCTGCCAATGCTCGTGAATATCCACTACAGTTTATCAACTTTCATCGATAGTATTAAGCAGTTATTCAGGATACAAGGGTGCGTTTCACGCACCATTAAGGTTATTAGAATAATCAATCGGTGCTTAAAAAGCACCCTACGTAGGTTCTAAAGAATTCATAATTATGAGTTTTTTTAGGATGCGTTCCACACACCATTAAGATTATTAAAATTGATAATTATTACTCAAAAATATCCGACACTTAATACGGGAATCTAAAGCAATGCCGCGCTATATTCGATCATATACCAAAGGCGCGACTTATTTCTTTACACTAGTTGCTTATGATAGACGACCTATATTTTGTGAAAGAGATTTCTTACAGGCTTTTAGAGAAAGTATCAAACAAGTTCAACAGCAATATCCATTTGAGATAATCGCTTGGATTCAGCTTCCTGACCACCTGCATTGTATTTGGAAAATGTCGACGGACGGCACAGATTATAGTCAGTGCTGGTCGCGTATAAAACGTTTGACCACACAAGCCTGTCCGCAATATCACTTACCTTATGAAAGTCTGAGTCAGTCGAGCATAGACAGAAACGAGAAAGGCCTATGGCAGCGTCGTTTTCATGAACACCAAATACACAGCGAAGAAGATTTTATAAAGCACATCGACTATATACATTATAATCCTGTAAAGCATGGTCTGGTTGAAAGAGCAGCTGATTGGAATCATTCTAGCTTTCATCGCTATGTAAAAAGTGGTTTTTATTCAGCAGATTGGGGCGAGAGTATCATTGAGTTTTCAGCAGATTTTATAGAAGGTTTAGAGTGACGATAATGGTGCTTAAAAAGCACCCTACGTAGGTTCTAAAGAATTCATAATTATGAGTTTTTGTAGGGTGCATTCCATGCACCGTTAAGGTTGTTAGAAAATTCTATTTAAAGAATTTTCCTTGCAAGTCTTGAGGAGGAATAGGCAAAGCACTGCTTTGTCCGACGCAAGACAAGAGCTATGCTCGCAGTTAGCAGTGCTTTGTTTTAACGACTTTCAGGTGCTTAAAAAGTACCCTACAAATAACAAAACAATAAAAGGAGTTATATGATGAAAGCAGTTACCGTAGCAGCTCTATTGGCATCAATGGCCGTGACCACCATCGCCCAAGCACAGACCTATAAATGGCAAGATGATTTTTGCAGTATGAAAGGTGACTTTGACAGTAATAAATATACTGCTAAGCAAATCGAAAACTCATATTTTGTGCTAGAGAGCTTAACAAGATCAAATCTAGATAGCTTTTTTCCACCGATGGATATTGACGCGCTAGACAAGTTATCGATGAAAGACTTAGACAAGCTTACTGAAGAATATATAAAAGTTAAGAATAATATTGAACGACTTGATGTGGTGCCTGAAGCAAAAGGTTATAAGCAAGAGTTGGTCAAATCTATTGACGGCGAATATAAACAAAATAAATTGACGATTTTGGGATATCTGAATCCCAGTGAGGCACTCAAGCAAAGCTCGCAAATGTGTAAAACTTATATTGAGTCGTTATTAAAGAATGAAACGGCTGTGCAAAATAGATGGAAGCAGTTTGTTGAAGAGCAAATTCAAAAACAAGCAGATATCACAGACGATGGTGGTAAGTATTACCGCAGTTTGGCTACCAAGCGCTATCAGGAAGAAAAAGCCAGCAACCCTACTATAGTCAATCCACAATAAAAGAGATACAACCCATATTATGAAATAGTTTAGGCAGATTATTCTCCATCCACCCTTGGCGTAGAAACTTAGCTTGTGCCCACTTCTTTTCAATAGGGTTTAGATCAGGACTGTAGGGTGGTAGCCATAAAATACGGTGGCCATGTCTGTTTAGTAGTTTTTGAATACGCTTATTTTTATGGAAGCGAGCATTATCCATCACAATCACGCATTTGGTTTTGAGACTTGGGATTAATGTCTGTTTGCACCAGTTATAGAATATATTGCTGTTAATGTTCTGCTCGAAGTAGTCTAGTGCAAATAGCACCTTTTCATAAAGAGCACCAATAACGTTAGTTCGCTTCTTAGCTTGCCAGTTGTAGCTGTCAACACAAGGGCTACCGATTGGCGCATAGCCGTGAGGTCTCATTGTTTGAGCCTCAAAGCCGCTCTCGTCCATATAGACGATAGGATAGTCTTGTTGTATAAAGCTATCAAGCTTACTTAGATACGCCGCTCTTTTGATCGGACACGCTTTTGGATGCTCCAAGGTCTTTTTTTTGACTGATACCTAAACGTTTTAAGGCAATCTCAATGCCTGACTTACTACAATTTAAACGCTGTGCGCGCTCGTACATGTAATCGTCTGGATGCTGTGCAACATCATTAAGAAGTGCGTCGTTCGGTATTTTGCTAGGTGGCTTATTCCGATTTTGTTTGATAGTTGGGTTCTTCAACCAGCGTTGTAATGCCGTTTTGCTAACACTATAGAAAGTACAAGCTTCACGAATAGTCATGTCTTTGTTCTTGACGCTTTTGATCACCTGCGCTCGAAAGTCTGCGGAATAAGTCATCGTTATTAATATCTTTATCTGTGTTTTAAAAGTATTGTATCTTATTTATAAAAGATTGACTATAAGTACGCCAAGATAAACTTGGTTACTTTTGGTTTTGGTAATTGCGTCAATGAGCAGGTCTATCATGCTGACTCTGATGTGGTATTTAAAAATCAGCAAAAACTGAATAAAGCGTTATTCGGTAAAAGCTTTAAGCAGATGTGCGATGAGCCGTAAAACTTGGATTACGTTTTTTAATGAAGTCGAATAAACCGTGCAAGTATGCCGCACCGCTCTAATATCTGCTGCTGTTACGGGTAAGATTGATGTGAGGGGTTGGCGGGCGTCTGATAGTAAGTAATAAAACGCTTTACAATATCAATAATAAGAATTAACATTTGTAAGATTTTAATACCTTTACTAAATAATCATGGATTAACCAAAGGATTCTATTTATGAAAAAAACCATAGCCATGCTTATGATGAGTGCCGTAAGCCTATCAGGTTGTGCAGTAATGGATGCGATAGATGCGTCTAATGAACGTGTGCAAAATAGAGCCTTAGATACTATTTATCCTACTCATGCAGAACGTGACGCCATACTCAAACGCGCCGCTACCGAAAGTGTCGTTGATAAAAACATCATCGGTAATACTTGGCTGCAAGTCAGTGTAGATGACAAAGGCAGAACGTACTTTGTCGATACTAGCGTTAGAAATACTAAAAATACGGCCACATCAGAGGTCAAAGTGCTCAATGTTGACCAAAGCTATAAGATTGCCACTTATCAGTTTTTTTGTTATCAAGGCTATGGACGTAAACTATTCGGTAATAGCTATACCGCTGACCATCAAAAGAAATTTCAGCTGATTGGTTTTGGTCCTGGTGAAGACTATGACAGAAGGCCTCATTCTTTTGAAGAACCATATGCCAAAGCCATTTGCGCCCTTGGTGGATTCTCACGCGATGCGACTTAGTCTTTAACGCATAAAAAGCCCCTAGCCTTATGATCCAATCGCATGGATTGGTAAAACTAGGGGAGTTGTTGCTTTTGATTGTATTTAACTTCACTAACTAAATCAATTTTATAAATATCTATAGTATAAATTCAAATTAATTCGTGGGTTAGCACCCACGCTACGAGCTAAAATCAACTGGCTAAGCTTGCTCATCAACCAGTGCTTGTGCAAGCTCTGGTATTCTATCAGCATATCTTAGACATTGAGCATATTCGCCACTACTGAAGGTCTCATCGAGTTTATAATCGGCTTTATGGCGCTTGGTTAGAAAATTAGTAAATTGCAAAGATAGCATTTTAGCTGTTTTACTATCTGTTAGCTCTGCTATCTCTTCAAATACAAGAAAGACTCTATTATGAGAACCCGTATTCTTAAATGAGCCGTCTCTACTCATATCGTACTGAGGAAAGTTGTCCCTAATAACTTCTAGCATAGTGGAATAGATGAAATAGTAATGACGATTGATACAGGCTCTTTGAATGGCTTCTTCTGTAATAGCTTTGGGATCAGGAAACAGGTGATCTATAGCTTGTTTCAGCTCATTCAACGTTACACTCAAACTAAAATCCCTTGTTGCTTGCGAACCTCATCATTTGATAAATCGTCTTCTTCTAAGGGTAAAAAATTATAAACGATACGCTTATAATCTTTAAAAGATAAGTCACTATCAATTAAGTCATCAGTATATTTATCATGAATGACAAAGCAATCATCAATATCAATGTTTGGCATATGCTCATCTATGATTAAGAAAGTACCTACTTCGTTATGTTGTAAAGTCATACTAATTTGACTACCACCTAAACAATATGAATTTGAAGCCCTAGCTGCTAACGATGAAATTGCTTTAAAAGTAGCAAGGTTAACTTTTATTTGTTCTAAGATAAATAGCTCTTCATCAATTTTGTTCAACCTGTCATTAACTAAAACCAATAAGTCTTTAGACTTATCATTAGTAACTTTAAATAAAGACAAACCTTGCGATAACGCTTCTTTATCTAATATTATTGAAGAATCTATAATCAGTCTATTTAAAGCATTCCTATTAAAATTATCTTCTTGCAAGTTTAGTAGAGCTAACTTTATACCCTCTTCAAACTGTCCCGCTTCTGATAAAAGGTTAGCATAAGCATTACAAGCAACTGTTCTGTTTAATTGATAAGATTTTTTGCCATAATCAACCGCTTTATCAAGCTTGCCCTGCGCACGATAGACTAGAGCTTCCATAAGGAAACCCTCAGCAGGATTGCTTTTACGCAAGGCTTGAGCATCTCTTAACCAACGACTAAATCTAATATTATCAGGATTGATCATCCCCTCAAAAGATATTAGAAAGTCATAGACTTCGTTAAGCTTAGTCTGTGCTTGAGGTGTGGTCATATATTGGTATACCTATATAAGTAAAAGTATATTACCATTGGTAGTAATCTTAGTAAATGCTAATGATGTTAGCGGTCACAGACCAAATACTTACAACGACAGTCAATACAATAAGAATGGACTCAACATGACTAACGCGCACAATGTTACCTACGAATCTGTCTTTCAAGCTGATATCGTCACTCAGATGCAAGCGCATGGTTGGCAATTGGGTCATGCCAGCGGCTATACGGCTGAGACCGCGCTATATGAGCAAGACGTGCTCGACTTTGTACAGACCACCCAGCCACAAGAGTGGGAGAAGTTCTGTCGTACTCATCCTATCGATAGTGAGCGCCAATTTATCGCCGCACTAGTTAAGCAGCTGAATAAAGCGGATGAGAATGCGACCGATAAAGCCTCACGTACTTATGGCACCTTGGGCGTATTGCGTCATGATCTCAAGATCCGTAACGCGCGCTTCTCTCTGTGTCAGTTCAAGCCTGAGCACAACCTGAACCCTGAGACTATGGCACGCTACAAGGCTAATATCTGTAGAATTGTCCCTGAGGTCGTGTATAGCCCGCATACCAGCGTAAAAAACAGCCCAAAAGATAAAACAGACGGTAAGCTTGCTAAGCGTAACCGTATCGACATCGTCCTATTCGTCAATGGCATACCTGTCACGACAATGGAGCTAAAGTCTGAATTTAAGCAGTCGGTTGATAATGCGATTAGCCAGTATAAGAAGACCCGCCTGCCAAAAGACCCTGCTACAGGTAAGCCTGAGCCGCTACTGACATTTAAGCGCGGTGCACTGGTACATTTCGCCGTCAGTCAGTATGAGGTCTATATGACCACACGGCTGGCAGGCGAGAATACTTACTTTTTACCGTTTAATAAAGGCACAGCCAGTGGCGGCGCGGGCAATGATGTACCGACAGATAGCAGCCGTTATGCCACCGACTACCTATGGAATGAAGTATTGACGCCTGATAATTTGCTGGCGATCCTTGGGCACTTTATGCACTTGCAAATCGAGGAAGAAGAGGACGTCATTGGACTTAAGTCCAAAAAGGAAACCATGATGTTTCCGCGTTATCACCAGTGGGATGTGGTGACCAAATTAGTCAAGGCCGCCATTGATGAGGGCGCAGGGCAAAAGTACCTGATTCAGCATAGCGCAGGATCAGGCAAGTCCAACTCTATTGCATGGACGGCGCATCAGCTCTCAACGCTGTATAACGAGCAAGGCGATAAGCAATTTCATTCCGTCATCGTTATCACCGATCGCACGATACTCGACGACCAGCTGCAAGACACTATCTATCAGTTTGAACATGCCGATGGCGTCGTCGGTAAGATCAATAGAAACGAGGGCGACGGCTCAAAGTCTGAGCAGCTCGCCAGCGCGCTAGTCAACTCACAACCGATTATCATTGTTACTATTCAGACCTTTCCATTTGTCCTCAAAGCGATTGAAGATTCAAGCGTGCTCAAGTCTCGTCGTTATGCCATCATTGCCGATGAAGCGCACTCGTCACAGACAGGATCTACCGCGCGCCAGCTCAAAGAAGTGCTAGTCTCAGGTGAGATAAAAAAGAGCGAGGATAGCGCGTTATCTGATGAAGATGTCATCAATCAGACAATGGAGGCCAATCTTGCCGCGCGCCGTAGTAGTCCTAACCTAAGTTATTATGCCTTTACCGCCACGCCCAAGCCCAAAACTATTGAGCTATTTGGGCGAGTGCCCAATCCTGACTTGCCCGCCTCTAAACAGAATAAGCCTGAGTCTTATCATGTCTATTCTATGCGTCAAGCTATTGAAGAGGGTTTTATTTTAGATGTGCTCAAGAACTACACCAACTACAAAGTGGTCTATCAGCTCAAGCAAACCCTCAAAGCTGATGACGAAGTCGATTCGCGCCGTGCCAAGATTAAATTGAATAACTGGGTGCGCCTCCATGACCATAATATCGCACAAAAGGTCAAAGTCATCATTGAGCACTTTAATGACAATGTTAAAGGCTTACTGGGCGGGCAAGCCAAAGCGATGGTCGTAACCAGTTCGCGTAAAGAGGCGGTACGCTACAAGATCGCTTTTGATAGCTATATCGCTGACAACGGTTATCGCGGTATTAATGCGATGGTCGCGTTCTCAGGGGAAGTTACCTTTGACGCCCATGATTTAGAAAACAGCAGTGACCCTGATAGTAGTGCGCTGGTCGGTGAGAAGTTCACTGAACATAATATGAATACTGGTTTAAAAAAACGTGACCTACGTACCGCCTTTGACAGTGACGACTATCAGGTGATGCTAGTAGCTAATAAGTTCCAGACGGGCTTTGATCAGCCTAAACTGTGCGCCATGTACGTCGATAAGAAGCTAGTCGGTGTCGATTGCGTCCAGACCTTGTCACGGCTTAATCGTACTTATAAAGGCAAGGCGGAGAGCGGCACCTTTGTGCTCGATTTCTTTAACGATCCTGATGATATCTTAGCCGCCTTTCAGCCGTACTACGAGACTGCGACCTTGGCGGACGTGTCTGACCCTGATCAAGTTTATGACCTTTACAACAAGTTAGATAGCAGCAATATTTTTACCAAAAACGAAGTCGAGCAGTTCGTTAAGGCTTTTTATAGCAAGAACAAATCTAACGCGGCTATTAGTAATATCTGTAAGCCAGCGGTTGAACGTTGGCAAAAGCAGTATCTTGAGGCGCGTACAGAAGCAAAACATGCTAAAACGATGCTTGAGGAAACTAAAACGACAGGTAATGTAGTACTGATTACCAATGCTGAGAACGACTACAAAGGCTATAAGGCTAAGCAAGACGAGCTTGAGATCTTTAAAAAGGATCTAGGCACTTTTACCCGCCAGTATGAGTTTATGTCGCAAATCGTTGACTATGACAGCAAGGATCTTGAGAAGCTCAGCCTATACGCGCGTAACCTACAGCCGCTATTACGTGAAAGTGCCAGTGATGATGACGATATTGATTTGAGTAATATCGTGATGAGTCATTATCGTGTCTCAAAGCTTTATCAGCAAGACTTAAAGCTGCAAGAGAGTCAAAGTGAGTATCAGCTGGATGCAGGCGGCGGCGCTGGTACGGCTAAGCCCAAAGATAAAAAAGAAGAGCGGTTATCGCAAGTCATCACTAGGCTCAACGAGATTTTTAGCACAGAAAACCTGACAGATAAGGACATGCTGAACTATGCGCATACGGTCAGTGACAAAATGTCTGAAGATGATCTGGTCATGAAGCAAATAGCTAATAATGCTAAAGCACAAGCGATGCTCGGCGGCTTTTCTAAGTCGTTAGATGATGCCATTATGAGTAGTAGTGCTGCACACGAAGAACAGATGATGCAGCTGCTCTCAGATCCTGTTAAGACTCAGAAATTTGCGCAGGTTGTCTATGATTTATTATGTGCTTAGTGAACAAATAGTTGTTTGATGTTAGATTGATTGATCACATATCAGCGAGTAATTGCCTATATTTGAATGTTTAATTGCCTATATTTGAAAGTTTAAATACTGTATTGCAGTTTTAGCTATCAAATATGAATGTTTATATAGCCACTAGGGGCTTCAACACACCTTAGATAATGTAGAGATTATCTTCTATATTATTTTTCATATGTAGCAGACGAGGAGCGACATCTTCTTCTAACTTAGTACGGCTAAGCACAAAACTTGGCGCGCCGCAGTTAAAAGTTAGTAAGCCCTCAGTAGGGTGCATTATTGCAGTGGCGACTGCATTGACATCTTTTTGCCATTCACTAATCGAAAAACAATACCCATAATCTTCATAATCCTTGAAAGCTTTATCCAGTCCTCGCCTAATCTTTAACCAATCATCTTTGTACTTGCTACGAATGGCATCAAGGATGAATTCTTGCTCAGCAGGGGCCATACTGGCTAAGCAAGCTCGTCCCATGGCACTTAAATGAATAGGCAGGTATGAGCCAACATTACGTCGCATGGTCGTAGTGCCAGACCCTTGCACGACGTTTAGATAAACCATCATTAGGCGGTCACGGGTTGCCATAGCAACGGCACTATTGGCGTAATCCGCTAACCCTTCCATATAGGGCGTGACCAAATTATTGATGGAGATATTCGCCATCATGGTATAGCCAAATCCCAACACACCAGCGGCTAGCTGATATTTGCTACTGGTGGTGGATTGCTTTAAATATCCTAACTTGACTAAGGTATAAGTCAGACGTGTGATCGTCCCTTTAGGCAGACCCGTTAGTTGACTTAGGTCTTGATTGCCAAGATAAGGGCGCTGCGGAGTAAAACAACGCAGTAGCTCAAGTCCACGAGCCAAAGCCGTGACAAACTGCCTGTCGTTTTTATCTCTCATCTCTGCAATGGGCTCTAACCATTCGGCATGCATTGCTGAGTTAGCATTTTTATCAGTAAGGGTGTCATTAGTCATAGGCGCTCAACTATTTCGAATCGAAATCACAAAAAATAAAAATTTATTAGGGTCTGACAAACCCGTCAAAGCATGGATGCACTTTGACGGGTAATAAACACTTAGCTAATGGCTGCTTTAATTAGCTAGTAGCCTCTCTAATCATATTACGGGCAATAATAATTTGCTGGATCTGCGTGGTGCCTTCATAGAGACGATACAAGCGCACGTCACGATAGAAGCGCTCAATGCCATAATCAGCAATATAACCTGCACCACCAAGGATCTGCACCGCTCTATCAGCAACCCGCCCGCACATTTCGGTCGCGAACATCTTACAACAAGAGGACTCCGTAGCGACATCTTTGCCCTCATCACGCAGACGTGAGGCATCAAGTACCATAGATTTAGCCGCGTAAATCTCCGCTTTTGAGTCCGCAAGCATCGCTTGAATCAGCTGAAAGCTTGCAATAGGCTGACCGAATTGTTTGCGATCTACGGCATAATTGAGGGCATCATCTAGCATACGAGTAGCAGCGCCCGTACTAGCAGCTGCAATATGCAAGCGACCTTTATCCAGCACTTTCATCGCCGTTTTAAAGCCGACACCTTCAACACCGCCGATCAAAGCATCTGCTGGCACGACGCAATTATCAAAAATGACATCACAAGTGTGCGCGCCTTTTTGCCCCATTTTTTTGTCCCATTTGCCTAAAGTGATACCTAGGGTATCGCTTTCAACGATAAAGGCAGAAATACCACCCGCACGCTTGTTCGTAGGATCGGTACGTGCCATAACCGTAAAGACGCCGGCTTCAGGTGCATTAGTGATATAGCGCTTAGTACCGTTTAATACATAAGTATCACCATCTTTGATAGCGGTCGTTCTAAGAGACGCGGCATCTGAGCCAGCCTCAGGCTCAGTCAAACAAAACGAGCCAATAATTTCGCCACTAGCGAGCCGTGGCAGATATTTTTGTTTTTGCTCGTCAGTGCCATCAATGACCAAACCCAAAGAACCAATACCGTTATTGGTACCGATAAGCGAGCGAAAGGCAGGAGAGGTGCGACCCATCTCAAACGCGATGATAACCTCCTCTTCCATAGTCAGACCTAGTCCGCCGTATTCCTCAGGAATAGTCAGTCCAAATAGACCTAAGTCACGCATCTGTTCAATGATATCTTCTGGCAAACGATCATTTTCGGCGACCCAATCCTCTTTAGGTATCAGCTGCTCATTCACAAACTGACGAACAGTATTGACGATATGGTCGAGGGTTTCTTTATCTCTAATCATGTGACTTCCTTGTCTGATGGGATTGAATATTAAAAATAGTGTGAACTACTTTGACACTTGTGACTGATAGTACGAATAACTGATAGTACAAATGACTGTTTTACATAAATGGCTTGTATGAGCTAAATAGCATAATCTATACTAAAGCAGATTACAACAATTTCGGTTTTATAAACCGCAGTGCGGTATTTTTATAATATATAAAAAATAACTACTAAGGATAGCATCATGGAAGAGTCCATCATTACCTATGAGACGTTGGATAATGGCGTAAGTGTGATAACCCTCAATCGCCCTAAAGTTCGCAATGCTTTAAATGCCGAATTGCGCGAGCAAATGGCAGAGATTTTTGTTCAGTTAAATGACGATACGAATACCAAGGCGATTGTGTTGACTGGCGGCGATAAGGTGTTCGCGGCTGGTGCTGATATCAATGATTTTTTAACCGCAAAAACAGTCGATGTGTACTTGCGTCATAGTGAACGCTATTGGGATGCCATCACCAATTGTCGCAAGCCGATTATTGCAGCGGTCAATGGCTATGCGCTTGGCGGCGGCTGTGAGCTCGCTATGCATGCTGATATCATTGTCGCGGGCAAGTCGGCTAAGTTTGGACAACCCGAAATCAAAATCGGATTAATGCCTGGAGCAGGGGGCACGCAGCGGCTGTTTCGCTTGATTGGCAAACATAAAGCCATGAAGCTGATATTGACGGGCGACATGATAAACGCTGAAGCAGCGGATCAAATGGGGCTGGTCTCTGAAGTGGTGGAAGATGAGGCGACTATCACCCGTGCTATTGAGATTGCTGAACAACTAGCAGGTTATTCACCGATTGCTGTAGAACAAATTAAAGAAGTTGCTAATCTTGGCGTTGACATGCCTCTACAAGGCGCATTGGCTTTAGAGCGTAAAGCTTTTCAGATTTTGTTCGACACCGAAGATCAAAAAGAAGGCGCCAAAGCCTTTTTGGAAAAACGTAGTGCTGAATATAAAGGGCAATAGCTTGTCAAAGTATAGACTTCTCAAAGCATAGAGCGAAACAGCAAATATACTTTGAAGATGAGACTATTCAATAAGAGCATATAAAGCAATAAGAGCATATAAATTAACAAGACCATATAAAGGATTATTATGACGGTTAAATCATTAGCCATTGTTGGCATCGGTATCATGGGCATAGGTATTGCCCAAATCGCGGCTCAAGCTGACATTCAAGTGCTGTTATTTGATGCCAAAGCGGGTGCCGCTGAGCAAGGACGCCAATCGCTTCAAGCTATGCTCAAGAAATTAGCCGCTAAAGGTAAATTTACCGAGGAGCAGCTACAGGCGACTTTGGCTAATCTAATCGTGATTGAAGATATAGCCAAAATTGCCGAGGTAGATATCGTCATTGAAGCGATTATCGAAAATCTAGAAATAAAACAGGTGCTGTTTAAACAGCTAGAAAGCATCGTTCCCGCCGAAACCATTTTGGCAACCAATACCTCATCGCTCGCGGTAACCGCAATTGCTTCTGGTTGTGAGCACCCAGAGCGTGTGGCAGGATTTCATTTCTTTAATCCCGTGCCGCTAATGAAAATCGTTGAAGTTATCCCTGGTATTTCTACCAAACCTTCAGTCGTCGAGACGCTCACCAGTTTAGCCAGACGCATGGGGCATTTAGGGGTTGTCGCAAAAGATACCCCAGGGTTTATTGTCAATCATGGCGGTAGAGCTTTTGGCACAGAGGCCTTAAAAATACTAGGCGAAGGCGTGGCCAGTTTTGAGGACATCGATCGTATTTTGCGTGATGGCGCAGGCTTTCGCATGGGACCATTTGAGCTACTCGATCTCACTGGTATCGATGTGTCGCACCCCGTGATGGAGTCAATTTATAACCAATACTACTTCGAGCCGCGCTATCGTCCGCATCCGTTGACTCGTCAAATGCTGGAGGGCAACAAGCTGGGTCGTAAAGTGGGTGAGGGCTTCTACCAGTATAAAAATGGTCAAAAAGTAACTATAGATACATCTAAACAGTTATCGCTTGAAGTGTCAGTTTCAAAAAAAGGGTCTGATACAGTCATTAGCTCAGTTTGGATTGGTGCGGATTTAGCGGCAGATAAACAACAGCTGGTTGATTATCTAAATGCTAAAGACATAACTATCGACGATAACGACGAACCACAATCTGACAGCTTAGTATTGCTGGCAATCTACGGTGAAGATACGACCAACGCCGCTATCCGTTATCAAGTTAACCCTCAACAAGCGGTCGCCATTGATATGTTGACGGACTTATCCAAGCATCGTACTCTCATGCCAAGTATCGTCACGCAAGATAACTTTGTCACGCAAGCATATGCCCTATTTGGCAGAAATAATAAGTTGGATAAAAGCTCGGATGAGGACTCAAATGTTGCTGTCGATGCCACACTGATTAATGAGAGCACTGGCTTTGTGGCACAGCGAGTCGTGGCGATGGTGATTAACTTAGGGTGTGATATTGCGATGCAAGGCATTGCCACACCAAAGGATATCGACAATGCCGTCAAGCTTGGATTGGGTTATCCGTATGGTCCTATCTCATGGGGAGACGAGCTTGGTGCCGAGCGAATTTTACTTATCTCAGAGCGTATTTATGGGTTAACGGGAGATCCGCGTTATCGTCCTAGTCCATGGTTACAGCGCCGTGCCAAGCTAAGCATATCACTGTTTACTCAGCAAAATAATTATTTAGGCTAATGGCTTATTAATGACTTAGCGCGCCCAAGTACAGTTGCGAAATCCCATATTTCAATCAAATACACTCTCAAAACACAACAAGGAACAGTTATGTTAGACGCCTATATTTATGACGGATTAAGAAGCCCTTTTGGTCGCCATGGCGGCGCATTAGCAACCGTACGTCCTGATGACATGATCGCGACAGTGATAAAAGCTTTGATCGACAAGCACCAACTGCCCAGCGACATCTTTGATGAAGTACTGATCGGTAACACCAACCAAGCAGGTGAAGACTCACGCAACATCGCTCGTAATGCTGCTCTACTAGCGGGATTAGATGTCACAACGCCCGGTCAGACCGTCAATCGTTTATGTGCGTCAGGGCTATCTACTGTCATTGATGCCGCTCGCAGTATCACTTGTAACGAGGGTGACATATTTTTGGCAGGTGGCGTTGAGTCAATGACCCGAGCACCGTTTGTGTTTGCTAAGACCGAAACGCCTTTTAGTCGTGAATTTAAAGTATTTGATACGACCATTGGCAGCCGTTTCCCGAATCCTCTTTTGACTAAAGAATTTGGCAGCGACAGCATGCCGCAAACGGGCGATAACGTCGCTCGCAAATATGGTATCACTCGTGAAGAGGCGGATAAATTTGCAGCGGCTTCGCAAGCTAAATATCAAGCAGCTAAACAAGCTGGTTTTTTCGACGATGAAATAACGCCCATTATGGTATCGCAAGGTAGAAAATTACCAGACAAAGCGATAACAGATGATGAGCATCCTCGCGCTAGCTCTACTGTTGAAGCATTACAAAAACTAAAACCATTAAACGAAAATGGAGTGGTTACAGCAGGCAATGCATCGGGAATTAACGATGGCGCTGCTGCGCTGATTATTGGCTCAAAGCGGGCAGCAGAGAAGCTAGGCTTTAAACCTATTGCTAAGATTCTCTCATCTGGTGCGATGGGTGTTGAGCCGAATATTATGGGTGTTGGCCCTGTCGAAGCCATTAAACTGGCATTAAAACGTGCTGACTTGACCCTTGATGATATGTCCATCATTGAGATTAATGAAGCCTTTGCCTCGCAAGTACTTGGTTGCTTAAAAGGTTTAGAGATTGACTTTGATGACAAGCGTGTCAACCCTAATGGCGGGGCAATTGCCGTCGGACATCCGCTTGGCGCATCAGGCGCAAGACTGGCGTTAAGTACTGCGCGCGAGCTACAGCGCACAGGCGAAAAATACGCGGTAGTCAGTTTATGTATTGGTATTGGGCAAGGGCTTGCCATGGTGATAGAACGAGTCTAGCACTATTAATATCATCGCTACGACATTCTATACGAATGGCACGACGGGAGACCCAAAAGGCGTCTTTTTTACTCATTGACAGATAGTATTATAGACTCTATCGAGTACCCTAGCGTCTGCACTCAATGCTGATGGTCAAGGCGCTCGCTACACTCTAAATTTAAACGTATGCAGTCGCTGAGATATTGCCATTGTTGTCTGTTATCTTCTTGACAGCTTTGACTTCGACCTCTGTATTGTAAGTTCTGATTTTCTTGGTCATGGTAAACGTCTCATCGAGTCGCTAGTTTACCAAGTTTATCTCTAAGGTTTCTTCAGCATAGCTCATTTTCAAATCACAATACCAATCCATAAATTTACCCTGCATAAGTAAAATATTTATTCGCTTATTTGTATCAGTACCAGTAAAATGCGAGACTGTTTTCTACACGAGTTTATGAGTAACCAATGATACGTTTAACTGAAATTAAATTGCCATTAAATCATGCACCTGCAGATCTAACGACTGCTATAACGACAAAACTTAAAATTTCTGCTGAGCAAATGGCGTCATTTGTGATGTTTAAACGTGGTTATGATGCTCGTAATAAAAGAAATATCCAATTAATTTATACGCTAGACATTACACTGACTGACTCGGATTTAACCAATGATTTACTGGTTCAATTTGAGTCAGACAATCATGTTAAGGCAACACCAGATACCAGCTACAAATATGTAGGTACAGCGCCAGAAAATTTAACTGAGCGTCCTGTTGTTATTGGTTTTGGACCTTGTGGTTTATTAGCAGCACTGACCCTTGCTCAAATGGGTTTTAAACCTATTATCATTGAACGCGGTAATGAAGTAAGACAACGCACCAAAGACACCTTTGGCTTTTGGCGTCAGCGCAAATTAAACACAGAATCAAACGTACAATTTGGTGAAGGTGGAGCGGGTACTTTTTCTGACGGTAAATTATATAGCCAAGTGAAAGATCCCAATCATTACGGCCGTAAAGTAATGACAGAATTTGTAAAAGCCGGCGCACCAGATGAAATTTTATTTGTTAGTAAACCGCACATAGGTACTTATAAGTTAGTCACCATGGTAGAAAAAATGCGTGCCGAGATCATAGCGCTTGGTGGGGAAGTCCGTTTTGCTACTCGCGTAGACGACTTGCATATCACTGACTCAAAAGTAACAGGCGTGACACTTAATAGTGGCGAAACCTTAAAAACCAACCATGTTGTTCTTGCTGTTGGTCATAGCGCCCGTGATACCTTCCAAATGATCCATGATAAAGGCGTGTATGTTGAAGCAAAACCTTTCTCGATTGGCTTTAGGATTGAACATAAGCAGTCAACCATAGACCAAGCACGCTTTGGTGACAATGCTGGAAACGAAATACTTGGCGCTGCGGATTACAAACTGGTTCATCACTGTAAAAATGGTCGTTCTGTTTATAGCTTCTGTATGTGTCCAGGCGGGACTGTGGTTGCCGCCGCATCAGAAGAAGGTCGTGTTGTCACTAACGGCATGAGCCAATATTCAAGAAACGAGCGTAACGCCAACAGTGCTATTGTTGTCGGCATTGACCCAGAGCGAGATTACCCAAACCACCCTCTTGCTGGTATCGACTTACAAAGACAACTAGAAACCTTAGCGTTTGAATTAGGTGGCAAAGACTACAGTGCACCGGCGCAAACTATTGGTGATTTCTTAAAAGGTAAGCCAGACTCAGAATTAGGTGATGTAAAACCCTCTTACACACCGGGCATTACCTTAACCGACTTAAGTAAAGCTTTACCTGACTTTGCCGTGGATGCCATACGTGAAGCCATTCCAGCGTTTAATAAAAAAATCAAAGGATTTTCATCTGATGACGGTTTACTAACTGGCGTAGAAACCAGAACCTCGTCACCAATCAGTATTAAACGCAATAAAGAGTTTCAAAGCATTAATACCAAAGGCTTATTCCCTGCAGGCGAAGGTGCTGGCTATGCAGGCGGCATATTATCAGCAGGGATTGATGGCATTAAAGTGGCCGAAGCCGTGGCGAAATCGATGTTGAACATAGAGTGAGAGCGGCTCTAAACGGTAAGCAAATCCTAATATTAAAATGCTCACTTAGATAAAAGCATGCGATCGAAAAAGCCTTTCAAGCTATGAAGTATAAAGCTTGAAAGGCTTTTTTGTGTTTTGAGAATGATGAGTTGCTTTTGTATTTTTAATGGATTTTTAGGTTCTAAGCGCTTGAAAATAACAAGCTTTGGCTCCCAATATATTTTGTAAAAACATGAATTTTATTGACTATAATAATTTAAATAATGAAAAATATTAAATTAAAATTAACTAAAACCCCGATTTTCACATAGCCGCTGTATTCTCGTCTTAACGTGCCAGTTTTTCCTTTTTTAATAATTGTACGGCCATTTTTATAAATGCCTGTGCAGCAGGAGAGGCTTGGCGTTTACTGTGCAGTGCTAAACCAATCGTTCGTTTGTATTGCAGCGCTAGTTGTCGAACCACATAGCCATCGGTTGGTAACGCTTGAGGGAGTGCTAATTCAGCAACGAGGGCAACGCCTTCACCTTTTGAAACTAAGGCAATTGTCGTCATCAGTTGTGTTGTTCTGTAGCGAATATCAGGGATCAGATCCTCGGCTGCAAATAGCTTGGAAATGAGTTGCGCTGAACCTGCTTCGGTCAGAATAAAAGGAACCTGACATAAATCTTGAAGTGCAATTTCGTCTTTCTTCGCCAATGAGTGTGTTTTGGGAATAAGAGCAACCATTTGGTCTTTAATCAATGCAAAGGTATCAAAATGCTCATCAGGAAGCACCACAAAGCCAACATCAACACGCCGCTCTTGTAGCCATTGCACGATCTGTTGGTCATTTCCTTCATCAATACGCACCTCGATATTGGGAAACTGCTTACGGTAACTCTCTAGAATCTCAGGAAGTAAGCGCAAAGAAGAAGTGGGACCGAAAGAACCAATACGCAGGCTACCCAGCTGCAACCCCTTAATATCAGCAGCTTCTTGGCGTATGGTCTCAGACAACCCCAGTATTTCTCGAGCGCGGGGTAGCAGTCGAGATCCAGCGACAGTCAATTCTGCCTGTGACTTATTACGCTCAATAAGGCTGACTCCTAAATCTTCTTCGAGTTTTTTCAGTGCATGCGAAACAGCTGACTGACTAATGCCTAACTGTTGGGCTGCCAAGGTAAATCCACACAGCTCTGCAACGACCACAAATACTTCAAGTTGGCTAAACGTCATGACCTTTTGCTCATTTTACTATGAGTTAACATTAGTGAAATACTATAGCACATATCAGGTTAACTCTTAAATCGAGCGACATCATGCAACCAATTACTAATACCTCTAACGACTTAGCTTTACCCTCCATCTGGCCAATCTATTTAAAACTTATCATGGTTGCCTTACTGTGGGGAGGAACTTTTATCGCAGGGCGTTTACTGACGGAATCGCTTTCACCGTTAATGTCAGCGATAGGCCGTTTTGGTCTGGCGGTATTTATACTCATTTTACTTACTATAAAATTAGAAGGTAAGCTACCAACGCTATCGCTTAGGCAGGTCGCGATCACTTTCACGCTCGGTCTTACTGGAATATTTACCTACAATCTGTTCTTTTTTACGGCGCTCTCTGAAATGCCAGCCTCCCGTACCGCTCTATTTGTTGCATTTAATCCTATCGCGACGGCGGTACTGGTTTCCCTTTTATATCGAGAAAAATTTTCATTGCAGATGTTGCTTGGGATAACTGTGGCGGTATTGGGCGCGCTGACCGTGATCAGTAATGGTCATCTACTGACCGTGATCCAAGGCAGTAGTCAGGCTTTTGGCCATGGTGAATTATCAATGCTCTGCGCGGTAATTAGTTGGGCTATTTATACCGTCGTGGGGCGCAAAGCACTGCTTGGTCTATCACCTTTAGTATCAACGACCTATGCTGCTATTTGGGGGTTGCTACTGCTGTTAATGGTGTGGTTGTTCAGTCCAAACGTGCAGGTGCTACCTGAGTTAAACTGGAAGATCGGTGCCGCTATTGGCTATTTGGCGATATTTGGCACCGTTATTCCTTTTATTTGGTATTACCAAGGAATCAAAACGATTGGCGCGGCGCAAACGTCGGTTTTTACTAACTTTGTTCCGTTATTTGGTGTGTTGCTCGGCGCTTTGCTACTCAATGAGCAGATATCCTCTTCGATGTTACTCGGTGGCGCGCTGGTGATAACTGGAGTGGTTTTGACAAATCGGCGTTAAGAAAAGTGGTGGATATTCATATATTGAAAGAATAAGTATCAAGCAGTGACGATAATACCTTATTCAAACCCCAACTGTACGGATTTGACGACAGGGGTCAAAACGTTTAAGCAACAAAAAACCCCACAACCAAAGGGCTATGGGGTTCTTAAGCAAACTAAAAATATATTATATGGTGCGCCCACCACGCTTCAATCAATCTAGCAAAGTCTTTTACTATTAAGGATTAAGTCTTTTACTATTAAGGATTAAGTCTGTTGTATATTTATTTTTAACAACAAATTTAACAACATTATAAAGCTCTTATACTCGTTCGAATCTTGATACCATGCTTGTTTTTACTCTTTTAAATTCAAGTTTATAATGAGTCAAAGTCCTAGGTTTTTTAAATCAAATACCTGATTCACAAGTGATGCTTTTCTCTTTGGTATCAAATTTTAAAGAAGTATAAGCACCACTCATATGCTCATACCCTAAACTATTATTTTCAACGACCTCTGAATACTCATCTACCTTTGGGGGTTCAAACTGCGATCTTAATTTTATAAAATCACTATCTTTAAAAAATAATTTTATGCGACTCCACTCGTACCCTTCCAGATGTTCGATGCTAGCAATAGAATATCCAAAAGCTATTGTATTCTTTAACTTATAAGTAGTGGTAAAACTATCCTCTTCAAGCGTAGGGTCTCCTTTTTTATAAACTGAATTAATAGATTGTCTATATATTTGCGGCAGCTCCTGATATAAAGACGGGAATCTACATCCTGACATCATTGGCTTTAGAAATGGTGTCCAGTCAATTATAGTATTCAATGGTAAAGCAGCTTGTTCAACGGGTAGTTCAATTTTTATTTGGTTGTCTTTAGCTACTGTGCTAATTACTTTGGTATCACTGTGAGTGATATCTTTATTCAAGGAAGGTCTAAGGATTGAATTCTCAGTACAACCATTCAAAAGTAAAGCTATACCAATACCTGAACAAGCTAAAGCTTTATTTACACTCATCTTAAATACACTTTTTAGTTGTGATTATTTCGCTATATATAACTCATGAAGTCTGAGTTAGCTAACAACTGTGTTCACAGCTTGATATGTTATTAATTAGACATAAATTGTTGAAAGATTAAAAAAGCACACCCCGAAACATCAACTTGTCATTATTCCGCTCAAAATACAGTGGTAACTCTCTATCTTGGCTTTTAGTGGCTGCACACCCCACCAGATATTTATTTGAAGATAACTTATCTAATTGAAGCATATGCTCTCTAATTGCATCTAATGAGCAGCCCTTGAGAGTATTAGTATTGATGATTCGTAATATATCCACATCGTTTTTACTATATTGAATATGCTCTATGTTTGGACACTGTGAAGCTTGGTTACCAATACATTTTTGTATTGTCTGAACTTTAGAAGCAGCTTTGGAATAAAGTCCATCATCTACCTGAAGCTGTAGTTTTCCAATTGTAAACTCCTCAACACTTAAGACATGTGATGGCGTACAAGTGCCAGAGGTGATGTACTGTACAGTTGTCATCAAATAGTCTGAATCTAGTAAACTTGGATTCAGCTCCGCAATGGGTACTTCGAAAGAGCTCATCAATGAGGGTGGTAGAGGATTGGTTTTATTATCCATGGTACTCAAGATATAGTTAACATCGGACTTAGACTCTATTTGTGTCAAAAAGCTATCTTGGTCATAACTGCAGGGACCACCATCCATTCCAAAGCAGCCGCCAAGTCCTAAGCTAAGAGTGCTCAATAATGTCATGAAACCTACTGGCTTAAGATGCATGCTATTACCTGCCTTCTCGTAAGTCCCATTGAATGCAAAACTAACTCTATTTAAATGTAAACCTTTTTAATGGATATTACAAATATTCATTAAAGTGCATTTATACTTGCGATGTTCGTATTTTTAAGTCAATATTATATTTAACGGAGTTCCTCTTAGAACAAGGACATTCAGCATGAGCAAATTAACTTGGGTTATAAACTTCAGTGCTATCACATTATCAATCTCAATGATTACCTCTCAAGCTAGTGCCTTAGGAACTTCTTATACTTGCGCAATAACATTAGACCTTCAGGAGACTGAAGGTCTTAATTCTTTTGAGGGTTTAGTTGAAGTTGAAAGAGATGGTAAATATGGCTTTGTAAATAAGAGAGGTCAAACCATCATCCCTATCGAATACGACTCACTATATCCTGAATTTACAGAAGGCTTTTTAGGTGTCGAGAAAGACGGTAAATATGGCTTTGTGAATAGGCAAGGCAGAGAAGTTATCCCCACTGAGTATGATTCGGTAGGATATTTTTCAGAAGGTTTAGCAAGTGTTGAAAGAAAAGAGAAGTATGGCTTCGTTAATAAGTATGGGGAAGTCGTTATTCCTATTGTATATGATGATGTTAAGGATTTCTCTGAGGGACTGGCTAGTGTACAGAAAAATGGTAAATATACCCCACTCTCAACTTTAAAAGTGATTGAAAAAAGAAGAGCATCTCACTAATCTATTGTTTTCGACCAAGAATACAACGGAGTCATGAGATGCCCATAGACGAATTTATCATCAATATCTATTTAATGGTAGAGCAATATTACAAAATAGTCGTCACCAAACCCTTGCGAAGTGCAGGTTACGCGCCAAAGCTGAGTGATCCTGAGATTATTTGCATGGAACTGGTCGGTGAATTTTTAAACCTAGACCAAGACAAACAGATTTGGCAATACTTTACCCAGCATTGGCAATCTTGGTTTCCAGCCATAGGATCATATCCTAACTTCGCAAAGCATTGCGCGAATCTGTGGCAAGTCAAACAGCGGATACAAGATAAAGTCAGTCAGCTTGAGGGCTGTGACAACATCCATTTTATGGACGGCTTTCCGATACCTGTCTGTCATTATGGACGCGCTTATCGGCATAAAAACTATCAAGACTTAGCGGCTTTTAGCTACTGTGCAGCTAAGCAAGAGAGGTACTATGGCTTTGAAGGACATTTGCTTGTTAATTTATCGGGCATGATTAAAGGTTTTACTTTTGCCCCTGCTAATGTTGATGAAAGAGCGGTTGCCCCAGAAATCACCACTCATATTCATGGGCTGCTTGGCGCTGATAAAGGGTATATCAGTCCTAGTCTGAGATCGTACTACGACGCTCAAGGAGTAGATTTACAAACGCCACTCAGAGCTAACATGAAAGAGAATAGACCCAAACCTGTGGTAAGACGGCTAATGAAAGCACGCCGTATCGTTGAAACAGTCATTGGTCAGCTATCAGAACGATTTAATATACAAAGGGTACGAGCAAGAGATTTATGGCATTTGTCTCATCGATTGATTCGTAAGATTCTGTCGCACAATCTGTGCTTTGTACTCAATCAAAAACTGGGTAATCCGCCACTTCAGTTTGATTTGCTTATTTCAAGTTGAGAGTGGGGTTAAATATGGTTATATCAATTCAAAGGAAAAAATAGTTATTCTTTTTCAATTTGATTTCGCCGAGCAGTTTTCTGAAGGCCTGGCTCAAGTGATAGAAGATGGAGAAACAAGCTATATCGATAAGCAAGGAAGTAATGTTTTCTCTTTTGATGGCTCATACGCTATTGCTGAGAACGAAGACTATTCAGAAGTGTATGGATTTGCAAATGGTCATGTCATCAACAGCATGTTGATAGTGCAAAATGCACAAGGAAAATACGGCTTACTTAATAGGCAGGGTGAACTGATAGCACCATTAGAGTATGACTACATTATTCAACTCAAAGACTTTGAGAGGATGACTGAGCGAAAAGGAAACATAGTCAAAGTCAAAAAGGATGACAAATATGGTCTTATCAACAGTTCTGGAGAGGTCGTACTGCCTTTTATATATGAAGATATCACTTCATTTTCAGATAAATTATTAGTCGTTAAAAATAATGGTAAGTATGGATTAGCTGATGAGAAGGGAAGAATAGTCGTAGTGCCAAAGTATGATGAACTTGGTGCTATCAGCTCTAATATGGCGGTTGCTATAGAAAATGAGGAATATAAATTTATCAACCGATGTGGCGTGGAAGAACCAAAGTTAGGAGTTTATGAATATGCAGGTTCTTTTATAGATGGATTGGCACTCGTGAGGCAAGACGATAAATATGGTTTTATAGACAATACTGGTCAAGCTGTGATAGCCATAATTTACGATTATGCTAGTGAGTTTAATGGAGATTGGGCTCTGGTTGAGAAAGACGGAGTGAGGCGCTATGTTAATAAACGAGGCGAAAAGATGGTGGATCATTAGTTGCATTACTCTATTCGTTAATAGGTTCGATAAGTAGGTTTACAATTATGATGCCACTGCTTTTGTGTATTAACTTTGAAGAACTGAACTAATAGATACTCAAAATGAGTACTGTCAGTCTAACCCTAAGGAAAAACGTCATGAACGCACTTATAAAAAAAACGAGTATTAGTTTTTTAGTAGCAATGTCAATGATAAGTGCTTCTAATGCTAGGTATCTTGACAACATTCCTTGCGGACTAGAGGTGGGTTATCAGATACCAAATGAGTTAGAAGGTATAGATTATTTTGCTGATGAACTTCTCAGAGTTAGAAAAGATAATAAATATGGTTTTGTAAATACCAAAGGCAAGTTGGTTATTCCTCTAGAGTATGACCATGCAGTAGGTTTTTTCGAAGGACTTTCAGTTGTTGCAAATGAAGAAAGATATGGCTTTATTGATACGAGTGGCAATGTAGTTATTCCTCTAAAGTATGACAGTGCGAATGAGTTCTCAGAAGGTTTAGCAAAGGTTGGAAAAAACGATAAGTATGGGTTTATTAATAGGCAAGGGAATGAAGTTATACCAATTAAGTATGATAGCTCGTCTAGAATTTTTTCCGATGGGTTATTGCAAGTAACATTAGAGGGTAAGACTGGTTATATTGATAAGCAGGACGATGTAGTAATACCTTTTAAATATAATGACGGTAGCAATTTTAGTGAAGGTCTTGCGGTAGTATGGGAGGACGAAAGGGCTGGATTTATAAATCTAAAAGGAGAGACGGTTATACCTTTTGAATACGATCGACCAAGCAGGTTCTCCGAAGGATTAGCCAGAGTACGAAAAAATGAGAGATATATATTTATTGATAAGACAGGTACTGAAATTTTAGATGTAGATAACTACTACAATATGTTTCCATTTTCTTATTCAGAAATTTTTTTAGATGGCTTAGCTTTAGTTCATGGTACAGATGGTGAAGAAGAAGGCTTAGAGGGTCTTATTAACAAAAAAGGCGATGTTGTTGTTCCTATAGAATACAGTGATATAGTTTTACCTTTTTCAGAAGGTTTAGTAGCCGTAAGTCAAGAGGGTAAATACGGTTTTATCGATAAACAAGGCAACGTCATGATACCTATAGCCTATGAAGAGGTTTGTTCATTTTTAAATGGTATCGCTAAAGTCAAAATAGAAGAGACTTGGCATTACATTAATAAACAAGGAAAAGAAACAGTCAAACCTTGGAAGTAATATTGAATATTTTAATTTTTTAAAAAATAATAAATAATTTTTGTAATGGAGAGGGCGATTATGAATAAACTCACTTTTAAAAAGGCGTTAAAGCCACGGTCATTAGTAATTGGGATATTGTGTAGTGCTATTACAACAGTAGCCTTTTCAGAAGTTAGTGTTAATGAACGTTATTTTCAAATAGAGCCGAATATAGATAGAAGTATTCTAGAAGGTTTTAACAGGGAAGTTAATATACTTGAATTGCCGATGGGTAATGCTCAAAGATTCAGTAAACTTGAGAGGTACGATGAAAAAGTACCATTAAATGAAATGGGACAAGTATATCAGCGTGAGGAGCAGTATCTAAATAGAATTGAGCTGCCACTGTCTGAGATAAATACTCTTAAGTTAAAAGCAGTAAATGGAGATCAGATATCTCAGTTTCATCTTGGGAGCTTGTATGAAAATGGCAAGGGTGTAGATCAAGACTATATGAAGGCTATTGAAAACTATAAATTAGCTGCTGATCAAGGTGATACCTTGTCTATGCTACGCCTTGGTAATATATATGATAGTGGTATAGTAATAAAGCAAGATAAGGAGATGGCAGATCAATATTATAGTGAATCTCTTGATAAAATAGATTTAGAGATATCTGACTTTTTTGATAACCCTGTTTCAGGAAATAACTTTCAAAATGAAGCAGCATTTATTGGGTTTATGGAGGGCATTGGAGTAATAGCTAATAGCTTCAAATTAATCTCGAAAACATTTGATTACCTTTCCTCTCGCTACTATGTGATTGAAGGGGAAGCTTTTTTTAAGCCAAAAGTTGTTGATAGGGATTTAGAAAAGGCATTTAAAAATTATAACTTAGCAATGAAGGATAGAGCTTTCGAAACAGGGATTAATTTAGGTTATGATGAGCCTATAAACGTACTTGTAAGAAATGATAGCTTTAAAGATATGAGTATCGATGATGCTATAAAAAATCGTGAGAAAGTAAAGTCATGGTTTCATGAAGCATGTACCAATTATCAAGATAAAGTAAGCTGCACTCTTTTGAACATCATGGACGCTTCTGATCGATACATTAAAACGGCTCAGTCTGACTTAACAGACAATAGTGTTGAAAAGGTGTCAATACAATTTGATAAGTCATCAACACCATATCTTATAGACACCTCTGATCTATATCTTGAAAAGACTCAGTCTGATTCCAAAAATAATAGTGCTAAAAATACATCAACACCATTTGTTTCATCTCCAATCGAAATTTTAACTAAACCAAATCCTAGTTTACGAATAGATACCATCAAAGGCTTATACTCAGATACTTTTAACAAATTTCAGAAGACAAATGATAGCTCTTATGATGCTAAAACTCTCTATAACTACGCTCATGAAGATTTGAAAGATGTAATATTTTTAGCGCAGAATGCTAGTGTAATGAACGACAATAACAAGGAAGCAGAGTGTCATAAAGCTATACAGAGATTGCATCTGTTAGATAGTAATGGTCGTAGTCCAGAAGATGTTTTTGATTTTATAGAGTTACGAAATGAAGATGTAAGAGTATTGACAGCTTTAGAGGGTGGTAGTAGTGGACTCAAGGAGTACTCTCTACAATGTACTGATAATAATTGTGAGATAACAGATATTTTCGATCAATATGGAGTTTCAGCAATTAAAAGTATAGGGAAAGCATGTCGATAATATACTATAAGATTGTTAGGTTTTTCTAGTTATGAGATGAAATAACACAGATATATTTTTCTTCTAATTGCTGAAAATGGTAGTAATAAATAAGATAAAGATAACATTCTAGATAGATAAGTCATGAAAGCCAATCAAGGCAAGCTTATCGCTACTCAGAAGTAAGATCCACAACTGATGGGTGCGCTTGAAGAAGTAAAGCACCTAAAGCGACAGCTTAAAGTAGCTGAAGAGGAACGAGAAATATTAAAAAAGGTCTACGTTGCACTTCAATGTTGAATCCAAGATATTTATAAGCAATCCAAAAAATATTAGATTTTTTAAAGGAGCAAAGGCATATGAAAATACTACCTATAATATTAGCGGGGTTATTCCTAGGTAATCTGATACAGGTTAATGCTGCGACAGATTGGACTCAATATTTAAAACCCATGTTGTCAGGATGTGGTTATGTAAATTTACCTGATACGCTATCTCCACGTTACGATTCATCCATTATTAGCATATTAAATGTAATCAAAAAAGAAAGATATAACTTAGAAACCGAAGATATAGTTGAACATACTACTTATACCTTAAATAACTCCATGGCTTTCGGAAAGCCTTTGCTAAAAATTGAATTTCAAGTGGGCTATGAATGGCACCAATTAGACTTATATTTTAAAGATGATAAGTTTACAACGTTACGTCCACAATTCAAGTTGCCAAAAGGCGATATAGATATACAAGAAGATAGTGCTAGTGGTTACGTAGTTGGGCGTGGAGGTACAGTAGAATTAATTTTTGATAAAAAACAAAAAAGCATTACTTGTCATGAGTATGTTTAATGCGATGTTTTATAAAAGCCACCTAAACAGACCTATTAATAAACTACTTAGAACATAGCGTTTTGAATGCTAAATAGCCAACCTATTAGCATCTTGATCTAGGTATTATTAGTGCGATGCTAGAGTCAGCTCAAAGTGAAATGGTTATAAATTTAAACACACTACTGGTATAAATTTTACTGGCGTACTGTTATCACAGAGGCTGCACAAAATTTATCCCAGCAGCGCTATGTCATTTTTATAGTGAATTGACTATATCAGACGCTTTTGATAGTTTGAGTTATGCTGTAGCTGCCGTCTTTTATGATATCAGTCCAACGGTTATGCCCTCATTGGCAGCCTTTGCATTGACAGTTACAACTGGCAAGCCAGAAATCGAACCAACGTCATTGGTGCGCTATATGGCAAAATACTGTTTACACTCGATTACTGAAAAACAAACATCAATAAAGAGGTTTTTTACAACTGGTGCAAGGTCACGTTCATACCAAAGATTAAGATAAAATGTGTAATTTCAGGGAATTTTCCTAAGGTAATAGTCACTCTTTTTTTTGTTAAAGGCGCGGGATAATCAATACGCCATGATTTCGTGCCAGCGACGCTAACATACAAGTACATACCACCACCGTCAGTCAATTTGTATGGTTTATCAGCTGGCTTAGCTTGGTTAACTTGAGTATGAGTTAAAGGCTGCTTGGTTTTTGCCATGATTTTACGGTATCCATTTTAGTTATTTTTAACTATACCGTAAATAATACCGCATTAATTACGGTATGCAATAGATAGTTTTGGGTAATTAAGGTAAGTTAAGGTTATTTGTAGATATTAAAAAACCCCGTAGCCTAAGGCTTACGGGGTAATATGGGGTGTTGTGTTATAGTAATATGGTGCGCCCACCAAGACTCGAACTCGGATCGATCGCTTAGGAGGCAACTGCTCTATCCTGTTGAGCTATAGGCGCATAAGGGCTCATTGTAAAAAAATATAGCTATAAAAGCAATCGCTGAATAGAGTTTATGGTTTACCCAGATAGCAAAAGATACCAATCCGTTATTCACTATTGGTTAGAGCGTCTTTGACCACCTCAGTTTTTTCTGTAGTTGTTTTTCCATCTGACGTCGGGTTAAATAAATCATCGACACTATTTTGATATCCATTAATATCATCGAACTGATACTCTCTTAAAATGTCTTGCCCAGTGCTTGAGATTAGGAAGTTGCGGAAGTTAATAGCCACAGGTTTAGCACTTACAATCACGCCTTCGAGCATTTGTGAGTTTTTTATAGCATAACCAAACGGATTTAGAGTACGAGCTTCACTGTTTTCTGCTGCTATTTCTTCAGGGTCTGTATCAGCACCGCTTTGTACGGGTGGATTAACAATATTGTTTTTTACATTTCTATCGAGCTCATCTTGTAGTAGGCTTAATAGAGAGTCTGAGAGCTGATCCTCAGCAATAACTATATCAGTAGCGTTGGTATTGTCGAGCGTTAACAGAGCGGTCGCTGGCACGTAATTAGTCAATACTTGAATCTGTGGGTAACGTGCCTCAAATCTGACGATGACTTCATCTAAAGGTACTTGCAAAGGCTGCTGCGCTTGAATATATAGCGTATTCGCATCCGCGTTGTTTTTGACCTCATCGCTATCTTCTTCGGCACTTTCTTGCACTAGTTGTACGTCTTTACCGCTCAAGATAGGTAGCGGGTTAGTATTTTTTTGATTATTAATCCATAGCCATGAGAAGACACCAAAAATAATGAATATGAATAACAATACTAGTCCGGCGAATACTAACTTGTAGTCTCTCATAGGTTACAGCTCTTGTTGTATAAGGTGTTTCATATATAGTACGACACTATCTGTCGTAAGCTATTTCATATCAGTGATTATTGAGCAAGTATTAGGCCAGTATTGAGATAGTATGCTGGTAAACTACCCCTATCGATGGCACACTAATTCAAGCGCCGTTATCTTAACAGAAAAAAATAGCAGCCACGACTGCAAAACATACCTTTATAAGTATTGTCATAGATGTTTTTATGAGTAACGATTTTCGTTTCGTTATCGGCGTTAATGCTTTTATTAACGTGACTGCTATTTCCTGCCTTTTATTCCTCCATCCTAATTAGATCGTCACTTATGTTTAAAATTATCCAGTCACACCGCACCGAATATTTAGTAGATGAGTTATTGACTGCTTACAAGGCAAAGAACCAACCTATTTTTGCAGAGTTTATCGTCATTGTACCCTCGATGGTGTTAGGCGATTGGTTGGATAAATCGATTGCCAGCCAAGCGGGTATTAGCACTCTGGTCACTACTACTTTTTGGGGGCAGTATCAGTGGACGCTGATGCAAAATGTGCTAAGCCGTCATAACGCCTATTTATTAGAGCTAGACCCTGGAGCGACAACCTTAAGTGTGCCTGAGGTGGCGGTATTATCACCAACGGTCATGCAGTGGCGATTATTCGGCTATTTGACTTATTATCAAGAGTCGATCGTCAAAAATGAACAGCATCCTGTTCATCCGCTATTGGCATCGCTGATAGATGAGCCGCAACAACAAGCAGTCGAAGCAGATAAAGCGCGACAAGATGCGCGTATTTGGCAGCTGGCAAGCGATTTGGCGCGGGTGTTTAACCGCTATTTGACCCATCGTGAAGATTGGTTAACGCTGTGGTCGCATAACAAGCCACTTAATGTCGATGAGTTGATAGTCGAAAAGGATGAGCTGTCACTGCGCTTTGATAAATATGCACGTGGTACGCCTGAGTGGTTGGTTGAGCATTATGTGGAGTTGGAAGTGGCTCAGCGTTTTTTATGGTCGCAGCTCTTTGCCGATGTGCATCTGCACCGTGTGGCTCTTGAGGACACCTTTTGGTCGGCTTTAGAGAGCAATAAAGCTAATGAGCGCGAGCAATTGCCAAAAGTGCTGCGTATTTTTACTATTCAGCAACTGCCGCAGACTGAGCTCGACTTTCTACAGCGCTTATCGAAATATATGGATATCTTGCTACTGCACTACAATCCCTCCAAGCTATTTTGGGCGGATATTGTCGATAAGTCTTGGCTGCAACGCCAGCAGATTATTAATCCTGAAAGCGTGTTCCTGCGCGACTATGGGCATAGCTTGCTGTCGCGTCTGGGTAAACAGTCACGTGATACTTTTGCGATGCTGGCTAATTTGTCGGGCAATGAGCAATATCAAGATGAACTGGTAGAGTGGCAAGATAGCTTTGATGTTGGCGATAATGGCTTTAATGATGATTTAAATAGGGACTGGCATGATGAGTTTGATGTTGATGTTAACGTTAATAAAAGTGCTCAAGCTACGCAAAATAGTCCGAGTTTATTACGGCGTTTGCAAAATGATGTCTTAATGCTTGATGAGCAGTCGACCCAACAAGCGACCGCTGCAAAAGTGTCGCAGGAGGTAGGCAAGCAGATAGAGCTAGGCCTTGAACAACAGGATCAACAGGAGTCACAAACACCTTGGTATGACGATGAGGCATTAGAGAGTAAGCGCTTTGAGAAAGATCGCTTTTGGGCCATGTCTGCACAAGATAATAGCCTAAGCATACATTCGTGTCATAGCCTGCAACGTCAGCTTGAAGTAATGCGTATTATGGTTGGGCGCTGGTTGAATGAACCTATCAGACTTGGCGAAAAAAAGCGCCATATATCGGACATCGTAGTACTGCTACCTGATGTTGAGCGCCATCATGCGCTGATTAGCTCTATTTTCGTCAGTGGTAAAGGTCAAGACGGCTTAACCTTGCCTGCCAAAGTCACGGGTGTGGTCGATGCCGATATTCGTCAGTTATGGGAAGCTATTATTGGCTTTTATAAGCTGCTCGGCAGTCATAGCGCTCGTTTTGAGGCGGCTGAGGTTTTGGATTGGTTGATGCTACCGCCCTTGTTCGAGAGCTTTGGGCTAACTCATGAGCAGATGAGCCGTGGTTGCGATTTGCTGGTAGAAGCGGGCTTTATCCGCGGCTTTGATGAATGGCACCTTAAGCAAACCTTAGACAGTAACGACTTTGATTATCGCTTTAGCTTTGCGCAAGCGCTAGATAGATTAGTATTAGGGCTAGTAATGCCAGAGGCCAGCTCAAGCGATTGCTTATATCCCTTAGCAGAGGAGGAGTGGCCGAGTACGGCAATGCCTGAGATGAGCTTACCGCTGCCACAAGTGAGCCTTAATGATGCCATGATCGTTGAAGCCCTTTGCCGTATTTATACTGGTTTGGTAGCGCGCCGTAATGACCATACCCAAAAGATGAAAGCAGAGGATTGGCTTGATCAGATTGAGACCCAAGTGATTCATCGTTATTTCGGTGATATTGATCAAACGCGTACTATGCGCGCTATTTATAATGCTATGAATGGCTTTAAGTCTAGCCTGCGTGCCAATCGTCATTACAGGCAATACTCTAGCAGCGACAGTGCTAACAATGCTAATAGTGCCAACAAAAAAGAAGTCGAGCAAAAGCTGGCAGGTGTTGAGCAGCTACCGCTCAAGCTGAGCTTTATGCTGGATAGTATCGAAGCCGAGCTTGAGAGTCAGCAAGTGAGTGCGGAGCCCACTGGCGTGATTACCTTTGGTAAATTTGGCGCCTTGAGGAACGTACCTTTTGAGCTGGTCGTTATGCTCAATATGGATCTGTCGGAATTCCCTGGGCGTGATCGTGACAATCGTTATGATTTGATGAAAACTACTAACGCTCGCCGAGGTGACAGAGTCAGCGAAGATGATGATAATGGTGCGTTTTTGGATGCGCTGCTGTGCGCGCGTAGTGCTTGCTGGATATTCTATAATGGTCAGAGCCTGACCGATACTCATGAGCACCTGCCAGCCAACCCAGTGAGTGAATTGCTACATTTTTTGCAAGGTGAAGTGCAGTGGCAAGTAAACTCTCTGGATTCACTAGACGTTTTACCTAAAAGCGTTGATTCAACTACCGAGAGCCTCAAACGTTACTTACCTAAGTTGATTCAACAGTGGCTGGTCACTGAGCATCCTGCACTACCTTTCCATGAGAGTCTGTTCGAAACAGTCGTTGACACTGATGTTTATGAAAACACGGATATCTCTGAGCAAGCGTCTCATAGTATTAATAGCGATGAGAGTGCTGATCAGACTCAAGGCGATGCTAAATACCATAGCCCTGTTGGTAGCAGTAAAACGGATAGTATTGATGAGCTAGATGCTCTCTTAAATACAGCCATGCGTAAGACGAAATTAGCTCAGAAAAAACAATTTCCTCCCGCACCACTATGGCAAGCTGTATTTAATACTCTAAAGGGGCGCGTTGCTAGCGAGCATCCGCCATTGGTTTGCTTGCCTACAAAGATACAGTATGAATCCATCGCTCAACTGCTTGGTCAAGGCTTAGGTCAACTCGGACAAGTCGATAGTCAAACCTTGTCTGCATTGGCTGATATGCTGGCGCTAGACAGTATTTGTGATGGCAGTAGTCCCACCGCTCATTCTGAAACGCTTGATAAAACCCTTTTTGATAGCGTATTTAACATTGGCGAGATAGATGTTGAAGGGGTGCTCGCCTACCAAGTGCGTCATCCTGCCAAGGCGTTTTTGCATACTCAAGAGGTGCATGTGGTGCAAGGCGAGGAGGCAATAGCGCAGCAAGAGCCACTGTTTTTGGACGGTTTGACGACTTATCAGATTAAGGAGCATCTGCTTAAGGAGCTGGCGAGCGATAATGATATTGCCAATAAGGTAACACAAAGCACTAGCCAAACTTTGATGTACCAAAAAATCATGCCAGCAGGGGTGGCTCGTCAAACGACCTTGCCGAATCAATATAAAAAGCTGCAACAGCAATGCTTAGCGTTTAAAGAGCAGTTAATCGCGAATGGCTTTGATGAGATTGGTTTAGTTAATCAGGGTGGACAAAACGGTATAGATGATGCAACAGCTTTGCAACTGCTTACCCCAACTACCGAACAACCGGTGCAGATAGAGCTGTCAGCTGTGCTAAATCTTACCGAGCATGAATCGCTACTCAAGCGACTACCTGAAGTTATTAAAATAAAAGGCTCAGTGCCAATACAAGTACCAATATTAGCACCAACATCAGAATCAACATCTATAAATAACAGCAACAGTCGCTCTCATCTACAGGCTGGCATGCCCTATGCTGATCGAACACCTAAGTACTGGTTAAATATCCTCCCTAACTCTGCCGACCCTAAGCATCTACTCAAGTTTTGGTTAGCACATGTGTATTGGCAAGTTGCTAGACGTACCACTAGCGAGCAAGTGGCCTTAGAGGATGGAGTAAGTATCTGGCGCTTCAATAAGCCCAGATCGGGCGTTAAGAAATATGAGAACGCAATCGCTTTTAAGTTAAAACCCATCTTATACGAAGAGGCAGTGGTTGAATTGGTCAAGTGGGCGATGTTTGCCAAGCTATCAGGCCAAGTACCCATTACCTTATTGCCAGAATATGCACTAAGTTATCTTGAAAAGCGTGTAAAAGCCGAAGAAGGTCAAGAAGGCAGTTACTGGCCAAAACGAGCAGACTTCTCAGATTGGCTAAGAGCGAGCTACCATATAGACGCGGTATACGATACCTGTTCGCAGCATGCTATTTGGCAGTACGTCCTACGTGATCAAGATGCCTTTAAAGCGCTATCATCAGCGTTGATAACCTTAGCACAGCCACTATACGAGCCGATGTTTACTGCACTAGAGCCTTTACAGAATTAGATGGTCATATCAAATGACTGGTTTTAATATATAAATTTAATAAATAGCTTTAACGAATAATAATAAAAAGTGTGCGCTCCTATGACTGATTTAACCGACCTGACCTATATAAATAATATATCTACATTGCCACAACAGCTAGGTAATGATAGTGACGATATAAGTGAACGTAAAGCGGATGTTGTACCAGCCGTCGATGTTGCATTAACGGGTCGACATCTCATTGAGGCCTCAGCTGGTACAGGTAAGACTTGGACACTGACGGGTATCGTGCTACGTCTGTTGATTGAGGCAAGGCGTGCCCCCGAGCAAATCATTGCCACTACCTTTACTCGCGCCGCTGCTGCTGAGATGCGTCAGCGTATTCACGATCGCTTGGTAGAGTTTTATCAATTGCTACAGTGGATCAACAGCTTGAGTGCTGATCTTAATAATAAGTCTGATTTATATCCTGATGTGTTACAGGTGACGCCTGAAAGTAGCAAGGATAAGTTAGTAGATAAGGACTCAAGGACAGATACAGATTTAAGTGCTAAGACTAGCGCTGACGAATTAAATCAAGACCTTGCCGATGATGAGCAACATGATAAACAAGCCGCTACTGAAAACAACGCTCAACTAAAAATAAAAGCAAAAAAAGAGCGTGAAACGTGGTTAGTAGAACAAGCTAAATACGCCCGCTTAGATGACATCATGCAAGATCCAATTAACCTGCATTTGCTTGGGTTTTTGCTTGATCATGTCTATAGCTATCCAATGACTGAAGCTCTTCGCCGCACCGCACTGGTATTAACCACGCTAGATAAACTGTTCGTCGGGACGCTCGATAGCTTGGCGCAAAAGTGGCTCACCGAATATAGCAGCGAGACCGGTCATCAGCAAGGCATGGCTATTATTGAAGACAGCAGTATTGAGCAAGTGACGGACAGTATTGTTCATGATGAGCTGCGTCAGTTTCAAAGTAGGCTGTATCATGAGCAGCCTAAACTATATGCGCTAATGGATCAGCAAGGTAAGCTGACGGCGGTTGGCGATCATAAAAGTTATGTGACTCGGTCGCTGAATTTTGTTTCTGCGCCGATTAATGAAGTTGTGAGCAGTGATTTTTCTTTTGAGGGTTATGAGCGGCTTATCCACAGTATCATTGAGCGCAGCGATGAGCTTGATGCTTTCTTTAAGCCTGACGGCGAATATTATGAAGTTCCCAAAGGACAGTTGCAGAATAACAGAGAGTCTTGGCCGAAAATCGTTCAAGTGTTAGAAGAGTCTGGTCCCGCCGCTTATAAGTTCATATCAGACAAAAAAACTTATACTGGAAAGTTAATTGAAGCTTTTCAGAAAACTGATGATATAGGCAAACAGTTCTACAAGCCAAAAGACGGCGAAAGAGTTAATTTGATATTTAATGAGTTGCAGGTGGTTCGTGACTTTAAACGGTATATTGAAGAAAGCAAAAAGCTCGATGACTACGTTATTACTATTTTAGCCAATCTCAATCGCCATATCGTGCTGGCGGTTCGTGACAGACTGCCGGTTATCCTAGAAGAACGCGGTGAAACTACCTTTAGCTTGCAAATGGTACGCTTAAACCAAGCATTAACCGGTCGGCAAGGAGAGAAGCTGGCACGTTATATTCGTCATCACTATCCTGTCGCTCTCATTGATGAGTCGCAAGATATCAATGGCGAGCAGGCTACGATGATTGAAAGTATCTATTTGCCTAAGAGCAAACCTAAACCGTCTGCTAATGATCAGCAGTCAAGTAACAAGAAAGCCAGTCATGAGTTCTTGCTATTGGTTGGTGATCCAAAGCAAGCTATTTATGGATTTCGTGGTGGTGATGTCGCTAACTATAACTATATGAAAGCCCAGTTTGAAAACAGCAGTATCTGGACGCTTAATATCAACCGTCGTTCAAACGCTAGTGTTATTAATGCCTTGAACTGCTGGTTTGGTATGCCAACCGCAAAGACAGCTGACAATAAGCTATCACAGCTAGGTAGTGGTATTTATTATCAACATATCAAAGCTGCAAGAACACAGAGCCAGCTGTCTTGGTCTAATGAGTTAGATCAAGACAGCCCTTTAGTCACTGAGGTGCTCTCTGCTCAGTCAGTAAGCTTATTACACTTGCCTTATGATAAAGAAAAAACGCTGGATTACGATGAGTTTGAGATCACCGCGCGCCATATTGCCACTTTACTCGGTAGTAATCAGACCCTAAAGGGAAAGCCTATCCAGCCAAGCGATATTGGTGTGCTGGCACGCACCAAAAAAGATCTAAAGCAGGTTGAGGATGAATTGGTTAAGCTCAAAGTACCGACCTTGACCACTAGCGATGTCAGCATCTTTGAGACCATCATGGCCGAAGACGTGGCCGCGCTACTCAGTGCTATGCTATACCCTTATCGCCATGACATGATTAATCGCGTGCTGACCAGTCATCTATATGGACTGAGTATCAAACAAGTCAAAGCCATGATGATGGATCATGATTCAGGGCTAACAGTGAATAGCTTTGATATAAGTAGTTTTGATGTAAAAAGCACCTCCGCTGGTACTCATAAAAAAAGCTATCAAGACTTTATTACTTACCTCAAAGAAGGGGCGCAGCGCTGGCAGCACTTTGGTATCTTATCAGCACTGCATTATCTATTGGATAAAAGCCCAGTGCAGCCGCAAGGAGTCTGGCAAGCATTAGCGGCTCATCCAGAAGGCGACCGTCATATCATGGATTTGCGTCACGTGATGGACATTATGGCGCAGTACGGCATAGGTATGGGTGAGCATGAGCTATTGGCTTGGTTCAGACAACATATAGACGCAGCTCCTAATAGTGATTGGGCCAAGCAATATCCGCTGCCTACCGAGTCTGGTGTACAACTGATGACTATTCACAAATCTAAGGGATTAGAATTTCCGATTGTCTATGCACTGGGTATGGGTGATGCCAGTCGCAAGTCAGGCAATAAGGAAGATTATGGACTGTACTTGTATAATGGCCAACAAGACAGCGAGCTCCAAGATCAATCAGCTTTAGGGCAGCAATCAACAAGCAATCAGCGCCGCTTTTCACCTGTGCAAGGCTCTGCGACTACAGAGGGTTACTATACTGATATTGAGACCCAAGAAGACTTTGATGAGCTACGCAGGCTCGGCTATGTGGCCTTTACACGTGCCAGTGAGCAGCTTTATGTAGTGTTAAGAGACCCTAGTAATAAAACAAGTTTTGAATTAAAGCCAGTCTTCTACTGGTTTGATTCTCCAGAGGCAAAGTTTGAGATGCCTGATAGGCTTAAAGGCACTACAGGTATGCTCAGAGGGCATAATATTAATGAGTTCTATGATAATCACTATGGTCAGTCTGCTAAGTCTATAGGCTCGACAGTTAGTATCAATCACATGGCTACAAAGCCTATAACAGAAGCTATTGAGTACGCGTCTTTTTCAGAAGTCATGAAAACCGATTATTTCTATGGTTGGGCGAAGACCAGTTTTACCGCTTTAGCCCGTCAGTTAGATGACTCCACACAAGCGATGGCGGTGATGGATGAACGTATTGACGATGCTATAGATATTGATATGACAGAGACCTCAGCATCGGTCGAAGCGGTATCATCTAGTAAGGTAGAGCTTGCTGAATCCGTTAGTGAATTACGTCTTAAGTCAGAGGACGATATTCGTTTTACCTTTGTAAAAGGCGCTAATGCTGGTACATTTTTGCATGAAATATTCGAAAAAATTGATTTTAATAATTCATCGCAGTGGTCTCAAGTTATCGATAGAGCGGTTAGCAGCTATCAGTTGCCATTGATATACAGTAGCGCTGAGCAACAAAGCCGACTATTACAGACGAAACAGTCAGCAGATAGTACTCTAGCCGATACCCAATCAATAGATACTGGTTCGGTAGATACTAGCAAACATCAGGCCTTGATAGACTGGATTGAAAAGGTGTTACAGTCGCCATTATTAGCATCCAATCAATCTTTACGCTCTCTTGATGTGAGCCAAAGATTTGCTGAGTTAGATTTCAACATGGGGTTGTCAGAGCACTTTAAAGCGCAAGATATCAGTAGGCTGTTTCAGCAGTATCTGCCGAATGAGACAGATAAGCATGTGACTCTTATCGCGCAAAATAAAACGCACTTATATCGTTATTTACGTGGTGAAATTGATTTGGTATATGAGTACGCTGGCAAGTACTATGTTGTCGATTATAAGAGTAACTATTTAGGAAATAGCCTAAGCGATTATAATGAAGATACCCTTAAAAAGGCGATGTCAAAGGCAGGATATTGGTTACAAGCAGCGATTTACCAAGTAGCCTTGCATCGATTTCTTTCGATGAGAGTGAGTGATTATCAAGGTAATGAGGATAAATACTTAGGTGCTGTCGAATATGTCTTTTTACGGGGCGTATATGATTCAGATTCTCAGTCAGCTACTGACGACTCACCAGAAACCAAGGTATTACCAAAAGTTAATAACCCTGATCACAGCCATTCCATGCATAATGAGCGCTACGGACTAGTCACTTGGGATATCCCGATCGACTTTGTCAAGGCTTTAGATGCATTGTTTGGCCTGCCAGAATCGTAGGCTTTAAAAATTAATTAGATAACGATCTAAATAAAGCGTTAAATAAATAATAACTATATCTAAGCATATAACGAGCAATAATTTATGAGCAGTAACTTATGAGTAATACTAACAGTAAGAGCAGGGCGGCAGTTAGCTTGCAAGAAAGCTGGGCTAGTAATATTAGTGACTATATTTTGCTACGTCGTCAGCAGACGCATTCAGCCTATAAAGCAACTGATACAACAACGATTCATGCTGATAGCCAGCAGATAGATAAGATAGCAGACAGTGGCTTATTTAGCGCGTTATTCGTTGTACTGGCGACCCATTTGGAAGAGGGGCATACCGTATTAACGATTGAGGCAGCTGAGCAAGAGCAGCCGCTACAAGGACAAGTCAATGGCGAGGTAGTTGCTCTATACCGTTGGCAGCAGCAACTAATAGAGAGGTTAGCCGCGCCAATCCTAGCGCTAATTGATACTCAGATGGTTACTCGGGAAACAGTTATTCAAGAAACAGTTGCTCAAGAAGAAGGTACTACAGCTATATTATCACTATTTGATTTGTTGGATATTTTGTTTGCTAAGCAAGCTCAGCTATGGGCACAGCTAGCACTTAGCAACCATGAAAAAGAGAGATTACTCAAGTGTTTTGAGAGTGTCTTTGCGCTCTATCAGTTGTTAAAAAATACCGACTTAAGCATTCTCGTTCAGCTGATTGTTGAGCACTCTTTATTTGCTAACGTCAATGCTGATATAAATGATAATGATAATAAAAATAGCCTAAGCAAAATAAATAAACCTATCATCTACCGACTGATAAATAACAAGAACACAGTTGGCCGAACAGTATCGCTCACTTTTTGGTTGCATCGCACATGGCAAGCGGAGTTTAATTTAGCCAATAATATTGGCAATATTTTAGATCAGCAGGTAATACCTTTAGAGCTATCATTACCCGAAAATCTAAACGAGCAGCAGGTGACAGCTATTACTGTGGCTAATAATAATGCTTTTAGTATCATTACTGGTGGCCCTGGTACAGGCAAGACCTATACCGTTGCTCAGTTAGTAATGGCGCTACAACAAGCCACAGAGAGTAGGGGAGATGATCGTAAAAGTATTAGATTCAGCACAGACAGTGCTAGTCTAGCATTAGCGGCACCGACGGGTAAGGCGGCCCAGCGAATGCAGGAATCTTTACAGTCGGCCATAGATGCCGCGGATATAGAGCTGCAGCTGCAAGAAGCTAAGACTATCCATCGCTTATTAGGCATTGGTCGCACAGGCAGACCACGTTATGACGCTAATAATCCACTTGGTGAAGATATTATTATCGTCGATGAAGCATCAATGTTAGGAGTAGAGCTGGCTAACTATCTTGTGAGTGCAGTAAAGCCTGGCGCAAGGCTGATATTATTAGGAGATGCGAACCAGTTGGCAGCGGTAGACGCAGGGGCTGTATTGGCTGATTTGTGCCATATTCCAGTATTACAACCTATTCACGTAGAGTTGACAGAGAGTCGCCGATTCAGTGCTGACTCTGGTATCGGTAAGCTTGCTTATCAAATAAATAGAGCAAACACAGATACCCAAGCTATTTGGCAGTTGTTGAAAAGCGATGCAGCGCTGAGGTTTCAGAATGTAAATAACATGA
Source organism: Psychrobacter sp. M17(2026) (assembly GCF_055699815.1). NCBI lineage: Bacteria > Pseudomonadati > Pseudomonadota > Gammaproteobacteria > Moraxellales > Moraxellaceae > Psychrobacter > Psychrobacter sp. M17(2026). The sequence continues at coordinate 1,649,676 of NZ_CM146741.1, read as the reverse complement.
ATACAATACAGGCCGCAGCATCTAAAGACAATGATAAAAAAAATAGCCTAAGCAACAAAAAAATTCTAAAAAAAGTATCTTCAAGTTATCAAAACTTCATAAAAGAAGTTAAACGTTTGCAGAATAACTCAGTAGAAAAATCTATGCCAGATTCAATGGAAAATACAGTTGCTTCATTAATGAAAGCATTTAATCAATTTAGAGTACTTAGTGCAGGTCATAATGGCGAATGGGGTGATCACTATATTAATAATTACCTTACCCAGTGGCATCTTACCGAGTTGAAGCTGCCCTTAGGTCAGAATACTTGGTTTCACGGTCGTCCTGTGATGGTTCTACAGAACAACTATGAGCTAGGATTATTTAATGGCGATATCGGTTTTTGCTTACAAATAGGAGAGGGTAACAGTCGACTTGAAGTATTCTTTGAGAATAAAGCACAGGGAATTGCGGTCGACTTACTAAATGATGAGGTCATTGCTACCGCGTATGCGATGACTATTCATAAATCACAAGGGTCTGAATTTGATCACGTGGCAATCGCTTTTGATAATAGTCATGTAAGATTACTGAGCAAAGAGCTTATTTATACCGCAGTAACACGAGCCAAGAAACAAGTCACTATATACAGCACAAAACACGCTTTTGAAAAGGCTGTGCAAACACCAACTAAGCGCCATACAGGGTTAGCGCTACAGTTTGATAATATTATGAAATAGCATGATTTATAGCAATAAAAAAGCATCCAATTTGGATGCTTTTTTATTATTTTACTGATTCAATCAAAACTTGCTAAATTTATACTTTATCTTCTTTAATAGCATAGATGCCTGGCAAGTGGCGCAAATAACCATGGTAGTCCATACCACAGCCGTATACATAGCGATCAGCCACATTGATACCGACAAAATCAACGTCAAAATCTTTAGTTTTGCGGTCATGCTCTTTATTGAGTAGCACACAACATTCAATAGATGCAGGATCTTCTTTACTTAGGTCTTCTACGATTGTTTGTAGAGTAATACCTTCATCAAAAATATCGTCAATGAGCAGTACGTGCTCACCCTTAATGTTTACCTCAGGCTTAAACTTCCAATCCAGCTCATTAGTACCTTCGTTATCACGATAACGAGTCGCATGAATGTAGTGCATACGATGATAGAAGGTAAGGTGAGTGAGCAGTTGCCCCGCTGGAATAAGACCACCATTCATGACAACCATCACGATAGGATTAAGACCAACATAATGCAGGTTGAGCTGGGCTGCAAGGCGCTCATAAGCAGCGGCAACTTCGATACTGCTAATTAAACATTCTGAGTTACGTAAGGTTTTTTCGATTTCTTGATTACTGATCTGAGTCATAGGATGCGCCTTCGGTGAAAAGTGCTGCTTATTTTAGCAAGGTTTAACAGGTTTGCCTATAAAACCTTGCTATCCAAAAAAAATAGTCTGCTGCTAATAACTTTTAATAGCAGCGCTGCGAAAGATTAGTCGGCTTTGACAACGATAAAAGGACGGTAATAGTTTGCTAAACGATTTAACGAGCTATCAGGTAGATCTGGTAGTAGTTTATTAAGCGCCATGTTCATACCTTTATCGATAGCGGCTTTAGCGACAGGCACAGATTTGCGCTTTATCATGCCCAGTTTGAGTGTTTCAGCAAAGCGAGTGACAAAATGGGTCAAGGTCGCCTCATTCATCGTTTCAAGCGCTTCTCTGAATTTTGCCGCATCAACATTATCAGGGGTAACCGCTGCAAAACCTGCAACGATCGTTTGCGTATCTTCATCGCTAAGCTTGAAGCCCACTCGACTAGCACCTTCATTATCTATAAAAGTAGCCTGATCTCTTAAAAAGTTAAAGCTTGGTATAATATCTTCATTATTCTCTTTACCTAATAGAATGTTCAACATAGTATCAGCCGCTTTTTCAATAGTGGTGATCACTTTACGCATAGCCACTTGGCGCTCAGGATTAGGGATGTTATCGATCAGTCCCTCCAGTAAGTTATCGATAAGATCATGAGCGGTTTGATGGGTCAATGCATCGCGATAAGGATAATAATCAACTTGCTCATCAGACTGTTTAACTTGTTCAGCTTCTGCAGCCAACTGTTTTAATTTATCTGAGGGTATAAATCCAAAATAATGTGCCATTGTGCTACCTATAGTAGTAATTTTAGTTGTGATAACTTAATTAAAAATTATAGCTATTATACTGATTTATTAGCGTTACATTGTATGTCAAATCATTTACAATCCTATTTTAATGTTGACGTGCCAGTCAATAGTTGACAGTAGTCGTTTTGGAAATACTAATTTTTTGGACTCTTGGGTTCACTATAATAAACTTGTAGACAAATAACTGTCTTGTTCTATATGGACAGCGCTAAGTTCAAAAGGAGTAGTAAAATGAATAGTGCTATTGTACTCGTTGTCGGTGTCGCTTTGATGCTATGCGGTTATGCTTTTTATTCAAAATTCATAGCGAGTAAAATTTTAGGATTAGATAATAGTATTCCCACGCCAGCCCATACGATGAAAGATGGGGTGGATTATGTACCTACCAATAAGTTCGTCTTATGGGGACATCACTTTACCTCAGTAGCAGGAGCCGCTCCTATTATCGGTCCTGCAATCGCGGTGATTTGGGGTTGGTTACCTGCGGTGATTTGGGTAGTGTTTGGCACGATATTTATGGCAGGTATCCATGATATGTCAGCGATTTGGGCTAGTATGCGCAATCGCGGTCAGTCCATCGGCTCAATCGCTGGTACCGTTATGGGTACGCGAGTGCGCAGCCTGATGATGGTGGTTATTTTCTTATTACTGCTCATGGTTAATGCCGTATTTGGTGTTGCTATTGCCAATATGATGATTAAAACGCCATCTGCTGTATTACCTGTATGGGGTGCTTTAGTTGTAGCCTTTATTATCGGTCAGTGTATTTATCGCTATAACATGAGCCTTGTTTGGGTCTCTATTATTGGGGTTACTGCACTATATGGGCTGATTTATCTAGGGCCTATGTTCCCATTCGTTCTACCTGAAACCTTTATGGGTCTTCCAGACAATGCGGTTTGGATCATTATTCTATTTGCTTATGCGGCAGTCGCATCATTGCTACCTGTCTGGATGCTATTGCAGCCTCGAGATTATATTAATGGCTTGCAGCTATTCGTTGGTTTGATTTTATTGTATGCCGCAATCTTTATTTCAACGCCTGATATTGTCGCGCCAGCGATCAATACTGACTTACCGATGAGTGCTCCCTCTATCGTGCCGCTATTGTTTGTGACGATTGCCTGTGGTGCTATATCAGGATTCCATGGTTTAGTCGCAACAGGGACAACCTCTAAGCAAATCGATAAAGAAGAAGACGCGCGATTCGTGGGCTACTTTGGTGCTTTGGGCGAGGGCATGTTAGCGCTTGGCGCTATCTTAGCGGCGACAGCAGGTTTTGCGACGCTTGGTGATTGGCAAGCGGTGTATCAAAACTTTGGTGACGGCTCTATCGGTGCCTTTATCGATGGTGGTGCTACTATTTTGAGTAATGGCATTGGGATTGATATGGTGTTATCACAAACTATGCTAACAGTAATGGCTGCATTATTTGCAGGTACTACTATGGATACAGGCGTACGTTTGCAGCGTTATATCTTCCAAGAGTTCGGTGAATTTTATAACTTGCCAGCATTGACTAAAGGCTGGATCGCTACTTTACTAGCAGTAGGAACTTGTCTGCTACTAGCTTTTGGCGCAGGCGGTATCGATGGAGCGGGTGGAATGATTATCTGGCCGTTGTTCGGTACGACGAATCAGTTAATGGCTGCTCTGACATTAATGATTGTGACGGTTATCTTATTACGTAAGGGTAAGACCGTTTGGTACACTTTAGCGCCATTATGTTTCTTACTAGTTATGACATTATTTGCCTTGCTGATTCAACTCAAAACTTTCTATGATGATGGTAACTGGCTATTAATCATTATGGATTTAGTCATTCTGATCGCCTCAGTGTTAGTTACTTTAGAGAGCTTCTCAGTACTGCGCCGAGAATGGAGCGAGCATAAAGGTAAACATAAGACTTAATATATAAATGGTTATCAATAAAAATAAAACGTTGGCAATTGCTGGCGTTTTTTTATGCTGCAAATTTATAAAGATCCAATATTTTGATTTGTGCTAATTATTTAAAATCATAGAGTTGATATAGTGTTACGCTATACAATAAGCTTATTAACATAGTATAAGCTAAGAAAAATAGGTAGGTTAACAAAGCTTATGAAAAATAATGAAGATAATTTAATAGAAGAATCTATAAATACAGCTGCAAGCAAAACCAACACTACTTGGTGGCAACGCTTTAGCGAAGGATTAAATGAGTTTTATCATGCGCCATATCGACAAACGATGGCGCGTGCTGCTCGTGATGAAGAAGATTTTTTTATGCTAATGATGTTCGCCGAGAGCCTAGGAATTGATAATCCTGCCAGCTTCTATACTTTAGAGTTGCAGCCTTTGTTTTTGGAAAATTTTCATGAATGGCATACCCGTATGGGAATGGACAGATGTCCGTTTGATCATGTTGGGTGCTGCTAGTTTAACAAATAAAGATAATTATAAAAATTGAGATAAGAATATGGCTTTACAGTCTTTGGATACTTTGATTACTCGATTATCAGCGCAGCCTATTATATTCGTTGGTGGTAAAGGCGGAGTAGGTAAAACCACTACTGCCGCAGCGCTTGCCAGCCAATTCGCTAGTAATAATAAAAAAACCCTTATTATATCGACCGATCCTGCGCATAGTTTAGGCGATGTGTTAGACGTAAAGTTAAATAATGAGAAAACTAGAATTACCCCTTATCTTGATGCTATCGAGCTGAATCCCGATGTGATCGTAGATGCGCATTTCGCTCAAGTTGAGCGCACGATTATGGCCTATGCCAATCCTGACATGATGCCAAAGATTCGTGAGCATTTGCGCCTGTCCAAATCAGCGCCGGGAGCCGCGGAGGCGGCAATGCTAGAGTCCATGTGTCAGCATTTAGTTACCGCTACTGCTGATGGTTATGAGCATATTGTATTTGATACTGCACCGACAGGACATACGCTACGATTGTTAGTATTGCCAGAGATGATGGGTGCTTGGACAGATGGATTACTGACTCAGCAGCGTCGTCAAGCGAAATTGCGCTCAGTAGCAACGCATTTAGAAGGTACAGATAAGGCTAATAAAAAAACCAAAGATGTCGCTAACCCTTTTGAGAAACATAAGCCTGATCGCTGGGAGCAAGCGGTAGCAGTATTAGAGCGGCGCAAGGCATTATTCCGTCAAGCGGGAATGCTATTACATGATCGCACCCAAACCGCTATCGTATTGGTAATGACCGCTGATGTATTACCCTTGGCAGAGACCAAACGTGCCACTGAGCAATTGGAAGTCGCAAAACTTACGCCTGCCGCTATCGTAGTCAATCAATTAATAAAGCCAGCCCAAACGGATGAGTTTTGGCAAAATCGTGCTAATAGACAACAGCAAATAATGTCCGATATCGAGAAAGCTTTTAAAAAGTATCCGCTATATCCCATCTACTTACAGCAAACTGATATACGTGGAACTGAGGCATTGAGTGAGTTATTAAAATAACGTCAAACTTGAATATGAATTTACTAAAACTAGTCACGTTGCAGCTTACTTGCCAGCGACCAAGTCGCATCCGTACGTAAACTTTGCGCCAGCTCAGCTTTACCACTATTTAATGATGACCATTGCGACTTGCTACGGGCTTTTTTGAGCTCGCTAGGTAATTTGTGCGTTTGCCATGGTGTCATTAAGTTGTCTTCGTTATTGGCATCTGCCAGCTCTTCATCAGTAAAATTATCGCGAGCAACGTTATCGGCTCCGCTATTAGAATTATTATAAAGCAGTTGGGTGGCATCCGTTGCGGCATGACCCCGATGGCGTAAGGCCGTCAATAGATCAAGCGCTCGTGTTGCGAGCAAGGTCAGAGTAGGCGGATCTATATATAGACGCTTTACGCCGCTGATTTTGTCAGCAATACTACTAGTATTGGATAATAATCCGCCACCGATAGCACCCAAAGCAGCACCAAGTCCTAGAGTGGTACCCAAAGCTGCCGCATCAATCCCTAACCCTAGCAATGCACCAGCGGCCGCGCCAGAGGTGGTACGAATACCATAGCTTTTAAGCAGTTCAGGATCGAAAGGATCTTGCTGATAGGCTTGCAATTCAAGTGGGGTCGCCGCGACCGCATTATCATAAAACTTATAGGAATTTAATAACTGGTGCTGCATAGCGCGCTCGCTTTGACGAACTGCTTCTTGCATTTGGGTGAGCGTTGGCATTGGATCGTCGTCTTCATTAATCTCACGTTTCATGGCGGCGACGTTCAATAAAAAATCAGCGATAATAATATGCGCCTCATCATAGAGCTGCATCCAGTCCGTAGTCCGACTCTGCATCAGCTGCTCAAGCATCTCAGAATGGGTCAGCATGGTCGCAAGATTTTGCCACAAGTGCATCTCATCTTCAAACTCAAAGGCGACTGAATCAAAGCGGGTAGAGATATGCAGATTGCGTCTTGCCAGCATCGTCTGCCAGTCATCGATATTGGCATCTTGAGAGTCGGTGAAGTTGAAGACGGGCATCACAGGTATCGCTGCCCATGACAAAATAGCCAGCTCATCTTTATATTTACCGAGTACAGGCTCACGAGCATCAACCACGTATATCGCCATATCACTTGCCAGCAGCTGACGGATCACCTTGGCTTCTTGGCTATAATCGTCTATACCTTGCAGCCCACTAGTAGCACCCGTTGCAATATCTGCTGCCAAAAACTGCTGCAAGCGCTCAATACCATCACGGCGACTGGCAGTATTATCCTCAAGCCAATCCATCAGCCCTGAGGCGTCCTCAAGTCCTGGCGTATCATAGAGAGTAACCAGCGCCTCTCCAGTTTGACTATCCGTTAATTGCGCTCGTTCCACATGACGAGTCGTCGCCGCTTCGTTTTTGACTTCGCCAAAATACACATCACGCAGTAAGGTGCGTAATACTGAGGTCTTGCCTGTATTGGTATGACCGACCACTGCTAGCTTTAATGGCTCGCCACTAGCGATGGTCTTTTTATTTGCAGCTTTATTGTGAGTGCTGTTTTGCAAACTAAGTGAAGAATCTTTGGTTAGATCAGTAGAATAATTAGGCACGTCAATATCAGCATGCTCAAAATTTTTCTCTATCAAACTTGCGCTCTTTGAGTCCGCAGGGTCATCTTTTAAGGCTTTATCAGCAAATAGCCCCTTATGTTGAGTGGTCGCAGGCTTATTATTATCGTTAGTCATAATGGTTTCTTATAGTGAATGAGCGCGTTTAAGATCAGTTTATCGTAAGTAAATTATAAATAAGTACTGTTATTAAGTACTGTGATATAGCTCAACGAGCAGTATCGACCAAACCTATCTGACGTTCAGCTAAAGCCGTTTGCCACTGCTGATAGCGTACTGATTTGCTATTGGATAAATCAGTAGCGATATGATCTTTATCCTCTAATAACTGAATAATCAGACCTGCCTGCGCTTGAGCGGCAATCTGATCAATCTTACGTAATGTGCCGCGATCAGGTAACGCCTTTTGATGAATGCCCAACAATACCTGTACAGGATGCGCCGCTAAGTAAGTCGTCAGACGCGCCATATCGTCGCGATCATCAATAATACCGAAGTCCTCTACAGACTCACTATTATCCATCAAACCTGCCTGCCACCAGTTAGTAATGTCAGTAGGATACTCCAGTAAGGCAACTAGCTTGTTGGCAGAGCTCACGATCGCTTTGGGTGCAATAGGCGCGTCAACTTCGATAAAATCATCAGCATCGATCACTTGACGCTGCCAAAAGTTAATAATCTTTTGATAATAGGGCAGCTTGATATCCAAACGCATTTTTTTGCGGTTGAACATAAGCGCACAAAATATCCACGCCAGCGCTCTTGGGACGATGCCATACACCAGTAGACTACCGATCAGCAAGCCTGCCCATTGTCTAGCAATAGATAAGGGCAAAGCATCAGTGACTAGGCGGCTTTGGATAATAGCGGCATCATTAGGAACGTCGAAGCCGACCATACTTGGCAACCAGCCGAGCACATGCGTCAAAGTAATTAGCGCCTGATCTGAGAGTAAGGTGGACTCCCAACTAAAACTATACTGTCGCACTATTAATAAAAAGATAATGGCTAATAACATCCCTGTTAACGTCGCCAGCCACAGCTGGTGGCTAAATCGACCCAAATACCAGCGCATACCGCTATGTTGTAATTGCTGCTCATAAAGCTTAACTGCCGCTTGAGTCACATCGTCTTTACCGCGAATTAAATAACTGGGACTGACAAAACTGGCAAACCAATTAGTAGAGTGTTTAGACTGATTGATCAAAGTGAGTACCAGCCAGCCAACTAGCATAATAGTGTGAAAGCCTAGCAGACACACCAATACATAAAAGAAATTCACCACATTAGCTTGCAGTAAAGTAAACAAACCCACAAATCCAGACACGCACCAAATCACGCTCATGATACCCATAATGCCTTTTAGTCTAGCCTCTATCTTGCCTAGTACTTTAGCCAACGCGCCATTATTATCTATACGAGCGGCACGCCGATGTAATTTTTGCAGTGATGTGCCTGCTTCTAAGTGCAGTTTTTCAGTGACTAATAGAGGGTCTGTAGCAAAAACATGCTGCTCGCTCTCGAGGGTACGTACCAATTCAGTCAGCTGGTCTTGAGGTGACAACATAGGGCAAGGATATCCAAATAGTCGTTTTTAGGGGGTAATAGATAATAATACATTTTAACTTATAATAAATAATTAGAATTTAACAGATTGAACAAACATCAGTGGGTAATTATCAATTATAATTATAAAAACCTGACCAAATGGTCAAAAAGTACTAGCGATTAGCTGAAATAAACGTTATGCTAAAACCGCACTAAGATATATGCAGTCAAATTTTAGTAAAAACTGAGTTAGCATTATAGTAGATATATAAAAATAATCATTAAAAACAAACACTTAATATCGTTAATAATATTATTGCTCAAAGTATTTAACTAATAACGACTTTATAGTTACCTAAAATATAGACATCTAAAGAACCTCTAAGACTCTCTACCTCAAAACACAAGCTAATCCTCATACTGAATTGAAGCAGCTACTGCTCTTTTTTTACTTTAATAGTGGCTAATGAGCCGTTTTAGAGTATGAAATTCATTGTGCTTTGGCGAGTGTTATTGACTATTGCTCATTATAAAGACTTATCTAGCACTGTAATACGGATCAATTATTATTATTTACGCTTTTTATCCTCTTACTTTTTATCCTCTTATATAGTGTGTCAGTTAGGACATACTAAACACCAAACACGCAGGGAGCATGTTAACTTATGGATATGAAACCTACTTCTCAACCCACGTTTGAGCGCCCAGAAGATGAAAATCTAGGTATGGTTGCCAACGTCGCTTATGGCTTTCAACACGTACTGACGATGTACGGTGGCATCATCGCTGTGCCTCTTATCGTCGGACAAGCGGCAGGTTTAGGATCCGCCGAGATTGGCTTGCTCATTGCCGCCTCACTATTTATCGGTGGTTTGGCAACGCTTCTGCAGACCCTTGGTGTGCCATATTTTGGCTGTCAGCTGCCATTAGTCCAAGGCGTGTCTTTCGCTAGTGTCGCCACTATTGTTGCTATTGTCACGGCAGGAGGAGGGTTACCATCCGTGTTTGGTGCGGTCATTGCCGCCTCCATACTGGGGCTTATCATTACGCCTGTGTTTTCCAAAATTATTAAGTTTTTCCCGCCATTGGTCACAGGTGCGGTTATTACTACTATTGGCCTGACCTTGATGCCAGTTGCCGCACGTTGGGCGATGGGTGGTAATAGTAAAGCGCCTGATTTTGGTAGTATGACTAATATTGGACTGGCAGCATTCACTTTAGCTTTAGTGCTGCTTATGAGTAAGCTTGGCAACGCGGCTATTAGTCGCTTATCCATCCTACTCGCTATGGTTATCGGCACTTTAGGGGCGTGGGCGGTCGGTTTGGTTGACTTCTCAAACGTCATGACAGGACCAATATTTGCCTTCCCAACACCGATGCACTTCGGGGCGCCAACTTTTGAGCTGGCCGCTATTATCTCCATGTTCATTGTAGTATTAGTCATTTTGGTTGAAACCTCAGCGGATATCTTAGCAGTAGGTGATATTATTGAGACCGATATTGACTCAAAACGCTTAGGTGATGGTCTACGTGCCGATATGATCTCTAGTATCGTCGCGCCATTTTTTGGCTCATTCACTCAAAGTGCTTTTGCGCAAAACGTCGGTCTAGTTGCCGTCACCAACGTTAAGAGTCGTTTTGTCGTTGCTGCGGCTGGTGTTATCTTAGTCGTACTAGGCTTGATGCCGCTTATGGGCCGTGTTATCGCTACTGTTCCGACAGCAGTCCTTGGCGGCGCAGGTATTGTACTATTCGGTACTGTGGCTGCTAGTGGTATTCGTACCCTTGCGCAAGTCAGCTATACCAATAACATGAACTTGATCATCGTAGCGACTTCAATCGGCTTTGGTATGTTACCGATTGCCGCGCCTGCATTTTATGATCAATTTCCAGACTGGTTCGCTACTATTTTCCATTCAGGTATCAGCTCGACTGCTATTATGGCAATCGCTCTAAACTTATTGTTTAACCATCTAAAAGTAGGTAATTCTGAGAATCAGTCGGTGTTTGCAGCGGGTACTGAGCCGCGCTCTGTACGCCCTACAGTTATCATCGAATTAACCGAAGGCGATTACTTTACCGAAGGTAAGCTATTTGATGTGGATAATAACGAAGTGCCAATCGCGCCAAAAGAGTCAGCTCACTAGGTTTTATAAAAACCAAGAATAATAAATAATAAAAGTCGCTATTAGAGGCGGCTTTTTTATGCACTACCATTTGATTAAAAAGAGATTTAAAAACTTATCAATAACATCATTATTGATAAAGATTTGCTATGGTTAAGGTCACTATTAATAAAAAGTCTAGATAAGGAGTGATTATGACAACTTCAAAGCTAACTAAAAAAACCTACCTCATTATCGGTGGTATCGGCGGTATCGGACGCGCTATGGTCGAGCAGATTATCACTAATAAAGACAACAAAGTGTTTGCAACTTACTATCGAAATGTACCAGACATCGAAGCAGATAATCTGCATTGGTTACCTATGGATGTCAGTAGTGAAGAGAGTATCAAGCAAGCCATAGACGAGATTAAAAAGCACAGCGATCATATCGATTGGGTCGTCAATTGTGTGGGACTATTACATACCGAACAGTCGCAACCTGAAAAGGCACTGCGTCAAGTCGAGACTGACTTTTTTATGCAAAATATGCAAGTCAATGCTTTAGCAGGGCTGCTTACCGCTAAGCATGTCAAGCCATTATTAGCCAAATCCGAGCGAAGTAACGCGCATCCTGCGATATTTGCCACTATCTCAGCACGAGTAGGCAGTATTAGTGATAATCAAATTGGCGGTTGGTACAGCTATCGTATGAGCAAAGCGGCGCTCAATATGGGTATGAAAAATCTTAGCATAGAATGGGGTCGCTCCTTAAAAGAGGTCTGTATCGTGGTCATGCAACCTGGTACCGTTAATACCCAGCTATCCGCGCCTTTTCAGTCTAATGTCGCAGATGGTCATCTATTCTCGCCAGCCTACAGCGCTGAGTGCTTATTAGAAGTGCTGTCTGGTATGAGCGCCGATCAGACAGGCAGCTTTGTCGATTGGGCAGGGGAATCTATACCTTGGTAGTAGGTGCGTTTTTTCATAAGTAAGTTATAACGCTCATTAATTAAAAGTAAAAAGGTTCTGCTATTAATAGCAGAACCTTTTTCTGTAGACCGGTTTTATAGCTTTTGTAGGGTGCGCCATGCGCATCAGTAGCTAGAACAATTGGTGCTATGGAGCATAACCCTATGGCTACTATTGTTTCTATTTCTTATCACCAAGCCAATCAGTTGGTCACAAACATATCCATAAACTCATTAACAGGTGTTTGCTCAAGCAGCGTTTGATCATCACACAAAGCGATAATCTCTTCACAACGTCCTTCGACAAAGCGAGTGGCTAGACTGGATTGGAACTTTGCCTGTAATACAGGGATGCCCTCAGCACGGCGGCGTTTGTGACCAATGGGATATTCGATAGCGACTTTGTCTGTACTAGTACCATCCTTAAAGAATACTTGAATCGCATTGGCGATTGAGCGTTTATCAGGATCATGATAGTCTTTTGAGTACTGCTCATCCTCAATTACTACCATCATGCGCCGCAGTGAATCTATCAGTAGATGATGCTGCTCATGATAATCATCCTCGTAATTCTCTGCCATTAAATCGCCCGTTAGTAGCGCGACGGCGACCATGTACTGTAAGCAGTGATCCCGATCAGCAGGATTATTAAGCTCTCCCTCTTTGGAGATAATACGGATAGCCGACTCATGGGTGGTTAGAATTATTTTGTCAATCTCACCGAGTCGATCATCTACGTGAGGATATAGAATAACAGCCGCCTCACAAGCGGTCTGCGCATGGAACTCCGCTGGGAAGCTAAGCTTAAATAAGATATTTTCCATCACATAGCTGCCAAACTCGCGCTGAAAAGTAAATTGTCGTTCTGATTCGGGCTTGAGCGCTAGATCCTTATTGGTATGGCTGTATAGCACATCATAAAACCCCCATTGCGCCGCTGTCAGTGCGCCAGGTATCCCCATCTCACCACGGCAGGTGATATCGACTAAGCGTACTGCGCGACTGGTAGCGTCCCCTGCTGCCCAAGACTTGCGACTACCGGCATTAGGCGCATGGCGGTAAGTACGCAGTGCCTGACCATCAACGAGTGCTTGTGATATCGCTGCCATGATACGTTCGCGCGATAACTTATATAATTTGGCAACCACAGCGGTTGAGGCGAGTTTTACCAAAAACACATGATCCAAGCCTACGCGGTTAAAGGAGTTCTCTAGTGCCAAGACGCCTTGAATCTCATGCGCCATAATCATGGCCTCTAGCACATCGCGCATGATTAGTGGCGAATGGCCTTTGCTAATATTACTTTGACTAATAAAATCTGCTACTGCCAAGATACCACCGAGATTGTCTGAGGGATGACCCCATTCTGCTGCCAGCCAAGTATCATTATAATCCAGCCAGCGCACGATACAGCCGATATCAAAGGCAGCCTTTACGGGATCCAGCCTATAAGAAGTACCTGGTACCCGCGCACCATTTGGGGTGATTTGATCGACGCAGTTAGGGCCTAAATGCTTGGTGCATTCAGGGAAACGCAGCGCCAATAGGCCACAGCCAATAGTATCCATCAGGCAATAACGAGCCGTATTCCAAGCATCAGCACTGTTATCTGCATCATCGATAGAATAATTGAGCACATAATCGGCAATCTTTTGAATCTCAACATCGTACTCTGGACGTACATTGCTCTCTACGGTCACGCTTTGGGTATTTGACATCGTAATCTCCTCATCCTTAAGCGTAAAATGGTTAAAACTACCTTATTAACAATAACATAATTAAAAGTAGCATAATCAAAGTCAAACATCAGTAGAGTAGTGTAAAACGCTTATGGCTTTAGGCAGGTTTTATAATGATTATCTTTTTAAGTACGGGTCTTAAGTATCGGTCTAATGAATAGATTCTTAGATTAACAAATGAAGTGCAATCACAAATTTCAAGTCATCAAGTAGATTAACCCTGCAATAAAGGCTATACCTAATATCAATAATAAGATATTTAATGTAGTAGCTACGCCTGATGATCCTGATGGCTCTTTTTTGACTTTGACTTTTTTGGCGATACCCAAGATCATCTTAACGTGTTCGATACCATCCATCTGGTAGTATTCACCTTCAGGAACGAAACCTAAGGATTGATAAAAGTTTATGAGATAAGTCTGGGCGGAGATGATAATAGGATTTTTCTTACCGTACTTTTTATGACAATAGGCGATAGCTTGCATCATGATTTGACGTGCCAGCCCTTGTCCTCTGTACTGCTGTAATACTAGCACGCGACCAATCGCTGGCATTATAGGGCCACTGACTGAGCCATCGGCTACAGACAGATTGGAGCGCATGGTATTGATATCGGGCGGGAGAATGCGACAGTAGCCGACCAGCGCTTCGTTACTATGAGCGACTAGATGCAGACAATCAAAATCGACCTCATCCATATCTTGATACGCGCAGTTTTGCTCAACGACGAATACTTGCGAGCGCGCTTTTAAGATGTGATAGATGTCGATTGAGGTCAGCTCATCAAAGGTTTTTATAGAAAATTGGGTGCTCATAATTCAGACACTTCTAGCAATGGAATAGGGGGATCAATGACGGTAAAGTGGACCATTATAACGATATTTAGGAATATCAGCACTTTTTCACTTTTTTAAAAGTATTAACCGTTAATAGTCTGACTAATCTTATCTAAATTTAAGCTATCTGACATCGCGCTAAAGATTTCATAGTATTTACCACGTCTAGCATATAGCGCTTCATGCGTACCTGTCTCAACCACACGGCCATGCTCAATAACCACTAAATCATCCGCATCAATGATCTGAGCGATATTGTGCGAGACCATGATTACTGTCCGATCTTTTTTAATCAGATCTAAGCTCTTTTTGACTTGTTGACTGGCTATAGCGTCAAGGCTGGCGGTTGGCTCATCCAAGAATACAATCGGTGGATCCTTTAGGAACATCCTTGCCAGCGCGATACGCTGCTGCTGACCACCTGACAGCGATTTTGCCGTACTCTCATAACCTTTTGGTAATTGAGTAATCTGCTCGTGAATAGAGGCTTTTTTGGCGGCGATAACGATGTCTTCCTCAGTCGCATTGATATCACCGTAGCGGATATTTTCGCTAATAGTGCCTGAGAAGATATGATTGCTTTGTAACACTAAGCCGATGCGCTGGCGTAATTCATGCGTATCACAGTCTTGCAGGTCATGACCATCTAGACATATCGTACCTGAATCTGGCTGATAGAATTTGACTAATAAGCTGATAATGGTGCTTTTACCAGCACCTGATAGACCAACTAAGGCGGTAATACGATTAGGCTTAATGGTAAAACTGACGTCTTCTAGTGCTTTTGTACCATTAGGATAAGTAAAATCTACATTTTTCAGCTCGATATGACCTTTTAGATAATCGCTACTGATGCCCTCTATATTTTCAACTTGCGCGTCATCATCTAATATCTCAAAAAACCCTTCGGCATAGGTTAAGGCGTTATTGATTTGGTCATAAATACGATGCAATTGACGAATAGGGGCGGCGACGTTTTGGAAAAGCAAGACATGAAATAACACCATGCCGATAGTCATCTCGCCCTTTAACACAAAATAGGCAGTCAGCAGAATAATAACCACGATACCGATCTGCTCAATAAAGGTCTTAACCGCATCATAAATAAAGCCAATACTACGAATGCGCAGCTGATTATCGGTCATTTCTCGCTGAATTTTATAGTGCTTATCGGCTTCGATAGATTCACGGACAAAGGATTTGACCACGCTAATTGAGTTAATCAAGGAGATAACTAAGCCGCTCTTAGCTTCCCTAAAGCCGCGCATCTCCCGACGAAAGCCTTGCAAGCGCTTAGCTTGTTTTTGACTAATAAAGAAATAAATCGGAATGATAATAAGACCCACTAAACCGATCCAAAAGTTGGTGGAAAACATAATAATCAGTGAAACAATAGCGCTGGCAAATAGTGGCAGCATATCGATAAAAAAGTTTTGCACTAAGCTGGTCAGACTCATAACGCCATAATCAATACGGGTTTGCAGTTTGCCGCTATCATTCTCAGAGCTGGTATAAAATGCCATCCGATAGGTCAATATGCGCTCAATAATACGCTGCGATAAATCGCGTGAGAGATTAATACGGATCTTTTCACCATAAAAACGCTGACCGAAGGAGATAAATATCGACAGGATTTCTTTGGTTAACAGAATAGCGCTAATAATACCCAACATGCGCAAACCTGCCTGCCAAGGGTCAGCTAAGGTTGCAATTTCAGTTAAGGTATCGACAGTGTAGCGCAAGACAAAAGCGTTAACCTGTGCAGTAAAGGAGCCAAGCACAGTTAATATCAAGGTTAAAACAATCAGTGTTTTATAAGGTGCGGCAAATACGGCTAGTTTCTTTAGAATATTCCACAGCAGCGCCCGCCGCTCTTTTTTATGAACGGGAGGCTTTTTGAAAGGAGATTTATTAAGGTTGGGAGTGGTTGTCATAGATAAAATTTATTTATATCTCTAAGGTCTATATTTTTTTTGATAACTTCTTTTATGAGTATTAAAATATCTATTTTCTTTATTGTATCTATCTATCATTTCATTAAGTACTACAATTTTATCTTGGAAAGAACTTTTAACTCCTCTCGTGTGTTATCAAAAAAACGCGGCATATTCTGGCTTGATAACCCTCTTCTAGAGTTCGTAAGTATTCAATCTCGTCGTTGTACTCAGTTATCATGCTATCTATTTGTTTAACCTTGTTTCTATAGTATCTCTCATCATCATTGAGCGCATCTATCTTCCTATTCGTAGAACGACATCCTCTACCATCTTCCTCGCACCTTTCAACGAGGTACTCTAGTGCAGCTTCGGTATTATTAATACTCCTGACGGTATCTCTAAGATGATCTTCTTCTTTGTCTATTTCAATGCCAAGGTTTTTTAAATCATCCCTCTTTCTATCTAGTGTCGTTTCTAAATTCTGACATTTTTCAACGGCTACTTCTTCCTCTACTGTGTATTGAGCCATAGCGTATTGGCTTGAAAATAAAATAAAAATTAAAAATGATAATAGCTTCATATTTTTTCCTTTCGCTTTAGTTTTCCCTTAATTTAAATATAGCGAAAACTTGATTCCTTTCATTTGTTTTATACTTCTTTCATAGGCTATTATTATTTAGACAAATTGCTTCTTGTCTATTTTATGAGTCTTGATTTTTTTTAGTATAAAGATGGTGAGAACGATAGCAAAAGCCCTTAGTCATGCTAGCGTATCATCATAGCATACACTAAATAATAGTTAATAATAACAATGAGCAGCCTATGAAGGGTGTTATCGACTCTAAAACAAAGCTTATGAAGGCTGTTTTTAATAAGAAGTGATGGCTTTGGTACGTGCCTAAAACATAATAAATAAGCGATACTCAGTACTATAATAAATAAAGTCTTCTATACGATAAACGGCGTATAGAAGACTTATTTACTTAATGATATCAAAAAGAATTGTTATCTAAAATGCATCCGCTGGTACGAACACTTCACCGACCATAATACGTCGCGCTGAACGACTCATCGACACTTTTTTGGCTTGCCAGCGCCCATCGACTTGTTCGGTTGCACCGCCAACGAGTAGCATACCAGAGGGATGACCGAATCTAACTTCATCAAGGCTGCCACCGCCAGCCGCTTGGTTAACTAACGTACCTTGGGTGGTTGCCGCTGCGGCAATAGCGACCGCTGCCGTACCCATCATCGCATGATGCAATTGACCCATACTCATAGCGCGTACCACTAAATCAACATCATTTGCCTTAACTTCGCTACCACTAGAAGCCGTATAACCCTCTGCTGGAGCCACCCAGGCGATCTTAGGAATATGTTGGCTAGCTTGCGCCTCAGACTCATCTTTAAACAGACCCATTGCAACTCCGCCACGGGCGCGTATTTTCTCAAGTTTGCTAAGTAGCTCCTGATTACTATTAATATCACCTTGTAATTCAGTACCAGTAAATCCCAAGTCCGCAGCATTCATAAAGATAGTAGGAATACCTGCGCTAATAAAAGTGGCTTTAACACTATCAGACGTAAGACCACAACCTGAGACATCAAAATCATCAAATAGATTGTTGGTCGGGAACATAGCGCTTGATGAATCGACAGGATCGATAAACTCAATCTTGACTTCAGCCGCAGGGAAGGTCACACCATCTAACTCAAAGTCACCCGTCTCTTGTACTTGTACGCGGCCGTTATCATCTTTGTAAACAGGAACATACGCGATAATGGTTTTGCCGATATTCTGTTGCCAAATACGCACTTTGCAAATGCCACTGTCCGTGCTAGCTTCA
This sequence comes from Psychrobacter sp. M17(2026), assembly GCF_055699815.1. Lineage (NCBI taxonomy): Bacteria > Pseudomonadati > Pseudomonadota > Gammaproteobacteria > Moraxellales > Moraxellaceae > Psychrobacter > Psychrobacter sp. M17(2026). The sequence continues at coordinate 1,631,441 of NZ_CM146741.1, read as the reverse complement.
ATTTTATCGGTAGCAACTAAGCCCATATTAATGGCACAAGCGCCAACCGCAGCGGTCAAGTTACCGCAATTTCCTGCCCAATCTATCATCGGTTTAGCGATATTGACTTGTCCAAATAGATAATTAACGTCATGGTCGGCTTTGTCTGACTTGGACAAAATTACCGTTTTTGAAGTGCTAGAGCTACCATTACCTAGGCCATCAATTTGCTTACCATAAGGGTCAGGGCTACCAATCACCTTTAATAATAAATTATCGCGCGACTTGCCAGCCACTTGGCAACGCTCAGGTAAATCAGATAGTTTAAAGAATGTGCCTTTTGAAGTACCGCCGCGCATGTAGGTGGCGGGGACTGAGATTTGTGGGGCGAATTTTGGTTTTGATTGGGTCATTGTGAGAGTCCTTTTGTATTTTTATAACTTAGCTATGGTTTTATTGGTAATATGAATGAATATAGATTATCTAAAAATAGAGAAGGTTATGACAGTAAATAAAGAGCACAAGGAAAGTTCGGAAAAAATTAAGCGGATCATGCAAGACAATCCTGATTTGTCTTACGAGTTTGTACATCAGTTATTAATTGCTCAGGCAGAAGTTGATGCTGGTAAAGTTGAGCCTTATGAGTTTGGGTGAATGCTATTTACTTTTAGAATCCATCTCACCGTTTTCATATTGTGCAATCGACTTAGCTAGATGAGCAGCGTTAGTAGGCGACTTTAGCAAATAAAGCGTTTCCATCAAGCTGTTATAATGAGCAAGCGACATAATTACTGCATCACCCGTGTTAAAGCTTTTAACAGTGATAACGTCATTACTATCACATACGGTGTCTAAAATAGCTTTCAGATCATTATTGGCTTCTACAAAACTGATACTTTTCATAATATTTTTCTTAATATAAGATTTCAATAAAGTACGATCTATTGTAGGCTGCGGCTTTTAGCCCAGCATAGCGATTTTGCAGAATTCGTAGCTGGGTTAAAAACCCAGCCTACGCCAACATATTAATGTAATAGCGTTAATACTAATATTCAATCCTACTATCTTTACCATAATAGGATAAAAAAACCGATGCCATATAAATCTATACAACATCGGCTCCTTTGTATTTATCAGCTTAGAATGCTAAAAAACTAAGCCATATCTAACGTCCCATCGATAAACTCTTTAGCAAATCTCTGTAGCATACCACCAGCGTTATACATTTTGACTTCATCAGCAGTGTCTAGGCGGCAGATAATCGGAACTTCCGTTTTGCTACCATCAGTACGGTTAATAACTAAGGTCATGAACCCGCCAGCAGAAACGCTACCTGTCACATCAAATACTTCGGTACCATCGATATTTAAGGTATTACGATTAACGCCTTTTTCGAACTGTAAGGGCAGTGCGCCCATACCGACTAAGTTTTGACGATGGATACGTTCAAAGTCCTCAGCAACGACCACTTCAACACCCGCTAAACGAACCCCTTTGGCAGCCCAGTCACGGCTTGAGCCTTGACCATAACCATCACCTGCAATAATGATAAGAGGTTGATCGCGGTTCATGTAGGTTTCAATCGCTTCCCACATACGCATGACTTCACCTTCGGGCTCAACGCGAGCTAATGAGCCTTGGATAACTTCTCCATCTGCGTCACGTACCATCTCATTAAGCAATTTTGGATTAGCAAAAGTGGCACGCTGAGCAGTTAAGTGATCGCCGCGATGGGTAGCGTACGAGTTGTAGTCTTCCGCAGGCAATCCCATCGTATCAAGATACTCGCCAGCAGCAGATTCGCCTAAGATAGCATTCGATGGTGACATATGATCGGTAGTGATGTTGTCACCAAGTACCGCTAATGGACGCATGCCTGTGAGCTTATTCATCGCTGCCATCGCGCCTTCCCAATAGGGCGGACGACGGATATAAGTGGTTTGCTCGCGCCAGTTATAAAGAGGACTCAATGCTTTACCCGTATCCTTTTTGGCCTCATCGAACATCGGGATATAGACGGCATTGAACTGTTCAGGCTTCACCGCTGCCGCAACGATAGCATCGACCTCTTCATCGTCGAACCAGATATCTTTTAGATAAACGTCATTGCCATCTTGGTCTTGGCCGAGCGAATCCTTTTCAATATCAAAGCGAATATTACCGGCGATAGCATAAGCGATAACTAATGGTGGTGATGCTAAAAATGCTTGCTTGGCATACGGATGAATACGCCCATCAAAGTTACGGTTACCTGATAATACCGCCGTGGTAAATAGGTCATTATCAATGATTTCTTTTTCGATATCAGGGTCGAGCGCGCCGCTCATACCGTTACAAGTGGTGCAAGCAAAACCAACCACATCAAAGCCAATCTCTTGTAGCTCTGGCATTAGTCCTGCTTCTTCTAAGTACATCTTAACCGTTTTAGAGCCAGGCGCGAGTGATGACTTGACCCAAGGCTTACGCAGTAGACCTTTGGCGTTAGCATTACGGGCTACTAGGCCAGCAGCTACCATATTGCGTGGGTTTGAAGTGTTAGTACAGCTAGTGATAGCCGCAATAATAACTGCGCCATCTGGCATCATACCGTCTTTTGGCTCGGGTAATTTGTTCTCAGGCGCGTGGGCGATACCTTTTGCGACTAAATCCGTCGTTGAAACCCTCGCATGTGGACGCGATGGGCCTGCTAAGTTACGCACAACTGCGGATAAATCAAACTCTAAGACGCGCGCGTATTCGGCATTTTCCATGCCATCAGCCCATAGACCAACTTGCTTGGCATATTGCTCGACTAATTTAATTTGATCTTCACTACGGCCTGTCAGGCGTAAATAGTCAATAGTTTGCTCATCAATATAGAACATCGCAGCAGTTGCGCCATATTCAGGGGTCATATTAGAGATAGAAGCGCGGTCACCAACAGTTAGGTTACGTGCGCCTTCACCGAAGAATTCAATATAAGTCGATACCACGCCAGCATCGCGTAAGAACTCAGTCATCGCGAGGACTAAATCCGTACCCGTAATGCCTTTTTGTAATTTACCGGTTAATTTCACCCCAACGTAATCAGGCAGGCGCATGTAAGAGGGATTGCCTAGCATAACGCTTTCAGCCTCTAAGCCGCCAACACCGATAGAGATAACGCCAAGCGCATCAACCATAGGCGTATGGCTGTCGGTGCCGACTAAGGTATCAGCAAAAGCCACTTGCTCGCCCGCTTTATTTTGCACCACTTGCACGACGGGTGACATTTTTTCAAGGTTGATTTGATGCATGATGCCGTTACCAGGCGGTACGACGTTAACGTTATCAAAGGCATACTCGCACCAGTTGATAAAGTGAAAACGGTCATCGTTACGGCGCTCTTCAATCGCGCGGTTTTTCTCGAAGGCGTTTTCTTCAAAGCCTGCATGTTCGACGGCTAAGGAGTGATCAACAATTAACTGAGTAGGTACTATAGGATTTACTTTAGACGGATCACCACCTTGTTCAGCGATAGCATCACGTAGACCAGCCAAATCGACAAAGGCGGTCTGACCTAAGATATCATGACATACCACGCGCGCAGGGTACCAGGGAAAATCCAAGTCTTGCTTACCTTCGATATGCTGTTTAAGAGCCGCGGTTAAATCCTCTGGTGGGCAACGGCGTACTAAGTTTTCGCACAGCACTTTTGAGCAGAACGGGAGCTTGTCATACGCGCCCGCTTGAATATTTTCAACGGCTTCACGAGTGTCAAAATAATACAGCTCAGTATCAGGTAGGGGCTTTTTAAATTGGTCATTCATCGGTTGTACTAGAGCATTGTCCATAAGTCACCTTTGGCAGTTAGCTGATTGGAATGGGTTTATATAAGAAAGGGTAATTCTTTTAGTAAAGTTGTTATCGATTAAATCAAACTTTGCTAAAAAAACTATATGAAAATAAGAGAGGAGTTGTAGGGTGCGCCCAGCGCACCATCGAAAAAGATATTTAACAATTGGTGCGCACGGCACACCCTACAACTCAACTTTACTTAATCAACTCAAAACTTAACGCGCACTAATATCAGGCACGTCTCTTGGCTCTTCACCGATATATTCCGCACTTGGGCGAATGATACGATTATTCGCACGCTGCTCAAACACGTGAGCGGCCCAACCTGTTAAGCGTGAACAGACAAAGATAGGTGTGAATAGCTTGGTTGGAATACCCATAAAGTTGTAGGTTGAGGCATGGAAGAAGTCTGCATTACAGAACAGTTTTTTCTCGCGCCACATGACTTCTTCACAGCGTACCGATACAGGGTATAGCACCGTGTCACCAACATCGTCAGCTAGTTTTTCAGCCCATTTCTTGATAATGACGTTACGCGGATCAGACTCGCTATAGATGGCATGACCAAAGCCCATAATTTTATCTTTACGCGCCAGCATTGCCATCATCTCTTCTTCAGCTTCATCAGCTGATTTGAAGTCTTGAATCATATCCATAGCTGCTTCGTTTGCGCCGCCATGCAAGTGACCACGTAATGAACCAATTGCGCCTGTGATGCATGAATGAATATCAGATAAGGTAGAGGCACAAACGCGAGCGGTAAAGGTTGAAGCGTTAAACTCATGCTCAGCGTACAAGATAAGTGAGACGTTCATGACCTTGGTATGTAGCTCGTTTGGCTTCTCGCCTTTAAGCAGATGCAGGAAATGCCCGCCGATAGTGTCATCATCAGTCTCGGTCTCGATACGCACATTGTCATGGCTAAAGCGATACCAGTAATTAATGATCGATGGGAAAACCGCTAGCATACGATCGGTCTGATCGTTCTCCTCAGAGAAGTCCATTTCAGTCTCAAGGTTACCGAGCATAGAGCAACCCGTGCGCAATACGTCCATTGGATGGGCGCTAGCAGGAATACGCTCAAGTACGTCTTTGAGCGCTTGCGGTAGACCGCGCATCGTTTTGAGCTTGGTTTGATAAGCATCAAGCTCGCTTTGGGTTGGCAAGTTGCCATAGAGCAATAGATATGCGACTTCTTCAAAGATGCATTTGTCTGCCAAGTCTGAGACGTCATATCCGCGATAGGTCAGACCTGAGCCTGATTTACCGACGGTAGATAGAGCAGTCTTACCTGCGACTTGACCGCGCAATCCTGCGCCTGATAGTTCCTTTTGTGCTGCCATGATACATTCCTTTTTGGTGGCTTTTGGGGTGTTACGGTTTTAATACTACAGTTTTAAGGGTAAGGCTTTACTTTTTATCAGCAAATAATTTGTCCAAAGTCTGCTCAAATTCATGATAGTTCAAGAAGTCATACAGCTCCATACGGGTTTGCATAGTATCGACGACGTTTTCTTGAGTACCGTCAGCCAAAATATGCTGATAAACATTGAATGCGGCTTTATTCATCGCACGAAACGCTGACAGCGGGTAAAGCACCATATCAACACCAACGCTATGCAGCTGCTCAGTAGTATAAAGATCAGTCTGACCAAACTCAGTCATATTAGCCAGTACTGGAATATCCAATACGTCGGTAAACTTGCGATACATCTCGATATCGGTCAAGGCCTCAGCAAAGATCATATCCGCACCAGCTTCTTGGAATGCAACCGCGCGCTCAACCGCAGCATCTAAGCCTTCGACTGATAAGGCATCGGTGCGCGCCATAACGACAAAATCTGGATCGGTTTTGGCATCCATAGCCGCTTTTAGACGATCAACCATTTCAGTAATGCTGACGATTTCTTTATTAGGGCGGTGACCACAGCGCTTTTGGGCGACTTGGTCTTCGATATGTACCGCTGCGACGCCTGCTTTTTCCATTTTACGCACGGTTTGGGCGATGTTAAATGCACCACCAAAGCCTGTATCGATATCGACTAGTAGTGGCGTATCCACCGCATCAGTAATACGGCGCGCGTCTTCTAATACATTATCGAGGCTTGTCATGCCCAAATCAGGTAAGCCAAAAGAGGCATTTGCCACACCAGCACCAGATAGATAGATAGCCTGATGACCCGCTTGAGTCGCCATCATTGCCGTATAAGCATTGATTGTACCAACGATTTGCAGTGGTGCGTTATTAGCGTTCTGTTGTTGCATTGCACTACGAAAGCGTGCGCCTGCTGAAGATGAAGTCATTCTATAATCCCTATATGATTTTAAGATAATAATAAAAAAGGTCTAAGCGTCACCGTTTATCAGCACTATTTATCTTTCTATCTTTGGCTCTATCTCTGACGCTTGTATAGCTTTAGAGTATAGGTAATGGGCCAACTTTTAAAGATAAACTTAAAAGCTTTAATCAATATAAATTAAAATAACTAATTAATAAAACTACAACTATCTTATTTATGAATACTGCTATCTATATTGTCTTAATTTACTGAGTCTATTATTCATATTAATAAAACTAAATTAGAATCTTGGATGACTTTTGACATATTTAGTTACAAATTGGTGTATCTGAAATTGGCTAGTTAACTCTTTTAGTGTCATTTACATAATAATAAGGTATAAAAAAGCCCTCATAATTAAAGTTATGAAGGCTTGTTCTTATCCTGACGTATGACGTATAGAGAAGGTTTTCGCTAAGCGTGTTTCGATAGCAGCTTTAAGCAAATACGCCAGCAAGATTGGCTAAGAACAATAGAGCGAAGCCACCCAAAAATAGCAACCCTGCAATGGAGAGGGCATTCATAGCTACGGATAGCTTCTGATGCTTGCGTACTAGTGAGTAATTAAGCCAACCAAAGATAGGCGCGGAGACAAAAGCGGATATCATGGCAAATTTCAGCATAGAGCCTAACTGTCCTGCAAAAAAGCTGATAATAATCAATCCGCCACCGATCGCATAAGTGGTCCAAAAGGCGACTTGCTTTTTATTAATTTCACTATCCCCTTTGATCAACCGCCAGCACTCAGCATTAGCGCGACCGTAACCATCAGCGCAAGTAATCGTAGTACCGAACATACACATAAAGGCGACAAAGGCGACTAGCAGTCTAGACCATTCGCCAATGGTATTGGTATACATACTAATTAGCTGATCGATGTATGCGCCGCCTGCAATCTGAATCTCTTGACCAGAGCCGTATTGTACGAATACTCCTAATGCCAAGAAGAATAATGCCAAAATAGCAGAGATTGAATAGCCGACATTAAAATCTAATAAGCCTTGGCGCTTAGTGGTATTGTCCGTTTTGCGCTTAGCTGACGTCCACATTGAGGTAATAGCGGCAAACTCAAGCGGTGCTGGCATCCAGCCCATAAGCGCGACGATAAAGCCTAAAGTTGCCAAATTCCAAGGAGAAGTCGCTATAAAATCAGCGGTGACTACCGTCGGCTTGCCAGCAGCGATGATGACTGCTGCTAAGGTCGCTGTGGTGAGAGCGATCATAATCCACTTGGTCAATCCATCGAGCAATTTGTAATGACCTGCTATTAAGAACACCCAACATACTGCGGTGACTATCAATGCTAGTGGAATAGTGGATAAGCCTATAGAGGCGGGCAGCATAAAGCCCAATATCACCGCAGCAATCAGAGATACTGCGCCTGTGCTGATGACTGCTGACAAAATAGACAGCAGAAAGTATATCCAAAGATAAGCTTTTGAGCGTTTGGCATAACCTGCGATCAGGCTCTCACCAGTATCGTAGACATAGTCTGTACCAAAACGAAAAAACGGGTACTTAAAGACATTGGCTAAAATAATCATAATAGCCAGCTGCCAGCCATAGATAGCACCTGCTTGGGTCGATGAAATCAGGTGTGAGCCACCAATAGCGGCCGTCGCCATTAAGATGCCAGGCCCAAAGATACGCCAGCTAAAGCCTTCTTGCGTAGCGTTAGCAGTTTGGTTACTGCTATCTGTAGTGTTGATTCGTTGTGTGGTCATGAGTACCTCAATGTAAAGGTGGCAAACTCACACTCATTTGTGTAAGCCGGCCATTAGTTATTACCAATTAAAAATTAAATACAGACCAAAAAATGGCGCTAACTCTATCACAGCTTGCGCCATTGAAGATAATAATAATTTTTGTGACTAATGCCAGCTTTTAGAATCATTTTCTCTATCAGCATTGACTGTAGATAAGTTGTCTCTAAATGAACTGCTGACGCCGATAAGTAATACCGCGTGCTTCGTAGACTTTATAGACAGCCTCTAGCAGCTCAGATACTTTGGGATGACTAAAGTCTTTTAGCGTATGCAAATAAATAGGAGAGGTGACATTCTCGTGAATCAAACGCTGATAGCTAATCTGATCCGTACGCATGGTCTGCAAGCTGGCAGGTACTAGAGTAATACCAACACCTGCCGCGACTAGCCCTAAGGCGACTTGTAAATCACTGACTTTAGTGGTGGCAAAGGGCGTGATGCTATATCGGGCAAATAAATTCAGTAAAGGCTCAGTCACTGTAGATGCTGAAGTTGACTTTATAGCGCTGGCAGGCTCCATTATGGATTTATCTTTTTGCAGTGCTGATGCGTTTTGCGTCATTGCCGTAGTAACAGAATCAGTATTAGGTATTTGCGCGGGCAAATGGGTTTGGTGATAGAGAATCAAGCGATTATTAGCCAAATCAATCAAGCGATGATCAGAGATATTAGCTTGTGGGTGAGATTTGGGTAGCGCAACTACATAGCGCTCATGACGCAGTAATATCTGCTGAATCCATGGATCTTGGTGGGCAAAGCGGCTAAAGCCCACATCAATCTCGCCAGATTTTAGCGCCTCAACTTGTTGATATGAGCTAATATCTTTTAAGTTCACTTCGATATCAGTAGCAGAGCTGCTATTAGGATGCTCATGACCTGCGCTGTGTTGCTTAAGAGTGGCGATAACCTCTGGCAGTAGACCATAGAGGACGGAGGGTACAAAGCCAATATTGAGTGCCGTATCAGGCGCTGATAGCCGCTGAGTCATGTTTGTCACTGTCTCAAGCTCTGTGAGTATCGCGCTCACTTTTTCATAAAAGAACAGACCCGCTTCTGTTAACTGTAAGGGTCTATGATAGCGATTGATGAGCTCGACACCAAGACTAGTCTCCAGCTGCTTTAGCAGTCGGCTAAGACTCGGCTGAGATAACCTTGTAGTCTTAGCCGCTGCACTAAAGCTCTGTAAATCGGCAATGGCGATAAACGCATTGAGCTGCTTTAAGTCCATATAATGATATCCTTGGCATACATCTTGCTTATACTTGACTAACGTTTATATTATGCTTTACTCATATTTTGCATAAATACTGTATATGCAATGCGCCGAATGCGAAATACAGTGTACGATTATATTTCTAGGCGCTTGTTTGTGCGATTATACTGATCCGTATAGCGTGCTTTTTGCATTTAATCTAAACTTAGCCTGATTAAGACTAAGTTTAGAGTGAAATTATATAAGCAGTCTGTTTACAATATTGTTATTATGTAGCAATAATCTATACTGATACCTACGTATGCCGCTATGCAAATAAAATACCGTTGAATGTAAAGTATTGACTTAATTTTGGTAATGATAGCTTTTAATTTTTTATAGATTGATCAGATCAAGTATTATAAACATAACGGTTGGTTATTTTTTAAACAGATTGTTAGTGCTTTATTCGACTATAGTAGCTTATTAATATCATTTAAGACCGTTTATCACTGTATCGTAGCGCCCATACTAAAACTGATTGCAGACTACATTGAAGCGTCCGTATTATAAGAAATACTAACAATTACATAACCTTAATGAAATCTAATGCTATGGTAATACTTTATGACCTCCCCAGACGATACTCGTAATCCTGACAATAGTACAGAGCTATCTAAAGACTCTATTAAGCTTAATATTAATAGTAGGAGTCTGAGTGTCTATGAGCGTTATTTAAAGCAAACTTTAGCCAGTGAAACTTTTAGAAAGTCTGAGTTGGCAGTAGAGCCGACTGATGAGAATACTGACAAGCGCTCAGTAGCAGCTAAAACGACTGCAAATGATAGAACCCACGGCCATATTTCCGATGATCATCTATATGGTTCTGATGATCTATCCGACGATGAAATAGCTTTTTTTGATGATTTATCGGATAGTAACCGCAATAATTCTTCAAGTCCTAATAAAACAAGAGCTAACAAAAGAATAACCAAGCAAAATAAAACAACGGTAGCTTACGAGAATACAGCTACTTATCAAATATCCGAGCCTGCATTTGCTAATAACACTAGGGTATTAGCCGGTAACTTTGATAACAAGCCTAACAATACTTATAGAATACTTACTGCTATTGCCATTTTTTGTATTTTATTACTGATAGCTATCGTTATCGTTATTCTTAATGCCAATAATAGTTTAGTGGCGCTAAGCGATCGCCTAGGCTCAGTTAACTCTCAGATGTCAGCGGTGAACAAAAACATATCTGTTATCGGTCAAGAGACCTCGTTAGCCAATGCTCAAGCTACAGCGGACAAGGAAGCGGCAGAGGCGGCTAATGCTGCGCGTTTGGATTCTGTTAATGAGAGTCTAAATACTATTGCCGCAAATATAAGACCGATAGAGTATAAATCCGTATCGCCATCAACGACTAGACTGCGCTCGATGAATGTGGGCGATGTGAATACCGAACCCGCTATTAGTTATGATGATTTTAAGAACGAATCACAAACAACATTGTATCGTGAGAGCCGATGAGGCAATTAGTGTAGTGTGTTGCTTATTCAGCTATCCAGCAAGTCATTTTTCTAGCTGACGATATATTTAATAATAGCATCCTAGGATAAGTCATAAAAAAGGCAGATACTGTATACAGTATCTGCCTTTTTCGTACCTAGTTTTATAGATGGTTTTGAGCTCAAAGGCTATCTGTACCATCAATCAACTGGCTAAAAACATCATTAGCTTTGAGGCTTAATTAAGTATTTCTCACCTGTGGCTTGTTTGCCATAGGCGGCGATAGATTGTAAGTGTAGAACCTCAGGTAATGACACTTCATGAGTATAGCTGCTGGCAAAGGTAGTAGTGATCTCATCTGCCACACGTTGACGCATTTTCATAACGGTTTTGGTTCCCAATTTACCGAGTGCATTGAACAACAAGAAACCGCCAACGCCCCAAGAAAAACCAAAGTTGCGATTAAGGACAATAGGACCTCGGTTTAATCCGCCATAAACGTAGACTTGCTTAAAGGTATTAGAGCCGTATACGCTGTATTCTTCGACGTCGCGTGTGATAGCGGCTTCCATACAGTTCAAGATATCGCTGGTTAGCTGACCACCGCCGATAGGATCAAAGGCAATCGTAGCGCCCGTCTCGATAATCGCTGAAGTCAAATCAGCAAGGAATGACTCGCTGCTTGAGTTAACCACGTATTTTGCGCCCATATTACGAAGCAAGGTTTCTTGCTCTTCTTTACGGACAATATTGACAAGATCGATGCCATCAGCCATACAAATACGATTAAGCATTTGACCTAGGCTTGAAGCGGCTGCTGCATGAACAATCGCCTTATGACCTTCTGCGCGCATGGTCTCAGTCATCGCAAGGGCGGTTAGCGGATTGACGAAAGAGGATGCGCCTTCTTTAGCCGTTGTGCCTTCTTTTAGCTCCAAGCAGCTTTGCACGTTGACGCAGTGATACTGGCGATAAGTACCGCCACCGATGACCGCAACGATTTTTCCCATCAAGGCTTGCGCTGCCGGTGATGAGCCTGCGGCAACTACAGTACCTGCGCCTTCATTACCCACAGGCGTATCTTTGCCCACGCGGGTTTTGACCGCTGGCATGAACTTGTCAGGGACGTCTGCTGTGATAACTGGGTTTTTCTCGGTACCTGATTGCGCAGCGGTAGACATATCAGCGACGCTAAACAAAATCGCTAAATCTGATGGATTGAGTGGCGCCGCTTCAATACGTACGACAACTTGGTCGTCATTTGGCTGCGGCATGCCGATATCTTGCAACGATACGGTAAGTTTGTTGTCGGCACTAATGGTAGATATTAATTGTATGTTTGTATCGCTCATAATTTTTGCTCCTGCAAATGATTAAAGGTATTAGACAAAGCGTCTTTTGTTGATCGTAAATAGTTCGTTATTTAAATGAGCTATTATTTAGCTTTGTTTAGTTCAGCTCTACTTGGCGTTGGCAGCTTTGATTTGGGCTTGTACGTGTTGCATAAATTCTGGCATATTTGCCATACGATCAGCTTCTATAGCTTGAGCAATGTCAGTTTGCTTCATCGTATCGTTCCACGCTTTCATACCGTCAATCTCTGCTAAGACATCCCAATTAAGCTGGCTTGAAGCAAAGGTATGTACGATAGTAGCGACATAATACATATAAATATCAGCCATCGTGAATGTATCGCCTGCAATCCAAGGTGAAAATTTACACAAACGATTCATAGCAATAATACCGCGCGTCAAGACTTGACGTACCTCGTCTTTGATTACTTGTGGTGCTTGTGCCCCCGAGAAGACAAAAGGTATCAGTCGACGGCTAGATAGCTCAAAATAAAGCTCTGCTATTTTCATAATTTGACGTACGACCGCACGTTCTGTGGCCGGTTTGGGATATAGCGGCTTTTTGGGATAACTATCTTCAAGAAAATCGCAGATAACACTGGACTCTGACAGCTCAAAACCTTCAGCTGTTGTGATAGCGGGTACTTTGCCAACGGGGCTGACGGCTAATAGCTCATCGCTACTTGGGTAAACCAAGTTTTCTTGGAAGGGAATCTCTTTGTGTAAAAGAACGTGTTTTACTAAGTTGTAATAGTTGCTCGCAGCAAATCCATGCAAAGTAATCATAAGGTAGTCATCCATTATTGGCTTAAAAGGTAAAAAATTGAATTAAAATCATTATTACTGGTTTTAATTGGCTTGTATATAACAGATAATAGCAATCACTATTGCTTTTATGGCAATAATAAAATAAAAATACTTAGATATTTAGTGGTTGGAGAGCTCAGTTGGATCAGTTACGTGCAATACGTTATTTCTGTAAAGTTGTCGAAACAGGTAGTTTTACCAAGGCAGCAAAAGTGTTTAATGTGCCACCATCATCATTATCGAGACGAGTGTCAGATTTAGAAAAAACATTGGGAGCCACATTATTAAAGCGCTCAACGCGAATGGTCAAACTGACCGAAGTAGGGCAGGTCTATTATAATGACGTGCAGCAGATACTCAGTCAACTAGAGCAAAGCAAAGAGACTGTTCGTAGCTATCAGACTACACCAATGGGTCGTTTGCGTATTAGCTCGATGGTAGGTTTTGGAGAAAAAGTAGTATTGCCGATCTTAGATGAGTTTAGTGCTTTGTACCCACAGATTGTATTGGATGTCAGTTTGAGTGATGAGTTGTCGACATTGGGACGCGATGATGTCGATATCGCTATTCGTGGTGGTTACGCACCAAATGAGCGAGTGATTGCGATCAGGCTTATGGATAATGGCTTTATTCCAGTCGCCGCACCAAGCTATTTTACAAAGCATGGCATGCCAAGCACTGCCATGGAGCTCAAAAATCATAGCGGTCTGTATTTTAAAACCCCAACAGGGCCAACGCCGTGGTTATGTTATATAGAGGATCAGTGGCACGATGTGTCAGGGCCTGCGGTTGCCATCTCCAACAATGGCGCTTGGCTTGCCAAAAAAGCTTGCAATGGTGAAGGTGTTTTTATGTCAACTCGTTGGGCACTAGCATCTTATCTTGAATCAGGCGCACTACAAGAGCTGATATTTGAGCACGATTTGGCCATCACACAAAATGCTGATATGGCGGTTTATTTGCTGTACCAAAAACAGCGCTATCTAGTACCAAAGGTAAAAGCGGCAGTGGACTTTTTAGTTGAGAAGATAACGACCATCGATATAAACGGTTAACTAATATAGAGTCTATTTAACATAATATACATTATGCGAAAACAAACCAACGGCTTTGAGGTTATTCAGATTCCAGTTAACTATTAGAGTTTGCGCCATATTAAGACTTTACGTATGTAATTTCACATAATGTCTCAGCTTGTAGATATTTAAAGTAATTTTGAAATTCACGCCGACTATCTAAACGCAGTTTTTTATAAGATAACTTTTTAACGTGCGACTACCATATATATCTTCATCTAACATCACGTCAGCAATTTTACATTCTGCTTTTTCATCGATACTGGTACACGCCAGCTCATAATAAATATTACTGCCTTGCGCTAAGCTGACTTTGACTAAGCCTTGCTCAGTGACAGCAAACTGCTTGTCTTGGCTATAGTCAGGATCTTGTGAATCCCATAATATGTCATGACCGATATTACAGCTTATCTGTTCTCTGTCAAAATATGCTTGCTCAAGCGCAAATGCGGCTATTAGCTCCGCTGTGCTATATTCCAATAATACAGGTTTTTCGCTAAATCCTTCTACACTGATATCTTGCTCATACATTTGGCTAATGGTTGCTATCTTAGCTGTGTCCATTGTTATAAATTGCTTATTATTGCCAACAGCCGAACTGGTCATCATTGTTATTAATAACAATACTAGCCGAAGCCTCTTTATCAATAAATATATCATTTGCATAATGTTCTCCTAAACGACATCATGACTACTTATAGCTAACCTTTATTTAAGCATAACTATGTGCATTGTCGACAGTAATAAAATTATTACTGTCGACAATGAATGACACCACTTATCGATCATTCTCACCCCAATATAACAACACATTATGCTTTTTTATATATTTAAAAGGAATACCTTTATGATTTCATTTTCTCGCTCATCTTTAGCTATCGCAGCTAGCTTGGCACTATTATTAACAGTAACAGGCTGTCAGTCGCTACCTAGCAATACTGCACCTACTGAGCAAAATAAATCGTCAGACACCTCAAATGATTCCATGACCACAAATCAATCCCTGACTGAACAAGCGCTTGGCATACAATCTGCCCTCGCCAATAAAGACTATGCCAGTATTATCAGTGATATCCACCCGACACGTGGCGTACGCTTTTCGATGTACGCCTATGTCCGTCCTCAGTCCGATAAAGTCTTTAGTCGTGCGCAGTTCACTCAGTATCTGCAGCAGTCCAATATCCGCTTCACGTGGGGTGAAAAGGACGGTACAGGTGAGCTGTTAGTCACGCCACTACCTAAATACTTGGAGACGTGGGTTAATGCTAAGCAATTTGATAACCAGCCGACCATTAGCGTTAATGACTCAAAAGCTATCGGCAATAGCATCAATAACTTAAATCAGGTCTATCAAGACGCTGATTTTGTTGAGTTTTATCATGGTGGCAGTGAGCAATATAGCGGCATGGACTGGCGCGCAATACGCTTGGTATTTGATGAATATCAAGGGCAGCGCTACCTAGTAGCTATTATCTCAGATCAATGGACAATATAGTCGTTTGGCTGGCAAGCGTTACAAAAAGGAAAAGGCAGCGCACCGTTTGACTCATGCACTGCCCTTTTCGCTTACTACTTTAAAAAAGATAAAATGCTTTGCCTAAAGACATAGCTTACAAACCGACATAATATAAACAAAATCAATAACTTAATTTATATCCATCTTATCTATTTGCTGCATAACCTCTGCCGTCAAACTCAAGGCGGAGATGGTATTTACATAATGCAAGAATCGTAAAACGTACACTTATAGTCCTCTACAAAGCATTCGTCTGTAAAATCATCTATAAAATATTCGCTTACTAAAACAGTCATTTTCTAAGAAAAACGATTTTGTATATTTTGAATAACTCACTTTAAACCGACTGTTTTGCCGCGTCCAATTGGTTAACGACGACTCGCAGCGCCATACGTTTCCAATCAGGATTCTTATTGTGCGTGAGCGCGACATGATGACTGATGCTGACATAGCCATGTACTATCGCCCAAATATCTAACGCCAATTGCCGACATTCAGATGAGCTTGCGTTATCATCCAGATAGGAGCCAACCACGCGAACTAACTTCGCAAACGCCTTGTTGCGCGCGGCAACTGCATTCTCTGATGGCTCGTAACCGGCGTCCGCCTCGCCAAAGATAAGTCGATAATGCGCTTCGTGTTGCTCACCAACATTAAGATATCCTAGACAAGAGGCCAATACTTGCGCTTTACTTGCCCGCTCATCATCAGCGAGCACGCACATTGCATCGCGGACATAATTGAAGCCTTCGATATATAGCGCGTCCAATATGCCTTGCTTGCCTTGAAAGTACTTATAAATACCGATCGTTGATAATCCTGCGCGGCTTGATATAGCACGGACGCTTAGGGCCGCACCGCCGCCTTCTAAGAATAAAGCTGAAGCGGCGTTTAGTATTTTTGTTCTAGGATCTACTGTACTCATTGGACTCTCGCTATGTTTTGACGGTTATAAGCTATTTTGGCATTATCTACAAGTATAATTGATAAAAGCTTGACAATTATAACAGTGTCATCTTAATATATAACACTGTTATTTAACAACACTTGTTCGTTAATTATTCGTTTACTCACACAGGATGCAAAGACGCTATGCCTATTCAACATGTAGAGACTGATTATTTGATTATTGGCAGCGGCGCGGTTGGAATGGCCTTTGCTGATACATTGCTGACTGAGACCAATGCCAATATCATCATTATCGATCGTCATCATAAGCCGGGTGGACATTGGAACGATGCGTATTCGTTCGTGACGCTACATCAGCCCTCCTCCTTTTATGGGGTAAGCTCACGCGAGCTGTGCAATGGTACTGTCGATGAGGTTGGCTTAAACAAAGGCTTAGCGGAGCTGGCAACTGGCGATCAAGTGATGGCCTACTATGATCAGGTCATGAAGTAGACGTTTTTGCCGAGTGGCCGCGTTCAGTACTTCCCTATGTGTGAGTATGATTATGACAGTGAGAACGCAGATGACGGCGTCGCTACCTTTAAGTCAATATTGTCTGATAAAGAGTATCAAGTTAAAGTTAATAAAAAAATTGTCGATGGTACTTACTTTAAAACCTCTGTCCCCTCAACGCATACGCCAAGTTTTACAGTTGCCGATGGGGTACAATTTGAGCCGCTTAACAACTTACCAAATATAAATACCCTGCGTGATGGCTACGTCGTAATTGGCGGCGGCAAAACAGGTATCGATGCGGTACTTTGGTTACTAGAGAATCAAATAGAGCCTGATGATATCACGTGGATAGTCTCAAGAGATGGCTGGCTACTCGATCGCAAAAACGCTCAGCCCTCGCGTGAATTTTTTAACGATACGATGGGCGCGCAAGCAGCACAAGCGGAAGCTATTGGCGAAGCTGAAAACATGGACGATCTATTTAATCGATTAGAGCAAGCAGGCGTGTTGATGCGTATTGACCCCGACGTCAAACCGCAGATGTTTCATGGGGCGACTGTCAGCAAAGATGAGCTAGCACAATTACGCCGCGTCAAAAACATCGTGCGTAAAGGCCGAGTGACCCGCTTGGACGTTGATAAGATTGCTTTTGGTAACAGTGGGCAAGATAGCATCGCAACCACTGCCAATACGATGCATGTTGATTGCTCCGCGCGCGCGGTACCGGTCTCCGATATCTATAGAGTGTTCAAAGGTAACAAGATCATAGTGCAGACCGTACGCTCCTATCAGCCGGTATTTAGTGCCGCTTTCATCGCTCATATTGAGGCAAGCTACGATGATGAGGCGACCAAAAACGAGATATGCGGCGTTGTGCCATTACCGAACCATGATACCGATTGGCTCATGGGCATCATGGCGCAAATGCGTAATCAGCAGCGCTGGGCCAAAGAGCCTGAGATACGCGATTGGCTGATTAATAATCGCTTGGATGGCTTTACCCGACTAGTCCAACCGAGCAGTGAGATGACGCCAGAGCAAGGCGCTACCTTGATGCGTATCAAATCGGCAATGCCAAAAGCGGCGGCGAATATGCCAAAGCTCGTCGGTGAAACCATGCAAATTATGGCAGCGCGTCACGCAAAGTCTTAGAGTCTTGTCAGCTTACAAGCGTCTTTATGACTTTATCAAGGTGCTTGTAGGTTATGATAAACGTTGAACCATAATAAAAGGACAAAATTATGCAGGAATTTCAAACTAATAAAGCAGATTTGGCCCAATCGCGTGTAGTTGAGGCACCCGCGCAAACGATCAGCGACGGTGAGGTACTAGTTAAAGTCGATCGCTTTGCTTTTACCGCGAATAATATCACTTATGCGGTCATGGGCGATCAACTACGTTACTGGCAGTTCTTTGCGCCAAACGGTGACGACCCTAAGCAATGGGGTATTATCCCAGTATGGGGTTTTGCTGATGTCGTTCAGTCAAACTGTGCAGATCTACCTGTTGGTGAGCGTCTATTTGGTTACTTCCCGCCCGCTAATGAGTTAGTGCTCAAGCCTGCGCACATCACCAAGACGAGTATGATGGATGCCAGCGACCATCGCTCGCACCTGCCGCCAGGCTATAATTTATATCAGCGCGTCAATCATGAGCGTGGCTATGATCGTGCTAATGATAATTCACGTATGCTGCTTTTTGTGCTGCACTTAACCTCGTATTGCTTGCACGATTTGCTTGAGAGCAATCACTGGTTCGATGCCGAGCAAATTATCATCATTAGCGCCTCAAGTAAGACCAGTACAGGGTTGGCTTATGGCCTCATTAATGATGACAACGCGCCTGCAGTGATTGGTCTGACCTCAGCGCGTAACGTTGACTTTGTGAACTCAATCAACGCTTACGATAGTGTGCTCAGCTATGATGATCTAGAACAGATCGATGCCAGTAAACCCACAGCTATTATCGATATGTCCGCCAATACCGATGTGCTCAGTCGCTTGCATACGCATTTAGGTGATAACATGCGTTATACCAGCAATGTCGGTGCGACCCATTGGGATGAGCCGCGTCAGGTCGAGGGTATTATCCGTGAGCGAAGCCATCCGTTCTTTGCGCCGAGTCACATTCAGCATCTAATAAAGCAATTAGGTATGGAAGCATTCAATAAGCAGTCCATGCGTTATGTGATGCACAGCATGGCTAAAACCAATGAATGGCTGCAGATTAAGCAGCTCGATGGCGTTGAAGGATTATCTAATGTATACGCTGAGGTATGCGCGGGCAAGATACCTGCCGATGAAGGATTAATCGTTGTAATGTAGCTGTCACCGTCAAGCTTAACGCTTTGTTTTAAGGGATATGAATAAAAAGGAGCGCTTATTGATTAAGCGCTCCTTTTTACATCTAAAAATCGTTCAAAGTTTAACGCGCTACGCCATTTTGTTGTAAATACGCGTACAACCCCTCTGCAAAGTAGCGATAGCCTGCAGCATTGGCATGAATTTGGTCGGACTTGAGCGCATTGTTAGAGATTACCTCGGACCAGCGCTTGCTATATAGCGGTACGTTTTCGCTCTTAGCGATACTAGCATAGATTGGATTGTCGCTGGCACGACCGAACAGTGCACTGGCGCTAAAATAAGGCTGTGCGATTAGGATAACGTCAATATTGGCGGCTTTTAGCTGCTTAACAGCCGTTGTGATATTAGCCGCTGTAACCTCTGACGGTACTCGGCGCAGTACATCATTACCACCGACGCTCAGTAATACCAAATCTGGATTTTGCGCGATAACAGTATCAATCCGCCCCAGTACATTGGCTGAAGTATTACCATTGACACCGGCATTGATGATTTTCCAACCAGTCATATCTGCTAACACCGCAGGATAAGTAAGGTCTCTGTTGACGCTATAGCCGTAAGTGAGCGAGTCTCCAAGCGCGACAACATTACTGCCTGTCGGTAAGACAAGCTCAATGACATCCTCATTATTACTACAGCCGTTTAGGCTGATAATAGCTATTGCAACAGTAGCTGATCTTATAAACGAATAACAACTGTGCATAATTACGTTTACCCCTTTACTTGTCTTAATTCGCTGCTATTAACATTGATTTTATAGCGCTTCTTTATTATCAGTATATTTTGACATTGAGCTATAGATAATGATCGTGCAAGTGCTTATATTATTCGTAATGATTGTTTTAATTATCGTTTAGATTGTAACTTTAACGTTATTAAATTATCAAACTCATGTTGTGCATAAGCCTATAGACGCGGTATAGTCGAGGTCAGACATAGGATATGTGATCAATTAAAACAGCTATAGGACTCATCACTATTAGTCTATAGTCCTTAGTCAATAACTCTATCAAGGATGCGTGAGGTATTTATGAATAAAAAGACCCAAACTCAAAAACAGACTCAATCTGCAACAGATACTCAAACTTCAGCCGACAATGGCACTCAGGAGCAAAGTCAATCTACAGCCGCTGCAACTAAGAATAGTCCTAAAAGCGCTGGCAAGGACACGCAAAAACCCACTAAAAAACCAAGCTTCGATGAGCTAATCATTAGCGAAGGTCAGTATCGGCCTGTCGCCAAAACCGTTGGTAATTGGCTAGACACCATCAATATGGACGCGCTCAATCATCTTAATGAGCAAGCCGAAAATATCTTTTATCGTAAGGGTGTCACCTTTACGGTTTATAGCGACGCTAAGAATATTGAACGGATGATCCCTTTTGATATTATTCCACGTATTATCGCCGCTAGTGAATGGGAGATCATTGAAAAAGGCTGTAAGCAGCGTATTACTGCATTAAATGCCTTTTTGCATGACATCTACCACGAGCAAGCTATCATGAAAGCAGGCGTCGTGCCTGATAGTTACGTCTATGCTAGTGGCTGCTATGAGCCATGGATGATGGGTATTGAGCTGGATAAGCCTATCTATTCGCATATTAGCGGTATTGATTTGATCCGTGATGAGGATGGCACGTTTTGTGTGTTAGAGGATAATCTACGTACACCCTCTGGCGTCTCTTATATGCTGGAGAGCCGTAATATCTCTGAGACGCTGTTAGCCGATATGTTCGATCACACCCCTATTCTAGGGATTAGTGATTACCCGATGCGTCTCAAAAAATGTCTTGCCAGCTCAACGAGCAAATACGATCCGCAAATTGTAATCTTGACCCCAGGGCGATTTAATAGTGCTTATTATGAGCATGCGTTCTTAGCGCATGAGATGAATGTGCCACTGGTACATGGTTATGATCTGGTGGTTGAAGACAGCAAAGTCTACATGCAAGGCATACGCGGTAAAGTACAAGTCGATGTGATCTATCGCCGTATCGATGATCCGTTTATTGACCCATTAGCGTTTGAGTCCAGCTCTATACTGGGTGTATCAGGGCTGATGAGCGCTTATCGTGCTGGCAATGTCGTCATAACTAACGCACCCGGCACAGGCGTCGCTGATGACAAAAGTCTTTATCCTTTTGTGCCTGATATGATTAAGTTTTATTTGGATGAAGAGCCAATACTGCCCAATATCCAAACCTTTCAATGCCGTAAACCAGACGAGCTCAAATATGTCTTAGATAATCTAGATAAGCTGGTAGTCAAAGAAACGCAAGGCTCTGGTGGCTATGGCATGCTTATTGGCCCAACCTCCACTAAAAAAGAGATTGAAGACTATCGTGTTCGCTTACTTGAAAACCCAGCAGGCTTTATTGCGCAGCCGACGATTTCGCTTTCAACCAACCCTACTGCTGTCGCTGATGGTATCGCGCCGCGACATATCGATTTGCGCCCCTTTATCCTCAGTCACGGCGATGGTTCAGTAGATATCGTACCAGGTGGTTTGACCCGTGTCGCGATGGTTGAAGGCTCACTGGTGGTCAACTCATCGCAAGGCGGCGGTATCAAAGACACTTGGGTTATTGATGACAGCATTTCAGATAGCAGTGCCAATGACAATGTTAATACTAATGCTGGCAAGCCAGACCATGCGCTTGAAAAAAACCTCTCAAGTCACTCCGAATACTTTGATCGTGCGCAGCCTATAGAGGCAGGTTATGAGCATTTAGATGATGCGCCTATGATCTTGCTACTCTCAACAGCCAGTCATTTAATTTGGCTTGGTCGTTACAGTGAGCGTCTGTATTATTATGACAGCATTATGAAACAGATAATCAAAGGCGATCTCAAAAAATCGCAAGTACAGCATCTGATCACGCATTTAGGCTTTGAAGCTGATGCTGACGAATCGCTTAAAGTTATGAAAGCTCAAATCATGATTAATCTTGAGCAGACTATCATCCCTAATGTCGTACAGTCGATTGAGGCCAACGTCCAAGAAGCCAAAGGGGTACTAGGTAAAGATACTGCAGAGCTCTATAACTTAATTAAGCGCCTCTCAAGCGCAGGTACTTATCGTGCTGCCACCTTACAGCTGTACGCTTGTAATGCTGCTATGAAGCAAGAGCATGCAACCGTGACTTGCTTTTGGCAGTTAGGGCGTCAATTTGAGCAATTAGAACGAGCAGTATTACTGGATGAGGACTCGATGGAAATTAGTCTACAATTTAAGCATTGGATCAATGAGTTACCTGAGAATACGCGCTGGCGTGAGCTAATCCGTCTGACCAATCAGATGATCAGATCTAAACGCTTTAGTGATTTTGGCTTAATCAGCAAAGAGTTCAATCTTATCTTGCGTCAAGGTGTCTAATGACTTTAATGAATGAGATTAGAGAATAAACTGCAGATATATAAGACATAATAAAATACCAATAGGAAGAGACTATGAAACTTCAAATCAGTCATCAAACCAATTACTATTACGATGAGCTGGCGCAGCGTAGTGTGCAGTATATCCGTATGACGCCTATGCAGCTATCCCATCAAGTTATTCACCGCTGGGATGTTATGCTACCCAAAGTGGCCACCAATCAAAAGGATGGTTTTGGTAATGATTGGCTCACCTTGAGTCGTAACGAGGCACACAATAACCTACAGATGCAAGCCTCAGGCATCGTCGAAATCGATACCGATACTGAGCGCCTACAAGACATGGATCATGTGCCCTATTTGCTATTTACAGTGCAGACGCCCTTGACCAAGTGCTCACAAGAGATGCGCGACTTCGCTGCACCGTTCTTGAAGAATGTCACTCATGATAGTCTCAAAACTATGGCTAATGAGCTGATTATGAAGATGCCTTTTGTGAAGAACGTAACCCATGTTGGCACCACGGCTGCTGAGTCTTTTGCCACTAAAGGGGGCGTGTGTCAAGACCATACCCATGTGTTTATCAGTATGCTGCGTGATAAGCAGATTCCAGCACGTTACGTGTCAGGTTACCTATATGACGATACCGAAAACCACATGGCAAGTCATGCGTGGGCTGAGGCTTACTTAGATGGCTACTGGTACACTTTTGACATCTCCAACCAAGCGTTTCAGCCTAACTCGCATGTCTATGTGGCGATCGGTCGCGATTATCTAGATACCGCACCAGTACGCGGAGTGCGCATGGGCGGCGGTTACGAAAATCTTTACAGTCAAGTCCTTGTCACTAGGCTATCATAGCGTCCGCTATTTTTATTTATGTTCATTACTAAGGGTTTCTATGACTTATTGTGCCGCCGTTCGTTTAAAGGATGGCATGGTTTTCGCTAGTGATACTCGCACCAATGCTGGCGTTGATCACATCTCAACCTTCAAAAAGCTCTATCATTATGGTATTGAAGGCGAGCGCTTTATGGTACTCCAAACCGCAGGTAGCTTAGCTACTTCACAGGCAGTATTTACCAAATTGCAGAATGATATCGACCAGCGTGCTGAGAGTAATTTAAACACAGTCTTGAGCCTATTTGATGCGGCGCAAATGGTTGGTGAATGCATGCGTAATGTCATGAACCACGCCAAACAAGTCGCCAACGCGAATGTTGACGGTCAATTTACTAGCTCATTTATGCTGGGCGGTCAGATAAAAGGTCAGCCTGCTGAGCTATATAAGATTTATCGTGAGGGCAACTGTATCAAGGCCACCGAGGATACGCCATTCTTTCAGTTAGGTGAGAGCAAGTATGGCAAGCCGATCCTTGATCGCTCTATTGATTATGAGACCGATCCTAGACATGCGGCGCGCGCGCTAATGCTGTCGTTTGACTCAACGATAAACTCCAACCTATCTGTAGGTATGCCGATAGACTTTATGCTCTATGAAAACGACAGCCTAAAGATACCTAAGGGTCGCCGTATTGATGAGCGTGATGAGTATTTTAATACTATCCGTCATCAGTGGGCAGACGCCCTGCGTAAGACTTTGGTTGAGTTGCCTAAGTGCCCTAAAGGCTATTGGGACTAGACTTTAAGTTCCAGAGATTTAAATTAAGTTAAGTGCTTTATTATTAACACTCCCGAAAACAGCACAGTAAAAACCCAGTTAACGCTAAGCGATAACTGGGTTTTTGTTTTAGAACTAGCTGTTGTTTAATCTACTTCATAAAATGAATTTCAGGCGTAGGGTGCACTCCATCGCACCAGAATTCAGAGTTAAAAGGTGTCATTGTCGGTGCGTAAAACCCACTTTACAGAAGCTATTTTTTACTAATGATAAATATTTTTTTGATAAACCCTACCTTCACATTAGCCAGTACCAATCCCGATAATATCAATACCATCGCTAGCATCTTCCACCATGTCACCTGCTCGCCCGTGAGCAACACTGAGGTCGCCATACCAAATATAGGCACTAACAGAGCGAATGGCATAACTTTAGAGGCGGTATTTTGCGCCAATAAATGTGCCCATAGTCCGAAGCCAATCAGCGTTGAAATATACACAATAAATCCAAGCGATAACCAAGACTTGAGCGATGCTTGTGTAAAGGTAGCTAGTTGCCAGGCATCACTCTCAAATACAAGTGACGCTACAATTAAAATCACACAAGCAATTAGACCACCCCAAACGACTAATGCTAAAGCCGTTACTGCTGATGCTTTATTTCCTACAGTATTAGGCTGAACATTAGATACGCCTGCCTTTTGCTGCATAGTCTTCGTAGCGGCTTGCCTAGATACTTGTTTTGAGACCTGCTTTGAGGCGATGTTGCCAAAGCTCCAACCTATTGCCGCAATCAAGATGCAGATAAAGCCGATCAGCGGCATGTCACCGCCAAGATTTAGCGCAATCACACTCAGCCCTAGGACACCGACTAGCATACCGATAATCTGTATGCGACTGACCGCCTCACCTAGCATTAAATACGCAAGTAATACGGTGATAAATATCTGCAGCTGTAGCACCAACGCGGTCAATCCTGCTGATGCACCCAAATGCATCGCCGTAAATACAAAGGCATACTGCATAACAAAAGTACCGATAGCATAGATAAATAAGCTACGATTAAATTTTGGTGGCTTAAGAAACAAAACCAATGGCACAGCGGTAAAGAAAAATCGCATCGCAGTGAGCATCAATGGCGGAAAACTCTCAAGCCCCCAAGTGATAAAGGTAAAGTTCACCCCCCAAATGAAGGTCACCAGTATTGCTAAGGCAATATGAATAGGCGTCATGTGTTTATCCTAAATTTATTATTCTAAAAAAATATTTTCAAATTCAAAGTGTTGATAATATAACTCTTAATCAATAGCTGCGTTTTTTAAAGATAAATACCGATGCGATAAAAAAGATAGATATCGAAATAGAAAAAATAAAGAATACTAAATTAGTATCTATCCAGCCAAAATAGCTCAATATAGGCGCAGGAAGAAAAGCGCCTAAGGTTGCAAAAAAAGCAATGACCGTTTCATTAATTCCTTGGAATTTTAACCTCTGCGCGCCTTGAATATTACTCAGCAGTGTTGAGCCTCCTGAATAAGTAAAATTCCAGCCAACGCCTAAGATAATCAAAGCAATATTAATAAAAATAGTATTGTCTAAAAGAACGGGCAGTAAGCAAGATATAGAGATTAAAACAAAGCCCAATATGATGGTGTTGACGCTATTGATGAGGTTAATGAGCTTGGCTACAAAAAACGAAGGCAAAAACATAGCCAGTACATGCATTTGAATAGCGTAGGAGGCATAATCAAAAGAATGGCTTTGCTTTAAGAATAATGACGACGCTATCATCATAAGATTCATAATGTAATAGCCTAAAGCGCCGCCCAATACAGCAATGACAATAATATACTTTTTGACTTCTATAGCATTAGCGACAGGCGTTTTTGTTTTTACAATGCTCTTATCGTGACGCGCGTTTGCTTGATTCCAAAAATAAATAATGATAAATAAAATAATGGCAAGCACGGATAAAGCCAGATAAATAAGTGAGTAATCAGGTAAGTCTGACGCTTTAGCTAAATTGATAGCTAGTAATGGTGCGACTATCGCGGCAAACACCCCACCTGAGATGACCATTGAAGTGGCTTTGGGGACGAGCTCACCACTTATACTATCTGTAGCGGCAAACCTATAAAAGTTAGCGGTTGATATAAATAACCCTAATAGAAAATGACTGATACATAAGTAAAAAAAGTTATGATCTATTAAAGATAAAAACCCTATGATGCCTGACAAAAACAAAAAGCCAATACCTGCATTAAAAATCCGATATCTACCAAATGCCTTCATAAGTTTTGAAAACATAACGGTGCTTAGTAGAATGGCTAAAAACTGTAATCCGTAGGGAATAGTAGCGTAACCAATACTGGGCGCCAAAGATAGCCCGACAAGCGCTGCAACAGTTACCGATAGCACCGCTGTCGTTAGATTGATACTTTGACCAATTAATAAAAAATAGACGTGGTTGGGCAGTTTGTTATTGATTTGCATATATAGGCCTTGTGCAGAGCTAACTTTTAACGACCAACTTTGAGAGGATGATTATAGACCTAAGGCATAGTTACTTATACTGTTACTTATACTGTTATAATAGCGATTAGCATCATAACAGTACCGATACAGTTCTATTTACAATCAACAAAGTGTATAGATTTATTTACCATAACAGTTGCTAATACAGCTACCATAACACTTTAACCAAAGGCTTGCGAAACAATGATAGATACCTATGTTCTCAATCCTAAAGTAACCAAGACAGTCGCTGTTACTGAATGGATAAAGCAGCGCATTGACTGGCAGATTTATTTGCCTAATCAACGCGTACCATCGGTTCGCAAGCTTGCTAAATTACTCAATATCTCAAGCTTCACAGTGACTCAAGCCTACGAGCAGCTAGTGGCTACAAACATACTTCTAGCTAAGCCTGGCTCAGGATATTATGTTCGAGAGCAGGCAACGGTAGAGAGGACGGTAGAAACAAAGAGTAAAACACCCGTCATAGATACCCGCTGGCTGGTCAATCAGATGTTTAGTGAGATACCGCGCCATCAGGCACCTGGTGCTGGTGTGCTACCGAATGATTGGATACGCAATGACAAGATGGAGTGGGCTATTCGGCAAGTTACTGCTCAAGCCGACAGCTTTGTTTATGATTATGGAGATATTAAAGGATATCTACCTCTGCGTCAGCAGCTAGTTCAGCACTTAGATACTTTAGGAATGCATACCTCTATTGACAATGTGGCGACCACCGCTGGTGTATCACAAGCGGTGACTTTGGTGGCGCAATTATTATTACAGTCAGGTGATACGGTGATAGTAGATAATCCAGGCTGGTTTTGGTTGTCGAGTTGCCTGCAGCAACTGGGGTTTAAAGTAATTGCTGTAGAGCGTGATCATTTAGGTCCTGACATTGAGCAGATGCAGCAGTTGTTTGCAGCGCATCGACCTAAGCTCTATCTTACCAATAGCGTATTACATAATCCAACGTCCTATAATCTCCACCCTGCCCGCGCTCATCAAGTCCTAAAGCTCATTCATGAATACGATGCTTATATCTTTGAAGACGATTTATACGCCGCTTTTGTGCCTGATGGTCAAGCATTGCGTTATGCTAGCCTTGATCAGTTCGAGCGGGTGTTTTATGCGACAGGATTTTCAAAATCTATGTCATCAGGTTGGCGTGTCGGTATGCTAGTATGCCCTGATAGATTTATTGAGGATATGTTAAGAGTCAAAACCTTGAGTAATATGACTACACCAGAATTTGGCGAGCGAGTGATTCATAAATTATGGACGCAAGGAGAATATCGACGCCAATTAAAAAAAGTACAGCAGAATTTATATGAGGCTCATCAGAATTTGCGCCAATCATTACCGAGTATTGGTATTGTTTATCCTAAACAGACGCAGGCAGGCATGTTCGTTTGGGTTGATACTGGGCAAGATACCGCGCAGCTGGCATTAGATGCTTACAAGGATAAGTGGCTAGTCGCTCCAGGGCAGT
Source organism: Psychrobacter sp. M17(2026) (assembly GCF_055699815.1). Lineage (NCBI taxonomy): Bacteria > Pseudomonadati > Pseudomonadota > Gammaproteobacteria > Moraxellales > Moraxellaceae > Psychrobacter > Psychrobacter sp. M17(2026). Next base: position 1,603,312 of record NZ_CM146741.1, on the reverse strand, counting down.
TATTCAATCCTAGTGTTAAAGAATCAACTTACTTACGACTAAATGTGGCGACAACTAGTAATAAATTCTTAGAGTGGTTAGGATATTATTTAGACAGAAACGTCTAATAAGCTCAATTAGCGCGTTCGATTAAAGTACTCATCATCTTTTCTGTCATTAGCGACTTGTGCAAAACACACTTATTTTCCTGAATGGTTTTCTGGATGAATAGCTTCTTTCATCTGCCGTATGACCGCGCTTAATAGCATCTCATCCACATCAGTTAACTTATTAAGTCCATAGTCATAAGTCTTTAGGATCATAGCTTGTTGATCTTGAGTCAGCTCTAATGTTAGCGGACCATCGACGGTTAAATGTCTATAGTCTTCAATATTTTTTGCTTGTCGTTTGCTCATGTTTGACTCCTCATTATTCATATTATCGACTTAATCTTTTATCTTAATTTGAGTGATGATATACATCAGTTTACTATCTAATTTTATTTTTATCAAAAACCGTTTTTTTGATAATTGATAATTGATAATTGATAATTGATAGCCACAACACTTTAAAGACGTCCTATTAGCACCGGTATATGATGAATCAAAGCTACTTTTTTTGACTAGGGCATGTTTTTTAGAGCAATAAGTACAATAAAAAAGCCTACAAGATTGCAGGCTCCTTCAACAAAAACAAGACTTATTCAGTCAAAAACTTACGACTCAAGCAATACATCACCATAGGCATCACGTAAGTTATTTTTCATCATCTTACCTGCACCATTCAACACTATATTGTCAACAAAAACCACTTTATCTGGTATTTGCCAACTAGCGATACGGTCGTTATAAACCTCTAAAACATCACTCTCTGTGACGGCTGAACCTTCTTCTTTTACTACGATCAGTACAGGGCGCTCACCCCATTGCTTGTGCTTGGCGGCAATGGCGGCTGCCATCTTCACTTGTGGATGTTCAACGGCGATGTTTTCCAGCTCCACCGATGATATCCACTCACCGCCTGATTTGATTAGATCTTTTGAGCGATCACGGATATTCATATAGCCATCAGCGTCGATAGTTGCGATATCACCTGTGTCAAACCAACCATCAGCCGTTATAGCATCTGGGTTCTCAGTAAAGTAATCATCAATCACCCAATGACCACGGATTTGCAAGCGCCCTTGAGAGTGACCATCTTCTGCTACAGGTTTGGTTGGCTCTTCGGTGTCCATCAAGCGTAGCTGTACTCCATAAGGCGGACGACCTTGCGACTCACGCAGCTTATTCATCTCATCGTTACTGAGTGATTTGTGCTTCGCTTTTATCTGATTCATCGTACCCAGCGGGCTGGTCTCGGTCATGCCCCAACCGTGTATCGCATCACAATTAAAGTCTTCACGGAAAGTCTTGATCACTGAGGGTGGACAAGCTGCGCCGCCGACGATAGTACGCGTCATACTCTCAAGCTTACTACCACTGCTTTTGGCAGCAGCAAGTAGACTCTGCCAAATCGTCGGTACACCAAGGGATAGGGTGACTTTATACTCATCAATCAGCTTGACTAAGCTATCGCCATCAAGGTTAGGCCCAGGTAAAATCAGCGAGCAACCAGTGAGCGCGGCAGCATAGGGCGTGCCCCAAGCATTGACATGGAACATAGGGACGACAGGTAGTAGCACATCTTTTGCAGAAAGGGATGATACATCAGGCATACTAAGCGCTATAGCATGTAGCACTGACGAGCGATGCGAGTATAAGATACCCTTTGGATTGCCCGTAGTGCCTGAGGTATAGCATAAAGAGCTGGCAGTCTTTTCGTCAAATTGCGGCCAGTCAAAATCAGCGCTGTTATCCGCTAATAACTCATCAAAAAACAACGCTTCTGGGAGCTTTTCTAATACTTTCTCATCACGATCACCAAGATAAATAAAGTGCTTGATGCCTTTGATCTGCTCTTTAATCGCCATGATTAAGGGTAAAAAGGTAATATCGAAAAACAATGCTTGGTCGTCAGCATCATTGATGATATAGCTGAGCTGCTCAGGGAATAGTCGAGGATTAATCGTATGACAAATCATACCGCTGCCTGAGATGGCATACCAAGCTTCTAGATGGCGGACATTATTCCACGCCAGCGTGGCAACACGATCCGCAGCTTGCAAACCTAATCCTGCCAAAGCATTTGCCAACTGTTTTGAATGGTTCGAAACAGTTATCCAGTCACTATGGGTCATAGTGCCATCGACTTCTTTTGATAACACGGCAGTATCATCATGGTACTGAGCCGCGTGCTCGAGTAAACCACTAAGAAGTAATGGCTGGTACATCATTTTTCCTAACATCTGTATATCCTTATAGTGATGTTTAAAGTGCTAACACTTAAGTATTAAAAATACTCCCATCAGTATACGATATCAGTTTTATCATTTACAGCGATGTTTGTATCTAAAATAAACTGAAGTGATGACTCCTCAGGTCACTACTAAACGCATGAGCTGAGTGCTAATATAACCACCAAAAGTACCCATTGCGTAGCCTAATATTCCCAAAAACACGCCAACAGGCGCAAGCGCAGGGTGAAAGGCAGTCGCGACAATTGGAGCGCTTGATGCGCCACCAGTATTAGCATTGGAGCCGACGGCCAAAAAGAAAAACGGTGCGCGGATAATTCTGGCAACTATAAATATAATGATCACATGGATAGCCATCCACACCAGTCCTATTAGCAATAGCCGCCACTGCGAGACGATACCTGCCAAATTAATCTGCATGCCTATGGCGGCAATCAACACAAAAATAAATACCGTGCCTATCTTTGATGCGCCTACGTGATCAAGCCTGCGTATTTTGGTAAAAGAAAAAACCACACCTATTAAGGTAATGATAACCACCATCCAAAAAAACGCGCTGGCAAAACTATATTGCACCGCCCAACTATAAGGTGCAAAAGCCTCTGCGATTTGACCACCAATAAAGTGCGCCGCTCCAACCATCGCAAAGCATAAGCCAAACATCACCATCAAATCATTGAGCGTTGCTGGTCGCTCATGATCACGCTCATAGCTCTCAACAGCTTTGATGACTTTATCAATACTGCTAGAATCCGCTTTTAACCAGTTATCTATCTTGGCGCTATGCTTCGCCAGCACTAGAATAATCAAGAGCCACAGCGAGGCATTAGTGGTATCAACTAAGATCATCATCCCAAATAGATCATCACTGACCCCAAACAGCTCTTTCATAGCAGCTTGATTGGCCGCGCCCCCTATCCAACTACCCGCTACCGCTGAAAACCCACGCCATAGCGTGTCATCAGTGAACATCTCGGGCGATACCCACTTTGCCAGCGCTAAGCTGATCGGCCCACTGATAACAATAGCGACACTTGCCGCAAAAAACATAGCGACAGCTCTCCAACCAAGTCCTAAAATCTTAGGAACATCCATAGATAATGTCATCAGTAATAAGCTGGCTGGTAGCAAATAAGTGGCCGTAAAGCCATAAATCTGTGAGCCTATGCCATCGGCAAACACCCCAAGACTATTGAGCGTTGCAGGTATAAAGCAGCAAAGCACAATACCTGGCAAAACGGCATAAAAACGTCGCCAGAAATTGCCTGGCAGTGCTTGGGTATAAAAAACTAGCCCAATAATCGCCATAATAATACCAAAGGCAACAGGTAAGCTTTCAATAGCTGAGTAAGACATAGCGAGCATCGCAGGTTTCCAGTATAAGGAGCAGTAAAAGCGTGCAGTATAATAAAGGCAAAATCTATGCGCAAGTCGCGGTTACTAACAAATTAATCTTTATAAATAGACTATGAAATTAATAAGTAGTTAGGCTATATTGAATAATGCAAACAAATGAGCTGGGTTAAAAGTCCAGCCTACGCAGCTAGTTTATTATTCTAAAATAACTATCCAAGATAATTTAATGGCGGGTTACGCTGCGCTAACCGCACCCTACACAAAGATTTGCTTCGGACACAAAAAAGCCAGATAACGAGTATCTGGCTTTTTTTCAAAGCTGGCTTTAGATAATTATCTTGATAGCGAGCTTTAGGTATAGAATACTGCTTTGTTGAGCATCTTACGAATTGTTACCACGGTTGCCACCGCTTGAGCGACCTTGGCCACGGTTGCCGCTGTCTGAGCGGTTGGCTGGACGACCTTGGCTGCCACTTGGACGACCACGACCTGTTGCAGCGCGCTCACCGCGTGGAACGCCAGCGCTATCACCACGGCTAGGACCGCCAGTACGCTTACCTTGATACGGCTTACCACCGAAGCGATCATTAGGCTTGCCTGATGAATCGCGTGGCTTGCCAGCACTTTGGCCTTGATAGCCACTATCGTTGCTGGCGCGTTGACCTGTACCTTTGCTACTGTCACCTGAGCGACCGCGAGCATTTTCAGGCTTACCTTGATAACCGCCACCAGTCGAGCGACCACGGCCTTGGCCATTACCACCACCGCCATTTGAGCGTCCACGACCACGGCCGCGACCATTACCTTTATTCTCACTTGGTACATAAGTTTTCTTCGGCTCTAAGCCTTCGATCACAGACACTTCCATTTTGCGATTCAAATAACGATTGATTGCATTGAGCTGTGGACGATCATCCATGCTACATAAGTTAATAGCAACACCACTACGGCCCGCACGACCACAACGACCGATACGATGGACATAATCTTCAGTTTGGCGTGGTAAATCATAGTTGATAACATGTGATAAAGCTGGAACGTCAAGACCACGAGCAGCAACATCAGTGGCGACTAAAATCTTGCATTTACCATTACGTAAGTCTTGCACGATGCGGTTACGCTTGCTTTGTGGCAAGTCACCATGTAAGAAGCTGGCTTTGTGGCCGTCATCTTGTAATTGCTTAGCTAGTTTTTCAGTGCTGCGTTTAGTGGCGGCAAAGATGATCACTTGATCAACGTCCTTTTCACAAACGATTTTGTCTAAGATTTTGTTTTTATGATTGAAATCATCACAATAATAGACTGTCTCATCGATATGAGCCGATTCTACTTTGATAGCAACGCGCTCAGGATTGTTAGTGAAAGTCGCGGCAATCTTGCCAACAGGACCATCCCAAGTAGCCGAGCACATAATAGTCTGACGATTAGTAGGAGCTGCTTTTAGGATATCACTGATATCATCAGCAAAACCCATATCTAGCATACGATCCGCTTCATCAAGTACTAGTACTTCAAGGTTTGATAAGTCAACGCGACCAGCATTGATATGGTCAAGCAGACGACCAGGCGTTGCAACAATAACTTGGACGCCTTTTTTGAGCGCGGTAATCTGACCGTTATAAGGAGCGCCGCCGACTAGCGGCACACAGAATAAACCACGCATATCTTTCGAATAAGTGCGTACGCTATCATGAACCTGCTGAGCAAGCTCACGCGTTGGCGTTAAGATAAGGGCTTTGGTTAATTTATCAAAGCTAGTCGCACGGCTTAAACGATCCAATACTGGAATGACGAATGCCGCTGTTTTACCACTACCTGTTTGTGCTGAAAGTAGTAAGTCACGACCTTGTAAAGCAAAAGGAATCGCTTGTGCTTGAATAGGAGTTGGGTGGGTATAGCCACTACGCTCAAGCGCGGTAAGGATCGGCTTTGCGATGTCAAGTTCAGCAAAAGTGACTTGATCTTCTGTAGACTCGGCTTCAGAAGTAGCTTGTACAGCAGTGTCTGAATTTACAGTAGTAGTTTCTTCGATGATACCGTTTTGAGCGGCGATAGTAGATAAGATGTCAGTCATGAGAATCCTTGGTAGAGTAAGCCGCTGTAAATTCAGCGTACTTGTTGCCTACCACTGATAACCGCTCATTCACCCTGCGCTTCTATTGAATGCTCAATAAAAGCGCTGCGTGCTATCTGGCGTATTTTGGTGGTAGTGCCGAGTGTCTCATCCTTGCTTGCGCTTGCCACTTTATTCAGCTTTGTCCAAAGCTGATAACTGCAAACTACAACCAATCTGGTTTTAAATGGAACCAGTAGATAAGATATGAGTCAAAAATAACACTATTCTAGTTATTCAATAATGAGTTATTTAAGTACACAAAATCATCGGCAACAATTACTCTCAGCCATCCTAGGCTCAAAATCGCAGGCGATGTTATCAATCTCATAATTCACGTAAGCTTTGCTAACGTGGCGACGTAGTATAGCACAACAATTATAATAATATTATTTATTTTTAGAATAACGATAAACTAAGCTCTGTTTTGCCTGATGGATGTATTTTTAGCGAAAAATTTAACAAGGGCTATCGGCGATTTCTATACCTATTAACGTTTTACATCTGTCACATAAGTAGGGAGCTTCCATGCACCGCCATCCGCGACCGAGCGACACAGCCCCGTCGTCCCCGAATAACTCTTATCAAAGCTTTTGCCTGTCCAGACCCACTCAGTGGTCGCTGTACAATCGCCAATACCTCGCCCCTTTTGAGTAGAGCTGATAACGCCTCTATCGTAACTAGTGGCGCTCGTAGTGACCAGCTTAGGATCAAAGGGAGCGCGATCGTTGATAACCCACATACCCTCACCGCTATTATAAGCCCCAGACCAGCAACTATGCTGTGCCAAGAGCTGCGTACTATTGAGACGGTTGACTTTCCATGGAGTCTTGTTTGCAAGCTTTGGACACTCGCTAGTAGAGTCACCTACCGTGCTTTGCATCATAGCGCTAAGCTGTGAGGATTTTAGGCTAAAGCCTTTATTACTATTAACATTAGCGACCTGCTCAGGCATTACTAGGCGCAGTTGTGGTAGCTCTTTAGGAGCAAGTACATCGTTGTTCGAGTTATTAGCATTAGCTTTGATTAAAGCGCTGGCTGTGCCAACTCGCCCTTGCGCCACGTCAGCTTTTAGCATGACCGCGGTAGCCCCTTTATCAGACACTTGCCAGCGTGAGTTACGTACGACCAGCTCAATATTGCTGGATTTGGTCAGCGACGCTAATATTGCTTTTACTTGGCTAGTCGTGAGCTTGGCATAACCTGCCCCTAGCGATGAGGAGCTGGTCTCGCCTAGATCCTTACCATTGATAAACAGCGCCACGCGATGGCGATTACCCAATTCTAGCAAGGCTTTATTGGAGCCTTTATTATCACCACCGAGCTTAATCTCGCCTGTCACCTCAGCATTAGCACCTGCTGGGCGAGTTAATAATATTGATGCGGCAAAGTCGCTGTTAATATCAGCTTGATACCCTGCCATACGACAAGTACGAGTATTATCACAAACCACTTGCCAATCCTTGTTAGTATATTCAACAGGACTAGCGGCATAGCTAGCTGGACTTATGGCTATCGCACTTATGAATGCGATAGATGAGCCTAAAAACTTACTTTTTGTATTATCAAATTTCAAATTATTTTTCATTTTAGGTGAACTTATATCGAATTTTTTAGCGCGTGTCATGCCACTACTTTTAATTTTTGCAAATAAGGGTGCTGAGATAGATTGAAATGATTTACTCATAGTTAGTACTCACTTTATTGCCTATTAAGTGCTATGCAGAGCCGTAATTATGCAATTACTAGCCCGTAAATATCAGCCTTAATAGCATAAACTAGTAATGTTTCTACCTATTATATCAAAGTATCATTTTGTAAATGCTTTAGTAAATCCCACTTATAACCACATATTGTCTATTCATCCGTTAGTTACTACCAATAAGCCAATAGAAAAAGCCAACAGATTTTTTTCTATTGGCTTGATTATTCATTTAAACCTTATTTATTAGGACTGCTATCTATTAGCTGATAGGTTTCAGCTCTAAGTCTACTGCTCGCTGTACTGCGGGACGCTTGGCTATCAGTTTTGCCCAGCGTTGCAAGTGCTGATAACTGTCAACTTGCAAGAACTCGCCAGCGTCATATAGCTTACCTAGCGCTAGCTGACCGTACCATGCCCAAATAATAATATCGGCAATAGTGTAATCCGCTTCAGTATCGCCGCACATATAGGTAGTGTGCTCTAGATGCTTATTGAGAACATCCATTTGCCGTTTGGTCTCCATAGTAAAGCGGTTAATTGGATACTCCATAGGCTCTGGCGCATAAGCATAAAAGTGACCAAAGCCACCCCCTAGATAAGGCGCGCTACCCATCTGCCACATTAGCCAAGATAGACAATTGGCGCGTTTAGACCCTTGCTGCATTGGTATAAACTTTTCGAACTTCTCGGCTAAATATACTAGAATAGACCCTGACTCAAACAGTTGTATCGGCTCATTCTTATTAGAATAATCAACCAGAGCGGGAATCTTTGAGTTAGGGTTGATAGCGACAAAGTCAGAGCCAAACTGATCACCCTCAGAGATGTCTATCTTATAGGCATCATAAGCGGCCGCTTTTATACCCAGCTCGCTCAACTCTTCTAACAAAATATTGACTTTGACGCCATTAGGCGTGTTGAGCGAATACAGTTGTAGTGGCGCATCGCCTACGGGTAGCGTTTGCTCATGGCGCGTGCCTGCCGTCGGGCTATTAGTGCTTGCAAACTTTCCTCCGTTCTCTTTGTCGTTAGTCCAAATCTTAGGCGGTGTATACTCATTACTTGGTGTCTGATCTTTGTTAGCCGTCATAAAGCATCCTATTGTTAATCGTTCAGTTATTGGTTTGATTTTCGGTGCCTACACTATAGCGAGAGCACGCCAGCTTGATAAAGCGGTTTCGTGTAATCAATGTATCTCTTATTAATCTGTACTCATCACTGCTTATCATAGGGTTTCTCTTTTATTATCTTGAGGTTGTTCTTATACTAAGCGCATCAATATCAGTAGCTGTATGAATCAGTAGTTATACAAATCAAAACGATAGGCTAAAATTTATGTTCAAGGCTCTCATGGTAAAAGCTCTATGGTAACGCTAAGCGCAACCCAAACCAAATACCTGCCGTACGTGTTAGCAGTAGCGCTATTTATGCAGATTTTGGATGCCACTATCTTAAATACCTCCTTGCCGCAGATGGCGCAAGCCTTAGGGGAGTCGCCACTCAAGATGCAGTGGGCTGTTATTAGCTATGCGCTAACCTTGGCAATCTTTATTCCTATTAGTGGGTTTTTGGCAGACAAATACGGTACCCGTCGGGTGTTTTTGAGTGCGATTGTCATCTTCTGTATCGGCTCACTGCTGTGCGCCGCCTCGCCAACGTTAGATTTACTAGTAGGTTCGCGTATCGTGCAAGCTATTGGTGGCGCTATGATGACGCCTGTTGCTCGCCTAATTTTGGTCAAGTCCTATCCACGCAATCAGCTATTAACGGTGATGAATTTTGCGGTGATTCCAGCCCTTATTGCACCTTTGGTTGGCCCACTGCTCGGTGGCTATTTGGTACAATATGCCAGCTGGCATTGGATATTTTTGATTAATATACCGATGGGTATTTTTGGTTTTGTCGTCGCCAAAAGATTAGTTCCTGCTATCTTTGAAGATACCAAACGACTGGACTGGACAGGGTTCTTATTGTTTGCAGCCGCCGCTTGCGGCTTTACGCTTGCCGTTGAATTTGGTGCGCAACCTGGGCGTGCCATGTATGGCTTGCTCTTAGCTGTAATAGCCTCAACGCTGCTAGGAGCCTATATCTGGCATGCGAGGCGACGACAAGCGCCGCTATTTCCGCTCAGTCTTTTTAACATTCGTACCTTTCGCATCGGTATTACCGGTAACTTATTTACCCGTCTTGGCATCAGTGCTGTGCCGTTTTTGCTACCGCTGTTGCTACAGGTGGTATTTGAATATTCGCCATCACAAGCAGGCTGGCTACTTGCGCCTATTGCTGTTGGTGCAATAGGTGTCAAACCTTTTGTCAGTAAGCTGATTCAGCGCTATAGCTATCGCAAGGTACTGGTCTATAACACTTTATTATTGGGTATACTCATTATCCTGCTGGCACAATTCAATGATGCCGCGCAGTGGCTATGGTTTATACCGCTTTTGACTATAATGGGCGCTTGTAATTCGCTACAGTTTAGCGCGATGAACACGATTACTATCGGTGATCTGCAAGGGGCTCAGACCAGTAGCGGCAATAGCCTTATGGCGGTAAATCAACAATTAGCTATCAGCTTTGGTATTGCTTTTGGTGCAGCGATGCTCAACTTATTACGCGAGCGCTTTGGACTTGATAACTTAGCGGCCTTTCAGACGACTTACTGGTTATTAGGTATTCTCACTATTTTATCGGGGTTGTACTTTTTACGTTTAAAACCCGAAGATGGTCGCGGCTTATATTAATAGTAAATTGACTTCCATTAGACATTAAAAAGCCAACATCAGATTTGACACCTGTGTTGGCTTTTTCATGTTGAGAATAACTTTAAATTATCTAGGGTTTATTTATTAAGACGCATCATCATCCATCTGCGCTTGGATATAGTTCTGTATCCCTAAATCTTCGATGAGATCTCGTTGGGTATCGAGCCAATCATCGTACTCTTCATTACCATCTTTGAGCTTAACAAGCAGCGCACGTGACACATAGTCTTTATGCTGCTCACACAGCGCGATAGCATCAGTAATGATGTCGAACTTTTGCTTCTCTAAGCGTAAGTTACAATCGATCATTTCAGCCACATCCTCTGCAATAAACATCTTACCTAATTCTTGCAAGTTAGGCAGTCCACCCAGCAGTAATACACGTCCGATTAAGTCATCCGACCATTTCATCTCAGCAATCGACTGCTTATAAAAATTATCATTTAACTTTTCAAGTCCCCAATGGCGTGCAATACGAGCATGCAAAAAGTATTGATTAATCGCAATTAACGACTGACCTAACACTTTATTGAGTGCCTGAATAACTTCTCTATCACCTTTCATAGTTATTGCCTCTTATAATTTTATTCTAATCCAGCTGTAGCTACCTATAAATATAATAGGTCAACGCGGTAGCTTTTGGCGTATCTTATAATATCTAACGGTGAGCTACTCTCTAAACTTATGGCTCAAGATTAGGCGGTACTTCAGCCATTTGGCTTTGTAAATATCTTGGCAAGCCAATCATATCGATAAGACGCAACTGCTGCTCAAGCCAATGGGCGTGATCCTCTTCCGTATCTCGCAATTGCACCACGAGCATCTCACGAGTAACATAGTCATGCTCCTCTTCACATAGAGCAATACCGTCCTTTAGGTGCTGCTGGACCTCATACTCAAGATCAAGATCGAGCTGAAGCATCTCTGGGACAGTTTTACCAATGTGAATGCCATTCACTTTCATATTCGGCGTGCCGCTCAGCATCAAGATACGGCGGATAATAGCCTGAGCATGTAAGGTTTCATCCTCCATCTCATGATGAATACGCTCATATAGTTTGCCATAATGCCATTCAGCATACATCTCAGAGTGGATAAAATACTGGTCACGAGCGGCCAGCTCGCCCCCTACTAAAAAGTTTAAATAATCGATAACTTTTTGGCTGCCTATCATAATCTGCACTCCCTAGCCGACAAATCAGCTATATTTATTAATATAATGACTGTAACTAAATAAAAAACATAATTTTACACAGCTAGTGTAGCACACGCCAGCCGTGGGCTTGTAACGGTTGCTAACTGGCAATGAGATATTAGTTGAGAATTACAATTGATTAAAATTATTTCAAAGACGATAGTCCAAAAAAAAGCGGTATAGATAAGCAAAAAATATAAATCATAAAAAAACCGCCCTACTCTAAATGAGTATGAACGGCTAATAAAGGGGGATAACTAGTCATCTATAAACGGATAAAATATTTATAACAGTAATGCAAATAAATAGTAATACACATAGCGATAGCTAAATCGCGTAAGCGAGTACGTCGAGTTTTGCATGATACTCATCTAAGTAGTCATTGACCATAGGCTCACAACAACCACAACAGGTTGCTACATTTAACGTATCTTTTAAGCCACTAAGCGTATCAATGCCCGAGGCAATGGCAGCTTGAATTTGCTTTTCTTTTACATCATTACAGATACAGACATACATAGACTTGCTCCTGCTATATAGCAACTATCGTTTTACAAAATATCGAATCTTAGACAATGACCGCGCCTTTAGCTTTAAAAAGCTCGTTTGTGCTAAGACATTTATTACGTTGTTATAATAACGATAATTATTAGCATTTACAATAACTTTTACAACTTTTATCTTTGATTATTTACCTACTTGGTTTAGCTATTTAATTACTTAGTGACATTGAGATGACTCTACTCCTATTAAGATATGAACCATACATAATACAATATTGAATAATCGGTAACTCAAGTATAGTTACGGCTTTCGGTTAAATGACAAAAGGTAGTGTTTTGATGTTAAACAGTAACAACTGTCATTGTTTCATTAGATTAAAATGTTTTTATTATCATAATTTGTTATATTGCACACGCTACTGACACGTTTACTACCTAGCAGTGAATACTTATTCAGGTATTTCAATAACTTATAGGTGATTAGTTAGAAGCACATCAATAATTATTATGATATATGGAGATAGTTTATGTCTGACAATAGCTTTATTATTCAACCCGTTGAGTTGTTCAAAGTGCTGTCTGACCCTACACGATTAAAGCTATTTCAAATTTTGTTTCAAAAAGAAGCTCGCTGCGTAGGCGAGCTTGTTGAGATACTTGAGCAACCACAACCGACTATATCTCGTCATTTGAATCACCTAAAAAAATTGGGTATATTAAAGGCGGTGCGCGATGGAACTTGGATGTGGTATGAAATGGCGGATGATCTTCCGCTTTGGTGTCAGGATATATTACAGACAACGTATAGTACTTTGGTAGAGCAAAAGGACAACGTACGTTAGTTTTTCTCTACTTTAACTGTAATATATTATCTGCCTTTGTGCATAACAAAACCCCTATACGCTAGCTGGCCTATAGGGGTTTTGTTATGTCAGATCAATGGTCATAGATAATAGTTTTAAGAACCTAAAAATTTAAACAATATCCAAAAAGTCGCTAACAAATCTATTCGCAGGATGATGAATCAGCTGCTCTGAGGTGCCGACTTGCTCAACGCGACCATGGTTCATCACCACAATCTCATCTGATATCGCTCGCGCCTCTTCTTGATCATGTGTCACCATGATGCTGGTGATGCCCAGCTCATGGTGAATGTTTTTGAGCCAAGTACGCAGCTCTTTACGTACCTTGGCATCGAGTGCTCCAAACGGCTCATCGAGTAGTAACAGCTTGGGTTTTACTGCTAACGCCCGTGCTAGAGCAATGCGCTGACGCTGACCACCGGAGAGCTGATGCGGGTAAGCGTTAGCAATCTGCGGCAGTTGTACCAGCTCTAACAATTCATCGACGCGCTTATTGATATCCGCCTTACTTGGGCGCTCGCTTTTGGGTAAAAGTGTCAGTCCAAACGCGATGTTATCGGCGATGTTTTTATGACGAAACAGCGCATAATGCTGAAACATAAAGCCAATATTGCGTTTTTGTACTGGTGTATTGGTCACATCCAGCTCATCAAAGAGCACCTGCCCAGAGTCGGCATACTCAAGCCCTGCAATAATACGTAAAAGGGTTGTCTTACCACAGCCTGATGGTCCAAGCAGAGTCGTCAGCTTACCCGTAGGTACGGTGATATTTATATTATTTAGCGCGTTGAAGTCACCAAAGCTCTTGTTAACTTCTCGAATTTCAATACTCATAGTAACGTCTCTTATTATGTTTCTTTGTCTATGGTCTATGGTCTATGGTCTATGGTCTATGGTCTATGGTCTATTTGACTAGCTATTTATCAAACCTAATGTTGTTATCGGTTTTATCAACAGTCGCATTGGCACTAACGGGCAGCTCAGGGGCACTCACTAGGCGCTCAGATTTGGCAAACTTGCGCTCTTGCCATTTAGTCATAAGTTGTTGTATAAGCAAAGTCACTAAAGCTAGCGCTGCCAATATGCTCGATAAAGCAAAGGCGGCGGTAAAGTTATAATCATTATAAGCGACCTCAACCAGTAGCGGCATGGTATTAGTCTCGCCGCGAATATGACCGGATACTACGCTGACCGCGCCGAACTCACCCATAGCGCGAGCATTGGTTAATATCAAACCATATAGCAACGCCCATTTAATATTAGGCAAAGTGATATGCCAAAAGGTCTGCCAGCCGCTTGCGCCAAGCGTCAATGCCGCCTGCTCCTCTGAATCACCTTGAGTCTGCATCAAAGGTATCAGCTCACGCGCCACAAACGGAAAGGTGACAAAAAGCGTCGCTAATATAATACCTGGCACGGCATAGATAATCTGAAAGCCCATACTCTCAAACCAGCCGCCGACCGTAGAATTAAGACCAAATAATAAGACAAACATTAAGCCTGCAACGACGGGTGATACTGAGAAAGGTAAGTCAAGTAAGGTCGTGACCAACTGCTTGCCTTTAAACTGATAGCGAGTCACTAGCCAAGCGATAGCAATACCCATCACCATATTGATCGGCAGTACAATACCTGCGGTCAATAAGGTTAACTTGATAGCTTGTAGCGCTTCAGGATCAACTAAAGAGGCGATATATAACTGCCAGCCATCCTTAAAAGCTTCATAGAATACGGCTAGCAGTGGAACAACTAGCATAATGACCATGAATAATACGGCAATGGTAATGAACACGCGCCTAATCCAAGGGGTATCCTTAGTCGCAGGATTGCTTTGGTAGTCGTAGCTATTGGCTATTTGCATATCAGCGAGCTCCTACGCGGCGCGACAGTTTCCACTGTACAATATTAATGGTTAACAAAATAACAAAAGAGATCATCAGCATAAATAGTGCTACCGCTGAAGCGCCTTGTACATCAAAGCCGCCTTGAGGGTTGAGCTGCTCAAGCTTACTCATAATGATAATAGGTAAAATCTCAGTCTCCATAGGAATGTTGCCCGCGATAAAAATCACCGAGCCATACTCGCCAGTGGCGCGCGCAAACATCATACCAGCACCCATGAGCATCGCAGGGAGCAGCTCAGGCATAATTACCTTAGTAAAAGTCGTCAAGCGATTGGCGCCCAAAACGGCTGCGGCCTCTTCAAACTCGACCGATAGCTCAGCGAGTACGGGCTGCACGGCACGAACAATAAACGGAAAGCTCACCACTACTAAGGCCAGCCAAATTCCTATTGGTGTAAAAGCCACCTGAATATCAAACTTATCAAAATATTGCCCAATCAAGCCGTTTGGTGCATAGAGCGTGGCCAGTGAAATACCCGTCACTGCGGTTGGCAAGGCAAAGGGTAAATCAACTAGCGCGTTAATCAAGGATTTACCCCAAAACTCATAGCGCACGAGTACCCATGCCACGAGCGTACCAAATACCAAATTGGTAAGCATCGCCAAAAACGACATCCATAAGCTCAGCTTAATAGCAGCGGCGACACGGGGCTGACTGATCACCTCCCAAAACCCAATCCACCCCAACTGGGTACTCGTATAAGCCATCATCGCAAACGGTAGCACCACCAAGAGTGATAAGCTAAAGACGGTAATGCCCATACTCAGCCCAAACCCTGGTAGCACATTGCGCTGACGCATGCGCATCAGCCAGCCCTTTTTATTATTGGGTTTATTAGAAGGAGAAGTTGCAGCACTCATATAATAGTGTCCTGTTGCTTAAGGCCTAATCAAATCTTAATTTTTATTATTTAGTTAAGTCATGAGGTAAAAAGTAGAAGGACATAGCACAAGTGGCCATGTCCTTTTTAAAGCACTACTTGATTGGTTGTTGCAAATACATTTTGCAAATATAGTTAGCGCTACTATTGAACGATGTTACAGCTTAACAATGCTACTGTGGCGCGTTAATCGATAACTGATCGAACACCCCATTGTCACTAAAGAAGGTACCCATGATTTCATCCCAAGATCCAAACGCATCATTAGGACGGAAAGTCTCAATCTCTGGCAGTTTATCGCTGTTTTTATCTAGCACGCTTTTAACACTAGGGCGTAAATACAGATCAGCGGCTAGTTGCTGGGCAGGCTCGCTCCATAGGTAATCAAGATAAGCTTTGGCAGCGGCAGTGGTGCCTTTTTTATCGGTCACTGTATTGACAATAGCGACTGGGCTTTCTGATTTAATAGAGTACTTAGGATAGACAATATCGACTTCCCCTTTACCAAAATCAGTAGCGGCTAGATTAGCTTCATTCTCAAAAGTCACGAGCACATCGCCGATACCGCGTTGCACAAAGGTAGTTGTCGCTGCACGGCCACCATTCTCATAAACTTTAACGTTTTTGAGCATATCTTTGACATAGCCTTTAGCTTTTGATTCATCATTATCAAAAGCATGTAGTCCATAGCCATAAGCACCTAAGAATGCATAGCGACCATTACCCGTCACTTTTGGATTGGCCATGACAATCTCAAGCCCAGACTGGGTCAAATCTTCCCAGTCCTTGATGTTTTTTGGATTATCTTTACGCACTAAGAACACAATAGTGCTGGTAAAAGGTACGGCATTGTCAGGGAACTGCCCTTCCCAATCGCTGGCGACCAAACCTGCGTTTTCAAGAAGCTCAATATCAGAGCCTTGATTCATGGTCGCGACATCCGCTTGCAGACCGCTAGCCACTGACGACGCTTGTTTGCTTGAGCCACCATGAGACTGGTTGACTGAGATGTTCGCACCAGGATTGTCCGCTTTGTACTGCTCAATAAATAATGGGTTATAGCCTTTATAAAAGTCACGAGCGACATCGTAGGAGACGTTAAGTAGCTCGATGTTTTCGGCTACTGTGCCATCCGCGTTAGTCGTCTCTGCGGTGTCATTGCTGCTACAGGCTGTTAGCCCTAAAGTCATAGCAACACCCGCGATGCTCAGTGCACTCAGTGCCTTACTGTTTTTTGATTTACCGAATAAAGAGCTTGCTGCGTAAGATTTCATAAATGCCTCAAAGGTAATAGTTAGTTTGGTTATGAGCTGATGTTTATTACTGAATGCAGCCATGCTAACAGCGTCAGCTTATTATCTTTAATGACGAATATGTGTATGTTTGTGCCAAAATGGAATAATACGAATTAAAGACTGTTGATAAAAAATGAGTCACAGCGTCTCATTTGACAAATAGTAGCACTATCAGTTATTTAGAACTTGCGACCACTTAATCACTCATTACTGTTTAATAGTAGCCAATTGATCAAATACCCCACCATCAACAAAAAATTCAGCCATAATTTGCTGCCATGAGCCAAATACGGCTACAGGTTCAAAAGTTTTAATGGGCGGCAAAACATCTTGATGGGCCGCTAGGATTTGACTATCACTAGGACGTAAGTACATCTTTGCCATCAGCTCTTGAGCAGGCTTGTCCCATAGCCCCTTTAGATAGTCATTAGCCGCCTCAGTGTTGCCTTTTTTATCTGTGACTACTTTATTAACAGCTACAGGATTATTGATTTTTATTGAATAGCTAGGATAGATAATCTCCACTTTGCCTTTAGCGTGCTTGCTAGCAGCCAAATGCGCCTCGTTTTCAGTGGTTATCAGCACATCACCGAGGCCACGTTGAGTAAAGCTAGTCGTCGCTGCACGCGCACCATTATCGTAAGTCACCACGTTTGCTAATAAATTTTTCATGTAGCTGTTGGTTTGGGCGGGGTTCTGAGTGGTTTCTTTAAAGTGTTGTAAGCCGTAACCATAAGCGCCTAAAAACGCATAGCGCGCGGTACCGCTGATCTTTGGATTAGGCATAACCACTTTGATATCATTACGAGCCAAATCTTGCCAATCATTAATATTTTTGGGGTTACCCGTACGCACCAATAACACCATCGTACTGGTGTAAGGTATGGCGTTATTAGGCAATGCTTGTTGCCAATTAGCACTTACTAAACCCTTTTCAACCAACAAATTCATATCACTCGCTTGATTTAAGGTGACGACATCAGCCTGCAAACCATTAGCGACAGACAAAGCTTGTCTGCTCGATCCACCATGAGATTGATTAATAGCTAACTCAATAGCTGGATTTTTGCTTTTATAATCTTTGATGAATAAAGGATTGTATTCTTTATAAAAGTCGCGTGATACATCATAAGAGACATTGAGTAACTCAATATCTTGAGTCGCCTGATTATCGGTGCCGTTAACATCAGATTGGGTTTGATTGCAGCCTGTCACTAACAGGGTCGTTGCAAGTGCGCTGGTTAACAGCAGCTTATACGGCAAAGAAAAAGAGTTAGTTTGCATGTGGAATTTCTGCCAGATTGAGAGTAATTAGCGCTATGCTAGCAGCTTATCTACAGCCCTCTTAGTGCCAAATAAGGCTATTAAACTATTAATTTGGCATAAGGGTTGTCATATAGTATTTAGACTCTAAGAGCCATTCTTTAATAAAATAAGTATTAAGCTTTGCTAAGCTAATTATTAAGACTGTTTTTTGCTAATGTGGCATAATGTGCTCGCTTAAAAGAATTTGACTATTGCCCTCTATTAGCTAAACACACTTTATTTGGTGAGATCTTCGCATGATTCTAAATTTACCGACACGCTTATCTACTAGTTTGCTAATTTTGGCGACTGCTTTTACTGCTTTGACGGGTTGCAATAACGTATCGCCAAATGTGCAAAATCCTAGCGCTCCAGCTACCGTTATTCCAAATACAGTCATGCAGCCTGCTACTAAAATACAAGCCGATCTCTCGCCAGCTATGCAAATGGTAAACGGTGATTATGCAACTGAAGATTATAATAAGCGCGCGCAAGGCTATGATTGGACAGGTGTAATAATAAGAGCCATTGATAATCAAAGCATAGATATAAAAGTGCGCTCGCGTAGTGATATCAAAAAACCAACTTGCAGCTTTGACGGTACCGCGACGCTAGTTGGTCAAGATAAGGCGCATGGGGTTATTTTTAAAACCGTAGCCAATGATAGCGCCACATTTTTGCAATTTAAAGACGGTAAGCTGACCATTGATGCACAGGATAAGTACGCGCTTAACGCATTCTGCTCAGGTGGTGGGACGCTGGCGGGTGATTATCGAAAGCTTGCTGGTCACTTAGAGCTTAGCTAAGTCCATTAATCACTAAATTTGCAAAACAAAAAGGTGTCAAACATTATGTCTGACACCTTTTTTATTAAGCGATTAATTAGGCAGTTCTAAACCGCTGAAGCACCTGTTAATTTCACCTCTTCGCGCTCTTCCTTGGCGATATTGGCGTAATAGCGACGCAATATCTCTAACACTTCTGGACGGCTAAAGTTATCTGGCACTTCCTCATCCTCTGACAGCGCCTTACGCAACTTAGTCCCTGATACTTTGACGTGCTGGCTGGCATCATGCGGACAGGTTTTGCTAGATGCCATTGCGCCACAAGCGTTACACCAGAACGTCCAATCAATCTTGAGCGGCTGAGTTAGTAGATCATCTTTTTCTATTTTCTCAAAGATAGTCTGCGCATCAAACGCACCATAATAATCACCGACGCCAGCATGGTCACGACCGACAATGAGATGGCTACAACCATAGTTTTGACGGAATAGCGCATGCAGTAGCGCTTCACGAGGCCCCGCATAACGCATATCTAGCGGATAACCGGCTTGAATCACAGTGTCAGGCTTAAAGTAATTATCGATCAAAGTCTTAATTGCATCTTGACGGACTTCGGCTGGGATATCGCCAGGTTTTAGCGCGCCAAGTAGTGAATGCACGAGTACGCCATCACATATTTCAATAGCAATCTTGGCTAGATACTCATGCGAGCGATGCATTGGGTTACGCGTCTGAAAAGCGGCAACGGTTTTCCAGCCTTTGTCGATCAATATTTGACGAGTTTGCTCAGGGGTTTTATAGGTATCAGGATATAGCGTTGGGAACTCGCCTTCGCTTAACACTTCGACTGAGCCTGCGATATTGACGTCATCTTGGCTAAGTACTTGTTGTACGCCTGGATGCTCGCTATCAGTGGTGGTAAAGACTTGCTGACACTCGTGCGCTTTATCAATAATGTACGTTTCCTCCACCGTCAACACGCCCATGACTTCGCCGTTTTCTGCGACCAAAGCGACTTTATCGCCACTATTTAAACTATCAGCCGTTGCCTTTGGTGCTGATAAAGTAATCGGAATCGGCCAAAACAAGCCAGCATTGTTGCCTGTTTGCAGACGCATATCATCAACCACCCCTTGCCAATCGGCTTTATTCATAAAGCCATTGAGTGGGGTAAAACCACCAATACCTAGCATAATTAGATCACCGCGCTCACGTGAGCTCAAGGTAATTTGTGGCAAAGTGCTGGCAAGTTTTAGAGCTTGCTCGCGTGCAGCACCTGTTAATAATAACGGCTTAAGGGTGGCGCTACCGTGCGGGGCAACAAGATTGGATTGAACTGGACTTGAAGTAGTAGATGTCATTTCTTAAACCTTAATGAATAATCATTGAACAAAAATAGTGCGTTAAATCGGATATGCATAGGCTACCTAAGTTTCGTTATGAAAATTTATGCCTTGTTTTACTATGGATATGACTTAAAGGAATTTAAGTTTTCACGGACAAGCTTATATGATGTGACACTGAATGGGTTTAAGCGCCTTATAAGCTTAAATATTGCCCACTGGATACCCTAATAAACACGCGAATCATTGTATAATTTGGCTTAAGCATTGGATGACCTAAGCTGCGTACATCGCTATAAATCACTTAAAAATTTCGAGTTAAGAATTGAGAGACCATCATGTATCAATATAATTATGCCGATCAAGCTTTGGTTGAGGAACGGGTCGCCCAATTTCGCGATCAGACCGAGCGCTTTTTAAAAGGTGAGCTTGCCGAAGAGCAGTTTTTGCCGCTGCGCTTGCAAAATGGCCTGTATATTCAGCGCTATGCGCCGATGCTACGTATTGCCATTCCTTATGGTCTACTTGCCAGCTATCAGTTGCGCAAACTCGCTGAAATTACCCGAAAATACGATAAAGGCTATGGTCACTTCACCACTCGTACTAACCTGCAGCTCAATTGGCCAAAATTGGAAGACGTGCCCGATATCTTGGCGGAGCTGGCTTCCGTGCAGATGCATGCCATTCAGACCTCGGGTAACTGTATTCGTAATACCACGACTGACCCTTATGCGGGCATTCACCAAAGCGAAATCGCTGATCCGCGTCCTTATTGTGAGATTATCCGCCAGTGGTCGACCTTTCATCCTGAGTTTGCTTTTTTACCGCGTAAATTTAAAATTGCGGTTATCGGTACGGAAAACGACCGCGCGGCAACACAAGTCCATGATATTGGCTTGCATATTAAGCAAAACGATGAGGGTGAATTAGGTTTTGAAGTGATAGTCGGTGGTGGGCTCGGTCGTACGCCTGTGATTGGCAAAACTATCAATGAGTTCTTACCTCGTCAGCATTTGCTCAGCTATTTAGATGCGATTTTACGCGTTTATAACTTGCATGGTCGCCGCGACAATAAATATAAAGCGCGTATCAAAATATTGGTTGAGAGCATGGGTGGACGTGAGTTTGCCAAGCTGGTCGATGCCGAATGGGAAGCGAACACTAAAGATGGCAAGCTAACTTTAACGGAAGATAACTTCACAACGGCCCTTAGCTTTTTTAGTGAGCCTGATTATCAAGACATTGATGCTTTGCAAGTACAGTCTGATTTGCAAAAGCAACTGGCCGCTGATAAAGATTTTGCCAATTGGTATAACCAAAATACCGTCGCTCATAAAATCGGTGGCTACCGCGCGGTGGTTATCTCTTTAAAAGCAGGTCTTGTCGATGGCAAATATGTACCCTCAGGTGATGTGACTGACTCGCAAATGGATGCATTGGCGGATCTGTCTGATCACTATAGCTTTGGTGAATTACGCGGTACTTATCAGCAGAATCTAGTCTTTGCCGATGTGCAAGTCAGTCATTTATACGAGCTATGGCAGCAATTGGTTGAGCTACATTTAGCGCGTCCTAATATCAATACTTTGACCGATATGATCGTCTGCCCTGGTTGGGATTATTGCTCACTGGCTAACGCCACGACTTATAATATCGCAGAGCAAATCGAAAAGCAGTTCGATGATTTAGATTATCTCTATGATTTGGGTGATATTCGCCTGAACATGTCAGGCTGTATCAATGCTTGTGCCCATCATCATACCGGTGATATTGGTATCCTAGGTGTCGATAAAAAAGGTGAAAACTGGTATCAGATTAGCCTCGGTGGTAACTCTAGTGATAATGCCAAAATCGGTAAAATATTAGGCCGATCGGTGGCAACCGAAGCCGTCGCTGACACCATTCAAAAGATCGTTGATGTTTATGTTGATCTGCGCGTCAGCACCGATAACGATGTTGAAAGCTTTGGTGCTATGGTTGATCGCGTTGGTATCGCACCCTTTAAGGAGAAGGTCTATGGGTAATCATCATATCTTAAATAGCATTGGCATTGATGTTAGCGCTAAAGACAATTGGCAGGCGCTAAGCACTGCTGAGTTGCCTGATGGTATTGCGCTATCTCATATTACTTTGCTTGAGCTATTACATAAGCAAGAAAAGCTTAATGTCATCGTACCACTAACTGATTTGTTAGATAGCAGTGGTAAGCTGGCAGGTGGACTGTCTCATGAGGTTTATGAGCTACTCACCCAGCATACTGGTCGGTTGGGAATTTGGCTGACCGCTGATACTGATGCTGATGCACTAGCTGGACTGAGCGAGTTCTTATTAGCGCAATCCTTGATTGTTATTCATGTGCCCCTATTCGCTGATGGACGCGACTTTAGCTTCGCCCAGACCCTGCGCCAACTTGGCTATAAAGGTGAAATTCGTATCGCAGGTAAATTTGGCCGTGATCAAATAGCCTATCTATTACGCGTTGGTGTCGATAGTTTTGTACTTTGTGAGCATGACCTAAAATCAGATATCAGCCAAGCCTTTACCGCGCTGGCTAGTAGCTATGATGGTCAAGATGCCTCAGCGTTGCCTATGTTTGCAGGAGCTTAGTTAAAAGATTAAGCATTCTAAATTTTCAAGTTAATGACTACCACTTTTATAATAAACTCAACTAAGGAAAAAACATGAGCCAGTTACACCCTACTTTAGATATCGATCAGGCCAATCAAGACTTGCAAGGTAAAACCCCTGAGCAAATCGTCGAATGGGCATTATCGCAAGCGAAAAATCCAATTATCACCACTAACTTCCGCCCGTACGAGTCTGCTATTTTGCATTTAGTGGCTAAACAGCGCCCAGACATCATCGTATTATGGGTAGACTCAGGTTATAACACGGATGCGACTTATAAATTTGCGAATAAAGTTATTGAAGATTTAAACTTAAACGTCATTACTTATATTCCTAAGCAAACCGCTGCTCACCGTGATGTCACCATGAATGGCATTCCTGGTGTTGATGACGCGCAACATGACGAATTTACTGATCAAGTTAAGCTTGAGCCGTTCCGCCGTGCGCTTGATGAGCTAAAGCCTGATGTATGGTTTAACGCCATTCGTAAAGATCAAACGGAGTTCCGTCAAGGTCTTGATTTTCTGAGTCTGTCAAAAGATGGCGTGCTAAAAGTCGCACCCTTGTTTGAAAAAACCGATAGCGATTTAGATGGGTATTTAGAGCAGCATAACTTGCCAAATGAGTTTGATTACTTTGATCCAACGAAAGTAGAAGAGCATCGTGAGTGTGGGTTGCATACGCAGTTGTAGTTTAGTGATTTGCAGCTATTGAAAAACGAAAAGCCCTTTCTTTTAATCAAGAGAGGGCTTTTTTATGTCTATAAAAACTACTTTATTCGCTTTCCTTGCCTATTAATATAGAACCACTCATTATCTTCTTGTACATAAGCGGTGCCATCACGAAACGAATCTGCAAGGGGAACTGAATCGTATTTAAAATCAATAGCTACCTTACCTAGAGCATCTATAAAGCCGAATTTACCGCTGTCATTATCATAGACTAAAGCCAAACCATTAACAAAAGGGAAAGCCATTCCGTAATCAAGATTTAATACAATTTTATTCTCTTTATTTATAAAATAAAAATTTCCATCACTTTTTTGTTTTGTAATTAGAAACGGATTGTCATCTCCTTCTTTATCTACTAATGATAATCCATTAGAAAAAGATTGTGCTTTATTATATTTGATAGGAATAACAACATTGTTCAACGCATCAATGAATCCGTAATAATCATCTTTTTTCACAAGAGCAAGTCCTTCAGAAAAATCAAATGCCTTATCATAAGTATAGGGAATTACCAGCTCATTTCTCTTGTTAATATAACCGTATTTGCTCCCCTTTTTTACGACAGAAAAGCCTTCAGAAAAACCTGACAAATCCTCGTATTGGAAAGGAATAACAATCTTACCCTCATTATCAATCATACCTTTATTGTTAGACTTAGAAACTACAGCTAAGCCATCTTTAAAAGCAGATAAATGAGGTTGAAATTCTGATTGAATATAGGCATCAAACTTAAGAGGAATAACTATTTTTCCATTGGCATTCACATACCCTGAATGACTTCCTTTGATTACCATAGCTAGCTTTTCATGAAATAAATCTACATTATCATAGTTAAATGGAACGACTACTTCATTGTTAAAGTTTATAACACCATACTGATCATTCTTTCTAGCTTTGATAAATTTATTATCATATATAGCAATATATTGATAATTTATAGGTATAACGATTTCATTGTCTTTATTTATAATACCGTCTTTGTAATCTTTAGTGACTATCGACATACCATCTTCAAAGGCAGAAACACTGTCATATTCGAAAGGAATAATAATTTGACCTGTTCTATTTATAGCTCCCCACATATTGTTTTTATCAAAATCATTTGCTAAACCTTCTGTAAAACGACAGCCAGCGTCAAACTCAATGCCCTCTGGCAACTCATAACCCACTTCTAATTGACATTCTGCTAGTGCTTGCCCACTTAACAGCAAACCACACGCCACTCCAAAAATAGCGCCTAACTTCTTTAATGTTTTAAAATAGCTGCTTAGTTTCATAGATACTGTCTTATGATTGCTAGTTTTAATTCAGACTAGAATTATGTCTTATTTCAAGCCATACCGCATTAGCTATTTGTTTAGAGCTTATAAATATATTTATAAGAACACATCAGTATGCATTAATATCAGCTTTACGAATGTATAAATGGCACAATAAGGAATAAGTAAAACTAATCGCTATTCATCGTTTAATTAACAAGGATGCCTCTATGCCAAGCCAAAGCCCTATCGCCAAAATCATGCATAATGACACTTTGCAGCATGCCAGCTATTTAGCCGTTGCTAAAACGCGAGCCAAAGTACTTAAAGTATTTTCAATGGTTATTCCTATGCCACGACCGCTACTGTTCGTCGGTGAGCAGTCCTGTCATGAGCTGTGCGACATGATGATTAATGAAGGCGCGAGCCGTGTATTTATCGTAACCGATGAAGTGCTCAATAAATTGGGCATACCTGCCAAAGTCACCGACTATCTAACAGCGAACAGTATTGACTATCATATCTATGATGGTATCACCCCTGATCCAACTTTTACGGTAGTAGTAGAAGGGTTGCGCCAGTCTAAAGACGCTAACTGTGATGCGGTACTGGCTATCGGTGGCGGCTCGGTGATTGATGCCGCGAAGATGATCGCTATGAGTCAAGGTAACAACACCACTCCGCAAAAACTGATTGGACTGTTCAAAGCTCGCAAGCTAGGCACACCGCTATACTGTATTCCAACGACGGCTGGTACTGGTTCAGAGGCGACTATTGGCGCAGTAGTATCAAATGATAAAACCCATCAAAAAGAGATCGCTATTGATCCAAAAATGGTCTCATTAGCTGCGGCTATCGACCCTACTATTATGCAAGGCATGCCGCCTCATATCACCGCAGATACGGGTATCGATGTGTTGACTCATGCCCTTGAGGCTTGGATGAGTGTTAACGCTGGCGCGGAGACTGACTACTATGCCGCCTCTGCCACTAAAGGCGTCATGGAGAATTTACCGACCGCGTTTAAGGATGGTAAAGATATCAAAGCCCGTGAGCAAATGGGTATCGCAGCGCACTATGGCGGCATTGCTTTTAATAAAGCAGGTTTAGGCTACGTTCATGCTATCGCCCATCAATTAGGCGCTTATTATCATATTCCTCACGGTCGTGCCAACGCTATCGTCTTGCCTTATGTGTTAGATTTGAATCGTAAATCTAGTGAAAAAAGACTGGCTAAATTAGCTAAAAAGATTGGTCTGGTAGAAAAAGGTCAAGTCAATAATAGCGATGGCGAAATAGCCGATCATCTCATCGCTAAGGTACGTGAGCTACTCACTACGGTCAATATTGATCCTACCGTTAAAGGTATGCAAGAGAGTGATTTTGATGCTATCGCCAAAGCGGCTGCCAAAGAAGTTAGCGATACTTATGCCGTGCCAACTTATATGCCAGCGTCAGGTATTAAAGAGATCTTAACTAAGATTAAGGCTGCTAGTGACGAAAAAGCAGCTAGTGCAGCTTAAGTTTATCTAGATTTTTTACAATAATTTTGAGTTAAAAAATAAAAAGAGTATATTGCCACTCGCGTAATATGCTCTTTTTTACGCATCCTATTCAATAATAGGAGATACTTACTTTAAAATTTACCTATTCTCTTTTTATTCAAAAACCATCTTTGTTATCTCAAAAGCGACTATGCTAATGCCAATTCATTAGGTGAGCCTATGCTTATGATGTTCCATAATAGCGCCATAAATTAAATTGATTAGATTACAAATACTATGAATACTTTTCCCTTATTTTTTAAATTAGAAGGCCGCAAAGTGCTTATCGTTGGTGGCGGCGATGTGGCATTACGCAAAGCCGATTTGCTCAGCCGTGCTGGCGCGAGTATTACTGTCGTGGCGCCACATATTTGCGATGAGCTGCAAGCTTTATTGCAAGATGACAAGCATCAGCTTATCCATGAGCAATATAATAAAAAGTATATGGCAGGCGCGCGCATTATCATTGCTGGCACTGATGATGAGGCGCTTAATCATCAAGTGCATGCTGATGCTACTGAATTAAATATTCCTGTGAATGTGGTTGATACTCCGCCGCTATGTGACTTTATTTTCCCTGCTATCGTTGATCGCAATCCTATCGTTATTGGTATCTCATCCAACGGCAAAGCGCCAGTGCTGGCTCGGCTTTTACGAGCAAGATTAGAGACCTTGATTCCGCAAGGCTATGGCAAGTTAGCTAAGCTAGCGGGTGACTTTCGTGCAGAGGTAAAGACTAAAATACCAACCCTTACAGGACGTCGGCAGTTTTGGGAGCGCGCTTTTGAAGGTCAAGTCAGTGAGCTGATGTTTGCTGGGAATGAGAGTCAAGCGGCGGCGCAATTACAAGCGGATTTAGATAGCACCGCAGCTCAAATTGCTAATAACAGCGCTCATGAAAATGCCAATAAAGACGCACCAACTCACCAGCATTCTGCTACGCAAAAAACGCACACCGATTCACTGACTGCGCCTGTGCTTAGCAATGAGTCAGCCGCTAGTGATAGTAAGACAGTAGCTCAGTCTACTCCGCCAGTCGGTGAAGTCTATATCGTTGGTGCAGGCCC
The DNA here is from genome assembly GCF_055699815.1 of Psychrobacter sp. M17(2026). NCBI lineage: Bacteria > Pseudomonadati > Pseudomonadota > Gammaproteobacteria > Moraxellales > Moraxellaceae > Psychrobacter > Psychrobacter sp. M17(2026). Next base: position 1,575,741 of record NZ_CM146741.1, on the reverse strand, counting down.
TGGTGATCCTGAGCTATTAACTTTTAAAGCGTTACGCCTGATGCAGCAAGCCGATATCGTGTTTTATGATGCGCTTGTCTCTCCGCAAGTGCTAGATTTGTGTCGCCGTGACGCGGACAAAGTATTCGTCGGTAAAAAACGCAGCAATCATGCGGTTGCGCAATTAGGCATCAATGAGTTATTGGTTAATGAGGCTAAAAAAGGTCGCCGTGTTGTCCGTTTAAAAGGTGGCGATCCGTTTATATTTGGACGTGGTGGTGAAGAGGTCGAGAGCCTGCGCGCCCATAATATTCCTTATCAAGTGGTGCCTGGTATTACCGCTGCCAATGCGGCGGCCAGTTATGCAGGCATTCCTTTGACCCACCGTGATCATTCGCAATCGGTACGCTTTGTCACTGGTTTTTTAAAGGCAGGCGCACCGAATAATAACTTTGGCAGCTTTTTAAATACCGATGAGACCGTCGTATTTTATATGGGTTTACATTCGCTGGCACGTCTGACCGAAGGTTTGATCGAAGCAGGACGTAATAGTGATACCCCAATCGCTATCGTATCCAACGCCAGTATGCCCAATCAGCAAGTATTAACAGGGACACTTGCGACCATCAATGAGTTGCAAGAGCAAAACCAACTGCCGACCCCTGCGCTATTAATTATGGGTGATGTGGTCGCGCTGCATGATGATTTAGCTTGGTATAATCTGCATAGTCATCATGAAAAAGCTGATAATTGGCTACGCGGTGGTACGGCTTCAACACCAAAAGATCAACTGACTGAGAACCCATCTAGCCAGCAAGCCCATGCGCTATCAATGATTACTAACTTAGCTGAACAACAGAGCGATAGTTTAGAGCAGTTGGTTATTGGTTAGCGTTATACAAATAATAGCTATAAAAAATCCACGCTAATGAATGTTAGCGTGGTTTTTTTATGCTTTATGCTAAACTGAAGCCTTTAAACTAATTATAAATTTATATCGCTATGTCTGCACCTTCAACCAAATATTCGACTGTATCTGCACTCACTGATAGCAAGTCTTTAACCATTCTGCACACCTCAGATTGGCACTTAGGGCGCAGGCTGTATGGGCGACTGCGTTATGAAGAATTTGAAGCATTTTTAAACTGGCTACAAGAGACTATTAGCTCGCGCCAAGTCGATGTCTTGATTGTCGCAGGCGATATATTTGATACCATGACGCCAAGTAATCGCGCTCAGGCGTTGTACTATGAGTTTTTAGGCAAAGTTTCCACTCTTTGCTGTCAGCATATCGTCATTGTCGCGGGCAATCATGACTCACCTACCTTTTTAGATGCGCCCAGCCAAATACTCAAATTTTTAAATGTCCATGTCATCGGCACCGCTTGTGACGACTTAAATGATGAAGTACTGGTACTAAATGATAACAATGGCGAGCCGCTTTGCGTTATTGCTGCTGTGCCCTACCTGCGCGACCGCGATGTGCGCGGTAGTAGCGCTGGCGAGTCAGCGGCTAGTAAAGACGCTAACGTTATAGCAGGTATTCGCAGCCATTATGATAGCGTCGCTCAAATTGCGAAAGATAATCAACGACAGCTAAGTAAAGTTCATAAACGCCATATCCCTATAATCGCGACAGGTCATTTATTTGCCGCTGGTAGTAAAACTACCGAAGATGATGGTGTACGTGAGCTGTATGTCGGTAATTTAGGTAAAATCTCTGCTGAGATGTTTGATGAATGCTTTGATTATGTGGCGCTTGGTCATTTGCACGTACCGCAATGTGTCGGAGGCTGTGAGCATATCCGCTATTCAGGCTCGCCTATCGCCATGGGTTTTGGCGAGGCTCGTCAACAAAAGCAAGTCTTGCTTATTCAGTTTGGCTATGTGTTAAATAATTTTAATAATGAAAGTTTAGTCACAAACGTAGTTGATGAAGTTATAGAAAAAGTAATTGAACCTACCGAAAAAACCGTTAAAAAAGCCATTAATAAAAGCAATGCATTAATGGATGATTTATTTGGCTTTGATGAAGTCGAGGATTCTGACGATCATATCGAAGAACTTCATAATAAATCATTAGTTAATACTGTAAAAGAGAATGCCGACTTGCCTAATTCTGCGTCTGACCACAAAGTACTGCATCATGACAACTTAAAAAACATGAAAGTACTATCTTTGCCTATACCTTGTTTTCAAAAATTAGCGCAAGTAACAGGCGATCTGCAAACTATCGCAGCGACTGTTCAAGCTATGGATAACAGTGAGTCTACTTGGCTAGAGGTTGTGTATAACGGTGATGAAATCGTCAGCAATCTAAAGGATAAAGTTAATGAAATCGTAGAAGGCTCAGCTTTTGAGGTATTAATTACCAAAAATGCCAATTCATATAATAAAGTGCTGAAGCAACAACAAAGCACAGAGACACTACAAGATTTAAATGAGTTGGAAGTGTTTGAGCGTTGTTTGACAGTCAACAATATACCTGACGAACAAAAATTAAGTTTGCGTAATGCCTATAAGCAGATAGTACATAATATCCATCATGATGATAGTCGGGCTGAGTAACGTCAACTATTTAATAGCAGCATCAGCTAAACGTATTAAAATTCTACTTCGTTAAAAATAAAAAACTATAAAGATTATCCTATGCGCCTAATCGAACTACGACTAAAAAACCTCAATTCTCTTAAGGGTGAATGGCATATTGACTTCACTGACCCTGCATTTATCAATGAAGGTATCTTTGCGATTACAGGTCAAACGGGCGCTGGCAAGACCACTATTTTGGATGCCATCTGCTTAGCTTTATATGGCGAGACGCCGCGTATTGCTAGCATTAGCAAAAGCAGTAATGAGGTCATGACCCGCCAAACTGCCGAGTGTTTTGCCGAAGTAGTGATTGATTTAAACGGTAGACAATACCGCTGCCGTTGGGGTCAGCGCCGCGCTTATGGTAAGTCTGATGGCAACTTGCAAGATGCCACTCATGAGATTGCCAAGTTAAATAGTGATCCCTCAAAAGAAGCTGAAATTTTAGAGAGTAAGTTATCGCGCACCCGAGATAAAATCATTGAGCTGACACGGATGGACTTTCAGCAGTTCACCCGCTCGATACTACTGGCTCAAGGCAGTTTTTCAGCGTTTTTAAAAGCCAAATCTGACGAGCGTGCCGATATCTTAGAGAAGATAACCGGTACCGATATTTATGCGACTATCTCCGAGCACGTCCATGAGAAAAAACGCTCTGAGGAAGAGACACTCAGCAAACTACAATTCGGTCTCGATGGATTAACGTTATTAGATAGCGAGCAAGAAGCTGAGCTTAAGCAAACCTTAAAAATCCAGCAGACGGCGCAGAGCGAGCAGCAACAAGCGCTTAACCAGTTGTATGAGCAAATAAGTTGGCTGGATGCCGTGAGCGAGTTGCAGCAAAAGCTTACGATTTATGATAATGAGCTAATAGCCGCTAAGCAGTCACAGCAAAACTTTATTCCAGATGCAGCACGCCTTTCAGCCGCGAATAAAGCACTAGAGTTAGATAGTCAATACAGTCAACTCACTTATCATCGAGATACGGTTAAAAGCCTGACCGATGAACAGCAAGCACTGAGTGATAATATACTGACCCAACAAGCAGACTTCGAACAAGCCGCTATCAAACTGGATACAGCTAATAAGCTTAGCGAGCACTCTAATAACGCGCTACAAGTTACCTTACCTATTTTAGCTCAAGTACGCGCCTTAGAAGCTGATATAAATCAACAAACCCATAGCCTAACTGATAACACTCTACGTAAGGATAATCTCGCTACTAACATCGGGCGACTAACGCAAGAGATTAATAGCCATCACGTATTACAGACCACCAGTAAAGAGCAGCTGGTAAGTATTGATACTTTTTTGAATATGCACCATGAGCTTAATGATCTTGATACCGATATCGCGACTTTTAATAATAATTGCAGTCGTCTAAAGGCATTACTACAAGACAATACGAGCTTAGCAACTGACAGAATGAGCGCTAGGCAACAAGCCAATCAATTACAAGCGGCGCTTGAGAAGTTCAATGAGCAGCAAGCTGCTGATAAAGCAGCCATGAGTGACACGCGCACTCAATTAGAGATGCTACAGCAGCAGCGAGCACAATTAATCGCCGACAAGCCGTTGAGTCAGATGCGAGTAGAACAAGAGCAAATTGATCAGATCAACACTACTATCGAGCACGTGAGCTCTAAAGTGCAGCGAGTTGCTGAACTTGATCAAGAACGCCGTCAAATAGAAAAAGCGTTACCTATAATTAGTAAAGAATTGGTTGAGAGTAGCCTTTTAATTACGGAAAACGAGACGTTAATAGCAGAGACCAAAGCTAAACGGCAAGACAAGCAACAGCATCTATATTTACTACAAAAAGTCGCAAAGCTTGAGGACTATATTGTTGAGCTACAAGACAATCACCCCTGCCCGCTTTGCGGTGCGACCGAGCATCCTTATGGTCAGTATCATCCTATTTTAGAGCAAAGCAAAGATGAGCAATCTATTACCTCTCAAACTCAGCAGCAGATCAAAGGATTAGATCAGCAACTTGATGCGTTGCAGCAGACTTTATCAACGCAGCAGGTTGAGCGTGCCACTAAGCAAAACCGTATTGACCAGCAACAGCAGCAATTGGCAGCGATACAGGCTCAAACAAAAACCGTAACGGCTGAGATACAAAACATCGTAGCGTCTTTGATTGACCTATCAATGTCTGATAATAAGCAGAATACTTATACTTATACTTATACTATTAGCGCTATTATCGAACCTTTAAAAAATAGCATTGCTAACGCTAAAGACGCTGACTTTATTAATAATATCCAGTCTGTCTTAAGCACTATTCGAGAGCAATTGACTCAGAAAAAACAGCAGCTGAAATCGATAGTATCTCAATATGAGGCACTGACTGAGTCGCAAGCTATTGTTAGCAACGCCATCGAAAACGCGGAGCAGCAACGCTTTACTCAGGCCAGTGCCATTAGTGAGATTGAAACCAGCATCAAGCTCAACCAACAACAGCTGGCAAGTTTTGAGAAAACGATCAGTAATAATTTTTCTGAGTTGCAAACGCTTGGTGCTGGCCTGCATGCATCAGTAGATAAATATCCCGCTACTAACTATACAAATTATATTGATGAGGTATTAGATATCTCTGAGCAATTACAGGCTTTAAAGAACAGCATTGATACGCAGAGTATATTTAGTGACGTAAGGATTGAGCAACATCTGCACTCTTTGCGTCAGCAGCGCGGGTTTTTGTTGCAGTTAAAGACAGTGTTCCATGAGAAAAAAGATCAGCAGCAAACCTTAAAAACTATGCTAGGTAATCTACATGCTCAGATTGAAACCAAACAAGCCCAACTGAATAATGAAAAAAATGAGCGGCTTAAGCTTAGTCAGATAGTCAGTGATAAAGAAATTGCACTGAAGCAATCACAGCAACAGCGCGATGAGAAGTTGAAGAATATCGAAAACAAAAATCCTGATGTCGAGGAGGAGCGCCTACGTGACTTGTTAGAGCAGGCAAAAAATGAGCAGACAACTGCGCAACGCTCGCACGATAATACTGCGCAACGACTCGCCCAATTACAAGACAGCCAGCAAAAGCTTGCAGTGCAAATACAATCTGCTACTACGACCCTACATGCTCAACAAAGCGACTTTACCTCAGCGCTGGCAAGCTCGCAATTTGCTACCGAGCACAGTTTTGTAGCAGCACGCCTGCCACTAGATGAGCGTAATTCTTTAAATGTACAGCAACAGCACATCGATAACGCTCTACAACAAGCGAGCGCTGCACTACAGCAGACCCAGCAAATATTAGCAGAAAAACAAGCCAACCCTTTGACGGCTGATAATAGAGAAATGCTTATTGATAAACAGCAACTGGTTCAGGTAGATAATAATCGCCTGCTTGAGACTATAGGTGCAATGAGTCAACAGCTTAAAGACAATAGTGAGAAGAAGAATAGTCAGCAAGAAAAACGAGAGGCTATCGATGTGCAAAAAGAAAAGCTGCAAGTTTGGCGACAACTTAATGAATTGATTGGTTCCGCTAGCGGTAAAAAGTATCGCACCTTCGCGCAGGGTTTAACCTTCGATATTATGGTCAGTCATGCCAATGCAAAATTGCATAAAATGAGCGATCGCTACCTACTAATACGCGATGATAACAATGCGTTGGAGCTCAACGTTATCGATAACTATCAAGGTGGCGAGATTCGCAGTACTAAGAACTTATCGGGCGGTGAAGGTTTTATCATTAGTCTAGCGCTAGCATTAGGACTGTCACAGATGGCCAGTCATAATATTCGCGTCGATTCATTGTTTTTAGATGAAGGTTTTGGTACTTTAGATGAAGAGTCGCTTGATATTGCCCTTGATACCCTGACCAGCTTGCAACAAGAAGGTAAATTGATTGGTGTTATCTCTCACGTAGCGGCTTTAAAAGAGCGCATTTTAACGCAAATTCAGGTTACCAAACTTTCAGGTGGCTTTAGTCATATTAGTGGTCAAGGTTGCCAGAAAATTGCTAGTTAACAGTACAATACAGGTATTAGTGCTATGGTCACAAAAGTATGGTTAAAAGATGGTGAGATGACTGGTTTTATAAAAGCACTGATAGCCTTTTTCTATAGCAATATTTTACCTATTGCGGTATTTTGTTTAGCCGTAATAGCCTCGATGCTTATTGCCAGCTCCGTATAGGACACTACTAATTTCACAGACTGTTTATTTGATAGTTATTGTGTTTGCATTTACAAAAGCCAACAACCAACGTAAAAAACCACCCTTAAATTCTTAAGAGTGGTTTTTTGTATTATGACTTTCAATTTCCAATTAACTATTTGCTAGCAATGCCACTCAGCTCACTCATCAATACTGATAAAGTCGACAGACTGATGATGCTATCATTATTACTGTCTAGTTTTTTCATCTCACCTGTGACTGACTGTAGATGAGCGCTATGACGAGACTTCCAGTCGCTAAAGGCCTGTTTGGCATCTGGCTGTGATAGTATCGCATCCATCAATAAGCGTAGGCTACGCGATAGCTCATTGACCAAGGCATGACGAGCGCGGCGATCCCAATAGTCTTGCTGCGGCAATGTGGCGATATTCTCCATCATCCAATCTAACTGCAAGACCTGATACGCCTCAAAGTATAACGAGGCAATATCATCGACAGAGCGCTCATACTGTTCAGCAAGCAGTGCAGCATCAAGGGCATCGACACGATAAGGTAGAATAGCAAAGAACATAGCATCACTATCTGACAGACCATCGGTATTCAACGCTGCGGTATCTTCTTGTAGATAATCAGCAAACTGCTGCTCGATAAAGCCGCCGCCTTTGGTCAATTGCTCGACACTACCAGAGAAGCGCTCGATCATATCGGCAACTTGCAGATCTTGCCCAAAGGCATTAATGAACCAAACCACACCACGCTCGAGTGAGTCACGTAGACTCAGCTCTAGCTTTAGCAACACTTTAGCATCAACTTTATTGTCTAGAGACTCAAGCAGATTCCATACTTTGGACACTTGAAACACTTCACGGGTGATGGCATAAGCACGGATGATAGTCGCAAGCGACTGATCAGTTTCTTCATAAAGACGGAACAGCGCTTCGATACCTAAGCGGTTGACTACGCTATTGGTCAAGTAAGTACTAATAATCTCACGATGCAAGCGATGTTCTGTCATCTCATCAAAGAAGCGTGACGCCAACTCCTCTGGGAAGTATTTACGTAGCTCGTTAATGAAATATGGCGCATCAGGCAGGTCAGATAATAGCAGGTTATCATAGACCCACATTTTGCCATAAGCCATGACCACTGCTAGCTCAGGATTGGTCAAGCCAGTATCTGCTTTTTGGCGACGAGCAATCTCATCATCCGAGGGCAAATACTCAATGGCACGATCTAAGCGCTGCTCAGATTCTAGCTGTTGAATAAAGCGCTGATGATCACTTAAGTTTGCGGCAGCACGGATATGACTTAGCTCGATTGCTTGCGGTTGTAGATAGTTTTGACGCAATACTAACTGCGCAACCGTATCGGTCATACTCTCAAGCAACTCATTACGCTGCTTGAGAGTCATGTCGCCTTGCTCGACCACTTTACCCAGTAAAATCTTGATATTGACTTCATGATCCGAGCAGTTGACGCCACCTGAATTATCGATAGCATCAGTATAAATACGTCCTCCTGTCTGTGCGTATTCAATACGCCCTTGTTGAGTAAACCCTAAGTTACCGCCCTCACCGATAATGGCAGTACGCAACTCATGACCGTCGACACGCACCGCATCATTAGCACGGTCACCGACATCAGCATGAGTCTCATTACTGCTCTTCACATAAGTACCAATACCACCATTCCACAACAGATCGACTGGCGCGCGCAATAGTGCACTAATAAAGTCATTAGGCGCTAGGCTATCGGCACTGATATCGAAAAGCGCTTTCATCTCACTACTGATAGCAACGGTCTTATCGGTGCGGGAGAATACACCGCCGCCTTGACTGATCAGAGATTGCTCATAATCACTCCAGCTTGAGCGTGGGATATTGAACAGGCGCTCACGCTCAATATATGACGCTTCAGGGTCCGGGTTTGGATCAATGAATATATGCATGTGGTTAAAGGCAGCGACCAGCTTGGTATGTCGTGATTGCAGCATACCGTTGCCGAATACATCACCACTCATATCACCGATGCCGACGACGGTGAAGTCATCGCGCCCTTGAATATCCATTCCACGCATACGGAAATGACGCTTGACCGACTCCCAGCCACCACGAGCAGTAATACCCATAGCTTTATGGTCATACCCTACTGAGCCACCAGAGGCAAAGGCATCATCGAGCCAAAAGTTATATTCAGTAGAGATAGCGTTAGCGATATCAGAGAAGCTTGCTGTGCCTTTATCAGCGGCGACAACTAAATACGGATCATCTTCATCATGACGGACGGTATTGGCTGGCGGGACGATATTCCCATCAACGATATTATCTGTCACATCGAGCATGCCGCGTAAGAATGTCTGATAACAAGCGATCCCTTCTGCCTGAAACACATCACGCCCATCCGCCATGCTTTTGGTCTTAACAATAAAGCCACCTTTAGAGCCTACTGGCACAATGACGGCGTTTTTGACCATTTGTGCTTTCACCAGACCGAGCACCTCAGTACGGAAGTCCTCCATTCGATCTGACCAGCGCAGGCCACCACGTGCCGCTTTTCCGCCACGCATATGTACCGCTTCAACGCGAGGAGAGTACACAAATATCTCAAACATTGGCTTTGGCTTAGGTAAGTTTGGAATTTTTGCAGCTAAGAATTTAAAAGAAAGTCTATCTTTACGCTCATTGTTCTCATCGCGCTGATAAAAGTTAGTACGCACCATAGCGTTGATCAAATCTAGATACCAACGTAGGATACGATCTTCATCTAGGCTATCAACCTTGACCAATGCCGTAGTAATGTGTTCTTGCAGCTCTACTGTTTTTGCTAAGCGCGTTGCTTCATCATGCTGAGGATTCATGCGTGCGTGAAAAAGCTCAACTAATGAGATACTAATTGCACTGTTTTTGACGACCGCTTGGGTGATATAAGCACTAGAAAAAGGGGCACGGGCTTGTAACATATAACGTGACAATGCTCGTAGTACGACCACATCAAAAGTATCCAGCTTAGTGATTAACACCAGCTCGTTAAAGGCATCGCTCTCCACGCGTCCTGCCCAAATCTGCTTGAGACTATCTTCAAATTGACCTCGAACCACTTGCATATCGACTTTATCGACATGCTCTAAGGTGAGCTCATATTCCTGCATCCAAATAGTCTGCTCGGGTAAGTCAAACTCGTAAGTCTGAGCTGAGAATACCGCCACACCAAAGTTCTCAAGTACAGGTAATATTTTGGATAAGATAATAGGTTGCTGGCGACCGTATAGCTTGAGATGTAACTGATTACCCGCATCTCCTGTTGACTGATACAAGTGCCAAATCATTGGTTGACTATCTGATAGTCGAGATAAGCGCTTGATGTCTTCTACCGCAGTACGACCATCAAAACGCTCTTGATAGGCGGCAGGAATATAACCTAGAAACCGCTGATTAAGAGCGTTTGCTTGCTGTTCACCGACATTATCCAGCAGCATCTCTTCATAGTGATCGCTCCATGACTGCATCAGCGCTGACAACTCAGCCTCAAGCTCACTAGTATTGACATCATTGACTTGACCTGGCGTGGTACGAACATGCACATGAACGCGGGCATGTTCAGACTCATCAAACTCAGTGGTAAAGCCAGATGAAGCCCCACCATAAGCTTCTTTGAGCATGTGCTGTACTTTGATACGCAGCTCGGTGTTGAACTTGTCACGTGGAATATAGACCAAGCAAGACACAAAGCGCTGATAGTGATCGATACGGCTAAATAAGCGTAAGCTTTTTTTATCTTGTAGTTGAGTTATGCCTGAAACAATAGGAAATAGCTCTTCTACATTGCCTTGGAACAAATCATCGCGTGGTAATGAGTTGATGACATGCATCATCTTGTAGTGTGCATGTCCATCACGAGGTAGCTTCGCCATAGCCATGATCTGATTGGCTTTCTCACGTAATAATGGGATGTGCTGTACGCTCAACTGGTAGGCTTGCGAGGTCAATAGTCCAATAAAACGGTACTCACCTACTAATTTGCCATTATCGTCGAACTTATGAATACCCAAAAAGTCCATATAGACGGGGCGATGTATCGGCGATACACGGCTTGACTTAGACAGCATTAGCACTCTAGGCTCAGTCAATAGTCGCTTCAACTCTTTAGGGAGTTTGCTGAAGCTTTCTGATATAGCGTCTTGTTTATCACTGCGCAATAATCCAAGACCACTTTTAGCAACAGTGAATAAATCTAAATCAGCACTGCTATCTTTGGCATCATTTTTTGACGATTCATTAACCTCAATATAACGACCCCCTTCTGTGCGATACTCGCGGTATCCCAAGAAAATAAAATGATCGTTCAATATCCACTCCAAAAAATCTTGAATTTCTTGATGCGGATAAAAGGATTCAGGTAGTGGTTTTTTTGCAATCTCTTGCTTTATATCCACTAGACGTTCGCGCATCTGTTTCCAGTCGCCAACCACGATATCAAGGGTGTCTACTTTGTCGAACAATATCTTTTGTAGTTCAGCGAGCTTGTCATTATTTTGGTAAGCGATCTCACAATGAATCAATGATAAATGATTAGTAGCACTTTCCTCAGCATTTTCAACGTGCGTGATAGTACCGTCATCATCACGTTGCACATTGACAATGGTGTTGTAAGTTCGATGGACGTCGACCCCATGCTCTTCAAGACCCATAAGTAAGGTATCTACCAAAAATGGTCGATCATAGGCCACCATCTGAATGATAGTATGCGAGCTGTGAAAGTGTTGCTCTTCAGCCGATGGATTGATAATTGCGAGCTGTGGCTGCTTGCCGTTATAGGCCTTGAGCAAAGTGAAATGATGCAGAACCATACCCGCAAGATCGGCATCACTCGTAGCATCAGCGGTATCACGATGCAGCTGTTGGTAATAGGTGCGCACAAAGTGATCGAGTAGCGATTTATCCTTTTGCACATAACTGGTGGCAATGTCGCTTATTTGTTCGATGCGTTCTGTTGTAATATTGAGAGAGTTAAGCATGGATTAAATCCTTTTAATAAGTTTGATTTTTGAATTGACTGTTATTTTAACTTTTGATCATATTATTGGCAGTATCTTTATCAAGCATCTATTAGTGATGACAAGTAAATTTTACGTATTGATCTTTTTTTAACCTTGACCTTATACATTCCTTATTATTGAACAGCGTAATTATTTAACATCTTATTAGTATCGTTCTACAACGAATATATCAAAGTGTAACGCATCCACAAGCATAGCTAAAGCACAAAACATGGCTAAAGCACAAAACACGATTTTATCAATGTAATCGCTAGTGTTTTTTTGCTAGAATGCAGCTGGACAATGTATGGTGAAGTCTCTAACCAATTTATGCTCAGTAATGAGCATGAGCATACAGATGATGATTCGTCACCCTTGGTACTATTTAACTTACGATACGACTTTTTCGCTCACAATACGACTTTAGACATAAAAGGCACGGCATATGATAAATATTTTGGTATTAGGTGCAGGTGGACGCGAACACGCTTTGGCATGGCAGTGTGCCAAAGATAGCAAGGTACAACAAGTCTATGTCGCGCCTGGTAATGCAGGCACTGCTCTTGAACCAAAATGCAAAAACGTAGTCCTAAAAACGACTAGTGAAACGGCTGGCGAGCATAGCGCCGTTATTGATTTTTGTCAAAATAATAATATTGATATGGTGATTGTTGGGCCAGAAGCGCCATTAGTCACTGGTATAGTCGATGCTTGTCGTGATGCAGGAATAAAAGCTTGGGGTCCAACAGCTTATTGCGCGCAATTGGAGGGTTCTAAGACTTTTGCTAAAGAGTTTATGGCGACCAATAATATCCCAACCGCCGCTTATGAGGGCTTTACGGATGCTGCTTTAGCTAAGAATTATATTGATGAGCAAGGCGCGCCTATTGTGATAAAAGCGGATGGCCTCGCTGCTGGCAAGGGTGTCATCGTCGCCGAAACGATAGAACAAGCACATGCTGCTATAGACGATATGCTGGCTAGCAACAAGTTCGGTGAGGCTGGTAGCCGGGTGGTCATTGAGCAGTTCTTATCGGGTGAAGAAGCCAGCTTTATCTGTATGATTGATGGCGATAATATTTTGCCAATGGCGACCAGCCAAGATCATAAACGTGCTTTTGAAGGTGATATGGGACCGAATACAGGCGGTATGGGAGCTTATTCGCCAGCGCCAGTCGTTACCGACATAGTTTATGAAAAAACTATGACGCAAGTGATTCAGCCTGTGGTTGATGCCATGAAATCAGCGGGTCATCCTTATACTGGATTTTTATATGCAGGCCTTATGATTGATGAGTCTGGTAACCCTTCGGTCATTGAATTCAATTGCCGTTTAGGTGATCCTGAGACCCAGCCTATTCTTATGCGGTTGCAGTCTTCAATGGTGGATTTAGTGGCTCAAGGGCTGGCGGGAAATTTGCCTAGTCAAGCGGATTGGGATGATCGAGTTGCCCTTGGTATCGTAGTCGCTTCAAAAGGCTATCCTGAGAGCTCATCAAAAGGTGATGTAATATCAGGATTGCCAGCACTGACAACAGATATAAATACAGCAGTAAAAGTATTTCATGCCGGTACAACTTTTGCTAAGTCTAACGATAGTGATAGCGCTGATGACTATACCAATAATACAAATAGTGAAAAAGAAGTGGTTACCGATGGCGGGCGCGTGTTATGTGTCACTGCCCTTGCTAACACGATATCAAATGCGCAGCAAGCGGCGCTGATGGTCACAGGTGCTATTAGCTTTGAAGGTGCTCATTATCGCCGTGATATTGGCCATCATGCTATCAGTCGCGAAATGCTCTGATCATTTATTGATAATAATATCGGACCTTTATAGTTTAAAAGTGCTGTCTTAGCAATCGGACAGCGTTTTTATTTATTAAGAACTACCAGGATTACTTTAATGTGTGCTCAGCAGACGTTATCTGCTACCAATCAATAGCGTTTAGTATGATACAATTTTGTATATTGGTGGCAACACTCACTTGTATTATGAGGCTTGAACCCACAAATCATAACTACTCTGGCAAACACCTATACTTATGGCAAATGATACGACTAGACCTAATAACAAGCAATCCATCGATAATCTGAAAACCTCAGGTTTTGAGCGTCGTATGTCGATTGCAAAAACTTCTTTAAACATCGGTCGACGCTGGGCAGGTAACAGCGTGTCTGGTATGTTCTTGGATAAAAAAGCTCGCTCTGCGCGCAACCAAGTCTTTATGGAGGCTCAAGCAAATTATGTCGCCGAAGAGCTCGGTAAACTTAAGGGCTCAGTAGTCAAGATCGGTCAGATGCTAGCGATGTATGGCGAGCATGTACTGCCTCCTGAGATTACTCGTGCTCTGCAAACGCTCAACGATGATACCGCTACCCTTGCTTGGCCAAAAATCGAGCAAACGTTGCGTCGTACTTTGGGTGACAAGTTAGATGAGCTTGAAGTTAATCCTGTTCCTATTGGTACGGCCTCCCTAGCCCAAGTTCATCGCGCTACTATTATAGCTACTGGTGAAGATGTGGTATTAAAGATCCAATACCCAGGTGTGGCTGATGCTATTGATTCAGATCTAGCTCTTTTCAAGCGTCTCTTAAAGGTGAGCAATGCGGTACCGCAAACGCGCGCGCTAGATACTTGGTTTGAAGAGATTCGCGACTTGTTGCATGTCGAGGTTGACTATACTATTGAGGCGGCGACCACTGAGCGTTTTTATCAGCGTCTGCAAGATGATTCCCGTTATGTCGTGCCAAAGATTAACCGCAACTACTCTAGCAAATATCTGTTATGTATGAGCTATGAGTCAGGTGTATCGATCACCTCAGAATCTTTGCAGGTATTGTCTCATGAGCGCCGTAATGCAATTGGTCAAGCGGCCATTGAAATCATGATGCAAGAGATTTTTGTATGGGGCGAGATGCAAACTGATCCAAACTTTGGTAACTATCTCATTCGCATTGCTGACACTAAGGATCAGCAAGATAAACTAGTGCTGCTAGACTTTGGCGCTATTCGTCAGTTTGATAATCATCTGTTAACGATAGCGCATGGCCTACTTCGTGCAGGCTATCACCATGATCATGAAGCTATGAAACAGGCTATGACAGGCTATGATTTCTTTTATAGCATGAGCGAAAAGGTTAACTCAGATATTGCTGCTTTATTTTTATTAGCCACTGAGCCTTTTAGTGATCCTGCTACTAACCCTGATATCCCTGCTAATTGCTTGGATGAGAATCAGCGTTATGTTTGGGCTAATAGTAAACTGCATTCACGTATTTCAGCGACGGCTCAACGCGCCATGCAATCATTTGAGTTTAATTTACCACCAAAAGAGTTTATGTTCATCAGTCGTAAGTTCATAGGCGCTTATACCTTTTTAACAGTGCTAGATGCTCATACCAATTCAGATAAATTAGTAAAACCTTTTCTGTAAGTTCTATTTTATTTTTGATCGAATAAGCCATAAAATTTGACCGTCCTTTAGTGGCGGTCTTTAATTTTATTATTTTTTTTACTTAGGCTATTTTATGTTTCTAGATTAAGTACTAAACTTTAATAATCCTGTATTGCACACTGAGTGTTGTAGCTTCTCTATGAGCTAGTCATCACGTTTACTTAGGCTATTTCTTATGTGCTGTTACCCAATTATCAAATCTAGTCCTATAGCCTTTAGGCTTAGTCATCGTTAGCTGCCAGCAGGTTTCGTTACGTGCTAAGTACTTGACTTCAAAGTGAGTACGTTGACTATCAGCAGGGACTTTTTCACATAGTGTGGGTAGACACCATATAGACTTAGCTTGCTGCTGAGCATTATCCATATAGCTTTCGATATTAGTTGCTAATATCACCTCCCCGCCATCGCTCAAGCGCGATAATAAAAATTCAAAAAAGGGCATGTTTAACCACTGCTGATTGGGGTTATGCTGTTCAGGATTAGGATATAGAATATAAATACAGGCAATGCTCTTAGGCTTTATAGCATGAACGATCCAAGCGATAGCATCGGCATGGACTGGGGTTAGGTTAGTCAGATTATGCTCTGTGGCAAGCTTAGCAAACGCCTCAAACTTGTTACGAGTACGCTCAATAGCTATTAGCTGCTTGTTTGGGTTTTGACTGGCAAATAGCAAAGCATGTTTGCCCTTCCCTGCACCAATCTCTAAAACTAAAGGTTGCTTAATTTTTTTGGTACTCGCTAAAGCTTCAGGGATAGTGAAATCGCGCGGTGGTGATAACTTATCTGCCTGAAAGGCTCTTGACTGTTTATGCGACATTTTTTGCTGATCGAGCATTTATACCTCTTCATTTTACTTACATAGTATTAGTTATAGTAATTTACTTAGGCTATTTATCACTATTAATAATTTGGTTGATGTCTTAAACAAGCTACCTTAACGCCGGCTTTGCTAAGATGGTTGATAGCCGCGTTCAGACTATAAGTTAGCAGGCTACATCTTCTTAGTTACTGTTTTAAATTCAGCTATATTTGTCTTTTTATAAGCGCATGCTATTATAACCATTCTGCTTCATTGATGACACTTTCTATCACTATTACGAGTACATCTTCAGCCTTATGACAACATCATCAAAAACCGAAACGCTACCCAAAACTTACCCTTGCCCGCGTTGCGGCACTAAAACACCATGGCAAGATAATAAATCAAAGCCATTTTGTAGTGAGCGCTGTAAGCTTATGGATTTAGGGGCTTGGGCAAGTGAAGAGTATACTTTACCCGCAGAGTCGACGCCATTCTCCGATGAGCTATAGCTTAGTGATCTTTACTTAGTTACTTAGCGCTTGCTCTAAACTCTTTTTATTATCTAATACTTTACTATTATAGGATACTTGTATGTCAGCGACTTATCTGATGCCCACTTATAACCGTCAGCCGATCAGCTTTACCCGAGGCGCTGGCAGCTGGCTCTATACTCAGAACGACACTCCTTATTTAGATGCGCTTACAGGTATTGCGGTTTGTGGTTTAGGACATTGTCATCCTCAAGTCACTGAGGCTATTCAGGAGCAGGCAGCAACCCTTATTCACACTAGCAATCTATTCGGTATCGATTGGCAAGAGCGCGCGGGTGAGTCCCTATGCAAGGCGGCACAGATGGACAGTGTATTCTTTGCTAATAGTGGCGCTGAGGCTAATGAAGCGGCGCTCAAAATGGCACGGTTATATGCGTACAACCGAGGCTTTAAGCGTCCAAAAGTCATCGTCATGGAGCAATCATTTCATGGTCGCACCTTACTATCACTGTCAGCTACGGCCAATCCAAAAGCTCGTGAAGGATTTTTTACTTTAGATGACGATTTTATTCGCGTACCCTTTGGTGATATGGTGGCGATTGAGCAAGCCGCTATAGATCATAGTGATATTTGCGCTATCTTTGTAGAGCCTATCCAAGGTGAAGGTGGTCTTAATACCGCAGTCAATGGTTTCGCCTATTTAGAAGATCTACAAGCCGCTTGTGATAAACACAATTGGCTATTTATGATAGACGAGGTGCAGACAGGTAATGGTCGTACTGGTAAATACTTTGCTTATCAGCATAGTAATGCGCGTCCTGATGTATTAACGACTGCAAAAGGCTTGGGCAATGGCTTTCCTGTTGGCGCATGTATGGTGCGAGGCCGAGCCAATGGTCTGTTCGGTGCAGGCAGTCATGGCTCTACTTATGGTGGTACTCCTCTTGCCAGCCGTGTGGTTCATAGCGTCTACGATGTGCTAAAAAATACCGATATTATGGACAATTCAGTAGTTGAAGGTCAGTTTATCCGTGATAGCCTTACCGATGAATTAAAACAACAGGGTGTGAGTAGTCGCGGTGCTGGCACTATGATTGGTATCGTGCTGCCTGAAACTATGGACTGTAGTCAACTGGTAGATCTAGCTCGTGATGAGCAACAGCTGATTATCAACGTCACTGGTGGCCATGTCATACGCCTATTGCCACCACTAAATATTAATCGTAACGAAAGCGAACAAGTGGTTGATCGTCTGCTTAGGCTATTACGCCCCTTACTATAAATTGTAAGCTAAATTATAAGCTAGGTTTTATTTAATTTATTATTGGTGCAAAAAAGCCTGTAGACAATACTGTATCTACAGGCTTTTTATATTTAAACTCTTTGCTATCTAAATATTAACTGGCATGGAAGTATTTTTTTAGTACTTCTAAGCAACGGGTAATCTTGGCAGGCTGCTGTTCGCGATTGAGCGTAACCGCATAAAGTACAAAGCTTGGTAACTTATAACCTGTCAAAACCTCAACCAGCTCGCCACTGTCGAGCTCTTTTTTGATATCCATCTCCATCATTCGCACTAAGCCATGACCTTCTTTGGCTAAAGTCGTGGCCATAAAGACGTTATTGGTGTGGATACGCGAATTCATTTTTATTCGAGATTTTTTACCCGTTTCAGCCTGCGTTAAATCAACCTGATTGGTATCTTTCATGATATCAATACAGATCAGCTGATGCTCATTTAGATCTTTTGTGCTCTCAATCTTACCGTGATGACGCAAATACTGCGGCGAGGCAACCAATAGCTGACGTACGGTAGTCAGCGGATGACTGCTCAAGGTGGAATCATTAATGCTAGGACTCATACGAACCGCAATATCAATACGCTCATCAATCATGTCAATATAATGATTATCCGCCAAATAGGTGATGCTGAGATCGTCGTGAGCGGCCATCCAAGTTGATAAAGCTGGCAAAATATGATTGACACCAAGCTCAGGCGTCGTAGCAATACGCAAGCTACCTGCTAGCTCATCACGTAGCTGATTGACTTTTATTCGCCCTTGTTCAGCAGCACTGACGACATCCTTGGCCGCTTCATAAAAACTCTCACCCGCCTCTGTTAAGCTCAGCTTACGAGTTGATCGGTGTAGTAATACCACTCCGAGCTCGTTTTCTAATGAGCGAATTTGCTGGCTGACGGCACTGGTCGTAATACCAAGCTCACGAGCTGAGCCACTAAAAGAGCCGTGTCCGACTACGCTTGCGAACACGGCCATACCGCGTAAATTATCTATCATATTTCCATCCAACCTGACTTTTAATTTTTAATATAACTTAACCATTATATCTGAATTTTATTCTGTATATCTGTCTTAAATATATCTATAACGCACAATTAATAAGTTTGAATAATCAAAATCCTATAAAAATCAGCAGACTAGCGTTTGACTAAAAAATTTCGTTTTTTAACGCTAGAATTATATTAAGTCAGATAACAAAAAAAGCTATTTTGAATACTATCATCGACTATTTAAGTCAGCTTAACCTTCCCCATTTTGCCTTCATTACGATGCGACAAGTACTGCATCACTGGTGACTCTAACAATAATGTCTGTGCGACCAAAGTCGCTTGTTCTAAGCGCATTTTTTGACGACTCTCAGGGGTTTTATCTTTATTTTCGCTAACGTTTTTATCTATTTGCAGACTTATTTCAGCTTGGGTGAATTGCTGTTGCAGCTTTGCGGATAGCTGCTCAAAAGTTGCTTGCAGATGCTTACTGTCTACGTTAGTGATAAAGGTCGATTCACCGTTACAAAGTCCTGTCATCATGCCTTGGCGAGCTAGAGCGCGCTCATCTTCTGCTAGGCTGTTCTCTTCACGAGCCGTTTGTAGCCAATAGTCCCATTTCTCTGGCGTCCATTCGCCTGTTAATACTTGCTCAGGACAACGTAGCAAAGTACGCGGATCGACTGTGGCAATCTCATTATCAACATCACTTTCGTCATGTGCAGCTACCTCTTGAAGATCATCTTCTACTTTAGCTTTAGTAGCTGATATATCGTTAACAACAGAGTCACTACTTATAACTGCAATATCCATTTTGGAATTAACAGCAGGTTCAGAATGGATATCTGAATAGGAGAGATTCATTGCTTCAATTTTAGGCTCAGGCTCAGTGATTAAGTCAGAGTTAGTCTCGTCTTTAACGGCTGGCATAAAACTTAGGCTAGCACCAATTGATTCAGTATTTCCGATAGCACTACTTGAATCATTACTTTCAATATTATCATTAGTAACATTAACAGCATTTACATCAGAATCACTAACCGAATTAGCCTCTATTTCTTTATTAAGATCGGCATTTAAAGCAGGCTCACTATCAATAGTAACAGCGATTGCCTCGTCTTGATTATCAGTACTATCTTCTAACTCAGTACTATTTTCTAACGTAGTGCTTTGCTTTACTTCAGTACTAGCTTTTAGATCATAGTTACTATAGCTATCATTATGAGCTTCAGTACCTAAATCATCATCAATTACATCAGAGTCAGCATCGATTAAATCAGTTCCATTTAAACCAGCCTCATTTGAGTCAATACTATTGTCTTTTTCGATAATAGGATCATTTGCTTGATAATCAATATCATAAGCTAGCGTTTTAGATGCTGAACTGACCTGATCTATAGTCTTCAAGTTTGAACTATCGTTAAATACTGGAGCGATTATCTCATCGACAGGCAAAGGTCTAAAAGCCAACAGACGCAAAATACACATCTCAAGTGCTTGCATAGGCGTACTTGCCAGCTTTATACCTTCACGCGCTTGCACCACAATCTCATAATAGAGTTGCAACACATCAGGGCTGATATGCTGGGCTAAAGTCGTGATAGTCTCAGCTTGCGCTTCATTGACGTTTAATGCCACCTCTGGTAGCAATTGCGTCAATGCCAGCTGATGTAATAGCTCAGCTAAACCATCAAACATACTGGACGCGTCGACCATTTGCGCACGCATCTGCTCGATATGTGCCGCGACCAACGACTTATCATGATTATAGATATCGGTAATTAGGCGCACCAAATCAGCGGCATCTATCAAGCCGAGCATCGCATTGACGGTTGCATCATCAAGCGAACCCTGACCAAAGGCAATGGCTTGATCGGTCAATGACAAGGCATCGCGCACTGAGCCTTTAGCTGCACTTGCTAATTGCCATAGTGCTGGCTGCGTATAGTCAACCTGCTCTTGGGTCAAGATATTAGCGAGATGTTCGCTCAGTAACGTCTGCGCTAGTGGACGCAATACAAACTGCAAACAGCGCGAGATAATAGTAATCGGTAGCTTTTGTGGATCAGTGGTCGCTAATAAAAACTTCACATGCTCAGGCGGCTCTTCTAACGTTTTGAGCAGCGCGTTAAAGCTATGCGTTGACAGCATATGCACTTCATCAATTAGGTAGACTTTATAGCGACCTTGACTTGGTGCATAAGGCACATTATCGAGTAGCTCTCGCGTGTCCTCAACCTTGGTACGTGAGGCAGCATCAATCTCAATCAGATCAATAAAACGTCCTTGATCTATCGCCACGCAATTATCACAGACACCGCATGGCGTACTAGTCACTCCCAAATCACAGTTCAAGCATTTAGCTAGAATACGCGCGATAGTCGTTTTACCCACACCGCGTGTACCCGTAAACAAGTAAGCGTGATGCAACCGATTATAATCAATGGCATTGATCAGCGCTTGTGAGACATGGGTCTGCCCAATCAGTTCATGAAAGTTCTTGGGCCGATATTTACGAGCTAAGACTTGATATTGCTGGGTCATATCTATCCATTTTACTAATTATTATATTTAAATCAGGCAATTTGCGTACTATTTTAAGCGCTCTTATTATAGCAAAAAGCCAGCACTGACGTCTGACTTGTTGGGTTTAGCGTTTAGATTTTATTAGCTTTTAAACAGTACTAAGTAAAAGCTATCAAACAGATGACTAATCCGCTTTACGGCGCATATGTGGGAACAAGATCACATCGCGGATGCTAGCCGAATCCGTAAATAGCATGACTAAGCGATCGATACCGATACCCTCGCCTGCCGTTGGTGCAAGGCCATAAGATAAGGCTTCGATATAATCCTCATCAAAATGCATCGCTTCATCATCGCCAGCGTCCTTTTCTGCCACTTGACCACGGAAGCGCTCAGCTTGATCGGCAGGATCATTTAATTCACTGAAGCCATTAGCTAATTCACGCCCGCCAATAAACAACTCAAAACGATCGGTAATCTCAGGATTATCATCGCTACGACGCGCCAGTGGCGAGGTTTCAGCAGGGTATTCAGTGATAAAAGTAGGCTGACGCAATTGATGCTCAGCGGTTTCTTCAAACACTATAGTCATAAGCTTGCCAACCCCGAACACATCATTAACAGGCTGGTGTAAAGTATTGGCAACATAATCAGCTAGATAATCACGATTATTAATTTGCGCCATATCAAAGCCTTCAGCATACTGCGCAATAGCATCTGACATTGATAAACGAGCAAATGGTGCTTTTAGGCTAATCGCCTCTTCTTGATAAGTAATCTCTGTACTACCCAAAATATCATTGGCTAATTTTGCAAACATACGCTCAGTCAAATCCATTAAATCATGATAATCTGCGTAGGCTTGATAAAATTCAATCATGGTAAATTCAGGGTTATGGCGCGTTGACACCCCTTCATTACGAAAGCTGCGATTGATCTCAAATACTTTTTCAAAGCCACCAATCACTAAGCGCTTCAGATATAGTTCAGGCGCAATACGTAAATAAAGTGCCATATCTAGCGCATTATGATGAGTCTCAAATGGACGCGCAACCGCACCGCCTGGTATCGGATGCATCATCGGCGTCTCGACTTCCATAAAGCGCTCATCCAGCATAAATTGACGGATACCACTAATCACTTGACTACGGATCATAAAGGTATCGCGTGTGGTCTCATTAGTCATCAAGTCAAGATGACGGTTGCGATAACGTGCTTCAACATCCGCTAGACCATGGAACTTATTCGGCATTGGACGTAGCGATTTAGTCAATAGCGTAAAGTCTTCAATATGGACATACAGATCGCCTTTACCTGAGCGACCGATGTAGCCTGATACACCGACGATATCGCCCAAATCTAGCGATTTAATACTAGCCAGCGTTTCTGGATCTAACTCTTTACGAGCGACATAGAGTTGAATACGACCACTCATGTCTTGAATGACGATAAATGAGCCACGGTTCAGCATCACTCGACCTGCAACATTGACCTGAATCTTGTCACCGTTAGCCGCTTTTTCTTCGATCTCTTGCTTGTCTATACCTTCAAAAGCAGTTTGCAAGTCTGCCGCATAGTCAGTACGTTTAAATTGATTAGGGTAAGGTTGCTTGCCAGACGCGGTAATCTCGTCTAACTTGGCTTGCAGCTGAGCAATAAGCTCATTAGCTTCTTCTAAGGTTGGTGTTTGTTCTTCTTGATTATTTGTATTCTGCTTTGACATAAATCTCTCAAAATTGTTTAATAAATTTAAATAAAAAGTGCATTAGTTATTATAGGGTCTGTTGAATAGATAATAACCGTTACGCTTATTCACCACCGATACTCGCCATCAGATCGGCTTGGTGCTCACGCATCAAAGCGTCAAGCAACTCGTCTAAATCACCTTCCATGATTGAGTCCAGCTTATAAAGCGTCAAATTAATGCGGTGATCAGTCATGCGTCCTTGTGGGAAGTTATAAGTACGAATACGTTCACTACGGTCGCCACTACCGACTAGATCACGACGGATCTCATCTGCCGTATCAACCTGCGCTTGCACCTTAGCTTGCTGAATACGCGATATCAGCATTTGCATCGCTTTGGCGCGGTTTTTATGTTGACTACGCTCTTGCTGACACTCTGCTACTACCCCTGTTGGGATATGCGTTAGGCGCACCGCTGAGTCCGTGGTGTTGACGTGCTGACCACCTGCGCCACTTGAGCGATAGGTATCCATCTTAATATCAGCAGGATTAAGATCGACCGTATCATCGATCTCAACGACTGGCATAACCGCGACAGTACAGGCTGAGGTATGCACGCGGCCTTGGCTCTCAGTCTCAGGAACCCGTTGCACTCGATGCGCACCTGACTCAAACTTTAGCCGACCGTATACGCTATTACCAGAGACGCGGCTGATGATCTCTTTGTAGCCGCCATGATCGCCTTCATTGGCTGATAACACCTCAAGCGTCCAGCCTTGGGTTTGGGCATATTTTTGATACATGCGAAACAGATCGCCTGAGAATATCGCCGCTTCATCGCCGCCTGTGCCCGCTCGTATCTCTAAGAATGCTGGAACTTTATCGTTAGGATCTTTTGGTAGCATCATGACGTTGAGCGCTTCTTCCATCTCTACAATAGTATCGCGCGCGCTATCGATCTCATCTTGCATCATCTCTTTCATGTCAGGATCAGATGCGTCCTCAAGCATAGCCTCAGCATCCGCTTGATCTTTTTCTGCGCTACCATAATTGAGCCATAGCGTGGTGATATCCATTAAGTCGCTATGTTCGACAGACAGCTCACGGAATTTATTATTATCGCTAATGATTTCAGGATCAGATAGCAGTGCGGTAACCTCTTCATAGCGGTCTACCATCTGGTCTAAACGTAGGCGTAAGGATTCTTTCATAATGTAACTTTTTTAAATAATTATAATAAGAGAGCGATTATAGCAAATTTTTGCCACAACATTAGAATCACTACGTAAACTTGCGGTTTATATAACGTTTAGATTAAAAATGAGTATAAATATCAGTGTTGAGAGCAAATCTAAAGTAAAAAATAGCTAAGATTGCTCTCAGCTATTTTTTAATACTATTTTCAACCATGAATAATATATAGTAAAAGCGCTATCTAAACCTTTTTGACCAGTACTGAGCCAATGGAGTAACCCGCACCAAAGGAGCAGATGACGCCCAAATCACCTGATTGTAGCTCGTCTTTGTAGCGATGAAAAACAATCATCGGACTGGCTGAGCTGGTATTAGCAAATTCAGCGATCACGCTTGGCACAATTGATTTATCAGCTTCTTTACCCATTACGGTGCGCAAGATAAGATCTAGCATATTGGCATTGGCCTGATGTAGCCACATCATTTTGATATCAGAAGTTGGTATTTCATTATCTTGTAAATGCTCTAAGATCACTTGTGATACTTTTGGGCAGACCTCTTTAAATACTTTGCGACCATTTTGCAAAAATAGTTTATCAGTTACAGGTTCGCGTATATCAGGGTACATCTGCGTCTGGGCTGCCAAGAACTCTGAGCGATCCATAAAGCCGTATTCGTTTTTGATATTGGTTGAAAACTGAGTAAATAGCTTCGCATTCACGATCTCATAGCCTTTTGGCGTCTCTAAATCCTCAACGATACATGCCGTTGCTACATCGCCAAAGATAAAGTGACTGTCACGATTACGCCAGTTCAGATGCGCTGAGGTAATTTCAACGTTAACGACTGCAACGCGGCGGGCTAAGCCTGATACGATAGAGCCGTGCGCTTGTGACAGACCAAAAGTCGCCGCACTACAAGCGACGTTCATATCATAAGCAAAGCCGCCAATCATACCGATCTCATTTTGAATCTCGATAGCGATAGCAGGATATGTGCGCTGAAAGTTCGAGCAAGCAAGGATGATACCGTCCAAATCATTGGCCTCTAACCCTGCGTCCGCTAGCGCGTCTTTAAGCGCTGCTGCGCCCATCTCTGCCATGACTGACAGCTCTTCACCAAGATGACGATAAGGTATCACAGGTGCCATAATGTCAGTATTTAAGATACCGTCTTTTTCCATCACATAGCGGGACTTAATGCCTGATACCTTTTCGATAAACTCAGCAGAGGATGGCTGCAAGGCGGGTATAGTCTCGTTCGCTATCTCCTCGGCGTGCTCTTGGTTATAATTTTCAACATAATGGTTAAAGGATTCGACCAGCTCTTCGTTGCTGATGCTATAGGGAGGGATGAACAGGCCAGTGCCAGTGATACAAGTGGTCATAATTAGGCTTCCTTATTTATTACTGATAATGCTTATAGTGTTTACAAATTAGCTCAAAAGGTGAGAGTACATTCAGTAAGTAGCAGTAAATGAGAATCAACGTCTTTATTATGCCTGAATAAGTTCATTATTCTAATAGTTTGTTACAAATAACCAATTTAGATAGATATTGAAGCAAAGCACCATTTTGTCTGCTAAAAGTTGCGTTATAATCAGTGCTATTTAAACGATTTTAATAACTAATAATAAATTTGGAATAGTAATGATAGAGATTTTTAATGGGCTGTTTGGTCAGTATGCTGATTATCCTACGCTTTTTATTGGTCTAGAGTTAATTGCTGTAATCTTTGGCGTAGCAAGCGTATTACTTGCCAGCAAGCTTAATGTGCTAGTGTTCCCTATTGGCATTATTAGCACCGCCATATTTGTCTACTTACTTTGGCAGTGGCAGCTATTTGGTGATCTTTTTATTAATGCTTATTATACAGCGATGGGTATTTATGGCTGGTTTAACTGGACAAAAAACAAAGCCAATGATGCTCACAACGATATCAGTATCGAGCATATTCAAGTCCGTGATATTCCAACTTTAGCGCTGCTGGCTAGTGCCACTGTCGCTTTTGTAGCGCTGATATACTATCTTCGTCCCGTCATCACCAATAACTTTAGCTTTGATGGTGTAGTGCTCGGCATGCATTTATTTACTTGGGTCGATTATACCGACATGCTGACGACCGCGCTGTTTTTAATGGCTATGTGGCTGATGGCCAATCGCAAGATCGAACACTGGCTACTATGGATAGTGGCTGATGCGATATCAGTGCCGCTATACTTTTATAAAGGTCTTACCTTCACCGCGCTACAGTATGTAGTGTTTACCGCAATTGCAATTTGGGCTTATTATGAATGGCAACAGCGCTACCGCGTACAATCTGATGCAGCATACGCCTGATACTGTCTTTAAAGTCGGCATATTAGGTGCTGAGAGTACGGGCAAAACGACGCTTTGCCGCGATTTGGCAGCGCATTTTGAGTGTCCGTGGGTGCCTGAGTATATGCGTATTTATTTGCAAGAGAAATGGGATAAAGATGGGCAGACTTGTACTTGGGAGGACTTACTGCCTATTGCACAAGGTCAGATAGCGCTAGAGAACAAGCTGGTGCTAGAATCTGCACAATCTGAGAATAAATACTTATTCTGCGACACTAGTCTGTTTGAGCTGATGGTATACGCCAATTGGTATTATAGTGACTGCCCTACTGAATTAACTCAAGCTGCTCTGACTCATCATTACGATTTGATTCTACTGACTAAGGTCGATACTCCTTGGGTCGCTGATGATCTGCGGGACAGTCCCAATGCTCGAGATGCTATAAGTACACGCTTTGAAGAACAGCTTAATCACTACAACAAGGCGTTCCAAAGTATTGGCGGTGATAGAGAGCAGCGTGTTCATCAAGTTGTAGAATGCTTGAAAGATTTTACTTAATTTTGCTTAGACTGTTTTATTTAATAAATGAGAATTTTATGAGAAATATGGTATTAACTTTGGTAGCTAGTGTTTTACTAAGTGCTTGTACCACTAATCCCAAGCTAAACGCCCAAAATATTATGGATTGTACTGGTCTGGGAGTTATAGAGATAAATGGCTTTGATAAGAGCAGTAATCTTTTTAAAAAAAACGATCCTTATTATATTAGAAGATATGAGCCTCATACTGCCTTTGAAGAAGTTAAAATCGTTGGCTGTACTAAGGTATCCAGTGGAGAGAAACTAGTTAGACTATATACGTCAGCTTATGGAGAGGATATAAAGTATGGCTCTTATTATAAAAATCAGAATCAGCAGCAAGTCTTTCCACTATTCATTAGCTCAACCGCTTCCTCTTCTTTAATGATTCAGACAAACCTTCAAGCGCTAAACCAAAAGCTTGCTTATCTAAAATCTGAGTATTCGACCGTACCAAAAAAGCAACCCGATTGGTATGTGCAGATTGAACAATCCTCAAAGCAGCCTGTTTTAGTTTCTAATGCTAGAGATAGCGCTATGCGCGGCTTGATGGCTAATAGAACGATGGCACTAACCAGGGATGACGTCTTAGAAATTAACACTTTAATGACTGACTACTGGGAGCGATAACATGCAGAAACTATTACTTTTACTTTCATTGCCATTATTACTTACTGCCTGTATATCAGACGCAGGCATCAGAGCATCAAATTTAATGCATAAACAGCAAAATACACATACCGCTGTTGCCTTTGGTGAATTACGAGTAAATGAAGAAAAATTAGGAAGTTATAGAACTTTTTTGGGAGAGTATAAAGTCGAGGAGTCTTGGGATAATACTCTGTTTAATATAGATAAGGTGGTTATCGAAGAGATGGATAATAAAATTATTGTTTTCTCTTATCCAAAAGGGTGGCAAATGCCCAATCAAAAAACTGAGTTCACAGGCTGTCAAGTCATCAATAATAGTGGGCACTCAGACTATGGCTTTAATCATACCGAGCAAACCCTTATATGCGTAAGTACCACTGGTAACGCATATAAGGGTTACAGCTCTATGCAAGTTGTGAAAACAAGTGACAACACTATTGGCAAAGTTAAAAGACCCGGTGCAATTTTGAATGCTTTAATGCCGCAGTACGATGTAAAGATTAACACGCCTTATGGCATAGAATTAAATCTTTGGGATGAAAGTCAGCCTGTATTAGCGGTTAGAAAGGATAAATAGTGAGGTAGGTTTTATCTAATTTTTAAGCATAATGCTTAGGTGCTCTAAATCAAACAGGCCTAATAAAGCATAATTAGATTAAAACCTATAACTAAAGGCTAATTTCCATAAACTCTCCATCTTCTCTGCATTATTTTTCATTATTTCTCCCTTATGATTATTTTAAAACCATCGGCTGTATCAGCAGTTCGGTATTAAAACTCATATAGGGAGCTATCATGCAAAAGACACTGGCTATCAAAATATTTATTATCGCTGGGCTATGCTTTATTTTTGCCATTGGCCTCAATGTATTTAGCTCTGTTATTTATGAGCGACAAAGCTATGCAGATTCAGTCGTTAGAGAAATTGCTGAGCAGCATGTGAATCCGCAGGAGATTATTACCCCATTTATTGCAATCCCTACTACTGTAACCCCAAAGTGTGCCATTGTTGCCACCGAAAAAGCCTCAGAATGTGCAGCACCCTATAACAAAGTTGAAACTATTTTTGCCGCGCAAACTCAGGCCAAGCAAGATTTAGAAGTGAGTACAAATACCTATAAGCGCGGTATTTATCATGCAACTAGCTACAATGGCGATATAAAATTTGATCAAAACTATTTATTACCAGATCAATCAAATGAGCTTTCTTTGAACACTTCAAGTCAAGACCTAGCGGTAGCAACTACACCAGCGCTGGCCAATAATGCAAGCAGGGTCACTCCTGAGCAAACAATCACTCACTGGGATAGAGCAAGATTAATTATTCCCGTATCAGACTTACGTGGTGTGGCGACTTTGCCGACAGTGACTATCAATAAACAAGCTATTAAAGCCACTTATCCAGAGACACCAATGGTTCGTGGTTTGACTTATGTCGAAGTCGCTTTGCCTCAGCAAGTGTTAGCTCAGTTAAGCACTCAACCTTTAAAGGTTAACAGTAGCGTAAACTCTAATGCCTTAGCTATCGAGGAAAACAAAAACAGACAGCCTATCAAGATTGCTATTGATCTGCCGCTAGCAGGTATTAGTAGCTTGAACACGGTGCCGACTGGACAGAACTTTGAAATGGCTATGCGTAGTAACTGGCATGCGCCAAACTTTATCGGTAAAGCCCTGCCGAATACCAAAGACTTTAGTGCGGATGGTTTTGAGGCAAATTGGCAAAATCAGTATTTGACTGTCGCTAACACCCAATACCTGACCCAATGCCTAGCGACTCCTAACAATCAGTGCACGGTCATAAGTAAAGCTACTTTTGACACCAATAGTTATGACTATGCTGACCAAGCAGCAGCTATGGCGGTTGAAGAAGCAAACGGCACTGTCAGCAGTAATGCGCAGCTAAATAGCTTTGGCGTGAGCTTTGCTGAGCCTAATGACGTCTACCTACAAACTGAACGCACCATGAAGTATGCATTGCTATTAATACTGGTATCATTTGCCACTTTCTTTTTGTTTGAAATCGTAAAATCCAGTCGTATCCACCCGATTCAATATTTGCTGGTCGGTTGTGCGCTGTTAGTATTCTATGTGCTGTTGCTGCCTCTTGCTGAGCAGATTGCTTTTTGGCAAGCTTATGCTATTGCTGCCAGTGCCTGTGTCGGACTGATTGGCTGGTACACTTATTATGTACTTAATGGGTTAAAACGAGCGGCTATTTTTACCACCATATTAGCTGGATTATATGGCGCGTTTTATGGCATCTTGACCACAGAGGATATGAATTTATTACTTGGTGCCGTATTCTGCTTTGTACTACTCGCCTGCGTAATGGTGATGACCCGTAAGATTGACTGGTATAAAGTGGCTTGATATAAATACTGCATCTCATTACTTAATTTTGGTACTGAAACTAGGGTCTGTTGATGATTAATGGGCAATTTATTTTAACAATAGATTGTCCTTTTGTAGTAAAGTGCGCCAAGTCATTTATCATAAAATATAAAACAATTATTTTGTTTAATATTTCTAATTTTAGGAATGCTTTTGAAAGCTGCGCTCTATACGATTATCGCCTTGATTGCTTTTGCTGCAAACTCACTTTTTTGTAGAATGGCCTTAGCAGAAGGTTACATCGATGCTTGGAGCTTTACGATCATTCGGCTGTTAGGTGGCGCTATTTGCCTTAGTATTATTATGGTAGTACATGCACGCCGTCTCACCCGCCAGAGTATGGCCGATACTAGCATTGATACCGATATCAGCATTAATAATAACGCTATTTTAAACGATAAAGGCAGCTGGCTAAGTAGTATAAGCCTAGTAGTCTATGCGCTATGCTTTTCATTGGCTTATGTAGAGCTCGATACAGGTACTGGTGCGCTTATCTTATTTGCAGCCGTACAACTGACGATGATTGGCTGGGGTATCTATAAAAAGGAGCAACTAAGCGCGCTGCAATGGATCGCTTTTATGGTAGCCGTGGCTGGTTTTATTTATCTAATGCTGCCCTCAGCCGCTGTGCCCTCATTATCTGGTGCAGCAATTATGGCTATCAGCGGTATAGCATGGGGCGTATATAGTATCCGTGGACAATCCTGTATATCACCGCTACGGGCTACTGGATTTAACTTTATAAGAAGCCTAGTTGCTATTCCTATTATAGGTTTGATGGCAATTGGCTATCTAAGTGATATTCAGTCTGAAGGCATCGTGTTAGCCTTTATCTCAGGCGCGATCACCTCAGGCCTTGGTTATAGCATCTGGTATACAGCGATGCCATTATTAAAGAGTACGCAAGCAGCGGTTGTCCAGTTTTGTGTTCCTGTGCTTGCCGCTGCTGCTGGTGTACTGTTTTTATCTGAACAGTTAACGATGCGTTTTATAGTCGCAAGTAGCATTATTTTAGGCGCGGTGTTGGTGTTTATTTTAAATAAAAAGGTGATGAAATTAGCTACTTAAAATGCTTTTTCTTTCTGATAAAGCAAGCATGAGCTTAAGAGTATTGTATTATGAATAGCATAGCGTTTAAGCAATCAATTGAGTTGTTGGATGAGCTTAGACTGCTTTTAAAAGCTAAGCACAACGTCTCAATTCCAGAATTAGATAGATTGAAGAACATTATACAAGATGAGAATTACCAGAATTCTAATATTGATAGAATATTGTATTTTTCTTATAGAAGAATTCAAGAAATAGGTATATATGATGAAGATGTTGATGCTATATTTGAAGCACTGTTTTTCATGCCCAAAACCAATCACTAGGAAATCTTATGATAAAGCTTATACCTGCTATCGCCTGCGTCCTAGCCTTGTCCTCTTGCGCTAGCTTGCAATCTAACTCTAATGCCAACAGTCACCAACAAAGCGCTATGCAAAACAACGGTTTGATCAGTATGCAAAGCAATCACTCAGTCAAGCAGACGGCTGATCGATTTGAGTCTATTGCTAAAGATAAAGGCTTAACAGTATTCACTAGAATTGACCATCAACAAAACGCTATGAATGCAGATTTAACCTTGAAACCTACTGAAGTTATCATCTTTGGTAATCCTAAAGCAGGAACGCCTTTGATGAATTGCGCCCCAAGCGTTGCCATTGATTTACCACAAAAAGTACTCATTAGCGAAGATGCCGGAGGTCTAGTTGCGCTCACTTATAATGATCCCAGCTACCTAAAAGCGCGTCACAATATTAAAGGCTGCGACAAAGTTATCAGCAACATATCTATGCTGCTTAATAGTCTAGCAGCTGCTGCAACCGTAAAATAAAATGCTTATATCGTTAACGCTCATTTATAAAACTATCCTTTAAAAAAGGGTAGATTATAGAGCCAAGAGCTAGCTCTATAATCCACCCTTTTACAATTTCTCAAATCAGCTATTTTTTGTACGCTATAAACTGCACTACAGCACTAAGTCCCTGATGGCGCGTGCCCTCCGAAACCATACGCTGTGTCTCTACCCCAACGACTTCTTTGAGTTCTGCAAGCTCGTACTGCAAAGTGGCTAATGAGCCAAATCGATCCTTTTGAGTCGCTGGTGGCCCACCAACCGCATCCATCTCGAGCTGCTGCTGGGTATAAGCCTCTAAAATAAGCACGCCAGCAGGCTTTAACGCTGCTGCAATCTGAGCATGGATATGCTGACGAAGCGGCGTTGGCAGATGTACCCACATAACGACAATACCGTCCCACTGCTGCTCACCAAACTCGTAATCAGCAAGATCTACTACTTGAGTCGTGATAGTGACACCTTTATCATTAGCCAGTTGTTGTGCTTTATCTAAGCCTACCTTAGAGGAGTCCATACCCGTAACTTGATAGCCGTTTTGAGCCAAGAATACAGCATTCCTACCCTCACCTTCAGCCAGACACAGTACGCGTCCGCCTGCTGGTATACGGCCAAACTCATCTCTCAAAAAATCATTAGGCTCAGTCCCAAAAGCAAACCCTGCCTCGCTATAACGCTCATCCCACATTTTACTTCTCCTTTTATTCATACGTCCGATGACAAATTATGAGCACGCTACGATAATGATAAGAATGATCTAACGTACCAAAATAACAGGAGAGGTCGTCTTAGCGATCACTTTGGTCGTCGTACTGCCTAAGAATAACTGCTGAAATTTAGAGCGACCATAAGCACCGATGACGATAATATCCACATCGTTTTTCGCTTGAAACGCGAGCAGTCCATCAACCGCATTAGACTCAGGTAAGTGATGGGTATCGACCAAATATCCTGCCGATTTTAGCTGCTCTGAGGCGGCGACTAAGCTCTGTCTTGAAGAGTCATCATGATTGCCTATCATGACAATATGACCTTTCAAGCTTTTTAATACCGGGCTTTTGGTGATTAAGCCAACTGCTTTGACAGCAGTATCACTGGCATCAAAAGCTATCATATATGAGCTTGGCGTCTTAAAGTCTTCAGAACAAATTAAGATAGGGACACTTGATGAGCGAGCGATGGTTTCAATTTGACTACCGATATTAATATGATCATTTTTATGATCTTCTCCGCGTCGTCCCATGACGATGGCGCGACTATTGTCTTTATAGAACTCAATTACGGATAACAGCTTGCCACGGCGGCGAAAAACATTAACCTCAACGTCAGACTTCCCATTAATATAACTTTTGGTGTCTTCAACTAGCGCTTTACTATAATCATTAGCTATTTGTGATCTTTGCTCGTCTATCTTAGTCAATTGCTCTAATAGATTTTGGCGGCTGTTCATCCCTATCGAGCCTGCTAAACTACGCCTTGTTGATGCTGGAACATCTATAGCGTTGAGCAAGGCTACTGGTAGATTTAATTTATTGGCATACCAAATGGCATAATCGCAAACCGACTCCGTCACCGCTGATCCATCAACACATGCTAAAATATTCAATTGAGTAGTCATAACTTCTCCTTAATTAGGGTCTGTTGACAGTAGTTGCTAAGAGAGTCGATTGAAAGCACCAAGTCTGGTATCTGATACTATAAATTTTTTAATTAGACAAATCTTTAATCTGCTCATAATAAGCACTGATACATAAATCAAGCTATAGACAGCTAAAATAGATTTATAATTGTTAGGGCCTGTTGAACATTCATAAACGTTAGCTCGTTTTTATAACTAATAGTTTAGCTACTAGGGCGTGGCTCAATTTGAAAATGGTGATAAAAATGAGCGAAATTGCAGCAGGGCTAGAATAATAGCGCTATTAATATCGAGATATTGATGAGCTATTTGACACTGCTCTGCCAATATTTAGCCTTTTTTAGTCCATTTAGTCTCGGACGTTCAGATTAGAGACATGCCCTAACTATAACAACGAAATAATTGGATGTTGAATTAGCTTGAGTTTAGAATCTTAAAACTAGGTATTACTATGAAAAATAGCTTATTGATAATAATTGTTGGCACTGTGGTTTGCTTACCTACTTATGCCGCTAACTATAACAGTTTTATTGCGCCAAGCTCCTTAGGTAAGGATGTCAATACTTTAAATAAGCAGTACAAGCTGGGGCTAAGTAAACAAGACTGGAATGGCTATAGCAATAGCGATTCAGACGCTTGTAAGCTGGATGTAGGAGTCACTAAAAGCGGTAAAATAAATTTCATTACTATAATGAACACTGAAAACTGTCAGTATAGCACCCAATCAAATGTCACTTATAATAGTAAAAACACTGAGACTAGGAATTTACTTAGCCAAGTTGATATAGAAAATGTACAGTTTATTCCAGGCTGCTTTAATTGCCCATCACGGATAGAGATTACCGACGAGCTGCTGATCAATCGCGCTGAGGATAGTTATTATACTAAGTTTGAAATACAGGGCTACAATAAAGCCTATCTAGATTATATTGCCAAAAAACTCTTTGGGAGTACCTCAGGTGATTATTATTCTATGATGGACATGCTAGAGCTCAGAGCCGCGCAAGATGAAAACTTTTATGATCGCAACGCCTTTAAGCTACAGGCTATTAAGACGTACAACTTACAAGATAAACCGCTAAGCTATACGATCGCTCTAAAGTAGTTTTATAGAGCATGTTTAAAAAGGCTACTCTTATAAAAGTAGCCTTCCTAACAAACAAATCTATGTTATTCAGCTTCCTCAACGACAATATCCATAGCCTCTTCTTCTAACTCATAGGCCTCTTCAGTAGCTAACGCCTCTGTTTGCATTTTGAATACAGATAACATATTGAATAACATTTTACCCATAAAGGTGCCATTACCCGCGCGATAATACTCAGCCAGCTCTTTGCTATAGGCTCTTATATCTACGCTATTACTGGCATTAGGTATTTGCACATCGCTTGGTAAGTTAGGAAAGATAATGTCTTGACGTTGTAGTGGCAGATATTGCTGTAGTACATCAATGGTCTTTTGCGGCTTAGCGGTATCATTAGCACTAGTGTCAAACGAGACCTGACCACGTTCATGATACCACTGTAGTTGGCCTCTATTATCAAAGCCATATAATTGCTGTGCTATCGACTCAATTTTGTTAGCTGATAGATCAGAACTGTCCAGATCTTCTAAACCGTCTGTACTAGCAACGACATCCATATTGTCGATATCGGCTACATCATCATCGGCAGTGATTATTTTATTAATCATCGCTAGTCCTTTTTTGACAATATTATTACTGCTAAGCGAGCCTGTAGCAAAAATCGCGCTTGGGGTTTCTACATCGATGTCATTGTCTATAAGCTCAGGATACTGTACGCTTATTTTCTCATAAAAATAACGCAAGTAGTCCATTTGCATTTGCTCAGAGCTAGTACTAGTTTGTAATCGACGAATAATTTGTGGGCTTTGCATCATAGGCGCAAGCTGCTGCTCGGGTAGCTTAGGAGTTAAGGTAAGTAAGCTATTAGGCGCAATAAAATCAAACTGGCTGACATCTGCTTGCTCATAGATATAGTCTATCGCCTCAAAGTGTGTTTTTATGACCGCACTACCAAAACCTTTCGGTAAAGTGCCATCGTCAATCGCTAAGCGCAGCCATTTATTTTGCCAATTAACACCAAGCTTATTGTCTAATAATTCTGAATTAAACATCGCAAAATTATCTGCCCAAAGGTAAATATTACCTGACTTTAGATTGACATAAACAGGCTGATTAATACTGCTCGTATTATTGCGAGACTGATATTGAGCGCTACCGAGCATAGTGAATCGACCTGCCAGCGGCTGATAAACTCCTTGGGCATTAATAGATAAGGGCTTTAGTAGATAAGCGTCTAGCAATTTTGCTTTTTTGATATCTAATACGCTGGTTTTGTCATCAAAGCTATCAAATAGTTGCTGATAATAAGGGGATATAGCTTCTTTATTATTATTTTCGCTCTTACTATTATCAGTAGCGTTGGATTTAATACGGCTGGTTTCAACAATAGTTGCGCCCTCCTGCCCTACTTCCTCAGACTCTACAACAACAATTTCATCATCTTCGCTATAGGCTGATTCATCGTAATTGTATGGGTCAGACTCTTCGTAATATCCATTATCATAATCATAATCGTCATAACCTTGCTGAGCGCTCCATGCCTCATAAGCTTGATTACAGTCTAGATAGCTTTGTTTTATAGCGCCGCGCTGGGTTTCAAAGGCCGTATCTGTTACCTCTGCGTCTAGCGCCTCGGCCTGCGTTATCAAGTCTGCATACGCTTGATCATGAGTATCCACGCAATAACTATCGACATCATCGGTAGCGACCAGCTGCGTGCTGTCAATATTGCTAAACTGCTGCTCATTACTGATCTGCATATCACTATGGTAGCTAAAAGACTGGCGACGCTGCTTTTGAAGTGCTTGAGCCAAAATCGTTTTAGCTGCTGTAGACGTGTTGTTAGCAGCGCTGGAGACATTGGTAGGTGTCGTCTGACAGCCTACGAGTAACAAACCGCTAAAGACAAAGGCGCTCGATAACAAGGTGGTAACATTACTTTTTAACGGCAATTTATTTATTTTAGCTTGAAATATGGTTTTCATTATTTATCCTTAAATGCGTTACTCTGATATATTGACTTTTGAATGACTCTTATCATCTTTAATCGTTATCAGTGTCACTTTCATAAGCATCAGCAACGTCTTCAGTGACATCATTATAAGAGTCATAGTCACTATCGTCATAACTATAGCGAGCATAACGCGCTTGCGAGAGTCTCTTTTTTTGCAAACGCTGATCGTCAAGCCAAGCATTACCATCTATTGCAGGCGCAGCATTCACACCAAAGGACTGCGTTAATAATGGCGTTAGCATATGCTGATCAAACTGGGCTTGATCGTAGCGTACTTGATTGAGCATAGCCGTCTGTTGACCGAACAGATCGCCACCTATATTGAGGCGTTGTTGCTTGGCGAGCAGGCGATCTGAGCTGTCCAGATAATAGTAATTGACTTGGTTAAATGACAGAGGGCCGATCGCCTCTATCAGCTGCATCAGCGACCCTATATCGGCGCTTTGGTAGCCTTTATTATAGAGCTGGATTTTGGCAATAGCACGGCTGAGCACAGCATCATCAGGATACTTATCAGGATTGGCCTGTACATAGCTATCTAGTGACTGGCTGAAGTGTTTAAGGACTTTACCGAGCAACTCACCGCTTTGCTTACTGCCAAAATAGACCTTTACTGCGCGCGTGGCCCCGACCTCTTTTGCAAAGGCATCACCTTTGATATCTATAGCACTGAAGTTGTCCTCAGGCAGCTCCGCCATACCCTCTTGTACCGCACTGATGAGCGCATCATATATCACCTCAAAAGGCAGCTGCGAGGTTATACTCTCAGGCAGACCAAAATCTACCGTATGTGCTGTCATCTCGTTGGGTAGCGGCGTATGTTCAGGATTGAGCAAAGCCGCTAGCGGCATCAATGCCGAGGGATCAAGAGTGATACGGCTGTCTTTAAAATCCAGTGCTAGCGGTATTTGTATCGATGAGCTAAGCGTTGGCGTTAGGTAGTCGTAGCTATAGACACTCTGCAGTTGTTTTTGCTCAGGCTTATAGTGACTCACACTATTGAAGGTTAAGTTTTTGTATTGATAAGCATTCATCGCTTGCACTTGCTCAGGGGTACGATCCAGCATACCCAACATGCTGCCAAGCATACCTGTCAAAGGCTCATTTGCAGTGACACTATCTTTGTTAGTGCTCGCTTGCTGCTTTTGAATTTGCATCGCCTCATAGCTCTTTAATAACCCTTTTGGGTTTAATTTATCAAGCTTATCCTTTATGCCGCTATCTTCATAATCGTCGTCCGAGCTATAGCCATAGTCACCATCTTGATCATAACCGTATTCATCATAGCCTTCATAATCGTAGCCGTTTATATCATAGCCATAATAATCATAACCATCATAGTCATAGCCATCTCTATCGTAGCCATCGTAGTCATAACCATACTCATCATAACCCTCAGCATCATATTCAAGCGCGGCGTCATAGTCATCAGCGTCGGGCTCTACAACGACCACCTCGTCTGCTGCGTCCACTCGGCTATCACTTTCTAACTCATCCTCTTCGTAGACGCTTTCTTCATAATAACTATCGTCTTCTGCATCATCATAATCGCTATAGCTTTGATTTTCAGCATTATAAGCATAGAGTTCAATAACTGTCTTGAGTAGACTAGTAGATCCTGCGTCAATGCTATCGGACTTAATAAAAGGCGTTGAATAATAACGCGCTTGCGCTACGGCAACTTGCTCTGTCGCTAAATGCTGGCGTATGGCTTTTATTAATCGAGTTTTGGCTTGAGCTTCCGTATTAGGAAATTGGCTTTGATCAAATAGCTGCTGATAACGCTCGTCATTAGTATCGAGCGCCATATTAAAGCGCTGGGCTTGGGCTTGATTTTGAACACTATCGGCGACACTGAAGTCGATAATAGCCTTGCTATTGTTTTTGACTGGTATAGGATTGGACTGACAGCCTACTAACGTAGTACTCCCAAGCATCAAGGCACAGACTGCTAGTGAAAGGGTTCTATGCTTGGCTTTTTTAGTAGGTTCAAGGTGTGATGTTTGTTGTTTAGCCAACGAGTGCTGGATAGGCAATGACATAAAAACCCTTATGTTTATCAAATAATGGATATTTTAGCTATGCTAATAATACTTTTATTTATAACACATAAGATTACATTTTAGTAATTAAAAAGTAAGGTATATTTATCTTCTATTAATAAAGACTCTTTAATAGTCAAGTAGCATGTCCTTAAGCCACGCTAAAAATTATCGTAACGCATGAAAAGATAATAGGTAGCGGCTGCTGAAAGATACATTATTGATTTTATATCAGATCATACAAAGTAAAAGCTTAACCTTATTTAATTTCTAGCCGTTACGCTTTTATACTGCTACTCTAAACCTATCATTAAACGAATGATACCAATTATTAATGATAAATTAGTCACTCTCTTCTTATCCGTAAAAAGGATTTTGCGATGCATAAATCACCTCTAAAATTCAAGCAAAACCAAACGACGATTAAAGCCGCTATTGTTATTATTAGTAGTGCGTTTTTAGTTCATCTACCTGCTCACGCCGCTCAACCTACTCAAGACACTATCAATACCACTTCGATAAATACTAGCGCCATAAATCTAGCGATCATGACTGACGCACCAACGATACTTTCTGAAACTCAGCGCATTACTGTTGCAGCGCCTGATAGTCTAAAGAAAATACCCAACACAACGGCTAAAACGGATCAAGCCATCTACTCTGCGGATGCGATTCATCATCCCGTTTGGGCAAAGAATGGCATGGTCGCCACGCAAGAAACGCTCGCTTCAGCTATCGGTTTAAAGATTTTAAAAGAGGGTGGTAACGCTGTCGATGCTGGCGTCGCGGTTGGCTTTGCCTTAGCTGTCACTCTACCCCGTGCGGGCAACATCGGCGGTGGTGGTTTTATGATGATTTATGATGCCAAGCAAGACAAAACCGTGGCGCTCGATTACCGTGAAAAAGCGCCCAGTAGCGCCACTCGTGATATGTATCTCGATGAGGAAGGCAACGCCGTCAGCGATTTGTCTCGCTATCACGGCTTAGCCGTTGGCGTGCCGGGCACGGTGGCAGGACTACTCAAAGCATTAGAAGAGCACGGCACGATGAGCCGCGGGCAAGTCATGGCACCAGCGATTGCGTTAGCAGAAGATGGCATTGAAGTGACCGCAGGTCTGTCTGAATCATTAGAAGCCTTAAGTGACCGTTTGCAAAAGTGGCCCAGCACTAAGAAGGTGTTCTTTAAACCAGACGGCAGTGCCTATCAACCTGGGGAGCGCTTAAAGCAGCCAGAGCTTGCCCGCTCGCTAAAGCTGATAGCCGCGCAAGGCGCCGATGGATTCTACAAGGGAGAAACCGCTCAAAAATTGGTCAAAGCAGTCAACGAAGCAGGCGGCCTGATGAGCTTGCAGGATTTGAGCGATTATAAAGCAATCGCCCGCGAGCCAGTCAAAGGCAATTATCGTGGCTACGAGATTGTCTCGATGCCACCGCCTTCTTCTGGTGGTATTCATATCATCCAGATTTTGAATATTTTAGAAGGCTATCCGCTCAAAGACTATGGACAAAACAGCGCCCAGACCATCCACTTAATGGCTGAGGCGATGCAATTGGCTTATGCAGATCGAGCGGAGTACTTAGGTGACTCAGACTTTGTCGACGTACCTGCCAGCGGTCTCACCTCTCAAGCTTATGCAGACAAACTGCGCACCTTAATTGATCCAAATAAAGCCACGCCAGCCGCGACGATTAAAGCCAACAACCCTCTGCCTTATGAAAGTGACCAAACCACGCATTTCTCTATCGTGGATAAAGATGGCAATGCGATAGCCAATACTTATACGTTGAACTTCTCTTATGGCACTGGCCTCGTCGCTGAAGGAACAGGAATTTTATTGAATAATGAAATGGATGATTTCTCTGCTAAGCCGGGCGTGCCTAATGGTTATGGGTTACTTGGCGGTGAAGCCAATGCGGTCGAAGGCGATAAGCGCCCCTTGTCTTCTATGAGCCCTACTTTAGTGTTCAAAGACAGCAAGCCTTATATCGTCACAGGTAGCCCAGGTGGTAGTCGTATCATCACCACCGTCACCCAAATCCTATCAAACGTCATCGACCATGATATGAATATCGCTGAGGCCACTCATGCACCTCGCATTCACGACCAATGGTTGCCAGATGAGATTCGCATCGAAAAAGCGTTAAATATCGACACCGTCAAAAAGCTTGAATCAATGGGCCATACGATCAGTCCAAAAGCTGCCATGGGCTCGACTCAGTCGATTATGATAACGCCAAACGGTGTCTACGGCTCATCTGACCCACGTATCGTCGATGCGGCTGTGGTTGGGTATTAGTAAATGTCCCTAACTTGAATGTAGAGGACTAAATATTGCTAAGAATAGGCACTTATGCTGTTGACTGAATTACTAGACACGCAGTAGCACTAATTACGATTATATTAGCCCTCGTTTATGTAACAGTATCGAGGGCTTTTTTATGGGTAGTATTAACCTTGAGTATGTCACTATCTGGACGTCCTAATCAATATTCAGCGTATTATCGATAGATGTACTTGACGAAACTGCGTAGGCGACATTCCTGTAAACTGTTTGAACTGGCGGCTGAAAGCACTATGATCACTATAGCCACAGTTTAATGATATTTGAGTCACTGACATCTCAGGCATCGCTAACAATTTAATCGCGTACTCTAAGCGGATCTTTTGGACAAACTGTAATGGTGACATGTTCAGTACTGCTTTGAACGTCCGCTCTAATTGCGATAAGCTGAGATTGGCTAACTCCGCCAACTGCGAGATATGTATTTTCTGATCAAGGTGATTACGCACAAACTGGGCCACCGCAGCCAAACGCGCATGCTTGCGTAAAATGCGCTCGTTATCTTCATCAATATCAACTGATATGCCTACCATTGCGATAATCTGTTGCTTCTTATCATAAATAGGCAGTTTATTGGTGATACACCAACCGAGTTTTCCTGATGCATAGCTATGGAGCTCTAAGTTATCAACTATCACCTTGCCTTCTTGTAACACCTTTTTATCTTGCAAAATATAATCTTTACTTTGTTGGTGAGAGAACATCTGTTCTGAGGTAAAACCAATAATTTCCTCATGCTTATGCAATTTACAGCGTTTCAACAAGGTCTTATTCGCAAGTTGATACCGTGCCTGCTCGTCCTTTACAAAAAAAACTACGTTGGAAAGCGTATCGAACAAAGGCAGCAAAAGCGAAACACTACCAGTGAATACCTCGCTACTGTCTGGATTGTAATCTGCCATGCTCTGTGACAATGACACTGGAAGCATGGTAAGCGCTGAACTTTCTACAGAATGACTACTCATACCTACTCCTTGTCGTATCAATGGCAGTAGTAAAACAGTTTTTTATTAACGAATGATACTACTGCTATATAGCCATCATATAAGACCAGCTATCGCTACACCACTTCGAATAAACACTTGCTCATTTAATTTCAGTTAAAACCTCTTCTAGTGTACACCGACCCACTATGCAGAAGTACGCATTTTTTCATCAAAAAACAGCAAGACGATACATTTAAAAAAGTCCATTCTATTGATAGACCTCAATCATAAGTCACTTGTTATTCCCTATAAAAAAGTGACGATCAGGTCTAAGGAACAATAATGGAATGCAATTTTTTCACGGATGAATTAGGACGTCGGTCATGGTCTCTACACTATTTAATTTCAAAATCATTGACTCACATACTGGCGGTGAGCCTACGCGTATGGTTTATGATGGTTTCCCTGATCTCATCGGCAGCACTATCCAAGACAAGCTGCAATACTTCAAACAAAACTTTGATCATTTGCGTCAAAGTATCATTCTAGAGCCACGCGGTAATGATGTACTGGTTGGCGCCCTGCTGTTCCCTGCAATAGATCCTAGAGCGGTAGCTAGTGTTATTTTCTTTAATAACTCTGGATATTTGGGTATGTGCGGCCATGGCACTATTGGCGTTATCGTCTCCTTAGCATATCAACAGAAAATAACTGCTGGCGTGCATTGGCTTGAGACTCCTGTGGGTTTAGTCCAAGCCACGCTCCATGAAGATAGCAGCTGTAGCGTTCAAAACGTCTCCTCTTATCGTTATAAAAAACAAGTAACAGTAGACGTTCCTGAGCTGGGACTCA
The DNA here is from genome assembly GCF_055699815.1 of Psychrobacter sp. M17(2026). Classification (NCBI taxonomy): domain Bacteria; kingdom Pseudomonadati; phylum Pseudomonadota; class Gammaproteobacteria; order Moraxellales; family Moraxellaceae; genus Psychrobacter; species Psychrobacter sp. M17(2026). Next base: position 1,532,810 of record NZ_CM146741.1, on the reverse strand, counting down.
TCCAAGGTGATATCGCATGGGGTGGCAACTGGTTCTTTTTAGTCAGTGAGCATGGGCAAGATATTAAAGCCTGCAATGTTAAACAACTCACTCAAGTAACTATGCAAATTAAGCAAGCACTGATCGCTGCCAACATCACGGGCGAAAACGGTAGCGAGATTGACCACATTGAGTTGTTCGCAGATAGCGAAGATACGCAAGTCGACAGTAGAAACTTTGTCTTGTGCCCAGGCGCTGCTTATGACCGCTCCCCTTGTGGCACTGGCACCAGTGCCAAACTTGCCTGTCTAGCTGCTGACAACAAACTTGCTCCCGAGCAGTTATGGCAGCAACAAGGTGTCATTGGGAGCGTATTTACTGGTAGCTACCAGTATGTGGCAAACCTCAAAAACGCATCTGGTATGACTTACCCTGACAATACTATTTTACCAACGATTTGTGGTCATGCTTATGTTTGTGCTGAGACGACACTTATCGTACAAAAAGACGACCCTTATAAATGGGGTATACAACCTTAATAAATTGACTTCAATAAGCCAGAAACTATAAGCGCATAGCATCATTTAAGTAATATTGAGAATATTTATGACTACCCTAGACTTCGACTTACATATTATTGGTGGTGGCATTATCGGCCTAGCGGCTGCGGTAACGTTGCAAGCACGAGGTGTGAAGGTAACATTGCTTGAAGCAAATGAGATAGGACAAGGCGCGTCCTGTGGTAATGCTGGGCACATTGCAACTGAGCAAGTATTCCCGATTGCTGATGCTAGCATGCTACGCCATATTCCAGCTATGTTATTCAATCCAGCAGGACCGCTGCGACTAGACTGGCGTTACCTCCCACGCTTGATGCCATGGGCAATGCAGCTATTACTGAATATGCGTGCAGAGCCATTTGAGCGTATTCATCAAGCCTTATTGAGCTTAAACCAAAACAGCCTACAAGCATGGCAAGATTTTGCAAATCAGTGGCAACTTAAGGATTGGGTAAAGGGGCAAGGCTCACTATTGACCATTGAAAACCCTAACAGCGTCAATCCTTTAATCGCCCATGGCAAACGTCTTAATGATATTGGCGTAACTAATGAATGGTTGACCAAAGAAGCCTTATTAGAACGTGAGCCCGCCTTACAGGACAATCAGCTTAATGCATTATTTTTCCCTGATACCGGACATATTACCAACTTAACAGCTGTCATCAACCAGTTGACCGTCACCTTTAGACAGCTGGGTGGACATATCGTTGAGCACTGCCGAGTTCTTGATGCGACACACAGCGTGGACGGTATCCACTTGAAGACCAGTCAAGGCGCTATGATCGCCTCCAAGGTCATGCTATCAGCAGGTGCGCACTCTAAAATGCTTGCCAAGCAGCTCACGGGCATAAATGTGCCTTTAGATACCGAGCGTGGTTATCATTTAATGCTACCGCATGAAAGCGCACGTTTACAGATACCAGTGTCAAGTATGGATAGACGATTTATCATGACGCCAATGCAAGAAGGCTTGCGTTTGGCTGGCACGGTGGAATACGCAGGACTTGAGGCACCTGCCAACATGGAACGTGCTCAGGTGCTATTAAGCCTAGCGCAGCCAATGCTTAACAGCCCATTAAATGCTACTGACAGCAAGCCTTGGATGGGGTTTCGGCCATCGACTGCAGACTCCTTACCGGTTATCGACAAAATCGAGCGCGTACTTTTGAGCTTTGGTCATCAGCATTTAGGCTTAACGCAAGCTGTCGTTAGTGCGCAAATGATTGCCGAATACTATTTTGATGAAGAACATACTATCGATCCAAAACCGTATCAACTTGCTCGCTTTAAATAAGCTGCTTACCAAACGGTTATGAACCAAGCAAAAACCAACCGATTCATTATTGAATCATTACCCATCAGATCAACACCAATAAGGATAGTCTCATGAATATAAATGGAATTTTAGTCCCAATCGTTACCCCTTTCGACAATAACGGCGACGTTGATGCGCAAAAATTAACGACACTGGTCGAAGCTTTTATCGACAAGGGCGTAGCCGGTATCGTCGCTTGCGGTACCACAGGGGAATACTATACCTTTTCGGCAGCAGAGCGCGAGCTGGTGTTGACTACTATCGCCGAGGCTGCCAAAGAAAAAGGTGCTGAAAATAAAGTCACCCTGATTGCAGGTATCAATAGCTTATCGACTGACCACTCTATTGAACTTGCTGCACAAGCCAAAGCCTTAGGTTATGACGGCCTTATGCTCTCTGCTACGCCTTATAGCTTGCCTGAGCAAGATGGCATCATCGCTCACTTTGAAAAAGTCGCGGACGCCAGCGAGCTGCCAATCATCATGTATAACTTCCCTGATCGTGTCGGCGTTGCTATTGAGTTTGATACCGTTGCCCATTTAGCCAAACACCCTAACATCGTTGGTGTAAAAGAAAGTAGCGGTGACTTTAGTCATGCCCTACGTATGTTGCAGGCTAATTTTGAAAACTTTGAAGTGGTGTGCGGCTGTGATGATCAGCCGGTTGATTTCTTCTTTTGGGGCGCCAAGAGCTGGATAGCTGGCGCAGCAAATGTGTTTCCAGAAGAACAAGTAGCGCTTTTCAATGCAACTCAACAAGGTGATTGGGACAAAGCTAAGCAAATTATGAGTGAGATTTATCCTGCTATTCATTCTATGGAATCAGGTAATTATAACCAAAAAGCTAAAGCAGGCTGCTTAAAAGGTAGCGTTGATGTGGGCTCAGTACGGGTGCCATTAACTAACATGCCAGAAGATGAAAAAGCAGAGTTTTTAGCGCTGCTTTCTGAATAGTCCTCAGCTTCATAAAAACAATATCAAGAATAGCTAACGCTACATTTGATGCCGTATTGCGATCTACGGTATCAAATGTAGTCAACAAGGAGTGTAAAAATGACGTTCTCAAAAAAACAAATCTCCAAAGAGCAAGTGTTCGAACAAGCCAAACAGCAAAAGCTATGGGCAGGCCATCTGATTGATCATAAGAATTTATCAACTGCCACCTTAGACAATATTACCCCAATTGATAATAGCATCATCGGTCAAATTGCCTCTGGTACTAGCGATGATGTCGATATTGCCGTACAAATCGCACGCGATAGTTTTGAGAATGGTGAATGGCGTCGTCTAGCCCCTGCTGAACGTAAGGCTATTATGCAGCGCTGGTGTGCACTCATGCATGAACACTTTGAAGAGCTAGCAGCATTAGATTGCGTTGATGCGGGCAAACCGATTACTGAATGCTTAAACACTGACATGCCAGCGACTATCGAGACTTTTGAGTGGTATGCCGAAGCGGCTGACAAAGTATTTGGCAAAGTCGCTCCGACAGGTAGCGCAGCTTTAGGGCTCATCGTCCAAGAGCCAATCGGTGTCGTTGGTGCAGTATTGCCTTGGAACTTCCCAGCACAAATGTATGCATGGAAGGTCGCCCCTGCTCTCATCATGGGTAACTCGGTCATCGTCAAACCCGCTGAACTGACCTCTTTATCTGCCTACCGTTTAACGGAACTTGCCTATGAAGCAGGTGTGCCAAAAGCTGCCTTGCAGATGGTTTGTGGTCTTGGTGAAAATGTCGGTGCAGCGCTCGGTCAACATAGGGATGTTGATATGGTGTCATTCACTGGCTCAACAGAGGTCGGACGTCTATTCCTACAATATTCTGCACAAAGCAACTTAAAAGAGATTGTCTTAGAGTGCGGTGGCAAAAGTCCGCAAATCGTCTTTGATGATGCTGTACTTGATGATGCCGCTATTAACGATATCTTATCGGCCGCCTTTTGGAACATGAGCGAGAACTGTAGCTGTGGTTCACGTTTATTAGTCCACAGCAGCCAAAAAGAAAGCCTTCTTGATAAATTAAAAGATGGTCTAAAAGAATGGAAAGTCGGCTCACCTTATGATGTCGATACTGCGATTGGCCCGATGATTGAAAAGGCTCATTTCGATAAAGTTTGCCATTACTTACAGACGGCTAAAGACGAAGGTGCAACCCTTGTTGCAGGCGGCTCTATTCGCGAAGATTTAGGCAGTGGCTGGTATGTTGAGCCTACTATTTTTGATAACGTCAGCGCTGACATGACCTTATTTAAAGAAGAAGTCTTTGGCCCATTATTAGCCGTTACTAGCTTTGAGTCCGAAGATGAAGCCGTAAAATTAGCGAACGAAACCAATTTTGGTCTAGCGGCATCTTTTTATACTCAAAACATTAAGCGTGCTTACCGAGTTGCTTCAGCCATTAAAGCTGGAACCGTTTCGATCAATGGTTTTTCAGAGGGTGATATCACCACCCCGTTCGGTGGCTACAAGCAATCTGGATTTGGCGGTCGTGATAATGGGCTAGAAGCCTTATCACAATATACACAAACCAAAACCGTTTGGTTGGTCAACTAGTCAATATAGCTTGCCTGTCATGTCACCTGATGTAGTGATATGACAGCATTTCGTATTATTAAAATAATCTAAAACTTTAGTCAAACACTTACAAGGAAGTAGGGCCATGGAAGCGATTATTAATACTATCGTCGGTTATATATGGAGCGACGCATTAGTTTATTTGGCACTCGGTGTCGGTATTTATTTTACCGTGATGACTCGCGGTGTACAGTTCCGCTATCTCAAAGAGATGGTTAAACTATTATTTGACAAACAAACCTCAACCCAAGGTATTAGCTCCTTTCAAGCCTTTAGTATGGCCTTATCAGGCCGAATCGGTGTCGGTAACATTGCCGGGGTTGCCACTGCAATCGCAGCTGGTGGACCTGGTGCAGTATTTTGGATGATCGTTATGGGTCTGCTTGGTGGTGCCAGCGCCTTTATCGAGTCAACACTTGCACAGGTATATAAGCATACCGTTGATGATCAATATCGTGGCGGTACACCTTTTTATATTGAGCGGGGGCTTAAAATGAAGCCTTTTGCCATTGTCGTTGCGGCTGTTACCTGCCTATCATATGGTGTTTTGGTACCAGGCGTACAGGCCAATACCATTGCTGATTCTTTTAATACCGCTTTTAATATCCCACCTGTTGCAACTGGTTTCATTATCGTTGCGTTGTTAGCATTTATCATATTCGGTGGCATAAAACGTATTGCAAACTTCGCTGGCAAAGTCGTGCCTATTATGGCGGTCGGCTACGTATTGATGATGGTCATCGTATTATTATTTAATGCATCCAATATACCAGCTATGTTCGCTCTTATTTTTAAAAGTGCGTTTGGCATGGATGCTGTCTTCGGTGGTATTGTTGGTCTAGCAATCTCTTGGGGCGTACGCCGTGCCGTATTCTCAAACGTTGCAGGCGCAGGCGAAGCAACTTTCAGTTCAGCAGCAGCAGAAGTCTCACACCCCGCCAAGCAAGGTTTAGTGCAAAGTTTCTCTATCTATATTGATACCGTACTCGTTTGTACTGCTACCGCATTGATGATTTTATCGACAGGCATGTACAATGTCATTCCCGCAGAAGGCTTGGTACTGGTCGAGAATATGCCAGGGGTCGCAGCTGGAACCGCATTTACTCAAGCCGCAGTCTCAACCGTATTTAGCCAATATGGTAGTGGCTTCGTGGCTATTGCCATCTTCTTATTTGCCTTTACCTGCTTGATTGCTTATTACTATATCGCTGAAACAACGATGGTATATCTAGACAGCAAGATGCGCTATCCTATTTTAAAACCATTACTAAAAATTGTATTTCTAATCGTTTGCTTTAGCGGTAGTATACAGTCAGTAGGTATGATGTGGGCGCTGGGCGATATCGGCTTCGGCAGTATGTGTTACCTTAACTTTATTGCTATCGTTTTATTGAGTAAAACAGCTCTTAAAGTATTAAAAGACTACGACGAGCAAATGAAGCTGGGACTCAACCCTGTCTTTGACCCTAGAAAAGCGGGTGTTGAAAATGCAGACTTCTGGATAGCATATAGCGATAAACATGATAAACGCTAAACATTAATGACATTACTGCTAATACCTTATGAATGTAAACTCTCGATGTTACAGTAACAGCGAGAGTTTTTTAATTTTAAAACACATCATTGAGCTGCAGACTCGTATATGTTTTATGTGAGCTAAGATATTAGCTTTCTGACTCAAGCTTTTGAATCAGAAAGCTAGCATGGTTACTATTTTAGGATTTCTGTATAACATACTGCTACTTTTTTTAAAAAACACTATCGATATCTTTATAGTAAGTAACAAGCGATACGTTAGCTTTTAAGGTTTATTGAAACATACTAACGAAACTTACTACCGTCATTCCTACTAGCCTATTGAGAGCGCTTATGAATACTCAAGACTTTGACATACATATTATTGGTGGCGGCATTATTGGTCTAACGACGGCGGTGACGCTACAGGCCCGCGGAGTAAAAGTAGCTTTGCTCGAAGCTGATGAGATATGTAAGGGCACCTCATCAGGTAACGCAGGGCACTTGGCTACTGAGCAAGTGTTTCCTGTGGCTGATGCCAGTATGCTCCGCCATATCCAGCGATGCTGCTCAATCCTACTGGACCGCTACGGTGGACTGGCGCTATCTTCCACGGCTTATGCCATGGGCGGTGCAGCTTTTGTTAAATATGCGTTCTGAACCGTTTGAGCGTATTCATAAATCAACATTGAACCTTAACCAAAATAGCTTGGCGGCATGGCAAAACTTCGCTACTCAGTTTGAGCTGAGTCAATGGGTGCATACCAGCGGCTCATTATTGACGATCGAACATCCTACAAAACTCGCGACTTTAACCGATTATGGCAAACGCCTTAACGATGTTGGCGTGACCAATCATCTGCTAACCAAAGATGAGATCGCTGAGCATGAACCCGCTTTAAAGAATGATAATCTTGATGCGCTATATTTCTCAAAAACGGGGCATTTTACTAACCTGCAAGCTATTCATGATAGCCTTGCCGCCACTTTTCGGCAGCTTGGCGGTCATATAATTGAGCAGTGCAAAGTTCTCGAAGCTATTTTAGGTGAAGACAGCATTCACTTAAAAACGAACCAAGGCGATATGATAGCTAATAAAGTAGTACTGTCGGCAGGAGCATACTCAAAGTCGCTAGCTAAGCAGCTGACAGGGGTAAAAGTACCTTTAGATACCGAACGCGGCTATCACTTGATGCTCCCGCATGAAAGTAAGCGCTTAAATACATCAGTATCAAGCTTGGATCGACATTTTATTATGACGCCGATGGAAGGCGGTTTACGCTTAGCGGGTACAGTAGAATATGCAGGACTTGACGCGCCTCCCAATATGCAGCGAGCGCACAAGCTATTGCAGCATGCCAATCCTATGCTAAAAGAGCTGTTAAATACCGATGATAGCGTGCCATGGATGGGCTTTCGACCAACGACTGTAGACTTTTTACCCGTCATTGATAATATCGGACGAGTATTTTTAAACTTTGGTCATCATCATTTAGGCTTAACGCAATCAGTCGTGAGTGCGCGTATAATTACCGAATATTATTTTAATGAGCCGGATACTATTGATCCAACAGCTTATAAACTGAGCCGCTTCGGTAAAGCTCGTCAATGATGTCTACTAATATTCCTAAAAAAACCTTTTCTATTGTTACGATCTAAAGAGTTTTTGAAGCTAATATCAAACACTTTCACTCATTCAAATATTCAATATTCTGCTATCTTTATAGCAAGGTTTTCCTACTTATCTAAACAGCAATATTGGAATATGACAGCACTTGCTTTCATATTCCAATATTGCTGTTTAGATCAAGCTTGTTGTTTAGAGCCGGTTGAATACAATTCTGTCAATACCGCTAATCATCCCTCAAACTTCATTATGATTATTTTTGAAGCTGATTTTATAGCTGTTCGCGTCAAATAATGCTACTATTGTTAGCCAGATTGATATCGAGAAATACAAAATTAAATCTCTATTTTTTTAGAAATATTAGTTTTAAAATCACTGTAAAACGTTGTTATTTATAATTATTTTACCTGAATAAATCTCTAATTGCAGTTATGTTCGAAATAGCTTTTAAACCTATAACTAAGAGTTCTTTATGGCATTTGTACACCTTGGCATTCACAGTGAGTATTCAATCACTGACTCAATTGTACGTATCAAGCCACTAATAAAAGCGGCAGCGGCGGACAATCAGCGGGCCTTAGCGTTGACTGACCTCTCAAATCTTTATGCTACGGTGAAGTTCTATCGTGCCTGTCTAGGTGCTGGCATTAAGCCGATCATCGGTAGCGAAGTCATCATGGAAAATGAAGACTCGCGCCTTGTATTATTAGCGATGGATAATGAGGGTTATCAAAATATCACTCGTATTGTCTCGCTTGGCTTTACCGAAGGGCGTGCTGACGATGCCAATCATGGCGTGCCTGTTATCAAGCGCAGCCATATTCTTGAGCATGCCGCAGGCGTGATCGTACTGTTTACTGAAAAGTCAGATGTCGGACAAGCGTTAGTCGGCTCAATGCCAGAGCGCGCTGATGAGCTGTTATTAGAATGGCAAGCGGCGTTTGCTGATCGCTTATACTTTGCTATAAAGCGTACCAATCGCACTGGCGAAGACGCTTTTATACAGGCAGCTATTCATGCAGGCGCAAAACATAATATTCCAATTATTGCCCATAATGATGTGCGTTTTTTGCAGCAAGATGACTTTGATGCGCATGAAGCACGTGTCTGTATTGCAGGCTCGTATGTACTCGCTGATGCCAATCGTCCGCAAAACTATTCCGATCAGCAGTACCTAAAGACGCAGGTGCAGATGGAGCAGTTATTTGCTGATATTCCGCAGGTTATCAATAATACTCTAGCCTTAGCGACTCGTTGTAATGTGACTTTGATACTTGGCATTAATGTACTGCCTGATTTTCCTGTACCCGAGGGTGAGACCATTGAATCTTTCTTTCGCGCAGAGTCTATACGTGGTCTAAATAATCGCTTGGATAGGCTCTTTCCTGTTGAAGAACGTAGTGAACATTGGAATGATTTTCGCCAGAAGTATGACGAACGCCTAGAGTATGAGCTTGAAATCATCCTATCAATGGGGTTTCCAGGTTACTTCTTAATCGTTATGGACTTTATCCGCTGGGCAAAAGCCAATGGCGTACCTGTCGGTCCTGGACGCGGTTCAGGTGCAGGCTCTTTAGTGGCATATGCACTGAACATTACCGACCTTGACCCTATTCATTACGACTTACTTTTTGAGCGCTTCTTAAACCCTGAGCGGGTATCTATGCCCGATTTCGATATTGATTTCTGTATCGAAGGTCGTGATCGGGTGATTGATTATGTCGCGCAAACGTACGGTCGTGAAGCAGTCTCGCAGATTATCACTTTTGGTACTATGGCGGCTAAAGCTGTGGTACGAGATGTGGCGCGCGCGCAAAGTAAATCTTACTTTCTCGCCAGCAAAATGTCTAAGCTCATACCTAAGACCCCAGGTATCACTTTAAGCCAAGCCCTAGAGCAAGAGCCACAGCTCAAAGATCTCATCTCCAATCCTGACAATATGGATTACGAAGATGCTATTGAGATTTGGGAGATGGCAATCAAGCTTGAGGGCGTGTGTCGTAACGTGGGTAAACACGCAGGTGGTGTATTGATTGCACCAAATCGAATTACTGACTTTAGCGCGATATACTGTGACGATGATGGTTCACGGGTGAGTCAGTTTGACAAAGACGATGTCGAGGCCGTAGGTCTTGTCAAGTTTGACTTTTTAGGCTTACGTAACTTGACAGTCATTGATGCCGCCGTTAAAAATATCAATAAGCGCCGAGCTATCGAGGGTGTAGAGGAGCTGGTGTTAGAAGATTTGCCATTAGATGACAAAAAGGCTTATAAGCTACTGCAAGATGCTAAGACCACGGCTGTTTTTCAGTTAGAGAGCATGGGTATGAAAAAGTACCTTGCCAAATTGCAGCCGACTAACATTGAAGACGTTATCGCTATGTGCGCGCTCTATCGTCCCGGCCCCTTAGATGCGGGTATGGTTGAGATGTATATTGACCGTAAGCATGGGCGTGAGGAGGTCATCTACGATCACCCAAACCTTGAGCCTATTTTAGAGAATACCAACGGCGTTATTGTCTATCAAGAGCAAGTCATGCAGATATCGCAAGTCATGGCAGGTTATAGTCTAGGTGGCGCTGATATGCTCAGGCGAGCAATGGGTAAGAAAAAGCCTGAGGAGATGGCAAAACAGCGTGATATCTTCATCACAGGGGCAACTGCCCAAGGTATTGATGAGGTCACCTCAGGTGGGGTGTTTGACTTGATGGAGAAGTTCGCCGGTTACGGTTTTAACCGCTCGCATTCTGCCGCTTATGGCGTATTGGCTTATCAAACGGCTTATCTAAAGCAATACTACCCTGCGGAGTTTATGGCAGCAGTACTCACATCTGATATGAACAATACTGATAACGTAGTGTTCTTTATTAATGATTGCCGTGAAAACTTTGACTTGACGGTGGTCAATCCTTCGGTCAATCGCAGTGAATGGCATTTTGTCGCTGATACGCCGACTAATATTATTTATGGCTTAGGTGCCATCAAAGGTGTGGGTGAAGGCGCGGTTGAATCTATCGTTGAGGCGCGTCGCACAGATGGCTTATTTAAAGATCTATATGATTTCTGTCGCCGTGTCGATATCAAAAAGGTCAATAAGCGCACCCTTGAGGCTTTGGTTAGCGCGGGTTGTTTTGATGATTTTGCCGCGACCCTGCGACCGGATCTACCAGCGGACGCCGCTTACGAGATTCGCGGTGCGCTGATGAGTCAGCTGCCCAGCGCCGTGCAAGCCGCTGAGCAAGATCGACAAAACAAAGAGCTCGGTATGATGGACTTGTTCGGTGAGATGGATGGCGTGGTTGCAGCACCACCATTGGTCATGACCAGCGACCTGATCTGGGGTGATAAGCACCGGTTAAAGGCTGAGAAGAATACTCTAGGCTTATATCTGACAGGACATCCTATCAATGAGTATTTAGAAGAGCTAAAACGCTATACCTCAGGGATTCGCTTAAATAAACTCACAGATACAGGATATAATGGCAGCTGTTATTTTGCAGGGCTGATCATCGACATGGCAAACTTCGGTAATCGAAATGTTATTATACTAGATGATGGCACCTCAAGATTGGAGGTTAGCTGTTATGCTGAGCGCTTTAACCGCGTAAAAGAGCAGTTAAAAGTCGATGAGGTAGTCATTATCAAGGGCAGTATCCGTGAGCGTGACGGTCGTCTGTTTGCCCGTCTTGATAATGCTATGACCATGATTGATGCACGTCTGCGCTGGCTTAAAAAAATCAGTATAAAAGTACATGGCGAGGACACTAAATTATTAATGCGCTTGCAACCTCTATTAAAGTCAGCTCAAGCGAGTATTATTCCAGCGCCGCGCCTATCTTATAACTATGAACAAGATGATGATGGCAGTGCTTATAACGCTGGCATGGAAGCTCAAGTATATGATGAGGCAGGCAATGATTTAATGGCACAGCCGCAGCATACTGCACAGAACGATGCAGATTCCGCTTTTGGTAATGATGATATTAATGATAATTGTACGGCGCTTGGCTTAAGTATTTATGCCGACTACGGTATCGCCAATGTAGCCCTATCTGAGCACTGGCGGGTTTATCCCAACGATGATAATTTGCAAGCGCTTAAGAGCATGATCAGCGACGATAATTTGCACTTTCACTATAGCTGACTTTATAAGGTATAATATTGAGGACAAAGGTAAAATTAAATATATAAGCACTTAGCCTTTAGTAATGTTTAGGTCTTTAGTAATACTTAGTTTTAATGTTATACCTTAGGATTGAGGACAATGATTGAATTCAAAGTAAATCGCAACCCAAATTATATGCAAAAAAATAACTATAAAATCAAGGTCACGCACAAGCCTGCACCTGATCAGATAGTTATTGACGAAGAGCAGTTTGAAGATATGTGCACATTGCTCGAAGATGACTTTGCAGGTTTGGTACAAAGTTTTTTTGTAGATAGTTTTGAGCGTATTAAGCTTATGCGCGAAGCACAAGCTAGTAATAACAATACTGAGGGCTATGAAGCAGCTCATGCGCTAAAAGGTGCTAGTGCTACCTTAGGTGCTAAGCAGTTAGAGATATTATCTGGTAGACTGCAAGACGCTTGTCGTGATCATAATATTGCGGACCAGACCGCTCTTATCGATCAGATATCAGTAGCGTTGCAAAAGGTTGAACGTGAAATTAGCTCACGATTAGGATTATAATGTCTCTCAATAATACGTCTATATCAGATAAAAATGCTCCAGTATCTAAAACGGTTGACTATCTATCTTGCTTGCAAGTAATTATGGTCAACACTACTCTGCCTGCCAATATTGGCTCAGCAGCGCGCGCTATGCATACTATGGGTTTGACACGATTGAGTGTTGTTAATCCAAAACACCCTATTGATGATACTAGTATCGCGCATGCTGCAGGTGGTCAAGATATTTTGGCAAACGCTAAAATTGTAGATCATTTAGAGACAGCGATTAGTGACTGTCAGCTGGTGTTTGCCGCCAGTTCCCGCAGCCGTCATCTACCGCGTCCTGTCGTCAATCCAATGCAAGCGGCAGAGATCATGCTGGACTTTATAGATAGTCAAAGCGCAATCGAGCTTGGCAATATGCCTAATATTGCTATTCTCTTTGGTCGTGAAGATCGCGGGCTGACTAATGAGGAGCTCTCTTTGGCAGATTATCATATTCAAATAGATGCCAATCCTGACTATCCCGTACTCAATGTCGCCTCAGCGCTGCAAGTCATTGCCAGTTTTATTTTTACTTATGTACAGAGTCATGTTGCTAATAATTCGGCTAAAAATGCAGTTACTATGACCGCAGATGAGATAGAAGATAGCTTGGAGCTACCGATGTTGTCTACCTTTAGACGTCAACAGTGGGATGAGCCTGCCATTAATCAGCAACAACTGCAGCACCTTATAAAGCGTATCACAGAGCTAATGGTTGCTCGTAATTTAGCAGATAGTGAACACTTGCGGTCCTTACCATCGCGCCTGTCACGGTTAGGATCACGACTACAACTTGATCAAAAAGAGTATCAACTATTAAGTGCTTTAGTCGCTAAACTACTAAAAGACTAGAACTGTACGAATTTGCTGGATACTTGCCTTTAGCACCTCCGCGTTGAACCAGCTGAACTACTTTGCAGGTTGCACTTTTGAGACAAGCCACATCTTAACAATACACCTTATGCGAACAACCTAAGCTTTTTATATCACTAGCTCTAGCTATATACTAGCGCACGCAACCTATCTTATTTTATATCTTAAATGATGTAACACCAGCAATAGCTATCCTACAAAGCGAATTTGATACTCATTTTAAATATTGATCTTGAATACTTAATCTCAAATAATGAAAAGGAATGACTTATGAACTGGAATGTCTATTTATCTGGAGAGATACATACTGATTGGCGTCAAAAGATCATGCAAGGCGCTAAAGAGCACAATCTGCCTATTACTTTTAGCTCAGCGGTGACTGAACACGAAGCTAGCGATGCAGCTGGTGACCTATTAGGCGAAAATGACAATCAATTTTGGCGTGATCATCAGTCTTCAAAGGTCAACTCAATTCGTACCAAAAACCTGATTCAAAAATGTGATATTGCGATTATTCGTTTTGGTGATAAATACAAGCAGTGGAATGCCGCATTTGACGCAGGCTCTTGCGCTGCATTAGGTAAGCCTTATATCACTTTACACGCAGAAGATATTATCCACCCGCTAAAAGAGGTAGACGCGGCAGCAATGGCATGGGCACAAACGCCAGAGCAAGTGGTTGAGCTACTAAAATATACCGTAAGTGATAGCTAAGCTGTATCGTAAAGGCGCAATTTAGGTAGCAGTATAAAAAGTACCTTATAACTATACCTAAAAAAATATACCTTTAAGTAAAAATCGGGGTCTGTTGAATATTCATCAGGCCCTGATTTTAATCTCTAAACTGCTTTTATTTATAACTCATAGCTATATTTTAGAGACCAAAACTGCTATAACTTAATAGACTATAATCAAAATACGATAGGACGTGCTATGCCATCGCCAGCCTCTTTATTCAAATCACTTTCTCGCATAAAAAAAGATCTCAAAGAAGATATCGAAGCCGTCTTTACTCGTGACCCTGCTGCGCGTAATAGCCTAGAGGTGATACTGACCTACCCTGGTATTCATGCCCTTGTTTTGCATCGGGGTGCACACTATCTTTGGCAACGTGAGTATAAACTCTCTGCACGCATCGTCTCTTATGGCTCGCGGGCGCTGACTAGCATTGAGATTCACCCTGCTGCCAAAATTGGCAAACGCTTCTTTATCGATCACGGTGTCGGTGTCGTCATCGGCGAGACCGCTGAGATTGGCAATGACGTAACGCTATATCATGGTGTCACTTTAGGCGGTGTATCTTGGAATAATGGTAAGCGTCATCCTACTCTAGAAGATGGCGTCATCGTTGGTGCTGGCGCAAAAGTTCTCGGGCCTTTTACCGTTGGTAAAGGCGCCAAAATTGGTTCTAACGCGGTAGTGGTAAAGCCTGTTCCTGCTGGCGCGACTATGATTGGCGACGCCGCGCGTATGATATCGGATCATCATGACGAAAAAGGCAATCCAATCGTTAAAACGGCAAAAGAGATCAAAGCGACTAAAAAAACCAGCTCAACACGAGCTTCAACTTTTCAGGCCTATGGTATCGAGCAATCTTCACAAGATCCAGTGGCAGAAGCCTTTGCTAAGATGCTTGAGCATATCCAGCAGTCAGAAAATCGCCTTGATCAGCTGCAAGATGCTATGTGCAAGCTCGATCCTGATTTCTGTAAAAAAGACTATGATAAATTATGTCTAAAAGATTTAGATGTCATTGGTGACAGCGATATGGATGCAGCGGGCACAGAAGAGAAATAGAGACTATTTTGATTACTTTAAGTCCTATCAAACGTAGAATCATTTATGTAGTCATATTTGAGATAGTAGCCATTATTTCGGCAACATCGATTCTGATGCTGTTAAGCGGTAGTGATGCCGCTCAGTCACTGCCTGTTGCTGTCATGGTTTCAGCGGCTGCGGTTATCTGGAACTTTATTTTTAATACCCTATTTGAGGCGTGGGAGCAACGGCGCGGTAATCCAAAACGCACTCTAATGATTCGCGTTATCCATGCTCTAATATTTGAGGGTGGATTATTCTTGCTCTGCTTGCCACTGTATATGTTTTGGTACGGTGTGGGATTGTATGAAGCCTTTATCATGGAGTCAGCCTTGCTGCTGTTCTTCTTAATCTATACTTTTATTTTTACCTTAATCTTTGACAAGGTATTTACTTTACCTTATCAAGTTATGGCGGATGAGCAGCGCGCTTAGGTAAAAAGACTCAGATACAAGCTTGTAAAATTTATGAGATGTAGGGTGGGTTAGCTCAAGCGTAACCCGCCATCCAAATTATAGTATTGAAACAGTAGGTTTTGTTTTATAGGTATTAGCAGTTCGTAAGCTGGGTTTTTAACCCTGTGGTCTAATTTTTATTATGGTCTATGATTTAATTCCTTTTCAAACTTCAACCATGCTTCTTCGACTCCCTCTACGATACCCTCATAAATTTGCCAATCATCTTCTAAAAAGTGATAAAGCACAGGATGTATCAAATCTTTTTGACCAGCAGAAGGTTGAAACTCAGCTATGCGTATGTAATTATCAACTAAAATTTCTAAATCTTCTATTTCGTCTTCTTTCAATACTAATAACCCAGTATAACTATCACAACTAGATAAGTAATAGGTACAAACCTTATTTAATGAATAGTTGTAAGCTTCGTAAATATAATAAATATATACATAGCTTTTATTAGACTTATCTTTTGCTCTAATCATCTTAAAACCTCAGCCGCCAACTCAACCACCCCAGCCATCTCATGCGCCTTAAACGGATAACGTTCAGCCATAACTCTCCACTCGCTATCACCTTCTAATCTTACTAATAAAATATCGATATCCATTGTAACTTGCTGAAGTGCGTTAGGATCAGCTTGGCGCTGCCTATCACAGTCGTTTTCAAACTGTTTAAGTCGCTGCTGTAATTGCTGCAATGTCATTGACGATTCTAAAGCTAGACATACACACTGGTTAATATAATCAGGTTTTGGCTGAGCTAGTGTGGCAGTAATATCAGGATTTAAGAAAGCTGTCGATAGCTTTACCTTGCCCAACTCAGCAAGTTTTTCGTGCACAGTAGCTAAATGCTGCTCGGCTTGATAATTGCTCCCTAGCGCTAACACTACTGCCGTGACCATTTGCGCATGTAGCTGCTCAAAGGTTTGCCGTTCTAAACCATATACATTTTCTATTACTAAGTTTTGTTTGTCATAAGAGGTGTCATTCATTAGATTTATCAACAGCTTTTGCATAGCGAGTGATTTGAATACCTACAGCGTCGGCTTCGACAATAGCGGTTGGCTTGGCAACGCTCAAGGTGATTTTTTGACAATTATAATTAGCAAATAATCTATTCATAAGCTCGACGGCTAAATGCTCTAACAGCTCAGCCTTTAGCTCTTTACACCAAGCATCAACATCATCGCAGACCTCTTTATAACTTAGTGCATCCGCTACATCGTCTGATTGCGCGGCTTTAGTAATATCAGTTTCTAGAGCAATATCTATTAAGATTGGCTGAGTAATCGCGCGCTCCCAAGCAAAGACCCCTATTACTGCTTCAACTTTTAGACTTTTGACAAACACTACGTCAGCTTCAATATTAAACATGTTCTAATCCCTATTTGTTTTTAGTATTACTATTTAGTCGTTTTATCTAGCTTTGCTGTCTTTAACATTTTACTTGGGCGATGACGCCATAGATCAATGCTGAATAATAACAGACCGAACCATATCAGACCAAATACCATTAATCGGTGCAGGTCGAACGGCTCTTTGTAATAGAATACCGCCAAAAAGAAAATAAAGGTCGGCGTTAGATAATTCATAAAGCTAAGAATACTATAAGCCACTAGCTTAGTAGACTTATTAAACAGCAGTAGCGGTATCAAAGTAATCGGACCTGCCAGCATTAATAGCCAAATATTGGAGCTGACCCAAAAGCTAAGCTGGGAGCTTGCTACATCTGCTTGCCAGAACCACCACAAGCATATCGGTAATAGCATCGTCGTCTCGACAAACATCGCGTCAACTGCGGTCAATGGCGTTTGCCGTTGAATAGTGCCGTAAGTGCTAAAACTAAAGGCCAGAATTAAAGACACCCATGGCAAACTACCGAGCATTACCACCTGAATCACTACGGATAGTAATGCAAAGCCAATTGCCACCCATTGCAGTGTGCGCATACGCTCTTTAAACAAGATCATTGATAGCGCGACGCCGACAAGTGGGCCAATAAAATAGCCCAAACTGGCCTCTAGTATCTGATCGCTATTGACCGCCCATACATAAGTGAGCCAGTTAACCGCGATAATCAGCCCTGATAAAAAAGTGAGCGCGATCCATTTTGGATTTTGTTTTAAGGTGCTAATCCATTGCCAGCGCTTAGTCACCACAAGCACTACTAATAAACATAAAAACGTCCAAACAATACGATGACCAATAATTTCAGTCGCGTTATAAGTCGATAGTTGTTTAAAATATAAAGGAAATGCACCCCAAATAGAAAAAGCAATAAGCGCGGTAAAGATACCACGCTGAGTGGTCTTGATAGGGACGACTGGTTTTTTGACAACGTTTTGGGTAGTCATAGGACAACAACTTTTTTGAGCAAAGAGCGCTCTTGCGCTTAAAATAAAAAAGCAATGCGTCAGAATATATAAATTCTGACGCATTGCTAAAACTTGATAATAGGCTAGCTTACCTAAAAACTAGTGGTCTAACAACTCGACATTAATAGTTTTATTCTGGCTTGACACCATTATCCACTTCTATCGCCATACCGATTTGATTGGCCAGTTCCGCAAATCCAGGAAAACTGGTATTAACCGTTTCAACACCTTCGATGATGATTTGTTCTGATGCGCGCAGACTGGCCACGGTAAAGCTCATAGCGATACGATGATCATGATGCGAGGTGATGTGACCACCACCAAATACAGGCTGGCTATTGTTCACCTGTTTACTGTTCGCGCCATCTTTACTGCCTGCGCTACCCCTACCTTCAATGATCATACCATCTTCGGTAACGGTGCACTCTACACCTAAAGTTTGCAAGCCTTCTGCCATCACTGCAATACGATCTGACTCTTTAACGCGTAGCTCTTTTGCGCCTGTCAGCACAGTACGGCCTTTTGCACAGCTAGCCGCAATAAACAGCACTGGAAACTCGTCAATCGCTAACGGCACTAGCGACTCTGGAATCTTGATACCGACTAGGTTTGATGAGCGAATAGTAATATCAGCAACGGGTTCTTCGCCAACATAAGTTTTATTACTAAGGGTAATGTCTGCTTGCATCAGCTTAAGAATATCGATGACACCCGTACGCGTGGGATTGATACCAACTTGCGTTAAAGTTAGCTCGCTATCTTGACTGATAGCTGCCGCTACCATGAAGAACGCGGCCGATGAGATATCAGCAGGCACCGCGATATCGCCGCCCGTCAGCTGACCGCCGCCCTCAACGCTGATGCGATTGCCATCAACATGCACAGGGTAGCCAAACGCGCTGAGCATACGCTCAGTATGATCGCGACTGATCTCAGGCTGAGTGACGGTAGTCGTCCCTTGCGCCCATAACCCTGCTAGCAATAGACAAGATTTGATTTGAGCCGAGGCCACTGGCATCTCATAATCTATACCTTGTAAGGGTTGACCGACTTTATCACGACCCGTGATACTAAGTGGTGAGGTGCCTTTCGTGCCTGTGCTTTGAATTACCGCACCCATTTGACGCAGTGGCGCGGCAATACGCTCCATTGGGCGCTTATTTAAGCTGGTGTCACCTGTTAATACACTATCAAAATTTTGTGCCGCTAATATACCTGCTAGCAGACGCATACTAGTGCCTGAGTTACCCATATAGATAGGCGTTTTGCTAGGCTTCAAGCCATTCATGCCGACACCATGAATGGTTAGCTTACCTTTATCAGGGCCTTCAATAGTGACCCCCATATCGCGAAAGGCTTGCAGTGTTGCCAAGGCATCTTCACCTTCTAAGAAGCCCGTTACTTGAGTCACGCCTGTCGCTAAGCTACCTAGCATAATGCTGCGATGAGAAATAGATTTATCGCCAGGAATGGAGATAACGCCAGAAACTGTATTGCTGTTATTATTTTTGGGCGAGATAATATAAGAAGCTGACATAGCAGAGATATCCGTATAAGGAGTGCTGGCTAACATATGGCCAAAATGTCGCCGTGCGGCTTGCGCGCGGCCCAAAAGCCCCATCAGGGCGGTTGAATCCTTATTAATAATAAGGGTACGTATATTGGTAAGATAATCGCTGTACTCATCAAGAGCACTAACTATCGAGGTCTGATTGGCAAAGAATATATCATGCCACATCTTAGGGTCACTAGCGGCAATACGGGTAAAGTCACGAAACCCACCAGCAGCATAGCGAAACATATCTAAATTATCATCGTGGCTTGCCAGTTGATCCACTAAATTAAACGCTAATAGGTGCGGCAAATGACTGGTATGCGCGAGTATCGAATCGTGATGCTCAGCATTCATCGATATTACCGTCGCCCCTATCGCCTCCCATAGCTGACGCAGCTTAGTGATAGCAGTGAGCGTGGTCGTTGGCAACTCACAAATAATGACGCTGTGATTGATGAATAAAGTACTGCGCCGAGCATGATACCCTGAATCCTCTGCGCCAGCAATCGGATGTGCTGGCACTAAGCCTATGGGAAGGCCTACAGGCAAATCTGCAAACACCTGCTGAGCCGCTTCAATGACATTGACTTTAGTGCTACAGACATCACTAATAATACAGTCAGCAGCTAATTGTCCGCTATCCATTGCTGACTTGATAGCGTCAAATATCACTGGCACGGCTTGCACCGGTGTTGCGATGATTATGAGATCACTACCAGCAACGACTGCACTTAATTCGCTACTGCCTGCGTCTAACAATCCTTGCTCTATAGCAGCTTCAATGCTTGGCTGGTGTCTATCAACTGCGACTATTCTCAGACTTAGCTGATTGTCTCTAATAGCTTGCGCCATGCTTGCGCCAATCAGTCCTAAGCCGATAACACAGACTTGTTGAAACAGCGGCTCAGTTTTCAAATGGCTTTTAAAACTAGGATTACTAGTATTATAAGTAACGGGCGTATTAAAGCTTTGCTTATCCATTAATCATTAACCAATATAGAACGTAGGGTATCGATCAGGCGCGTATTGTCTTCTGCTAAGCCCACGGTAATACGTAACCAATTAGGCAAGCCATAGCCTGTTAGTGGGCGCACGATGACCCCTTGCTCAAGGAGTGCTTGATAGATAGCTACAGCGTCTTCTATTTCAACCATTATAAAGTTGGCATGCGACTTTACAAACGCCAGTCCCAGCGCGTCAAACTGCTTATTAAGCCAGCGCATTTGACTCTCATTTACTTTACGAGTTTGCGCGATAAAATCTTGATCAGCCAATGCCGCAGCGGCCGCGGCCAAACCAATGCGACTGACATTGAACGGCTGACGCACACGGTTGAGTAAATCCGCTACTGGTGCAGAGCTTAGCGCATAGCCAATACGTAGACCTGCCAGCCCATAAGCCTTAGAGAAGGTACGCACTATAACTAAGTTATCAAACTCATCTAATAACGTGCGATTATTGGTCTCAGGGCTGTACTCAATATAAGCTTCGTCCAATATTACCAACACCGAAGCTGGCATGCTGGCAATAAACTCACGTATTGCTTCACTCTCAAGTCCAGTACCTGTTGGATTATTGGGATTCGCGATAAAGACCAGCTTGGTATTAGTATTGTCTAAGACTGCCTGACGCATAGCATTTAGATCATGTCCAAAGCGCTGCGCGGGTACTTCAATGCCTGTTGCGCCTTGTATTTTGGCTAGCATAGAATAGACCACAAAGGCATATTGACTATAGACAATCGCATCATCGCAGCCCACAAAGCTACGTGCCAAAATATCGAGCAAGTCATCAGAGCCATTACCCAAGGTAATGCAATCGATATTAATATTATTAAAATCAGATAAGGCTTGTTTAAGATAATAACCATTACCATCTGGATAACGCGCCAGCTGAGTCAATTGCTCCGTAATCGCGAGCGTCACGTATGGCGAGCAGCCTATTGGGTTCTCATTGCTGGCCAGCTTGACCACATCTGACACCCCATATTCACGCGTTAATTCTTCTACAGGCTTACCCGTTTGATAAGGCGCTAGCTGTAGAATACTATCGTAAGCAGGTGCTAGGCGTGCCAAATCAAGCTCTTGAGAGGACTGCATGAGTTATCCTTAGAGGTATTACCCATCTATTATTGGTAAAAAATATTTATATAGAATCGCAATGCGTTAAATAGTGAAAACGGCTTAAACGGGTTCACTGTATTTTTAAGTTATGGCACTTTAAAACCATAACCCATTAAAATCATAGCACTTTGAAATCATAGCACTTTGAAATCACAGCACTTTGAAATCACAGCACTTTGAAATCATAGTACCGCTTTAGGATAAGAGCCTAATATACGCACATCCTTCACTAACGGGCGAATATCGGCAATAGCAGCGCTGACATTAGCATCTTGGATATGGCCATCCATATCAATAAAGAACACATAAGCCCATTTATTAGGACGCTCAGGACGGGTCTCGATGCTAGTCATCGATACCCCGTGATAGGATAACGGCTTTAGTATTTCAATTAAAGCACCCGCCTTATCATGGGCTGAGACTACAATAGAGGTCTTGTCTTGACCCGATGGCGCAATAGCCTCATGACCGATAATCAAGAAGCGCGTGGTATTGCTCGGGTTGTCCTCAATATTCTTATATAGCTTGTGCAGATCATATTCAGCGACAGCAACGTCGCCTGCGATAGCAGCCGAATGCCATTCGTTTTTGAGGCGACGCGCCGCCTCTCCATTGCTTGATACTGCAACACGCTCAACATTGGGATAATTGACATCGAGCCAATGACGACATTGCGCAAGCGACTGCTGATGCGAGTAGATACGACTGATGCTATCAAGCTTAGTATGCTCAGCCACTAAGAAGTTCTGATGAATAGGCAGCTCAACTTCACCGATAATTTTGAGACTTGAGGATAAAAATCCATCTAAAGTATGATTGACCACGCCCTCTGAAGAATTCTCTACTGGCACGACGCCGTACATAGCCGTGCCTGCTTCCACTTCACGAAAGACATCAGTAATCGTATTAAGCGGCATCGTATCAGCCGCTTTACCAAAATGCTTTAGTGCAGCCGCGTGGGTGAATGTTCCCAAGGGACCTAAAAAGGCAATACGCTGCGGCGCTTCTAGATCTAAGCAGACCGACATAATCTCTCGAAATAGACGCGCCATTTTCTCATCTGAGATAGGACCGACATTACGAGCCATAACCGCTTTGAGCACCTGCGCTTCACGCTCTGGACGATAAAAAATAGGATCTTTTGTTGAAGCGTTGTCATTGTTAAGAGCCACTTGCTCTTTTTTGACGGTTGCCACTTGCTGGGCTAACTTAGCTCGATTATTAATCAGCGTATGAATTTCACTGTCAACGGCATCGATACTTTGACGCAATTTGCTTAAGAACGCTTGGTCTGTTGTGCCTTGACTGTTTTCACTAGCGTCTATATTCGTTTGATTGCTGATTAAATCATTGTTGTTTGCTGGTTGCTCGCTCATTAGCGCCTATCCTTATTGTTTCTACTATTTTATTCTTAATAAGTATTTTTAATAATCTATTATAATCGTCTGCTTTGCTGATTTTTTGATGACAGCATTGACGGTATATCAAACAGTAGTAGCTAATTAAACTGTCGCCCTACTATAGCAAAAACTATGCTGAGTGCCCATGTGAAAATAAACTAAATGGGCTAAATTGCTTCAAATTAATTCATTTAAGGTTCAAGTTGATATTGTCAGCGAAATTCAAGGTCAAACTATGGTAAAGTTTCAAGATATTCTCTCAAACCTTTGTCAAACTTGCAACGAACAACGAATAACAATGTTCATTCTAAATTAATTTCAAGGATATGCAATGAGTGCTCTACAGCAGCTTCACACTATGACTACTATTGTTGCCGATACAGGTGACCTCGCCGCCATTGCCCGACTCAAACCTCAGGATGCTACCACCAATCCAAGCCTAATTACCAAAGCGCTTATCGAGCCTGATAATCAAGCGATGCTAGCTGATATGATGAACCGCCATAAAGGCGACGTCGATGCCGTGATTGATGCACTCACCATTCAGATTGGCCGTGATATCTTGGCGTTGATTGAGGGCCGTGTGTCTACCGAAGTCGATGCACGCTTGTCTTATGATACTCAGGCGACCATCGATAAAGCGCTGGAGTTTATGGACGCTTATGCCAAAGCAGGTATCGACTCAGAGCGCGTACTGATAAAAATGGCAGCGACTTGGCAAGGGATAGAGGCAGCGCGTTATTTAGAGACTCAAAACATTCACTGCAATCTGACATTGTTATTCGGTCAGCATCAAGCCATTGCTTGTGCCGATGCGGGTGTGACTCTGATATCTCCTTTTGTCGGTCGCATCTTAGACTGGCAAAAGCGTCAACAGAATCGCCAGAATGTACCTGTTACCGATGATATGGGTGTGCAGTCAGTCAAGCTTATCTATCAATATTACAAGCAGCATGATTATAAGACCCAAGTTATGGGCGCCAGCTTTCGCTCAGTTGAGCAAATACTGGCGCTGGCAGGTTGTGACTTATTGACTATCGCACCCAATCTCATTGATGAGCTGGCTGCTATGGATACTGAGGTTACTCGCCAGTTATCGCCTAATATCTCAATGGCTACAGATGACTTAAACAAGGTAAGCTTGACTCATGAGCAGTTTAACGATGCCTATCAGCAAGATAAAGTCACTCAAAACTTACTTCCCAAAGGCATCGACGGCTTTATAGGCGCGCGTGATGAATTGGCGCAAACGTTGGCGGCTATTCGTTAGTTAGATTTGCTACTAACTAGGACGTGTTAGAACTATTTGTAAGCTGGGTTAAAAAACCCAGCTTTTTTTATTTACTTTAAATAAAATACCTGACTAATTGGTCAACATATTATTATATAATGTTATTACTAATCATCAGGGTTTAGCAATTTGCTCACCCCTTTTTCAATTGAAAAGGATACTCAATGTTAAAGTCAAAATCTAAACAACCTCAGCAAGAAGTGTTTATTCACATCGTCCATAGCAAACGTCTAAAGCCACTAAAAAAGCAGCCAGCAGTGAGATGCATTGAAGCGGTCAATCATATCGATAAATCATTCTTAGCACAGCTGGCAGGCTCTGAAGAATATATCTCAATCGCTTTTTGTTATAAGAACTATAACGAAGAGAAGAACCCACGTTTGAGTGAAAATGAAAGCTGCGCGGTTATCAGCGTTGCTCACGCAAGAGAGCTGCTACATACTGACGTACTGGCTGAAGAGGCGCTAAGTGCCGTTAGTATTATTTTATTCAGCGCCGTGTCACAAACCTTTGGCGGATTCTTGACCGATGGCGAAACTAACAAGCGATATGTACTGTCTAAAGGCACTGAGTACGCTGGCTTATCGTCAGTTTCTTTAGCACTGTAATTTTTATTGCAAATAAGTAATTTTTATTTTAACTTTTTGTAGGGTGCACTTTATGTACCTTACGCCTATTCTAGTTTTTTGTGAAGGGTATTACTTTAAAAAAGCGCTCTGATACAATAATTGGAGCGCTTTTTGATAAAATATGATTGGACGTTTCACTAAATAGTTTTAAAACTAGCAGATCATCTGAATTTTCATCTAAGCTTTAAGTACGGTATAAACAGGCACTGGAAACTCACCATGTAGGTCAACTAAGTCCAGTAACACCAACGCCCCAACCACCGTATGCTCAGCAGATTTGCACAGCTCATAAGCAGTGGTCAGCGTACCACCTGTTGCTAAGATATCATCGACTAACAGCACGCGCTCAGGAGGCAAATTATTTTGCATCTCAAGGGTATCCTTACCATACTCTAGCGCATAAGCTTTATTAGCGACTGGTGGCGGCAGCTTACCAGGTTTACGCAGCAATATCATACCTTTACCTAGTCGTCCTGCCAGCAGACTTGCAAATACAAAGCCGCGCGCTTCAACCGCGCCTAAGCAATCCACCTCGTCCATGAGCCCTACTGGTAATGTAGCCAACATCGCATCGATGACTTCATTAACGTGACTACGCAGTAAAGGCGTAATATCATAAAAATCGATACCGGTTATAGGAAAATCTGGTACGGTACGAATCACTTGCCAAAAGGGGTGCCCAGTATTCATCTTGCTCTCATTGTAGTTAGGTATTTGGATATTTAGTTAATGAATTGCTATCAAAAACTAGCGTCGACTATCATAACATACGGGCTATCTTGACTCCTGTTTTATCCGTCACCTCATACCCTACAAAGCCGATAAAGCTTTGTCACTATTTGAATAAGATAAAACTCGTAGTCTGTTAGCAAGCGCTCATAAAAATACGCTATACTTTCAATATACAAGTGTAAACTTAACCCAGTATAGATCGGTTATATGCTAAACTACGCCGTTTTGAACGCACAATATAATAACTTGTGCTCTATAATTTCCAATGTAATATGGTATCAGAAATATTTTAAGACACATATTGCAAGCAACAATAGTAATAATAGGTAGAATTATATATGAAACGTTATGAATGTATTGTCTGTGGCTGGATCTATGATGAAGCGCTTGGCTGCCCTGAAGAGGGTATCGCACCTGGTACAGCATGGGATGACATCCCTGATGATTGGACTTGTCCTGAGTGTGGTGTTGGCAAATTAGATTTTGAGATGATGGAAGTTTAAGTCGATGACACTGTGAGCAGGAGAGATCATGACCCAACCCAATAAGCCAAACCTAACTGCCAACTCTATTACTGAGAACGTTAGTACTGAGAACGTTAGTACTGAAAACGCGGTCAACTACCCGACACCTGAATGGGAGCGTTTTGGCGCGCATCACTGGCGCGCATCAGATCTTAGCGAGCATTTGCAACAAGCGATGATCGACATCGGCGATAATATCAAGCTGTGTGTCGAGGCTGGTGGTAATCCAAATAATCCGCCATTGTTGATGGTAATGGGTCTGGGCTCACAAATGATATTTTGGCCAGATGACTTTATCAAACGTCTTATTAATGCTGGATTTTTTATCATTCGTTTTGATAATCGTGATATTGGTCTATCTTCAAAAGTACAGATCGAGGGTCTACCGCGTGTCAGTCAGCTAAAAATGATGCTACGTCTGCAAACAGGGCTGTCCAATAAAGCAGCACAAGTGGCTTATAACTTGACCGATATGGCAGAGGATACGGTGCGCTTGATTAAGGCGCTAAATTTAAAAAGCACGCATTTACTAGGCGCTTCGATGGG
Source organism: Psychrobacter sp. M17(2026) (assembly GCF_055699815.1). Lineage (NCBI taxonomy): Bacteria > Pseudomonadati > Pseudomonadota > Gammaproteobacteria > Moraxellales > Moraxellaceae > Psychrobacter > Psychrobacter sp. M17(2026). The sequence goes on along the minus strand of NZ_CM146741.1, from coordinate 1,506,202 downwards.
CGGAATGATCGCGCAGATCGTCGCGGCTCGCTATCCAAGTTTGGTCAATAGAATGGTATTGATGTTCACTACGACTAATCGCGCCTTTTTAAAACCACCGCGCCCTAAGCAGCTTTATACTTTAATCAATAGACCTGAGAGCCATTCTGAGCGCGATATTGTTCGTCATAGCGTATGGTTTATGAAAACGGTCGGTACGCCAGGGCATGTCAATGTTCGTACCGTGCGTGAGATTGCTAAATTGCGTTACCAACGCAATTTTCATCCACTAGGCACGGTACAACAGCTCAATGCTATTTTATCCTCAGGCTCTATCGCCCGCTTTAGCAAGCAAGTCAAAGCACCCACTATCGTCATTCATGGTAGCGCTGATGGGCTGCTGCCTGCATCACAAGGACGCGTGGTCGCTAAGACTATACCCAAGGCTAAGTTCTACTTGATAGAGGGCATGGCACATGATATTCCAGGCTACTATCAGCCCTATTTAGTTGACTTGATCAGCAAGCATTTATTAGATTAAAAATTATGCAAATTTAGTACTTAACATAAAAAACGGATAGTGATCACTATCCGTTTTTTTATCACTGTACTTTTACTCACAGCTAACCTTATTGCCCTCTTTACTGATACATAGTTTGTCAGCATTTTGCAGACTACCTATCCACGCTTTTTCGTTGTTAAATAAAAACATATCATCAAAATTTTCATTACTCTGCACCGTATCATGCACAAAACTTAATGGAATAACGAACTCACCTTTTAGGTCAATAAAGCCCCATTTATCATCAACGCGTACCCCAGCTAAGCCTTCTGAGAAGGGTCGCACTTCATCGAATGCGTAAGCAATCACAACAGCCTTTTGCTCATCAATGAATCCCCATTTGCCATCTTGCTTGGCAGGCTTTAGCGTTATAACAGAGTCAGGTTTTGGAGTAGTGAGTGTTATTTTGGACACGACAGAAGTAGTCGTAATGTTGCCCAATTCTTTGACAGAGCTAGGAGCGCTGATTTCTCTCACCTCTTGGGTCTCATTGACTTCGTTAGTTGGTTTAATCTCACTGACTTCGTTAATCTCACCGATTTCGCTGATTTCGCTGATTTCGCTGATTTCGCTGATTTCGCTGATTTCGCTAGTGTTATTAGGCAAATTGCTGTCATTTTTATCAAGTGCTTTTACAATATCGCAATCGGTAATATTTCCCTTTTTATCGATACATACTTTATCACCACTTTCAAGCGTACCCGTCCACGCTTTATCCTCTTTAAACACAAACATAGACTCACTGTTCACAGTGGTGGCAGTATTGTCTGCAAAGTTAAAGGGAATGACTAACTCGCCGCCTAAGTTGACAAACCCCCAATTATCCTCTATTCGCACTGCTGCTAAGCCCTCAGAGAAAGGTCTGACTTCATCAAATGAGTAGGTAATCATAATGGTATTTTTCTCATCGACAAAACCCCATTTGCCGTCTTGCTGAGCAGGCTGTAGCGTAGTAAAGGTGGCAGGTTTTGTTGCTGGTTGTACGGTAGAGACCTTTTTATCAGGATCAGTTTTAGCAGTGACTTTAGTAGCACTATTAGGAGCGCCATTGGGATCACTTACAGTATCACCATTTTTATTCAACCAGCTAGTTGCTTTGTTTTTGCGTACTTGTGTAATACCACTACGATAATTATCAATATCGCTAAAGCCTGATGAAAAAGGCACGATTATCTTACCACTAGTGTTTATAACCCCATAATTACCGTCTTTTTTGACGATAATGCGCCCGTCGCTTACCGCTCGTGCCCAGCCTCCTGACTCTCGCAGAGCATCATACATCGTAGGGATGACTTCGCGGCCTTGCATATTTATGTAACCGACGCGGCCATTACGCTGCACGGGTATTAGACCGCTCGCTATTTTATCAGCTGCGACCTTTTGATAACGCAATAAATCAACAACAGGCTTACCTTTAGAATCTATCAAAGCTACGGGCGCACCAAAGTCTTTGCTCGCTAAGTAATAGCCACTGCTTGAGCTGCAAGCGACGTTTTTATAGTAGCTTTTAGGGATCTTACAGCTAGCCGCTTGGGCACTTGACAGAGTGAATAGCACAGCGAATAAAGCTAAGGTTATAGGCACTAGCTTTGCGCTTGGTAATTGCTGTATTGATTGACGAGGTTCTTGAGATAAGTGACGTTGAATCATAGTAAAACCTAAGCTTGGTACGGGTAAATTGCTGAATATAAGAGTCATTGAATCATCTAGGGGTTAGCTTAGCAAATAGCGCGGCTAACCTATAGCTCCATTCTGTGAATAGATGCATTCTATGAAAATAACGGTAAGCTTTGAATGAATTCATTGTGGTTATAAAATAAAGAAAATCCGCAAGTCTTCATTTAAGGAGTAATAAGGTTTACACTTGTCGTTTGTTCAAAAAGCTTAGAGTACTTTATGGCTGATAATCCTTCACCCTCCGCTGCTATTGGCTTAGCTATCGGTTGTATTATTTTTGGTTTGGGTAGCCTAATTGTTGCTCATGTCGCTATTGGCAGTTGGGCCATGTCTTTTTGGCGTCTGGCGGTTTCAGGAATAATTTTTACTATACTAGCTAAGATGATGGGGCAACGCCTGCCTCGTTCGCGTCGCGCTATTGTTTATGGCTTATTATCAGGCGCGTTTTTGGGTCTAGACTTAGCGCTTTGGCATGAGAGTATTCATGCAGTCGGCCCTGGTATCTCAACGCTACTCAACAGCTTACAGATCTTCTTTTTAGCGGCGATTGGGTTTTTATACTTTAATGAACGCCAGTCTATTTTACAGCTACTGAGTCTTTGTATGGCGCTTTTCGGTGTGGCACTAATTGGTAGTCCTGAATTTGCGCAAAATACCGATGCGACTTGGGGGTTTGTAGCGGGTATTGTTTCAGGTGCTATGCTAGCGGCATCAATGACCTTTATCCGTAAGACCCATGATACTGAGCCCACCTCCATATTTATCTTAATGCAGCTGGTTAGCATCGGTGGAGTACTGGCAATGGTAGTTCCAATGCTGATCTTTGATCAAGGCGCCATCATGCCTGCGACTTGGTCACAAGTGGGTTGGATAGTAGTCTATGGTGCGATAATGCAGTGCTTGGCATGGGGCTTGATTGCCTACTCAATACCTAAACTATCGCTTACTATGGTTGGTCTATTATTGCTCACTGAGCCGATTGCTGCACTCATTATTGATTATAGCTGGCTGGATAAGCCTATTAATACCTTGCAATGGGCGGGCGCTATTTTGACCATGGCTGCTATTTTCTTAGCATCGCTGAAACCCAAACCGCGTGCCTTAGGCCGTTATCGATTTTTTGCCAAATTTTATAAGCGTCATTATAAATAAGCTATTGATCAAAATGACTTTTAAACTAAAGACAGCTTAAATCCAATCAGATTTAAGCTGTCTTTAGTTAGCGTAAATACTGGCTTACACTATGCAAAAAATCAATCTTTTTGAAGATTAAATAAAGCATTGAGCACGATGGCGGTAAGCGTTGCCGTACCGATACCACCTAAGTCAAAGCCGCCTAAATGCAAGCTAAAGTTCCCCGTTCCCATAATCACAGTGACCGCTGCAATAATGAGATTACTGTTCTTGCTAAAGTCGATATGACTATCAAACCAAATTTTTGCCCCAGCGATAGCGATTAGACCAAAGACTACGATAGAGGCGCCGCCTAATAACGCTGGTGGAATAGTCTGGATAATAGCGCCAAACTTAGGCGATAATCCTAAAGCAATAGCAACAATACCTGCGATGACAAAGATAGTTGTGCTATAGACTTTAGTAACTGCCATTACCCCGATATTCTCAGCGTAAGTGGTCACGCCCGTACCGCCAAAGCCCGCCGAAAACGTCGTCGCTAACCCATCAGCAAAAAACGCCCGACCCATATAAGGGGTCACACGAGCTTTGGTCATACCCTCAACCGCCTTAAAATGCCCCAAGTTTTCGGCGATCAAAATAAAGGCCACAGGTGCAATTAAGATAATAGCGCTCATCTCAAAACGTGGGGTGTGGATGCTAGGGAGACCGAACCATGACGCTGCTGCGACACTACTAAAATCAATCGGTACGCCAAATCCTAACAGATTGGTGACGATATAATAAACCACATAAGACAGTATCAAACCGACCAGTAATAGCAAGCGTCTGAGCATACCACGAGTAAACACTGCCACACCACTGATGAGCAGCACCGTAAAGGCCGCCATCCAAGCATCGAACTGATTGGCAGACACGCCTTGAATGGTCACTGGCGCTAAGTTCAAGCCGATAATCATCACAATAGCACCTGTAACAATAGGCGGCATCAAGCGCTCAATCCAGCCCGTCCCCGTCTTAACCACCAATAAGCCTACTAACGCATAAATAATACCGCAGACCATAATACCGCCTAAAGCGACATCAAGATTGCTATTAAAACCCACACCTGCATAGGCAGTCACTGCAATCACAGGACCAATAAAAGCAAAGCTCGACCCCAAGTAGCTGGGCATACGGCCACCTGTGATCACAAAAAACATCACCGTACAGATGCCTGACATAAGGATCGCCAGATTAGGATCAAAGCCCATCAATAATGGCGCAAGCACTGTTGCGCCAAACATAGCAAAGGTATGCTGTACACCTAGCAAGAAACTCTTACCAGCGGGTAGATATTCATTAATCCCTACTGGATTACGATCCAAATCACCTTTAAAAGGTCGCCATGTCGGGAACCAGCGACCGTTTTCAAAGTCTGGATTGTCTGAATAGCTCAGTGAAGCGGTATCAACACCAGCATTATGTAATGCATTAGGTGAGTTGTTATCTATGGGATTATCTGCTGAAGAATGCTCTGAGGGTGAGGTCATACGCGCTGGTTCCTTTTGGTCTATTTCGGACATAGGACTGATATAATACCTTTGAAATTATAGGCAACGAGTTATTTCTATTATGGAATGACAGCTCTTAGTTATGACTGTAGGCTGTATATACAATAGATAATCATAGGTTATTATCAAACTAATTGGTTATAATGCAGGCTTGCTACAGAGCTTACGATATTCATGCCTTTACAGAATGTTACATTGGAAACGATGCTGTGCATCATAACGGAATTTAATACTAAAAAAAAGCGTTTATTGCTATACCTGTTGAACCACAAAGGTCTACTAGACTGGCAAGCTTACTTATTTCTAAACAAAATACTGACTCACTTTTTATAGTTCTAATCCGCTTACCATTTCAATAGTATTTTCAATCTAAAACTTAAGCTCAAAATTCGAAACTCAATTAAAAATGATAAGAAAGTCGTTATAAACATTAAGTGCTTTAGATATCAAAGGTAGATATCACATATAGCATCTTTTATTATTACGATTTTTTTAACTCATCATGGATGATTTATTATGATCAGTGTCTTTGATTTATTTAAGATCGGTGTTGGCCCATCAAGCTCACATACTGTGGGCCCTATGATCGCCGCTAACTTATTTTTAGCCTCCCTACGCAAGCGTGCAGCGCTGAGCGATGTCACTGCTATCGAAGTTGAGTTATATGGCTCGCTAGCGGCTACGGGCAAAGGTCATGCTACTGACACGGCAATACTACTTGGGCTGCTAGGACACGCGCCAAGCACTATTGATACTCGTTTGACCAGTCAGTACCTCACGCCTATATTTTCTGATAAACAATTGTCTTTAGCAGGTGAGCATAGTGTCGCGTTCAATACTGAGCGTGATATTCAGTGGTACGGTGATACGGTACTACCCTATCATCCTAATGCTATGACTATCTGCGCGATATTAACTGATGGTACTCGCTATCAGCAAACTTATTATTCAGTGGGCGGTGGCTTCGTTATTAATGATGCTGATGCCAATAATCCTGATGAAGATAGTGCCGCTCCCTCCATTGGTTCTATCCCCCACCCTTTTAATACTGCAGCAGAGCTACTTGAGCAATGCCGCATACATCGATTGAGTGTCAGTGAGCTGGTATTGGCTAATGAGTGTCACTATCGTGATAAAGACGAGGTTTTCGCTTATTTGGATTCTATTTGGGAGGCGATGCAAGATTGTGTCACTCGTGGTTGTCAAAACGGTGGTATTCTGCCAGGAGGTCTTGATGTCAAGCGCCGTGCCCAAGCGCTATACCTGCAACTTTGTGATGAAAAAGATCAGCCAAGCACTATAAGTGATAAGCTTGCCGCTATGGACTGGGTCGATCTATATGCATTAGCGGTCAATGAAGAAAACGCCAATGGCGGCAATGTGGTCACCGCTCCGACTAATGGCGCAGCTGGTATTATCCCAGCAGTAATGCATTATTATCGCGACTTTCTAGCCAGCTATAGCACGGACGGCGCCCGTAAGTTTTTGCTCAATTCAACCGCTATCGGCAGTTTGATTAAACAGAACGCCTCAATATCTGGTGCTGAGGTCGGTTGTCAAGGTGAAGTCGGCTCTGCCTGTGCAATGGCCGCCTCGGCTCTAGCTGAGATTATGGGTGGTGACCCTGCTCAGTGTCTCAACGCCGCTGAGATTGGCATTGAACATAACCTAGGACTAACTTGTGATCCTGTTGGCGGTTTAGTGCAAGTGCCTTGTATTGAGCGTAATGCTATGGGTGCAGTCAAAGCCATTAATGCCGCTCGCCTTGCTTGTCGTGGTGATGGTCAGCATTTTGTATCATTCGATAAAGTAGTCGAAACCATGAAGCAAACGGGTGCTGATATGCTGGATAATTATAAAGAAACCTCACGTGGCGGATTGGCGGTCTACGCTGATAATCGTATTCCTACCGCATCACAAGGGGTGAGCGTCAAATACAGTCAGTGTTAATCATGCCAGCTCATGGCTGATAATCCACAAATACAATTTATAAATACAAAAAAGCCTCTAATATTTTAGAGGCTTTTGCTTATCACTATTTGCTTATTACTGTAAGCGGCTTTAAATAGCTCAATAAAAACTATCTATCCATCTAACTAATTACCTGTTTAACTAAGTTACTCAGCAGTTTTTGAGATAACTTCATTCAAGATCCATACAGGCTTAACCATACCAGATGCTTCATCAGCTACTGCTTCTTGACGTAGGTCTAAGATATAACGGTAGTTTGGCTCATAAGAAAAACCTTGAATGTTGCCATTAAGCGTATTGTAGTTCTTATTAAAGGTTTGACGATACTGTAGGCACTCAGCTTCAACACGGTTACCGTCGTTAGCAGTGTACTCGCAAATAGCTTTACGTGGAGCTACTTCTACTTCGAAGCTTGAGATGTTAACGACTTTTACATTGACTGGCTGACCATCAACGACCATAGAGCGCTCATCATCAAGGCCCATAGTAGAACAACCTGCTAATGCGAAAGTTGATGCTAATGCTGCAATTGCTAATTTTTTCATTAAATTATCCTCAGTTAAAATACTTTATTGTTGTACTGGCGCTCATTATAAAACGCATAAAACCTTACACTCTATAACTGCTTTGTAATTATACGTCAAAGTTTGCAACAGTCATAAATTAGATTCTATCTGTTCAATACTACCGTTATTACTATATAAATACTAGTTTATGACCGCTGGATAAACCGTTAAAATACAATTATCTGATAAGCTGTTGATTAGCTACGATAATCTGCATTTATTTTGACATAATCATAAGATAAATCACAAGTATAAACCGTATCGTTAGCCTCTCCTCGCGCTAACTCTATGTGTATAGTAATCTCAGGAAGACTCATCACCTCCTTGCCAGCCACCTCAGTATAGCTTGGTGCAACCATGCCGTTTTGACAAATTAAGACCTCATTGAGCGACACATCGACTTGCTCAGTGTCCAGATCATCTATACCTGCATAACCAACTGCTGCTAATATACGACCCCAATTGGCATCGCTGGCAAAAAACGCCGTCTTAACCAATGGCGAGTGAGCGACAGCGTAAGCCACATCACAGCATTCCTGAGTCGTCTTGCCACCTGTCACTTTGACCGTCATAAACTTAGTAGCGCCTTCACCGTCACGAACGATCAGTTGCGCCAAACGCATAAACACGGCGCTTAAAGCATCAAATAATGGCTGATAATGCGGATGATCGGTGCTGTCAATAAGCTCTGTACTTGCAGTGCCTGTTGCTATTAACACACAGCAGTCATTGGTAGAAGTATCACCATCAACAGTAATCCGATTAAAGGATTTCTCATTAATAGCGCTGAGCATCTTTGGTAACAGATCAGCGGTAATATTAGCATCAGTCGCCACAAACCCAAGCATAGTGGCCATATTAGGGCGTATCATCCCTGAGCCTTTGGAGATGCCAGTGATATGGTAGCTGCCACTCTGAGCAGTACTATTACCAGCAATATCGAGCTTTTGGCTAGCAACTTTAGGGACAGTGTCGGTAGTACGAATACCGTCTGCTGCCGCCAGCCAATTATCTGACTTGAGCTGTGTCAAGGCATGATCTAAGCCTGTGATTATCGCTTCACTATTTAGTGGCTCACCAATTACGCCCGTTGAGAACGGCAGAACTGAACGGACATCAATGCCCGCTTTGCTTGCCAGCTCAGTACAGATATCAGTGGCACGGCGCAAACCATCAGCGCCCGTACCCGCATTCGCATTGCCAGTGTTAATAACTAAGTAGCGCGGACTTGCTTGATCAAAATGCGTGCGTAGTACTCGCACTGGCGCAGCACAAAAGGTGTTCTTAGTGGTGACTACTGCTGTGGTAGCACTGTCTGCTATCTTAATGAGCACTAAGTCATTACGATCTTTGTAGCGCACACCCGCTGCCGTAGCACTAAGCGTAATCCCATCGATAGGATAAATAGTATCTGGTACTGCAATGTTGCCGACTGCCATAATGAGTCCTTATTTATGGTTATAGATATTCAAAAACTCTGTTTTAAAAAGCCTATATTTTTACCATTTTATTATTCAATGGTTAAAACACTCAAACGGTTACTTGCTTAAATCGAAAGTTGACCAAATCGGTGCATGATCAGAAGGCTTTTCCATAGCGCGTAGCTCGTAGCTGATACTTGCGTCAACACAGTGATCCGTTAAATCGGGCGTACATAAGATATGATCAATACGCATACCGCGCTTAGGCTCATCGTTGAAGCCGCGGCTGCGATAGTCAAACCAGCTATACAACTCCTGGCTATCAGGATAATGCTGACGATAAGTATCAATAAGATCGCGTGACATCAGCGCCTCGTACCATTCGCGCTCCTCTGGCAAGAACGAGGTCTTACCATTTTTGAGCCAGCGCTTGACATTAGCCTCACCTATACCGATATCGATGTCCTCTGGGGCAATATTCATATCACCCATAACAATCAATGAGCGCCCCTCAGCTTTGAGAGTATCAATATAAGTCATTAAATCAGCATAATAAGCGCGTTTCATAGGATATTTAGTGGGATGGTCTTGGCTTTCACCTTGTGGAAAATAACCATTAAGCACATCAATTTCACGACCACCTAATAAGTAACGCGCATGAATAAAGCGTTTTTGCGCCTCCGCGTCTTCACCAGGAAAGCCTTTTTGTACAAATATCGGTGCAATCTTTGATACCAGTGCTACCCCATAATGCGCTTTTTGACCAAAGTATTCCACGTGATATCCTAGTGATTCGACATCGCTGAGTGGAAACTGATCATCATGGACTTTGGTTTCTTGTAGACCCATGACATCGGGATCGATTATGTCACGTACGGCTTCCAGCTGATGCTGACGGGCGCGAATACCATTGATATTAAAACTAACAAAACAAGCCATTGTTTAACCTATTATTATTTGAGGGTTGGATCTATTACAAGATATATCTACAACCTTGTTGACGCTCTTTAGGACGTGTTGAGATGACGTATTGAGCTGATGTCTTGAACTGAGACGGGTTCTTTACTAACCTACAATAACAGACCTAAAATGGTCTAAGTATTGCTCAACTTTGACCGTTACGCTAAAGTAGCTATTCTACAGCCGCTAGGTTTACAAACGCTAAGTTTAATCAGCATCTTGAACCGTTATAAACGACTTACAAACACTAAAAATTTATCAGGCAATGATATGATCTCTAACCATACAAACAATGATACCAGTAACAATGCAAGTAGCGATACAGTCGCTAGCGTAACTACGCCTCTATTTGCAACAGAATATCACATCTATATCAATCATACTGATGCAGGCGGCATAGTCTACCATGCCAATCATTTAGTGTTTTTTGAGAATGCTCGCCGTGATTGGTTTACGAAAATTGGACTCAATGGTTATTTCCTGCAAGCGGATAATGGTCAAGTGCAGCACTTTGTCGTCTCTCAGGCCGAATTAAATTATCGTAAAGCCATCTTACTCGATGAGATCATTGAAACACGTATCGATAAAGTGGAGCTAAAACCTGCCAGCATTATCTTTTATCAAAGCATTCATCGCAAGGCTAAAGATGCCGATTCAGCCGCTGCTGTTAAGCCTACTGATACTCTACTAAGCAGTGCTAGAATCGTGATCGCTTGCGTACAAAACCAAGTGCAGCCTGAAACCTCCAATTCTAGTCATGCATCAGAGCAAATAGGAGATGCTCCCACCACTATGACAAATGTTGCTCCAATTAGACCGATTCGCGTACCATCAAAGCTGCACGCTATGACTACACAAGCGATTGCCAATCATGCTAATAAATAATGCTGATAGCCATTTTTATTTTATCAGCTATCAGCATTATCTTAGAGCAACATTGCCAAAAGCACTATAAAATTATTGAATAAGCCCTTTAAGCTATGATTAGTTTAAAGGGCTTTATATTGTTTGATAAATTTTAACTGACAAATACGGGTTAATAAGAGTCTCATCAAATTAACTGATCTTATTGACTACACTCAAAGGTAAATGCTTCATTGCTTGACCGACTATCGACCACGGCAAGCTTGGTACGCAAGCTTCATCAACCTCAGCTTCGATCGCAGCAACAATCGCTTTGGTGCCCGTATCGACATCTACTTCGAATGGTAACGGCTTAGCATTCGTATTGATCTCAGTACGGATATAACCTGGATAGATAGTTGATACTTTAATCGGCAAGTTAGTAAGCAACATATCCGCACGGATACCCTCAGCTAAATGCGCTAAACCTGCTTTAGTAGCGCCATAAGTGGTCATGTGTTTAGGCAAGCCGCGCATGGCTGACATGCTCGATATCACTACCAGATGCCCACTATTTTGCGCGCGGAATATCTGCATACCTGCTTCACACTGTGCTAACGCTGACACAAAATTAATCTCAGCGGTGCGGCGATTGGTCTCAAACCGACCTTTACCGATACGGCGACTCTCACCGACGCCTGCGTTGACAATTATGCGATCAATTTGCCCAAAGTCCGCTTTGAAAGCCTTAAATACTTTAAATATAGCATCGTAATCACTAACATCTAAGGCTTTATATTCCACCCGAATAGTAGGATAACTGTCTGTCAGCTCGATTGTGAGCTGCTCTAAGCGATCCGTACGTCGCGCACAAATTGCCAGATTATAGCCAAGTTTAGCGAATAGTCGTGCCATCTCCTCACCTAGACCTGAGCTGGCACCTGTGATCAAAACCGTTTTGTCTTGACCGACCTGTTTTTTGTTTCGCGCCTTTAGATAACGTGCAGGCTGAATAGCACTATAAGCTTGATCTTTGCTTTGCTTAGCGGTTTGGGTCACTAAATTAAATAATTTATGCTGCATAAACAGTCCTCTCGATGTCTATAGATATAAGATAATAAGCTTGACTTTTGAGTCCAAAATTGTCGAGTTAAAGTCGCTATTATAAGGGTTATTACTCTCCTTATGCATAACAATTATGTAGGAGCTGTTAATTAACCTTTAATTCATTACTATCTCAAAGACTATTCTTATTAGATCATTTATTAGCATTTAGTTATTAGTGCTTCGTTACTTAAGCTTCGTTATTAGTGCTTCGTTATTAGACTTTTGCCTTCGCTAAACAGATGACTGTGCTCATTATAAGAGAGCAGCTGCAACTTTTGCTGTTGAACAACAAGACTAGTGACGCCCGTATTGACTGAACTTTGGGTCAATTGATAAGCGGTTGCACTGCTTTGCTTCAATAAATGCGCAGTGATAGCAGCGATGACACCACCTGAGGTAAATACTAGCACCGTACTGTCTGCGTCTAGGCTATCTGCATTTAGATTGTGCATAGCGTCAACTTGGTTGCGTAGCTCCTCTAACCCTTGCACGGCCCGCGCACTAAACTGCGGCCAACTCTCAAGGTACTCATCATCATGCTCGCCTGCATGCCAGCGCTGCATAGCTTGACCAAATAACTCACCTAAACGGGAAATAGGCTGATTATTACGGTTGAGCTCAGCTGCGATCTGAGCTTGCGTCGATAAAGTAGGATTGGATTTTACAAAGACATCTTCGTGATTGAATTCGTTAAAAATAGGCAAAACACAGCTCTCAGGATTGCTCTTATCAAAAATAGGCTTTATACCTAAATCATGATTTGAGACTGACCGATAAGCTTGATAAAAGTGCTCAGCTGAATCACGTTGCCGTACTAAGCTGCCACTAAATATCGCATCGATACGGCGCTGGGTACTGCCATAATGCTCACCTAATCTCTTAGCCTGTACTACCCCAAGCTCTGAGAGTTGGTCGTAGTTTTCTTGTCCAAAGGAGGCTTGTCCATGACGAGCTAACAGAAGGGTTATCATAAAGAGTGGCCTATTATATTTATATAGTTACTACTGGCTCAATTTAAGAGAAGTAAGCGCCGTTATTCATCCGTGTTTTTTGAATCATCATCGATCTCTTGCTTAAAATAAGCTTTAGGTAATACGCTTTTTATCACCGCTTGTAATGGACTTGGTAGTTGCTCAATAGTAGCAGCATCTATGCCTCGATCTTGCAGGTGCGGCTGCACATAGCTCATAAACATAGCTTCGCCCTCATGCTTGGCGATGAGCTTCAAGCATTTTGCATGGAGGACGTGATTGATAATCCAAAAGTTCTTAAAGGCGGGGTTACTGGTTTGTTTATTATAATAGCGATAATAAATCTGCTGAATAATACCTGCTAGGCGAAACAGACCAAACACTTCATAAAAAGCCCAATTATCGAGCTTGAGTCCTGACTTAGAGAGGTAATACTCAACCACTTCATCGCGAGTCATCATGCCCTCTAGATGCGTGGGCTGACGACGCGCTTGTTGCATGATCGCATTGTCATCCGCTTCGATCCAATAGGCCAATGCGCTCCCTAAATCCATTAGCGGATCACCTAAGGTTGCCATTTCCCAATCGAGCACCCCGATCACTTGGGTGGGATCATTAGGGTCTAAAACCACATTATCAAAACGCCAATCATTATGAATGATACAAGTTTTACTGTCTTTAGGAATATGGTTGTTGAGCCACTGTCTAACGAGCGCAAAGCTCGGGGTATTTGGGGTCTTAGCTTTGACATAACGCTTGTCCCAGCCTGTCACCTGCCGCTCGCAATATCCTGCCCCGCGACCTAGCGCTACTAAATCGGGATGGTGTTGATAGTCCACTTGATGCAGCTCAATTAGGGCATCAATGACATTGGTACACAGCTTGCGGATTTGAGTTGAATCCAAATCAAGCGATTTGGGTAAATTAGCACGCGGAATAATCCCTTCTAAGCGCTCCATGACATAAAAATCTGCGCCAATAACTGTCTCATCGGTGCACAGCGCAAGCGTTTTTGGTACGTAAGGATAGACACCTGCCAGCGCTTGCTGCACGGTGTACTCACGTACCATATCATGAGCCGATTTGGCTTTGGTGCCTTTGGGCGGGCGACGTAGAATTAAATCTTGGTTTTTATCAGGGCTATTGTTTTCATTGAGGCTATTGTCTTTATTGAGGATATTGTATTGCAGACGATAAGTCCAGTTTGATGCGCCTCCTGCGAATTGCGTGATAATGGGATCGCCTTTAACATCAAGACCCTGACCTCGCAGCCATACGCTAACAGCCTCTCCATCAAGCTCTTCGCCTTCACGAACGTCATCACCTTTATCTAAGACTTCTTCATCTCTATTGTTGTTATTGTCTGCCATCTGATAATCCTTATCGTAGGTTTGATTTTACGTTTTTCAATAGTTTATGTTTATCAATAGTCAATGCTTATTCAGTGACAAACTCTATAAAAACTATCCAGCCGCTAAGCTTAGATAGTCTATAGAGCATTAGATGCCTAAGCATTACTAGCTTTGATACTGCTATCGTTAGCGCTTGCGGCTAAACCCTTGACGCTTAAGCTCTAGCTTGGCAATCATGGTTTTGTGAACTTCATCAGGACCGTCTGCCAAACGCAACACGCGAGCCTGCGCATAGAAGCCTGGCAACATAGTATCTTGACAAACTCCCATACCGCCATGAATCTGAATCGCCATGTCGACGACTTCTTGTAGTACCGTTGGCGCGACAACCTTGATAGCCGATATCTCAGTTAATGCCGCTTTGGTGCCTTGACTATCCATCTTTTGCGCGGCATATAGAGTCATCAGACGCGCTTGATCAATCTTGATACGCGCCTCCGCTATCCGCTCAAGATTGCCGCCCAATTGTAGTATAGGCTTGCCAAAGGCATTGCGAGTCATACCACGATGAATGGCAAGCTCTAAGGCCTGCTCTGCTGCACCGATACAACGCATACAGTGATGAATACGACCAGGCCCCAAGCGACCTTGTGCGATCTCAAACCCCATACCAGGACCACCGATAAAGCTCGTTACTGGCACTCGCACATTATTAAAACTGACTTCACCATGTCCATGCGGGGCATCGTAATCACCGAATACTTTGAGCATCCGCTCAATCTTGACGCCAGGAGTATTAACAGGTACTAGCACCTGCGAGTGCTGATGATGACGATCTTGGGCTTCATCTGGGGTATGTGCCATAACGATGAGCAAATCGACTGCTGGATCACCGAGACCTGATGACCACCATTTACTACCATTGATAACGATCTCATCGCCCTCAATGACAGCGGTTGCTTCCATATTAGTGGCATCGCTTGAGGCTACAGCAGGCTCAGTCATACAGAATACCGACCGCGTCTTACCATCTAGCAACGGCGTGAGCCATTTTTCTTGTTGCTCAGGACTGCCATAACGCCATAACAGCTCCATATTGCCACTATCAGGTGCATTGCAGTTGAAGATATGCGGCGCGAGCAGACTATGCCCTGTCAGCTCGGCAATAGGTGCATAATCCGTAACCGATAATCCTGCGCCAAGCGTGTCATCTGGCAAGAATAAGTTCCAAAGTCCTGCTTGACGAGCCTCCTTACGCAAGCTCTCATAAGCGGCTGGCCACTGCCATTTTTTCCAGTCTCCATCAGGATTGAGCTTATGACAGTCTTGCCAGAACTGCGCTTCTATCGGCGCAATTTTATTGGCGATAAATTCTTTTACTTGGCTATGCATTGCTTGACCATGGGCGCTTGTGGTAAACATCAAATCACTAGTAGACATCATTAACATCCTTATATTATCGTTTTTTGCCTTAACTTTTTATTTTATAGACCACAATAGCAAAAAAGCATCATGTGATTTATAGTGTACAGGCGTTTACTATTTTTGCAGACTTATTTATAACATAGCACCTACTAATAAACAGCAAAAAAGGCGCGACTAGTTAGGTCACGCCTTTACAAAATAAGAACAGATGCTGCCTTCAAATGCCTTTAATAAAAATTGGATTACTGCTGCATAAATCTACTTTTACAAGTGCCACTTTAATGAATGCTACTGTAAACAACGCTACTTTAAAATATTGAATCGATTATTAAAGTCCAAACGCGCTAGGGCGTCAGGCAGTTTATCTACTGCTATATTAAGCGTTGCCTCTGCCGCTTGTGCTAAGCCTAATTTTTCGGCTAAGGTTGGTTTTTGACGAGAATGCAGCGCATAGACTTCATTATCTGCCATTAGCTCTAAAATATAGCTATCAGAGGTTTGTAGTTTATCCACTAGTTTTAATTTTAGCGCATCTTCACCATACCAATGCTCACCCGTGGCGACTTTATCAAGATCAAGCTGAGAGCGATAAGTGCTGACGAAGTGCTTAAACAGCTCATGAGTTTGCTCAAGATCTTGTTGATACTTAGCCCGATCTTCGTCATCGTTTTCGCCAAATACGGTCACGGTACGCTTATAGTCGCCTGCGGTAAATTGCTCATAATCAACGTCGTGGTTTTTGAGCCATTTATGGAAGTTTGGTAATTGAGATACCACACCAATTGAACCAATAACTGCAAACGGTGCAGCGACAATTTTGTCCGCGACGCAAGCCATCATATAACCACCACTGGCTGCAACTTTGTCCACACATATCGTCAGCTTTAGACCAGCTTCTTTTAGACGTACTAGCTGTGCGGCGGCCAGCCCATAACCATGGACGATCCCACCTGGCGACTCTAAGCGGATGATAACCTCATCGCCTGCATTCGCCGTGCTGATTAAGGTGCTAATCTCTTCGCGTAAATGCTTGACTGCTGAAGCTTTTATATCGCCATCAAAATCCAGTACAAATACTTGCTGACTGTCATTTTTATTTTTACGTTTGTTTTTGGTTTTTAGAGCCTGCTTGGCTTTTTTTGCCATTGTTTTTTTGAGCTGTTTGAGTGCCGCTTTGCCTTGAGTTGCCTCAAGTAAATCTTCGCGGCGTTGCTCTTGAGCTTTGTTGAGATGGAGCACTTTGAGCTCAACAGGGTTCTTAGGAGGATGAAATAGCATAAACGGTATTCCTTAATATAAATAAGCTTTGGGATAATAGTTTTTAGAAGATTTATTAGCAAGAACTGCTTACCTTCAGCCTAATATGTGCACGATGTCACAGAGTTTCAAGCACCGCACCAATATTTAGCGAACGAATAAAAATAAAACCTCGCTAAATAAAAAGCTGAGGTGTGTTCTATGTTCTATGTTCTATGTTCTATGTTCTATGTTCTATGTTCTATGTTCTATAAGTATAGTTGTATAACAAAAGCACATTAGGCATAATATGCGTTTACATTTATTTTTATGTAACCTATCGTTTTTGTATGCAACCAATCGTTAGAATTTATCGATAAACGAGTTAATTCAAACACACTAGGCCTATCACTGGCGCTAGTTACTGTTGAATTGGTTGAAATCTCTTAACGATGGCTGCATTATTGTTTTTTGAATTGGGCAGACAACTGGATAACTATTATTATGACCGACAGCAGCATTGAGCAACCTAAATCTATTACCGAAAGTGAAATGAGCGTACATAGTAGCTATCGCGATGAATATTGCGGCGCAGTAAATGAAAATTTACTTGAGCAAACGATCACTATCGTCGGCTGGGTGCATCGTCGCCGTGATCATGGTGGCGTTATCTTTTTAGATATGCGTGACCGTGCAGGTATCCTACAAGTGGTTGTCGATCCAGACACTCCTGAAGCTTTCGCCACTGCTGACGCGGTTCGCCCTGAATATGTCCTCAAAATAACAGGCCGCGTGCGTCGTCGTTACGAAGGTACTGAAAACAAAAACATGACCAGTGGTCAAGTAGAGCTATTGGGCAAAGAGATTGAGGTGTTAGCAAAGTCTGAAACCCCGCCTTTCCCGCTCAATGATGAGAATATGACCGTCTCTGAAGATCTACGCCTAAAATATCGCTACCTTGATATGCGTCGCCCCCAGATGCAAGAGCGTATGGTTTTCCGTGCCCGTGCCACCTCTGCCATTCGTCGTTATTTAGATGATCATGGCTTCTTAGATGTTGAAACGCCTATCTTGACTCGTGCCACTCCTGAGGGTGCGCGTGACTATCTTGTGCCATCACGTACGCGTCCAGGTAACTTTTTTGCGCTACCACAGTCGCCGCAGCTATTTAAGCAGTTATTGATGGTGTCAGGCTTTGATCGCTACTATCAGATCGCTAAATGCTTCCGTGATGAAGATTTACGTGCCGATCGTCAACCTGAATTTACCCAAGTGGATATCGAGACTTCATTTTTGAATGAAGAGGAGATCATGAGTATCAATGAAGGCTTGATCAAGCATGTATTCAAGACGATGTTGGATGTTGATTTCGAGACGTTCCCGCGTATGACTTATGCTGAGGCGATGCGTGATTATGCCTCCGACAAGCCAGATTTGCGTATCCCATTGAAACTACAAGACGTTGCTGACTTGATGAAGGACGTTGACTTCAAAGTGTTTGCTGGCCCTGCTAACGATCCAAAAGGTCGCGTTGCCGCACTGCGTATTCCTAATGGTGCCGCGCTAAGCCGTAAGCAGATCGATGCCTATACCAAGTTTGTTGGTATCTACGGCGCGCGCGGCTTGGCTTATATCAAAGTCAATGATGCAAGCAACATCAATAATGGCGTCGATAAAGACTCAGGTCTGCAATCTCCTATTATCAAAAACATGACCAATGAGGTACTCAATAGTCTTATTGAACGCACACAAGCAGAAGACGGCGATATCATCTTCTTTGGTGCTGACAAAGCCAGCATCGTCAATGATGCGATGGGTGCGCTACGTCAGAAAATCGGCCTCGACCTTGAGATGCAAACTTGCGAGTGGGCACCGCTATGGGTCACTGACTTTCCAATGTTTGAAGAGACTGATGATGGCAAGTGGACGTCCATGCATCATCCGTTTACTAAACCTAAAGGCTCAGTTGAAGCATTAAAAACAGATCCAGCTGCTGCCCTATCTATCGCTTATGATATGGTGCTAAACGGTACTGAAGTCGGTGGTGGTAGCTTACGTATCAATACCTATGACATGCAGCAAGCAGTGCTCGAAGCTTTGGGTATCGGCGAACAAGAAGCCGAAGACAAATTTGGCTTCTTGTTAGATGCCCTCAAATTCGGTGCGCCGCCGCATGGTGGTCTGGCCTTTGGACTGGATCGTCTGATTATGTTGATGGTTGGCGCAGACTCTATCCGTGATGTCATCGCTTTCCCAAAAACTAAGACCGCTGAATGTCCGCTGACTCAAGCACCTGCTGGTGTCGATAGCAAACAGTTACGTGATCTAGGTATTCGAGTGCGCGAAAAAGCACAAGCGGATGCTGATGCAAATAAACAACAACCTGCACAGTAAATGACTCGATAATGTATTAGGGTCTGCTTGATCATTCACAAGCAGGCCCTATTATCTTATACAGTCTTAGCTACTGTTCTGTGAATAGTTATGAACCCTTATCATTTGTTCAAATACGTGCCTTTATCGCTTTTACGCGGTCTGGCACGTAGCGTTGCTTGGATCATTATGCGTCTGCCAAACGCGAGTTTGCTGCGCACGATTCGCATCAATACGCTTTTGATAGATCCCGCCTTGTCTGAGGCGCAAAAGCATACTCTTAATAAACAGATTGTGCTTAATCAGTGCTTAAGTAGCGTGGAGTCTATTAAAAGCTGGGCGATGTCGCCGCAGTGGAGCATAGATCAGATCATTGATGTCTATGATAAAGAGATTCTTTTAGAAGGTTTAGCCAATCCCAACGGTATGATTGCTATCTTGCCGCATATAGGGACTTGGGAGATAATGAATGCGTGGATTAATCAATTTGGCGCACCGACTATTATGTATAAGCCCGTAAAAGGTAGATTGACCAATGAGTTTATATTGCAAGGTCGTCAACGCCTTAGCGCTACTTTAGTTCCAACTGACGGTAGTGGTGTCAAAGCTGTATTCAAGGCTTTAAAGCAAGGCGGCTTCAGTATGATACTGCCCGATCATGTGCCTGAACCCTCAGGTGGTGTGGTAGTGCCGTTTTTCGGCATTGAGACTTTGACCAGTACTTTGACCTCTAAGCTGGCTAGCAAAACTAAATGTGCTTTGGTAGGTATCTCCTGTATTCGTCGCAGTGATGGGCGTGGCTTTAATATTCATTGTTATCGGCTTGATAATCCCGATTTGTATGATCGTAATGCTAATATCTCAACCCATGCGCTTAATCAAGCTATGGAGAGTATCATAAAGCCACATTGTAGTCACTATATGTGGGGTTATAGGCGCTTTAAGCATATTCCTGAATTAGGCAACCCCTATCGCGCTAGTGAGAGTGATCTAACAGCATTTGTGCAAATGAATACTGCTCGTAACAGCACTATTCAAACTGCAAATACTCAAGCTACAAACGCTAAGCTCACCACTGATACCAATACCAATGAAGTTAATAACGCTGATGAACCCTCTGGTTAGATTTTTATAATCATGGGTGATATGCTTCATTCAACTTTATACTGCTATCACTGATATGAGTATTCCCTAACCTCTACATGAGTATTTTATGGCTACTGATACAACTACAACGACCTTGTCCAATCAAACTGATACTACTATTAATCTAGTAGAGCAGCGCTATATTATCTGCATGAAATGGGGTAATAAGTACGGTAGCGAGTACGTCAATCGCTTATATAATATGGTCAACCGCCATCTAACCTTAGACTTTCAGATGGTGTGCTTGACTGATGATAGTAGCGGTATCGACCCTGCAATACAGTGCTATCCTATACCTGAGATGGATCTGCCCGCAGGTCCTGAGAGGGGCTGGAAGAAGCTTACGACGTTTAAACCTGAGTTATACGACTTAAAGGGTGTGGCACTATTTTTAGATATTGATATTGTTATCGTTGCTAACATGGATGGATTTTTTACTTATGAGGCGGCGCATGAGGATAGCGTAGTTATTATCCGTGACTGGAAAAAGCCTTGGCGGATGATCGGTAACAGCTCTGTATATCGTTTTAACATTGGTATGAACACCTACCCTGACCTGCTTGCAAACTTTGAGCGTAACTTTGAAACGATACGTACCCAAGTGCGTCATGAGCAAGCCTATTTATCCAATTATCTGCGCGAGCATCATCATTTAGAATATTGGGATAAAACCTGGTGCGTCAGCTTTAAGTATCAATGCATCGCCCCTATTCCTTTTAACTTTATTCGCACACCGAAGCTACCTGATGGGGCTAAGATAGTTATCTTTCATGGTGAGATCAATCCGCCAGATGCTATTAACGGTACTGGTGGCAAATGGTATCGTCATATCAAACCAAGTCCTTGGCTGCAAGCGCACTGGCAATAGTTATATTTAGTGATTTTTATTTAATATTCTAAATAGCCGCTGATAACCTGATAACTATCTATATGCTATACCTTTATGCTTTTAAATGATTTGAATAAACAGGGAAGATAATATTGCAACTGCCCCCTTGCGCCAGCTTTGATATTGACCACCAGCCCATTACTATTGATGGCTTTAACGCCAACCAAAGTGGGCAAAGCTTAAACCAGCAAGCGGTTAATATCATTGCTTCAGGCCCTTCTATTGCGCATCTAACATTTTTGGAGCTGGTAGATACCGCGACTATATTTGTCAACGGCAGTATCAGTCTACTTGCTGAGCATACTTTTAATAATGTAGTCGGTTGGGTGATTAGTGATGCCCGTTTTATCAGTCATCAGCCTGAGGTTTTTACAAAATATTATAATGGTCAGCCTTTATATGCAACCCTAGCTGTGTTTGAGGCAATAGCGGCAAGCCATCCTAATATTATTCGTGAGTATCCAAGTTCGATGCGTATACTATATCCCGTGGATAGACCTTGGAGCGTCAAAGCCAATAAGCTAGGGTTTGATATATTATCTTTTAAGCAAAAGCTATTTAACAAAAAAAAGCCATTGTCTCACTTTTCTAATGATCCTAATTTTGTGATTGATAATGAGCATAAGCCCGTGCCAATCGGTGTCTCTCTTGATGTTACTCAAGGCTTTGTAGAAGCGGGAACAGTAGTCTATGTCGCCGCGCAGCTCGCTTTTTCACGAAACGCTGGCGCTATTCATCTATATGGTGTGGATCTAATCAATAGTAATCTACCACGGTTTTATGAGAATACAGAAAATAGCGCACCAAGTAAGCTGGATAAAGCAGTTAGCGAGCGTATTGTGCCTTCGCTGAATCTATTAGGTCGGGTGTACAAGCAGCATGGTGTGCCTGTTATTAACCACTCGCCCGTGTCTCAATATTTGTTCGATGATTTGGGTTGATATTGTTTTTATAGTAGCCTTACCAATAACAAGTTCGTATATCACAATGTTAAAGCTATAAGTCTAAAAAATATTTATGAGGCTGATCTGAATGATAAATATTAACTATAGTTCAGATCTTTTTATAAAATTTATATCATAAATTAAATGGTTATCATTATGCTATTATCCACATGCATTGAAAGACGCAACCAATATCTACTATTTTAGTGTTTCAATAACAACATTAATAACCATCTTTATTTCAAAATTTAAGAGTCATTTTATGGATATCTCTGCAAGTATTACTAAGCAAACAGGTCAAGCGAATAATGTGAATACATTAGCATTTTGTGTTGATGAGAATTATTTACCTTATGCTTTGTTTGCTGCTGAACAATTCATAACGTTACATCCAGAATTGCCCTGTGACATTTGTATTTGCCTGCCAGATATCAGCAAAGTACCCCAAAGGTTTCAAGGTAAAGGCATTCGTTTTATTGAGCTATCCATCAATGGTATAGATTCGTTACCTATAGGCCATCTTAGCTTAGCTGCTTATCACCGATTATTTTTACCTCAAATTTTTGAAGGTGTTTATCACTATATTATTTACCTAGATGCTGATACTTTTGTCAATAAGGCTTTTTACGATGATTTATTAAAGCATGTAGAAACATTACCCGCTGATTTTTGCGTTGCCGCTGCAGCTGATATCACTGAACTTAATCTTCGCTCATCCCATAGAATAAAAGCAAAAAAAGTAGATGAATATGTGAGCTCTTATCATAAGTTTGATCATATTTATCGCAATTCAGGAGTTTTAGTATTTAATACTGAAAATTATGTAAAAGAAGAGATACTCTCTAAAGTCTTTAATTACGCTATTGATAATGCTGATAGCTTACAGTGCCATGATCAATCTGCCCTTAATAGAGTATTACTAGACAATATAGCACTATTACCATTTGATTTTAATTGGCAAATACATCAGTTAACTAGTGAACTCATAAAAAGCATGAATCCATATATTATTCATTTTATCAGTCTTAGATTAACACACCAAGTGCAACGCTAATTAATATTATAGAACGCCTGCATAGGCGTTTTAAACCCTAAGCGTTTTCTTGGTCTGTTGTTTAGTTTATTCTCAATGTCCTGTATCTCATTATCAGAGACTTGTCTAAAGTCACAACCCTTAGGCAAGAACTCTCTGATTAAGCCGTTAGTATTCTCGTTGGTTCCTCGCTGCCATGACGCATAAGCATCGGCAAAGAAGAAAGCGCTAAAGAGCTTTTGTTTCACCTTCTTATGCTGAGCAAACTCTTTACCATTGTCAGAGGTAATGGTCTTAACCTGTAACTTCACTGGCTTTAGGATACCTATCATTGCCTCTGATACTTGCTGTGCCGTTTTATGACCCACACGCTTCATTTTAAGCAGTCCTGTTTTACGTTCAACGAGCGTTACAATCGCTTGCTTGTGATGCTGACCGATAACGGTATCCGCTTCCCAGTCACCAATACGTGATCGTTCTTCCACAATACAAGGGCGCTCATGAATCGAGACTCTGTCGTTGATACGGCCTCGGGTCTCAGCCGTTAGTCGCTTACGGTAAGGTTTGGCTTTGCGTCTGAGATACTGCCATAACCTGCCGCCTTGTCTCTTGTCCCTCCAGATATAGCGATAGATGCTCATGTGACTAATACCACCATGAACTCCGGCTATTTGTTCAGGACTCCAGCTGTCTTTTAGCTTGTCTGTGACCCAATCCCATACATCAGCGATGATAGTGAAAGCATTGTTAGAGCGTCTGTCACAAGCCTTGTTATTAGCATGATTAGCTCGGTAACCTCGAAGGCTTTTATTGCGTCTGATCTCTCTTGATATGGTGCTAGGACTTCTTCCTAATGTGTCAGCTATAAATTTAATACTATGTTCTGCCCCTATAAGGGCATAAATCTGGTATCGTTCTCCTAGGCTTAGATGTGTATAGTTCATGGTTGCAATCTCACTTTGGTCGGTGGATAAAGACTTTGATGCTAGCGCATCTAGGTCTTTTTTTCACCTCGCATTTGATATTGCACTTCATGTGTTAATCTAAGAGTAATAATAAGCCTTGGAATACAGATAATAAATATACCAAAAATTATCAAGAATTTTATAAGGAATTTCTATCGACTAATTTTTCTGAAATTAATATAGAGGTATTGACTGGTTTTGAACAAAGACTTAAGTTCCCAAAATATAATAGTCCTATTAGAGAGTTTATTTCAAGAGAGTGGCAGCATCTCAAGAGTACTTCATCAGATAAAATTATGACTATAGTAGGTTCTGAAAAAATAAAAGACAAATATAATGTAAGAGAAATACTCATAGGCACACCATTTTTAGTGTCTGACAACCAAAATAATTCTGTTGAGAAAATTAATTAGTATATATCCTCAATTATGTTGTCAATATAAGATGAGAAAGGTATTCTCAATAACGTATAAACCTGTAAGCTCTATATATTTCGAGAAAAATCTAAGTATTTTTGGGCAATGACAGTTGGTAGTAGCTCTTCATCAAACTCAGCATAAAACTGCTTGGGGTTTTGCATAGCTCGTCTCAAGGTAGCAGTGATAGCGTCTATATCGCCTTTTGGCATCAGATTAGCCGCAGGTAACAACTCCTTAGGGCCAGACGGACAATCAGTACTAATAACAGGTGTGCCAAGTGCTAACGCTTCTGCAATGACTATAGCGAACCCTTCCCAATCTGAGGTTAATATCTTAAATTGCGCATGCTTGATAAACGGGTAAGGGTTTTCGCAAAAGCCTAAAAATACTACTTTGTCCTTGAGACCTAGATCAATTGCCAATTGTTCCATATCTTTTTTATGTTTACCTTGACCAAGTAGCAATAGAGGCATGGATTGATCGGTTTGTGCATAAGCGTTCAGCAATATGTCGTGGCGTTTAGCTTCTTTAAAACTGCCTACATGAATAATATAGTTTTGATACTTATAGTTTTGAGATTTAGGAACAAAAGCATTGGCTAGTTTTTGAACTGCCTTCTGATCAATAGGATTATGTATAGCGGTAATCGGTGTAATATCACCAAGATTTTCTACAAAATCGTTCATAACGCCTCGACTGACACAAACGCAAGGATGCTTTGAGTAAATATCAATCAGTTTTGACTTAATATGCGCAATATTTTTTATCTCATCAAACTTATACTCTAATGAGATAGTGTTGTGAATGACATTGACAATATTTGGCAAGCGACTGTGACTAAGAACGTTATCTGCGCGATCAAGATTTGATAATACAATAGCAGGCTGACCAATTTTACTTAACACATAGCGATCAAGTGCTGCTGCAAACAGTTTATCTCGAACCGTGATACTTGGTATTAGCTTATAAGGTTTATATCTAATCAAATGATAGTTAAGATTTGGATTAATCTCGTACTCGATCAATGGCTTAAACCTGACAATATGCACCTCAAACCCTAGCTCATAGAGTCCTTGTCCTAAAGTTAAAACAAAACGCTCTGCACCGCCTCCTTGAAGACAATTAATAACCAGTAATGCAGATTTACTATGATGCTTCATAAAAAGACGTCCCGATAATCATATAGTATTTAACTAAAAGCACACGACTAATGCTGAACTTCAAGAATCGATGCTGCGTTCCAAAAATTTTATATTCAAAAATTAGATAAGTTATAGAGTGTCATACTTATCAATCAATTTAATAATGTCATCTATAAATATTATCTAACCATAGTGCCTAAAGATAGCATCTAACCCTTTATAAAGTTCAGCGCAGTGCTTATTGTGACTATGACTTCTGAACAATAGACTTTATACTAGGGCGTATCATCATTTAAAACAAATAATACTTATTAGACTAGAGTTTTTGCTCTCAGCTCTGTTCACATTCTCTGCGCAATAAGAAGTATCTAATCATGACCTCTAATAATAAACCTTTCTTGAGCGCCGACCCTAAATCTGATCGCAATAGTCATGACAAAAACTTAGGTATTGATAAAAATACATGGCAACAATGGCGAAAGTTTGGCCTATTATTACTCGCCTATTTTGTTATCTGGTCTATTGCTCCCGCCTTTTTAGCGAGTAGTGTACCCTTCGACGTTAGCGAGGGTGTCAGTTGGGGCAGCGAGTGGCAGTGGGGTTATTACAAACACCCCCCACTTTCATCGTGGATATTATACAGCTTTTATCAAATGTTTGGTCATATCGGCCCTTATTTACTCAGCCAACTCTACGTTTTACTCACTTTATTCATTATCTATAAATTAGGAAAACAAGTATGGTCAGTGCCGATAGCGTTACTGGGTAGCGCTTTGACCTTAGCAGTGGTTTATTATAGCTACCCTAGTTTAGAGTTTAATCATAATGTGGCGCAATTTCCTATTTGGGCAGGTTTATACTTAGTCTTTTATCAAGCTCTCACCAAAAATCGTCTGATGGACTGGGTATTACTAGGCGTGCTAGGTGGTCTTGGTATGCTTACCAAATACAGCGTGATATTTTTGCTGTTGCCAATGGCATTGTATTTAGTATTACCAAAACAATGGCCATTGCTAAAACAGCCACAGCCTTGGCTTGCTGCCTTTATCATGCTGGCACTATTTTCGCCGCATCTATATTGGCTCATGACCCATGATTGGCTACCCTTTGGTTACGCGAGCGGACGCGCAAACGAAGTTACACAAGGGGCTGATACGATCAAAAACCACTTCGGTTGGATCGGCTTTATTACCGCTCAAATTGTTGCCCATGTTCCGCTATTGTTGATGCTTATCTTCAACCGTAAGCGCTTATTTGCTGTGCGTGATTACAAAGATCATCTACCAGCAGGTGCATCGCTGCTGTGGTATCTGTGGCTATCACCAATCGTAGTGCTAGTAGTACTAAGTGTAGTGTTTGGTATGGGTCTGCGCGATATGTGGGGTATGCCGATGTGGGCGTTGTCAGGACTGCTAGCGGCTTCATTTATTATACCCACAACGCAAGCGTTAATGACCCGTAAATTACACAAAGCGCTCGCTATTTGGTTATCGCTGGTGACTGTGCTTATGGTAGTGTATGTCGGTTTTGGCGATAAGCTACGAGACAAGTCATCAAGAATGCAGTGGCCTGAACAGGCATTGGCTGGGCAAGCTTTAACAACATGGCAATCGGTTAGCAGTTGTCCTCTGGATAGCGTATCAGGAGATCGTTGGCTGGGTGCGCTGGTTGCGATAAATAATGGCTTTCCCTCACAAATGATCTCAGGACCTGCCAGTCATTCTCCATGGATGAGTATTAAACGCTTGCAACAAAACGGTACTTTAGTAATGTGGCAGAGCGATGACGAGGTAGTACTACCCTTATTAGATCAACTAGATGCTAGCGCTTCTAATAACTCAAAGAGCGACTCATTGATCAAAAAACAGGGTCAATGGCAGCTGGCTTGGCGAGAGACTAATATCACTGAACCATTAGTGGTAAACTGGATAGCTTATGTGCCTGCGCGCTGCGCTAAATAGTTCTCTAGCGCTGATACATTAGCCATTCTTAGTTAGATAGCATTTATTTTTGTCACCATACTTTTTGCAACTCTATATAGGTTCTGCATGCCGCAAGATTATAGTTACGCGCCTTACTTGTCTATTATTATGCCCGCCTATAATGATGCTAAGGCGCTGCAAGCTTTTTTACCACAAGTGTTTGAGTTTTCGGCTAAGCTGGCTATACCTAATGATAGCGCTGTCAAAAACAGCCCTGTCGAAAATAGTACTATCAAAAATAGCCCCAGTAAAAACACTATTAATAGAGCCATCGTTTGTGAAATTATTATCGTTGATGATGGCAGTAGTGACAATCTAGTCGAAGTCGTAACGGCGCTGATGCCAAGCCGCCCTAGTCATACAGAGCTGGTGTTGGTACGTCTATCGCGTAACTTTGGCAAAGAGCCTGCCCTCAGTGCCGGTCTACGTCAAGCTGAGGGTGACATCGTCGCTATGATAGATGCTGATGGACAACATCCGCTTCCCGTACTGGCGCAAATGATCACTATGATTGAGCAATCAAATATCGATATGGTAGCGGGTATTCAGGCCAATCGTCCTCATGAGAGCCGCCTAGCCAAAACTTTTAAAGCCAGCTTTTATCATTTTATTCAAGATCGTCAGCGTTATGAGATTCGCCCTAATGCCGGTGATTTTAGAGTGATGAATCGTAAGGTTGTACAAGCCTTGCGCTCATTACCTGAGCGTCAACGTTTTATGAAAGGCTTGTACGCTTGGGTCGGTTTTAATACGGTATATTTGCCGTTTACCGCTGACAATCGGGATACAGGTGAGAGCAAGTTTAACTTTGGTAGTCTATTTGAGCTGGCATTAGTCGGGATTACCTCTTTTTCACAAAAACCATTACGTCTGATCTCACGCATGGGGTTTATCGTCTCCGCGTTGGCCTTCTTATATGGCCTTTATATCGTTATTGAGACGCTATTATTTGGTAGTGACGTCGCAGGCTGGGCAACCGTAGCCGCTGGTATTATGTTTTCGACGGGCATTCAATTGGTATGTATCGGCGTCATCGGTGAGTATGTCGGTCGTCTCTACGAAGAGGTAAAGCAGCGCCCACTATACTTAGTCAATGAAACCATTAGCAGCCGCAGACCAGTTGATGCTACTATCAAGGACGGCAGCGGCACTGTTGAAAACGACACTATTGAAAACAATGCTAGGGACAGTCATCCTATTTATCACTCTACTCAAGCCAAGAATACGGCTACTCTCAATGAATAAAATCGCTCTGACTCAATCAGCCTCTCGCCAAGCATTATGGTTTTTAGTTGTTGGTGCAAGCGCCGCTGCTGTGCACTTTTTAGTACTCATTAGCGTGGTAAGCTTTACGACTATCAGCCCTGCTTGGGCTAACGTGATTGCCTTTTTATTGGCGTTTATTGTCAGCTTTTTGGGTCACTTTTATTTAACTTTTAATACATCGACTACCTCTAGCCTTTACAAAGATAAGCCAGCTCTGCACACTTTACTAAAATGGTTTGCCAGCTCTGTTATTGGCTTTGCTGCCAATCAAGGCCTATTCGTACTGGGTCTTAACTGGTTTGGCGAGCGTTACTATATCTTTATTTGGCTGGTAATCACGGCTATTATTACGGTAATGACTTTTGCATTAGGTAAACTTTGGGCCTTTAAATCATGACTAATAACTCTCAAGATAATAATTTTCAAAACAGCAACTCTGAAAATATCAACTCTCAAAACGATAACTCTATAGCTATGATGAATAAAGAAAATCAAAACCTAGAGCAGACCAATACTCCTACTAATAATGCTCATGCTATTATCATTAACGTTGATGATTTAGGCTTGTCAGAGGCGGTTAATCAAGCGGTTATCCGCTTGGCTGAACGCGGGCTTATTGGTGCTAGTAGCTATATGGTTGGAGGTAGCATCAGCGCTGATACTATAAGTCGGCTAAGCGAGCTAAACGTCGATGTGGGTCTGCATTTAGATCTGACGGGGATATTTCCATCAGACTTACTAGGATCGCTTAAGCCGCTTCTTATTACCAGCTATCTGCGTCGCCTCAAACCTGCAATAGTGACTGATATTATCAACCGTCAATTTGATAGTTTTGAGGATACTTTTGGACGTGCGCCAGCCTTCGTAGATGGTCATCAACACATTCATCAGTTCCCTGTTATTCGTCAGTGCTTAATAAAAGCGTTGACTACTCGCTATAGTGAAGGAGCACAGAGCACTATTTGTGCGCGTGTTACTACACCGCTAGTTAACGATATAAAATCACAAATTATCTATCATTTAGGTGGCAAATCTTGGCGTAAGCTATGCGCTGACAATAACATCACGACCAATGACAAGTTCGGCGGAGTATATGGATTTGATACCGATACTGCGCAGCTCTCAGCGCTTTGGAATCAGTGGTTAAGCGCCGCGCCTCGTACTCGGTTTCTCACTCCAGGCTTATACAACTTGGACGTAAATCTTGCCTCGCAAGGCACTTATTCTCAGTATGGCAGTACTACCCCTGCGATTCACTCCGTACCGTTAGGTCTACCACGCGATATAAAAACATCGCTGATTATGTGTCATCCAGCGGTGCCTAATAGTGGCTGGCAAGATGATATCAAGCAGGCACGCGAGCGTGAATTTGAGTGGCTAATGAGCTATCAGTTTGAAGATTTATTATTACAAAACGAGGTTAGACTGATGAGTTGGTCGGATATTACAAAAGGTAATTAAATAGGCTTACTCTGCTACTGCATGAAAAAAGCCAATATTTATTGAATATTGGCTTTTTACTTAGCATCTATTATTTTTAGATTGAATTAATCAATAAAGCTTAACCAGTCTATGTACTGCTCATTACGACCATGCACCACGTCAAAGTACAAAGTTTGCAGCTTTTCAGTTAAGGGGCCACGGCCACCATTGCCGATAGTACGATCATCGTATTCACGAATCGGGGTGACCTCAGCTGCCGTACCGGTCATAAATATCTCATCCGCAAGATAGAACTCATCACGAGTAATACGGCGCTCAGTGACTTTTATGCCTAAGTCATTAGCGAACTGAATAATAGTACGACGGGTAATGCCATCTAGCGCGCCACCAGCCAAATCTGGAGTATGTAATTCGCCGTTTTTGACCAGAAACAAATTCTCACCTGAGCCCTGACAGACATAGCCTTGTGAGTCCATCATAATCGCCTCATCATAACCATTACGCGTGACTTCGCGATTGGCCATGATTGATACGGGATAGTTGCTTGAGGCTTTTGCCTTGCACATGGTGACGTTTGGCAGATGATGAGTATAAGAAGAGGTTTTGACACGGATCCCCTTTTGAATACCTTCCTCTCCTAAATAAGCGCCCCAATGCCAAGCGGCAACCATAGCATTAACGCTATTATTATGAGCCGCCAAGCCCAGTTTTTCGGCACCTATCCATATCAACGGACGAAGATAAGCTTCGGCTAAATTATTTTGCTTAACGACATCTTTATGCGCCTGCTCTAAGGTTGCCGCATCGAAGGGTACCTCTAACTGAAATATTTTCGCTGATCCTAATAGACGCTCAGTATGGTCTTTTAGACGAAAGATAGCAGTGCGCTTATCATCCGTTTGATAAGCACGTACCCCTTCAAATACCGCTATACCGTAATGTAGACTATGAGTCAGCACATGAATTTTGGCATCAGGCTGTTCGATCATTGTGCCATTCATCCAAAGCTTACCGTCTTGTGTTTCCATGCTCATTGAATCATCCTTAACGTTAGTGCTGATGCCTAACTTTTTTGTTGAGTTTTAGATATTGGTTTATTGATTATATTGTCTTATAAGCGATACAGATAATTAAAGAATCGCTGTAAGCTGCGAGAGATTATAGCACCAGCGCTCTGAATAAATGAAATCTTTTAGTTATCCTAAATTAGACTTTTATTTATATCAAATTAGGATATAAAGGTTAGTTTGTCCCTTCGTTCGTATAGCCGTCATCGCTGCCACCCATCAAGCGCTGCCACTGATCCTGTACTAGCGCGCGAGTGTCAACCCATAGCGTCTCATCGACCAAGAGCGACTGCTCAGATAGCGCTAATTGATGAGTGGCAGCGCGAATACGCAAATAGGCGTCGGTTAAATCTTGGCAAATTTGTGTGTCCCATATCTCAAGTAGCGCCATCTCCTCAAAGATACGCACGTTATCACTCCATTTGGTCAAGCTGGGATAATGGTGAGAATAAGCCAATACCGCAAATTGTGCTAAAAACTCAATATCGACAATGCCACCAGCGTCTTGTTTAAGATGAAACTTACCTTTTTCTTGCTCCCTCTCACTAGTGCCAAGATGCTTTTGCATTTTGAGACGCATGCTCGTCACCTCAACGCGCACTTCGTCAAGGGTGCGTGGCAAAGATAGAACTTCACGGCGAATAGCACAAAAACTTGCAGTAACCTGTTTATCGCCACAGATTGCCCGCGCGCGCACCAAGGCTTGATGCTCCCACGACCAAGCCTTACTCAGCTGATAGGTTTCAAACGCATGACAGGACACCACCATCATGCCAGCATTACCTGATGGCCGAAGGCGCATATCGATCTCATAAGCACGGCCATCACGGGTCTGGGTATTTAGATAAGTCATCAGCTTTTGTGCCAAACGCGCGGCAAACTTCATGCCACTCACTGAGGTCTCGCCTGTGGTCATGCCCTGCTCTTGTATCTGATGCAAAAATACCAGATCCAAATCAGAGGAATAGGACAACTCAAGCCCACCAAGCTTACCATAGCCGATGATAGCAAAGCCGCAGTCGGCTTCAGTGACAGGATCACCACTTTTGCCGATAGGATAACCGTAACGCTTGACCAGCTCACTAAAGCCACGCTCAAGAGCCGCCTCTAATACCACCGCTGCGATATAAGTGAGCGAGTCTGATACCTTCATAATTGGTCTTTCGGCCAGCACATCACTGGCGGCTACTGCAAGCACTTGATTTTTCTTAAACAAGCGCAGTACGCTCAATAGCCCTTCTTCATCATTAGGCTCGACGCGCAAAAGACGCTGACGCAAAATATCGCGCAGTTCGATCTTGTCAGGCAGATGATGATAGCGCTGCTGCAAAAATGTATCAAGTAGTACAGGATAGCGTGCCAGCTCACCTGCAATCCAAGGACTGGCTGACAGCATCGGAATCAGCTCGACGGTCGCGTTAGGGTTTTCAGCAATCATTACTAAGTAGATAGAGCGTCGACTGATCGCCTCTAATAAGGTAATGAGTCGGGGTAACGCTTTATTTGCCAATTGCTGCTGCTTTTGGTGCGCAAGCAAGGCATGCAAGATTACAGGATAGGCGGTATCCAAACGAGACCTTGCCTCTGGGCTTAGATTGGCTATTATTTTTGACTGCCAAAAGCTCTCTAGCTGCTCGCGATTCTGTTCGCTCAATACCGTGTCTAACTGCGCTATTTGCTCATCAAGCTTGGCAGGTACAAGGGTAGTATCTTCTTGAGTTGCCACTTGGCGCTCAGTGACCATACGCTCAAACGGCGCATTGACTTGCTCTCGATGCTCATTTAGAGTCAAGAGCAATGCTTGCCAGTCTGTAAAGCCCAAAGTAGTCGCCAAATTATGCTGCCAAAACTCATCCTGTGGCAGTCTTTGGGTTTGCTGATCGTTAATAGCTTGAATGCCATGCTCTAGCCGACGCAAAAAGCGATAAGCCGCTTGCAGTTTCTCATACGTTGGCAGCTTTAGGTATTTCAACTGATATAGCGCTTGCATAGCGTGCAGGCAAGACTTGACTTGTAGCTGCTGATGACGACCGCCATAAATCAGCTGAAACGCCTGTACAATAAACTCAATATCACGAATACCACCCGCCCCGAGCTTTATATTATCTAAATCTTCACGCTGGGCGACTTGATTTTGGATCAAAGACTTCATCTCACGTAGCGCTGAAAACGCACTATAATCGACGTAATAGCGAAATACAAATGGCTTGATCATCGCCTGCAAGTCACGGTAGAACGATGACTCAACCTGTCCAACCACTCGCGCTTTTAACCAAGCAAAGCGCTCCCAAGCGCGACCGTGATTGCTAAAGTATTTTTGTAGTGCCGATAGATGAATCGCCAGATCGCTGCCATCACCCCAAGGTCGTAGACGCATATCGACTCGAAATACAAAGCCATCAGCAGTATTATTATCGAGCAATTTAATAATACCTTGTCCTAAACGCGTCATAAAACGTTTATTGTCGATACTACGCGTGCCCTTTGCCTTATCACCATCAGTCTCGCCGCGTGCTTGATGAATAAATACCAAATCGATATCGCTTGATAAGTTCAGCTCATGTGCGCCAAGCTTACCCATCGCCATAATAGCCATACTGTCGGTTTGTTTATTGCCCTTCGCATTGATGAACGTCGGCTGTCCATATTGGGTAATCAGCTGCCCATAGGTATAGTCTTTGGCAAATAAAATACAGCCATCCGCAAACTCTGATAATTCATCGGTTAGCTGCTCAAGCTCGATATCACCCAGTGCGTCCTGCCAAATCCAGCGCATCATCAATAGATTGCGCAGATGACGCAAACCGCTCATCACTTTGGGCTCATCTGCCAGCTGATAGTTATCATCCAAAGTATAATCTTGAATAAGATCATCAATCTGCTGGCGAGTCAAAGTCTGATCAAGAGGATAACTGCGCAGAAAGGTTTGACACGAGATCGTGCGACTTTCCCAAATGTTATAAGCAAATTCGCTTGCCGTTTGTAATACTTGCAACTGATGGCTGGTTGGTTGATAGTCTTTAAGGTTGGGCATAGCGAGAAAATCTCCTTATGAGATAAATAAAGGTGACCATCAAAATTCTTATTTTAATACTGTTATCTTAGTACTTAAAGCTTAGTGCTTAAAGCTTAGTGCTTAAAGCTTAGTGCTTAAAGCTTAGTGCTTAAAGCTTAGTGCTTAAAGCTTAGTGCTTAAAGCTTAGTACTTAAGTTAATATCCATAGCTACTCGTTCGTAGCAATAGTGTTTAGCATAAAATTACTATTAATAACCTAGCTAAACTAAGACTCAATCGACTTTATGGTAGCATAAAAGCTTAAGAAAAATTAAATAAGCTGGCGTCAAATCTTGACCCTACAAAGGCCTATTTGAAGGCGACAACACAAGTAAGCAAATGATTAAAGTTGCTGATGTTAGCAACGGCTAGAATTTGTTATTATAGTCATCTAACATCGTTTATGATGCTTGTTTTATAACTACTGACTTTATGGCTAATAACTTTATAATTACCAACTTTATAACTGCTGCCTCTATGACTACTGCTATGACTGCGCCTCTATTACTCATCACCAAAGACCCAAGCCATCCCCTTGCTCATTTGGCATTGCGCTATGCACAAGCCTATTTTGAGCAGGCGGCTACGATGGATAGCGACTCTTTAAAACTGTTCTTTTATGCGGACGCCGCGCATATTGCTAATCGCTTGCGTTGGCAATCGGCTGATCAGATCAATCTAACTGAGCAGTGGCAAGCACTCGCAGCACAACACAATATCAGCTTACCTGTATGCGTCAGTACCGCCCTTAGTCGCGGTATCAGTGATGGCGATAATAGCGCTCGTCATCAATTGCAAGGCGATAATCTAGCCCAAGGTTTTGAGCTGGTTGGCCTTAGTGAGCTGGCGATGATGATGCAAGGCGATTGTCGTTTAGTACAGTTTTAGATCTAGGCTGTTAGTAAAAATTATAAGGTTAAATAATGAAGCTTTTGATTCAACTGCGTACCCCTACTGAAATGGCAAGTTATGAAGGCTGTGCGCTGGCTTTGACGCTAGCGACATTTGGTCATCATGTGCAGCTTTATATCGATGCGCCCGTCTTTGGCTTGATTATGCAGCTTGAGTCGCGTCTACATGGCATGATTCAATCCCTTGAACTATACGATATGCCAGCCGCTTGGCTACCCGATGATGTGTTTAGTGGCTGGCTGACTGGCATGGTGCCTACTGATTTAGCCGCGCAGTTAACCCTTGTCCCTGAAGTAGTCCATTCACAAGACTTCGATCAATTATTAACCTTTTGATCCTTTAATTTAAAAATCTTCAAAGCTTAACTATTTTAATACTTTACTGTTTTAATAATCTTAGTATGCATAATTTGCAAAGAAGGATATCTATATGGCAACGCTCTACCAGTTACACAGTACAATGGATAACCTTAGAAGCGCTACTGTTGAGATGGCAATGACTTGGCGCGCAGGTGATAGCATTATTTTACTAGGGTCAACCGTCGCTTTTATTGACTGGCTCAACGCTTATCTGAATGATGCAGATATAGAAGACATCAAAGCGATCTATGCTCTGGCTGATGATGTCGCGGCATTGGGCGTAAATACCACTGCTAAACTTAGTCTAAGCGCTAAGCTGAAGGCGTTGTTGACAGATAATGAATGGGTGGCGTTAACTCAAGACGATGCGTTTGACAAAGTAGTGACGATTGCCTTATGAGTAATGAGAATCTAGCGGCTACTTATTCAAAAGCTAACACACCCGTCATCGCCTTAGACCAAGAGGGGCATCTGTGTGATCACACCTTGTGGACACCTGCTATCGCCCAGCAACTTGCCGATACTTTGGCAGTTGTGCTAAATGACGAGCACTTGGTTATTTTGCAACAAGTTAGGGCATTTTTTGATAAGTTTAACCACTCGCCAGCTACGCGCCCATTAATAAAATGGCTACAGCAGACGCTACCTGAGCACGATGTTAGCAATCAAAAGCTACAACAGCTGTTTAATACAGGCTTAGTCGCTCGCCATGTCAATCGGCTTGCTGGGTTACCTAAGCCGCCAAACTGTTTATAGCTTTTGTAACTTTTAGAGGTTTAGAACTTTTACAGAATGATAGCTCTTAGAGAATGATAATTATAAAAAACAACTATTTCGGATCATAAACGCTCAAGGTCTCATAACCTGTACTACGACCTTGATCCCCGCCAAACCCCTGCTGACGCCAGACTTCATAAAGACATATTGCCACGCTATTTGATAGATTTAAACTACGCGAATCTGGCAACATCGGTAGCCTGAGCCAATTATCCTGACCAATATCTGCACGTATCTCATCGGCAAGTCCTGCGGTTTCTGAGCCAAAAACAAGCGCAATATTAGCACTGTTCTCACTATGAGCTTGCCCAGCAGGCGTGTGATCAAAAAAATCATACCCATAAAACGACTTGCTAAGTTTAGTGGTCAGCGCGGTAATAGTATGACAGTCTGCTGTTATTAACGCCTGCTTGGCGGCGACCCAATCCTCATGAATTTGCAGATGGGCATACTCATGATAATCAAGTCCTGCGCGGCGCAGTTTTTTATCATCAAGCTCAAACCCTAAGGGCTTAACTAAATGCAACTGCGCACCAGTGTTAGCACATAAGCGAATGATATTACCTGTATTGCTAGGCATCTTAGGGGCCACTAATACGATATGAATAGTCATAATATTTCCATAAAACTTGGTATATGTGAAGGCGTTAAGGGAAAACACTCTCTATTTTAATTTTAGCAACTGGTCAATTTTTATAAGCAAACTAACAGAGTGCTTAATAGTTATAGATAACTCGTAATCAAAAGTTACAGTTTATTAGTGATAGTTACATTTTGATACTGTGCATGGAATTTAACTTTCACTATTATATCTTTGTCGGATAGCAAGACAAAGTTGTGCTTATGTCATAAAGCTAAATTTTTATTTGTCTATCCAATATTTGATAGATGACGTTTGAGCAAAGTGCTTAACGTCATTTGTTTTGTTAGCTTTAACCTACTTATTATTGAGGAAATTATTATGAAAAAAGTAATCATCGCATCTTTGACCGCTATGTTTGTATTGACTGGTTGCAACACTTTTAAAGGCTTTGGCCAAGACGTATCAAGCGCTGGTGATGCTGTTACCGGTACTGCATCAGAAGTTCAGAAAAAAATCTAAGCTATTCATTGTTAGATTTAAAAAAGGCTTACCATTTGGTAGGTCTTTTTTTTGCTGTCAGTTTTGTCAGCACTAATGCTTTATAAAACCAAAACTAGAAACCTAAAAACCTGAAAGTAATTACAAAAACTCTCGTAATATCTGATTAAGATAACGCAGTCCCAGCTTAGTCGGTTGCAACCTGTCTTGACTATCCATAAGTAAGCCTTGCGCTACGAGCTTTGTGACTTGCTCAGCGATATGCTCATAACTTAGTCCAGTACGCGCCTCAAACAGCGCCCAAGTTACACCCTCGTGCAGACGTAGCGCATTGAGCATAAACTCACTGATCAGCTCATCATCAGCTATAGTATGCCAACCAATCATCTTCGGTGCGGATTTGGCTATTAATAATTTTTTTTCAGAAGCGCTGTATGCGACATAATCTTTTGGTAGACGCGACTTACTAAAGCGATATATACCAGCAGCCATTGAATAACTCTGGTTTGACCCCTGATTTTGTAACAGCTCTGACTCATCATTACTAATAGTTATCTTGCCATGCGCCCCCGCGCCAATCGCTAAGTAATCGCCAAACTGCCAGTAATTTATATTATGCTGACAGGGCGTATCTAACCTGCCCGCCCATGCCGATACTTCATAATTGTTATAGCCCAAGCTTTGTAGTAATGCTTGGCCTGCCTGCTCAATATCTGCCAAGCTATCCTCATCTGGTAGTACAGGCTGATCCCGATAAAACACCGTATTAGGCTCAATAGTCAGCTGATACCATGAGATATGAGTGGCACCAGTATCATGGGCCAGCTGAATATCATGTAGCGCCTCAACTAAGCTTTGCTGCGGCAGCCCATGCATTAAGTCCACGTTCACTCGGCTAAACCCTGCTTCACGCGCCGCTTTAATTGCCGTTATCGCTTGCTTGGGATCATGAATACGTCCCAAAGCTACAAGCTTATCAGCAGCAAAGCTTTGCACTCCTATAGACAAGCGATTGATACCCACGTCTAAGTATTGGGAAAATGGCGCATGTTCGAGCGTCCCAGGATTGGCCTCCATGGTAATTTCAATATCATCAGCAAAGTCAAAGCAAGCGCGCAGTCCTGCGAATAGGCGCTGATACTGATCAATAGGCAGTAGTGATGGCGTACCACCGCCGATAAATATCGAGCTGATTTGCCGAGCCTGCGTCAATGGCTGCTGCATCTGCGCGTCCATTAGCAACGCATCTACATACTGACTATAGGTATCGTGCATCGATAGTTGACTAATGGAGGGCAACTCGTGCGAATTAAAATCACAGTAAGGACACTTCTTTACGCACCAAGGTATATGAATATAGAGAGCAAGCGGAATTGCTTGTGCGTCCATAGTATTAAAATTGCTATTGACTGGGCTTATTTGGAGCTGTGACATAAAGTAAACTTATTGACATAAAGATCAAGTGTTGATGGTGACTGACAGCATAAACAGCAATGCTAAAAACCAGTATTATAAACAATCGACAGCAATAACAAAATCAGTAACGAATGCTAATATTACTTTGAACGCATTACAGGCACTATATACAAAGTTTTATACATAAAAATAATTAATAAACATTAGGGACAAGTAATTATGGCTTATTGGCTAATGAAATCTAATCCAAAATTTTTTGGTATTGATGATTTACAACACTTAGGAACAGACACTTGGGAAGGGGTACGCAATTATCGCGCGCGCAATTTTATGCGCGATGATATGCAAGTTGGCGATCAAGTTATTTTTTATCACTCAAGCGCTAAGCCTTCAGGAGTTGCAGGAGTTATGACCATTAGCCGCGCAGGCTATGCTGATCCTACCCAGTTTCATCCTGAGCATCGCCATTATGATCCTTTGGCGACTGAGGATGCCCCAAGATGGTTTATGGTTGACGTCACCTTTGAGCAAGCGTTTAAGGAAACTCTGCCCTTATCTGCTATTAAGTTTATACCAGCGCTTGAAGACTCATTATTACTCAGAAAAGGCTGCCAGCAGTTAACCATTATTCCGCTTGAGCCCAAACACTGGCAAGCGATTATGGATATGGCTGAGGATTTAGAGCTACGATAATAGATTTCAGCAGGTTTTAGACAAATCCACGATCATTATTGCAGCGTTGTATAAATTCTATTAGGACATAAGCGATAGCTTGAAAATATTGACATCATAGCTTGGCTTGTTTACCATCACGCTTGGCTACACCCTTAAAAAAATTTAGCTTTTGACCTGTCTACTTATACTTTGAGTTGACAGGTTATTTTTATTTAGATAAGCATTTTTAAAACTTCCTCTTTGACTATTTTGCTACTATTTTTTCGTTACTATTTTTGTTGATAGCATCATTTTTCTATTAACAATAATTTCCTTAAATAATAAAAAGTTGCTCATCATGGCTTTGCCAATATCCTTTACCGATTTTAAGAGCTACAGCTTACGCTTAGGTGTACTAGCGCTCCCTATTTTAGTCACTCAATTTTGTCAGGCGGCATTGGGTGTCGTTGATGCCATTATGGCAGGACAAGTCTCAGCGCTTGACTTAGCAGCAGTCGCAGTCGGCTCTGGTATTTGGTTGCCGCTGTTTTTGCTGGCGACAGGTATCTTAATTGCCACCACGCCACTGATTGGCGAGGCGATAGGTCAAAACAAGCACAGCGAAGTGCCCCATATCACTCAGCAGTCGCTTTGGACAGCAAGCGTGATTGGCATTTTAGGGTTTATTATTGTCAATCTCATGCCAGGCGTGCTCAATATTATGGGTGTGCCTGCTAACATTCAGCCTATTGCCGCTCAGTATTTACATGGCGTCTCTTTTGGTTTTCCTGCTATGGCAGTGTATGCCGTGCTGCGCAGTTATTGCGAAGCCTTGGGCCGCCCTGAGCCTGTGACTATTATCAGTATCGTAGGCTTATTAGCTGATATCCCGCTGAACTATATTTTTATTCATGGGCTGTTTGGGATGCCTGAGATGGGCGGCGCAGGTTGCGGGGTGGCCACTGCTATAGTGTTATGGATTACGGTCATATTATTAGCAACTTATACTGCCTTTACCAAACGTCAGCAGATCGCTGAAACTCGGTTTTTTCAGAATTTTACAGCACCAAATCGGGCGCAAATTACTAAGCTGCTTAAGCTTGGTATTCCTATTGGTGTCTCAATATTCTTTGAGGCCAGTCTATTTAGCTTAGGCGCCATCATTATCAGTCCCTTAGGTGAGATTGCAACGGCCTCGCATCAAGTCGCCTTGTCAGTGACCGGTCAGCTCTTTATGATTCCCATATCAGTGGCTATGGCATTGACCATTATGGTGTCTAATCGCTATGGTGAAAAGAACCTAGTAGCGCTAAAACAAGTGCAAGCGACTGGTCTTATTTGGACGATACTCATTGCCATTGTCTGCATGCTTGGTATTTGGTTATTTCGGCCACAAGTGGCAGCGGCGTTTACAGATAATATAGAAGTACGAGCGCAAGCGATGCATTTACTTATTTTTGCCCTTGCCTACCAATTGTTTGATGGCTGGCAAGTTAATATTGCTGGTATTTTACGTGGCATGCAGGATACTACTGTACCGATGTGGGTGACGCTGTTCTGTTATTGGATCGTAGCCTTGCCATTAGGTGTCTATCTGGTACGCTATACTAATGTAGGCGCACAAGGATTTTGGATGGCACTTATTACAGGGTTATTCTTAGCGTCTATCTTACTCACACTACGCCTGCGCTTCCAGCAAAAACGCTTGCAAGCGCAGTGGGGCTAATCAGTACTGGCGCTACTCGACTGGTTATACTATGATAAAGCTCAAGGCTATAATCAAGCTTAAGGCTACTATAAAGCTCAAGGCTGTGATAAGACTTGAAAAAATTTATATAAATTTATTATTTAACCACCAGCTTCAATTGAACCTTGCAATTGAAGCTGAGTTTTACGCCTAAATAAGTACTTAATTATAAAATGACGTTCAACTTAAGCTAAAAATATGTAAAAAATCCAGTTAACAGATGTACATTGATTGCTCATTGCAGTGAATATAGGTATCATGAGCGAATACCTAATCAATATTTTGTTACATCAGTTAGTACTACTCCTAGCCAGTACTTTTTTTCTAAACTTTAGTATAAGGTCTCATAAAAATTATGGATATTGAAAAAATACGCACCCTAATCGCCCTCATGGAAGAAAACGAACTGGTTAATCTAGAAGTCAGTTCTGACGATGAGCACATCAGTTTAACTCGCCATTACGAAGCCCCTGCGCCGACTATGATGGCCGCACCTGCTGCTGGCGTAGCACCTGCTGCTGTCAGTGCAAAAGCCGCTGCCAAAGCGGGTAAAGTTGAAAACTCACCTATGGTTGGTGTTTTTTATTCTGCCCCAACCCCTAATGATCCTCCTTTTGTAAAAGTCGGTCAGCAAGTAGAAGCGGGCGATACTATCGGTATCATCGAAGCTATGAAAATTATGAACCCACTTGAGGCAACTCAAAGCGGCATCATTGATGAGATTTTGGTAGAGAATTCAGAGGTTGTACAGTTTGGTCAGCCTGTTGTACGTTATAAAGCTTAATGCGCTTATAATATCTGCCCACTCTACAATTATGACTGATAGCAAGTTACGACTACCTTGCATAAGACCCTATATTAGTATTTTGCTAAGTAATACCCGTCTTATAATAGGCCTATCAGTCACTGCCGCTTTGACAAGGATGACCCCATGATAAAAAAACTGCTCATCGCCAATCGAGGCGAGATTGCCTTACGTATCGTCCGCGCTTGTAAAGCGCTAGGTATCGAAACTGTAGGCGTCTATTCCACTGCTGATGAAAACTTGATGCATTTGCGTTTTGTTGATGAAGCGATCTGTATTGGCAAACCTAACGCCAATCAGAGCTACTTAGATATCAGCACTATCTTAACCGCAGCTGAAATCTCTGGTGCTGATGCTATCCATCCAGGTTATGGGTTTTTGGCTGAAAATGCTGAATTTGCCGAGCGTGTCGAAGAGGCAGGTCTTACCTTTGTCGGTCCTAATGCTGATCATATCCGCTTAATGGGTAATAAAGTCTCAGCTATTAATGCGATGAGAAAAGCTGGCGTGCCGACCGTGCCAGGCTCTGTTGGTGCGGTCACCATCAAAAACGCTGAAGAACAAGCTCGCAATATCGGTTTTCCACTGATTATCAAAGCAGCATCAGGTGGCGGCGGTCGCGGTATGCGTGTCGTTGAGCGCTTTGAAGAGATTGTCGGTCAAGTTCAAGCGGCAAGACAAGAAGCTGAGCTTTGGTTTGGTGATGATACTGTCTACATGGAGCGCTATTTGCAAAACCCGCGCCACGTTGAGATTCAAGTATTGGCTGATGGCAATGGCAATGCTATCCATCTATATGATCGTGACTGCTCGCTACAGCGTCGTCATCAAAAAGTCCTAGAAGAAGCACCAGCGCCTGGTATTCCTGATGATGTACGCCAGCCTATCTTAGATGCTTGTGTTAAGGCTTGCGAGCTGGTCAAGTATCGCGGTGCAGGTACTTTTGAGTTTTTATTTGAAAATGACGAATTTTTCTTTATTGAGATGAATACGCGGGTTCAAGTTGAGCATCCTGTTACTGAGATGATTACCGGTATCGATGTGGTGGTTGAACAGTTAAAAATTGCCGCAGGTTATGGCTTATCTTATCGTCAAAATGAGATTGAGATTCAAGGTCATGCTATCGAATGCCGTATTAATGCTGAGGATCCAACCACTTTTGCACCCTCTCCTGGTACAGTAACTCAACTGTTTGCCCCAAGTGGTACAGGCGTACGCTTTGACTCTCATTTGTACCCAGGCTACGATATACCTAGCTATTATGACTCACTTATTGGCAAGCTCATCTGCCACGGTCAAACTCGAAAGCAAGCTATTTCAAAAACTTTGCATGCCTTAGATGAGCTTATTATTGAAGGTATCAAGACCAATATTCCGTTGCACCGTGATGTTATTTTGGCGGATACTAACTTTACCGAAGAAGCTCAGAATATCCATTATTTAGAAAAAGAGCTACTCCAACCTAAAAAAGACAAAAAGGCTTCTTAATATTCCATAATATTTACGATTACGTGATGCACTATCAAAAAACCGCTATCTCTGAAGAATAGCGGTTTTTGTTTTAGAAAATAAATATTTTTGAAATTAAAAAGCTTGAAAATGACATTGTTTGTACTGTTTATACTGTAAGTAGTTAAGGCAATACTTTATAAAAATCCATAAAGCACTCATTACCATCCGAATCTGCGCACCACTGCATACTATTACCATCATGCTTCAAAAAAGCTACTAAAGCATCGCCTGTTTGATCCACTTGATTACCTGAACAGTCAGGCTCATTATTATCATAAGTGGTTTTCATAGCGATAATAGGTAAGCCCTCTTCGCGATG
This sequence comes from Psychrobacter sp. M17(2026), assembly GCF_055699815.1. Taxonomy (NCBI): domain Bacteria; kingdom Pseudomonadati; phylum Pseudomonadota; class Gammaproteobacteria; order Moraxellales; family Moraxellaceae; genus Psychrobacter; species Psychrobacter sp. M17(2026). The sequence goes on along the minus strand of NZ_CM146741.1, from coordinate 1,462,139 downwards.
TGTGATTAAGTAGCGACCAAAAGTCGTCTCTTTACCACTGACAGCTCGCATCTCATTGTCTGCAGCAAAATTATATAACTCACGACATTGATTATTACGAATTGAGGCGGCTCTTGTATTCTGTGCAGCCGCGTTTTGAGCACTATCGCTAATCAAGCCATCACTCAATGAAGTTTCTATAAAGCGGCGCTCGCTTTGATCCAACACCCCATCTAGTGAGGTAGCGGTGACTGCTGGCTCATTGTCTGAGCTTAAGCCTAGTTCTCGTTGTTCATCGGCAAAAGCCAGCTCTTCTACCCGCTTACTCATCACTTCTGTACGTTCCAGATCTATCTGCCACTGTCCTGCTATAGCAGGACTAATATGCGTCGTGATGACTGCTTGGCTGACTTGCTCGCCTGCAACAGGAAGAGTAGACAGAATCCCTGCCAAGGTAAATGAAGCAAATGAGATAGGTTCCATAGTTCACCTTTTTATTTTATTTATAATGGTATATAGCCTACCAGCGTAAGTCTTCGACGCTAAAAACACAAGTAAAAATATGCTATCACCCTAGCGCCATCGACTTCAATGATCAGCTGTATTATCTGTTATGCAAAAAATAGCGCTATATTTTAAGCTCTATTAAAGCTTTTGATATAGCGCTATTAGCGGTTACTTAAACCTTGACTTATGCCTTTGAATCTAAGCTTTTAAACCTAAGCAGCAGTCGCTGTCTTTGCCTGAGCCAAAGCAGATAATGCCCCTTTTAGCATAGCTGATACTGTGCTGCTACAGGTGCCAATACCTGAATATACTTCACCATCGACATTAAGCTGAATATAGGCGGCAGCATTGGCATTGGTTTTGTTATCATTATCGACGCTATTGCCATCGACGTCACTATGCTGAGGGTTTACCGCATGCTCTGCATAATTGATAATGTGTAGCGACTTGCCGGTATGCTTTGCCAAACCATCAATAAATGAGGATAACGGGCCATTACCTGAGCCTTCAACGGTGATAGTCTCGTTATTCATATGTACCTGACCATTAAAGAACACCTCGCCGCCTTTGTTATTGACGCTATAATCAAGTAAATCATAGTCACCTTGCTGCAAGTAAGTATCTTCAAAGGTCTGCAAGATTTCATCGTTTTGTAATTCACGGGCGCTACTTTCTGCTTGCTTTTGTACTACGCCACTGAAGTCAATTTGCATCCAACGCGGCAGATTAAAGCCATAATTGCGCTGTAGGATATAAGCTACGCCGCCTTTGCCTGACTGGCTATTAATACGGACCACATCTTGGTAGCTGCGACCGATATGTGCCGGATCGATAGGCAAATAAGCCACATCCCATACGTTTTCGGTTTTATCTTTGTGCTCCTCATTATAATCAAGCGATTTTTTGATAGCGTCTTGATGCGAGCCACTAAAGGCAGTAAAGACCAGCTCGCCGACATACGGATGGCGTGGATGCACAGGTAAATTATTACACTCGCTGACCACTTGTACAATCTCACTCATATCACTAAAATCAAGCTCTGGATCTACGCCTTGGCTAAACAAATTCATCGCCATGACCATAACATCCATGTTGCCCGTACGCTCGCCGTTACCCAAGAGCGTACCTTCAATACGATCAGCGCCAGCTAATACGCCAAGCTCAGCCGCTGCGACCGCACAACCACGGTCATTATGAGTATGCAAACTAATAGTGACATGCTCACGCTTAGCTAAATTACGGCAGAAATACTCCACCTGATCGGCAAACACATTAGGCATAGACGCTTCAACCGTTGCGGGCAAGTTTAAGATGACTTCTTGACCATTCTCAGGCTGCCAAACTTCGCAGACCGCATCACAAACTTCTACTGCATACTCAGTCTCAGTCTGGCTAAAGCTCTCGGGAGAATACTGAAATACCCATTCAGTTTCAGGATATTTGGCCGCATATTTCACTAATAGATTTGCCCCAGTAATGGCAATCTCTTTGATTTCTTCTTTGCTCTTGCCATAGACCTTTTCGCGTTGAATACGGCAGGTTGAGTTATAGACATGGACGATAGCGCGACGAACGCCAGCAAGTGACTCAAAGGTGCGAGCAATCAAATGCTCACGTGCTTGAACTAATACTTGTAGGGTCACATCATTAGGAACATGATCTTCTTCAATTAATTTACGTGCAAAATCAAATTCCACTTGCGCAGCTGACGGAAAGCCGATTTCGATCTCTTTAAAGCCTACACCTACTATTGTCTTAAAAAAGCGCATTTTTTGCTCAATAGTCATTGGATCAATGAGCGCTTGATTACCGTCACGTAGATCAACACTGGCCCACATCGGCGATTTTTCAATCGTTTTACTCGGCCAAGTACGATCGGGTAATAGTGGGGCAAACGCAAACGGGCGATACTTTTTATAATCAAAAGCGGCGTGTTTAGGCGTTACTTTGGCATCGGCAGTGTTAGCTGTGGCTTGTTGAGACATAATCAATCCTTAAATAATTTAGCGAATTGTAGTGATTAAATGATGCGCTTATCATACGAGATAACAGAGGTTTATACCATTATAATAGCAAAGTTTATCAAGTGAAAAACACCTTAGTTGTCTTTATTTCTCAACTATATTAGTGATAATTCTTTATTTAAGCGATATAATTAGAGAAAATCACTATATTTGGTGCAAGTTATGATAAATGATGACAACAAATCAATAGTAGCAATCGATGAGGTTGATAAGAAGTTGCTACGTCTGCTGCAAGTCGATGCTCGTATGAGTATTACTGAGCTTGCCGAACGCATCAATCTCTCAGCGACACCCTGCGCTAGGCGTATCAAACGTTTGGAGGATACAGGAGTCATTACGGGTTATCATACTCAAACGGATGCGCAAAAGCTTGGCTACCCACTGGCTATATTTATCGCGGTTAGCATGGATCGACACACCGCAGAGCGTTTCGAGCAGTTTGAACGTAAGGTACAAGGCTTTGATGAGGTGGTTAGCTGTAGTATTGTCACAGGACGCTCTGAGGACTACCTAATAAAGGTATGCGTGCGCGATATGGCACATTATGAAGAGTTTTTATTACATAGGCTTAATCGTATCGAAGGGGTCGCACAAGTCCATACTAGCTTTGAGCTGCGTGAGGTTTTTAGTCGGAGTATGATTTAGTGCGCTCTAATTCTCCGATTGTGGCTGCCGACGAAATAGCAATAATAAGACTAGGCTGATTAGTAAGCCAATACCTGCCACTATCAAACCAGCATTAAAGTTATCATTACTACCTGCTAACGCCACAGTGATTAAGGGTCCAACGAATTGACCTACGGCATAAGCTAGCGTTGCCAAACCCATCAATAAGTTGGAGTAAGCAGGATTAATACTTTTGATGATATTAAGAGTCATTGATACCATACCAACAAAAGTCAATCCCAATATGACAGCGTTTGCATACAGACCTAAAGCACTGTCGAATAACCAAGGTGCAAACATACCTATAGCTTGCAATATCGTCAAACCCATTAGAGTCTTAATCTCACCAATACGTTTGGCAAGGGCACCCCATAATGGATTGGAGAGCATCGCAAAAATACCGACTATGAGCCAAATCAGTAGACCAGCATAATTCTGATCGGTAAGCTGACCAGTCGCCATCACTGGCAAAAAAGTCGCTGAGGTAATATACCCAAATCCTGCCAGTAGATAGCTGACGGATAACAGCGCAATCGCCCGCGTATGACCTATCATCGCCTCGAATAATGAGCGTTTAAAATTAATATAGGTTTGCTTGATAGAAGGGTATTTGACTGTAGAATTTAATTGTGTGGCGTCTGATTTTATAGGCCGTATAGCATAAAGCAACACTATCAGCGGTAAACTACTTATCCCAGCGACTAGCCAAATCACCTCAAAATGATAACCCAGCGTCAATAACCACCAAGTCAAAATAGCCGAAGCGCTAATCCCTGTCCCAATGCCCGCATAATGTACTGTGGATAATAGTGAGCGCTGAGCGCCGCTAAAGTGCTGAATAATAAAAGACGAGCCCAGTATCATACCGATACCACTGGCAATACCTGCTAGCAAGCGGATGATATACCATAAGCTCAAAGGCATGTTAGGCGCAACTAGCGCAATAGTCGTCACAATGCTCAGAATAATTCCTACCATCAGCGCCCTGTAAGTAAGGCGCTGCGGCACAAACATCGAAATCAGTGCCCCAATAAAATAGCCACTATAATTAACTGATGCCAGCCAACCAGCAATAGTGGTTGATAGTGTCAACTGGGTCATAATGTCAGGCAGAGTCGCTGTAAATAAAAAGCGCCCATACCCCATCGCCACCGCCAGACAGTACAGCCCTATCCAAGCGATCGCGGTTTGATTGGTGATGATTGGGACGATAGAGCGCCGAGCGGAATTCATGATACTGCTCGTTCATACCTAATTGTGGCCATCAGCACCCTACCCTCTTCACAGATAATTATTATGGAACAGTAACATTAAGAGGCAACGGAAGGTAGCGCTGTATCGTCCTGCCCGAGCATAGCAACTCGCTTATCGCTGAACATATCCATATCAGGAGCAAGGGTGCGCATAAAACGGTCAAAATAGAGGAGCTGCTTGGTCAATAGCGCAAAGTCGCGCGGGAAATGAATACCATGACGTTTACCAACCTCGACAATCTCCAGCATCATTTTATTCAGCTCATCCGCTTGCTCTTTGACATTGACAGGTACGCCACTAGTAAAGGTGATATTTTCAGCCATGACAACCTGCATCATTCGCTGTAAATCCTCAGCGAGTGCCGCCACATCGACTTGGCCACGAGCGCCTGTCATTTCCATATCGATCATATACTGCGCCATGGCCTGATAGTTATTATCCTGCAGCGCTTGCATCATACCCATACAGGCACGCCAGCTCTCGGCTTTTAATTTACCCACGATACCGAAATCGATAAAGCCAATGCGTCCATCGGTCAACAGCATCAGATTACCTGCATGCAAATCAGCATGGAAGCTATTACAGAGCATTAGGCTTGCAAACCAAGTATTGAGCGTATCGGCCATCACTTGTGCAGGGTCACTACAATACTGACGCATAGCAGTTTCATCAACCATAGACACCCCACGCAGTCGACTCATAGTGAGCACTCGCTTGGTGGTTAGATCATCATAGACTTTCGGTGCAATAACACGCGTATTGCCTGAGACTTGTAAGAACTGCTGAAAGTCGCGGATATTTTGCGCCTCAGCAATAAAGTCAGTCTCAGCGAGCATACGCAAACGAATCTCATCAATGATCGGTGCAATGCTCGCAAACTTCATCGACGGCATTATCAGCTCTAATAGCTTGGTTGCCATATGCAAGACGCCTAAATCCGTCTGCATAATAGTCTCAACATTAGGCTTTTGTACTTTTAGCACCACCTCATCGCCGTTGTGCAAACGCGCACCATGCACCTGCGCAATTGATGCTGAGGCGATCGGCTCTTTGTCGATATGAGCAAACTTTTCTTCTAAGGTTTGACCATAGACTTCTAACTCAGCCCTTAATACTTGCTCAATATAAGCGTAGGATAAGGGTGTGGTCTGATCCAAACAGCTTTGAAAGGCTTCGACGTATTCGCGTGGAAATAGTGAAGGCGTACTAGCGATAAACTGACCGATTTTGATATAAGTCGTACCTAGCTGCTCAAAGGTTTCTTTTAGTAGTTGCGCATCAGGCTTTTCGCCAGTGGCGACTCTAAGGGCTGACAGTCCTGCAACACTGGCAGTCTGACGAACGCGATTGACCACATTAAAGGTATGTTTTAATAAATGAGGGCGATGAATTTTCATAAAAGACAACTGTATCGAAAATAAAGGAGTTAGATGGGATAGTTAACAGAATATTCAATGAGCTTGGCAGTCACAAAATAAATCAATGAGCTTACTTAACGATATAAAAGATTAACGGCTAGCACAGACGATACAATCTTTATCTTGCCTATAACCCATCAGCCGCTGCTGCATGCGGCTACCATCCCACAATAGCAGTTTGCCTGTCAGTGGATTTTTGGTTAAGCCCAAGTATTGCAAGGCTGCATTGGCCTGTAAGCTACCCATAACCGCCGTCGTACTTGCCAGCACGCCAGAATTGGCACAGGTGCGCGCATCAGCTGCTTCATCAACACGGGTCTCACCGAATACACAATGGTAGCAACCTGTATTAAGCTGCGGTTCAAATAGCGCGAGCTGCCCCTCCATTGCTATAGCAGAAGCTGATAATAGCGGAATCTGGTAGCGCACGCTAATACGGTTAATCATATCGCGAGTGGCAAAATTATCAGTACAGTCCAGTAATAAATTGGGCTTGCCCGACTCCATTGCTAGCAGCTCATAGACGTTATTTTCATCTAAACGAGCGACGCTACCCTTTGCCTTTATCAATGGATTTATTCTGCCCAGCATAGCAGCAGCAGTAGTCGCTTTTGGCTGACCTATGTCCTCAGGTAAAAACAAAGTCTGACGCTGTAAATTGCTGGCTTCGATGACATCATCGTCAATCAGATGTACTTGTCCAACACCCGCGCGCACCAAAGTCTCTGATGCTGGACACCCTAAACCACCTGCGCCAATCATCACCACACGAGAATATTTGAGGCGAAATTGAGCATCAATATCCCAACCGTCGAGTAATACCTGCCGCGCATAGAGCAGTAGCTCATCATCGGTCAGTGACTGGCTATCGGTTAACTGAGTCATATTCAATACCAAAGCTTATCTTAATAGTAAAAAAGAAATTCTAGCGACACTAGTTCTAAAGACACTAATTGTCAAAGAAGCTGCCCAAGCGTTACTCTATCATTACCACCAAAGTCTTGCACCGTCTGCACTTTATCAAAACCGTTTTTGATAAATAATTGATGCACCGATTGCCCTTGATCATGACCATGTTCAATCGCTAATAGTCCATTACTAAGTAAATAGTTAGGCGCTTGCTGGACAATATGCTCGATATCTGCTAAACCCTGATTGGGTGCAGTCAAGGCACTGATCGGCTCAGCTTGTAGACTGGTTAAATGCTCATCCGTTTCATCGATATAAGGCGGATTAGATACGATAATGTCAAACTTATCAGCATGGTCATTATTTAATTGCTCATACCAACTGCTTTGCACAAACTTAATATTAATGACTTTATTTAGCTTAGCATTTTCACAAGCGACTTCTAGCGCCTCCTGTGATAAATCCACTGCGACCACTTGCCAGCTATACTGTTTGTAGCACTTATTATTAGTCAGCTCATACGCTAGGCTAATCGCAATACAGCCTGATCCAGTACCTAAATCTAGTAGGCGCTTATTTTGATCACTGTTTTCAAGCTCTGACTTATTAGCTTTAATCCAAGATAGCGTTTGCTCAACTAAAACCTCAGTATCGGGTCTTGGAATTAGCGTATGTGCGTTTACCTTAAAATCAAGCGACCAAAACTCTTGCCGACCTGTTAAATACGCTAGCGGCATGCCCTGCTGCATCTGAGCCACGCCAATATTGAATCGCTCAAATTCGCTAGCCGTCAGCTGATAACTCTCATCTGTTATTGAGAATGATGACGGCTTATCAATAACGTAAAGTAGCCAATCAGTTAGCCAAAATGACGGTACGCCAAACGTTTGAGCGAACTGTGGCGCTTGCTGTTTGATGTGCCGTACTGTCATATTCTCTGCTTTAGACGTTTCCATGAGCTACTCTCAGTACCTATTTAACACTATTTAATCAACACTTTATTCGCTTGCCCGTGGTGGCTCTTTTGTATTGGTCAGATTAGGATTCGCTTTGGCTAGCTCAAGCCCTGCATTACCTTTACCACTGCCCTTATCATCGTCATCACCATAAATATCATCATGACCGCCAATGACAATGTGTTTATCGACTAAATAAATCAGCACCAATATAGGAATACCAATAGCAAAGGTAAACATAAAGAAAAACGGGTAACTGGTATTATCGACGATAGCTCCTGAATAGCCCCCTATCACCTTAGGTAATAAGGTCATCAAGGAGGAGAATATTGAATACTGCACAGCGGTAAAACGAATAGAGGTCAATGCTGATAAAAAGGCAATAAATACGGCGCTGGCAAGGCCGGCTGCTAGATTATCAAGAATGACCGCCAAATACATATACGGCAAACTACCGGGATGATAGGTCAGCAAAATAAATAGTAAATTAGTCACACAAGCAAGGATGGCACCAACCATCATAGCGCGCATAATACGCATTTTCTGCGCTAATATGCCTCCTAAGAAACCACCACCGATAGCCATAATGACCCCGACCAATTTGACAGCGTTGGCAATATCAACCTTAGTGAAGTCCATATCTTGATAGAAGACATTGGAGATTACACCCGCAACAATATCCGAGATACGATATAGACCAATTAGCGCCAATAACAATAAAGCTTTCATACCATACCGACGAAAGAAATCTGCAATAGGCTCAACCCATGTCGTCCTTGCAAATTCTGGCTCTACAAGGTTGGCCTTAACCAAGCCATAGCCAATCGCTATAGCGGCGGCCAAGCTCGATACCATACGTACTACTTCAATTAAAAAGCCAAATAGCACGCTTTCAGTCTCAGGCAATAACGGTCCCATATTGGCAAATACCAGTACAAAACCTATGACTGATATGGCAAATACGAGTACTAAGCGAGTATATTCCGAAGTTTTACGCTCGACCAATACCTGCTGGCTAACAGGCTCATGAATAACCAAAGTGGTAATAACCCCAACGCTCATCACCGCAGCCATGATCCAATAAGTATTTCGCCACGCCTCATAACTATAAAATGTTTCGGTCGAGCCAAAATAATCTGCCAAGTATAGCGCGCCAGCACCAGCGACAATCATACCCAAGCGATAGCCCGTAACATACATAGCCGACAATACTGCCTGCAAGCTTGGCGGTGCCAGCTCAATACGGTAAGCATCAATGACAATATCTTGGGTGGCGGATGAAAAGCCAAGTAGTACCGCGCCCACTGCCATTAAGAACAAACTACCCTCAATCGCTGGATTAACACTTGCCATAATACAAATGGCCGCAATAATCATAATCTGCGATACTAATATCCAGCTACGCCTACGACCTAATAGCTTCGTTAATATGGGCAGTGGCACAGCATCAATAAGGGGCGCCCAAATAAACTTGAAGGCATAACCAAGAGCTGCCCAGCTGAACATCGTCACGACAGTACGATCTATACCAGCTTCACGTAACCACAAAGAAAGACTTGAGAAAATCAATAAAATGGGAATGCCTGCGACAAAGCCCAAAAGCAACATAATTATCGCGCGGCGATCGAGATAAGCTTTTAGGCTCTCACTCAATGACTTCTTGGCAATAGGCGACTTTGATGATGTAGAAGGCGGTGCAGATTTGACAGCGGACATAACAATTCACCGAAACATAGGACAGGAAACATCACAGTGCACGCCGTTTTAGTGCTGCACAAAAATGTGATCGTGACAAAATTGAATTATGGTACTTGAGAACGTGTATTTTGACTAGGCATTATGATGATATTTTTGCATTAAACGACTCATAGCTAGACTATCTTTGTTGCATCTATCTTGGCTGTAACTGGATGTATTATAAGCTTGCACAACTGTTATTGCCATAGTTCTATAATAGCTACGTTAGAATTACGGTCGATCGACATCTATCCTCCCTGATATTACGATTTATAATTTAAAACACATAATTATTATATATTTATTTTATCAATCAACGATAACGTTATAAGATAAAACTATAAACGATAGTATCTAGACAATATCTATAGGCATTATTACAGACACCCTTAATTTTTATCATAGCCGGTTTTATATTGGCATAGGAGCAAAAAGATGAGCAAATCTACCCCTTACCCACACACAAAAAGTGCAGAACAAGGCTCAAGTGATTCTGACCATTCAACCAAAGATACGCCAAGTAATACGACTTATGATAAAGGTGATGGCTTAGGTCCTGATATTCATAATCAAAACATTGATGAGTCACATGCACCGCAGCGTCCTAGTATGGGTGGTTGTCCCGTTATGCATCAAGCGCATACAACGACTGCATCAGCAGCAACAGATTGGTGGCCAAATAGCTTAAATCTAGACATCTTACATCAACAAGATAACAAGACTAACCCTATGGGTGCCGATTTCGATTATGCTGAGGCCTTTAAGACATTGGATCTAGAGGCTGTCAAACAAGACCTAAAGGATCTGATGACTGACTCACAAGAATGGTGGCCAGCAGATTGGGGTCACTATGGCGGACTGATGATACGTATGGCATGGCACTCAGCAGGTACTTATCGTAACTCTGATGGTCGTGGCGGCTCTAATACGGGTAATCAGCGCTTTGCACCTTTGAACAGCTGGCCTGATAACGTCAATCTTGATAAAGCTCGTCGCCTACTTTGGCCTGTCAAGAAAAAATATGGTAATAAGCTATCTTGGGCAGATTTGATGATACTAGCGGGTAACATGGCTTATGAGTCTATGGGCTTTGAAACTTTAGGTTTCGCGGGTGGTCGCGCTGACATTTGGCATCCAGAAAAGGACATCTATTGGGGTTCTGAGCGCGAATGGCTAGCGGCAACCAAAAATCGCTATGACGACGATAACGAACGCGAATCGTTAGAGAATCCATTAGCTGCGGTACAAATGGGCTTGATCTATGTCAACCCAGAGGGCGTCGATGGTAATCCTGATCCGCTCAAAACCGCACAAGATATCCGCACTACTTTTGCACGGATGTCGATGAATGATGAAGAAACCGTGGCCCTAACCGCTGGTGGTCATACCGTTGGTAAGTGCCATGGTAATGGCGATGCCACTGCCCTAGAAGATGAGCCCGAAGCCGCTGGTATACAAGAGCAAGGGCTTGGCTGGCGTAACCCTAATGGTACGGGCAATGCTGGCGACACCGTCTCCAGTGGTATTGAAGGCGCTTGGACGACTCACCCTACGCGGTGGGATTACGAATACTTTGAGCTGCTATTCAATCACAACTGGGCGCTAACCAAAAGCCCAGCAGGCGCTTGGCAATGGGAGCCGACGGACATTAAGGAGGAGGATAAGCCCCTTGATGCTCATGATCCAAGTGTACGCCGCAACCCTATGATGACCGATGCCGATATGGCAATGATCAAAGACCCTGCTTATCGCAAGATTTCAGAGAACTTTCATAAGAACCCAGAATACTTTGATGAGGTGTTTGCAAGAGCTTGGTTTAAGTTGACTCATCGTGACTTAGGGCCAAAATCGCGTTATTTAGGGGCCGACGTGCCAGCGCAAGATTTTATCTGGCAAGATCCTATTCCAGAGAGCCCTGCTGACTTGAATGCTGATGACATAGCTACTTTAAAAGCGAAAATCGCAACACAAATTGATAATGGCAGTCTTAGCCGTCGTGAGCTAATCATTACCGCATGGGATAGCGCTCGCACTTATCGTGGCTCTGATTTGCGCGGCGGTGCTAATGGTGCTCGTATCCGTCTGGCTCCGCAAAAAAACTGGGTCGCTAATGAGCCTGAGCAGTTAGGGAGAGTGCTTGATGCTTTGACTCAGATTCAGACTGAATTTGCTAAAGATGTTAGCTTAGCGGATTTGATTGTACTTGCGGGTAATACTGCTATTGAACAAGCGGCGGCTGATGCAGGCGTCCATGCGCAAGTCCCTTTTGAGACTTGGCGTGGTGATGCCACTGACAAGATGACGGATGCTGATTCATTCAACGATCTTGAGCCGCGTCATGATGGCTATCGTAATTGGGTAAAAGATAACTATGCGGTATCGCCTGAGGAGATGCTACTTGATCGCAGCCAATTGATGGGCTTGAGCGCTCCTGAGATGACTGTGCTGATCGGTGGTATGCGCGTGTTAGATACTAACTATGAGCACAAGCAACACGGTGTCTTCACTGACCGTGCTGGCGTGCTTAGCAATGACTTCTTTGTCAATATAACCGATATGAATCTGACTTGGCACCCTATTGATGACAATGATGACACCAGCCATACCTCCAATCTTTATGAAGTGCGTGAGCGTAAAACGGGCAAAGTCAAATGGCAAGCCACTCGTGTTGATCTGGTATTTGGCTCCAACTCCATCTTACGTGCCTATAGCGAGCTATACGCGCAGGATGATAATTTAGAAAAATTCGTTCATGACTTTATCAATGCTTGGAATAAAGTGATGACTGCGGATCGTTTTTAAACTTGAGCGCTAGTTATTAACACTTTCTATTGTTTAACATTATCAAAACGGCTACCTATTATAAGGTGGCCGTTTTTTGTGGTGACTGATATTAAGTTAGCCAAATAATTGAGGTGTTCATTGTTTGTTGTTCATGACACAAAGGATCGTCAGGATTAAGCCAACAATCTCTCTATATTCCAAAATATCATAAATAGATACCTATCTAGTATATACAAGAATAATAGCTTTGAATTAAACTAGGCGCTTGCCAAACTTTGGCGTTTGAAATGCTTATAAAAATATAAGACAGTTCTAAAGTAGCTTTTAAACAGTAGTTTTCAGTAAATAGCTTTAAATAAATATAGTAGATAACAGGGACTAAATAATGGCAATCGATGTGGTGGTAAACCAGCGGCACTTGCAAATTCAGCTCAAGCAGCTTGAAACAGTATGGCATACCGTCATTAATGGTTATAATTTAAGCCAAGCGGCCACAGTGCTACACACTAGTCAATCCAGTCTTTCTAAGCATATCGCCGCTCTTGAGAATCAACTCAAAACCGAAGTGTTTGTGCGTCAAGGCAAGCGCTTGACAGGCCTAACCACTATGGGTACGGCTCTGCTACCCCATATCGAGGCTATCTTTGCAGAGATTCGTACGATTGAGAATTTGAGCCTCGATTTTAATAATCCAAATACAGGTACGCTCACGATTGCAACTACGCATACTCAGGCGCGATATGTATTACCACAAGTGGTCAAAGAGTTTAAAGCGCGCTTTCCTAAAGTAAACCTAATCCTACAGCAAGCGGATCCTGAAACTATCGCACAGATGGTGATTCGTGGACAGGCTGATATCGGTATTGCAACCGAATCGCTACTACATAATAACTATCTGCGCTGCTATCGCTACTATGACTGGACACATCGTATTATCGTGCCAAGTGATCACGAGCTGGCGGGTCTAGAGAGCATTGATCTACCAACGCTTGCCAGCTACCCTATCGTTACTTATCATGGTGGCTTTACAGGACGTGGAGCTATTGATAAGACTTTTGACGCGGCAGGGCTTGAGCCTGATATCGTACTCGCCGCACTCGATGCGGATGTGATTAGCACTTACGTAGAGCTAGGTCTAGGAATTGGCATTATTGCTGAAATGGCTTATGATCCTAGCAATTATCACAACTTAGTGGCGATACCTGTCGATCATTTTGGCCGCTTTACTAGTTGGATGGCGGTACGAGATGATGCAGAAATACGTCAATACGGACGCGCCTTTATGGAATTATGTCAAAAGCAGTTCGATCATCATAGTGATTTGGTTTAGACGTCAATTTACACCAAACCGAAAAGTATAATTGACAGTGTCTAACAAGTTTATCTTTTGTAGGGTGCATTCCATGCACCGATGGTCGGCAATAGCGTCATTATTGGTGCGCTGGAGAGCACCCTACGTCTACTATATTTATTCAATGTTGTGCTTGGAAAGTCCCACGACCAAACATGCATCATATCGTCAGGACTCTGCCTAAATGATTCAGTTTCAAAATCTTTCAAAGCTTCATATAGATTATCAAGCACTTCTTCTCTAGTGCCTTTAAATATGAACGGCTTACCACAACTAGAATTCGGAAATACCTGAATTTGAAGTTCATCTGTAAAGCTTATAAAACGCCATAATGCAAAATCAGGCTCTAATGAAAATTCAACTTCTTCAGTTTTGCTGCCAAATTGCAGATTAATAACTGCTTTAGCTAGCTCGCTAATTGAATCACATGAAACGTCAGAGATATCTAATATGATGCATTGGCTTTGATTACTAATAGTAAGCTCTAACCAACCTTCAACTGGTACACCAAACTCGATTTTTACTGTGTTCATGGCTAGATACCTAATAAATTCATATTCACATCAATGCTAATAGCTTAGCAATTAGCATTGATGTGAATACTATATGCTAAAGTAAATATAATTATCCAAAACACTGCTCCTACAAAAACTACTAATAAGCCTTCTGGATTAGGGTTGTTTTTGGTAAATAATCTAGTGATGAAATAACCAGTTCCCTTTAATAGTATCTCAAACACTATTTCAATTACAAAATATCCAATCAAGCGACCGATAACTCTGAACATACCTTCGAAGACATCTTCTATCATTTTGCTCTCTATAACTAATTACTTTGTTCGTTGATAACGATATCTTTACGTCTAGTTTCATTCTTATATAGATGGCAATCCTTAGTGTGTCGGCTCACGAGTAGCAGACTACGTTCAATCCATGGGTTACCACCCACAATACATGTAGAATTCTATCTCAATATTAAAACTTTGTAGAGTCTTAAAGCTGGGTTGAAAATTCAGCCTACACAGATCAAATGATTGAGTATAACGCAACACCAAGATTTGTTACCCTCATTAACATAGCCCTTTATAAACCTATATTCTACCCCATTATATTACCTATCAAGCATTTAAGACTTTCTATAAATAGCCGTTAGAACTTATAAAACAAGACTGTTAGAGAGTTTTTCAATGCTTATAAATCAATAAATAATAGGTGACTTATGAAAAATACTGAGACTGACATTAATACAATCCCATTATCCTTTTTAGATTTAGCGCCCGTACCCATGGGTAGCACTATCGCTGACGGTATCGCTCAAACCGTAGAGATTGCGCAAAAGGCAGAAGACGTTGGATTTAATCGCTATTGGATGGCAGAACACCATAATATGGCAGGTATCGCTAGTGCAGCGACCTCAGTATTACTATCGCATATCGGTAGCCAAACGAATCGCATCCGTATCGGTGCAGGCGGTATTATGCTGCCTAATCATGCGCCTTTAGTGGTCGCTGAGCAGTTCGGTACGCTACAAGCCCTTTATGGTGATCGCATTGACTTAGGCTTAGGCCGCGCCCCTGGTACCGATGGCGCGACCTTTCAGGCATTACGTCGGCAAATGAGTGATGCTGAGCGCTTTCCACAAGATGTGCAAGAGCTGATGTACTTTTTAGGGAATGGTACGGATAACAGTCCTGTGCAAGCTTTTCCAGGAGCTCATTCAAACATACCGATTTGGATATTAGGCTCATCGCTATTTGGTGCAACGCTAGCTGCTCATTTAGGGCTACCGTATGTATTTGCCTCACACTTTGCTCCGCAGATGTTAGAGCACGCTATCAGCACTTATCGTGAGCAGTTCAAACCGTCAGCCTATTTGAGTAAGCCTTATGTCATGCTAGCGGCAAACTTACTACTTGCTGATGATGATGCGACTGCGAACTATCACTTTAGCTCAGCCCAGCAGAGTTTTGTACGTTTGCGACGAGGTGAAAAAGGACAAATGCCAAAACCTGTCGAGGATATGAACAGTATCTGGAATTCGAGCGAAAAGGCGATGGTCGATAGTGCGTTGTCAGTATCGTTTATTGGCTCAGTTGACACGGTACAGCCTAAGCTTGCTGACTTTATAGCGCGATATCAGCCTGACGAATTGATCGTAACTGCCAATATTTATGATCAAGCTGCACGCCTGCGTTCACTAGAACTTACACCTCAGCTAAACTTGTTTACTTTACAATCTTCGGTCGCCCTTGCATAATTATTGATAGATAAAGGTTTGTTGACGCAAGCCAATCGATAATAATTATTAATCAATGGATAATCATCATGGATACTACTCCTATTATCAGCGCCTCATTAGTCATTGGCTCAACTATATTTGCTTATATCGTAGCTCTTTTAGTGGTTTTGGGATTCTTTGGTTATTTGACCTATCGTGTCAGCCCTAAAGGTAAAGCACGTCGTGAAGCAAAACGTGAAAGGCGTAAGTAAGTAACTAGTATTAAGTTTCATTAAAATCCAGTAATGCAATCGCATTACTGGATTTTTTTCGACTCAAAGCTATGTAGTATGATCGCATCAGATGTCGTGCCAAATAGTTCTACAAAGGTAGTAAACGCTAAAATATTTGCTAAATTTCAGGCTGTTTTAAAAGTATCGAAATATCCTAATCTAGGATTTATTAGCTCAATGCTGCTAGCTTTTGCGTGAGGGACGAGCGCTGAGGCGAGTCGTTACAGAATGTTGAGCCCTGACCCGCATATTTCTATCTTGGTAAATACGCGATGCTGAGGCCATATTGGTTAGCTTTTGTTTAAGTGTGGATAAGTAAAAACAACATTAGCATTCACATTAGCCCTAGTCCACGTAATAGCGCTGCGCCAATCGCCATGCCAAACAATCCTACTACGGTGGTAAATGCTAAAATATTAGCCGCTAACACGTCGTTACCGCCCATGGCTTTTGCCATCACATAGCTGGCAGCAGCCGTAGGGGACGCGACCATCAAGAACAGCACACCCATGTGTACGCCTGTCAAACCAAAAGCTAAACCGATGGTAATCGCTAAGATAGGCGCAACAATAATGCGACCAATACTCGCCTGCATCGATAACCCAGAAGGGTGTAGCATCGATTTTAGATCAATACTGGCACCCGCACATATCAGCGCCAAGGGTAAAGCGACCGCTGCGAGCAAATCACCAGTAATATGAATGACGCCTGTTAGCGGTGGTAGTGGCAAAGCTTTGTAAGCAAAAGCGGCCAATAACGCCAAAATCAATGGATTGGTCAATAGCTTTTTGACAATCATCAGGCTACGACTGACCCAAGTATCATCAGCACTTTTGGACACTCGGCTCAAAGTAACAACCGCTAACACGTTAAATAGTATCGTCACAATGCCCATATACACCGCGCCAATACTTAGACCGATATCACCATAGGCATTGGCGACGGTCGCAAGCCCGATAATCGCCATATTACTGCGAAACACACCTTGGACAAAGACGCCTTGGTCAGCAGGTGCGCTGATAAAGCGACTAGCGTAGAGTTCAGAGCCGATAAATAAAATAAAAGTGACCACTATACCAGCGACTATCAGCACTATTTGCTTGCCGTAATCGACTTCACTATCGACGACGCTAAAAAATAGCAATGCTGGCAGACAATAATTAAAGACAAAGCTTGACGCTTGATCGATAAATTCTTTGCTGGCCTCGCCGCGTCTTTTCATAAAAAAACCCAACCCCATCAAGAAAAGGTTGGGCAGTACAATGGTAATGGCGAAGATAATAGCAGCGGTCATAGAGGGACTCAAGCAATCAAAACAAAAGGTACTAAGCGACTCTCAACTTGATATGATTTTTTGTAGGCTGTGGCTTTAGCCCAGCGAATAACTTTAAAAAATTACAATGCTGATTTAGACCCACAGCCTACGCTTAGAAATTGAGGGTGGCGGTATAATGGCATAAGCTGCTATAAAAAGTAATAGTCTAAAATATACAATGAAACTATGACTCTAAAGCAGCCTTGGCTTTTTTATGCTTTTTGACCGTCATCGCGAGTAGCTGGATTGCAGCGGGCGTTACGCCACTGACACGACTGGCTTGCGCAAGCGTTGCTGGACGCACTTGAGTGAGCTTTTGTACTACTTCATTTGATAGGCCAGATACGACAGTATAATCAAAATCTACAGGTAGCGGAGTATTCTCAAGGCGCTTCATCTGTTCGATATCTTCCTGCTGACGATCAATATATCCTGCGTACTTAACTGATATCTCAATCTGCTCGCCAACTAGTGTATCGACTTGTGAATCAGTGATTGCAGCTATATCAGCGAAGTGAATCTGTGGACGTTTGAGCAAATCATAAGCAGTAGATTCTTTAGATAGCACTTCACCTGTTTGGGTAGCGACTTGCTTACCAAGCTCGTTCATCGGCGTTGCCCACATATCTTTTAGACGCGCAGTCTCGGTACTAATAGCGTCCATCTTTTGCTCGTAGGCTTGCCAGCGCGTGTCATCAACTAAGCCTAGTTTGCGACCAATCTCAGTTAAGCGCTGATCGGCGTTATCTTCACGTAATAGCAGGCGATATTCAGCGCGACTAGTAAACATCCGATACGGCTCATCAGTACCATGAGTGATTAGATCGTCGACCAGTACGCCCAAATAAGCCTGATCACGACGCGGTGTCCAAGTGTCAAAATCTTTATTATTAGTAGTAACTAGCGCGGCATTTGTCCCTGCTAATAGACCCTGCACGCCAGCCTCTTCATAACCGGTCGTACCATTGATCTGACCTGCAAAATACAGCCGATCAATCGACTTAGTCTCTAAAGTTGGCTTGAGGCTTTGTGGATCAAAGTAATCATATTCAATCGCATAACCTGGACGGGTAATATGAGCGTTCTCAAGCCCTTTCATGCTATGGATAAACTCAAGCTGTACATCAAATGGCAGACTGGTTGAAATACCATTAGGATATAGCTCATGGGTAGTCAGACCTTCAGGCTCAATAAATATCTGATGGCTGTCCTTGTCCGCAAAACGATGAATTTTGTCCTCAATAGACGGACAATAGCGCGGGCCTACGCCTTCGATTTTGCCAGAGAACATCGGCGAACGATCTAAATTCTCACGGATAATGTCATGCGTGCGCGCATTGGTATGCGTGATATAGCAATTGACCTGCTCAGGGTGCATAGCGACATTACCCATATAGCTCATCACTGGTAATGGCGTATCGCCTGGCTGTATGGTCATCACACTAAAGTCCACCGTACGCGCATCAATACGCGCGGGCGTGCCTGTCTTTAATCGACCGACTGGTAGCTTGAGTTCACGCAAGCGATCGGCCAACTTGATAGAAGGCTGATCTCCTGCCCGTCCACCCTTTGAGTTTTCAAGACCAATATGAATAACGCCGCCTAAGAATGTCCCTGAGGTTAGCACTACGGTTTCGGTCTTAAATATGATACCCGTTGAGCTGACCACCGCAGTTGCGCGACCATTCTCGACTAAAATGTCATCCGCACCTTGTTGAAAGATATCGAGGTTGTCTTGGTTCTCTAAGGTATGACGAATAGCGGCTTTGTAAAGAATACGATCCGCCTGCGCACGCGTAGCCCGAACGGCCGCCCCTTTACGACTGTTCAATACCCGAAACTGAATGCCTGATTTATCAGTTGCCAGCGCCATCGCCCCGCCAAGCGCATCAATCTCACGCACTAAGTGTGACTTACCGATACCGCCAATCGCAGGATTACAGCTCATCTGCCCAAGCGTCTCAATATTATGCGTCAGTAGCAAGGTTTGCGCACCCATACGTGCGGCAGCAAGTGCGGCTTCTGTACCAGCATGACCACCGCCGATAACGACCACATCGTAAATTTTGGGATATTGCATATTTGCCTCGCTTGATTGATGATAACTATCGCACTGCAAGTCATTGATTAGCTAAAAATAACTTACAAAACGAGTAATTGACAATCGCATGTAAAAAACCAGCAATGACTGGAATAAATGACTAATGATATAAACGACTAATAATAAAGATGTAACCGGTAATTATAGCAATTTTTGGGTAGTATAAGAATATTTACCTCAAAAAATTTTAATCCAAAATTAGATCAGCAACAGCATACTTAGACTATTTACTGTCATCATCGGCATTGTTAAAACCTGAACTCATTGTTGCAACTGTATCAGGCTGAGCACTAAGTACATGCTGGCTACCATAACCCTCAGGATTTATTTGTAAATAAGCATTCATCTGCCCAATCGCCTCCCCATCATCACTAATCAAAATCTGTGACTTGATACTATCCACAGGAGGATGAGGTAAGTTCTTAAGTAGCGCCAAACGCTGTTGATTGTCGCCCTTTTCTACTACCATTTCAATAAGTTGACGGACATCGATAGGCAAATCTGAGGTTCCTTGCGCGAGCAGCGCCAAATGATAAGCTCCAGCTATATCTTGATCAGCGACAATACGACGCTCGATGGCTAAATAGGTTGCCTCCGTTGCGCCGCCTGCGACACTAAGCTGATGAATACATCTCAGCGCTGAGTGTGATTCATTATCAGCAATATCAATGATACGCGCTGAATCTGTGGTTAATTTTTCGCGGCGACGCTCAATGGCTTGTTGGTCAATAGATTGATTAGTCATAGAACTCTCTTATTATTAAACTTTTGAAACTTGTGCCCTACATGGGGTCAAAGCCTAAAATTAAAACCTAAGCTTAAGACCTATAAAGACAATAAAAAGCTCGAACAGTCAGTATTAGACTATTCGAGCTTTTTGAGTATTGAGCTAAACGCATTAGCTATAAATAGGTGCTGATTGCTAATGCATCAAGAGACAACATAGCAAAAGACAATATATTAAAAAAACTATGCCGCTGGGCTATTGGCTTCAACTAAAGGCTTAAGCTCACCTGATTGGTACATTTGCAAAATAATATCAGAACCACCCATCAACTCGCCATCAATCCATAACTGTGGAAAAGTCGGCCAGTTCGCAACTTTTGGTAAAGTAGCACGAATTTCTGGGTTTTCTAAGATGTTTACAAAAGCAAAAGGACGACCAATTTGGGTCAATACTTCAATAGATTTCGCTGAAAATCCACACTGTGGAAATTGTGGCGTGCCTTTCATGTATAAAATAACTTTGTTGTCTTTGATTTGATCACGGATCAATTGTTCGACATCATTGGCAGCAGTATTTGGGGTTTGCTCGCTCATAAAAGCTCCTAATTATTAGAGGGTTTGTGAAAAATAGTGGTATCAAAAGTGAATTTCAAACGATATGTGGCTGATACATGGGGCAATCCGTACTTTATTACAAGTGTAAATCAAGTAGACTTGCTATTTTTATAATCAGTCTTAGTGCTCATTTTTGGTTAATAATACCACGGCATTGACCATAACGCCCTCTTGACGACCTGTAAACCCTAACTTTTCAGTAGTAGTGGCTTTAACGCTAATATTATCAATTGTTGTTTGCAAATCGTTAGCAATGTTAGTACGCATAGCCTCATTATGAGGGGCAATCTTTGGTCGCTCACACATGATAGTGATATCAGCATTGCCTAGCTTATATCCTGCTGCTTGAATTTTGCCATAGACGTAACGCAGTAATACTCGTGAATCCAGCCCTGCATGCGCGGCATCAGTATCAGGAAAATGCTGACCTATATCTCCCAGTGCTAATGCGCCAAGCAAGGCGTCAGCGAGTGCATGTAATACCACATCACCGTCAGAATGTGCTAGCAAGCTATGGGTATGCTCGATTGCTACTCCTGCTAGGATGACGTATTGCTGCTGCTCGCCACTATTATGAAAAGCATGAACGTCGACACCTTGACCAATTTTTATCATTATATTTTCCCAAAGTAAATAACCAAAAGTAAGTAGGGTCTGTTGAACAATGTCTAAAGTAAATTAAATTTATTAAGATCACTAGCGACGTCTTCAATCCGTGCTGATTGGCTTATGCAACTCGTGAGTCGCGCCAACAGATCGTCATTAGCTGTTATAATACGACGCTTATTTTACCACAAGTTGTTAAGAGACTTTTTATGTCAACCACACTCGCAATGTCAACGACCCAAAACTTTTGTGCTCATACTGCCCTAACCCTTAGCGATATCGATAATCCTGCGGACATACGTGTCATCGTCGGTATGTCAGGCGGTGTCGATTCGTCGGTATCAGCCGTGTTGCTGCAACAGGCAGGCTTTATGGTAGAAGGCTTGTTCATGAAGAACTGGGAAGAAGATGACGGTAGCGAATACTGTACGGCGATGGACGACTTGGCGGATGCGCAATCAGTATGCGATAAGATAGGTATCAAATTGCATACCGCGAATTTTGCGATGGAATATTGGGACAGAGTTTTCGAGCACTTTTTAGCGGAGTATAAAGCAGGTCGTACACCCAATCCTGATATTTTATGTAATAAGGAGATTAAGTTTAAGGCGTTTTTAGATTACGCCTTGACGCTTGGTGCAGATTATATCGCTACGGGTCATTATACTCGCCGTAGCATCAATTATCGCAATACTGATGGCGCTGAAGTTGCGCAGCTATTACGTGGCCTTGATAACAATAAAGATCAAAGTTATTTTTTACATGCGGTTGGCGGCGATAAGATTGCTAAAACTTTATTTCCCGTCGGTGAACTTGAAAAGCCTGTAGTGCGCCAGATTGCAGAAGAGCACGATTTGATCACGGCTAATAAAAAAGACTCTACGGGCATCTGCTTTATTGGTGAGCGCCGATTCAAAGACTTTTTACAACAGTACTTGCCCGCGCAAAAAGGCGATATCATCACTGATGATGGCCACACTATTGGTACGCATGACGGGCTTATGTATTACACTTTAGGTCAGCGTGGTGGTATCGGTATTGGTGGGGTTAAAGACCGTCCAGAGGAGCCATGGTTTGTATTGGCAAAAGACTTGGACAAGAACCGTTTGATTGTCGGTCAAGGACACGAACACCCAATGATGCTAAGTAATGAGCTGACAGCTTATAAAATGGATTGGGTCGATGGCCTGCCACCTGCGGAAGTTTTTACCACAGAGGGTCTGCTCTGTATGGCAAAAGCACGCTATCGCCAGCCCGACCAAGCTTGTCATGTATTCGCCCTCGATGATAAAGGCTTAGAAGTCAGAGTAGTATTTGATGAGCCACAACGCGCAGTCACCCCTGGTCAATCAGCGGTATTCTATATTGATGAGGTTTGTTTAGGCGGCGGCGTCATTGAATCTATCGATGCGCCTAACAAAGTCTAAAGATTTGTATTCTTATTGACTAATGGTTGCCGTAACGACACCATCTGTGTTTGCACTCATGCCATTTTGAGATTCACTAACCTCAAAGATTTGATAAGTCAATTGCGCAATAGGCTCAAGCTCAGAGGTAAATTGATAAAAGCGAATATCATAGCTACCCTGAGTCCAACCCTCATAAGGCTTAAAGCTAACCCAGTTTTGATTACTATTAGCGACGATGTCTTTTTTCTCAAACAACAGTACTTGACCCGTTTGATTATTCACCCATTTAACGAATACAAAGGCGCTGGCGGGTACTTTTCCATCGGTATCTAAATGAGCAAACAGTTTAGCGTCTTTATTAAGATTTGACGTGTCCACGGATATAGAAGGCAAAGATGAATCAAGAGATAATTTAATAGACCCTGATAAAGGTTGATTGTCGTTTTCTTTATATAACTCTTCAACCGCTCTTTGGGCAAAGCGTCTCTTGTCGCCAATGACTTCGCTTGCTCCTTTGGCCATAAATTTATCAACATACTGCCCCAGCATATAGTCAGGCATTTGATTGACTATTTCTAATGCTTGCTGTTGTGAGTAGTCGTTTATAGATGGACTATTTGAACCCTTACCATTTTCTGATCTTGTCTCTTCACTATTGGCAAAGTTTTCTAACGCTATTAGTGGATTGTTCTCTTGATTAGCAACGTTTTGATTGTTTGAGACTACAGAAGTCTGCTTTGCTCGCATAACTTGATCCATCTGCTGCTTGGTCATAACTAGATAAGTGCTCAAGATACCAAATATAAATGCTACAAGAACCGATGAGACGAAGAGAGTTTTGTCTTTCATAATATAAACTATTTACCTATTTATCTATTTATCCGTGACTCATTAAAAAAGGCATCGACTACTTAATAGACAATGCCTTTTTATTGAATAGCTCATTAATAAAAATTAGTAGAGGGTCATTTTTTATTGTATTAAGGACACTGTATAGAGTATTTGCCTATATTTGCTCTGCCTGAAGTATAAGTTGTATTAGTAATGCTAATACCTTCAAAGCTGCCATTAACCAATAGTGAGTTACTATAACAGCTAATAACGGCATTAGTATTTGCCCCTATTAATCTGCAATCTTCATTGCCAAAACCATTTACCGTGTTACCTACTATACTGCAGGATTTAGAAACATTAAGATCAGGACTCACATTAGGTAGGCTCGGTCTTGTAGGTCTGGTAGGTATACTTGGATTTAGATTAGAATTATTGACACAATCATAGGCATATCTACCATTTGGGTTGCGTTCAATGTCACGTTTGACATCATCAGCATCGCCACCTGACTCGCTTAAAATACTAAATCTTGCAGTCTGACCACCTGGCAGATTTGGCAGACCAAAAATCTGACAGCTCAATGAGAACTTTTTGCCGTTATTAATATTAGGTTTTTTGACTACACATCTACTTGCCGTGCTACTGCCAATGCTATTAACAGTGATGATATTCCCTGTAATATTACAGTTTGATAATCCGTCTAATTGAGCGCCACCAGAGGAGCTTGAAGAACCACTGCTATCAGAATCACCACCACAAGCACTTAATCCCAAAGCTGCGCTCAGTAGCACAACGCTTAACTTTTTATTCATTGGTTATTTTTCCTTAAGCAAGCCAAAATTTAATAGCATTTCAAGCGTATTTAAGCAGTTTTATTTCTAAAGTGCAATGAAAATATGAACAAATGTATATATTTATATTAGGGTATATATACACTAGATTTGTGGTAGTTTTTATTTATATAGCCCTTTTTTCTGATAGCTTGGTAACCTGAACCAAACACTTGCTTTAATCATGCCTTTTTTGTAGCAACTCTTGTTATAATCATCTACCGAAAACACCCTACTGCACCATAAATTGATTCACTTACTATTCATTGAAAGGTATTGTTATGACCACCTCGTTATCTGCCCTAACGGCCCTCTCCCCAATTGACGGTCGCTACGCAGCCAAAGCCGACAGCTTACGCCCTTATTTGTCTGAGTTTGGCCTGATAAAAGCCCGTGTCACTGTTGAGATTCGTTGGTTGCAGTCACTCGCTGAGAATACGGCTATTGAAGAGTTAGCCGCTTTTGATAGTGATACTAATGACTTTTTAAATGCTATCGTAGACAACTTTAGTGAAGACGACGCCCAAGCAATCAAAGATATTGAAGCGACAACCAATCACGATGTCAAAGCCGTTGAATACTTCATTAAGGACAAATTCCGTGGTAATCAGCAATTAGAAGAAAGTTTAGAGTTTATTCATTTTGCTTGTACGAGTGAAGATATCAATAACTTATCTTATGCCTTGATGCTAAAAGACAGCCGTAGCATCGTGCTGGCTAAGATGCAACAAGTGACAGACAGTATCGTCGATTTGGCGATTACCCACGCTGACCAACCGATGCTGTCACGCACTCATGGGCAAACAGCTAGCCCGACGACGCTAGGTAAAGAGATGGCGAACGTCGCTTATCGTCTAGCGCGTCAAATCAAGCAGGCAGGACAAGTTGAATTATTAGGCAAAATCAATGGTGCTGTCGGTAACTATAATGCTCATTACTCGGCATATCCTGATGTCGATTGGCAGATGCATGCTGAACACTTTATCAATGAGCGTCTAGAGCTGACTTTTAATCCTTATACCACGCAGATTGAGCCACATGATTATATCGCCGAGCTATTTGATGTGCTCAAGCGCTTTAATACTATATTGATCGATTTTAACCGTGATATTTGGCAATATATCAGCTTAGGCTACTTTAAGCAGCGTCTAAAAGACGGTGAAGTTGGCTCATCAACCATGCCACATAAAGTTAACCCTATTGATTTTGAAAACTCTGAGGGTAATTTGGGCGTTGCAAATGCTATGCTCGCTCATTTAGGTGAAAAATTACCAATCTCACGGATGCAGCGCGATTTATCAGATTCAACCGTATTGCGTAATATCGGTGTTGGTCTAGCACAAAGCATGATCGCTTATGATGCTTGCTTAAAAGGTGTGGGTAAGCTTGAATTGAATGCCCAACGCTTAAATGACGATTTGGACAAGGCGCAAGAAGTGCTAGCAGAGCCAATCCAAACAGTTATGCGTCGCTATCGCGTTGAAAACCCTTACGAGAAGCTAAAAGCGCTCACTCGTGGTAATGCGATGACCCGCGCGGCGATGCTGACTTTTGTAGAAAGTGATGAGCTATCGGCCGTTAGTGAGGCGGATAAAGACAGTCTGCGACAGTTAACGCCAGCGACTTATATTGGTAATGCCGCTGAGCAAGCAAGCACTATTAAAGAGTGGATTGCCAAGCTTTAATCGTCAAATTTAGTAATGCATATATCATCCAAAAAACATCATGACACCTCTTTAGGTGTCATTTTTTTGTCTATCTACACTAATCCTGAGTAGTATTATGTAATTTTAACTTGCTTAGACAAACAACAACAATACGATATTTATATTCTACTACCACCATGATTTATAAGTGATTAATTCATAATAATAATCGAAGTGCAGCCTAATAGCGTTACTAACTTTGACTTTATTATTAAGAAAAATACTTATGAAACGTCTTATTTTCGATATAGATGATACTTTATGTAATACACAGAATTCTGATTATACGAATGCCAAACCTATCCTTGCGATGGTAGAAAAACTTCGCGAATACCATAGCCAAGGCTTTACTATCGTTTTAAATACCAGTCGCAACATGCGCACCTATTCAAGCAATATTGGCGAGATTAATAAAAACACCCTGCCTATTATTATTGACTGGCTGGCCAGACATGATATTCCTTACGACGAGATCTATGTCGGTAAACCTTGGTGCGGTTTTGAAGGGTTTTATATCGATGACAAAGCGATACGACCTAAAGAATTTTTGGATTTATCTTATGAGGATATCTGTAAACTATTAGGAATGTCGCCATGATTATTATTCATTCTTCAAAGTTTGTGAATGCTGAGCTTGAGGCAGAAGTCGGTCCAATACCACCTTGTATGCTTCCTATTGGCAACAAGAAAATGCTGGAGCTACAAGTTAATAATTTTCGTAGTTATTTTGCTGATGAAAAAATAATAGTGACACTACCGCAGCATTACCAACTCACGATCAATGAGCAAATGGTCATCAATCAGCTGAATATTAGTATTCAACGTATTTGCGATACTATTGGCTTTGCTGAATCAATGTTGCATGTTCTTAACATTGAGATTGATTGTCCTACTGAGCCAATCCGAATTCTGCAAGGTAATCGACTACTCAATGATATCCCAACCGATAGTGATTGTATCGCAACCGTTGATCAAAATAGACAAGGCGACTGGTATGATAGATATCAGCGTCAAGATAATGAATCGCGCTGGCTTGGCTACTACTGTTTTTCTTCCAAAGCTGATTTGGTAAAGGCTTTAGCACTTTTTACAAAGAGCTTTCCTGAAGCGATTGCTTATTATCAAAACAGTATTGCTGTAAGCGAGGTCCAGCCAACAGATTGGTACAATTGCAGTCATTTTAGAAGTTACTTTGATGCCAGATCTAGTATCACCACTCAACGCTCTTTTAATGCTTTAATTATAAAGTCAGGTATCGTCACTAAAACGAGCAATGATGATATTAAGATTCAAGCGGAAATCTACTGGTTCTCTCATTTGCCACCAAAACTTCGACGTTTTACGCCGCAATTTATTGATAATGGACGTTTGCAAGACGGCATTACGACCTATTACTGCTTGGAGTTTTTGCCATTATTACCATTGAACGAGCTGTATGTTCATGGGCGTAATCCTATTTGGTTTTGGCGCAATACATTTGATCTAATAAAAGATTATTTTGGTCATGCTGCAAGTAAAGAATATATCCATACACTTGATGCTAGCGATATTGATGAATGCCGAGACAGTCTATACTGCAAAAAAACACTTAGCCGTCTAAAAGCCTATCAAAAATCGTCTCAAATTGATCTACACTCTCCAGTTTTTTATCAAGGGATTGAGCTGGGCCCCATACATGATATTACCCAAGATTGCATAACTAAAATGCTTAAATTGCCCAAACGTCCCGTTATTATGCACGGTGATTTATGTTTTAGTAATATGCTATTTGATACTCGTGGTCGTCGATTAAAATTAATCGACCCGCGTGGTCTCGATTGCTATGAAAACTTTAGTATTTTTGGTGATATGTCTTATGATTTGGCTAAGCTTGCTCACTCAGTAGTTGGTATGTATGACTTCATTATTGCTGGGCGCTTTGAGATTATTGCCAGTCATGAGGTAAAAGGTGCAGGAAATATTATTCATTTTGATATGGATGAGCGCTTAGAGCGTATTCAAGCGGAATTTCTACAATTCAACTTTGTTGAAGGTATAGATGCCATAGATATTATGCCAGCAGTAGTGTTACTGTTTTTATCGATGTTACCTCTTCACGCTGATAGACCGGATCGGCAGCAAGCCATGCTTATTAACGCTTTTCGCTTATACAAAGAATATGTGTATATCAATCCTATTGAGCATAGTGGCATCAGTAACCAGTTAGTCGATGCTGAGCAAACTGACAATATTTTGGAGAGTTAAATGATTGTGATTCCTATGGCGGGACTTAGTAGTCGCTTTTTTAAGGCAGGATTTGAGGTGCCAAAATATCAGTTAACTGTCGATGACGAGTATGTATTTGATTTAGCGCTCAAGTCCTTTGGGTGCTATTTTGAATCAGAGCTGTTTGTTATTGTGTTGCGAGATTGCTTTGATACTAGGCAATTCGTTGAAAAGCGGTTGCAAGCGCTTAATATTAAGCATTACCTTATTAGAGTCTTAGATTTTGAGACGCAAGGGCAAGCTGAAACAGTGCTGTTAGGAATTAAGGATTCTAGTATTAATGATGATGAACCACTATTTATCTTCAACATTGACACCTTTCGTTATGACTTTAAAAAACCTGACTTCATCAATGATTGCGCAGGCTATTTAGAAGTATTTCGCGGTGATGGTGAGCACTGGTCATTCATTGAAATAGACGATAACGATAGAGTCAGTCGTACCACGGAAAAACAGCGCATCTCAGATTTGTGTAGTGATGGCTTGTACTATTTTGCGAGCAAAGCGCTATATATCGATTTGATAGTCAAAGCAAAAGCGCAAAATATGCTGGTCAACAACGAGCTATACATTGCTCCTATTTATAACTTATTAATTGAACAAGGCAAAGAAGTACGTTATCACTGTATCAACGCTGATGAGATTGATTTTTGTGGTACTCCTGATGAGTATAACTATCTATTACGAAAAGGATTAAAAACAGATTAACTTGATAGTTAATAGCTTTGTAAAACAATAAAAGCGGCCAGTTAAAGTTAACTAGCCGCTTTTATTAGTTAATCGCTTATGGTCAAAACACTTGCTATCAGAGCACTTGAGTCAACAATACTATTGAGGATAAATTTGATTCATTGATAGCTGATTAGTCGTAATAGACACAGCATTACGCTTTAGAGCTTGACGCTCATCACCTGCCTGCAACAACACTTGATTAGGCGATCTCACTTGCCAATAGTCAGCAAACAGACGATACCAATCTTCGTGATTGACACAGTTAAGCACCGCAAACTCATCGTTTTTTACCCAGTCGTATTTCGGAAAACTTAGACCCAACTGATCGATATCAAGCACTACAAAATGCTCAGCCAAAAAGCGATCATGACCTGCCAATATAGTCTCATCGGTCTCATTGTACAAATTTGGCACTTTATAGCCGCGAGATTTGGCATAGTTAACGGCGATATGCTGCTCGACTGCCAAGCGCGTACGGAACTGATCATCATAAAAAGTCGCCTCCATATCGTGGGCGTTATTTTCAAAATAAGTTGCGTTCTTTGTAGTCATAGGTTTCACTGACCAGTACTCTTGCAACACCTTGCGGCGGCCAAATTGCAGCCAGTCACTAACATGATAGGCCATATGCTGATAGATACTAGGATCAATAGTAAAGAAATTAGCGACCGCAATTGGCGAGTACTTTTTATTGGTTTTCTTGCCAGACTTTTTAGCTTTAGCAGTGGCTTTTTTGGATTTAGCTTTAGACTTATTCTTTGAGGTTAAAGTATTGCTATCTCGTTGCGGTGCGCCACGCTGCACGGCTTCTAAATACTGATCGTAAATACTTAGTAGGTTGGCGTTGGTTAAGTAACTATCGGCGCGCAGTTTTAACGCATATTTAGTATCTACTAATGCCATACCAGCGGCTGCTGAGGTAATTTGGCGATTGGCATTATTTGGCGCATCAAAACCGAATCTAATATTAGGTAATCCACCTGGGTCTTCGTTCAAAATCAAGCTATCGACGCCAAGCTTTTGCGCAGTGTTGTACTGGGCTGGAAACTCAAAGCTATTCCAAGTCGATAGTATAATTTTGGCATCAGGTAGCGCCGCTTTAGTCTGGGCTAAGTTATATAAAAAATCAGTACCATCGGAGTTTCCTGATCCTAGCTTGTCAGGGTCAATATACCCTTGATAAACCACGGTTATTTTTTTACTTTTAATCATATTGCCCTCAAAATATGTAGTCATTGACTTATTATATTAGCAAAAAAATATTATGAATTTATAGTAAATAACCGTTAATAAGTCTTTAATTTATTATCAATAGCTCGGTGTTAGCAATTTTTATGATGAGA
This sequence comes from Psychrobacter sp. M17(2026), assembly GCF_055699815.1. Classification (NCBI taxonomy): domain Bacteria; kingdom Pseudomonadati; phylum Pseudomonadota; class Gammaproteobacteria; order Moraxellales; family Moraxellaceae; genus Psychrobacter; species Psychrobacter sp. M17(2026). Next base: position 1,431,562 of record NZ_CM146741.1, on the reverse strand, counting down.
GTCATTGTTATTATAAAATAGACTAATTACAGCAATATTTAGATATTTTTGCTAGTGACTGCTATGATACGACTCTTTTACGTCTTAATTCTTAAGTCATGTTAATCAAGGCTAGGCTTATGTATGAGTAAGCGCTTTAATCCTGTATTTATTAGCACTATTATTGTGCTAATTGTCATGATACTTGCCAGCATAAATCCTTTAGAATGGTCAAGCTATCTACTGCACCAAGCGGGCACGCTGATATTTTTGGCAGTAATAGTAGCATTGTATCGTTACTGGCATATTAGCGCTAAGGCGTACGTACTCGCAACTCTGTTTTTATTCATCCATATCATTGGAGCACGCTATTTATATTCTTATGTGCCCTACGACGATTGGACGCAGCAATTATTCGGTGTACGATTAAGTACAGTATTTGGCTGGCAACGCAATATGTATGATCGGCTCGTGCATTTTAGCTATGGATTATTGATATTTAGCGTCATGTATCAGGGCTTAAATTATGTGCTAAAAATTCAGTCGACTAAGCAGTTGATCGTATTAACATTAATGCTGAATATGTCAACCAGCCTACTCTACGAGTTATTTGAATGGGGTATTGCTACCACGCTATCACCTGAGGCGGCAGAAGCTTATAATGGTCAGCAAGGAGATATGTGGGATGCGCACCAAGATATGGCGCTGGCATTGATTGGCGGCATTACCGCTGCTGCAATGACTGTCTTTTTTGATAGAAATAACAAGCACAAGCAGCAAGTTTTACCTATTAAGTAAGCTTATTTAGTAGGATTAATCGTCTTTTTTATCGTCATCACTATCACCAGGTATAATGGCTTTGCCGACTGCTACTGTGCCTTTGGCAATCCCCTTTGTGGTTTTATAAGCGACTTTTACAGGTACGGTGACGAGTTTGTGTACACAAGCTTGCAGGAAAAAAAGACTCGTAATAATAGCGATAATCTGTAGTTTTTTCATAAGTTTCTCAAATTAGGTTTAGACGGGTAAGCAGTCGCTTATCATAAACTATTAAACAGCATTACTAAAGCCATTTGCTAACGATATACCCTCTTGTGAAAGTTCAAATACATCCTGACAACAAGCCCTTTAATTTTTTATAACCATACGGATCTTCCTATGAGCGCTATAGCACTTTGTTTACCTGAGTTACTCTCTGCTGAGCAATTTTTGAGTGAATACTGGCAAAAAAAGCCGTTGTTGATTAGACAAGGATTACCTCAGCTCATTGGCATGTTTGAACCAGAAGATATCTTGGCCTTAGCGCTAGAGGAAGAGGCTAGTGCCAGATTATTGACTCAGTCCGCTGCTAAGCAAAACAATGAGCCACAATGGCAAGTCAAAAAGAGTCCACTGACAGAGACAGACTTTGATAATTTGCCAGAACAATGGACCGTGTTAGTACAAAATTTGGAACAGTGGTCAGCCGATCTTGGACAGTTATGGCAAGCGTTTGACTTTATACCGCAGTGGCAGCGCGATGATATTATGGTGTCCTACGCCCCAAAAGGCGGCTCAGTCGGTAAGCATTATGATGATTATGATGTATTCTTAGCCCAAGGATACGGCTCACGGCGCTGGCAACTTGGCAAGGTGTGTGATGAGCATACTGAGTTTGTAACAGGCGAACCTATACGACTCTTTGATGATATGGGTGAGATAATTTTTGATGAGGTATTAGAAGCTGGTGATGTACTATACGTGCCCCCTAAATTATCGCATTTTGGCTTAGCGCAGGATGATTGTTTGACCTTTTCATTTGGCTGTCGCCGTCCTAATTTGATGCAAATTATCGATAGTCTGGCCGATGTGGCAACCAATGATAGTCGCCTATTCACCCCGATGCTACTACCGCAAGCGTCTCAAGTATCAGGCGAGCTGCAAGGGAACAGTATTGACGCGATAACCTCTCAGCTATTACAGCTACTGCAATCTGAGCAAGGCGCTGATATTATTCGTCAAGCGGTTTGTGAAGTCGTTAGTAAGCGCCAGTACGATGCATTAATGCCAGAAGAGACTATAAGCACTGATGAGCTGATGCAAGCTTTGGCTGAGGGTGCTACTTTGCAAGCCGATTATAGCAATCGCCTGCTTTATAATCAGTATGATGGCAACACTACTCTATATGCTAATGGACAAAGACTAGACGGATTGGATAATACCGCAACTGCGCTGTTAAAGCGCTTTGCTGATGGCGAGCAAATCCAACAAGATGATATTGAAGATATCGATCCTGATGAGCTAATGGAATGGCTTGAAAATGGTTGGATATGGCTGGATTATATTGGCTAGAGTCTAGGGTCTGTTGAAAAAACCGCTATCTAACTCATTTAGACAGCGGTTTTTTTGATATATCGTTAAGTTAATAAGCCGTTATAGTAAAAAGAAATACGCCCACAAACCAACGACGAACATAGCAATAATATTGAGCACGACTCCAACTCGTATCATCTCCGATTGTTTTATGAGCCCTGTACCAAATACAATAGCATTTGGTGGTGTTGCAACAGGCAGCATAAAGGCACAAGAAGCACCAATACCAATAACCAATACCAAGACTTCAGTCGGTACGCCCATTTGCTCTGCAATTGCGGCAAATACAGGAACTAGCAATGCAGCAGATGCCGTGTTAGAGGCAAACTCTGTCAAGAAGATAATAAAGGCCGATACAGCAATCATCACTAAGATTAGTGGCGCAGTTGCTAAAGCATTAGCAACTGTTTGACCTAGCACTAAAGAGGCGCCAGACACTTTAAGTACCGTTGATAATGCGATACCACCACCGAAAAGCATGAGTACGCCCCAGTCAGTATTGTCTGAAACTTGTTTCCATGACACCAGTCCACAACTAACGACAGCTGCCGCCGCTGTCAATGCAATCACAGCATCGGTATCGCTAATGCCAAGCGCGGCACCAAGCTGCTTAGAAAATATCCAGCTAAGCGCAGTCAAAATGAAGATGATGATAGTGACTATCCGTGGCTTGTTCCACTCGATAGAGTCGTCTTGGGCAAGTGTTACTTTACGATTAAGGTTAGGTTTAAGCACAAAGTACATGGCACCCAATAACAAGGGCAATAGCACTAGCATAATTGGAATACCAAACTTCATCCAATCGATAAAGGCAATACCTAAAGCGTCGGCAGCAATAGCATTTGGAGGTGAGCCGACGATCGTCCCTAAACCGCCAAGACTTGCGGAATAAGCAATACCTAGAAGCACAAAAACAAAAGTCCCTCTATCTTTTTCACGATCCACTTGGGTAAGAATACCTAGAGCTAGTGGTAGCATCATCGCAGCCGTAGCAGTATTCGATATCCACATCGATAGAAAAGCGGTAACGCCAAATATTAAATATACTGCCGTGCCAAGCTTACCACCTGACATCGATAGAATTTTTAGAGCAATTTTTCGATCTAATTGCTGTACATGTAGGGCGGCTGCCAAAGCGAAACCACCGAAAAATAAATAGATAATAGGGTTGGCGAAACTCTCTAAACCTATTTTGGCATCAAACTCTGGTATACCTACTAAGGCACCGACGACTACCACCAATATAGCAGTAATCGTCACGTGGATGGCTTCAGTCAACCATAATGCGCCTATAAAAAATAGCACTGCTAGACCTTTATTAGCATTGATATCATAAGGCAATACGTTATAGATAATGACACTGATAATCGCGGCTATAGCGACCACAATTAGTCCTTTACCTGTTCCTTTGGGAAAAGTATCCGTAAATAAATACTCATTGCCATCATCAGGAATATGGCTATCTAATCTTTGTTCTGGCATGACTCACCCTCATTACATAAGAGACCTAGTAGATAATATAAAGTTAATTTTTTAATTAGGGTCTGTTGCTATCTAAAAAAAATGATAGTAACAGACTTTTATCTATAGAAACATAAGAATGTGCAAAGTATATAAAACCATTATAATACAGCGTGTTGAACATTATCTTAGAAATAAGTACTCAGGTACTTCTTAAATATTCTCTGTACAATATCTCTATCAGCAGGTATCTCTTTACACACAGATACCAAAGAGATGTAATGATACTCTATTAATGGTATCAATATTAATTCATAATTAAAGAGTTAAGACATCGTTATATAATAATAACTAAATGGAGCATACTATGACACGTAATAAAGTTGACCCAACCACTAAGCTGGCGCCGAAAGATATTAATCAAGACGATTTAGCCAAAGAGGATCAGCAACGTACTGATGATTCAGCACTAGGTATGATGCAAGCTATGCATGAGCATGAAGACCACAAAGACGCTGAAGACGAATAGTCTGATCTAACAGCTCTACCACTGTAAAAGCTGTATATTACAAAAAGCGCTTACCACTGTTTATATTTATAACTGTGATAAGCGCTTTTTGCGTTTAGGTTGTCGTCTCTCTGGTAATCTATCAGAAGCTTTGTTATAAACAAATGCTGCTATCAATACGATAGTAATAGGCACAAATAATGATCCGTAGCCGATTCTTGCATACAAAAAAGCCCCGACTACCCCGCCGCCGCAAAAGCAATACCAAATGATAGCTTGAAAGCCAAGCGTCGGTTTACTAATAGAGCGTCCTGCCAGCCAGTTGCCGATTGAAGCACCCATATCTGAGGTCAAGCCTGTTAAGTGCGTGGTGCGAATGACCGCACCACTATAAGTGGCAACCATAGCGTTTTGTAACCCGCAAGCCATAGCAGCGGTAAGCTGACCTAAATAATCGTGCTGCTGATAGAGAAAATAGCTGAGCAGCAGTAAAGCCGCCTCTATATATAGCGCGTTACCGTAGCGCCGACCCAACTTTAGAGAGGTCTGCCCGATCACAAAGCCACTAAGTATAGAGCCTGCCAAAAAGGCCAATAAAGACGCACTAATATAGAGAATGCTACGTCCATCAAAATGAGCAATAGCGGCTGAAAATAAGCTTACGTTCCCTGTGACATGCGATACGGATAAGTTAGTAAAGCCCATTAGCGCGGCAGTGTTCAGACAGCCTGCGCTAAATGCCAATACTGCCCCGCCCCACAATATCCACCTTGGAAGTCTGGTTATCATAGCTATTGCCTATAAGCTGGTCGCTCAAAAATGCCCTTAGTATAACCAAAAAAGGCCGCCCGTTGGCCGCCTTCTTAAACTATTATCACTTAAGTTATATAACCTTGCTGAGACTATTTTTCAGTATCACCCAACGTCATGAGCTGCTCGCTAATAGCGACGGTGTTAAAACCGGCATCAACGAACATAATCTCGCCTGTGATACCTGAGGCCCATGGCGATAACAAGAACAATGCAGCATTACCAACTTCCATTTGGCTCACATTACGCTGTAGAGGGGCTATCTTTTCGCTGATATCAAGCATTTTACGGAATGACTTGATACCACTTGCTGCTAGCGTACGGATAGGACCTGCTGAGATAGCATTAACTCGGATGCCCTCAGAGCCCATAGAAGTAGCAAGATAGCGTACGCTGGCCTCTAAGCTAGCTTTTGCCATACCCATGACATTATAGTTAGGCAGTACTGAGATGCTACCTTCATAAGTGAGCGTCAACATAGAGCCATGACGCATCGCTAGTAGCTTGCGCGCCGCTTTGGCGAGTGCTACAAAGCTATAGCTTGAGATATCATGAGCAATATGACTACCCTCGCGAGTGGTCGCGTTGACAAAATCACCATCGAGCTGATCCATCGGCGCAAAGCCAATGGCATGAACAACACCGTCAATTCCGTCACCCCAATGAGCCGTTACTTGCTCAAAGCAAGCAGCGATAGACTCATCAGAGGCTACGTCACACTCAAGGACAAGATCCGCTTCAAACGCTTCGGCTGCCATATCTACCCGTTTTTTTATTTTATCATTAGGATAGGTCAAGATCAGTGAAGCACCCTCACGGTGCAGCGCTTCAGCGATCGCCCAAGCGATAGAGAGTTTGCTTGCGATGCCAGTTACGACAAAACGTTGTCCTTGTAGTAGCATAATAAATCCTTATTAAATAGTTAAGCTATTAGGGTATTTTAAATCGAGCAATCAGATGGCTCATTATACAGCAATTTAATTAAGTAAACAGACGTAAACTGATAGCGAATTAAAGAATTGATCTTTATTCGGGTCTGTTGAAAAAGCCCTGCTATATTGCTTTGCCTATAGCGGTATGAAACTAGGTGAATTTCAAGTATAATCACAGTCCTTTTCAGCTTGCAAACACTTTATAAAATCTTGGTTCATCGTGCTTGGTTCACTATGATTGAAACCCTAAGATTTAGCGTTATGCTATACCCACATTTTGGATGGCTGCCCCCTTATGAGTAACACTCCAACCGTAATCTCTGATTATCAGCAAAGTATTGAGTCCTATCGTCAGCTAATCAGCTCAACGGGCGAGGACTTAGAGCGTCCAGGTCTAGAGGACACGCCTCAGCGCGCAGCAAAAGCGTTTGCGCATTTAACTCAAGGCTATCATCAGAACCTAGAGGAAGTCGTCAATGATGCCGTATTTCCCTCGACCAATCGTGAGCTGGTATTAGTACAAAATATCGAGTTCTACTCCCTTTGTGAGCACCATATGCTGCCTTTTCATGGTATCGCTCATATCGGTTATTTGCCTAATGGACACGTATTAGGTCTGTCTAAGTTTGCTCGTATTGTCGATATGTTCGCTCGTCGCTTGCAAATCCAAGAGAATCTTAGCGAGCAAGTGGCGCAAACCATTATGGATGTAACAGGCTGTCGCGGGGTTGCCGTGGTGATGGATGCTGCCCATATGTGTATGATGATGCGCGGGGTGAGCAAGCAGCATTCGACTACTCGTAGTACTGCGATGCTTGGTGAGTATATGCACGATAATCAAGCGCGTAATGAGTTTTTAAACGCACTACCTAGACGACAGCCTGCGTTTTGAATATTGTACGTCCATTAAAACAAAAATGCTGACTCAATAAAGTCAGCATTTTTTGTTATAAAAATATTCAAACCTGAACAGAAAACCACTCAATAAGAATCACTCAATAAGAATCGCTCACTATAGCGATGCTTAACCATCAGTGAGCGATTTGTTTAAATATAAAAACAGTGATCAAACTTAGCTAGCGGTTTTTACCTCATCGATCCAATTACCATAGCCCGCCGCTTCCATCTGAGCTAGTGGTATAAAGCGCATCGCCGCCGAGTTCATGCAATAACGCTTGCCAGTCGGTGCTGGACCATCATCGAACACATGGCCAATATGCGAGTCTGCATAACGACTGCGTATTTCAGTACGAGTACCAAAGATACCTGGATCGGCTTTTTCAACCACCATCTCAGCGTTTAGCGGACGAGTAAAGCTTGGCCAGCCTGTGCCAGACTTAAATTGATCACGCGAGGAATATAACGGCTCGCCCGATACGATATCGACATAAAGTCCTGGCTGTTTATTATCCCAATATTCATTATCAAAAGCGCGTTCGGTACCATCCTTTTGCGATACTTTATATTGAATACTACTCAATGATTTTTTTAACTCATCTTGTGAAGGTTTAACAAAGGTAGCTGGATTAAAGCCTTTGCTCGATATAGCGCTACTTGTTGTATTCTCACTTGCCTTTGACTGCGCAGCAATATCGGCAGCAGTAGGTTTGAACTGGTTAAAGTCCAGCTCGTAGTCTTTGCCATAGACGCTCTCAATAAACTGATAGCGACCAGAGTTAAAGGTATAGGCTTTATAGCGTAGTGGGTTCTTTTTATAATAGTCCTGATGGTACTCTTCGGCTGGATAGAACATCGTAGCAGGGACGATCTCAATCACTACTGGCTTCTCATAGACGCCTGAGGCCTGTAGGTCCTGTTTAGCGGTTTCTGCAATTTGTTTTTCTTGTTCGTTATGATAAAAAATAGCAGGGCGATATTGAGTACCACGATCGACATACTGACCATCAGCATCAGTGGGATCAGCAATCCGCCATAATGCTTGCACTATGCCATTATAAGTAATTTGAGTAGGGTCATAATAGATTTGCGCAGCTTCAGTATAGCCTGTGCCCCCTGCTGATACAGTATTGTAAGTTGGGTTTGGCGTATCACCACCAGCATAGCCTGAGACTACTTCAATCACCCCAGGTATCTTCTCATATCCAGCTTCCACGCACCAAAAACAACCACCAGCTACCGTCGCTACGGCTAAGTTTGGATCCGTTGGTGCATAAGGGTTGACAGCGGTTGGGTTCTTAACGGTAGTGCTATTGTCAGTAGCAGTACAACCTGCGTATAGTGCACTGCTGGCTACTATCGCCATACCAATGACTTTGGCTTGTATTTTGAAGTTCATAAGAAGCTCCTAATGATTTTCTAGTAATTTATAGTCCTATTATATCTTTTAGGTATCACCGAAATATTTTTATTATGTAGTTTATTTACCTAATAACAGTCAATTTATAGCTGACAGTTACCTTAAGAATACATTACTAATGACTAATTACCTTGAAGTAAAATTAAACGCTCATAGTAAAATATAGTTTGGATATTGGCATCATAACTTGGTATCTGAATCAAGTTATAAACCTTACTTAGGCTATTTTATAGCTGCATACTTGCCTGTAATAATCGTTGCGCATAAGGATGCTGGGGATTATCAAAGATAGCTTCTGTTGCGCCTGACTCCACACATACGCCTTCTTTTAGCACCATAATATGCTGACAGAGCGCGCGAACTACTTTTAGATCGTGGCTGATAAACACGTAGCTGATATTAAATTTTTGCTGTATTTCACGTAGCAAATTAACAACGGTAACTTGAGTCGTACTATCGAGAGCTGAGGTGGGTTCATCAAGAATAATCAAGCGTGGCTGCATCACCAATGCTCTTGCGAGCGCCACGCGCTGACGCTGACCACCTGATAGCTCATGCGGATAACGATGGACAAAGTCAGTCGGTAGGTGCACCGTGGTTAAGCTCTGCATAACGGCATCTTCGCGCGCTGCTTTTTCGATGCCTTGTACTAGCAACCCCTCCTCGACAATTTGCATCACGGTCATACGCGGATTAATACTAGCAAACGGATCTTGAAAGACCATCTGCATCTGCGCACGGAATTTGCGCAGCTGACGTTTTGATAGCATAGCGATATCTTGACCATCAATCGCTATTTGACCCTTAACTGTTGCCTGATTGCTAAGCAATTGACTGAGTGCTAAAGCGATAGTGGTTTTACCTGATCCCGACTCGCCGACTATCCCTAAAGCTTGGCCTGCTGCTAGCGTCATATCGACATCTTTTACCGCATCAAACCAGCGCTTAGTTGCGCCAAATATATTTTTTTCAATCGGGAATTGCACTTGTAGATCATCAACTTGTAATACAGCTGCTTTATCTGACGCTTTGAGCTGCTCGATAGCAAGCGCTTGTCCAAAGTCTTGCTGCATGAGGGTACGAGTATACTCAGCCTTGGGACTGGCAAAAATCGTAGCGGTCGCACCTTGCTCGATAGTATGACCTTGGCGCATAACGATAAGGTCATCGCTATAGCGCTTAACGAGATTTAGATCATGGCTGATCAGAATCATCGCCATATTATGATCCGACTTGAGATCATTGAGCAGTGCTAATATCTCATGCTGCAAGGTCACGTCCAGCGCCGTGGTTGGCTCATCCGCTATTAAGATATCCGGCTGCTGAGCTAGCGCCATGGCGATCATTACCCGCTGACGCTGACCACCAGATAGCTCATGCGGATAGCGATCTAGCTTATCTTCAGGATCGATAATATTGACATCATTTAACAGAGTGATGGTTTGCGTGCGCCATTGCTTTTTGGCAACGCCGCTTAATCGCAGCGATTCAGCGATTTGCTTGGCAACAGTATGTAGCGGATTGAGCGCGGTCATCGGCTCTTGAAATATCATACCAATACGCTGACCACGAATAGCTTGTAGCGATTTATTACGATTACGGGCATTGACAATAGGTAGCTCAAGCATATTGCTATTATTAATGCTGTCCGCTATTTGTACCTTGCCGCTGACTGTCAAGCTCTCAGGCAGTAGCTCTAATAGCGCTAAGCTGGCAATAGACTTACCAGAACCTGACTCACCGACGATAGCAAGTGTCTGACCTTGGCAGAGCTGATAAGAGAGCTTATCAACTAGCACTAGTCCTGCTTTGGTAGTGATAGTTAGCTCATTTACTGTCAATATTGGCTCAGGAATTGGCACTATAGGTATTTTTTTATTAATAATCATATTAAGAGCGCCTCGGATCAAACGCATCACGTAGCGCTTCGCCAATGAATATAAGCAGCGATAAAATAAAGGTGAGACTAAAGAATCCTGATAAGGCAAGCCACGGCGCATCTAAGTTGTTTTTACCTTGTACCATCAGCTCTCCTAACGAAGGCGAGCCTGGCGGTAGACCATAACCTAAAAAGTCCAGTGCAGTTAAAGCAATAATATTAGCGGTCAAAATAAAGGGCAGTTGTGACAGACTCGATGCTAGCGCATTAGGTAAAATATGCTTGAGCATGATTTGACTATCGCTAACCCCTAAATTACGCGCCGCGCGCACATAATCAAAATTACGCGCCCGTAAAAATTCTGCTCGCACTAAACCTACCAGCCCCATCCAGCCAAATAGTAGCATCAAGGCAAACAGTACATAGATGCTAGGGCTGAACAGACTGACAAGAATAATAATCATAAACAGCTGCGGCATCCCGCCCCAGACTTCCATAAAGCGCTGACCCGCTAGATCGACCCAGCCGCCATAATAGCCCTGAATAGCACCAACAATAATACCGATCAGCGCGCCTGCTAAAGTCAGCGCTAAGCCAAACAGTAGCGACACGCGCAAACCGTAGAGAATACGTGCCAGCACATCGCGGCCTTGGTCATCCGTACCCAGCCAGTTTTGACTATTGGGCGCGGCAGGATAAGGAATCGCCAGCTCGACGTTTGGCGTTTGATCGGCAAACGGTATTAGTGGCATCACATAATAGCCTTGGGCATTTATTAATTCTTGAACCGCAGGATCTTTATAATTGGCTTCAGTCTCAAAGATACCGCCAAAGGTAGTCTCAGGATAGGCTTTGGCAACAGGGAAGTAATAGCCGCCATCGTATTGCACCATCAAGGGCTTATCGTTGGCAATGACATCAACCGCCATACAGATGACAAAAATTATGGCAAACACAATTAATGATATCAGCCCTAAGCGGTTGCTTTTAAAGCGCTTTAGCCGCGCTTGCCAAATAGGATTTAACCGTGATTTTTTATGAGCAGATACGGTCAGATTGGAGTCAAAGGGTGGCTCAGATTCAGGATGTTGAGAGGGTTTGGAAGAGCTAGAGTCCCGTAAACTAGTACTAGCAAGCTTGGCATCAGTAGTAGCATGAGGATCAGGTGCTATATGAGAAGTTGACATTAGCGACCCTCAAAATCAATGCGCGGATCGATCAAGTGATAGCTTAGATCACTGATCAGCTGCAGCAGCAGACCCAGTAAAGTAAAGATAAATAGCGTGCCAAAGATCACAGGATAATCACGCTGTTGAATAGCCTCGAAACCTAACAGTCCAAGTCCATCTAACTTGAAAATAATCTCAATCAAGAAATTACCCGCAAAAAATATCCCAACGATAGCCGCTGGAATACCAGCAATAATAATCAGCATCGCATTACGAAACACATGCCCATAGAGCACTTGGCGCTCGCCCAAGCCTTTGGCACGTGCGGTCAGTACATACTGCTTGCCAAGCTCTTCTAAAAAGCTAAACTTGGTCAAATAAGTCAAGCCTGCAAAACCGCCAACGGTGCTCGCTAGCAGCGGCAAAGCTAGATGCCAAAAGTAGTCTTTTATTTTGCCAAGCAAGGATAGCTGATCAAAATTCTCTGAGGTCAAACCTTGTAATGGAAAGATATTCCAATAGCTGCCGCCTGCGAAGAATACTAACAATATCACTGCAAATACAAATACAGGTATCGCATGACCTATCGCTAACAGCATAGCGGTCGCTTTATCGATACCTGAGCCATGATGCATCGCTTTATAGACACCAAGCGGAATAGCGATCATATAGATGAGCAGCGTGCTCCACAGACCAAGGGAGATAGAGACTGGTAGTTTTTCAATGATTAAGTCGGTCACTGACTGACCCTTAAAGAACGACGTACCAAAATCTAGCCGCGCATAGTCTTTTAGCATGATCCAAAAGCGCTCAGGAGCTGATTTATCAAAGCCATATTGCGCATTGATAGCGGCGATCATATCGGCTGATAAACCGCGGGTACCTTGATAAGTGCTATCGCTACCACCTGCGCTACCAGCACCAACATTACCGTTGAGCGCATTATCTTTAGCGCCTTGTTCAATGAGTGCTAATTGTTGTTCTACGGGGCCACCAGGGGCTGCTTGTACAATGACAAAGTTTGCCAATAATATTAAGAACAGCGTCGGTAATATCAGCAGCAGCCTCTTTAAGATATAACGACCCATAGCGACGGCTTCCTAACTGGCAAATAAAATTTAGATAAAAATACTTATAACAAAGCAATGTAAAATAAAGCTAAACAGCACTTTTAAAAGTTATCTTTAAGCTCGCGTAATGCAGCAAACACAGTCAATGGCTCTTCATCTTTAAGCGCCATCTTGGCCTGAACTCCTGCAATGACACTAGGCTCCTTTACTCGTAAAAATACATTGACCGCGCGTTCATGCTCTAAGGTAACAGGCAGCGTACACACACCTTGTGCCGTTTGCTCTTCGGCTTGTGCCAGCGCTTGTTGTATAGCCACATTATCAGGCTCAATAGTTAGGGCAAAACGTAAGTTATTAGCCGTGTACTCATGGGCAGGATACAACAAAGTATCAGCAGGCAACTCATTAATGCGCTTAAAGCTTCCAAAAAGCTGCTCGATAGTGCCTGTGAATACTCGACCACAGCCGCCGCTAAATAAGGTATCACCACAAAAACAGTGCTTGCGACCCTCATTATCTAACACATAGGCAATATGACTGCCCGTATGGCCTGGGATATCCCAAACTTGTGTTGAACAGCCCCAAGCGCTGACCGTGCTGCCATCTTTAATCGTTTGATCTTCTTCAACGCCATGTTCGCTATGGGCGACGATATGCGACATCGGAAAATACTCTTGCAGCTCCATCACCCCGCCCGTATGGTCAAAATGATGGTGCGTGGTCCAGATTGAGATTAGCTCAAGCCCATGCTCTTGCATATACTCGGCAACTGGGGCCGATTGACCTGGATCTATGACGATAGCTTGTTTATTATTTTTATTAATTAATGTCCAAATATAATTGTCATTAAATGCTTTGATTGGATGAATATGCATATCCATAGTAGATCCTTATTTTTTAACAATGTTTTTAGCAACGGTTTCTATTGTACTCTAAAGGATTTAGTTTAGCGGTTTAAATACTTATCGACACGCGCCTCGGCCTCAGCATCTACCCACCAATAATCAATACCGACAGCATTAGTCGGCAAAGTAGCATGACGATACTGATCCCAATACGCGACATTAGTGCCTGATTTACCATATAAAGGGACTAGATAATGACCTGCGCGCAGCAGACGATCGAGCACATGAGTATAGAGTACAATCTCATCACGACTCTCAGCATCAGCGAGCGCCTCAACGACTTTGTCGATCGCTACATTCTTAATGCCCATCGTATTATTATTGCCTACCTCATCAGCGGCAGCACTACCCCAATAGCTAGCCTGCTCAGCGCCAGGCGACAAGCTTTGCGCGAACACATCGACGCTCATATCATAGTCATAGCTACGCATACGCTCTTGAAACTGTGGCCCATCCACTTGGCGCAGCTTAGCATCAAATCCCAAACGCTGAATACTACGAATATAAGGTAATAATACGCGGCTTAGAGAGTCGCCTGTCATTAGTATCTCAATTTGCGCAGGCGTCCCATCAGGCTGATACAGCTTCATATTCTCATAATAAAACCCTGCCGCAAGCAACAACTTACGTGCGTTTAGCAAGCCTTGTCGATTAAAGCCGCCACCATCGCTGGTAGGCAATTGCCACTTGGCCAATACTTCCTGACGCTGCATAGGCTCAAGACTAGGTAGTAGCGGTGTTAAAACTTCCATCTCTTCAGTAGACGGCGTGCCTGTAGCTGCTAATTCTGAGCCATGAAAAAAGCCTTGCAAGCGCTCGTATTGATTATGAAATAACGTCTTATTCATCCACTCAAAATCATAAGCGAGACTTAGCGCTTTGCGTACGCGAATATCTTGAAACAACGGCCGTCTATTATTCATAATCAGCCCTTGCATTGGCACTGGATTTTGAGTGCTTATTGACTCTTTTTTGACCATGCCAGATTTTACCGCGGGGAAGTTATAGCCTTTTGCCCAGTTAGAGGCTTTGTTCTCAGGGCGAAAGCGGTATTGACCTGATTTGAAACCCTCAAAAGCAATCTCATCGCTCTGGTAATAAACAAACTTGATCCTATCAAAATTATAACGCCCACGATTGACCATTAGATCTTGTCCCCAATAATTTGGGTCACGCACATAACTCACTGATCGTCCCGCCTCGACGCGTCCCAGCTTATAAGGGCCGCTACCCATCAGAGGCGTTAGGCTGATTTTTTCAAAGTCTTTATCGATAGAAGATTTGGCAAATACAGGAAATTGACCGACGGTTAATAAAATCTCTTTATTGTCGCTTGATGCAAATACAAACTTTACGCGCTGCTTATCAACGATTTGTACTTCTTTAATATCGCCTAAATAACTACGTATGAACATCGGGCCTTTGGTCAGCAATGCATCATAAGTTGCTTTGACGTCATCACTGGTAACGGGCGACCCGTCCCAAAATTTTGCGTCAGGGTTAATGTGATAAATAATCCAGCTGGTATCGTCTGGATCGTAGGTAACTTGACTTGCCAGCTGTGGATACATGGTAAAAGCTTCGTTTAGCGAGCCGGTCATCAGCGTATCATACAGATAATCAGTACCTATCATCGCCACCCCAGTAGTCATCCACTTATTCGCCGCATTAAAAGTACCACGCGTATCTAAAGATAACGTACCACCTGTGGGTGCATCTGGATTGGCATACGGCATAAAGGGAGCGTTGACATACTCGGCAGTGCTATTGTGCCCAAGCGCTGACACCGTAATAGGCGCAGCATGGCTGGCTGCTATCCAACTGATGGTTAGACTGACTAATGTGGTCTTTACGAAGGTAGTTTTTATCATAGTGAATGCGGTGAAAAACCTGTGCGCTTAACTAGGTGACTAATATTGTAAATATTTATCATAGCAAACTTCGCTTTTTTAACCTAATGGTTTGCGAAGTTAGCAATACAGATAAAGCTGTTGAAGGTTTAGAGCGTGTTCAACTTAAAATAAAAAAAGACGTAATCACTATGTCAGTGACTACGCCTTGTCAGTAATTGCGCCTTTTATCTACATAAACAAGCTACTATCTCTACTACTACCTAACCATACTTCTTCTCAAAATCTTTCATAAAGTCAACCAGCTGCTGCACCCATTCAAGTGATACTGCATTATAGATGCTCGCGCGCATACCACCGACTTCACGATGACCTTTTAGATGTAATAATCCAGCCTTTTCTGACTCCTCAAGGAATACTTTATCAAGCTCACTATCCTTTAGCGTAAAAGGTACGTTCATGATCGAGCGATGCTTAGTCGCAACTGGGTTATGATAAAACTCACTGTCATCGATAGTCTTATAGAGCAGTTCGGCTTTTTGATTATTAATTTTGCCTATAGCTTCAACACCGCCTTGCTCTTCTAACCAGTCAAAGACTAACCCTGCAAGATACCAAGAGTAAGTCGCTGGCGTGTTCGACATCGACTCTTTTTCAACTTGATGGGTATAATTCATGAGTAATGGACACCATTCACTTGCCTGCCCAAGCAGATCTTCACGAATAATGACAATGACTAAGCCGGCTGGACCGATGTTCTTCTGCGCACCCGCATAGATCATCCCATAGTCAGAAACATTAATAGGTTGCGATAAGATACACGACGACATGTCAACGACAAGGGGTACATCAACTTTTGGTGGCTCAAATATTTGTACGCCATGAATGGTTTCATTGGCACAATAGTGAAAATAAGCCGCATTGTCACTCAGCTTCCACTCACTTTGTGCAGGTACGTCAGTAAAGCTAGAAGCTTTTCCTGTCGCCACCTCGACTACTTCACCTAAGCCTAATGCTTCGTAACGGCGAGCTTCTTTAATTGCTTTGGCTGACCACGTACCTGTGGTGAGATAATCAGCATGTCCGTCTTTAAGCAGATTCAATGGAATCGCTGAAAACTGTAAACTACCGCCCCCTTGCAAAAACAGTACTTTATAATTATCGGGGATAGCCATGAGCGAGCGCAGTTTGGCTTCCGCCTTTTCGGTGATCGCTAGATATTCCTTACTGCGATGACTGACCTCCATCACCGATACACCGCGACCTTGCCAATCAAGCAGCTCATCTTGCGCCCGCTCCAACACTTGAGTCGGTATCGTTGCAGGACCCGCACTAAAGTTAGGGGTACGATGGGCAACAGGTTTGTTATCAGTCATAATTATCGTCCTAAATAGGTTTGAGTTAGATAAAAGAAAAAGAGTCGAACAGTTTTAATTATAAGGTGCGTTTGGTATCGGTGTGCAGTGATAAACTTATTTATTTTACTGAGAAATTTGCTCCCACAGCTGACGCTTAAGCGTGCTATCTGCAAGCATAGCATCCAAGGTCACGACGCTGACCAAATTAGGATGGGTCAAACCAGCAGGCAGCTCAGTTAAAGCAGCAACTTGACTCTCCTCACTGCGCCCTATTTTGAACAGGTAACCTGCAAGGCTAGCATTGGCAAGCTCAGCTGTGTCCATGCCCGCGCAAATAGGAAAAGAGATCGTGTCACACTCTAACGATAAAGCTTGAGTAATATTTTGCCACAGCTTTTGGCTATCACTGTTAAGCGCTTGGATATCAACGATAAGCACCCAATTATTATAGCGCCCGCCCTGCAAGTCAAAAGCTGCTACTTGGTCTAAAGTGGCATTATCAACATCAACATTAGCGTTATCAAAAGCGTCAAGGATAGTAGGCGCAGTCGTTTGCTCAATCAAGGGCGCAACAACATCTGCCACTGTCGGCATGTCTTGTCTTGCTCTGGCAGCAACAGCGTCAGAATCCTGCGTTACAGTATCTACATTATTTGCCCATTCGCTATCTGCTGCGACTAAGGGCGATGCTGTCAAATTTACCGCATCTGAACTTACAGCATCTTGCTTGCTCATTGACTGACTAACAGGGTTATCAACAGAGGGTTGATCAATATGAGCTGTTTCAGTCGAATGAGCAACATCCGCTATATTTAGAGTCGCGGAGCTCGGCTGTATCCACAGCCCAATACCCATCATCGCCAAAATCTGCCGCTGCTGTACTTGCTGCTGCAAATGGCGTTGTTGTAATACGGTAACATTTTGGGTATTACTCATGAAAAGGGGCTTATCCTAATTATTCTGACAAAAGATACTAAAATGTGTTGATACTGAATAAAGGCTCAATCAACCAACTGCCGTACGCCAATCCAGCGCTCAGCTGACACTGTCAAACAGTCGTATTCATCTTGCGAGACTATCGTATCGTGTAACATAGCCGTATGCAAGGTGCTCAGCCATAGTCGATAATCGTTATGCTTGTACGCGCTATAGGTATGGTTATTATAAGCCATTTTTTCCAATTTTAGTCGGCTGTCATCTTGCTTATCATAAGTGCTATGCGCTACTGGAGAGGTGTTGATAATGACTAATAACTATTTAAACGCTTTGCCGTCAATAATAACCATTGTAAATCAGTATCGCTGATCGCTGCTAGATCTATACTTATCAAGCGCGCATAACGTCTTAAGTCTAAAACATAACCTTTATTTTTTAATGCTTGCGGATCAAATGAGGTCGATAAACGATAAGCCAATATAATAAGCATCATCTGCTGGGCAGCATTAAGACCTTGAAATAGTTGCCCTGATGGGTCTAATTGTACCGTAATACTCTCAATGCATGCCTGTAGCACTTGCTGATAAGAGGCCGTTTTTGTGTCCACGCCTAACACTTGTTGTAAGACGGGTAATAACTGCTGCAAATGCAATGCTTGCCATAATGATAAAATCGTTGCTTGCTGAGGTTTTGACTTGGCTTTTGATGAATAAATTGACGGTGAATGAGCTACTAGTGAGTCAGCGCTGCTATCAAAATTATTATTAATATTAACGGTTAAATAAGTCAATCATTCATAGTTGCTTTCTAAATGGTTACTGTCTCAATAGTTACTTTCTCAAACAGTCGAGTTATTGGTATTTTGTGTTAACTATCTTAACTCATAACCACGGCTCTTCTAAACTCTCTAGCTAAATTTTAGGCAAAAAAAATCCTTTATTAATAATAATAAGGATTCGATATATCACAAGAATATGTACGTACTTAAATAACTATTAGCTTTCAATAAACAGCAGGCAAAAAAAAGCGACTCCAAAAGCACATCCTCGGCACACATTGTAACTAATACCGTTGCTACCTTCCGGTCCTGGCGGGGTTCATAGAACAATGTTGCGAGGCTACCAATGGAGCCACCAGTTGCAAATTATACCCACTTTTTTTAATTTTACAACCCCTGTGTTTAGATAGAGGATAACTTTTAGAATATGGCTTATTTATAAGTTGTAATGACACACAGAAGTTACCGGTTATAGAACGGTAAGATAAATAACAAAACCCTTATAGCATCTGTAGTTAGACCTGTTATTTTAGCTAGAACGCGTTTGTAATAACTCGTCTATAAAACAGTTAAACTTAATCTAAACATACCTTGATACTCTACCATGCTCGCTCCTTACTATTCTGGAGCATTTCACTATTTTGGAAATAATTATGAAAAATACTATTTTAGATAATAAATGGTTAAAGAAAACAGCTATTGCCTCAAGCACAGCGTTATTACTGACAGCCCTTATGAGTAGCGCTCACGCCGAGCCGACAGGTTACGATCAGCTTAGCTTTCAGACAGAAGTGAAAGAAGAGATTGCTAATGATGAAGTAAGAGCCAGTCTCTATAAAAAGGCGCAAGCTAACGATGCAAAAACCTTAGCGACGACTCTGACGACTTCAATCAATAGAGCTTTAGCTATTGCTAAGCGCTACCCTACAGTCACCATCAGTACAGGGCAGCAAAACACCTATCCACGTTATGATAAAAACGACAAAATCATCGGCTGGACTGGGCAAGCTAATATCGATCTTAAGAGCACTGACTTTGTGGCAACCAGCCAGCTCATAGCAGACTTGCAAGAAACATTAGTAATGAATAATCTAAACTTTGGAGTATCTGAGGTTAAAAAGGACGCCCTTGAGCAAAAGCTAATGACTGATGCCTCGCGCGCTTTTCAGCAACAAGCCAAAAACTTAACTCGCGCTTGGGATGCACGTGGCTATCGAGTAGTGACTGTCAATCTCAATACAGGCAATAACTACCCACGTCCTATGTATAGTGCTATGGAGATGCGAGCCACCTCAGCGGATGCTTCAGTACCCAGTCAAAACTTTGAGTCGGGCAATAGTACAATCTCAGTCACTGCTAATGGCACCATTGAGCTGACTAAATAAGTTAGGATAAATTTTGTAAACCGTATTTATTAAGTGATAATAAAAAGGCAATCGCTAACTCTAGTGATTGCCTTTTTTAATAGATTCAAATGCTATGTATCAAACATCATTTTATAGCAGGTATTTCGAGGGTCATCGTTGTATTGACTTATGGCGTATTCAAAAATTGAACATTAGTACCTTTATCCCTACGTAGCTTAAGTAACATTTTTTGTGTCCAAGATAAACGCTCATAAGCCAGTAGTTGCTCGGCTATTTTTTTATTTTGTTGCAATCTGACAGTGTTTTGAATCACATATACCTTACGCGAGACTTGTTGTACCACCTGACCTTTTTTATTCATGACCACTGCTCGAATATTATGCTCGCCCGGCAAGATATCAACAGTTGCTATTGATGCGCTGAGCCCTTGCGCTACAACAGTATCGTCAAGAGAAATCGTGACAGTGTCGCCTGCTTGCAGTGCAGGATTCATTTGCAGTTGCACTGCGATACTTTGTGCGGGACGACGATAAGCACGCTCCTCGCTTGGCTCAAGCATTGTCAGCTGATAATTCACTGCTCTAGTTTGTGCCGTCATCTCAGGCAAGTCAGCAACAGACTGAGCACTGAGCGTAGAGCTAGCGTTGTTATTTTGGCGGCTACTCGCTTGGCTGGTAGAAGTTTGATTAGCGCTATTAGCAGAGCTAGCACTTGGACTATTGCTATTGTTACCCGTAGTAATTCCCGTTTGACTGACTTGCTTATTTTCTTGCTGATCGTAGCTTTGTGGGTTGTCAGTAAAAGTGATCTGCCCCGTTTGACTATCGACAACTTTGTAAATAGGCGCCGCATTAAGTGTAGAAGCATAAAGACTAGCAGTACTAATTATTAGAGCTATTATTACCTTTGTGATTTGATCGTTTACTGATAGGTTTGCTTTAGATAATACAGTCATAATCAGCCCACTTAGTATTTATTCTGATAATTTATACTTACCTATTATGCGATACTTTTACTGTAAAAGCAGTAGTGACTATGCAAATGGATTGCTGCTTGAGTCTAATTTGACATAATAGTGTCTATTAAAACTGTTAAAATTGTTTATTCACATTCTAAAACCTATATAGAATAATAAAACACCAAAATATAAGACAACAGCTGAAATAGCATTTGCCGTTAAGCGATGTGAAAATACATCTCTTGTCCCATCAAGCAAACCAAAAATAACCTCGCCCAGTCCTCCTGTAAATCGATAATTATTTAAATCAACATTGCCTTTATCATCTGTAATAAAGCGCAGGTAGCCAAAAATTATGGCAAGACTGCCAGTGATCAATATTATGATTCTAAGGGTTTCCATTTTTTGACCCACATAGCTTGATATATTTTTAGATCCAAGCGCGACTTAACTTTTAATTAGAACAACGATCTAACTATAGCTTAAAAAAGCTATAGTTACTTATCTACCTACAACCACAAAAAAACCAGCTAAGATATTCTCAGCTGGTTTTTCTTATTCTGAATTTTTAAAAGCTAATTAGCAGCTATAGTACAGATCAAACTCTACTGGATGGACAGTAACGTTAACGCGTTGTACTTCTTCTTCCTTAAGCGCGATAAAGGCTTCTATAGAGTCTTTGGTAAACACATCACCTTTGAGTAAGAACTCATGATCATCACGTAAAGCTTGTAGCGCGACTTCTAAGCTCTCAGCAACCGTTGGAATCTGTGCTTCTTCCTCTGGTGGTAAGTCATATAGGTTTTTATCAGCCGCTTCACCTGGATGGATTTTATTCTGAATACCGTCAAGACCTGCCATTAATAGTGCTGCAAAGGTCAAATAAGGATTCGCCGCAGGATCTGGGAAACGCGCTTCGACACGTACCGCTTTTGGGCTACTAACGTGTGGAATACGGATAGAAGCTGAGCGGTTAGACGCCGAATAAGCAAGCTTGATAGGTGCTTCGTAATGCGGTACAAGGCGCTTATAGCTGTTAGTCGATGGATTGGTAATCGCATTCAAGGCGCGGGCATGCTTGATAATACCACCGATAAAGTAAAGGGCTGATTCTGATAGACCCGCATACTCATCACCCGCAAAAGTATTGACGCCATCTTTTGAGATTGACATATGCACATGCATGCCTGAGCCGTTATCACCAACGATAGGCTTGGGCATAAAGGTCGCCGTTTTGCCAAACTGATGCGCAACATTGTGAACGACATACTTTAATTGTTGTACTTCATCGGCTTTTTTGACCAGCGTATTAAAAGCAACACCAATCTCTGCCTGACAAGGCGCAACTTCATGATGATGAACTTCAACACAGCCTTCACCGATAATATCCTCAATACGCTCACACATAACCGCGCGCATATCGTGTGAGCTGTCGATTGGTGGTACAGGAACATAACCGCCTTTGACGCGCGGACGATGACCCATATTGCCCCACTCGTAATTTTTATTGGTTGACCATGCCGCTTCTTCTGCGATGATCTCATGGCTAACCCCTGACATCTCAATCGACCATTTTACTTCATCGAAGATGAAAAACTCAGGCTCAGGGCCAAAGTAGGCAGTATCACCAATGCCTGTTGACTTTAAATACTCTTCAGCACGGCGGGCGATAGAACGTGGGTCACGATCATAACCTTGTAGGGTTGATGGCTCAATGATGTCACAAGTGACAACGATAGTGACCGCATCGAAGAATGGGTCAACAAACGCAGACTCAGGGTCAGGGCGCAAGATCATATCAGAGGCTTCAATACCCTTCCAGCCAGCGATAGAGGAACCGTCAAACATTTTGCCATCTTCCATTGACTCTTCATCAATAGTAGATGCCGGAAAGCTCATGTGCTGCTCTTTACCGCGAGTATCAGTAAAACGAAAATCGACCCATTTGGCATTGGTTGATTCGATAAGATCTAAAAGTTTGTTCGACATAAATAGTCTTCCTTATGATTAGTATGAGATAAAGCTAGTTTTGACGCTAAATACGTAATGGTCTAAATACATAAATAGTACGCTGATTACTGTTAATAATACTTAACGAGCAAGACAATAATGTATCCGTCATCATAGCTTCTAAGCTTACAGTGCTAAGCTTATAGTGCTAAGCTATTTTATACAAATTTATCTAGCGCATGTTTCTATAACGCTCATTTATTTAAGTAATCTACATGATAAAAGGTGCAAGCCTTATGCCAATGTAGTAATTCCAGAACAATTGTATTTAGTATCAATATGTTATATATATTACCTTTAGATTACTAATCATCATAATAGATTTAATCCCAAAATGCGCATAGTAATATTATGATTTATTGCACTACTTTAGTGCAATACTTATAGAACAGCGTTATTATAGTGCACTACTATACACTATGAATAAAATTTAAAATCATTTTGGCGTTATGATTGTAGTCGTTAACTTTGCTTTGCTTACTTCAATAGATACTTATAGTTTAGACCATCGCTCTTAATGGTTTCAAACGGCGTTCAAAAAACTATTATCTAGCAGTAGATGGCTTATACCGTACATTTGCTAGATGATAGATTAGTGGTAAGATAGCAAAGATAGATTTTTCTCTATTTGTCTCTTAACTTGCTGATTATATATCAAGCAGTGACTGTTCTATTAATAGGTGCTACCCATAATGATTTTGATGATCGATAATTACGATAGCTTTACGTATAATATTGTCCAGTACTTTGGTGAATTGCAGCAGGATATCACGGTTTGGCGTAATGATCAGGTCACTATCGAGCAGATCAAAACTCTCGCCCCTGATGTTATTGTCATCGGTCCTGGCCCTTGTGATCCAGACCGCGCTGGTATCTCTTTAGAAATCATTGAAGCCTTTAAAGGGGTCATACCTATTTTGGGTATCTGCTTAGGACATCAAGCGATTGGTCAAGCGTTTGGCGGACAAGTTATTAAAGCAGGTGCCGTTATGCATGGTCGCCTATCCGCTGTTTATCATAATGGACAAGGGGTATTTACCGACTTGCCTAATCCCTCACAAGTGACTCGCTATCACTCCTTAGTTGTGGACAAAACCAGCTTACCTGACTGCTTAGAGATGACCGCTTGGACTAAGAATGCGGATGGTAGTATCGAGGAGATTATGGGCGTACGTCATAAAACTTTTGCCATCGAAGGCGTGCAATTTCATCCTGAGTCTATCTTAAGCGAAGCAGGCTATCAGCTGCTCAATAACTTCTTGATAACCCATCATTTAGCAGTTTTGAGTACTGATGAGCTACCGCAGGTTGGCTAGTTTATTACCTTTGAATAATTATATACCACCTCAAGCAGCGGCATGCTCCGTAAGATTAGGCCCTACGAAAATACAATGTCGCCAAGATACTATTTCAACAAGATACTATATTGCCAAGATACAATGTCACCAAAATACAATGTCACTAAAACAAGCCACTAAAATAAGAATATAAGTGAGACTCTATGAGTACTACTGCCCTCTCAAGCGCTAGCAAAAACGCTAAAGCTACTCCAGAAAGTATCGCCCAACGCTCGGATGAACAACTTCATAAGCTATTAGCCGTAGCGCTAGATCATATTTTACAAAGGATCGATTTGACCTTTGATGAGATGCGTGAGGTTATGCTGATTATTATGCAAGGCAAATGCAGTAATGCGATGATGGGCGCGATTTTGACAGGCTTACGTATGAAAGGCGAGTCTATCGATGAGATCACCGCCGCTGCCAGTGCCATGCGTGATTTGGCCGCCAATATAGCACCAAAGGGCAATTACCTAGTCGATATCGTTGGTACTGGCGGCGATGGTGCTAATCTATTTAATGTATCAACTGCCTCAGCATTAGTCGCAGCAGCGGCGGGTGCACAAGTCGCTAAGCATGGCAATCGCGGCGTCTCTACTAAGTCTGGCAGCTCAGATTTGCTAGAACAAGCAGGTATTAGCTTAGCTTTATCACCTGAGCAAGCGCTTGATTGTATCGAAAATCAAGGGATAGGATTCTTATTTGCGCCTAATCACCACAGTGCTATGCGCTATGCTAATCCTGTGCGTCGTGAGCTAAAAGCGCGGACCATCTTCAATATACTGGGGCCATTAACCAATCCTGCTGGCGTGCCAAATTTAGTGATAGGCGTGTTTAGCCCGCAGCTATGTGAGCCTATCGCCAAAGTTATGCAGAATCTAGGGGCGCGTCACGTGATGGTCGTCGGATCAAAAGATGGTTTGGATGAGATAAGCTTGGCAACCTCGACGACCGTCGCAGAATTAAAAGACGGTGAGATAAGTGTCTATGAGCTAACCCCTGAAGATGCTGGTATCGAGTCACAAACCCTAATAGGCCTCGATGTCGACTCTCCACAGCAAAGCTTACAGCTAATTTGTGCCGCTTTATCTGGTGAGGAGACCCATGATCGATCAGTGCTAAAAGCCCGTGACATGATTGCGCTTAATGCAGGTGCCGCTATCTATACGGCTGGACTTGCCAGCAATTATGCCAACGGCGTAAGTCGCGCTCAAGCCGTTATTCAAAATGGTAGTGCTCTCTTAAAGCTTGAGTCATTAGCGACTCATACTCAACATTTAGCTGCACAAGCTTAGAGTCTGTTGAATCACTACTATTTATTTCGCTATATTTTACCCATTAGGCTTTTAGGATGACTGCTATGACCAATACTACCGATCCAAATTCTACCATTCCCTCAGTATTACAACGTATAGTCGCTACCAAAATTGAAGAAGTGGCTGCTGCAAAGGCTATATTATCTTTATCCGATTTAAAAGCGCAAGTGGCTGCTGATAAGCGTGCGCGTCGCGGCTTTGCCACTGCCCTACGTTTAGCAAATCTAGGGGTCATTGCTGAAATCAAAAAGGCCTCACCTTCTAAAGGTGTTATCAATCATAACTTTGACCCTGCCTTATTTGCGCAGCAGTATGAGCAAGCAAGCGCTAACTGTCTATCAGTCTTGACGGATCGAGACTACTTCCAAGGTGATGATAGCTATCTATTACAGGCGCATAATAACTGTAATCTACCTGTATTGCGTAAAGACTTTATGATTGATGCTTATCAGATTTATCAGTCTTATTTGCTCGGTGCTGATTGTGTTTTATTGATTATGGCCTGCTTGGATGATGCGCAAGTACATGAGCTGCATGCCCTAAGTGTCGAGCTGGGTATGGATGTTTTAATTGAGATTCATACCTTTGATGAGCTTGAGCGCGCCCTACGCTTGCCTTACTCTCATCACAATATTTATGGCATTAACAATCGAGACCTCAATACTTTTAATGTTGACTTGCAGCATTCTATCAAACTTAAAAACGCACTAAGTACAGGTCTAAAAGACAAAACATCGGATATACCCCTGATCGTCACTGAAAGCGGTATCGATAACGCTAGTGATGTAACGTTAATGAAAAATCAAGGCTTTCAGCACTTTTTGATTGGTGAGCAGTTTATGAAAACCGATCATCCAGGTCAGGCGTTACAATCCTTACTTGCGAGTGTCGCAGCACAAAGGTAAAGTAATCTTTAGAAAACATGGCTTACTAGAAAATATAGCTTATAATTTTAAACGCTATAAACCAAATCCTTCACTAGGGTCTGTTGAACATTCGATCATGGCACTGACAGTGACTATTTTTTAGGCGATTTTAGATTAAAAATATCTAGTTTAGTCATTCTAAGCGGACATTTTTAATGACAAATCGGCAAAAAGGAGTCCTGTCTCTACGAGCTGATGCTAAAATTGCTCTATTCGTTGTAAAAATCTAGCCAAGGCATCTGCATTACCTGCGATTTTTACCTAGACTAGAACACAGCTTTGATAAACTAGTAGCTATCAGCAGTGCTCATTTATGAATGTTCAACAGACCCTAACCAAACAGAATTATAAATTATTATGTCAAATTCTCTATTCTCAAAAGAAATGCAAGATCAGCTCAAAGAGTTAAAAGGTCAACTGACTAAAGGCCGTGATACTACCTCACCCGATGGTGAAAATGAAAAGCCAACTGAGCCTGTGTCACTACTCACCCAAAAGCAAGTCAAAAAAACCGTCAAGCAGATGGATAGCGAACATGTCGATGATGACAAAGTGCTCTTTATGCAAGCGATGCACGGCGTCAATCAATTGGAAGATAAAAACGTACGTTCCCCTGCTGATGCTACAAAAGCGACTAAACCTGATGCCACAACTCTATCAAAACGTGCAGCCGCTCAAGGTGGCGATGTCGCTGAGTTAAGCGTAGGTCTATCTGATATGCAAGCGCTACTCAATCCAGTCGCTGCTGAATCCATCTTGTCTTACAAGCAACCAACGCTACAAAACAAAGTATTTACTCAGCTTAAGCAAGGTAAGTTGCGCTGGTATGATGCGGTCGATATTCATGGCTGTACTATTGAAGAGGCGCGCGCTGCTGTGACTCAACTGCTCTCTCAAGCCAAACAAAGTAATGAAACATCCGTCAAAATTGTTCATGGCAAAGGCTCTGAGGCTATCCTAAAAACTTGCGTTAATGGCTGGTTGCGTCAATTGCCAGAAGTATTAGCGTTTTGTTCAGCGCCACCAAAAGATGGTGGTAATGGTGCGGTTCTAGTACTGCTTAAAAAAACTAAAACTGATGAAAAAGATAAGTAAAGGCTAAGCCTTTTGCACAACGTAAAAAGGACTGCTTAGGCAGTCCTTTTTTGCATATACTGATTGGGCATTTATCACACTATTTAGGATAAAACATTATGACTGTGCAAACGATTAAAACCCTAACAGAGCTAAAAGCACATATTACCTCCCTCATCGCTATCGAACCTAAGTTCGCCCCTATCTACGAACAAGTTGGCATACCAAGTTTAAGACGTAACTTAGGTGGCTTTGAGCAGCTCATGCGAGCGATGGTCGGTCAACAGCTATCGGTGGCGGCGGCCAGTAGTATTTGGAGCCGTTTAGTAGATGCTGATCTAACTTCTCCCAAAACTATAAGCCAAGCAGAAGATGACGATTTGAGGGCGCAAGGATTATCCAGACAAAAGATTCGCTACATTCGCTCATTGATTGAGCATGATATAGACTTTGTAGCACTAGAAGCGATGAGCGATGACGAGGTTATAGAAACTCTGACACAGGTAATAGGCATTGGGCGCTGGACGGCTCAGATGTATCTGCTTTTCTCATTAGGACGCGCGGATATCTTAGCCGTTGATGATTTAGCCATTCGCGTTGCTGCAATGGAGATGCTAGGACTAGCGGAACGTCCAACGCCTAAGCAATTAAAACTTGCCACTCAAGACTGGTCACCTCATCGAAGTGCCGCAAGTCTACTGCTATGGTCGTACTATGGAAAAATGCGCGATCGTCTTGCGGTGCCAAGTTAACACTAGGTTAGTGATTGGCAGATCAGTGCCATGGCTGATTCCAGATAGAGAGACTGTTACTTTTGCCTTTAGGTTTATTGCTAAGCTTAAAATGCTTAAATTTATGTTTTGCTAGTCGAAAGCCACTGCTTTTTTTAGGTTTATCCTTTTTAAATTTATTTAAACTTAAGCCACTTTTATTTTTTGCTACGTTATCGGTCTGCTTATCATCCTTTGTGTTTTTATATTCAACAGAACTGAACTTCTCACTGAGCTTCTCATTGGTACTTTGACTACTGAGGCGATGCTCATTATCAATACTGCTATGAACATCAGATTTGTTGTTATCATTTTCAGGTGGCAAATCATCACTAAAATCGACCTTTTCACTAGTGTGCTCAAGCTCGCCTTGATCAACAATGAGCTGCTGCGTTGGCAGCGCATGTTCAACTTTATATTTTTTTACCTGCGTCAATATATCAACCAAAAGCAAGTCTTGCTTGCCATAGAACTCTATAACATCTAATGCGTTAACGTAAGCTCGTAGCTGAATCACGTAACAGTCTTGACGTAGCTCCAAAATGTGGGCTTGATTCCACTCTTTGTTGGTGAGCTCATGCTCATCTAGCAGTTTTTCTAAGTCATTAACCATTTTAAATATGACGTCAATATCAGCGCTGCGCTTAATATATAAATTATGCAAAAAGTGGAACATATCTCGTGAGTTAAAATTTTCAATTTGCATCGATGAGAAATCACCATTGGGCACCGTGACGACGGTACGGTTTAAAGTACGTACCCGTGATGAGCGAATGCCAATATCGATGACCGTACCTTCTTGAGTCCCAAACTTACAGTAATCCCCTATGCGCACGGGCGAGTCTGCTACCACGACCACACTACCGACCAAGTTCTCAATGGTTTTTTGTGCACCCAATGCCAATGCCAGACCACCAACCCCTAGAGCTGCAATACCTGTGGTCAGATCAAACCCTAAATTACCAAAGATCACAATCACCGCAAATATTAATAGCAATGCTTTGACGACTTTACGTAGCAGTCCAAGAATTGAAACCCGCTCGGTGTGATTCTTTTTATAGCTTAGATTGACAGCTCGAGTGAAAACAACATCGACGATACGCAGTAGCAGCCAGGTGATAGCTAGCCACGATGCTATCTCCGTAAAACGATTAATCGGCTCTCGCAGGGTTACCGATATTCCAGCGTAAACCATAATCTCCGACAGCATCAGCGCCATAACAACCACTGATAAGGGCAATATTATTTTGTCTGGTAGCGGCAGTGGCTCTTGGCGAAAATAGGGATAAACAATTCTCAAAAAGTGATACCACAACCATACCGCAATATAAGTTAATAAAAAACTACTTACCGTCATTAGTATCGCAGCGATTAAGTCTGTCAACTGATAACCAAATAATTTAGTACCCTCTAATGACTCAAAAGTATACTTGGAGACCAAAGTGGGTTCGGTATTTTCTAATACTTCAGGGATTGAGGTTAAAGTGTCAGTTGCGAATTGCCAGTACTGCTCGCCCTTATCTGAGACCACTCGCTCTAGCAAGACAGGTACAGACTTATCATCAATATTAATCGTACCGACTTTTTCTTGATTAGGTTGGAGCTGATCGGTCAAATAACCCTCAGGGGAATTGCTCAATTGCAAGTCAGGTAAGAAGCGCCCGCCAGCATCAAGTGCTCGCTTTAATTGACGTACCGCTATTGTTGGGTTATCAGATTTGGACAAGTTAAGATAATTACTTGCCAGCAGATAGTCGTTTTCACCTAAGGCGCTGATAAACCCTTGTACCGTCTGACGCGGCGTATCACGACCAAATGAGTCTGGTATCGGTGTGCGCACGCTCTCCTCAGAGTTTGCGCTACCAATACCTAATAGACCCGCCTCCGCAGCCAATGCGCTAGTCGGTGATAGACTCAATACTGTCGTTAGTAGTAATATAGCTAACCACAAATACACCTTTATAAATAACATGAACGTAGGTGTTTTAACCGGACTCAAGTTGCGCTCAGTAGACAAGACAAACCTCTTAACTTAACAGATTAGACAAAAATATAGGGCTAATGACAAAACTAGGCGCTATGATAACAATTATTTATAACAGTAGTGATTTTGATTGTGGCTTTTTATCATAAACAGTTAGCATAAATTGCAAAACTTAGGCCTATAAATGAATACTCGAAACTTCTTCCTTCAAATTTAGTCCCCTATCATGAAATCTGCTCATCCTCTGATGAATAATCATTAGTTAAAAAGTGGTTTATATTTATCCTCTTTTTGTGGATAATAAACGTAGTTTTGCTCAACTGTTTTTGTTTGTAAAATAAGCACTATAAATTCAGTTTTTCGAATATCCTTTTTAACGTTGCTTTTACTATTATTATTTTGGAATCCTCTATGGTTTTATCACAGTCGTCTGCCTACTTAAGAGTATGCATTTTAAGCGCTCTTGGCATATTTGCTATGAGTGCTACAGCAGCAAATACTGAGTTGAGTGCAACAAGCGATAATGATCTGCCGCAAGTTGAGCTTGATGAAATTGTCGTGACTGCTACTCGTACGCCGACTAAAATCAGCAACACTATCGCCCAAACACGGGTTGTCGATAGCGAAGAGTTACAGCGATACAAAGGTCAAACGGTTATAGAGGTTTTGAAACGTCAGCCTGGCTTTAATATCAAACAAGATGGCGGTTTAGGGACAAGTAGTAACTTTTATATACGTGGTTATAGCAGTAATCAAATTTTAGTCCTGATTGATGGCATACGCTATGGCTCAGTTAGCGCTGGTGGATCTGCTCTCAACTTGTTACCTGCCGATCAAATAGACCGTATCGAAATACTATACGGGGCTTCTGGTTCTAGTATTTACGGTGCGGACGCTATGGGCGGCGTCATTCAAATATTTACTAAAGGCAATAACGTTGAGCGCAGTAACTTTTCTGTAACTGCAGGTGTTGGCTCACATGATCATTATACTTACGGCGCTACAGCACAGTTTGCTAATGATAATGGTACAAACTTAAGTTTTTCAGCTAATCGTAATGAAACTAACGGTTTCAATGCCATTTCGCCTAACCCTGTTAGTAGTAACTACAATGCAGATGATGACGGTTTTGAAAGTAATAATTTTAGTATCGCTCTAAACCAGCGTATTAACGATCAATGGTTAGCAGGCGCTAGTGCCCTATATAGTAAATCCACTACTGAGTATGATAACGGTGCAACACCAGAAAATACTTATGCTGACCAAGAAAATGGCGCGGCTCAAGCTTTTGTTGATTGGCGTTACTTGCCAGGTTCGTCAGTCAAGCTGCAATATGGTCATTCTGTTGATAAAAGTGATAGTTACGATAATTTTCCTAATACCTTTGATAGTAAACAAGATCAAATTAGTTTGGTCGGTGAACATAAGCTTCCTGTTGGTCAGGGTATCTATGGTTTAGAATATCTCAACCAAAGTCTTGATACTACTGCTGCTGGTTATGATCTTGATGATCGTGATGTAACTAGTGCATTTTTAGGTTATTTACTTGTTAATAATCAGTTCGACGCACAAGCCAATGTTCGTTTTGATGATAATTCACAGTATGGCAACGAGACTACGTATAACTTGGGTGGTGCCTACCATATTAGCCCTGATTGGCGTATCGGTGCTAGCTACGCAAAAGGCTTCCGTGCGCCTACCTTTAATGAGATATATCCCGGCTATGGTGGAGACCCTGAATTACAACCTGAAACTAGCGATAACTACGAGGTATTCATGGAGTATGATTCCATACTTCAATCTACTCGTCTAACTGGGTATAATAATGAGGTAGATGACTTAATTACCTATCGACAAGGAACTGCTGCAAACATAGATCAAGCCAAGATCAAAGGGGTGTCATTAACATCGGATTGGGAGCTAGATAATTACTTGTTCGGCGGTAGTTACGACTATCAGCAAGCCAAAGATGACAGTGGAGGTGCTAACGATGGTAATTTCCTCTCTTTTCGCCCCGAACACTCAGGTTTGATTTATACCGGTTATCGTCTACCCAATTTAGATATACGTGCTGAGGTAGAATACGTAGGCAAGCGTTATAGCTCAAACTACGACGAACTTAATAATTATGCTCTATTCAATATTAGCGGTAATTATTATATAAACCCAAACCTAACGCTTACCAGTCGACTTAATAATATAACAAATAAGGATTATACGACCAATGCTAATTTTGGTCAGTATGGTACGCGTTATAACACTGATGGCACTAACTTCTTTACCTCTTTAACCTATAACTGGTACTAAAGTTGTTTGTTCTATTGTTACAAGAGACCATCGATTGATGGTCTTTTTTATGGGTGACAAATTAACGCTCATCTATTACAATAGTGTCCTCCGAGAGGTGTTGCACCATGACCACGAATATTGCATTGAGAGCTAAAATCATGCAAATCATAGGTTGTGTTAGGCTCGGTTAACTGTCGAACGTCCTATTTTTGGTCGCTTACAGCGCAAATAACGGCACCTGCTTTTTATCATACATCTATTAACAATAGGAGCATATGATGGACGCAGTGTCTAATATCCCATCTGTCCATACGATCGACCCCACTTTCACTGATTATAAAGTTGCTGACATTAGCTTAGCAGAATATGGTCGCCGCGAAATCACTCTTGCTGAAGCCGAAATGCCAGCCCTAATGGGTTTGCGTCGTCGCTACGAAGCCGATCAGCCATTACAGGGCGCGAAGATCGTCGGCTGTATTCACATGACTATCCAAACTGCTGTGCTTATCGAGACGCTAATCGCGCTTGGGGCCGAAGTGCGCTGGACTTCATGCAATATCTTCTCAACTCAAGATCACGCTGCTGCTGCTGTCGCTGCTGCTGGCACGCCCGTATTCGCTTGGAAGGGTGAGACGGACGCGGAGTACGAATGGTGCTTACGTCAGCAAATCTTTGTGGGCGGTGAAGAATCTGGTCAGCTTTGGGATGCCAACTTAATCCTAGATGATGGCGGTGATTTAACGGCACTTATTCATAATGAGTATCCGCAAATGCTGGATATCATTCATGGTATCTCTGAAGAGACTACCACTGGTGTACATCGTTTAATCGAGATGTTGAATAAAGGCACGCTAAAAGTACCTGCTATCAACGTCAACGATGCGGTTACTAAGTCTAAAAACGACAACAAGTACGGCTGCCGTCATAGCTTAAATGATGCGATCAAACGCGGTACGGATATGTTCCTCGCGGGTCGTCGCGCTTTAGTGATCGGTTATGGTGATGTTGGTAAAGGTTCAGCCCAGAGCTTACGTCAAGAAGGCATGATCGTACGCGTATCAGAAGTCGATCCTATCTGTGCGATGCAGGCTTGTATGGATGGCTATGAAGTATTATCACCCTATATCGATGGCGATAACACTGGCGGTAGCGACAACATCAATACCCGTCTGCTAGAAGATACGGACATGATTGTTACTACAACGGGTAACTACCATGTGTGTGACAAACACATGCTAGCGGCTCTAAAGCCTGGCGCTGTGGTCTGTAATATCGGTCATTTCGATACCGAAATCGATACCCAATTTATGCGTGACAACTGGCGCTGGGAAGAAGTTAAGCCACAAGTGCATCAAATCTTCCGCTCAGAAGATGTTAATGATTATCTAATTCTGCTTGCTGAAGGTCGTTTAGTGAATTTAGGTAATGCAACGGGTCACCCATCACGCGTGATGGATGGCTCATTTGCTAACCAAGTACTCGCGCAGATGTATCTGTTCGAAGAAAAATTCGCCCAGCTACCCGTCGATGAGCGTTTTGATAACTTATACGTCAGAGTACTTCCGAAAAAGCTTGATGAAGAAGTTGCTGCCGCTATGGTTGCCGGCTTTAACGGTACGTTAACTAAGCTGACCACTAAGCAAGCTGAATACTTAGGTGTGCCTGTTGAAGGTCCGTTCAAACCTGAAGCTTATAAATACTAATATGAATGCTGATTTAACTGTTGGTATTAATAACAAGGAGCGCGACTGTGAGTAAGCCTGCTTTCTCTTTTGAATTTTTTCCTGCAAAGTCGGAAATTGGCCATGAAAAGCTGCTTGGCACTTACGATGAGCTAAACAAGCTAGCACCAGGGTACTTTTCAGTCACTTATGGCGCTGGTGGCTCTACTCGTAGTCGTACGCTAAAGATCGTCAAGGAGTTGTGTGCGCGTGGCACGACTCCTGTGGCGCCGCACATCTCCTGTATTGGTGATGATAAACACGAGGTTGCCGAGCTATTAAAACTCTATAAAAGCTTAGGCATTGATCGATTGGTTGCATTGCGTGGCGATTTGCCCTCAGGTCAAGTGGGTATGGGTCAGCTGCCTTTTGCCCTAGATTTGGTCAAGTTCATTCGTGAGCATTCAGGAGATCATTTCCATATAGAAGTTGCCGCTTACCCTGAGATGCATCCGCAAGCACGCAGCTTTTTATTCGATATTGAGAATCTAGTTAATAAGTACAAGGCTGGCGCTAATGCTGCTATTACTCAGTTCTTTTATAATGCTGATAGCTACTTATATTTGCGTGATGCCTTAGAGCAACGTGGTATCGATATGGACACACAGCCATTGGTTGCTGGTATTATGCCCATTACTAACTCTAGCAATTTAATGCGCTTTGCCGATAGCTGTGGTGCTGATATACCGCGTTATATACGCAAGCAGCTTGCTGATTTTGGCGATGACCGCACGGCTATTCGCGAGTTTGGCTTTGAGGTAGTCCATCGTTTGTGTGAGCGTTTGATATCTGAAGGTGTGCCTGCCATGCACTTTTATAGCATGAACAAAGTTAATCCTAATAAGCGCTTAGTTGAGTCTTTAGGACTAGTGCCTGAGTTGCTCGTATAAGCATTAGACGTTCAAGCTATAAAACTTTTGTCGCTATCAAAGACTGGTCCTCCTAGGAGCGCCAGTTTTTTTATGGCTCTTCAAACCCACAATGATAACTTTATAGAATACTGATTATTGTGTTTATCATGATTATCGTATATTTTGTTATATATTCAAATAACATAAATAATAGGAATAAGATAACGTGCGACGTTTTTTTTATGCAGCTACTGACGTTAATAAAGATGGCGAGTGCGACTTTGCAGCCTTGAGTACTTTCGCTATGGGCACTACCCTGACTTTGACAGAGAGCATCACTCATCACTGGTGTCGTGTATTGCGAGCTAATAGTGGTGATCAAGGTGTTTTGTTCGACGGGTTCGGTGGTGAGTACTTGGTTGAGCTGGCAACTATCAGTAAAAAACAAGCAACCGCTACTGTATTAGCTCATGACGCTGACGATCATACAGCACCTATTATTAGCAAAATAGCGCTAGTAATGAGTCGCGGCGAGCGTATGGATTATGCTATTCAAAAGGCCACCGAGCTTGGCGTTACCGCTGTTCAACTATTGACCAGTCATCATGGTGAAGTCACGCTAAAGCCTACGCAGGTTGACAAAAAGCTTGCGCATTGGCAACAGATCGCCATCGCCGCTTGTGAGCAGTGTGGACTTAATCGGCCGCCCCTGATACTTGCACCTGTCGCTATCAGTCAATGGTTGCAAAATCCTGATACTGAATTAAACGCTGAAATAAATGACAGTATTGAGCTAAATGATGACTCAAACAATAAAGCGATGTCGACTGATAAAGCCGTGTCAGTGAGCGTTATTGTCGCAAAACTCAGTCAAGATAGTTATTATCAAATATTAGGTCACAAAGCGGATATTAGGCTGATGCTCAGCGTACCATCAGCGGATCAACCGCGCGCGCCTGCGACTCTTAGCTCAGTACTCACATCAGTACTCACACAACCATTACCCTATATTGAGTTACTGATTGGGCCTGAAGGCGGATTGAGTCCAGCTGAATGCCAGCAAGCCGAGCAAGTTAATTTTTTACCTTGGCAAATCGGTAATCGTGTCCTGAGAACAGAGACTGCGCCTGTAGTTGCTTTAGCTACTTTGCACACGCTTAGCCATTATTGATAACCAATACTTTAGGGTCAACATATATAGTTCATTTATTTTAGACACACAACCACTTGAGGGGTATGATTATTATGAGAACCTCTGTTTTGTAGTCTCTGTCAGCGTAGGTAGTAAGCCATAAAATCTTTACTAGTCACGCGATACAAGAGTACCTATCTATTTTACTTAGCATCCATTAAGAAATAATTAAACTTTTGTCTGTATTTAATGTTCAAAATGTGGTCTAATTGGTCAAATTATTTTGCACTCATTTTGTGAGCTTAGATTATGAGTACTATATCCCCACTTTCAAATTCTATTAAGCAGCAGTTGTTTGCGCAATTGTGTGAGCAATTTGATGACGGCATATTCATTTTGGATGCTAATCTTTGTTATATAGGCATTAATCCAGCTTATGAGCTAATGATGGGCTATGATTTAGAGTTCTTACTGGGACGAACCATTGGGGTTTATGCGACTGAATTTTTATCTGAGTCAGAACGCACACTTTTAGATACTGTTATTCGCCTTCTAAAAAGTACAGGATTTTATGAGCAGGAATTTTCATTGGCGACGCGCTATGGTCAAATGATAGAGTGTCAGATTAGCTGTCGCAGAATAGACGCAGATGGTGAGATTTATTATGTGGGTACGATTCGTGATACCTCAACACTCGTCAAAGATCAAAAAAAAATTACACACTTGCTTAACTTTGATCAGGTTTCTGGATTACCCAATCGTAAGTTATTTTTAACTCAGGTCAGCGAGCTATCGCTTAATAGTAGCGACGAGATCGTTATTGTGCGCTTTGATATCGATAATTTTCGCACGCTTACTAATACTCTAGGGATCAGCTGGATAAACCTTTTAATCACTCAATTTGTAAAGCGAGTGACTGCGCAAGAGCTAGAGTATTTAAAATGCTTTTCTCATTTTGGTAGTAATGATTTTGCTATGGTATTTCAGTGTAGTGATGGGCAGATGGTTCAGTATCAGCTTGATAGATTAACGCAAATTTGCGAACAACCCTTTGTATTAAGTAACGCCTCGGATAATGCTTCTACTAACAGTGATACAGTATCGAAAGCTTATGATCCAATAGCTGCTTATGATGTCGTTGATACAGACAATACTCTTGAGGGTAGCTATGTTTATTTGCATCTATCCATTGGCGTTAGCCGTTACCCCAAAGATGATAATCAGCTGCCGAGTCTACTAGCTAAAGCGGAAAAAGCGCTGCATTATGTCAAAGAGCATGATGGGGTCAATATGAGCTGGTATCATGACGAGCTCAATGAGCTAAGCGTAGATGATTTACTGTTAGAAGCAGAATTGCGCAAAGCAATCGATGGGCAGCAGTTTATTCCGCATTATCAACCAAAAGTCGCTTTAGCAACAGGGCAAATCACAGGATTTGAAGCCCTAGTACGCTGGCAACACCCTACCCGTGGCCTGCTTAAGCCTGCTAAATTTATTGAAGCTATTGTCAAACACAAGCTATCCTTTGAGCTGTTTTGTCAATTGGCTAAGCAAATTGCTGAGCATCTAAGCGAGTGGAAGATGTTAGGATTTGAGCAATATATCAGTATCAATGCTGATGCTGCTGAGTTTAATCATCCTGATTTTTTTGGCTTTGTCAGCCATCTGTTTAGCGAGTACGCTATTGATCCTATTCAGTTGCACATAGAAGTCACTGAATCCTCTTTAATGCTACGTCACTCAAAGGTTAAACAGCAACTAACTGCCCTCAAAGACTTAGGCGTCTGTTTAGCACTTGACGACTTTGGTACAGGCTACGCCTCCCTAAGCTACTTGCAAGAGTACCCGTTTGACTTTATTAAAATTGATAAAAGCTTTATGTACAGTATTGTTGATAATAAAACGCAGCAGGCTATCGTAAAAGCTATTTTAGATTTAGCAACAGCTTTAGATATGAGTGCTATTGCTGAGGGTATTGAGACTATAGAGCAGCGTGATATGCTCGCTCAAATGGGCTGTCGCTATGCTCAAGGATATTGGTTTAGTCGCGCTGTCGATGCCAAAGTCGCCACCCAATTGCTAACTGATCAGGTGAGCTACTAGCCTAAACTCTAAGTTCCTTATACCAATCTATAAATTAGTTATGTTCATTATAAAAACCTCTTAAATCATCTATCCCTTTGTACTACCCGCGAATAGCTGTGACTATCAGTACACGCCATAATTAGTATGCAAGTTTGGTTGATGACTTATCAGTATTATCTGCAAACTTGTAAAATCCTCTGTTAACGCCTATCTTTTACACTGTATTTATTACTCTTAATGTAAATCGTATATCCAAGTATCGAATTTAAGCTATTGGTTTAATTATCATAATAATGATTTCTGATAGCTTTTTCGTAATTATCGATACGATTATATAGTCAATAAAGGATAGGACAACATGCAATATAAAGCGCCCTTACGTGATATGAAATTTGTCATGCATGAACTGCTAAATACTGAAGCGCATTATCAATCTATCGATGCTTTTTCCCATATTGAGGCGGACATTGTAGACAGCTACTTAGAAACTGCTGCTAGTTTTGCTGAGAACGAATTATCACCCCTTAACCAAAGCGGTGATGCAGAAGGTTGTCATTTCGATAATGGCGTGGTCACAACGCCCAAAGGTTTTAAAGAAGCTTATAAGCAGTATTGTGAGCTGGGCTTTACCTCGTTGACAGCTGAAGAAGAATTTGGCGGTCAAGCAATGCCGGTGTCACTCAACTCAGCTATTTCTGAGTTTATGGGTACAGCGAACTGGTCATTTGGCATGTATCCTGGACTCTCAGAAGGCTGCATCTCGACCCTTGAGCATCATGGCACTGACGCGCAAAAACAAAAATATCTGCCTAAATTAGTCGCAGGCGTTTGGTCTGGGGTGATGTGTTTAACTGAGCCGCAGTGTGGCTCTGATCTTAATCAAGTACGTAGTAAAGCTGAGCCGAATGGCGATGGTAGCTATAGCATTACAGGTGGTAAGATTTGGATTTCAGCGGGTGAACATGATATGTCTGAGAACATCATTCATATCGTACTAGCGCGCCTGCCAGATGCTCCAGCGGGCACTAAAGGCTTGTCGCTATTCGTTGTTCCTAAGTTTATGGTCAATGAAGACAGCAGCTTAGGCGAGCGCAATGCGGTCTCTTGTGGTTCAATTGAGCACAAAATGGGCATCAAAGCCTCAGCCACTTGTGTTATTAATTATGATAGCGCAACAGGCTACTTAATTGGTGAAGAAAACCGTGGTCTAAACTGTATGTTCACCTTTATGAATGTGGCGCGTATTGGTACGGCTATTCAAGGGGTTACTGCCTCACAGTTTGCCTTTCAAGGTGCATTGGCATTTGCCAAAGAGCGCTTAGCCTTTCGCTCGCTAGATGGGGCTAAGTTCCCTAATAAAGCAGCTGATCCTATCATCGTCCATCCGGCGGTTCGCGATATGTTACTGACGACCAAAGCCTTTGCTGAAGGTGGTCGCGCTTTGATCTGCTATATGTCGCAGTTTGCTGACACCGTTGCCAAAGGTGAAGGCGAGGCGCTTGAATACGCCAATCAAATGTTGTCATTATTGACGCCTATCGGTAAAGCATTCTTGACTGAAACGGGTCTTGAGTCCGCGCATCATGGCGTGCAAGCATTAGGTGGCAGCGGTTATTGTGTTGAATATGGTCTTGAGCAAAACGTTCGTGATACCACGATTGCCTGCATCTATGAGGGTACTACTCAGATTCAATCCCTTGATCTAATCGGTCGTAAAGTATTGAACTCACAAGGTAAGCTATTGGCTAACTTTATCAAAGTTATTGAGCAATTCTGTGAAGACAACGATAACAATGAGCAAATGAGCCAGTTTACAGCGCCACTTATGCAGCACCTTGAGCAATGGAGCGAATTGACCGCAGACATCGCTAATCAAGCGGAAGAGAATCCTGAAGCCGTTGGCGGTGCAGCGGTCGATTATATGTACTTTAGTGGTTATGTCACTCTCGCTTATCTATGGGCTCGTATGGCAAAAGTTGCGCAAACTGAGATTGCTAACGGCAATAGCGAAAAAGCGTTTTATGATGCCAAAGTTAAGACGGCACAGTTCTTTTTCGCAAAACTGCTACCGCGTACCTCTACTTATGCTGAGCGTATCGCGACAGGTGTTGAGCCGTATATGAGTATGGATGTTGAGCAGTTTGAGTTTTAATGGCTTAAATCTTAATAGCTTAAAGCTATTGATAAGCACGAATATATTGCTTTAAATGTTCTGTTTTAGATATATCAGCAATATACCCATCGGCAATATACTCAGGTATGTTGCCGATTTTGCTATTACGCTATTTAAAAATAAAAGATACTGGCATAAAACAAGTCCAGGCATTAAATCAACAAAAACAGAAATACTTTATTTTTGCGTAATTCAAGAGCTACTGATAACTTTTAGTACACGCATAATTCACGAACCGCTACACAAGTTCGGCGGCTAATTTGCTAAACTTTAACCATCTATTATTTAGCTTATACATAACAGAATATATAGGGCGTATTGAACATTCGACCGTGGCACTGACAGAGACTATTTGTGAATGTTCAATACGCCCTACTAATACCAACAAAAAGGATTTTTTATGTCAGTTTATAATGCTCCTCTTAATGATATGCGCTTTATCTTAAACGATGTATTCAAGGCTCATGAGCTTTGGCAAAATAACGAAAGCTTAGCTCATGTTGACATGGAAACCGTCGATATGATCTTAGAAGAAATGGCCAAATTATCTAAGAATGTCCTATTACCTATCAACCGTAGTGGTGATGAGGAAGGCGCAACTTTTCAGGGTGATGGCGTAGTTACTACTCCTAGTGGTTTTAAAGAAGCCTATAAGCAATACGCTGAATCAGGTTGGGTCGGCTTGGGCGGCAATCCTGAGTACGGTGGTCAAGGCTTCCCTAAAATGGTCACTATGCTGACCGAAGAGATGCTGTTTACCACCAATCAGTCTTTTGCGTTATATCCCAATCTGACGGTTGGCGCAACCTTATGTATGAATGCGGCGGCCTCTGATGAAATCAAACAAATCTATTTAGAAAAAATGTACTCAGGCGACTGGTCAGGCACGATGTGTTTGACTGAACCTCATGCCGGTACAGATTTGGGTATTATTAAGACCAAAGCTGAGCCAAATGATGATGGCAGCTATAACATCTCAGGCACTAAGATTTTTATCACAGGCGGCGAGCATGATCTAACTGATAATATCATTCATTTAGTACTAGCTAAGACGCCTGACGCTCCTGCTGGCTCAAAGGGTATTTCTTTATTCGTTGTGCCTAAATTCTTGGTCAATGATGATGGTAGCTTAGGCGAGCGTAATACTTTAGCCGTGGGCTCTATTGAGCATAAAATGGGCATCAAAGCTTCAGCGACTTGTGTGATGAACTTTGATGGTGCTCGTGGCTGGATGATTGGTGCTGAAAATACTGGTTTATCTTCTATGTTTATTATGATGAACTATGAGCGCGTCACTATGGGTCTACAAGGCCTTGGTGGCTCTGAGCTGGCTTATCAAAACGCTGCCGCTTATGCCCTTGATCGCGCGCAAGGTCGTAGCGATACGCAATTGCAAAGTCCAGAAAAGCCTGCCGATGCTATTATTCATCATGCCGATGTACGCCGTATGCTATTGAATGCTAAGGCTAATAGTGAAGCTTCGCGCTGCTTTGCTAT
This sequence comes from Psychrobacter sp. M17(2026), assembly GCF_055699815.1. Taxonomy (NCBI): domain Bacteria; kingdom Pseudomonadati; phylum Pseudomonadota; class Gammaproteobacteria; order Moraxellales; family Moraxellaceae; genus Psychrobacter; species Psychrobacter sp. M17(2026). The sequence continues at coordinate 1,389,765 of NZ_CM146741.1, read as the reverse complement.
GTATGTCGCTCAGCAGCTTGATCTCGAAAAATTCAGTGCCGATCCTGATGTTGCACAAGCTGCCGCTGCTCGTGTTGCTTTATTGACCCCAATCGCTAAAGCCTTCTTGACTGATAAAGCGCTTGAGGCGACCGTTGATTGCCAGCAAGTCTTTGGTGGTCATGGCTACGTACGTGAATGGGGTATGGAGCAGATCGTCCGTGATACTCGCATTGCACAGATCTATGAAGGTGCCAACGGTATTCAAGCGCTCGATCTACTAGGACGTAAGGTTGCCCGTAACGACGGCAAATATATTGATAACTTCCTAGCCGAAATTCGTGATTACGTGGCGTCAATGAGCGCTGAGCATGGTATTAAGCAAGCGACTTTGGGTGCAGCTGATACGGTTGAAGCCTTGACTAAAACGGTGCTGGCAAATATTCAAGATCGCAAAAATGAGATCAATGGCTGTGCAGTTGACTATATGCATGCCGTTGGCTACTTATGCTACTCATACATGTTTGCGATGATGGTGGAAGCAGCTGATGGCCAGCAAGGTAAGTTCTATACTGATAAAGCCTTACTTGCTGATTATTTTGTCGGTCGTATCTTGCCACGTATCGATGCCCATGCGCAAATGGTACAAGCTGGTAGTGATCCGATGATGAACTTTGATTTGGATTATTTTAATGTTGCTGTTAGCTAAGAGTTGCTGTCAGTCAATAACAGTATTCAGTCTATAAAACTTATTAATATAAAAAGGACAGTTTGATACTGTCCTTTTTATTTGCCTGCAATCAAAACAACTACTAACAAAATAATTGACTATGACTGTCTTATTCAGATTAAAATGATGCCAATAGTATTGCTACCTATTGAGGCGTGAAACGTTGGATAACTCCTGCAATATAACTACAATAAAGGGTCTACTGTGTCAGAGATAAAACGCATTTTGCAGCAGATTACTGCGTTAAGTGAAGTACCCGATGCGTCTATTCTTAAACGTCTGATTGATGAGCTACGCGCTGGAGAAAAAGAGCCTGCACTTGCCAATAAAAGGCTGCAAGAGCTTATCGATATTTTGCGTTTGCATCCTGAATATGGCGACGGGCTTGCCAGCTTTGTCTTAAAGCTGATTATAAATTTACGTCAAATTGCGCTCTACACTGATACAGGAATCATGTCGGATCAAGGGTTTTTTAGTAGCTTACGCCGCCTAATCGGTCATCGCTTTTTGCCCCTACTGCCCCAAGAAGAGTCTGTCGTTGAGCTGGTAGGTTATTTGTTTGATAAGTCGCAAGATGAGCGCTGGCTCGCTAACATAGAAAAAGAGAAATGGGATGAGCTGGTTACTCTATTAAAAGTTAAAGATGATCATCTTAATCTAGTTGCCACTGCCAAAAACAGCATCTTGAATGCTATCGTTATTTTATCGTATCGCATTAGCGGTATAGGTCTACACCCTGATTTGATGGAATCGTATCCTGAGATACTGAACTATTCAGCCGCTTTTGTCGCACAAAATCAAGAAGCGGTGCTGTTCGTTAATCAATATCGTCAAGCACATGAGCTAGATACTTTGACTGATATTACCCCCGAACAAGCGGTCAATCCAGCGCCATTACTTGTAATGTTAGAGCAGTGTGAAGATATCGTCGCCACTATACGTAAACGTATCTATAAGACAGGTATCTCCATTCACTTAACCAATATGATGCTACGTCTTGATCAAAGTTTGCGGCGGGTACGTATCCTGACGGAGCTGGTGACCGATGATCGTAGTAAGCGTGATAAGGCCATTATTGAGCTGATTGAGACCTTGATTACTACGGCTAACAATCGCTATAGCATAGGCTATTTGATCGATAATAGTACCAAGCTACTCTCGCGCAAAGTCACTGAGAACGCTAGCCGCGTCGGTGAGCATTATATCAGCACCGATAAATCAGGCTATCAAAAGATGTTCAAAAAAGCCTCAATCGGTGGCTTTATCATTGCCTTTATGGCCACTATCAAGATACTAGCGTATCACTTGGCATTAGCGCCTATAGGTCGCGCTTTTATTAATAGTATGATTTATGGTTTGGGCTTCGTCTTTATTCATGTGGTGCATGGCACAGTAGCCACTAAGCAGCCGGCGATGACTGCCGCAGCGATTGCCTCTACTATTTCGGACAGCTCAGGCAAAAAGTCCCATCAGCTGACCAAGCTCTCTGAATTGGTCGTCGATATTATGCGTACCCAGTTTATCGCGATTATGGGTAATGTCATGCTCGCTATTCCTGTCGCTTTAATTATCTCCTTTGCTTGGTTTCAATACACTGGCGAATCAATGATTGATACTAGAAAGGCGGAGCACTTACTTAATGATTTAGATCCGTTTCGCTCGCTGGCGCTACCGCATGCGGCTATCGCTGGCGTTTATCTATTTTTATCAGGTTTAATTGCAGGCTACTACGATAATTTAGCGGTTTATAATCAGATTGGCGCCCGTATTCGTCGGCATTGGCTGCTCAAATACTTAATGCCCAAATCATGGTTACAGCGCTTGGGCGGCTTTGTGGAAGCCAACCTTGGCGCAATTATGGGTAATTTCTTATTTGGCGTGTTCTTAGGGAGTACGGCAACTATTGGCTATATATTTGGCTTGCCTATTGATATTCGCCACATTGCTTTTGCTTCAGCGAACCTAGCGCATGGACTGTTTAATATATCAGCTTCACAAATCAGTTGGAGCTTGATTTTATTATCTATCTTAGGCGTGGCTTTAATCGGTATAGTCAACTTAATGGTTAGCTTTTCACTGGCCTTATTTGTCGCACTACGCTCAAAAGAGGTACGGTTTTTTGAATGGGGACGCTTAACCAAGTTAGTTATTGGCCATATCATTAGTCACCCCTCAGACTTTTTTTGGCCGCGTCACAAGCCTATGCAGTATGCAAAAATAGACAGCCAAGGTCATATGATATTTGAGGATAATTCTGCCCAAAAAAGCGGTAAAGCGATTCCAAGTAACTATGTGGTGAGACGCTTATCTGATGTCAAGATACCGCCTGAAATCGTGCAAGTAGTCGCTAATGGTAGTGCGCTAAATACTGATATTAATTACGATACTGATGTTAATACTGGCGTTGACAGTGGTATCGATAATGGATCAGTAAATAATAATGCTAGTGCGCAAGCAACTACAGCATCCAAAAAGGTGGTGAACTTAGATGATGGTCTAATAGATGAAGAGCTAACCAGCACACCCTTTACCAGTGATATCCAATATAATCAAGCCAGCAAAACCTTAGATGCCAAAGACCACTTAAATAAGTCGACAAATCCTGAGCAAAAAGCAAGCGGTGATGCCAAAGTACCACTACCAAAACCTAAAAAACCGCCTAAACTGCCCTAGACAAGTTTATGGCGGTCACTACCGTTGTTAACAAAATTTGGTACAAACAGAATCCGATGTGGACAAAATTTAATAGCACTAGCCTGATGCCACTAGCATTGTCTAACGGTTACGATTTTGGACAATGGGCGCTTGATCTAATGACTTGTCCATCAATTAACCGATAAGCTAATAGGTCATTACCCCAAACGCAGCCACCATCTAATGCACGCACATGAGGCAGATCAACACTGCCTTTTAACGCTGCCCAATGCCCAAACAGTATCTTACGCTCACGCGGGACTTGCCAAGCAAACCAAGGTAGATAGCCATCTAACATCGGCTCATCAAGACTCCCTGTAAAGCTAAATTCCAGCATGCCATCCTGCTGACATAAACGCATACGGGTAAAGTAATTGGCGATAGCACGCATCTTAGTATAGCCATGGATATCGTCATTCCACTCGTCCGCCCTCTTACTATAAAGATTGGGCAACAAGCGCTTGAGCTGCGTGATACTACCTCGAAGCTGGGCTTGTAATTGCTGGGCATAGCCCTCTGCTTGCTTAATAGTCCAATGCGGCGGAATACCTGCGTGCACAAGTACCGTATGCGCATCAGGATAGGCCAAAATCGGCTGATGACGTAACCAGTTCAATAGCTCATCGCAATCATCTGCGGCAAATATAGGCGCGGTTTTATCCTTTTTCTTAATATTAGTGGCACCAAGCCAGACCGCCAATAAGTTCAAATCATGATTGCCGAGTACTGTCGCGGCTGCCCCTCGCTCGCAAAGTGCTTTGACATGACGCAAGGTACTTAACGAGTCTTCACCACGTGCCACCAAGTCCCCTGCAAACCATAGCTTGTCTTGTGCAGGATTAAAATCCAATATTTCAAGTAAACGAAGGTACGCCGCATAGCAACCTTGCAGGTCACCGATGACATACTGATGGCGAAATCTCATAAATCCTCAGTGTTTTTACGTGATAGTTTTGTATGAAAATTTTATATCATCATTTCCATATAAATGTCTTTGACGACGAATCGGCAGTAGCTCAATTTAAACCTCTACTTTACGCGCTTGATTACTCAAATTCACAAAATCCTTCACACTTAAGACTTCAGGACGTGCTTGTGGGTCGATGCTACACGCTGCAAAATCTTCTTCGCTCAATGTCGGTAGCAACGTTGATTTTTTAAAGATAGCACGTAGCGTCTTACGGCGATGGTTAAAGGTTTCACGTACCACAAGCGCGAAATACTCTTCGTCCTCTGCGACGACTGGCTTAATGATATGCGGCGTCAAACGAAAAACCGCACTGGTTACTTTTGGTGGCGGATTAAAGGCACCACGCGGTACGGTTAGCAGGTAGTCAGTATCACAATGATATTGCATGATGACTGATAGGCGACCATAAGTTTTGCTACCGACATCGGCAGTGATACGCTCGACCACCTCTTTTTGGAGCATAAAATGCATGTCTTCAATGACATCAGCGTAGCTTAGCAAGTGAAATAATATCGGCGTCGAGATATTATACGGTAAGTTACCCACGACCCGCAGCTTGCCACGATCAGTGCTGTATAGCTCACGGTAATCGACATCCATAGCATTGGCTTTGATAATAGTGAAATTCGGATGGCTGTTCGCGCCAATACGAATCCGTAAACTATCCGCCAAGTCACGATCCAACTCAACTACAGTCATTGCGTCAACCTCGGCTAATAGCGGCTCAGTCAACGCACCCATACCAGGACCAATCTCAATCAGATTATCCTCACGCTCAAGACGTATGCTATTGACGATCTCACGAATAACGCTGCCATCATGTAAGAAGTTTTGCCCAAAGCGCTTACGGGGCTGATGTTTAGCTGCACGTAAGCTATTGGTTAGGGTCGCAGTATCAAAGGTAGGTTTGGACATAAAGGTTTCTTAATGAATAAAAGATAAGTGGGCAATAATGTAGAGGCAGCAATGCGCTGGTATTACAATGACAAATTATACCACAGCTCATAATTAGGCTGTGTTTTTGAGACATTTTATCGATAAACCGCTCATACCTTCGCGCAACCGCCACAGGGTTTTTTTATTTTTAACCATTTTCTATAATATTGGTTATATAGTCGGTACCCTAGTGAGGACTTGAATCTTTAGCTGTAGGTTAATGATAGCAATAGTTTGGGTTGTTTAAATAACTGTAGTGTACTTCACGGTATACATCATATTAATTTTTTGAGGTCAAACGGACTTAATTTTGATTTAGATTCCTAAAGTTATTACAGCTTTCTTGTTGCCCATTTTCACAAGCCTTATCAAACCAGTTCTTTGCTTGAGCATTATCTTGATTAACACCTACACCATCGCGATACATCGCACCAAGATTGTTTTGAGCAGGAGCATATCCCTGATTAGCAGCTTTTGTATACCACTTAAAGGCTTGAGAGAATTCTCGGCCTACACCGTGACCCATGTAATACATCACACCAAGATTATATTGTGCATTAGCATTTTCTTGATCAGCTGCTTTTTCAAACCATTTTCGAGCCTGTGAAAAATCTTGTGTTACGCCATTACCCTGATAATATATTGCACCTAAATTAGCTTGCGCAGGAGCATATTCTTGCTCAGCAGCTTTTGTATACCACTTAAGTGATTGCGACAAGTCTTGCTCTATACCATTGCCTTCGTAATACATTGCGGCTAAGTCATTTTGTGCAATGACATATCCTTGATTAGCGGCTTTTGTATACCACTTAAGAGCTTGTGAAAGGTCTCGGTCTACGCCATTGCCTTGGGTATACATTAAGCCAAGGTTATACTCCGCTTCAGGAAAGCCTTGATTGGCTGCTTTCGTATACCATTTAATTGCTTCAGCATAGTTTTGAGGGACTCCTTCGCCTTCACGATACATTACACCAAGATTATACTGCGCCTCAGGGAAACCTTGATTAGCCGATTTCATATACCACTGCGCAGCCTTGGCATAGTCTTGATGAACGCCCTCTCCTATATCATACATCCAACCCAAATCGAATTGTGCTTCTGCATCGCCCTGTTCGGCTAACCCCTGTACGTCTTCAGCTTTAGTTTCTGTCTCTATTTCCTCAATAACCATTTGGCCCTCAGAAGCTTCGTTTTTGGCTTCACTTTGCATTTTCTGACAGCTCGTAAGCGTAAGAGGCAATAAAGCGGTAGAAAAGAGGAGGGAAACTAATTTAGTTTTTTTGAAAATCATATATTTGATTCACTGATTGTAAAATTATTGGTCAAGTATACCCCAACGGAACCAGCTGTTTCACCCTTTAAACCTATTAACAGACTACTTAAAACAGACTGCTATAATGGAACCACTTATATTAGACCGTGTTTGATGATTAATAAATAGACATTATTTAAACTAAGGTTACCCAATACTGCGTGACAAATGTCGCTAAGGCAGCGACTTATGCAAGAGGTCTATTTCCAATGGATCTGTCTGCCATCTCATCCGCCATCACTAGAGCTTGATAAAGACTCGTAGAGCTAGCCCCAGCGCGACCCGCTAAATCAAGTGCAGTACCATGATCGACTGAGGTACGAATATAAGGTAGCCCTAAGGTTAGATTAACCGTATCACCAAATCCATGTGATTTAAGCACAGGCAGTCCTTGATCATGGAACATGGCGATAACCGCATCACAGTCTGCTAAATGTCTTGGGGTAAATAAAGTATCGGCTGGCATGGCCTCCGAGATATTGACGCCCTTATCAATGAACTCTTGCAAGACAGGATTGATAATTTCGATCTCCTCCATGCCCAAATGTCCACCCTCGCCTGCATGTGGATTGAGACCACAAACTAGAATGCGCGGATCAGCCATGCCGAACTTTGAATGCATATCATCAAGGACGATTTGTACCGTTTGACGTACATTGTCTTTGGTAATAGCAGCAGGGATATCTTTGAGCGCCAAATGAGTCGTAACTAGAGCGACTTTCATAGATGGATTAGCGAGCATCATAACGACTTTATCACGATTACTTTGCTGCATAAAAAACTCAGTATGCCCGCTAAACATCGTACCATCGAGCAATTTGATATCGGCATCAATTAGCGCAGACTTTTGCAAGGGGCCAGTGACAATAGCCGCTACTGCATTATTAATCGCTAGTTGATGCGCTACTTCTAATTGCTGCGCAACCATAGCCGCGTTATTGATATCAATTTGACCTGCAACAACAGGCGCGGTCGTTGCAATATCGATTAAGATAAAGTCTTTACCAGCATCAGTATTTAATTGTGAGAGTCCATCGATAAAAGACTCGTTTTCACTGGTTACTACTTGCCAAGCAGGACAAGTGGCAAGCACGCCAGCGGCTAATAGAGCATCGGCACGAGCTTGCATAGCTTGGCTATCTGCTGTCACCCAAATAGGCCGATTAAAACCTTGTAGCTTGCCCTCATTTGCCAATAACAGCACCACATCCATTCCTATCCCAGCAGGCTCGCCCGTCGTCAATAATAGTGGCAGTTTTTGCATGAAAATTCCTTATTTTAAATTAATATTATTATACTTTTAATTTTTAAACTGATTTGAGTAGGCGCCATTGACGACTAGCCAATGTAGATAAAGTTGCTGTTAAAAAGTTACTATCAAAAGTAATTATCAGCAGTCCTTAAAATGCCATAATGTGTTAAGCTTTCGCTTTTGATTGTAGCATCAATTAAGCAAAATTTAGACGCGTTTTGATAGGACTGTCTTATAGATTTTTTGAGCCAATAACCTAAAAAAAGCTAGTGTGACAGCGCTACAAATACTGAACTTGTGTATTGATAAAGAGAATAACTAGGCACTTATGGCAGATACTGATAAAAAAGATGACTTACTCAATCAACAACCGCCACATAACATTGATATTGAAAAGGCACTGTTAGCCTCACTTATGAGTATCGAAGAGGCGTATGACAAAATTGCCGATATCGTCAGCAAAGATGACTTTTATGCGGGACGCCATCAGCATATTTTTGCAGCGATTGCGCATCTGGCAGCGGTCAATGAGCCTTATGATACGGTGATGGTGCACGATTGGCTGGAGGCGCAAAAGCTACTCAAAAACGCCGGCGGTGATAGTTATCTAGCAGATATCTTAAGTCAAAGCCCAGCGACGTTATTTAACCTGACTGCCTATGCCCAACGCGTGCGTGAGCTGTCGACTCTACGCCAATTGATTACTACGGGTAATGAGATGTTGAGCCTTGCTTATAATCCAAAAGATCAGTCGGTAAGCGATATATTGGACAGTGTTGAGGCGACTATCTTTAGTATTAATGAGCAGCACAATAAGCGTGCTGAGCAGCGCGGCCCTGTTGGTATCACTTCGGTATTGACCAACGTCATTGACAAGATTCAAGAGCTCAAATCCAATCCTGATGGCATGATCGGTCTGCAAACGCCCTTTACTGAATTGAACAATAAAACCCAAGGTCTGCAAGCAGGCGATCTAGTCATTGTTGCGGCACGTCCTTCTATGGGTAAGACGACTTTTGCGATGAACTTAGCGGAAGGGGTGTTATTTAATGAAAATCTTCCTGTCGTCGTATTCTCCATGGAGATGCCTGCTGAGTCTATCGTTATGCGTCTGCTATCCTCATGGGGCGCGATTAATCAGACTCATCTGCGCTCAGGTCAGATGAATGAGGATGAATGGGCGAAGATGATGAACGCTATTCAGCACCTGCAATCTAAGCATCTTTATATTGATGACAGCACCGCTCTGCCACCCTCAGAGCTGCGCTCACGCTGTCGCCGTATCGCCAAAAACCACGATGGCAAGCTTGGCGCTATCATCGTCGATTACCTGCAGCTAATGAAAGTGCCGAATCTGGACGGTAACCGTGTCGGTGAGATATCAGAGATTTCCCGTAGTCTAAAGGCTTTGGCGCGTGAGCTTGAGTGTCCCGTTATTGCCTTATCTCAGCTTAACCGTAGCCTTGAGAACCGTCCTAATAAACGCCCTATCATGTCAGATCTACGCGAATCTGGTGCTATTGAGCAGGATGCTGATTTGATCATGTTTATCTATCGTGATGAAGTCTATAACGAGAATACTGATCATAAAGGCGTGGCCGAAGTCATCATTGGTAAGCAGCGTAATGGCCCTATCGGTACGCTACGCTTGGCCTTTGAAGGTCAATATACGCGCTTTACTAACTTGACCCCTGAATACTATCAAGGCGTCAATTTTGATGATGAATAGCGCTTAATAGCTTATTAATTATCAACAAAACTCTTAAACGCTCATCTTCAGCCGCTGTTAATAGTAAATCGCTAGGATTAACCATAGCTTTGACTATTAATAGCTTAAAAATATCGTTATATAAGAAGACTACTATGCGTACTGCTACCGTAACCATCAAGCCCGCTGCCCTCACTCATAACTTACTACAAGTCAAAAAACGAGCACCGAACTCTAAAGTGCTCGCCATGGTAAAAGCCAACGCTTATGGTCATGGCATCAAAGTTGTCTTGCCTGCCCTGCAACAAGCCGATGGTATCGGCGTAGCAAGCTTCACAGAAGCGCTAGAGGCGAGAGAGCTGGGGTGGCGAAAGGCTATTGGCTTAGTTGAGGGTGTATTTAGCGCTAGAGAGTGGCAACAAGCTATTGACCATGATTGCAGTTGTGTGATTCATCATGCGCCACAATTGAATTGGGCGCTGGATAACATCCCTAAAGATGATAGCCCAACGCGCACCGTATGGCTAAAATATAACACAGGTATGAATCGCCTAGGTTTTGACGATGATACTGTCATTGATGCCGCACAACAGCTATCTGACGCAGGCTATCAGCTGATTTTGACCACTCACTTTGCGAATGCGGATGATTTTGAGCATCCATTAAATACAGTGCAAATACAGCGCTTTAATAAAATATTAAAAGTATTACAGCAGGCCATTGATGCCGATATCCAAGGCTCGTTATGCAACTCAGCAGGATTAGTTAATTTCCCTGAGCATCATCACGATTGGGTACGTCCAGGCATCATGCTTTATGGTAGCTCGCCTGTCATTCATAAGCGCGCTGCTGAGCTAGATTTACAACCTGCTATGGATTTTAGCGCCCGTATTATGGCGATACAAACTGTTAAAGCGGGCGACTCAATAGGTTACGGCAGTCATTGGTTTGCGACAGAGGATACTCAAACCGCGCTAGTCAGTATTGGCTATGGCGATGGCTATCCAAGAGTAGTGAGCGCTGACGCTTATGTTTGCGTGATAGATAGTAAAACCGCACAAAGCCAGCGCTGCCCTATTCGAGGTCGCGTCGCTATGGATATGATTGCCATAGATATCAGTGCTGCTAGTCATATTACTTTGGACAGTGAAGTACGCCTTTGGGGAGATGCGCCACATGTTGATGAAGTAGCCACATACGCAGGTACTATTGGTTATGAGCTGCTGTGTAGACTTAGTACTCGTCCAAAACGAGCTGTTCATATTGAACCGTAAATCGCTATAAAATTGGGCGTTTACATTGAAATTAATTAGGCTATACTAAAAGTTTGTTATTAGGATGTTTAAATCATTAAATATGATAACGTCTATTTTCACTGACTTTGTTCGACTGCTAGGATTGCTATGAGCTTGCGCCATTTTTTGACTTTATCTGATTTGAGTAAAAAAGAACTAGAAGACTTAATTAAACGAGCCAGCGTACTGCGTAAAATGCAGCATGCTGGTGAGGTTTATCAGCCTTTTGTTGGGCGTACGCTAGGAATGATATTTGAGAAATCCTCTACGCGTACCCGTATCTCCTTTGAGACGGGCATGGGTCAGTTCGGCGGTAGCGCGATATTTTTATCGCCTAATGATACTCAGCTCGGTCGCGGTGAGCCATTAGAAGACTCAGCTCGCGTCATATCTAGCATGGTCGATATCATTATGATTCGAACCTTTGGGCATGAAAAGGTAGAAACCTTTGCTGAGTATTCAAGTGTTCCTATTATCAATGCGCTAACGGATGATTTTCATCCCTGTCAGCTACTCGCTGATATGCAAACTTATTATGAACATCGTGGCAGTATCGAAAATAAAATCGTCACTTGGGTTGGTGATGGCAATAATATGTGCGCCTCCTTTATGCAAGCTGCGAACCAGTTTGGCTTTGAGTTACGAGTAGCTGCGCCCTACGGGTTTGAGCCTGATGCGGCACTAATGAAACGCTTCGCGCATTGCGTAAGCCTAGTACCTAACGTGCAAGATGCCGCGAAGGACTCTAATCTAATCGTCACTGACGTTTGGGCAAGCATGGGTCAAGAGTCTGAGCAAAATACCCGCGCCCGTCGTTTTGCACCTTATCAAGTGACCCCATCGTTATTAGACAGAGCCGATCCTGATGTCGTGTTTATGCACTGCTTGCCTGCCCATCGCGGAGAAGAGATCTCCCACGATATGCTCGATGATCCACGCTCAGTGGTTTGGGATGAAGCGGAAAACCGCCTGCATGCTCAAAAGGCATTGATGGAGTTCTTATTAAAGGATAAGATTAATTTGGCTTAGCTTGTATTATTGTAAATGATAAAAAGGCAGATTACCTTAATAGTAACCTGCCTTTTTGAAATGAAAAAACTAGTAACAAGGTCTGTTTTCAGTCAATAGTTATAAATCATAGCAAGAGAGTATTATGAGTAATGAAAAATTAAAAAAGTCATATAAGGACATCGTAATACAGTTTCTATTATTTGGTACTGTTATGGGGCTTGGTGTCCTTGGTTTGTATTTTATGAAATAAAGATAGCTTGATTAGGGCGTCAAAATCTCAACCCCGGAGCTACTTGCCTTCAATAACACATCCGCTTGATTGGCGGCAAAAATACCATTACAGACTACCCCTACGATATTATTAAGCTGCTGCTCAAGCGCGATTGGGTCGCTGACGTCTAAATCATAAGTATCTAAGATCACATTACCATAATCAGTGACAAAGTCCTCACGGTAGACAGGCTCACCGCCCAGTTGCACCAGCTGACGGGCGACATAAGAGCGCGCCTGTGGTAGTACCTCAATGGGCACAGGGAACGCGCGCCCCAACACCTCAACGCTCTTGCTAGCATCGACCATACAGATAAATTTATTAGACGCAGCTGCTACTATCTTTTCGCGAGTCAATGCGCCGCCGCCGCCTTTGATAAGTTGCAAATCGCTATTGACCTCATCTGCGCCATCAATATAAACATCTAATGTACCTGCAAAGTTGAGATCGACAATATCGATGCCTAATGCACGCAGTTTATCTTCGGTCACCTGCGAGCTGGCAACCGCACCTGCTAGCCTAACGGTCGGCAGCAGTTCAATAAGACAGTTAACGGTACTGCCTGTGCCTACACCGAGTATCATATCGTCTTCGATATACTGCAGTGCAGCTTTAGCAGCAGCTTGCTTCTGGGCATTCTGATCGCTCATATTAAGTCCTTGGCTAGATAAATTAGGCAATATAAAAGGATGAATCGCGCTTATTATAAACGATGATAATCATAGATGTGCGCTCAATCTGTTGATTAAGTTATTATAGTCAAGGAATTTTAAAACTGATACAAGGCGACTGCTTGCAGATAGTATACCGAGTACATCCAATACATATAAGGCGGGTAACACCGTAGCAGTTTAAAAGTGCGCTAACTATATCTTAAATAATTTTGCGCGCAAGCCTTGCAACAAACTCAAAATCAGCATAGGCTAATCCCTTTATTTTTCTACTTTATTAAAATTTTTATCACTTTTAGGAACTACTATGTTGTCACGCTGGGTACGAGCCATTTTGCAAGCTACTGTTTATGATGTTGCCATTCAGACCCCACTTGAGCCTGCACCCAAATTAACTCAACGTTTCAACAATGACATTCGCCTAAAGCGCGAAGACTTGCAGCCTGTGTTTTCTTTTAAACTACGTGGCGCTTATAACCGTATTAGTCAATTGAGCGCTGAGCAAAAAGCGCGTGGCGTTATTTGTGCTTCGGCAGGCAATCATGCACAGGGCGTCGCTTATTCAGCTCGCAAGCTTAATTTGAATAACATTATCGTGATGCCGACCACTACTCCAGATATTAAAGTGGATGCGGTGATAGCGCTTGGCGGTAATGTCGATTTGCACGGTGACAGCTTTGATGAAGCCAATCGCTATGCCATTAATCGTGCCGAAACAGAGGGCTTGACCTATGTGCCACCTTACGATGATGAGCTAGTAATCGCAGGCCAAGGCACGATTGCGCTTGAGCTATCTCAGCAGTGGCGCAATATGGATTATGTCTTTGTGGCAGTAGGCGGTGGTGGTCTGATCTCAGGCATAGCTGCATTTTTAGGTGAGGTTGCACCCCATGTCAAAGTCATCGCGGTAGAAGCTGATCAGTCTGCCTGTCTAAAAGCAGCACTTGAAGCGGGCGAGCGGGTCAAATTAGAACAAGTTGGTCTGTTTGTCGATGGCGTCGCGGTTGCCCAAATTGGCGAATTGCCCTTTGAGGTCGTGCGCATGCAAAAGAGCGATGATTCAGGGCCATTGGTAGAACCTGAGGTGATCACTTGTAGTAATGATGAAGTCTGCGCCGCTATCAAAGACATCTTTGAAGAGAACCGCAGCATCGTCGAGCCCGCAGGCGCATTGTCTGTCGCTGGTATGAAAAAGTATATTAAAGCGCACGGCTTAAATAATAAAAACTGCGTCGGTATCATTTGCGGTGCTAATATGAACTTTGATCGTTTGCGTTATATCGCTGAACGTACTGAGATCGGTGAGAAAAAAGAAGCGATCTTTGCCGTGACTATTCCTGAAAAGACAGGTGCATTTTTGGATTTCTGCCGTAGCCTGCATGGACGTAACATTACTGAATTTAACTATCGTGCCGATAATAAATTATCACCTGACTCTCTAGATCCTGCGGCTATCTTCGTTGGTATTGCTCTAAAAGAAGGTGAGGCAGAGCGACAAACGATCAGCAAGCAATTAGCAGCTGACGGTTATACCGCATATGACCTCACCGATGATGAAATCGCCAAATCCCATATCCGTCATCTGATAGGTGGTCATGCTCATGTCGAGAACGAGCAATTATTAAAAATATCTTTTCCTGAGCGTCCCGGTGCCCTACTGACCTTTTTGGAAAAACTTGGCGATGATTTTAATATTACTCTATTTCATTATCGCAATCACGGCGCAGCTGAGGGTCGTGTACTCGTTGGATTACAAGCTTCAGCAAGCAATTCACGCCAGCTACAAGATGCGCTACTCGATATAGGCTATGACTGTACGGTTCTCAATGACAATATCGGCTATCAGCTGTTTTTAAAATAAAGTCTCATTCGATATAGATTGTAAAACTTTGGCGTCCATCGAGTTTGGATAAAAATTATGAGAAATTTTTTTATTGTCTTAATCTTGATAGTATTAGCACTGGTGGGGTTTAGAATTTACCAATCTTATTCGTCAACTGCTGTGTCGACGACTAGCGAGCGCGTGGCTAGTCGCGCTGATGTGACTCTAACATCGGACAATTCTGTCTATAGTGATGGCTTTACAGATAGTGATAACATATCACCGACCTATGTGGACTTGGGTTCAGATAAACTGCCAGTATCACTGTCTACAGTGCAAGATATGACAAGTTTTAATTGTGATGGCAGACAGCATTGCGCGCAAATGACATCATGTGCTGAGGCGACTTACTTTAATAATTATTGTCCTGATACTAAAATGGATGGCAATTATGATGGCGTCCCTTGCGAGCAGCAGTGGTGTTAATCATTTAAAGTTACAATCAAAACGCAATACGTAAAGTCGATAAAATTGACTCTAATTATTAACACCTACTTTTAATTGGTAAATAAACCACCATTATTATCTTACATAATTGATATCAATGAGGTTTTTATGAAGAAGCATAATAAAAATCATAATCAGCCCAGCCATAGTGAGCCCGATGCTATGCGTATGCGCGTTGATAAATGGCTATGGGCAGCGCGTTTTTATCGGACGCGTAACCTTGCCAAAGAGGCCATTGAAAGCGGACGAGTGCATTATGCAGGAAGCCGAGTCAAGACTAGTAAAGAGATTGCGGTTGGCGATGAGCTGCAAATTCGCCAAGGCTCAGCTACCGCTATGACCGAAAAGACTGTCATTGTTGAGGCATTAACGGCGCAGCGCGGTAATGCGACAGCGGCTCAGGTACTTTATTCTGAGACTGAGGAGAGTGAAAACCGCCGTGCTTACTATTCTGAACAGCGTAAATTAGCTAATTTGGCTCGTCCTGATAATAAACCTAACAAAAAAGAGCGTCGCGATCTGCAACGTTTTAAACACGGTCAAGACTAAACTCTATCTATAACCCTATTAGTTAGCCGCTCTTCTTGCCATTATCGCTATTAATCGTTACGCTAGACGCTCATATTTATGCTCAGAGCGCGCTTAAGGGTAAGCTTGTAAGTAAGCTACTGCCTTTTATTCTTTCTTACTATTGCTCTATTCTAATAAATTATTATAAATAGGTCACTTTATGCTGATAAAAGATTCCACCCCCACCTCTATACTATTAGTCTGTCTAGGCAATATCTGTCGCTCCCCTACCGCCGAAGAAGTCTTTCGCCAGCAGATAGCTGTCGCGGGTCTCAATATAAAAATTGACTCAGCGGGTACGGGTGATTGGCATATAGGTCATGCACCCGACGTGCGTGCGCAGCGGCATGCTAAAGCCAATGGCTATAACATTAGCAAGCTGGTCGCCCGTCAAGTCACGGCTGATGATTTTTATAACTTTGATTTGATTTTGGCAATGGACGCGCAAAACTTAGCGGACTTACAAACTATAAAAGACAATATTGCAGCTCCTACAAAACCCTTGGCGCGCTTGGCGCTATTTAGTGAAGAAGATCCTACTTATGGCGGCGATGATGTGCCTGATCCGTATCAAGGCGATGCAGATGCTTTTGATGAGGTGATTGAGCGTGTTGAGTCAAGCGCACAAGCTTGGATTGAGAGCTGGAAAATGTCTTAAAGCGCATCGCCCTTAATATAAGTTATATATCCATATTCATCTATTGAACGGATCGCCCTATGATTACCGCCTTGCGCGCCACCGCTAGTGCCCAAAATAGCCATGCTCAATACGATCTCTCTCATATCAATACTATGGCGTTAGCTTGTGTTGCTGATACTGCGGTAACTTTGAATTCTGAAGCTCAGCTTGATGAGTTTATGGCTTGCTACAAAGGTGAGAGCTTGTCGGATAATTCTGAGCCACCGTTATTTGTGCTCTCAGGGGGTAGCAATGTATTGTTACCAGATCAGCTACAGGCTACTGTCCTAAGGCCTTTAATAAGCGGGATTACGGTCATTAATGAGACTTCAGAGTCTATCGATATCGAGGTGATGGCGGGTGAGAATTGGCATGATTTAGTGGTTTATACGGTCAATAATGGCTGGTATGGGCTGGAAAACTTAGCTTTGATACCGGGATTAACAGGCGCAGCTCCTGTACAAAATATCGGCGCTTATGGGGTGCAGTTAGAGGACTGCCTGCTGTCGGTGCGCGCTTATCATATGCCGACGCATAGTTGGCATAACTTATCTAGGATAGACTGTCAGTTTGGCTATCGTGATAGTCTCTTTAAGCGCGCGCCAAATACTTGGCTTATTACTCGGGTGAATTTTCGCTTGCATAAAGATGTCTCAAAAGTATCGGCAGGCTATGGTGATGTGCAAAGCGTAGCGCAAGATTATGCTTTGCTACAAGGACGCAGCCAAGCGCAGCCAATCGATGTGATGCAAGCTATCGTTGATATTCGTAAGCTTAAGCTTCCTGATCCTAGTGTCCTACCGAACTGCGGTAGTTTTTTTCAAAACCCTATTATCGGTCATGATGAGTTCACCGCGCTACAAGCCAGCTATCCTAATATCGTCGGCTATCCATTAGCTGATGGCACAGTTAAAGTCGCCGCAGGCTGGCTGATTGAGCAAGCAGGATTAAAGGGTGGCGGTATTGCTCCTATTATGACCCATCAAAAGCAGGCGTTAGTCCTGACCAATCATAGCCCTTATAAGGCTACGCAAGCTGAGGTCGCACAAGCGCAAGCTTATATTGCTGATTGCGTCTATCAAAAGTTTGCGATATCTTTAGCGCGTGAGCCTGTATGGGTCAACATAGATGGCTCAATTGGATCAGGCGAGCATGGGCACTAAGCGATCTTGGTCGACACGATTGTGGCGCTATTATTTGCGCTCAGCTGAGCGTACTATAAAGGTATTACGGATTATTAATATTACCTTTGTAATTGGCTCTACGCTTATTATTATCCTGCTTATTAGCTTGTTTACGCCTTTATTCTCAAGGTCTGTGGTCTATCTATTGCAGCATTTGCCACTACCCGCTATGACAGGTGCTGCTACGAGCTCGCCGCCTACAGCCTATGTGGTGCTTGGTGGTGGCTTGACCAACGATGCGGATAACGAGATTATCCTCAATGCGTATAGTCTTAATCGCGTACGCACCTTAGCTACCGCCTACCATGACTTGCCTTTACCTATTGTACTAAGCGGTGCTGAAGCGCCTTGGCTTGGACAGTGGCTCAACGAGCATGGTATCGATGGTCTAATCAGTGAAAATGCCAGTATGAATACTTGTGAGAACGCCCGTTTTACGGCTAAGCGCATTCCCCTACATCATATTTATCTGGTCACTGACAGTTATCATATGGCGCGTGCTAGGCGTCAGTTTGCCTTGAGTAATATTAATAGCACCCCTATCGACGCACCCCTTCCTGTTCCTCGCGATTGGACGCAACCTGCACAAAACTTAAGCCACTCTAGACGTGCTGTCTATGAAGTCGCCGCCTACTTGCGTGATGTACTACGTCCACAACCTGACTGTCGTAGCGCTGATGAAGTCAGTACTGAGCAACTACTCACCCCTAGAGGTCGTGTCAATAAAGCGCCTGAATAGCCTTTGTCATTTTTACTAACAATACTAACTCTTTTATAGCTTAGGCTCAGACAATGGCTTAGCCAATTGAGCGACTAGGCTAAAAAAGGCGTATAATAGAGCCTATTTATTTTATTCATACTGCTTCTAATTCTATCCATACTGCTCTTAGAGAGGACCGTGATGCTCAGTATATTCTTATTAATACCTTTGAGCCTGATGCTGTTCGTGGTGGCTATCTGGGCGGTCCGCTATGCCGTCAAATCCAATCAATTTGAGGATTTAGACAATGCCTCGCAGCGTATTATCTTAGATGATCGTCAAGAGCGTCGGCAAACCATGCAAGAACATACCCCTGCCGCCAGCACTGTAGATAATACTGACATCGAAGTTGAAACTATTGAAAATCATGACCCTATTAATGAGCCACAGCAAGATAATAATAAAATCGTCACTGAAAAAGTCATTAATAAAAAACTTTAATCCTGTAAGCCCCAGTATTCATTGACGCTAGGAGATGCTTTTTATGACCACAGCATTATTGGTTGCCGCATTATTGATGGGATTTTTTGGCTCACCGCATTGCTTAGGTATGTGTGGTGGGCTGGTCGCGGCTTTTAGCCTCTCTATGAAGGATGTTAGCCCTGCCAAGCGCCGTGCGCTGATTGCTACTTACCACTTTGGTCGCCTAACCAGCTACGCTGTATTGGGTTTAGCGGCTGGTTTTATTGGTACTACCGTACTAGAGCCATTAATGAAGGGCAACAGTACGCCGCGCATTCTATTAGGCTTAGTATTAGTATTTGTCGGTTTCACTATGCTGGGCGCGCCGTTTCTGACGAAGCTTGAACGAGTCGGTATGCGCTTTTGGCAGTTGCTTAGCCCCATCCGTCAAAAAGTCTTCCCTCTAAACACTTATCCGCGGGCGTTAGCGGCTGGTTTATTATGGGGATACTTACCTTGCGGCTTAGTCTATGGTGCCTTGCTTATTGCCGTCGTAGCTCATGACCCACTAAGTGGTGCGGCGCTCATGTTTGTCTTTGGCTTAGGGACTGTCCCAATGTTAGTTGCCACCCATGAAACGGTGAACTGGCTACGTGATAAGATTGGGCGTTTGCGTCTACGACAAATAAATGGCGCTATCATGGTGTTATCAGGTTTAGCCGTTGTGGTAGTGCCTATGGTAATGGCAAATATGCATAGTGGACATGATATGTCTGCTATGCCTAGTCATGGTTCGGGCGATCATATGCAAATGACTGATACACAAATGATGGATATGAGTCATGACAATATGGATCGTGACAACATGGACCACAGTGCTCATGAAGGCATGAACCATAGCAATATGAGTAACTGATCTTTAAAACTTTTGGAACTTTAAAATTTTGAAACTCTAAATAAGATTTGTACGATAAAAATAAAGGCCTTAACGTCTAAATGAAGTTAAGGCCTTTCGTGTTTTAAACGCTTAGGGTTTAAACCGTACACAAGCACAGTAGTTATATACTGATATACCTGCTTACTCTTGCCACTGCTCAAGACTAAACTTAGTATCTAAGTGCTTCTCAAGTGCTGGTATATTAAAGGCATCATCTTCACTGACAAAGCTAATACTAATACCTGTTTGGCCTGCGCGACCCGTACGACCTATACGGTGTACGTAATCATCAGGCTGATCAGGTAGCGTATAATTAACCACGTGGCTGATATCATCAACATGTATACCACGCCCTGCGACATCAGTTGCCACTAATATCGACGCATGACCGTCTTTGAAACGTTGTAGATACTTCTCACGTTTTTGTTGAATAACATCACCTGATAACATCACCACTCTATTGCCTTGGCGCAGCTTATGATAAAGACGCTTGACCTGATCTTTGCGATTGGCAAAGACAATGACTTTTTCGACATTACTATCGCTAATAATGCGTTGCAGCGCGGCAAGCTTCTGGTTTTCTGTCAGCAAGTAAAAGTGCTGATCGACCAGCTCACTCGTTTTGTGCTCAGGCTCAATTTCAACGAACTGCGGCTCATGTAACCAACGATAAGCCAAATTCATCACATCTTGATTGAAAGTTGCGGAGAATAAAAGACTTTGGCGATCGGTATTGGGTGGCATCCGACCAACCAGACGCTTGATATCAGGGATAAATCCCATGTCTAGCATACGATCGGCTTCATCTAGTACCAGCACCTCTACTCGATCTAAATAGACCATACCTTTATTCATCAGATCAATCAGACGACCAGGCGTTGCGATCAGTACGTCGACATAGTTGCGCTCAAGCTCATGCTGCTGAGTCTCATAATTAGTGCCGCCCATGATGCAAACGCTATGCAAATCTGTGTATTTGGTCAGCTCGACACAATCGTCAAATATCTGCTGAGCAAGCTCACGCGTCGGCGCCATAATGACGGCTCGTGGCTCCGCTAGATAGCGTTCTTCATCACTAGCAAAAGGGCGCTTAAGCAGCGCCTCCATAATAGTAATCAAAAAAGTCGCCGTCTTACCAGTGCCTGTTTGCGCCTGACCAATAGCGTCTTGATGGGCTAAGGTATAAGGTAATATTTTTGCTTGAATAGGCGTCAGCTCAGTAAAACCTAAGTCATTGACCGCCTTGAGAGTCGCTGATGACAGTGGCAAATCATCAAATGTACTAAAATTACTCAAAAAATTATCCTTATGTGGTGAGTCGCTTACTCTTCAAGTTTTCTAACTTCTTCAGCTTGTAAGCCTTTTTCACCTTCAACCACGGTAAATTCGACTTTTTCACCATCTTTTAAAGAGCGGTAACCGTCACCTTGAATGGCACGAAAATGTACAAAAATATCTTCACCACTATCGCGTTGAATAAAGCCAAAGCCTTTTGAATCATTGAACCACTTAACGATACCTTGTTCACGATCTGACATAGTAATGCTTCCTAAAAAGTGGACTTAGTTTCTAATTTCCTTGCAACATTGCATCTAAGTGGAAACTAAGATCATAGAATCATCTGTAACAAACTTGTAATGTTTATGACATAAAAAATATCATAGCACGGGTTTTTGGTAACACAAAGACTTTTAGCATGATTTTGAGTGATCCACTATATAATGCTGTAATTTTTTAATTATTTGTTAGCTCAGCTGTTATTATAAGAGGGCTGTTATAAGAGGGCTGTTATAAGAGGGCTGTTATAAGAGGGCTGTTATAAGAGGGCTGTTATAAGAGGGCTCTAGCAGCGTTATAATAGTATCGCTGTAGCAGTACCGTTATAATAACAATAGTCATAAATGGCTGATTACCTACCCTATTTTTCATATTTTAGAGGCTTTTATGAGTACCTCCTCAGCACAGTCAGTCGAAAATAGCGCTGATACCAAACCCAAACCCAATACCAAGGATAAAACTACGGCTACACTCAATCGTAAGCTGCTATTAGTTAATGGGGTTAATCTAAATTTACTCGGCAAGCGTGAGCCTGAGATATATGGCTTCACTACTTTGGCGGACATTGAGGGCACTTTGGTAACCCTTGCGGCTGAACATGGTATTGAGCTCATTTGTATCCAGTCCAATTATGAGGGTAAACTCATTGATGATATTCAGCATCATGGTCTACTCGCGGATGAGGATACACAAATTGACGCTGTCATTATTAATCCTGCCGCTTTTACGCATACCTCAGTGGCGCTACGTGATGCTTTGCTTGCCACCCAAAAGCCCTTTATCGAAGTGCATTTATCCAACGTTCATGCTCGTGAGAGTTTCCGCCAGCACTCTTATCTTAGCGATGTAGCCGTTGGTGTGATTACGGGTCTTGGCTCATTGGGCTATCAGATGGCACTAGAGTATTGGCTAACCACTCTTTATAAAATAAAGCTGTAAGGTTCATGAGTTCTATCCAAAAGCTTTACGCCACTATAAACTTGATGCAAGTTGTTAAAAAATAATCACCGTTAAAAATAGCGTGAATTTTCTATAAAAACAGCTAGGTAATAATGATTGACATAAAAACACCTAGCTTATCCTTGTAATACCAATCATAAGCCTGCACTTATAAGGTTATGGAAATAACTCAACGCAATAGATTTGAGCTGATTTGATAAATAAGTTTTAGTATTAATAACCCAATACATGGTGATATGAATGGCAAAGTCGTCTGGAAAACGCTTTATAAAACTCGCAGGCATGACGGCAAGCATCGCTGGTAAAGCGGCGAAAAACTCCTTAAAACACCTCTCTAGTGACGAAGAAAAACGTCTGCAAGCACGCTCAGAGCTGATGCAAGACGTGGGTGTGCAGATCGCTGAGACTTTAGGTGAGATGAAAGGGGCGGTTATGAAGGTGGGGCAAATTGCTTCACAATATAAAGACGTATTCCCGCCTGAGGTGGCAACTGCGCTTGAAAAACTGCAAAAAGACGCGCCGCCTATGCCTTACTCGCAGATAAAGGCGCAGGTTGAACGCGAGCTAAAAGCACCTATCGATGAGCTATTTATTGAATTTGAAGAGCAGCCTTTTGCGGCTGCCTCCATCGGGCAAGTGCATAGAGCGACCCTGCCCTCAGGGCAAAAAGTAGTGATAAAAGTGCAGTATCCTGATGTCGATGACAACTGTGATAGCGATCTAAAACAAGTGCGTATGGCGCTTAAGATTGCAGGCGTGCTCAATATGAGCCGTGAGCTACAAGATAAGCTATTTAATGAGATTCGCCAAAGCTTACATGATGAGCTTGACTATACCAAAGAGGCGCACAATTTACAGGTGTTTGGCGCGTTTCATGCCAATGATGAAGGCCTTGTTATTCCTAAAGTCATTGAGAGCCATTCAGCCAAACGGGTGCTGACTTTGACTGAAGAGATGGGCGAATCTCTAGCCGTTGCTGCTACTTGGGACAATGAAATTAAGCAAAAAATCGCTACACGTCTATTCCATTTTAGTGCAGGTCAGCTATTTGGCTTATATCGTATGCACTGTGACCCGCATCCTGGTAACTTTGCTTTCCGCGAGGATGGCAGCTTAATCGCTTATGATTTTGGCGGTATTCGTAGCTATAGTGATAGCGAAGTTAAACTATTTCGTAGATTTGCCAAACATGCAATAACCAGTGATGTGACAGCTTTGGAGCAAGATTTGATTGCTTTGGGTGTACGCCGTGATGATGAAAAGGATGTACCAGGTGAGTTTTATCAAAGATGGCTTGATATCGGTCTCAAACCTCTATCTATTCCGCCTTATCAAGAAGGCGCTTTTAACTTTGCTACTAGCCAAGTTCACCATGAGGCCATGACTCAAATGCGTACTGCACTTAAGTATTTCGGTCAGTTTCAACCCTCAGCGACCACTATGATGCTCGATCGCACCGTCTCAGGACAGTATTGGAATTTGGTAAATTTAGGCGTTGAGATTGATCTCTCGCCTTTGGTGGTTGAGTATTTAGACATGCCGTCTTAATCCCCATAAAGCCCAGTAGCTATGTTTTATAGCATAGCTATCTTGCTATACATGCAAAGCATGACCACAGCGATCGCAAAACTCTGCGTTCACCGCATGACCAAATTTACCACAGTTAGGACAAGCGATAGGATTCAGTTGTGGACGCATATTACGTGCCAGCTCAGCGGTAAAGATACCTGTTGGTACGGCAATAATGGCATAACCGGTTATCATCACCATAGAAGCGATCGCCTGCCCGACAGGCGTCTTTGGTGACATATCACCGTAACCCGTCGTAGTCACCGTCACCACCGCCCAATAAATAGATAGTGGTATGCTAGTAAAGCCATTTTCAGGCCCCTCCACCACATAGACAATTGAACCAAAAATGGTCACAAGCAATACTAAAGACAAAAAGAAAACCGTTATCTTTTGCTGACTGGTTTTGAGAGCTGATGCCAAAAATCCTGCCTGCTGCATATAAGCTTTGAGCTTAAGCACGCGAAAGACTCGCAAAATACGCAAGATACGAATCACTAATAGATACTGGATACCGACGAACGTTGAGCCTAAGTATAGTAGCAATAAGCTTAAATAGCTGGGTAATACAGACAATAGATCAACGATACCAAAAAAGCTAAAAGTATAACGAATACGATTGGGCGCTGAAAATAGCCGCAATAAATATTCAGTGGTAAATAAAATAGTAAAAAACCACTCAGCATAATAAAATAGTGTGCCATATTGCAATCGCATATACAGCACGCTATCGAGCATAACGACAGCCACACTGGTCAAAATAGCGATTAATAACACAATATCAAAAAACTTACCCGAACGAGTATCCGTGCCTTCAACAATGATATGAATGCGATTTCTCAGATGGGTGATGGCTTCAGTAGTAGTCTGCTTCATAGGATAGTCAGTAATCTCATAACATCAAAGTCTTTATAGTGCTGAATGATATAGGGTGTAACTGTCAGGATTAAATCAGAGTGGCCAAACGATGCAAAAGTCATTTATACTAGCTCGCATGTTTATAGACGCCTGTTCAACTAGTCGCATCTTATTTGCCACAGTGTAACAAAAAACAGCTGTCAACAATATACAAATCGCTACCCTGAGCGTAAGCTTGCGATATAAGTAGACAGCCTTTTAAGATCTCTATACTTATGATGCAGGCGCATAGTCACTAGCTTATAAAAAAACTCTTAATTTCTATAAAAACACTAGATTTTATTAACAATTTTTATTTTAATAGATAGCGTAGCTTTGTTAGATTCGTATTGAATCTAGGTTTTAATCGCTAAGTAAACCGAAGGATATAATATGGCAGGTCATTCCAAATGGGCAAACATTAAACATCGTAAAGCCCGTCAAGATGCCGTAAAAGGCAAAGTATTTACCAAAATTATTCGTGAGATTGTCTCAGCTGCCAAGCAAGGTGATCCCGATCCCGATAAAAACCCACGTTTGCGTGCCGTTATCGAAAAAGCCCTTTCAGTCAATATGACCCGCGATACGATTAATCGCGCGGTTGATCGCGGTACAGGCGGCGGTGACAATGACAATATGGATGAGGTCAGCTACGAGGGTTATGGTGTTGGCGGTGTGGCCGTATTGGTCGAGACAATGACCGACAACCTCAATCGTACGGTCAGTGAAGTACGTCATGCTTTTACCAAATGTGATGGTAATCTTGGTACATCAGGCTCTGTCGCTTATATGTTCACTAAGCGTGGCGAAATTAGCTTCAACGATGTCAGCTTGGAGGATGAAGTTATGCTAGTGGCCTTAGATGCGGGCGCTACTGACATAGAGAACGATGGCGAGACATTACTAGTCATCACCGAGTGGGAAAATCTCGGGCAAGTCAAAGATGCGCTAAACGATGCAGGGCTAGTCTCTGATAATGCTGAGGTTACGATGTCACCCTCAACTAGCGCTGATATCGATAATGTCGATGACGCCTTAAAGATTATGAAAATGATCGATATGTTAGAAGATGCCGATGATGTGCAAGAAGTTTATAGCAATGTGAATTTCTCTGACGCGGTGATGGCGGAGCTTGAGAACCAAGAGTAATGGTGTTGAGAATCAAAAGTTTAAACTAAAAAAGCCAAATGCTATCAAAGCATTTGGCTTTTTTATTAGGTAAAGAAATAAATTAAGACCTACACTTAACTCCTTCCAAAGCAAGTAGATACTCCTTTTTATCCAGACCACCCGTATAGCCGCCAAGTTTGCCATCGCTAGCAATCACTCTATGACACGGAATGATAAGGCTAAACGGGTTCTTGCTGTTCGCATTGGCGACTGCACGATAGGCTTTAGGATTGCCAATGCGTGTTGCTAGAGTAGCATAACTTATTGTCTCACCTAATTTGATCTTTTGCAGCTCTCGCCATACGCGCTGTTGAAACTGAGTACCTAAAGAGAGATCTAACGGCAAATCAAAGTGTTTTCTCTCTTCCTGCGCGTATTCGTCGACTTGCATAATAGCGTCTAATAATACCGCTTGAGCAGGATCAGTCCTCACTAAATTGTGCTTTTCAATAAACTTAAAATCTTTATCTACGAGTTTATAATGAGCTTTAAGCTTGGCAAATGATTTTGAGTCTGTCCACCATTCATCATGAGAGAGCCAACTCATCTCAACAAGCTGTGGCGCGCCTGTACTCGAAAAATCACTCTCGCTCTGCCTTACGATTAGGGCCAAGATATAGGTTTGCAGCTTGGTAATAGTTACGGTCATCATCATTTATCATCCCCTTATACAAAAGACTCAAGTATCAACCAATACTTTTTACTCTTTATCATCGGTCTCAAACAGGGCGGCGACGAACTGCTTAGGACTAAAGGCGCGTAGATCATCTATCGACTCACCGACTCCTATATAACGAATAGGCACATCAGTAGTTTCAGCAATATTAAAGACGACACCACCTTTTGCGGTACCATCGAGTTTGGTAATGGCAATCCCTGTTAACGGCACAACTTTATTAAATAGCTCAACTTGATTAATCGCGTTTTGGCCTGTGCCTGCATCAAGAACAATCATCCCTTCATGCGGCGCACTTGGATCAGCTTTACGCATAACCCGTACGACTTTTTCCAACTCATTCATCAAGTAGGCTTTGTTCTGCAAGCGTCCAGCCGTATCCGCAATTAACACATCGATGTTTTTGGCTTTAGCCGACTGCATAGCGTCAAAAATAACAGAGGCGCTATCTGAGCCATGACCTTGAGCGACCACTGGAATATCATTGCGCTCACCCCATATTTGTAGCTGCTCGGTCGCCGCCGCACGGAAAGTATCACCAGCGGCTAGCATTACGGACTTGCCCTCGCCTTGTAATCGCTTAGCCAGCTTGCCGATAGTGGTAGTTTTGCCTACGCCATTAACTCCGACTACTAAAATCACAAAGGGCTTTTTGGTGGTATCGATTATTAGGGGCGCGACTTTAGGTGTGAGAATATCAACCAGCTCCGTTTGCAGCGCTTTATAGAGCGAATGCGCATAAATCAAATCACCACGATCAGTCTGTTCGGTCAAATTCTTGATAATACGATTGGTCGCATTGACCCCGATATCAGCGACCAATAGCTGATCTTCGACCTCTTCTAACAGCTCATCATCGATCTCTTTACCACCGATTAGGATATTGACCATACCGCCAGCCAAATTCTTACGCGATTTGCTCAGCCCCGACTTCATCCGATTGAACCAGCTGCCTTTTTGACTGCCTTGTGGCTCATCATCCTGCTGCTCTGTTGCAGAGTCGGCATTATCTCCTAACTGTGCCTGTAGCGGCATTTTCGGTATATCAATTTGCGCTGATTCATCTTCAACATTGTGATGGCTAATCGCAACCTGCTCATTCTTATCAAGTTGGGTCTTATCAAGCTCAGGCGTAATCAAAGGAGCACCCAGAGCTATATTGCCTACCGCTGTTACGCTAGATAAGTCTCTATCGACTATATCTTTACTATCTTCTACGGTTGCAGCGTCAGGCTCATCAACAATAGCGACAGACTGCGCAGGCATACTGGGTAGCGTGATATCATCGTCATCTAATTCATCAAGACTGCCGTCAAGGTTAATGACGACACGACTGCTATTATTAGTATTATTCATAAATTTGACCTAAATATTATCAAGAGTTTTTATTCAGTGATTTTGACTTATAATAAAATGCGCTTGGTATAAATTGTATTTTGCCTAGTTTAGCATAACTCTAGGTATGCTCAGCATTCATCCTATTCAATTGAGTAAGATGAGCTTAAGATTAGGACACAAAATTATGACCTTAAGTTTGCCAGTTATCCCCTATGCTTACGCCATGTTTGCATGTTTGACGGGCTCATAATAGTATAAGGAAAAGCCATGTTATCAACTTCTAAGAAAAAGCTAACTCATAAAGTCACCGCTATAAGCGCAGCCGTTTTGCTAACGATTATAACGGTATCTGCGACTGGCTGTAGCACTACGCAAGAGTTTAAACCCACAGCTAGCATTATGGTTGGCGCGAGTAAGTCTTTATAATCCAATTTTTAAGTATTGTATAGGATGGACTCATCATTGAATAAAATTGTTTATACCCTTGTTTTATCGATATCATGTTTTTCGGTATCGGGTTGTAGTACGCTAAGAGCGTTAGAGCCTACCGCAATTTTGATTACTGATATAGCAAAAGCTCTCTAGTTTTTAATACTCAAATTGAACGCTCATATTTTATCATCATTTATAAGTAGAAAAGTCTATGTCGTCATCTCATATCTTACAGGTAGCTTTTGCCTTAGCACTCACCACCGCGCTTAGTGCTTGCCAAACGCTTACCTCAGATGTCTCTACACCCAGTACTGTAGCTGCTATGCAAAATAATGAGGCGTCGTCGGCCTTGGCTATAGACCTATCTGGTCGTCATGAGTATAAGCTGGATAACGGGCTTAAAATCATTGTCAAAGAAGATCACCGCGCGCCTGTGGTGATGACCCAAATATGGTATAACGTCGGCTCTACCGATGAGCCAATCGATAAAGGCGGAATCTCGCATTTGCTAGAGCACATGATGTTCAAGGGCACCAGTGCAGTATCTAGCGATGATTATGAGCGTTTGATTGCAAAATTTGGTGGCACCAATAATGCTTTTACTAGCTACGATTACACAGGCTACTATGAGCTGTTCCCAGCTAATCGCTTGCCATTAGCATTAGAGCTAGAAGCGGATCGAATGACCAATTTGTTATTTGATGAAAGTGAATTTGCTAAGGAGCATCAGGTGGTGATGGAGGAGCGCCGTCAGCGTACCGATGATAACCCTTTAGCAAAAGCGTACGAATCCTTTCGATTGCTCGCAATGCCTGATAGCCCTAAAGGTGAATCAGTCATTGGGCCAATGAATGAGCTGGAATCTATCACTTTACCCGAGCTAAAAGACTGGTATAGCACTTGGTATGCGCCCAATAATGCAACTTTGGTTATCGTAGGGGATGTAGAGCCAAGTGAGGTATTGGCACAAGTAAAACGCTATTTTGGTCAGCTGACACCAAGCGAGCTGCCAGCGCGGCCAGCAGTGACCCAGCAAGGGTTTCGCGGTTATAAAAAAGTAGAGTCCGAGCAAGCGGTACAAGTGCCAGTATTATTGATGGGTTACAACGTACCAAGTTTGCTGACTATTGGCAGTGCTAATGAAAAGCAAGCTTATGCGCTATCACTGGCACAGGACGTATTAGATGGTGGTCTATCAGCAAGACTTGAGAGTCGCCTCATTCGCGAGCAAGGTCTGCTTGCCACTGTTGGCACCTCCTATGACCTGCTAGATCGTGGTGACGGTTTATTTTTAATTCAAGCGACACCCCGCGCAGGCGTCAGCTTAGAGCAGGCGCAACAAGCTATTACTAATGAGATCAATAAATTAGCAATAGACCCTATCGCAGCGGATGAGATCAATCGCGCCAAAACAAATACTGTCACAAGCCTAGTGTACGCGCAAGACAGCATGGCAGGACAAGCGCGGATGATTGGATCCATGCAGTCTATCGGTCTCGATGATCGATTGCTTGCCAGCTTACCTGCTAAGTTAGATCGCGTATCGGTCGCGGATATTCAAGCGGCTAGTAAAAAGTATTTGGTCAATGATAATTTGACGGTGATGCAGGTGATACCGCCGAAAGACTCAGCGAGTAAATAAAAATAGCCCTAACCTTGCTATACATTTTAATCACCATTTATCAATACCTCTAAAAATATCGCTATCCAGTCTGTAAATAAGAAGAAACCATAATGTCAAAATTAAAAATAACCGCTACTGTTAATAAGATATCAAGTAATCAAGTATCCATTAATAAAACATCAAGCCCAAATTATAAATCGTTATCCGCTTTAAGCGCAGCTCTATTCATGAGTTTTGCAGCGTTAAATATGCAAGCGCATGCGGCTGAAGCTGCATTTGAATCTGAGAGAGCGGCTGCTATGGTGGATGCTGACGCGCCTATCGCAGCCCTAGCGACGCTCACTAGCCTTGATGATGTCCAGCCTTTGAGCGTTACTGTTCCTAGTATTGAGCACTTCACGACTCAAGCTGGCGTGCGCGTATCATTCGTGCAGGCAGCGGCTCTGCCTATCGTCGATATTGACTTGCGCTTTAACGCAGGTAGCGCTCGCGATGGTGATGTACGCATGGATGATTCAAATGGCTTTGGTATTGCCAGCATGAGCGCCACTATGCTGACCCAAGGCACGCAAAATTTAGCGGAGGATGACTTTACTCGCGCGGTTGAGACTTTAGGCATCAACCTAAACAGCAGCGCTTATAAAGATATGTTTATCGTATCCTTGCGTAGTCTCTCTGATGACGAGCATCTCTTGCCTGCTGTAGATCTGATGACTCAGATGCTAACGACACCGACCTTTGACAAAGAGATCCTAGCGCGTAACAAGGCCAGATTATTAGTTGGATTACAACAGCAAAAGCAAGATCCTGGCAGTCTTGCCAGCCTTGCCTTTGACAAAGCCTTGTACGGCGATCATCCTTATGCTCACCCCTCATCAGGTACTCTTGAGAGTGTGCCAAGTATTGAGCGCCAAGACTTAATCGCTTTTCAAAATCGCTATTTAGTAGCGGCAAATGCGTCACTAGCGATGACGGGGAATATGACTTTAGAGCAAGCACGTATGATTGCTGAGACTATTACAGCCAACCTTCCGCTTGGTCAAGCCGCAGGCACGCTACCTGAACCCAAAGCCTTGAGAACAGCTCAGCGTATTCATATCGACTTTCCAAGTACCCAGACCACGGTGCTGATGGGTCAATTAGGTAATAAACGCGCCACTGACGCGCAAGCTCAGCAACAGCAGACAAACTTTGCGGTGGGTAATGAGGTGCTAGCAGGAGGCGACTTTAATGCGCGGCTCATGACTGAGATAAGACAAAACCTTGGGCTTACTTATGGCATATCAGGCTCAATGAGTCCAATGCTGACGCGCGGCCCTTATCAAATCGGCTTTTCAACGCGTAATGATAAAGCTCGCACCGCTATAGACGCCAGTATAAAAGTGATAGATGATACTTTAGACCAAGGGATAACAGCGTCTGAGATGCGACTAACTACTGATAATCTAAAAAACAGCTTTCCGATGAGCTTTGCGAGTAATGCAGGTATCAATAATTTACTAGGTATGATGAATTTTTATCAGCTGCCTGATAATTATTTGACGGACTATATGAATCGTATCGATAAAGTTAACCTTACCGATGTCAATCAAACCTTGAATGATACCCTTAACCCTGACAAGTTCTTGATCGTGACCGTAGGACAAGATAGTCCTTGGAATGCAGATTTAGAATAAAAATATGACGACAACTTTCTAAAGCGCGACTACTCTTTGACTTCAATCTTTACATCATAATTGAGGCGCTCAGGCTTATACTTAGATCCAATATAGTTCAGCCGAATCACATGCTTATCATAGGACTCCACTAGATAATCGCCGTTAGCGAAATTGTGCAAGGTCGGTACAATCAGCAGCGCTTCAATTTGATCCGTATTAAGGGTAACTTTGAGGCGTTGATTGACCTCTGGATATAGATAGTAGTCACAAGAACTGTCCACCATCACCTCGTTTACTCGTTCTATCACATCATTGTCAGTCTCTTTTTGCAGTATCTTGGGACACAGATCAGGGCGCTTGGCCGCTAGGCGTGCATAAGAGTTGATAATGTTGTCTTCAATGTCAGCGATATCTTGCTGTCTTTGTAATTCAAGAGCCGCCTCTTTAGTAGTCGTATCGGCAAGCTCTTCACTAGTATTCTCAGCCAAACAACCACTGGTTAATAATAATGTGCAAGTCATAATACTACTACCACTTACACGCATTATTTTTGAGCTTAGAGAATAGTGTTTTTTTAGCGGGTAGAGACTGGTGTTGGTTAATAATATTAGACTTACTTTATTCATAAATTACACTTACTATAGCGGCTACTATTTGTAAGTCCATTTTAATCATAATTTCACCAACATTCGTCTACTATAGGTGACTTGCCCGTCAATTAACTTGTCAGATACTGACACCTCTTATGCTAGAGCGTTTTAAGTAGCACGGGCTTTAGAACTTATTGTCAATAACGACACGCTGAGCTACTACTGGAATGCTGAAAACCCCACTTGCGATGGCCTTCGGTATCTAAATGAATAGCACCTGTCGAGTATAGACCTAAACCAAAGTTGTAACCGACCCCTTGGTATTGCCAAAACTGACATAGATTATCTTGTAGCTTGCTGATACGCCATAAGTCATCCTGATACTCAGGCACCCAAATGTCTATCGCTCCTCCAGTCATATGCTTGCTCGCATCCGCACCGCCTGCACAAGCATTGAGACTTGGGCTTCGATATACTGAACGTATCTCAGCTGAGGCTGGTAGTACCCCTTGAGATTTTAGATCGTTATAGAGTCGTAGCGTCGGTACAATGTTTGCCCAAAGCTCTTGTGGCGGTAATTGGTAAGGCTCATAGCCGCACTTATCCCAGCTACGGGCGGTGGTTAGCAGCTGGTTCAGCGGTGGTACGTTTTGCGCTCCTAGCCGTGCGCTTAGATAACGCTTGTAATTATTTACCTGTTCAGCTCGCCAGCTATTACTACCCAGCCAACTGCCAAAGTCCATACTCATACTGGCAGTGTTATTATAGCCGTAGCGAGTGTTGTTGCTGCTGCCGTAGCTTGAAGGATAGGCGGTCGCATAGCGAGTATTATAACTGGGCGGGCTTACGTAAACGCGCTTGCTCTCTTCTATTGATACCCTAGCATCAAACTCATATTGTTGCTGTTTTTGCTCGATAAGACCTTGCATACTGTCACTGTTTACAGTATTTGAAGTCGTTGAGGTAATATAAGCATTGATAGTATCACCGCCTCCTGAGCGAACTTGAATTCTGCGCTCATTATCGATACTTAACACCGCGGCATAAGTGCTGATACTACTGGCACCAATCGTAAGCACTACTATAGGTTTAATTGCCAGTTTGAACCAAGTTGACAGGGGCCTTAGTGCAGGCAAAGTACAATGGTTGTTTATATTTTTCATGATTAACAGCTACCCCTAAAAACTTATATCAATACTGTTTGTGATACTATCAAATTTTTACAAGGCAGGCTAAACTATCGCCGCGTAATGAGTAGTAACTGGTTTATAATTAACACTTATACTGACGGTTCTTGATAGTATTGTGACTTTATTACGCTAAAGTTACTTTTAGACAGTTAACAGATTATTTGGGCACATAAACGCAATAATAAGCGTTTATGTGCTCTTAAATAAGCTAAGCCATTAAACTTGTATAGTAACGACGAGCACTATTTTATAGGTTTGTCCTTATATAGCCATTGTATTTAATATGATCATTGTATCTACCTTGAGACTCTACACCAAATTTTGCCTATGTCCATTAATCCGCAGTATCGTTTTTCACGCCAAAGTCATCATTTAGGCCAACGTCAAGAGCCGACGCTATGGCAACGCATTCATATTGATCCTTGGTTAACCTTGTTACTACTGACTATTTGTTGTATCGGTTTGACTATCCTTTATAGCGCTTCCATTCAAGATAATGCCATGGTCCTGCGTCAGGTTATCAGCTATGGTGTGGCCTTTATTGTCATGTTTGTTATGGCACAGATA
This sequence comes from Psychrobacter sp. M17(2026), assembly GCF_055699815.1. Classification (NCBI taxonomy): domain Bacteria; kingdom Pseudomonadati; phylum Pseudomonadota; class Gammaproteobacteria; order Moraxellales; family Moraxellaceae; genus Psychrobacter; species Psychrobacter sp. M17(2026). Next base: position 1,355,847 of record NZ_CM146741.1, on the reverse strand, counting down.
CCTCCTAGCATTTATCGTACCTTTACGCCTATTTTTTATATGCTGGGCCTAGTCCTACTGGTGTTAGTAGATATCATTGGTGAAGTACGTATGGGTGCTCAGCGTTGGATAAATCTGCCGGGGTTTGGTAGCGTTCAGCCCTCAGAGTTTATGAAGCTTGGTATGCCGATGATGTGTGCGTGGTATTTATCCAAGCGTGAATTGCCGCCGACGTTTTCAAGTATCGGTGTCGTTTTGGCTTTGATTATCGTGCCAGTACTCCTTATTGCCAAAGAGCCTGATTTGGGAACCTCGCTACTCGTTGCTGCCAGTGGACTCTTTGTATTGTTTTTAGCAGGTCTATCGTGGTGGATGATCGCTGGAGCGGTGGCGTTGTCTGTACCGATAGTTACTATTGCTTGGCAATTTTTGTTGCATGATTATCAGCGTACTCGAGTATTAACGCTGTTCAACCCTGAGGGCGACGCCCAAGGTGCTGGTTGGAATATTATCCAGTCTAAGACAGCTATTGGCTCTGGTGGTTTGACAGGCAAAGGGTATTTGGATGGGACGCAGTCACATTTACACTTTTTGCCTGAAGGTCATACTGACTTTATTATCGCAGCATTTTCAGAGGAGTTTGGGTTACTTGGCGTCCTATTACTTATGTTCGTCTATGCCTGCCTTTTACTGCGAGCACTATACATAGCGTTTACTCATCCTGATACTTATAGTCGACTATTGGCAGGTGCTATCGCTATGTCGTTTTTTGTCTATATATTTGTCAATGTTGGGATGGTCGGTGGTATTTTACCTGTCGTCGGCGTTCCGCTACCTTTTATCAGCTACGGTGGTACGGCTATCGTCACTTTGATGGCAGGCTTTGGGCTACTGATGTCCATTCACACTCATAAGACTGGATAAAAGCTCAGTTTTACTTACATCATTTAAATCTTGTTTTTTACATAATTTTGCGTTACTCTCTTTTTAATGTATTTCTTATACACAATCTGTACATATATACCTATAAAGGTATCAATTAATTATATTCAAGTTGTAGCGCATCCGTATAGTTGGCACTTAAAATTTTAAAGCTATTACTTAAATAATTCATTAGTAATCATTCATCATAGAATATAAATTAATCAAGTATGAGTGATAACACTAATACAATGAACGTAAGCCAACGCTAGGTTTTACAACCTTCAAATTAATAAATTAAAACTTACTAAATCTTAAAATCTGACTTAGTTCAGCATGTGACAACCCATTAGCGGTTAAGCAGATTTTAAGATTTAAGTTATAGAGGCTCAACTATGTATAAGCGTTTATCTGGTTTACTTACCGTGTCAGTGTGTTTATTCGCCGGCTCTACGATAGCGTCTACTGCTAACGCGGCTGAAACAAAAGCGGCTCTTGCGCAAGACAACTCCGCTCATATCGATCGTGTCCTTGGTGAGTTGACCCGCCAGCATGATAGTGCATCAAGTTTGGTTAAGTCAGCGCGTCAACCAGCCTCTTTGGCGCTCAATAGCTCATTATTAGCTACTAATACCTCGCAGTCATCTAACGATGAAGATGTATTAGAACGTTTGACCGCTGTCGCTTCAAACTCAGTGAGCAAATTCAAGCAGACAGGTCTTGCTTCTTGGTATGGTCGTAAGTTTCATGGTCGCAAAACTGCCAGTGGTGAGACTTTCGATATGAATGGCTTAACTGCAGCTCATCGCTCACTACCATTGAACTGCTATGTAAAAGTAACTAACAAAACCAATGGCAAAAGCGTAGTAGTCAAGGTCAATGATCGTGGCCCGTTTCATGGTAATCGCGTGATGGACTTATCTTACGGTGCGGCCAAACAACTAGGCATCACTAGTAAGGGTGTTGGCAACGTCTCTATCGAGCGCGTTTCAGGACCCTAATCTCACTTTTTAATACTGTAAATTTATAAAGTTTGATTGTTTATTCAATTAAACGGCTCAATTAAAAACCGCCAAACTGATATCAGCTTGGCGGTTTTTGTATTCTAGTTTATAAATCTGTATTTTAGCTCATAAATTAGAATGACTTATATCTCAAAGGCTTTTTCGATAGCATCGTCTAAGCGTTCAACAGCAATGATATTTATACCTTTAAATTGAGCTGAATTGGCCGCTGGTGCGTTAGATTTTGGCACAATAGCATGCTTAAAACCATGCTTCATTGCCTCTTTTAGACGCTCTTGCCCATTAGGTACAGGGCGTATCTCGCCCGATAAGCCCACTTCACCGAATACCGCTAATGAGGATGGCAGCGCGCGCTCTTTAATGCTCGAAGCACAGGCAAGCAGTACCGCCAGATCAGAGCCCGTCTCGATGACCTTTACCCCGCCGACGACATTGACATACACATCTTGACCACTCGTATGAATACCACCGTGACGATGCATAACTGCCAACAGCATAGACAAGCGCTGAAAATCAAGCCCTAGCGCCATTCGTCTTGGCTGACCTTGCGAGTCATCGACCAACGCTTGTACTTCAACCAATAACGGCCTTGTACCTTCGCGACTGACCATAACCACTGAGCCTGCCACAGGCTTGTCATAGCGGCTCAAAAATATAGCTGAGGGATTGGCAACTTCTTTGAGACCCATATCCGTCATGCCAAAGATACCTAGCTCATTGACCGCGCCAAAGCGGTTCTTGACTGCTCGAATCATGCGAAAACGAGAGTCGGATTGACCTTCAAAATATAGTACCGTATCCACCATATGCTCAAGTACCCTTGGCCCTGCCAGCGTACCTTCTTTGGTCACGTGACCGACCAAGAATAGCGCCGTACCCGTTTGCTTGGCATAACGAGTCAAAATAGCTGCCGACTCGCGAATCTGACTGACTCCGCCTGGCGCAGAATTGATGGCATCGGTATAGATGGTCTGAATCGAATCAATAATAGCAATAGCAGGCTGCTCTTGGGTGAGCGCGGCACAGATAGTCTCGACATTGGTTTCAGCCAGCACTCTTAGTCTATCGGCTGGCAGATCTAAGCGTTTAGCCCGCATAGCGACTTGTGCTAGTGACTCCTCGCCTGTGACATACAACGCACTGCCCGCCAGCGAATCAGCCCGCGCCATATTAGTCGCCGTCTGTAGTAAGATAGTTGATTTGCCGATACCTGGATCACCACCTATCAGCACCACTGAACCTGCAACTAAGCCGCCGCCTAATACTCGGTCAAACTCGCTGATACCCGTTGGCATACGCGCATCTAAAGTGACGCTAACCGCATTGAGTGGCATGACAGCGCTGTGCGTGCCTGAATAGTTGCCAGAGCCTGCATTACTTGTCTCTGTATTACGAGGCGTAGCACGAGTAGCGGGTCTAGGCTTGGCAGTGCCTTTATTATGATGGGGCATACTGACATTAGGCGCTTCGACTAAGGTATTCCACTCACCGCAATCAGAGCACTGCCCTGCCCACTTACCAAAATGCGCCCCACAGTTTTGGCAAACATAGCTACTAGTATTTTTTGCCATAACAGTTAAGCCTTATATAAAGTATGAAATAGGGTGCAGAAATACTAAATTTAATGAATAAAAGGAGATTATGACATGAGTTATAAAGTCATCACTAACATTAGAATAGATAAAGAAAAATTAATATAAAGAAAATTTGATAGGCAACTTACTTATAGCTATAAGCAAATTAAATAGACTTGCCTTTGTATATAGGGTCAATATAAGGGTTTTTAAAGACAATAATAGAACAAGATGAAAGATAGAAATAATCTACATCATTGATTAAAACGATTCTAGAAAACAGACCTAAAAGCGATCAAGAATAATCTAAACCTGAAAGTCTTTGCCTAAATAGACAGATTTGACCAATTCATTATCCAAAATCTCTTTTGGTGTGCCCTCAGCGATGATAGCGCCTTCGGAGACGATATAGGCTTTTTCGCAAATAGCTAAAGTATCACGGACGTTATGATCAGTAATAAGCACGCCAATACCACGATTTTTTAGCGCTAAGATAACGTCTTTGATATCACCTACTGAGATAGGATCGACCCCAGCAAACGGCTCATCTAATAGTATAAACTTCGGATCAGCAGCTAGCGCACGAGCAATCTCACAGCGGCGACGCTCTCCACCTGATACACTCATGCCAAGGGAATGACGGACATGTTGTAAATGGAACTCACCGATGAGTTTTTCAAGCTCAAGGCGTTGTTCCTTGGCAGATAACTCTTTGCGAGTTTGTAGAATAGCTAAAATATTATCTTCGATAGACAGTTTGCGAAAGATAGAGGCTTCTTGAGGCAAATAGCCAATACCAGCTCGGGCGCGCTCATGCATCGCGTATTTGGAGAGATCCATTTTGCCCAAAGTAACGCGGCCTTTGTCCATATTGACCAGTCCTACCACCATATAAAAGCTTGTGGTCTTGCCAGCACCATTAGGGCCTAACAAACCTACTACTTGTCCCTGCTCAACTGAGAACGAGACGTCTTTTACTACCCAGCGCTTGCTGTAGCGCTTGCCTAGATTTTGCATAACCAAACGTATAGATGGCTCGCTGTTATCAGCATTGGCTATAGAGTTAGTATTGCTATCACTCATGAATTACTCTTATTATTTTACGGTGGCAGACAAAATTTCAAATAAGCACAGCAATTAGCGCAAACTACTCTGGCTAGTATTACTGTTCGGCGGGAATACTAGCTCAACGCGCTGATTGCCGCCAGCGGTCGCTTCTACATCACCTGCTTTGAGACTGTAACGGATAACGTTACCTGCAAAGCTTGCACCATTTTGCACCAGCTTTGCATTGCCTGTTAGCGTAATAATGCCATTGACCGCATTATAATCAATCTTATTAGCTTGACCCTTAGCTAAGCCTTTTTCCTGAGTGACCACTTGTTGCATGGTCGCTGGACGGCCAGTCGCCACCGCTGAATTGATACTACGGCCCTGTGATAGGTTGACCGTAATGTCATCAGCAGTCATCTTGAAGGTACCTTGGGTAATGACCACCGTACCTGTATAGCTAGTAATACCCGTGCGCTCACTATAAGTCGCCTTATCCGCTAACAGCTTAATCGGCTGGTTAGCATCTGAGGGCAGCGCATGGCTGTAGATAGGCAGCGCTAGTAGCATAACGATCGGTAGCGCGCGTAGGGCAGACAGTCGAGTTGATTTCATAAAAGAGTGCTCTTTTTTAATTAGTATTGATAATAGGGTCTGCTACTGTTTAATAACCAGCATTAGATTAAAACAACGCTTTATCTTGACGCTCGGCAGGCGTAAAGCTTACGGCTACTTGACCGAACTCATATTCGCCCGTCTCAAGATTGGCTTTCATGCTAGCTGCCTCAAAACGATTGAGCCCTTGTTCAACTTTGACGGGCTCATCGCTATAGACTTGCCTTGACTTGGTATTACCCTTTAGCGCCGCACCAGTCACTTTAATCGGCTCTATATCGGAGCTGGCTTTATCTTCACTAAGCAGACTAAAGCCACCATACAGATGCAAATCGCCAGACGCTTGGTTAATGGTCGCGGTACCCGATTGGATAATATAGCGCTGCTCATCCGAGGGCTGCCAATTCATGGTAATACCAGACATCACATCTTCATTAGTCTGAGGATTGTGAGTGAGTGATTCAGCGTTTAGCTCATACTCAGTCTCGCCTTGCTCATTGGTCTGGACTGCTTTTATATCAGTCGCTTCATAGTCGACCTCTGATGCTTCAATATTTATTGGCGGCTCTATTTTACCTTGCTGTTGAAAAAACCAACCCGCAATACCAGCAATAATTAACGCTAAAACAATCAGCACCTTAGTATTCACGGTTATTTATCCTGTGTCTTGGTTGGGGCTGTCATACTAGCGCTGAGGCTATTCATAGTAGGCTCTAACTCATCTAAAGTGTACTGCGCAATAAAGTCCTGATAATGTCCATGACCCTTTAGGATCAGATCACACACTTCACGCACTGCACCATAACCGCCTGCTCGCGTGGTTACCATATCGCAGCGATTAATTACCTCAGAATGTGCGTTAGGCACAGTCGCGGCAAGACCAACGGTTTGCAGTGCCTTGATATCAGGTAAGTCATCACCCATATAAGCACAATCTGCCGCGCTAATATTAAGATCTTTTATACTAGCTAACAGCTCGGTTAACGCAATCAGCTTATCATCACGGCCTTGTACCACATAGTCGATGCCAATCTCTTGGGCGCGTTTATCGACCATCGGACTACTACGACCCGTAATAATAGCGGTCAAAATACCGTAGCGAGCTAATGACTTGATGCCGACACCATCTTGTACTGAAAATGCCTTGGTCTCTACGCCATTGGCATCATAAATAATCTGACCATTAGACAGTATACCATCGACATCCAGTACTAATAGCTTTACCTGAGCCGCTTTTTTGATCAAGTCTTGCATAATAATAGCTCTCTTATACTTTTAATTATGTTTTTGGTATTTCAGCTTAAAGACTATTGCACTCTAAATACTTGTTGTACTCTAAGCCCTATCTATAATTGAAATAATAATAGGTGACGGTTACTTAACACCCGCTTGTAATAAATCATGTACCGTAATGATGGCCTCTAAATGACTGTGCTCATCCATGACCAATAATTGACTGATGGCGTTCTCATTCATAACGCTTAGCGCATCTGATGCGCGCATGGTTTTAGTGACTTGACGCGGGTTGGTGGTCATTATTTTATAGATAGGAGTATCAAGATCGATCCCCTTCTCAAGGCCACGCCGCAGATCGCCATCAGTAAACACGCCAACTACCTTTTTATCTTCATCTGTCACCACTGTCATACCCAAGCGACCATGACTCATAGTGAATAGCGCCTCTTTTAGCGGCGCTTGTTGATCGACTATAGGCAGATGCTCGAAGCTGGTATGCATCAAATCCTCAACGCGGGTCAATAGCTGACGACCTAGCGCGCCTGCAGGATGCGACAAAGCAAAATCTTCTGAAGTGAAATTACGCGCATGCACCAAAGCGACTGCCAAGGCATCACCTAAGGCGAGCGTTGCAGTAGTGCTCGATGTCGGCGCTAGATTCAGCGGACAGGCCTCTTGTGATTTGCCCAATGTCAGCACGATATCAGCTGCACTTGGTAGCATGCCACGATGGTCACGACTGATACTGATCAGCGGAATACCTAAGCGTTTGACCACGGGTAGCAAAGTCTTGATCTCATCGGACTCACCAGAGTTGGAGATGGCTAACAACACATCACCTTTGACTAGCATACCCAAATCGCCATGACCTGCCTCACCTGGATGCATAAAAAACGCAGGCGTGCCCGTTGAGGCAAAAGTTGCAGCAATCTTGCGCCCGATCAATCCCGACTTGCCCATACCCGTCACGACAACTCGGCCTGCGCACGCCAAAATGATATCGCAAGCCTGTGCGAAGCGATCATCAATCTGCTCAGTCAGTAGGCTCAAAGCGGCACGCTCAGTATTGATGGCTTCTATAGCCGTGGTAATATACTGCTCATGACTTAAAGATCGATTGGGCTGACTCATAAATTCACTCAAAGCTTATTATTGATAAAGCATTTTACTATAATAAAGCTGATATAAATAGGCGCAGATGCTGGAGTATTGGTAGTACCTTATTATCGAAAGTCATAAGATAAAATTATGCCATAAAAAAACCTACTATTACGATAGTAGGTTTAATGCTAAGTAGCTGAGAATATAAATTTGAGCTCTACGGAGTACAAAATTCATTACTCAGAATTTAGCTATTATCAGAATCATCATTAGCTTTATCTTCAAAGCTTGAAGTATCTGCTGGCGTCTCAAAGCCACGCTCCTGTCCAAAACCACCACGCTCTTGTCCAAAGCCGCCGCGCTCCTGTCCAAAACCACCGCGCTCCTGTCCTTGGTTAAAGCCACCACGATTGAAGCCACTACGGTTTGAGGCAAAGCCACGCTCTTCGAAACCACTAGTGCCCGTATTAGCACTGCCACGCTCAAAACCACTGCTAGGGTTGCTACCTTGATAGCCCGTGCTAGTTGATGATGCCTGTGCACTGCTACTACTGGCCGCGGTGCCAGTACGTGGATTACGTGCTGGCACGACCGTTGAAATGGCATGCTTATAAACCATTTGGCTGACAGTATTCTTGAGTAACACCACGTACTGATCAAAAGATTCAATTTGACCTTGCAATTTAATACCGTTAACTAAAAAAATAGATACGGGAATGCGATCTTTACGCAATGAATTCAAAAACGGATCTTGTAGGGTTTGTCCTTTTGACATGGAATCTCTCCTTATTATTATAATGTTATATTTTGAGTATAGCGCTTTACTTATTTAACATGAAACAGAGTTACAAGTATTGACCTCAAAATTGGCAGTTCGAAAACAGTTTTAGTGACACTAAGGTCATTATAATGATTATACAAGACTGACAAAATGTTTTTTATGGGTAAAACGTATCCAAATAGGCCTTCATTTCACTTAACTGTTATTTCTTGACTGCTATTGTAGATTTACATCTAACTACTTGTTTTTAAATGGCATTAGTATAGCTAACACTTAAAAACTGTTTCAAATGATTATGATATATAATGCTCAATTAAAATTAAATGCTAAAGCGGTCATCAGTATAGCAGTTTCTATAGCGTTTATTTGCAACTTATTATCAGAGCAAAATATGCTATCAATAGCTTAAAAAATCATTTCCCATTAATCTCTATGCAAACTTGTCCTTACCTCTATCATAGAGTCAAATACCTGTAAATTTATTTGTTGGTTATTAACAGAGGTATTTGATTTTAGTTGCATCAATTTTCGCAGCCAAGTGTACTGACGTTTTGCCAGTTGTCTTGTGGCATATAGTGCTTTATTTTGCATGTCAGTATAAGCCGGCGCTTTTTCATCATCATTAAACTCAACGTCTATATTTTGTGAGGACTTTGTGCCATTTTCTTCTAGCTTAAACGCACTACAAAACGCGGCTTTGTCTAAATGGGCTTGCTCAAATACGGGATGATTACTCTGTACTAAGTATTCCAGTACTTGCCGATAGCCAACACAGCGCATAGACGGCATATTGGGCGTCAATCGGTAGCGACTTAACAAATCAATAACCTCAGAGATAAGCCCCTCATCCCACATAATATCTAATCTTTGCTCAATACGCTGATGTAGCCAAGGCCGATCAGGCATTACCGCTAATACGTGCCATTGCTGCTTCGTATTATGTGCGAGTGCCTGCTTAGGCTTTTTTTGCCAGTCACTAATCGCTATCCCTGTTTGTTTGTACACTTCAATAGCGCGTGTAATACGCTGAGTATCAGTAGGCTTAAGACGCGCATGAGTTATGGCATCGACTTTACCCAGATAAGCATAAAGTGTATCAATGCCATCATCTTGACGCCACTGTTCAACTTGCCTGCGCACTTCATCGTCGCTATCAGGAACTGGCGACAACCCCTCAAGCAGTGCCATGTAATACATCATAGTGCCACCGACTAATAACGGTATTTTGCCATTTTGGTGACAGCTGTCGATAAGGACTGCTACGTCATTGACAAATTCGGCGACACTATAACTTTGCGTTGGGTCAATAATGTTGACCAAGTGATGCGGGTAACGTGCCAGCTCAGCGTTTGTTGGCTTGGCAGTGCCGATATTCATATCCCTATATATCAGTGCCGAATCTACCGAAATTAGCTCATAACGCCTCGTATCATATAGCTCATAAGCCAGTGCAGTTTTGCCACTAGCGGTCGGTGCCATTAAACAGACCACGCTATTCTCAGGCAAGCGCGTAGTCAAAAGACTAGAAGCGTTATTAGATGTGTAAGACATAGACTGGCCTTTGCCGCTCATGATAAGCGCTTAAAGAGAATAAGGAGATAGCAGTAGTGCTATGAGTTGAGCACTGTCTAAAGTTTTTATAGCTTTGGTGGTGAGTATATTATCAATATCAGCCTTAAAAGCTATAAAATCAGGTTTGGACATTTGAGTCGCATAACTCACCAGCTGCTGATTAATATCAGCGGCATCTGTCACGTTGTTACTAATAGCTAATGAGCTTACCTTAAATAATGCGACTAAGCTCGCCTGCCAAACTTGTTGACTAATCAGCACCATCTCACCTGATCTATAGAATAGTAGCCAAGGCAGATGGCTTAGGCTATTTATTGGATCTAACTCTAGTGACTTGACTAAGCTATCAATGACCTCTAAACATCGAGGCAACTCAAAACCACTTATAGCATTAGCTACAACGGTATCATCAGTAGAATTTACCCGTGGATTTAATTTAGAGTTGACGACTAATTGATGGCTTTTGGCATAACTATTAGCAACTAAATTATCAAGGGCTAATGGTTCATCCACCATTGAGTGCCGATAAGGCTGTAGGCTTTCTTCTACTTTTGAGGAGTGTTGAACTTTTTGACTGCTAGTACTAACATCAGTTTCAGTATTAACATCAGTAATTGCGCTGCTATTGTCTTTACGTTCAATACTCTTTAGTTGCATGCTGACAGCATGGCTAAGATGCGCCATTACATTATTCAAAGAACTGATCTTTATACGTTGTTTGCTCGGGTGCACATTAATATTAAGCCAGTGCAGCGGTAGCTCAAAATAAAGCGCATAACCCATACTACCCAGCTGCTCGCTCTGTGCCAGCTGGCGTAGCTGATTGCTAATGAGTGGCTCTTTGACCAGACGACCATTGATATATAGCAGCTTTGGCAGTAGAGCACTACTAGCTTGAGCATCACAGCTTGGCCATAGCCAGCCACTAATGCTAGCTATAGAAGTCATAAAATCAGCTGCTGGATATTGTAGATTGGAGTCAGAGGTTTGCTGCATGAGCGGTGTCAAATCTACGTTGACCTCTAGTGCATTGTCAACCAAAGCTACGCCCAGCGCTTGCTCTAGTCTAGATAGGGGTAATCGATTATCTGTATTGCTTAGGCTATTAGCCTTATTACCTTGCGCCTGAGCAGATAATGATAAGCGTTTTTTATTGTCGTGGAATAAACTCAGCGCCACATCAGCGTGAGCCAAAGCGACTTCACGGACGATCGTTTCGATATGAGCAAATTCAGTGGCAATCGATTTTAGATTACCGCGCCTTGCTGGCACGTTAAAGTATAAATCTTTGACAGTAATAGTCGTGCCGCGTGTACGAACTACAGGTACTAGCTTTGGCTCATCAGCCAGTACGCCAGAGACTTGCAGCTGACGACCGATACCGCTGTCATCATGACTACTATTCAGGCTCAAGCGCGAAACCGCAGCCGTCGCTGCTAGTGCTTCACCTCGGAATCCTAGAGTGCTAATACCGTGCAGATTGGCAACATCAGCGACTTTACTGGTTGCATGACGAGTGATTGCCATGACCATATCATCAGGGTGAATACCCTCGCCATCATCTACCACCTCAACCATACCCATACCGCCCTGAGTGATACGCACCTCAATATGAGTGGCATTGGCATCGATAGCGTTTTCCAGTAACTCTTTGACCACAGCCGATGGGCGCGTCACTACCTCGCCCGCTGCCAATTGATTGATCAATAGCGGTGAGAGTTTTTTTATACGGGTCTGTAGTTTTTCATCTGGCATAGCTATCTGGTATCGTTATTTAAGAAGTATAAAGCCTATTGAACAAGCAAAATTGAAAGTCCAACTTTTAGAGCTGCATTGGAAAAGCTAAATTTGCAATGCTGATAAATCTAAACCCTGCGCTTGCCCTATTTTTGATAGCCTAAGATCAACTTGACGCGATTCATCAACGCCTTGGGTGATATCAATGAATAATAGTGGTGGTGGTAGATAGTCATCAGCACGACTCGGCCACTCTATAATGATCAAAGCGTTTGGATCATCAAGATATTCATCAAACCCAATAAGAGATAACTCCTCAGGATCTTCTACACGATATAGATCGGTATGATAGACCAGCTTAATTTTATCGTCATCTTGCTCAATGCTGTAAGGTTCAACCAGCGTATAAGTCGGGCTTTTGACCGCGCCTTTATGACCAAGAGCTTGCAACCAGTAACGGGTAAGCGTAGTTTTACCCGCTCCCAAGTCACCTGAGAGCCAGACACTACCTGAGACTAATAGAGTAGCGAGCTGATCGGCTAGACTTTTAGTATTGTCTTCTGAACGCAAGATCAATACTTTAAAATTTTTGTCATTTAAAGAAGCATCATTATGAATAGTCATTAGACAGCACCTGTTTATACTTGCATAATTACCATAAAATTGATAAATCGCTCACCGCGAATGAGCTTGGCATACGGATGACATGAGCGTTTTCAAGTTTAAAGAGTTTACGGATACGGATACGGATAATAATTAATTAGCCAAAATAGTAAGTATTAAAACGAATAGTTAGTTTGTACGCTATATTATAACAAATCACTAGCAGCACGTAAGTAAGTGCTTATTAACAAGCTTGCTCATTAAAGCTTATTTATGCAGTACTAAAGTAATATCTAGGCACTACTTTTAGGCACTACTTAAACATTGCGCGGTGCAAACATAATAATCGCCATCCCCAATAACGCCACCGCTGACCCAACAATATCCCACATGCTAGGTCGAATGCCATTAACCGCCCATAACCACATAATAGCTGTGGCGATATATACCCCGCCATAAGCAGCATATACTCTACCGACAGCAGTCGGATGCAAAGTCAATAACCACACAAAAGCAGCCAAACTTAATGCCCCTGGGATAAGCAGCCAAATACTTTTATCTTCACGCAGCCACAGGTAAGGCAAATAGCAGCCTATGATTTCTGCTAGTGCGGTCAAAAAGAAAAGAGCTAGCGTTTTTAATTCAGGCATCCTGAAATCCTCATCTAATGTCACTCTGCTAAACGGTAATAAAGCCTGTCATGTACTGCACGGCATTACCAGAGATGAGCACTCGGTCATCTGCCACCTCACATTCCAAAACGCCACCGCGACTTGAGGCTTGATAAGCAAGCAACTGACTTTTACCTAGATGCTCTGCCCATAATGGCGCAAGTCCAGTATGAATAGAGCCTGTTACGGGATCTTCATCACCACCGTTCGCAGGCCAAAAGTATCTGGAGATAAAGTCGTATTGCTCGTATTTATCAGACTTAGCCTGACAAGTGACTGCCACATCCAAAGGCGCGAGCTGCTTTAAAACTTCATTATCACGCTCAACCGTCAACACGTCAGCCTCAGCATCATAAATGACAAAATACGCTTGCGAGTTACGATAGACTTCAACAGGCGCAATAGACAGACCTGCCAATAAATTTTCAGGAATGTCATCAATCTTTTCAGGTTTAGTATTGGGAAAGTCCATTTGAATTTTGCCTGAATCCGTCTGCACAACTGATAATGTACCGACGGCTTTCGCTACAAACTTGATCGTAGTTACAGCAGGGTTCTTCTTAAACAGTACAAAAGCAGAAGCTAGGGTCGCATGACCACAAAACGCAATCTCAGTTAGCGGTGAAAACCAACGAATATGATAAGCCAGCGTCTCCTTATCAGTCTTTTCGTTAGACTCACTAAGCACTAAAAAGGCAGTTTCGGATAAGTTATTTTCCATAGCAATAGATTGCATCAGCTCATCATTTAGCCAGCTATCAGTAATAATAACTGCGGCCGAATTACCTTTGAATACTGTATCAGTAAAAGCGTCAATGATATTGATTTCGAGTTGCATGGTAGTGATTTCCGTGGGCTAAATTAACTTTTTTATAGCTGCATACTTGCTATCAATCAGTAATTCTCGCAACATGATAAAAAGTGGCTATTATTTAGGATCTGTTGAACATTGGAAATATTATGAATTTAATGGCTAAAGCTTTACTTGCCAGCTTGCTAACAGTGCCTATAGCGAGTTATGCAGAGCCGCCATCGGTGACGCTATACCTGCTCGGCTATCAGATACCAGATGAGCGGCGTATGAGTGTGGTAGAACAGGATATTCAAGCTTTCAATATCTATCAACAAAATCGCGTAAAGGCGACTTATTTTAATCCAATGAATCAAAGCGCCCCTCAATCTAAACGTGATGCTTTTGAGAGCCTTGACCCTTACACCCTCACCTTATGCGACTTTTCAGATTTTAGTTATTGTTTAGCGCAAATTAAAAATAACACAGAATCTTATCGCCAAAGTATAGAAACCCTAGAACCTGTATTTCACGATATTGATAAGCTACGCCAAGCCAATAGCAGCGAGCTTAAGAGTGTATTTCCATCGAACCTACAGCTAATGAGCAGCCCTCTGCCCTCTTATCAATTAATAACCAAAACTTTACTAACGAAAAATGCACTGATCTTTCATGACGACCCAAAACAAGCGCTAATACAGATTTGTGCAGATGTGGCTTTTGGCAAGTCATTGATACGCTCGCAACAAAACCTCATTCAGTCTATGGTCGGTACAATGATAGTCCACTCACAGCTTGATCTACTAGCACAGTCATCGCAGCCACTGCCATCGAGCTGTCAACAGGCACTAACTCCTATGAAGCGCGCAGGCACTTCTATGTGTCCCTTGGTCAAATCTGAGAGCCGACAGATGACAAATGAGATAATGGCTACCCCTCGTACGCCCATACTTTTTAGTCGTCGCGCCTCAATCAAACAATTAGAGAAGTGGGCGCAACCTTATTGTGCTGATGAGCGGCTTGTAAGTATATACCGCGATAAGCGGATGCCTGCCATACTAATAGAGGCGTACAAGCCATTATTTTTTAATAAAATTGGCGCGTTACTGTTGAATGTTGCCATGCCTGATTACAGCGCTTATCAGTATCGTCTGCAAGATGCTAATGCTCATCTGCGACTGTGGCAAGCAGCGCTCAGTGCGCAGTGCAATACTGACTCAGCGCATTATGTAGAGTCAGTAGCTAAAGGCTGGCAACCTACTAGGCAGCTGCGCCTAGACAGTCAGCGCTTGACTATCGATACGTATGATAAAAGCACCTATCCACAATTAAGTCTGCAATGCCGAATCTTTGCTAAAAATTAACTTGATAAATCAAAGCCAACGACGCACCTTGGTCATATATATCTGATACTCATCGCTAAACTTCTGCTTCATAAAGCGCTCTTCAGGCTGAATTTGGAAACGGCTCATATAAATAATGAAGACAGGCAGAACCAATAAAGCGGCAAAATTGGATAAATAAAATGCCCAACCTAATAAAACCAGTAGCATGCCTAAATACATGGGATTACGAGTATAGTGATAAATACCGTTAGTAACTAAACTTGCTGATTTTTCGGGAGTATGCGGATTGACAGTGGTTTGCGCTTTTTTAAACGCCAATATACCCATTATGGCTAGTGCCATACCTACTACAGCTAAGCCACTTGCCAGCCACTTTGTACCAAAAACCATGACCTGTAAGTTTGGAAATAGTCCAGATAAGCCATACATCGCAAATGCTATGGTTATTACTTGCAGCACGGGTGGTACTTTTAATTCTAGAGAACTCATTACGTCACCTTGTTGATGTTGCAAGACTAAGCATCAATTAACCAACCTTTAGCTAATGCTAAGTTAAGCTGACCCGTCATCCACATATAAATATCAGGAAAATCATCCGCAATAAAGGCATGGGCATTCGCAACTTGGGACTTTTTGACATTTGACTCTCGCCATGTCCTGCCCTCGCTATTGATATTATGCAAAAACGGCAGCAGTCTATCGACAACTTTAAGCAGCTTAGTCTCAGGGCTTGTGCCAGTTTCTTGCTCCTCCCATAATTCAGATAGCTCGATAACCGCATTACCTTGATGAGCCTGTAAACGCTGCACCCCTTCTCGCTCGGCATTATGCGCGCTATCTCTATTAACGTCATAAAGAAAGGTATCGCCAGCATCAATCTCGCCCAAATCATGAATGAGCGCTAGTTTAAGTAGCTTCTCTTCACATACTTCAAGTTTAAAGCTTCTAGATATCGTCCAGCACGCCATCGCCAAATGCCAAGAGTGCTCGGCTGAGTTCTCAACGCGCAGTCCGCCATCGATATAGGTGCGTCGATTCACTAACTTTAAGGCGTCCAGCTCGAGTAGGTATTGGGTAATATCGTTTAAGTTGTTTGGCAAAGTGCATTCCTTACTATAAAAAATTGTTATAACCTGACAGATTCATTTAAATCCAAGCATCGTCTTCTGCTGTTTTACTATCTATTTCATTACCAGTATTGACTATACCTTTTGGCTCAATTATTAAAATCTCTGCCTCATTTTCAGTAACGGGTTGATGCTCCACTCCTTTTTTGACAACGTACATTTCACCTTGCTTGAGATCAACATGGCCTACTCGAAAGTTAATCCTGATATTACCTTTAAGCACGATAAACACTTCATCAGTATCTTTATGATTATGCCAAATAAACTCACCTTGAATTTTGACCAATTTAAATTGATAGTCATTCATCTCTGCGATAACTTTAGGAGACCATTGCTCACTGAATAGAGTAAACTTTTCTTGAAAATTTATTGCTTCATTACTAATATTATTGTTCATACCATTCGCCTCTTTGTTAACTTACTAAACTTGTTACTGCTGCGCTTGTATCATAGTCGCTACTTTGTCTGCATTAGTGCTCTTCTGCTCGGATAAACCTTTAATGACGCCAATCTGGTTAATCTCTGGCTGATTTTGACTAAGCTTCCACTGCCCTGTCATTGAGGTGACCGTTATTTCAATCCCAACTATCGCTGGTAGCATTTTATTAATATAAGTCGCTGGCGCATCGGACATTGCCCAAGGTTTATCGTTCTGGGCTTCATGCTCAGATGTTAAGGTCTCAAGCGCCTGATGTATCCAAGTGGCATCATGAATAAAACGAATAGCGCCTTTTACATGGACAGCAACATAATTCCAAGTCGGTACTGCCTTGCCCGTCTGCTGCTTGGTGGGATAATGATTTGGGGAGATATAAGCGTTTAGTCCATTAAAAATAACCAGCACCTCAGAGCTTTCAGCAACGGATTGCCAAAGCGTATTTACCTTAGCGATATGCGCATGCAGATAGAGCTTATCGCCCTGCCAGCTGATAGAGATAGGCAAATGGTTGGCTTCGATACCTGATGCAGAGTAAGTAATTAAAGTTGCAAAGGGATAATCACGTATCAGCGCCAAAAGCTCTTTGTCATCGTTTTGTTGGAATTTATTAGGAATATGCATATCGGTTTCTTTGGTAGTTACAGTCTTTTTAAAACTTTAAAGGTAAACCACTGTTATTAATTAGGGCATGTTAACAAAATTTATTGCAGTGCTTGAAGACTACGTTTATCTACCCAGCCACGTTTAGTGTTATTTTTATAAGAAACTTCAACCCAGTCCTCGTTTTGAGAAAACACCTTAATAACATCGTCTTTTATATAGTAGTTTGAAGGCACTTGTGGATCGAAATTTTGGTCTAGGATTTCAGCTTTATTGACAGTGACTTGATAACTGGTCGCTAGCGGTGGACAGTATTTTACAAACTCTGACTCTGAATACTCTCTTGATTTTCCATAGCTGCGATTCGATAAACTAGAAATCTGATTTTCTACGCAATAATATTTTTCTCCTGAGATAAGCGTACCCTCTGACACATACTTTCTAAGTATCCATTCATCATCTTGTTGTCCAAAATAAAAGGACTGCTCAGAATGTCCACGAGGGGAATAAAAGTTTGTTAATATAAACCCTAAACGATTGTTACGTGGAATGATACCATTTAAAAACCATCCAGTTTCATCAGTGAAATTATCAGATTTAAGACTGAGCTTATAATGATTATTTTTACTTCCTAAATACACATACAAGTCACTACCTTGATGAAAGTTTTTTTCATCGTTTTGATGGGTGATGATTTTATCTTTGATCCTATCAATGTTCACATCGTAATTGTAGAACTCATATAATTCGTTGTCATACATTTGCGCAAGCTCAGTAGCAGTAAAAGATTGCAACGGCTCACTATGGCTTTTATCCATCGACATCTTGTTGACATTAGCAATTTTTATATATTCGCTATTGGTTGATAAGCGCTGATCAACATGGACATTATCTTGTGAACTGCTCGATTGTTCAACGCTATCGACAGTAGATATTTGATTTTCAGAGCTACAAGCGCTTAGCATTATTACAAAAGGTACGATATATAATTTATTCATAGTAACGCTCACTTATAAAGTATCTGTTATGGTTCACGGCTCTGTACCACTATTACACCCTTATCATCAAGGCAGGCATTTTGCCTTTTTATGCGCCCACTGCATTGGCGCGATTTATTTAGCGACTAGCATATCACTGGCGGATATAAACAGTCGCCCTTTATAAAGTTCAAGCCTCAAAAATTACGGTAGTAACGCAAGTGCGATGAGGTCAGTCAATCGAATGCTATTTATCTTAGCATGCCAATCGGCTTCAGTAGGATGCGGCAAGCCGTCTAACACTGTTAGCGGCTGATGATAACTGGACCTAAAGACATCGATAAACCCAATAGCAGTATCACCACAAGGCACAATAATAATATCGGCGGGCGCTTGCTCAAGCACTTGAGTTAAGCGGCTAGTAAAGTCTTGAAAAATGTCCGTTTTAATTAAATCAATCGGCTCATTGCTATTATTCTGCGCCAAGTTTTGCTTAACCGTCACCAGCATATCGACTTGTGAGCGCTCGTCATCAGTCAAAGTACAGGGATAAAATACTCCATTCATTGGCAAAGTAGAACAATTTAAAATACCAAGCGGCTTATAGTGCAGCGTTTTAATATTACAGCCTATAGGTAATTGCGCATCGAAGTCATTTAGATAGCCTTGCGAGATTAAAAACTGCGTGAGCTCAAGTGCGGACTCGCCTGCTGCTGGATGCCCATGGATATATTCATCAACATGGGGCGATTCTAAAATAATCAATACTTTTAAGGCGCTGACATCTTCAATTAGATTGAATACTTTATATTTATCTAAAGACAAAATTGGGTTTCCTTGTATCAAACTTACTCATAATACTTAATTCACTTACTTTGTGTAGGGTGCTTTTTAAGCACTGATGTCAATCGTAACCTAGGTGTCGGTGCGCTGGAGAACACCCTATGCCTACTTGCGTTTTAGTCATTACTAGCTAGCATTAAAAAAGCACCCTAACGAGTAATAACTCAATAGGATGCTTTTTTACATAGAAATAATCGATTGAAAAACTATCGATTAAATCTCAAACTCTAACGCACGATCACCGTTTGCATCTTGAATACGCGTTGGCAGGCCAATCTTGTTTAATAGATTGATAAACGCCTTGGCATCTAATTCCTCGACATTGACCATCTTGCCTGCATCCCACTCGCCGGTAGCGACTAGCATAGCAGCAGCAACGGGTGGCACGCCTGCGGTATAAGAGATACCTTGGCTACCCATCGCCTCATAGGCCTCTTTATGATCAGAGATATTATAGATAAATACCTCAGTATCAACGCCGTCGATCTTACCTTTTACTTTATCGCCAATACAAGTCTTGCCCGTATAGTTAGGCGCCAATGAGCTTGGGTCTGGTAGCACCGCTTTGACTACTTTTAGCGGTACGACCTCTAGACCTTCCGCAGTCGTTACTGGTTGCTCGGACAATAAGCCTAAGCTTTGCAGTACTGTGAACACATTGATATAGTGCTCACCAAAGCCCATCCAAAAGCGAATATTTGGCACATCCAAGTTAGCCGATAATGAATGAATCTCATCATGACCGCTCAGATAGCTGTCGCGCATACCGACGATAGGTAGATCATCGGTACGTTTGACTTCAAACATCTTATTCGACTGCCATTTGCTATCTTGCCAAGAATAAACTGTACCCGTAAATTCGCGGAAGTTAATCTCAGGGTCAAAGTTAGTGGCGAAGTATTTACCATGGTCGCCTGCATTAATATCGATAATATCAATGTCAGTGACTGAGCCTGCATCCATCATATCGTAGCCCAAACGCGCATAAGCATTGACCATACCAGGATCGAAGCCTGCACCTAGTATCGCAGTGATATTATTATCGGCGCAGCGCTGCTTGCGTTGCCATTCGTAGTTATTATACCAAGGCGGCGTCTCACAAATCTTGCGTGGATCTTCGTGAATAGCGGTATCGATATAAGCCACGCCCGTTTCGATACAAGCTTCTAACACGCTCATGTTGAGAAACGGCGAGCCGACGTTAATGACGATTTGAATAGCCGTCTCTTTTATTAGACTGATTAAAGCTTTGGTATCTAACGCATCAATCTGATGCGTATGTAGAGTCGCTGGCTGCTGGAAGCTGTTTTTGTCATTGACGCTTTGTGCAATAGCCACGCATTTATCTAGCGTACGTGAGGCGATATGAATCTCGCCCAATACGTCATTGTGCATCGCACATTTATGGGCGACGACTTGTGCCACGCCACCTGCACCGATAATGAGCACGTCTTTTTTGGTTGAATTCTTTGGTGATGTATTTTGTGTAGTCAAGGCTACAATCCTCCTTTGTGTTCCTATCGTCGCCACTGCCTATTAAGCTTGAGCTGATCGATATAGCAACAGATGAATGATGTGCGTGAATAAAAAAGGAAGACCGAGGAAAACCCACGCACCCGATAAGTAACGACGCTTGTCGCTACCCGTAATAATTATAACAATTTTTATAAGCTTTTTAGGAATAATTAAGTATTAAATCAAAGCAGTATTTACATTATATAAAAATATAACTGCTTTAAAATCAATTAGTAACCCAGCGATTAAGACAAGCTCGCCTTATATTCTGAATAGTCAAATTCGCGCTGTATATCGATACTACCATCAAGCCGACGAATCACAATCGCTGGCATGTCAACGCCATTGAACCAGTTTTTCTTTACCATCGTATAGCCCGCAGCATTGGCAAAGGCAACTTGATCACCTACTTTTAAAGTATCAGCTAAAGCATATTCGCCAAAGATATCACCCGCCAAACAAGAGCGACCATAGATAATGGTATTATCCGCTGAATTGTCATCTCTTGACCCATTATCAGCAGGATCATTGTCAATAGGACTAACAGCAAGCGCTGCAATACTTACAACCTGATGATTAATAGCCGAAATAGGTGCAGACTCACGATAAATCAGTAAGTCCAGCATGTGAGCTTCGATAGAAGAGTCCACTACGGCTAGATTTTTCTCATTTGTCATAACATCCAAAACAGTAGTGACTAGCGTGCCAGCGCCATGAATGCTGGCTTCACCTGGCTCAAGATAAACTTGTACGCTGTAAGTCTCACTAAACTCTTTTAGCCGTGCAGCGAGCTGCTCTAATGGATAATCGGACGCGATAAAATGAATACCACCACCGAGACTGACCCAGTCTAGTTGCTGTAAGATATCGCCAAAGCGAGCTTCGATATCGGCTAAGCTATTGCTAAAAGCCTCAAAGCTGTCATTTTCACAATTATTATGGATCATAACACCGGTAATATCGCTCAAAACTTCAGATATTTTATCTTTATCAGATTCACCCAAACGACTAAAGGGTCGCGCAGGATCAGCGATGATAAAGGACGAGTTACTGGTATTGGGGTTCAGTCGCAAGCCTACTGGAGTGTTCTGTGCTGCCGCCTGCTCTTTAAAAGCGTTCAATTGCGAAATAGAATTAAAGATAATTTTATCAGCATATTTCAATACTTCAGGGATTTCGTCTGCACTATAAGCAACGCTGTAAGCATGAGTTTCTTTATTGTTGATATCGTCTTTGCCCTTACCAAAAGTCTCAAACCCTAAGCGCACTTCATTCAATGATGATGAGGTTGTACCATGCAGATAAGGCTGCATAGCCTCAAACACCCCCCACGTGGCAAAACATTTTAGCGCCAGTAACGCCTTAGCGCCCGACAGTTCACACAGACGAGCAATAACCTGCATATTAGCGACTATTGCCGCTTCATCAAGCAAATAATAAGGGGTTGGAACAGGGATAGATTGATTGACAAGTGATGCGTTCATAATAATTTACTCAATAGCATTTGATAACAGTAGCGAATAATATTTTTCGCTATAGTAGACTAAATTCATCTTAAATAGAATAGCTTATGACCACTGTAACTGACCACAATAAGTTCTTTAAAAGATCCGATTTTGACCTACTCTACCCTGATGCCCGTGCAGTATTAGAGTTTTGGTTTAATCCAGCAAACGAGCCGTATTGGTTTGTGCAGGACGATAGCTTTGATCAAAAAATTGATGATAAGTTTGCCGATTTATGGGAACAAGCTTGTCAAGGCGAGCTTAGTTTTTGGCGACGTGGCGAAAGCAATAAACCGAATGCTTTAGAGGATCTAGCAGGACGACTGGCAGAGATTATCGTGTTAGATCAGTTCTCTCGTAATTTATGTCGCAATCAAGCCTGCTCATTTACTCAAGATAGTATGTCAGTGGTTTTAGCGCAAGAGGCTATCAAACAGTCTCAGTTTGATATGCTACCAATGGAGTGGCGCCGTTTTACGATCATGCCCTTTATGCATTCTGAGTCTCTGTCTATTCATCAGCGCTATTTACCGCTGTTTGAGCAATTAAATGATGAGAGCACCTTAAATTTTGAGCATAAGCATCGCGCTATTATTGAACGCTTTGGTCGTTATCCGCATCGTAATGAAATATTGGGTCGTGAATCAACTGCTAAAGAATTAGCGTTTTTAGAGCAGCCTGATTCGTCGTTTTAGGCTTAATAATTTACATGACCTGTTGTAAAGGTAAAAGATTTGTTGACGAGTCTTTTGTTATCTATCAAAACATCAAAACTAACCCGATAGTCGCTATTACCATAAAGGCCACAATTTGTGTTCTTTATGGATTTACGCTCACAGCTTTTGAGGTGGTCGGTTAGCGGTAAAATAAAGGCTTCATTAGCAGGTAACTCATAGATAGTGTTTTTGTAGGGATCTTGACTGGCATCTAGTATCTGAATGGGCACTTCCCTATCACGCGCAACATCATAAAAGCTCACTTGCTTGATTTTCATCGATTTCGCAGAGGGTATATTGATATAGATAGGCTGTCCAATAGGATTGGTTTGCAGGTTGCGCTTGGTCTTAAAAGGATTTGGCGTCTCATTATAGAGTGCGGTAACGGTTCCTTTGACATCTTGGCAAGGATAAGTAAAAACACCGTTTACTGTCGTGTTTTTGGTCGCTTGTGTTGCGGTTGTATAGTTGACCAAAACATAGCCTTGATAGGTATTAGCATCTTTAGAAAACGGCTTGTAGGCGGCCATACTAGACCCTAGCAAGCTCAAGTTAGGCTTCATTAGAGCGCGCAAATGATAAGGGGCGGCCAGTAGCGACTTGGTCATAGATCTCGTTGCGATATCGGGCGCGATAATATCACCAAAAGAATTAAAGTGAATGGATTGCGCAACATTCTCAGAAACATCATAAGAAGCTTTACTATACTTTGCCGTTAGTAAGCGCTTTTTTATACCATCGCCACTAAAGAAAGGGTTACTTGCGCCTGTGACATGAGCTATATTGCTGATTTTATTTTGAAAGTGCGCGTTAAAGACTGTTGGCGCGGCGTTGGCATACACATACTTAATATAGTTTGCGTGATTAATGGCCATATTTTCAAGCTCTAAATCATCTGACAGAGTACTTAATCCACAGCGCTTGCGAGCTACATTAACTTCATTGTTAGAGATAGTAACCGCGGCTTTGTTATGGCTGGCAGACCTGCCATTGATGATAACCACAGGGTGATTATGAGCGGGGGTTTTTATTGATTTGATAGGTTTTGCAGCTCGGCTATCCATAGCCATATCTTGCGGTGTTGCCGCGCGAATTGATTTTTTTGATGCTTGGTTACTGTTACAGCCTATAACAAATGGTATAAACAAAAGAGCCAACCCTAAATGCTTCCATGCGGGTATTGCAGTCATTATCTATCCTGTTTTATCGATATAAGCGTGCCTAAGCGACGCACTATATTTAAAAAATAGGATAGTTAAACATTTTTTTACAAAGTATTTCTGTTAATCGGACGACTTGCAAGTTCAAGATTTTAGAGAAGATAAATAGTTTATTTAGAAGTGTTTGTTAAGCACTGTTAAACTATATATTGAAATCAATAACTTACCTCACCTGTGCTAAAGGTAAAGGTTTTATTGACGAGTGCCTTATTATCTATCATGACATCGAAGCTTACGCGGTATTGGCTATTACCATACAGACCACAATTTTCACCAATTTTAGGTCGATGCTCACAGCTTTTGAGATGATCTGTCAGCGGCAAAATAAAAGCCTCATTGGCAGGAAGCTCATAGCTGGTATTTTTGTAGGGATCTTGATCAGTATCTAGTAGCTGAATGGGTATTTCGCTATTACGTGCGACATCATAGAAGCTGACGTTGCTGATCTTTATGGTTGTAGCAGTAGGCACATTGATATAGATAGGTTGTCCGATGGGATTGGTTTGCAGATTGCGCGTGCCTCTAAAAGGATCTGGCGTCTCGTTATACAGCGCTGTGACGGTATCTGTCACCCCTTGGCAAGGATAAGTAAAAATACCGCTATAACTGACATCTTTGCTGGTTTTGGCGGCGGCGGCATAGTTGACTAGAGCGTAGCTTTGATAGGTGTTGGCATCTTTATCGTAAGGTTTGAAAGCGACTACGCCCGTACCTGTCACGCTAGAATTAGGAATCATCAACGCCCGCAGATGATAAGGGGCAGCAAGCAACGACTTAATCATAGACCGTGACGCACTATCTGATGCGACCATATCACCAAGAGAATGATAGTAGCTGGATTGAGCAATGTTCTCAGCGACGCCATAAGCGATGTTATTATAGTTTGCTCTCTGCAAGCGCTCTTTGAGCTCATCACCTGTAAAGTACGGATTATTGCGACCTGTTACCTTTGCAATATCGTCAATCTGTCTTTGAGAATGCGCGTTAAAAAGCGTTGGCGTCGAGTTTGCAAAAACATAATTGATATAATTGGCATGAGTAACTGCCATTTTCTCCAGCTCAGAATCCTCTGATAAATCGCTTAACTTGCAACTTGTCCGCGCTAGATTGATCTCATTATTGGCAATGCTAGCGGCATTTCTATCAGAGCTGCTACCATTATCCGAATGGCTAGCAGCTATAGTGTCATCCGCCATAGTATCTTCAAAAGCTGGCTTACCAGCTTGGCTATCTGCATTATTATCTGGCAAGCTACTAGCTGGATCAAGGTCATCAGTCATTCGAAAATCAGCAATTGCAGCGACCATTTTGACCATAAAGGCATCTAAATCTTTTATATATATCGCCTTTAGATAAGTCCTATCTGCGCCATCATGGGCAGGTAATAGTAAAAGTAGGATTAATACTATTAACGGCTTATTAGATGACTGACTAAATGCTTTGGCGCTCATGCACTGCCCTATTTACTCTTGTCATTGTTATAATGACCGCTTTCATTCTAGACGTTTTTATTCTTGGCTAGCTTTTTAGCGACTGGCCCAAAGCTACGTCGATGCGCCTCTAATACCCCATAGTCATCGATAGCTTGGATATGAGCGCGGGTGGGATAGCCTTTGTGCTTTGCAATATTATACTGTGGATGGTTTGCATCCAAAGCATACATCGCTTTATCACGACTGACTTTAGCTAAGATACTAGCGGCGGCAATGCTAGTATGGCGCGCATCACCCTTCACCCACGCTTGGCTATCGATGTTGGCACGCTCTATCCCTGCTTGGGCCAGCTTGTCATAATCGAGCTCAGGACAGCGATTACCGTCGTATAACACTTCAATTGATACTGATTCAGACGCGCTCTTGGCATCGTTAGTAACATACGGTGCTATTGCTTCTAATAAGATCTCAGTACATAAGCGCATACCCAGCATCGTAGCTTGCAAGATATTGATTTGATCAATGATAGCTGCAGGTATATCGGCGATCACATAGCCTAGCGCATGCTGCTGTACTAACGGATAGAGAATATCGCGCTTTTTTTCACTAAGCTGTTTGGAGTCGGTGAGTATAGATAGTGGCGTATCTTGTAAGGGCTTATCTTCAATGAGTCCCGACCAAGCGCTGGGTAGTAGTGCGCTAGCCACATTGACACTGCCCAGTAAGGGGCCGCGACCTGCTTCATCGATGCCGATCTGTAACGGCGCTTGAGCTAAATCTTGAGTAAAGGATTGCAACTCATTGCACAGATCAGCGGCCTTTAGCTCACCTCTGATATAAATAGGTGCTGCTAAGCTGAGGTGTTGCCCCTTAACATCGATACGTTCGATAGTGGTTTCAATACAGATAACGGCTTTGTCCAAACTAGAATAATAGCTCATAAATTAACTTTTTATAGATGATAATTTGCTTATGCTCAGCTTCGTTAATGATAACTCAGTTGACGATGACAGCTTTTATTTGGCATTGTTTTTTAGATACCAGTGCTCAATGACACTAGTTGCAGGGTCATGATTGCTCTGTTGTTGTAGCATGTGCTTAGTATCTTTGAGAGCCTGTAATTGTTCACTATAAGCTCTTGGCTGAAGTAATTGCATAACAGTACGACAGATATTCTCGCCACTAGCCTGCTCTTGAATAAGCTCTGGCACAATAGCGTGATTGGCTAAGATATTCGGCAAGGCGACATAGGAGACTTTGACTAAGCGTTTGACTATTCTGTAGGTCATCTTATTCAATTGATAAACCACAACCATTGGACGCTCAAGTAGCATTGCCTCAAGGGTGGCTGTGCCTGACGCTAATAGGACAATATCTGAGGCCGCCATGGCTTGCTGGCTAAAGGCTGGCAGGCTCTCGTCATAGACCACGACTATCGCGGCACGTAGCTGCTCAGAGCGCTTGTCAATCACTTCTTGGACAATGTACTGATGATTTTGATCGACCGTTGGTACGATAAAACATAGATTCGGATCGAGCAATAGCAGCTTTTGGATACCATCGAGCATCAACGGTAAAATAGCGGTAATCTCCCCGCGCCGTGAGCCTGGCATCACACAGACCAGTTGACTGACCTCGGCGAAACGGGTGGTAAAAAACTGCTGCAAACCATCGTTATGCCAGACCAGCTCACTACGTAATTGATTGGTAGGCGTATGCTCCAAGTGCTTATCTATAGTATGTAGTAGCGGATGTCCAACACAAATAGCAGGATGGTCATGACGCTCATAAACGGCCAGCTCAAACGGAAATAAACATAGCACTAAGTCAGTAGCGGCTTTGATACCGTGAATACGTGATTCGCGCCACGCCCAGATCGATGGGCTAACGTATTGCACACAAAATATGCCTTTAGGTTTGAGCTTCTTGGCTACGCGCAGATTAAAATCAGGCGCATCAATACCGATAAACCAGTCAATATTAGCGTCTGCAAATGCCGTCAATAGCTCGCGTCTTGCCTTAAAAAGATCGGACAATTGCGATAGAACTTCCACTAAGCCCATCACTGCCAAGCGCGCCAGCGGAAAAATACTTTGTATCCCCTCAGCTTGCATCTTGGTACCGCCAACACCCACCCACACGATATCGTCACGCAGAGCATTCATCTGGCGCATAAAGTCCGCGCCTAAGCTATCACCCGATACCTCACCTGCCACTATACCTATCACGAGTGGCGGTTTATGATGATTCTGTGCCTGAGAGAGTAGCTCTGTATGCTTAACAGGGGCGATAGAATTGGCCATGAAAACTCTTCTTATTATTAACACGCTATGAATGAGGGGCTCTAAAAAGGATGAGTATAACAAATTATTGGTTTTGACATTCCAGTTATCAGGTAATAAAAGTACCGACTGCCCTTGTCAACGCACTGTTTTCAACGCATAATAACTATTCCTATAAATTGGCTATACGAAGTATTATCATGACCACACCAGCTACTCATAATGCAGATATCGATGACGTGAATATCGAACAGTTCATACCCTTAATTACCCCAGCTGAGCTAAAAACTGAGCTGCCTTTGTCAGATGCCGCCTATAAAACGGTATTGAAAGGTCGTAATACGATTCAAGACATCCTAGATGATAAAGACCACCGTCTTTTTGTGGTGATCGGCCCTTGTTCAATCCATGACATAAAAGCCGCTCACGAATATGCAGATCGCTTGGCGGTACTCGCTAAAGAGATCGAAGATAGTATCTTTGTCGTTATGCGCGTCTATTTTGAAAAGCCGCGTACGACTGTTGGCTGGAAAGGGATGATTAATGATCCTGATATGAATGACAGCTTCGATATCGAAAAAGGTCTACGCACCGCCCGTAAGTTACTGCTCGACCTAAATGAAAAGGGCTTGCCTTGCGCGACCGAAGCGCTCGATCCAAACACTCCGCAATATATGCAAGACTTGATTAGCTGGTCGGCGATTGGTGCACGGACTACTGAGAGTCAAACGCATCGTGAGATGAGCTCAGGCTTATCTTGCCCCGTCGGCTTCAAAAACGGTACTGATGGTGGTATGACTGTCGCGGTCAATGCGATGCAGGCGGTAAAAGCAGGACATAGCTTCTTAGGTCTGTCCTCAGATGGCAAAGTATCTATCATCAAGTCTAAAGGTAATCCATACGCCCATGTCGTATTGCGTGGTGGTAACGGCAAGCCTAACTATGATGCTACTGCTGTTGAGCAAGTCGAAAACGCGCTCTCTCAAGGTAAAACCAGCAATAAGATTATGATTGACTCAAGCCATGCCAATTCAGGTAAAGACCCTTACCTGCAACCGATGGTCATCAATAACGTCGCTGAGCAAATTCAAAACGGTAATAAGTCGATTATCGGTATGATGATTGAGAGCCATCTAAAAGGCGGCAGTCAAAAACTCACCGCAGATCTAAGCCAGTTAGAATACGGCGTATCGATCACTGATGGTTGCCTCGATTGGGATAGCACGGTTACGGCCCTGCATAATTTGCGCGATATGGTAAAAGACATCTTACCTACTCGCTGATTACTTATATTTACTTGCTCACTTGATGAGCTGCACTTTTTATAAAAAATAAAAAGCTCACCTATTTAGGTGGGCTTTTTATTTGTATCGATAACTATTATAAAAGTACTGATAAGAATATTAAGGCAGCAGTGCCCCTCTAATAGTATAAAAAATCAACGCCGCTAATAGAGCAGAGGCTGGTACAGTGATGAGCCAAGCAGCAGCGATTCTTAGCAATGCTGAGCGCCTTACTAGCTCTTTTTTATATACCTTTTTTAGGTTTTTCCTTTCACGCTTAGTAAAGACAGTAGCCGTATTCTCTTGTTTTAGGGTTTGCAACATCCTGTGCTTGCCCGCTACCGTTGCCTTTTGAAAATCCTTTAAAAAAGTCTCAACCACTTCATGTTCAGACTCTTTATGGTGCTGCATAATCTCATCGACCATTATATCATAGGATTTTTTGATATATTCACGCAAGAATCCCACACCGAAGATAGCGCCTACAGCAATATGGGTAGAACTGACGGGTAAGCCTAATTGTGAGGCAAAAATGACTGTAATAGACGCTGCCATCGCCACGCTAAAGGCACGTAGCTTATTGAGTTCTGTGATTTCCGAGCCGACCGTACGAATAAGTTTAGGACCAAATAGTGCTAAGCCCAATACGATACCGATAGCGCCAACCAGCATTACCCATAGCGGAATAGCCGCTTCACTAGCGATACCGCCGCTGGTAATCGCATCGTTAATTGCAGCTAATGGCCCGATAGCATTGGCAACATCGTTAGCCCCATGAGCAAAACTAAGCATAGCAGCGGCAAATATCAAAGGCGCAGTGAATAGCGCATTGATGGAATCTTTGTCATTCTCAAGTTTATCAGCGGCCTTGACAATGAAGGGCTTGATTATAAAGTAGGTGACAATAGCGATAAAAAGTCCAATAGAGATTGCCGATAAAAAATTAACTTCAAATATTTTTTTCAAGCCTTTCATGATGAGATAGCTACTAAATGACCATGCCATTATAGCTATCAGTAGCGGCACCATACGCTTAGCGGCGGCTATTTTATCGTCTTTATAAGTAATCGTATGCTTGATAAACATCAAAAAAGCAGCGGCAATGATGCCACCTAAGACTGGAGATATCACCCAACTTGAGGCTATCGCTATCATTTGACTCCAATTAACAATACCCCAACCGCCTGCTGCTATACCAGCACCCATAACGCCGCCCACAATAGAATGCGTCGTCGATACTGGTGCCCCTATTGCCGTGGCAAAATTAAGCCATACCGCTCCCGCCAGTAAAGCGGCCATCATCACCCAAACAAAGACTGAACTATCCTCAATCATACTAGGGTCGATAATACCGCTTTTGATAGTGCTAACCACATCCCCGCCAGCAATAAGTGCGCCGGCTGCCTCGAATATCCCTGCAATAAAGATCGCACCCATCAAAGTCAAAGCTTGTGAACCTACCGCGGGGCCCACATTATTCGCCACATCATTGGCACCAATATTCAATGCCATATAACCGCCAATCATCGCCGCTACTATCAGCATTAAACGATTTGGAACATCAGCAGTATTAAAGTGTGTAAACAACATAACACCCATAATGAATAACAATACTAAGCCCATTCGCAGTGCTTCACCGCGACCGTAGCCCGATTTTTGTTCCATTTTTTCAATACTTTTTAGATCCATACCCCAAACACCCCTAATACTATTTTAAAAAGATATCTAACAAAATTAGTAATTCGCTTGTATTTTATAATTATTAATAAAGGCCATCTTAGTTAAGACAGCCTTTATTAATTGACTTTTTGAGCTGACTGCTTAATTGTGCCTACTTATTCGCCGCTCCCAATACGCTATCCAAACTCTCAAGCACATGCTTGGACGTCGCTTGTTGCTGCAAATTAACCAATTTGTCATGTGCCATAGCTCGGCGCGGCTCGACCAAGGTGTACCAGCGGGCTAGTACTTGTAGTAATCGTGACGCCATCACAGGGTTTGCCTCATCCAGCTTTTTGATCACATTAATGTAAATATCCAAACCCTCATCGGTCCATAATACCGCAGGCTGAGCGGTAAAAGCACTTACCACTGAGCGTATGCGGTTTGGTGTATTCCAATCGAAGTCGTCATGCGCCAGCAAAGTCTTGATAATATCAGTGGTCACATGAGTGCTAGAGGCTTGCACACTGAACCACAGATCTATCACCAGATCATCAGCAGCAAAGCGTTGATAAAAATCCGCTAAATACTTATCGGCAGATAAATGCTGATGATTAACCATCGCTTTTAGCGCGCCCAAACGCTCGGTCATGCAGCTGGCATTATCGTACTGCAGCTTTGCCCAAATATCAGCACCATCAACTTGAGCTGTCAGAGCCATATCTAGCACCACATTACGTAAAGCACGCGCGCCTAATGCTTCAGGTGTGTCTGAATAAGGCTGTAGTGGCAGCTGCTCATAAAGCTTCGCTAACTTATCTTTTAGGGACTCGGCAACTTGACTGTACAGCGTTTGGCGCTGCTCTTTGACTTGTTCTGGATCATAATCCGTGCTAATAGCCGATGCCAGCTCTTGTGCTGATGGGATATCGAGCAGGCGTGCGGCTAACATTGCATCAGTAGCTGCAAGCATAGGCAAGGTTTTGGCTAAAGCGGCTAAATATACCTTTGGATCGCTATTTTGCAATAAGATTCGATTAACCAGCATTTGCGTTACTTGCCAGCGATTAAAGCCATTAGTCTCATGCGTGAGCAAAAACGCTAAGTCTTCATTTTGATAATCATAATTGAGCTGTACAGGCGCACTAAAGTCGCGCAATAACGACACTATTGGCTCATTACTAATATTGTCAAAGCTAAAGGTTTGCTCTGCTTGCTCAAGCAACAGCATACGCTCACCAATAATTTCGCCTGTAGTTCTATCAAAAAGCGCGGTCGCTACAGGGATAGGTAGTGGCTTTGGCGCATCAAATCCAGCAACATGACGGGTCTGCTGACTCAGGGTAATCGTTACCGTTTGCGTCTCGCTGTCGTACTGCTGATGACCTGATAGCACAGGCGTACCTGGCTGACGATACCAGTCGATAAAGTCCTCAACCTTACTATCAGTAATACTGAGCGCGGATAAAAAATCCTCAACCGTTACCGCTTGTCCATCGTAACGGCGAAAATACTCGTCAGTGCCTGCTCTAAAGTTATCTGGTCCAAGTGTATTGGCAATCATGCGTACGATTTCAGCGCCTTTCTCGTACACCGTAGCGGTATAAAAGTTATTGATCTCAACGAAGCTCTCAGGACGCACAGGATGCGCTAGTGGCCCTGCATCTTCAGCGAACTGATGAGCGCGCAAGGTTGCTACATCGTCGATCCGCTGTACCGCGCTCGACTGTTGGTCGGCTGAGAACGACTGATCACGGAACACCGTAAAACCTTCTTTTAGGCATAATTGAAACCAATCGCGACAGGTAATACGGTTACCTGTCCAGTTATGAAAGTACTCATGGGCAATAACGGCTTTGACATTAAAGCTACGCGCATCAGTCGTGGTCTCAGGACTCGATAACACGCAAGCGGTATTAAATATATTAAGGCCTTTATTCTCCATAGCACCCATATTGAACTGACTTACTGCTACGATCATATAGCGATCTAAATCGTAAGCACGGCCATAATTGATCTCATCCCAGACCATCGAGTCTTTGAGCGCTTGCATACCAACATGACATTTATCGATGTCACTGGCTTTGGCAAATAACTCAAGAGTGACCTCACGACCTTCACTGGTGATGTGCTGATCGGTAAGCACTGCTAAATCAGCGAACACACAGGCGAATAGATAGCTCGGCTTATTAGTCGGATCGTGCCAAATCGCATAATGACGATCGGTATCGCCTGCGACTTCTCCTTGCTCAACTAAATTGCCATTGCCGAGCAGCGTTGGAAAAAGCTTATCAGCCTCAAGACGGGTAGTAAAGACCGATAGCACATCGGGGCGATCAGGATAAAACGTTATCTTACGAAAGCCCTCAGGCTCACACTGCGTGACAAACATCGTCTCCGCGCCTGTACCCGCTATATATAAGCCCTCAAGCGCAGTATTAGTCTGTGGGCAGATTCTCACCTGTAGCTCTAAGGTCAACTCATTTGGGGCATCGGTGATCGTCAGCTTATTGGCATCTTGATGATAACGCTCGGTCGATAGTGTCTCGCCATCAAGCTTGATAGTGAGCAGCTCCATATCCTCACCGAACAGTACCAAATCACCTGCGCTCTGTCGTGACATGACCAGCTTACTGTCCACTGTGGCGTCATCAGCAAATAATTTGATATCCAAATCCACCGTTTTTACCGTAAAACTTGGTGGCTGATAGTCTTTTAGATTAATCTTATCACTATGTTCACTAGGATTGTGATCGGGAACATCAGGCATTTGGGCATTGATAATAGTGTTATTATTGTCGGTAATTGACATGATACTTCCTATTTAAATAAATAATTTGTCGAGATCAGGGTCTGTTGAACATTCGATCATGGCACTGACAGCGACTATTTTTTGGTCGATTCTAGATTAAAAATATCTAGTTTAGTCATTCTAAGCGGATCTTTTTAATGACGAATCGGCAAAAAAGCGACCTGTCCTTGCAGGCTGATGCTAAAATTGCTCTATTCGTTGTAAAAATCTAGCCAAGGCATCTGCATTACCTGCAATTTTTACCTAGACTAGAACCATTTTAGCTATCAGCAGTGCTCATTTATGAATGTTCAACAGACCCTAAGCTTTACTTGGGTTGGTATAAAATTTTATTTCAAGTATAGTTTATTTTCAGGTGCAACCCTATCAAAGAATGGTCAGTACTATGGTTAATCATTATGCAAAATAATCTTAAGTCTCCTAAAGTCACTCTACCATTACTAGTAGCCTACGTGACCGAATTATCGACGACGCTAAAGGACAAAGATAAAAATACAGATCTGCTGTGGGTCATGGAAAATAAAGACGCTTTGGCGACCCTGAATGCTCAAGCTCATGCCTATACAGCCACAAGTCATGCGATAAACGATACGACCATAACCTTACTAGCGCTAGCAAAACAAACCTCTCTTAGTCGCTATAACTTGGCGTGCTTTTGGTTGCCGACATTGACAGAGGAGACACTACAGCCTTATATTCCGTTAATGATGCGCTACCGTGATCTCTATGCGGCGCACCTGATAATCGCAGTAAGTCAAGAGATCGATCTGCGTCACTATGGCCTGATACCTTTAGATATCGTTAATCATGAGCAAGCCGCTCCTTACGCAGCCTTAGATATAACTATTTGGCAATTTAACATTTATGATTATAAGCAACTGCCAAACTGGTTAAATAGCGATTATTGGGCCAACCCTGAGAACTGGGATAAGCGTCGCTGGTAAATGATAATTTATAGCAGTCGTTATAATAATCGCGTGGCGGTATCACTAAAAAAACATAATCGAAAGACATAATCAAAAATTATCAATAAAGACATGTATCACCTTTTAATCGCTTGATAAAGCCATTCGATATGTAAATAGATGACCACTTACATAATAATAAGTAGACTTCGATCAGATTTACAGTAATACTACTTACACATCTTAACACCGACTCTACTATGAGCAGCAATTGCTCAATTTTTGCATCCGTTTTGACAATAAAAATATTTATCAAGCACTTAGGAGCTTCACATGTCACTCTATACTACTTTTTCTAATACAACCACTAGCCGTTTTGGTAAAATTGCAGCTCTAGCGGTATTATCTACTGCCGTTGCGATAACCACAGGTTGTGCTACCAAACGTGCAACCTCAGAGGTTGTGGTTGCACCTTTAGGTATCCCAAGTGGTCAAATCGGTTATGCTGGTGGCGCACTAGTTAGTAACTCTAATGTTATCATTGGCGCTGCTGACAACTTGCAAGCAGTGGTCTATTTTGACTTTGACAGTAGTGCTATTACGGCTCAATCTGCAAGCATTCTTAATCAACATGCGAACCTATTAAGCTCAAATCCTGCCGCCAGCGTACTGATCGCAGGTAACACCGATGAGCGTGGCAGCCGTGAATATAATATCGCTCTAGGTGAGCGTCGTGCTCAAGCCGCTAGTGCTTATTTAGCAGGTCAAGGCGTCGCGCCTAATAATATCCGTGTGATTAGCTACGGCGAAGAGCGTCCTGCTGTAGCTGGCAATAGTGAAGAGGCCTACGCGCAGAATCGTCGCGCTGAGCTCTCTTATTAATTATAAAAGCGTCCAACACGCTCTGATCAACCAGCTGTTATAAAATTAACCCAGTGATATTATTATTGCTGGGTTTTTTAGCATTAAAATTGAGCTTGTCTTTAACAACACAAAACTTTAAAACAGTCACTAATACTGATGTTTGCACTTATGATATCACTCAATAATATTCAGTTTACTCAGCTTGATGCTAATAGTTATTGCGCTACAGCAAGCTTAGCGCTGACTGTGCCGATAGTAGGGTCAGACGCTTGGACAGATAAAACCTCAAAACGTCAGAATCAACGCGACGGTGTACGACTACTACTACAAAGGCTACTGACTGAGCTGGCTATTGTAGATACTTTAGATGAGTTGACTTTCCCCTATAGACTCACCCGCCATGGATACTATGTGTGCTTTAGCCATTCGGCGGATAAAGTCGCGGTAGCTATCAGCTATCAGCAAGCTGTCGGTATTGATGTTGAGGTCAATACCGTAGCTTGGAAAGTCGCCAAACGTTATTATCATGCCAGTGAAATTGCGATACTAGAGCTATTGCCAATCGCGAGACGTGATTATTTAGTCAAGCTACTTTGGCAAGTCAAAGAAAGCTTGATCAAAATTGATCAAAATAAGTTAGCAGCAGGATTGGGTGTGCCTTATACGGCACTGGCTAGACAGTTAGTTGAAAATGATGATATAGCTGATAGCTCATCTATTCAATTGAATCATCATCACGCTGCTAACCGTCAGCTTATGATTCTTGCAACACAACAGACGGTTATTGTTTTTTAGTAAAAAATACATGGTTAGCCGATCACTTTAGACATTTACAAGTTTTACTTCAGTAGATTTTAGACATAAAAAAAGCAACCCGAAGGCTGCTCTTTTTTGATCATTTATAGAAGCTACTTTTCTATAAATTAGAAGCGGTAAGTTGCACCTAATTTAACGATTGGTAAGATTTCTAAGTAATCTTTATCTTCTAGCTCTTGTGTAGCAGCTGCAGCCGCATTTCTTGTATCAGTACCACTAGCGGTAACATCAGCATCTACTTTACCTAAGTATGCAGCACCAACTTCACCAAACACACCGAAGTTATTAGTAATATTAGGACGGAAACCAACAGTTAGGTAAGGGGCTAACTTGTTACGGTGCTCAAGAGTACCTTTTAAAGTACCTACGTCATCTGTTCCACCCTGAGTATAATCTACGTCGCCAATTCTGTAGACGCCACCATTAGAGTTAGCAGTTACGTCGATATTGTTATCTGGAACGATGATACCAGCACCCATAGTGAACCAGTTCGCTGCTGGACGTAACTGAACACCCATATACGGATTGCTAAAGTCTGTATCTAGTTCATAGTTGATATCGTTAGCATCAAAATCACCGCCGATTAGATCAGCAACATCGCCACCTGCCCAACCTGCTTGTAGTTCAACTTTATCGTTGATGCTGTAACCTAAGTTAGCACCATAACCCATTGAACCAACTTCAGCACTGATAGAAGCTGGGTTTAACAAAGTACCGAAGATAGTTTTAGTACCACCAACTAGTGCACCAGTAGTGTTACGGATACCACCAACCACCGCACCAGTAGTATTACGGATAACACCTCTGTCTTCATAAGCATAATTAGACGAGTTAGTAGGCTGTACTGCATTACCGTCAACCATATAAACTGGCTCAGCGGCTAGAGCAGCAGTTGAAGCTAAAACAGCGGCAGAAATTGCCGTTAATTGAATAATTCTCATGGTGGTTCTCCTAAAGTATGAAATGTAGCCCGAAAAAAACGATTATTTGGTATTGTTTTAAACAATCAGTTTGTTGAGCAGATTAAAACAATTTTGGCTCAAAAAGTCACCCCTAAAAGCACTCTTTTTATTTACTGTTATGTAAATATTGCATAGCAATTGTAATGATTACTAATACAACCTGGCTATACAGGCTTTGTGGTTACATTACACCTGCAAATCAGTTTTATAGAGTAGCTACTAAACTTTGTTTAAAATTAGGAGTTACAAGTCAAACCTTACTTCATTTTTACAACATCTATCAGTGACGCCTATTATGACACCGCGTATGGTATACCACTACATGTAACACAAATGTTGTATTTTGTTAGTATTTCTTATTTATATTAATGCTACGTTTTAAGAAAAAGTTGTATTTTATTAGCTGTATTTGTATAAGCTCAATCTAATTAGTCTAGCCTAACGGGCATATTGAGCACTAAGAGCGTCGTCTCCTAACCAAGTAGACAAAGGATGCTGACCTGATTGATAAGGATTTTGCAGATGTTGCTCAATATAACTTTGCCCCTCAGCACTAAAACAATCCACGAGCTGGCGTGACCATTTTGGATTCTTATCTTTCTCTATAAGCAGTGCGCGTACCCCTTCTTTAAAGTCAGGATTGGCGGCGCAGTGCACAGCAACATTCAGCTCTAAATACAAGACTTGCTCTAAAGAGAGCTGTGCAACCTTATGATACAGCGTAAAGGCAAGCGCGGCGGTAACTGGACAGCCTTGTCTATAGGTGTTGATGGCTTTTTGTACCCAAGGGTCTTGAGCAAATGCCGTATCAAGCTTAGCTAAGGCGCTATCATCTCGCAATAGCGCATCGATATCTAGCAAGTCACCACTATTCATGATTTGTTGAATCGGCTGCCAATGAGTCGCCAGTTTACTTTGATCAAGATCGGCTTTGGGCAGCTGGGCTAAAGTGCGACTAACAATACTATAGGCGTCAATCAGATAGCTGGAGTCAAATACTGACTGCCAATCGCTTGCTAATAGCTTCTGCAAAACTAAGTTGTAGTTTTGGCTATCAACGCTGTATTCTGCAAAACTCGTAAATAAGGCATCATTGCCGTTACAGTGCACGCCCGTTAGCCCCAAGAACAGTCCTAGCTTGGCAGGCATACGCTGCAAAAACCAGCTACCAGAGGCATCGGGGAATAAGCCGATAGTGATCTCAGGCATCGCAAAACGTGTGCGCTCAGTGACAATCCGATGACTACAAGCGGCCATCAACCCCATACCGCCACCCATGATAATACCATCGCCCCACAAGATTAGCGGCTTGGGATAAAAGTGCATCTGCCGATAGAGCTTATACTCATCACCAAAAAACTCAGTGGCATAAGGGTTAGGCATTGGCGCATCGACGCCCATACTGTCGTAGAGCTTACGGATATCGCCACCTGCACAGAACGCTTTGTCGCCTGCTCCCCTTAACAGTATTGCTACTATTTCAGGTTGCGTCTGCCACTGCTCAAGCTGCTGCGATAACAGCTGGCACATCTCTACACTTAGCGCGTTTAGAGACTTTGGGCTATTCAAAGTCATAATACCTAGATAATGACCGCTAGTAGTTTTTTCGGTCGTAAAAATCACAGGTGCATCTGCTGCTGTACGCTCGTTGGTTTTGGCATTACTAACATTGTTATTACTTATGTCAGTATCATATTTAGGATCGTTTGCTGCGCTCATAAAGTGGCCTATATGTTTTATAAGTTTTAAAAAATAGAAAATAAAAAGTTACCATACGTTTAATACAACAGATCCAGTCCGTCCTCTTGTAGCAATTGCCGCGAGATAATGACGCGCATAATCTCATTGGTGCCTTCTAATATCTGATGCACACGCAAATCACGCACATGGCGCTCAAGCGGATAATCATTGAGATAACCATAGCCGCCATGCAACTGTAGAGCTTGGTTCGCAACCTCAAAGCTCAAATCAGTTGATAGACGTTTTGCCATCGCGCAATAGACGCCAGCTTGGGGATCATGGCTATCGACTTTACTGGCGGCTAAATAAATCATGTGCCGCGCGGTAATCGTTTGAGTAAGCATATCAGCCAGCTTGAACTGTACCGATTGCAGATCTGCTATCGGACTACCAAACTGACTGCGCTCTTTGACATAGCTAGTCGCAGTCTCAAGCGCGGCTTGCGCAGTACCGACCGCACAGATACCGATATTAATACGACCGCCATCCAAGCCTTTCATCGCCATTTTAAAGCCTTCGCCCTCCTCGCCTAAGCGATTCGCCACTGGCACCTTTACCTTATTAAAGCTGATCGTGCGCGTTGGCTGCGCCTTCCAGCCCATTTTATGCTCGCTCTTACCATACTCAATGCCCTCACTGTGCGCATCAACTACAAATGCAGAAATACCTTTGGGCCCAGCTGCACCTGTACGTGCCATAACGACTAACACATCAGTGGCACCTGCTCCTGAGATAAAAACCTTTTCGCCTGTTAATAAATAATAGTCGCCCTCTCTAGCAGCTTTGGTACGCAAGGAGGCGGCATCTGAGCCTGCATTGGCCTCGGTTAGACAATAACTACCGAGTAACTCACCATTGACCATCTGTGGCACATACTGCTGCGCTAATGACGCGCTGCCATACTCGCCAATCATCCAGCACACCATATTATGGATGGTCATATAGGAAGCTATAGAGGTATCACCCCAAGACAGTTGCTCAAATATCATAGCTGAATCTAAACGCGATAAGCCTAAACCTTCGTAATCTGTAGACGTATATAAGCCCAAAAACCCAAGTTCAGCCGCTTGCTTGATGACTTCTACTGGAAAGTAGGACTCTCGATCCCAGGTAGCCGCATTGGGTTGTAGCTCTTTGACAGCGAACTGCTTTGCAGTTTGTTTAAAAGCAATTTGCTCATCGGTTAATGAAAAATCCATCAATTACTCCTTCATCGTTGAATTAGTCTTTATGGGTTAAGTCTCTTTTATAGATAAACAGTATAATAAAAAATCTCATACAAGCTATAAGCTTTTATAAAAACAGCCTTGACACTTTTAATGGGTAGCTAGCTTGGCGGTACGCTTGGTCTTAATCATGCCAAAACTTGCCATTAATAGCGCCAATACCTGCACAAATAACAGCAGCCATACCGTAAGCGACCATTGTCCATGGGTATAAGCAATACCGCATAGCCACGCGCCCAATGTGCCACCTGCATAGTAGCCCATATAATACAGCCCTGAGGCTAGTGAACGACCTTTTTTTACATTGACAGCAATGTAACTAATCGTTGCCGCTTGGGTGACAAACACGCCAGTAGACATAACCGCCAGCCCTAACACTACGCCCCATAGCGGTGTCATCAGAGTCAAGAGCACGCCGAGCATCGACACTACTACTGCCACTTGTATCGTTCGCGCTGAGCCAAATCGATTGAGTAGAGAAGTGGTCAATGGGGTGATAACGACCCCAATTAGATACACGGCAAAAATATTCGCTAGCTGACCAGTGCTCAGCTTATAAGGCGTATTAGCCAAATGCAAATTAATAAAGGTAAAGCAGCCCACCAGTGAGAACAAGACACAAGCGCCGAGCAGACAAGCGGTCACCACATAACGATCGGTCAGATGCTCGCCAAGAGTTTTTATAGCAGAGCGAAAGTTAGGATTGGCCCTAAAGCAGCGTGATTGGGGCAAGGCTCTCGTCACCCAAACCGCGCCAATAAGGGTCATGCCAGCCATCACATAATAAGCGTGTCGCCAGCCGATAAACTCCTCTAAATGCCCCAGTATAAAGCGTCCCATAAAGCCGCCAAGCACCGCGCCTGACACATAAAAGGACATTAGTTCAGTCACTGCCTTGCCTTTGAACTCTTCACCAATATAAGCTATCGCCACCACCGTGATGCCAGGCACGGATAGACCCTGCATAAAGCGCCATAATCCTAGCCAGCCAAGCGTTGGACTTTGCGCAATAAGCGCCGTTGGAATAGCTAAGAATAATAACGCGCCAACGATAAAGACCTTGCGACCCATAGCATCCGATAACATCCCCAAAAATGGCGACATAATCGCAATCGCTAATATCGTTGCACCAACGATCATCCCTGCCTGTACCTCAGTCGCAGCAAAATCCGTCATTAACACAGGTAGTATCGCCTGTATCGAATACACCTGTAAAAAGGCAAATACTCCAATGAGCCCAATGGTCAGCTTGAGCACCAGCGATGGCGAGCTGGCTTGTGGTGACATGGGCGCTGAGTCGTTAGAAGTTGATGTTTTAGAGTTATTCACAAGGAGGCTGACTATGTTGGACGCGGTTTAGCTGGCGTGGCTAGTAGGAGTAAAATCGTAAAAACCAATCTTGATATGCGCTTAGTGATTACGGTTGTAAGTACGCTATGGTAGCACATTGTAAGATGGTCTCAGCGCTAAAAAGGGTGCAATAACAGTGCAATAACTAGGGTCTGTTGATTATTATTAATAAATAAATATCTAGCGTCATCTGTTGTCGTATGACTAATTTTAACCCTTGTTTTTAATGACAGAGCTGTTTAGTATAAATCAACAATAATTTACTTTTGTATTATTATAAAACTTCTGACTCATTGGATACCTCTTGGAGCTGTTATGGTCAAACCTACCTCTCGCAAAAACGCTTATACCGATAATAGCTTCGCCTCATCCGATCTCAAAACTATCTTACATTCAAAACGCGCTAATATTTATTATTTGTCGCACTGTCGGGTTATGCAAAAGTGACTTAGTAAGCACAGGTACAGTTGACCAAACTCATATCGCACTTCATCACCGCATAGGTTACTTAGAAATGAATGATTGATTGACTCTATCTATCCAATAGCATCATCTAATTCGTCAAACGCTTTTTTAAATGTTCTAAAACTACTATCGTCTATGATAAGGACAAACTTACCGCTGCATTCTATCTCAACAACTTTCAAAATTAATTTTCTTCAATTGCTTGAAGCTCAAATTTTATCGCTCTAAGACGCAATATTGATGCGCCTAGCGGCATATCATTAAAGACGCGCTTTATATCACCTTCACTGTGCATACAATACTGCTGTGTTCTAGCCGCTAGCAACCTTGTATACTCAAGCGAGCGATCAGAATAAATCAAGCGGCTGGCAGGCTGACCATCAATAGTCATATTTTGGCGTTCATATTTTCGAGCGTCTGAATAGCGCTGTGCTATTTCGCTGGCAGGTATATCATGCATCAGGCTCATAGCTGTTAAACGCCTGTAGCTACGATTCATGTTTTCCTTAGCTTGTTCGGTTGTCATACTACCTGCAGGCATCAAATCATCTACTGCCATCATGAGATAAACGGCACAGATAAGGCTGTCATCCTCATTTAAGATGCTAGCCTGCGTTGTAGATGGCACGCCCAAACTAACCCCAACACCTATCGCTACCAATCCCGCCTGTAACCGCATGAGCAAGCCCTCTATCCGATATGTTTTGACTGATTGTATCATTATTGCTTTGAACAATAATAGACTTTGTGTTCGACCTACCATCTAGGCAGTGAGTGACTTTGAGCATATTAGGTATCTTGATCATAGACGTAGCTGGAAAGTTGGCAGGAGCAATTCGCGTCTTAAAAATAGCCAGAAAGGCCGCTAATGATTAGCGGCCTTTCTGGCTGAATGCCCAATTCTTAGTTCTACCTACTCACAGCTCGCCTCACCCGTACGATGGTTGATCGCGCCATTGGCTTTTAGCAACTGCTGCATCTCAACTAACCCGCGAGTACACGCATAGGAATATGCGCCTTGGTTATATGAGCCTAAGCTTTTGTTATCAGTGGTTGCTACTAAATTGGGGTTAGCACCTTTAGAGAATAGATATTTCACCGTCTCTAAACGATTATTACTGGCTGACACCATGATTAACGTCTCCCCATCGCTCTCACGAGTTTGATCGTTTAGATCAACGCCTTCACTAGCATCCAATAAGTTATAAACCTTTTTAACTACGTTAGTATTCTTGCCTAATGCCGCTGACTTTAGCACATTATAGACGTCACCTTTATCAGTAGCTTGCAGACTAGCACCTTGATTAATCAGATAATCTACCATATCCTCATAACCGATAAATGCCGCCCAGCCAAGAGCCGTTTGACCTAAATTACCAGTGTCTTTTGCTTCTAAGTTTTGACCACTCTCAACCATGTATCTAACCGTAGGTAGATCGCCTTTTTTGACCGCATCGAACCATTTAGCATCAACGCCAGTCGATGGCTTGGCATAAAAGTTACGATAAGATAGCTTGTCCTTATTGACGATATCGAAGTTTTCAGCGGCGCTAAAGCGATAGCCCGTTTGCGGGGTAGGTGCAGTTTGTACGGCTATAGTCGTGGTATTAGCTTTAGAGTTGCTATTTGGGCTTATATTTGAGCAGCCTGTCATCAGCATAGCCGTCATAATAGCTGAAGCGCTTAGTTTAAAAATATAATTCATGGTATAGCCTCAGATAAGTAAAAGAATAAGTAGCATCAATATCAAAGACGTTTTTGAAAATAACACTAATTAAAGATCATTTAGTAAAGCTAAATTGTAATGCATAGCTTTAGAATAAGAAGACAAAACGCTGTATAGCGTTTGTTACCTGTGTTATCACTTAAAGGAAATAATAGGTACTATTCACCTTAAATATTATTAATTCAAAGTAAAATAGGAATAATCACTATGTCAGACAAAATTCATGATTTAGGCGCAGGTTTTTGGAGCATTCGTGGCTCGTTTGTCAGAGACAACATCATCGATATCGGCAATCAATCAGCGTTAGTCAAACTGGCATCAGGCAAGTTCATCCTCCTAGATAGCTACACCCTCACTGGTGAAGTGCGCGCGCAAGTTATGGCTTTGACTGATAACGGTCAAGATATAGAAGCCGTGCTCAACGTGCATCCTTTTCATACTGTACACTGTGCTCGCGTTGCCAAAGACTTTCCGCACGCTACCTTTTA
Organism: Psychrobacter sp. M17(2026); assembly: GCF_055699815.1. Lineage (NCBI taxonomy): Bacteria > Pseudomonadati > Pseudomonadota > Gammaproteobacteria > Moraxellales > Moraxellaceae > Psychrobacter > Psychrobacter sp. M17(2026). Next base: position 1,311,890 of record NZ_CM146741.1, on the reverse strand, counting down.
TGGCAGTGCTCGTCATCACAAAGAGGTTCCAGAAGTCGATTGGAACGAGGATTATGTCGAAAGTAAAGCAGTAGCTGAGCGCTACCCAGAGCTTAAATTTTCAGTTCCTAAAGGAATTTATTATATAGCGCCAGATGATTCGATACATTCAGGCTCGCTGTTAGTTTTTCATCCTGCTAGTCAAAGCTTGTATGTGGATGATACTATTCAGACTCCGCCCTCCAAGCTATTTGACGAAGTGCAAGCAAATATAAATTTGCATGCGACTACTTTGAAAGCGCTCATTGATGAGCCAAACGCGGGCAAAGACTATTGCGACTGGGCAATAAAGCTTGCGCATGATTGGCGTGAGACACGCCATTTCTGTAGTGCGCATTCTGGATTAGTCGTATTTGCAGAAGGTGAGTTTGAAGAAAAACTGCTAGCGGCTATCGATAAAGCGCGTTCAACTTTAGAAGCAGGATAAATTATCATTAATCTCAAACTTTAAAACTCAACTGTTAAAACTTAAATTTCAGAGATATATACAGTCAATTGTACATATCTCTAAAATAAAAACTAATTAGGAGATATCAATGTCAGAGAAAATTCATGATTTAGGCTCAGGATTTTGGAACATACGTGGTGATTTTCGTATTGGTGGCGTTATCAACATCGGCACCCAGTGTTCACTAGTCAAGCTTGAGTCAGGCAAATTTATCTTTTTGGATAGCTATACGCTAACCGATGATATTCGCTCAAAAGTTATGGGCTTGACGAACGATGGTAAAGATGTAGAAGCAGTGCTCAACTTGCATCCCTTTCACACTATTCACTGTGCGCAAATGGCGAAAGATTTTCCGCAAGCTGTCTTTTATGGTAGTAGCCGTCACAAGCAAAAAGTAGCTGATGTAAGTTGGAGCGATGATTTAGTTGAGAGTAGAGCTGTAGCGCAGCGCTATCCTGAGCTTGAATTTTCACTATCGCAAGGGATCTACTATATTCATGCCAACGAGATGATTCATGCAGGCTCGCTTTTAGCTTATCATCCAGCTAGTAAAAGCTTGCATGTCGATGACACTTTTATGAGTCCGCCTACTAAGTTGCTTGGGAAACTGCTACCAGAGATTATGCTGCATCCGACAACCAAAAAAGCACTTGACGACAATTCAAACGCAGGTAAAGAGTATTGTGATTGGGCAAGTAACTTAGCTCATGACTGGCGTGAAGTGCGCAACTTCTGCGCCGCACACTCTTATTTGGTTAGATTTAAAGAAGGCGAATTTGAAAAATCTTTGCTTAAAGCAGTAAATAAAGCTCGTCCTAAACTTGAAAATTCTTAAGTCAATTAAAGCTTAAGCGTTTGTATTAAAAATTGAGCATTAACAATTAAGGAAGTTTTTTATGGCAAAATTAGAATCCAATATCGAGTTAGAAGCCGCTGCTTTTCGGCGGTTATTAGCTCATCTAGACGAGCGTAAAGATGTGCAAAATATCGAACTTATGAATCTTGCTGACTTTTGTCGCAACTGTTTATCTAAATGGTATAAAGCGGCTGGTGAGGAGCGCGGCATTGCAATCGATTATGAAGAGGCACGCGAACTCGTTTATGGTATGCCCTATTCTGAATGGAAAGACAAGTATCAACTAAAAGCAACGCCCGAGCAGTTGGCGCGCTTTAACGAAATTGAAGCTGCCAAGAATAAAGCCGATTAAAATTAAAAGTAGTCTTCTAAGCTTAAAATTTTAACCGCTAAATAGTGAAAAATAGCCGCTGAGTTAGCGGCTTTCTATTGCCTTGAGTATGCTGCTAAATCCTACTGTACCTTGTTTCTGCATTTTGCGATCAAGTAAACGACCGATTAATGGCAATGGGACTACTATTCGACCTTCGGACACCCAAGTCACCCGTGTGCTGCCATCGCCTAAATCTTTTAGATCAATAATGCCTTTATCGTGCTGCATTTTTACAGGCCTAGCTTTTTCTATTTGATATTGCATGTGAGTCGGACGCTCAAACGCAGTAATTCGCTCCCAAAATTTAATAGGTCCCGTCTGTATGGTACGCAGAGCGCCAATACCATTGCGCTCCTTATCACCCTCAGTCACTAGCTTAGCAACCCCTACAGCTTTGAATGATCCATAACTGGCATGATCGCTCAGTGCTTCAAACACTTCATCAATCGGCTTTTTTATAATGCGTTCTACTTTTATTTTAAACATTAGGTTATCTCGTTATAGTTAAAGGATTTAGCTTTCTTTTATATTATTCACAGATAAGTTCTATAGTTGTACTGCTGCCACAATCAGCGAAATGACCACGATTAACGTCACATACTTTCTCACAGTAAAATATTTGTCATCGATTACTCGTGCTTTATTAAGTCCATAATCGATAATGAGTAAAGCAATAAAGCTAATAATAAGCAACCAAATAAAGCTCGCAATTGATAATATTAAAAATCCAAGCCATAAAGCTAGCGCAATGACATTACTGAAAATAGGTAATTTAACTGCCCAAGCATTGTCATCGGCTAAGCTCAAATGATTACCCCACTGCGCCCCTGCCATAAAGGTAGCAATCACTAGACCATAAACCGCTAGAATATGCTCAGTCGTACCCAAAGCCTGTATCGCATCGATCCCAATAGTAATCAGAACAGCACAAGCTATAAAAGGGATAGCACCTGCAAAAGTCAAATAAGGACTGGGTTTTTTCATAAAGTCATTTCGTTTTATAGAGTCTGTTGTAATTAATTTATAATTCAACTTCTAGATTATGTTCTATCTAACATTAAGCCCATCTATCGATAAACTTATTTTTGGGATCATGCTGCTGGGTTTGTTTTGATAGATTGAACTGTCGGCAGCCGCGAGGATCAGCCCCTACTCCTGCCAAATATTGCCAATTACCCCAGTTGCTGGCGACATCATAATCGATTAGCTGCTGCTCAAAATAAGTCGCCCCATAGCGCCAGTCTAACCCCAACTCATGAATAAAGGCACTGGCTACTATCTGCCGACCACGGTTGGACATATAGCCCGTGCTATTGAGCTGATTCATGCAAGCATTGACTATAGGGTAGCCCGTTTCGCCCTTTTGCCATTGAATAAGTCGCTGCTCTTTAGGCGCCTTACCTGAGCGATTATCGTACAGCGTTGCCGGCTTGTGACTGCTGATGCCTTGGAAGGTAAACAGCTGCTTTTGATGAACATCGGCATACCAATAAAAATACTCACGCCAGAGCAGCTCAAACCATATCCAATAAGTAGAGTCATTAGCGACAATTTCACGCTCATACTGACGTAAGCGATTGAGCAGTACCTTTACAGATAGTGAGCCATTCGCCAGCCAAGCAGAGAACTTAGTAGAGTGTGTCCAGTCATCAAGTGTATTTCGCGTCTCTTTATAAATGCTGGGTGCATCAGATTCAAAATAGCTATTAAGATGCTCTATAGCGCTAGTCTCACCGCCTTTAAACTGACTTTGAGGATTAACTTCCGCCTGATTATTAAAGAATTGATTACTAAAAAACAGCTCGCTATCCCCATTGATATTTATCAAAGCATCAGGCATTTCTGGCAGCGTCGCTGGTGTTTGAGTAATAAGTAAATCAAAGTCGGCAGTCAATAAATCATGATCATACTCAACCTTTTTACGGAACTGAGTATAGATTTGCGGTAACGCTTTGGTCGGCATGTCATCAAACAGGGTCGTGACCGCTTGCACATGCCAATCGATATGTGGGTACTTATCTTGCAGCGCTTTATAAGCTTGATTTTGCGCGTAATCTGCCGTTTGGCTCACGCAAATATCAGTGACCTGTTGTGCTTCGATCAGCTGACATAATTGAGTAAAGGTGTCTGACTGTGCTGACTCATCCTGTGAATTGCTTTGCTGAAAGCCGTCATTTTTTAGGCATAGTAGCCTATTACCAAGCTGCTGCAGAGAGCGATCTAAATCCGCCAAGCTCTCTAGTAAAAATTGCGCTCTTGATACGCCCATCTCATCAAAATGATAAGCCTGACTCCAATTATTTGAGTTTGAGCTATCCACTAGTGCTTGCGCGTAGACCAGTAGCAGTCGTCCGTTATTATCATCAGTCAATTGGGCGGCTTTAACTAAAGTGGCGTTATCATGAACGCGTAGATCATTATGGAATAGCACTAGTGATGTTTTGGCAGTAGGTGGACTATTTACAGGCGTATTTGACATCGTTACGGTTCCAAAAGTTATTGTTCTATGTCTCTTAAACTAGGGCATATTAAACTATAGTATCTAAAGAAACATCGAACAGTATATGGCTTGTTAACCGCGTGTATTAATACTACTTTTGCTTTACTTATATTATGTAGGTACTACATCTTCACTAAGCTGTTATTGACTAAATTTAAGCTGACTGTTTAAATAGTTCCTCTCTAGGAGAATGTTATGACTGTAGAACACGTTGTGATTCACAAACGTAAAATCGTAAATGAATTTTTGATAAAACTCACCAAAGAAGAACCACAAATGTACTATGCCACAACCTCTGAGGTGGCACGCAGTATCCATAAGATGATCAAAGAGCATACCAATCGCTTGTCAGTAGAAGATCAGGCGCTCGTTAGGCACATGACCATCGATGAGATCAAAGATATGTTAGGTTTTCACCTTAATTAATCCTACTATCAAAGCTCCCATAGAAAAAGACTGCCTATACAGCAGTCTTTTTTTCATTTTAAAAACATTATTTTAAATCATCTGAGTAAAAACAGCCGTTTTTAGAAAGGATAGTTACGAGGCTCGTGCTGCACAGATATCCAATGCAAAGTTGTAAACTCTTCTAACACCCATTCGCCATTAAAGCGCCCAATACCAGAGTTTTTCTCCCCACCGAATGGTGCATTACTTTCGTCATTAACGGTGATGTCATTGATATGGGTCATGCCTGCTTTGATACCGCGAGCGAAGCGCAGACCTTTTTCCATATCTTCGGTAAATACTGCACTTGATAATCCATACTCAGTATCGTTAGCCAGCTTTAAGGCTTCATCCTCATCTTTGGCACGGATAATACCGACTAATGGACCAAATATTTCATTACAAGATAAATCCATATCAGCAGTAACCTCAGTAAAGATATGCGGCGGCACCACTTGCCCCTCAATCTCGCCACTCATAATCATGTTCGCGCCAGCATCTTTTGCTTTAGCGATTTTATCTTTGATTGATTTAAGCTGATCTTCATTAATAATAGGTCCAATCGCTGTATCTTGATCGTTAGGATCACCCACTTTTAACGTTTTTACATGCGCGTGAAAACGCTCAACGAAATCATCATAAATAGCATATTCAACGATAATGCGGTTGATAGCGATACAGATTTGACCTTGATGCAAGAACTTGCCAAACACCGCCGCTTTTACCGCGTTATCTAAGTTAGCGTCTTTTAGCACTACGAAAGGGTTATTGCCACCCAGCTCTAATGCTAGCTTTTTAATAGTATTACCACTATTGGCCAGCTCGCCGATATGCTTACCGACTGATGTTGAACCTGTAAAAGAGATGAGTCTTGGGGTGTCATGGGTGACGATAGCATCACCAATCTCGCTACCTGCGCCAACCACTACATTAAGCAGTCCCTTTGGTAGTCCCGCTTCTTCAAATATCTTGGCAAGCAGTAGACCGCCTGTAACTGGCGTATCGCTGGCAGGCTTTAGCACTACTGCATTACCTAGCGCTAGAGCTGGTGCAATTGAGCGCTGGGTCAGATGAAACGGAAAATTCCATGGACTAATCACTGCAATAACCCCAATAGGCTCACGATAGATAAAATTCTCTTTACCCGGAATCTTTGAAGCACGTATTTCACCATGCACACGATTAGGGAAACCTGCCGCTTCTACCGTAATGGCGCGTGCACTGCTAAACTCGACCATCGCCTTGATACGCGTACTGCCCGACTCCTTGACTAGCCAATCAACGATCTCATCTTGACGCTGATCTAAGATGCTAACCACTTTATGTAGTAGTGCACCGCGTTCGGCTGGGCTGGTTTTTGCCCATTCAATCTGTGCTATTTCTGCCGCTTTATAAGCCTCATCTAATTGGCTTTTCGTGGCTTGCTTAATCTCAACTAAGGTCTCACCGTTGAATGGGTTGGTGTCGGTATTGACGCTATCGTCTTGACCTTGTTGCCACTCGCCCGCTATATATTGAAAACCAAAATCGCTATATTTCTCAGTGCTTGATTGATTATTATTTGACATGATCATTCCTATTTTTATTCAAGTTAATGACTGTATAAATTAAGAGTTATCTAGGGCGTGTCATCAATTAAAACATTTATGTTTTAATGGGTTAAAATTTACTTCAATGTTGTCTATTTGGCATTCATTGAGTCATTATTCCAATAAGAGCGACTCTTTTCTCTCAATCATAAAAGTCTATTTTTAATGTAAGTATAGTGAATAAACAAACCTAACTTGCTAGACGACTGGTCTAATGCTAACATAGAGACACTTAAAACCAAAAACTATTATCAGCAGACTTTGTTGAAAAAACGTAACTCATCCAAATACGATTGGTCTAAATGCCATTTGCTCGATAGTTCAAACCAATACAACCTAATGTCAAAACCAACACAATAAGGAGGGCATAATTTTTATGTCTGCTACTACCTCAGCTGTTTCTATTAATGATACTACGCTAAACAGTACCACGCTTACCAATACTAAGACGCATCTACTGACGACCGGCTATCAGCTCCTTTCACAAAAGGGGTTTACCGCTGTTGGTATCAAGCAAATACTGGATACCGCAGGTGTCCCTAAAGGCTCATTTTATCATTACTTTGCGTCAAAAGAAGCTTTTGGTGAAGCGATCATCAATTACTATTTTACTCTTTATAAAACGCGTCTAGATATGATTAATCAGCAAGATACTAGCGCTCAGCAAAAGCTTTATGACTACTTTCAAAACTGGTATGACACTCAGCAGAACGGCTGCGATCATGAAAAATGCTTGGTAGTAAAATTAAGTGCTGAAGTGGCTGATATGTCAGAGCCGATGCGTAAAGCGCTAGATACAGGCTATCAGCAGACTATAAACTGGTTAGCGACACATATCAAAGCTGGTTGGGCAGATGGCTCAATACCTAAGCGCGCCAATATCTCAGCGGAGAGTATCGCCAAGCGCTGGTATTTTGCATGGCTCGGTGCCAGCCTGATTGCCAAAATTAGTCAGACTAATACACCCCTATCTGAGGTCTGGCAAATGACTACGACTGAGATGGGTCGTTAAAGTATTTATAGGCTAGCTTTATTGTTGTTAGATCAATTGTTCTTGTCTAAATATCTCTATACAGCTGTTTTGTAACTATTATAAATAATGACTAGACGACCGGTCTAATTAATGTACAATGCAAACAGTTTCTGGTTATCTATGTTTATTAGACATTTATAACCAATCAAAATTTTTAATAAAACTAATTTAATTAACCTCAATAAAGATTTAGGAATATTATGAATAACTTTCAATATTACAATCCAGTACGTATCGTCTTCGGTGAAGACCAAATCCAGCAGCTATCTAAGCTAGTACCGACTGATGCCCGCGTGTTAATTACTTATGGCGGTGGTTCAGCTGAGCGCACAGGCACTTTAGCTGAAGTCAGAGAAGCACTAGCGGCTAGCGGTAGCCGTGAAGTATTTGAGTTCGGTGGTATTGAGCCAAACCCTGAGTTTGTGACCCTGCTAAAAGCAGCTGATATGGTCAATGAGCACAATATCGACTTTTTGTTAGCAGTCGGTGGTGGCTCAGTTATTGATGGTAGCAAATTTGTCGCACTGGTCTCTTCATTACATGATGATGATAATGTTGACGGTACGGTATCACGTGATAAAGCTTGGAGCGCGCTAACTAGCTATTGTAGAGATATAGACTCTGCTATTGATTTAGGTGCCGTATTAACGATTCCAGCGACGGGTTCTGAGATGAATTCAGGGGGTGTAGTCAACCATAGCGAACGCCAAGCGAAGCTACCGTTTGGTAATCCATTAGCCTTCCCTAAATTCTCTATTTTAGATCCTAGCAAGACTTTGACCTTGCCTGATCGTCAAGTGATGAATGGTGTGGCAGATGCTTTTGTGCATGTAATGGAGCAGTATTTGACTTATCCAGTCAATGCCAAGGTACAAGATGCGTTCGCTGAGAGTCTACTCAAAATCCTTATTGATGAAGGTAGAGCCGTCAAAGAAGATTCAGAGAATATGGAAGTCCGCAAAAACATTATGTGGACCGCCACTATGGCTCTGAACGGTCTCATCGGTACGGGCGTACCACAAGATTGGACGACTCATATGATCGGTCATGAGCTAACATCATTGCATGCTATTGATCATGCTCGCACCTTGACCATCGTATTGCCATCAGTACTACGTGAGCTTAAAGACAGCAAAAAAGATAAACTGCTCCAGTATGCTCGCAATGTATGGCACATCACTGAAGAGGGTCAAGATGATGACGCTATCATAGAGTCCGCTATTAGTCATACTGAAAACTTCTTCCGCGAGCTCGGACTGCCAGTTAGCTTAGAAGATGCCGAATTAGATCAGTCAGCCATTGATCCGATTATCAAGCAATTGGAAGCGCATCAAATGGTCAAATTAGGTGAGCATGGCAAAAACGACTTGCAAGTATCACGCCGTATCTTAGAGCGAGCAGTGACAGCAAAAGCCAGCTAGTTGCTTTTATTAATTACCAAACGGTTGCTTTACTAGTAGCCGTTTGGCTTGATCTTCAATTGCCTAAAAACAATACTATTAATAAGAAAAGGAGCCTCCTATGAGTACTGATAAACAGTCGAGCTTTCAACAACAACAAAATAATCAAATCAATCGTCAAATTAAACTAGCCAGCCGTCCAAATGGCGCGCCAACTGCTGATAACTTTGAAATGGCGACTGGCGAGATACCGAAGCCTAATGACAGCCAGATGCTTCTGCGTACCGTCTATGCCTCACTCGATCCGTATATGCGTGGACGTATGAGCGATGCCAAAAGCTACGCTGATCCGCTAGAAGTCGGTGATGTGATGCTCGGCGGTACGGTTGCGCAAGTGGTCGAATCGAATGTAGACAAATTTGCCGTCGGTGACTTGGTAGTCTCTAACTCAGGCTGGCAAGATTATAGCGTCAGTAATGGCGAAGGCGTGATCAAACTAGACAAAGATATGCCGCACCCCTCATACGGTTTAGGTGTTCTAGGTATGCCAGGCTTTACGGGTTATATGGGTCTGACCGATATTGGTAAACCGCAACAAGGCGAGACATTAGTCGTTGCTGCTGCTACAGGCCCTGTTGGGGCAACGGTCGGTCAAGTCGGTAATAAATTAGGCTTGAATACCGTCGGTGTGGCAGGTGGAGCCGAAAAATGCGCTTATGCGATCAATGAGCTAGGCTTTGATAAATGTCTTGATCATTATGCTGATGACTTCGCTGAGCAGCTCCAAGCGGCCTGCCCTAATGGCATCGACATCTACTATGAAAACGTCGGTGGCAAAGTATTTGATGCTGTATTACCCCTACTCAATGCTCACGCGCGTATTCCAGTATGCGGTCTAGTATCACAATATAACGCTACCGAGTTACCTGATGGTAAAGATCGTTTGGGCATGCTGATGGGTAATGTCCTAAGCAAACGCCTAACGGTCAAAGGCTTTATTATCTTTGAAGAGTATGGCGATCATTTCCCTGAGTTTTTAAAGACGATGGGCGCTTGGGTTGAGTCAGGTGAAATCAAAACTAAAGAGCATATGGTTGAGGGTTTAGGCGCAACACCACAAGCCTTTATCGGAATGCTAGAAGGTGATAACTTCGGTAAAACGGTCGTTAAAGTCGCTGATGTAGAATAGTTTTTGATAGTAGATAAGCTAATATTAAACCAATAATTTAAAGCACATTTAATCAATAAATAATAAGGAACAATTATGAATATTTTAATGGTACTAACTTCACATGATAAATTGGGTGATACGGGCAAAAAGACAGGTTTTTGGTTAGAAGAGTTTGCCGCCCCTTACTATGCTTTTCTTGATGCAGGCGTCAATGTGACACTCGCCTCTCCTGCTGGCGGTCAGCCACCACTAGATCCTAGTAGTGATACCGAAGATACGCAAACCAAAGATACCACGCGTTTTAAAGACGACAAAGACGCTCAAGAGCATTTGGCTAATACTAAAAAACTCGCTGATATGAAAGCAGAAGATTTTGATTCTGTATTCTACCCTGGCGGTCATGGCCCATTGTGGGATTTGGCAGTAGATGAAAACTCTATTAACTTGATTGAGACTTTCGTTAAGCAAGACAAACCTGTTGCTTTTGTTTGTCACTCTCCAGCTGCGCTCAAAAACGTCAAAATCGATGGTGAATACTTAGTCAAAGGCAAGACCGTCACGGGCTTTACCAATTCAGAAGAAGATGCAGTAGGCCTAACAGACGTCGTACCATTCTTAGTAGAAGATGCGCTTATTGCCAATGGCGGTAACTATGAAAAAGCGGCCGACTGGGAATCATTTGTGGTTGAAGATGGTCTGTTGATCACCGGTCAAAACCCAGCTTCATCAGAAGAAGCGGCTACGCGTCTAATCGCAAAGCTTAAAGGTTAAGACCCAACTGTCTATAAATCACACCACGAAATAAGGTCGATACTATGGTTCGCTTACATCATCTCAATCAATCACGTTCATTACGCACTTTATGGCTCTTAGAAGAGCTAGGCGTGCCTTATGAGGTGGTCAGTCATCAGCGCGATGCTAAAACGCATCTGGCACCTGATAGCTTAAAAGCTGTGCATCCTCTTGGTAAATCACCGGTCATTGAAATGGATGGTGAAACATACTCGGAGTCAGGGGCCATTACTGAGCTATTGATCGAACGCTTTGCGCCAGATCGTCTACGCCCTGCTCCTGATAGCACCGATTACGGGCATTATCTACAGTGGATTGATTTTGCTGAAAGCTCGCTCATGCTGCCATTAATGCTTGAATTGTTTACTAACAAAGCAGGTATTAATGACAATGAGTTTTTGAACGGGTATATCGAGACAGAAAAAACCAGATTATTCAAATATCTGGATACCTCTGTTGACGGTAAGTCTTTTATCGTAGGGGATACGCTCAGTGGTGCTGATTTTATGCTGTCGTTTGACTTAATTATTCTTGCTAAGCGTCAAAAGCTCGATGCTTATCCACATATTAAACAATATGCTGAAAAGCTGGCCAGTCTTGATAGCTATCAACGTGCCATGCAGTTAGAAGCAAAGTATGATGAATCTATGTAGTTACCTGTGCTAAATGGCAGATAATTCATCAGTTTGATATAAAAAACAGACCTACCATGGTCTGTTTTTTTATGCGTGGTTTGATAACAAGGTGCGATTAGTCAATTAATAATTGGCATAAAAAAGCCACTCTAAACCTTCACCTTACGAGCCTCAGAGTGGCTTTCATTTTTTCAATAATCAGTGCGCTACTATGGCAATAAACGCTTAGTCGTCCAACTATTAGCATCATCTTGGGTATAGACAATACGGTCATGTACACGGTTAGCGCGGCCTTGCCAAAACTCGATACTCTCAATAGTGATTTCATAACCACCCCAAAACTCTGGCGCTGGTACAACGCTATCTTTTGGATAGTCGCTTTTTAGCTGATCAAACTTATCTTCCATAATCGCGCGATTTGCCACCTCGCCACTTTGTGGCTCACTAATCCACGCGCCAAGCTGACTATCGTGTGGGCGCTTATGGAAATAGTCCGCAGATTTGCTCGCGTCAATTTTGGCAATAGAGCCACTGATACGTACTTGGCGCTCAAGCTCATTCCAGAAGAATAAGACTTCAGCGTTTGGATTCTCAGCGATGTCTCGACCCTTGGCGCTGTCATAATTGGTATAGAACACGATACCTGTTTCGGTAATCTCGCGCATGAGTACGATGCGTACACTAGGCTTATTATCTGCGCCGCAAGTGGCTAAGCTCATCGCATAAGGCTCTTTTACCTTTTGTACTAATGCCTCATCCATCCAAGTTTTAAATAGCTCAAATGGTGATATTGGTACTGAGTTCTGATCCAAAACTCCTTTTTCGTATGATAAACGCTGATCGGTAAAGTCCATGCTCATAGTTTTTCCTTATTCGCCTTAATCATTATTAGCTTTAGTTATTACTCGCTGCAATAAAATTGCATTAACCTAGCACAGCCTTAATATGATCGGCTAAATCATTAGCCATCACATCACACTCTATCTCGTCATCAGACTCTACCATCACTCGAATCATCGGCTCAGTACCTGACTGACGAATAAGCAGACGCCCGCGACCTTCTAAAGTATCACGTGCTTTATCAAATGCAGCTACTAGCTCAGGATAAGTGAACGGATCTTGCATTTGCGCTAGGCGTATATTTACAAGCTTTTGCGGTAATACCTCAAAGCCCTCTAGCATTGCGCTTAATGCTTTATCTTGAGACTGCATAACGGCTAGTACTTGCAAGCCTGCTATGATGGCATCTCCTGTACGGCTTTTATCCAGACACAATATATGCCCTGATGGCTCGCCGCCTAATATCCAACCGTTAGCGTCAAGCTCTTGCATGACATAACGATCACCAACTTTAGCACGGGTAAAGCCAATATCGAGTCTATTAAGCGCCAGCTCAAGTCCCATATTGGTCATCAAAGTACCGACCACGCCAGCGACTTGCTGAACGCCCTGTGTCGCCAATATATAAAGGATGCCATCACCATCGATCAGTCGACCTTTATCATCGACCATAACGATACGATCACCGTCACCATCGAGGCCAATACCGACATCAGCATTATGATCGAGTACCGCTTGTTGTAGCCCTTTAGGATGAGTCGAGCCGCACTCTTCATTGATGTTGAGACCATCAGGAGTATTATTAATGGCGATTACCGTAGCACCCAGCTCACGCAATACTCTAGGAGCGACGCTATAGCCTGCCCCATTAGCACAGTCGATCACGATGGTCAAATGATCCAAATCGTATTGATAAGGAAAACTGCCCTTACAGAATTCAATATAACGGCCTTTAGCATCGTCGATACGATGGTTTTTACCTAGATTGGCAGGATCTACTATCGGCATCAGGGCACTTGCATCAGTGCTTTCCATAATAGCTTTAAGCTTATCGTTGATAGCGTTTTGCATGGCATCAGTGAGCTTTTTACCATCACCTGAAAATAGCTTGATACCATTATCAAAATAAGGGTTATGCGAGGCAGAGATAACCACCCCAGCATCGGCATTAAAGCTACGGGTCAAATGAGCAATAGCTGGCGTCGGCAGTGGGCCTAACATATGCACATCGACTCCAGCCGCATTAAAGCCCGCTTGCAATGCGCCTTCGATCACATAGCCTGATAGCCGAGTATCTTTACCGATGACGACACTCGGTTTACGCGAGCTATTGCCATTGCTTTCTATCAGTACTTGTCCCGTCACATAGCCTAACTTGAGAATAAAATCAGGAGTAATAGGCAGCTCACCAAATCTTCCACGAATACCGTCCGTACCAAAATAGCTCATTGTACTTATATCCTTTTTTATATTATAAACCTGTTAAATATAATACTTATTAATCCTCAATCAATCTAGGGAATAATTACATTAGTCAAAAAAAACAGCCAACAATGAGCAAGCACTGTTGACTGTTATTAGCTACATTTTAATGATTACCAAGATTTAGCTAACACGGTAGTTAGGCGCTTCTTTGGTAATCTGTACATCATGGACGTGCGACTCTTTCATACCTGCTGAGGTTACTTTGATGAACTGCGGCTTAGTACGCATGTCCTCAATAGTAGCGCAGCCTGTATAACCCATTGATGAGCGCAGGCCACCGACCAATTGATTGACGATACCAGCGACTGGACCTTTATAAGGAACGCGACCTTCGATACCCTCTGGAACCAACTTCTCAACCCCATCTTTTGCATCTTGAAAGTAGCGATCCGATGAGCCATTGTCGCCAGACATCGCGCCTAAGCTGCCCATACCGCGATAGGCTTTGTAGTAGCGACCTTGGAATAGCTCAACTTCGCCTGGGGCTTCTTCCGTACCTGCCATCAGTGAGCCGACCATAATACAAGAAGCACCAGCGGCGATAGCTTTTGCCATATCACCTGAATAACGGATACCGCCATCAGCGATCAGTGGAATGCTGTTTTGTAGTGCGCTGGCTACGCTATCAATCGCTGATATCTGTGGCACACCGATACCGGCGATGATACGCGTGGTACAGATAGAACCTGGGCCAATACCGACTTTTACCGCATCAGCGCCTGCATCACGTAATGCCAAAGCCGCGTCGCCTGTCGCGATATTGCCGCCGATGACTTGAATATGAGGGAAGTTTTTCTTAACCCAAGCGACTTTATCGATGACGCCTCTTGAGTGACCGTGTGCGGTGTCGACTACGATAACATCGACGTCAGCAGCAACGAGTGCCTCAACGCGCGCTTGAGTATCAGCGCCTGTGCCAACCGCCGCGCCTACTCGCAAGCGACCATGATCATCTTTACAAGCATTAGGATTGTTTTCAGCTTTGGCAAAGTCATTAACCGTGATCAGACCACGCAAGCGGAAATCATCATTAATGACGATCACTTTTTCGATACGATGTTCATGCAGTAGTTTTTTGATATTCTCGTTGCTTTCGCCTTCATGCACCGTAACTAGCTGATCTTTTGGCGTCATAATATGGCTGACTGGCAGCGTCAGATTGGTCTCAAAACGCCAATCACGATGGGTGACAATACCGACAACTTTGTCAGTGCCCTTTTCAACCACAGGCACACCAGAGATATTGTTATCTTGGGTTAGCCTGAGCAGCTCCCCAATCGTCATCTCAGGATGCACAGTAATGGGATCAACGACGGTACCCGCTTCAAACTTTTTGACGCGGCGAACTTGCATTGCCTGCTTACTGATATCCATATTTTTATGCAAGATACCCATACCGCCTAGTTGCGCCATGGTGATCGCCATTTCAGACTCAGTAACGGTATCCATCGCCGCAGAAACCAGTGGCAAATTCAAAGTAATACTTTTGGTTAAGCGTGTAGACAAGTCAGCTGTTTTTGGAAGTACTTCAGAATAAGCTGGCAACAATAATACGTCATCAAAAGTGAAGGCTTCATCGACAATACGTAACATACAGACCCCTATGGTGGCTATTTTGATGGATGGGAGCTCGATACCAAGCTTCTCGATACTAAGCTCAATAATGAGCTAGTTATTAGAATACGACTGCGCCAATGTAGCCAATCGATTATCAGTATCTAAAGCATATCAGCGATCAAACTATCTTATTGAAGAACAACTTTAAATAGTAAGACGCCTTGAGTTATCCCGTTAAAATAACGCCATATTATATCAAATAACACTCTTATCCGCATGATTATTTCAGTGCACTATCTTTGCCAGTCACCTAATGAATTATTGAGCCTCTTTGAGGGTAATACGTTCAGTAGGCAGATAGCCTTTTTGCTCATTATGTAAGTATTCGAGCATGCGTTCGCGGACATCACACTCAAGCGTCCAAGCGTTTAGAGGGCTATCAGAGGCTAGTGCACCGCGCAGCTTAATAGTCTCTTCATTAACAGAGACTACTATCAGCGCAGGGTCTGTCTTACCATCCCAAAGCTCATGCGCTTTGACAACCTCTATAAATTTCTGTCGAACCGTATCGATATCGATTCCATAATCGACAAACAGATAGACCACACAGGTTTGATGAGACTCGGTATGCGACCAGTTTTCAACGATTTCGATAACAAAATGCCTCATCGGCACGATCAAACGACGCTCATCCCAAGTTTTGAGTACCGCATAGGTATAACGCAAATCTTCAATAGTAGTCCAGTCGCCCTCCATCATCACAGTATCGCCAATGCGTACTGGCTGAGTAATAGCCACTTGTAGACCCGCTATAATATTCCCCAAGGTAGGTTGTGCAGCCACACCGATTACGACACCTGCAATCCCAGCCGAGGTCAGTAAAGTTGTGCCCAAGCCTTCAATATTTGTGAATTCACTAACCCCAACCCAAATGCTACCAAGGATCATGACGAATATAAATAAACGACGAAATACCGATACGTAAGTGAGGCGCACTCGATACTTATCATACTCATCATCGGCTAATCCATCGATCTGCAGATCTTTGTAGCGATTAGCAAAAAAGTTGATTACTCGGATGCCTAGCCATACAGCACTGACTACCAGCCCTATCCACATAATAGGTCTAGTTGAGGTTGCGATGGATTCGATATACGGAAAACCGCCAGAGACTAAAGTGAATACTGACGAGAAGCCTATAGTAAAAGTCAGCGGTACGGTTAACTGATCGATAAACTCGGTAATGCTTCTTTTACTATGAGTAAGAGATTCTACTGCTGCATCACCAACATACCAGTTGACTAACTTACCAGTCACTCGACTTACCAGCCAACCCATTCCCATAGTGACTAAAAAGAAACATACTAGCGCTAAGAACTCCCAAACAGCCATCCCAAAGAATCTTAAGACCATCCACTCAGGTATGTACTGCTCAAACTCTGGTGGCTTATACCGATCATAGAGATTATCTATATTACCTACGGTCTGTGCTGAAAACACCCAGATAGGAGCCTCGTCATTCACTCGCACGCGCTCAATAAATAGCGGAACTTGTCGATCACGATAATTGATATAGCCCAATTTAATGGAGCGGCGCGGAATACCGCTGATACTACTGCTACTGCCGATAGGCGGTTCTATCAGACCATCAGCTCGATCAGGCATACTATTAAAAACGTAGAGACCTTTGGTATTTAATAAAAAATCCAATCGCTGAGCCAGCTCGCTGCTACGATTGGCTTGGGTGTCATTATCGAGCAAATTCATATTTAGCGCATAGGCGGCCAAGTCGTACTGCTCTTTTATAATCGCTGATTGAAAAAACTCCAATGTCGCGAGTGGCGTCGCCAAATTAGGGGGTGTTGAGAGCGTCTTTAGACCACTATTCAGCGTTTTTAACAGGTAGTAGCTCTCATTATACTCTCCAGTCAGTGCTGAATCTGCTTGCAGCTGACCAGCCTGATCGGCTACCTCTGTATCATCGGTAATAAAGACATCTGCTACGCTATCAGGGAGATCAATATCCTGCTCTGAGAGCTGATCAAGCTGCTTCTCAGCATAATCAAATAGATTGTCAGGCTCAGTACTTGACTGCGTAGGAGCTTGGTTTTGAACTTCAGCTGACGTTTGATTGTCAGCATAAGCTGGCATGTACCCTAAGCTTAATAGCACGAGTAATAGCCAGCTAAATCTTATATACCGAGCTGTATGATAGCTTGACCCTCTGTCACTTTGGCAAGCTTTATTGGCGGCACTTTTATGAGAATTATAAGTATTCATAAGATTATTAGAACTGGATTTATAAAGAATAGCCATTTGATCAATGTTTCAGAGAAAATTACCACATAAGCTAAAACAGTTAGCTAAAAAAAGCCAGCGCGAAGCTGACTTGATTTGTTAGTTTGTGTCTATAAAGCTATTTAAAAATTCAAGCACGTCGCCAAGTCGTACCGCTACGGCTATCCTCAAGCTCAATACCAGTATCTAAAAGCTGCGCCCGTATCTGATCGGCGCGCGCAAAGTCCTTATTGGCCTTGGCATCGGCGCGCTGGGTGATGAGACTATCAATATCGGCGTCACTAAGGCTACTCTCTTGCTCATCACCGATTACGGCTTGCAAAAACTGCTGTACGGGCTGCTGTAATATATTGAGTACTTGTGCCAAAGCCTTGAGCTGCCCTGCCAGTTGCCATGCTTGGGTGGCATCATCAGCCTTAACCGCTTTATTAATGTCACGCGCCAGACCAAATAATATACCTATTGCCGCTGAGCTATTGAAGTCATCATTCATCGCGGTGATAAACGCTTGTCCTGCCGCACTACTATAAGCATTACTAACAATCTCATCGTCAAGCTCTAGCTTTTGATCTTGCTGCTGCTCAACATTTTTTAATGCTTGATATAGTCTACTTAGGCTATTATGTGCATCCGTTAACACTACATCTGAGAAGTTCACTTGACTACGATAATGACTTGATAATAGAAAGAAACGCACGGTTTCAGGTAAAAACTTCGCCATAACTTCACGAATAGTAAAAAAGTTACCCAAGGATTTGGACATCTTTTCGCCATCGACATTGATAAAGCCGACATGCATCCAATTGCGCGCATACTCGCAGCCAGTCGCTGCTTCAGACTGGGCAATCTCATTCTCATGGTGTGGAAATTGCAAATCATGCCCACCGCCATGAATATCAAAGGTGTTGCCCAAGCATTGCGTCGACATTGCCGAGCATTCAATATGCCAGCCAGGACGCCCTTGACCCCAAGGCGATGCCCACTGCGGCTCATCGGGCTTGGCCGCTTTCCAAAGCACAAAATCAAAGGGATTGCGTTTGACGGTCTCAACCTCTACCCGCGAGCCTGCTTGCATCTCATCAAGATTGCGCTTGGACAATTTGCCATAATCAGCAAAACTATCAACCGCATAATAGACATCGCCGTTATCTGCCGCATAGGCATAGTCGCCTTTGACCAACGCCTCAATCATCTGCTGCATATCGTCGATATGATCAGTGGCGCGCGGTTCGGCATCTGGTGACAAGCAACCAAGAGCGTTAGCATCCTCATGCATCGCTGCAATAAAGCGCTGAGTCAAGGCGCTTATGTCTTCACCGTTCTCAGCGGCACGCGCGATAATCTTATCGTCGATATCGGTAATATTACGAATATAGTTGACATCAAAACCCAATTGAGCGAGCCAGCGCACTGCCATATCAAAGGCAACCATCACTCGTGCGTGACCAATATGACAGTAATCATAAACCGTCATACCGCACACATACATGCCGACTTTTCCAGCTTTTAGTGGCGTAAAAAGTTGCTTACGAGCAGTCAATGAGTCATAGATCATCAATTGAGAGGTAGCGTCGGCATGAGATAGGGTCATAATAAACTAGCCTTTTAAATAAAATAGTAGTAATTAAGATAGTAGTAACAAAAAAGTAGCCGCATAGCGCACGCAATCTGCGTTAGTAACTATATCTGCGTTAACAATTGGAAAAGATAGCTACTTTACTGTTGCAACCCTGTATATTAGCGAAAATAGCGTTAAAATACTACAATGAAGGCTTTAGCATGACTGAGTATTAATGAAGCAGTGGCTATAAACTAGAGTTGTGGCTCGCTGAAACTCATATCATTTAGCATCAACTTTATAAATTTGAGGATATATCATGGGCAATCGTTTAAGCAAAATTTATACCCGTACTGGCGATGACGGCACTACAGGTATGGCGGATGGTAGCCGCGTCAGCAAAGCCGATGAGCTGTTTAGTGTGATGGGCGATATTGATGAGCTCAATTCTCATATTGGGCTAGTACGCGCGCACTTCACTCATGCAAACGACGACAATGCTTTGCCAGAACGATTAAAATCACAAGCGGGCGCTGACTTTAATCAAGCACTAATCGTCATCCAGCATCTGCTATTTAATATAGGTGGTGAGCTGGCAATGCCAGAATACGAAGGTATCAATCCTACTCACATCGACTGGTTGGAGCAGCAAATCGATGCGATGAACGCTCATCTGCCGCCACTCAAAGACTTTATTCTACCGACAGGTTCAGTGCTAGTCAGTCAGCTGCATGTAGCACGTACTGTCTGTCGCCGTGCCGAGCGCCAAGCGGTAATATTACAGCAAGAGCGCCCAAAAGCTATTCGCAGTACGGCGGTCAGCTTAGTCAATCGCTTATCTGATTGGCTATTCGTTGCGGCTAGATTCTGCACGAATCCCGAGCACATATCTGAGGTTTTATGGGATAGCCAAGTGTTGCAAGATTTGGATGTTAAGAAATAATCTATAGCTTTAAGTAGAATAGCCTGTGCTCTATTAAGAGCGCAGGTTTTTCAACACTTATTTACCGAACACATAAGCCACTTCACCTACGAAGTCAGTACTAGGTACCGTGCCCCAGTAGCGACTATCAGCAGAATTATCACGATTGTCGCCTAAAAAGAAATAGTTATCTTCTGGAACTGTGGTAGTTGAGGCCTCTATAGGTGACCCTGATTCTGTAGTCTTTATCTGATATGAATACACACCAGAGACTTCATTATAGTAGTTAAACTCCTGATCCTTAGAGATCAAAGTGGTCTTCAATAAAGAACCATTGACAGATATATTGTTCTGCTCAATTTTTATAACGTCACCAGGCTTGCCAATGAGTCTCTTAACATAAGGTATATCTAAATTGGGCGGATAAAACGCGTACATTTTCCCACGCTTTAAATCGATACCATCCGACAAGTCTGTATCCATTAGCTTCATTCCATAAGTACCATAATCACCGAAGCCTAGCTTTTTGATAATAAACACATCTCCTACCTCAAGGCTAGGACTCATAGAGGCTGCTGGTACGCTGAATGGCTCATAGAAGAACGAACGTATCAAAAACCCTGTAGAAAATATAACGACATAGACAGCTGGAATACCCCACCATTGTGAATACCAGTTACGTGTTGTTTTGGCATTATAGTTTTTGGCGACTAGATAAGCATGGATAGGACAAATAACCATAAAAATAATGCTTAAATGCATTTGGTATCGCCAGTCTAATAGGTTTACAACGCTAACTAATATCAGATATAACCAGAATAGCACGAGCTTGTTCAGATACAAAAAAGCAAAGGGCTGTACGATAATACCCAATAATACTGCGATCCAAACTTTTGGCTGCCATGTCTCGCTCAAGTGCCTCTCCTTAAGTGAAAGTGTTTGTTAAGCATAGTTTATATTCTTGTCAAATTTGCTCAGCATATCTTCAAAATTTATCAGCATTATTTTTGTGACATAAAAAAAGCAAGGCATCATAATCCTTGCTTTTTTATTACTTTAAGTGCTCTACCAGTTAATAAATAGCGCTTTCATCTTCGATAATGACCATATCAATGTTTTCATCTTTCGGCACACTCTTAGGAGTAGTTACTGGCGCGGCTTGCGTACTGCTCTGTACCTCTGGGCCTTGAGTGATGGTTGGTGGCGATGCAGGCTGAGCGGGACGGACAGGTTGAGCGGGACGCGTAGGCTCAAGTGGTATAACTTCTTGCGACTGTTGGCGCTGAGCTTGGGCGGCGTTATTGCGTGCAGCCGCGGTGCGACGTTCAGCTTGGGCGGCCTGCTGTTGTGTAGCGCGACGTTCAGATACCAAAGTACTGACTGCTGAGCCTGCTACGACTTCTGACACTAAAGTAACTAGCGTTGGCTGACCGATGATACGAGCTTGCACTTGACCACCTTGAGTACCGACGACATAACTAAACGCATCGTCGACGAGCATATTATTATTGATACGGATGTTATTCTGCGCCAAACGCGTCTGCAAGCTTGGCTGATTATTAGCGGACTGCAACTGGCTGGCCTGATATAGATCTTCACTAGCTAGCGTCATGCTGACACTGGCTTGACAGGTTGTCATTCCATTGGCGTTAGCTTCTTGGAGAAGTGCCGTGTTTTGTACATCGATTAAGATACGACTAACTTTGCTAGTAATTGCATTAGCATTAACACTGACTTCTGTAGCATTGGCATAATTGGCAGCTAAGCTCTGCGCTTGCTGATTCAAAATATTCTTGAGTGCTGCTTTGAGCTTATCTTGCACCAATGGATTATCACAAGCGATAACGGGAGCGACTGTCTCTTCATTAACCACAACCACCTCATCGGCATCCAGCTCGTCTTTTTCTGAGCGGTTACAGCCAACAATAGCTAAACTGCATAGCAGGCCGACTCCAGCAAGTTGTGTTCCTTTAATCCATTGATGATTCACTATGCTCATACTGATACTGCTCCTAAAATAAAACTATTATACGGGGTTTAGCTTAGATGTTCATTAGCTCAGGCCACTACTATGCCAATTTAAAAAGTCAAAAGCTCAAAATTTCCGCTCTAGTTGCAAAAACATAACAAACATTGCACCTGAATAAAGCTATAAAATCAGCGTAGGTTTAGAGCGTACTTAACTCAAAGCCTATTTAATTACTGAAAACATATTTAACAATAGACCCTAATAACTGATAAACCTACAAAATTTGAATAACTATGCTAGAGCTAAGAAACACCCGACTGTTAGGCCATCGCGGTGCGCGTCATGAGGTGTTAGAAAACAGCTTACAAGGCTTCCAGCATGCTTATAACTTGCAAGCGCGTGGACTGGCTGGTGTTGAGTTTGATGTGCAATTGACTGCTGATGGGCATTTAGTCGTTTTTCATGATGATACTCTGCAGCGGCTTTGCGGGCTGCAATCACGCATTGATCAGCTAAACTTAGCTGAGATTCAGCGCCATCTGCAACTGGGTCATCAAATTATTACTTTGGATAAGTTGTCGTGGCCTCTATTATCCTCGTCTAAGTTTCCAACTATTGAAATAAAAAACCCCTTAAGTCGATTCTCACATATAGAGCTTGAGATAAAAACCCACAGTCGTACTAGCTATCCGCATCTGATTCGCGCGCTATGCCGCTATCTCATTGATAGCCCTCTTGCCGGCTTACCTATCGTACTCACTAGCTTTGATCTACAGCTGCTTGCCCAATTGCAGCGTCATAAACTACTGTCTACCATTCCCCGAGGACTATTAGTAAAGGAGACTAATAGTCTACGTATAGCGCCTAATACAGCCCTGCAATTGGGCTGTGGGCAGTTAGGTATTCATTATCCACTGCTCAATCAGCAAGTGATTCAACATTGTCACCGCTATGGCTTACCAGTCAGTGCTTGGACGGTCAATGATGTTGATATGGTCAAACAGCTGATTCGATGGCAAGTCGATGTGATTATTACCGATATTCCAACACAGTTATTAGGGCTGTATGGCTTGAAATGAGCTATTAACACCCTCACTCTTTAATCCACTGATCCAATATTGCTATCTACTTATTGACATAAATTCTTACCATTTTGTTTAATTCCTGACAGACAACAAGGTTTTAAGGCCTTATGTTATATAACTCATACAAGTTATTGTTATTTAGCAAGATTTTTATAGTGTATAGGTGTTCACTTTCTCTCATTAATAGCGTAAAATAAACACTGAAACTAATACCTCAAGGGATATTACATGATTGCAAAAACAGTAATGG
Organism: Psychrobacter sp. M17(2026); assembly: GCF_055699815.1. Classification (NCBI taxonomy): domain Bacteria; kingdom Pseudomonadati; phylum Pseudomonadota; class Gammaproteobacteria; order Moraxellales; family Moraxellaceae; genus Psychrobacter; species Psychrobacter sp. M17(2026). Next base: position 1,288,643 of record NZ_CM146741.1, on the reverse strand, counting down.
GTTTACCGCTTAAGACTTTACGTTTAGCTATAAAATCTAGCGATACACTTATTCAAACGGCAGGCACTCAGGCACTACGTCTTAAGACGTGGTATGAGAATGGCGATGCTGAAAAAACTGCGGATTCTACGGTGACTGGCGCTGAGCAAGTTGCTGCTGGTGATAGCGCTGATATAAGTAAAGGTAATGGCGCGGTATCTGTTAGTGAGCCTATAGATATTCGTGAGCTTGAGTTTAAGAACTCACCAATTAATAAGATTCCTGCTGCTTTTTTGATAGCGACACCACTTGCAGCGGCAGTTATTACCCCTTGGTACTTAATGACTCATCAAGTTAGTGCGCCTGTTTGGGGTATCTTTGGTGCATTCATGGTATGGACGGGTATCAGTATCACTGCAGGCTATCATCGCCTGCTCGCGCATCGTGCCTATAAAGCGCATCCAATTGTCAAAAACTTTTTATTATTAGGCTCAACTCTTGCTATTCAGGGTTCAGCATTTGACTGGGTATCAGGCCATCGTAGTCATCATCGTCATGTTGATGATGTCATGGACGACCCGTACTCAGCCAAGCGTGGGTTTTTCTTTAGTCACATAGGTTGGATGCTTAAGAACTATCCTAGTGGTCGTTTTGATTATAAAAACATTCCAGATCTAACCAAAGATAAGACTTTACAGATTCAGCATAAATACTACGGTCTTTGGGTATTGGCTACCAACGTTGGCTTGGTTGCGGCGGTCGGCTGGTTAGTTGGTGATGTTTGGGGTACTTTAGTGCTAGCGGGTTTATTACGTCTAGTATTGACTCATCACTTTACTTTCTTTATTAACTCTTTGTGCCATATGTTTGGATCGCGTCCTTATACGGACACCAATACAGCGCGTGATAACTTCTTCTTAGCTATCTTTACTTGGGGCGAGGGTTATCATAACTATCATCACTTCTTCCAGTACGATTACCGTAATGGTGTTAAATGGTGGCAGTATGATCCTACTAAGTGGTTGATTGGTGGATTATCAAAAGTTGGTTTAACTACTGAATTACGTACTGTTGATGATACTACGATCAAGCATGCTGAAGTGCAAATGCAGTTTAAACAAGCGCAGCAGCAGATTGATAACGTCTTCGCTGGTGGTTTAGATATTCCGCACACTATGAAAGCTTTTCAAGATCGCATTAAGTTTGAATTTGATGCTTTCACTCAGACAGTAGAGGAATGGCAAGCGCTAAAAGCCAAAGCTATTGAGATGAAAAAGACAGAGTTTGCTGATCGTTTGCATGAAGTCGATGATAAGCTCAAGCATGAGTATGCCAATATCGAACAAAAGATCCATGCTCATAATGACAATTTAAAAGTTGCTTTTCGCTCAATTGGTTACAATAGCAAGGCTGCTTAAGTACCAAAGCCGCTTAGCGCAAGTTCATTAAGCCTATACTTGTTAAATAGCTAACATTTATTTTGATTAGAGCTTATTTTAAATAGTACAAGAACCCCTATCATCCTAGATAGGGGTTTTTTTATGGACGCGCAAAACATTTTTAGCGAGTCCTGTTATTAATGCTTACAGAGTTCATAAGCCTAATAATGTGGCTATGTTATAGTAGCTTAAATCACTCACACCTTGAAACTTGACAGAGATCGCTGTTATGCGCTACCAAAATACTTATACCAATTTAGATACCCGTCTGTACCATCGCCAGCCTCCGACCCCACTAGATAATCCTCGCGTAGGTCACTTTAATACTCAAGTAGCCGAACAATTGGGCTGGAATGACGATGATGATCTGATGACACGTTGGGTTGAAATTCTGGGGGGTCACTATGTGCCTGCTGAGTTTGCACCACTATCGATGGCTTATGCGGGACACCAGTTTGGACAGTGGGCAGGACAGCTGGGCGATGGTCGTGGTCTACTTATGGCACAAGTACTCGACAATAACGATCAACTACAAGATTTACACTTAAAAGGTAGCGGTTTGACACCTTATTCGCGGATGGGCGATGGCCGTGCGGTACTGCGTAGCACTATTCGCGAATATCTGTGCGGACATGCGCTAAATCAGTTGAACATCCCCGCCTCCAATGCGCTCGGCTTTGTGGTATCTGATACGCCCGTTCGCCGCGAGCGTATGGAGGCAGGTGCGGCGCTAATGCGGGTTGCTGATAGTCATATTCGTCTCGGTCATGTCGAGTGGATTGCCAGCTTTGCCCCTGATTTACTCGCTGAATTTACGGATTATATGATAGATACTTACTATCCTGAGTGCCGTGATAGCGACCAGCCCGTCTTGGCCTTTTTACAGTCTGTGGTTGAGCGAACAGCGAGGATGATTGCCGATTGGCAGCTTATTGGCTTTGCTCATGGGGTTATGAATACCGATAACTTATCGATTACCGGTAGCACTTTAGACTTTGGCCCCTTTGGCTTTATGGAGCGCTTCAATCCAGCATGGATCAATAATCACTCTGATCATACAGGACGCTATGCTTATCAAAACCAGCCTGCCATCGGTCACTGGAATCTCAACGTTTGGCTTTCGCACTTTATGCGCTTGACGCAAGATGGCGTCACTCGTGACAGCTTGGCGGAGTGTTTAGCCGTCTATGAGCCAACCTTTATGCAGCATTATCAGCAAGGACTATGTGCCAAATTAGGATTACCTCATCAGTCTGAGAGTCTAAAATTAGCTTTTAAATTTTTGACGCTGTTAGAGGATAACTTACTAGATTACACTAACAGTTTTCGCGCATTATTAGCACTTGTAGCACCAGAGGACTGTCCTTATGAGCAGCAGCTATTGGATACGCTTGTCTTAGAGCTTGGCGACAATGCCAATAAAGAGATTGGTACTAATATTAGTACTGATGCGCAACAAGTTTGGCAGGCTTGGCGTGAGGAGTATCTCGCTCAAATCAGTTCTCTAGATAAAGCCGCAGTCATTGATAGTTTGCAAAGTAATAATCCTGTTTACATCTTACGTAATGATATGGCGCAGCGCGCTATTCTTGCTGCTGAACAAGGACAATTTGAGGAAGTCGCTCGTCTTTATGAGTTACTTGCTAGTCCTTATACGGTACAAGATCGTGCTATCGAACTGGACACGACTGCGCCCGCTCGTAATGCTAGGCAACAACCTATAAGCTGCTCTTCGTAGAGTTAGTTTTCATTAACAGCAGTTGTTTAATAAAGGTATAACACTTACGGCTATCGTGGCACAAAATACTTACTATAAATCTAAGCAACAAGTTTCTTGTTTTGGTTTTATCGGCTAGCCAGCGAATTGACAATAGTGCTAGAATAGTTAACTTGTAAGCTTATGTTTCTTATGATGCTGCTTTACTATTGGCTTATCGTCCTTAAACTTAGTAGCCGTATTAAATATAACGATCGCTTTTGTGTCTTGAGCCTTACTCTATTTTCTCCTTTATTCCAACAATGGTACTCATTATGACTGACGATAATAATCTGAATATGGACACTCCTACTACTGATAAAGAGCAGTTCGAACAAGCGGCTCTGCATTATCACGCGTTTCCAAGACCTGGTAAGATTTCGGTTACACCTATTAAGCAGATGGCTAATCAACGTGATTTGGCTCTAGCTTATTCACCAGGTGTTGCGGTTCCTTGTTTAGAGATTGAAAGAGATCCAAAACTAGCGGCTAAATATACCGCTCGTAGCAATCTTGTCGGCGTCATCACTAATGGTACGGCTGTTCTTGGTTTAGGCAATATCGGGCCGTTGGCTTCAAAGCCTGTGATGGAAGGTAAAGGCGTCTTATTCAAAAAGTTTGCAGGTATTGATGTATTCGATTTAGAGATTGCGCAGAACGATCCTGATAAATTTATCGAAGCCGTAGCAGCACTTGAGCCTACCTTTGGCGGGATTAATCTTGAGGACATCAAGGCACCAGAATGTTTCAAAATTGAGCGCGAATTACGTAAGCGCATGAACATTCCTGTTTTCCATGACGATCAGCATGGTACATCTATTATTGTTGCTGCAGCTCTGCTGAATGCTTTATTGTTAACAGGCAAAAAAATCGAAGACATCAAAATTGTCTGCTCAGGTGCGGGTGCGGCGGCTATTTCATGCTTGAATATTATCTGTGCTTTGGGCGTCAATAAGGACAATGTCTTTGTTTCTGATTCACGCGGTATTATTAGCACTAGTCGCGAAAACCTTGACGAAACCAAACAGCGCTATGCTCGTGATACTGACGCGATGACTATTGAAGAGGTGATGGACGATGTAGACATGTTCCTAGGTCTATCTATGCCAGGTGTGCTGTCAACAGATATGGTTCGTCGTATGGCAAAAGATCCTATTATCTTTGCCTTAGCTAACCCAACGCCTGAGATTATGCCAGAAGTAGCGCACTCAGTACGCTCAGACGTTATCATGGCAACAGGCCGCTCGGACTATCCGAACCAAGTTAACAACGCCTTGTGTTTCCCGTATATATTCCGTGGTGCGTTAGATGTTGGCGCAACGACGGTTAATGAAGAGATGAAAATTGCTTGTGTGCGTGCTATTGCAGCGATGGCACATGTTGAGGCCACGCCAACGGCTAATGTCAGAAATGTCGATAACATCGCAAGATTTGGTCCTAACTACTTAATTCCAGGACCATTAGAGCCAAACTTAATCATCGAGATTGCCTCTGCGGTCGCCCAAGCGGCTATGGATTCGGGGGTTGCAACCCTACCTATCGACGATATGCAAGCCTATCGTCAGCGTCTCTCTGAATTTGTTTATAACTCAGCGTTTGTGATGAAGCCTATTTTCTCACGGGCAAAATCTGACCCTAAACGTATCGTCTATTGTGAAGGCGAAGACAATAACGTCCTGCTTGCCGTGCAGGTCGTCGTTGATGAGCAATTGGCGCAGCCTATCTTAGTGGGTCGTCCCGCTATTATCGAAACGAACATCGAGAGATTGGGTCTACGTTTAAAAGATGGGGAAAATATCACTATCGTCAATGTGGATGACGATGATCGCTATAAAGACTACTGGCAAGGCTACTACGAAAAGAATAAACGTAATGGCGTAAGTATCGAGCTTGCTCGCCGTGACGTCCGTCGTAAGACTACTCTTATTGGCTCATTACTAGTCGAAAACGGCGATGCTGAAGGTATGATTTGTGGAACCTTTAGTCATTACCAGCTGCATTTGGAATACGTGCAAAGCGTTATCGGTAAAAAGACGGGCGTCAGTAATTTCTATGCTATGAACGCCATCTTAATGCAAGATCGCAACATCTTTATCGCTGATACTTATATCCATGAAGACCCGACCGCTGAGCAATTAGCTGAAATGACGGTATTGGCAGCTAACCAATTGCGTCGATTTGGCATGACACCACGTGTCGCCTTAGTATCACATTCAAGCTTTGGTACTTCAAACCGAGCCAGTGCTGTGAAAATGCGTAAAGTTTTTGAATTATTGACCGAGATGAACGTTGATTTTGAATTTGATGGCGAGATGCAAGGCGATGCGGCGCTCAATGAGCACATTCGTCTAGAGGACTTCCCTTCTACTAATTTTAAAGGCTCTGCAAACCTATTGATTCTACCTACTTTGGATGCAGCAAATATTGCCTTTAATTTACTAAAAACAGCGACTAATAGTGCATCAATCGGCCCTATTCTTTTGGGTGCCAATAAGCCTGTGCATATCTTAACCCCATCAGCTACTGCCCGTCGTATCGTCAATATGACAGCCCTTGCGGTTACTGAAGCGATGGATTTAGAGAATGAGCAACAATAGTTAGCACTTGCAGTCTTGGCTACTATTATATTAGACAGTAGCCCTCTGTTATAATAAAGCCCGTTGGCGCAAATAGTGCCGACGGGCTTTATTTTGAGCTTAAGATATAAAAATAATCAAAGAGGTCATCATGCAAGTTTATCTAGTTGGCGGAGCCGTAAGAGATCAGCTGTTAGGACGTTCCATCAAGGATAAGGACTTTGTGGTAGTCGGTGCTAGCGTAACCGATATGTTGACAGCAGGCTTTGTGCAAGTTGGTGCTGATTTCCCAGTGTTCCTGCATCCTAAAACTCATGAAGAGTATGCACTGGCTCGTACTGAGCGCAAGCAAGGCCATGGCTATCAAGGCTTTAGCGTCGATGCTAGTAGTAAAGTGACGCTACTTGAGGACATGCAGCGTCGTGACTTAACCGTCAATGCGTTAGCGATTGAAGTCACTAGCCTCACTGATGATACACCTATCAATGGTACGGTAATCGACTACTATAGCGGACTAGATGATCTCGAAAATAAAACCCTGCGCCATGTCTCAGCCGCATTTAGCGAAGATCCACTGCGAGTATTACGCGTTGCACGCTTTTATAGTCGCTATTATGATTTAGGCTTTACGATAGCCGATGAAACTTTGGAATTGATGCGTGAGTTAGTCAGCTCAGGTGAGCTGGCACACTTAAGTCGCGAGCGCATATGGCAAGAGTCTAGCCGTGCGATGATGCAGACCTCACCGCAGGTTTATTGGCAGCAACTGTACGAGCTTGGCGCCCTCAATGATTACTTTGCACCCTTAGAGCAAGCTTGGACGAATACTTCTATTCGTGAAACGGTTCAAACTGCGCTCTACTTTGCAGGGCAAATGCAGCTCAATTTATCTCAGCGCTGGGCGTTATTAATGAATAGCCTCGATTCGTCTTTATTCGATGTCGGTACTGACACGAGCACTGATGACCCTATAAAAAGCGTTATTAAAATAGGTAATAATGCGAAAATACCCAAAGCACAGACTCAGTTTGCCAAACTATTCACTCAACAGGCTTCTAAACTGAACAAAATAAATGAGCTAACTGCTAGCGATAGAATTGATCTTATTCAAGCCTGTAGCGCTCATAAAGACCCAAACACTCTATCTCAACTACTCGTTACTAGTAACGTTTGGCAACTAGCTCAGCAGCATCGACAAATGATGCTTGCGTTAAACAGCTTTCATGCTATTGGTATGGATAATATTGACCCAGACATAAAGGGTGCAGCTATCGGTGATGCGTTACGTCAAGCGCGTATTAAGCATTTACAGACGCAAGAGCAGCAGGCTTAGTATATGAATGAGCTAGATCAAAAGGCGGATAAAACTTTGCAGGATAATACAGCTGTAATGTTAGTGACTGGTGGCGCTAAGCGTATCGGCGCGGCTATCATCAAAGCGGCGCATGATAAGGGCTATCGAGTCATCATTCACTGTCATCGCAGTCAACAGAGGGCTGAGCGCTTAGCAAAAGCATTGAATAGTATTCGAGCTGATAGCGCATCAGTAGTAGTCGCTGATTTAGCGCTAGTCAATAATCAAGCTGAGCTAAACGATTTTGTACAGCATGTCATAGAACCGTTTGGTCAGTTAGATGTGTTAGTACATAATGCTTCTCGGTTTTATCCTACGCCGATCGGTAGTATCGATAACCCGCAATGGGATGAGTTGATGCTAACCAATGCCAAAGCGCCGCTACTACTGAGCCAAGCCCTACTCCCTTACCTGCAAGTACAGCAAGGCTGTATCGTCAGCCTACTCGATATCCATGCATACGATAAACCTTTTAGTGGCTACACCGTTTATAATATGGCCAAGGCGGCGCAGCGTACGATGGTACAATCCTTGGCGTTAGAGCTAGCGCCTGACGTACGAGTCAACGGGGTTGCCCCTGGCGTCAATATCTTACCTGATGCTGATAGCGATCAAGCGCTTGATCAAGCTCAACAAGACAACATCGTCCGCTCTATTCCTATGCAGCGTATTGGCACCCCTGAGGATATCGCACAAAGCGTGCTGTTTTTGGTTGAGGCTCTCTATATTACGGGGCATATCATTAACGTAGACGGCGGACGTAGCCTAACTTTGGCAGGTGATTGAGATAAACAATCACTCTATTAATAATAAAATCCAGCTAGATGCTATCTTTTACTTGAAAAACTAAAAAATTAATGTATCATTGTCCGTCTAGCGTTAGGGCCCATAGCTCAGTTGGTTAGAGCAGAGGACTCATAATCCTTTGGTCGTAGGTTCAAGTCCTACTGGGCCCACCAAATTCAAACCCTTACAGTCATTGACTTGTAAGGGTTTTTTATTGTCTAAATTTCATGCAAGTGCACTGATATAATTAATTTTTTGATACTATCTTGATACTTTGACCCTTGTAGTAATTAAAGTATGATGACTACTAACACTATGGTTATATACTGCTGCATGGGTGATATATGAAAGTTAAACTTACCAAAAAACTTATCGATTCAGTAGACTATACCGTTAAAGGTACTGATATCTATATGGATGATGTATTAACTGGATTTGCGCTACGTGTCGGTAAGCAGTCTAAACGCTATACATTGCATAAGCGCATTAACGGAGATCTGTATAGAGACGAAGTAGAGGAAACGCATCTAATTACGCTAACCGAAGCACGTGAAAAAGCAAGCATAATGATGGCTAACATCAAAAAAGGCATGCATGTTTATGACGGGCTTCATGAGAACCTAGAAGAGCCGAAGGACAAGACCAATAATGTGCCAACACTGCAAGAAGCTTATGACTACTTTAAATCAACGAAGACTGGCTTAGCTGAAGGCACTATTACCACTTATGACCGTCAAATACTACATAAGCTGAAAGACTGGCTAAATATCTCTCTAAATGATATTACCAAGTCAATGATAAGTGATAAACATAAGGAGATAAGTAAGCATAGCGAAGCTCAGGCTAACGCAACTATGAGAGCTCTAAGATCAATTTGGAACTATTGTCGTGATAGCTTTTTAGATGATGACGAAGACTTTTTAATCAAAGAGCAACCTATACGCATACTTAACGCAAAGAAAGATTGGAATAGAGTTAAGCCACGTACCAAACATATCGAAGAAGAATATTTAGGTACGTACCTTAAAACGCTTTTAAATTATGTTGATAGAAGCTCTCACATGCAAGCACCTCATAGCAACAATGCACGAGATATCATGCTATTTTTCATGTTTACTGGTGTGCGTTTAAACGAAGCACAGTCTTTAAAGTGGTCTGACATCGACCTTAAAGCTGGCAGGATAATATTCAAAGATACCAAAAACGGTTCTGATTATCATATGCCTACTAGTGATGTTTTACAGGCTCTACTCGAAGAAAGGTGGAGAATGAGTTCTGGTAAGCAATGGGTATTTCCAAGTGACTTGCAAGCTAGCGATGATCATATAAAAGACTTAAGTGGTAGTTATAAGTCCATAGGTAAACAAGCAAACCTATATATTACACCTCATGACTTGCGTCGTACTTTTGGAACAGTAGCCAATAGCTTAAATATCAGCTATCCAGTCCTTAAACGCTTGCTCAATCATCGTGAAGCTAAATCAAGCGATGATGTTACCCTACAATATGTTCAAGTGTCACAGCGGCAACTACGAGACGCTTTAAATTCAATAGAGTCTTTCTATTGTCAGCATGCTAGCACGACACAAAGCGGCTTCATAAAAGCACTCATATAGATCAAAGCTGCAATTCTTATCAAATTTATAGACCGAACCTAGTCCATAGCATTTAAAATCTCACTAAAAGATAACCAATACCATTAACAAATAACCTAGGTATTTAAGCACCCCCGACGAAGCGTAGTAATCATCAGTAATAGCCAAATTCGGTGTAATGGACATTTTTCATGCTGGCTTAGAGTCTAACGCTATATACTGTCTATATTTGCAAGGAATCAAAGCCATGAATCAAAAAACTGCCCTTTTTGTAGTGAAAAACACACCAAGAAGAACGGGGTTAAGCTTGGCAAACAGCAGTATCAATGTCTAGCTTGCAAACGGCAGTTTTTAGGTGGCATAAGACTCAATAACCAAACCCTATGGACTGAATATACGCAAGGTAAACAGACCTACAAGCAGCTAGCTGATAAGTATCACTGTAGTCTTAAAACCATACAAAGACGCTTAGATAAAGTTAATATTGAATATCAGATTAAACGACCAAAGACTGCTAACATCATCATCGACACCACTTACTTCGGTCGTAAGTTTGGTCTAATGGTTTTTATGGATAATACTACTAGAGCCGTTCTTTATTACGCGATAGTCAGCCATGAAACCAATAGTGCCTATAAGCAAGGGATTGATCATCTAGTGTCGTTAGGCGTTGATATACAAAGCATCACCTGTGATGGTAGACGAGGGCTTAGAACGTTATTCACCCGTACCCCTTGCCAGATGTGCCAGTTCCATCAAGTACAAATAGTAACTCGCTACTTGACTCGTCGCCCTAAGAATATCGCTAGTATTGAGCTTAGACGACTTACTTTAGAGATAACACAGCTTGATAAAACTGACTTTATAAAGCGCTTAGATCAATGGTACTTAACTCATGAAAACTATCTTGATGAGCGTAGTACCAATGACGATAACAGTAGAACGTGGTACACGCATAAGCGTCTTAGAAGTGCTTATCGTAGTCTTAGAACCAATAGCGATTGGTTGTTTACTTATCAAGAATACAACCACTTAGATATACCAAATACCACCAATTCTCTTGAAGGGTTATTCAGTGAGTTAAAGCGACAATTACACAGTCATCACGGGCTAAATGAGGAACGTAAGTTACGGTTTATAAAGGACTTTCTACTATCAAAGTCACTCAAATAGCATGAATTATGTCCATTAGCGACTACCTTCTACTTTTTAGCATGAATTTTGTCCATTACACCCCAAATTCTTATCAGAACGTTTACGCTTTTTCTGCACTACCCTTACCTCATAGCCGTGGAAGTTTTCACGAGCACCGACACGTATTGAGCTGTTCAGACTCAAGTCTTTTTTAACATCACTCACAACTTGCTCGCTATATGCCCTAACCTGCCAATGACTGGCATCAATAAGCTGACAACCTATTAGCATGAAACTCTGTAGCGTCTCAAGCTGGGTCTCCTTAATACCAAAATGAATCGATGAGTTATTTAAGTTATGTTTATGTGCAAATATTTCAATAAACATTCTCAACTTCTCAGGATTTTTTGTGGACATCTGATAAGCTCTATCTAATGCTCTAGTTATTACTTCCTGATTTTTGCTACCTTTAGGCCTACCTAGTAATAGCCTGTCATCATCAAACAGCTCACTAGCGCGCAGATATAAACATTTAGATTCATTTAGACCTATACCATGTCTAATAGCAATCTCAGGTAACAGCTCATTTCTAGAGTTGATATTTAACTTCTGTAATTCCTCTAAAAAACCTATGACGTCCGAATATTTAGGATGAATGAAAATTGAATTTGTATTCGACTCTTTAAATCCATTCAAATTATCGTTTAACAGTTGCTGGCTAGCATTATGTTCAGGTTCATCTATATTCTTGAATAATGATACTTTATTGGAAGCTATCTTTTTAAGTAAATATGGTCTTATCTTATTTAGCTGCACCATCTTTGTCGTTGCATCATAAGCAGTTTTATTTTGTCTATATATAGCTGAATAACCAAGCCCTGTTATTAACTCTAAAACGGCTATAGGTAGCTGCAAGCACGCTCTGCTGAGCTGTTCCCCTGCTAGCAAGTGAGCAGTATGAATGTAATGCTCGAAGGTTGTGTCGCACGTTAAATGCCCTGCAAGACTTGCCAGCCCGAACCAAGCGCCCTGCTCTTTGTGATAACCAAGAATTCCTTTCACTATTTTTTCGCACTGGTCGTTATTATAATCCGTCATCACCTGTGCCAATGAAGATTCACGTAGCACTAATGCCAGTTGACTAATAGCAGTATGTCTAAAGCTATGAAATGTGAAGTCGTGCTCTCCTAGCAATCTATCCCAAATTAACTTCATGAGATTGCTAAAAAATACACTGGGTAACGGCTGATCACCTGATCCTTGAGAAAACAAGTAACGTCGCTTCAGTCTTTTCTGCTGATAATATAACTGAATAAATTGTTCCAGCTCGTCTTGCTTAAGTAAGCAATCAACCGGTATAAGCCTACTTGCACTGCTACTTTTCAATCTTCGATAGCGATTCGGTCTTAGCCATATTTGTGGTTGCTCTATTCGTTGTCCATGCTCATCAGCATAGATATCTGCTACATCAGCAACTTTAATACCGATGAGTTCCTTTATTCGCATTCCTGTTCGGTATGCCAGATTTAAGACTACTAAGCAAAGGTTTTTCTGTTCATAGTCTAGATCCGAGGTGACCAGATACTCTTTCATCGCATGATATATACGAGGCGATATCATACTCGCCTTTATAACCTGACGTTTATTACCCCATGGAAAATACACATATGGAGCATCGTAATACTCTATTTGATAATCATGAAATGCTCTCAGGCGACCATAGGTAAATTTTTGAGTATCTTTAAGCTGATCTAAGTAAGATACTTTAATGTCACTTGCCAGCTCATTTAATACGCTTGGGGAATCAGGTACCTCATTTTCGATAATGCCTGCATCTTCATTTATGTTACTTATAGCTTCATCGTTGAAATCAGAATCTTTTTTAAGTAGCGAAGATTTACGACCATCCTTAATCTTACTTTGAATAATCTCCTCATAGATAGCTTCAAAGTCCTCATCCGACCATTCATCAAGAGTCTCATCCATCATTAGCATCAGCCAATCACGACCAATACAGCCCACGTATTTACTGATGGTATTTAACCTGTTATTGCTAGTGTTCAATAAGCTTCTTACCCACCCTAAAAGACGCATGGCATTCGGTTGAGTGAACTCCTGTTGTAATAACTCTATATGCAAAATAGCTGATGCCCTGCTGCATTTGAGAGCATCTTGCACCTTTTTAACAAGATTTTTGCTAAAGCTTGGATAATTACTTTTATTGGTACTTCTTTTATTTGATCCTGAATAACTTGCTACAAACAGCTCTGACCACGTAAGTGGTAGCGGGTTTGAGCTAATCACCTCTTGATTATAATTAATAAGCTTATTTGTAGTTAAGCCAGTCGTTTTAATTTTCCCCTGTCTAACAATAGACAGCGCACTATCTATATCGGCACCCTTCATCTGCCGCCAATGATAGTCAGCGTATTTTATTAACTGCGATAAATGCGGTTTGCTTTTATCTTTATTTTGTAGTTTTAGCTTTTTACAAATATCACTGATAATGGTTTCAAACGACTTCACATCTTCTTTTTCTTTTTTTAACTTTTTATCTTTTAGCGCGTATAAAAAGCAAAGTGTCATATCATCAGGTATGTACTCTATATAGCGCTGTAAGTTTGTAGCAGATACATCCTCTGAGGTATATCCTTGCGTATAAGAACAACCGTAATTGTCATCATCAATACTGAGCAAAATTAGCGCCAAACTCTCGCTACTGACACCTGAACCTGATAATTCATCAGTTGCTGGTAGCTGCAATTGATATATCTCACGTTCGCCTAGCAGCCACTGATAGAGTGCTTTTAGTGCGTCTACGTCATTCAATCCACCATACATCACGCTACAGTAGAGTGCTGACTCAATTAAGTCATTATTTGAGAATCTTCTTTTTCGTTGCCATATTTCAATCATTTGCTGACTAGCAAGGCTTATTTGAGCGCCATTCACCATCCAATCATAAGAGATGATTAAATTATCGCGCTCTGCGATGACGGGCACCACAGGTTCATCTAAATCAGTATCATTCTTTTTGTTGTAACTTCGAATGAATGCTAAAAAACCTTGTCTGGCTAAGTAGTAAGTATGGGCGGTATCAAAGCGCGTCTTAAGCACGTTATCGATTGCTTGATAGCATTCAACTAGGTCTTTTTCTGTCGTTATGTGATTGTCATCAACATACGACGCTATCAAAACTTTCGCCTCATTTTTGATAGCGTCATGACTTTTGCTTCTATTTTCTTCTCTTAACTGATGAGCAACGGCATTATCCATATATAGTCACCTCAACTTGTCGTAGGTTAAGCTCAACTGCAACTTTATCTAAGTCAGCAGATAGTTTTTTTAGCTCATTAATGGATAGTGACGACATAGGATGCATAGCCTCCTGATCTGGATGTTCATGACCATATAAGGCGCAGATCAAATGCTCAGGAGACTTATTTGTTAGCATTGAGCGTAATTGATGCCTTAGCCAATTATCTTGATGGCTAAAAAAGTGCCTTGTCTGATAACGAATTTTACTAGGCGTAATACCAGAAAACCCTTTAGGATTTTTACTGAAAAGCTGAATGATTGGCTGTTTAGAGTTTAATATGTCGTCTAGTGGGAATTGGTCATTTGGATAAATTGCATTATGGAAGACTGCAAATTGATTAATATATTCAATATAGTTTTGAACGGCTGTGATCAAGAAATCACTTAGAGGAATGAGTCTTCCCTGCCCTTGTCCCTGACGCTCTTCTTTATCGGACACCCATAACAGTCTTTGCCTAAAGTCAAATTGATTTAAAAGCCCCGGCGCATGCTTTACAGGTCTAATCCCAGTCTGAATAAATATGATATGCCATAGCCAGACACCATAAGCATTAAACTGCTCAATATAACGGTCCTGCCTTATGCTTACGTTCCGCTTTAATCGACCGTTATAGCTCTCAGCTGCCTCAGCAAGCTCATCAAAGAACCTTTGGCAGATATCAGTATTTAAAGTCATGTCACTACCGATATATTTTTTGTACTGATTACTTTTTGGGCTAGATAGAATAAATGGTCGAACTTCATTCTGAACGTCCGCCGTACAGTATTGGGTCAATAGATGTATAACATTGCTGTATGTCTGCTCTAAGCTTATCGTCTCAATGCTGGTGTAATACAAAGGTGAACTGTGCTTCACATCAACCCCAGTCAGAATCTCGGCATGGAGTGGCTCATGAAGCTCATTCTTGATAATCGTATATAGACAAGCATCAATATGCTGATTTGATAATGCTGGTAGATCTAGTTGCATTTTTAAACTTGCCAGCACTTCAGAGATCTCATTACTATTTACCAAAAACTTATTCTCAATGACCGCTTGTAATCTAATTGGCAAAGGTAATTTAAATTTATTGTCGTAACTCTGACGATACGGTAATAAGTGACTTCTACGATTCGAGGTCACGTTAATAGTGATGCTCATAACATAACCATTAGTAGCCGAACCGCTTTCATGACTCAGCCACTTGCGCTGACTTTTATCCAACTGCAGCTCATGAACTACTTCTTGAATCTTACGACCACTTAGCATTGACAGCAATATAACGGCATAAACCTGACGCTGTTTATAGCTGACAATGGTAAAAAGTTGCCAAACTCTGGTGAATAGCATCTGATAACTCAATAAACGTAACTGACGAATATTGGTGGGAAAATTAAATTGATTGCGGCGGGCATGTCGATAGTTGTTTTTTAGCTTCCATTGCTGTAATTCTGAGGATTTGGCTGTTGTCTTGGAAGGTTTGAAGTCATTGTCTAAAAGTTTAGGTGGTTCGTCGTCAGCAATATTTTCATCATAAGCAACGTTATCCTCTTTATGGGTATTGCCAAATACTGTAGCTCTTAGTGGTTCATCAGTACTACCCAGATACAGCGTATTAGAGTGTCCTTTGCTAGGCTCATTATCTTTTGAATTGGTATAAGTTTTGCCTACAAAGACTTTGTTCTCTGCAACCACTTCATAAGCAAGTCGTATTTGCCCAATTTTACCCGCCAATTTTTGATTAATGACTTTGCCTGATGCTTCGTTATTTTTTGTCTGAGCTTCATACTGACGTAACGCTGATAGTACGTTTGCCATTGAATCATGTTGAGCATGAATAGTGATTAACTTCTCGACGATTTTAGATTGCGGGTTGTTGTTCTTTAATCCCATTCTAAGACGCA
This sequence comes from Psychrobacter sp. M17(2026), assembly GCF_055699815.1. Classification (NCBI taxonomy): domain Bacteria; kingdom Pseudomonadati; phylum Pseudomonadota; class Gammaproteobacteria; order Moraxellales; family Moraxellaceae; genus Psychrobacter; species Psychrobacter sp. M17(2026). The sequence goes on along the minus strand of NZ_CM146741.1, from coordinate 1,272,822 downwards.
CACTTAGCTGATTGATTTTGGCAGAGTGCTCATCTTTACGTGCAGCAATCATAATAATGACCTGCAGGTATGCACTCATAAACTGCCATGCTTCATTATTAATATGTACTTGACCATATCTCTGGTAAAACAAAACCAGCATATAAGTGACGGCCCAATCCTCAATCTTTTTCTCTTTGATAACTGTACCGGCAATAGCTTCACATTCAGACGGTGTCAATACCTGTATATCTAGGCTGGCATGTTCACCAATGTGCAGGTAAAAGTTTGGATTGATATCCAGCAGATTAACAATCAAATTTTGTACTTTTATATAGTGCGGTGAATTAGAGGGTACTAGCTGTTCTAGGACTCTCTGTAATTCAGTAGTATCGAATTTATGCATATTCATTAGCGTGCGTCACTCAGCCAGTCCATGCTTTTAGGCATACCTATGACACGCTCTTCTGATGCAAACTTGCATTTTTGATACTCATAGTTGCTCTGGCTAATACGTGCAAAGCGGCAGTATTCCTTTACGGTCAAATACTTAATACGCATCAACTGACATATAACACTTTGAGGCGCGTTATTTTTCAGTACCTTAAATAAATCAGGATGATTGATACCTTTCAATGAAATCAAACTGACTACTTCTCGCCATGCTAGCTGCTGAATATCATTGATACTTTCAGGGATGATTAAACATGGGTAATCACTATACGTATCAGCAGGTGAATCGAACCGCTTGGGTGCATACTAGATGGCATTATGACGCAGACTAGCGCACATATTGTGGCGATGACTGGCTCATAACTGCTAAGCTAGATGAATCATGTTCGTATACAAATGACAATGTTTACCGCTCTTGACTGATATTCAAGACCCATGCTGTCTTTAACTAAGTTTAACGCTATAGAGAAATAACTTTATAGGCTGGCTTGAGATTTGTTAGGTACTAATTACCTCATTAGTGTGTTTATAGGAATATTAAGATTATAAATTCATATACGGTATGGCTGATTTTTATAAAATTAAAAAAGGTTCCTAACACTATATTATCCATAGTGTCAGCAACCTTTCTTTAGTTAGTATTTTACTTAGGTGATGTGCTTAATATTGGGGTTTGACTATAATTAAGAGTCTTGACGTTGAGATTTGAGATATATTCAAACCTTCTCACGCTTATAAATGAAGCCTTCTTCGTCATAAATTTGATAAGTAACATCTAATAGCGTTTCCAGTAATTCAGACTTATCAAAATGCCTGACACTCATCACGATTGGCGAAGTTAATATCCCCTCTTCAAATGGGATATAGGTTATCTCTTGATGACGTAAATGCTCAAGTGTCTTTGGTACGATAGTCAACCCTTCTCCTGCTGCTACTAACCCTAGGGCAATATGCAATTCACGTACTTCCATGAAATAATTCGCCTTCAAATTACGATTTTCAAATAGTTCTAATACGTAATCAATGAAACTGGGCCTCGGTGCTGTTGGATAAAGTAAGAGGTTTTCATTTGTTAAATCGATCAAGCTTAAACTGTCGCGTTTTTCTTTTGATAATGGGTGCTCGATAGGAACAGCGACTACTAAATCTTCCTCTCTAAGCACCATTCGCCTAATGGAAGCATCTTCAAATAACAACCTGCCAAAACCTACATCTATCTTACCTTCTGTCAATGCTTGCGTTTGTTGCCAAGAGTTTAGCTCATACAGTTTAACCTCGATATTCGGATGAACTTCTCTGAAACGGGATATTACTCTCGGCAATATGCCATACAATATAGATGATACAAAGCCTATTGAAAGTGAATTATCAAAATTTCCCTTACGAATAGTCATAGTACGCAAGTCGTCTGATTTTTTTAAAATTTGAATAGCATGATCATAAAAAAACTCGCCAGCCTCAGTGAGTTTCAAGGGACGGTTCTCCCTATCGATGAGCGTAACGCCAATCTCTTCTTCCAACTGTTTTATCTGCCGGCTAAGTGGTGGCTGCGAGATGTACAAACGAGCAGCTGCTTTATTGAAGCTTTTTTCTTCTGCCACAGCTATGAAATAGCGTAAATGCCTGAGTTCCATTATTCTTCCTTGATTGACTTCCTATTGTTTCTATCCTAAGTCGTTCTAATTTCTTCCCTTTTATCTATCACCTACTTCATATACAAAATGTCCATACCTAAAGAACATAACATGCTACCTACCTTTCGACAAAATACCTAAAAAGTATTAAAACAAGACTAAATAGGTCTTAGACATGTCGATATTTAACACCTATAGTTCTTATTAAGCATAAGGAAGCCAAAATTTTATACTAAGGATAGATATGATTCGTTCAATTAATACTTTACTAGTACCAATACCTACTATTCGAGCGCATAAACTGGCTTGTACCGTAATGAATGAACAAGTATTGGTTCTGGTACATATCCAAACCGAAGATGGCTACGAAGGTTGGGGCGAAGCAACGACGATTGGCGGCTTAAGTTATGCTGAAGAAAGTCCTCATAGTATCAAAACTAATATCGATACTTACTTTACCCCTCTCTTGATGAAAGAAAAGCCTACAAGCACAGCAAAAGCAATGCAGCTATTGAATACCCACATCAGTGGCAATCGTTTTGCAAAATGCGCGATTGAAACTGCTCTACTAGACATCGAAGGCAAAAGACTCAGCCTACCTATCAGCGAGCTCATCGGTGGTCGCATCCGTGATCGTATTGAAGTGGCATGGACACTTGCTAGCGGAAATACTGATACCGACATCACTGAAGCTCATCGAATGATTGAACAAAGAAAACATCGGATTTTTAAACTAAAAATAGGCAGCAACCCTATTCTTGATGATGTCGCCCATGTGTTAGCTATTAAACAAGCCTTACCTGATTGCCGCATCACCGTTGATGTCAATCAAGCATGGACAGAGCTTGAAGCTATGAAAGGTATAAATTTATTACAGAATGGCGGTGTTGATTTAATCGAGCAACCAGTATCAATGCGTAATAAATCAGCGCTGAAGCGTTTAGCTGAACACTTCGACGTGGCTATTATGGCTGATGAAGTCGTGCAAGATCCATATAATGCGTTTCAATTGGCAGCGGATCACTGTGCCGATGTTTTTGCCGTGAAAATCAATCAAGCAGGCGGATTAAAAGCAGCATGCTTAATCGGACAAATGGTACATCTAGCAGGTATCGAGCTCTATGGTGGCACCATGTTAGAAGGTCCTATCGGTACAGCCGCATCCGCCCATGTATTCTCAACCTATCCCAGTTTAAATTTCGATACAGAACTTTTTGGTCCTTTACTATTAACCGAAGACGTTTTAGTACAGCCTCTTGATTATCAAGATTTTGGTTTAAATGTACCTACGGGCGCAGGTCTTGGTATCGAAGTAGATAGCGATAAAGTCTATCACTACGCCAAACAAGCAATCAATAATTCACTTAAATCATCAAAGCCGCAATTTGCCACTAATGCTCAAACTGAAATACTGTAACAGCTAAAAAAATTACCCGTCATCAAATATAAGGAAATAATTATGTTATACCACGTCAGAATGGATGTCTTAATCCCAACAGATATGGACGCCGACAAGGTCAACGAGCTTAAAGCCACCGAAAAAGCATTATCACAAAAGCTCCAAGAGCAAGGTAAATGGCGTCATATTTGGCGCATAGCCGGTCAGTATTCTAACTTCAGTATCTTTGATGTTGAGAGTAATGAAGAGCTACACGACATTATGATGTCATTACCGCTCTATCCGTACATGAAGGTTGAAGTGACACCATTGTTACGTCATCCATCATCTGTTCGTAGTGATGACAGCTAAAGCAAGCCAGTACAGCTGATATCAGAATCTATAAAAACTGAGTAAGAATACTCACTGTAATTACCCCTTAATAAAACAGTCCTCAACAAGGAGAGAGACATGGAACGCAGCCAAATTGAAGCATTAGCCACTCAGTTCATCAAAGGCAAAATCGACTTCCCTGAGCAAGTTAATCCACGCGTGCAAGAGATTGTATTACGTATTGTGACCGACCTTATGCAAACCATTAATGACTTAAAAATCACCGCCGATGAGTATTGGTCTGGCGTTGAGTTTATCGGTGATTTAGGCAAAGAAGCCGGTTTGTTATCACCAGGCTTGGGTTTCGATCACTTCATGGATTTAATGATTGAAGAGGATTTAAAAGCAGCCGGTCTTGACGGTGGTACTGTGCGTACTATTGAAGGTCCACTCTATGTCGCTGGTGCGCCAGAAGAAAAAGGCTTCGCGCGTCTAGATGATGGCACTGACCTTGATAATGGCACCGTGCTATTTATGCAAGGCACTGTTTATGGTGAAGATGGAAAGCCTCTTCCAAACGCAAAAGTTGAAGTATGGCATGCCAACAGCTTAGGTAACTACTCTTTCTTTGATGAATCACAGTCTCATTTCAACTTACGTCGTAGCATCATTACCGATGAAAACGGAAATTATGCATTCCGCAGCATCGTGCCGCTAGGTTACTCAGTACCACCAGAAGGAATGACGCAAAAAGTATTGGGCGCGCTAGGACGTCACGGTCATCGCCCAGCTCACATTCATTTCTTTGCCAGTGCTGACGGTCATCGCAAACTGACCACGCAGATTAACATCGATGGCGATGAGTACCTATGGGATGACTTTGCTTTTGCAAGCCGCGAAGGTTTGGTACCAGAGGTAACGATGGTAGAAGATGCGGACAAGCTAAAAGAAAAAGCGCTTGATAAGCCTTACGCAAGTATCGACTTTGACTTTCATTTAGTAAAAGACATTGACCAAGCTATACAAGGCAGCGAAGTAGAACGCCGCCGTGCTCAAGGTTAATGAGCACTCATATTAAATAGCATTCATTAATAACTATTAGCGACTTACGTTTGATATGTCCTCAGTTGTCGTATCAAACGTTAGCTTCTAATCTCATTTTATACCGTCATTATACAAGGAAGGCAGCCATGAGCGAGCGTATCAATCTAGTACCTGAAGGATCAGACATCACTATTGATGATTTTTTAGAAGAGAACAGTGAAAAAGGGATTTATCGCCTGCATCGTAGCGCCTTCACTAACGAAGAGTTGTTCGAGCTTGAGATGAAGTACATCTTTGAAAACAATTGGGTGTATTTGGCTCATGAGTCTCAAGTTCCTGATAACAACGACTACTACACCTCATACATTGGTCGTCAGCCTGTGATTCTTGCCCGCAATAAAGAAGGCGAGCTGCATTGCATGATTAACTCATGCTCACATCGTGGTGCACAGCTCTGCCGACATAAAAAAGGCAATAAAGCCACTTACACCTGCCCATTCCACGGTTGGACCTTTAACAACTCAGGTAAGCTGCTTAAAGTTAAAGATCCAAGACATGCAGGCTATCCAGAATGCTTCAATAAAGAAGGCTCACACGACCTAAAACAAGTGAAGATGGCCAATTATAAAGGCTTTATCTTTGCCAGCTTAAATGATGATGTTCAGTCAATCGAAGACTGGCTTGGCGGCTCTACCAAAATTCTTGACATGATTGTCAATCAGTCGCCAGAAGGTCTAGAAGTTCTACGCGGCACCTCAACCTATACCTTTGATGGTAACTGGAAACTGCAAGCTGAAAACGGTGCCGACGGCTATCACGTATCAGCCGTCCATTGGAACTACGCTGCGACAACTGCGCGCCGTAAAGAAACTGAAGCTGTCAAAGAAGACAATATCAAAGCCATGAACGCTGGCAAATGGGGTCGACAAGGCGGTGGGTTTTATTCTTTTGAAAACGGTCACATGCTGTTATGGACACAATGGGAAAACCCACAAGACCGTCCAAACTATGCTTATCGCGATGAGTATGTCGCCAGCTACGGTGAAGCCATGGCGGACTGGATGATTGGGCGCTCACGTAACTTATGCCTATATCCAAACGTCTACATCATGGATCAGTTCAGCTCACAAATTCGCATGCTCCGCCCTATCGCGGTTGATAAAACTGAAGTCAGTATCTGGTGTATCGCACCAAAAGGCGAAAGCGATGAGGCACGTGCACGCCGTATTCGTCAGTATGAAGATTTCTTTAACGTTACTGGTATGGCAACACCTGATGACTTAGAAGAGTTCCGCTCGTGTCAAGAAGGTTATAACGGTATCAAGCTTGAATGGAATGATATGTGCCGAGGCTCTGAGCATTGGATTCAAGGTGCAGATGAAGGCGCGGCCGCTATTGACCTTAAACCTTTGATGAGTGGTGTTAAGACTGAAGATGAAGGGCTATATACCGTCCAACATCGCTACTGGCACGAAGAGATGAAAAAAGCTCTAGAGCAAGAGCAGCAGCTACACGGTGCTAATAGCGACTAATACATTTTTATTATTACTCTGCTATTTATTGTAGAACTGACAAAAAAATAAGGATATCAATCATGAAAAATGCAACTGTTAACATTGAAGACATTAGACAGTTTCTATACCGTGAAGCGCGTTTATTGGATGAGAAAAAATGGGAAGAATGGCTTACTTATTACGATGAAGACTGCCCTTTCTGGATGCCAAGTTGGGATGACGATGGTCAGCTCATCAGCGACCCACAACGAGAAATCTCGCTGATTTATTATCCGGATCGCCGTGGTCTTGAAGATCGTATCTTCCGCATCGAGACTGAGCGCTCATCAGCGACCATTCCTGATACACGTACCACGCACAATTTATCGAATATTGAATTGCTCGAAGACAATGACGGTATTGTGACGGTGCGTTTCAACTGGATCAACAAGTCCTTTCGCTATCACGAGACCAACACCTATTGGGGTTACTCTCAGTACAAAATAGACATGACTCAAGACCAACCAAAAATTTTGGATAAGTATGTGGTCTTAAAAGACGACTATGTGCATCAAATCATGGACGTCTATCACGTCTAATCATTATTCACTCATTATTTAGCCACTAGCTTTTAATTAATACGTGTTGAAAAGGGATATTTCTCATGGAATATAATATTGCTCTACAGTTCGAAGACGGCGTCACAGGCTTCATCAAATGTGAAGCCGACGAAACCGTCGCCGAAGCCGCTTATCGTCAAAAATTTAATATCCCTGTGGATTGCCTTGATGGTGCTTGCGGTACTTGCCGTTGCCATTGTGAATCTGGCAGCTACGACATGCACCCTGATATGTATATCGAAGATGCACTGACAGAAGCTGAAGCTGCTGAAGGGTATGTACTCACCTGTCAGATGATTCCAGAAAGCGACTGCGTGATCAAAGTACCAACCTCCTCTGAAGCCTGCAAAGTCGGCAAGTCTGTATTCAAAGGCAAACTACAACAGCTGAATGTACTGTCAGAATCTACCATTCACTTTGGCGTCGAAGTCGACAATCCAGATGCACTAGTATTTTTGCCAGGCCAGTATGTCAATGTCAGTATTCCTGACTCTAACGAGACACGCTCCTATTCATTTAGCTCTATACCTAGTGCCAATCAGGCTGAATTTGTCGTCCGCAATATTCCTAACGGCAAAATGAGCACCTTTTTATCTGATACTGCGACTATAGGTCAAGAGATTAATTTTGAGGGTCCATTTGGTAGCTTTTACCTGCGCCCTCTAATCCGCCCGACCCTATTTCTAGCAGGTGGTACTGGTATCGCGCCTTTTTTATCGATGCTAAAAAGTTTAGAAGTGTCTGGTGCTCATCATCCTGTCAGGATGGTCTACGGCGTCACCAACGACTTTGATCTGATAGAAGTTGAGAAACTAGAAGAAGTCAAACAAAACCACCCTTGGTTTGACTACCGCACCTGTGTCGCCACTGAAGACAGCCAGCATGAGCGTAAAGGCTATGTCACCGGTCATGTTGATAATGAGTGGCTAAACGATGGTGACGTCGATGTCTACTTGTGTGGCCCGTTAGGGATGGTGGATGCGGTGAGTAACTGGTTAGACAGCAGTAATCTAAAACCGAGTAATTTTTACTATGAAAAATTCACGCCCAGTGAGCAATAACGTAGCCTAGCCGTATTTCTCTACTAGCAAAGCATGAGCAAGATTTTTAGGAGACTGTCATGAGTAAAAGATTTGATAATAAAGTATGTATCGTTACTGGTGCCGCCCAAGGCATCGGACGCGGAGTCGCTTTACGTTTGGCAAGTGAGGGCGGAAAAATCGTCATGGCAGACTTTTCTCCATTAGTAGAAGAGGTGCTGGCTGAAATCATTGCTGATGGCGGAGAAGCCGTTACCATTCAAGCTGACCTTGAAACCCATCAAGGTGCTAAAGAGGCTATTGATAAGGCACTTGATAGCTATGGGCGTATCGATATATTGGTCAACAATGTCGGCGGCGCAATATGGATGAAACCTTTTACCAGCTTCTCTGAAGCAGAAATCCAAAAGGAAATCAGCCGCTCATTATTTCCAACATTATGGTGTTGTCATGCTGTTTTACCAACCATGGTCAAACAGCAATCAGGCACTATTGTTAATGTGTCCTCTATCGCTACTCGCGGTATCAACCGCATACCCTATTCGACAGCGAAAGGCGGCGTGAACGCCATGACCGCATCGCTCGCTTTTGAGTATGCAAACGATGGCATCCGTGTGAATGCAGTGGCAACTGGCGGTACTGAAGCGCCGCCCAGAAAGATTCCACGTAACGCCAAACCATTAACTGATGATGAAAAATCATGGATGAATGCGGTGGTTGACCAAACCATTGATCGCACCTTTATGAGACGCTACGGCACGATTGATGAGCAAGTCAATGCCATCTTGTTTTTAGCATCCGATGAGTCTTCTTATATCACTGGTAGTACCATTCCTGTGGGCGGTGGCGACGAAGGCTAATAGTAAATCTGCCAATTAGTAGCATGCATCTTAATTTGCAGCCCTGTAACGAATGCTAATTTGCAAGGAAGCAATATGGCCTCTGTAATCCAAACCTTAAAAAACGACTGGTCGCTCTCCGCATCGGTTGCAGGGTTCTTAGCGGTTCTTATTTCTTATGCGGGTCCTTTGATTATTTTTTTTCAGGCCGCACAAGCCGCACAAGTTTCAGATGCCATGATGGCGTCTTGGATTTGGGGTGTCTCCATCGGTGCCGCCATTCCTGGTATTTATTTATCTATTAAATATAAAACACCGGTTATTACAGCATGGTCCGCCCCTGGTACCGCTTTACTGGTTACCCTATTTCCACAGATGAGTATTAATGAAGCGATAGCCGCTTATATCGTATCAGCGATTGTGATTTTTTTAGTAGGCGCAACTGGATCTTTTGACAAAATTTTAAGATGGATTCCTAATGGTATCGCTGCCGGTATGATGGCAGGCATCCTGTTTCAATTTGGTTTAGAGTTATTTGTAGCAACTAATACGATGCCATTTATCGTGTTTAGCATGCTTGGCTGTTACTTAGTAGCCAAACGTTTTTCACCGCGCTATACCATGATTTGGGTACTGCTATGCGGTGTCATTTTAAGTGTTCTATTGGGTAAGATGAACCCTGTCGATATAGATTTAGCCATTACCATACCTACTGTGATATGGCCTGAGTGGACATGGAATGCCGTATTCAACCTTGCGATTCCACTCATTCTTGTGAGCTTAACTGGACAGTTTTTACCTGGTATGGCGATTCTTAATCTTAGTGGTTATGACACACCAGCCAAGCCTATCGTCAGTATTACAAGCCTAGCTTCGTTAGCAGTCGCCTGTGTAGGGGGTATTACGATTGTCCTAGCAGCAATCACCGCAGCACTTTGTACTGGTAAGGATGCCCATGAATTAAAAGAGAAACGCTACATAGCAGGTGTAGCAAACGGTATTTTTTATCTATTAGGGGGACTACTTGCCGGTAGCATCGTGATGGTATTTAGCTTGCTGCCCAAAGAGCTAGTTGCAGCATTAGCCGGTCTTGCACTTATCGGTGCCATTTCTACCAACATTACTATAGCAATGAAAGATGACTCTCAAAGAGATGCAGCGCTAATCACTTTTTTAGCAACAGCATCTGGTATGAGTTTTCTAGGACTAAGCTCTGTTTTTTGGGGCATTCTTATCGGCATGGTTGCTTACTATATTTTAAGCAAAAAACGCTTATTACCTTTGTTTTCATAAGCAAAAATATACGTCACTTTTATTAATAAAACAGCTAAAACAACAAGACAGTCTCGAAGATGCATAAAATTTAAGTCTCGCAATACCTAATATTACTTTTGTATAGGACATAAACATGATTAATAAAGCTGAAAAAAATATCACGGATGTACTTAGCCAAATTAAAGATGGCGCCACTATTATGATTGGTGGTTTTGGAACTGCAGGGCAACCAGCTGAACTCATTGATGGCCTTATCAATTTAGGTGTTAAAGACCTTGTCATTATTAATAATAATGCTGGAAACGGTGATCATGGTCTTGCCAGATTATTAAAAACGGGCGCGGTACGTAAAATCATTTGCTCTTTTCCTCGTCAATCAGACTCATGGGTATTCGATGAGCTTTATCATGCAGGAAAAATTGATCTGGAATTAGTACCACAAGGTAATTTGGCTTGCCGTATTCAAGCGGCAGGCATGGGGCTTGGAGCCGTATATACACCAACAGGGTTCGGCACTCTACTCGCAGAAGGCAAAGAAACTCGTCATATCGATGGCAAAGACTATGTCTTGGAATATCCAATTAAAGCTGATTTCGCCTTAATAAAAGCAAACAAGGGTGATCGTTGGGGTAACTTAGTTTACCGAAAATCTGCACGTAACTTTGGTCCAATTATGGCAATGGCAGCTGACGTGACTATCGCTCAAGTCTCTCAAACAGTTGATCTAGGTGAGCTTGATCCTGAGCACGTTATTACACCAGGCATTTTTGTGCAGCACGTGGTGCAAGTCCAACCTGCTAGCACTAGTACTGAACTTTCTGATACTGCAGCGTAGCCACCGCTAAATACTGCCAATTATAAGGAGCGTCATCATGAGCCATACCTCTTACACCGTTTTGACCCGTGACCAAATAGCCGAACGAGCTGCACAAGACATTCCAGATGGAGCCTATGTCAATTTAGGCATCGGACTACCGACTAAAATCGCACAATATTTATCTAATGATAAAGACGTATTTTTGCATTCAGAAAACGGCTTATTAGCTTTTGGTCCATCACCTGCCAAGGGTGAAGAAGATCCCGAACTGATTAATGCTGGAAAGGAATACGTTACTATGCTCGATGGCGGTAGCTACTTTCATCATGGTGACTCTTTTGCCATGATGCGCGGTGGCCATATCGACATTTGCGTGTTGGGTGCGTTTCAAGTAGCTGCTAATGGTGATTTAGCCAATTGGAGTACTGGTGCAGAGGATGCGATACCAGCTGTTGGAGGTGCTATGGACTTAGCCGTCGGCGCCAAAAAAGTCTTTGTAATGACCAATCACATCACCAAAACTGGGGATCCTAAAATCGTCAGCGAACTTACCTACCCTGTGACTGGGAAAAATTGCGTAGATCGGATTTATACCGACCTATGCGTCATTGATGTCACTGATAAAGGACTGCTAGTCACTGAAATGGTCGACGATATGAGCTTTTTGGACTTGCAAGAATTGACTGGTGCAATGTTAATTGACGCTACTCAATAAAAAACCCTCTTACTAAAAGCCTAGAACAATTAAAACTCAGGATAATCACCATGATTGATTCAATCACTAGTTTAAATAATGCTTATATTATCGATGCCATTCGTACCCCTTTTGGTCGTTACGGCGGCGGTCTAGCACCAGTACGTGCGGACGATTTAGGTGCTATCCCTATCAAGGCGCTAATCGAACGTAATACTAATGTCGATTGGGTAAAAGTAGATGACGTCATCTACGGCTGTGCTAACCAAAGCGGCGAAGACAACCGTAACGTCGGACGTATGTCGTCATTGCTAGCCGGCCTACCTTATCAAGTGCCTGCAACTACGGTTAATCGCTTGTGCGGCTCGTCGATGGATGCGTTAGCGATAGCTGCGCGTGCGATTAAAGCCGGTGAAGCTCATCTAATTATCGCAGGTGGTGTTGAGAGCATGAGCCGTGCGCCATTTGTGATGGGTAAATCAGACAAATCCTTTGGTCGCAGCCAAAATCTTGAAGATACCACCATGGGTTGGCGCTTTATCAATCCAAAACTTGATGAGCTATATGGCACAGAAACCATGCCTCAAACGGCTGAAAATGTTGCAGAGCAATTTAATGTCAATCGAGCTGACCAAGATGCATTTGCGCTACGTAGCCAACAACGTACCGCAGCGGCGCAAGAGTCAGAATTCTTCAAAGATGAGATTACCCCTGTCGTCATCCCCCAACGTAAAGGCGAGCCTGTCACCATCGATACTGATGAGCATCCTCGTGCTGATACTACACTTGAAAAGTTGACCAAATTACGCCCTATCGTCACCGCAGATGGCACAGTAACCGCTGGAAATGCTTCTGGAATCAATGATGGCGCAGCAGCCTTCTTAGTAGCGTCAGAGCAAGCGGTTAAAGAATTCAATTTGAAGCCACGTGCACGTATCGTGGCCTCAACTACGGTAGGCGTTGAGCCACGTATTATGGGCTTTGCCCCAGCACCAGCGATGAAAAAGCTACTAGCGCAAACTGGTCTGTCACTTGATGATATGGATGTCGTTGAATTAAACGAGGCCTTTGCATCGCAATCATTAGCCTGTACTCGTGATTTAGGTCTGCCTGACGATAGCGCACGTGTCAATCCGAATGGTGGTGCGATTGCCCTTGGTCATCCACTCGGCGCATCAGGTGCACGTCTTGTCATAACCGCCCTTAATCAGCTTGAACATACTAATAAGCGTTATGCAATTTGCTCGATGTGTATTGGCGTTGGACAAGGTATTGCGATGATTATTGAGCGGGTTGAGCATGTTAAGAATTGATTGATAGCTCAAAATAAAATAGACACCCAGCTTGATAAATCAAAAAGAAAACCTTAATCACCCGAAAGTTAAAACAAGGACGTTCATCATGCCTGTATTTGAAAATAAAGGTGTCATGCTAAACTATGCCACCTTTGGCAATAGCAGCAACCCTGCCCTAATATTCTCCAACTCTTTAGGTACTAGCTATCATATGTGGCAACCACAAATCGATACTTTGCAAGCCGATTACTTTATCATCTGCTATGACACTCGTGGCCATGGTAAATCATCAGCACCCAAAGGTCCTTATAATTTAAACCAGCTGGGGCAAGATGTGATTGACTTGTTAGATCACCTGCATCTTGATAAGGCATTTTTTTGTGGCATTTCTATGGGCGGTATGACTGGTCAATGGCTAGCTATCAATCACCCTGACCGCTTCCACCACTTGATGTTATGTAATACTGCAGCGAAAATTGGTAACGAAATAGCATGGACGGAGCGTGCAAGATTGGTACGTGAGCAAGGTCTAGCTACTATCGCGGCTACAGCTGCTCCGCGTTGGTTCACAGCAGATTTTATCGATCATTACCCAGATGTAGTCACGTCATTGTCTAACGCTCTTGCGACTGGCAGTGCAGAGGGCTACGCAAGCTGCTGCGAGGCGTTATCTATCGCTGATACTCACAAACAGTTAAAAGATATTCGTGTACCAATTACAGTGTTAGCAGGCGTTGAAGACCCAGTGACGACCGTTGCCGATGGCCAATATATGGTCGATCATATACCTAATGCTACGCTTGCGACTATCAATGCTTCGCATATCTCAAATATTGAACAACCTGAAGCATTTAATGAGTATGTTAGATATTACCTACAATAACGCCAGTAAATGCTTTTAAAAAACACATTTATTAGCCTTGATTAATTAGGCTAATTTAATCTATTTATCTTACATGTTTAATCATCTATATATTTTTTTAGTATATGGATGATTTTCTGCGCATCCGGTATTTTTATATTAGAAATCAATGAAAATTTTTGGTGTTAGTTGTCTTACATACACTCACTGCAAGCATCATTCTTCGTATCTAATACTTTATAAGAGTACTCACTCCTCTAATTAAGATGAAGGCCAACATTATTTCAATAAAGTGTTATATGGAAAGATATACCTTTTAGGTATCGATTAATACCTAGATAGTTTTTGACTTAGCACCTGTAAAACCCTAACTTGTAAAGCACGTATAAGGATATCATCAACGGAGAATATGAATGGAATCTCAAACCTTAAACATCAATAAAGTTATTGATGAAGCCAAATTTTCACCTTTTCATTGGAAAGTCCTATTTTGGTGCTTACTGATTATTATCTTTGACGGCTACGACCTCATTATTTACGGTGTGGCTCTCCCACTACTTATGGAAGAGTGGTCATTGACTTCGGTACAAGCAGGTTTTCTTGCTAGCGCAGCACTATTCGGCATGATGTTTGGCGCCATGATTTTTGGCACTTTATCTGACAAGATCGGTCGTAAAAAAACAATTATGATCTGTGTCGCTCTATTCAGTAGCTTTACTTTCTTTGGTGCTTTCGCTAGTGGGCCTATGCAGTTTGCGGCTTTACGCTTCATTGCAGGTCTAGGTATTGGCGGCGTGATGCCAATCTGCGTGGCACTAACATCTGAATACGCACCGAAACGTATGCGTAGTACTTTAGTCGCTATTATGTTCAGTGGTTACGCAATTGGCGGTATGACGTCAGCATTATTAGGATCTTTTTTGGTTCTAGATTTTGGCTGGGAAATTATGTTTTATATTGCGGGCATTCCTACTTTACTATTGCCAATTATATGGAAGATGCTACCTGAATCCTTGATGTATTTAGTCAAAGAAAATCGAGAAGATGAAGCTAAAAATATCGTTCAAAAATTGGCTCCTCAAGAAAAAGTTACACCCTCTACCACTTTAGTACTGGACGAACCCACCAAAGGTGATGATGCACCAATTAAAGCGTTATTTCTGAACAGACGTGGATTCACTACTATTATGTTCTGGGTAGCATTTTTTATGTGTTTGCTGATGGTTTACGCTTTAGCAAGCTGGTTACCAAAGCTAATGATTCAAGCCGGTTACTCGCTAGGTGCTAGTATGTTATTTCTATTTGCACTTAATATTGGTGGGATGATTGGGGCTATTGGTGGTGGTGTCTTAGCTGATAAATTCCATTTAAAACCTGTACTAACTATTATGTTTGTCGCTGGGGCAGTAGCATTAATTTTGCTTGGCTACAACAGTCCTCAAATTGTACTATATACGCTCATTGCGATTGCAGGTGCTACAACCATCGGCTCACAAATCCTACTTTATACTTTTGTGGCTCAATATTATCCTACCGCTGTACGCACGACTGCTATGGGTTGGGCGTCAGGGATTGGACGTATTGGTGCTATCGTAGGTCCTATTCTAACTGGTGCGCTACTCACCTTAGAACTAACTCATCAGATGAATTTTTTGTTTATCGCTATACCAGGCATTATCGCAGCCATTGCTATCTTCTTAGTAAATCTTACTGCAGCAGTGGACAGTAAACATGGTAGCGTGACACCAGTTACTTTAGATAGACCTATAGCGACCTAGATCTGAGTCAGACTTTACTTTAATCCAGATATTCTTTTTTTGTACTTATTAGTATTGAGCGTATTCACAATGTGGGTACGCTTTTTTGATACTTTGAATGAAAGATTAGTCCTCTGCTGCTCATCACTTAAAAGTTTCATTTATAGATACTTACTTTTCAAAGAACTGTTAATACCATTGTTTTTGATACTATTTTGATACTCTGAATTTATTGATAGATATATCTACTTGTTGATAGGTATATTTATATTATACTCTAAACCCTTATACTAATTGACTTACGGCCGGAAATTACAGCTACTTATCGCTATATATTGTGTATTGTTGTTGTAAGAACAAGGACTCATAATCCTTTGGTCGTAGGTTCAAGTCCTACTGGGCCCACCAAATTTAAGTTTTACACTTTATAGAAAACAATCAGGCTTGTTCGCAGTGATGCAGCAAGCCTTTTTTTATGGGATTTCTGGAAGTCTTATAGACGCCAATAGTGGCAAAACACCATTCTTCTTTTAACAATATACAAAATATGTCATCGGTATTTGCATTCTCTATAAAAGCACTTATTTTATAAAAAAAGGGTTATTAAAGCCTAAAAATCAGACATTAACAACCCTTTAGCACAGTCAACCTCTTAAACTAAATAGGATGACTTATTTTTAATTATAGCTGACAGTTCACGCTATATTCTTGGCCATTGGCCATACGCACACTCATAACACCATAGTCCGCTTTGGTGTGCCAATCATAGCTCACCTTAGGGTCAGTATTATTAACATAACGAGCGCCAGAAGCAGATACCGCTTGATTTAAGCTGATCTTTTTATTGTTTATACCAACTTTAGGCAAAGTTACGTTTAGATTGGCCACTTGACTGTTATCTGAATACGCTGCTAGGACTTGACCACCGTCTTCACACGTCATAGTAGTCGTTTGGTTTTCGCTAGTCATAGGCGCATTAGTAGCACAAGCAGCTAGTAGTAACATAATAGGGGCCGTAGCCATTAGTTTTTTCATAAAAGTCTTTATTGATAAAAGTAAGTCATTAAAAAAAATCATGTTCGAGCAAACGATGATGTAGCCCGCTTGCTGCAGCGGCAACCGCAATGACATAGACTAAATCAAACAATAACTCTAGCGTAGTTGAGGGTCGATTGGGTTCGTTAGGATCTCGGGCACTTATCTTATTGAGGGCAGCTATAGTAATCATTTAAGCTTGTCCGTTAAGTGTCGAGCCGTAAATGCTTATCAAAACTCATCCCAATAAGGATTATCGCCGAAACGCTCAGCAATGAAGTCAATAAGATAGCGACAGCGCTGTGATAAAAAGCGATTCTTAGGATAGACCGCATAAGCGTTTAGAGTTGGCAATTGATACTCTGGCATTACCGCAACTAGCCTGCCATCTGCTAGAGCTTTATAAGCAATAAAGGTCGGAATATAGGTGATGCCATGACCTTTAATTGCCATATCTACTAGGAACTCTCCATTAGTAGCCTTTATCTTTGAGTCAACGGTCAGGTTGTGTTTTTTGCCATTAGCATCCATTAATTCTAAGGTGATATCTTTACCTAAACCATATTGCACAAACTCATGCTGAGCGAGTGTCGCTAGCGTGTCAGGTGTACCGTTTTTCGCCAAATATTCAGGACTGGCGCACATGACAAAGCGAATCAAAGCTAAGCGCTTGGCTTGATAGCTAGAGTCTTGTAACTCACTTATACGGATAGCAAGCTCATAGCCCTCCTCTACTAAATCAACATGCCGATCCGCTAAATCTAGCTCAAAGCTCAAATTAGGATGCATAGAAGCAAAGTCATCAATAACTTCGCCTAAATGCAACAGACTAAAAGATAACGGCGCAGTCATCTTTAGCGTACCCTCAATTTGCGTGGGCGCTCCACTGGTTTGTTCATTAAGAGCATCGACATCATTTAGGATACTACATGCTTGTCTGTAATAATGCTCACCCGCTTGGGTTAGATTAGATTGCCTTGTCGTTCGACTGATGAGTTGCGAGCCTAAGCGTGACTCAAGCTCTTTTAAACGGCGACTAACCGCAGACTTTGCAATATTTAATTGTTCAGCGGCTTTAGTAATACTACCCGCCTCGACAATGCGTACGAACATCGCCATGTCTTCTAATTGTCCCATGTGGCTTATCCTATTTTTTTCGATGATAACAGAATCATTGTTCTAATATTAAGAACTTATAATTGCAATTATCTGTGTTTATTCAATTTCCGTCAACGATTATAATAGCTTCATTCATACGTGATTGAGCAAAAACATCAATAATTGGAGCAATAAAATGGATAAACTACAAGAATTAAGCGCCCCTATTGGACGTCTATTTTTATCAATGATATTTATATTTTCAGGCTTTACCAAGATTACAGGCTATGCAGGTACTCAAGGTTATATGGAGTCAATGGGAGTACCAGGTATGCTACTCCCTTTAGTAATAGCGGTTGAATTATTGGGCGGTCTTGCTATCCTTTTTGGGCTTAAAGCGCGTTTGGCTGCTATTTTGCTAGTGGGATTTAATGTTATATCGGCGCTGCTTTTCCATCAGTTCTGGATAGATGAGTCGCAAATGAACCCATTTATGAAAAACATCGCTATGGCGGGTGGGTTTTTGATGATATTTGCGCATGGCGCTGGAGCTTACTCTATTGATAATCGACATACTATGGATAAGCTCTAATCACTTAGATCTCACAAAGAAAAAGACATTGTATTGAATCTGCTATAAAAGTAGCATAGCGAATCTAATGTGTTTTTTGCGGTACTATTTGCTTTCTTAGATTAACACATGAAGTGCAATATCAAATGCGAGGTGAAAAAAAGACCTAGATGCGCTAGCATCAAAGTCTTTATCCACCGACCAAAGTGAGATTGCAACCATGAACTATACACATCTAAGCCTAGGAGAACGATACCAGATTTATGCCCTTATAGGGGCAGAACATAGTATTAAATTTATAGCTGACACATTAGGAAGAAGTCCTAGCACCATATCAAGAGAGATCAGACGCAATAAAAGCCTTCGAGGTTACCGAGCTAATCATGCTAATAACAAGGCTTGTGACAGACGCTCTAACAATGCTTTCACTATCATCGCTGATGTATGGGATTGGGTCACAGACAAGCTAAAAGACAGCTGGAGTCCTGAACAAATAGCCGGAGTTCATGGTGGTATTAGTCACATGAGCATCTATCGCTATATCTGGAGGGACAAGAGACAAGGCGGCAGGTTATGGCAGTATCTCAGACGCAAAGCCAAACCTTACCGTAAGCGACTAACGGCTGAGACCCGAGGCCGTATCAACGACAGAGTCTCGATTCATGAGCGCCCTTGTATTGTGGAAGAACGATCACGTATTGGTGACTGGGAAGCGGATACCGTTATCGGTCAGCATCACAAGCAAGCGATTGTAACGCTCGTTGAACGTAAAACAGGACTGCTTAAAATGAAGCGTGTGGGTCATAAAACGGCACAGCAAGTATCAGAGGCAATGATAGGTATCCTAAAGCCAGTGAAGTTACAGGTTAAGACCATTACCTCTGACAATGGTAAAGAGTTTGCTCAGCATAAGAAGGTGAAACAAAAGCTCTTTAGCGCTTTCTTCTTTGCCGATGCTTATGCGTCATGGCAGCGAGGAACCAACGAGAATACTAACGGCTTAATCAGAGAGTTCTTGCCTAAGGGTTGTGACTTTAGACAAGTCTCTGATAATGAGATACAGGACATTGAGAATAAACTAAACAACAGACCAAGAAAACGCTTAGGGTTTAAAACGCCTATGCAGGCGTTCTATAATATTAATTAGCGTTGCACTTGGTGTGTTAATCTAAGTTTGTTAATAGTCAAGTAAGGATTACTTTATTAAAACCAATAATGTAGGGACAGACATATCAAATCAGCCAAGCTTTTGGCAGCGCTATCAAGCGCCTATTTTATTGACTGTAGTAGGCGGTGCGATTGATACTATTGGTTTTATAACGCTATTTGGCTTTTTTACCGCGCATGTCACGGGTAACTTAGTGCTGGCGGGTAGCGGTCTGGTCAAAGGTGAAGATGGCTTGTGGATTAAGCTGGCCTCAGTACCCTTATTTATTTTGACGGTAGTAGTAACTAAACTATATATCGATAATAGCCGAAAACAGTCGTTGGTACTGAGTCATTTATTTTTAGCAGAAGCGCTATTCTTAACCGCATTTATGATAGCAGGATTATCCTTTGGGCCCTTTACCGATGCCGATAGTCTTAACGTCGCATTGACAGGGGGCTTAGGATTAACCGCACTTGCTATTCGTAATACCGCTAGTAAAACGGTCATCAAAGGCATGAGTCCTACCGTGCTAATGACAGGCAATACGACCCAATTAGGTATTGGACTTACCGATTACTTAGCCAATAGAACCTCGGAGAATGCTAGAAAACTAGCCAATAGCTCAGCATTGGTCATCAGCTTCGTGGTTGGTGCGCTATTAGGTGCTTTATTGTATGTGCAGTTGAGCTACTGGGCAGTAGGTTTATTTGTCATTCCTGTGTTGTATTTATCGATACTGGCACGTGATCCAAAGTTTTTACAGCATATCAGCTAATTAAAGTTTTATTTTTTTCTACCGTCATTAATCGAAAAAGCCATGATTACTCGTCATGGCTTTTTTATTGAACGTTACTTTTTTATTGAAGATACTTTTTATTAAAAGGTACTTTAACTGTTTTGAGCTTCTGCTTTAAGGAGTAGCGTCATGAAAGACTGAATTGGCTTGGTATTCTGGATGCTTATCAATGTAAGATTTTACATAAGGACAAGTCGGTTTTACGCGCAGTTTTCTAGCGGCTGCACAATCTAAGATAACCTTTACTAAATAGCCTGCAATGCCGCGACCACTAAGCGCTTCTGGTACTAAAGTGTGCTTATATTCAATACCCTTCTCGCCTTGTGAGGTAGTAAAAAACTCATAGTCTTCATAAGCAATCTGATCCTCGATATGAATCTCAAAGCGATTTTGGCTTTTATTATCGATCACATCGTAGTGCGTGGTATGTAGATTTGACATAGTTATTCCCTCTTTATAATTGGCTATTCATTTACTGGCTTATGCTAGCAGGTTATATGGATTATCAAACTAGCATTATAGTACGTTAATTGTACGCCTTTATTGTTCTAAAAATAAGAATAGTCATTTGCGATTAGCTTAGTTTATCTACTCTGGATTAACAATTATAATAGACCCATAGCTTAAACAAGCAGATTAATTATAAAGGACAGTTTATGAAAACGATCTATCATGCAGCAGACTCTCGCGGCGATGCCAATCACGGCTGGCTCAAAAGCCGTCATACCTTTAACTTTGCTAATTATCATAATCCAGAGCGTATGGGTTTTGGTGCACTACGAGTTATCAACGACGATTTTGTCGCTGGTGGTCGCGGTTTCGGTAAGCATTCACATCGCGATATGGAAATCATCAGTATTCCACTCTCTGGCAAGCTAGGTCATGGCGATAATATCGGTAATGAAGGCTTTATTGAGACGGGTGAGATTCAGGTCATGTCAGCAGGTACGGGTATTACTCATAGCGAGATGAATGGTGATGCTAATGAGCCAGTCAAGTTCTTACAGATTTGGGTTATTCCTAATAAAGGCAGTGTCGAGCCACGTTATCAGCAATTGCATATGATTGATGAAATGAAGCCTAATGAATTCAGCCAAGTGCTATCGCCAAATCCAGATGATGCTGGGGTCTGGATTCATCAGGATGCTTGGTTCCATATGGGTCATTTCGACAAAGGCATCACGCACAGTTATGATCTCAAAGATACTAGAAATGGCGTCTATGTCTTAGTACTAGAAGGTAGTGTCACTATTAATGGTAACGTTTTAGCTACTCGCGATGGTCTCGGTATTTGGGATACTAAGAGCTTTACAATGGATGCTGATGAGGACGCTAGAGTTCTATTAATGGAAGTACCAATGCAATAAAGAGTGCAGTAAAGATTGAAGTGGCGCAGGCTGGGCTTTTAACTTAGTTAACCCAGCTCAAGGCCTAATAACTGATAAATAGTAACTAATGAATAATAAGAGGTAAATGATGAGTATTCAAACCTTAGAGCCAAGAATGGCCGATGTCGGTGGTATTCCGATTGCACGTTTGCTGCCTAATAAAGGCAAACAGCCCATTGGTGCGTGGTGCTTTTTGGACCATGCAGGTCCTGCCGAATTTGATGCAGATGAATCAGGTATGCAAGTGGGTCGCCATCCGCATATCAATCTACAGACCTTTAGCTGGATGCTTGATGGTGAAGTACTGCACAAGGATAGCTTAGGTAACGAGCAAGTGATTACCAAGAATCAAGTCAACGTCATGACCGCAGGTACAGGCTTGAATCAAGGCATTAGTCATACTGAACAAAGTGTCTTTGCAGATACAGGTGGCTCACCAGACGCATCGCGTGCCCTAAGCATGGTGCAGCTATGGATTGCCCTACCGACTGATCAACAGATAGAGCGCGGTTTTCATCATTATCCTGATCTGCCCACTTGGCAGGAGAATAATGTCGAGATGATCCTGACTACAGGTAGTTATACCAACGCTTCAGGTAAGCATTTTGAAGCGCCTACTATTCAATACTCAAAGATGGTCGGTATCGACGTTTATTTCATTGAAGATGATGAAGCCATAATGACTTTAGAGTCAGGCTTTGAGTATGGCATCTTAGTTAGCGAGGGCGAAATAGAGTCTGAAGGCAAAATCTGTAAGCAAGATCAATTGTTTCGCTTCCATGATAGTGATGTCGCTAATAATGAGAGCATTAAAATAGCGGCTAAAAAAGGCACGCGTATTATGTTTATCGGCGGTGAACCCTTGAATAACCAAGTGCTACTCTGGTGGAACTTTGTCGCGGATAATAAGGAAGAGATTGAGCAATCAATCATTGACTGGAACAATGGTCATGAGCGTTTCGGTAATGTTGACTCTGATATGAAGCGTTTGCCAGCACCAGAATTACCTGAAGGCTTTAAAGGCTAATCACCGCTTCATTTTAGATTATTTTTACATTTTACTTAAATTTATAACCACTGGAGATAACTATGTCAAATTTAAAAGACTTACAACAACTAGCTGAAAAGCGTCGTTCTATATATGCGCTTAGCGACAATCTGCCCGTCTCAAAAGACGAGATCGTTGATCTGGTCGAACATGCTATTTTGCACACACCATCAGCCTTTAATTCGCAGTCAGCGCGTATTGTCGTCTTATTCGGCGACGATCATAAAAAGCTCTGGGATATAACTGAAGAGACGTTAAAAGCTATCGTTAATGATGAAGAGAAATTCCAAGGCACTAAAGATAAGATCGCTGGGTTTAGAGCAGGCGCTGGCACGATTATGTTCTTTGAGGACAAAGGCGTCGTCAGAAATATGCAAGAAGCTGCGCCTTTATATGCCGATAAGTTCCCTATCTGGGCACACCAAACCAGTGCTATGCATCAGTACGTGATTTGGACGGCATTAGCTAGCCTCAATATCGGTGCCAACTTACAACATTATAATCCAGTGATAGATGACAAAGTTGCGAGTACTTGGAATATTGATACCGATTGGGAACTAAACGCCCAGATGGTATTTGGTGCAATCGAGCAGCCAGCAAGCGACAAAGCGTTCCAGTCTTTAGACAAGCGTATGAAAGTGTTTGGTAAGTAAGGCACAACTGTCTTAGTTAAAACCAAGTAAATTTCGAAAAAATGATGGTCAGCTTAATGGTGGCCATCATTTTTTATGGGATGGAATCCAGTTTCTAAAAAGCATGCTAGTTAGCTGGCTGTACTATAGTAGCTTCAAAACTCGTTAATAATATTAGGTTTTTCATACTTTTAGTTTTACTTAAATGAGGTTGTTAAGACCAGAATATAACTATTCATCCCAACCGTAGACTGTATCTATAGCACGCAAATAATCTTTCACCTCTAAAGAGAGTCTATCAAGAGGATTACCAGTAAGATTGATACATCTCAAACTATTCAGCTGTACAAGATTGTCTGGCAGATTAATTAGATTACAATAAATAAGCTCAAGCTTAGCGAGATTATTAAGCTCACCAATACTACTAGGCAGCTTGTCCAATTTGCAATAACTGATGAAAAACTCAGTCAGACTCTTAAGTTGCCCTATGTTTTCAGGCAGCTCTTTAAGGCTACAATGGTTAATATAAAGCTTCTCTAGATTAGCAAGTTGACCTACGCTATCAGGTAGCTTGTCAAACTTGCCATGACTAATAAAAAGCTCAGTAAGGTTAGTGAGCTGCCCTATGCTGTCAGGTAGGACTTCAAGCTTGGAATGATTAAAATTGAGCTTAGTTAATTTAATGAGCTGTCCGATGCTATCAGGCAATACTTTAAGTTTACAGTTGATAATATTGAGCTCAGTAAGATTGATGAGGTGTCCAAAGCTATCGGGTAGCTCTGTCAGTTCAAGGTGAAGCAGGTCAAGGTTAATTAAGCTCACAAGCTGGCCTATACTATTAGGTAGCTGTTTGAGCTCGCAATGACTAATAAAAAGCTCTGTAAGATTGCTGAGCTGTCCAATGCTGTCAGGCAGCTCTTTAACATTACAACGATTGATATAAAGCTTGTTAAGGTTAGTTAGCTGTCCAATACTACTAGGTAGGTCTTTGAGATCACAGTTGATAAATTCAAGCTCAATTAAGTGAGTGAGTTGCCCTATGCTATCAGGCAAGTGCTTGAGCAGACAATAACTCATAAAAAGCTTAGCAAGGTTATTAAGCTGTCCAATGGTATCAGGCAGATCTTCAAGCTCACAGTGAACGAGATCAAGTACTGTCAGATTAGTGAGTAATCCTATGCTGTCAGGTAGATGTTGAAGCGGACAACGGCCAATAAACATTTTAGTAAGACTACAAAGTTGCCCAATACTATCGGGTAGCA
Source organism: Psychrobacter sp. M17(2026) (assembly GCF_055699815.1). Lineage (NCBI taxonomy): Bacteria > Pseudomonadati > Pseudomonadota > Gammaproteobacteria > Moraxellales > Moraxellaceae > Psychrobacter > Psychrobacter sp. M17(2026). The sequence goes on along the minus strand of NZ_CM146741.1, from coordinate 1,248,329 downwards.
CTTCAAGTCTACTATCATCAATGAAGAGCTCTTGGAGGTTACTGAGTTTTCCGATGCTGTCAGGTAATGCGATAAGTTTAGAGTGACTAATAGATAGCTTAGTTAGATTATTGAGCTTGCCTATATTGTGAGGTAAATGACTTGAAGACAAACCACTGATCGTTATTTCTATTAGATTGGTAAGATTGGTAAGCTCATCAGGTACATAGTCTATTCTATAGACGTCCCTTGAGTGTTGCTTATCGAGTTCAAGCTCCAAAATCTCTAGCTTTTTTAGAGCAAGTAATGACTTCTTGTCACGAGGGATTTCTGAGTCCTTTAGCTCAAACTCATCTGCCCATGCCCATATTTTCTCAATCCAGTTGTCATCAGAATCTAGGGTTCTAATAGACTGATCAATGTCCTGATGATCTTTGTTGCTTCGTGTCATAGATTTATTCCTTTTAACCACTTGAACTATTTTATCCGTATCAGAGTAGTATTAGCGTCCTGACATAGCTTATGCAACTCTGCGTGACGTATCATTGAGAAAGTTTTTAACTAGTTTGAAAGGGGTTTTTTACCGCTCATAATCTGTAGAACAAAGGTTCCGGATACTGTAATCAGTAAAAACCCATGAAAAGCTTCCATCGCAGTCATGAATCGCAGATGTCCGTTAGGCATGAGATCGCCTCGTCCAAGCGTGGTGAAGTTGACTAGCGAAAAGTAAAAGTAATCCATAAAACTAAGAGCGTCGCCATTGCCAGATGAAGATGATACAAGGTTACCGACCTCAAGGTTGTGCACCGCAAACCAGAAGCCAGCAGCATAGAGCAAGGCCTCGAACGTTTGGGCAAGTACGATTAAGCCGACTGCGACCCCAAGGCAGTGTCCTAAATGGCGAGACGGCGTCACAAACTGTGATGAGAACTTTAGTGCGCCGTAATGTATTGTCGTGCAGACAGCGATCAGAATCGCCGCCATTATCATTGCCAGAATCACTTTTTACCCTCTTCAAGACAACCGTTTTATAGTCGAAAGGACAGCACAGATGATTACATTCTATCTATCAACCAATGGTAGTTATCCCTCTCTACCGATGTAAGCACACCAAACTCAAATAGTCACACTTGAAAAACAGGCGCAAATCCACCTCCTGATGTACGAAAATTGGTCACTTGACCCTGATAGATACGTCCCGCAGTGAGTAGCAACTGTCCTGCATAGGTGTAAAGACGTATGTCTACCTTTCTAGTCGTCACAACATCATCGATTTTTATTGAGCGCTCTGTTGCCGGTATAAAAGTCTGCGCAATATAGTCTTCATCTAATATATTCTCAAACACTCGACGAGTAACCTTGCTGCCACGATAAACGCCCTTACTACCATAACCAGCTACTGGCTTAAAAAACCATTGTCGCCGCGTACGCCACAATTCTTCTGCGTCGTTTTGCGTAGCCATTCTCGTTATTGGTACTGATCTTTTTAGGTGTTCTGCTGCGACGTTATCTAGTCCCCACGAACGTAACGTTTGCGGATCGGATAACAAAGTAAGATTGCGCTTATTAGCGAATATAGCATGAACATGCGGATTAGGGGTTACCACTACCGCGCCCTCTAAGTAGGCTTTTTTGAGTGTGGCGTGGTTGGGGTTTTCAAATGCGAAGTCAACCAAGCGATTATAGATCATATCAATGGGCTTGCCATGGGCGGTCAGTGTTCCATCAACATAATTTAGTTCGGACGGATCAAGTATAACGGTATCAATGCCCTTAGCCTGAAGTAGTTTGCAGGCCAGCTGAAACTCTAAATACATGAACTGGTTTTTGGGATCGTTGTCCACAATAGCGATTCGATTGGGCATGGCAGTCGCTGATTGTCGCTGCCATTCTTCTATGAACATGCTAGTGACGGCTTCTTCAAAGCCATCAAGCATTTTAGTAGTAGCAACACTTTGCTGGGATGGGTGGCAGCAGTGTTTTTGTGCGCGAGCAAGTGCTGCGTTTAAAAACGCGCCGCCTGCATTGGTATTGATCTCAATAAGTTGAGGGCCATCGCTACCTAAGTGAAAGTCATAACCCATAAACGCCCCTATTGGACCAGAATCGAAAGCCGCTATTTTGGGTGCCCATGACAGTACTTGCTGTTGATAAGACGGCAGTCTAGCAGCCGACTCAATAGCTTCAACAATACGCATCATTGTCTTGATCTCTGTTTTAGGGACGAACACTGGCGTTGCTGAAAACAGCTTATTGAGCTCATTAGCTCCTATTGGGTTGTCTGTAGTGTCTGATAACTGATTTTGAAGGCTGGTATTAAGTGCTTTGCGATCTAAAGTATGGCAATAGCACTCTTGATTAAGTCGATCTGCAAAATTGTCATTATTTTTATTATTGATTAGGGGTTCCATTTTAATCTCATTACTAAATAGAGTGAATGAACTAATAGGGTTTAAGGAGAAGCCAAAGTAGAAGAAGGGTTTGAATGTTTAGATAAATTTAATTTTTATAGTTGTTTTGCGAAATAGTGACTTTGTAAGATTAAACGGTTTTACGCTCTTCTTTGATTAATATTTTTGCCAAAAACAAGCCTAATTCGAACAATAGCCACATTGGAATCGCGAGTAACAGCATCGAGACACCATCGGGCGGTGTCACTACCGCTGCGATTGCAAAACAACCAACTATGATAAAGCGGCGCTTATCCTCTAAGCTCTTTGTAGAGACGATTCCAACCATTATCAGTAGTAGAGTCACGACTGGAATCTCAAAGGTGAGTCCAAATACCATAAATAATTTGAGAGTAAAGCTCAAATAACTATCAATATCGGTCATGGGTATGACGTTTTGCGGAGCAAATAGGATAAAGAATTTCAATACGCCTTTGAGTACCACAAAGTAGGCAAAAGCAACACCAGTATAAAATAGAAATATTGAAGATATCAGCACTGGAATAGTGACTTTTCTCTCTTTTTTATATAATGCGGGGGCTATGAATGACCAAATTTGATACAAAATATAAGGCATCACTACAAAGGCAGCAACGAAAATCGTCAAGCGAATGGGTGACATAAAGTTCGAGGTGATATCAGTGGCAATCATAGTCGAATTCGCAGGCAGCTGCGCGACTAAAGGGTCTGATAAGAGGTTGTAGAGCTCGCGCGAAAACCCTACCAATGCTAAGAAGACAATCAAAACGGCTACGCATATTCTGATGAGATGCTTGCGTAATTCGATCAAATGCTCAGTAATAGGCATATCGCTGAGCGCATTTAGCATATTATCAGTCTCAGCACTATAGGTAGTATCTGGCGCTTTAGTATCTGTATCCGCTAACTTTCTTTGGTGGTTTTTTCGGCGCTTAAACAAGCTCATTCATCCCCCTTCTCTACATGCGATAATGAGGAAATATTTGGCTTATGATTTTGCTGATGAGGAGCGGTTGGCCTATAGGAGCTATCTGAGCTTTGATTCTGCGAGTTTTCAAACTTATCCATACTACCGCGCATCTCGGCCAATTCGCGCTTCATTTCTGTCTCAGTCTGACGAATCTTTGCCAGCTCATCCTGCATTTGTTTTCGTGTCTCAGCCAGATCAAGCTCAGACTCTATTTCAGACTTTAAGGTTGAGATCATGCGACGCAGTTTGGCATACCATTGCCCCGCGGTACGGGCCGCCTGAGGTAATTTTTCTGGACCTAAGACAATTAATGCTATAACGCCAAACAAGAGTAACTCGGAAAATCCAATATCAAACATAATAGGCAAATATATTAGTGAATAGGCTATTGAATATGGCTAGTAATACGCTTTACAACGTATTCTTGTCATCAGTGGGAACCGGACTAACTTCTAAATCATCGACTTGAGTGCTACCCTCAGTATTTAAGTTATTAGTACTTAAATTATTAGCGTTTAAGTCATTATTTGCAGTTGAAGTAGTGGCTTCATGGCTAATTGCCTGCCGCGTGCGAGCGTGCTCAGTTTCTTCATCTTTGACCGCTTCTTTAAAGCCCTTTACTGCGCTGCCTAAATCTTTACCTGCATTTTTAAGCTTGGCAGTACCAAACACCACTACCACGACTACTAACAATATCAGCCAATGTGTAATAGAAAAACTACCCATAACAACATCCTTACTTTTAAGTTTTAATCAAACCCATACTGGGCACTGCACTTTAATACTCTCTTTATGACATTCACATCATAAGTCCAACCGACGTAGTCTAAGCGCGTTAGCAATCACCGAGAATGACGACAAGCTCATCGCTGCCGCTGCTATCATTGGGCTAAGTAGAAGCCCAAATACGGGATAGAGCACACCTGCGGCAATTGGAATGCCAAGTGCATTGTAGATAAAGGCAAAAAACAGATTCTGTCTGATATTACGCATGGTGGCGTGGCTAAGCTTATAAGCTTTGGCAATGCCCATCAAATCACCTTTTAGCAGGGTAATACCCGCACTCTCCATCGCCACATCAGTACCCGTTCCCATAGCAATACCGACATTAGCCTGCGCTAGTGCAGGCGCGTCGTTAATACCGTCGCCTGCCATAGCGACCAATTTACCGCTGTCTTGCATTTCTTTGACGATACGGTTTTTATCCTCTGGTGAGACATCCGCATGAACTTCATCAATGCCTAATTTATTAGCGACTGCCTGCGCGGTTTTTTCGTTGTCACCGGTTAGCATCACAACTTTTAGTCCCGAGTCGTGTAGTAACTTTATGGCTTCCTTGGTGCTTGGTTTAATAGGATCAGCGACTGATATTATCCCTGCCGCTTTACCATCTATAGCCACAAACATTACCGTTTCCCCATCCTTTCTACGGACGTCGGCTTTAGTAGATAAATCCTGATCGAAGCTGTTTAAACTCTCCATAAGCTTTGAGTTACCGATAGCGACTTGTTTACCATTGACGATGGCTTGTACGCCCTCGCCCGTCGTCGAATTAAAGTCTTGGGCTTTAGGAATAGTAAGTGATCTTTCTTGAGCGGCTCTCACGATAGCTTCTGCCAAAGGATGCTCGCTTGCGCTTTCTACTGCGGCTATTAAGGCTAAAAATTCATCTTCATCTTGACCTGCCAACGCATCGATTGCGGTCAGCTCAGGTTTACCAGCAGTCAGAGTGCCAGTTTTGTCGACGACGATGGTATCGACCTTTTCCATAGTCTCTAGCGCTTCGGCATTTTTGATAAGGACACCGTTTTGCGCGCCTTTACCCGTACCGACCATAATGGACATAGGTGTCGCCAGACCAAGGGCGCAAGGACAGGCAATAATCAGTACTGCAATCGCGTTAACCAAAGCATAAGCCATAGCGGGCTCAGGGCCGAATATCGCCCAAACAATAAAGGTTATGATAGAGCTGATAATAACAATGGGTACGAACCAACCCGCCACTTGATCTACCAAGCGCTGGATAGGCGCGCGGCTACGCTGAGCCTCACTAACCATTTGTACAATTTTGGATAATACCGAATCTGCTCCAACATTGACCGCTTCGACCAATAGCGTTCCGGTGCCATTTACCGTACCACCAGTCACGGTATCTCCTGCTACTTTTGATACAGGGATTGGTTCACCCGTTACCATTGATTCATCAACATTACTATTACCATCGATCACTGTACCGTCTACGGGCAACTTCTCACCAGGTCTAACCCGTAGCTTATCGCCACTGACAACCTCATCAAGCGAGACTTCGATCTCTTCTCCGTTTTCATCCACACGTCTTGCAGTCGGTGGAGCTAACTCAAGCAATGCTCGAATCGCACCTGAAGTTTTACTTCTGGCTTTGAGCTCTAACACTTGACCGAGTAGTACCAAGGTTACGATGACAGCTGCTGCTTCATAGTAGACGCCGACTTGACCACTAGCGTCTCTAAAACTGTTTGGGAAAATATTGGGGAAAAAGGTCGCGACAATACTGAAAATATAAGCAGCGCCTACGCCTATGGCAATCAAAGTGAACATATTGAGATTGCGACTTTTTATAGACTGCCAGCCACGAACGAAAAACGGGGCAGCCCCCCAAAGCACTACAGGTGTCGCAAGCACTAACTCAGCCCATTGTAAAACCTGTGAAGGTATACCATACTGACTAAAGTTAGCTAAGCTTATTCCAAACATACCGCTCATAACATATATTAATAGCGGGATAGTGAGTACCGTACAAATCCAAAATCGGCGGGTCATATCATTAAGCTCTGAGGTATCTTCTTCGCCAATGGTGACCGTTTCTGGCTCAAGTGCCATGCCGCATATTGGACAACCACTATTCTCAACATCCCTGACTTCTGGATGCATGGGACAGATATAGACCGTACCATTATAATCGTCTGGTACTTTATCGTATTTACCGCCTTTAATAGATTTTACCGAGCCGCTACCATTACCCGCTCCATGACAATGGGCATGACTGTCTTCTTTGTCGCTTGAGTCAGCAACTTCGTCTTCAGGCTGAAGAAACATCCCGCATATGGGGCAGTCACTTTTTTCGACATCTCTGACCTCAGGATGCATCGGGCAAATAAAGACTGTACCGTTGTAATCGGCTGGCACTTTATCGTACTTACCGCCTTCGATAGGTTTTGCCTCAGTGCTATTATTAGTATCTGCTCCATGGCAATTCGCATGACTATCTTCATTATTGTTGGATTGAGTAGCCTTGTCTTCAGGTTTGAGAAACATACCGCATATCGGACAATCGCTAGCTTCAACATCTCTAACCTCAGAATGCATCGGGCAGATATAAACCGTACCACTATAATTTTCTGGCACTTTATCGTACTGACCACCTTTGATAGATTTGTCATCGGCAATATGTTTCATAAATTTACTCCTTGAAGACAATAAATGTTGATAATAAGTACAGCTCTTAAAGCACTATTATCAATTCTCAATTGCTATTAATATAATCATTAATTCATATAATCATTAATCTAAAAAATTACTTTTTATACTTTCAATTGGACTTTAGTCTTTATCATTCAAATATTTGAGCAGAGCCTTGATGATTAATATTGGTACCTTTGAACTATTTTGCGAACCAACGGTATAGTGGCACGAACAAGATTGCGAAATACCAACCATAAAGGTACGATTCTACAAGTCCAATTAGAAAACCTGTCCAAGTCAACCATTCAAAGCCGGGTAGTAGAGGCGCCCAAGCTTCATGCATAGATATTTGCTCGGGAGCGAGTAAACCAAAGCCTATGCATAACAGGTAACTAATGAGTAAAAACAACGATACACTGTTGCCAACAGGGACAATTCTTAAGGTACTTGTTGTTAAGTTTGATTTGACCATCTTAATACTCCTTGTTATTACATGATGTCGTTCAAGCTTAAACTAATTAAACGTCCACCTTTCCGTTCTAAATTTAAAGAACCAGTATAAGTAAAAGCTTTATGCTGTATTAGCATTACTTTTTGATTCGTGTGGCGCCAGCGAGTTGACGCTAGCGACCCCAATGAGGAATAAACATTGGTACCTGCCGTTTACAAGCAAGGTAACCTTCACCAAATGATTCGAGCATATGCCGTTCCTCACGTCGAGCGAGCCATGCATTTATCAAGAATACTGTGCAAGTGCATCTTTTTCGATAGCTTTTTTCCTCGCTGAAGATTTCAAGTAAATCTGCTCAGCCACAGCAATCACTATAATAGTGACAATTGCCACGCCAATCACAAATGGATCTGAGTTTAGTTTAATCCAGATAAAGCCACTAAGAATTGAGATATCAAGAATTATGGCCACTACAGGCACCCACACCACCGCTTTTATATCCTGACGAAGGTATCTTAGAACCCCCCAATGAATAGCAATATCCATGATTAGATAAAAAACAATCCCAAGCGCTGCAATGCGTGAAAGATCAAATAACGTCGTAAGAGCTAAACCCAACACCACGGTATAGACCAGCGTATGTTTTTGAACGCTTCCTGGCATCCCCAAATGACGATGGGGTACCAGCTTCATGTCAGTCAACATAGCAAGCATCCGCGAGACTGCGAAGATGCTAGCAAGGAGACCGCCAGCGGTAGCTACCATTGCGATTGCCACTGTGAACCACAGACCATAATCACCAAGCGCTGGCCGTGCGGCAGCAGCCAAGGAATAGTCTTTGGTTTCAATAATTTCGGCAAGGGACAGATTACTAGACACCGCAAAACCGACTAAAGTGTAAATAACTACGCAGATTGCAATTGAGATTATGATGGCACGGCCAACGTTACGATGAGGATCTTTTACCTCCGTGCCACTGTTGGCAATTGTGGTAAAACCTTTAAATGCCAGTATGCCTAACGCCGTTGCGCCAAGAAAGTTACCAGCAGTATTAGTATCACCTAATATGGAAGAATCAATTGCAAAGCTATCAGCTAGCCAGACACCAACTAAACCGAAGATGAGAATTCCAACAATTTTTATAATACCAATAAATGATGCGACCCCTTGGATCCAACGATTGCTAAGCAAATTAATCAAGAATGCAGCAAGAATAAGTGCTGCACCAAGAACAGATACCATGCGACCGCTGTCATCGCCACCGAATAACTGCATAGTATATGACCCGAACGTTCGAGCCAGAAAGCTTTGCGCTATAACCATGGAAAAATACATCAGCAAAGCATTAAAGCCAGTCGGTAAACGATCTCCGTATGCCTGATGCAAATACATTGCAACACCGCCAGCTGATGGGTAGGCATTAGAGATTTTGATGTAGGAATAGGCGCTAAAAGAAACAACAATTGCAGCAGCTAAAAACGCTAAGGGGAAAAGCGAACCTACCATCTGAGCCATCTGCCCAGTCAATGCAAAAATACCGGCGCCAATCATGACACCGGTACCTAGCATAACTGTTCCTGATAAAGTCAGACTATCTTGCTGATAACGAGTCGTTCTGTTTTGTTCCATGCCAATTTATCCTTTCACTACCTTTTTAACGAGTAGGACTTTAAATCTGCGGTGGATAAGAACTTTGAGTACATATATCTGTATGAGCAACCGTAACTATTCGATAGCTCACTATTTTTTAGTTTAAAGTACTCCTATTAATCTTATAATTCTTTACTCCAGCTCATCAATCAATTGCTGCATCTCACCGATTTCACGCTTCTGCGCTTCGATAATATCATCAGCTAATTGACGCACCCGTGGATCTTCGATATCGGCACGTGAACTGGTCAAAATTGCAATCGAATGGTGCGGAATCATTGCTTGCATCCAATCGACCTGATCGACCGTTTGTTGCGAGCGTACACCCCATAGACCAAAGGCAAAAAGAAAGACACTAATCCCATAAACCATCAAGTTTATCTTGGTTTTCTTATACATATTGGTCATAAAGGCTAGCATGATAATAGCCATCACTGCGCCCATGTATAGCGCCATATAAGCGCGAGTCTCACTAAAATAAATATGGTCGAGTTTATAGGTATTGAAATACATCATGACAAACATTACGATTGTAGATGTGACAATCATCAAGGTAAACTTTAGGTAAGGATTCATACCCTGTTGATGATTCATACTATTTTGGTTATCAGCATTCATAATATGACCTTTTTAAATTTAACAATTGTACAATTAACGGTTTAAAACCAGAATTTGACACCCGCAGTCAGACTACTGCCATCAACTGATTCGTTATCTTGACGACGCAAATCACGTGCATCACCCAAAGCTGACTCGTAGCTTATACCAACATAAGGTGCTAACTGCCGACTCAAGGTTTCATAAGTTAGTCTCACTTCGGCTTCCATTTCATTGAAGCCTTTAGCGATTTGGTTGTCACTATCGTCTTTACTAAACGCAGTCAAACCTACTTCTGGTATCACCACCCAACGTTGAGTTAAACGCCATTCATATTCTGCACCCAGATCAAGCTGTACTTGACCATCACTATATAAGTAGGCTCTAGCATCTGTTTCAATAAAGTATGGAGCCGTACCGACAATACCTGCCATTACCGCTGGCTTATCATTTTCAGTATTATAAGCAACACCCGCTTCCCCATTCCAATAAATGCCGAGTGGCTTCCAGTAAGCCAATGAGCTCAAACTACTAATTTCTTTATCGTCTTTGGTTTGAGCACTTCCCTCTGTACGCAATCTGAAACGGTTACTATCATCGCCATACCATCCCTCAATCTCAAAGTTGATCTGATCATCATCGAACTGATAGCCTAAATCATCTACTGAAACGCCCCACAATGGCATGCTACCCATCATGACAGGCTTACCATACTGTCCATAAGGGACACCGTTGGAATAATCTGAACTACGAGCATCAGCTGGAGCCTCACCACCTTGCATGCCTGACATGTCCATGTTCATTTTGCTATGGTCCATACCTGCCATGTCGCCTGACATATCCATACCGCTGTGGTCCATGCCTGCCATATCACCTGACATATCCATGCTGCTGTGGTCCATATCTGACATGTCCATTCCAGACATATCCATACTGCTGTGATCCATATCCGACATGTCCATACTGCTGTGATCCATATCCGACATGTCCATACTGCTATGATCCATATCCGACATGTCCATGCCACTATGATCCATACCCGACATATCCATACCGCTGTGATCCATGCCTGACATGTCACTTACTGGCATTTTCGTTTTACTCATAGCATCAGGATTTGATGCTGCATTCGCCACTGGCATAGCCAACAACATTGCTGCAGACAATATGGATACTGGCAATACAGTAGTGTTAAACCTTACTTTACGTATTTTCATCTTATCTCTCACCTATCAAAGAATAACTTAAACAACGGCGACTTCTCTGAACATACCTGCTTCCATGTGATAAAGCAGATGGCAATGCCACGCCCATCGTCCCGCTTCTCCTGTGACATCAAAGCTAATCTTCTGTGCAGGTTGCACGACGATGGTATGCTTGCGGACTTGAAAGTCTCCATTAGGTGCACGTAGATCACTCCACATACCATGTAAGTGCATAGGGTGGTTCATCATGGTGTCATTGACCAAGGTGATACGTACACGTTCACCCGGCTTGATATTGACGGGCGTGGCATCTTTAAACATAACCCCATCCATGGCCCAAATATAGCGCTCCATAGCACCTGTTAGGTGTATTTCAATCTCTCTAGTAGGCTTGCGCTGCTCGCTTAGTACTTGCTTATCTACAGAGCGTAATTGATCATAAGTCAAAACCTTACGATTGATATCGCGTAAATTGATACCCGGATCATCAATGTTAATACGTGCACTATCAACGCGCATGTCCGTCTTAAAGTCATATTCTGTTTCAGCATGACGGGCTTCATAGCCATTCGCGCCCATCGCGCCCATCATATCGGCCATCGTGAGCCACTCGATTTTATCCATAGCAGGTATCGCAGCGCGAGCGCCTTTTTTGGTCGCAAGCGTAGTGGCAACAAAACCTGAGCGATCTATATTTTGCGCAAATATCGTATGCGCATCCCCAGTTGGCGTGACGATAACATCATAAGTCTCAGCAACACCAATACGGAAGTCATCAACACTGACAGGTGCAACATCATTGCCATCTGTCGAGACGACGGTCATCTTCAGACCGGGTATACGTACATCAAATATTGTCTGCGCAGAAGCATTGATAAAACGTAATTTGACCTTTTGACCCGCTTTGACCAGTTGCGTCCAATTAGCCGCTGTGGTCTTACCATTCATAAGATAAGTGAACGTGTTTTCACCTGACAAATCCGTAAAATCAGTCGGCATCATGCGCATCTGATTCCACATTTTACGCTTATCGTAAGCGGCCTCAAGATCCGTAGCGGCGATATCAGATAACAGCTTTTTGAAATCTGGCAAATGGTAATTGTCAAAATCAGAACGCTGCTTTAACAGTTTGAGTAAATTATGCGGGTCACGGTGCGTCCAATCACTGAGCAAGATCACATGGTCTTCCTCTACTGGATAACGCTCCGCTCCTTTGGGCTCAATGACTATAGCGCCGCGCATACCCGTCTGCTCTTGAAACCCTGAATGCGAGTGATACCAATAAGTACCCGATTGCGGTATGTTAAATTTATAAGTAAAAGTGCTTTTGGCGGGAATACCGTCGAAGCTAATGCCGGGTACGCCATCCATCTCAAACGGTACCAGCAAACCATGCCAATGAATAGAGGTCGATTCATTGAGCTGATTATGAACCCGAATGGTAACCGTGTCGCCCTCTTGCATTTTGAGCGTAGGCCCTGGTAGCGAGTCATTGATCAAGGTTGCCATACTTGATTTGCCATTGACCGTTATCATCTTTTCGCTAACATATAGGTCAAACTCATTACCTGTCAGAACAGGTACGATATGGTCGGCTCGATCACTGTTGACAGCAACTTTTTGATTTTTGCTTAGTGCACTATTGGCCATCGTCGGTAGTGTGGATAGCATTGACGCGCCGAGCAAGGTGGATGACCCTGTCAGAAAACGCCTACGGTTAAATATACTTTTATTATTCATAATATTGACCTAAGTTAATCCATGAAATGAGAGTTGAACTTATATATCTAACGACTTATTAATAAAACTATAGCTGCTGCGCTGGTGATTCAATAGCAGCGTAAACTTGAGTACTACCATCTTTGTTCAGCTGCATTACCTGATAAGGCATAAACTTATCTTGGTACTCCATACCAGGGCTGCCAACAGGCATACTAGGTACAGCCAGACCAATCGCATCCTTTGGCGGATTTGTCAAAAACTGCGCCATATGTTTGGCAGGGACATGTCCTTCAAAAACATAGCCATCTGTGGTGATAGTAGTATGACAAGAGCGCATCTGTTGGGGTACGCCATAGCGGTCTTTGAAAAGGGACACATCTGCAACGTCTTGTGCCGTTGCGTTTAAACCATTGTCTTCGGCATAACCTACCCACTCTTTACAGCAGCCGCAATTGGCATCTTTGTAAACAGTAGCTGAGACATCCCTTAAAATAGTTGACTGCGTGTCTGAGTTTGCGCTAACAGGCATCATGTGAGCCTGTGGCTGCTCTACTGCAGTTGTCGTCGTCGATTGCGTAGCTGGCATCGAGCTAGTAGCAGTAGAGCTTGGTTGACTACAAGCTGCAAGTACTAGTGACAATGAAGAAACCAACAAAAGAGCACGCCCGGATGCCCAGTGATGCTCATTGAAAGATATATCAGTGTGGCGTCTCATAAAACTACTCCTAAGCGTTTATTTGTCTAGCAAATACTCTAAAAATTAAATCTCAACTGATAACTGGTAGTACCACAGCACTACCAGTTATCACATTAATGCTGCATCTCAGTGTCACCATCCGACATATCCATCATCTCATCGTCAAACGACATATCCATCATATCGCTGTCAAATCTTGTGGTAAGTAGCGTATATTGCGCCTCATCTAACTCAGGCAATGCTCTGATAAAAGCGACCATAGCCCACATTCTCTCGTCATCGTGAGTCGCGCCCCACGCAGGCATTCCAGATGCCATAATGCCATGTTTAATCGCCCAAAAGCTTTGCTGCGCACCTGCTTCAGATTTGAAACGCTCGACCACTTCAGCCTTAGTAAAGTTTGGTGGTTTCGGATATAAGTACTCACTCAGATCTGTTTGTGTTGCATCAGGTGCTAGATGGCAGCCTGCACACATGTCTTTGTAGTCCGCGCCGCCAGAGCTGATCATATCCACTTGTTGTAGGTCTGGAACAACGATGTCTTTACTCGCATTTTCTATAGAACGTTCGCGAGCCGTCTCCAAAAAACCATGGACTATTGGAGTATGGAGTTGATCTGCCCCAATATTAATAATGCCACTAGAAACTACCGTAAAAACGCCAACGATGGCGACAAACATAGTAAACAGCGCACCCCATAAAAATCTCATATGTTCGTCCTTGATTTTGTTGCTGTCAAAACTTTACTATCAATCTAGTCAAAATAATCAGATTTAACGAAGATTGTAGTTAAATCTGACTTATTGCGTATTGCCTAATAACTAGTACAGCTAAAATTATTTAGAAGCACTGTCACTGGCGACGCAATGCTTTTGGTACATCTGTTTCATCTTGCTCATATTCGTCATCATCGCTTTCATAGCCGGGTCATTCATATCCATTTTGCTATGATCCATTTTTTGCATCATTTGCATATGCTTCTCCATTTTTTCGCAGTTCATTTGATCTTTTTGTGCATGCATTTCTGGAGAATGCGCCATCGCTGATGTTGAAACAATTAAAGCAATAGCCGTTGCTGCGATTGATTTAGATAGTAATTTAAATTGTGACATAAATAATTCCTAGTAGTGAATTGGGTTAGAAAGTATAAAGACGTTGGACCAGTCTAGATAATACAATAGTGATTCTGACTGCTAGATGACGCTAAGATTACAATCTTGTCATCTTTATACATTTGAATTTTAATGCTGCACGTATTCCTTTAATATAGCATCAGAGCTGCGATTACTCTGACTACCATACTTATTGATAAAGTATTTTTCAGATTGTAAATGCTGGTCTTGATGTTGAACCTGACAAGCGACTCGTGCATCAATATAACTTTTCATTTGCGCATCAGAGATTTGCGCATTATTGTGGTCTAGATTCCTGGCAAACTTAGTAACGTTATCGCAGTTGTCGATAATCGAAGTACTTAGATTGGTCGTATGTGCATTAGCCGCTGACATACCAATGAGCATTGAAGCAGACAGCAGTACTACTTTTTTGAATGAAAGATAACTTTTCATATAAAACCCTTAATAAATTATTGAATATCAAAATTAATGACCTGTAGGAATAATTCATAGTAGCTACTCGTATCATGAATGAGCCGCTATGTACTATGGATATAGAGTAGCAAATGAATACTGACCGTTTGCTGACGAGCACGTGACATCTTTGTCAGACACCAGTCCATTTTGTCACTTATGTCAATTCGAGCATTAAAAAGCCATAATTACATTAAAGGATTATTATGAAAGTACTACTAGTAGAAGATGAGTTAAAACTTGGCGAATATATAAAAAAAGGTTTAAGCGAAGCAGGCTTCATTGTCGACCACCAGCTAACAGGCTTAGATGGCTACCATGCTATGATGACTGAAGAATTTAGCGTGATACTCATGGATGTTATGCTGCCTGATGTTAGTGGTTTTGAGCTAGTACGTAATTACCGAGCGGCGGGCAAGCATACGCCAGTATTATTTCTAACAGCGAAAGATGATTTGGATGACAAGATTAAAGGGATTGAGATTGGCGGTGATGATTATCTGACCAAGCCTTTTGCCTTTGCAGAATTAGTCGTGCGTATAAAAAGCTTGCTGCGCCGTGCTAATCAAGCTGATTATAAAAGTACGCTGATGCAAATAGCGGATCTCAAAATGGACATTGCCAAGCGCACTGTACACAGAGATGACGCACCTATCAAACTGACGGCAAAAGAGTTCTCCTTACTACAATTCATGCTAGAGCGCCGCGGTGAAGTATTGCCACGCTCAGTCATTGCCTCACAAGTATGGGATATAAACTTCGATAGCGATACTAATGTGATCGATGTGGCCGTTAGACGACTACGACTAAAGATCGATGATGGTTATCAGACCAAGCTCATTCATACGGTGCGCGGCATGGGCTATCGTTTAGATTCTGTTGACGCTGATACTCATGAACATGACTGCTAATAAGATGAGAGGAGCTTTTGATAATCGGCGCTTGCCTTTATTGTGGCGTACCGTATTATTACTAACAATCTTCGTCGTCATCTCTCAGGTCATCATTTATATCTGGGTACAGCGCTCTGTCAAAGGGCATTTTGAGCAGATGGATGCTGAGATTATCACCCACGCAGCCTTCAACCTACGTAAGCGCGTAACAGAGGTGGATAACCAAATAGCCTCTCAGACCCTACCCGAAACTCAAAGTCCATCAAATACTCAACAACAATTTCGCTCGCAAGCTCCTTCAAATCTGCTGCCTACCATAGCCACGAAAAATGATGATCATCTACATTCTGCTTGGCTAGATTACGACTTAAAAACTGTCATTGCTGATAAAGAGGGACGATTGCTATCGAGCACTCCAAATATCTTTGCTGATGAGTTAAGTGGCAGTTTCAATCTATTATCCTTGCGGCAAAATAATGATGATAGACAGTTTGTGATCAATATCAGTGACCGAAGTTATCGGGCTATGGTCATCGAAGACGATAATATGCTTGCCCTTATCGCCTTGCCCATCGACGTGCATCATCAGTATTTATTGCAGTTCAATCGTCAGCTGAGTATGATTTTATTTGCTATTACCTTGCTGTTGGTGTCAATAGCAGCGTTGAGCGTCTATTGGGGATTTGCGCCTTTATCAACGATTATTCAGAAGATGAAGAGTATTAACCCTGAAAGATTGGGCGAAAGAGTAACCGTTAGTGATATGCCATTAGAGCTAAGACCCTTAGCCGAGTCCTATAATTCAATGATAGCTAAGCTTGAAAGCAATTTTGAATCCTTATCGCGATTTTCAGATAATATCGCTCATGAGCTACGCACGCCCATAGCGACGTTAAGTACGCAAACGCAAGTCATGTTGAATAAGCCTAGAGAAGAAGCGGAATACATTGAGCAATTGCATCATCAGCATAATACCTTAGAACAGTTATCGGCGATGATTAATAACATGCTGCTGCTCGCAAAAACACAAAAAGGACTGAGTGATTCGCAAGTGACTACTGTAGATACTGAGAGCCTAATCAACAAGCTACTAGATTACTTTGAAATGATTGCCGAGGATCGTGGAATAACTTTTGAGAAATCAGGTGAGTTCAGTGCAGTATTAGGTAATGAGGGTTTACTGCAAAGATTATTTGCTAATCTACTGTCCAACGCCATCTACTATGCCACTAGTCACAGCGTTATCACGATATCAGCTACTATTAATACTTCAAAAACTCCTGTTAATACTAATAGTCTGTTTAAGAATGACAAGGGTAATACTCAAATCTCTAAGCAACCTTGGCTAGAGATAACTTTTACTAATTATCTACAAAAACCTTTAAACCAAAGCGAAGCAGATCGATTGTTTGAGCGCTTTTATCGTCATGACAAGACCAGCCAGCACCATTCAGGCTCAGGTCTAGGGCTGTCTATCGTTCAGACCATCGCTACTGCTCATAAAGGGGAGGTTAATATTGTTATCAAAGATGACTATTGTTTTGAGGTTACCGTGGGTTTATTGATTGCTAGGTAGTAAAAACCTCAATATTTTAGTATTTAGAATATCGATGATGTGTAGAAATCCTTATAGGTTTAATTCATTTTAATAAGTCAAAAAAGCCCTATATGCTATTACTTATATAGCGTATAGAGCTAAAGTGTGAAGCCTGATTTTCTTAGGTGATGTGGTTAATATTTTCTATAGTACTGTCAGCTTGCGCTGTTACTTTGTCCATCATTTTCATGGCTTCTAAAAACACAACCCCTTATCGTTAGCGCTTAATGTAGAGTACTTCTTAACGCTGTATAAGCTCTCTGCCATATCGACTTATTAATGAGCGGATTGTGCTTTTTGGTACTTACGCACGTTGCTGCCATCTTTACGGGTAATCGTTATTCCAGTAAAACCAAACACTATCGTTAGCAGTAGAGATAAGTAACAGAAGAACGCATAGGGCAGATAGTCGAGCACTGGTACTCCTAGCGCTTGGCTGATAAACACCCCGCATACGCTCCACGGCACCAGTGGGTTGATGACCGTACCTGCATCTTCAATGGTGCGCGATAAGTTTTTAGGATGTAAGTCTAAGCGCTCAAACGTCGGGCGAAAGGCTGTACCTGACAATAGAATACTTAAGTACTGCTCACCGATTAACACGTTGATGCTAAGGGCTGCCATAGCGGCGGCAAAGATGGCACGACCTGAGCTGGTCAGCATATCTTTGATACCTAACAATAGTGCTGGTAATACACCCAAAGCTCGCAGTAGACCACCCAAACTTAATGCCAATATCACAATGGTCTGGGTGAAGAACATGCTCTGCATACCACCACGTGAAATCATACCGCCTACTTCGCCAAGAGCCAAGTTTTCAGCAGGCGCATAGCCACCAAACATATAGCCGCCCAACTGTCCAATACTCGGCATACTATGTAAATAAGTAATAATCAAAGCGCTGGCAATCGTGTAAATAATGGTATAAATGGCATTCACTCGACAAAGCGCTAAGACGACTAGCACGATAAACGGTATGACAGAATAACCATGGACTAAGCCGCTATCTACTAACTGCGACTGCAACAAAGTCACTTGGTCTAAATTGCCTGTACCTGCTTGCCCTGAGAAGAACCAAAATAGCCCTGCGGTGATAAGCCACGCGGGTACTGTGGTATACATCATATTGCGAATGTGCTCGAATAAATCGATACCCACAACAGAAGACGCTAGCGTACAAGTATCTGAGAGTGGCGACATTTTATCAGCAAAGAACGCACCTGAAACGATAGCCCCTGCAGCGATAGCGACATTGGCGTCAAAGGCATTACTCATACCAATAAATGCCACACCGATGGTCGCAGCCGTAGTCAGACTACTGCCCAAGGCAATCCCAATAATCGAGGTCAAGACAAAGGCGGAAATATAATAATACTGTGGCGAGATCAGCTCAAAGCCATAGTACATAATAGTAGGAATAGCGCCTGACATCATAAGCGCGGCAACTAGCAAACCAATAAAGAACAATAAATAGATCGCACCAATACCACTGACAACGCCAGATGACATTTGTTCCTGCATCTTCTCAAAGCTTAAGCCCTTGAACATACCTAGAGCGAGCAAAATGGCAATAGCAAGCATTAATGATAGGTGCGGCACCCAGCCAAAACCGATCATGGTGACACCCATAATCGCGATGACTACGCTGGCAATGATAAAGGCTAATTTAGGAGATAACTCGGTAAGTACTTGCGGCGGCATGACACATCCTTATGTGGCCTGTTTTTATTAAAGCTCTAAAATAGAGGCTTAAATCATTAAAAACGAATGGATAAAAGTCTAATAGTAAACAGCAGTGACTAAAGGGCAATAATTAAAGAGCTGTGAATCTTTCTAAAATAAGCGTTTTAAAAATAATCACTTCTGAAAAACTTAGCACCTTATTAATTGAGCAAAGCATCAGTCTTCGCCGCCATCACAAAATCGTTTTTGTGTAGACCCTTGATACTGTGCGACCACCATGTAACCGTCACTTTACCCCATTCAACCAACATACCGGGATGATGGCCTTCGGCTTCAGCAACTTCAGCCAATTGATTGGCAAATGCCATCGCCTTTACGAAGTTCTTAAATTTATAGTGACGCTCTAACTGCTGGATGCCATCCACTTCAATAAGTGACCAGTCAGGGATTTGTTGCATCAGCTCTTGAGCCTCCAAATCGGTAACTTTTGGCGCGCCGATACGGCAGACTTCACAGCTGGCTTGTGATAATGCAGACATAATAATTTCCTTGTTTTATTTTTCTGTAGTGATAGTTATTTAAGGGTTAATTTATTTTGCACGTACTTTCTTTAATCGCTATTACTCAGCATAAGTGGCTGCATACAAGCCTAAATTCATGGCTTTTTTTACCGCGCCCATGATATCGCTATTTACGATATCAAATAAGGTATCTAAGTCATCAATGGCATAATAAATAGGTTGGACTTGGTCAATACGATAAGGAGTGCGCAAGACGTCAACCAAATCAAATGCTCGGCATTCGGGTTCATCGCTTAGGGCATAGACGGTCTCAAAAGGTGAGCTCAAAATGCCACCACCATAAATTCTACGAGTGTCTTTGGTCGCGCCCATGAGACCAAACTCAATGGTAAACCAATAAAGACGCGCCAAAAACCATCGCTCCTCTTTACTAGCGTCCAGTCCTAGCTTGCCATAAGTCTCATTAAAAGCGGCAAACGCAGGATGGGTCAGCAGTGGACAATGTCCGACGATTTCGTGAAATATATCAGGCTCTTCGATATAGTTCATGTCCTCAAAGCGGCGAATAAAGGTAGCTACGGGAAAGGACTTATTAGCCAATAGCTTAAAAAACTTACCAAAGCTGATCAGCGCAGGCACCGCCGCAGTCTGCCAGCCTGTGGTAGCTTGCAGCGCTTCATCGATATCAGAGAGCTGAGGAATATAAGTCGTAGGCAGCTGTAGCTTCTCTAAGCCCTCTAGATAAGCCGAACAGGCACGATTAGGGATTTGTACGGCTTGACGCTCAAGCAGCGTCTGCCACATCATATTCTCATCAGCGCTATAACCAATATGACCGTGCTCATCTGGCTGACGCGATACGTAGGGCTGCTTTTTATCAGCTGCATGCTTTTGAGCAGAGACACTGGGAGTAGAAACATTATGAGTAGAATTGTGGTGCGCAGATGCTTTAGCAGTAAGCGCACTATTGGCGCTAACTGTCTGCTGAATCATGTTAGATAATGGACGTTCCATGCCCCTCTTCCTTTTATTACGGGTCATCTCCAACCCTATTTAGGGTTTAGCAACCGTCATTAAAACAACGCTATCAATAGCAATAGGTTATAAACAACAGATTAATAGGGACAGGACGAACTCCTTTTGTCCTGCCCGTTCAGCACTTTAATTACGGTGTTTCAGTTTCTGACTGACCAACCGCGCCGCGGCGAACTTGATCGCGCTCGATGGATTCAAACAAAGCTTTGAAGTTACCTTCGCCAAAACCTTCTTCGTAATCACCTTTACGCTGGATAAACTCGAAGAAAACTGGGCTGCCCAAGATAGTTTCAGAGAAAATCTGTAGCAGCAGACGCGGCGTGCCACTCTCTGTTGTACCGTCTAATAAGATGCCACGCATTTGCAAATCAGAGATATTTTCGCCATGGCCAGGGAGACGCTCATCAAGCATCTTGTAATAGGTATCATTTGGCGCTGTCATTAACGGAATACCAGCGGCTCTTAGCTTATCAATACTGGCAAACAAGTCATCACTGGCCAAGGCAATGTGCTGTATACCTTCGCCATTGAAATGCATCAAATACTCTTCAATTTGACCGCCGCCCTGCTTTGACTCTTCATTCAACGGGATACGAATTTTACCGTCAGGTGCGGTCATAGCCTTACTGGTCAGGCCTGTGTATTCGCCTTTGATATCGAAAAAGCGGATTTCTCGGAAATTAAAGATACGCTCATAAAAGTTTGCCCAATAAGCCATGCGACCGCGATAGACGTTATGGGTTAAGTGGTCGATGACTTTAAAACCGTGGCCAACAGGGCTTCTATCGATATCAGCAAAAAATTCAAAATCGACATCGTAGATAGATTCGCCATCTTTATAACGGTCGATAAGATAGATCAATGAGCCGCCGATACCCTTGATAGCAGGTAGTCTCAGCTCCATTACGCCAGTTGGAACATCAACAGGCTGTGCGCCCATTTCAATAGCACGCTCATAAGCTTTTTTGGCATCGCGAACGCGAAAACCCATACTGCAAGCACCAGCGCCATGCTCTTCAACGAAGTAGCTGGCTTGGCTTTTTGGTTCGCGGTTCAAGATAAGATTGATATCACCTTGACGGTATAGCGCCACGTCTTTTGAGCGGTGATTGGCAACATGAGTAAAGCCAAGCTGTTTGAACAAAGCTTCAACGGTATCAGGCTGAGGTGAGGCGAATTCAACAAAATCAAATCCGTTTAGGCCCATTGGGTTGTCAAATAAATCTGCCTTTAACTCTGACATTGTCATCATCCTTAATTTCAATTGGTGGTATAAAATGCTGTAAATCAATAATTCTTATTGACGTTGTATTTATAGTAGAGTAGCTTTATTTATAAGACTAATTGTTTTTTATGATTTATTTATCAGGTTTACTTATGAATATCAGCATTCGCCAATTAAACGCTTTTATTAAAGTCGCTGACAACGGCAGCTTTACTCGTGCCAGCGACCAGATGCATTTGACTCAATCGGCGGTCAGCGGTTTGATTAAAGAATTAGAATCAAACCTCGGTGTAGTATTGTTCGATCGCACCACGCGCCAGCTGTCTCTATCCGTCGTAGGGCATCATTTGCTACCACAAGCGCGGCGTATCTTAAATGAGATGCAATTGTTCGAAAACGAGGCCAGTAGCTTAACCAGCTTGGCGCAAGGCAACGTGAGACTTGCGGTATCGCAGTTTGCCGCGTCCTCCATGCCAGCGGTGATTGCGCAATTTGCCAAACACTATCCCGATATTAGCGTGTCGTTATTGGACTGCTCGGCTGAGAATTTACTCAAACATATTCAAGATATTGAAGTGGACTTAGGCGTTGGCACTGAGCTTGGATTTATAGACACCGAGGATGACATCAAAGCCGATTTGTTATATCAGCTGCCCTTTTGCGTGGTGATACCTGAGCGGCATCCACTAGCAAAAAAATCTGCCATCACTTGGCAGGATTTGTTACATAGCCCGCTTATTACCCTACAAGGGCCTTTTTTGGAGCAAGTCACCGCTGAACTCGCTGACGATGTGGCAAGCCATGTCCAGCAGGCGCGCTACAAGGTCAACTTTATGTCCACTGCTCTTGAGATGACCCGTCAAGGGTTTGGCATTACCTTATGCCTGCCCTATATGCCTGAGGTCATTGACTGGGTCAGCGCCAATAGTTTACAGATGCGACCATTAGCACAACCGAGAAAAATGCGGCAGTTCTTTATTTATCAGCGTTCGTCGCGTGCTTTATCGCCTGCCACTATCGCCTTTAGGGAATTTTTGCAGCGCTATTTTTCTGATCACTTTGATGACTTGCAACGATGATTTGCAGCGATGGTTTATAATGTGCTTAAGTACTGTCTACGCGGTGGTTGAGTACAGGTTAAAACCTTAAAGTACGATAAAAACAGCTCATTATTGCACTTATTGTCAAAGATAACTGAATCTAATATTGAGTTCGTCGTCAATTTGCTCTATGATTTTTGGCGGCTCGATTTATATTTTGCTGTATAAAGAAAACAAGGAAGCAACATGTTTGAACGTATCGATTATTATGCTGGTGATCCTATCTTGGGATTGGTAGAAAAATTTTTGGCCGATGAAAATCCTAATAAAATCAATTTAGGTATCGGCATTTATTATGATGAAAATGGCGTGATGCCTGTGCTTGATTGCGTAAAAACCGCAGAAAAGCGTATCGCTGACTCGATTTCTGCACGTCCATACCTGCCTATGGCAGGCCTGCCAGGACATCGCAAAGGCTGTCAAGATTTGCTGTTCGGTAAAGATGCTCAGGTTCTAAAAGACGGCTTAGTTGCGACTATCGCCACTATCGGCGGCTCAGGCGCTCTAAAGATTGGGGCAGAGTTTATCAATGAATGGTTCCCGCAATCTAAGTGCTACGTTAGCGACCCAACGTGGGGCAACCATATCGCTATATTTGAAGGCTCTAATGTAGAAGTCGGTAAATACCCGTACTACGACACCGCAACAGGTGGCCTCAGATTCGACGAGATGATTGCATTTTTTGCAACATTAAATAAAAACGATGTGATTTTGCTCCACCCGTGCTGCCATAACCCAACGGGACTAGATTTGACCCATGCGCAATGGGATACCGTATTAAATGTCATTCAAGAGCATGAGCTGATTCCCTTTATGGACATCGCCTATCAAGGCTTTGGCGAGGACATGGATAGCGATGCTTATGCTATCCGTAAAGCGGTAGATATGGGTCTGCCCTTGTTCGTCAGTAACTCGTTTTCCAAAAACTTATCGCTATATGGTGAGCGAGTTGGCGGTCTATCAGTGGTTTGCCCAACGACAGATGAAGCCGAGCGCGTCTTCGGTCAGTTAAACTCTATGGTACGTCGTATCTACTCAAGCCCACCGTCACATGGCGGCCATGTCGTCGATATTGTTATGAACGATGCCGCGTTGCACGAGCAATGGATCGGTGAAGTCTATGCGATGCGTGACCGTATCAAAGCCATGCGCCTAAAGCTCAAATCAGTATTAGAGGCCAAAATTCCGAACCGCAACTTCGATTACATTACCCGTCAAAACGGTATGTTTAGCTTTACTGGTCTGACCCCTGAGCAAGTCGAGCGCCTAAAAAGTGAGTATAGTATCTATATGATATCCAACTCACGGATGTGTGTGGCAGGATTGAACACCAATAACATCGATTATGTGGCAAACGCTATGGCGGATGTATTAAAAGACTAAACAGCTTGAGAATTAAACGGAAAACCTAAGCAAACCGCTACAAGGTTTAGCAAAATATAGATGAATTAGAAAGGTTGAGCCAGTCTCAGCCTTTTTTTGTGCCTGTTTTATTTAGTATCAACTATGAGACTGCTTTATGTACAACATTTATAAAAGTGCTTGCAATCTACAATTTGATAAATTACATTATACGTAAGTAATTATATATAACGTAATTCACTACCCTATTATTTTAATACTTTCAAATCCATATTCAGCAAGGAGCACTATATGTCAACGATTGACAAAAACCTCACCTCTTTTATCGATGTCGCTCAAGATTCTGACTTCTCAATTCATAACCTGCCTTATGGCATCTTTAGTGAAACGGCCGAGGGTCAACGCCGCGCAGGCGTAGCTATTGGCGAGCGGGTATTAGATTTATCCGTGCTTGAATCGGAGGGCTTACTGAGCCTAGACGGTGGGCCTTATTTTGACCAGTCAACGCTGAACGCCTTTATTGACTCTGGCCGTGATAATTGGACGACAGCACGCAAAACTATCCAAACCCTACTCTCTAGTGACTGTGATAGCTTACGCGACAATACAGACTTGCAGAAAAAAGCGCTATTCCAGCAAACAGACGTCACCCTGCATCTGCCAGTACGAGTACCTGGCTTTACCGATTTTTACTCTTCTAAAGAGCACGCGACCAACGTCGGTACTATGTTCCGTGATCCAAGTAACGCCCTACTGCCGAACTGGACTGAGATGCCCGTTGGCTATAACGGACGTGCCAGCACCGTCATCGTCAGTGGGGACGATGTAGTACGCCCATCAGGTCAGCTAAAACCCAATGCTGATGCGCGCCCTGTATTCTCAGCCTGTCAGCGTTTGGATTTTGAGCTTGAAACCGCTTTCGTTGTCGGTCAAGGCAATAATATCGGTCAACCGATTGCCGTCGATGCTGCTATCGAGCATATCTTTGGCATGGTACTGCTCAACGACTGGTCAGCTCGCGATATTCAAAAATGGGAATATGTACCGCTCGGCCCATTTAATGCCAAAACCTTTGCCTCTGAGGTATCGCCTTGGATTGTAACTATGGATGCCCTAGCCCCTTTTAGAACCCCATGCCCAGCCCAAGAGCCAAAGCCGCTGGCTTATCTCAATGAAAAAGAGCCCAATAACAGCTATGATATTAATCTATCAGTAGAGCTATTACCTGAAAACAGCGATGAAGCCACTGTCGTTTGTGAGACTAACTTCAAATATATGTATTGGTCGATGGCACAGCAACTGACCCATCACACCATTACGGGTTGTAAAGTGGAAGTTGGCGATATGATGGGTTCAGGGACGATTTCGGGACCTACACCTGACTCTTATGGTTCGATGCTTGAGATTGCATGGAATGCGACCAAACCAGTCACCCTCAAAGGTGGCGAGACGCGTAGCTTTATCGAAGATGGTGACACTGTGATTATGAAAGGTTATAGCGAAAAAGACGGTGTTCGCATCGGCTTTGGTGAAGTACGCGGCAAAGTATTGCCCGCGCTCAGCTTTGATTTTAACCAATAGTGTTTATACATAGTATTAGTTTGCAAATATAAGTTGCCAATCGCCCCATTAGCCATTGGCAATTTATATTAACAGCACGCCTATCAAAAGGAGTTTGATATGAGTTTTGAAATTGAAAAAATCCATCACGTAGCTTATCGTTGCAAAGACGCCAAAGAAACCGTCGAATGGTATCAAAAGCACTTAAACATGAATTTTATTTTAGCCTTTGCTGAAGACCATGTACCTTCTACCAAAGCCTTTGACCCTTATATGCATATCTTTTTAGATGCTGGTAATGGCAATGTGCTGGCATTTTTTGAAGTGCCTAATCAGCCTGAAATGGGCTTTGATCCTAATACACCCAACTGGGTTCAGCATTTAGCGCT
Source organism: Psychrobacter sp. M17(2026) (assembly GCF_055699815.1). Classification (NCBI taxonomy): domain Bacteria; kingdom Pseudomonadati; phylum Pseudomonadota; class Gammaproteobacteria; order Moraxellales; family Moraxellaceae; genus Psychrobacter; species Psychrobacter sp. M17(2026). The sequence goes on along the minus strand of NZ_CM146741.1, from coordinate 1,222,234 downwards.
GAAAGTAAAAGACCGCGATACTTTGATAGCGGCTAAGAAGCAATTAGAGGATGGCGGAGTTGATGTTATCGGCGTTACCAACCATGGCATTTTCCATTCTATCTATTTCTTTGATCCCAATGGCCATCGCTTAGAGCTAACTTATGACGATCCGACCTCAGAAGACAAAGTGTCTATGATTACCGAAGAGATTAAGAGAGACATGCTCGATGAATGGTCACGTACCAAGCGCGCACCCGCGCATACGCAGTTTTTGCACGCTGAGGAATTGGCAGAAGCAAGAGAGGTTGCACCTGTGGGTGAGTAAGCCTTTAGTGGCTTACTCGCTTGGATAAGTGAGTCATTGCTTATGAAGATTAGTAACCTATAAAAAGGCAATCGCTACGCAATTTGATAGCGCTGCGCGATTGCCATAATTTTCTCGATGACATTATGTTTTGCACTTATTGGCAACTGCTCTGTAGTACCAATAACGGTGATCGCATACTCTAACGAGGGTTGTTCAGTCAATGAGCGACTATCGCTAGGCTTAACGAAGGTACAATCAAGCGCTGGTAGGATCACAGGGATAGTAATAGCATTAATACCCATTAGCATATCGCCCGTCACAGTTGCATACCCTTGGCGGCGTATCTCGATTTTTAGTTGCTCAAAGTGCTGCCATTTTTCTGCTATTAACGCCGTATCATTAGTTTTCCATTCGGCGATAACAAGTGGCTTAATGATAGAGTCAGACTGATAACTAGCAAACAGCTGGCCTGTAGCCGATGTCGTCAATGGCATACGTGAGCCGATGCGCGTAATAATACTAATAGGACTATCAGGTTCGACAGACTGAATGATAATAGGGCCTTCATTGAACCATTTGGCGATTTGTACCGCGCAGTTTGTCGTTTTTTGAATATCATTAGCAATATAGGTGAGGCGCTCTAAGATATTGTTCGGGTTAAACCCTGTGTGACCCATTGCGCCTAACGCTGCTAATGAGCTGACCCTATCGCCAAGCCCATAGCGGCCATCATCGAGCTTACGCGCGTAGTTTGTGCGGATAAGACTGACCAAATAACGATGGCACTTTGCAGGATGCATCTGTATCGCTTGCGCGATGTCTTTTAACATCATAGGCTCGTTATAATCGATAAGCACATCTAATATCGATAGTCCAACTTCAAGGGATTGCACGCCGTTTTGGCTTTTACTCGCGCTTATAGATTTATCTACAGGATTTTTAGCTGCTGGCATGATTGGCTCAATTGATTTTTTGATTGCTTAATTAGCTATTACTATATATTGATATAAGACGCAAAGTCATAATAGATATTTATGATTTTATAAAGTGATGATCGTAGGCGTAATTATAACCATTTCACCTACCTTTATATAACACAATAAAAGGATTTAATGATGATGACGCTTTATGGCTATTTTCGCAGTAGCACCGCTTACCGCACGCGTATCGCGATGAATCTAAAGGGCTTGGACTATGATAATATCACGGTCAATTTAGCACAGGATGAGCAGTTGGAGGCAGAATTTAAAGCGCTTAACCCACAAGGACTAGTGCCGGTGCTGCAAGCCGATGATTTACTATTATATCAGAGCCCTGCTATCTTGGAGTGGTTAGAAGAGGTCTATCCTGAACCTGCATTGCTGCCCAAAGATGCTGCTGGGCGCATGCACGTCCGCGCTATCAGTGCCATGATCGGCTGTGATATGCATCCGATTAACAATCGGCGCATACTGCAATATCTACGTAATGAGCTGTCAGTGGAAGAAGACAAAGTCATGGCGTGGTGTCAGCGCTGGATGAGTGATGGGTTTGCTGCGCTAGAGAAGCGCTTGGCTGCCAACAAAACCCGTGGTGACTTCTGCTATGGCAACAGTCCTAGTTTAGCAGACTGCTATCTTATTCCGCAGGTCTCCTCGGCTCGCCGTTTCAAAGTCGATTTGAGTCCTTACCCCAATATTGTCGCTGTTGATACCAACTGCCGTACGCTAAAAGCCTTTGCCGACGCTGATCCTATGATGCAGCCTGATGCGCCTCATTGACCCTATAGATTGTGCAGAAAAAAGTATAGTAGAGGATCACCGCTACAAGATATCTTTATCGCAATGCTCAAACTACCAACTTTGAGCATATTTGCATAGGGTCTGTTAAAAGCTACTCTCACTTAGCAGGCTCATATCTATGATTTACTCTAAAAAATAACCATCTATTGGACTAATCTCGTCTGGGATATCCGTCTCTCCCATTGCCTCTAGCAAGTTTATTTCAATAATCCGTGATAAGGCCGTCAGTGGTAAATTGTTAGCCTCTGTACCGAAGGGATCAGTGATCTCTTCACTCAAAGCATCGAGACCAAAAAAGGTATAGGCAATGACAGCGCACATCAAAGGGGTGGCCCAACCTAAAGAGTTCGCTAAACCAAAAGGCAGCATAAAGCAAAATAAATAAGTGGTTCGATGGACGAGTAGAATATAAGCAAAGGGCAACGGTGTCGTATGAATACGCTCACACGCTGCCAAAACTACCGTCAACGAGGATAATGTGTTATCCATATTCTGTATCATAAGATCCGAGGACAAACTCTGGCGTCGACTATAGCCTAATTTTTTACCCATTAATCGTAGCAAGTATTCAGGTAGATTTCGCGCTTGACGCATACTGATATGATATTCAGGCTCTACAAAACGCTCAACATCTTGCCATGGGGATGTATTGCGCAGTCTATGTCGTAGCGCATGAACAAAAGCGATATTAAGGCGGATAATAGACTGCTGTGTGTCGCGTCCTATTTCACTCTCATCATCAATAAACGAAAGCACTTGACGAGTTAAGCTACGAGAGTCAAAGACCAGCTGACCCCATAATCCTCGCGCCTCCCACCAGCGTTGATAAGTTGCATTATTACGAAAGCCTAAAAATAGAGATAAAGCGATACCGAGTAAAGTAAAAGGCGCGGCACCATAAGTAGAAAAAGAGCTTGGAATCCAATGTTGAACGGCTGATATAATGGCACTGAGTAAGGTAATGAATAAAACCTGAGGATAAATGTGCGGAATGACAGAGCCACGTAACGTAAAAAGTATTTTGAATGCATTCGGTTTTTGTCGGACGATCATAACAGTTTCTTATCGATAAATTTTGGACAGGCAATAGCAAATTCACCATCTGAGTGGCGATTGAATGATTTCAATAACTTACCTATCTCTTATAAAAACACTTTTTATTGAGAAAATAGCGAGTGACGATTTTATCACTAAAACTTATCTTTTTATAATGCCAAGTGTATTAACCGTATAATTGCCAATAACATAAACACCTATCACATATTATTTAAAATAAATCGGGTGCTTGGTATCTTATGTCCTAGTGTCTTACTTTAATAATCAACTATAACCAGCATTTATTGTACTTATCCGCTTAAGCCTGTCCGAAAAAGTGTACCAACGACCACGAAGCTCACTGATAGCAGAGTTACTAAGAGAATATTTACTGAAAAGGCTTTTAGCGTTTCAGCAGATAGTTTAGGTATCACGTAAAAGCGTGCGTGTAGAGCCACAACAATAGTGGCTAACAACAGTAGTAATTTTAGACCAATCAAAATACTAATATCGTTATCAAAAGTGAACCAACCTCCAATGTCTGGCATCAGTTTGTACGCCATCCATAGACCCGTGCTTATTTGTACAACTAAGGCGGGAATACCGACTTTCTCAAACTGTTCTTCAAATTGTAGCAGTACATTGACATCATGTTTTGATAAGGCTTTGGGTAGCACAACTAGTGATAAAATCAGATGGCCGCCTGTCCAAATTGTAGCGCCTAACAAGTGAGCGATTAGTATATAGTTGAGCATAAAGCTAAATCCTGAAAATTGAAATTTAAAAGAGTTTGTTGAAGTTATCTTTGGCTATTGCACTTATCAAATACATCTCAAACCCGAATACCCAGCTTGTTAATGGTGTAAAAACAATTAAACCTATTATTTTAAAAGCTAAGGTATGACGGATACGATTTTTTATAATACGCATGATACTTCCTAATTTTTTTAACTACTTATGATTTCCTTTTTTAGTTATATTTAAAATTAAGCAACTTAATGATTGAATATAATTTATCCTTATGGCTTTAACTACAAGCTACTGGCGAGATAACTGGCAAAATAAATGCCACATTATCACCATCATAAATCAGCTCATTCCAGTTGACGAAGTCATCATTTATTGCCACTCGTAGTTTCGATTGAGGATGACTAAAAATATGATTTTGACTTAGCTGCTTATATAAATCAGTCAGTGAAGCTGCTTGCTCAATTTTTACTCTCTCTTCGCTATAATCCTTTTTATCAGTTACATCTGCAAAATATAAAACATCAATCGTCATAGTGTTATCAGCGATAGTATTATCCGTATAAGTAATGAGCATAAAATTCTCACCTTTCGCTATTTGAATGAAAGCTAATAAAAAAAGCACTTATTAAAAATATTAATGAGGGCTAGGATTGGCGCGCATAAAGTGTGCCACAAAGTTGCAAGGGCGAGTACGACTATCAAACTGCTCTTTTAATATGCCCTCCCATCCTGTACGGCACGCACCTGTTGATCCTGGTAGACAAAAGATACCAGTACCATTAGCCATGCCAGCTATCGCACGCGACTGAACGGTTGCCATGCCGATATCATCTTTTGATATTAAGCGGAACATCTCACCAAAACCATCAATCGACTTATCAAATAACACCCCAACTGCTTCGGGCATACTGTCACGAATATAAAACCCTGTGCCACCAGTGGTAATAACGGCATGTATATTCGAATCGGCAATCCAACTGCTAATAACCGCGCGGATATTGTAGATATCATCCGTAATAAGCTGGCGATCAGCTAGATGATGCCCCGCAGCGGTCAATTGGTCGACCAGATATTGCCCTGAGCTATCCTCGTCAATAGTACGAGAGTCAGAGACCGTTAAGATGGCGATATTAAGTGGGATAAATTCGGCAGCAGGTTTGGACATTAGGGTTCCTTAACGATTATTATTTAGTCAGTGTTTTGCTAGTTGTTGTTTTATAAAAAATTACTAATAAGAACTTAGCCACCAATCATTGACAAATTATTCATCATACCGCTGTTGGACTCATGCAAGTGATGATGCTCAGGCTTGATCGGCATAAAACTATGTAAAGTATTGATTAAGCCCGCAATATCGTTTTGCTGTAAGTAGCTACGAATATCATAGTTACCGTCATCAAACAGGCAAAGATGGACTTTGCCCTGACTACTGACGCGCAGACGGTTACAGTTATCACAAAAGTGGGCAGCATAAGGCGCAATCATACCGATGCGTCCGATATAATCAGGGTGACTATATTCAATAGCAGGGCCATCGGCACTACCGCGATCATGCGCATGCCAACCGTGCTTGATTAAATAGTTAGTGATAAGATCAGACTGAGCATATTGCGCAAAGAATAGATCGCTATTATCACTGGTCTGCATAAATTCTATAAAGCGATAAGTCACGGGTCTGTCTTTGACGTATTCAATAGCATTCATCAGATTTTCAAAGGCGGTTTCTGCCATTAATATACTGTTTATTTTTAGCTCAATATCAGTGGTGTCTAACAGCTTATCCATATCGGTCATTAACTGCGGCAGCATATCAAAGCCTGTCATCTTATGAAAAGTCCCAGCGTCAAAGCTGTCCATACTGATATTGATTTGATTCAGTCCCGCACTATTCCAATCAGCTAAGTGCTTACCAAGCTTGTAGCCATTACTGGTCATAGCGACGGTTTCTATACCTTCAGTATTTTTAATCACTTTTATAATATCGACAACGTCGCGACGAATAGATGGCTCACCACCTGTAATACGTACCTTTTTAGTCCCAACTTGCGCAAAGCCGCTCACTAAGGTAGCAATCTCAGTCACACTTAACTCATTCTGTGGCGGCTTACCTTGATAGCCGTTTGGCAAACAATACTCACAGCGAAAATTACAAAAATCAGTAATAGATAGGCGCAGATAAGTGAGCTGCCGTGAAAAGCTATCAGTTAAAGGTTCAGCGGGTTTGATGAAGGATTGAGTAGACGATTGAGTAGATAAGACCGCAAGTTTCGATGAATCATCATCAAAAACAGCGGGGACGGCAGGCGAGTATAACTGAGCACCGCCTATAATGGGGGCAAGAGGGTTCATAGATGATTACCACTACTATTGAGAGTACGGTCGACTTTTAGGCATTGCCTCAGGTTGTGAGTGAATATATTAGTATTAAAACTTATTATGACAGGTTCAGTAAAGATGACTATTAACCAAAAGAGCCCTCCTCCCTACCCCTTTAGTAGTAGATTTGGAGAGACTACTTTTGACTATATAGCTTAACTATTCAACCAAGGAAAGGGTTGTACTTCTACCTTAGTGCCTGATGCTATATTGCCAGTATCTTGTGATAGTACAATAAGACAGTTGGCTCGGCTAAGCTGCTTTATTCGGTGCGACTGTTGATTAAAGAAGCTTTCGACTTGATAATCGCCTTGTTTATCTCGGGTTAATAGACCACGCTGAAAGTCCGTGCGACCTACCGATTTTTTAATATCAGTGGTCAGCGTTGCCGTTACGGTCAATGGCATAGGCTGATCTTGTATTGAGACCGCAGATAATTGCCATAGCGCTGGGATTATAAATTGTAGAGCGCCGACCACCGTTGATATAGGATTGCCTGGTAAACCAAAATAGAGCACTGGCTTAGCCATTTTTTTATTCTTATCACCTAGTAGTTCGCCAAAAACAAAAGGCTTACCTGGTTTCATCGCGACTTTATAATGATTGATCTGACCTAATTGTTCAATGACCCTAGTCAAAAAATCATAATCACCTACTGACACGCCAGCGGTAGATATCAGCACGTCACACTTTTGCATGGCTTTACTGACAATCTTAGTGGTTTTATCCAAATCATCAGGGATAATGCCATAATCACGAATGACAATCGGCAGATCAGACAGCATGCTTTTAAGCGTTGGGGTATTGGAGTTATATATTTGCGCAGAGTCTGTTAACTTATCGCCAAGTGTCACCAGCTCATCACCCGTCGCTAATATGCCGACGGTGAGCGGCTCAAATACCTTTACTTTATCAATGCCTAAATTAGCAAGCAAACTGATATCAGCAGGATTCAAGCGCTTGCCTTGCGGTAGCATCAACTCCTTTTGTTGTATCTCCTCGCCTTGCTTACGGATATGCGCATCCGTGTCTGCCGCTTTTGCTAATATAATCTCATAAGGTTGGGTTTTATCAATGCTATCTTTTATAAACTCAAAATTGGTGTTCTCTTGCATAATAACCGTATTGCAGCCGTCTGGCACGACAGCACCAGTAAAAATACGAATGCCCTGATCTTTTTTAAGCGAACCTGCAAAGGGGCTTCCCGCTTGTGATTCGCCAACTATTTCAATCATAGTGGCTTTTGAGAGCGTACTGCCTTTCGCTATAGCATAGCCATCCATTGCTGATACATTCTGTCTAGGAACGTCAAACGGCGACATAATATAATCCGCTAAGATCTTATTACGACTCTCCAAAAGCGAGCACATCTCTGTAGCTCTTTTATTTATAGGAGCATCAATTTTATTGTAAATCTCGACACGCTTGGTTATCGCATGGAGCAACTGATCTGTCGTGATCATAAACGCCGTACCCCTATTCTCAATAAAAGACTATAGTAAATAAAATTATTTTAAGCCGATAGCTAACTATCCTCGAAAGATGTTTTCTTGCTCAAGCGTCACCTCAATACCTTCTATCTCGGCTTCGTTAGATAACATAAATAAATAATCACAAAGCGACTGATGAAAGGCTTGCTGGCTTAATTTATTAGAGATTGCCGCTGCGACTTGGTCATAAGTCATTTGCATCCCTGGTTGCTTATCGAGCACCTCGACAATATGAAAGCCGTATCGACTCTCGATAGGACTTGGCGCAAGGCCCGTCTCTAAGCTAAATAATATGCTTTCAAACTCTGAAACCGTTTGACCTTTACTAACCACGCCAAGCTCACCGTCCGCTTCTTTTGAGGGACAAGCCGAGTATTGACGTGCTATCTGAATAAATTCTGCATTGGGATTGGCATTATTATTAATCTGCTCAATCATCTCATAAGCCGTTTTTTTGACGGCTAATCTCTCTTCACCATCTTCAGGCAGACAAGCTAATAAGATATGGCGCACTGACATAATAGGATCGGTCTTAAAGTCAGCAGTATTTTGCTGATAATAGCGTTTGCAAGTGTCTATATCTGGCATCACAGCTTGGACATTTTTATCAATGAGTGCTGAGATCGCCTGCTCTTCATCCTCTATCCATGCAGACTCGCCAAGATTATTATCCTCTAATACAGCGATTCTTAACAGTTCACGAACGACTAGAGCTTGGGCTGCTAAAAACAGGGCGTCATCTTTATCCTTAGCAGGGTGATACTGTAGCTCTTGCGCGATAGCGGTTTTATCAATCATTACACCGTTGACACTGACCGTTGGTAGCTCTTCACGGCTAGAGCCGATGAGATTGCTATTATTGCTGTGATTGCTACGCTCTTCGCGCATGGCCTTATCAATAAACTCTTGATCAGAATGTGGCTTTTGTAGGTCAGCTAAGCTGGGCATGACACGGACAATGTCATCACTGTTATTGGCAGGTGTTGTGTCGATAGTATGCGTTGCCAGCTTGCTTGCGACAGTAGGGGCGTTAGCGGCATGAGTGACGTCGTTATTAATGTAGTCGGCTGGGTTATAAGTACTGACTGTCATAGGTTCTACTCCGCTATTTAAATAATCAAATTAGGTAATCAAAATTCAAAAAATCATTAACTTTACTGCAAAACTGAAAAATTTTATTAAGTAATAAACAGAACAGCGTTTAAAAGCATAATGAGGGTTAATTACAATGCTGCTTAAATGCCGTTCTGTTGTTATTATCATTACTATTAATACAAAGACTTAAGCGATTTGTAGGCTCATTTTAGGACCAAACGGTTCGTAATGGACACTATCAGTGCTGTGCTCAAGCGCTGTTAAGCCACCAATCATACTTTCCATAAACGGCATAGAGCCGCAGACGTAGATGTCAGCAGGTTTAGGCAAAGTAGCCAGTAAGTCGTTACCTAATAGCTGTCCACTATCAAAGTAGAAGATATTTTTTTCTACCGTGGTCGCTGACTCTAAAAGTTGATTTACTTGACTCTCAAAAGCATGATGATCGTTATTTTGACAAGCATAAGCCCAGATAATAGGACGCTGAGGGTTCGCCGTTACTTGAGTCTCGAGCATCGCTAGAATAGGCGTAATCCCCACGCCAGCACTAATAAATACTAATGGAATATCGTTCTGATGGATAAGTTCTTTATCAAGAGCAAAGTCGCCCGCTGGTGCTGATAATAACAGCGTCTCGCCCACTTGCAGCTCGTCGTGTAGATAGTTAGAGACTAAGCCATAATGACCATTGCGATTGTCTCTTTTGACAGCGAACTGAATACCTTTATCGGTAATAGTGGAGTTTAAAGAGTAATGACGTAGCGCTAAATGGTCGCTGTCTTGAGGGTTTGTTTTTACCGTGATGTATTGCCCAGCGGTTAAAGCAAGTTTGCTCAAATCAATATTTTGGCTTTTATCTTCTGAATCATCATTTACAGGAACGACAGTAAAGGCGGCAATATCTGTTGCAGCGGCTACTTTTTCGACGACTTTAAAGCTCGCAAAGCCTTTCCACATCGCATCAATATACAAGCCTTTTTCAAACTGAATAAAGACATTAGCGATCTCATCATAGGCTTCAGTCCAAGCCTCTATAATGTCATCGTTAGCCGCCTCGCCTAGCACTTGTTTGATAGCGCCTATTAGATGCTCGCCGACGATAGGGTAATGCTCTGGCAAGATCTGCAAAGCACGATGCTTATGACCTATTTCGGTCACTTGTGGTAATAAAACTTCCAAATGCTCAAGATGTTTCGCGGCCGCCAGAACCGTCGTTGCCAATGCCGTTTGTTGGCGGCCTAGCTTTTGATTGGTTTCATTAAAGATATCGAGTAGCTCAGGATGATTGGCGAACATATTTTGATAAAATACAGTGGTAATAGCGTTGCCGTGTTCTTCTAATACAGGAACGGTTGCTTTGACGATTTTTAGCGTTTGTGCAGTAGCCATAATATTTCTCTTTTTCAGGATCTAAATAAGTTAATTAATATATGTATTGAAGGTATGCATTTGAAAAATGCAACGATGGTTTATAGGCCAGCTATCAAACCATCGTTAAACATTCATTTTAAATACATCTTATAATAACATTATTCAAATTCCCTTGCATCATTATTGCGACTATTTATTGAGACTTTTTATTGAGAGCTTTTTATTGAGAGCTTTTTTGTCTAACGATCTGATATCGACGACCGAGATACCACACAGGCGCACTGATAATATGAATCAAACGGGTGAATGGGAAAATCATAATCAAAGTGATACCTAATGCCATATGTAGCTGATAAATAAGATCCGCCTGCTCGATACGTGCTGCGGCTTGTATTGGTCTTAAGAGTGTAATGTCCTGTGCCCACCCTGCATAGTTGAGCATGGTCAATCCATCTAAATGCTGAGCTGAGGTAAAGATAGTGCCTAGTCCTAACGTTAACTGCACAAACAATATTACCAATATCATTTTGTCGGAAAACTTAGAAGTGTTAGAGATGCGATCATCAGTAAAACGTCGCCACATCAGCATCACTAGCCCAATCCAGCAGAACACGCCAGCAATACCACCAACCACTACTGCTAATATTTGCTTATTACCTGCACTGATAAAGCGATCATATAAAATATGCGGCGTGAGCAAACCGAATAAATGCCCAAGTAACACGATAATAATACCGACATGAAATAGGTTGCTCGCCCAGCGCATGTTTTTCTTTCTGAGCATCTGCGAAGAGCTGGATTTCCAAGAGTACTGTGATAGATCAAAGCGCACCCAAGTACCAACGATAGCAATAGCCAACGCAATATAGGGATAAACACCAAAAAGGAATATTTGTAGCCAATTTAGGCTGGCTAAAGCTTGTAAACTAGGCGCTCCAAGATTCATGTTATCTCTCCTTATAATTGGTCAGCTGTCTGGTTTTGCTTGCTAGTTTGCTTAAAATCCACCCAATGTACGGGCGCATCAACCATTTTTGCCGCTGACGTAGACTTTCTAACTCCAGCCTTAGCCGCAAGGCTTTGCGTGCTAGTGGATGAGGCGCAGCGCTCTTCTTGCTGGGCATCTAAGAAATCAACGACCTCTTCTTCCCACTCTTTATCTATGGCATCAAAAGTGTCATCGCGTGGCTCTTTACTGATTTTTTCATCGTAATCCGCCACGATATCAAGCGGCTTACCAGCGATTTGCAATAGCGCATTAAAACAACCTTCGTACAGGCTACTGCGGTCTTTGAGTCTAGCGGCTAGCAAAGCAATAATATGGCTGACATCAGCTATCTCCATACGAATCTGAATATCGTCGTTTATCACCGTTGCTTGATAAGCCAAAAACTCTAGATATAAAGGAATATAGTCTGGTAGCTCTTTCATATTGATCATAAAACCAGCTTCTTCGTACTGATTCATCAGATCCACCATGGCTTGACCGCGATCACGCGATTCGCCATGCACATGCTCAAACAACCATAGTGATAAAGTACGACCACGCTCAAATAGTCCGTCATATTCCGCTTGCGCTTCAAGCGATCCTTTAGCGATTAAACTATCGATTAAGTCGCTAATTTGACGGCGCACTTGTGGACTGATCAAGGTTGAACTCATTACTATTTGCTTGCAGGTCGCAAAAGTATCGTCTGCAAACAGCTCATTGGTTGGATAATCTACCAATAAGCTGAGTACTTTGAGGATCTTCAGCTCAGAATGTTCAATCATAGGAAGCACATCCGTATCATGATCCAAATCATTATCTAAATCGTCGCCTAAATCATTATTGTAAGGCTGGGCGCTATAAGATTCGGGGCTATTTAGTTTAGAATTTGGCATGTTATACCTCCCACTTTTGGACAGTTTGGGTAAAGTCGCGACGATTGGTTTTACTTTGCCCAAACATACTGTTATCAGACTCACCAGATGAGCAACCATCGCCAAAGGTAAAGCCACAGCCGCCACGTTCAGCGAATGCATCGCTTAAGGCTTCTTCACGGTGCGCGGTTGGTATGACAAAGCGATCTTCGTAGTTAGCGATAGCCAGATAACGGTACATCTCCTCGACTTGCAGTTTAGTCAAACCGACGTCGTCTAAGATGCTTTGTACTTCTTGCTTTTCGACCAGTTGCATACGCTTGTAGCTACGCATAGCGAGCAAGCGTTTCAGAGCCAAACGTACCGGCTCTTCATCGCCTGCTGTCAGCATATTGGCAAGATAACGCAGTGGAATACGTAAACTGTCAACATCAGGGATGAGACCGTCCATACCGACTTTGCCCGCTTCAGCAGCGTTTTGAATCGGTGATAATGGCGGTACATACCAAACCATAGGTAGCGTACGGTATTCAGGGTGTAACGGTAGCGCTAGTTTCCAATCGACTGCCAGCTTATAAACAGGTGAGCGCTGGGCTGAATCAATAACCGATTGCGGCACGCCATCTTTTAACGCTTGAGCGATGACCGCAGGATCGTTCGGATCCAAAAATATATCAAGCTGTGCTTGATATAAGTCTTGCTCGTTAGGGGTGCTCGCGGCTTCGGCGATTTTGTCAGCGTCATAGAGCAATACGCCTAAGTAGCGAATACGCCCAACACAAGTCTCTGAACATACCGTCGGCAAGCCCGCTTCGATACGGGGATAACAGAAGATACATTTTTCAGATTTACCAGACTTCCAGTTGTAGTAGATCTTTTTGTAAGGGCAGCCAGAGATACACATGCGCCAACCACGGCATTTGTCTTGATCGATCAAGACAATGCCGTCTTCTTCACGCTTATAGATCGCACCACTAGGGCAAGAGGCGACGCAAGTAGGGTTCAAACAATGCTCACAAAGGCGCGGTAGATACATCATAAAGGTGTTTTCATACTCGCCATATATCTCAGCTTGGATATTGTCAAAGTTCTTATCTTTACGTCTTTTTTCAAACTCAGTGCCTAAGATTTCTTCCCAGTTAGGGCCCCATTCGATCTTTTGCATACGCTTGCCCGTTATTAAAGAACGTGGGCGCGCAATCGGTTGATACTTACCGATAGGGGCGGTATGCAGATGCTGATAATCAAAATCAAACGGCTCATAATAGTCATCAATCTCAGGCAAATCAGGATTGGCAAAGATATTGGCTAATACGCGGAACTTACCACCGATACGCGGATTAATAGTGCCATTAGCATTACGTATCCAGCCACCTTTCCATTTATTTTGATTTTCCCACTCTTTGGGATAACCAATACCTGGTTTTGACTCAACATTATTGAACCACGCGTATTCCATACCTTCGCGGCTGGTCCAAACGTTTTTACAGGTGACTGAACAGGTGTGGCAACCGATACATTTATCAAGGTTAAGCACCATGCCGACTTGTGAACGAATTTTCATGGGTGTGTGCTCCAGCTATCATTAAAAAGCATAATTAAAAACTTGTCTTATCCTAAAATACTGCAATGCCGTTTTATCCATCGATAGTGGTTGGCAATGGGCGCGGCAGTTCATCATCTGGTTTTTCTTCTAACCAGTCGATTTTTGACATTTTACGGATAACGACAAACTCATCGCGGTTACAGCCTACCGTGCCATAGTAGTTAAAGCCGTAAGATTGCTGGGCGTAGCTACCGATCATATGAGTGGGCTTTAGGATAGTACGGGTCATCGAGTTATGAATACCGCCACGAATACCGGTTTGCTGCGAGCCTGGGATGTTGACTAGTTTTTCTTGAGCGTGATACATCATGACCATGCCCTCTTTGACCCGTTGGCTGACAATGGCACGGGCTGTTAGCGCACCGTTAGCATTGAACAGCTCTATCCAATCGTTATCGACGATACCTGCCTTGCGTGCATCTGTTTCAGACATCCAAACACAAGGACCACCACGGCTTAGGGTCAGCATTAGTAGGTTTTCAGAGTAAGTACTGTGAATACCCCACTTTTGATGCGGTGTTAAAAAGTTTAGGACAATCTCTTTATTGCCATTAGGCTTGGCGTCTTTGATGATTTCAGTGGTTTTGGTATCGATTGGTGGACGATACTGCTGCATCTGTTCACCAAAGGCTTGCATCCAAGGATGGTCTTGATAAAACTGCTGACGACCAGTAATCGTACGCCAAGGAATAAGCTCATTAACATTAGTGTAGCCTGCGGTATAGCTGACCTTGTCAGACTCAATACCTGACCACGTCGGACTTGAGATAATCTTACGTGGCTGCGCGACGATGTCTTTGAAGCGAATTTTTATATGCTCACTAGGTTTGGCCAAATGGCTATGATCGCGACCCGTAAATTCAGACAACGCAGCCCAGCCTTTAACCGCGACATGACCATTAGTTTCAGGCGCTAGCATTAGGATGGTTTCACAAGCGTTAGCCGCTGTCTCTATACGTGGTCGACCTTCAGCAACACCAGTATTCACGATTCTGTAGTTCAGATCGCCTAAGTTAACAATTTCTTCTTTAGTATCCCAGTTCAGCCCTTTAGAGCCATTACCTAGCTCGTCCATGAGTGGCCCAAGCGCGGTGAATTTGGCATAAGTATTAGGATAGTCACGCTCAACGATTTTGATCATTGGGCAGTTTTTACCAGGAACAGGTTTTTCGCCAGCGGTTTTCCAATCGGTACCACCAAAAGGCTGAGCCAGCTCACCTGGGCTATCATGTTGCATCGGATAAGTGACCACATCGGTTTCAACGCCTAAATGCCCTTTAGAGACTTCAGAGAAGGTCTTGGCAATACCTTTATAGATTTCCCAATCGGTTTTGGATTCCCAAGCAGGATCAGTAGCAGCGGTCAAAGGATGAATGAACGGGTGCATATCTGAGGTATTCATGTCATCTTTTTCGTACCAAGTCGCGGTTGGCAAGACGATGTCAGAGTACAGACAA
This sequence comes from Psychrobacter sp. M17(2026), assembly GCF_055699815.1. NCBI lineage: Bacteria > Pseudomonadati > Pseudomonadota > Gammaproteobacteria > Moraxellales > Moraxellaceae > Psychrobacter > Psychrobacter sp. M17(2026). The sequence continues at coordinate 1,207,121 of NZ_CM146741.1, read as the reverse complement.
GTTGATGACATGCGAAAATCTAAGGTCACCACTAAGTCAAGCTTGCCTGTAGGACCCTTTTCGACCCAATCGACCTCTTTAGGTTGCAGATGCCCCGTCGGGTTTTCCTCATTGAGTAGACCGTTTGAGGTGCCCAAGAAGTACTTGAGCATATACTCATGACCTTTACCTGATGAGCCTAAAAGGTTCGAGCGCCAGATAAACATGTTGCGCGGGAAGTTGACGGGATTATCTGGAGATTCACAAGCGAAGCGTAGGCTGCCCTCATGTAAGGAATCAACGACATATTCCTCGATATCTTGACCTTTGGCTCTAGCTTCGGCGGCGATAGTCAACGGGTTACGATTGAGCTGCGGCGCTGAGGGTAACCAGCCCGCTCGCTCTGCTTGAATGTTGTAGTCCAGCATGTGCTCTGGGAAGAACTTTTTATTCGCCAGTGGTGATAGTATCTCGTGCGCTGAGATGGTCTCATGACGCCATTGCGAGCTGTGCGCATAAAAGAAGCTCGTACCTGCCATTTGACGTGGCGGACGATGCCAGTCGAGTGCAAAGGCTAGTGGCAACCAGCCAGTTTGTGGGCGCAGTTTTTCTTGACCCACATAATGTGCCCAGCCGCCGCCAGACTTACCGATACAGCCGCAGAGCATGAGCATATTGATGACACCGCGATAGTTCATATCGAGGTGATACCAGTGATTCATACCCGCACCGATGATAATCATCGATTTGCCGTGGGTTTTATGGGCGTTTTCAGCGAACTCACGGGCTACTTGAATCACGCGCTCACGGCTTACGCCTGTTATCACTTCCTGCCAAGCAGGCGTGCCTGGTACGGTTGCATCGTTATAATCGTCAGTGACATGATCGCCACCATGACCACTATCGACGCCTAAGCTGGCAGTGGTTAAGTCAAACACTGTGGCAACCGTAGCGGTTGTGCCATCGGTAAGGGTTATGGTCTTGCAAGGAATCGTTTTTTGCTGGATCGCCTCACCAGGTACACAGTTAAAATGAGGATGCTCGACATTACCGAAGTAATCAAAAGCGACGGTACAAGTCTCAGCGCTGTCTTTTAGGCTTAGAGTTAAATCAAACGCTTTACCCGTTGCGCCGTCTTTTTGCTCGATGTTCCATTTGCCTTTTTCGCCCCAGCGATAACCGATTGAGCCTTGTGGCGATACCAGCTCGCCCGTTTGACTTAAGCCAATCGTCTTCCATTCTGGGTTATTTTCTTGACCTAAATCATCGACCAAATCTGATGCTCGCAGATAGCGACCAGGACGACGCATGCCCTCCTCGCCCTCTATCATAACTAAGATAGGCAAATCGGTATAACGCTTGGCGTAGTCGTAAAAATAGTCGCTTGGCTGCTTGAGATAGAACTCTTTTAAGATAACGTGACAAAACGCTTGCGCTAATGCCGCATCCGTTCCTTGTTTAGGGTTAAGCCATAAGTCAGTAAGCTTTGACACTTCCGCATAATCAGGGGTAATAGAGACGGTTTTGGTACCTTTATAACGAACTTCGGTAAAGAAATGCGCGTCAGGCGTACGCGTTTGCGGCACGTTAGAGCCCCAAGCAATAATATAGTCCGAGTTGTACCAATCCGCTGATTCAGGCACGTCCGTTTGCTCGCCCCAAGTCATCGGTGAGGCTGGTGGTAGATCACAGTACCAATCATAAAACGATAGACAAACACCACCAATCAAAGATAGATAGCGGCTACCTGCGGCATAGCTAACCATTGACATTGCAGGAATCGGTGAGAAGCCAACAATGCGATCAGGGCCATAAGTCTTAGCCGTATAGACGTTGCTAGCCGCGATGATTTCATTGACCTCGCCCCATGTTGAGCGGATAAAGCCGCCCATGCCGCGCTTAGACTTGTACTGTTCGGCTTTGATAGGGTCTTCGACAATACTGCCCCAGGCATCAACAGGGTCTGGGAACTGGCCTTTGGCTTCGCGCCATAGCTTGAGTAGCGGCTTACGAACTTTAGGATATTTGACCCGATTAGCCGAGTACATATACCAGCTATAACTAGCACCACGTGGACAGCCGCGCGGCTCATGATTTGGCAGATCTGGACGGGTTTCTGGATAGTCCGTTTGCTGCGTCTCCCACGTTACTAGACCGTTTTTAACATAAATCTTCCAAGAGCATGAGCCAGTACAGTTGACGCCATGAGTTGAGCGCACAATCTTGTCGTACTGCCAGCGGTTGCGGTAAGAATCCTCCCACGAACGTGACTCTGCACGAGTCTCGCCATGTCCGTCAGCGAACTCGCCTTGTTTACGCTTAAAAAAACGAAATTGGTCAAGTAAATGGCTCATATCTCTATCCTTTGTGTTGATGCTCGTTATATATCTAGCCCTAGCATGCGTTTAATAAATAGCTTTGATGCTTAGTCCTAACAGAGAGTTCTAATATTTGGTCTAATGCTTAGCTCTATGAATACAGCTAACAATACTATTTCGGTATCATCATTTTATGAAACCTTACATAGTCTGACTATTGACTAATATGAGCATGGATCTACTCCCTTAGTAGTAGTGCTCGATGTTCGCTATCCGCTTGAATCTGATAAAAAATTAAATAAAAAAAGGCTACTCAGATAAGTAGCCAAACCGAACAATCATTTTGGATTTATTTTTTAGATTTAAAACCTCTTAACAAGGGATTTCAGCATTACCGCGGCTGTAATACCACCAAGTTAAAACGATACAAACGATATAGAAAATAATCAAAGCAATGAAAGTACCAGATACTCCTAGACCTGAACCAAACATCTTCGGTACAAAGAAAGCACCATAAGCTGCGATAGCTGCGGTAAAGCCAACAACTGCAGCAGACTCCTTACGTATTTCAATAAACAAGGCTTCTGTGCCTACTCTACTAGGGTGTAGACGCTCTAAAAAGGTTTTGAAAATAACAGGGATCATAGTAAAGGTTGAGCCGTTACCGATACCTGTAGTAATAAATAGCACCATAAAGCAGATAAAATAACCGACAAAGCTGCCTTGACTGGTCTCACTAGGTAAAAAGTACATCACCCCAATGACAGCAATAACCATCACTATGTAGTTCCAAAAGGTTACTCGTGCGCCACCTATTTTATCCGATACCCAGCCGCCTAATGGACGAAATATGGCGCCGACAAATGGTCCTAAAAAGGCGTATTTAAGGGGGTTTATTTCAGGAAAAGAGCCTTTTATCAGCATTGGAAAAGCGGCAGAAAAGCCAATAAATGAGCCGAAAGTTGCCATATAAAGAATACACATTATCCAGTTATGCTTACGGGTAAAGATAACCGATTGATCTTTAAACGATGCTTTGGCAGATGAGATATCATTCATCATAAACCAAGCCGCTATTGAGACAACAACGATAAAAGGTATCCAAATAAAGCCTGCATTTTGTAAGTACAGCTCTTTGCCAGCTGCCGTGACTTGCGGCGCGCCGCCCAAAGCACCAAAAACACCTAGCCCAATAACGACAGGGATAGCGAACTGCATGACTGAGACGCCAAGATTACCTAAGCCTGCATTTAGACCTAGCGCCGTGCCTTGCTCAGATTTGGGATAAAAGAACGAGATATTAGACATAGAAGAGGAGAAGTTCGCGCCACCAAAACCACACAACAGCGCAATAATAGCAAAGGTTATGAATGGTGTATTTGGATCTTGAACCGCAAAGCCCATCCATAATGCTGGAATAAGCAAGGATGCGGTTGAAATTGCGGTCCAGCGTCTACCCCCAAAGATGGGCACCATGAAAGAGTAAAATATACGTAGTGTTGCCCCCGTCAGTCCTGGCAGCGCTGCTAGCCAAAACAGCTGACCATCATCAAAACTAAAGCCAATCTCAGGTAAGTTTACGATGACCGCGCTCCATACCATCCAAACCGCGAAGGCAAGTAACAGGGCAGGTATCGATATCCATAAGTTACGCGTAGCTACTTTTTTACCACCATTTTCCCAAAATTCTTGCACCTCAGGACGCCAGTCAGTAATTAGTTTACCGCCTTTTGTATAGTGTTTATTACTCATGCTCTTCCTCGCTTATCACTGCTTATATAAGTCGCTAGATATCATCAAGTAGTAGAAAACAGACTCTGAACCTCTGCGATATCGTCCACCACCTTTGCTTATCCGCCCTATTTTTATCTTATTTTTGATCAGTACGGTTAAATCAGTACAGTTAAAAAGTCATTTATGAATAAAACCTTATATCTCACCTTACTCTGAGTGTTGTTTTATTAGTATTCATACATGGTGGTATACTGGCACCCTAAAGGAGTAGTCCTTAGTAGGTTTAAGGCGCTATCCTTCTCAATCTGTAGGGTAAAAGTTAAAAGGGTAAGAAGTTGAATAAGCAATGAGTGATTATTGTTTGGCTTTTTTATCCCCTAAATTCGTTATAGTATTTGATAAGTGAAGTGTTATTCATGATCAGAAAATTTTTACGTCATTCTTTACCTATTCAAGCATGGGCGAGCGCCTGTGCTATTGCTCTCTTATGCTTGGTATCAGCGCTCGGCGGCGGTATGCTGGCATGGATATCAGAGACCGATGCTCAAGCCATTAATACAGCAGGATCAGTACGGATGGCCGCTTATCGAATTAATTTTCAATTGGCGACTGATTTTGTTGATGTTAATCCTACTGGTAGTGCTAGCACTGATATAGAAAGCTCTTCGCAGGTAAATGACTCTACTAGCCAGCAGACAGCTAATACCTTGACTGATAGCAAAACGGCTCATGTGCTTGGAGATGATGCAAAAATAGTGATTCTCATCACAGATATGGAAGCTAGGCTGGGAAAGTTAGATACTTATTTAATAGAAAGTAAGCGTAAGCATAAGCTCATTGATCAAGGTTTTGACAGCATTGAAAAGCAGTGGTTACAGCAGCTAAAGCCTGCATTGCTATTACAAGATAAAGGAGCTTTTTATACCGCCTCATTACCTTATGTTGATGATGTGGATGCGTTAGTGAGTGAATTGCAGTATAGGAATGAGCAGCGGCAAAACTGGCAGCAATTGCTCCAGCTTGTCTCGCTAGTGCTGACTATACTTATTATGATGGTCGGTCTGTATAAGCTTCGACGCAACGTGCTGATGCCAGTGGAGCAGCTTATTAACGCTAATACAGCATTTGAACAAGGCAAATATGATACGAGAGTAGCTATATCAGGCTATAGCGAATTTAATGCCTTGGGGGCATCTTTTAATAAGATGGCTGCAACGATTGATACGTGCCAGCTCTCCCTTGAAAACGAGATAAGCATAAAGACCCAGCATTTAATCAAAGCTAACCAAGCATTGACCTTACTTTATGATTTCGCCCAACATTTAACCACCAGCCAGTTAAGCTTGCATAAACTTGACAGCTTAATTACTGACTTTGGCGAGATACTGCCGCACCTAGAGCTCACCTTGTGCCTACAAAATGATGTACTTAATCATAAAGACTCTATAGCCTTGCACAGTGATAATATGCAAGAGCTGTGCGCCAAACTCACTTGTGATAATTGTAGTATCAAAAACAATGAGCATACTAAATCTTATCTTATCGCCCATCAAAAGGCTAAATTTGGTGAGTTAAGAGTGCGGCCTAAGTCTATGCTACCGACTACCCCGCCACAATCACAATCGCCTGATCTATCAACATCTAGCGCTGCCAATATGGGTGAAAAAACTTTTCAAAGATCACCGAAAGCCTCCAATCGTATTCCGATTATTGATGAAAATAGCCCATATTTTCGCTTTGAAAATGATGAGCTCATTACTACGCTCACCAGCCTAATCAGTACCGCGCTATCACTACGTAAACAAAGACAGCAGGAGTATCAGCTGGTGCTGTTTGAAGAGCGTACGACTATTGCAAGAGAGCTGCACGACTCTTTGGCGCAGTCCTTGTCCTATCTTAAGATACAGATTAGCGTGTTAGAAAAACACCTGAAAAAAGCCTTCACCCAACAAGAGATAGCAGCTGAAAAAAATGTTTGGGCGCATATTGAGCACATAAAAACAGGGCTAAAATCTGCTTATCAGGAGCTAAGAGACTTATTGGTGACCTTTCGTCTGACTATTGATAACGATAACTTTGATGAAGCCTTGCACGAATCGGCTAGCGAATTTGCCTTAAAAGGTGGCTTTGATGTGACCGTGAATAATAACGTCATGACGCTCAATCTAACCGCCGCTGAACAGGTGGATCTTATTCAAATCGCCAGAGAAGCCTTATCAAATATAAGCCGTCATGCTCATGCCAACAATGTAGAGATTGATTTTGGCCACAATGATGAAAACACTCATATCGTTATGGCGATTATAGATGATGGGGTTGGTATCGCAGGCGAGGTTGATCAATCCCTACATCATGGCCTGATGATTATGGAAGAGCGCGCGCACAGTTTGGGCGGCATCTTGATCGTGACTGATAATGAGCCAAAAGGCACGATTATAGCGGTCAAGTTCGCCCCTGACTTTTTTAACCGCTATTAGTTTATATAGTGGTTAACTTTGAAAACTCTTTTTTTTACTTTATGGGACTGTTATGAGTACTGTTGTTTATACCGCGACCTCGCCAGCTAAACTATTACTGGTTGATGACCATCCTATGTTACGCCGAGGCATGTCAGATTTACTCAGTCTTGAGGGCGATGTCAAGGTGGTGGGCGAAGCAAGCGATGGCAAGCAAGCCTTAGACTTTCTACAAAACAATGCGGTTGACTTAGTTATCCTTGATCACAATATGCCCGTATTGACTGGTATTGAAACTTTAAAGGAAATCAAAGCTCGACATATTAAGGTAAAGACGCTGTTGTTTACGGTCTCTGATAGCGGTAATGATGTGCAAGAAGCATTAAAATTAGGGGTCGATGGTTACCTATTAAAAGATATGGAGCCTGACTTAATCATTGATGATATCAGGAAGATACTGCGCGGAGAGCTAGTTATTAGCCCTAATCTTGCATCGATATTAGCACAGACACTACGTACCCCAAGTGCTAGTGACATTGCGGGCAACCTGACAATAAGAGAGCTTGAGGTCATTCAAATGATCGCCGAAGGTCTCAGTAATAAAATGATCGCTAATAAACTAGATATCGCAGAGTCAACAGTAAAAGTACATGTGAAGCACATTCTTAATAAGACGGGCTTGCGTACTCGTGTAGATGCTGCGGTATGGACCGTGAATAACTTGTCTAAATAACTCTTGATCAAAACTGATACATATAAAAACCAGCTAATTATAAATTGGCTGGTTTTTATATGTATAGGAAAAATAAAATTAGCCGTTATATTCTTTAGCAATCTGACGATCGACCGATGACATTTGATACTCATCACCAAAGGCATCTGCAGGCTCTTTTAACCAAAAGAAGCAAAGTACCCAAGCAATAAAGGCACCGATTGCGATAATAAAGAAAAACTGATTAGGCTCAACTAAGGTAAATACGAATAAGTAGAATACCGCGCCCACGTTACCATAAGCGCCCGCTAATCCTGATATCTGACCTGTGAGACGACGCTTGATAGATGGAATAACGCCAAAGGTTGCGCCTTCTGCCCCTTGGACAAACACTGAACAAAAAATGGTGAATATTACTGCAATAAATAATGGCCACTCTGCATTTAATAAGCCCATCAGCCCAAAGCCAATCCCTATACCAAACATATATACCAGCATAACTAGGCGACGGTTGCCTATTTTATCGGAGATGTAGCCGCCGAGTGGTCGCGCCCATAAGTTCACAAAGGCAAAGGTTGAGGCGACAAGACCCGCTACTGTTGGATCAAGCGTCCAAGTTGCCGCAAAGAACATCGGCAGCATAGAGACCACCGCTAACTCTGCCCCAAAGTTAGCAAAGTAGGTGACATTGAGAGCCGCAACAGAGGTAAAAGGATATTTATCATCTTCAGGAATACCCGCTTTGATAATAGGCACATTCACGCTAATCGCTTTGTAGATCTGATAGATCACCATTAAGGCAATAACGCCATAGCATACCCATGCACCCGTATCACTTAAAAACCCCATACCTTGCGTGCGATAGACCAGTAATGACAGCACACCATATAACGGAATAATAAATAAGCAATAAAGCAGCAGATCCGCCCAAGTAGAGACTTCTAGGGCGCCCGCCTTACGTGATTTTTGATGCGTATTGACGTCTGGCCCATCGGTAATCAAAAACCAATAAGCAACGCCGTATGCTGCCATGAGCACGCCCGACAAGGCAACCGCCCAGCGCCACCCATCATCGCCGCCAAAGAACTGTAGCGCCACTGTCGGAATGGTAATCGCTGCTGCTGCCGAGCCAAAGTTGCCCCAACCAGCATAAAACCCTTCAGCAAAGCCAATGTCTTTAGGCTTAAACCAAAGCGCGGTCATATGAATACCGACGACAAAGCCCGCTCCAACGATAGACATAAACAATCGTGCTACGAATAGCTGCATCGCTGAGGTGCCAAAAGCGAAGAACCAAGTCGGTATCGCCATGACGACCATCAAAATTGAAAAGACGCGTCTAGGGCCAAAGCGATCAAGCGCCATACCAACGATGACGCGACCCGGAATAGTCAACGCGACGTTGGCAATCAAGAATAGCTTGATGTGGTCGGGCGTCAAGTAGCTTTCCGTTTGCAGCATAGATGTTGCAAGCGGCGCCATATTGAACCAGACATAAAAGGTAAGAAAAAAAGCGATCCACGTATAATGAAGCGCTCTTATATCGCGACGTTCCATCTCCAGCAGCTCTTTTGCATGCATAGCACACGCCCTCCTTATTGATTAAAATATGGAGGTAATGTACCAACAAATACTGACGTTAACTATTGAGCAAAAGCGGTATAAAATACATACCAAGTACTACTTAAGAGGGATGAGGGTAGAGCCAAAATAGGCCTTGGATAGCGAGTGTAATTTATAAGAATAAAGCATATGAAACATGATTTAAGACAGCAATTGCTGAAGCTCTTTATTATTGAGAGTAATATCGGCAAGAGTATAGTCATCCATTACCTTGATAAAGGCTTGTGTGGCTTCATAAAACACACCTTTTAGCTGGCAAGAAGGATTGATAGTACATAGGGTCTTAGACGGACTATCCGCCAAGTCAATCTTCTCCTTGTCCGCACTTGCCTTTGCGCTTTCCTCTTTGCCTTTCTCTTCGATTAGTGCCTGCCGACTGCTATTACTGTCCACACTATTATCTGCGTTTTCGGCTACAACATCACCTTGCAAGAACTTGTTTCCAAAGCAAGGAACAATGGCAAAGTCCGGCTCAGTATGACGCAAGATCTGACCTAAATTAATGTCTTTGGCGGCCATAGCCAGTCGAATACCACCATTCTTACCACGTACACTATCTATATAACCAAGCTGCGCGAGTTGATGCACGATTTTAGTCAAGTGGCTTTTGGATATCTGATAGCTATCCGCAATGTCAGATATCGTTGCCAAAGTTTCAGAAGTTGGCATCACTGCCAAATACATCAAGATTCGTAGCGCATAATCACTATAATTAGTTAGACGCATAGTATTAGCCCATTTTTAAGGTTTATTTATAATTTTCATAACTCTAAACGTATTATATTCTTAAAGCCTATACAAATCTTTATAAGCTCAGTATCTATCCCTTTTAAATTAACCAAATAACTTATCAGGACGCGCCCTAGATAACATCGGAATATAAGTCATACAGAATAAAGCAAAGCAGAGTATCCATGAAGTCTGCGCTATCATTAGCCAAACGATATAGTAGTCCATCGTGATAAGCGGCATAAGCACTCGAAAGATAAAGACGCCAATCATTAATACAAACATCACTGACACCGCCTTCGATGGCTGATGAATACTGCGACCCGTATGCCCTAAAGAGACGCGCGACATCATTGCCAAAGTCATCATGCCAACGCCTGATAGCGCTAAAGCATGCAGCGCTATACTATGGCTAAAGTTCAACCAAGGCTGCAGCGCAAATAAAATAAAGCTGCTGCACATGCCTACAAAAGCTAGATACAATGACCATAACAACGGTTTTTGCCAGATACCATGATGATACCAGCCCAGCAAACGAATGCCATTAACCAAGGCTACACTCAGTGCACTGATGGTGATTAAGTATTTATTGGGATAAAAAATATCAGCAAGCATAAACACTAAAAAGGTCACCAGACTTAGGATATCAAGGACTTTACTGTTTTTGACTTTGACTTGTTCGGTACTCGTCGCGCTGATACCACGCTCGATAAAGAACGGCACGACTCGGCGACCAATAGTGAGCACTAGCGCGATAATGATATATAAACCAAGATAAATACCGACTCGCACATAGCTCATGTCACCACTATAAATACCCCAATAGCATAGACCATTACCGATCGTTAATAGTACTAGCTTGGAGATAATACCCATCTGTTTATATTGCTTGACCGCCATTACCGCTTTGGCGATGACCCAAGCCATCGATACCATAAAAGCCAAGTCCCCTACTGCCGCCAGTGCGAACCAAAGATTGGCGCTACTCACGCCTATTCCCACTAGCCCCCAGCTTATCCGAGCGACTGCCCAGCATGAGAAAATGCCCAGCAGCCGATAGCCATAGGGCATCATGACCCCTGTCCAAGTCTTAACTGCCGTCAATAAAAATCCTGCAATCACTGCTATGGTATAGCCATATAACATCTCATGCCCGTGCCAATACAGCGGGTTGATAGCAGTGACATCGATATCCGTCTTACCCATAAACACCAATGCCCAGAGCAGCATGGTTAACACTGCAAATAGCCCTGCGGCACTAAAAAATATACGAAAGGCAAGGTTTAAAATAGGATGGGGTGACGTTGGACGGCTCGTCGGCAACTGGATGTGCAGCATGTTGAGCACCTTATAGCAGGGCAAATCGGAAGATGGTATTACTAAACACTAGCAAAAGACACTTTGGATAAAACTATTTTTAAAGCATTATTTTGAAGACACTGCTTTAAAATAATCAATAAAGATATATTTAAAATGAATGTTTATTATAATACATAATGTCTGCTAGAGATAGTCTAAGTCGAGCGATGCTATAGAAATGGTTATTAGGCACTTTATGGTTAAAATAATTTAAAATCGTGACATTATTACTTTTATTCAATTATATATATTATTGCAAATACCAAAATACCCGCGAGATGCGGGTATTTTTATAACTTGAGTTATTACTACTCTTCTGGCTTATCGAACAGCTTTTCAATCGGCTTACTATGGATAGTTGAGCTGTTAAACAGTGACTTGCCCTCAGTCTCGCCTTCTGTCCAAAAGTTGATATTGAACTGCGCGTCATCACTGAGCTCTACACGATGCCAGTATTCTGGTGGACTAACCGCAAATTGTCCTGCCTCAATCACGATAGTTTGTTCAGGATCAGTTGCCGCCTCATTGGCAAAGCCGTAAAAAGTAACCACCCCTTGCATGACGCAAATTTGGCCAAAGACACCTTTAGCGGTATTATGATGAGTCAGCAGAGCTTTAGGGACTTTATCTTTAGTGAAAAAATGCGTAGAACGTTTTATTTTCCAGTGACTTGGAATAACTTGACGATTCATAGTGACTCCTTACTGATTACATTTTATTTTGATTACTCTATTTAATAACTAACAGCTTTATAGTTAACGCAGCTCATCTAAATGCTTAATGTCATCTGGACTAGCTTTATAAATAGCGTCAAGCTCAGACTCTGTCAGATACTTTTCGGTAACGGGGAACAGCTCGCGCTCCTCAAAACGGACATGATCATATAATAAGCCTGCCAGCGCTCTAACCTGTTCGACGCTAGGCAAGCTCGATGCTGTTTTTAAAGAAGCTTTCATATCGGCGGTAAGCTCACGCAGCTCTTTATGCTGCTCCTCCAGTTTACCAAGCACAGCGGCGACCTCGGGTTCTTCCTTGCGATAAGGCTGCAAGCCCTCAACAATTAAGTCATCTTCGAGTCTAAAGTGATCCTGCATATCACCCATATAAGACGATAGCGCTTGCCAGTGTTCAGCGATCTGCTCTGGATTATCAGCGCACTCTTTGCCATGACGCCCGATATTTAAGCCAAGATGATGCTGTCGCGATAGAGGCTGTAACTGTTTGGCACGTTTCATAAATAAGCTCCCAAAGTTATTAATGTTATTAATGTTATTGGCATTATAGTCACTGAATAAAACACTATAGCGCCAGTCTACTCCTATTATTCATAAATACGAATGATAATTATTTAAAATTATGAATATAGTGCGATGATATAAAAAAATCCTACCAATGAAGGTAAGTCTTTTGAACGCCTTTAAGTCTCAACTCATTCACTTGCCTCATTAATCCTGTAGCTTTTGCCAAGCACTCATACCGCCTAGATAGATATCAATATTACCAAAGCCTCTGAACTTATCATAATCAATAATATATTGATATACCGCCACATCCTAAGTCTAAGCTAATATTCATAGCGTATGCTACTTGTATTCCCTAACCAAATAATGCGGAGTACATACTATGAGCCTGCCTTTATTAAGACCCTTGTTATTAACAGTCGGTGCTACCTCGTTGGTATTTTTTGGCGGTGTCATTGCCTTGGCAATCCAGTCGTCTGAATCTATTGATCTCTTATCAGAGCCGACGTTATCAGCACCTAGCCTTGTTGATCAAAATACTAATGTATCTTCTATTGCTGCGCTGACTTCTGCGCAAGCGATAGCATTGGCCAAGCAAGACATGCCTAGTGCGCAACTACAAGCGACGCCTGAGCTTATCAACTATAACGGTACAGTTGCTTATGAGGTGCTATTGGATAGCGGCACGGCTTACATTGATGCCAATCTAGGAGTTGTCCTTAATCCAGTGGCTACCGATAACTATCGTGCTGATGACTTTGATGATGACTATGAAGATGGTCATAATGATGATTATGAAGATGGTCATAATGATGATTATGAAGACGATGAGTACTATAAAAACAATGAACGTTTAATCACAAAGAGTTACGAGCAGTATGACAATGATAAGGATAGCTAAGATGACTAATACTAAATCAAATTCGTCCCAAACGGCTGACAAAAGGGTTAAAAAAGCAGACCCTTTTGCGGCACTCAAAAGCAGCATTATGATGGTTTCAATCGTAGGCACTATGGCAGGATGGTTAGTGCTACTCAATCAAGAAACCGCTAGCCAACCTATAGATACTGCCCTATTCAATGCTTCTGTTTCTAAGAATAACGAGAAGGCTGCTGAGCCAATGCCAGTCGTAGATATTAGCCAGCTGCGACAAGTCAATGAAATCCAGCCTGTCGAGGCAATAACCGTCGTCGCTCGTACCCGTTCCTCTCAATAAATAGAAAAGGCCAGCAGTTATTACGTTAATACCCTATCGCAAAAAGTGGAGCCCGCTAATGATAAATAACGTATCTCATGAAAATGCACCACAACTGGCAACGATTAAGTTGTACGCGATGGGTTGTCACATTCAAATCAGCTTAAATACTGCAAGGCTAAATACAGAAAGGCTGAGCACGCCATACTCGCAAGCGTCTATAGACCAGCAAATCGCTTTATTGGCAAATAATATTCAACAGCAACTAATTTACTGGGAGCAAATCTTTAGTCGTTTTGATGACACTAGCGAGCTGATGACCCTCAATAGTAATACTGGCCAATGGACTAACGTAAGCGCAGAATCATTTGCGGTGTTGCAGCGTGCCATTTATTTTGTGCCAAAAACTCAGGGCTTAGTAACCCCAACTTTACTAAAATCTTTGTGGGCAGCGGGCTATAAACAGTCATTTGCAGCGCTGCCAAAACACGCTATATCATCCCTGCCCATTAGCACTACCAATACTGCATCAACCGCTATTACGGGGGCAAGTCTACAAGATATGCCTGTAACGAATGATACTCAATTAAACCAAGCCAATCAGCACGCAGAACGTATCCAGATGCGCTTATTAGATAATGGGCAGCCGCAAGTTTATCTGCCAACGGGTATGGCGCTAGACTTAAATGGTTATGTCAAAGGCTGGTGCGCTATGCAGTTGGCTGAGCAAATTAGCCACTTTCATGATTGGCATTTTCCCTGTTTAGTAGATATGGGTGGTGATATAGCGATTGGTGTCCCAAGCGATCAAGACATAGATAAGCCTATCGTTTGGGGAGTTGCTGTCGCCAAACCGCATCTTATGAATGGCGAGCCAATTCAAGATCAGGAAGACGTCGCAATCCTTGCTATCAAATCTGGCGGCGTCGCAACCTCAGGTCAAGACTATCGGCGCTGGTGGCATAAGGGCCAATGGCAACATCATTTAATCCATCCTCATTATTCTCGTCCAGTAAGCAGTGATGTCCTAACCGCAACTGTACTCGCTGACGATACCCTAATGGCGGAGGTGTACGCTAAATACTGTGTGCTACTTGGCGTTAATGAGGCAATGGCATGGCTTAACAAAAATCATATTGCGGCACTTTTGATTGCTACGGATAACCAAGTACTGACCTCCCACGCCATTTCTTCAAATTTAGTTCATTCAGAATCAATAGCGATTTAAATGATGAAGATAGATTTTTGAAGAGCTGTACATCAAAAAGCCATTCATTAAAAAGTCGTTAGGTATATATCCATAGGAGCATAGCTATGCAAACGAATCATCTTATTAGTAGTCATAATGACTCTAAATTGACAGCAGTAGCTAGAGTCTTATGGATTATATTAATTTTGGGCATTGGCATTTCGGCTGGTGGCTATGCACTTTTAATATGGGGAGATGCCACTGTTCAATTACTGAGCGCCACTGATAAGCATTTTTGGTATTTATCGCGAGCCAGTGGAATTGTCTCCTATAGCTTATTCTGGTTAGCGATGGTTTTTGGCTTATTGCTAAGTACCCGTTTAGGCAAAACTTTTAATAATGCTCGGGTATTTGCACTGCATCAATATTTAAGTCTAATTGCAGTGGGCTTTGCCGCCTTTCATGCTGGTATATTGTTAGCAGATAATTATCTCAATCTTAATTTATGGCAGATATTACTGCCCTTTGGTTTTCAGACAGATCGTGTGGGTGTTGCATTAGGACAGCTAGGGTTTTGGCTGTTATTTATCTGCGCTTTTAGCTTTTATATTAAGCAATACCTTGGCCAATCGGCCTGGCGATGGCTACACTTTTTGACCTTTATGGCTTACATGCTGATCAGTATTCATGTGTTTATGGTGGGATCTGACAGTCGAGCACTGCCATTATTATTATTTTATGCAGTCAGTCAGACGGTGGTGTTTTTACTGATAAGCTATCGGCTATTGATGTTAAGACAACTCAGATGATCCGAGATGAAGTTATAAGCTACAATGTCACCATGAACTTTATATTTGCAGTATTTGGGGATATCTATGCATCACTCTATTCATGACGAGGCACACCTAAGTAATCGTAATCATTGGTTGCGGGCAGCAGTACTGGGAGCAAATGATGGTTTGATTTCAACCGCCAGTTTATTAGTCGGCGTGGCTGCGGCAAATCCAAGTCACCAAACGTTACTATTAACGGGAGTGGCAGCATTGACTGCAGGCGCTTTATCGATGGCGGCTGGTGAATATATCTCAGTATCTTCACAAGCAGATACTGAAAAAGCGGATCTGAAGAAGGAGCTCTACGAGTTAACTCATAATGCTGAACGCGAGCTTATTGAGCTGACGAAAATATATGAGACACGTGGACTTGATCACACTTTGGCGCATCAGGTCGCGGTAGCATTAACCGAGCACGATGCGCTTGAAGCTCATGCTCGTGATGAAATAGGCCTGACTGATCTTAGCCAAGCAAAGCCGATTCATGCGTCAATCGCCTCAGGGTTATCGTTCATTGCTGGTGCCCTATTACCTATTATTGGCATTATGATCTTGCCTGAGTCAACGCTAGTCTGGTCATTAGCGACTGTAACCCTGATAGGTTTGACTTTGCTTGGGTTAGTGTCCGCACGCTTGGGCGGTGCGCCTATTGTTCCTGCTACCACTCGAGTAGTGGTTTGGGGCGCGCTTGCCATGCTAGCAACGTCGTTGATTGGGCGCTTATTTGGGGTAGCGGTTTAGGGCACACTTTATCCCAAAACCTGCCCTTTATCTTAACGCTTTCTTAACACGCTGTTGATTATGCTAAAGAAGAGGTCATTAAGATTTGCTAGAGACCTTTGAGTAACTTCGACCATTGTCATTACTATCACTACACTCCTAAAAAACATCTACTAAATTATTGAAAAATAGAGTATAAAATAAATATAAGCTAATTAAAAATATTTAATCTAACTTAAATTAGTAAGCTCTTTATGTATTAGAATCTAACAATGGAATGTCGTTATGGTAAGATTTTTTCTCAGGCAATACCTAACACATTTTTATAAAGGGCTATCGCTATTACTGATCATAGTCAGTAGCACTGCTACCAGTTATGCGGCCAGTTACGTCATTGACTCTACTCAAACTAATGTACGTTTTGCGCTTGATAACCTCAAAACCTCTAGCACTACTGGCGGCTTTTATAACGTTAAGGGACAGCTCCAATATGATCCAAGCTCAAAAGTGGGCACTATCTCGCTTATTATCCCTATCAAATCTTTAGATACAGGTAATAAGGCTTTTAATCTTAAACTAACAGGTCCTGAATTTTTTGATATTCAGCAGTTTCCTTTGGCACGTTTTGAGTCTAGCAAATGGTATTTTAATAATAGTAAAACCAGTCCACAAGTCACTCAAGTCGATGGCAACCTTACCTTGCATGGTGAAACTCATCCTATCAGCTTAAGAGCGAATAAGTTTGACTGCTCCCTAAATCCTACTGTTAAAAAAGAAGTCTGTGGCGGCGCTTTTACAGCGACCATTGACCGAACCAAATGGAATATCAATAAGTATACTTTGTTTGGTATGACTAAGAATCTCACTTTAAATATTCAAGTTGAAGCCACTAAACAATAGTTTTTGAGTATGATAATAAGTTAAACCAACATAAGTAATATAGTTTTTAGTAGAATAACTTAGTATTACCTGCCAGCTCTATAAGGATATTATGCAGCCCACATCTATAAGACTTTCAGCATCAGTATTAGGATTGTTACTTAGTCTAGTACCTACTGCTGCATTTGCTGATAGCGAGCCAACTGTTGGCACTCTTAGCCCAATTAGCTTGCCCAACGTTAGCCCTGCAAATAGTGATTTGGCTAATCGTGGCGCTTATGTGGCGCGTACTGCTGACTGTATGGCTTGTCATCGCGAGGATTATAGTGGCGGTGTGGCGATTGAGACGCCTATTGGCAATATTTATTCAACCAATATTACGCCTTCTCGTCGCTACGGTATTGGTAATTATACCGAGGCAGATCTCAAAAAAGCGCTGCAAAAAGGCCGTTCGCCTGAGCATCAGATTTATCCAGCCATGCCCTATCCTTCCTATCATGGTATGAGCGATGACGACATTAGCGCCCTATTCGCTTATTTCCAGACTGTGCCGCCCGTAGAAGAACCCCCTGAAAAAACCACTAAGCTACCGTTTCCGTTAAATATTCGGATGTTGATGTTGGCTTGGAATGTCATTAATGTGCCCTCCACCGAGAACCGCACAGGATTAACGCCAGTGCAGCAACGCGGAGAATATTTAGTCAATAATACCGAGCACTGTGGGACTTGTCATACTCCGCGCAACTTAACACAAGGTCTCGATAAAGACCGCTATCTCTCTGGCGCGCCACTGGGCAAATGGTTCGCGCCAAATATCACTCCTGATAATAATACGGGTATTGGGCGCTGGAGCGAAGACGATATCGTCACTTATCTACGTACTGGAAAACTTGATAAACGCGCTTATGCAGGTGGACCGATGGCTGAAGCGGTCGCTCATAGTACGCGCTACTTAACTGATGCAGATTTGAGCGCTATGGCGGCTTATCTAAAAGTCGTGCCTGTTATCAAAACGGATGATTATCTTATACCTCTAAATACAGCTCGCTTGCCAAACCCTATCAGTAGCTCTATTACTTACGATTTAATTGAGCAAGAAAAGTATATATCACAGGCCAAAGCTAACTCTGTAACTAATGCCAGTATTAATAGTATCAATTCGCCCAAAGCGCTATACCTCACGCATTGTGCCAGCTGTCATGGTGTCGACGGCTATGCTCAGCCCGATGCTCGTTATGCCTCGATAGTAGGGCTTAGCAGTATTCGCCGCGCCAAACCTGATGCGCTAGTGAATGTTATTGGCTTTGGCGCAAAAGGCGCGTTAAATACTGCCCCGAAGATGCCAGGTTTTGAAAAAGATTTAACCCATGCACAGATTGCCAGTATTGCTAATTATGTACGCGTTAATTTTGGTGGTTTAGCCACTAGTACTGTCACAGAAAGTGATGTCAAAAACATAATGAAATAGCGACTTATACAGTCATGGACGAATGCTCTATAACAAGGATATATAATGATTGACCCACTTCAAGCACCAACGCGTAGACAACTATTAGCGATGATTGGCAAAACCGCTGGCGCAACGGCGATGTATCAGGCGATGACCACTTTGGGTTTCGCCTCCGAGTCTAGCTTTAAGCAGCAAATGGAACTTAAAGGCGCGCCTGCTGGCTCTAGTATCGTTATTTTGGGTGCTGGTTTGGCGGGTCTTACAGCAGCTTACGAGCTACGTAAAGCAGGCTATAAAGTCACTGTACTTGAGTACCAAAATCGCGGTGGCGGTCGCAGTTGGACGCTTAATAGCGGAGATAAATACACTGAATTGGGCGGCGCGGAGGTCAGTTGCGACTTTCAAAAAGGCAACTATTTTAATGGCGGTCCGTGGCGCTTGCCGATTCATCATTATGCTGTCTTTCATTATTGTAAAAAGTTCAACGTTGCGCTGCAGCCCTTTATCCAAACTAATGATCGCGCCTACCTACATCGCACCAATCATTTTAATGGCGCACCGCAGCGCTTAGGCGAAGTACAAAACGATGTGCGCGGTTATGTCTCAGAGCTATTATCTAAAGCGGTTAATAAAGGCAGTCTTGATAGCACAGTAAACAAAGAGGACAAGGAAAAGCTGCTAGAAGGTCTAAAAGGCTGGGGCGTCCTTGATAATAATTATCGCTATGTCAAAAGCCACGCAACCAGCAAGCATCGCGGCTACAGTGTCTATCCAGGTGGCGGTCTTATGCCCGATGCCAAGCCCTCAACGCCTATTCCAATGGATAAACTACTAGCGTCAGGAATGTGGGCTAATTTGTATAACGACTATACTGTCCATGTCCATCAGCCAACGATGTTTCAGCCCGTCGGTGGCATGGGTAAAATCGGCGATGCGTTCACTCGTGAATGCCGCGACATGATTACCTTCAACGCCAAAGTCACCAAAATTAAGCAAGATGATAGCGGTGTCAGCGTTGATTATGTTGATGCTAATGACGTTGATGGCACTGCCAAAACCGTACGCGCTGACTGGTGTATCTGTACTATTCCGTTATCAATATTGACGCAAATGGACATTAATGTCTCAGAGCCTATGAAGCAGGCCATGGCAGCCGTCCCTTACGATAGCTCTTATAAAGTCGGCTTAGAGTTTAAGCGCCGCTTTTGGGAAGAAGATGAATGGATATATGGCGGGATTAGCTATACCGACTTGCCTATTACCCAAATATCTTATCCTTCACAAGATATGTTCAAGACAGGCTCAGGGGTATTACTCGGTGCCTATGGTTTTGGGGAAGCCTCTTATAAATTTAATAGTTTAACGCCTAAGCAGCGTATCGATGTCGCTTTGCAATACGGCAAACAAATCCATCCCCAGTATCCCAAAGAGTTCCGCTCTGGTACTTCGGTGGCATGGCATCGTATCCCTTGGGTACTTGGCTGTTATGGTATTTGGAGCGAGTCAAGCCGTGATCAATACTACGATACCTTATGCGCCATCGATCATCGTATTGTCTTAGCAGGCGAGCACTGCTCACATATTCCAGCATGGCAAGAAGGCGCGATACTATCCGGTATGGACGCTGCAACACGTTTGCATCAACGAGCCAAAAGTCTAGGCTAATTAGCCTTAGATGCTGATCAAATTAGTAGTAATTTAATAATATATTTACAGGCGATTATAGCAATGATAAAACCTAACCTGTTTGCTCTATCTGTGATAACCGTAGCGTTTAGCGCTACCACTTTATCTGGCTGTAGTCGTTATAGCAAAGAGCAAACTGCTCATACCGCACCGACGTTAGCTAATTTGCAAGAGGCGCAAAACGTATTTGATAATCAAGCCAGCCGTAATAATGGCGCTTGGGGCGCGGTCTACATGACTAAAGAGGAGCTAAGATCACCACAAGCTAATATCGTCGATATCGACTCGATACCACTAATGGCAGCGGATATTGACTTGCAACCTTGGCTTAAGAAATTCGAAAATAGTTTGCAAGGTAAAAAAGGTTTTTTTAGTACGGATGGTAAGAAGCTCTATGATGATTCCTGCGCAGGTTGCCATATGCAAGACGGTATGGGCGCTCAAGGCGCAGGCTACTATCCAGCGCTCGCTAATAATACTAAAATGCAATCGAAGTACTATATCATTAGTACCGTTATCAACGGTCTACGCGGTATGCCAAGCTTTCAAAGCATGATGAGCGATCAGCAAATAGCCGCGGTCACGCAATACGTGCATAGTGATTTAAATAGTTTTACCGATATCGTCACTGCGGACAATGTCGCACAATTACGTCATGAGTTCCCGCCAGGATCTGATCCAAGTGAATAAAGTGAAAATACTTTTCAACGCTACGTCTTAGTACTTAATACTCTATCTTTAAGAGTTTTGATATTCACGCTAAGAGACACTGCTCGTTCAATCCTCTTAACGTCTTCTTAACAGGCTGCTTGCTATCGTAGGGAATCTCATTCCTTACTATCCTGTTGAGAAGTCCACTTATGTTACACTCTCAAGCACTTAGCGCTGACAGTATTCAAGCTCATACGAAAAAAAGCTATCTAAGCAAGGTTTTTGATCGTGAGATTAACCTTAGCTATTTGATTATCATCATCGCGCTGTATTTAGTCGCTACTGCAAATATTGGCTTCTTTGCACAAGTATTAAGCATATATCCTTTTAGCTCGAATGTTGGCTTTATAGCCTCTATAACAGGCTTATTATTTGGCTTAATGTGGCTAGTTATTCAGTTGCTATGCTATCGACCAATCGCCAAACCTGTGCTAATAGCTTTAGTTCTGATAGCGGCTGTTTGTGGGTATTTTACCGATGCTTATGGCACCATATTTGATACTAATATGCTGGTCAATAGCTTACAGACCGATCAGGCAGAAGCGATGGGGCTGATGGCACCAAGTTTCTTTATTCGGCTGCTGGTCTTGGGCGTTATACCCGCTGTTATTATTGCTAAGCTTCGTATAAAGCACGCTCCCTTACGACGCGCGATACTGCAAAAGGCAGCTACTTTGATAGCGGCTATTGCCTTAGTAGCCGTGTGCTTATTGCCCTTTGGCGATCAATACGCCACCTTTTTTCGCCAGCATAAAATGGTGCGCAGTTACGCCAACCCTATCACCCCTATTTATTCTGTTATCAAGCTTGGAATGGATTATACTGCTGAGCTGCGACGCCCTGAAACAATGATCATGCATGCCACTGATGCCAAACGTAGCACCGCTAATGGTCGTACAGCAAAACCTAAACTCATGGTATTTGTGGTAGGTGAAACGGTACGCGCGGATCATATTGGCCTGAACGGTTATCAGCGCGATACAATGCCACTACTCGCCCGCCAACCCGATATTTATAGCTTTAAAAACGCGAGCTCTTGTGGTACTTCTACAGCTTACTCAGTGCCTTGTATGTTTAGTTATGCTAATCGTTCAGACTATAATCCTGATGAAGCAGACTATAATGAAAACGTGCTCGATACGCTCAATAAACAAGGTGTAAACGTCATTTGGCGTGACAATAATTCTAGCTCTAAAGGCGTGGCGGATCGAGTGACTTTTGAGGACTTCAAGACGAGCGATCTCAATCCAAATTGTGATGACGAGTGCCGCGATAGTGGTATGCTCGATGGTTTTGATAAGCTTGTAAAAACAGAAGCTCCTGCTAAAGATACCCTTATTTTATTGCATCAAATGGGCAATCATGGCCCCGCTTATTTTAAGCGTTACCCTAAAGAGTTTGAAGAGTACCAGCCTGTCTGTATGACTAATGAGCTGTCTAAATGCGATGACCAAGCGGTTATCAACGCTTATGACAATGCCATTCGTTATACCGATTATTTCTTGAATAACGTTATTGATACGCTAAAAGATTATCAGCAGGAATATGATGTGGTAATGGTATATGTTAGTGATCATGGCGAGAGCTTAGGTGAAAACAATATCTACTTGCATGGTATGCCCTACGCTATAGCACCTGCTGCGCAAAAGCAGGTTCCTATCATTATTTGGTCGCCTACTGACAATAGTATTGATAAAAACAGCTTGACGGATATGATTAATCAGCCTGTATCACACGATTTTATTACCCCAACTGTACTTAACTTTTTCGGTATTACCACCGATGAGGTAGCAGCAGCGCCAACCTTTTTTAAGTCCACTCGTTAAGTTTATTATTTCAATCCCTGTTAGCTTTTAGGCACGAGACCGCTATGTATAAGATCCTTGTTATTGAAGACAATCCCGATATCGTTGCCAATATCTATGCCTTTTTTGAGCCTAAAGGCTTTGAGCTTGATAACGCTCATAATGGCATTAGCGGCTTAACGCTAGCTTCGAATAATCGTTATGATGTCATCCTACTAGATGTGATGTTGCCTGGCATGGATGGCACTAAACTGTGCAAAGCGCTTCGAGAAGATTTGCATAGTAAAACACCTGTGCTCATGTTGACGGCGCGTGATACGATTTCAGATAAAGTCGCAGGTTTTGATAGTGGCGCTGATGATTATTTAGTGAAGCCCTTCTCGCTCGTTGAATTAGAATCCCGCATTAAAGCTTTAATCCGTCGGCATCAAGATGATCACTTCCAGCATGATATTACCGTTGGTAAGCTCTCTTTAAATACCGATCAGCATACGATCACTCGTGAGGGCAAATCATTAAAGCTTACGCCAACAGGATTTAAAATACTGAATACTTTGATGAGTGCAGCACCTCGAGTCGTTAGCAAAAATGAGCTTGAGGAGAAAGTATGGGGTGAGGATATCCCTAGTAGCGATGCCTTACGTACGCACATGCATGGTGTACGCTCACAAGTCGACAAACCTTTTATCGAGCCGATGATCATGACCATAGCGGGTGTTGGCTATCAGATTATTGACCCTGATAACGCTTAAGCTTTAGTCATTATCTATAATGATAAATGTTTCGTTCGTTTAAACGACTTCATAGGTTAAACCCAAATAAGCCACTGCCATTATGACTCTATCTTCTTTTAATTTAACTTCTATCGTTAATAAGTTTCGGCTGTCCTACTTCGTGTTTGCGGTTTTATTATGCGCAACTTTCGTCAGCATCTTTATGTATGCTGAAACCCGCATGGAGCAAGAGCTGGTCAAAGCGCGGCTGCTACAGCAATTAGAGCTAAGTCAAGAAAAGGAAGGTGAGCAATCTATTTATATTGCCGATCCAGGGATTAAAATATATCAGTATGATGTCGCACCTGAGCGCTTAAAGGATCAAGCAACTAATACGGTGCAAGAGACGTCTGTCACTGTAAATACAAAAGCAGGCATCACCAATACTAACCTACATTTTTTCATCTACGAGCAAAATGCACAAGAGTATATTTTGACCTACTTAGAAGACTCTGAGCTGGTGATGGCGAACTACCCTGTTCTTGCTATATTTGAACAATTGGAAGATATTTTTGCTAATGCCTTGAGAGTCGCTGTGATTTTGAGCTTACTGATTGCCATAATTTTCTCTCAGTTTTCCTCTCGGCAAATTACTAAGCCGCTATTAGATCTAAAAAAAGCAGTAGAAACCGATCATCAAAACTTAGCCGAGCTCACGCATCTACCATCGGAAGTGGGTGTATTAGCGCGAGCGATTGATGAAAAAAATCACAAGCTTGAGCAGTATCTAAAGCGTGAGCAGTTATTTACGGGTGATGTCAGCCATGAGTTGCGTACACCGCTAACTATCATTTTGGGCGCCTCTGAGGTGCTCGCATCGCAATTAGCAGACGATAGCTATCTAAGTGAATTTACCGATCGTATCAGTAATACTGCAAAAGAAACCTCAGAGATCATTACTGCCCTTTTACTATTATCTCGTAACCCTGAAAAGTTAGATAATCCAATAACCTCTATTAATACTATCGCTAATAATGAAATAGCTAGGCTCGGTTATTTAATAAAATATAAATCAGTAACTTGTACGGTCGTCGCTGAAAAAGATTACACGGTCAATGTTCGACCAGAGCTATTAAAAATGGCGCTTGGTAATTTAATTAAAAATGCTTTTCAATACACCGACGAAGGTGACGTAAAAATCACTATTGATAGCAACAAGATAACGGTAAGAGACACTGGACTTGGCATTTCAGAAGATATGATGCCGCTGCTGTATGAAAGATTTAAGCGTTTAGAACGTATTAATACAGATAATAATACTATCTCATCTGAGTCATCGAGTAATAAAGTAGAAGGGACTGGCCTAGGACTAAGTATTGTGCAGCGTATCATGACGCATATGGAATGGCAGCTCACTCATGAGGCAAATGAGTCCGGAGGTAGCACTTTTAGTATTCACTATCATTAATACTCTTGAAGTAATAAACAGATCAAACTTGCCATACTGATGAGGGCTCAGATTATGCAACCAAACTGAGCGCTACTAAATTTTAACCAAATTACCTAGCCCACCAGAGATAAGTAAAGTGGTATCGGTTAGCCCTTTAATCGGTTTCATGCCTGCACGAAGTCCCGTTTCAATCCCTATATAACGCAGTTCCCACTCAGGATTGAATTTTTCTTTAAAATGACGCAGTCCCGTAAAGTTATAATAAGTCTTACCGTATTTGGTCACGGTATTGGTCACATAGCGCCATTTAGGCCCAATAGCTTCTACTTCTGCTGGAATTTCCATATATTTACTATCTATAATATGTTGGCTCATCGTTTTTAAGGCTTCGTCGTCGTTTGAGTCATTATCTTTTGCAGTACTATCCTTTAAAGAATGGCTTTTGACTGCCGTCCTATCTTCAACTTTAAAACCAGTAAACGGTGCCATTCCTAAACTAAAATGGTGAAATCCCGCTTCTTTGCCCCACATAAACAAGCTAATAAATAGATAGTCCATCATATTTTTTATAGCTTTACCTTCGCTATTTTGCACCTCTCTATAACGCATCAAGTCGATAGACAGCTCATTGAGCTGACCACTTTGCCAGAGATTAGCAAAAGCGACAATCTCGCCTTGGTATTTTATGACTGCACAATCAAAATACTTTAGATAGTCCTCATCAAAGTAGCCAAGTGAAAATCCTTTTTCCGCTGACTTTTTGTCTCCTAGCCAAATATCAGAAACGACTTTCAACTCTTCAAGTATTGCTGGGATTTGCGATTGTGACAGGACTTCAAAGCTCAGCCCATCTTTGGTGCCGCGACTGATGACTTGACGAAATTTAGAGTTTTTACTTCCTTGTAGGCTAAAGGCGTCTAAGTCAACAATAGCTTCTTCACCAATTTTTAGGAGCTGTATGCCATTCTCATTGAATAGTTGACGATATCTATTACTGACTTCATAAAAAACACAGGTCCCGCCAAAGCTTTGGCATAACGCAATGAATGTCTCAATTAAATCACCAAATTCGCTTTCATCACCTATGGGATCAGACATGACAATCCAGCTTCTTCCCTGAGTTTGATACATAATAAAGCTATTGCCTGTGTCGCTAAATAGCAGTTGCTTATCACCTAGCAAGCTTAAATTTGCAATCGAATAAGCAGAGTTACGAGCCACTTGTTCAGCTTGGGCAAGCTCTATTTGCGTAGGAAGGCTTGGAGATGGTTTTTTAAACCGAATGAGGCTAAATAAAGTATGGGCGATGGTTAAGATAGCGAGCATCGCTTATGAGCGTAAGAATCGTGCGCCGCTATCTCCTGACACATTCCACCATAGATCAGGGCTATAGGCTTCGTGACGATGGACATACATCCCTACCCAAAATAGACTAATCAAAAATACCGATAATAAAACGAGAGTTTGTGAGTTTAAGCGTAAACTCATCAAATTAGACTGACGGCTAAAGTAGCTACGATTAAAATAGGCTACCGCAAATAATAGCGTACAGATAACCGCAACTTCGATTTCCAAATGCTTTGTAAGTAAAGTCACTACGGATAGCCCTAGCAGCCACATTGATAGATGCCACGCGCCATTAAGACGCTGATGTAGTCCACGCGCAAGTACCAGTAAAGCAAAACCCATCAGCGTGTTGAGCAGATAAGAGGTCTCGATAATAGGTATCGGTATGAACTCCCCTAATAGCAGCTCTCGATCAGCAACAGGCGGTAGAATGCTGAGCACGAGCATAGTGATACCTAAGCCAGCCGTTGCCAAAGCAAGCAGCTGCGGCACCCATACACTAGGTATAATTCTACGTTTTCTAGTAGTATCCATACCTGAGCGAATATAAGCCTCATGCAAAAAGAACGACAATAAACCAAGTGCAAAGGGTATAAGGTAATAAAGAATACGGAACAATAGCAATACTGATAGCAGTGTGGTCTTATCTACTTTAGGTAATGAGGCCACCATAGACAGCTCAAACACACCCAGTCCGCCAGGCACATGGCTGATAATACCTACCGTGATGGCTTGGACGTAAGCTGAGAAAACCTCTAGATAGCTGACTGTGCTGGCAGGTATTAGCATATGAATGATATAAGCGACTAAAGCGATATCGATAACAGCTAGCACGATAAGTCTCAACAATACCGTAGCTGGTATTAAACTTTTCCTACGTAATATTTGCGGTTTTCAAAGTATGAAAGGCTAGACTAAGACTATTTTAAAACCATTTCTTATTTTTAAAATACAAGACAATACCCACTGTTATGGTTACCATCAAACCAAGCACAATAAAATAACCATAGTGCCATTTTAGCTCAGGTATGTATTCAAAGTTCATACCGTAAATACCTGCTAAAAATGTCAACGGTATGAATACTACAGACACCAAAGTCAACGTGCGCATGATCTCATTTAAACGATGCCCCTGAATTGAAAATATCAGATTAGTTTTACTATCAAGCTCGAATAACTCAAAATCGATCTCACCGATCAAATTATTTGCTTGCTCCTTAAGCTCTGTGAAATACTTAACGTCCATAGTGATAATATCAATGGTTTCCAGCTTTACGATAGTGTTGCGTAAACTGAGTGTCGCCTTTTTAAAATTCAGCATACGTCGCTTTTGCTCCTCAACCTTTTCGGTAAAATAAGGCGTTGGATTAATATTGGCTACCTTTATAAAGTCGCTGTCAGTATTTAATAATTTTTCAAACGTCTCCTCATAGTTTGTTATTAACGATTCAATCAAAAGAAATATAAGGTAATTCACTTTTTTACTTCTGACTTGACCCCTACCTTGAAGCAAGCGATCGCGAACCCACTGAAAATGATTGCTACTATTCTCTTGCAAGCTCCACAGCATATTGGACGATATAATAAAAATTATTTGCTCGCTTTTGAGGCTCCTATCTTCAGTTTCCAATACCTTTAAGGCGATAAACAACACGTTATCCAGCTCAAGTACCTTATTAGCATGTTCTTTGTCTTGCAGTAGCTTGATCAAAAAATCATCAAACTGATTTTGGATGACAACCTGCTTTATCGCATCGAATTCACTTAACCCATAAGTATTCAGCCAAAATACTTCGTCACTGTATGAGTCAAATCTCAATTTTGTAATATCATCACAGGATGCTTTTGACACTTTTGACGATGAATAAGTGATAAGTGTCGTATTTTCTAAGAATTTATCCAACATCTTTTTTACCTTATAAAGAGGCTTTTAAACAAAATCTTAAGACCTCAAAAGCTTGAACAAATTTAATATTCAGGTTAAGCGTAACAATGAATAATGAATTTTAAAACGCACTATATCCACGCTTAAGTTAACAGATATTTGCCAGCGCAAGTTTAGGAAAGACCATTTAAATAGCATCTTGGATGGCTCAAGCAAATAATATTTATTATTTTTAACTCGCTAATTAAACCCTTACTCTACGCTAAGTCTCTCCTATGTCTTATTTCGTATTATAGAGCCATACCAACAAGGTAGCTGATAAACCACTAAGCGGCATGTCAGAAATCAACTTAATACAAAGGAATCATCTCATGAAAAACTTATCAACGTTAACCAAGTCAGCGATCATCGCTCTTAGTATTGCAGGTGTAGGTGCAGCAGCTATCGCAGCCCCTGCTGGCAACATCAATACCAAAGCCGTAACCAGCTCAAGTGAAGCCGTCAGCGCTATGCAAAGTAAAATCAGCCTGACTCAGGCGATTGATATAGCCAAACAAAACGCCAAAGGCGACTTGGTCAGCGCAGAGTTTGATTATGACGACGATGAAAAAAATAAAGGTGTCGTAACGGGTGAATATGAAGTTGCATTTGTAGCGAACGGTATTTCCTATGAAGTGAAGATCGATGCTAATACGGGCAAAGTGCTCAAGACTGAGCAAGAGACCCTAGATAAAGAAGACATGGCTGAGTATAGCGCTATGAAGCAGGCCAAAGTATCTATGAATAGTGCCATGCAAACTGCAATCCAAAGCGTAAATGGTAAAGTAATCAGCGCTGAGTTCGAGCTAGAAAAAGGTCAAGCTTTATATAACATCGAAATTGTCAAAGACAATCAGATATATGAGGTGAGTATAGATGCCAATACGGGCAAGGTGCTAAGCAGTCAAGTCGATATGGAGGAGGATGATTAGTCTTAAAATTTAATCTTACTGTTAATCAAAGCAGTAGCCTTTACCTCAATAGGACAGGTATTGGCTACTGCTTTTTGGTTTGTACAAGATTTAGGCATTCAGTTTAATAAAAGCGCTAGATTAAAAGTCCAAAACTCGTATCTCTCCCGCTTAAGTTAACGGTATAAATTTAAGTTACAGGGCATCATCTTAACGTTTTCTTAACAATCCTAAGTCCATAATGATACCCAAGTGCTAACCAGTGCCCTCCTACACTGGGATCATTACAACAATAACTATATCAGTGATTGCACTTTTTTTATCTTCACAGTCTACAACATACTCTAATTTTAATGACTATTAAGCAATGAATATGAGCACTCTCAAACCTGTCACTCTCGATAATAAAGCCGAACATCTCGGTTATAAACCCAAAGAAACATCCGACGCTTTACTGGTAGCTGATAGCTTTGCGAGTGAAGTTAAAGGTAAAAAGGGGTTGGCTCGTATTTTAAAAGCGACGGGCTATTCGATAGATGGTTTTAAAGCAGCTTATAAATATGAGGCGGCTTTTAGGCAAGTTATTTGGCTTAATTTCATACTATTTATCACTCTAATATTCATGCCTTTTGCTATCCCTATAACAATGCTGCTGCTGATCGCTTCGTTTTTGTCGCTTATCGTCGAGCTATTTAACACAGGTATTGAAGCCTGCGTTGATCACACCTCAACCAAGCAACACCCTCTTGCCAAAATAGCCAAAGATGTCGGCTCTGCTGCGCAATTTTTGGCGTTATTACTATTGTTTATTCTATGGTCGATGGCTTTATTTAGTTTCTTATAGCGAAGAGTACTTGAGCTTTTGCAAATTAATATATTGAAAGGTATTTCAATGGCTTTAGAAAATAACTTATCTGCTTGGATGTGGCTCAAACTGCTTTGCTTAACGGTTATTGCCACTCTGCTCTTTGAGCATAGTCAGTTCGATATTCGCATCAGCGAGCTTTTTTATACTAATGGGCAATGGCTGATACAAAAAGGCGCTCAGCCTTATGCTTTTATTTTTTATGATGGTCCTAAAGTATTACTGATCTTGCTAGCCCTCTATTTAATCACTGTGTTAATTATCAAATACAAACAACGCTCAAGCAGTAATTCCATTCATAACAAAGGCAGGATCAATAAACTTATTGTGCCTTTTTCAATCCGTGAAATAAGTTACTTACTGATTATTCTTGTCGTAGTACCGTCTACTATTGCGCTATTAAAAGGGGTGACTCACGTCAGTTGTCCCAATCATTTAACGCTCTTCGGTGGTGATTTACCCTATCTAAACCTTTGGCAAAGCATGCTCGCTAAAACCGATGCAAAATGCTTCCCAGCCGCTCATGCCAGCGCAGGGTTCTCTTTATATGGCTTGGCGTTTTTACCTAGCTTGTATAAGTATCGCTATAGGATATTTGAAATCGTGACAGTTCTAGGCTGGACAATGGGACTGTATAAAATGAGTTTTGGCGATCATTTTTTTAGTCATACATTGGTATCGATGCTGCTGTCGCTGACGATAGCTTGTGCCCTTGCCAGCTTATTATTCAAAAAAACAACTATTTATGACAGTAGCAACATTGAATCTAGTGCTATGATAAATTGATAACTACCCTTATTATTCATACCTCTCATTATACGTCATAGCACCATCCTAACCCCAATAGCGATCAATACCAAACCGCCCAGAGCTTCTGCCCAGCTGCCAAGCCAAGTTCCTGACTGACGCCCTATATAAGCGCCTAAAATACTTAAAATAGCGGTCGTCAATGCAATAATTACACATGCCAAATAAGCATTGACGGACAATAGATTTAACGTAAAACCTGCGCCCATGGCATCAAGACTGGTGGCGATAGCCAATGACAGTAACGTTTTATGATTTAGACTGATTCGGGTATCATCATCGTTCACAGAACGTGACTCATAAAGCATCTTAATCCCAAGCGCTACTAATATAATAAAGCCTATCCAAGCCGCTCCTCTACTCAACCAACCAATCATAGCAGACCCAAGCGCATAACCAATCAGCGGCATTACCCCTTGCGCAACCCCGAAATAGGTACCGATAAGTAATGCCATTTTTATAAACTGCGACTTAGCATCATGTCTATGCGTTGAGCCAAGACCGATTGAAGCTGCAAACGCATCCGCAGCTAGTGCTAATGCCAATAGTAGTATCTCTAACATAATAAAGTAGTACTCTTTGCAAAGATTGTCGAATAAGCAGCCGCATTATAGCTCAAAAACAATAACTAAAAAACAATAGCTCAAAAACAGTAGCAGCTAACTGAATCCTTATTTTGCGCTAAGTTTCTCCTATGTCTTATTCTGTATGATGGACTTCTACTAGCATTACGAAGTAAAAATTGATGCGAGTACGGGTAAAGTTCTAAAATCTAAGCAGGAACAACTGGATCAAGACGACATAGCAGAATATAACGCTATGAAAAAGGCACAAATAACCCTAACCCAAGCGATGCAAAAAGCGACTCAAAGTATTAATGGTAAAATTATTGAAGCCAAATTTGATTTTGACAATGGCATGCCTGCTTATGGGATTGAAATAGCGAAAGGAATGGACATACACAAATTGGTGATCAATAGCAGCAATAGTCAAGTTATTAGCAGTCAGCTAGACTATGATAATTAATATTCTAAAAATCTAGTTGAATATAACTTAACAATAGCTCTACTCTGTACACACTAGTATCGATTAGAGCTTTTTGGTTTAAAGACGCTATCAAAAGTATCACTATAGATAAATATTTTTTACTCTTAATAGCCATACAATAAGGATATCTCATGCGAGTATTGGTAGTCGAAGATGACTTGATGATTGGTGAGAGTCTGAGTGAAGCCTTGCAAGATGAGGCTTATACCGTTGACTGGGTCAAAGATGGTCGCCAAGCTATCCTAACGTTAAGGGTGCAGCCTTATGACATCATTCTATTAGATTTAGGTCTGCCAGAGGTTGATGGTATGGGCGTATTGACGGTTATGCGTGATGCCAAGATTGATACACCAGTGTTGATACTCACTGCCCGTGATCAATTAAGAGATCGTGTTAAAGGATTGGACTCAGGAGCTGATGATTATGTCGTCAAACCTTTTGAGCTGGCAGAAGTCTTTGCACGGATGAGAGTGCTTATTCGCCGAGCTCAAGGTAAGGCTGATAATCAAGTGACCGTTGGCAATTTACATTTAGATACCGCACACAAACGCGTGATGATGGAGGGCAATCCTGTCGATTTAACCGCAAAAGAGTATATGCTGCTCACTACCTTTATGCAATCTCCTGAAAAAGTGATGTCAAAAACTGAGCTTGAAGATTCACTTTATGGCTGGGGCGGTGAAGTTGAAAGTAATGCTATTGAGTTTTTGATTCATAGCTTACGTAAAAAACTCGGGCAAGAGCGGATCAAAAACGTTCGCGGCTTGGGATGGTACATCAGCAATGCCTAACTTTAATCACATAATACTAAAAACAATTTGTCATCCATAAAAGTTAATTGCTATGACTAAATTCCATAAGCTCTTTCACTCGCTACAGTTCCAACTTATCTTTTGGTCTGTTGTGTCCTTGTTGCTACTTGCCATAGTCGCTGGCGGTTATGGGTTTTGGTATAGCTATAACGAGCTCAACGACTTTCAAGATGACAGTCTAAAAAGTATGTCAGCGTTACTTGAGCAAACGCTTAATGTCAAAGTAGCTGACTCTGCTACGCTGCTCGAATCTAACATTCATTTTGATACCGATGATGACGACGGTAGTATCACCGTCGATGTTATTAATACAACAATAGCATCATCACTCGTGTATAGCTCTTCTCATGAAAATAATAATGATGATACCGATGATCATAATGAAGACAATTATAACGATCTGACGTTAGAGGACTTGCCTGCTATAGCAGAGGGGTTAAGTACGCAAACCATAGATGATAAAGTATGGCGCGTTTATCGTAGTAACGATGCTAATAGAGTGGTTATAGTACGCCAGCGTACCGAGTTCCAAGATGATCTCGCCCGATCTAGTGCATTGCAGTCTTTTTTACCCTTAATTATTGGCATGGTATTTTTGATACTGTTACTACCTTTTATCATGTGGCGAATGATGAAGCCTGTACGCCAATTACAAAAAGAGATTGGCGCGCGTCGTGAAAGCGATTTGCACCCTCTACCAGTGAGTAACCTGCCCTCAGAGCTATTGCCATTAGCCGAATCATTAAATCGATTATTAGCACTGGTCAAAGTCAGTATAGAGCGTCAGCAACGCTTTATCGCCGATGCTGCGCACGAATTACGCTCACCATTGACCGCCATATCACTACAGCTACAACGATTACAGCGTATCACTACTGATAGCGTGATGTCAGAAGGACTAGACAAACTAGCGATTCGTCTAAAAAGAAACCAAAGTTTGGTCGAGCAGCTATTAACGCTGGCTCGAGCTGGTAATATCAATACGGCGCTTGGTAATGAAGAAACTTTAACTTCTGTCAAATTCATTATCGAGCAAGTCATCGGTTTACTTATCCCTATTGCCGATAATAAAAATATCGAGCTCACGGTAGATCTACAATCTAACCGTAAAATAAATATGAATGAAACCTCATTATTAGTTCTAGTCAAAAACCTGATTCAAAACGCTATTATTTACACGCCAGCTCATGGTCAAGTCATCGTTAAACTATTTCAGCTTGAGCGAAAATCAGATAGCTTGGAGAACTCATCTTTAAATGCTCAGTATAATTTTGGCTCACAAGTGATTCACTCTGGCAAGTTAAATAGTTTATCTAAAATGATAGATAACAGATTAGTATTGCAAATAATAGATTCAGGCGCAGGCATTCATCCTAGCGATTATGAAACCGTTTTTGAGCCTTTTGTACGGCTCAATCAATCATCAAATACAGTTGATCAGCTCAGGAACAATATGGGTAATAATATGAGTGATAGCATGAGTAATAATACAAACGACTCAAGATCAGACAGTACTAGTAATACTTCACAAGAAATACAGGGAACAGGACTAGGACTCTCAATCGTCAAATCAATCTGCGAGCAGGCAGGTATCGATGTCTTTATGAATAATTCTACTGCTAGCTTTTCAAGTCCAAATAATAATAAAGGACTCTGTATCACCTTAGTATTCTGAGTTCATATAAGTTTTTGATGAATCTTGATGCTTTTTTAACACCTACAGAGATACCTTAGTGAACCCACCAAAAAAAGCCGAATGCTACTGCTAACAGTAATATTCGGCTCTTTATATTTTATGATTACTTTATAACTTGTAGCTTATTTTAATAATCAAAAAGAAGTACGGCGATAGTTGCGATATTCAGGTCGCCAAAAGTTACTTTCTAAGCGACGCTTTAGATTCTCTGCTGTTATTGGTAAGGCTAGCTTATCCTCAACCGCTTGCAAAGCTACTGCATAAGCTATTCTTTCACTGATCTCTCGTATGACTTTGATTGGCGGTAATATAGCGCCTGGTGCTTTTTTGTACTCTACTGATATATCTGCCAGTGCTTGGCTTGCTGCTGTGAGCATATTATCGCTAATACCTGTTGCCCGCGCGGCAAGAACGCCTAAGCCAATACCTGGGAATATATAGCTGTTATTACACTGAGAGACTTCAAAGACTTGACCTGCAAAAGTAGTATTAGGGAAAGGACTACCAGTAGCAATAATAGCGCGACCACGGCTCCAATTCGTTATTTCCTGCGGTGTGGCTTCGATACGAGAGGTCGGATTTGACAGTGGTAGCACAATGGGTTGCTCAGTATTAGCACACATAGCTTCGATCACCTCTTGGGTGAATAGACCTTTTTGCCCACTGACACCAAATAACACCGTTACTTTGGCTTGTTTAACCACTTGCAACAAACTAAGTTGCTTACTTTTGTCCCAATCCTCAATGTCTGCCTGTTTTTGTACTAACGGTGCTTGGAACTCTTGTAGCTCTGTCATGTTATCGGTAAGCAAGCCATAACGATCCACCATAAACACTTGTTTGCGAGCCTGCTCCTCACTCAAGCCTTCACGCTGCATCTGGCGAACAATGTGCTCAGCGATACCGCAGCCTGCTGAACCTGCGCCCAAAAATGCTATGGTTTGTTGGCTAAGCTTTTCGCCTTTCTCCAAACACGCAGCGATCAAAGTACCGACTGAAACCGCTGCAGTGCCTTGAATATCATCGTTAAAGCAGCATAGCTGGTCACGATATTTATTTAACAAGGGCGTGGCATTGGTTTGAGCAAAATCTTCAAACTGTAATAACACCTCAGGCCAGCGGCGTTTGACCGCTTGAATGAATAGCTCGACAAACTCGTCATACTTATCGCCAGAGATACGTGGATTTCTCCAACCCATATACATAGGATCATCTAGCAGTTGCTGATTATTCGTACCCACATCTAATAAAATTGGCAAACAGTAAGCAGGGCTAATACCACCACAAGCGGTATATAGGGCTAATTTACCAATAGGAATCCCCATGCCGCCAATACCTTGATCACCTAGACCTAAGATACGTTCACCGTCAGTGACTACGATCACTTTTACTCTTTGCTTAGTGGCATTTTGTAGCATATCATCAATTTTATGGCGCTCAGGATAAGAGATAAACAAACCACGCTTACGGCGATAGATTTTGGAGAATTGTTCACAAGCCTGCCCAACCGTCGGGGTGTAAATAAGCGGCATGACCTCTTCAATGTGCTGCTCAATCAAATGATGATAAAGCGTCTCATTAGTATCTTGAATATTACGCAGGTAGATATGCTTATCCATTGCACTATCAAAAGAGCAAAGCTGATGGTAAGCGCGTGATGACTGCTCCTCTATCGTCTCGATGCTTTGAGGCAGCAAACCCGTTAGATTGAAGCTATCGCGTTCCTCCGAGGTAAAAGCGCTACCTTTATTCAGTAAAGAGGTTTCTAGCAATATTGGCCCAGCAAAAGGGATATATAAAGGACGTTTGTTTGACATAATAAAATCTTCTTAGTAAAAGTTTAGGGTAGTACGATGAGTAGTGATAAAAGCTAGAGGTTAAAACTTAGGTGTTAAAATTAAGAGTCTTAAAGTTTAATAATTTATTAGGCTGTGTCCTTAATTGACTCGTAGGGATAAGAACAGATTTTTGCTAATCAAAGTAAATTTTGCAGAGAATATAAATCTCTTGTCTATAAATTTTCAGAGAGTGGCAAGAATATAGCCTTTTTAATACCATTAAATGCAATGATATCGAATGCGGACATACCTTAGGGCGTGTTTAATAATTCACAAGTAGAGACTGCTGGTAGCCGATCAAAGCTATGCGCTAGATAAAATGAAAGTTAAAGATGATACAGGTGCAATAGCTAGACTTGCAATGCATCCTGAGATGATTTTAATATCCGCGTGATAAGGCTGAACTGTTTTTTGACGATATGTACCAAAACAAGGTGCATAGATTGTTTAAGCACTTTTAACGTGCTTGTATCTTAAGATATGCGTCTAAAAAGCAGTCCTTTGCCAATCCATGGTCAAATACGGCCCTACGGCACGTCATCAATTAGATTATAAAAGTAAAAATATAAATGTTTCAATTTATGACACGCCCTAGCTATTCTATTACATTTTCACCGACACTTGGCACAATTTTTTTAAAAAGCTGAATATTGTATACAAGCGCAACGAAGATTAGCTTTTAGATAACCGTGACAGCTTTTTGTTGATAGATTCTGTGCTATGAATTTATCGACAAGGAGCAAAACCATTATATCGGAAAAGTCACGGTATCATCGCCTTCTTGCCATGGCTGGACCTTGCTCATCGCCTGTAAAAAATAAGTCTGTTGCAACCAATATTGCAGCCAGTGCTGCACTTTAGGGTAAGACAAACTATAAAAAGTCTTGCGATCCACATGAGCAAATTGGCGGATAAAAGGCATGATGCTAATATCAGTAATACTCGCCTTATCCCCTAACAGAAAAGTATTATCCATTAGCAATGCCTCTAACACCTGCAAAAAGGCCTCACCTCGTAGCCGATACTCTGTTTGACTCATTTCAAGATGGCGATCAGCGTATTTATAGCGATCAAGCCAATACTTAAAGTCGCCATCATTTTGCTCAATCAACTCATTACTTTGACGTAAGTATCTATTATCTAACAATCCTTGCGGATCATGCTGCGTCAGCGCCCAAACCATAATCTCCCGACTCTCCTCAAGCACTTGACCACTTACAAGCTGTAGAACAGGTACTGTGGCTTTGGGGCTAATCGCTAATAACTGGGCAGGCTTATTCTTTAGCACAATCTCCCGTAGCTCTACCGATAACTCGGCAAACAAGATTGCGAGGCGGGCGCGCATCGCATAGGGGCAGCGACGAAAAGAGTAAAGACAGTGCTGTGAGAAAGTCATAAGGTTATCCGTGATTTAAGTTATCCATGATTTAATTAAGAACAATAGGCTGAACATCACTTATTTTTTATAGTTTTGAATACTATTTACTTTATAGTTAGCTTTTTCAAACAACAGACCCTAAACATCATCAAGCTGCAAAGCTGCAACACAGTCACTTAAATACCGTTGACAATAATGGCACTTTTGCTAAAGTATTGGTCATCTATGTCAAACTTACCTATATCGAATTTATATCATTAATTAAGGATACAAACATGGCAAATCCTATTGTCAGTCGCGCGGAACTTGCGATCGGCGGCGAGCCGATGACCGTCAAAGGCGTAATACAAAAGACCAGCTTGTTACTAGGTTTATCTGCTATCACGGGTGTGGGCTTTTTCTTTTATGCCCTTATGACAGGTCTATCACAAGGTTTTACCACTATGGCGGCCTTTGGTAGTATGTTCGCCGCCCTTGGTTTAGCTTTATTTATGACCTTTAAACCTCACACTGCCAAAACATTGGCGATCCCTTATGCCATTTTAGAAGGTATCTTATTAGGAGGTATCTCCTTATTCTTTATGCGTATGTACCCAAGTGTACCGGTTACGGCTATGTGCGCTACTTTTGTCACTGCAGCGGTAATGCTTGGACTATATCGCTCAGGACTGATCAAAGTCACGCAGAAATTTCGCTCAATTGTGACCTCAGCTATTATTGCTATTATGCTGGTTTATGTGGCGCAGTGGGTATTATCTTTAGCCTTTGGCTCAAGCTTACCTTTCTTGTTTGAAGGTGGCGCTATCGCTATTGGTTTTAGCCTATTCGTTATCGTTATTGCTTCGTTCACGTTACTGCTTGATTTTGATAACATCGATCGCGGCGTTGCAGCAGGTATATCAGAAGATTACGAATGGCTATTTAGCGTCAGTATTCTTGCAACCTTAGTGTGGATGTATATTGAATTTATGCGTCTGCTAAGCTACTTACAAGACTAATCTATAAAATTTTCAGCCATTATTCAAACACAAAAAACCGTCTTCTAAAGGCGGTTTTTTATGGGAGAACTTTAAAAACTTATCTAAGCAAATCGTTTGAATTAGGCACGTTTTAGGCGTAGCGCATTCAATACTACCAATAAAGAGCTGAGTGACATACCAATAGCAGCCAGCCAAGGTGGTACATAGCCTAGAGCCGCTGGTATCAACACACTACCATTATAAATAAGTGCCCAACGAAAATTCTGCTTAATAATGCGCTCGGTCTTATTCGCGATACGTTTAGCCGCACTAATCGCTTCAATCTGGCCATTTAAGATAATACTATCGCTTGAGACTTGCGCCAAATCTGCCGCGCCTGCAATAGAGGTGGAGACATCTGCCGCCGCGAGTACAGGCGCATCGTTAATACCATCACCAACCATCAGCACTACCGCCCCTTGAGCTTGCAATTGCTGAATATGAGCGACTTTGTCCGCAGGCGAGAGACCATTATAGGCCGATTGCATGCCCAAAGCATCTGCCATCACTAGCGCTTGCGGACTAGGATCACCGGTTAGCATTACTGATTCTAACCCTGCCGCCTTTAGAGCATCTAGCATAGCTTGCGTACTATCACGCACTTTATCATTGAAGTAAAAGCAAGCCAGCGCTTGCCACTTATCAGATGCTGTGCCAGCTTTATTAAAGGCATCTAAACCTTTATTATAAGATAATACTACTGCTGAGCTGGCGCGATGCTGACTTAAATCTACAGTCAAATTATTGTTAGCATTAGTAGCTGCATCTAAAGCAAAGTTGGCATGACCGATTCGATATCGCACGCCATCGATGATAGCCTCTACGCCGCCAGCAGGATAATGCGCTAGGTTTTGGGTAGCTGGCAGATGCAATTGATAGGCTGCTGTCAGTAGCGCATGAGCGATAGGATGGCGGCTACCGACCTCTAAAGCGGCCGCAATGGATAATACCTCGTTTTTATCAAGTGCAATGGTCTGCTCATCCGACAATGGTAGTAGTTCAATGTTTAATAGATTGGGCTTACCATAAGTTAAGGTGCCTGTCTTGTCAAAAGCCACATGGGTAATTTCAGCAAGCGTTTGCAAGGTATGCCCACGAGTCGTCAAGAACCCGTAAGTAGCAAGGCGGTTGGTTGCAACCGTCAAAGCAATAGGGGTAGCAAGCGACAGCGCACAGGGACAAGTCGCTACCAAGACAGCGACTGTCGCCCAAATCGCTTGGCTTGGATCAACGATATACCAACCTATAAATACTAATACGGATAGCACTAATATCCGCGCCACAAACCAGCGCGCCAGCTTATCCGCTTGCTGAGCCAGTTTGGGCTTTTCACTAAGCGCACGGTTCATGAGCCGATCAATTAAGCCAATTTGACTGTCTTCTGGTAGTGCGGTCACCAGCATCTCGAACGGTTGACTGTCATTTTGCGCACCGCCAACGATATAGTCGCCTTGAGCCTTAGTAATGAGGTCGCCCTCACCCGTCAGCAGACTTTGCGAGACCGTAGCCATTGGACTAAGCAGTATGCCATCACTGATGATTTCAGCACCTGCTTCTACCATGATAATATCGCCGACTTGCAAGCTTTGCGCGGTGACCATTTTACTATCTTTGATAAGGTGATCCTCATGCAAAGATAGCGGTTCTTTTTGCTGCCAAGCTTGTGCAATGCGTGTAGTGATCAGCTGTGTGCCAGCATCCATCTGCGGCATAAAGCTGGCGGGTGTCTTTATGGTCAAAACCGATGAATTGCTAGCTAAACCACTAACTGCTATTGCATCAGTATTAATACCAGTATCAGTATCGAAATCATTAACGTCACTAGGGCTTAGCTGCTGTAACACTAAGTTAGCCGCTTCTTTGTCTTCAGCTATTTTTCGGACCAGCATAGGTTCAATCACGACTAAATCATTCGCCATAGTCGCCGCTTTTAGCCGTGCATTATGCTCGATATAGCGCCCAGCCAATAAGAAGAAAATAAACATACTGACAGAGTCATAATAAGTCTCTCCGCTACCCGTAATCGTCGCATAAAGGCTGGCAAAAAAGGTCACAATCAGCGCTATGCTGACGGGTACATCCATATTGACTTGACGGGCGCGAACGGCTGACCATGCTGAGGTAAAAAACGGCACGCCAGCATAGAAGAATACGGGTATGCTGACAAAAAGCGATACCCAGCGCAAAAAGTCACGCTGTAATATCAGCATGCCATCGTGCGCGCCAAAGTATAGCGCTACCGCGTACATCATCGCTTGCATGGCACCGAGCGCGGCAATACCTAATCTAAGCAGCATCTTATTGTTGTGCTTGGCAAGCATCGCCTCATGAGTATCTTGCCGATAAGGCTTAGCCTCGTAGCCGATCTCATTGATCACTGCTAATATCCGACTGATAGGCAGCTTGGACTCATCCCAAACGATACGCATCCGCTGGTTGGTTAGATTGACCTGACACTTATCTATACCATCGATCTCATACAACCGCGACTCGATCAGCCAAGTACAAGCCGCGCAGCGTAGATTATTAACGGATAGTTCCGCGACCGATAGACCGTCTTGCGCGTAGACAAATTGCGACTTGATCTCGTCATGGTCATACGCCTCCAATCGCGTCAGTTGAGTCGGTAAACTGGCCGTACGATTGATCTCTGAGCGATCTAGATAATACTGCTCGAGCCCTGCCTCGACGATACTTTGCGATGCCAGCTGACAGCCCATACAGCACATTTCACGTTGAGATCCGAGCACTTCGGTATAAAAGGGCGGACGTGGTACAGGATCACCACAATGGAAGCAATGATTCGCTATTGGCAATACTAGCCCTTGGATGATTGACTTATCATAAGTAGAAACATTATTAGACAGTGATGAGGCGCTAGACATAGCTACTTTAATTTCCTTCAAACAAATTGACTTGCAATGGCGCGGGCTTTTAGAACGACTGCTTTATTGAAAGCTCAAATAATTCATCAAAAAAACATCTTATCGATAGCTCTTAGCTGCTATTTTATAGAGGCGCTATAAGCTAAATTGAAAGCTAAGCGACGTTTAGTGTTATTATAGCGACGGCTTCATTATTACTGACTGCCATTATACAGGCTCACGCCCATAAGACGGTCAATACTTACCTATCAACACTTACCTAGATGACGATAGATTGAAAATTTTATCAATTTGCGTCATTATAAAGCAGTTTTTTATCTCAAAACGGTGTGTTATCAGTGCAAAAACCTTATTCTACCTCAGCAAAATCATCTAAAGTCGCGATTCACACGCTACCCTCGCAACAGCGTGGCGCCGTGATTAGCAGCATTTTATTGATCGTTATCATCGCAAGTATGGTGTTATTGTCGCTTTATTTAGTCAAGCTTGATCGAACCATTACCAAAAAGTTTGAAGGTAAGCGCTGGGACATTCCTGCAAAAGTATACTCGCAGCCGCTTGAATTGTATCAAGGTGCTAATGTTGATAACGATACGATGAAGACTTGGCTTGAGCTGCTCAATTATCGCAGCAACAAGGCTTATGATCGTACAGGTAGCTATTATAAATCAGGTAATAACTACTTTATCCATACCCGCGGCTTTAGCTATAGCGCCAATGATGTTGATCAAGAACAAGTCATTAAAATGACGATCTCTGGGAATAAGATTGCCTCTATTCAAAGCACCGAGCAGAATGAGACGGGTATTATCCGCCTAGAGCCTGTGAGTATTGGTGGTATCTATCCTGATAGTAATGAAGATCGTATGATCGTCTCTTTGGATGATGTGCCTCAGCCTTTGATTGACGCCTTAATAGCGACCGAAGATCGCGGCTTTTATGAGCATAAAGGTGTCTCTGTCCGCGGTATTGCACGGGCAATAATGAATAACTCCTCTGGCGGCGCCCGCCAAGGTGGCTCGACTATCACTCAGCAGCTGATAAAGAACTTTTATCTCAATTCAGATCGCACGTTAAAGCGTAAAGCTAACGAAGCTTTGATGGCGGTGTTACTAGAGTTGCATTATAGTAAAGATGAGATCCTGCAAGCGTATCTTAATGAGATCTATCTAGGTCAAAACGGCAATCGATCCATCAATGGTTTTGGCCTTGCCTCACAGTTTTATTTTGATCAACCGCTCAATGAATTGCGTATCGATCAGCAAGCACTACTAGTCGGTATGGCAAAAGGGCCTAGTGTTTATAACCCTCGCCGCCATCCCAACGATTCCAAAGCGCGTCGGGATACGGTGCTCAACAATATGCTCACCATAGGCGTTCTCACTCAAGAAGACTATGATAAAGCTATCGAGAAGCCTTTGGGCGTAGTCGAGAAACCAGTAGAGGGCAAGAGCCGTTTTCCTGACTTTTTGGATATCGTCAAGCGTGAGCTCAATGATGTCTATTACTCAGATGATCTAAAGAACGAAGGTCTTATTATCATCAGTACCCTCAACCCTATTACGCAAATGGCAGCAGATAAAGCCGTCAGTCAAAAGCTTGGCAGTCTACGTGGCAACAGTAGTAAAACCAAAGATTTGCAAGGCGCGTTAGTCAGTGCCAATCCTGAAACGGGCGAGCTGGTAGCTGTCGTCGGTAGCGGTAGCGAGTTTACAGGCTTTAACCGTGCAGTTGATGCCAAGCGTCCTGTTGGCTCATTATTAAAACCTATTATCTATATGACGGCTTTAGAGAGCGGACGCTACAATCTAGCCAGCTCAGTCGATGACTCCCCTATTACGGTTAATCTTAGTGATGGCACTAAATGGAATCCAAAAAACTATGACAATCGTGATCACGGGTTTGTCCCTTTGACGACTGCGCTTGCCAAGTCTTATAACCAAAGTGCGGTGCGCTTAGGAATGGAGTTTGGGGTAGATACTTTTGCCAAACAATTACGCCGCTTGGGCATTGAAGAGAAGATTCCGCCTTATCCCTCAGCGCTGTTAGGTGCGGTCAATCTTAGCCCTATGGACATGCTTGGCGTCTATCAGGTCTTTGCTACGGGCGGCTTTCGTACGCCTATTCATAGTATTCGCACGGTGATTGATGATCGCGGACGTATATTGCAACGTACAGGGTTAAATACCCAGCGCAGTGTGCCGCCTGAGACTAACTTTTTGACCAACTATGCATTGCAGCAAGTGGTCAAGGATGGTACAGCTAGAAGCGTTCAGTCTCTTGGCAGTAACCTAAATCTAGCGGGCAAAACGGGCACTACCAATGACTTTCGTGATGCTTGGTTTGCAGGTTATAGTGGTAACTATGTCAGCGTCGTATGGGTAGGTCGTGATGACAATAAGCCTATCGGCCTAAGTGGCGGCAGCGGCGCACTACCTGTATGGGTAGACTATATGAAACGCTTAAGGCTAACCCCTGTATCTATGGCTGA
This sequence comes from Psychrobacter sp. M17(2026), assembly GCF_055699815.1. NCBI lineage: Bacteria > Pseudomonadati > Pseudomonadota > Gammaproteobacteria > Moraxellales > Moraxellaceae > Psychrobacter > Psychrobacter sp. M17(2026). Next base: position 1,163,318 of record NZ_CM146741.1, on the reverse strand, counting down.
GCCTGAGGGTATCGAGTGGATGTGGCTTGAGAATAACTCTGGTAAGCTCTCCAATGAGCGCTGTAGCGATGCGCGTTACTTACCTGTTATGTCAGCTTATCTGCCAGAAGAATCCAGTAGCTGTGCGCTTAACCTGTATCAGCAAGAGCGTGCACGTGAGCGCTCGCAGTTTGAATCAGGACAAGACGCTATCAATCAGCAGCGCCAACGCGAAGGGCTAGATATCCCCAATAGCGAGGTGATTGAATCTGGCGACAACGAGCAAAGAGATGCCGATACTTGGTATGATCGTGCGCTTGAATGGTTCTAAAATTAACGACACGTTTTGGTTTATCCGCTCATAAATAACACTAAGAGTCAGGGGCTTTAGGCATGATCGAATATAACAGTAACAAGCTGTCCTCTAAATGGCAGTTATCGATACTAGCGTTGTTTGGCGCTCTTACGCTAAGTGCCTGTCAAACGACGCCACCTCCGCCTGTCAGCTCTACACCACTGCCGACTACTATATCGAAACAGACAGTCATAGTAGCTGCTGAATCACAGAATGAAGCGATTACACCTCAAGCAGATTCGGTAGATAATGATTATCCTGTAGATGATGAATATCAAGAAAGCTATCCTGATGATACTTTTGAGCAAAACAGTGCTATTGGGAACAATACCTATCCTATAGAACCTTATATACCGTCCAGTCAAGATACTGTTCAATACAACACCGATATCAGCACTGCAGAATCTGCCTATGAGTCTACCGTATATCAACAAAAAGTTGAGCAAGCCGCTGAACCGATAGTTGAGCCTTATGATCCAAAGTACAGTCAGCCCAGCTCCAATAATGCTATCACTGAACGCCCAAGTAACTCATCCATGCCTGCAATGCCATCGCATAGCGAGATGCTTGAGCGCGCTCGACAAAACTCTCAGCAGCAGACCCGTCAAAGCACCTCAGATAACAGTAGCTTACCTGCCTTTCGTAACCTGATGAACGTAGGTATAAACCAGCTAAAATCAGGGCAACTAACCGCTGCGGAGAACAGCTTTACCCGTGCTCAGCGCATGGCACCTAAGTCATCAGCGGTTTATTTTTATTTGGCACAAGTGGCACTGAAAAAGAACCAACCGCGTAAGGCTGAAGCTATGGCAAGGCGTGGTCTTGTGGTATCAGAAGATAGCAGTCGTCGGCGCGCACTATGGCAAATCATATTGCAGTCAGGGCAAGCCCAAAACAGTACTCGAGTCATCAACGAGGCTAAACAAGCGCTACGCTAGCCTGTATATTTGCTAAAACAATGTAATAAGACAATATAATAAGACAGTGCTCTTTTTAACAAACGCTCCTATGAGTCTTTAAATTTAAAATAAGGTAATTTTATGGCATGGCAACAATTGCACTTACAATGCGAAAAAGCAAACGTCGATCTTGCAGAAGCATTATTGTTAGAGGCAGGCGCTCTATCTATCGCCTTAGATGATGCTGGAGATCAGCCTTTATTTGAGCCGCTTCCAGGTGAGTCGCCATTGTGGGATGAAGTCATACTTACAGGTTTGTTTGATGTCAGTATTGAAAATAGCAGTGCTGACAATAGTAGTCGGCAAGCTATCGAGCAGTTAAGTCATGAAATTGGTGCTGAGGTTAATGCCAGTCGTCTGTGGTTAAGCGCTGTTGAAGACAAGGACTGGGAGCGCGAATGGATGAGTCATTATCATCCTATTGAATGTGCTAATAACTTATGGATAGTGCCTAACTGGATTAAGCCGCCCAAACCTGAGGCTATTAATATCATTATGGATCCAGGCCTAGCCTTTGGTACAGGCTATCATGCGACCACTCGGCTATGTCTTGATTGGCTCACTGAGCAAGACCTAAAGGATAAGATAGTCATCGACTATGGCTGTGGCTCAGGTATTTTAGGCATTGGCGCCTTGCTGCTGGGTGCAAAGCAAGTCTACGCGGTAGATATCGATCCACAAGCCGTACTAGCTACTAATCAAAATGCAGTACGCAACAAAGTTGAGAGTCAACTGCAAGCTTTTTTACCTGATGACTTTCGTGATTTTTGTCGCAGTCAATCTATTGCTCCTGTTGATGTTATGGTGGCTAATATTTTAGCGAAGCCCTTAATATCGTTAGCACCTTACTTTGCCACTCTGATGGCATCTAATAGTCGTATTGTATTAGCTGGATTAATTGAATCACAAACTGAGCAAGTCAGTGCCGCTTATAGCCCCTACTTCTCTCTCGATCCTAAACACGCTTTTACAGCGCAAGAAGATCAGCATTGGCAACGACTATCAGGTAAATTTACAGACTAGCAACAATTGATTACATCTGTTACGATGGGATCGTGAGTTAAAGCTTATTGGTATCAAGCGTGTCTACTTAGCTTTTTTAAATCTATGGTATTAAAGACAGTCTTCTATATAAATATTTCAAATACTAGCAGTAGATAAGCGGTGTCGTTGCCGCATTTTTTGGATTCAATAATATGACCCTGTCTATTCAAACGCGCTGTCCTCAATGCTATAGCCTCTTTGACGTTCTAGAAGAACAATTAGACCAAGCAGACGTCAAAGGCCGTTGTGGTCAATGCCAACAAGTTTTTTTGGTCAATGATCATCTCGTTGTTTCTGCTGATGATCAGCCTGCGATGCTCGAAAATGATTTTGAAAACAACAAAGGCATTTTTAATCAAAATGGTATTGAAAATATAGCAGGACGCGGTAGCTATAATTTTGCCTCAGTGATATATAGAGTTGCCAGTGACACTGGCCTTAATACCGATGCTGTTAAAGCCACCACAAAGACAAATAAAAACAAGTCAGATAAAAAGGGTGTTAAAAGCCCTAACATTAAAGATACTCAGCGCTCAGGCGAGCATGATTTAGAGGCTGCAGCACTTGATAGCTTTAATGCTTGGCAGAACCCAATAAATAAAACAACGCACAACGATGATTTGCATGCAAATAGCAAACAGCAATTAATAGATAAAGTTAATAAAACCTCATCGAATAGTGTCGCAGCAGCAGCGGCAATTGACGCAAAAGCACCTACTACTAGCGCCTCGATAAAGGCGAAGCCTGCACAACATTCAGCAGTTATCAATAAAGACAAATCCCCAGCTAGATCCGCGGTAGTTAGCCACCCTACCAATGATAAGCGTATTGACCAACAAAGCTCAACGGATAACCGTGCTCAACAAAAAAGTGATGAAAAAATCAGCACTAATAAGCTGGTTAAAAAGGAGCAGTCTTTATCTGATAGGTCACCTTCTGTCACCCATCTAACGCATCTACTAACCAATAAAAACACCATTTTGGACTACAAACCGTCTCTAAATCAGCAGTATAGCAATCCCATGCTAGATCGCGTTCAACCGACGGTTGCACCTGCCTCAAGATCCGCCTCAACACCTGTTGCTACCCTACTATGGATAGCGGGTTGCGCGGTACTAATACTACTGTTAATAGCACAGTATATTATCTTCAATCTAAACACTCTGATAAAAAACCCAGTACATGCCAAGCGCTTACAGGCGATCTGTTCAGTCGTTGTTTGTGGGTTGCCTAATGCTGATTTATCGGCTCTCAATACCACTCAGCTGTCTATCAGACGCAGTAGAGTCAATACCTATGCTGATTTTAGTGACTTACAGGCTGAATTAGTCAATAGCAGCGCGCAGGCGCAACTGCTGCCTAATCTTAAAGTAAGTGTTTATGGCGAAGCGGGTTTGCTTGGCGCATTTATTGCTACGCCAGGGGACTATCTACTCAGTAACCAAAGTCAGCTTGGTGGTGAACAAAGCTTAGGTATCATGTTTACAATCCCTTTATCTGCCCAGAAAATTAATAGCTTTACCATAGAGCCTATTTATTAGAGGCCATGTATTTACTATCAGCTTTACATTTACTCTTTAAGGTTTTAGGATATTAGCTTATGACATCTCACATCCCTTCCTCAGATGAGGGTGCTGGTATTCTTAATCCTACTGAGCCTCTTCATGTTCATGTAGAGCGTGCGGTACGTGAGTATTTTTTCGCTTTAGGTGATGAGATGCCGACCGAACTTTATGAGCTTATTTTAGCGCAAGTAGAGCTACCATTATTGACGGTAGTACTCGAACAGACCCGTGGCAATCAAACCAAATGCGCCCAAGTTTTGGGACTAAATCGGGGTACATTACGCAAAAAACTAAAAACTTATGACTTGATGTAGTGACATAAATAGTTGATAAGACTTTCTCATCAATCAAATAAGCCTCAATGCTAACCCTGTTTTGTATAAAGCGCTCAAATGTTTTATTATGATGCTCAGCATCGCTATGACTTACTGATAGCTGCTAACCATCCCTCGCCAGACACTTTTGTCAGGCTTTTTTTACGGAAATTTTCTTATGAGTACAACCCCACTTGCTCTACTCTCAGTGTCTAACAAGTCTGGTATCGTTGAATTCGCACAAGCGCTAATCCAATCAGGTTTTCAGCTTTTATCAACTGGTGGTACTTATCGGCTGCTAAAAGAGCACGATGTCGCGGTCACAGAGGTATCAGATTATACTGGTTTCCCTGAGATGATGGATGGTCGTGTCAAGACTTTACACCCAAAGATTCATGGTGGTATTTTAGCTCGTCGTGGCATGGATGATGACGTCATGAGCGCCCATAACATTGAACGTATTGACTTAGTCGTCGTCAACTTATACCCGTTTGCGCAAACGATCGCTCGCGCTGATGTCACTATGAATGACGCTATTGAAAACATCGATATTGGTGGCCCAACTATGGTGCGCGCAGCAGCGAAGAACCATGCTCACGTAGGCATCGTAACCGACCCTAAAGATTATAATCGAGTTATAACAGCATTGGATGGTGGCATTCAGCTTACCCCTGCTCTACGCTATGATTTGGCTGTAAAAGCCTTTGAGCATACGGCTCAGTACGATGGTATGATTGCCAACTTTTTAGGTAGCCGGGTTAATGATACTCAAGAGCCAGAGACTTTTGCGCGCACCTTTAACGTTCAGCTCAATAAAGCTCAAGATTTGCGTTATGGTGAGAACCCTCATCAGCAAGCAGCTTTTTATATCGATAGCCAAGCCGATAGCCAAGCCTCGATCGCAACTGCTCAGCAGCTACAAGGCAAAGCGTTATCTTATAATAATATTGCTGATACCGATGCGGCTTTGGAATGCGTCAAAACTTTTAGTGCGCCCGCTTGTGTGATTGTCAAACATGCCAATCCTTGTGGTGTCGCTATAGATCATGACCAAGTAGCCGCCTATCGCACGGCTTTTAGCACTGATCCTGAGTCTTCTTTTGGCGGTATTATCGCTTTCAACACACCACTGACAGTAGCGACTGCAAAAGCCATTGTTGATAGCCAATTTGTAGAAGTTATTATTGCGCCAAGCATTGAAGAGGGCGTATTACAAATAACGGCTAGTAAGAAAAACGTGCGAGTCTTAGTATCAGGCACCTTACCAAAACCTGAACAACGTAATACTCAGCTTGATTATAAGCGTGTCACTGGCGGTCTTTTAGTGCAAGAGCAAGATTTGGGTCGAGTTGGGGTCAATGAGCTCAAAATAGTCACGGATGTTCAACCTACAGAAGCGCAAATTGCTGACTTGTTATTTAGCTGGAATGTGGCTAAATATGTCAAGTCCAATGCTATTGTCTATGGCAAAAATCAGCGTACTATCGGTATTGGTGCAGGCCAGATGAGCCGCGTCAATTCAGCACGTATCGCAGCTATAAAAGCCGAGCACGCAGGTCTTGCGACAACAGGTGCAGTAATGGCCTCTGATGCCTTCTTCCCGTTCCGTGATGGTATCGATAACGCCGCTGAAGTAGGTATTACCGCCATTATCCAACCAGGCGGCTCTATGCGTGATGAGGAGACTATCGCGGCCGCTGATGAGCATGGTATCGCTATGGTGTTTACAGGTATGCGTCATTTCCGTCATTAATATAGACTTAAGAACATAGACTTAAGGATAAAAATTTGGGAACATAGATCTAAAAACATAGATTTAAGACAACTCTGTTAGTAAAACCTATATTCTAAAGTTAAAAAAGCCACTACTTTATCGTAGTGGCTTTTTGTTATAGACTGAACCTCAAAGACTTAGCCTAGCTGAGCTTAACTAATTAACGGCCTTGTGCACCCGCCATATTCGACTCATTGACCTCAACTTTATAGACTAAGCGTAGATAGTCTAGATAATCTTGTAGTTGATCTTGACCTAAATTATCGCGAATGATTCGAGCCGTTTGCGCTTGCTCTATTTCAGAGAGCTGCGCTTGTTGCTCGGTTTCAATACGATCACCAACGATTACTGTAGCGCCTGTTTCTGTCACACTAGTCAAAGCCACCACGCCGTTGGCAGGTGCTTGTTGACTAAATGCCAAACCACGTTCTTTTTCACTCAGTAGCGTCGTTTGACGATTAGTCTGACCCAGAGACTGAAAATTTACCGCTTGTTTGTTAATATCACTGGCCGACTTGATACCAGCAGCAATACTTTGAGCATCTTTAAGTGCTAAGGCACTGGCTTTTTGTTTTAATAAAGTCTGCGTAATCTGCGGCATTGCTGCCTTTAAGCTCAAGGTTTGAGTAGGGCGATAGTTACTTGGCTGCGCCCATATGGTCCCTGTACCAACCCCTATACCAGAAGTAACAGCCTGATCTTGGATAGTAAATTCATCAAAAGCTTGCTTGATAACTACTGGCTGCGATAATACTGAGGTGTTGTTATTCTTACGATAGTCTTTGATACGCTTTAGCGCTACAGCCTCTTGCTGCGCAATATCTGCGATACTTAATCCGTCAGCCGCCATATCATTGATCGCGGTGACTTTATCCGCGTACACAGTCTGGCGCTTGTACTCTTTAGCTTTAGCACTAAGCTCAGAGCGCATGCTCTCCATAGTTGGCACTTGCGTACCATTATCTTGAGTGACTGTAAATATCTGATAGCCAAAGCTGGTCTTGATAGGCGCGCTGATATCACCAACGCTCAAACCTTGTAATGCATTAGTAACTGCGTCAGCATCATTCCCGAATACCGCAGGATTAAAGCGACCAATAGCGCCGCCGTCAGCTCCTGAGGGATCATCAGAGTCTTTTTTAGCGACCGCTGCAAAAGCCTCCCCTTTATCCAAACGCATCTTTATCTGATCCGCGCGAGCTTTGCTCTTATCACCCGTCACCAGAATCTGACTGATCTCACGTTCATCAACAACCGCTGAGCTTTGTTTGTAGGCTTCGTACTGCTGCTCGATTTCCTCTTCGGTAACCTCATCAATTTTGATGGTCGCTGGATCTAGCTGTATATAGGCCAAATCGACCATAGCGGCACTTTTTAAATCCCCTTTATTAGCATCGTAGTAGCTTTTGATATCTGCTTGGGTCAGCTTTACTTTAGCTTGGTAATCTTGCCAATTAAAGCGATGCACCCACAGATTGCGCGCCTCTAGCTGCAAACCAATGAGTTGACTGACCGCTTGCATAGGATAAATAGCCGTCCCTACGATACTCGCATTAAGCTGATCTAAGCTTAACTGATTGCGAAACTCTGCAAACAGCTGCTCTTTGTTCATGCCACGTTGACGTAAGAAGTTTGAGAACTGATCATTAGAGAACTCACCATTAGCATCCAAAAATACTTGCTCTTGGCGCAATAGACGATTGATAGTGTCATCAGATACAGTCATCCCAAGCTTGCCCGCTTGCTGCTCCAACAAAGTACGATCAACAAGCCCCTTGAGCACCTGTTGATGCAACACATCTTCATTGAGTAAACTGGCATCATCAAGCTGTTCTAGAATCTCAGAACGACGAGAGTTTACTGCATTTTGGTACTCTGATAACCCTATACTTGCCTCGCCTACTTGAGCGATTTGATTAGGGTCAACTGAACCACCAAAATAGCTTTCTACCCCTAGCAGTGCAAGGGGTGATAGGCATAGGATCAATAAAATGCGACCAGGCCAGCTCTTCAAAAAATCCCGCAGTTTATCCATAATTTATTCTGCTTTTTAACCTATGATAGTGAGAACCATTGCAGTAGTCAGTCTTGCATTCAAGGCAACGGTAAAATAAGAGATGTCAGTATGCTATAAAGTGGTAGTAAAATCTATGCTAGTCGTCCTACTAGCGCGCTCTATGATACGTGAATTTTGATCTAGACTCAAAATATTCACGACAAAACACTAGAAATTGTTCGCATGATTCAATTGACAACACGCTTCAATATTTAGCCATAAAAAAAGCACCTCTGCTAAGGTGCTTTAATTCAAATACAAATAATGCGCTTATTAACACCTACTTTCGATAAATCACTACTCTCAAAAATAGGCTAAAGCGTCGATTAGCAATAGTAGCTTAGTTTAAACGCTCTTTTAAATTCTTACCTGCTTTAAAGCTAGGCACTTTGCTGGCAGGGATAGCCAACTCTTCACCAGTCTTAGGGTTACGACCAGTACGAGCTTTGCGGTCTTTTACGCTAAAAGTACCAAAGCCTACTAATGAGATGCTGTCACCAGCTTCTAAAGCTTGGCCAACGCTTTCCATAACGGCATTCAAAGCATCACCAGCTTGAGTCTTATTTAAACCGCTTTTTTCTGCAATGCTATCAACTAATTCTGACTTATTCATAAGTTTTCCTTCAAGTTTAAGGGCTGTAATACACGCTAACGTCAATTATTGTATCGCTCTACACAAAGATAAGCAATATAAACCATACTTGCTATGCGTATCGATCGATAACGAGGTATTAACGCCTTTATATCAAGGGTATCAAGGCAGCGCAAGCAATTTTACATATTTTAATGACCTAGGCTACGTATTTAACACTCAACTTTACGCAAAACACTAGTAAGTAATCCTTACCTTACTCAGTTAATTGATAGCATCTACTTTGATAAATCAACCACTTATCGTTTATGTTTTGGACTTATCATTGGGGTTTTGAATGACGCAACAATATACAAACTGACATAGCTACACATTACTTTTTATTATGAATTCGTTATGATAGGCGAAGCGACCCAATTAAAAGACCAAGTACAGTCTTTATATTATTTATTGTGTATCATTTCATACTATTTAGTTATTTAAAAAAAACTACTTGTTAAAATTAACTTTCTTGAACAATTACCGATTTTTATTTTAAATATAAACTTGCTACATTTAATGGATTATTCCTATGAAGCGCTCTACTTTATCCCACTCTTTACTTAATATTATATTAGTATTCATCGAATCTGCCTTGACGCTATTATTGCGTCTAGATTCTGACTTGCGCAAAGCGGCTTATCCCCTTGCCAAACAGGGTACTGTGGTTTGTTTACGTCTATATCTGCCACATATCGAGGTATTCGCAACCTTCAGTTATAAAGGGGTGCTGTTAGATGCCAAGCTCCCTGCTAATCGCAGCGAGCCTGATGTCATCATTAATGCTTATAGCGTAGAGATCATAAAAGCGATAGCGACTCATGACAGCGATACTATTGATAAATTGCAGATGCGCGGTGAACATCTACAAGTGCAAATGGTTAGAGCGTTTATCACTCAAGTAGGTTTAGGCGGCCTCGTCCAAAGTTTACTCAAAAAGTTCAAAGGTTCAGACAACAGTAATAACCCTAGTGCCGCTGAAAAAGAGGAAAAAGCCAATCGCTATAAGGTTCGCATTGCTGATCAACAAACTAAAATCAATACCTTAACAATCAAAAATCGTGAACTTGAAACCAGCGTTAAGGAGCTGCAAAGCAAGCAAAAAACAATGATGATCACAGCTGTTATCGCTATTGTTATCGCTATCATTGCTATTTTATACGCAGTTTTGAGTTAGGATAATTCCTGAAATATAAGGGGCTAAAGTACTTATAATATCTACGTTATAAATACTTTGGCCCTCTTGTTATGCTGTCTATTGCACTGATTAACTTTATGAATAATAGGTATCTGTTAACCTAATCATCAGTAACCATTTTAATCTTGACTAAATTAGTCGGGATTAAGTATAATAGCCCTATCGCAGCATATATTACACGCAGAAGCTGTTATATATTGATTTGAGTATCTGTTGTTTAATAGTGATAACTTGTGACTTATACCATGTTTGGTATCGGACAATGTCCATACAGCTGTTATTAGATCAGTAACCTTTATAGGATGACTAACCAATAACAAGCTATCAATGCTCGATCAAACAATAAGCTCGTTATTGAATTTAATGGATTATTTATTAGTTGGAGATACTTTATGCGTTTGACTACCCGAGGTAGATATGCGGTCACTGCGTTACTAGACTTAGCGCTGCAAACCAGTCAACAAGATAGCGCAGTTTCCTTATCTGACATCGCCAAGCGCCAATCTATCTCAATCTCTTATTTAGAGCAATTATTTTCTAAATTGCGTAAGCAAGGCTTAGTCACTAGCATTCGCGGTGCTGCCGGTGGCTACTACCTAGCGAAGCCACTTGATCAGATCGACGTCATGAGTATAATCTCAGCCGTTGATGAGTCTGTCAATGCGATGCAATGTGAAGGTCGCGGTGATTGCCAAGGCGGTACTATGTGCCTAACTCACGACCTGTGGTGTGCTCTATCCAATCATATTGAGCAGTACTTGAAAAATATAACATTAGCACAATTATTAGAGATGAAGAATGTTCAATCCATCTCAGAGCGTCAGATGATAACTTCTTTAAATGACATTACTACTATTACTTTATCGACCAGCGAGGCAAACCCAGCATGAGTCAACATAACCAACTAATTTACTTAGATTATGCCGCCACTACCCCAGTTGCTAGACCAGTAGCTGCTAAGATGAGCGAGTATCTGACTGTAGATGGCATTTTTGGCAATCCAGCATCACGCTCACATGGCTATGGGTGGCAGGCTGAAGAGGCAGTTGAAACGGCGCGTGAACAAGTCGCTAACGTTATCAATGCTGATCCTCGCGAGATCGTATTCACCTCTGGCGCTACTGAGTCAGATAACCTTGCTATCAAAGGCGCAGCTCATTTTTATCAGTCTCGTGGTAAGCATATTATCACCAGTAAGATTGAACATAAGGCAGTATTAGATACTTGCCGTGAGCTTGAGCAAGAAGGGTTTGAGATTACTTATCTTGAACCACAAAAAAGCACAGGGTTAATCTTACCACAGCAAGTGGCTGATGCACTGCGTGAAGATACTATCTTAGTATCACTTATGGTCGTAAACAATGAGCTAGGTACTATTACTGATATCAAAGCCATTGGCGAAATTACTCGTGCTGCTGGCGTCGTATTTCATGTTGATGCCGCGCAAGCAGTCGGTAAAATAAAAATTGATGCTGAGACTACTAAATTTGACTTGATGAGTTTTTCAGGTCACAAAGCTTATGGTCCTAAGGGTATTGGCGCACTATTTGTTAGTCGTAAGCCACGTATTCGCTTGAAGGCTGAGCAGCATGGCGGTGGTCATGAGCGCGGTATGCGTTCAGGTACTCTAGCAACGCATCAAATCGTTGGACTAGGCGCGGCCTTTGAACTAGCGAACTCAAGTCATGCTGAGGATCACGCTCATGCCGCTAAGCTACGTCAAAAGCTATGGGACGGTTTGCAAGATATCGAAGAGATCTATCTCAATGGTGATCTTGAGCACAGCGTACCGAATATCGTCAACATTAGCTTTAACTTTGTTGAAGGCGAATCGCTTATGATGTCACTGAAAGATTTGGCAGTATCATCAGGTTCAGCTTGTACATCAGCGACCTTAGAGCCATCGTACGTGTTACGTGCAATCGGTCGTCCAGATGAGCTGGCTCATAGCTCAATCCGCTTTAGCTTTGGTCGTTATACTACCGAAGAAGATATCGATACGGTTATTAGCCAAATGCATGCTGCGGTTGATAAGTTACGTGCCCTATCACCACTTTGGGATATGTACCAAGAAGGTGTTGATTTAGATTCAGTAGAATGGGCTGAACATTAATATTTAATGCTCACCATCTTAATTTACTATTTATCAAACGATTGCTTATTGAAGTATTAGGTTTAATCGTTTGACCCCAATTTAGATGAATAGTTAACGATACAAATGTTTTATTCATCGACTAACCAGGAGAAAACTCATGGCCTATAGTGACCAAGTTATTGATCATTACGAAAATCCACGCAACGTTGGTAATTTTGATAAAAACGCCGAAAACGTTGGCACCGGTATGGTTGGTGCTCCTGCTTGTGGCGATGTAATGCGCTTACAAATTCAGGTTGATAACAACGGTATCATCGAAGATGCTCGCTTTAAAACCTATGGTTGTGGTTCAGCTATCGCTTCAAGCTCACTTGTGACTGAGTGGTTAAAAGGTAAAAGCTTAGATCAAGCTGGGGAAATCAAGAACAGTGATATCGCAGAAGAGCTTGCTCTGCCACCTGTTAAGGTGCATTGCTCTGTACTAGCGGAAGATGCTATCAAAGCTGCTATTAGCGATTACAAAGGTAAGCATGCTGTAGCTGACACTGAAGAAGTAGCTGCTAACTAATCAATACTGTATCTTATGTCAAAAGCTAAGTTAGCTGTAAAGATTTACAAAGAGCTAGCTTAGCTATAAAGGTGACAATGACTTTGATTGTCGCCTTTTATTTTATCTTAATTATTAAAATATTCTACAATTGACTATAATTTAAACAATTAATAGGAGTTGGCATGATTGAAATGACAGAACGCGCCGCTCAGCATGTTCGAGATTTTTTGGACAATCGCGGCAAAGGTGAAGGCATTCGTGTGGGTATTCGTACTGCAGGTTGCTCAGGTTTGGCTTATGTCTTAGAGTTCGTAGATACGCCTGATGAAAACGATACTCGTTATGAGAGTCGTGATGTCAGTATTTTTATTGATCCAAAAAGCTTAGTTTATTTAAATGGCCTATTGATGGATTATGAAAAAGAAGGCTTGAATGAAGGCTTTAAATTCACTAATCCCAATCAAAAAGGTGAATGTGGCTGCGGTGAATCTTTTACGGTATAACGTTTGATTATTCAAGCAGTTAAATGGATTGTGTTGTCCAAAATCATCGTAAAACACTTTCAAGTATTAAAATTTAAGCATTATTACCATTCAAGCAACTTATACAACAAGGTTTTGTTATGACAGTAGCAGTTGATACTCAATTTGATGACTTCTTTGCTTTATTTAAGCAGCCTATCCAGTTCAAGCTTGCACAAAATGAGCTTGATGAGCGGTTGCGTCATCTACAAAAACAGTATCATCCTGATAATGTCGAAAAAAGCACTTTGCAAGGTGATGCAGATACTGCCAAAGCCATTCAACAAGCTGAGCAAGCTTCTGCTATTATCAATCAGGCTTATCAGACCCTAAGCCATTTCGATAGCCGCGCGGCTTACTTATTAGACATAGCGGGACAGGCTGAAACCCTAGAGAACTCTATTGCTGATTTAGACTTTTTAGAAGATGCCATGCAATTACGTATTGATCTCGATGACGCCATTGATGATAAAGACAATGCTACCTTGAAGCATCTGCAACCGCAGATTGTTAAGCGTCTACAAAATCAGTCAGAACGTTTTGACAATGCTTATACGAATCAAGATTGGCCACAAGCTATTGATGCCACTCAAAAACTAAAATTCTTAGTCAAACTAAATGCTGATATTACTACTGCCATCGACGATGTCGCCAAAAGCGATCAAACTGATGATGATTTATACGTCTAATACTAATAATACCGTATAATCTGCACTTTCAAGTTAAAACTTTTATCCCTCTTATTCTTATAATCTTTGAGTTGTCTTATGTCTTTATTACAGATCGCTGAACCCAATCAAAGCGCCCAGCCTCATCAGCATCGTTTTGGAATCGGTATTGATTTGGGTACTACCCGCTCATTAGTCGCAGTAGTCCGCTCGGGTAAGGCACAAGTACTAGAAGCTGACAATGGTAAAGATAACCTATTGCCCTCAGTCGTCTATTACCCTGCCACTGGCACTCCAGTAGTTGGCGTTGACGCCTTGGCTCACTTAGCAGATGATCCTCAGAATACTATTATCTCAGCCAAGCGCTTTATGGGTCGCAGTCAAGCCGATATTAAATTCTCACATCCTTATCAGTTGAGTGGTGCTAAAGATGCGATGCCTGCTTTTGTTACCGCCCAAGGTGAGGTGTCACCTGTTGCCGTTTCAGCACGTATACTATCTGTACTCAAACAGCGTGCTAGCGATGCTTTGCCTGATGATAGCATCGAGGGCGCCGTTATTACGGTGCCAGCCTACTTCGATGAAGCTCAACGTCAAGCCACTAAAGATGCCGCGCAAGCCGCTGGTATAAAGGTATTACGCCTGCTCAACGAGCCTACGGCAGCAGCAGTTGCCTATGGCTTAGATCAGGCCGATCAAGCTACTGATTCTATTGCTACTGGTAACAGTACCCAGAACAACCTGCAAAAATATTATCTTATTTATGATTTAGGCGGTGGCACCTTTGATGTCTCTATCTTAAAGCTAACCGACGGTGTTTTTGAAGTACTAGCGACTGGCGGCAATAGTGCTTTGGGCGGTGATGATATCGATCGATTATTGACTAATTGGCTGATTAAGCAGCTTGATATCAACCCTGTTGATGTCAGCTTGCATGATAAATCAATATTAGCCCAAAAAGCTAAGAGCTATAAGCAAGCACTGACTGATAATGAGCAATTGACTATTGACATTGTAGTTAATGAGCAGGCTTTTAGAGGGACAATGAACCGCGAAGACTTGTTGGCTATTGCTGAACCTGTAAATCGTCGTACGCTCAGCGTATGCGCGCAAGTGCTACGCGATGCTAAATTAAGCATTGATGACTTAGATGAGGTAATATTAGTCGGCGGCTCTACACGTATGCCAGCGGTACAACAGATCGTTGCTGAGTTTTTTGCTAGAGAGCCTTTATGTCGACTCAATCCTGATGAAGTTGTTGCTTTGGGTGCAGCACAGACTGCTCATCAATTGATAAATGGTGATAGTGATAATAACCTGCTACTCCTTGATGTCACGCCTTTATCATTAGGACTTGAGACTATGGGCGGTCTGGTTGAAGTGCTTATCCCACGTAACACCCCTATCCCTGTCAAAAAGCGTCAAGTCTTTACTACCTATCAAGACGGACAGACAGGCATGGTTATTCATGTGGTACAAGGCGAGCGCGAAACGGTCGATAACTGTCGCTCGCTCGGTAGATTTGAGCTATTTGGCATCCCTCCTATGAAAGCAGGTTTTGCCCGTATTGAGGTTACCTTTAGTATCGATGCCAACGGTCAGCTGACGGTTAGTGCGCAAGAGACAACGACTAAAACCGAAAGTAAGATTGAGATTACCCCAGCTTATGGGTTATCCGATGAGCAAAAGGAGCAACTACTGGTTGCTGGATTTAAGCATGCTGAAGAAGATAAAAATGCCCGCTCTTTGATTGAGACAAAGGTTGAAAGCGAGCGTGAGCTATTGGCATTACAATCGGCTTTGACAGAGTTTGGTGAGTTGTTAGATACCGAGGAGCAACAAGCACTAGCTAAGCAAATGCAAGATATGCAAGAGGTTTTAGCGACCAACGACTCAGTATTGATTGAAGCGCAGAAAAGCAAGCTTAAACCACATAGCGACACTTTTGCTGCCCGTATTATGAATCAAAGCGTACAAACTAGTATGGCTGGCACCAAAGCACAGGACTGGTAGATTTTAGAATTAGATAGATTTAGCTTGAATACTTAATAAATTTTAATTGAATCAATTAGCAGCGGATACACGAATTATGCCAAAGATTACTATACTACCTCATTTTGAGATTTGCCCTGAAGGGGTTGAAGTTGAGCTTGAAGCAGGCAACAACTTATGTAAAGCCTTATTAGAAAAAGGTATAAAAATAGAACATGCCTGTGAGATGTCTAAGGCTTGTACTACCTGTCATGTAGTCGTACGCAAAGGCTTTAATGGTCTGGATGAAATGGATGATATCGAAGCGGATTTGCTGGATCGAGCTTGGGGACTTGAGCCTGATTCGCGACTGTCTTGTCAGGTTATGGTTGAAGACGACGACTTGACTATTGAGATTCCTAAATATACGTTAAATCATGCCAAAGAAAACCATTAAAATTGCTTTAAAAAATATTTGCATCAAAAAATCAAAAGCCTACCATCGCAATGAGAGTAGGCTTTTTATATTTCAGAATGAGATACTAAATTAGAATTTAATACTTAAAAATTATTAATAAACCAATCACATTTGCCAATCAAACGGCATTTGATGATGTCCACGTAATGCCATCATAAGTGTTTGCTGCATCTGCGCCATAACCTCTTTGGTATAAGGAACAGCTGGTACACCCCATACTGGATTCGGCCATTGTAAATCGTTCTGATAACGGACAATATGATGAAAATGCAGCTGTGGCACTTGATTACCTAAAGCGGCAACGTTCATTTTTTCTGCTTGAAAAGTCTTAGCTAGCTGGCTTGACAACCAACTAGACTCCCGCAAAAACTGCGTTTGATCCGCTTCAGACAGCTCATATAGCTCTTTGATACCTGAAACTCGTGGCACTAAGATCAGCCAAGGAAATTGGCAATCGTTAATCAAACGACAAGTCGATAATGGAAAATCACCTACCAAAAAACTATCAGCAGCAAGTTTAGGATGCAGTTGGAACATAATGACAGTATCTCTTGTTATTTATTATAAAAGTATAGAGCTTAAATCGTAAGCCCGCGTAATGTCCATATTTTACCAGTTATTCGGCTAATTAAGTAGTGGCATCTAAATATGCGCTGGCCCTAGCTATAAAAATAGCTAAGCAGTCTCTACCACTATATGATTATTAAAATAAGCCAATAGCTCTTGGACAATAGTCACACGTTGCTGAGCTGTGACAAGCTTATCCGCATCACTAAAGCGAATGCCAGATGCGCCATTCATCCGGTAGCGCTTGGCATCTGATTGAATCAATTTGATAATGGCCAGCGCATCTACTGGTGTGTCAGGAGCAAACTCTAAAGTCACACTGTTGCTACTGGCATCAATCTTATTAATTAGTAGCGGTTCGGCTTGAATACGCAAACCATGAACGGCAAAGAGCTGCTTAGTCTGATCGGGTAGTGTGCCAAAACGATCAATCATCTCGGTACGTATATCAATGAGACTATCTTTATCATCAGCACTGCTAATACGCTTATAGAATAATAAACGCTGATGTACATCGTGCAAATACTCTTCTGGTATCAGCGCTGAGCTGTGCAGATTAATCTCGCTAGTCAAGGACAGCGGCGTATTCAAATCAGGCTCACGGCCTGCTTTAATCGCTTTGGTGGCGCGTTCAAGCATATCCATGTATAGGCTAAAGCCTATCGCTTGCATATTGCCACTTTGCTGCTTACCCAATATCTCACCTGCCCCGCGAATCTCCAAGTCCTCACTTGCCAGCATAAAGCCAGCGCCTAACGTATTAGCACGCTCAATCGCATGCAAGCGGCGCTTAGCATCACCTTTTAGTCCTTTGATCGATGGTACCAGTAAGTAGCAATAAGCTTGATGATGACTGCGACCTACCCGACCACGCAGCTGATGCAACTGCGCTAGACCAAATTTATCAGCCCGCTCAATAATAATAGTATTGGCATTGGGCACATCAATACCTGTTTCAATGATAGTTGAGCAGATCAATACATTGAACTTTTTATGATAAAACTGCTGCATGACTTGCTCAAGTTGATTTTCGGGCATCTGACCATGAGCGACTCCTACGCGAGCCTCAGGGACTAGCTCGCGGATAGTCTCTGCCATGCGCTCGATGCTTGCGACATCGTTATGCAACAGATACACCTGTCCACCGCGTAAGAGCTCACGTAAGATTGCCTCTTTCATCAGCGCGTCACTCTTTGCCATGACAAAGGTTTTGATCGATAAGCGCCGTGCAGGAGGAGTTGCGATAATCGACATATCGCGCATACCCGATAGCGCCATATTTAACGTACGCGGTATAGGGGTTGCGGTCATCGACATACTATCGACATCCGTCTGAATGGCTTTGATGCGCTCTTTATGACGTACCCCAAAGCGATGCTCTTCATCTACGACCATGAGGCCTAAATTAGAAAATTTAACGTCAGATTGCAATAATTTGTGAGTACCAATAACAATATCGACTTTACCAGCGGCTAAATCAGTTAATACGGTTTGTTGGTGTTTTTTACCACCAAATCGCGACAAAGTCTCAATACGTACGGGCCAATCTGCAAAGCGATTGCGGAAATTATCCTCATGCTGCCCTGCCAATAGAGTCGTCGGCACGAGCACTGCGACTTGATAGCCTGCGCTTACCGCAATAAAGGCGGCACGCATGGCGACCTCAGTTTTACCAAAGCCAACATCGCCACATATCAGACGATCCATAGGCTGGTTTTGTTTCATATCATTCATGACAGCATGAATAGCATTGGCTTGATCGGGCGTTTCTTCAAATTCAAACTGACTGGCAAACAGCTCATACTGCGAAATATCGATTTTGAAGTGAATACCGACTTTGGCTTCGCGGCGCGCTTGCATATTGAGTAGCTCTGCTGCCACATCATGAATTTGCTCTAAAGCTTTTTGTTTGGCGCGATCCCATTTACCGCTACCTATCTTGTGTAGTGGCGCGAGCGCTGGATCGCCACCACTGTAGCGGCTGATCATTTGCAAATTGGCTACAGGCACGTAAATACTAGCTTCTTCCGCGTACTTAAGATGAATAAATTCTTGTTCGCCATCGCCAACATCCAAAGTAATCAGGCCGTTGTAGCGGCCAATACCGTGTTCAATATGGACAATAGGACTGCCTTGCGTCATCTCAGTGACGCTCTTAACTAAGAACTCCTCTGACACTCCGCTTTGACGCCGCCTGCGCGTTTGCAGTACTTGCCTGCCAAACAGCTGAGTTTCGCTAATCATGACTAGACGTTCAGGCACATAGACGCCGCGCTCAATGGGCGCAACGGTTAGCCCTACTCGTGGACGAGCACTTGCACCGTTATTACTACCGATGGCCGCTATTCTGGGCGCTGCTAGAAAGTCTTTGAAGCTAGCATAAGCGGTAATATCTATCTTACCCTTAAATAGCTCAATCAGTATCTCACGGCGACCTGCCGTTTCAGCAACGATCAAGACCGGTGTATTAGTTTGCCCTTGTAATGATAGAAAATCTAATAGCGCGGCTAATGGTTCAGATTTTTGATGATTAACGGCAAGTTGTGGTGGCTCTTCGGCACTTAGGGTCACTAAGCCTTTTTGCTTATGTACGTTTGAACCAAGCTGTAAACTGTCATTATCGATTGCGGTAACATTGTCAATCGCAGCAACATCGCTCATGGTCGCAAGCTTTGCATCTGCGCTCAATATCACTCGTGGATAATTGTTTAACTGCTCATTAAGAGTATTTGATAATAGATAGAGTAATTCAGGCGCGACAATTGGCTTGTCGATATCGTGTCGACGCTCCTCATAACGACGTTGAATCTGCGACCAGTAATCTACCTGCCGCTCACTGATGTGCTCATCGGTGATAAATAGCGTATCACTTGGCAGATAGGCAAATAGACTACTCTGCTGTGCCCAATCTTTTAGATCAAAAAACAAGGGCTGATAATACTCAAGTCCGCTGCTAGCGATACCTGCCATCACGTCTTTATGCAGCTCAGACTTGCGGCTACTAGCATTTGGGAACATAGCAACGAAGTTCATGCGAAAGGTCTCGCGTCCTTCTTCCAAAGGAAACTCTTTGGCAGGTAAGATCTGAAACTGCTCAATCGGCTTTGAGATATCCGGTAGCTTATGTAGTAGCGATATCGACTCTTGACCCATACTACTATCATTGCCCGATAGCATAGACTTTAAGTCATCTTCAGTTAAGGTACGCTGGGTCTGAGGATGAAAAAAACGAATGCTCTCAATCTCATCATCGAACAGATCTAAGCGCAGTGGAAACGGCTGCCCCATGGCAAAGATATCAATAATACTGCCACGTACCGCAAACTCACCCGGCTCAAAAACATTCTCAACGGCGCGATAACCCGCCTTAGCTAGTAACTCACGCTGAGTGTTAATATCAAATCGATCACCAACACTTAAGTCAAAATGCTGACCAATCAACCAGCTGGGCGGCGCCACTCGATGCATAAGCGCCTGTATCGATATGAGCATCACCCCTGAGCTTGGCATATCTGTCAGTAAATTAATCCGCTCGCTGACAATATCTTGATGCGGCGACAGCTCATCATAAGTTAAGGTCTCCCAATCAGGAAACACATAAGCATCAACACCGCAAAAGGCCAATTCGGTCTCTATTTGGTTGAGCTGGTTTTGATCGCGGGTTACTACCACCTTTAGACGCTCAGCCACATCCCATATTGGCGATTTGACTAAGCTTGCCAGCCATAGACTACTGACCGCACCATGCACAGGTGCCAGCCAGCGCCGCTGAGTATCTTTTATTGGAAATAACTGTTGATTGATCGGAGCAAAGGCGTCAGTTAAAGCAGTGATAGGCATAGCGAATAGGATCAAAGTTAGGAGTCAGATAACCATTATACGAAAGTTTTGGCTTTTGACCAAAATGTATGCCGTAACGGTTTGTGATTAAAACTATTATTAGTAAAATTGTTATCGAAAATTTAATCAAGGTTGTTATCAAGGTAATCATTACTCATGCAAAAAATCCCAGCAACTACGCTGAGATTTTAGATTTACATTTAGCTTAAGATAAGCTTACTTGAGCTAGAGTAGTGCTTTGTCGCTTGCGATCATGCCATTATTATCGGCATAGATGAACATGCCAGAATTAAGCGTTAAATCGCCAAAGCTAATTTCAATATCCGTTTGACCTTCATCACGGCGTGTTGATTTGCGTGGGATACAGCCTAGCGCCATAATACCGATTTCCATCTGTGCCATATCGTCGACATCACGGACGCAGCCATAAACGACTACCCCAGCCCAGCCATTGTCTATCGCGGCTTGTGCAATCATATCGCCAAGTAGAGCACAGCGCATTGAGCCACCGCCATCAACCACTAACACCTTGCCTTCACCACTTTTGTCTTTTCCATCGCTATTGAGCAGCGCTTTGACACGGCTATTGTCTTCAAAACATTTAACTGTGACGATTTCACCGCAGAACTTATCCTTAGCGCCAAAGCTATAAAACGATTTGCCTTCTATATTTGGCAAACATACTTGCGACTCAGGATTGGCATCTAACAAATCACAAGTAACAAAATTCTCTTTATTCATAGTAGTTTCTGACATATATACACTCCTTGTTAATACTCATTTTAAGATGAAAATAAAATTAAACCTTATAGTCACTTAGGCTATCTTGCAAGACATCCTTAAGATTCAACTTAGGGTATATTCTCGATTGAATCATAAGCACAGCAAGCAAGTACAGCAAGATAGTTACTTGCCAATCAAAGTGAATTTTATCAAATCAAGATATATTCTAGCTTAAAGATTAGAATAACGCAGCTTTTAGAAATTAGAAGTCAATAGATAGAAACCAATAGCAGCCAAAGCTCTTTCTATTTGACTCGAGTCATCGTTAGCATCTGCTTATTCTCTATTAGAGTGACACGATTATCTAAAGGACTCTTTTGATACTTATTGCGCTCATAAACATCATGAGCACTCATCGCCATAGCACTAGCCACACGTTTGGCCGAGATAGGATGCAGGGATAAAGACTCAGATATCAACGGCGATACTAGCCCAAAAACTTTCTGACTAATGCTCTCTAAAGGGCGGCCTTTGTGCTTACCTAATAATAGCGATGGACGAAATATTATCAATTGCGTAAAGTTAAGCGCCGTAATTGAGTGCTCAGTTTCAGCTTTTACTTTATTGTATAGAAATCGGCTATCAATATCAGCATTCATTGATGATAATAAGAAAAATCTCTCAACGCCCCTACTATGGCATAGCTTAGCAAAGGTGACATTATAATCGTGATCCACTTTACGAAAGGCCTCATCACTACCCGCTTGTTTTTTGGTCGTTCCCAAGCAGCTAAAGGCATCTGTGCTCTTATTGACACCCACACTAGCGAATACTTCGGTTAAATTATCAAAGTCATTAACCTGATAAAATCGCATGCTGGCATTGATAAAGCGCGGTGGTCGCCTAGCAATAACAATCAAAGTATCATAAAGCTCACTCAACTGTTTTACAAGGTGCTGCCCTACCAGTCCTGTCGCCCCAATTATTATTGCTTTTCGTTGCATATTTGACTCATTCCATCAAAATGTTGTTGCCGAGTAAAAGTGTTATATAAAGCCATTAAAAACAGCCTCCATGTCTAAACACTAAGCTAATTGCGGCTACCAAAGTAATTCAGTTATTATTCCCCTATCATACCTAAGCTGAGCACATGACTGAATGTATTGTTGATAATTTATTGTAAGAGATTCTATCAGAATACTATAATCTGTCAGAGCGTAATCTATCAGAGCATAAAGAGTATCATAAACTGTTTTATGATCAGCAAAAGTCTTATTGACCTCATCTCAGTACAGTGACGTGTTTGTTTACGCATTAGCTGTCAAATACATTGTCCTAAGCTCAATAATTTGTTAAGATAACCGCCTTTACTGGTTGAGTCTATTTAATTATTCCAAATAGATTTGACGATTGCGATGGCCTACTTATACTTAGTTTATATTTGACATCGATATTATCAATTGTGAGACGGCTGCTCGTCATTGATGATGGTTCAATTCATTATTGCACTGTTGCAAGTTACATTCATTTTTTACCTGTCTTTTATCAAGGAGATACGCGTGGCTAATACTGCACAAGCTCGTAAACGCGCCCGTCAAAACACTAAACGTCGTCAGAACTCTGCGTCACAACGCTCTATGGTTCGTACTTATTTAAAGCGTGTTGATGCGGCTATCGCAGCCAAAGATTATGATGCTGCTACCGAAGCTTATAAAAAAGCGGTACCAGTTTTAGATCGTATGGCTGACAAAGGTATCATTCATAAGAATAAAGCGGCTCGTCGTAAAAGTCGCCTAAATAAAACTATCAAAGGCTTACAAGCTTAAGACTGTTTGATTTAGACTGTACGCATCAAAACCTTGCCTTAGGTTCAATACCGAGGCAAGGTTTTTTTATGGGCGCTCAAATAATACCTGTAACTGCTAACGCTTGAAACCTAAGACTTAAAACTTAAAAATTCTCAAAATTAAGATTTTTAAATATTAGGGTCTGTTGAACATTCGACCGTGGCACTGACAGTGACTATTTTTTAGGCGATTTTAGATTAAAAATATCTAGTTTAGTCACTCTAAGTGGATCTTTTTAATGACGAATCGGCAAAAAAAAGTCCTGTCCTTGCAGGCTGATGCTAAAATCGCCCTATTCGTTGTAACCGTCTAACTAAAATCAGCTAGCCAAGGCATCTGCATTACCTGCGATTTTTACCTAGACTAGAACCATTTTAGCTATCAGCAGTGCCTACTTGTGAATGTTCAACAGACCCTAAAATAATGGGCGATTAAAACAATTAATAATTAAAATAATACCTAAAAACATTAGTGCTTAGAGCAAAACACTTTAAACTAAAAAATAATAGGAGCGATAGGTATTTGAACTTAGGAGATCTTCAGTGCAAGCTTTAACAGAATCTATAGATAAACGCGCCATTATAATAGGCGGCTCTTTAGCAGGGTTATTTGCCGGAGTACTGCTGCGCACTATTGGCTGGCAAGTAGATGTTTATGAGCGCTCAGCGCATAGCTTAGACAGTCGCGGCGGCGGTGTAGTGCTACAGGCGGATGTTATTAGAGTTTTTAAGCAAGCAGGTATTGCCACTGATACTTTGGGGGTAGATGCTACTGAGCGTTACTATATTCAAAAAGACGGCCATATTGAAAAGATGGCAATGCGCCAAACCCTAACTTCTTGGAATATTCTCTATCGCTCAATGCGTAAGAGCTTTCCAGACGATCACTACCATCAAGGCAAAACACTAATTAAAGTGCAAACAAACGATAACAAAGCGACGGCTATTTTTGCTGATGGCACTATTGAGACTGCTGATTTGTTAATTGGCGCTGATGGGCCACAGTCCACTGTGCGTCAGCAACTGCTTCCTAACTATAAGCCTCAATATGCTGGTTATGTCGCTTTTCGAGGCCTAGTTGATGAAGCTGACTTGCCATCGAATGCTGCCGCAATATTTACTGAGCGCTTTGTATTTTATGACTTTCCAAATTCGCAGATCTTAGCCTACCTTATCCCTGGTGAGAATGAGTCACTTGTTTCAGGTACACGGCGGTTTAATTGGGTTTGGTATGTGAATTACGATGAGCAGACCGAGCTACCTGCTATTCTCACAGATAAAAACGATAGACAGCGTGCCCATTCTATTCCACCAGATATGATAGCTACTGGCAGTGAGCGCACAATGCGTGATTACGCTGATCTTGTGCTTGTGGAGCCATTTAAGACCTTAGTTGCCTCTACTAAAGCGCCTTTTGTACAATCGATCTTAGATTTAGAAGTACCGCAGATGGTTTTTGATAATATTGCGCTAATAGGTGACGCCGCTTTTATTCCAAGACCTCATACTGCAGCGAGTACGGCAAAAGCTGCAGCAAATGCACTGGCATTAGTACAGGCACTAGTTTCGAATTGTCATGATGTCCGTTCTGCTTTGCAATCATGGCAGATTGAGCAGCTAGCATACGGTAGACAACTTTGCGCACACGGTCAGCGCTTGGGTAATAACTCTCAGTTTAGTTATGGCAAAGGTAGAATGGTAGTTTAGCGATTGTAGAACTGTGCCCTTAATCCACCCCTCAAGTCCACTTAACCTCTGGGGGCAGTAATAACTGACTAGAATGAAACCCTGATGCGCGATAACTCTCCAATAAGCTACTGACACTGCGCGTATAGACCTCACCCCGCCAAATGAAGTGAGCACTGGTTTCTATAAATGGCTTATCATCAAACCATAAAAACACCCCTTCCATCATCTTTGGCCAATCATTCCAGTCAATCTCTGGAGTATCAAGCATCACGGCCAAAAAGGCGGATAATAAAGTATCGTGGCTAACGGCCAGCATTAAATGATTTTGCTCAGGCTGGTGCTGATAAAGTAGCGATAAAATGTCCAAACCGCCTTGATAAGCATTTTTGGTGCCCTCAATGCTGCCTTGTAAAAAACGATTGATAAAATTGAGCACACCAATTTCTTTAAATACTGCACTTACAGTTTCAGAATCAGTGACTAAGCTGCCAGGCTCGACCAGTAGCGACTGATGCGCAATATCACGCTGCAAACCTGCACCCTCTTGCATCAGCTGCGCCGTATCGATGCAACGACCTATCGGACTGGATATGCTATCAACATCTAGCGAATAAGGCAGATTACTATCGAGCCAGCGCCCCCAAGACTTGGCAAGTACCCGCCCTTTAGACGTCAATGGTAGCTGATAGCTGGCAAACCCATTGCCATCAGAGCGTTCACGTAATGAGTGACGAGTAAATAGAATGAGACGCTTACAGTCAGGCAATAGATTGACCGATGGCACCATACTATCAGGTAGGTGCGCGGGCGTTGTGACATTTAGACGAGATTTAACTAAAGTATTAGAGGCATATACTTTATCAGGCGTATCTGGTTGTTTGCTCATAGCTATCAGCGTAGCAGATTTTTGATTTAGAGTGAATACAATATAGGTTTGGCAATTATAAAATAAAGTTAAAATTAGCACCTTATAAACAACCATCAAATCTCAATGACTTTATCCCAAGCAAATTCTATAGCAGTACTGCTAATCTCGTTAGGATAAGCACGCGGATTAACAATGACACGGGTTTTATCAATACTATAATCAAAAGCCTCATGAGTATGACCATGCACCCATAATTTTGGCGCCCAAGGCTCACTCATCCACCCTGATAAATCACTAACAAAGGCAGCATTACTTGGTAAGGTGGCGTACTTTTTAGAAACAGATAACGGACTAATACTATGATGGCTCATGACTACTGACGTCTTGCCTAGCTTCTGAGCTGTGATTAGCGCCTGCCTGAGCCATTGACGCTGCTTGCTATGGATCTGCATAGAGACCTCAGGCGAGAATAGCTCATCTCCAGCATAGATTTGCTTATAATCGCGCATAAAGCGTTTGGCGACTTCCATCGTATCCTCGTCGGCTTGATATTGGTAATCCGTCCACAATGTACAGCCTAAAATGCGTATTTCGCCAATATCTATATGCTGGCATTGTAGTACTCTTACACCTTGATTATTTGCAGCGTTATAATTATCCCACGTTGCCAGTTTATGATCAAAATGCAGCACATCTTCACCAAAGTATTCGTGATTACCCGCAACAGTAATCAGTGGCACTTGCAAACGTGTGGCTTGCTGCTGTAACCATGGCATACCACTATCGCTGTTAGCCGTATCTCCTGCGACTAACACTATGTCAGCATCAGTCTTAGGAATATGCCCTATAGGATGTGATTGCCTAGCATAACTATCTATATGTAAGTCACTTAAAATCTGTAATTTCATAACATCCAAGATAATATAAAACGTCAACTAGTTATATAAGGTGCAAAAGCAAAAAAGACAACTCAAGGTCGTCTTTTTTATGATCGATACAATGAACTATTTTACTTTAAAAACTAAATACCTTGTAATATCTGCTGTAGCTTTTCAGTGGGATTAGGTGCTTGAGTGATTGAACGCCCAATCACTAGATAATCGGAGCCATGCTCTAATGCTTGCTTCGGGGTGCAAATACGTTGCTGATCGTCACTGTTATCCTCTAACAGACGAATACCTGGAGTGACTAATTTAAAATCAGCACCGCACAGCTGTTTCAGCGCCTTAGCTTCTTGTGCTGAGCAAACAACCCCATCCAGTCCCGACTGCTGAGTCAACTGAGCCAGACGACTCACTTGCCCGTCTAAACTATCTGTAACCCCTATTTGGCTTAAATCATTGGCATTCATAGAAGTCAAAACAGTAACCGCTATTAGCAGAGTGTTATGATTGTTATCTACTAAACGTCGCTTGGCTAATGCCATTGCCTCATAGCCAGCGCTGGCATGAACATTAACCATCCATACCCCCATCTCAGCCGCTGCTAATACTGCTTGTGCGGTAGTGTTAGGTATATCATGAAACTTTAAATCTAAAAACACCTCAAACTGAAGTTGATGCAAGGCGTCTATAATGGCAGGCCCTGAACGAGTAAATAGCTCTTTGCCGACCTTCAATCGGCATAACTTTGGGTCTAGAGTATCCGCTAAGGTTAAAGCGGCATTCATAGAAGGACTATCAAGAGCTACGATGACAGGAGAGATTACTGTATTCGTATTTATTGCACTATCATTCATTATAATACCGTATCTATTGGCGTTTTAAGCGATTAGCCTTTTGAAGTAATCCTGTTATTGATATCAAGCTAATAACTGAAACCTAGTAACTGGCAAACTAACAACTGGTATAACCGTAATTAGTCGCGTTGACGCTTACTTAATAATGCCGTCTTTTGAGTACCTAAGTTATTATCTACGTCTACAGGCACGCTTGAAGCTGGATAACCTGCTTCATCGACTGTTGGTACATTTGCCTGCCGATCAATAACAACATTAGCTTGGGTAAGCTGCTCTTGCAGCTTTGCGTTGCTTTTCTTTAACTGTGATATCTCCCATTTATTCTGAAAGACTCTAAACAGTAATAACGCTAGTAATAAGCCGATAACAATGCCTAATGTCATACATAAAATTAGCAACAATCCTAAATTCATAGTAGGCGCTTGCGAGAACAATAGATTGACGCCGATATCTGTATTATTCGCTAGCACTAGACCTATAGCATAAGCAAAGCTCAAAAATAGAAGTACAAATAATATAAAACGCATGAATCAAGTACCTCAAGAGATAGTATTAATAGAATACACAAGAGCAGGCTTTAAATATAGCTTACTTAAAAGGTAGCTTACTTAAAAGATAATTAAGAAGCAACGGTTTCATTCACTGCTTCGCGTAGCGCTTTACCGGGCTTAAAATGCGGAATAGCCTTGGCGGGTACAGGAACACTCTCGCCCGTCTTTGGGTTGCGACCCATACGGGCACGGCGATGATGTAGACAAAAGCTACCAAACCCTCGAACTTCGACTCGACCATCACTGGCTAGAGTATCTACCATAAGATCTAATATTTCGCGCACCGCATCATCGACAACAACATCAGTCATAGTGTCGCAATTGACGCTCAAATTATTTATAAAATCGGATTTATTAATCGTATCTTGCATTGCTACACTTGCCTTATTAATAGGTGGTTATGGTTGTAAAGCGTCTTTTCTATCAGCTTATATTAGCCAATATTATAGGTTTTATAAAATCGGGATCTACAACATCAAGGTCTACCAACCATTTATAAATAAAGATAAAAAATATTTTTTAGCTAAAATATCCACTATTTTACATTTAGTCACTGGTATTGTACATAGTAATAGAAAAATCGGTGCATATAAACATAAATTTATTAAGTTTTAATTATGAGCGACATTATATAAGTGTTTGAGATAAAAGCAAAATTTGAATGCAAAAAAAGAGCAACCTAAGTCGCTCTTTTTAATTCTGCTAATATATAGTAACTCGTATCAATAAAAAGTTACTGCATTTGCTCTTTGATTAAGTCACCAATAGTTTTTGGCTGAGCATCAGATCCTGGAGCTGCAGCTGCTGTAGTATTAGCACCGCCTAAATCTTTAATAGCTTGACGCTCTTCAGCTTCGTCTTTCGCTTTGATTGACAAGTTGATGTTACGAGTCTTACGATCAACACTGATGATCTTCGCTTCAACATCATCACCGACGCTTAGATGCTTAGTCGCATCTTCAACACGGTCACGTTGAATCTCTGATGCACGTAGATACGCTTCAACTTCGTCAGCAAGCTCAATCGTTGCGCCTTTCGCGTCAACATCTTTTACTTTACCATTAACGATAGCACCACGGTCATTGTTGACTAGGTATTCGTTGAATGGATCTGAGTTTAATTGCTTCACACCTAAGCTAATACGATTAGCTTCTGCATCTACTGACAATACCATAGCTTCTACAGTGTCGCCTTTGTTGTAGTTGCGGATAGCGTCTTCGCCAGTCTCAGTCCAAGAGATGTCAGATAGATGTACTAAACCATCGATACCACCGTCTAGACCGATAAAGATACCAAAATCAGTGATTGACTTGATCGTGCCAGAGATTTTATCACCGCGCTCATGTTTCTTATCAAACTCATCCCATGGATTAGCAAGAGTCTGTTTGATACCTAAGCTGATACGACGGCGTTCTTCATCGATATCCAAGATCATGACTTCAACTTCGTCACCTACTTGAACAACTTTTGATGGATGAATATTTTTATTGGTATGATCCATCTCTGATACGTGGACTAGACCTTCGATACCTTCAGAGATTTCAGCGAAACAACCATAATCAGTCAAGTTAGTTACGCGAGCTTTAACAACTGCACCTACTGGATAAGTGCCGCCAACGTTATCCCAAGGATCAGTACCTAGTTGCTTAAGACCTAGGCTAACGCGATTGCGCTCACGGTCGAACTTAAGTACTTTAACTTTAAGGTCTTGACCAACTTCAACCACCTCAGATGGGTGCTTGATACGACGCCATGCCATATCAGTGATGTGAAGCAAACCATCGATACCACCTAGGTCAACGAACGCACCGTAATCAGTTAGGTTCTTAACGATACCTTCGATCTCGATACCTTCTTCAAGCTTATTCAATAGCTCTTCGCGCTCAGCTGAGTTTTCAGCTTCCATAACGGCACGACGACTAACCACAACGTTGTTACGCTTTTGATCAAGCTTAATAACTTTGAATTCTAGCTCTTTGCCTTCTAAGTGCGTAGTATCACGGATAGGACGTACATCTACCAATGAGCCAGGTAGGAACGCGCGTACTGAACCGATATCTACGGTAAAGCCACCTTTAACCTTGCTTGAGATAATACCTTTTACGATCTCATCGTTATCAGAGATTTTTTCTAGGATATTCCAAGTCTCAACGCGCTTGGCTTTTTCACGCGATAGTAAAGTTTGACCCATACCGTTATCGACTGCTTCAACTACAACGTCAACCGTATCGCCAACTTCAACTTCAATCTCGCCTTCTTCGCTTAAAAACTCTTCACGAGCGACAATACCTTCAGATTTTAGACCAGTGTCAACTGTGATCCAGTCGTTATCGATGGCGACAACAGTACCTGTGATAACCGAGCCACGCTCAATATCAAGACCTGTTTCTTCGATGCTCGCTTCAAATAGTTCAGCAAATGATTCCATTATATCTACCTTTGTATAGCCGTGGCCTGTCCAGCACAGTACGGATCAAATTTATGAGCATATAAAACGAAATACTGGTTTTATATCTTATATGCTCATATAAAAAAAACGGTTGTTGCTAACAAATTAATTTTCATAATTATTCATTCATTAGCAACAACGGTCTCTAAAGTTCTAACTCGCCTATCGTTATTATAAAAGCTTTTACGGTGTAAGTGCTTATAATGACTATAATTTTACACTAAAACTATCTAGTTTAGGTACTTTTTGTATTATAAATATAAAAGCTTCTTCTTGTCAAAATGCTGTACTAAAAACAGATTCCTTGCGCTTGGCAATGCTGTTTTATTTGTTGATAGACGACGTCAGCATCTACTGTTGAGCTATCAAGTAATAATGCATCATCAGCAGGCTTAGATGGTGCAATAGCACGATTTTCATCACGATCATCGCGCGCTTTAATGGTTGCCAAAATCGAACTATAGCTTGCATTTTGTCCAGCATTTATTAGCTGGGCTACTCGGCGCTGGGCACGAGCCTCAGCACTAGCGGTCAAAAATACTTTGGCATCGGCTTGTGGAAACACTACAGTACCCATGTCACGCCCATCAGCGACTAACCCTGAACGACTTGCCATATCTTGCTGTAAGTCTAGCAATGCTTGACGAACTTTAGGAAATACTGCAACTTGTGATGCATAACCACCAACTGTCTCATTGCGTATATCAGTACCGACCAACGTCTCATTGACTAAAATATCGATATTACCCGTTGCTTCATTGGGCTGAAAACTAATTATTAATCTCTGAGTCAAGGCGGCAACAGCCTCCTCATCTAGCACGCTCTTTGCCAATAAACCTGCTTCAAAAGCTTTTAGGCCAACGATACGATATAAAGCACCAGAGTCTAGCAGTTGATAATCTAGCTCTTTTGCTAGACGCCATGCTGCTGTGCCTTTACCCGCGCCACTTGGGCCATCAATACAAATAACGGGATAACGCAATGCTTGGCTACGTTCTTCTAAAGCCTTGCTATCAGATGCTTTGAGATCGGATTTTATAGTCATAATACCTAATTAATAGTCATAACACGCAATTAATAATCACAATATCTAATGATAATACCTGCGTGAACTACCTATTATAATGTAGCAAACTATTATAATTTAGTACGACTAGCCGACGCTGATGCAGTTAAACAGGGGCATATTATAGCAAATAAAAACTACTATCACTAGCTTTGTAGACGATATCTTCTGTCGTTTACAAACTTTTATTCAATTTTGCAATCTGTCTACGCTGACGAAAAAAGCGCTTTAGCAATTGGCTACTAGCATGAGCTTGCAATCCTGCAAAAACTTGTATTTGATGATTATAAAAATCTTGCTGGGGCAAATTCATCTGACTACCGGCCATACCTGCTCTAGGCTCGCAAGTGGCAAAAACAAGTCTATCAACTCGCGCATGAACCATAGCACCAACACACATCGTACAAGGCTCTAAAGTCACATATAGTGTCGTCTTCAATGGTAGGCGATAATTGCCCAGCTGAGCACAAGCCTGTCTGATAGCCACAATCTCAGCATGAGCGGTGGCATCATGACGTCCTATCGGCTCATTAAATCCTTGACCAATAATAGCGTCATTATGCACTAATACAGCACCAACAGGGACTTCGCCATGTTCAGCGCCCTGCTCTGCTAAAGCAAGAGCATAATGCATCCAACGGGCATCTTCCAATGACCACAATTTGTCAATAGCGGGAGTTGAGTGCGACTTTACTACTGATGGTGTCCTCAAAGGATATGTCACTGGCAATAAACAGTCACAGTTATATCTGTTAATGATAGTCATCGTTTACTGCGGCAATTGCCAGTCAATAGGTGTCTTGCCATATTGTGCTAGATACTCATTGGTTTTCGAGAAGGGTTTTGTGCCAAAAAACCCACCTCGATTGGCGGCTAATGGTGAAGGATGGACTGCGGTTAAAATAAGATGCTTGTCGGTATCGATATATTTACCCGCCTTTTGCGCTTTGCTACCCCATAAGATAAACACTATATGCTCGGTTTGCTCATTAATGACATCGATTACCGCATCCGTAAATTGCTCCCAGCCTGCACCTTGATGACTAGTTGGCTCACCTTCATTTACAGTGAGCGAGGCATTAAGTAATAATACGCCCTGTTCAGCCCAATAAGTCAAATCACCATGTTTTGAAGGCGTGATGCCAATATCGTCAGCCATTTCTTTGAGTACATTATTCAATGAGGGCGGCTTGGGAATAGTTTTGGGTACTGAAAATGATAATCCCATCGCTTGCCCTGGACGATGATAGGGGTCTTGACCTAGAATAACGACTTTAACGTGAGCTAAAGGCGTTAAATTAAAGGCATTAAACATTAGATTGGCAGGGGGATAAACGCTAGTATCTGATTGATAAGCTTCCTTTAAGAAAGCGCGTAGATCGTCCATATTGTTCGATGTCAGCTCATCTTCTAACGCTAGTTTCCAATCCTCTGGCAATTTTACATTATCCAAAATAGCTTTTTTTTCTGCTGCTGTTTTACCAGCTGTTGACTCATCATCTAGCTCGTCAAATAAATTCATAGGTATACATCCTTATTTTTAATTTTTTATAAGCTTTGTGTTTATCTACTTTGTGGTTAATACAATTTAAAAAGGATAGTAGCAAAAAACTCTGTTGCTTTTCATTATAGAATTTAATATTTATACCTCTCACTCTCAACTTAAGCCAAATGGCTACAGATAAATGCTACTAGTCATGTATAAAAAAACGGCTACCGTAGTAACCGTTCGCTTAGATTATATAGCTTTGGATAGATAGCTCGGATTTTAACTAGCTACAGTATCAGGCTCATGTGTTTCAACTACTGTCAGAATGATACGGCTGTCACTTGATCCTTTATCGCTGTTTTTATCTAGATTGACCGCTTCTTCATCATCCATTTGCTCTGGCTCGAGTGTCAGGTGAACGACCCCGCCATTGACCAAGTCGCCGAATAAAATCATCCCAGCCAATGGCTTTTTGATCTCATCTTGAATCAGGCGCTGCATAGGACGTGCACCCATCAAGCGATCATAACCTTTATCCGCTAGATAGTCGCGAACCTCGTCATCAATCTCAAGGGTGACTTGCTTGTCATCAAGCTGCACTTGTAGCTCAACCAAGAACTTATCTACGACAGATACTACCACTGATGCATCCAACGAATTGAATTGAATGATTGCATCTAAGCGGTTACGGAACTCTGGAGTAAAGACCCGTTTGAGTGACTCATTATTATCACGGCTATGATCCTGCTGGGTAAAGCCCATTGATGAGCGACTGATACTATCAGCGCCGACGTTGGTCGTCATAATGACAATAACTTGCTTAAAAATAGCCACTCGACCGTTA
Organism: Psychrobacter sp. M17(2026); assembly: GCF_055699815.1. Lineage (NCBI taxonomy): Bacteria > Pseudomonadati > Pseudomonadota > Gammaproteobacteria > Moraxellales > Moraxellaceae > Psychrobacter > Psychrobacter sp. M17(2026). The sequence continues at coordinate 1,129,490 of NZ_CM146741.1, read as the reverse complement.
TTATCAGTCAGCGTACCATGATCCATCACTTGTAATAACAAGTTAAAAACGTCTGGATGCGCTTTTTCAATCTCATCAAGCAAGAGCACGCAATGCGGATGTTGATTGATCTTTTCGGTAAGCAGACCCCCTTGATCGTAGCCAACGTAACCAGGAGGCGCACCAATGAGACGTGACGCAGTGTGGGCTTCCATGTACTCCGACATGTCAAAACGTACCAGCTCGACGCCTAGCAGGTTTGCCAACTGACGCGATACCTCTGTTTTACCAACCCCTGTAGAGCCTGCAAACATAAACGAGCCAATAGGTTTATCGGGCGCCTTAAGACCTGCACGCGATAATTTGATAGCATCAGCAAGCGTTGCAATCGCCTCATCTTGACCAAATACCAAGCGCTTAAGGTCACGATCTAAATGCTGAAGGATGCTCTTATCATCAGTAGAGACTGATTTGGGCGGAATACGAGCCAGCTTGGCTACAATAGCTTCGATATCATTAACATCAATTTTTATTGGTGCCTTATTACCTTTGACTTTACCTAATCCTGCTGACGTCTCATCGCTATCAGAACCGTCAGATTTCAAGCGATCATTAGCTTTGGCGGTAGCCGATGCGTCGAGCATCTCATTGTCGCTATCATCGATACTAGTTTCCATATCATTGACATCATCATAATCTGCCGCGTCAATCTGCTTTTCTATGTCAGCAATAAAGCTCTCTTCTGCTTGCATATCATCGGCATCAGGAATGACTCCTAAGCGCTTATAAGCACCGGCTTCATCAATAACATCAATGGCCTTATCTGGTAAAAAGCGCTCATGAATATGCTTAGCAGAGAGCTGTACGGCACTGATTAGAGCTTCATCAGAATATTCAACGTTATGAAACTCTTCATAGCGTGGCTTTAGGCCGCGCAGAATATCAATGCTCTCATCGATGCTAGGCTCTTTCACATCAATTTTTTGGAAACGACGTGAGAGCGCATGATCCTTCTCGAATACTTGACGGTACTCAGTAAAAGTCGTTGAACCGACGCAGCGTAGCTCGCCATTAGCTAAAGCAGGCTTAATCAAGTTAGAGACGTCCATATTACTGCTCATGGATGACCCTGCTCCAATGATCATATGAATTTCATCAATGAACAAAATAGCGTTTGGCTTAGCTTTTAGCGCATCAAGCAACGACTTCATCCGCTTTTCAAAATCACCACGATACTTAGTACCTGCTATCAACGCGCCTATATCAAGACTATAAATGACACAACCGTTAAGAGGCTTAGGCGCTTTATCATTAATGATTAACCAAGCTAGACCCTCAGCAATAGAAGTTTTGCCGACACCTGGCTCACCTACTAGCAATGGATTGTTTTTGCGGCGACGACATAATACTTGCGCAGCGCGTTCAATCTCAGGGCCACGACCAATCAAAGGATCAGTTTTGCCCTCAGCCGCGCGCTGGTTTAAGTTAGTCGCAAACTCAACTAATGGGTCTTTACTGGTCTTCTCAGAAGCACTACGGCGATCGCCTGTACTCGATGCTCTTGGCTCGCTCGCCTCACTCTTCTCTTGACCATGTGATAAATACTGAGTCAACTCAAGACGGCTGATACCTTGCTTTTTGAGTAAATAAACCGCATAAGTATCATGTTCTGAGAACATAGAGACTAAGATGTCTGAGCCTTCAACTAGACGACCGCCACCGATAGACTGTACATGAAAAATAGCTCGCTGCAAAATACGATCAAAGCTTTGAGTGGGCTGCGGCGACTGTTCTATATCTACATCAACAGTGGGCGTATGCTTATTAATATAAGCTTCAAGCTCTGTACGCAGACTTGAAACATTGGCGTTACAAGCCGTTAGGGTGTTAGCAGCATGAGTATTTTCAAGTAGCGCTAATAACAGATGTTCAACAGTGAGATACTCATGAGACTTTTGACGCGCAAGCGTCATAGCTAGACGTAAAGAGACTTCAAGGTGGCGACTTAACATAAGAATTCCTACGGTTATATCTATCTTTATAGGCGGATAGCTTAGTGAATAACATAATTAATCAATCTGGGCGATAAGAGATATGTTCAATAGCAGTGGTCGTATTATTACTAAATGACAGCAAATAAAAATAGTAGAGAATGGTCTCAAGCAGTGATAATGATAACAACTATGCTCTTTATTTATATCAACACGATAACTGATTATAGTCAATCGTTTAAGCACGACTAAAATGTATCGAAGCTTGTAAATACGTAATAATAACGAGACTGACAGGACAAAAAACTAGGCTTAACCAGCTGCATGGAGATGAATAGGCTAAAAACTATGAAGTTGATTAAAAGCTGTACTTTATGCGGGTTTACGATGATCAGTAAAGTATCAAGGTGCATTGCAGGGTAGCTATCTATATAGCGCTATATCCTACAAAATTCAAGGACAATTGATAGAATTATCAGATAGATAATCCTATTACTTTAGGACAGATGAACAATAGAATAATAAGAGAGTTTTGATGTAAAGCGTAGAGGGTGATTAATAATGGTAAGAGCTTTTGACAAATTTTATAACTGAGTTTTTATAACTAATTTCTTATAACTGAGCTCTGTTGAACATTCGATTATAAATTATACATAATTAGGCTAGGCTATAACAGTTAGGCTATAAATGATTGAGCTATTCGCCTTGATGCGGTTCAATTTGCGTGAGCAGTGGGTAGCCTTCGCGATGCGCTAAGCTATTAACTTTTTTGGCTTTGGTTTCAGCAATATCTTTGGGATAGATACCTGCAATACCTTTACTATTATTATGAATAGTTAGCATGATTGCGACCGCCGAATCAACACTATGACGAAATTCTGACTGAAGAATATAAACTACAAATTCCATCGGTGTGTAATTATCATTGTACATTACCACTGCATACATCGGTGGCTTGGCAACCTCAGGTTCAGCAACCAATACATCTGCTTGTGGATCAGTCTCAGCGTCAGGGTTGTCATTTTGAGCACGATGACCTGCAGGCATACTTGGAAAATGCCAGTCACCTACCGTTTTTTCATATATCATTGTCGATTGTTTCATCATAATAAGTTTCAAAAATATAATAGATTTCAAAAATTGGTAGTAATAGAGGTATTGATTACTAAGGTGCTGTCTTTTTATTGGCAATCGTCTTATCAGCAGCTGTATTGACAATAGGGCTTTGATCAGGCTCTGGTAAGTCCAACAACGATAATGGCATACTATCAACCATATCACCTATCGTCCAATCATAGAGCTGCTCGACCTCTTCATCACCTGCTTTTAGAGTCAGCTTCACTTGTGAAGGTTTAAACCCTGTTGGCATGATAAATCGGCCACGTATACGAACAACACCTTGAATAGAGAAGCGCGCTGGGTCTAGCGGCACTTCAACAAAATCATCGTCGTTTTGTAGAGTTAAAGTAGCTGTCAAACTTTGCGCACTGCCTTTGCTACTTAGCATACCAACATCAAAGCCATATTCAAAAGCGTTCTCTGGCAGGGGTTCTATTTTTGCACCAAGTACTTGTAGCGGTAATCCACCATTCTCACTGATGAAGTCAGCATAAAGCTCATTTAACTGATTAACTTGGCTACTCTCAACCGCTAGATCACGCTGACTTTGACGTAACTCATCTAAATTATTTAGGCTAATAGTAAGCTCTTGCTTAGCAGTAGCGACTTGATTGGTCAGTACTTTATTACTGATACGTAAGTCTTTGAGCTCCGTAGTCGCCTGCTCACTATTAATAGCGGCCTGCTGGTTTTCGGATTGTTGCGAGTAATAGCCGCTTTGATAGCCAAGCTTATGACCAAATAATATCGCTACCATTGCGGTAACAATCATAGCAACAGCAAACAGAGCCAATAGCAAAGTATTAGCACCGCGCTGTCGACTACTAATAGTCCTAACAGCAATCTCGTTATGATTGTCACTATACAGTAGTGTCTGCTGTGCAAAATCAGTCGTCGAAATATGTTTTGGATCAGATACACGAGCATGACACGATAAACGTGCAGGCTGCGAGCGCAAGCGTAGGGCAGTCTTAACACGCATTTATACTAGTACTCTTAAACAGTAAAGGCGAGGTATTATAACGGAGTTTACAGCTAATACCTAGCGTACAGCTGTAACCACAGTGACTCAAGGGTAAGGTTACATTGACAATAAAGCAGTTTTACACGCGCTACTTACAATTAATGCCGCTAAATGATAGTCAACTAGATTGGCATCTATTTGTCTTAGTATCATTGACGCGTTGATGGCTGTCATTAAGGAACAATAGGCGCAGCGTTCAACCCTAAGCTTTCCTCAAAACCAAACATTACGTTAAGGTTCTGCACCGCTTGTCCAGCAGCACCCTTAACTAAGTTATCCTGTACGACTAATATGGTCAGCTCATGATGCGTATTATCTTGATAAACAGCAATGCGCAAACGGTTGCTAGCGCGTACACTGCGAGTATCTGGATAAATACCGCTTGGCAAGACATCAATAAAAGCCTCGTCTGCATAACTGCTTGCAAACTCTTGCTGCCAATCGATAGCCATACCCGCCTCAGTAAGCTCTAAATGAATAGAGCTAAACATCCCACGTATCATAGGAACTAGGTGCGGTAAAAAACGTACTCGATGTGCAAACTGGCTGGCGAGTAACTGCTCAAGGCCCTGCTCAATTTCTGGCAAATGTCTGTGACCTGTGACCCCATAAGCTTTGAAATTATCAGTCGTCTCAGCATAATTGAGCGCAAGACTGGCCTGCCGACCAGCCCCTGATACCCCAGACTTGGCATCTATAACAATGCGCGGCTCAATCAGACGTGTATTCTGCTGGTTCTGTAGCAAGATTATTGGCTTTAAACCTAATATCGCTGTCGTAGGGTAACAGCCAGGATTGCCGACTACCAAAGCATTAGCAATCTTGTCACGATTCAGCTCTGGCAAGCCATATATAGCGCTCTTGAGCAGCTCAGGACAAGCGTGAGGCTGGTTGTACCAGTGTTCAAACTCCGTTAAGGACTGCAAACGAAAATCAGCGGCTAGATCAATGACCTTGACACCTTCTTGGGTAAGCGCTTCAGCTTGCTGCATCGCAACGCCATGCGGGGTAGCAAAAAACACCACATCACACTGTTGTAGAGCTGCAAGCGTATCGTCACCCAAGTCACTAAAGACGATGTCAGAGACACCGCGCAGGCTGGGAAATATTTCATCAGCACGAGTGCCTGCTTCGCTGCGTGACGTTAACAAGTCCAGAGAAACTTGGGGATGCGCTGATAATAAACGTATAAGCTCAATACCCGTATACCCTGTACCACCTACGATAGCTGCTGAAATCATGACTTATCCTTTTACTGCTTTATAAGTACGCTATTAAAAACTTGCAAATACAACTCAATCTTATATCTTATATCTTATAGTCATGTACCGCATCGATAAAGACTTTGGCATGATCAGGGTTGACCCATTGAGTAATACCATGACCTAAGTTGGCTATATAGCCTGTTTTTTCACCGCCTGCATAAGCGCTATCAAGCATAAGATTGACCTCGCTACGAATAGTGCTAGGTGCGCCATATAAAGTAGAGGGATCCAAATTACCTTGAATGGCTTTACTACGCTGAATCTTTTTATGCTGTTTGGTCAATTGGCGCTGGCGCTCAGTCAGTACTTGACGAGCACGATCAATCGGCATCGTCCAATCCAACCCTAAAGCATCCGCTTCGCTATCAGCTTGTACATCAAGCCATAGTCCACCGCCTTTGGTGAATAGCACAACCGGTATTTGCGGGTGGCGAACCTTGAGCTCCGCTACGATGCGCTTATTATAGGCATGCGAAAACTCGATGAACTGACGATAACCCAACGCTCCGCCCCAACTGTCAAATATCTGTACAATTTGCGCGCCAGCGACGATCTGCGCATCTAAATAATCGATAACCGCCACGGCAATCTTATCGAGCAATTGATGTAAAAACTCAGGATTACTATATAAAAATCCTTTAGTGTAGCGATAATCTTTTGAGCTACCCCCTTCAATCATATAGGTAGCGAGCGTCCATGGACTACCAGAAAAGCCGAATAAGGGCACTTGACCACCCAGTGCATGACGAATGCTAGTCACTGCACGCATGACATAATCCAATGAGTCATTGACATCAAGTATAGGTAAGCGATCAAGATCGGCCTGCGTGCGAATTGGATGCTTGAATTTTGGACCTTCGCCTGTTTCGAAATACAAGCCTAAACCCATAGCATCAGGAATAGTCAAAATATCACTGAATAAAATAGCAGCATCCAAGTCCATGCGACGTAATGGCTGCAAGGTGACCTCAGTAGCACGCGCGGTATCTTTACATAAGCTCATAAAGTCACCAGCCTCAGCGCGAGTCGCTTTATACTCTGGCAAATATCTTCCTGCTTGACGCATCATCCATACTGGGGTGGTGTCCACGGACTCAAAACGTAATGCGCGCAATAATCTATCATTTTTTAGTGGGGCAAAATTATGGGCAGAATCATTATCGTTAGAACTATTATCGGTAGAATCAGGGGTCTGGTATAAGGCGCTCATGGCCAACTCTCCAAAATAAAATGCGGTTTATCTTAATCAAAAATATAGGGTTATGCCCTACATAGATAGGGCTAAATTATCACGGTGTACCATGACAATACGCTCTTCATTATTACCGAGGATTTTATCGAACTCACCGGTACGCTCACGAGCGACGCGGCGGGCATCAGTGGATGAGAAATTCACTTGTCCAACGGCTAAACGCTCACCTGTATCTTGATTAACGATTTGAACCACTTCGCCTTCATCAAAATCACCGCGTACTTCAACGACTCCTACAGGCAACAAGCTACGATTTTGCTCTATTAACGCTTTGGCAGCGCCTGCGTCAACGATTAAACTACCAGCCATACGTAAATGTGCCGCTATCCACTGCTTACGAGCAATGATTTTATCTTCGTCGTTGGTCGTCAATAAAGTACCAACAGCCTCACCTGATATGACGCGGGTGATGACATCGTCAATCGCACCACTGACAATAACCGTTGGACAACCACCCATAGCCGCCAAGCGACCTGCACGAATCTTCGTCAGCATACCACCGCGACCGAGCTTACCGCCATCGCCTGCGATATCAAATAAGTAATCGGCCATAGCGCGCTCTTGACGAATCATTTTTGCATCAGGGTTATCACGCGGATTATCAGTGAATACGCCTTTTTGATCGGTTAAGATAATATATAAGTCAGCGCCAACCATAGCTGCCGCCATCGCGCCTAGAGTATCATTATCACCAAACTTGATCTCATCGATAGTAATGGTATCGTTTTCATTGATGACAGGTAGGACGCGCCATTCTAGCAGTTGAGTTAGGGCGCTTGCGGTATTGAGATAGCGACTACGATTGGATAAATCATCATGAGTGAGCAGTAGCTGTGAGCTTTGGATACCATGTTGAATCAGCGCTGACCACCACGTCTCAATCAAGCCCATTTGACCGATTGAAGCACAAGCTTGTAGGGCTGCCAGCTTTTTAGGGCGCTCCTCTAAGTTCATGCGTACTACCCCTTCAGCGACCGCGCCTGAAGATACCAATAGTACCTCAACACCATTATTATGCAGCTTTGCTATTTGCTTTGCCCATTCATATATAGCGGTTCTATCAAGTCCGCGACCATTATTAGTCAATAATGATGAACCAATTTTGACAATAACGCGCTGAATATTGAAATCACGCTTTTGCTTAATAAATCTCGGCTCAATGGTCTGTTCAGTACTATCTGTCATGAGAACTCCTATTAACTATCTATTATTATTTTACAATCTATATCAAAACTTATTATCAAAATTTTTAGAGTACATAGATTTAAAGCACATAAGCTTAAGGAACATGAGCTCTAAGGAACATAGACAACTTCGACACCATCGTCATCATCGTCATCATCCAAATCGTCGTCAAAGTCTTCATCAGAAACATCAGTTCCTTCACGTTGGGCTTTGCGAGCTGCCCGATAAGCTTCGCGTTGAGCTTCAGTATTGCGACGGACTTCAACCTCTAAGCGCTCAAAACGTGCTTTTTGCGCTTCGGCAAATTCCGGATCTTCCTCTTCACGCTCACGCTCAAGCTCGATCTCATTCATCAAATGGTACTTGACCGCGTCAGTGCCATCACCCGTTAAAGTTGAAGTGCGAAATACTTCACCTGTCCAACCAAGTTCAGTGACGATATGATTGCATAGCTCATTTAGCTCTTGCTCATCGATAACTTGATCAATCTTATTCAACACTAATATCTGTGGCAGATTAGCCAGTTCAGGCGAAAAACGCTCAAGCTCGTTGAGAATAACCCGCGCATTACGTACAGGATCTGTTGCATCAATAGGCTGAATATCGACAATATGCAGCAGGCGACGGGTACGCGCGACATGCTTTAAGAAGCGAATGCCAAGACCCGCGCCCTCTGATGCTCCCTCAATCAATCCTGGAATATCTGCCATCACAAACGAGCGATGACGACCAATATCGACTACGCCTAAATTGGGTACGATAGTGGTAAACGGATAGTCGGCAACCTTTGGCCTGGCCGCAGATACTTGACGGATAAAGGTCGACTTACCAGCATTTGGCAACCCAATTAAGCCAACATCAGCGACGACTTTTAGCTCAAGTTTTAACACCTTTAACTCACCTTCAAAACCAGAAGTGGCTTTACGCGGTGCTTGGTTGGTTGAGCTTTTAAAATGGGTATTACCTAAGCCGCCGTCACCACCTTTGGCAATCAATAGCGTTTGGTCAATCTCAGTCATATCACCAATGACTTCATCGGTCTCAGTGTCGATGATAGTGGTGCCGATAGGTACAGGTAGATATACATCGTCAGAGCCTTTACCTGCACAGTTTTTGCTATGACCGTTTTCACCACGCATCGCATCGTAACGGCGAGTATAACGATAATCAACTAAGGTATTGGTGTTGTCATCAGCAATAACATAAATATCACCACCTGTACCACCATCACCGCCATCAGGTCCACCGCGAGGCACGTATTTTTCTCGACGGAAACTGGCGATACCATTACCACCGTCACCCGCTTTTACCGTTACGACGGCTTCATCAATAAATCGCATGCTTCAATCCTTAATTGTCAATCGTTCTGTGTGGTGCAAATTTTATAATATAAATGTCATCTATACTTTATTGAGATGTTTTTTATTCCGATGTACTCTGTATTTTTTACTTTAATCAAAATTGTCACGGCTCAAAATAAGTCGTAATTCACGTCTTAAAATAAGCAATAGTAGTAACAAAAACACCCGATAACCAAACAGACTATCGGGTGTAGTAGATCTAAATAGTGTTACGGCTCAGTATAACAGTTACTGCTACTAGCAAACTATAAATAAGATGCGATATCGATAGATGCTGACCAAATCGTAAACGTATTTTATCATCTAGTTCTTATTATTAGCTACAAAAAAGCCCTATGCTGGAATTTGCGCATAATGAATACCAGCCATTTGCGTGGCCAAGCGCAATACTTGCGTGCTGTATCCTACTTCATTGTCATACCAGATGTAGACCGTTGCATGATTGTCAGTGACGATAGTCGCCTGCGCATCTACGATACCAACGTGTTTCGTACCGACAAAATCAGTTGATACCGCCTCATTTGAGTCAGTATAAGCGATTTGCGATTGCCAAGCATGACTATTAGCAGTATCACGCATAAACTCATTTAGCGCCTCACGACTCTCTGGCGCGGTTTTTAGATTCAGATTTAAAATAGCTAAGCTGACATTTGGTGTAGGAACACGTATGGCATTACCTGTCAGTTTACCGCTCAGCTCAGGTAGTGCTTTACCGACCGCTTTGGCAGCGCCTGTGCTAGTAATAACCATATTTAGCACTGCACTACGACCACGGCGATCCGCTTTATGATAATTATCAATTAAGTTTTGATCGTTAGTAAAGGAGTGAATAGTCTCTACATGACCGTTTTCAATACCATATTTATCATTTAATACTTTTAGCGTTGGGGTAATCGCATTGGTGGTACAGCTTGCGGCACTAACAATAGTGTCCTCGCCGACAGTATCATTATTGACACCATAGACAACGTTTTTGATATCGCCGCCAGCAGGAGCTGTCAAAATAACTTTATTAACGCCTTTAGATTGCAAATGCTTACCAAGCCCTGCTTCGTCTTTGAATACACCAGTATTGTCGATAACTAACGCGTTTTCGATACCGTAATCAGTATAATCAATCTCACTTGGATCTTTGGCATAGATAACTTGGATAAAGCGACCATTGATCAGTAAGCCATTATTATCCTCATCCACGCTCACACTACCCAAAAAGCCACCATGAACAGAATCACGCTCAAGCAAAGAGGCACGCTTGGCTAAATCACCAGCTGCTGCAGGACGCACAACAATAGCTTTTAACTGCAACCCTTTAACGCTTGAAGCTTGTGATAACAATAGGCGCGTAAGCACACGGCCAATACGACCAAAGCCATAAAGCACGACATCAGTTGCGCCATTAACATGACTCTTATCATGGCTGATACTGGCTAGCGCTTGCTGTATATCACTGTCATTGGCAATCAATTGACCCACATCAACGCTGGTAGACTGAACATCGCTTGCTGCTATAGCTTTGACCATCTTTAGCGTATCTGCAATCGCAATAGGCTGACTGCCTTGATGACGAATAGCGGCTTTTTGATGTAGTGCTAGTACTTGATTGATCGAACTCGTATCTATAGCTTCACCAAATAAAGTGACTTGCACATCTTGCTCGTTATAAAGCTTATTCAATAAACCCGTTAACTCAATGACTTGTTGTTCTTGATTATTATAGTCGGTTAAACGGTCTTGATGTAATTGACGTAAAGTCGCAGCGTTGCTCACAAGAGACATCCTTATAGTTTGATAGAATAATGAATAAAACAAGTAATACGATTAGGTTTTAAAGCGTTATGATGTATAGGATTAAAATTTTTTGCAGAAAATGAATAACAGCAGCTATTTAAGGGCAACAGGGCAAGAATAGCGGGAATAAAATAGCTATGCAAAATAATATAACCTTGCCTACTGTCTACAATATTGACCTGCTCACTGGCTTAAATTATAGGTTGAAGCGCGAAATATAGCTTTGTGCCAAGCATTATTGATGTAAATGATTAAATCGCCTAGATTTTAGCTTAAAAAGTCTTATTTTGCCAGTACTAGCCTAAATTACTGTTATAAGCATTATTTATAAACATTACTGATAGACATCATTTTAAAAATAAAGCCTGCTAATCGTAGCAAGCTTTTAATCAACTTTGACTCTACTTAACAATTAAGGAACTAAGTTAACCGTCTGATTAGACTGTGTGGTTAAAGTGAACTCTCTTAAGTCATACCCTTGTTCCTGAGCGATTTGACGATATTTAGCATAAGTTTGCTGCGAAATATTGGGTGTACGTGCTAGCAGCCATAAATTGTCTTTGTCAGGCGTGCCAACCAATGCTGTTTGGTAATCGGCATCGCGAGCCAAGACCCAATAGTCACCACGGGCTACAGGCAACCAGCGAATCCATGACGGTAAAAAACTCAATTTAAGCTTACTGCCTGTATCATCTGTGGGTTTTGCAAGGCCTTCAGAGACCATGACTCCCCCATTATCTTTGACGCATTTATTAGTAACCGTAATTCCTGAATCATTTTCTCTAGCCGTATAGTTCGCCGTTACATCGCTGGCGCAATTACGCTGAAAATACAAAGGCAAACGTCCGATCTCATACCACGTACCTGCATATTGTTGCAGATCAACGCTATCAACAGTCGTTGGTGTTGTTGCAGATTTATAGATAATATCTGATGGTTCAATATCTTTTGTGGTCATACTAACTTTATCAGCTGCCGCTGCTGCGCTATTTAGCATGACGGGTGTATGAACTGGCGCTGCATAAGCTGAAAACGCGGCTAAAGGTATAATAATGGCTAATGCTATGCCTGTATGCTTAATTAAACTACTCATAAATACTCGCTCTGATACCTTAGGATTTTGTTTGATAGTAGCTGGTTTCGCTCTTGAATCTAATAGCGTATCTGTCCGATGTTCATCCACACTTTTATCTATCATATATAGGCCGTCTGCATCTACAGGCTCTCTCATATCTATATATTGAATAGTACAATCTATAGAGCTATCGCTAGTAGAGCTGCCATTACTATAACTGCACGCAGCTTTCTTGTAGCCACCATCCACATTTATAGGCTGCTCTACATAAGGCGCACCTGAAACAGTAGTATGGTTTCTATTATTATTGGCATTAGCAATGACTGACGCCATTGCCTCGAATAACTCGCTCTCATAACTTGCATCATTACTAGCAAAAATAGCTTGCTCTTCATTATTGTACGTCATGTAGTCTGTGCTTAATAGCTGACTGGGCTGACTGTACTGTTGCAGATGAGAACCGGCTGCCTCAAAGTCATTCCACTCTGACTTAGGTAACTTATTGGTTTTCATAAAACACCATATTAGGTTATAAATTATTGGAATTAAAAAGCTTAGACAGCTTTCAATTTGATAGCTTATAGTAATAGGGTATTGTTTTTCATAACAGTGCCACTATGTAGGGAAAAGCAACGGTTTGTAATTAGTTTTGCCTTGTGTTTGTTATTAGCCTTTTATAGTTACTGCTGTGTAAATAGTAGTAAAAACAACTATTTATATTTAAATTTATTTTAATCGTTCAGAAATTTCCGGATACCTGCAATACTCACCGCGCCATAAGTACTGGCTAAGTCATACATATTTGGATACAAACCACCCAGTGCTATAACAGGTATATCTGCCAATTGTGCCAACGTAGACCACTGCCTCCAGCCTAAAGGATTGTCATCAGGATGGGTATGAGTAGCTAATACTGGCGAGAGAAAAATGCCTATCACAGGTGGCAGATGCTGTTGTAGACGCATCTTAGCGATGGCATTAGCTGCTTGTATACTCTGTACATCATGACAGCTTAATATCAAAGGCTGTTCGATATAAAGGCGCTTATTATCATCATAGTTAACTCGTAAATTATCAAACCAAGTGAGTACTTCAGCGTGATTAAGATGATACGCAGCTAATTGTGGCCTTAAGCTTTTATAATTTAAATCTTCACTTCGTATACTTACATCAGTAGTTGTTTTTTTAGTAGTTGTTTCAAAAGTATCAGAACTATCAATACCCCTACTACTTTCAACAGGTAATATGGCCATAATGTCTGAACGCGATTGTAGGATTAAAGCGGCAAAGTGGCTGGCTTGCTTATCTTTTAGTCGCACATATACCCAAGCGTTGTTGGCAATGTTTTGCTGATGAAACCTTAGCCAAGCCTCACAGCTGTCCAATTGAGTCGCAAAATGGGCTAGCGGATAAGTGATAGTGATAAGCTTGGGCAATCTTAACCAAGCTAATATCGTGGTATTCGCCGCTGGCAAATTATATTTATTCTCTAACAAATCAGCTTTATCTACCCAAACCAAAGCTTGTCCCTCAGGGCCAAAATCGTCACCCTTATGCTGCTGATACTGCGCGGCGCTTAGCTCAACTCTATAAACGTGCAGGCAAACTTGCTTATCGCCATAATCATGATGCAAACGCCCAAGCTTGAGGGCGTTATTGCCGCTAATATCGATAGCAACCTCCTCGCTAACCTCACGAATAAGCGCTGCTTGTGCTGTTTCATTAGTATCTATTTTGCCGCCGACGAACTCATAACGATCGCCTTGGTGTTGGCTTGCATCACGGTAGCCTAGCAGATAGTGCTGCTGATAATGGATGACTGCGACTGCGACATTTACTACTTGAGCACTTGACTCGTTCGCAGTAACCTTTCCCGATTTGGCTGATAAGTTATGTGTCATAAAATGACCTATATAATAAGTTCTATTTGTTTTTAACCATAAATCTAAGAGTCTAACTTTATCTAAACACATAAGTTTATATAATAATGCTCACTGATTTACTTATTAGCTTGCAAAGTATAAGATTTTAAATGATAATGATTATCGTTACTTAGTTGAAGCCTCGTTCTATTTATATAGCATAGCTCGCTAAGTGCTAACTATTATAAACCTAGCCAATTATCAAAAGGATTTTATTATGAGCGTTGTGATCTCTCGTTATCTAAACTGCCGTGACAACCGCTTGCCTACTATGCAGTCCCAACATTTATTCGCCTTGACTAAAGAGGTGCGCATTGAGCATGAAGGCGAAGAATATCGCTTGCGCTTGACCCGTAATAATCGTCTCATTTTGACTAAATAAGTCGCCTATATTATTTGTATCCTTATTTCTTAATAAAGATTACTTAATAAAAAATCATGTAATAAAAGCTAACTAATAAAAAACGCCTCTAAGGGCGTTTTTTATTATCTATCAAATGGTTAGAATTTCAGGCTGTAGACGACATCGACAGCGTTTTCGGCGGCTGAGGTAGCCTCGACATAAATACGCCGCGTCAACTGATAACGAATAGACAGACTGTTTTGAGCATTGAACACCCCTACGCCATAACGAATATACAGATCAGGACTGATATAGCCTGTGACATTCAGGTTAGTATCCTCACTATTGCCCGAAGCTTCAACGGTTAAGCCCTGTAGACCGAAAGCTTGACCTATCTGATTGGTCAAGCCACGCGTACTATTTAGGCCAAAGTTAAGGCCAGCTGCCGCTAAGTTATTAGTGACTTGCGACTTAAATCCTTGCTCACTAATTTGACTAGGACTACCGTCATCTATTCGACCCGTTACTAGCGCATTCATGGCTTGCTGCTGGGTCAGACCTGCATTATTAAAGACGACGATATTTGGACTCTCAATGGTACCTGTGACTCGAACCCCTACCGTATCATCGTTGATGATTTTTACCGCCTCGATACTTAAGTTCGGCTTTAGAACATCACCATTGAAGCGTACTTGACCATAATTGAGTTCTAAATTCTGTCCAAATGCATCAATCTTGGTACGACGCGCTACTTGTACTACACCTTTAGCGCGCATGACCCCTGTGCCACTTTGAGTGATATTTAAGGCGCCAGCTAATGGGATAACCGCCCCAAAACCACGGAAATTAATATCATCGCCCAAATCAATCCCGATATCGGCATTGATAGACCAAGGCTTGGAGATCGCTAATACCTCATCGATATTGCCAATCAAACGTCGATCGAGCACGACCGCATCTTCAGTTTGAGTGATGATATCTTCACTGGCCTCTGGCGGTCGAATCGTTGCAGAGGGCACGCTAATCGCCCCTGCGATATTGACGTACTGATCCGTTGGTCGCACGATAATATCGATATCTGGATTGACTTCAGCCAAAAGTAGCGGTGGCTGAGTCAAGACTAAGCGCTCCCCTACGATGCTAAGCTTAGCTTGTAGCTTTTGTCGCCAGTCGATAGTACCGTCCAAAGTTCCTGTCCCTGTCCCACTATTGAACGTACCATCGACAGTGGCTTGAGTACCCCGAATCTTAGCATCGACATTAATTTTGGAGAGATTAACAGGTAGATCAAGCATAGCGACTCGTCCATCAACCAGCTTGACATCACCATAAAACTGCGGCTTATCGAGTGTGCCGCCAAGTCCACCTGCCATCGTGATATTACCTTCTAAGACTCGCATACCTGGGAAGAAGGGTTTTAAAATAGCAAGGTTTAGCTCATTTAGTACCACAGCCCCTGAGATTGGTTTTGGCGTTTTATAGGGATCAACAATCACCTCGGCATAACCACGAGCACCGCGCCCCGTATTAATATCAGTACGCAGCTTTAAGCCCTCAGGCACAGAGACCGCTATCAACGAGACCCGCTTATAAGGCAGAGTCACAGGAGCGGCGTCACCATCTTGAATCAGACCGATTTTGCCATTATCTGAATACAGCGTCGTGTTGATCGTCGGTGGACGCCCTTTTTGCCAGCCCACAATCGCCTTGCCATTGATTTTGCCGTGCCAGTCAATGTCTTTAGGCAAAAACACGGAGAACAAAGAGGTGTCAATCTTCTGTACGGTAAGGTTCACTTGTCCGCTTGTGGCAGAAGCCACTAAGTTTTCGCGCAAACATAACTTGCCACTTTGATCTGTTGCCTGCCAGCAATGCGCGGCTAGCTGCACTTGTAGATCGTTAGCATCAGTTTTAGGTAGATTCACAATCAGCTGTGCAGGTTGCACTTGAGCCAGCGTGGCGTATTGCGACTTGATTTGACCTTTACCTATCGCCCCAGACCAGCTTAGCTTGTCACGATTAAAGCCGCCTTTGAGGCGCGCGGCTATGTTTAGCTGCTCATTAGCAATAGCAAGATTCACAGTATGCGCTTGCTCTGTCCCATTAAAGGCTGCATTAACACTCTTAAAAGTCTGACCTGCAGCGTCCAAGCCCTCAGCGCTAATCACGAGCTGACTTGGGCTATTGGCAAGATTGACTACTTTACCGCGAATGCTGCCTTTACGTAAAACAAAGCCTGGTAGTGAGATGCGCTCGCCCACTAAATCAATATAAATCGTTGGTAATGCTTGACCCTCAGGCTGAGACAGAGTAGCACCACCTGTGACCTTACCTGCTAGATTTTCTGAGAGCTGATCGAGACTGGTAATATTTATCTTAGTCTGTAATTGCTTGGCATTGCCGTTAGCGGTCAGATAATTATCACCCCAACGTAGCACCAAATCATTGGCATTAAGGCTATCGATTAGCGCATTGACTTGCTTGTATTGCGCTCCAGCATCTTGCGCTTGCAAGCGCTTAAAGTAGCTGGCGATATCCTCTGGTAGATTGAGCTTAGCTGATAAGCTACCTTTTGCGCTCAATGCCTGCCCTTTTAGATTGCCTGATAAATTAATCTGCTTTAGATTGATAACTTGCTGAGTTTTACCCCAACTACCATTCGTGTCAATCGAGCCTGTGATAGCGCTTGGAATATTCTTAACGAAATAGCCCAAATTAAAACGATCCATCACCGCATTAATATCCCAAGCGATGCCGCGACGCACATCAACCGTGCCTTTAGCATCGATACTGCCTGCCGCGCCTACATGACGTAAACGCTTAAGGCGAATCAGCTGCGAGTCGCCACTAGCGTCGATAGTCAGCTTGCCTGCTGGTAATTGCTCAGCATCGAGCATCCCATCAAAGTTGATAGCAAAACGTTGCAGCTTGCCTTTGGCATTAGCATTGCTATTAGGTGCTGATTGCCACACGCCGCTGGTAACCAAATCGCCCGTCAAAATAGCGGGGTTATTCGGCAGAAAATATCCTAAATCAAAATTATCAAAACGTCCGTTAACTTGCCAGCCAAGATCTTTACGCAGATCGATAACGCCTTTGGCTTTTACCGCTCCCGCTTCGCCTGCATAATTGAGCTTACGTATATTAATGAGCTTTGTGCTGCCACCAGCATCAATAGATAGCTTGCCTTTTGGCACATCAGCGGTGTCGATTTGACCATCAAAACGCGCATCAAATATTGACAGCTCACCATTAATAAGATCGACTTTTGCGTCGCCTGCACCTGTGATACCTATACCGCGATTATCTTGCGTATCATCCAGCTTAACTTGTAGATCCGTATCATTAAAGCTGATGATATGACGCTGAGCTTTGATACGGTTTTTGCTAATATCTAGCAGGCGCCCGCGCGCGCTAATATTACCGGTCAGGCGCTCAAGCGGCAAATCGCTACGGTAGTTTTTAGGCAGTAGACCCGTAGTACGAGCATCTATTTGCCACGTTAGTGGGCGTTGATTGGTCGCTAATTGAATTTGGCCTGTCCCTGCCAAGTCTCCAACTATTCCTTTATAATTAAGGCGATTAATGTCAATGACGTTGCCGTTCTTACGTATTTGTAAATCATAATTGCCTTTGGGCGCAGCATTTAGCTCATTAATAACCGCATCCGCATCGACAGACAGCCGTGAGCCACGAACCGTGACATCAGCCTGCCCACTTGGACTATCGATGTTGCCGATATTAGGAATAGCGGTGCGCTTAAGATTACGCCATTGAGCATTTATAAATAAAGGCGCAGGCTGTTTGGAGCGCACAGGCTTTTTGCCTTGGACAATATTGGCATCAATAGTCTCGCCATCACGCTGACGCAGATCGACATCGACTTCTAAATTGCCCGCTATGTTTTTTTGCTGAAAGTGCAATCCCAGCTTGCCATCTAATTTTTGTGGTGCGTAGGCTTGGTACTCGCTATATTGCTCAGGGATAACACGACGGATATCAAAATTACGTCCAAAGGCGCTTATTTTCGCCTCAAAGCTATCTTGCCAACCTAAAGTCCCTTGTGCTAGTAACCGTCCTGCTGGCACGTTGGCATTGAGCTGCTCAATATTTAGCTTTTTGTCTGCTAATACTAACAATGCTCGCGCTTGATACTGACCTGAAGGAATATCTTTGGCCGTAAGATCGGTATTGATGCGCAGACGTATCTCAGAGAGAACCCCTGAGGCGTTTAGCACCCCTTCTTTGAGATGAATATCTTGCGCATCTGCATAAGGAATAAGCAGATCATCCCATTGCAATTTGGCTTGGAATGGGGCATCACTGGATAACCCTTGGATGACGATATCACCGCGTACATCACCCTCATTATAGCGGCTACGCACTTTACCTACCGTACGCTTTAAGGTGCCCGTTGCTGTAATATTGAGTGGGTCTACATAAGCTTTTTCTAATCCACTAACCTCAGCGATAGCGCTTAAATCTAACGGATAATCACCTTGCAGATCGATACTACCTTTTAGCGCGTTAATTTTGACAATATCGGCGTAGCGTAATCTGCCGCGGCCAACGGAAACCTTGGTATCGACCCAAGTTAGATCACGAGCGTCAATATCATGGATAATGACAGGCTCTTTGGTCACTTGGTTATAGACGATGGTTTTTATTTTTGCCTGATCAAAGCGCAAATTGACAGGTAGTTGAAGGGTTTTATAATCAAACGGCTCACCAGTCGGTGGCTTCTTGTTGATAATCTCAATACGCTGAATATTAGCATCACGTAAATGCACTTCTTTGGCAAACAGCGCACGCCAGCCTATTTTTACATAAGCTTTATCGACTAGTATCTCAAGATCATCTGTCGCCTCGATATCTATATCAGTCACCCAGATACCATCGCGCAAATTACCACTACCGTATTTAAATTCAATACCCGTCTCAGCGCTTACTTTATCCAGTAAAAACTTGGTGCCAGAGTCTGTGCCTGCCAGATAAAAGAACACCGCAAACATAATCACGAAGACGATAAGGATCAAGATCAATAGTTTGACCAAGAACGATAGCGGATACCAACGGCGCAGCGCACGTGCATCTCTTTGTGCGGGATCTTGCATTGGATCTTTAGGAGGCGTAGTATTATCAGGCAACATGACACTCAACTGCATTAAAAAATATCATAACTAATCAACGATTAGCATGTTTTGCTTAGGACTGGTTTTGTTTAAGGCAAGTTAAATAGCCTTGTTAACGACCAGCATTATAAGGGCGATCCGATAAAGAAGTGTAGTCTAACAGGAATGCTCTCCTCAGAGACCCCAGCGGCGACATCAACTCGCACTGTGCCAACTGGCGATGCCCAGCGGATACCAACGCCTACACCAACTTTGGTTTCAGTGTCAAAATCGGTGTCGTAGGCATTACCTACATCAGTAAATACTGCGCCTCGAAAGCCAGGGATAAACTCGTAGTTATACTCAGCACTTCCAACTGCCAGTACTTGACCGCCTGTTAAATAGCTCTTATCAGTTAAAGGCGATTCAAATACAGGCGATAGACTCTCATAATCATAGCCACGAATGCTCCGATCCCCGCCTGCAAAAAAGCGCAACTTATATGGCACACTATCAAAGTCATCAGCCCAAATATAGCCAGTATTAAAACTACCCAATAGCTGATGCTTATTGTCATCCCCAAAACTATATAAACCGCTGACCCCTGCTCTGACAATCGCCATATCGGTATCGGTCGCTAGGCTCTCAGTGCCACCCTCAATACTATAATACTGACGTATACCACTGGTAGGGTTGATCACATTATTGACATCGGTCTTATTAATGCCATAGCCAAATAACAACGCCTGCTGCTTGGGTTCTGAGAAAATAAACTCTATAGGGGTATCCTGTAAATCAATCTCATCGACCCCTGATTCTAGCTTGTCTAGGCGATAATTGACAAAGTAGCTGCTATTCCAGCCACTATCTTTACGGATGTTACGGGCTAAAGCGGCTTTTAGAGTTTGGGTCGACAGATCAAAAGTACTTTCGCCTTTATCAATAACTTCTTCTTCATAGGTCAGACGCGCCTCAAGCTTGTCATTAAGCGGATGCTTCCAAGGACGACTGCCATAGACCGTAGCGTTTTTGGTAATCCTTGAGAGCTCAACCTCAGCCCCTGCTTGATAACCTTGGCGATTGATCAAGTTATAGTCGATCTTACCCGTGGCGCGCACCCCTGTATCAGTGCCATAACCTAAGCCCACTTGGGCATCGCGTGGCTTATCGGAAGATACAAACACATACAGGGGTACTTTTTTATTTTCTTTGACTTGTGCTGGAGTGATACGACCCTCTAAAGTTGGCGGTACAAAATTTTCATCCCTAAAGGCTCTCTCTTCATCAGGAATGATTTTTTTAACCACATTACTAATAGAGTCACTTATTTTACCTAAGAAGTTTTGCGCCTCCTCCTCTTTTTCATCCAGTACTCGATTATTAGGTAGCTGGATTAAGCGCGTTGCTTTTTGCTTAATTGCTCGTAGCTTCTCGCTCGTTTGCTCATCAACTTCAAATTCAATAGGGGCTATATCAGCGGGATCAACGATTGCTGCATTGTCTGAGCTGGCGCTACCCGCTATAACTGTACCAGTACCAGTACCAGCATTCTCATCGGTAGTGTTATCAGCGCTACTAGCTTGGCCTAAAGTCGCATTACTATTGTCGTTACTGCTGTTATTACTATTGCTAATAGTCTGATCGCTATCCACATCAGGATCTAAGTCGCTCTCGCTATTGGCAGGTACATTATCGAACGCTAAAGTGCTGGCGGCACTGCGAGCATCAGCTGGTAAGATGGATTCTACGTTTACGGTATTAAAGTAGCGCGTGGCGGATAAGTCATTACCAAACTTGGTAATAGATGGACGATAAAAAGGATCGCCCGCCTCAAAGTCGAACATCTGCTGTAATAAACTTAGTTCAACAGGCAATTTAGCAGGATCTCGAGTCAGAGTATTTGTGGCCTTATCATAAGTAAAGAACACCACCTCGTCAAACTCATAACGATCGCCTGTATTGTACACCAGCGACACATCAGCAGTATTATCAGGCAAGATAACATCCACTGATTTATTGAGCCAATACTGGTCAAAATAGCCATAAGTGTTGCTCAGTGACTCAAGAGCCGCTTTGCTATTCTTGTAAACACGATGATTGAAAATATCACCTTCTTGCGGTGCAAGCTTGGCCTCAAGCTCTTTGAATTCAGGTTGCTCGATACCCGCGCCACGAATATCCACTATGCGACTATCCACCCGTACTGGCTCACCAAGCTTTTCAATAATAACATCGATAGTATCGCTATTAGACTGGCGCAATTTTAAGCTAATATCGTAATAACCAACAGCGCGAGCAGCATCCAATGCAGATTGACGCAAGCGTGGTAGTGCTGCGGTAAAGTCAACCACTGACTGTATGGTAGTGTCATCCAAGGCCGCTTTGATATTGTTTATCGGTTGAATATCTTTATCCGCTTTAATCAGTGTTGTGGTGCTAACGCCATTTTTATCGGTAGCCGCTTGTTGCAGATAGACGGTAGTCTCAACGTGCGGCAAGGCAACAACGCCACCATTGAATAGTTTATTGTAAGCGCGTTTAACAAGGCTCTCAGAGTTACGGGCACTGAGCTTGGGCTTGTTGGCCTGCTCAACGCCTTCGCTCAGCGCTTGCTCATCCGTCGCCACTTGGTACTCTGGTAAGTAATCATCAGGATCTAACGTATTATCGGGCGTCGCTTGGTCACCATTGTCAACGATATCAGGTACTCTACCTGCGCCAGCTTGTGCCTGAATATCTTGGGTCTGATTACCAGCGTCTGTAACAGGCTTACCTTGTTGCTGCGCCAAAGCTTGCTCAGGACGGGCTTGTTGAGTGATATCGGCGCTAGGGTCTACTTGCCCACTACTGACAGCGTCACTGACTTGAATAGGACGGGCCATAATCTCAGCCACTTCCTCGACATCTTGCTGATCCTGAGGCATATTTAGGGTTTCAAGGTTACTAGGCGTCGGCAAGCTGGCTTGATCAAGCTCACTGTCAAACCCAATAGGTGGCTGAGCGCTATCTAAAGTAGCGATAGGTGCGTCAAAATCGTTACCACTAGTAAAGATATCGTCATTGAGACTACTGTCAAAACCACTGTTGTCAGAGTCATTATTATAATCATTAGAAACAGCGTCTTGCTGATTATCTAAAATATCAAGCGCTGCAAGCTCACTCTCAATCTGCTCAGGGGTCATCATCTGATAGCCACTTCGCTGTATTTGCTGCGCTTGTTGTTGTAGCTGTTGCTCTGAGAGAGCAGTTTCATTACCAGCATTAATACTATCGCTATTATTGCTTATAGCTTCATTGCGAGTAGTGCTATTACCTTTGCCGTTGTTGTTTATATTCTGTTGGTTGTACTCTTCTAATACCGAGCGATCAATAATACCCTTTTCGACTGCGTTTTTTAGACGTAAGGCATCTAGTACCGTGTCATCATCTATATCGGCTTTGGTAGTGAGAGATGCATCACTCTTAACGATGTTATTGGCATTACTGTTAATATTGCTGTTAGCATTATCAGCTGCCATTGCTGGCGTCATGGTTATCACTAGACCTAAACTGCTAGCAAGGGCGGTAAATAAAGCGGATCTAGCAAAATGCTTACGCGGATAAGACGCAAGCAAATACCGAGTGCAAGAGCGGTTTGACAACGCTATAGTATGAGTAGTTGGTAGATGATCTACACCAAGTAATGAAGCTTTAGACGGATGATTCATAATGACTTATTTCCTATCACTTCATTTGGCATAAATTAGCTCATAAGTATTGAATTTCAGTTAATATCTGTTAAAGCTTGCAAATAATAACTGAGTTAAATATTAAATCATAGCATCGAAAACAGGTTTTTATTGCAAACCCTTGCTATTATACGGCCTTATAATGATAAAACCTATCTTATATTTAGATAAGTTTTTGATAGTGCTAACTATTATTTATTTAAAGCTTATTTAAATCTCTAAAAGCTTGCCCAAACCACTAGACGTTATATGCTTGTAGGAGCACTTATGGCCAGTCAGTTTCAATTATTTAAGCGCAAGCGCTTTAGTGCGATGTTTTTTACTCAGTTTTTGGGTGCCTTCAACGATAATGTCTTTAAGCAAGCCTTGATATTAGTACTAACTTATACCGCTGCCAGTCAGCTTGGGGTCGAAGTCAGTATTTTGAACAATTTGGCGGCTATGCTATTTATCTTGCCCTATTTCTTATTTTCAGCCTTGGCAGGTCAGCTCGCCGATAAGTTTGAGAAGTCTAAGCTGACGCGTTTTGTCAAGCTGCTTGAGCTTGTTATCATGGCAGTGGCTGCAGTAGGTTTTATCTTTGAATGGTATCCACTGCTTTTTGTGGCACTGTTTTTAATGGGCACTCATTCTACTTTTTTTGGCCCAATTAAATACGCCTATCTACCGCAAGCCATGAAAAAGGATGAGCTGGTCGGCGCTAACGGTTTATTTCAAATGGGTACGTCATTAGCGATATTACTCGGTATGATTATCGCTGGGGTATTAACGCAGTTGCCTCAGTCGCTGTATTGGATCAGCGCTACCGTCTTGATCGTGGCAGTGTTAGGTTACATGGCAGCGCGTTTTATCCCAGTGACGCCTGCGATGCAGCCTGATCTCAAAGTAAACTGGAATATTTTTACCACTAGCGTGGCGACCGTAAAATACTTATATTCGTTACCGTTTTTATTCTTTGTCATCTTAGGTAATAGCTGGTTTTGGTTTTATGGAGCGACGTTTTTGACTCAGACGCCAGAGGTCAGCAAAGTTATCTTACAAGGTGATGAGTCCATCGTTATTTTTTTATTGACGCTGTTTTCAGTTGGTGTATCGATCGGCTCGCTATTATGTAAGACTCTGACCAAAAACCAAGTCAGTTTACGCTTGCTACCTTTTGGTATCGCAGGGTTAAGTATATTTGCTATCGATCTTTATTTTTCGCTGTCAGGATTGAACATAGATACCGGTGATACTCTGCTAGGTATCGGCGGTTTGTTGGATATAACAGGCAGCTGGCGCGTATTTGTAGATTTGTTCTTTTTAGGCTTTAGTGGTGGTCTCTACATTGTACCCCTATACGCTTCTATGCAAGCCTATGCACCAAAAAGCCATCGTGCGCGTATCATTGGTGCGAATAATATTTTCAATGCCATCTTTATGGTGACCTCGGCCATATTTGCTATTGTAGTGTTGAACTCTTTGGCTATGTCATTGCCACAGCTGTTCTTAGTTACCGGCTTATTGAATATAGCTTTCGGACTGTTTTTATACTTAAAGCTCAATAAGCATATTCAGCACGCCGTCATCCAAACGCATGATACTGCTGATGATAGCTTTAGCCAACGTCATGATGACTAACAGCTAGCTCAAAACTAAGTGTAAAAAAGACATAAACAAGGCGTAAACGAACCCCTAAGTACATAATTGCTATGCTGATATTGGCTAAGGTTTGCTATAGTAAAGCCTGTTTTATTCAGCGCAACTGTTCTTAAAAAGTTTTTAAAGATTGTTTAAAAGGCACTTGAAATACGTTTAGCCAATACGCTTAAAATGTGATTAAAATTAGAAAGCTATTATTTATTAATAGTAGGAGTTTATTATGAGTTTGCGCACTTTATCGAAGATGGATCATTTATTGCTTGGCGTTGACCAAGCGCTACGAGCAATCGTTCCACGCTCCAATCCTAGCACCCGCCCGCTACCCGTCAGCAACGATAATATTCCTGAGCTGAGTATCACTGAATCAAGGCATGTGGCTGGTCTTATGCGCATCAATCATACAGGCGAGGTCTGCGCTCAAGGTCTATATCATGGTCAGGGGTTCGCGGCCAAAAATAGTGACGTCAAACAAGCGATGCAAAACTCAGCAGCAGAGGAGGTAGATCACTTGGTTTGGTGTGAGACTCGTCTCGGAGAGCTAGGCAGTCATCCTAGTATCTTCACGCCTTTGTGGTACGGCATGTCATTTGGTCTTGGTGCGGTTGCAGGTGCGATATCTAATGAGTTCAGCTTAGGGTTTGTCGCTGAAACCGAAGCGCAAGTGAGCGAGCATCTACAAGATCATATTGGCCGCTTACCACTGCAAGATCAGCGCTCGCGCGAAATATTAGCACAAATGGATATCGAGGAGCTACACCACCGAGAGCTTGCACTACAAAGTGGCGGCGCCGCTTTGTCACCACCTGTGCGTTACACTATGCGCTTGCTTGCTGATTGTATGAAGAAGGCGTCTTATCACTTCTAGGACATTATTCTTAGTATTTTTAAAGTATATAAGTATCTTCAAATTATTTGTGCTTGTCAAAAATTGGCCTAGTAGTGAAGTTATAGTAGTAAGATATTAATAACAAACTCACTATTGAGTGGCCTTATAATAGTTTGCTACGGTACTGATAATTTGTTAATAATTCTTGCTCAGTTAGACCTTATTAATCCTATTTTAACCCTGCTAATTTTTAATCATACTAATTTTTTAGTCATACTAATAAAGGTATCCTATAATATGAGTCACTCAACTTATCATAAATTTGCAACCCTTACGGCTCTAGCTACTGCTTGCAGCATTATGTTTGCCGTGCCAGCTAGTGCCGCGCCAAACGATACTCTTGCCGTTCCTAGCGCCACTGACTCAAGTAAGCGTGTTGTTCGTCGTGTTCAGCCGAGCACAACGGCTACTCCAGCACAATTGACGCCAGAGCAATTAGCCGCTAATAATGCCGCTGTGCCATTAACACGTCTTTATCAGCCAGGTCCTATTACCGCGACAGGTATTGACATTAGCCTTGGTCAACTGGCCAATATTCCAGTGCCGCAAGCGCTTATCTCTGATGTTAGTTTCATCAAAACAATACTCATTGCTCAAGATACTCGTGGCAATCAGCAGATAGATGTCAGCTTGCTCGATGATTTTATCGAAGATGTTTCTCCTAACGCCCGTCATTATCCGCCAAACTTCCCTAATCGTACTCAGCGCTATAATGCGCGTGAAAAAATTAAAGCTTTATCAGAGTGGATCGATCCGTACGCCAAAGCGCCTGATGCCTCTTATGATGTGCTCATCCGCGCAGCAAAACTTAACGGCATGGGGCGTAACTTAGACTTAGGAACTGACTTTGCCGTACGCGGTAGTCAGTATGTGGATCGCGCTATCAAGAGAAAAGCGGATAGCGGTGAAGCCAACTTTTTGTATGGGATGATGCTCGCTGAGGGCGGCGGCTTTAAAGAGGGGCAAAAATATCTAGATCGTGCGGTCGCGCTTGGATATACCGAAGCGGAACAGAGTCTTGCTCAGTCTGATTTATTAAGTGATCGTCGTAGCCAAGCTTTGGAGCGACTGCGTCGCCTTGAGCGCCAAAACCCTAATAACCCTATATTAAAGCAACAGATCAAATTAGTTGAAGATGGTAAATTTTATATTTGGAATATTCCAGCTCCTGACATTAATGTGACGTCTACTATGTAATACTCGCTTGATAATGTTTACTTAAGCTAGTATTTACTTAAACAACATCAGCGCCAAAGTAAGCTGAGAGTTAGGATAATGATATTAAGACAGTAGTATTAAGAAAGTATTATTAAAAGAGTAATAAAAGCACATTAGTTTTATGTTGATGACTTATCAATAATAAAGCTTATGTGCTTTTTTATGGCTATAACGAAGGTCAGTTAAGGCAAAATTTAGCTAAAAAAATAGTTTATTAATAAAAGTTACGCTACACTTAAATTTTATCGTCTAATGCTTGATGTTTACGTCTGAGCATAATTTATTGAGACTCTCTATGATTATCGCCAGTCTTAACGCTTGCATGAAAGCTTATCGTTACAAGAGAACTACCTCAAACTTAGCTTTGATAGCGGTGTCTTGCCTTGTGCTGCTGCCTGCGTGTAGCACCGTTTCAGTAAACAAACAGACTTCAGCAAAGACTATTACTGACCAGCGTGGTAATATTGCCACTAGTAATAATCTGAGCACCACTACCAGCTCAACCCTATTATCAGCAGGTCTCAACGAACAAGCTTGCTTGCAGAGCTTTGATCTGTGTTTGGATCAGTTGAGCGATAGTATGCTAAATGAGCACTACCGCGCCTCTATGGCAATCTTTGCTGAGCTTCATTACGCCAAAGCTCGCGAGCTTTCAGCATCATCCGACTGCGGCGATGCGCTAACTCGCCCACCACTAGATCCTTATTATGCCAATGCGCCACTAAGTGCTGAGCAGACTGACTTAAAACAAAAAAATACCCGTAACTGCTTGCTCAATTATCAAGCCCGTCTTTTTGATGCCATAAAATATAGCTACAGCTATTTATTTTATGATCGCTTAGAGCATGATTTTGCAGGGGCGGACTTAGATAGTGATAAACGCCAGCAGTACCGAATCCCCAATGATACCGATATTCAAACTCAAGACATCTATAACGCTGCGACTAATGATATCCTCACTCAATTATATGAGTCGATCGATAAAACCAAAATCATGGGCGCAAGTAAGATAAAGTACCTATCTGCAATTAAGACCGTCAACGAGGATCACAAAGCCGCTATTGCCAATCAGACACCTTTGCCTGGCAAGCCTACTGATCAGATAAATGTGATGCAAATAGCATTAGATAATTATAGCCTTAATATCCATCTGCCTAATGAAAATAATTATCTAAAAAACGCTCATAAAGATACCTCAGCCTTAATCGATCTGACCTCAACTTATCAGATGCGCCTAACGGGTCTGAACTCTATTAGTAAGCGTCCAGGATTAGGAGTGAGCTTAGTCGCATCCTTAGATGATCGCTATACAGCTACTATTCGCGAACTGTTATCAGCATCACTATCTGGCAAACTTGGCAAATCTGCTGCTACTGAGCGCGTCGACAATAGTAAAGCTACGGCTCGTATTTATCCGACAGGTCATTTACTACTAACAGGATATATCCAGCCCAAAGGCGACAGTATCTTGGATGTACTTGGAAGCGAGAGTCTAGATATTTATCTATATAACCCTTATCGTAGCGATAGCGTTGATATTTTGGGCGGCAACTATCCACTAGCGGCTAATTTTTCAGCAGGTTATGGACTATGGTTGGCAGAGAATCAGCTAGATGGCGTCGGTTATCTCAATTTGTTGAGTCGTAAAGATGAGACTACTTTACCCAAATTATTCATGCTGGAGCCTTATGATCCTAATAAGCGCGTCCTTATTATGCTCCATGGTCTAGCCTCAAGCCCAGCAACTTGGGTTAATCTAACCAACGATATCTTTAATGATGACAAGCTGCGCGAAAACTACCAAGTGTGGCAGATATTTTATCCGACCAATTTGCCCATTCTAGAGAATCGCTATCAGATTCAAAAATTAATTAACGCCACTTATCAGCAGACTGACCCTAGCATGAGCAACCGCGCCAGCAGTAATAGCGTGATTATTAGCCATAGTATGGGTGCACTGATTGCACGTATGATGGTGTCTGATGATAATTTGGCAAATAATTTAGGTGTGCTTGAGAGCAAAGATAAAAATCTACTAGCTAATAGCAATGAGTTACAGATTGACGATAAGCTTAGAAAAGCATTAAGCGCTGAGGACTTGGGTGAGCGCCTGAAACTTGAAACTTTAACTCAAGTCGATACGGCGGTGTTTTTGTCTGCGCCGTTTCGCGGTACCGATTATGCAGATCGTTGGTTTACCCGCGCGCTGCGACGGATAGTATATCTGCCCGTAGGACTGGTCAAAACAGTCACCGATAATTTGGCTACTATCGCCACTCAAGGAGATTTGGCTCAAAATCCATTAGGTGCCTTGTATCTACAAAATGGCGCCAGCCAGCTCAGTAATAAATCCTCTTTTATCGAATTAACTAAAGATATCAAGATTGACGAAGGTATTACTTATCACTCTATCATCGCTAACAACGATGCGGATATCACCCAAGGCCTTGCACGAATGCAGCCAGGTGGTGCCAAGATAGATTTATCGCAGCCTTTGTCCGACAAGGAGGCTGGTGAGGGTTATAACGCTGCGGCAGTAGCACTTGATGATAACAATGACAATAACGATGATACATCTGGTGCGCCACTGGTCTCCTCAGTGACGGTCAATCAAGATATTAGCCAAGCCTTAACTGAGACGCTATCTGATGGTATCGTGCCTTATACTAGCGCTCATCTTGATGGTGCAGCTTCTGAAACCGTCATCACAGGCGGTCATAGTATTCAATCTAATCCGCAAACTATCCTAACCTTACGCCGAATATTACATCAGCAGTTAAAGCAGTGATATCTACTAAGTGTATCGCTTGAATGAACAAGTGTGTCATGTAAATAAACTAGGGCATATAAACAATTAAGCATTTGTTAGTATGCCCTAGACTCATCCTATTCAGTCCATATAATGCACAGACATTTAGTACACACCTATTATTTTGATTAGCCTTATCCAATTAACTCGACTTAATTAGCCCAAACAACGCTTTACTATCAATGATGTAATAATCCTTTGGTTACAGTACTGAGAATTAAGGTTTATTAATTTTGGTGGCATCAAGCGTTGATGACCACGGCAGTTTTGAGTTTTGCCAACCATTCATTATGCGAAACCCTTTCATGACACCTTGCTTGACCGCGCTGCCCTGAAAACCATGGTCGATGTACTTTACATTGGTGAATCCTTGGGTTAATAAATAGTCAGCGCTTGGCTTACCACGCTCCGAGCCTGAGCGGCACATAGTCACTATTAAAGCGTCTTTATCAAGCCCCTTAGCCTTGAGCGCCTCTTCAATATCACTAGCAAAGTCCGAATTGCTGCGCATAGCAAAAACAGCCTTATCCTCATTGAATTGAGTGCGATCAACCGACTTAAACGGGATATTGATATCGACAGCATCGGTAAACCCGACGAACATAATCTCTACAGGATCTCTGATGTCAATAAATAGCAACTGATCAGGATCTTGTTGCACTAAGCGCCAAACCTCATTGGGTGTCACTGATAGCGCATCGTCTGCATGAACATATGAGCTTAGACCAAACATAATAAGTAGCGATAACATAATAACTTTCATTTTTCCCCCTAGGAGCGCTTAAGCTATTTCAGCTATAGGCATGACTCCAATCTTAACTTTTAGACTAGTTAGCTATAGTCAGTCTTTTATAAATAAGATACAATTGTTTTAAAACAAGCGAAATGGTATAAGAATATATGACCTATTCAGCAGACTTCCGAGCTCAAGTGATCAAAAGTGTTAAAAGTAAAGACATGAGTATTCGTGAAGCGTGTACTTTCTACAATATTAGTAAAACCGCATTACAGCGCTGGCTGAAAAACCCAAGTATCAAACAAACTCGGAATAAACCACCCAGTAAAATACCTAATGACGTGCTATTAAAAGATGTTGAACAGTATCCAGACGATTATATGTATGAGAGAGCACAGCGTTTAAATTGTAGCAAATCAGGCATTGAGATTGCCTTAAAGCGCCTTGGTATCAGTCAAAAAAAAGACCTTAGAACATCCAAAAGCATGTCCAATCAAAAGAGCGGAATATCAGAGTAAGCTTGATCGTTTTATGAAGCAATGCTATCCCATCGTTTTCATGGATGAAAGCGGCTTTGAGGCTGAAACCATTCGCCCTTACGGCTATGCGCCCATTGGAACGCCTTGCATTGGTAGCTACAACTGGCAATCAAAAAAGCGTACTAATGTTATCGGGGCTTTGTATGAAAAGATGCTGTTTGCGCTTGATTACTTTGAGCAGAATATTAATGGTGACATATTCTACCACTGGTGCAAACACACACTCATTCCAAGCCTTAAAACCAAATGCGTAATTGTTATGGATAATGCTCGATTTCATAAAAACAAACGCATTCAAAAATTACTGAACAGACATGGCCATCGTATTCTATGGCTGCCACCCTACAGTCCTGATCTTAATCCCATAGAGAAAAAATGGGCACAGGCAAAATTTCTACGCCAAGGGTGGATGGAGAATGATCTACCTAAACTGTTTCGTGATATGGGATGTATCTCTTTTATTCTGGATTAACTATATGTTTAATTTTTTTATTAAATAACTGTAATAAATTCACTATAGCATGTTACTATATGTAAATACATTATATATTTATATATTACTATTATTTATCTAAATATATCTAGGGTCTGTTAAACATAAAGTAGTGTTACCTCTTACACTTATGCTTACACATACATTATCAGCATTATCTTTCGACGGCTGTTTGCCTTAAAGAGTGAAGTAATAGCCGATAACTTTGTACAACAATGAGAGAAATATTATGAAAAGAATCCTTATTACCGCCCTAAGTGCTGCTATTACTTTTTTAGCAGCTGGCTCTGCTTCTGCTGAAGAGACGCGCTCTGTCAAAGCATTAACGCCTCCTTTACTAGTGATCGTCACCTCAGATGACGCGCAAGTACAGCTGATGTCAATGGTACTGACGATGCAATCAGCACAGCAGGGCGCTGCCACTCGCGTACTACTGTGCGGCCCAGCTGGTGATATGGCGCTACGCGATGCTCCATCTAGTGTGACTATGGGTCAGCCGCCCAAGAACATGAGCGCTCAAGGCTTAATGAAAGCTGTTATGCAAAAAACTCAAACTCAAGTCGAAGTTTGTGCCATCTACTTACCTAGTAAAGACCTTGATCAATCGGCATTAATCGATGGTGTTACAGCAGCTGACCCAGCAGATATTGCTAAGGTTATGATTGATAGAAATACGAAGATAGCCAGTTTTTAGTAAATGGCTCATTGAGTATTTTAAAGAGTGCTTTGGTATTTCAACAGCTGGTTTATGACCATTAGGTGTGTATTTATAACAGGCTGTTACTTGCGACATAGTGCTGCTAGGCGCATAATATATCGACATTAAAAGATAGCAATTTATTGATTCTATTAACGGGTGGTTGTTGAATTATAGGGATATCAATTCGACACTTTAGCTAAATGTTACTTACTTGCATTTAGCTAGTATCCATTCTCAGCTCACGAATATTTGGCTATTGCCCGTGACATTTGCCGCTCCCTATTATTAAGATCTGTTTGATCTTTCACAAATAGTTACGACAATTACGGACAGTTACTTGCGCATATCATGGAAGCTTGCGCCACTTAGCTAACAGATAAAGGTAACCGTTTATGTTCGCTGCATTTATGATCGACCAAATGGACGCGCTAATACTAGCGCGAATCCAGTTCGCTTTTGTTATCTCCTTTCACATTGTTTTTCCCGCCTTTTCTATCGGGCTTGCCAGCTTTTTGACGGTATTAGAATTTCGCTGGCTGAGAACGGGTGAGCCTATCTATGCCGAAGTCTATAAGCACTGGGTTAAGATATTCGCCGTAGTGTTTGGACTAGGTGTAGTATCAGGCGTTGTGATGTCCTATCAGTTTGGGACTAACTGGGCCGTGTTCGCAGATAAAGCAGGTAACGTCATAGGTCCATTATTAGCCTATGAAGTATTGACCGCGTTTTTCTTAGAAGCCTCATTTTTGGGTATTATGCTCTTTGGTTGGGGACGGGTTAGTAAACGCATGCACTTTGCCGCAACAGCAATTGTGGCTATAGGTACGCTGATATCGGCTACTTGGATTTTGTCAGCCAATAGCTTTATGCAGACCCCACAAGGTTTTATGATAGGCGCTGATGGCCTCTTGTATCCAACCAACTGGCTTGAGATTATATTTAACCCCTCATTCCCCTACCGTCTTGCGCATATGGTGACGGCAGCATTTTTGACAACTGCCTTTGTCATCGGTGGTATCGGTGCTTACTATATCCAGTCCAAAAAGCATACTGATCATCGTAAGCATGGTCAGGTTATGCTGGGTATGGCGATGATTATGGCTATTTTTGTCGCACCTGTCCAGGTATTTATTGGTGATGAGCATGGTCTAAACACGCTTGAGCACCAACCAGCAAAAGTTGCGGCGATGGAAGGTATCTGGGAGGATGAGCGCGGAGCTGCATTACGTCTTTTTGCGATTCCTGATCAAGACAATCAGACTAACAAGTACGAAGTTAAAATCCCTTACGTCTCAGGTTTGATTTTGACCCATTCATTAGATGGAGAGATCAAAGGGCTTAAAAACTGGGCACCAGAGGATCAACCCCCTGTCGCTATTGTGTTTTGGGCATTTCGAATCATGGTTGCTATTGGCACTTTGATGGTATTTGTCGGTCTGTTCAGTATTTATAAATACTTTAAAAAACAGCACTATAACCCGCAAAGCAAATGGTTTCACCGTGCATGGATGGTGATGACGCCTATGGGATTTATCGCGATACTTTCAGGTTGGTTCGTCACTGAAGTAGGACGTCAGCCTTGGACGGTCTATGGTGTTATCCGTACCGCTGAGAGCATGTCGCCCATTGCAGCCCAGCAAGTCGCCACGACACTCATAGGTTTTATTGTTCTGTATATTTTCGTTTTCGGTGCTGGTAGCTTTTATATCTTACGTCTAGTCGCCCAAGGACCTAAGCCTTATGAGGATCCTGCTGATGACAACTTCTATGAGCATTCAATTACGGAAGGTCAAGGTCGTACACTAAGCGGTGATAGTAACGCTGCTGAAAAGACTAAAGGTGATGCTGAGGATTTAGATACGCCTGCTGATGATGTCGATGATGGAGGGCTACGCTAATGTTTAATTATGGTGATGTATTAGACTTACCGCTGATTTGGGGCGGCTTGATTGCACTATCGGTCTTTATCTATGTGCTGCTCGATGGTTTTGATTTGGGCTGTGGTATATTATTCCCCTTTGCAGGGTCAGATAAAAACCGTAGCCGTATCATGAACTCTATCGCCCCATTTTGGGACGGTAATGAGACATGGCTGGTACTGGGTGGTGGTGGTTTATTTGCCGCGTTCCCAGTTGCCTATGGCATTATAATGAGTGGCTTATATTTGCCCGTTACCTTTATGCTGTTTGGTTTGATTATGCGCGGGGTGGCGTTTGAGTTTCGCTTCAAAGCCAATACCCGTCGTCATATATGGGATACGTTTTTCTTTGTAGGCTCTGTTACGGCCACTTTTTTCCAAGGCATTATGCTCGGTGCTTTAATACAAGGTATTGAGGCAAGTAATCGCCTTTATAGTGGCGGACCCTTCGATTGGCTAACCCCATTCGCCATTGTTTGCGGTATTGCAATGATTATCGGCTATGCCCTGCTTGGCTCGACGTGGCTTATTATCAAGACTGAGCATAAGCTGCAAGTATGGGCGCGCAAGGTATCTGGCTGGATACTCTCAGCATTAGTGGTCGCTATGGTCGTTGTGACCGGCTTTATGTTTTTCTCTGACATCGATGCTCTAGAGGGCTGGTTTAGTTTCCCAGGACTGCTATACCTAGCGCCTATGCCGATTATCGTATTATTGCTTTTCTTTTTTATGCGTAAAGATCTCACTAGCGACCGTGAATATCGTCCTTTTTTATTGACAGTTGGGTTATTTTTGATGGGTTATATTGGGGTATGTTTTGCGATATTCCCTTATATCGTGCCTTATCAGATGACTATTTATGAGGCGGCGGCGGCGGATACTTCGTTATCGTTTATGTTGATTGGCGCAGGTATTATGTTACCTATTATCTTGAGCTATACCGCGTTTGCTTATTATACTTTCAAAGGCAAATCCAATCATGAGCCTATGTACTGATAGCGTTTTGGTAACGGTATAAATACAGTTGCCAAAATAACTAACAATCTAGAGGTTATAATGAAAAATCTTAGTAAAAAACAATCGCAGTGGGTCTGGTTTATTGGTTTGTATATCGGTGGGTTTTTGGTTGTGTTTATTTTCGCGCAATTGATTAGATTGGCGATGGGTGTCTAAAAACTTATAGACCTAAATATTAGTGTTTAATATCAAAGCTAAAAAAAGCAGCATTGACTAGTCAATGCTGCTTTTTTATTGCTATTTATTATTCAGACTCCGCGATGCTGGCTAATATCATGGCTGTTGATAAACTCATTTACTTGCTCTAGGCGCTCAGGCGTACCGACATCTACCCAGTTATCAGTAATGATAGCAGCGGTTACTTGAAACTTAATCATAGCCTTACATAGTAAGGGTGCCAGTGCAGCCGCTTGACCTGTAACTATGCCATCAAGTAGACGCGGCGATAGCACGCTAATACCAGCAAAAGTGTATTTATCCGCATCGCCAATGGCTTGCTCGCTAGCCAAGCCATTATTAACAGCAAAGTCACCGCCATTATTGTGCTGTGGATTATCGATTAATAATAAATGCGCCATTTGATCAGCCCCAAGCTCATATTCTTGCAACTGTGCAAAATCGTAAGTTGTCCACACATCAGAGTTAATTAAGATAAAAGGCGCGTTTTGCAATTTATCCGTTTGTAGCGCGTGAAATATCCCGCCTGCGGTCTCAAGTGGCTCGCCTGCCTCTACTGACCAGTGTAGACGTACACCGAATTGCGACCCATCACCTAACTCATCCATAAGCTTGTCCGCTAGATAAGAGGCATTAATCGTAATATCAGTGATGCCTGCCTCTTGTAGCGCTTTGATATGCCAGACGATAAGAGGCTGTCCGCCCACTTCTACTAGAGGCTTCGGCGTCTTTAGAGTCAATGGACGCAGACGCGTGCCCTTGCCTGCTGCTAGTATCATAGCCTGCGTTATTACCGCCATGCCTGCTCCTTATTTATAATAGTATTGAATATAGCTCTCTTAGATCGACCAATATAGCTAAATATATTGCTGCACAAACTTCGACTGACAAGTCGGTAATACCGTCTCTATTAACCATTTATTAAAAGGTTTTATTGCTACTATCAGCTCATCACTACCCTGAGTTTCAAGCCACTCCAGCTCGAACATCAAGTCATCTAATACTTTGGGGATATTTGCCAAATAGCGACTCTTACCATCGCGTTGAAACAGACGAATAAAAATCCCTAAGACCTTTAGTTGACGTTGAACACCCATAATATTGACATCATGCTCGAACTGCTCAGCACTAGCAGCTGTTGGCAAGTTAGCCTGCTGTTGCAATTGCCAATAGTCATAAATCCACTGTGATACTTGGGTCTCAGGCCACTCTACATAAGCGTCACGCACTAGCGACACTAAATCATAGCTATAAGCCCCAATCACCGCATCTTGAAAGTCTATAACTCCCAATCGAGCATTATCAGCCTGATCTTGCATCAAGTTGCGACTATGATAGTCACGATGCACGACCACTTGCGGCTGCACCAAAATCTCTTTTATCAAGGCTACTTTTAGATTATCCCAAAGTGTAAGGTCTAGGCTCACCCCAATATAAGGCACGAACCAGTCGCGAAAAAGATCCATCTCACGGTTCAGGAGCGCCGTGTCGTAATCGGGCAATTGATACTCAGACTTGACGACATTCGTATCTAAGCGCTGAAGCGCTATCAAGGTTTGCATGGCTAACTGATAGTGCTTATCCACCTGCTTATGAGTCGCCTCTGGCAATAAATCAGCAAACTCTACAGAGCCAAAATCTTGTAATACCAAGAACCCTTGTTCGATATCTTGTGCTATCAGCTTTGGCACATTTATCGCAGGTGTCATTATTTTGGTGACTTTGATAAACTGCTGCATGGCGTCTTGTTCATCTGCTGAGTCCATAACCATGTAACGGCTGGCACCTGCATCTACATTCTCATTAACCAGTTGCAGGCGATGATAGCGGCGAGCACTGGCATCCCCAGGTAAGCTCGTTAGAGTATAGGGCTGCTCAAACACTTTTTGCAACCAGCTATGTAATTGTTGCAGGCGGCTACACGTTATCGCGCTATTATCGTCAGCTGTGCTGGCAGTAGCATCAAGGCTAAAAGGCTTATTTGTCATAAAAAAATTCACAAGTTAAATATAATGATAAATCAGGCAAATACTTGCTAAAATGGCGAACCATTTAGACTATTCACTTAGGCTTATTACAAAAGACCTTTTCTATAATGATCTAGAGCGTGCCCTCACTTTAAAAATGAGGTCAATAATAAAAGTTGCTCAATAGTGTAGCTGATTTGGTTTTTTTTGACTATCATAAGTCGTTAATATTTATAGCCGTACATATTATAGCCATACAAACTATAGTCTTACACGGCAGCAGTGTTTATTCGCTATTGCTTGTTCGTTATTATCTAATCGTTATATTGTTGCTGTTTATAAGTGATAAAGTGTTATTTTGATCATCATCCACGAAGCTTTACAATCATAGGTGCGCCCTTGTTATATTCTCCGCTGTATCAAAGCATTCGCCTGATCTTATTTGGGGCCTTGAGTTTGACTGGGCTAAGCGTAGCTGCAGCTGACGTTGTGAGCTCTGATCTGCAAACTGCTGCGCCTCTGATTACCGATAGCCCAACTTTACTAGCTAATGCTCAAAATGATCTGACTGATGATCTGATTACGGATAGCTCATACAGCGCTTTAGCTGAAAGCGCTATACCTGTGACTGCCATTACTAACAGCGCTAATGACGCGGATACTGTAGTGATATCTAGCCAAAACGATACGGCTATTAATGCTAATAAAGTAGTTAATGACGACCCAGTTAATGACAAGGCTTTGAATGCAGATGATGAAAGTATTCAAGATAGCTTGGTACGCTTGGCTGAATTTTATCAGTTAAAGCCTGAGACAAGCTTCGATGATAAAGGTGATCAATCTGTAAACGAGCAGTCGACTACCGACTCAGGTAAGCTGAGCTCAACTCTACAACCCGTAGGCAGAGACCTAAAACTGCTACCCAATGCAATCGATAGTGCTCAGCGCTGCGAAGGTCAATGGGTCTATCCTAATAGTAATCCTAACTATCAACGTGCGGTCAATGAAGCTAATAATAGGCTGAATAATGGGCAGGCGGCTATTGATCCTGCGAATCTGCCGAACAGTAAGGCATCGCTGTTTACTGAGTCTGATTATGGCTACTATAATAATATTAATTACGCTGAGCTGTCAGGTAATGTCATTATCGATCAAGGCACGCAGCATATCGAGGCCGATAAAGTCGTATTAGACTTGACTACAGGGGTTGCAGCCGCTCAAGGTAAGGTCATGTTTACCGATCAAGCGATAGGCAATGGTGCCAATAGTCAGGTTAATAATAGAAACCAGCCTGCCGCTTTTAGCAATCCAACGGCTTTTAGAAACACTAACCGGCAAACACCTGTTACCCAAAAAGTAGCTCAAGGCGGTCTAATTGGCGTAGCAGATAGTTTAAACTATAGCACCCAGACAGGGCAATCAACCGCTTATGATGTGGCTTTTGCCAGCGTACCGTTACAAGCGCATGGTTACGCCCAGCAGCTAAATCGTCCCAATGAGAGTCAATACGAGCTTGATAACGTGATGTTTAGCACCTGCCCGCCCACTGATCGTAAGTGGCAGCTTGATGCAAAAAGTATCGACCTAGATACGGATACGGGTCGTGGCGAAGCCTATAATACTACCTTTCGCATAGCTGATGTGCCTGTCTTCTATCTGCCTTATTTTAATTTTCCGATTGACTCAAGGCGTAGCAGCGGGTTTTTATTACCTAATGCCAGCGTTGGTAGTGAGAACGGTGTTGAGATTGATATTCCCTATTATTTTAATCTAGCACCCAATTATGATGCGACGCTCAACACTCATATCTATACCAATCGTAACCCTATGCTCTCAGGTGAGTTTCGCTATTTAACCCAAGATTATGGTTCAGGTATTTTTAATGGCTCATATTTACCTAATGATAAAGAATACGATGGTGAGGATCGCAATAGTTTTTTCTATGATCATTATTGGTCATCAAGCGATATTCCACGTTTAAGCGGTGATGCCAAGTATAGCTATGTCTCAGACGCTGACTACTTAAACGACTTTGATACACTAGGGCTATCAGATAATACTGTAAACCTGCCTAGACGCGCGCGGCTCAACTACTATAATGATTTTGTGAATGGCGAGCTGAAGGTTGAGACCTTTCAGACGTTAGATGCTTTTAATAATAATGGCGAACCTTTACAAGACAAGGACAAGCCCTATTCACGCCTGCCGCAGTTGACCCTTGACTATCGTCTACCGTGGGCAAAAGCGTTCGATATAACGGGGGTTCATGATTCCGCTTACTTCAAAAAATCTATCGATGATGGCTCAGAAACTGAGAAAAGTGGCGTCCGTGTCTATAACAAGCTTAGCGCCGCTTATCCGATAGAGTCCGCTTGGGGTTATATCAAGCCTGAGCTGAGCGTACAGCATCTATACACCTCATACGATCAAGATAGCCTAGCAGATAATGAGCTTAGTGAAGATGATGGCAGTCAATCGGTGCTAGTGCCACAAGCTAGTATCGATGCAGGCTTACATTTGTATCGTGCTGGTTCTCCGTTTGGGGCATTTGACGATACTATGGGTGGCTATCAGCTACTCAGTCCACGCCTAAAATATACGTATTCTCCATTTGAGAATCAAAATGATATCCCTAACTTTAATACCCGTATTGCCTCTATTAACTATGAGCAGCTGTTTTCAGACAGCTGGTTCTTAGGCCATGATCGCCTGCAAGACTTGCACGCTATAACGCCTGGGATTAATTATCGTTACATCGATGCAACGGGGGTGACACGTTTCGATGGTAGCATTGCAGAACAATTCTATATCGACGATGGTCGCGTGACCTTAGATGGTGATCAGCAGTTATTCAATAGCTCATCATCAGGCATGGTTTGGGATTCGAGTATTCAGCCTTACAATAATCTTTGGGTGGATGTGAGCGGTGCGCTAACGAGTGACTATGATCTAAATTTTATCACTACTGAACTGCGCTATCAGCCTTCTAACAATAGTTTATTCAATGTTGGCTATATCAAGCGCGAAACTGATGAGAATACCAACCAGCTGCCGTTATCTGCGATTACTGCCTCTGCAGTATTTCCTGTAAACAATAACTGGCGCGTGATAGCTCAAGGCCAATATGATCATCGCCGTGATAAGATGCTAGATGCTTTAGTAGGAATTGATTATGAAGATTGCTGCTTTGGTTTTGCTGTTTATGGTCGACGCTACTATAACGATTTAAATGTCAGAGATGAGCCGACTCAAGCGGTAATGGCTGAGATTAGATTAAGCGGTCTAGGCAGCGGTGATAGTCGCTTGACACGCCTACTCACTGAGAAAGTCTTAGGCTTTGAGCCTGTGCAGAGCGCGTGGAAAGATTAGTCATTATCAAAAGCTATAATTAGGGCGTGTTGAACGTTCACAAATAAAATATACCGTTAAATCATCCTATTTTAAGATGACAATGATAAGGAACATTATGAGTATTTTTTCTTTACGTCAGAGTAGTCGCGTTGTACTGATCGCTATGAGTGCTAGTAGTGCTGGCTTATTTTTGAGCGTCAATGCTCAAGCAGCAGCAGTGAATAATCAAATCGATGCTACTGTCAATGACAGCGCTAAGGTTCAAAATACAACTAATCGCCTTAGCGCGTCTATCAGTGCGGCTAATAGCAACGACGGTATTATTGCATTGGTTAATGACAACGCTATCTTAAAGAGCGACTTAATCGAAGCTATAGAACAGACGCAAGCACGCGCAAAAGCTGCAGGTCAGCCCTTAGCCAATTCAGCGCAGCTACAATCTGAAGTGCTTAACGCGCTGATATTGCGTGAGTTGCAGTTGTCATTAGTCAACCGTGCTGGGGTGAAGCCTGATGAAGCAGCTATCAATCAGCGCTTAGCACAGATTGGACAAAGCGAAGGGGTTAATAGCCTTGCCGCCCTGCAACAGCGTTTGGATGCTAAGCAACCCGGCAGCTATGCCGCTTTGCGTGCACAACTGATAGAAGACTCAGCTATTCAGTCTTTGCAGCAGCGTCAAGTGGGTAGTCGGGTGCGTATCAGCGAGCAAGATGTTGATTCGTTTTTAGCCTCTCCTGAGGCTAAGCGCCTGAACCAAAGTGAGTATCAAACCATTCATGTGCGTGTGCCATACATAGATGATTATAGTCGTTTATCGCAAGCGCAGCGCGATGAAGCTCTAGCAGTAGCCCAAACTTTACGCAGTCGCTTGCAAGCGCCCAACGTCGACGTAGCCGCTGCTATAGCTGCTGTACAAGGCAGCTATGCTATTAATATCCAAGGTGGCGATATGGGCTACCATAAAGCCGCATCGCTACCGACTGAGCTATCAAGCGAGATCACTAAGCTTGACGTGGGCGCGGTCAGTGCGCCATTGGTGACGCCTGAGGGCATAGATATCATTAAGCTTGCGAACAAAAAGTCCAGCGACAAAATGATTGTACCGCAGTGGCGTGCCAGTCATATTCTAGTAAAAGTAGATGACTTGCAGACGGATGCGCTAGCGGAGCAAAAGATTAACGATCTATATGATCAACTGCGTCAAGGCGCTGACTTTGCAGGATTGGCCTCTACTTATTCAGATGATCCAGGCTCAGCAGGGCGCGGTGGTGATCTAGAATGGGTCAGCGAGCAAGATATGGTCGGACCTTTTGAAGCAATGATGAAGAACACTAGCGTTGGAGATTATTCAGCGCCATTCAAAACTCAATTCGGCTGGCATATCTTAAAAGTAGTAGATGAGCGTCAATATGATGCTAGCGATGAATATCGTCGTGATATGGCTCGCCAAGCACTGTATCAGCGCCTAGCGCCGCAAGCTCAAGAGGATTGGCTACAAGAGCTACGCGCCAGCTCCTACATTCAAGTACTTGAGTAAACAACAATATAAAAATGCTCAATAAAAAATGGCCTATCTATTGGATAGGCCATTTTTTTGCATTAAAAAACTGTGATTTTATCAATGAGATCATCGCGATAAAGACATCTGATTGGGATCATAATTACGCAAATCAAACTCTGCATCAAATGCATTGCCAAAGCCAACGATAGGTAGGCTCACTATCGCTTTATTTGAGGTAGTGAATTTGCTAAATAAAGCAGCTTCAATATTACTATTAGCAGGTTTGAGAATACCATCTCCGCTATCTTGCATCCGATAAATAGCAAATTGATTATCAAAACGAATACGCACATCGCAAGAAGGCAAGCAAACCACTGCCCCACCTGCAATTATACTGACTGACTCTACAATAAAGTTATTTACCAGTTGTTTTTTAAGCTCAACTCTTGGTATAGCTCGAAGATTAGTATTAGGTTCTATAAAGCTATTAATCGCATTATTATTGGCAGTTACTGAAAAGATAGTATCATCAGTTTCACTAGAGGAATAACGCCAATTGCTTTGTATCTCTGGATCAACAGGTTGATTTGGATTGGTCACTGTACTGCCAATACCAGCACCTGCCGCTCTTGCCGCATCCAAGTCATTAAAACCACCGCAAGCGCTCAACCCTATTACTGATAGGGATAATAGTGTGGGTAGTAAGGTTGACCTCGTCACTGGCTTTAAAAATGATAAAAAGTCTGTTTTCATTACGACTCCAATGATGGTCAGCTTACAAAGTGCAGTCAACTTAGAAAATACAGTTGGCTTAGAAAATACAATTAGCTCATAAGCTTTTACTCTAAGGTATAAAACCAATTTAAGCAATTGTTTAGAGCTTTATAATTATCCAATATTACCAACCTTTAAATAGTATTGTTACCTGCTTTAGATATGCCACACTTAGCACAATCATAAAACCAATCGATAAGAAAAAACCCAAACCTTGGGCAATAGGTTTGGGTTTTAGGCAGTTTATCGTATAATTATTATCTCATCCTTGCTGACTTATCCTAAGTCATAAACGTAAGCTTAGCTAATGCTGCCAACGCCTCAACACGTTATCCTTAACGCTCCTTGTGCTGATAGGAGGTATTATAGATCAATCACTCCTACTCACCTAGACGCTAAAGACCCCTTTGTCTGTACGCTTTTGCTTACAATCAAGTCATATAGATCATTCATAATAAAGTGCTAATGCATTGCTTAAGCAGATTTACAGTTAGCGTCTTGTTGACCCCTTTTTATAGTCTCCTCTGCATGCTCTTTAGAAACCTTACGACCTTCCTTTTTGCCCTCCTTAATTTTATTCTCCGTCTCTTTAATGTCCTCTGCATCTTTTGTCGGCGCGTTTTGCTCCTGTTGCCTAGTCTCTTCAGGCTCGTACTGCAAGGTAGTTAATACAGGAAAATGATCAGAACCGATCGATGGCATGCGTTTGATATCCACTACCGTAAAGCAGGCACTATGGAAGATATGGTCAAGTGCCCAGCGCAAGAACGGATACTTAACATGAAAGGTATTGATAAAATGGCGTCCAATACGTGGATCAAGCAGGCCTGAGATGCGCTGAAAACGCCGTGTCGTCTTTGACCACGCCACATCATTTAAGTCACCCGCCAAAATTGCAGTCTGATAATTATCATAGATATGACGTCCGACCATCAGCAGCTCAGCATCACGAGTCGTTGACTTATCAGCTTCCGTTGGACTTGGCGGCATCGGATGCAGGCAATATAGCCAAATAACTCG
Source organism: Psychrobacter sp. M17(2026) (assembly GCF_055699815.1). Lineage (NCBI taxonomy): Bacteria > Pseudomonadati > Pseudomonadota > Gammaproteobacteria > Moraxellales > Moraxellaceae > Psychrobacter > Psychrobacter sp. M17(2026). Next base: position 1,085,600 of record NZ_CM146741.1, on the reverse strand, counting down.
GCCACTTGGCAAGCGCATTTGACTGTGAATAGAGGGGATATCATCGATCATTAAATACTTAACTTGAGGATCTATCAGCTCAAGCTTAGAGTATAGATGCATGCCGTATAGATTGTCTAAAGGCACTTTAACCGTATAAGGGTAATCAGCTTCAATGACGCTTAGCGCTTGCTCCCACTTTTTATCACTCTCAAGCGTAATCAAAATATCAGGCTGCTGTTCATTGACTAAATCGATGAGTTTTTGGGTCTCATTATTAGGGGTCAATACGTTCGAGACCATAATTTTGAGCTGATGAGTGGTGTCGCCATCCGCTTTGACTTTAGCTTGTTGTACCTCTTTTTTCCACAGTCGCGTATAAGGCAACACCATACGCAGCTGAAAGCCTAACGAGGCGCTAAGGGCGGCGAACAGTGCCCACTCTTTAGCCTGCCACTCTGATCCAGAAACTAACGGCACAGACAGCAACATGCCAAGCCAAGCGCTAGCGCCCAGCACTAGTATTTGAATGCGAGGGAACTCAACCGCTCGCACCCACCAGTTATCTAAGCGTATCCAGCCCCAAATGGTGACAAAAACCACAAACCCTGCCAGTAGCTGTACAGCATAGTATATAAAAATAAAATCCATAAGACTTATGAACCTGTTATTAAAGTAATAGCAAAAAGCTAATAGTAAAGTATTATAATTTTAAGATCTATTGTGCACGATGTTAGCGCTTTATTATGTAGTGATTCAATAAATAATTTACCTATTGGAGCAAATGGTTTATAGCTCATTATAGTAAAACGATAACTCAAAGTTGCTATACACCCAGCTAATAGTGATTAAAAAAACTCATAAATTCTTCGTAAACGTCTTGCTTTTTAAGGCTATTCACGGCATTGTTACTGGTTGACTTTACAGCAAATAGTTTGGTATTACCTAATCTTAAATAAGCAACAACGGTAAATAAGGATTACATCTGATGAGCAACTTGACAGTAGGTTTGGTCGGCTGGCGCGGTATGGTCGGCTCGGTACTTGTACAGCGTATGCGTGACGAAAAAGACTTCGCTGGTATTACCCCAGTGTTCTTCTCGACAAGTAATGCTGGCGGCGATGCGCCAAGCTTTGATGGTATTGAAACTGGCCAATTAAAAGATGCTCATAATATTGACGCCCTAGCTGCTTGTGATGTGATTATTACTTGTCAAGGCGGTGACTATACCCAAAAGGTACATCAGCCACTGCGCGATAGCGGTTGGAGCGGCTATTGGATTGATGCTGCCAGTACTTTACGTATGAAAGATGACAGCGTTATTATTCTTGACCCAGTGAACCGTTCAGTCATCGATGAAGCACTAGCGGTCGGCACCAAAGACTTCATCGGTGGTAACTGTACGGTATCGCTCATGCTGATGGCAATTGGTGAGCTTTTCAATAGAGGCTGGGTTGAATGGGTCAGCGCGATGACTTATCAAGCGGCTAGTGGCTCAGGCGCGAACAATATGCGCGAGCTGATCGAAGGTATGGGTGTATTGCGTGACGCGGTTGCCGATGAGCTGGCTGATCCTTCAAGCGCTATCCTTGAGATCGATAAAAAGATCGCTGCTACTCAGCGCTCAGCGGATTTTCCGCAGCAGTATTTTGGCGTGCCATTAGCAGGTAGCTTAATTCCTTATATCGATGTTCAATTAGACAATAAGCAGTCAAAAGAAGAGTGGAAAGGCGGCGTTGAGACTAATAAAATCTTAGGTAATGACGCTGATAACACGATTGCTATCGATGGGATGTGTGTGCGTATTGGTGCTATGCGCTGCCATGCACAAGGGCTTACTATCAAGCTCAAAAAAGATATTCCATTGAGCGAGATTGAAGCGGCGCTAAAGAACAGTGGTAACGAGTGGTTAGACGTGGTCGAAGATGACAAGCAGGCGACTATACAGCGCCTAACGCCTGTCGCGGTCACTGGTACTTTGACAGTAGCTATTGGTCGTCTACGTAAGCTGAATATGGGGCCTGAATATCTAGGCGCGTTTACTGTCGGTGACCAGCTATTATGGGGCGCAGCCGAACCATTACGCCGTATGCTGGGTATTATCCGTGAACAAAACAGCTAGTAGATTATAGAGACTCTAGTGAGTAGCGAGACTAAAAGAGACAGCCTAGGCTGTCTTTTCTCATGTAGCTACACCAAACTTCAAAAAAATACTTTTTATTTCGTCGCTAAATTGAGTTAGCGGTGCATGGAATGCACCCTACGCTTATTAATATATTATCCATAGAAATTATTATTAATTGGCTTGATACTCAATCATCACTTCATTGCGGCGCATGAAAGGCAATGTCCACGGTGGATCATACCGTGCCATCTCAGCATCCCCTATTATCTCTAAGTTTTGACCCTGCATCCAAGTTTTTAGCGCTTGGGTTTTATCCGCCACTTTTTGCTCACCTGTAAACCCTGAAAACTTAATCACGCCATAAGTCTGCATGGGTATTTCGATAAGACTAACCTCAGAGTTATTAGGCTTTGGCAATGTCTGCATGGTATATTTACTCGGCATCACAAACCTAACTCGCCACTTACCGTCTTGCTCTTGCATAGCTACAGGAGAGGTCATAGCGATCTTTTGTGATTCGCTCGTTTGTGGCTGCATTTTGACAGGGGATGTCATGCTAATCTTACTACTCTCGCCACTAGGCGCAGTATTATTACCAAAAATATAGTCGGCTAGTATTTTAAAGCCTTTATTACCCGCTTGCTTTTGATCGCCTGACACCCACGTTTGTGCCACAATTTGCGGATCATAGCGGCGCAGTTCAAAGTCATCCACTTGAGTCAAAACCGTATACTCCGGTTCTTCAGTAGCCATAGCCACTCCTGGTAAGGTTAATAAACTGCCCACTAATAAATAAACACCCGCTTTCATAGCTTATCCCTGCCATTATTTATTTAATTAAGCTTTACTTTAGCAATTTTGCAGTCTTACTGTCTGTGTCTTTTAGGTATAGGTATAGGTATAGCTCTACTATGCTCAACAATACTATGCTTAAAACTAGTCACTCAAAACTAAGAGCCAAACGGTCTTCTAAACTGACAAGTTGCTAATGAGCGTCCCACAAAAACTATTCAACTCACAAAAATCATCAAGCAATGGTATAATCAGCGCCATTTTATCGATTAAAAAGCGACTCTCTTATGCAATTTACTTTACATAAAACGGCTGTAGGCGCGTCCCGTGCTCGTCGTGGTACCGTGCACCTCAATCATGGCGATGTACAGACTCCAGCATTTATGCCAGTAGGTACTTACGGTACCGTTAAGGGCATGTTGCCACGTGATATCGAAGCGATTGGCGCGGATATTATATTAGGCAATACCTTTCACTTATGGCTGCGTCCAGGCACTGATATCATTGATAAGTTCGGTGGCTTGCATAAATTTATGCATTGGGACAAGCCTATCTTGACCGACTCAGGTGGCTTTCAAGTGTTCAGCTTGGGCGCTATGCGTAAGATCACTGAGGAAGGGGTAAACTTCAAATCCCCTATCGATGGCGCAAAGGTATTTTTATCTCCTGAAAAATCCATGCAAATTCAGTATAGTCTCAACTCTGATATCGTTATGCAGTTCGATGAGTGTACGCCCTATCCTGCTACTCATGATGAGGCCAAAAAGTCTCTAGAGCTGTCCTTACGTTGGGGTCAGCGCTGTCTTGATGAGCATCAAAATCTTGGCAGCACCAATGCGCTGTTTGGTATCGTGCAAGGCAGTATGTATAGTGATCTGCGCCAGCAGTCGCTTGAGGGTCTACTCAATATCGGCTTTGATGGTTATGCTATCGGCGGTCTATCTGTGGGCGAGCCTAAAGAAGAGATGATGGCGGTGCTTGATTATCTACCTGACGATATGCCAGCCGATAAGCCACGCTATCTGATGGGTGTTGGTAAGCCTGAGGACCTGGTTGAGGGCGTACGGCGCGGCGTCGATATGTTTGACTGCGTCATGCCAACGCGTAATGCGCGCAATGGTCATTATTTTGTCACAGGTGATACTCAGAACGCTGGCGTAGTACGTATTCGTAATAGCCAGTATCGCGAGGACACAGGTGCGCTAGATCCTGAGTGTGACTGCTATACATGCCAAAACTTTAGCCGTGCTTATCTATACCATCTGAATAAATGTAAAGAGATGCTTGGGGCGCAGTTAGCGACCATTCATAATCTACGTTATTATCAGCGCTTGATGGCAGGTATTAGACAAGCTATCGAAGAAGATACCTTTGATCAGTTCGTTAATGATTTTTATGCCAAACGTGGACAGAGCGTGCCTGAGCTTAATTTGCTGTAGCTGCAACATTATTTAGATCAAAACTAAAAACGTGCAATTGAAAGTTCAACTCTTTTAGCTTTTGTAGGGTGCCCTCCAGCGCACCATTTGTTATTCGTGATTTCGATATCGGTGTGTGGAACGTACCCTACGCCTAACAGATCAAAACCAAAAATGCCAGACAGTAAAAGCTGACTGGCATTTTTTTATGGTAACTAATACTTTTATTTCTACACTATAAAAGTATTAATATCGATCATCAGGAACCTGATCCATCGGAATATCAGGATTATTTCTTAGATGAATGATTGCAGCAATCAAGCCACCCCATATCAATACCATAGAGATAATCATAAAAATAATAGCTGAAGTACTCATAGTAAATCCTTATAAAATAATTTCTATCTGCTAGATTTTTAATGCCTCATTTAGCGTGCATCATCGAGCAGGCGAGCTTTATCATCTTCTTCGTCATGTATACCTTTCATACGACTCAGTATAAACGCCCCTAAGCCAAAGAACACTACAACGCCCCAGCCAAATAATAATAGGATGGTTGAAGAGTAGCCCTCATAAGGTGTTTTAACCAGATCAATAAATTTCAGACCTAAAGAGATAGTCAACACAGTAGGCGTAATAACCGTCAACATAAATATCCAAGCACCGCCTAGTTTGATACTAGAGATACTGTTGATGTGCGCCAGCAAGCCTGGGATTTTATTACGATTAAACCAAGTGACTAGTACGATAGACATTAGGCCACCCGCTACAATACCGATATTATTGGCGAAATGATCGATCACATCAACGAGCACCAGCGAGCTACCTGTCGAGAAAGCACCAATAGAGATCACCGCACAAACACCACAAATCAGGGCAACGGCTTTTTTGCGTGACCAGTCAAATTTACTTTGAAAGGCCGAAATTGGTACTTCTAAAATACTAATCAGTGAGCTGATACCAGCGACCACTAAAGAGCCGAAGAATAAGAAGCCAACAAAATCACCGCTTGCACCCATCGTCGAGATGATTTTAGGGAAGACAAAGAAAGCAAGGCCAACACCGCCACTAGCAACTTCCGCAACATCTTGACCGGTTGACATCGCCATAAAGCCGATAGCGGCAAAGATACCAATACCTGCAATAAGCTCGAATGAAGAGTTCGCAAAACCGACGACTAAACCTGCACCTGTTAGGTTAGTATTCTTTTTAAGGTAGGAGGCATAAGTGACCATGATACCAAAACCTACCGATAGAGAGAAAAATACATGACCATAAGCGGCAAGCCAAACATTTGGATCACTCATTCTGGTCCAATTGGGTTCAAAGAATGCATTTAAACCAATAATAGCGCCAGGTAGAGTAACGGCTTTGAATACCATAATACCAAACAGTACTATAAGCAAAGGCAGACAGATTTTATTCGCCAGCTCAACCCCTTTACGGATACCACCGAACATAATCAAAATAGCAACTGCCCAAACAATGACCAGCCCTATAAACATCTGTGGTACAAATACTGAGGTCAGCTCGCCTGTATGCTGTACAAAGTCAGTGACAAAGAAGGTCGTTGTATCCTCACCCCACTTTTGCCCGAATGAGAACAGCATATAGCTGCCCGCCCAAACGATCACCGCCGCGTAATAGATGGCAATAACAAACGAGACTAGCGTTTGCCACCAGCCAACAAACTGACCTGATGGAGAGAATTTCTTGTAGGCGCGTGGTGCTGCTGCGCGATACTTGTGTCCGATAATATAATCTAAAAATAATAGTGGAATACCTGCGGTTAACAAGGCAATGAGATAAGGCACCATAAATGCCCCACCACCATTATCATAAGCGACATAGGGAAAGCGCCATATGTTACCTAATCCTACTGCTGAACCAACAGCGGCTAGAATAAACCCTGTTCTACTAGACCAATTTTCCCTTTGCTGTGCCATATAACACTCCTAAAATCTACTAATAATTGCTTTGATAATCTTAGGTTCTTATAAAAAAAACGATAATAATCAAAAAAATTGCTAGTTTGCTGTTGGTTAAAACTTACGGTTAGTTAAGATAAGTTGCTACAATCTTACTACATATAACTTGGCAGTTTCTGCTAATCAGCGCCAAAAGTCAAGAAGCTATAAATACAAAAAGCCATAACAATTAGTTATGGCTTTTAAATAGTCGACTTGAGCGTCATGACTGCTTAGTACGATATGGCAGCTTTAGCGAACCACACCGCGGCTACTTTGCGCTAAAGAGTCGATTAACAGCTGAATTTTGGGCTCATCTGCTACCTTTTCTTGCAGCTTATCAAGCGCTTGCTTAGTCGTAAGCCCTGATCTAAAAATAGTAATATAAGCCTGACGCAATACTTCGATAGTCTCTTGTGTCCATCCTTTGCGGCGCATACCTTCAACGTTAAGACCATGAGCGCGCGCTGGATTACCTGATACCATAGTAAAAGCGGCAACATCTTTCACAATTAAGCTGGCACCGCCAATCAGGCTATAATCGTCTACTCGGCAAAACTGATGAACACCTGAATTACCACCAACGATAGTATGATTGCCTATAATCACATGACCTGCAATGCCTACATTATTGGCAAAAATATTACTATCACCAATAGTGCAATCGTGAGCAATATGAGTGTTGACCATCAGTAAATTATGATTACCAATCTTAGTCAACGAGTTATCTTGCACGGTACCACGATGCAAGCTACAAGCTTCACGAATGATATTATGATCACCAATCTCAAGCCAAGTGCGCTCACCTGCATACTTTAAATCCTGACAATCCTCACCAATACTGGCAAATTGATATATCTCATTATGTTGTCCAATTCGAGTAAACCTGCTGACGACCACATGACGATGTAACACCGTGTGCGCGCCTATAGTTACTTCCTCACCGATAACGCAGTAAGGACCGATGACAGCAGTATCATCTATCGTTGCCGATGACGAGATGAGTGCAGTAGGATGAATTTGACTCATAATATAGGCCTTGGTAATTTTAATAATAGCTGCAATAAGCTGGTACTAAAAAGGGATTTTTTGACTATTTGTATCCGTCCAACGAGCGCCCCACTAAGGCGTTACGAATGAGAGAGTATGACGCTGATCAGCAGCACTAAGCATTCTGCTCTTGACGAGCAATCATCACTTGCGCGCTACAGGCAAGCTGTTGACCCACATGTACCGTACAGTCAAACTTATAGATACCACGCTTTTGCATAGTTAGTGTAGATCTAATAATGAGCTGATCGCCGGGAATAACTTGACGCTTAAAGCGCACTTTATCCACCCCTGCAAATAAATACAAATAGCCATCTTCAGCGGTCAACCCTGCACTAATAAAGCCAAGTACCCCTGAAACTTGCGCCATAGACTCGACCATCAGCACCCCTGGCATGATCGGCTCATCAGGGAAATGTCCATTAAAAAACTCTTCATTAATGGTCACGTTTTTGATACCAGTAATGCATTCACCAGGCTTACAAGCGGTAATTTTATCAACCAACATAAAGGGATAACGATGTGGCAAATAGTGCTTGAGCGTATGGTAAGTAAGCGGTAAAGTCAGGTTTTGCTCAGCTAATGACTCTATATCGTCATCAGTCAAGGTTTCTATGTCGATATTGATGGCGTTCATAATAGTGCTTCCTTGCAATCGTTGCGGGCTGTTTACTCATAAAGGTAAACTAAAATTATTTTATAAAACTCTGTACATGATCTTTAGAATACATAATACTTAAAATAAGCAGTACTTAAAAACTATGGCTACAATTAATAAAAACGATTGCAATAACTAATCATTACCTAGTTGACGAAAGCGAACCGCAGCACGTCGCCATTTTGCCGTCGGCATAGCAACGGTACCAGAGGAATAGTACCCTGCGGTATTAATCGATTTGGTGACCATAGTCATAGCTGATAAAGTTACATCATCAGTTATATTGATGTGTCCAGTTATACCAACAGCCCCGCCAATAATACAGCGTTTGCCTATAGTAGTGCTACCAGCAATACCAGTATTAGCGGCTATCGCAGTTCCATCGCCAATGCGAACGTTATGCGCAACTTGCACTAAATTATCAATAATAACGTGATTGCCAATGACGGTATCATCGATAGCACCACGATCCACACAAGTATTACTACCGATACGTACATGATCACCGATAATCACTCGCCCCAGCTGAGCAATACGCTCCCAGCCACTAACGCTTGGATCAGCAGTTGGTACAAAGCCAAAACCTTCGCTACCGATACTTACCCCAGTATGAAGGCGGACATGATTGCCGATCAGACAATTATGGGCTACGACCACTTGCGACTCAAATATGCAGTAATCACCAATATGACTGTTTGCTTCAACCACGACATGGGCTTTTAGACAGCTACCTGTGCCTATTGTTACCTGCTCACCAATCACACAAAAAGCGCCAACACTGACACCACTAGCGATATCAGCACTATCAGCGATTATCGCTGTTGGATGAATAGTAGAGGTAGCCGCTTTGGGCGCAAATAACTGACTGGCGCTTGCATATGCTAAATACGGGGTTGCAACGACTAACGGTATACAAGACTTAGGTGCTTGATCAAAAAATTGCTCTGTCACTAGCACCGCACCTGCTTGACTACTAGCAAGATGGGTGATGTAATTTGGATCAGCCAAAAACCCTAACTGAGATTCTTTAGCGTCTATTAAATTACCGATGCTGCTTAGCTTAACTTGCAGCTGCTCGGGACTGAGCGTCGCCTCATTTAGTACTGGCTGACGTTGCTCAATTTGGCTGATAAGTTGCGAAATCGTTATCATAGTTAATAGTACTATTATTAGTAGTAAAATAGAAATAGATGCCAAGCTAAACCATCACCTTGGCTATCTCTTAATGTTATAAGCTAATGATTTACCTAGCTCTACACTTGCACAAAACTGAGCAAACCATTAACCCTATAGCTTATTATAACTCGCTTAGAAGGTACTACCGATCTGGAACTGGACTTTTTCAGTCTGATCGCCTTCTTGATCGCCAAACGGTACCGCATAGCTGATCGAAATAGGACCAATCGGCGTATACCAAGTTACCCCAGCACCAGCACTAAAGCGAAACTTATTATCTTGAGTAAGTAGTGGGGTTTCAGTTGCCGTACCTGAAACAGGATCAGTAAAGGTGCTATCTTCTCTACCAGTCGTATCAAATACTTGACCACCTTCAGCGAATAGCACAGGACGAACTTGATCGGCCCAGTCCGCTTTAAAAGGTAGTGGCAAGATCAGCTCAGCGCCAAAACTTGCTAAAGCGTTGCCACCGACCTCTTCATCTCTGATACGATCAGTCCCAGTAATGACATCATTATAAGCTTTAGATCTAGGTCCTAGGCTTGAGGACTCATAGCCACGTACTGAGCCATAACCCCCTGCATAAAAGTTCTCATAAAATGGCAAATCATTACCATAGCCAAGCTTAGTATAACCGCGTGCGACCCAATCTTTGTATATAGGATAATAGATATTACCGCTATAGATAGCTTTTTGATAACTGGAATCACCGAGACCGATGGTACCATCGACCCTGTGACTCATACCTTTAGTCGGGAATACGGGACGATCAAGCGTACTATAATCCCAGCCTAATAATAGATTGTAGGTGGTATAGTCGTTCTTAAAGTTAGCACCTTCCTCAAAGCTGGTGACTTCACCACCGTCCTCTAAGATGCGATCGACGTTTGAGACGCCAAGGAATCGACCCCCACGTACTGTCGTATTATCCACGTTGATACCAGCACTAACGCGCTTGGTTTCATCAACAGGATAGCTATAGTTCAGCGTACCACCATAAGAGTCAGTCACGTAGTTACTCACGTTTCTATCATCAAACTTGGTTTCACGATAGTAAGCACTAATCCCTTGCGAGACACCATTTTCAGTAAAATACGGATCGGTATAACCTAAGCTATAAGAATCACGAGTCTCTGAGCGTGATAACGCCGCTTTTACTCGATTACCAGTGCCCATAAAGTTATTTTGAGTTAAGTCTAACTGAAAGGTAATACCGCCACTCTGTGAGTAACCCGCTGCAATCGTTGAGCTACCTGAGGGTTGCTCTTCAACGATATAATTGACATCAATTTGATCCGGCTGATTGGGTACTGATCTAACCTCAGTTTTGACGTCTTTAAAAAAACCAGTACGCATCAGGCGAACCCGCGATAGCTGAATCTTCTCATTAGAGGCCAAAGCACCCTCTAGTTGGCGCATCTCACGGCGTAGTACTTCGTCCATGGTTTTGACATTGCCACTAAAATTGATTCGGCGCACATAAACAGGCCGTGCAGGATCTATATAATAATCAATATCGACTACTTTGGTATCATCATTAATACGCGGTACAGGACGTATTTGAGCCAAATAATAGCCCTCATTGCCGTAACGGTTTTTTAGCGCCAAAGTGGTTGCGTCTAGCTCAGCTTGTGAATAATTATTGGTAGGCGTAAAAGTCACGAGCTCTTTGAGCTCATCAGTATCGAATTTAGGTTTACCTAAGAAGTTAATCTCACCGAACTGATACTGCGCGCCTTCTGTTAGGCTGATCTCAATAAATACATTACTTTTATCTTCACTGATATTGAGCACAGCATTATCAACGGCAAAACGCACATAACCATCATTTTGATAGAGTGCTTTGAGGTTTTCTAAACTGGCGGCTAGCTTCTCTTGCGCATAACGATCAGATTTAGAGAGCAAGCGCGTCCAAGAGGACTCCTTTAGCGCAAACACCTCTCTGATCTGTTTATCGCTAAAATGACTATTACCAATGACATTAATATCAACCACTTTAGAGGGCTTGCCTTCTATAAAGCGGATGTCTAATTTTACGCGATTGCCATCAAGTAGTGTCTGATCGACTTCGATATCGCTATTATAATAGCCTTGCGAGATGTATTGCTGTTGTAGCTCATTGGCAACCCCTTGAAGCGTCGCCTGCTTGAGCACCTCACCTACCGATAACCCTGCGTTCTCAAGACCTTGAGTCAAGCCCTCTTTAGGAATGAGCTTATTGCCCTCAAAATTTACCTCAGCGATAATCGGACGCTCAACGACAGCAAAAAGCAGCTGATTACCCGTGACACGGCTCTGAATATTGGCAAAGTTCTCAGTCGCATACAAAGCTTTGATGCTAGCCGCTAAGCTTGCATCAGTCACCGTATCGCCAACTGAAACAGGCAAAACTGGATAGAGACTATCAGAGGTTAGGCGCTGTAGACCCGAAAATTCGATATCGGTGGCTACAAAATCTGCAGCTTGTGCCGAGACACTCATCATTGCTACCACTAACGGCAACCCAGCCGCGCTCATAAATAAAGGCGTACGCATAAACACTATCCGTCAATAAAAGGTGCTAAAGTTAAGTTAAAAAGCGTCTTAAGAAGGGAATAAACACTAAATAAGCGATTCATCCCATACAGACTCAAGACACTGTATATAAAACACATCATAAAATAAACTAAAAATTACTAATATTACAGCATCGAAGCTTAAAAAATCATAAACGCTAATACTTGTTCGTTAAATGCCATTCCTATACGGGCAATAGCACAGCGAGCTTAAATAACAAACTGTCAGTTGTAATCATCAGAAAAGTCGGCTGATATCATTACCAATTGCTAACACCATGAAACCTAACAGTAAGAGTAAACCAATATTAGCCCCTACAATTTGGACACTCTCTGATAAGGGTTTACCACGAATCAGCTCGATAATATAGTAGACCAAATGACCGCCATCTAAGACTGGAATAGGTAATAAATTAAGTACCGCTAAGCTCAAGCTGATCAAAGCTGCGGTAGATAATACCATCTCCCAACTGATATCAAAGCTTTGCTTAGCGACTTTGGCAATAGTAATCGGTCCTGATAAGTTATCCAAACCGATCACACCTGAAATCATTTTACCCATAGAGTCTACGGTCATCACCGCGAGCTGCTCGGTCTTTTGAAACGACTTAATCAAACTCTCACCAGCACCATAAACGATCGTGGTTTTATATTCATCAGGTATAACAATCTCAGACTGAACTACCATAGCACCAATCTGGCCAAAGCGATTGCCTAAATTATCTTTTTTGCCCTGTGGCATAACTGGCAAGTTGACTAATTTGTCATCGCGCAATACCGTAAAACTCAATAACACCTCAGGACTGTCACGTATAATACGCGTCGCGCTGATCCAATCGGTTATAGGCGTCTCATTAATGGCAGTAATCGTATCCCCTACTTGCAAGCCTTGCTTAATAGCGGCCCCATCTGGAGAAAGTTCACCGATAGTAGGCGTGATATTAGGCTGCCAAGGTAAAACACCAAAACTACTTAACGCATCCTTACCTTGATCTCGCTCTTGCATAAAGCGAGTGACAGGCGCTTGATACGTAGTCGCTTGGCTGGTGTTGGTGGCGGATTGTAAGGTGATACTAACATTATCAGTTTCCCCCATACGCCCAGCCAATCGATAGTTGATACCTTCCCAAGTCTGTACTTGATAACCGTCAATGGCAACAATCTTATCGCCTGCTGGTAGCTTAGCCATAGCTGCTGGCGTATCGGGCAACACTTGACCTATGTTAGTGGCGAGCTGCTCTGATGGGGTCATAAACAACACCCAAAACAGCGCAATAGCAATCACAAAATTCATGATTGGACCTGCCGCTACAATAGCGATCTTTTTGAGCGGATGTTGGCGATTAAAGGCTAAATGCAGCTGATCTTTTGCCACCTCACCCTCACGCTCATCCAGCATTTTGACATAACCGCCAAGCGGTAGCATAGAGAGACGATAGTCAATACCACTACGTTTACTCGTCCAGCCAGTAAGCTTAGGCCCAAAGCCTATAGAATACGTCAACACCTTTACGCCGCACAAACGCGCCACGATATAATGACCCCATTCATGCAAAGCAATGAGCGGACCTAAAACAAAGATCGCGGCTAACAAAGTTAGAATAAATGTCATGGTCTCATCTCAACTAAACCTACTATCAATTGGGTCAAGCTATATCAGCAATTAGCTTAGTCGTATAACGCCTAGCTAAGCGATCAATGGCTAAAATATCGTCAATATCAGCATCGGCATTCAAGGTAGGCGCTGGCACTTGGGTTAATGCCTGCTCATTAATAGTGGCAATATCCGTTAGACGTATTTGGCTATGCAAAAAAGCTTTTACTGCCAGCTCATTGGCGGCATTGAGTACTATCGTTGCTTGTGTACCTGCTTGCATAGCATCACGTGCTAGACGCAAACAGGCAAACTTATGCAGGTCAGGTTTGATAAACTCTAAATTATTTAGAGCAAATAAATCTAAGGGTTGAGCGCCACTATCAATACGCTTAGGGTAGCTTAGCGCATGAGCAATCGGGGTTTTCATATCGGGGCTGCCCAGCTGCGCCAAATAACTGCCGTCGTTATATTCTACCATTGAGTGAATGATGCTTTGTGGATGAATAACCACATTTATCTTGCTCTCAGGTAGATCGAATAAATGACAGGCCTCTATTAATTCTAACCCCTTGTTCATCATCGTCGCTGAATCGACAGATATCTTTTGACCCATCGACCAGTTAGGGTGTTTGATTGCCTCGCTGATTCCTGCTTGCTGCATCTGCGCAAATGACTGCTTTAAAAAAGGTCCACCAGAGGCGGTTAACCACAGTTTACGTACGCCATGGCTGCTGTCATGAATCTGCGTATTATCTTGTTGAATACAGGCGGGCAGACACTGAAAGATAGCATTATGCTCAGAATCTAAGGGTAATAAGGTAGCATGATGGGTTTTGACCGCTTTGATCATCACTTCACCTGCCATCACTAGCGCCTCTTTATTGGCAAGTAGTATGCGTTTACCTGCGCGCGCAGCGGCTAAGGTAGAAGGCAAGCCTGCAGCACCCACTATCGCGGCAACTACCGTATCGACTTGGCTGTCAGTGGCAATATCAATGAGTCCTTCAGCGCCGCCTACCACATCAATTGTCAAACCAGCTTGTTTAAGCTGTGCGGCAAAATCATCGACAGCAGCGGTTGGTACAGCGACCCGTTTAGGCTCGAATTGTTGGCAAAGCTTAAGCAGTTTATCTAGGCGTTGATGGCCTGATAACGCATAGACTTGATAGTCTTTTAGGTGCTTGTCCAATATTGCCAAAGTGCTATCGCCTATTGAGCCTGTTGCGCCTAGTACCGCGATGCGTTGCGTCATAACTACTAATACCTGTCTAATAGTACCTAAAAATAATACCTAAAGAAGTGTTGATGCCTACAAAAGTGTCAAACCCTAATAAAAATAGCTAAGCTCTACTCATTAGAACTCAAACAAAATTTTTATGCTTTAAACCACCAACCAGCCTAATTGCTGTAACCCCCAAAACCCTAAAGCAAATATCGGCGTGGCAGATAAGAGCGAGTCAATACGATCTAAAATACCACCGTGACCTGGTAGGATAGTGCCTGAATCTTTCACTTTAGCACGGCGCTTGAGCATCGATTCAAACAGATCACCTAATACTGAGGCTAATATAGTGATCGCTGACAAAGCTACAAATGCGACTAAAGCTATACCCGTGAGTTGCAGCTTAAAAAAGCTAATGCCAATAACCACCACTAAGCCCGTCACTAAACCACCAGCTAATCCTTCCATGCTTTTGTTCGGTGACACATTGGGTGCCATCTTGACGCGGCCAAGCTTACGTCCGACAAAGTAAGCACCACTATCTGCGCACCATACCATCAAGAACACATACATCAGCCACCAAGGCGATGCTTGCCACAAATAGAACATAGCGGTGATTGAACCAGTCAAAATGACAACGCCCATCAAAGCCAAGCGCTGACCATACCAGTTAGTAAATGTCGGAAACTTAGTGACCCAAGATAGTGCCATGAGCCAAATAACTAAGGAGGCCAGCCACCACAGCACCCAAGTCGCTTCAAATATGAGAGAGACTAAAGTGATGGCCAATACTATCAGCACAAACACCACTGGCTGACGCCATTTAGGCATCAATTTGGTCCACTCATGAGCCGCAATAGTCACCCCAATCGCTAGGAGCGGCGCGAATAGAACCGGTGTTTGGCTGGCAAATAATGCGATACCAACAATAATGATCAGCACCACTGCCGTTCTAATCCGTTGCCACATAGTGATCGAGCCTTTTAGTTGTAGTCAGTAGGTTTACGAAAATAGTTAACTGATAATACTCATGCTGAAAGGCATTATAACAGCTAATTGGCGCAGGTTAATGATTGGCTTAGCGACTCAGTATTTGCTCGCTGGTCTTACCGAAACGACGTTGACGCTGAGCAAATTCTGCGAGCATTGATGCTAGCTCTTCTGCAGTGAAGTTCGGCCATAATGTCTGAGTGAAGAACAGCTCTGCATAGGCCGATTGCCACAATAAAAAGTTGGATAGTCGATACTCGCCGCCCGTACGAATGAGCATATCAACCGCTGGCGCATCAGCAAGCTGTACGTGCTGGGCCAGTCGCTCTTTATCGATATCTTTGGCTTCTAATTTGCCCTCTTGCACTTGCTCAGCCAACTGTTTTGCGGCGTGCGCAATATCCCATTGACCACCATAACTGATCGCAATGACTAAGCTCATTGCTGTAAAGTGCGCAGTCTGAGCTTCGGCATCTGCCATTTGCGCTTGTAGCTCGTCTGATAACTGACTACGATCCCCAATAAAGCGCAACTGGATTTGATATGTTTGCATCCTTGGTAGCTGCTCGGTAATCGTCACTGATAGCAGGTGCATCAGCAGCGCCACCTCAGTTGGTGGCCGTTGCCAGTTCTCACTTGAAAAGGCAAATACAGTTAACACCTCAATGCCAACTTCACGACAGTATTCAACGATAGGATCAAGCGCATCCTTACCCTTACTATGGCCTGCGCCTTTAGCTAGCGCGTGTTGTTTGCCATAACGATTATTGCCGTCCATAATGATAGCAATGTGTTTGGGTAGAATATCTAGCGTGGGTTCTTTGTGCATTTTAGAGCCATTATCATTGGTAAATTTAAGACAGAAAATAGAATTAACGTCTATAAAGGAAGTCATAAGCTGTTGCTATTATAGACTGCATAAAATAAGCGATGCAAAAAAGAGATGTAAAATGGGCTTATAAAACTCATTTACAAAAAAAACTGGCACTCTAACAAATAGCTCTTGTGAGAGGATGCCAGCTCTTATATGGCTAGTGACTTAATAAGCAAAAAAGCTGCTTACACTTCCATCAGATCACTTTCTTTTTTACTTAGACGACTATCGATCGTTTCGATGTACTTATCGGTAATCTTTTGGATCTCATCGCTTGCGCGGCGCTCATCGTCCTCTGATATCTCTTTTTCTTTGGCTAAGTCCTTGATATCGTTCATCATATCACGACGCACATTACGAATAGAAACACGACTGTTTTCAGCTTCACCACGTGCCAGCTTTTGCATATCGCGACGGGTCTCTTCAGTCAGTGATGGCATCGGTACACGAATTACATCAGCGGTCATGGGATTAAGGCCCAAATCAGCTTCGCGAATGGCTTTATCGACCGCTTGTACCATAGTACGATCGAACGGCTGGACTAGCAGGGTGCGCGAGTCTTCGACGTTGACGCTAGCAACCTGATTCAACGGGGTCGCCGCACCATAATAGCTGACCATAATACCTGACAACATACCAGGATGGGCGCGACCTGTGCGAACTTTACTAAAGGTACTCTCGAGCGCCTCTAGCGTTTTTTGCATCCGCGCTTCGCCTTCTTGCTTTATCTCTTTGATCATGGTTCTATCCTTATCGATAATATATTTTATTATTGGTTGTTAACGGTTAACTATATATAGTTGGCGCTGTCATCTTTTAATCATTCTGTATGATGATGCTGTTTAATGATAGACCCTTGTGCCTTCGTTTTCGCCCATAACCACATTTAATAACGCATTGGGTTTGGTCATATCGAACACTTGCAGTGGCACATTATGCTCACGGCATAAAGCGATAGCCGTTAAATCCATGACCCCAAGCTTTTGCTCTAATACTTCATCAAAGGTTAAGCCATCATATTTGACCGCATCGCTATGTAAGCTTGGGTCTTTATCATAGACACCATCGACTTTGGTCGCTTTTAGGATCAAACCCGCTTCAATCTCAATGCCACGCAAACACGCTGCGGTATCCGTAGTAAAGAACGGATTACCTGTACCTGCCACAAAAATACAGACTTCACCATTTTTGAGGTGGCGAATAGCATTACGGCTACTATAGCTTTCAGTCACCTCGCCAATCGGTAACGCTGACATCAAGCGCGTCTTAATATTGCGGCGCTCCAAAGCATCACGCATAGCAAGGCCATTCATGACCGTCGCAAGCATACCCATCTGATCGCCTGTGACGCGCCCAACCAAACCTTCTTTTTGCAACTGTGCGCCGCGGTACAAGTTACCACCACCGACGACGATACCGACTTGTACACCAAGACCGCGCAGATGGGCAATAGATAAACTCATTTTGTCCAATACTTCGCTGTCAATGCCCATATCTTTGCCACCAGCCAAAGCCTCACCTGACAGCTTAAGCAAAATGCGCGAGTAACGAGGGTTTTTGTCAGACATAAGAGCACCTTTTATGAGTAATATGTTATTAATAATATGAGTAAACCGTAGCGTTATTATTAAACGCCGATATTATAATAATGAAGAGTAGAGCGTAAAAACAAATTGCGCTAATTGTAGCAAAAACTACTAGGGCGTGTCATTAATTAGGTTATGAGGGTAAAAATGAGATAGATTTTTGTCAATCAAGATAAATTTTGCAGAGAATATGAACATATTGTCTAGAAATTTATAAAGAGTGGCGGAAATATAGCCATTTTTAACCCATAAAATATAAATGTTTTAATTGATGATACGCCCTAGCTATTGGGCAATTTTCATCTACTCTATTTGCCCATTATTTTTTGCTTATTTGAATGACTATTTAACCTTGATAGCTGGCAAATAGATCATACTCGCTAGCGTCATCAATGATAACCGTGATGAATTGCCCGACTTTTACAGTAGGACCATTACCACCAACATTAATATCATCAACATAGACATGACCATCAATCTCTGGTGCATCAGCGTAGCTACGACAGATAGCGATGTTCTCTTCCATGTCTATCTCATCGACTAGTACTGTCATCGTTTTGCCGATTTTTTCTTGCAGCTTTTGCGCGGAGATATCCTGTTGCAATGCCATAAAGCGCTCATAGCGCTCTTGTTTTACCGCCTCAGGTACTGGATTAGGCAAGTCATTAGCGACTGCGCCTTCAACCTCTGAATAAGTAAACGCGCCAACGCGGTCAAGACGTGCTTCAACCAGCCAGTCAAGCAACAATTGAAAGTCTTCTTCCGTTTCACCAGGAAAACCAACCACAAAGGTCGAGCGAATCACAATATCAGGACATATTTCACGCCATGCTTTGATACGCTCTAGCGTGTTTTCACTATGCGCAGGTCGCTTCATCGCTTTGAGAACGCTGTGGCTGGCATGTTGAAAAGGAATATCCAAATAAGGCAGTAGCTTGCCCGCGCCCATTAATGCGACAACTTTGTCGACATGCGGATAAGGATAGACATAATGCAGGCGCACCCAAATACCTAAGTCGTTAAGCGCTTGACACATGTCATAGAATTTTGACTTAAGCGGCATGCCATTCCAAAAGCTAGTCTTATACTTTAGATCTAAGCCATAAGCTGAGGTGTCTTGTGAGATAATGAGTAGCTCCTTAACTCCAGCGTTTTTTAGCGCTAGCGCCTCATTCATCACACTATCAATTGGACGCGAGACTAAATCGCCGCGCATACTGGGGATAATGCAAAAAGTGCAGCGATGATTGCAGCCCTCTGATATCTTAAGATAAGCGTAATGGCTTGGGGTTAGTTTAATACCCGCCTCGTTGATCAGATCAATTTTAGGATTATATTTATCATTCAACTCACGCTCAGGCTTGGGCACATGTAATGCAACGGCTCTAATGACTTCATCGTACGCATGAGCACCTGTCACTGCGAGCACTGCTGGATGCATCGCGCGAATTTTGTCTGCCTCTTTCCCCAAGCAGCCCGTGACGATGACTTTACCGTTTTTGCTAATCGCCTCGCCAATAGCGTCCAGTGACTCCTGTACTGCCGACTCAATAAAGCCGCAGGTATTGACCACGACTAAATCTGCGCCTTCATAATCACTGGCGACTTGATAACCATCACGGCTCAGCTCTGTGATAATACGCTCACTATCTACCAAAGCCTTTGGGCAGCCTAATGATACAAAACCAATCTTTGGCGCTGTGGTCGGGGCACTAGCCGTCGCAGTGTTGCCTGCACTGCTTTGAGCAATACTACGGTTCTCATTATGATTGGCTTTATGGTGATAAGGCTGGCTTGGCGCTTGTTGAATAGGTTCTGAGCTTTGGGCAGGATTAAATACGGTTACCGCATCTTTTACTGTCTGCATGCTTGATGGATCATTGGTTGAGACGATATTGGCTGATGGGCTAGAAGTTTTGGACATAGCTGACCTTGCTTGAGATAAAATGGCTGTGCGCATTGTACGTTTTTTTTATACTTACCGCTAGTTTTGCCGTGCTATGCTCATGATTTATAGTTAAATAACAGTTAAATAATAATACCTTACCTCACTTTTACTTCACTCTTGTCTTATTTGGGCCTTTATAATGACTACTCAAACAGATGCTGCTACAACGCTTCCTGATTTAACCTTTCTCTCACAGCATTTATTTACCGCTATTTTGTGGGTCGATGAGTCGCTACAGATAAGATGGCTAAACACGCAAGCCGAGCAGTTATTAACCATTAGTCGCGCCCGTCTATTGAATCAGTCTATTTTGACTTTATTAGCTCCTAATGAGACAGGTGATAAAAATAATCATGTTGTTAATCACCCTATTAATAATATCTATTCGCTAACAGAGCGCTTTGCTCATGCTCGCCTGTATCAGCAGCCCTTTGTCGATCATGATCACAGTATCCATCCACAAGCGCTGGGTAGCTCTAGCAAAAGCGCTGCCATATTAGTCGATTATAGCGTGACGCCAGTTATCCAGCAGCATCAGATCTATTATATTATTGAGATGTGGGGCAAGGATCGACAAAGTCGTATCTCAAAGGAGCAGCAGCAAGAGCAGCAATATGATATCGCCCGTCATATGCTACGGTCGGTGGCTCATGAGGTCAAAAACCCTTTGGCAGGTATTCGCGGCGCCGCACAGCTGCTACAAAGACAACTGGCAAAGCTAAACGCTGTCACTTACCAAGCAGCTGACCAAGTCGCCGCGCAAGATTCTGTAAAAAATTCCTCAGAATATGAGACCAATACTGCATCAACCACTCAAAAGATGCTAACTTATACCGATATTATCATCTCTGAAACCGATCGATTAACTCAGCTGATTGGACAGCTATTGGGCTCTAATCAGCTCCCCAATTGGCAAACATTAAATATTCACCAAATCCTTGAGCAAGTACTGACGTTGGTGATGAGCCAATATTCACAAGTAACATTGCAACGTGACTATGATTTATCTTTGCCAGAGATAGAAGCGGATAAAGATCAGTTAATCCAAGTATTTTTGAATTTACTAAATAATGCTTGTGAGTCGATGGTAGAGCATCAGCAAGCGCTATCAAATAACGCGGCTATTGAAGCTATTAAAGATAGAGACGACAATCAAATAGATAATTTACAAAAGCAACAAGGTCAAAAGTTAAATAGCAATGACAAGTTTTTTAAGCCTGTATTATTTATCCAAACACGGATTGCCTTTCAGCATACTATTGGCGGTCAGCAACATAAGCAAGTATTGCAAGTTACTATTACCGATAATGGTAGCGGTATTGACCCTAAGCTCATTGAGCAGATATTCTTTCCGATGGTAAGTAGTCGAGCGACAGGGACAGGTTTGGGCTTGTCTATAGTGCAAGATATCGTCAGCCGCCACCATGGTAGGATAGAGGTCAGCTCCACTAAAACGCCTAACAACGGTAAAAACAGTAATCAAACTAGCTTTACAGTATATCTGCCCTTTAACCAGCCTAATATTGCAACTTGATCTTCAATGACGATAGCGATTTATCCGTTCTAAAAACAGAGCAGCGCTAAAAATATAAAATAACGAGTATAATAAATTTATGAGCAACGTTGATGATAAAGGGAATAAAGTGTCCGATAACCCAACTGCCAATGGCGTAGATACTAGTGATATAGCCACTCTATGGCTGATAGATGATGATGCCGCATTGCGTTTAGTACTCGCTGATACTTTTACCGATGCTGATTTGAACGTAGTGAGCTTTACTCAAGCACAAGCAGCTTGGACGCGTCTGAACGATGTTTTGCAGGAGCAAGAGAGCCGCTCTGTTTTGCCTGATGTTATCTTAACCGATATCCGTATGCCAATGATGGATGGTCTGTCCTTTAGCGACTGGGTACACAAGCATTTTGCTGATATTCCTATTATTATCATGACCGCACACTCCGATATTACCTCAGCAATAGATAGCTACCAGACAGGCGCATTTGACTATCTGCCCAAGCCTTTTGATTTGGATGATGCCGTAGCTGTTATTTATAAAGCGATCAACTATCAACCCGCAACACCTAGCCTCGATGTAGCAAATAATAAAGCACAGGCGGTTAAGAGCACAGAGCGAGCCAATACTACACCAGCTACAGCAGCGTTATTGCCTACAGTGAAAGCAACTGTAAAACCAAAGACTCAGGTTAAAGAAGAGGTTAGCGCTAATGATGCCTCTATAAAACAGCCGAACAATAATCCTAGTGGCATTATCGGTCAGTCGCAGGCGATGCAAGATGTCTTTCGCGCGATCGGGCGCTTAGCTCACTCCCCTATTACCGTGCTTATTACGGGAGAATCAGGCACAGGCAAAGAACTGGTTGCCAGCGCCTTGCATCAACATTCACCGCGTGCCAAGCACTCTTTCATTGCACTGAATATGGCAGCTATCCCGCATGATTTAATTGAATCTGAGCTATTTGGTCATGAAAAAGGCGCGTTTACAGGCGCGACGACGATGCGTCAAGGTCGCTTTGAGCAAGCAGATGGTGGGACGCTGTTTTTAGATGAGATTGGTGATATGCCGTTTAGCACGCAAACGCGATTGCTGAGAGTACTAGCTAACGGTGAGTTTTACCGCGTCGGTGGTCAGCAGCCTGTCAAAGTCGATGTGCGTATTATTGCCGCCACTCATCAAAACCTTGAGCATCTCGTGCAGCAAGGCAAGTTTCGCGAAGATTTATTTTACCGGCTTAACGTCATTCGTCTGCCATTACCACCGTTACGCGATCGCCGTGAAGATATTGCTGAGCTTACCAGCCACTTTATGCACCGTGCTAGTAAACAAATGAATACTACGCCTAAACAGCTACATCCCGATGCTATGCGCGTGATGCAAAACTTTGCTTGGCGTGGCAATATTCGTCAATTAGAGAACGTTTGTCTTTGGCTAACCGTAATGACCACAGGCGACATGGTATTGGTTGAAGATTTACCACCGGAGCTATTAACTACGATTGATGAGTCATTGCCCCAGATGACTGCTACTTATAACGATAACAATAGCGACAACAATCCTAGCCCCCAGCTCAGTCTACAAAACATTTCAGTTGCATCTGACTCTACTGCGACTAGCTGGCAAGAGGCACTTGCCAAATGGGCAACGCTGTCACTACAAGCGGGCAAAACCGATATTCTACAGACTGCTACTCCTGAGTTTGAACGTATTTTACTTAACGCCGCGCTTACCCATAGCGGAGGTAAGAAAAACACTGCTGCGACATTACTTGGCTGGGGACGCAATACGTTAACGCGTAAATTATCTTTGTTAGAGGACGACTCTCAAAAATTACTATAGCGTCGCCACTAATAGAGTTAAAGGAACTAGGGTTAAAACGGGTCGAATCGAAATGACTGAGCGTATGATAATCATACCTAGCGATCAATAAAGATGGATATATAAATAGAACGTTATAACGCTAAAATACAGGCTATTAAAAAATATTTAATTTAATTCAAAAAAGGGCTTGCCAAATCATTTAAACTCTATATAATAGCCAACCACTGAGACGCACTACCGAATCAGTTATCTATCTGCTTGGCATTTGATTTTGGATGTTAACGATGATAGAGTTTGGATAATGGGGCTGTGGCGGAATTGGTAGACGCACCAGATTTAGGTTCTGGCGCCGCAAGGTGTGAGAGTTCGAGTCTCTCCAGCCCCACCATTTTCGGATAGTACATCTTAGCTTATATTGAAAAGATAAGATTAAAAATTAGCCTGCTTATTAGCAGGTTTTTTTGTGTCTGATTTTTGGATAGCCTCTTATCTGCATCATATTTAGGCAGGTTTAGCACTGATAAACTCAGCACTCATAAACTGTGCCATACTACTTGCCAGGTCTATAGACCACAAAACCTCTAGGTGGAAATGATGAATAAAGGATTTTGGCTAACGGCAGGCTTGCTAGTACTATTAGCGTTTGGGCTTTATGGACTGCGTAGTCTGTACGATCCAGCTATCACAGCAGAGACTAATACTGCTGGGATGAGTGTAGATACCGACGAAAACAATAAGATTATGATGAATCTTGAGAAGTTTAGTGGCTATCATAATGATGCGGAAATACTATCAAAAGAATTAGTAATCTTAAAAACCGATACCGAAAGAGCCATTGCGAACAAAGACCCAAAATTAGTAGGCATTGCTGCCAACAATATCTATAGAGTTCTGGATAATGTGAGCGTCAATCGTATACCTACTATCGAACCCTTTGAGGTCTGCGATGAGGCTTTAGATACCTTGAGTCTCTATGCGATAAGCGCTAAAGCCTATTATGCTAATACGAATAAGACAACCTTAAAAGATATTAATGACTTAAAGACGCAGTTTGATACTAAGTTTGCACAGTGCCAAAGTATCGTCAACGACAAGCCTGTCGAAGCACTTTATCAAGATTATCAATAATTACTACTACTAACTGGCAAAAAACTTCAAATCGCTTATAACATCACTTATATCTTTATAACGACTTTCAATTCGTTTTGCTAAAGTTTTATTAATAATAGCTTGATAATCACGATACTGGCTAGGTAATTTAGCAATAGGCTGCTGGCAATGCTGAGTCGCCCAATCAAGCATTGCGTCGTCACTTGTCTTTGCTCTCTTAAACGGTCTATCCCTTGTCAAAATCTCGTACACCATAATTCCAAAAGCATAAATATCGCTTTGCTGAGTTGGTGTGTGTCCTTGCCAGCGCTCAGGCGCAAGATAGGCGGGCGTGCCAGCAAGATTACTATCGTTTTTAAAGTTATCTATACGCTGCGCCACAGCAAAATCTGTCAGTAATAAATTAGGCGTTGAATCAACGTTGTCGTCAGTTAGACTAGAGCCAATCAAAAAGTTGCTAGGCTTTATATCGTTATGTAGCCAGCCTTGGCTGTGTAGATCAGCTATTAACTGCGCCGCTTGCATAATATAATGCTGCTTTTGCTGGCAGGTTAATAGCTGACGATTGGTAGCGTTAAGCTGACGCGCTAGAGCGCCTAATGGATAGTAAGGCATGATTAGAAGGGTTAGCTGGTAATTTTTGTTTAATATTTTTATAATCAAGCTCTTGTCAGTTAGCAGTTGTGGCGCAATAATTATAGAAGCTTGCGCTTTAGCTTGAGAACCATTCAGCGCTTTTAGCACCTTTATTTCATGACCTAAACTCGTTAGATCATAATAGATATTTGCGCTTGTTTCCCACTTAATCATAACTTGACCAAGCTGACTGTGCCGCGCCTTTGTTAACCCTTGAAAGCTAATATCTTGATGGCTAGTATCTTGATGACTGATACGTTGATGCGTTATCTCTTTATAATCTAAATTTGAAAAGGCAGCCGTCAATATTGGCAATAGCTGTGTAGCTTGTGTTTGTAGCGCTTGTTTTGTTGGATAATTAATGGCATTATTTTTCATAATCAGTATACCTTTAGCTTATCCTATGTAGTAGCATAATCACCACCGTTACACGTCCATTAAACTTAGATAGAGTTATTATGCCTGAATCAACTGACGACTTTAAATCACCTAATCCCTATTGCTCTTCCTATGCACTACCCGAGCCTTTATTAGATTTATTGAGCCAGTATTTGCATCAGCAAGTCACCCCTACTATTCAGATAGATCCTGAGCAGTTGGCTTATCGCTGGGTTGGCGGGTCTACAGGCCACCTGCAACCTCTGACCGTTAATCTATTTTTAAGCTTAGATGACCTGCATGGGATTGACACCCAAAAGGCTAAGCTGATTCAGAACACGCGGCAGTTCCTAAAGGGTTATCCGGCCAATCATGTGCTGATGACAGGGACACGCGGCGCGGGTAAATCCTCTTTGATTCGTGCTCTATTGCAATCCTATCATAGCGAGGGTCTGCGGGTTATTGAGATTGCCCGTGATGACTTGCTAGTGCTTGATAAGGTTCGCGCGGCTATTAATGAATTGCCAAACGACTCCAACTGTCGCTATGTCGTGTATTGCGATGACTTGTCATTTAATGGGCAAGATGAGAGCTATCGTACCTTGAAAAGTGTACTTGATGGTGCACTTGACTCTGAGCAGGACAAACTACTAGTCTATGCGACCAGCAATCGTCGTCACCTGCTACCGCAAATGATGAAAGACAATCTCAATATTTATAATGGTCAGACTGATGAAGTTAATCCGTATGAGACTATCGATGAAACCGTGTCCTTATCGGATCGCTTTGGGCTTTGGTTATCCTTTGGGCCAATGGATCAAACCGCTTACCTGCATATCGTCCAGCATTATTTAAGTATACAGCTTGAGCAGCTATCAGGATCTGATAGCTATCCTATTAAGAATCAAGATATTAGCAATAAAGTGATTGATGATGGCGAGCTGGCAAGTCAAATCAGATCGGAGGCTTTGCGTTGGGCGTCAGAGCGTGGTGGACGCTCTGGTCGTATCGCTTATCAGTTTAGCCGTTATTGGAGTGGTAAGATGCAATTGGCGGCGGAAGATAGTGAGCTTTAAGGGAGAGCAGACCCTAAGAACTCTACTTCGTTATCAACCTTACTTTCTAATGTTGATGACTTACCCTTAACTAAATACTGCGCAAAGTCTTCTGCTAGCCAAAGATTACCTTGATAAGCACTTTGAGCATCAATACGGATATCGCTCATATTTGCTGTGCTGCTATCAGGGTCATCATAGCTCTGGTAACGCGCGCTAAAATGCGTCAAGATCAAATTATTAAGCCCAATATCTTGCGCAAACTGACCAACTAACTGAGCGCTGCTATGCATCGGGTCAAAACCAGCTTCAGTATCAGGATCACTATCAGCGTCAAAGTCAGAATTTTGGGTCTGGATGCGGCTTTGAATTTTAGCCAATACCTCAGCGGTATAAGTCGCTTCATGTACTAATAGATCCGTATCTTGCAAAGCACCTACTAGACACGTAGGCGTGTCATTATCACCTGCCACTACGACACGCGCCCGCAGCTGCTCATTATGTACATAATCCGCTGATAGTAGGTGTTTACCTTCTTGAGTAGTGACATCCTCACCCTGCTGTAGCTTGCCCCATAACTGGCTTGGCGCAATATTTTCGGCTTTTAACTTGGCGGTATCTAGACGTCGATGGCTGATGGTCTGGGTGATACCAAAAGCATGGGAGGGCACTCTGTGCGACAGCTTAGTCACATCAATAGTGAGCTGTTGCTGCTTATCCAGTTCAAGGGTTATATCTGTTTTTGCTTTTTCTTGCTCAGATAATACATCCTCTACCGCTATAAAGTTAATAGTGTAAGAAAAGTGTAATTCAGTTGTGAGCATTATCGCATCAAGCAAGGTAGCAATAGCTTTTGGTGCGATAATAGTCAGTGACTCAGTACGTCCAGACATAGCCGCGCTAGCCAGCAGTCCTGGCAGACCATAGCAGTGATCGCCATGCACATGAGTGATACAGATCGCAACCAGCTGATGTAATGATAGCTTAGTATGTAACAATTGCTGCTGCGTGCCCTCTCCACAATCTATTAGCAGCCAAGGACGCGACTTGTTGTTATGTTGTTTAGCACTTGCTAGATAGAGATTTAGACATTCAATAGCCAATGCTGTGACATTGCGCTGTTTGGTCGGCACACCAGCTGATGTGCCCAAAAAGGTCAGTTGTAACATGGCTGATCTCTAGTAATAGCTGACTGATGAATAAACGTATTAATTGTTTTTTATCGTTGTA
The DNA here is from genome assembly GCF_055699815.1 of Psychrobacter sp. M17(2026). Taxonomy (NCBI): domain Bacteria; kingdom Pseudomonadati; phylum Pseudomonadota; class Gammaproteobacteria; order Moraxellales; family Moraxellaceae; genus Psychrobacter; species Psychrobacter sp. M17(2026). The sequence continues at coordinate 1,057,916 of NZ_CM146741.1, read as the reverse complement.
AATAACGAAAACTTAAGACAATTCGCAAAGTAACGTTTTCTCGCCCTCAGTGACTTGGCCCCCACTAGCGTAGCACTGTTTCACCATGTTTGACTCATGGGACTTCCAGCCGCCATAAAAGCTTGCCACACAAAGTAGCGCTACTAGTAGCTTTTGTGCCCAAGCTTTTGGCGATATATCTTTAAGATTGGGTTCAGCGCTATTTTTGAGAGGTCGATCATTTGGGTCAGTCATTTGCTTACCTTTTTATAGTACTATTTATGCTAAATAAAATTATTCTAAATGGCACTGTATTATAACCAAAAAAACAATAGGGCCTCAAAACTATCGTCATTGAGACCCTATTGCCTTAGTAAAAAGAAAAGCAAAAGCATAGGCTATTTTAAATGAATAGCTTGAGAATTAGCCTAAAACTTCACTCGTCCACCCTTTTCTACTGCTCGCTTAAAAGCTTCTCTTTCCTCACAGCGTTTAAGCCAGTTCAACACATTAACATATTTTACTTTATCTAAGCCCTTGCCAGCATTTGCACCGACGACAGCGATGTGCATTTGAATATCAGCAGCGCTAAACTCACTACCTGCAAACCAATGATCGTCTTGCAATTGCTCCTCCATCATATTGAGCATCGTGGTCAAGCTGCTACTGATCATGCTGTTTTCAACTTGCTTGCGAATACCCTTGCTGATTGGCTTGATCAACATCGGTGAGCGCTCAACGACTTTAGTAAATACTAAACGCATCACCAACAGCGGCATGACTGACGCTTCAGAGAAATGCATCCAAAAAGTATAATTCTCCCAAGCTGATTCATCACTATCAGCAGGCTTAAACTCATGCGCTTGATCATAATGCTTAAGCAAATACTCAATGATAAAACCAGATTCTACTAATGGGCGTCCGTCTGCTTCTAGTATCGGAGCATGACCGAGTGGATGAATTTGTTTTAGACTTTTAGGCGCAAGATGGGCTTTGGTACGATTATAAGCGGTCAGTTTATAATCAGCGTTTAGCTCCTCTAATAACCAAAGAATACGAAATGAGCGTGAGTTTTCTAAATGATGCAAATGTAACATGGACTATCCTATTGTTAAGCCATAATTAATGGTAATAATATAAGAGTATGATAAAACTTATCCGTATAAAAATGCCATAGATAAAAATATTATTAATAATAACCTAGCTGCTAGTGCTTTAAAACTGCCTAGTAGCGCGTCTGTTACGAAAAACAATATCTATAGGGTCAACTCTGAATATTCTAGAGTCAAACTAAGGTTTATATAACATTCTTCTTATACTTACCCTTAATTTTATGCAATGTTTATGCCATCACTATCTTTAACTTTAACGCTAGCTCTAACATTGCAATGAACAGAGGTTACTTGGAATGCAACTGGTCAATTTTGCGATTCATTTTATTAATCTTAGATTGATAGCGTCTAATTTTACGAAAGCGTCGCGCAACTAATATGCCCTCGATACGGTGATTTTTGAGACGACGATGTAGCGGGAAGCTGTTAATCTGTGGCTCATGGTAACCTTGCAGACGATTCTCACGCTTGTTATTAACATAGCCTAATGCACTATCAGCAACCATAATAAACAGCGCTAGCATAATCATGGCATACATAAATAAAGAGCCACCCTCATCGAGGTTCTGACTCAAAATAGTGATCGAGAATACAAAGAGCAGCATAGGCTCGACATAGCTTAGCGCGCCAAATAAAGACACGGGCAGCTTACGACTGGCAACCATCGTCAGCGACATAGCAATGGCACTAAAAGCACCAAGCAGCGGCAGCAGATACCACAATTTGGCATTTTGCACGGCCAAACTGATACCGCCGCTTACAAAAAGCACGATAATAACTATCGGTGTTAGCAATATCAAATCTGATAGCAAGCCTGTGATAGGCGGCACAGCAAGCTTTCGACGCATCAAATAATAAGGCGGATAGCCCAAGCAAACAAATAACGTCACCCAGGAGATGTGCCCATATTGAAAGATGTCATAGCCTATCCCTAGCGCGGCAAAAAATACAGCGATCCACTGAAACACGCTAACCGGCTCTTTATAAAAAAATCGTCCCACTATAATCATCACCAGCGGCAATAAAAAATAGCCCAAAGTCACATCTAGAGCAAAATCATTGACTGGCCCCCACATAAATAACCAAATCTGTCCCCCTAAAATCGGTGTCGGCAAAATAAACCATAACCATTCTTTTGGTGTTTTTAGGGTCTTTAGATAACTAAAAACATGTTGCCACTGCTTAGTGACACTGACTAACAGCATAATACTAATCAGCATAATCAGTACGCGCCACGAGGCAACTTGTGTACCAGATAATGGCTGCATAAATAGGCCGAATAAAAACATCAGCGCGAATAAAAAACTCGATGCTACTGATGCGACAGTGCCCTGCATAGTTTGGTTAGAAGTGAGCATAACAAAGGCCTTACAAATTGAACTGACAAAAAATACCGCTAAGAGATATAAGAATATTTTGGATTTATAAATAAAGCAAAAATTACAAAAGCCTCCAACGATAATGTCAAAGGCTTTTTTTTAGAACTTTAAGACTTAGTAAACTAGATTTACAATAAGATGATTAAAAGAGAAACGATTAAAACAGCAGTAACCCGTCTCTTTTATATAAACTAGAATTTTTAGTTTTAGAGAGTAATATATTAAAGAGTTATGTGACCACCCTTTTTTTCAGCGCGCTTAAAGGCTGTGCGCTGCTGACAACGTTTGAGCCAATTCATGACATTAATATAATCGCCACTACCTAGCGGTGTACGAGACTTGGCAGCAACAGCCACAAAATACATCTGAATGTCAGCAGCGCTAAAGCTCTCTCCTGCAAACCATAGATTGTCTGCTAGATGCTGCTCTATGAGTGCCAACATAGCTAAGATATTGTCAGCAATATAACTTTTTTCGACTCTTCTGCGCATAAATTTGACGGCAGGCTTAATAAGAAAAGGCGTTCTGTCCACAATCTTATTAAAGACTAAGCGTATGACCAAAGGCGGCATCGCTTTAGCCTCTGAATAATGCAGCCAAAAAGTATAATACTCCCAAGCAAGCTCATCGTTATCAGCAGGCTTAAACCGTTGCTGTTCGTCATAATGCTTGAGCAGGTATTCAATAATAAAACCAGACTCAAGCAAACAGCGACCGTCAACCTCTAATATCGGTGCATGCCCTAGCGGATGAACCTTCTTTAGGCTATCAGGTGCCAAATAGGCTTTAGTACGTTTATAACGAGTCAGCTCATAATCTATTTTCAGCTCTTCTAATAGCCATAAAATACGAAATGAGCGTGAGTTTTCTAAATGATGCAAATGTAACATGACTTATCCTAACTTAGAATTACTGCAAAGCTTAAAATTACCGTAAAGCTTAAAATTACCGCAAAGCTCAGCATCGCTGCAAAGTTTGTATCACTATAAATAATCATTGTATAAAGGCAGATAAACAATAGTAGCTTATTACTATCACCATTAATACCGTATATAAAAATAATATTAAGACATGTTCTCATTTTGAATACTAGTAAAAATCGACAGAAAATGTCAGAGCCATTGACAATGGCATAAGCAAAAAAATAAAAACCTCTAACAGTGATGTTAGAGGTTTTTACTGAGAGGTTTTAGATCATTTGCTGAAGATCAGACTGACTCTATAAGCCTAGTCAAGTGTCTAACATCAAGAGTCATCTTGTGGATTATAATCGTTAGCAATATCAATAGTTTCACTGATATCCGCGTTATCGACTTCATCTATGCCAGCATTAGCCGCAGCGTCTACCTCTGCTTGCTCTTGACCCTCAACCGCAAATGTACCGTCCTCTTTCATCGCATCAATCAAAGCGTCATCATCGCCCTCTTCATGCTCAACTCTCGCCATAGCGACCAGCTTCTCATCTTTTGATAGACGAATCAAGGTCACCCCTTGAGTATTACGACCCGAGCTGGCCACATGCTCAACAGGTGTACGTACTAGCGTACCTTTATCTGATATCAGGATAATATCATCTTCAGGATCAACCTTAGTGGCACGAACGAGTGCGCCATTACGCTCGCTGGTCTTGATAGCGATAACCCCACCGCCGCCGCGATGCTGAGTATTGAACTCATCAACAAAGGTGCGTTTACCAAAGCCTTTTTCACAAGCGATTAGGATTTCATGGACATCATCTTCGATAACTACTAATGATTTAATGAATTCATCACTAGCAAGACGCATACCACGTACCCCTTTGGCGGTACGTCCCATAGCGCGAGCATCCGTCTCATTAAAGCGAATAGCTTTACCGCTTGAGGCGAACAGCATAACTTCTTGGCTACCATCAGTGATACGAGCGCTGACTAACTTATCGCCTTCTTCAAGTCCGACGGCAATCAGGCCATTAGAGCGAATATTAGCAAACTGCTTGAGCTCAACACGTTTGACCGTACCATTGGCCGTTGCAAAGAAAACAAAAGGCGGCTCAGCGGCATTACTATCTTCTAGTGATTCGTCATCGCTTACCAAATCGCTATCTATTAAAGCTACTTCATTTTTGCTAGATAATTCTTCTACCATTTTGGGGATTGGTAAGATAGTGGTGACCGTTTCATCACCCGTCAAACCAATAAGATTCACTAAGGGTCGACCACGTGCGCCGCGACTGGCAATCGGCACTTCAAAACCACGTAAACTAAAGACGCGACCCGTATCGGTGAAACACAGCACGGTTGAATGCGTTGAGGTCACGATTAAATGATCGATGACGTCATCTTCTTTCATCGCGGTCGCAGACTTGCCTTTACCACCACGTTTTTGTGCGACATAATCATCAATTGGCTGGGTTTTGGCATAGCCCGTCCGCGATACGGTCATGACTACCGTTTGTTCAGGAATCAAATCTTCACGGCTAAAATCGGTACGTGAATCGATAATATCAGTACGACGTTCATCACCAAAATTGTCACGAATCTCAATCATCTCATTGGAAATAATAGTCATCAACTTGTCAAAATCGCCTAAGATAGACTCAAGGTTAGCAATCTCACGTAGTAGGTCTTGGTATTCTTCGGTTAATTTGTCTTGCTCAAGACCCGTCAAGCGATGCAATTGCATCTCTAAGATGGCATTGACCTGATCGAGCGATAAACGATAGCTTTGCTTAGATGCGTCTTCATGCACAATCAAACCAAACGGTGCTTTAGGGTCTTCGCCTTCGATATAATCAGGACGTACTGATTGGCTACCAGCCGCTTTTAGCATAGCCACTACGCTACCTGAACCCCAAGTATTGTTTAATAAGCTCTCACGAGCTTCACCGCGACTAGCTGAGGCTTTAATAGCAGCGATAATCTCATCGATATTGGCCAAAGCAACCGTTAGACCTTCGAGCAAATGCCCACGGACACGGGCTTTATTCAGCTCATAAATAGTACGACGGGTGACGACTTCTTGACGATGGCGGACAAACGCGGCAATCAGCTGACGCAAAGTTAATAGCTTTGGCTGACCATTATCGAGCGCCACCATATTGATACTAAAGCTGGACTCAAGCGGCGTTTGCAAGAATAAGTTATTGACGATAACTTCCGCAGTCTCACCGCGACGAAGATCAATAGCGATACGCATACCGTCTTTATCAGACTCATCGCGTATTTCACTGATACCTTCGATTTTTTTGTCGCGTACCAGCTCAGCAATACGCTCAATCATCTTGGCTTTATTAGACTGATAAGGTACTTCGGTAAATACAATACGCTCACGATCACGGTTGACGCCCGTGTCCGTCATCGGCTCGATATGATAGCGACCACGGATATGCAGACGGCCTTTACCCGTACGGTAAGCGTCTTGAATGCCCGCGCGGCCATAAATAATACCGCCTGTCGGAAAGTCAGGGCCTGAAATATGCGTCATCAGCTCATCGCTTGATATCTGCGGATTGTGCGCATAGGCCAAGCAAGCATTAACCACTTCGGTCAAGTTATGCGGCGCCATATTGGTCGCCATACCGACCGCGATGCCTGTTGCACCGTTGACCAATAGATTAGGAACTCGCGCTGGCAATACGCTTGGCATGCGCTCAGAACCATCGTAGTTGTCTTCCCAGTCGACGGTGTCTTTATCCAAATCAGCGAGCATCTGGTGGGTCAGCTTGGTCATGCGCACTTCGGTATAACGCATCGCGGCTGGTGGATCATCATCGATTGAGCCAAAGTTACCTTGACCGTCGACCATTGGGTAGCGAAGACTGAAGTCCTGCGCCATACGCACGATAGCATCATAGACGGCACTATCACCATGCGGATGATATTTACCAATGACATCGCCAACCACACGCGCTGACTTCTTGTAGGCTTTATTATAGTCGTTTGATAAGACATGCATCGCATACATCACGCGGCGATGCACAGGCTTGAAGCCATCACGCACATCAGGTAGCGCGCGCGAGACGATCACGCTCATCGCATAATCCAGATAGGACTGCTTTAACTCATCTACGATGGCAATAGGACTGATCGAGTCGCTCATATACACTCCGTTATTCATCTTCAGCTCTAATGTTCGCCTTAAAGATTGTAGCTAACTTTTCATAGCCAGCTATAGCGCGCTTATGGTAATCAATCAATACTGCTGCAAAATGCGCAGTCTGTATTCATATATACATCATAAAAAGCACTACTTTAGAGGCAAAACTAGAGAAATATAAAGATGCTATTTTTAATAGAAAAGGGACTAAAAAACAAAGTGTATTTTAGCACAAAGTTGCCTATTTAGGGGCATTTAGATGCTATTAAACTAAGCTAAATCAGTCTATTTTTGAAAGCCATTTTGAGTGTTTATTGGCGAGGTAGATTATCTTAGCGTTATAGTTTTCTTATAGGGATAATCCATCAAAAAACTGCACTTTTATGAGTGCAGTTTTTTGATCGTTATTGAATTATTAATCAATCATCAATAGCTAACTATTTAGAAATCAATATAGAATGTCGAATTTCTTAGGCTGGAGTAACCACATTGACAAAGTTTTGATCGAAGAACTGACGAGTAGCTTCAGTACAGGACGCACTTACTAAGCCACCATGATAGCTACCTAACACTGCAGCGCCAGCAGCTTGTTGCAATAGAGCTGGATTGGTAACCCCAGCAGCTTGTGCATCTGCAATAGCTTTATTTTGTACCGCTGTCAAAGTAGCAGCGAAACGCTTTTGAATAGTATCCGTTGTGGCAGTACTCATCCATGGATTGCTCATAGCACTAACCGTTGAGCTAACAGCTCCTCGCTCGTCTCTGGTATCAACATCTAACACTGTAACATTGATATTAGCAGCTGGATTCTGTTGACTGACCCCATTGATAATGGCTGACATTGATCCTGTATTTAGATCATAAAATACGGTTGGATCTTGGCTACCACCACATATAAGCGTTGGCATCTTAGGTACATAACCACGTAAATCATTAGCTTTTAATGCTTTACGTAAGTTATTTTGTGGATTTTGGGCTGGAAGAACGCCTGTTTTGGCTATCAAACTATCAGGATTTTGCAAGGCATCTGCCACGTAAGCGGCACGAAAATCGGTTTTGATTAAGTATTTATCTGCTGCAAATCCTAAAAACGCGAAAGGTAGCTCACTGGCAGGTAATTGATCAAGTACAGCATTACCAGTAGGCTTTCCTTGAAACAACGCATTATCGGGCAATTGTCCTGCAGCCACTAACTGCGCAAAACTTAACGAGCTTGGCAATTGAGTATTAGCATATTGAGGACTAAATATCTCTGTAGTGCTGTTATAAATATTGCCATAAGCTTTATTTAGACCAGTAGCTAGTAGTGGCGCAAAACGTGTCGCACCGATATTGACGTTACCTGTGAAGATCGCATCACCAAATGCTGATAACGCATAAGGACCTGATAAGGGGGCAATCGCAGTTACCGTTTTTCCTTGTGCTTCAAGCGCTCTAGCAGTTGCCATAGCCACGTGACCGCCTTGCGAATAGCCACTAATAAATAACTGACCTGAATCATTAATAGCCGTATAGTTAACGTTATTGGTTTGCTGCTGCTCAGAGATAATAGTACGAGCACTATTGAGAGCGTCGACCATATCAGCTGATTGCTGTTCAGCGACTAAATAAGGGTGATAGCCTAAATCAGAGCTGTCATAACCTGCATAGTTAGGCGCAACGACAATATACCCTTGCGCAGCAAAGTTTGCAGCTATTAAGTTTGCCTCACTGGCTGCTGAGTTATTGGCATTGCCTACTTGGCTAAAGTCATAGCCTTTATCAGTCGTCGTACCATGTGCATAGAGCAGAACAGGACGATCACCCTTGCAGTCGGCGCTGTTGCCACTAGGTAGCATAATAGCAGCTGTCGCATTAGTGCGCTCACCTACAGCCCCTACCGTTGGATAACTAACTTTTTCTATTTTAATATCGCATTTCGCTTTAGGTGTCGCAGTAGCCGACAAACCAAAACCTGCACTATCTATCTGCGCTTGATTAAAAGCACTGACGGTCTGAACCGTAGTAAGATAGTTGATCGTGGTATTATCATCGTCATCGCCACAACCGACTAGCAATAAACTACTAACCACCGCTACGGACAATAAACCACGAGTCATCGTTGGCGTCTTTTTTGAGTGAATAGCGGCAGACAAGGGAGTGCTCAATGTTGGCTGAGCTTTATCTTGAGATATGGTCATTAGTGCTATCCTTAGCAGTCAATAAGTAGAAGTAGGTTATATCGGCGGTCAAAAAATAGATACTAGCTAATTGATATAACAGTTGATATTTATCTGACATTGTTGCTCATACCTTACTGTTTATACCGTAAACGATTGTAAAAAGCTACTTTAAAATCTGTCAGTAGAAGTCAAATTAATTTCGATAAGCTTATAAAGTGATGGTTCATCTTTATCTAGACAAATAATTTTTGTTGGTTACACTGTTGACTCATAAATATTAATTTTGGCATCCAAAAGCTTTGCGATGCTACTCCTATAAAGGCTGACATTTATCATGGATATTATTCTTGCAATCGTTTGGGTGCTAGCTATGGTGTTGTATAGCTTTTCAAGCGACTATGCGCTCGCTTTCCCCAGTTATAAATCTCAAGTTTTGCCCTTGATACGTTGGGGTTCTCTGTTAGTCGCTATAGTACTCTCCACTTATCTGGCTATGACCTATCGAGATAACCTAGTAGGTACAGGTATTTGGGTGTTCTTTATCGTCGTGTTTGTGGTCATCCTACTCTCAAAATTGGTGTTCAAATGGGTGCTAAGACGACCACGGAACTGAAGTAATTTAGCATGAGTCAAAAATATTTTAAAAAAAGTAAAAATAAGAAATAACTATGAGTGATAGCACACAGATGGCAGAGCAAGAGCCACGGGTCGATCGTAGCTTTGATGACGTAGCGGATCATTTTGAAAAAAAGGTCTATGGTGGTCTCAAAGGAGATATTCGACTGGCGGTATTGCGTCGTGATATTTTTGAGTATGTAGATGAGTTGACTAAGGTTTTAGGTCGTCCCCTACGTGTTTTAGATGTCGGTGCAGGTCTAGCACAGATTGCTATAGAGCTGGCAACACAAGGTCATAACGTCGTGGTTAATGATATCTCAGCTAATATGCTAACTAAAGCGCAAGCAAGCTTTAAGCAATTGGCAGTAGATACAAATGATTGTGAGGTGAATGCATTTGGTGAAATAAAATGGATTGTCTGCCCTTATCAAGAACTTGCAAAGACATTAGCAGCTGACCCAAATAATAAACCGCTAGAAAAATTTGATTTGATACTCTGTCATGCGCTATTAGAGTGGCTGGCGAAACCTGCTGAGATTATGGACTTTTTTGATAGTCAGCTCACGCCTACTGGCGCATTATCTTTATGCTTTTATAATCCTGCGAGTTTTGAGTATCGTAACTTGATTATGGGTAATTTTAATCTGCTTGATAGCTTGCTTAGTGCAGACGGCTATCAAGCGGATAATAAAATAAGCCTCACGCCCAACCATCCTGTCGCTAAGCTTGAGGTTGAGCATTGGCTTGCTGACCATCGCTATAATATAGCGTTAGAGAGTGGTCTGCGAGTATTTCACGATTACGCGCCACTCAAACGCGGTGGTCACAACGTGCCCGAGGAAGTGATTCGGATGGAGCTGCGCTACTCGCGTCAAGAACCCTTTAAGCAACTGGGTCGCTATTTGCATATTCTAGCGACTCGCTAAGGGTTCTTATCAGATAGCTTTTATCAGGCAGCTTAAAGCTTAGGCTAAGCCTTATTGTAATCTGACCAAGTCGTAGCATTGATGTTCTTCTCATCAAAGACGACAACGTGCTCAAGCATAGGCAAGATACCGATATGCGTGCCCACCGCATGATTATGATGGCTGGGCACTTGCGATAATACGGTCTGCCCATCCTCTAATTGCAAACGGTATAGATAGTTTGCACCGCGAAATACGCGCCCGATCACAAGCGCAGTCTGAGTGCTATCATCATCATGAATGATATCATCAGGACGAACTAGTACTTTAATCGCAGTACCATTAGGATAGTCGTATTCGCAATACTGTGGCCGTCCTAATGAGTCGTAGACCTCCATCGGTCGATAAATATCGCCTAATATGGTCTCGACATGACCTTCTTGAATGATGCCATCTATCATCGCGCCTTCACCGACGAACTCAGCGACGAAAGGACTAATCGGCTCATGATAAAGCTCGCTTGGAGTGGCCCACTGTACCAGTTTGCCATTATGCATCACGCCAACTTTATCCGCTAAGGCAAAAGCTTCATTTTGATCGTGGGTGACCAAAATTGCCGTAGTATTAGTACGCTTTAGAATATCGCGTACACTCATAGCCAATGACTCGCGCAATACGACATCAAGGTTCGAGAACGGCTCATCCAATAATAATAATTTAGGCTTGGGTGCGAGCGCCCGCGCTAAAGCCACCCGCTGCTGCTGACCGCCAGATAACTCAGCTGGACGCTTATTGGCATGCTCAGCTAAGCCCACTAATTCTAGCATTTCAGCCACGCGCGCTTTTTTGTCGCTGGCAGACCATTTACTAAGACCAAAACCAATGTTTTTGGCGACACTTAAATGACCAAACAGCGCATAGTCTTGAAACACCATACCCATACCACGATTGGCAGGCGCTACTGTAAATGAGGTGCTTTTGGTCTGCTCAGTCAAACGTTGTTCATTAAGACTAATCATACCCTGACGCGACTGCTCAAGGCCTGCTATCGCTCGTAGCGCTGTGGTTTTTCCACAACCGCTATACCCCAAAAAACAACCGATCTCGCCTTGTTGCAAGGATAACGATAAACCTTTGACCACCGTAGTATCATCATAACCAACGATTAGATCTTGTACAGCAAGATAAGGCTTATTGGGAATATAGTGCTCCGCAGCGTCACGGATGTGATTGAGCGGTTTAGAGACTGGTGGCTGTTGCATCTGTTGCATCTGTTGCGAAGCTACTAACGGCTGCCCTTTATTATCAAGGCGCACCTCAACCAAATCCTTATTTAAGGCTGGCTGGTCGGCTAAGTTGTAAACTGATTCGGTAGTCATAAACGTCACCAATAGGCTATAAATAGAGTAAATCTTAAACTTGCTAAGGGCAAAAATTGTCTGTTATTAGCTGGTTTTATCGCTTTGGCGCAGCAATATCCATACAGGAATCAGACCAACCACGACAATCAACAGACTAGGCAGTGCCGCGCGTTCCCACATGCCTTCACTAGTCATCTCGAATACTCGCACAGCTAAAGTATCCCAGCCTTGGCGTCGGGTCATCAGGGTAATCGGCATCTCTTTCATTACTTCGACAAAGCCCATTAATAATGCTGTTAATACTCCCGGACTGAGCACCGGTAATACCACTTGTCGCCAACGTTGCACAGGGCTGGCACTAAGCAGTTTAGCTGCGGCCTCTTGATTGATCGTTAAACGTTGCAATTGCCGATCGACAGGCTGAAAGCTTACCGTCATAAAGCGCGTTGATAAAGCTAACAACATCACTACTACGCTACCAGATAAAACTTGCTGAGAGGTGATGCCGAAAGCGATGAGTTGATTATCTAACCAAGCGATAGGAATAAAAACCCCTACCGCCAATACTGTACCAGGTACCACATAGCCTAACGTGGCAAAAGTGGTCATCAGCTTAGTGCTTTTATCAGGATATTGACGTTTCACCCAAGCAATAATAACGGCTAACACGGCAATAAGTAAGGTAGTCATACTCGCTATCAGTAAACTATTGATTACAAAGTCTATATAGCGCGCATCAAAATCTTGCTTGTAGTTCAGCACCGTCCAGTAGACCAGTTGTAAAAACGGTATTAAAAAAGCAGTGAGAAATACGCTAGCACAGAGCAGGCTCATCGCAAATTTAGCGCTTTTGCTACTCTCAAAACGACGATTGCTACCTTGAGTGATAGCTTGCCCGCGACGAGCTTGCCAATACTGCTCAAACAGTACTACGATAAAGACCATCCCAATAAGTAACGCAGCTAATTGCGCAGCAGTCGTTAGACTAAAAAAGCCAAACCAAGCTTTATAAATAGCAGTGGTAAAAGTATCCACATTGAACACCGACACCGCACCAAAGTCCGCTAGAGTCTCCATAGTGGCAAGCAATAAGCCACCCAAAATCCAAGGTAGCGCCTGCGGTAGTGCTAAACGAAAAAACACCCGGCTACGACTCAACCCTAGCATCTGCCCTGCTTCAATTGCTCGGCGACCTTGCGATAAAAATGCTTGACGTGCCAGCAAGTACACATAAGGATAAAAAGCAAGCGATAGCACTAAGCCTGCGCCCCAAATATTACGCACGGAAGGAATAGCGGTGCTAATACCTAAATCACGCAGCCCTGTTTGCAGCGGGCCGCTAAAGTCAACGATGCCAATAGTGACAAAGGCTAGGACATAAGCAGGCATCGCTAAGGGCAACATCAGCGCCCAAGAAAAAAACCGCTGTCCTGGGAAGCGGTACATACTGGTAATCCACGCCAACGCCGTACCGATAGTACCGGAGATGACAGTCACCATTAATAGCAATATGGCGGTGTTTTTGAGTACTTGTGGCAGTACGTAATCTGCCATGTGTTGCCAAATATCAGCAACTGGCTGCGTCCAAGAAAATAGCACGATAATAATCGGTATGAGCATAAACAACGAAATCAGTCCTAAGACTGATTTGGATAGTACACGGCGAATAATGGTATGGTCTCGACTAACAACGCGGCCTGCAGAGATCGCGTTGTCATCATTATTATTATCATCAGAGCCATAATCAGCTGTTTTTGATACCGTTACCATAAAGCTTTAATCATCTAATTATTACCGTTTTAGCTATCAATAGTGCTTTTTTATGAATACTCAACAGTTATTATTTATATCCTGCTTTATCCATCATTTGAATCGCTTGAGTTTGCAGTGAGCCAAATTTTTGTACGTTGATATTATCAGGTTTGAACTCGCCCCATGATTTAAGTAGCTCTGATTTATCGACCCCTTCTTTGACTGGAAACTCTTTGTCTGAGCTGGCATAAATGCCTTGCGCTTCATCGGATGACAACCACTCCATCAATTTTAGCGCGCCGCTTGGATCATCAGAGTTGGCAATTACCCCAGCACCAGAGATATTGACGTGCGTGCCAGTAGTGTCTTGATTGGCCCAGAATATCTGTACTGGGAAATCAGGTTTTTCATCAAGGATACGACCGTAATAATAGCTGTTAGTAAGACCAACTTCACACTGACCTGCGGCAATAGCTTCCAGTAAACTAGTATCATCGGTAAACACATCGGTCGCTAAATTATCAACCCAGCCACGAATAACTTGCTCAGTTTCATCACTGCCTAAATTCTCTATCATACTGGCTACTAATGACTGATTATAGACAGATTTTGAAGTGCGCAGGCACAGCTTACCTTTCCACTTGGGATCAGCTAAATCAGCGTAAGTCGATAACTGCGAGGCGTCAACTTTACTAGGATCATAAAGAATAGTACGTGCACGTAATGATAGCCCTGTCCATTGGCCTTTGGATCACGATATTGGCAGCCGATATTTGGCAGCACATTTGCTTCAAGCACGCTTGAGGTTACGGGCTGTAATAAGCCTTGCTCAGCCGCTTGCCATAAGTTACCAGCATCTACCGTCAACAGCATATCGGCTGGGGTGTTCTTGCCCTCCGCTTGCAGACGTGCCATTAACGGGCCTGTTTTATCCGTAACTAGCTCAATTTTGACCCCAGTCTCTTCAGTATATTTATCTAATAATGGCTTAATCAATTGCTCATTACGCGATGAGTAAATCGTAACCACTTGATCACTACTTGGCGCGACAGCGGCATCATTGTCGCTTACTGCCACCGTGCTATCTACTGGCGCGTCAGCATCAGCTGTTTCTGACTTAGTACAACCTGCCAGCCCTAACATCAAGCTAAATACAGCAACAGATAAGCCAAGTTTTGCAGGATTAGCTAAGGATAGTGAAGTGTTAAGCGTTTTTGACGGCATGGAAGTCTCCAAAATAGTGCAATGATAGCTACAGTAAAATCAGCATATATAGCGAAAAATAAATAGCAATAGAGCGGTTAAATAACTAAAACAGTATACTAATGGAAATGAGATTAATTATCAATACATTTATTTAACCTATAAATACTTCTTATAACTTCTTTTGTATTAGCCTTTAGCAGTATCCTATTACGTTATTAAAATAATAGATTTTATACGCGAATATTTGTTTGGTAACTAACGATGTATCAGCCACTGCCCCAAAACCACATTGACAGCCGCCTCTGTTCTTAATACTCGAGCGCCAATATTGAGCGCTTGGCAACCTTGCGCTTGTAGAAGCTCAATCTCATAATCTATCCAGCCGCCCTCACTACCAATAAACACCACACTCGGTAAGGCCTCTTCTACTGATTGCCGCAAATAGTTTGCTAATGAAAGCGGTGCATAAGGATGTGCGATGATAGCCCGATCTGTTATTAACGCTGGCAGATCATCCTCTACAAAGGGCTTAAAGCGCTTTTGCAAAATGATAGTCGGCGCGATAGTATCCACGCCTTGTTGCAGCCCTTCCAGCACAAACTCATCAAGACGGCTGAGCATCGGACTTTGCCAATAGCTCTTTTGGGTTCGATAGCTATTTATTAATACAATATCGCGCACGCCAAGCGCGGTCATATCCATGATAAGACGGCGCAGTACTTTAGGACGTGGCAAAGCCAAAACGACGGTGACATCGAGCTTAGCAGGTGGCGGAATCGTTAACTGGACTTCTCGCAATTGAATATTACCGTTCGTTATAGTATCGATAATAGCCGTACCAAGATTGCCACCAAGCATGCCAATCTTTAGCGTATCGCCTACTTGCGCGCCAAGGATATTATGAACATGAGTAATCTGCGCAGGCGCTGTAATCTGCGCCATATAACCCGCGTTGTGCTGCACAAAATCAGTAGAGGATAATAAAATACAGTTCATACTATCTCTTTACTTGATCGACGCTCGTAGACGACTCAATGACCTCTTCAATCATAGCCAATTGCTTGGTCAACGCTGAGCGCTGTTGAGCCGTTAGCTGCTCGCCTGATCGACCTGCGCGGCGAGCTTGCTCTGAATGACTCAGCCAACTCTGTAATTGCAAATAAATGAGCACCATAGGATCAGTATCGCCTTGATTTGTTGCAGCGATCAAAGGTTCGTTTTTCGTCGCTTGGTTATATTCAATTAAAGGATTTTCATTGGCAGCAATCGCTTTATAAAATGGATTATTAGGCTGGTATAACGCCCCTACACTGGCTAGTTTATCGACCACATTTTGACAGGACTGTGTGTATTGACCCATTATTATTGGCGTGCCGACACTGGCTGGCTCCACTGGATTATGACCACCAATATCGACCAGTGAGCCACCGACTAGCGCTACATCTGCTTGTCTATACCACAGCATCAGCTCGCCCATAGTATCGGCTAGATAGACTTGCGTTTGCGCAGTAATAGTATCATCCACACTGCGTCGTGCCATCGTAAGCTTAGCTGATGCAATTAACTCTGCTACTTCATCAAAGCGTTCAGGATGTCGAGGTACAATAATTAATAAGCTATTTGCCAGTTCTGGATTCGATGCTAAATTCAGGGCTGGGTTCGATAACAGCTGCTTATGCAAAGCTATAGCCGCTCTCTCCTCGCCACTATGCGTGCTAGCTGCTATCCAAATTGGACGATGCGCGTTGCTTGAAAAAACATCTGGCTTGTTCTTAGTATCTGAACTTGATTTAAGATTTTTATCATCTTTAGCGTTTTGAGTAGTGCTTGAACTAGCAGTTTTTGGGGTGTTAATCACCCACTTTAGCGAGCCGCCAACACGTACTTGTGAGCTATGCGCGCCAAGCTGACTAAAGCGCTGGGCTGATTCCTCGTCTTGCGCAATAATCAGGGTTAGATTTTGCATCATACTAGCGCTTACGCTAGCTATCTTTTGATAGCGCTTAAAAGATGCCTCTGACAGGCGTCCATTGACTAAAACACTGGGAATATGCTGCTCTGAGAGCTTGGTTAAGATATTTGCCCACAGTTCAGTCTCTACAAACATCGCCGCGATCGGCTGGACATGCGCCAAAAATGTCTCAATCACCGCTGGACTATCAACGGGCACATAGCTATGACTCAGTCGCCCTACTGTAATATCATCAGCAAAGCGACTAGCTCCACGAGCGAACCCCGTCTGGGTAGTATTGGTCAGCCAAATAGTAAAACCATTCGCCATGAGCGCATCGAGTAGCGGCGCTACGGTATTGGTCTCGCCTAAAGAGACCGCATGACACCAAATGGTTCTATTACTGTTGTTTTTAGAGTCAGCCTTTGGCGCGGGCGGATACTGCTTACCAAAACGCTGCGCAACCTCTTGCTGGTAATTATCACGCTGATGGGATCGCCTCCATACTTGCAGCCGATATAGAGGCTTTAGGACAGCGATAGCTGAACGATAGTACCAAGGTGGCAGGCTCACTTGAGATTTATTTAAAGGCTCGGATTTGACATTAGATTTGGACGATAGCGGATCAAAGGACGGCATGTCAGTGCTCAGAATAATAAGTGTGAGTAATTGAGAGATATAATAAAAGAAGTTATGCAAAAACAGCTTCTTTTAATTAAAGATAACATTTAAAAATAAAGCACGGTAGCGCACTATAGCAATAGTTTTTATGCAAAAACAATCAACGCAATAGCCGCTATTATCACTGCTATAATAAGCCATTGATAGCGCTTAGTACTGTGCTGCTCTTGCTGGCGAGTCGTGATAAGCGTCTGTCCTTGTTGCCACTCGGCGACCAAAGTTGCCGCCTCGCTATGACCGTTGTTGGCCGCCTGCTCAAGCCAGTGTCTACCGCTTTGTATATCTTGCGTGACCCCGAAACCTCGATAGTATAGGCGACTTAGCAGACGCTGTCCGCGACTGTCATTGGCATTAGCCGCTTGCTTAACCAGCTCAATACCTGCCTCTTTACTGGCCTTTTTATCAGTATTATTATCAGCATCAGCGACTGAAGCGACTAAGCCTTCACCTAATAGCTCGTACATAGCGAGCCTCAGCATAGCGCCAGTATGGCCAACGCTAGCAGCATCTTGCAATTTGATGAGCGCTTGCTGACGCTGCTGTTGATGCGCATCTGAGAAATCAACTTCGCTGCGAGCTGTTTTTTGCCGTGCTATATGACGCTCGAACTGATCTAAGGTTCTGCACGCTTGGTTATAGTCTTCATTGCCATTAGTTTGCGCGACTTCTATGCTGTTTAGCTCATCCAATAACTGGGTAAACATCTCTGGCGTCGGTGTTACTGGTTTGTTCGTGATAACCGTAAATTGTTGTGAAGCACTCTTTTTAAAGCTAGGTTCACTACTGGCGCGATCGACAATATTTGATTTAACTGCAGCTGTTTCGCTAATAGTGGACTCTTTAATTAAGGCTTTATTAGCTATTGACTGAGACGAATTATCATTATCATCACTATTATCGATAGTAGCAATTGAGTCTTTAACCCTTAAGTCATCATTGACTGACCTTTTATCATTTACATTTCTAGCATCTGAACTTTTAGTCTCTAAATTTTCATTGACTACTGTTTTAGGCAGCCGCTCTAACACGGCTTGATATAGACCACTTGCCACTTGTCCACCTTGTATAGCTGTGAACTGACGATCAATATTACCGAATAGCCGCTGTCCTATTGGCTCTAAAGCAAAAAATAAGGCGCTCAGCACCCTATCATTCGACTCAGCATTATCACAATGGACCACCGCTATATGCTGATAAAAATCATCCTCTATTATAGGCAAATTGGGATAGCGCTTAGCCAGCTCAAATTGACTGTACCAATTGGATATATAACGCCCTTGTTCAGCCAATACTCGGCCTGCATAAAATGCTAAAAATATAAATAGGTTACGATAGCGCTCATCCGCTAACACTGTTGCCTCATTGAGCTCGTCTGACTTGATGATATCGCGTCGTATTTGACTGAGTAATATATCGATACGCTGCAGACTGAGTAGCGATTCATCCAATTGACAGGCATGTAATGGCTGCTCATAAGCAATACCACCCGCGATAGCTCGCTGCGCTAAAAAATCCTGCCAATAACCCTCAGCCATATAATCCAGCGGCGTTTTTGTAGTAGAAACAGTGGCGTTAGCGAACATAAAATAAGCCCATCTATATATATCAAAAATAACAACAATCGATACTACCTTAACCCAAAAGTCTAAGCGCTACAATAACGGACTAAACAGACGTACCATATTATCAAATAGACGCTGATAGCCCTGACGCTGTTGCCACTCGTTCAAGCTCAGATAGCGACAGTTTTGTAGATAACAGCGCTGGCAATCAGCGATTTGCGCGACCATCTCAGGGGTATAAATGGCTAAGCTGACCTCCATATTGAGATAAAAGCTACGCATATCAATATTGACCGTGCCAAACAGACAATAGTCGTCATCGATTACGACCATTTTGGCATGCAGCAATCCGCCTTTAAATAGCGCAATCTTGACTCCTGCCTCAAGCAGCTCTTGATAATAAGCTTGCGAGGCATGCTGAACTAAGAACGAATCTACCTTTTCAGGGATAATAAGGGTCACATCCAAGCCACGCTTCGCGGCTGTGGCTAACGCTCCTGATAACGCCTCATCTGGTACGAAATACGGGGTGGTGATTTGAATACGCTTATTAGCACGATGGATCAGCGTCACTAAAGTATTGTAGATAACATGAGCGGTCACTTGCGGCGCAGAGGGTATCAGCTGGGCTATGACATTATGAACCGTTGGCATTGGCGCAATTTCGATAGCACTCATGCCTGTTGCTAATTGGTGAGATAAGTGCTGAGCCGATTGACTGTCTGAGTGATCAGCATCATCACTCACTTGTATCCGTCTATCGATATCATTGATCGTCGGTGGCAGCACATACAGCTTGCGAGTATAAGTATTCATACGCTGATGTAGCGCATCCAAATTGCTTTTACTTTCAGCGCCAATATCAGTAACCACGACTTTTGCCATCGCGGTGGCGATACTGATCGGCTGATAGCTGACACTACGTATCATTACATCTATCCATTGACCTACTTTTTTATCCTGCTTAAAAAACTTTGGATCAATCAGATTAAAGCTGCCCGTATAGCCAATATTTTCGTCAATAACGACTATTTTGCGATGATTGCGTAAGTCCGAGCGCTTAAACAAAGTCTTAAATAACCCAACGGGCAGCGACTGATGTACTAGCACTCCTGCCCGCTCCAACGCTTTATGTTCAGAGCTGTTAAAAAAGCTAAAGCTACCTACACTATCGACTAAAATATGACACTCAACCCCACGCTGAGCAGCTGCTGCTATAGCGGCTAATACCTCAAGCACCTGACCCTTAGGATAGATAATATAGAACTCTATTAAGATACTGCGCTTAGCTTCGTCTATATCGATGATCAGACGTTCAAAGATCGTTTGCGAGCTGGTGAGTAGCTGCATCTGATGATCAGGGTAAACCCCAAAGCCCGTCCAACGTGTACCAATACGACTGACGCCACGATAGTTATCTGGTAGTAAGCTCTGACCTTTATCCAATATCAGACGTTCACGCACAGCCATCTCATTAGTTAATAGCTGTGCCTGCTGCATACGCTGACGGTAGCGACGACCAATCATTGGTTCACCCAATAATAAATAAGCGATCAAGCCTACCACTGGTAGCGTATAGAGCATCGCAATCCACGCGATCGCCACCCCGATATTGCGCTGTACTGAGACAATCCGTAGGGTCATCACAATCATCACTAAGATATGCAATATCCAGCCATATCCTGCAAGATCGACCCAAGACCAAGGGGCAGTTGGTTCAGCAGCTATAGCGTCTATATTGGTCTCCCTTTATTTAATACGATTATCTTTAGATATTCTTTTATTTTTTAAGATAATAGTTTTAGAATAATAGTTTTGCAAAGTAGCTAGTATAATAGCTTTTGGCATTGGTACAATAGGCGACTGCGCAGCCAATAGCTAGTCCTTGTAGTTATCTCATAAGGCATAACGCAAAATATTTTGGTAATCGATGAAATAATATTTGACAGGCGCAATTAGATGTATATAATACACACCCACAGCAAGGGTGATTAGCTCAGTTGGTAGAGCGTCTGCCTTACACGCAGAATGTCGGCGGTTCGAATCCGTCATCACCCACCACTTATTAGCAAGTGGGTCTTATCTTCTTATAAAAGAAAGGACAAAAGCTAGTACGACCTTAGCAGCGGTAGTTCAGTTGGTTAGAATACCGGCCTGTCACGCCGGGGGTCGCGGGTTCGAGTCCCGTCCGCTGCGCCATATTTAAAACTTAGTTAACTTTTTAAGTTTAAGCAAAGTTTCAACCTCAAACATTAGCTTGTTTGGGGTTTTTTTGTGTCTGAATTTTGGTAAGCTGTTATAGTGAATAGATAGTCATAAAATTTAAAATATATGATGAGCTACACAATATGAAAGTCGATGCAATAAGCGGCAATGTTATTAATAATCGAATTGAAGCTAATGATGATTTTGATGAGGATTAATAGTCTACAACATTAACGCGCCAGCTCAGTACAGTCTTAACGCTGCTTTATATAGACGGATAACATATGACAAATACAAACTCTTTAAGCTTATCAACTATGGCAAGCCTACCCAGACAGTCTTTAGGGTTTTTCCCAACGCCTCTCATAGAGCTGACCAAACTAAGTCAGACACTAGGCGGCCCTAAGATTTATATGAAACGCGATGATAATACGGGACTGGCGCTAGGCGGTAATAAAACCCGTAAGCTTGAGTTTATCTTTGGAGCCGCGCTCGCTCAAGGTGCCGATACGATCATTACCGCAGGGGCTGCGCAGTCCAATCATTGTCGGCAGACCGCAGCAGCGGCCGCAAGCTTAGGACTTGAGTGTCATCTAGTATTAGGCGGCGCGGAGCCGCTACGGGCGCAAGGCAATCTATTACTAGATAAACTCTTTGGCTGTCATATTCACTGGGCAGGCGCTAATCGTAAAGGCGAAGATATTCCTGAGCTAGTTAAGCAATTGAAATCTGAAGGCAAAAAACCTTATGTCATTCCTTATGGTGGCTCAAGCGAGCTTGGCGCGGTAGGATTCGTTGAGGCATTTAAGGAGCTTGAAATGCAGCGTCAAGATAGGGGTATAAACTTTACTCATATTGTCTTTGCCTCAAGCTCAGGTGGTACGCAAGCGGGACTGATGCTAGGCAATAAGATCTTTGAGTCCTCGTACAAAATAGTTGGTATCAATATCGATAAAGGCGAAAGCGATGAAACGCCTTTTGATAAACACATTGTCGCACTGGCAAATAGCACGGCAAAACTACTTGATACAGATTATGAGTTTTCAGCTAGCGATTTGATATTGAACGCTGATTACGTTGGCGAAGGTTACGGGGTGGTTGGTACTTTAGAGAATGAAGCTATCGAGATGACCGCGCAGACTGAGGGCATATTATTAGATCCTGTCTATACAGGGCGCGCGATGGGTGGACTGATAGATATGATACGTACAGGTCAAATTAAGCAAAGCGATAGCGTACTATTTTGGCATACGGGCGGCGCGCCTGCCCTATTCGCTTATGCTGGGGATTTGGATGTAGCAAAAGTGGATTGATTGAGAATCATATGCGAAAATAACATTCTCATGTATAAAAAATGATAAATCTATTTATAAAGAGACGCTCAGTAATATTATTGAGCGTCTCTTTATATGTTATTCCAAAAGATAATCATTCTACGACAATCAATGTCGCCTAAAAGCTAATTAAGCATGAAAAATATTTAATAATAGCCTACAGTATCCTTACTAAAGCAAACTACCAAAATGTCTTATCAATTCGTCTGTTTTCGATGAGAGTAATTGGCTTATATGATAAATTACCACTCAGAATATTAAGCACTAAACATGCCTTTCGTGGCTAAAAATAAAGAAGGAAGTGAGGCGATATGCCTATATTGAACTGGTTGAATAAAGAGCAAGCGTTGACTACAGCACGTGACTGTCCGTATCGTTTGGTAGAGCTAGTGCCAGAATTATCGTATGGCGAGTCAGATACTGACAATATGCTTATTCAAGGCGACAACCTCGATGCATTGAAAGCACTCATTCCTACGCATTCAGGAAAAGTAAAGTGCATCTTTATTGACCCGCCTTATAACACCAAAAGCGCCTTTGAACACTATGACGATAATTTAGAGCACAGCAAATGGCTGTCGATGATCTATCCACGCTTAGAGCTATTGCATCAGCTACTATCTGAAGACGGTTCTATTTGGATTACACTCGACGATTCTGAATCACACTATTTAAAAGTGATGTGTGATGAAATTTTTGGAAGGAAAAACTTTGTCGCTAATAGTGTTTGGCAGAAAAAATATACAATCGCTAATGATGCCAAGTGGTTATCAGATAGTCATGATCATTTATTAATCTATGCCAAAAACAAAGAAGAATGGAGACCTTATCCCTTAGAAAGAACTGAGGCTATGAATAATAGATATAAAAATCCTGATAATCATCCTAAAGGCGTTTGGAAATCAACTCCTTTATATGCAAAAAGAAAAGGATCTGAAAAAGAAGCAGCGTTTTCATATACTTTTAAAAACGGATACATATGGACTCCACCAGCTGGGACATCACCGAGGTTTCCAGAATCGACTCTGAAAAAAATGGACGAAAACGATGAAATATGGTTTGGAGTAAAAGGTGATGCAGCTCCATCCAGAAAAACTTTCTTGAGCGAACTTAAAAGTTCAGGTACACCCTCATCTACCATTTGGTTACATAGCGATGCAGGTCATAATCATGAAGCGCGAGAAGAGGTGAAAGTGTTTGATAAGGAGGATGCTTTTACAACTCCAAAACCTGAAAGATTGATAAAAAGAGTTTTAGATCTCGCCACAAAGCCTAATGATCTTATTTTAGATTCATTCCTTGGATCTGGCACAACTGCCGCTGTTGCTATGAAAATGAACCGTAAGTTCATTGGTATTGAGCTTGGGGATCATGCAGTCACTCATTGCCAACCAAGGCTAAAAAAAGTAGTCGATGGTGAGCAAGGTGGTATTTCAGAAGACGTCAACTGGACAGGTGGTAGTGGCTTCAAATTCTACCGCTTAGGTGAAGTCATCTTTAATGAAAACGGCTCTTTAAGAGAAGGTATCAGCTTTGATGCGCTGGCTTCCCACATTTGGTATGGCGATACTAGGCAATCGCTACAGCAGTCAGCGAAGTCCCCGCTACTTGGTGTGCATAATGGTATTGCTTACTACCTACTTTATAACGGTATTTTAGGTGACAAACGTCCTGACGGTGGTAACGTACTTACATCAAAAGTGCTAGCCATACTGCCACCTCACCCTGAAGATCCAGAAAATGGTCAAAAAGTCATCTATGGTGAGAGGAGATGTATGGGAGACGCTCGATTGAAGAGTGAAAATATTATATTTAAGCAAATACCATACGATGTGAAAGGAAGATAAGCGATGTTTGAATTAAAAGAATACCAGCAAGAAGCGCTTAATACTCTTACCCGTTTTTTCAAGCGTTGTCGTATGGATGGTGACATTGACACAGCATTTCAGCAGACATTACAGGATAATAATTTTGTAGAAATTCCTTATCGTGCTTACTCTTTCGTTGATACGCCTTATGTATGTATTCGCATTCCGACAGGTGGCGGCAAAACTGTATTAGGTGCTTATGCGGTCTCTACAGCGGCGACTCATTATCTATCGCAAGATTTCCCCATTGTATTATGGCTAGTACCGACTACTACCATTCAGCAGCAGACCGTTTCAGCGCTCAAGAGCAACCCAGACTATACTGATCATCTAAACCGCGCTTTTGCCAATCAAGTCAGTGTGTACGATATCGCTGATGTCAATCAAATCCGTGCGCAGGATATTGGCAATAAAACAATCATAGTCGTCTCTACCATTGCCAATTTACGTGTTACTAAAACGTCTGATCGCAAGGTCTATCAGTATCACGAAGACTTTGAACCGCATTTTGCCAAACTGAGTCGTCAGCATCCCTTTTATGACAAGCTTGAGACCGTCAGTGAAGATGATGTTTCCGAAAACGGTTTGACCGTCAATGATATTGGTAAGATAAAGTACTCTTTTGCCAACCTATTGGCGCTGTACAACCCTTTAGTCATCGTTGATGAAGCCCATAATGCTAGGACGTCATTAACCTTTGATACTCTAAAGCGCGTGCATCCTGCGGCTATTATTGAGTTTACTGCTACTCCTAATACATCAACGACCAATGGTAGCAATATCTTATATCATGTCTCAGCGGCGCAGCTCAAAGCTGAAGAGATGATAAAACTCCCTATTATTTTGACCGAGCATATTAATGGCTGGGAAGAAGCGGTACGTGATGCGGTATTAACCCGCGCTAGATTGGAGATCAAGGCACAAAAAGATATCGACTATATACGTCCTATCGTCCTACTACAGGCAGAGAATAAGAACGGCAAGGTAACGGTTGAAGTACTCAAAAAGTGTCTCATTGAAGATCATGGCATTACTGAGGATAAAATTGCAGTCGCAACAGGATCACAGCGAGAGCTAGATGGTATCGATCTTTTTGACCCTAACTGTCCTATCGAGTACATCATTACCATAGAAGCTTTGAAAGAAGGCTGGGATTGCTCATTCGCTTATGTGTTTTGTTCAGTTAAACAGGTGTCCTCTAGCAAAGATGCTGAGCAGCTATTGGGGCGTGTATTGCGGATGCCTTATGCAAAGCGCCGCGTGATAGAAGACCTAAATAGAGCTTATGCCCATTTGGCCACCACAAGTTTGGCACAAGCAGCAAAGGAGCTGACAGATAAACTTATCTCAATGGGTTTTGAAGAGTTAGAAGTAGCCACGTTTCTTAGGCAACAAGATGCCAATCAAGGTGATTTATTTGGTCAGATAGATAAAGATGACGCTGTAAACTTGAAACCTAAGTTGACACCACCTTCTCTGATGGTTGAGGTGCAGGATACGATAGATACTACCGAGTTATCAGAAGAAGAACGCAGTAGCATTAAGATCTCTGAGGTAGATGGTCGCCAAGTGGTCACGGTTACGGGTAAAGTCTCAGAGCCGTTGAAAAAAGCCATTACCAAAGTGGCCGTTGAAAATAAAAAAGAGATTGAGACTTCAGTTGATAGGCATAACCTTAGTGTACATGCCGCTTTGTCACCAGCAGAGAACGGAGTGAAGTTTGCCCCGCTACCAAGATTGTGTGTCATGGTTCAGGGTGAGCTTGAACTGGTTGAGAAAGAAGTGTTCTTGGATGTATCAGGTTGGAGTCTATTAGATTATCCAGCTAAGCTCGACTATCAGCCTCACGAGGAAACAAAAAGCTTTCTAGTCGATGTAGAAGGCAAAAAAGTTAAATATAACCTTGCTCATGAGTCACAAACTCTAAATCTAAACCTTGCGCATACCGAAGTAACCCAAGATGAGCTTATAGGCTGGCTAGACCATGAATGTCGTCAAAGTGATGTCACTCAGCGTGAAATGACGAGTTTCTTAACTAAGGTAATCAACCAATTATTGCAAATACCGTCGCTTACATTGACCACACTCATACGTAGTAAATACCCCCTTGCTCGTTCTATACAGGAGTTAGTATCTGCATATAGACAGCAAGCAATGACTAAAGGATATCAGCAAACATTATTTGCAAGCGACGCTGACGTACTCACAACTTATGACTTTAGTTACGAATTTAAAGCAGATAATTATCCAACGCGACCACCTTATTATTCAGGGATTTATAATTTTGATAAACAATATTATCCTCAAATTGAGGATATGAAATCTTCAGGTGAAGAGTTTGATTGCGCTCAGACTATCGATCTATTACCTCAAGTAAAACATTGGGTAAGAAATCTAGTTAGACGAGGAGAAGCATCGTTTAGCTTACCACTGGCGCATACCAACTTTTATCCTGATTTTATCGTTGAATTGCAGGACGGTCGTATCTTGGTGGTGGAATATAAAGGTAAGCCTTACGAAACCAATGATGATTCAGCAGAGAAACGTATGGTAGGCGAACTTTGGGCAAGTCATAGCCAGGGTCAATGCTTATTCTTAATGGCGGTGAAAAAAGATGATAAAGGTCAAGACGTAGAGCAACAGCTATTAAAAGCTATCAGGTAAAATAACTCCTATGACCCCCAAAACCAATCAAGATAAAGCCGACTTAATAACCCCAACCCAGCGCAAGATCATTCATCTCGATATGGATGCTTTTTATGCCAGTGTTGAGCAACGCGACTTTCCTGAGCTGCGTGGTAAGCCATTAGTGGTTGGTGGTGATCCTAAAGGTCGTGGCGTGGTTGCAGCGGCGAGTTATGAAGTACGTAAATTTGGTGTGCGCTCAGCGATGTCTTGCTATGAGGCTCGTAAGCGCTGTCCTGAGGTGCTCTTTGTACGCCCACGTTTTGAGGTTTATCGTGCAGTCAGTCAAGATATTAGGGCAATCATGCACAGTCTGACGCCTTTAGTTGAGCCACTATCTTTAGACGAGGCTTATATCGATGTGACGGGCTTGACAGTGCATCAAGGCTCGGCGACTTTGATGGCAAATTGGTTACGAGCGCAGATATTAGAGCATACAGGGTTGACCGCTTCGGCTGGGGTGTCTTTTAATAAAATGCTCGCCAAGATTGCCTCTGATATCAATAAACCCAATGGCACAGCAATTATCACCCCTGCCGATGCCGATGCTTTTATTAGCACGCTACCGATTGAGCGCTTTCATGGTATTGGCAAAGCCACAGCGAAGCGTTTACATGCCATGGGTATCAGTACGGGTGCAGATCTTAAGCGTATGCCCGCTACGACTTTGGTCAATGAGTTTGGTAAACGCGGGCAGTTTTATCATGATATCGCTCATGGCCGTGACACACGTCCTGTCAAGGCTGAGCGGCAACACAAGTCCGTCGGCTCTGAGACCACTTTTCATGATAATTTAACGGGTGATACAGAGCTACTAGCGCAAATATATGAGCAAAATGCGGATGCCTATACGCAGATGCATAATAAGAAGCTAACGGGCTATACGATCACGCTAAAAATTAAGTACGCAGACTTTACTCAGATTACCCGCTCGCACACCTTATCAACCGCCTTTGATAGCGCTGAATCCGCTCACTATTGGCTGGACAAACTGTTCGCTGATATTCCACGCGAGTTGCCTATTCGACTAGTTGGTGTGACCTACTCGTCGCTTGCGCCAGCTGCTCAAACCTTGCCACAATTGAATTTATTTGATTAGTTAAAGCTATCTTATATAAACCATCATCTATAACTACTTAGGCTATTTTTTAATAAAAACACTATCTACTATAAGTTTTCACTTCTGCTTTCTGCTACAATTACGCCAAAATAACCTTATATTTACTGACCTTTATGACTGCATCCAACCTAGTAATTTCTAACACCCATTCTAACCTTTCTACTGATAATAGCGATTCAGTACCTTTAGACTACCTAAGCGTAGCTGATTACGATTATGAGCTGCCAGATGAATTGATCGCCCGCTATCCCCTAGCCCAGCGCTCAGCGTCTCAATTGTTGTACTTGCCAGCGACTACTGTCGTTAATGATAATCAAAATGCACACATAGAAGATCATACCTTTACTGAACTTGCCTCACTATTGAATGCAGGTGATCTAATCGTCTTTAACGACACTAAGGTAATGAAAGCACGACTGTTCGGTAGTAAAGACACAGGCGGCAAAGTTGAGGTATTGATTGAGCGCTTAGTCGATAGTGCGGATGTTGAAAGTCTTATCGATAGTGGCCTTTTTAATAATGACGATAAGATAATAGAAAGATTTGAGCATGTCGCTCTATGTCATGTAAAAGCCAGTAAAGCGCCAAAGCTAGGTCAGCACTTGTCTTTAGCAGATAATAATATGCACGGCGTGATGCTAGGACGTCAAGAGAACTTGTTTATCTTAGCCTTTGATGCGCCTATTTTGCCTAACTTAGAGCTATATGGCGAGCTGCCGATACCGCCCTATTTTGAGCGTCATGCTGACGAGACAGACAACACTCGTTATCAGACTGTCTTTCACGATCCAGCGAAGCTTGCCAGCGTCGCCGCACCTACTGCTAGCCTACATTTTGACGAGCAAGTATTAGCAATGTTAGCTGATAAAGGTATTCATACCGCTTTTGTGACTTTGCATGTCGGCGCAGGTACTTTTGCCCCTGTTAAAACCGATAATTTACTCAATCATACGATGCATAGTGAATACGCGCACCTGCCACAAGCTACCGCAGAGCTGATTAACCAAACTCATGCCAATGGCAAGCAAGTTATCGCTATAGGCACTACCGTTACTCGTGTGCTTGAGAGCGCCTATTTGCATACGGCCAAAGACAATCAACCTTTATCCAGCTGGTCAGGTGATACCGATATCTTTATTTATCCAGGTTTTGAGTTTAAGGTTATAGACAGATTGCTGACTAATTTTCATTTGCCAAAGTCTACTCTTCTGATGTTAGTAGCTGCTTTTTCTGGCAAATCAGCTATTGAGCAAGCCTATCAGCACGCTATCGAGCACAAATACCGCTTTTTTAGTTATGGTGATGCGATGTTATTGGATAAAATAGCTATCAGATAAAAATATGAATTTTCATAGTCAAAATAATTTTACGGTTAAAACAATAAGAGGTCATATTACTATATTGCTTAAATAATAACCTAAATCACTATATGTAAGCATACGAATAAAATTGTATTGTTATCGTAGTCGCAATAGCTTATTATTAATAAATATGTCTAACCATTCTTGAGCTATATAAGGGCTGCGCATGTCTTGGTATCTACCTCATCACCTAACCAGTATGCATCTACCTTTTATGCGTCTGTCAGCTATGCATAAAGGCATATCGGTTGGACTGCTTTGTTCTGTTGGTACCGCTGTGATTCTGCCTGCAGCTCAAGCTGCGACTATGGGTAAGACAGTGATAACCTCTGTACAGCATCAGCCTTTGACTGCCAGTATCACTGTGACGAGTATTCGCTCAGCAGATTTTTCAGCCCGTTTGGCAAGTCCTATCATCTATCAGCAATTAGGTCTAACGCCTCAGCCCTCTATGTCTGTCAGCTTTGTACCCACTTCTGCTACCACTGGTACTGTCGTTATCACCAGTACTCAGCCCATTACTATGCCCTTTACTGATGTGGTATTAGCTCTAAGTGATCAAGGTCAACGTAAGGTTATTCCCAAAACCTTGTTGATGCCTTTGGCTACTAACGTTTCAATCAAGCAGTCGAGCTCTATCTTAGCGACTGCTAAAAACCCTGACCACTCTACCCTTATCGTCAACGCTCATACTGCTAACCCACTAATAGTAAAGCGCGGTGCACCGCCAATACTGGCTAATGTCAAATCTGTAGAGCCTGTCATACAGGCTAATAAAACGGTTACTCTACCTGTTAATAACAGCGCTTTATTATCGGACAAAAACACCGATAGTCCGCAGATATTAGTGGCCAGCCGTAAAGCGCCCCCGTCTTTGTTTGCTAGTCCTAAGCCAGCAGAGCCCGTATATAACGCTGGCCTACCTATTGATCCGCCAGTTAAAAAGAGCCCTTCGTTAGCAGAGTCGAATACCAGCAGCCCGCAGATTATAGCGAATAGTCGTCAAATATCGCCGCCAGCGTTTGTAAAGTCTAAGCCTGCACTTGCAACGTCCAAGATAGTGAAACCTATCTCTAATACCAGTCAGCCTATTGAGCTGTCGGTGAAGAAGAGTCCTTCTTTAGCAGAGTCAAATGCCAGTAGCTCGCAGATTATAGCGAATAGTCATCAAGTATCGCTGCCATTGCTTGCAATACCCAAGCCTATATTCGTAAAGTCCAAAACAGTAGAGCCTAGCTTTGATACCAGTCAGCTTATTGACCTACCTGTCAAAAAGAGTCCTTCGTTAGCACAGTCTAAGACCAGTAGCCCACAGATATTAGTCGCCAGTCGTCAAGCGCCACCGCCCTTGTTTGCAAGCCCTAAGTCGATAGAACCTGTTTTTAATGCCAGCCAGCCTATTGAGCTACCAAGAAAAAAGAGCCCTTCATTAGCAGAGTCTAACACTAGCAGCCCACAGATATTAGTCGCCAGTCGCCAAGCACCTCCGCCTTTATTTGCTATCCCCAAAACTCAAAAGACTGACATATTAGTGCAGTCTAGAGTTCCTCATAATACTATTAGTATTAATGAGCGTAGAATAAATACTATCTCTACTATTCGATCTCAAATAGATATAGATCCAGTTGTCCCTTTAATTGCTATTAATAACACCTCTGATACTATCAGTAGCTCTGACGTTAGCGCAGACCGTATCATTGAGCTTGCATCTGTAGCCAAAATCGATAACGAGCAAAGACAACCAGCTAGTCGCTTAGCTTCATACCCTAGTCTCAATACTCAAATTAGTCGCAAGATAATGACTATAAACTTGAATTTTGATGAGGCATCTTCTGCAAAAACGATCTCTACTAAGGATCATACTCAGAACCGATTATCATCACCTTTAGCTATTCAAAACCTGTCAACGCCTAGCTATATTGTACAAAAAAATGATAATTTATGGGTGATCTCGCAGCAAGTTGCAGAACAAAATAACCTTGATGTTTTGATGGTTATGAATCAAATCAAGACACAAAATTTAAATGCATTTATCAAAAAAGATTCAAATCATCTCAAGGTTGATGCTAAGCTAGATCTTTCTCATTATGCTACGGTTCCTTCTCAACAAGGCTTGCAAGCTGCCATTGCGGATAAAAGACAGCAACGTTCAAACTCCAATAAAACGGTCTAATTTTTGCAATAAAAATAAAAACAACAACGCACTATTTTTATAGCGTGTATCACTCATTATGCAATTAGCAATTACTTAGCCATTTTGCTAAAATCAGCGCTCATAGGCGTGGGAGTATTTATGGATAATATGCTATATATCCTTGCAGTATTGGTTATCATCTTGTTGCTAGCTGTATTAGTGATGCGCAGAAGACAGGCGCGAAATCTTACATTTTTAGGCGATAGCCGCAAAATTAAGAATGATAGATCATATAAAGGCTTATCTGGCCTTGAAACAAAAACTTTGAATAATGATAGTATCGCTACTAAGTTTGACAATGTCACGATTGCTGAGCGATTCATGGATCAACAGCGCTATGATAAAGCTATTGAAACCCTAAAGCGTGGTCTCATTGAAAAACCTCACGATGACTCTTTATTATTAAAGCTATTAAACGTCTACGTTGTATCCAATCAGTATCAAGATTTTGATCGGGTCTATCATACTCTACAAGCGCAAGGCGATCCAGAAACCATTGAACAGGCGGATCAACTAAAAGAGCTTATAAGTGATAGGCATACCACGTCATTTGAGGATTCCCTTTCTGATGATATGTCGTTAGATAGCTCCTCGTTTGTTGACTCTCCTAATGAAGAATCTGCTACTGATTCTTTTTTGCATGAGGATATGTCGCTAGATTTTGATAGTGATCAAACATTTGGTGATAGCCAACCCGCTGATACTGATACTGATACTGAAATCGATCACCGTGACAGCAGTAATGATTCTTTTAACCTAACTTTAGATGACTTAGAAGCGACAGATACTTCTAACGATATGCCTGAAGATACGAATACTTTTAAAGATAATGATCTATCAAACATTGATATAGATGGAGCAGACTTATCTACTAGCTCTAATAATGCCGCTAATATAGATGACGACTTTACTCTTGATTTTGAAACTATCACTGAAGAGGAAACAGAATATCTTCTAGCGGATGAGCATTCAATAGATGTCAGCACTAATAGTGATTCTGAGGCGCTAGATTCAGCGGACGACTTCACCTTGGATTTAGAAGATTATGCCACAGTACTTAGAAGCGATGCTTTGGGCGAAGACCAGCCGATTATTGAGCACAGTATAGACGAGCAAGGTATAGACGACCTCAGTATAGACGAATTTAGTTTTGACTTAGAAGAAAGTGATAATAATTTTGATAGTATTACAGGACCTGTCTCAGATAATGCAATAAGTGATATTGATAATGAAAGTCATGTCATATCTAGCGATGATACTGCTATTATTGATTCAGATAACTCAAGCTTAGATGATGAACAAACCTTTGATTTTACTGTTGCTGATAAACCAGCTAGTGATAAATCAGATACCAATAAGCCAATTACTGATGACATCGCTATAGATACGCCTAGCACAATAGATGCTCTAGGAGCATTGTCACCAACTATTAACGACGAAGAATCAGTCGGTAACGAATTACTCGACGATGATTTGATGTTCGATGATCTGGTATTTGATGATAATAATGGTCTGGATGTTGAAGCCGTGACAGATTCTTCTAGCCCTGTCAGTAAGCAAAAAATCATCCTTACTAATAATCTAGCTCCAGTAACGCTTGGTGCCATACTTACTAGCGATTTTGATTATGTAAAAACGTTAAACAGTTATCAAGTCACCTTAGAGTTGGCAGATCACTATTTGCAGTTGGGTGAATATGATAGTGCTAAGCGCCTGCTCACCGAAGTTATTACTCAAGGTAATAGTGAGCAACAACAAAAAGCCAAGATGTTATTGGCTCGTACTGCATAAACTGCTTAGAGACTGTACAAGATCTAACTTCGATTTATAATCAGCACCTTTTGATTCGATCATAAGCTGCTGATTTTTTATTTTATAGCGATACTTTTTATGGCATTACCTATTATGGCACCACCTGATATAAGCACAAACTCCGCCCCTGTGCAGCTGATTTATGCTGGTGGCACTTTCGGTAGTTATGGTCGTCCGCTAGCGCCTCTAGCAGCTGATGAGTTCTTACCTGCCCTGCAGACTTTGCTAAGTGAGCAAGCGCAAGCAAGCAATTTGCCAGTCATATCGTGGCTAGATAACGCTTTGATCAAAGACAGTAGCCAGCTGACGCCAGCTGATTTTGTGCATTTTTATAAGCTATTATTACAAGCTTACGCACAAGGGTCTCGGCGCTTTATATTAATTACAGGTACGGATACATTAAGCTACTTAGGTGCTTTTTTATCAGAGGCATTTGCAGGGTCGGATATCTGTATTGTAGTGACGGGTAGCATGCGACCATTACTTGATAGTGAGGTGCTACAAAGCTATCAAGTCGATCAAAGTAGTGATGCTTGGGATAATCTGACAGAGTCTCTACGCGTGGCTAGTGCTGGCGTATCTGGCGTTAAGATCAGCTTCGGTGGTGAGTCTTGGCCTGCTCAAACCGTGCAAAAGATTCATAGTCACGACTTTATGGCCTTTACGGGTCACTCGCGAGCCGCCTATCCTGCCAATAGCTATATCAAAATCTTTGCCGATATCCGTCGTCAGCATTGGCTAGATGATCAAAGCTTAGTAGCCAAAGACATAGAAGATCGCGCTCCGAAAGCTGCTGTTCATGCGTTATATTGTCTACCCAATGACACCTCCATTCTTACCAAACAGATGCAAGCTTTAATAGATACGCCGCCTTGTGGCATTATATTATTAGGATTTGGTGCAGGTAACGTTCCTTATTCCCCCGATTTAGCCGAAGCCCTGCAAGCAGCTTATAGCCAAGGCCATATGGTAATCTGCGCCAGTCAATGCCCGTTCGGCGGGGTCAGCGATAGCTATGCTGCAGGTAGCTGGCAATATGACTATCATGTCATTGCTGGTGGTCGCTTGACCATCGCGGCTATTTACGCCAGATTATTGTGGTTGCTACTGCGTTATGATAGTCCTGCAAGGCGCAGGCAACGCTGGTCTTATGATATTAATCAAACCAGCACCACTATCAAAAAACGTTAAACTCAGCTAGGCTCTAAATAAATTTAAACTTTAGCTAGATAATGACTATGTCCGAACCTATGATCATTGAAGACCCTACTATAGAGACACCCACTTATACTCTAGCAATCGCTATTGAGTTTTTGGGTACGCATTATCATGGCTGGCAGCGGCAACAAGAGGTACTCGGTGTTCAGCAAGCCTTGGAGACTGCGATTAGCAAGGTCGCTAATGAGCTCGTTGAAGTAGTAGCGGCAGGTCGTACTGATGCCAGCGTTCATGCCAGCAACATGATTGCCCATTTTGTCACTCATGCTTATAGGCCTGCACATAATTGGTTACGTGGGGTCAACAGCTTACTACCTGATGATATTG
Source organism: Psychrobacter sp. M17(2026) (assembly GCF_055699815.1). Classification (NCBI taxonomy): domain Bacteria; kingdom Pseudomonadati; phylum Pseudomonadota; class Gammaproteobacteria; order Moraxellales; family Moraxellaceae; genus Psychrobacter; species Psychrobacter sp. M17(2026). Next base: position 1,023,050 of record NZ_CM146741.1, on the reverse strand, counting down.
CTGTACGCTGGGTGCAGCCGATGCCAAGCGACTTTCATGCACGCTTTAAAGCGATTGCTAGACGGTATCGCTATATTACTCTGAACCAGCCGCAGCGCCCTGCTATTCTTAATCATCAGGTCACTCATATTTATGAGCCACTTGATCTAGCAGCGATGCAAACCGCCGCCGCTGACATAGCAGGTACTCATGACTTTAGTAGCTATCGTGCCGCTGCTTGTCAGTCCAATCAGCCTGTACGCAATGTCAGTCACGCCAAGCTGTTTCAACACGGTCAATTTATCGTTTTTGATATCCAAGCTGATGGGTTTTTACATCATATGGTGCGTAACCTTATGGGGGTTCTATATGCTATCGGTCGTCATGATCTGCCAGCCACAAGCTTTTTAGAGATACTAGCAAAAAAAGATCGCACCCTTGCCCCGCCTACCGCATCTGGTGATGGACTATATTTTATTAATGCCTATTATCCTGAGCACTTTCAGCAGCTATTGCCAAATGCACCCCTAACGCCTATTTGGCTTAATTTACCTGATTAAGGTCTACTATATGTGAAGTCTAAGCTCGCGATCAGCATACATATCACTTACATACTGTCAAGTAAAAACCCTTAGTTTTGTTGCTTTAAGGCGTCAAATTACGTATAATATGGGCTTATTTTTCATTGATTGACATAAAATTATGGCTAAAAAAGACGACATTATTGAATTTGAAGGCGAAGTTATTGACACCCTTCCTAATACTTTATTTAAAGTTCGCTTAGAAAACGGACACGAAATCATTGCTCATATCTCAGGCAAAATGCGTAAGCATTACATTCGTATTTTGACAGGCGATAAAGTCAAAGTTGAGATGACGCCTTATGATTTATCAAAAGGCCGTATCACTTATCGTGGTAAGACTTAATACTGTATATAAACTAGAATATATAAGCTAAAATAAGCTGTTAGTAAGCGTTTTATCCAGCTAACCCAGCCAGCAATCATTGATTTATAGCTGGATGACCCAAAGGATAATAATAACAAATACCCGCTTATGTGCTTATCTTCAGTTAAAACATTGAATTGCTAAATAAAAAATACCGCTAATAATCAGCGGTATTTTTTTGTCTTAAGGTAATGACTGTTCAAGCTTAATCAAGGCTAATTACGCTCAGCCACAGCTATTTAAACTCAACCGTCGCATCATCATTGATCGTACCTAATAATGCCAGCGCATCCCAATTGGTCAAACGGACACAGCCAGCTGATGCTTGGCGACTGATGCGAGAAGGATCAGGTGAACCGTGAATACCATATGAAGGTTTGCTCAGGCCAATCCATACAATACCTACTGGGTTATTCGGACCTGGCGGGATAATAGATTTGTCGCCATCATCACTACTATAAGTGTAATTGGGCTCATGTACTTTTACCTTTACACTATGCGTGCCAGATGGTGAAGGCGTTGAAGTACTACCTACTGTCGTCGGATAACTGGCAACTAAATCACCTTTATCATCATAGGCGTATAATGTCTGAGTGGTTTTATCAGCGACTACGCGGCTGACAGGTTTAGTATTGGGATTACCTGGGTTATAGACAGTAATAGTCTCGCCAGCGCTAAAGCTCGCATTGGGATTTAGAGATTTAAGGTACTTTTCATTGATATGGAACTTCTCAGCTAAACCCTCAGTGATGCTCTCATAATACATACCATCCAGCTCAGCTTTTGCCTCTGCACCAGCACGGATAGTCGTCGTCTTAAAGTCTACATCATCACTAGTGAGCTTATAGCTGACTAATACAGGCTGACGAGTTAGTCGCTCACTGGCGGTCAGTGCTTGCCACGTTTCATCATTTAAATTATCCGTTACTTGCAAGTTATTCTTTTTTTGGAACGCTTGCATGGCTTTACGAGTATTTTTACCCCAATAGCCATCTACTGCGCCGACGCCATTTTGATGCCAATTTAACAACGCTTGCAGTTTAGTACCAAAGCTGCGATCTATTTTCGCATTCGGTTTCCAATCTGAGTTATTAACTTGTTGGGCAGATTTGGATAATCCATCTGTGGTGTATTTGATAGTCGGTAATAAGTTATTTAAGGATTTCACCGTTTTGCTATTACCGCTGAGCGCTTGACTAACCCCATTGGTTACTGGGCTACTGTCGTTATTATTAGCATTTGTAGTCGCTGCCATAGTAGGACTCATAAACAGCAAAGTAGACAGACTTATTGCAGCTACAGCACTGCTAATCTTAGTTAATGCATACATATTATTTTCCTCAAGCAAGTTTGATGATATATATTATTTTTATCTATTTTATTAGCTTATCAATCATGCCATAGGGCTGTGTGAGCATATAACAGTGTTGTGTTAATAACCGCTCATCCATAGGGTATCTGTGTTAAAAACCATGGTTCAAGTACATGAATGATGCATAAAAAAACCTATAAACAGCATCGCTATTTATAGGTTTAAAATAATATGACTTTAGACTATAGTTGAATCACTTTAAAACCGATGCAGTGCAGCTGGGATTAATTTTGCGCAGCCTCTGTCAGCGTAGACACAGCACGCAAGGAAAATTAATACCAGTTGCACGTTAATATTAGCGTATCGATTTCATTTCGAACTGACTATTATAGTTTTAGACTAAACGGCTAGCCGCCTAAACTAATTTAGCCAACACGGCCTGACCCATTTGTGTGCAGCCAACTTGCGTCAAGCCTGACTCACTGCTATCCAAGATATCTACCGTGCGTAGGCCATCATCTAACACATCACTGACGGCTTGTTCAATAGCCTGTGCTGCTTGCTCTTGCTTAAAGGTGTAGCGCAGCATCATCGCCACCGATAGAATAGTGGCTAATGGATTGGCTTTATCTTGCCCTGCAATATCAGGCGCTGAACCGTGGCAAGGCTCGTACATGCCTTTGCCATCTTTGTCTAAGCTGGCTGATGGCAACATACCGATAGAACCTGTAAGCATCGCGGCTTCATCAGATAAAATATCACCGAACATATTCCCCGTCACCATGACATCGAATTGCTTAGGGTCACGAATGAGCTGCATACAAGCGTTGTCCGCATAGATATGTGATAACGCCACATCGCTATAGTCCGCCTCTTGCATAGCTGTCATCGTCTGCTTCCATAGCTCAGTCACTTCTAGCACATTAGCTTTATCCACTGAACATACCTTTGCGGGTGTTCCTGCTGCTTTTGCACGAGTTTGTGCCAGCTCAAAAGCGACTTTACCAATACGCTGAATCTCACTGGTGCTATAGACCATCGTATTATAGCCTTGCTGCTCGCCATTCTCTAACGTGCGAATACCGCGCGGCTCCCCAAAATAAATACCGCCTGTCAGCTCACGCACGATTAATAAATCCAAACCTTTGATGATCTCAGGCTTAATACTAGAAGCGTTCGCTAACTGCGGATAGAGCTTTGCCACACGTAAGTTAGCAAATAGTCCCAGCTCGCTACGGATCTTAAGTAGGCCACGCTCAGGTCGCTTGCTACGCTCTATACTGTCCCATTTAGGACCACCAACAGCACCTAACAATACTGCGTCAGCTACCCGCGCACGAGTGAGTGTCTCCTCTGGTAATGGCTCACCAGTAGCATCAAAAGCAACGCCGCCTATCAATCCTGATTCAAGCGTCAACTCTAGATTGAATTTTTTATTAACGGCTTCTAAGACGTCAATCGCTTGGGTCATAATCTCAGGACCGATACCATCGCCTGCTAGTGTTAAGATCGTTGCCATATAATTCCTTGTGAATAAATGATTCAATAAGTGATAACTGGTAAATCAGTCAAGCGCTATGATTAACTTTTAATGCTCATCTCTACAAACTCGCCTTGATTAGCACTGTCTAGCTGCTTACAAAAACGACGCTGCAATACTCGATCTTTTAGCAAATCAATACATAAGGGCGTCGCTGAGGCATTATCTAATAGGCTGCCATCATCTTTAGTAGGTTTTTGGCGATAGGCTTGTAATAGATAGATACCCTGCTCTTTAAATTCGTCAATCAAGGCAAAGCGCTCAACATAATCCATATTATTTTCAGGATAATAGTTGACATGTACTTCACGCTTAATTGGTTTTACACTCGCATAGTAATTCATCAAGCCTGGTATGCCAGATGCAGATAGCGCTATCAGTTTTACTGAATTATTATCTGTTAGCAGTATGGTCTGAGCTTGTACTTGCGCTTTTTGAGCTTGATTAAGCTGGTTATATGGCAAGCCAAAAGTATTAGCTATAGGCACTAAAAGAGCAGGATTAACAGGCTTATGAGTGTCTTCAGAGATTATTGCTGTATTATCGATTTTGATAATTTCGCAATGGTAAGTCCCTGCACAGGCAATATTAACCTCGTTATCAAGGGGAATTATTTGCCCTGCCCATACCTCGGCTTCATTGGCATTTTCTATCTTGTTATAGCCTGACAACGTTTGACAACCTGACAATGTCAATACAGATAGTGCCAACACAGATAATAAGCTAGAAACTACTGCCGTCCTGTTGAATACAGCACAGCCAAACAAAGTATCGTATTTTGCATTCATAATAGTAGTGACTGCCTCTATCAATAAAAGATTGCTTTTCATTCTAGCTACATTGTTAACATAACTCAACGCTACGATAACAATTGCATACCTTTATTTGTATTCTTTGATATTAGCAGTCCGATAAGTATGGTGTTTATAGACGATAGTTGATATTTAGGCGTGTACCTCATTGAATATCCATGGCGTCTTTTGTAACATTTTGGCTTCATAGACTTTAATAGCATCGCTTTGCTGCAATGTTAAGCCGATATCATCAAGACCATTTAGCAAGCAATGTTTGCGAAAAGCGTCGACTTCGAATGCATACTCTTCACCCGTAGGCGCTATCACCACTTGACGCTCTAAATCAGCGATGAGCTCATAGCCCTCAATGGCAAAGGTGGCTTGCATGAGTTTATCAACGATGGCTTCGTCAAGGACGATAGGGAGCATACCGTTTTTAAAGCAGTTATTATAAAAAATATCAGCAAAGCTCGGTGCAATTATTGTACGAAAGCCATATTCTGATAAAGCCCAAGGCGCATGCTCACGGCTTGAGCCACAACCAAAGTTACGACGAGCCAGCAAAATATTTGCCCCTTGGTAACGCGGCTGGTTCAAAATAAAGTCAGGGTTTAATGGGCGATTACTATTGTCTTGGCCGCCACTCAAAGAAGGCACGCCTTCATCTAGATAGCGCCAGTCATCAAATAAATTGACACCAAATCCTGTACGTTTAATCGATTTTAAAAACTGCTTTGCAATGATCTGATCGGTATCGACGTTTGCGCGATCCATTGGGCAGACGATGCCTTGTTGTATATTATAAGCTTGCATAAATTTTCTCTATTCTAAGGATTAATGTCATTCTTAATACATAGCTAACCGTTTATAAAAAGCATATTTAGCTAAATTTACGGATCAACAACAGATCAGAAAGTCCGCACATCGACAAAATGACCTGCCAACGCCGCCGCTGCCGCCATTGCAGGACTGACCAGATGCGTACGCCCGCCACTACCTTGACGCCCCTCAAAGTTGCGATTAGAAGTCGAGGCGCATTGCTCCCCTGGCTCAAGCTTATCGGCGTTCATCGCTAGACACATTGAACAGCCAGGCTCACGCCACTCAAAACCTGCATCAGTAAACAGTGTATCTAGCCCTTCTGCTTCTGCCTGTATTTTTACTTGACCTGATCCTGGTACGACGATGGCCTCTTTGATCGTGCTTGCCACTTTGCGACCTTTTATCACCGCAGCGGCATCGCGCAAATCTTCGATGCGTGAGTTGGTACAAGAGCCGATAAACACTCGATCGAGCTGGATATCAGTGATTTTTTGTCCGCCTTGCACACCCATATAAGTATAAGCCCGTAACCAGCCTTCCTCTTGTGCGGCATCTAGTGCTTGATCCGGTGTCGGTATCGACTGAGTAATATCTACCACCATCTCAGGTGAAGTGCCCCAAGACACTTGCGGGGCAATGCTACTACCATCAATCTCAACTAAAGTATCGAACACTGCATCGTCATCTGAGTAAAGCGTACGCCAATACGCCTCAGCTTGATCCCACTGCGCGCCTGTTGGTGAATAAGGACGACCTTTAGAGTATTCGATAGTAGTATCATCGACAGCAACCATACCGACCCGCGCGCCCGCTTCGATCGCCATATTACAGACGGTCATGCGACCCTCCATACTCATATTCTCGAAAACCTCGCCAGCAAACTCAATCGCATGACCTGTGCCGCCAGCCGTGCCTATGTGAGCGATGATAGCCAACACCACATCTTTTGAGGTAACGCCAGCGCCAAGCTCGCCATTGACACGAATTTGCATATTTTTCATCTTGACGGCGATCAAGCACTGAGTGGCTAATACATGCTCAACCTCAGAGGTGCCGATACCGTGCGCCAAGCAGCCTAATGCGCCATGAGTGGCAGTATGCGAATCCCCGCAGACAACGGTCATACCAGGCAATACCAGACCTTGCTCAGGGCCAACCACATGCAAGATACCTTGACGGGCATCGTTAATCATAAACTCGGCAATGTTGAACTTGGCGCAGTTGTCATCTAGAGTAACTACCTGCAAGCGTGACACTTCATCTTTGATGCCAGATACCCCTTGCAAGCGCTCTTTAGCCACTGTCGGTACATTATGATCGGGGCTGGCAATATTAGCAGACAAACGCCATGGCTGGCGATTAGCTAGCTCTAAGCCTTCAAACGCTTGCGGAGTTGTGACTTCATGCAACAGATGACGGTCAATATAAATTAAGCTTGATCCATCATCACGCGTGCTTACTTCATGAGCTTGCCAAAGTTTGTCATATAAGGTTTGAGCTGCCATATTACTATCCTTTATAGGTTGCTAACTGCTTAATTACTGATGACTAATAAATAGGTACTGAATAGAATAATTGCTAATGAAGTACTTTAGCTTTTTCATACTGATCACTATAAAACATGAAGAAGATGTTGCCTTGCTATAATCTAAAACCGCAAATAGGTCAATATTCTAAGTTTTATTATAAAAATGTCAAAAACAACTTTGATGTCTTGTGATTATAACAGTCTAATCCTATAATAATAATTGATGATTTTTATCTATTCACAAACTTTTATTTCTATAATATTATTATAAGATATCATAACTTTTATTTATAGCTTACTTTTATAGCTAAGGATCTTAGATTGAATACTACTAACTTGATAACTTTCGTAACTGTCATGCAGATAGGCAGTATCTCAGGTGCAGCAGAAAAGCTGTTTATCACTCAACCCGCTGTCAGCAAACGTATCAAAAACTTGGAAGATGAGTTCAAAATCACCCTATTTGATACCGTAGGTCGAGGTATTGTGCCGACTCAAGCAGCAAGCGAGATGCTACCTCATGCCAAGCGCTGGCTGGAGGACTATGAGAATTTTAAAATAAACCTTCAGCATGCAGAACATATCGTTTCAGGTAAATTGGTGATCGGTACCAGCCATCATATCGGCCTACATCATTTAGCACCTGTGCTAAAACACTTTATCCAAAGTTACCCAGCGGTGCAGTTAGATGTGCACTTTGTCGATTCAGAGGAGGCTCATAAAGCAGTATTGGACGGTGACTTATCACTGGCATTTATGACCCTACCACCAGTATACGATAAACGTTTGACCTATCGTACCCTTTGGTCGGATCCGCTGTTTTTTATGACAGGCACCCTATCACCACTTGCCAAAAAAACCAATGTCACTTTGGAGCAATTGGCGCGCTACCCTGCTATTTTGCCTTCGGCCAACACTTTTACCAGTCAAATAACGCTTGCCGAATTTGCTAAACACAATCTAAAACCCTATGCCACTATGAGTACCAATCCGCTCGAATCTATCCGTATGCTAGTATCAGTAGGATTGGGATGGTCTGTGCTGCCGCAAACGCTCATTAGCCAAGACCTTGAACGTATCGATATGGCTAATAATGTCGAACTGCAGCGCTATCTAGGGGTGGTCATCAATCCAAAACTAACGCCTTCGAGCAGTGTGCTGGCTTTATTAGATCTGTTGTCACCGATAGATTAGCAAAAACGTGACGATTTGTGGTCACTAATTAAAAATTATTGATAAACAATAGTTGGTAAAATTATTCATAATATTGACTTTTACCAGCATTGAGTTTATTGTTTATGTAACACCTTATTGCAGCTTGGTAATAAAACCTGTATAAACTGTCTTTTAGTCTTACTAATTAGATTTTGTTTATACTATATTTGCAATAATTTATACTATATTTGCAATAAATAGTATCGTTGTCTAATAACACAACAGCTGCAATAATACATTCTAACATTTTTATTGGTTTTGATACGTAGCTGTAATAACGGTTTGCTCCAATGGTTCTCATGTATAAATGCTCATCAGGGAGAGGTAGCCCAATGACGACGTTTGATAGATATTTACAGTACTTTCAATCGTACAAAACTATTAGTAAGTACTTAAGTGATAAGTAAAAAGCCATTTCGTCTGACTTAATGGCTTTTTTTGTTTTTAAAAATCTCAATATTGAGTAGATACATGAATATTCCATGTATCTACTCAATATTAAAGCCACGCAGTTGGCTAAGGAAAGTTTTATGAACGGAGTTTCGAGTGGCGTACTGATATCGCTTGCCGCCTATTTTCTAGTGATGATTGGGATTGGCGTCTATGCTTACTTTAAGCAAGCCAACGATACTGAAGGTTACATGCTGGGTGGTCGTAGTTTGGGTCCAGCAGTAACCGCTCTTTCCGCCGGTGCATCAGATATGTCCGGTTGGTTATTACTTGGTCTGCCAGGTTATATGTATTCTGACGGTGTCGTCAGTATTTGGATCGCTCTAGGTCTTACTCTAGGTGCGTTCTTAAACTATATTATTGTTGCACCTCGTTTGCGAGTCTATACTGAGGTTGCGGGCAATGCGATTACCTTGCCAGATTATTTTGCAAATCGCTTTGAAGATAAGTCACACATGTTACGTGTCTTTTCAGCGATAGTCATTATTTTGTTCTTTACCGTATATACTGCAGCCAGCTTAGTTGGCGGTGGTAAGTTGTTTGAAAGCTCGCTCAACCTTCCTTACAGTACTGGCCTATGGGTCACTGCAGGTGTGGTGGTTGCTTATACCTTATTTGGTGGCTTCTTAGCGGTCTCAATGACTGACTTTGTGCAGGGCGTTATTATGCTATTTGCCTTGGTCATCGTGCCTATCGTTGCCTTTACTGATCTTGGTGGCGTTGGTGTAGTTACTGAGTCGGTTAGAAACATTGATCCAAGCATGCTCAATATCTTTACAGGTATGTCTTTCCTAGGTATTGTTTCACTGATGGCATGGGGACTGGGTTACTTCGGTCAGCCGCATATTATCGTTCGCTTTATGGCGATTCGTTCTGTGAAGGATGTACCGACAGCACGTAATATCGGTATGAGCTGGATGATTGTTAGTTTGATCGGTGCTTTGTCTACTGGTTTTGCCGGTCGCGCTTATGTGCAAAAAACGGCGATGACTTTGGATGATCCTGAGACTATTTTCTTAGTATTCACGCAGTTCTTATTCACGCCACTAGTATCAGGTTTCTTATTAGCGGCTATTTTAGCGGCTATTATGAGTACGATTTCATCACAGCTATTAGTAGTATCAAGCTCATTGACTAAAGATGTCTATAAGCTATTCTTGGATAGAGAAGCATCAGAATCTCGCCAGGTAATGGTTGGTCGTCTCTCTGTGATATTGGTCGCGATAGTTTCTATTATGTTAGCTTCTGATCCAGATAGCTCAGTATTGACCTTAGTGTCTAATGCTTGGGCGGGCTTCGGTGCCGCATTCGGTCCATTAGTTATCTTTAGCTTGATATGGCGCGGTATGAACCGTAATGGCGCTGTTGCTGGTATGGTCGTCGGTGCATTGACGGTTATTCTATGGATATACGGTCCATTCGAGATGAATGGCATGGCGCTTAACTCATGGTTATATGCTATTGTTCCAGGCTTTATACTCAGCACCATCGCAATCTTTGTCGTCAGTACTGCAACAGGTGGTCCAAAGCCTACTGTCGTAGCTACCTTCAAAGAGATGGAGCTTAATCTAAACAAATAAGTCGTATGTACTTATCATAAGTCATAACTACAAACCTCGTTACTACTCTAGTAGCGAGGTTTTTTATTGGCAGTTTTAATAGTGTAAACAGCTTCTATTGATAGAAATATAGGATGTTCTAATAGTGCCTGATATATTGCCTACCTCCAGCTAACCACTTTGCAAAGGTATGACCTCTTGTAAGCAGTCAATCTTAAATAGGCAAATTACTGTCGGCTGAGGCTTTTAGCCCAGCGCTTTTGCTTATGTTGTTACTTATCTACTTTACCTTTCAAAAACATAAGTTCTATTTCAGTGATAAGTTGTATGATGTGCAATGATAAAAACTATAGGTAGTAAAGCTAATGCGCTGGATATGCTTAGGTTTTGAATGATGTAGATAAATAACAGCCATAAAAAAGCGACCCCTTAGGATCGCTTTTTTATTTTCAAATGGTTTCTACCACAGACTTAAAGCTTAGAAGCCTTGCTTAGCTTGATAAGAGATCTTCGCCCCTAAGATAAAGCCGTCGTTATCTTCAAAGTCAGCAACGATTTTACCTGATGGTAATCGGCCTTGTGCATCACCGAACCATAAGTATTTGCCACCAGCGGATACTGCCCAGTTCTCAGTTACATTATACTTAGCACCAAGACCGACGCTGTAATAGCCCTCGATAGGACCTAACGAAGTGGTTGGATCACCAGCACCACTATCCCAACCTACTGTACCACTAACTGCAAGCGCTGGCGCTAAACGCTTGGCAATACCGACTTCTACTTGATACTGGTCGTCATCATAATCGACTAAAGCTAAGCCGTCAGGACCAAAACTGCGTTTACTAACGCCATTATATAATGGTGGCACGATAGAGAAGTCACTCCAAGGTACCCAACGCACTTTAGCTGTTGCTAACGTGGTTGGATTCAGACCCGTTTGAAAATCAAAGTTAATTGATTTTGGAGTAGTGATTTGATATTCATTAACTTGAGTGGCCGCAGCTGGATTGCCTGCCAATGTGCCTGCTAGCGGATAAGTTTCAGATATCGTTACATCATGATCAATCTCTGAGCGATACGTCAAAGCTGCTTTTAAGGCGATCTCAGGCTTACTATAAGCAATACCGGCTATATAGCCATAATCCATATCAGGATTACTGTTTGAGGTATAACCACTAGCTGGACCATAGGCTAGTCCGCGAAGTGCCACTTCAGCTTGAATACGCTGGGCGACTGGACCACCATATATCTGGAAGTTTTTATTAGCGCCAAACTTCATACCTAATAGTGCGGTTAAGTTTTCACTACGTACTTCAACGTTAGTATTTTCACCAGCTGTACCAAACTCACCATTTACAATACCGACTGCTGGAGCTAAAGTTTGTAAAGTAAACAGTTCCGTAGGGGTCAAAGGACGAGTGGTTGATGCTAGTTGGAGATTATTTACTGTGGTTTGCGCCGATGCAAAGTCACTAGCTGCTGCTCCAAATGGTCCACCTGGACCAATAGCACCTCCAGAAATAGCTGCAATAGTAGCATCACGATTGTCGCCAGTTTGAGCTACAAAATTGCCTTCAGTATATTCAGCAGCAGCACCAAATGGCTCATCATATAAAATACCAATACTAAAGGTATCATTGATATCTGCTTTTACGCCATAACGAAAAAAGTCATAATCTTCAGCAATATCACCAGTATTACCGCCTTCAACATAAGTATTGCTAGTAGGAATCACGTTAGCACTGTCTTTGCCACTGACGTCGGCATCAATATACGTATATACCGTTTCAGCATATAGGCCATCTTGGAAAAAAGCTGTAACATCTTGACCTGAACGATCAAGGCCGGCTGCACTAGCCGCACTAGCGACAGAAAAAGCAGCAACTGCTACCGCAAGGGTTTTTAAGTGAAAGGTAGGGCGCATTGTATCTCTCCAAACATCCGCATTGTTTTGCCGTTAGTATAATTAAGTTGTTACTAAATATAAAAACGGCGTCCTGAATTGAATAGTAATGGCTTTCTGACACTAAAACAACAATTAAAGTACTTTATTTCTCTAATATGACTACACAGTACAAATACTATTTATAAAGATGTTAAGAATCTATCGCTTAAATAACGATTTTTTATAGATATAAAAAAGCGACCCCTTGGGATCGCCTTTTAGATTAATAACCATTGTAATAACCGCAGCCGCATATAAATCAACTGTATCAATAAATGTTGAGCTTATTGCTCAGTCTATAAGTTATTGCTTGGCTTGATAAGATAGCTTTAGGCCGAGTGCATAGCCATCATTATCCTCAAACTCTCCAACGATGGTTTTTGAAGGTATCTGACCCTCTGCATCACCAAACCACAAATACTTACCGCCAGCAGATACGGCCCAATTCTCAGTGACGTTGTATTTAGCGCCAAGACCTACGCTATAGTAGCCGTCAATAGGGCCCAATGAGGTTACTGGATCGCCAGCGCCGCTATCCCAGCCAATATTACCGGTTACTGCTAATGCTGGCGTCAGACGCTTAGCAAGACCTAATTCCACTAACCATTGATCTTTATCATAGCTTACTAACGGCAAACCATCAGGACGATAGGCAGGATTAGCAGTACTCACCTCATTATATAATGACGGTACAATGGCAAAGTCACTCCATGGCACCCAGCGTACTTTTGCAGTAGCTAAAGTCGTTGGGTTGATACCCGTTTGAAAATCAAAGTTTACAGATTTAGGCGTTGTTATCTCAATATCACCACTTCTGTTTGTTGGAAATGCAAACGGTCCACCAGCTACTGGTGGTATAGAGCCACCTACTACCGTTGCCAAGGGATAAATTTCAGCAGCATTCGAGGTATGCTCAATCTCAGAACGATAAGTCAATGCGGCTTGTAGTGCTATTTCAGGCTTGCTATACGCTATGCCAGCTAGCCAGCCATAGTCTTGATCGGTACTGATATGAGTCGTATAACCGTTAGCTGCTTCATAAGCTGTACCGCGCAACTTGACATCTGCTTGGACACGTTGGGCGACTGGGCCACCATATATTTGGAAGTTTTTATTGGCACCAAGTTTTGCGCCAAGGATACCAGTGAGGCTTTCAGTACGAACTTCAACATTAGTACCTTCGCCATTTCTAGGTGAAGCAGGATTTTTATCGACAAAATTACTATCGCCTTGATAGTCGGCTGCTGCGCCAAACGGCTCGTCATATAGCACGCCTACACTAAAGATGTCATTGATATCCGCTTTTACCCCATAACGAAAAAAGTCATAAGACTCAGCGATATCATCGATATTATTACCTGAGGCGTCGTTACCTGTCACGTCAGCATCTAGATAAGTATAGCTGGCCTCGGCATACAAGCCATCTTGTAAAAAGGCAGTGATATCTTGACCTGAACGATCAAGACCCGCAGCGCCAGCCGTGCTAGCGATAGAAAAGGCGGCGATAGCCATAACAAGATTTTTCATCGGAAAAGCGTTCTGTATAATAGTTTTCAATGTAACCCCCAAAATAATTCTTTAACACCTTGATCAGCACCCTACTCCAACATGTGGTAACAGAGCAGCATTATAACCGAAGGATGTTAATGGCTTTTAGAGCGTAAGACAACTACAAAAGTGCGCTATTTCCATGTTATGACCAATCAGTCATGAGAGATATATTTATCTAATAAATAGATAATGACTAATAGCACAGTCATTTATTCTATTACTGACTGTGCTATTGCCTACTCTGCTGTTATCTACTCTGCAATTAATAGTGCGGTGGTCTATCAGCCATGACATCAAACGGCGCAATACCTTCATCAGCACCTTGACCCTCAATTTGTTTATAGACCAGTTGCAGCTGTCGTTGTAGATCTCGAATATGTTTGTCCTGCTGGGTAATAACGTTATCCAGTCGCTCTACGGTCATCTCAAGATGGGCCATACTCATTTGTAGCTCAATCATTTGCTCACTGAGTTCGGCTTGGGGCTGGTTTTGCAGCTTGGTATCGGTTGTAGGCGGCACGATTGCTTTATTCATAGTGTTCTCGATAATGGTTATAATACTTATATGATGATAGAACCCATGGGATGAGAGTTTTTATTATCCTGCTTTGTAGTAATAAAAATAGTGATAAGGATAAAGTTTTTGGCATTACGTCAAAGTCACCTGAGGTCATGTTATAATGCGAGCGCTTTAGCGATAGCTATTATTTTGCTAAAACGGCTATCACTATCTACTCTATTTTGACCAAAAATTTTTACTCAATAACTTTTTACTCAACACAAGCATAAGACAATTTATGGCACTGATACATTTAAAAGATATTCATCTCGCTTTTGGCGTGGCTCCTGTTCTTGACGGCATTGATTTTAGCATTGACGCGGGTGAGCGTGTGTGTTTAATCGGTCGTAATGGTGAAGGCAAATCCACTTTATTTAAGCTTATCAATGACGATATTCAGCCAGATAGCGGTGAGGTTATCACTAGTAGCAGTGTGAGCGTCGCTATGCTTGAGCAAGACGTCCCTGAAACTAGTGGTCGCATATTAGATATCGTTATGGGTGGTAGTCGCCGTACCGCGGATTTGCTGATTAAGTACAATGAGCAGACGGATCTATGTGCTGATGGCGATATGGATGCTTGTGAGCGCATGGCGACTTTGCAACACGATATTGATGCGGTGCACGGTTGGGATTTGGAACGTGAAGCAACCCGATTAATTACTACCATGGGCTTAGATCCTAACGACGACTTATCGTCACTATCAGGCGGACGTAAGCGTCGGGTGTTACTGGCAAGATCACTGGTGACGAAGCCTGATGTATTACTGCTCGATGAGCCGACTAACCATTTAGATGTTGATAGTATTGAATGGCTTGAGCGCTTTTTATTAGAATGGCAAGGTTTGACTTTACTATTTGTCACCCATGATAGAGCCTTTGTTAATAAATTAGCGACGCGTATCGTTGAGTTAGATCGTGGTCTATTGACCAGCTATGATGTGACCCAAGGCGCAAAAGGTTACGCACGTTATCAGGAGCTCAAAGAGCTACAGCTATTGGCTGAAGAGAAAAACAATGCCAACTTTGATAAAAAATTAGCGCAAGAAGAAGTCTGGATTCGTCAAGGTATCAAAGCCCGCCGTACCCGTAATGAGGGACGCGTGCGTGAACTAAAAGCATTACGTGAAGAGCGTGGCGGACGTCGTGAGCAAGTCGGCAATGTCAATATCACCATGGATACTGGTGAAAAAAGCGGTAAGCTGGTCTGTAAAGTCAAAGACTTGCATCTTGAATATGACGGTAATGTATTGGTTGATAACTTTAGCACCACTATTATGCGCGGCGATAAAATTGGTATCATCGGGCCAAACGGTGCAGGTAAAACCACTTTAATTAAAGCCCTGCTTGATATGTCTGATGATGAAGTGACCCAAAGCGGTAAAGTAGAGCTGGGAACTAACTTGAAGATTGCCTTTTTTGATCAGTTGCGCGATCAGCTAGATCTTGAGGCAAGCGTGGCACAAAACGTCTCAGAAGGCTCAGACTTTGTAGACGTTGGTGGCCGTAGAACTCATATTATGAGCTATTTACAGGACTTCCTGTTTGCCCCAGAGCGCGCGCGTACCCCTGTCAAGGCTTTATCAGGTGGTGAGCGTAACCGAGTGTTGCTCGCCAAGCAACTACTCAAGCCTGCTAATATATTAATCCTCGATGAGCCAACCAATGACTTGGATATGGCGACTCTTGAGCTATTAGAAGAGTCTGTCGCCAGCTTCAACGGTACTATTATATTGATTAGCCATGATCGCTCTTTTATGGATAATGTGGTCACCTCCACTTGGGTCTTTGATAAAGATGCAGACGGTAAAGGTGTGGTCGATGAATATGTTGGCGGCTATCAAGAATATTTGATACAAAAAAACCGTATGCAAGCAACCAAAGCCGCTAAAGCTAATAGCGATGCGAGCAAAGCCAAGCCTACAAACAAAACAGCTATAGCAGCTAAACCAGACAAAGCTAGCAAAAAGCTCAATTTCAATGATCAGCGTGAGCTTGATAACTTACCTAAAGAGATCGCTGATTTGGAAGCGGAACAATCTCAACTACAAGAGCAATTAGCTGACGGCTCATGGTTTATAAATGACTTTGATGCAGCAACAGTAGCTAGTGAACGTTTGCAGGTTATCGAAGATGAAATGATGGGTAAGCTTGAACGTTGGGAAACGCTTGAGAGCTAAATGGTTGCAATCATAATTAGGGTCTGTTATTGCGACTACGATGTCGCAACTATTGGTCGTTAGCATTGCAAACTTTTAGTTTAAATGGATGTTAATTGGACAACATCTTCCATTTGCAGCGTTTAAACTTCGAGAGTTTGCCACTATTATGGTTATAGCAAAAATGATGAAATAAAGATAAGCTTCGGTAACTTTTTATGCGTCAAGCTTACGCAATTATATGGAAAGTTAGTGAACATTGTCGTCATTTCTAGTATCATTCGCTGTTACTAAATATCCTTATAACTTATAAGGTGATTAGCTTTATTTTAATCGACTACATTAGCCTGCCAAAAACTTATAAAAGGTAGAAAAGCGCTTTTGTAATATTCAACAGCTTAATGTAGTCCATTAAGACTGCTTTATTTTTAACACAATAATTTATTTTATGACCGAAATAGCTTAGAATAGCAACAATTAGCAAGATTAGGCATAGCCAATGTGGCGTTTATATCGTTTATCTTAAAGCCATAAAACCCAGTGTGGGATAATCCCATTTCATTCACCTGGAGAAAGTACAAATGAGCCAAGCCGAAGGCGTTAATGTACAACGCCGTAGAGTTCTTATTGCCTCAACTGCCGCAATTGGCGCAGCTGGAGTCGCAGCTGTTGCGACTCCTTTTGTGCGCTCTTGGTATCCAAGTGCCAAAGCAGAAGCCGCTGGAGCGGCGGTAACTCAAGATATAGGTTCTGTCGAAGAAGGTCAAATGATCGTCATCAAGTATCGAGGTAAGCCTATCTTTGTGGTTAAACGCACAGAGGAGATGCTAGGTACTTTGGAATCAGTCAAGCCTTTGTTAGCTGATCCTGATTCTGATGCCTCACTGCAGCCTGAATATACCAAAAATATTACACGCTCACTTGAACCATCAATATTGGTGGTTGAAGGCGTGTGTACGCACTTAGGCTGTGCACCGAACTATCGCCCTGATGTAGGTGCGGCTGATCTTGGTGGTAACGATTGGTACGGTGGATTTTTCTGCCCTTGTCACGGATCCAAATACGATTTATCGGGTCGGGTTTATAGTGGTGTTCCAGCACCACTTAACTTACCTATCCCAGATTACAATATGGATGGTAGCATCTTGACGATTGGGGAGGCTTAGTATGAGTATTGGCAAAAAACTTATGCATTGGGTGGACGCGCGTTTTCCAGCGACTGAAACCTATGAATACCATATGTCAAAGTATTATGCACCAAAGAACTTCAACTTTTGGTACTTCTTTGGCGTACTGTCTATGGTGGTATTGGTCAATCAGCTAGTGACTGGTATTTGGCTTACGATGATGTACAACCCAAGTGCTGAAGGTGCTTTTGCGTCAGTTGAATACATCATGCGTGATGTAAAAGGTGGTTGGCTGATCCGTTATATGCACTCAACGGGTGCCTCGGCGTTCTTTGTCGTGATTTATTTGCACATGTTCCGTGCCTTGCTATACGGCTCTTACCAAAAACCGCGAGAGCTTATTTGGCTCATCGGTATGGGTATTTATCTAGCCTTAATGGCGGAAGGTTTCTTCGGTTACCTACTACCTTGGGGTAACATGTCATTTTGGGGCGCACAGGTTATTTTGAACCTTCCTGCTGCTTTGCCTGTCATCGGTGATGGCCTAGCTGAATGGGTACGTGGTGATTATATTATCTCAGGTATCACACTCAACCGCTTCTTTGCTCTTCACGTTGTCGCTATTCCGCTAGTATTAGTCGGTTTAGTCTTTATGCATCTAGTAGCTTTGCATCATGTGGGATCGAACAACCCAGATGGTATTGATATTAAGAAGCTAAAAGATAAAAACGGTGTGCCTTTAGATGGTATCGAATTCCATCCGTACTACACTGTGCACGATATGATCGGTATTGTCGTATTCTTTATTTGCTTCTTTGCAGTAGTGTTCTTCTTCCCAGAGGGCGGCGGATTTTTCTTAGAGCCACCAAACTTTGAGGCGGCAAACGCTCTAAAAACACCGGCTCATATTGCACCAGTATGGTACTACACCCCGTTTTATGCCATTCTTCGTGCGGTTCCTGATAAGCTCCTAGGTGTTGTGGCTATGGGCGGTGCGATTGCTGTGCTGTTCTTGATACCGTGGTTAGATAGATCTCCTGTACGCTCTATGCGCTACAAAGGTATATTATCTAAGATTGCCTTGACGATATTTGCTATTAGCTTTGTGGTGCTAGGCTATTTAGGTGCGACTCCTGCAACGCCTACTGCAACGATTATGGCTCGGATATTCACGGTCTTGTATTTCTTATTCTTCTTATTGATGCCGTTTTATACTTCTATTGAGACGTGTAAACAGCCACCAGAACGCGTTACCGGAGGTCACTAATGAGCACCTTAATTAAATCCCTAGCTGGTTTAGGCTTAGGCGCAGCATTAATGTTGAGTGCTGGTAATGCGATGGCAGAAGGCGGTGGTGAGTGTGGTGATTTCGTCAATGCAGAAGGCTATACTGAGCATTTAGCTTGTAGCGAGGCCCCTATTGATTTTACCAATAAAGGCTCACTACAAAACGGTGCAAAGATGTTTATGAACTACTGTGCTGGGTGTCACTCAGCTAAGTATGTTCGTCATTCACGTATTGCTAAAGACTTAGAGATTCCACCAGAGCTTGTCGAAAAGTATCTTATGGTTACCACCGATCAAATCGGTGACCATATTAATGCTGAGATTGATCCTGAAGTACAAGCCTCTTGGTTCGGTGCAGCGCCTCCTGATCTATCGCTTGAGACTCGTCTGCGTGGTGATGACTGGGTGTATACTTACCTGTTGTCATTTTATGAAGATCCAAGCCGTCCTTGGGGTGCTAATAACTTAGTACTAAAAAATGCAGCGATGCCTCATGTATTGCATAATCTGCAAGAAGACTTGAGTACTGAAGAGTTTGAATCTGAGGTCGGTGACTTGGTTAACTTTATGGCTTGGATGGCAGAACCTGTCCGCCATGACCGTCAAGTAATTGGATTTTTCGTGATTCTTTTCTTATTAGTATTATTGATCCCTGTTTACTTACTAAATAAAGAGTTTTGGAAAGATGTTAAATAACTTTATTTAATAGACTATTTAGTTTTATGGTCGATTTTATTGTAAATTCAAAGAGGCATTACTTCGGTAGTGCCTTTTTTGATGGCTATACATTAAGATTTTGCTCATTAAAGCCGATAGACGAGGTAGGATTACGCTTACACCTTGCCAAACCCCTTACCTTGGTTTAGGATGACAGCCTTAACCATTACCTTTAGGCTGCTATGATCGACGCGAATGACATTCCAAGTAGTCAGCTGATTTTGTATGCTGATGATGGCTACGATAGTCATGTGGTGCGCCTATTACTTGAAGAAAAAAAGCTGGCTTATTATCTATCACGCCTGCACTCTGAGCGTCCAGAGGATTTGACTGAGCTTAATCCTTATCATACTTTGCCAGTGCTACAACAGCGTGAGATTGCGCTGTATGAGATCAATGTAATCTTTGAATACTTAGAAGAGCGCTATCATGCCAATAAGCTACTGCCTGAAACGCCACAAGAGCGCGCGCAGTTTCGTCAGCTGGCGTGGCGCATTCAACGTGATTGGTTGGTACTTGGTAGACGATTATTGATGCATCCTGATAGTTTTAATAAAGCGCAAGCAGGACTGGCTAAAAAACAACTTGCTGACTCTCTGATTACCTTATCGCCATTATTTGCACATAAGTCTTATTTTATGGCCGATAGCTTTGGTTGGTGCGATGTACTACTTGCGCCACTGCTTTGGCGATTAGAGGAGATGGATATCGAGCTGCCACGCGCTATTAGCCGTCCTTTATTCGACTATCAAACACGTTTGTTTGATCGAGAAAGTTTCCGAAAAAGCGTAAAATAGTATGTCTACCAGCGTAACTATAAATAAGTAATCTTTATAACCTATTAGTACAGGAGCTATAAAATGAGTGATACCACCTCTATTGCCCCAACTCGCCCTTATATGGTGCGTGCGATTTATCAATGGATAGAAGATAATGAGCTCACCCCTTACATGATGGTCGATGCGACTGGTGATAATTTACAGATTCCTGTTGAGCATGTACAAGATGGACGTATCGTGCTGAACATTGCTAGTCGTGCTACGGGTAATATGAGTATGGAAAACGACTATATTAATTTTAGCGCGCGCTTTGGGGGTGTCTCGCAAGAGATATGGGTACCATTAACTGCTGTTTTGGGTATCTATGCAAAAGAGAACTCACAGGGGATGTTCTTTGACCCTAATGAATATGACAATTATGAGCCAGGAGAAGACTCGACGCCGACATCTGCTAAAGCAAGTAGCCCAGCTGCTAAGCCTAAGCGTGATAACAAAGCAGGCTTAAAAGTTCTAAAATAGTAAATAGCGTAATCCATAAAAAAGCTAGGCGTAATCAATACGTCTAGCTTTTTTTATGTCGACCTAAAAGGGATACGATCCTAAAAACGATTATGTTCTCGGCAACGTGACACCACGCTGACCTTGGTACTTACCACCACGATCTTTGTAGCTAGTCTCACAAACATCATCGGCGTCACTTTGGAAAAACAGCATCTGTGCTACGCCTTCACCCGCATAAATACGTGCTGGCAGATTGGTGGTATTACTAAACTCTAACGTCACATGCCCTTCCCACTCGGGCTCAAGTGGAGTGACATTGACGATGATGCCGCAGCGCGCATAAGTAGATTTGCCAAGGCAGATGGTGAGCACATCACGCGGAATGCGAAAGTACTCAACGGTACGTGCTAGCGCAAACGAGTTTGGCGGAATAATACATTCGTCGCCTACAATATCGATAAAGCTTTTTTCATCAAAATTCTTGGGATCGACTACTACTGAATGCACATTGGTAAAGACTTTAAATTCAGGCGCACAGCGCACGTCATAGCCATAGCTTGAGGTACCATAACTGATCAAGCGCTCGCCTGCATCGTTAAAGCGTACTTGACCTGCCTCAAACGGCTCAATCATCTGCTGAGTTTCAGCCATTTCACGAATCCAGCGGTCAGATTTAATAGACATTTTTATCCTTAAGATTGATTATCGTATTTAATTTATACATTTTGAGCGTTTTTTGATGATGTTGATTATACGGAATTGATTGGTTGATTTATAGACTTTGCAGCAGATAAAATAATACATTGCTCCGCTTTATACAGCTTACCACTTAGCAAAATGATCTTCTGCCAGTCCTAATACTTTATCCAATCGAATCACTTGCTCTTGCAAGCGTATCTCACCGCTATATTCACCGATCCACTGCTCAAAGATACTAGCTACCACACCGAAATCATCCGTCTTTTTGTAGACAGTAATAGGCGTAAATCTTAGATCAATATCGATGTTGCTCCAACCTAGATTCTGATGATAAATGTGCCAACTATTCTGTGCTGATGAATCAAAATCTTTACGTACAAAGAGGACGGGTGGTAGATGATAGATCTCTCCATCAAGCCAGCAAGCATTTTCGCTCGCTCCCGTCTCATTGACGCCCATCGATAGGTTCAATGCAAAATGACGACCCTCTGCCAAATAGCTATTGATACAAGCCCAAAACCAATTGGTCTCATGGCGCATGTAGCCAAGCGTCCAGTCTAGATTAGCTATAGTAGTTTCACTAAATCTCACTAGCTCATCTTGATGATTAGCAGTCATCTTCGAAGAAGCCTTAATTAGCAGCTCACCTACAATGGTAGTAAACGGTTCTTTTTGGGTAAAGGTCCAACCCCGCCTACCCGTCGGTGTACAAATAGACAATGGCTGAACGTTACGAGTTAGCTCAGCGGCCAGCTTTAGATGTTGACTATCTAGATCGACACTTACTTGCATCGGGTCAAAGTCCAAGGTCAGACTGAGCTTGCTGTGAGAAAAGCTCATTTGTCCTTGATAATGATCACCTAAAAAACGGGCCTTATGAGTCAAAGGTTGCAGCGCCTCGCAGACTTCCAACTGTTGAGTTGTGTCGTTATAAAGGTAAACAAAAGCACTAGTGGCCAGCTTGATTGTCGCTAAAGCTAGGCAAATTCGATATGGCGGCTCAATAATTTGGATAAAGCAAAACTGATTAACCTTTAGATCTTTGCGCCAGTCTGGTAACCGCTTTTGCGAGATAAGATAGCTTTGATAGTTGAGATAGTTAATATTTTGAACTTGTTGGAAAATACCAAAAACTGGCTGGCCATCTTCAATCAAATTATTAATTATGGGCAAGCTGGAATAATTAAAATCTTTCACTACACCCATAATTCTCTCCTCATGTTATCTCTAAAAAATCCGCTTATCATCGACAGGCTTGGCAAATTTATCGATATTAGTTTCAATATTCTTAGCAATGCTTATATAGTAAGGTGCAAACTCATCATTAGCCAATACGCTAGGCTCTCCTTTATCGACTTGCGCGCGAATACCGCTAGCTAATGGCAGCTGACCTAATAACGGCACTTGATATTGCTTAGCAATAAAATCTCCGCCACCTGCGCCAAAGATAGCTTCAGTAGTGCCGCAATTGCTACAAGTATGCAGCGCCATATTCTCAACGACGCCAAGCACGGGAATACTGGTCTTATTAAACATCTCAATACCTTTTTGGGCATCGAGTAGCGCGACATGCTGCGGCGTCGTGACAATGACTGCGCCAGTGACAGGAATACGCTGGGCTAGGGTCAGCTGAATATCGCCTGTCCCTGGTGGCATATCTATCACTAGATAATCGAGCTGCGGCCAATTGGTCTGGTTATAGAGCTGCATCAAGGCACCAGTCGCTTTGGGACCTCGCCATGCCACAGGTGTATTATCGCCATCGAGCAAGCTACCGATAGAGAGCATCGCAAGGCCATGGGCGTCAATAGGTACGAACTGCTCATTCTCAAGCTCAGGCCTGACACTAGCGACACCGAGCATAGTTGGCATACTTGGGCCATAAATATCAGCATCGAGCACGCCAACACGATTACCGAGCTGTTGTAGCGCCAAAGCAATATTGACCGTTGTGGTCGACTTACCGACGCCGCCTTTGCCAGAGGCTACGACAATAATATGACGGATATGGGGATGCACTGGCAGCGATGCTTGGGTCGGCGGGGCTTTTGCACTTGGTACTTCAATACTTGGTGCTTTGATATCAGGCATCGGTGCGGCATTGGCTTGGTTACCCATTGCATCAGTCGTTTTTGGTATTGGCTTTGCTGTCTGTTTGGGCAACGTTGAGCTACCACCTTTGACGGGTGGTGGCAGACGCACATTCATATGAATGGCTTTGATACCGTGCAAATGTAGTAGCGAGCCAAGCTCTTGCTGAATGACTTCAGGATCACTATCTTGCGGTAAACGCAAGTCTAGAGTCAGCTCATCATCATTGCGATCTATACCTGTTACCATTTGTGCAATACTCACGTTATTGACATGATAGCCCAGCAGTACTTTGTCAACCGCACTATCACGCTCCGCTTTTTGTTTTGCAGTTTCAGCTCTTTGCGGGTTTATTTTTTTTATAAAGTTAAACATAGTGACCTTTATTGATTCGTATTTTTGAAATAGAGTAAGATAAGAAATAGGGTAAGATAAATGGTATAGGGTCAGTGTAGCCGAATTAACCCTATAAAAAAACCACAATGCTAGTGTAACTACGATCAACCCACCACTAAGAATTTTGAGGCTATAAATAAGTAGATAAGCACGCCCGAAGCATCACTTATTGAGGTTATCAAAAGGGCACTAGAAGTAGCCGGGTCAAAGCCTAACTTATTAAGTATAAACGGTAAACTCATTCCAACCATACTGTCAATCATGACTACCGAAACTATGCTTAATGCTAGCACTAAGGATACGATGGCATCACCGCGAATATAGCCAATAATAGCGACCGCAACCGCCATAGTAGCGCCGAGTAGTAATGCAACTAAGGCTTCTCGGCCTAATAGTGAGAACCAGTCGCGCATCACTACATCACCGGTCGCTAGCGCCCTGACCATCAAAGTAGCCGATTGGGAGCCAGCATTGCCACCGCTATCGACCAATAGCGGCAAGAAGGATACTAAGACTAAGTTAGCGGCTATCAGATCCTCAAAATTGACAATACTAAACCCTGAAAGCAGATTACCAAATATCAATAATACCAGCCAAAAGACGCGTTTACGATAGAAGACGGTAATGCTAGCGTCTTTTAGACGCCCGACCATAGTAGTGACACCGCCCGATTTATGAAAGTCATCAATCGCTTCATCACTCGCTACATCCATAGCATCATCGTGGGTAACAATACCTACTAAAGCACCACTATCGTCAATAATTGGTAGGGCAATTAAGTCATAACGTGCTACGGCTTTTGCTACATCTTCTTGATTGTCATTTACGTGACAAGACACTAGTGAGCGCATCACTTATATTTAGCGCAAGAGCGTCATTTTTCATTGATTCTTACTCCATGCGCTTCAAGAGCGTTTTAGTGCATACATTAATAAATAGAGTAGTCAATATATAGGCTACAAATAAGACGTCTATCATAGCGCTTTACCATATATAAACAAGCATCGCCATTCATTAGTGATCCTCAAGACTTAAAAGTCTAAAAACAGGGCCATAAAAAACCACAACGCCAGTAGTCTGATGTTGTGGTTCTCAAATTATGCGACTTGTTATGCTACTTATAGGTACTACTAAGTGTGCAAGTATAGTAGCTATTATTTAAATAATATTTATCTCATACACCAGCCATGGCTGGCATTGATAGACTGACCGGTAAATACATTCGTTGGGAAAGCAGCCAAAAATAATGCTGTTTGCGAGACATCTTCGATAGTGGTGAATTCTTTATTAAGGGTATTCGCCAGCAAAATATCGTTGATGACTTCATCTTCGCTAATGCCCTTTTCGGCAGCTTGCAATGGGATCTGATCGTTGACCATAGCGGTTTTTACAAAACCTGGTGAGATCATATGCGCGCGAACATTATGCGGCGCACCTTCTTTGGCAACCGCGCGGCATAAGCCTAATAGTCCGTGTTTAGCGGTAATGTAAGGCGCTTTAAAAAGTGAGGCATCATGAGCATGAATGGAGCCGATATAGATAATTGTGCCGCCTTTATTGTCTTTATACATGTGCTCTACAGCAGCTTTGGTCGTCAAAAATCCACCATCTAAATGAGTAGCTAACAGGTTTTTCCAATTGTCAAAAGTCATCTTAGTAATAGGGTTAATCAGCTGAATGCCCGCATTAGAGACTAAAATATCAATACCACCAAAGGTATCTATTAGCTGCTTGACGCCATCGTTAACAGCATTCTCTGATCTCACATCCATATCAATCGCGATAGCTTTGCCGCCCGCTTTAGTGATGATATCGACCGTCTGTTTTGCGCCATCGACATCGATATCAGCCACGCCGATAACCGCGCCTGCACGGGCATAAGTTTCTGCGATATCACGGCCAATACCAGCAGCGGCTCCTGTGATTAAAGCTACTTTACCAGTTAAATCTTGTTGTATTTGGGTCGCCATATATTTTCCCTTTTATGGTCAGTGGTTGTTGATATGCAGTAAAACTAGCTACTTATATAAGTTATAAGTTTGACTGTATTTTTGAAGCTTAAGTTTTGAAGATTAAAGTTAAAGAAATAAACAATAGCAATCCATTTGCTATTGTTTAAAAGGATCAAAATTAGGAGGTGTGCTTTATTGTTATAGGGCGTGTCCTCATTTTGAAAATGATGATAAAAAAGAGATAGATTTTTGCCAATCAAAGTAAATTTTGCAGAGAATATGAATATATTGTCTATAAATTTTCAAATAGTGGCGAGAATATAGCCATTTTTAGACCATTCAAAAGGTTTTGTTCAGATTGAGGGCATACCCCAATATTTATGACTATGTTTTAACTGATTTTTGAACGAAAAATACTGATAATGATGTTGTTAAAGGCAGCTCAATTAAAAGCAAAGTCATTAGAGGCAAGGTTATTAAACGCAACTGTTTGCGCACACTTTTCTATGAAGTGTAGGTCGCAACATTTAGTTACATTAATGACTAATAGCCAAGAAAAGCCGATAAACGTAAATACGAATAAAGAGTGAAGATGATCAGTAAGATGAATCAGCGGGTAATTCGAATGAGCAGATTTTTAGGCTAAAATCGATAGTATGTGCTAAGCGGTGTGATCAAATCGTATAGAGGAGTAGATATGAATAAACTGGCTCAATTAAATGATATAACAGCGGTCTTTATAAGAGTATTACAGTGAACACCTATAAACTGAATTTAGGTGACCCCTTAATATAAACTATTTATCGAATTATTACAGGTTAATTTGCAATAATTATCCATTGAATAAGTTAGCTTAGCAATAACTAAAAGTTATTGCTAAGCGTTGTGTCTTTATAGGTTGCCTCTTACAAGGGTAATAGTTATTTAGAATGCGACGGTCTATAAAGCACGTGATACTAGTTCATAAACCAGCCATGACTGGCCACTATAGACTGACCTGTAAATACATTAGTAGGGAATGCGGCTAAAAACAGCGCTAACTGGGCAATATCGGTCACTGTTGTAAACTCTTTGTCCACCGTATTGACGAGCATAATATCATTGACGACAGCCTCTTCACTAATACCCTTCTCGGCCGCTTGCTCAGGAATTTGCTTTTCGACTAATGGGGTTTTCACAAACCCAGGACAGATCACATGCGAGCGCACATTATGTTCAGCGCCTTCTTTGGCCAGCACACGGCACAAACCAAGCAAGCCGTGTTTGGCAGTAACATAGGGCGCTTTGTACATGGAGGCTTCATGAGAATGTACCGAGCCCATATAAATGACCGTACCCCCTTTATCGCCACTATACATATGCTTTATTGCCGCTTTGGTGGTCAAAAAAGCCCCGTCTAAATGAATATTCAGCATCTTTTTCCAATCAGAAAATGCCATCTTATCTATGGGATCAATGATCTGAATACCCGCATTGGAAACTAAAATATCAATGCTACCAAAAGCATCAACTAAGCTTTGTACGCCAGCATTGACTGCCTCCTCAGAGGTGACATCCATCTCAATCGCCAATGCCCGTCCACCAGCAGCTTCAATAATATTAACTGTCTTTTGTGCGGCATCAAGGTTGATATCAGCAATACCAACAGCAGCGCCAGCACGAGCGTAAGTCTCGGCAATATCGCGGCCGATACCACTAGCAGAGCCTGTGACTAAAGCGACTTTACCACTTAGATCTTTCTCTAATGTCGTGGTCATAAGTTATCCTTACCATAAATTGAGCAAAATTTATTGAGCAGTGATTATTGAGCAAAAGTTACCCAGCACTCTTTATTGAGCAATGACTACAGGGGTTTTTGCTTGCAGCTCTTCAAAGCTGACGCCCTCTGCCAGCTCAACCAACTGTAACCCTTGATCAGTGACATCTAACACTGCCAGCTCAGTGATAATACGATCTACCACCCCTTTACCCGTCAGCGGTAACTCACAATTGGCAAGGATTTTAGGGTCGCCATGCTTATTGACTTGCTCCATCAGTACAATGACTCGCTGCACACCTGCGACTAAATCCATCGCTCCGCCCATGCCTTTTACCATCTTTTGGGGGATCATCCAGTTGGCCAAATCCCCATGCTCTGAGACTTCCATCGCGCCCAAAATTGCCAAATTGACATGGCCACCACGTATCATCGCAAATGATTCTGAGCTACTAAAATAGCTAGCGCCAGACTCAGCCGTGACGGTCTGCTTGCCTGCATTGATAAGATCAGCGTCGACAGCCTCTTCATCTGGAAACTCGCCGATGCCCAATAGACCATTCTCTGACTGTAGCCAAACATCCATACCTTTTGGAATATAGTTCGCGACTAAGGTTGGTAGACCTATGCCAAGGTTAACGTAGTAGCCATCTTGTAATTCTTTGGCAGCGCGCTGCGCCATTTGCTCTCTTGTCCATGCCATGGTGTCATCCTTATCTATTACACTATTTTGTTAATTTACCGTTATAAGATTGCTAACTGAGCTTTGTCTATTAAGCCTTGTCGACAGCTTTAGTCGTTGTTTTTTCAATGCGCTTTTCAGGGCTATCATTGAGCACAATACGCTGTACAAAAATCCCTGGCAGATGGATCTCATCTGGATCAAGCGCCCCAATCTCTACAATCTCCTCTACTTCGGCTATCGTAATCTTACCTGCCATTGCACAATCTGGATTAAAGTTGCGCGCGGTTTTGTTAAATATTAAATTACCCGCTTTATCCGCTTTTTGTGCTTTGACTAATGACACATCAGCGACTATTGAGTGCTCAAGCACGTAAGTGCGCCCATCAAAATCACGGGTTTCTTTACCTTCAGCGACTTGCGTACCGACACCAGTTGCCGTATAAAATGCAGGAATACCAGCACCGCCTGAGCGCAATTTTTCTGCCAAGGTGCCTTGCGGAGTCAGCTCGACTTCTAATTCGCCTGCCAGATACTGACGCTCGAACTCTTTGTTTTCACCGACATAAGAGGAGATCATTTTTTTGATTTGACGGGTTTGCAGTAGCAACCCAAGACCAAAATCATCGACGCCAGCGTTATTACTGACACAAGTCAGATCTTTCACACCGCTATCGCGTAGGGCTTCGATCAAAGCCTCAGGAATACCGCACAGCCCAAAGCCACCGATAGCCAAGGTTTGTCCATCTTTGACAACACTCTCTACAGCCTCTTTGGCACTGCTATATACTTTTGATTGACTCATAATGCTCTCCTTGCAAATGTCATATTTATTATAGGAACGTGCTACGCATGATAATAATTAAAGATTGGTATAAAACAAAATAATACCCATTATCATAAAAACCTCGATAAAGCGTGAGGTAACTTAGCACAATATTTTCGCAGCGACTAGCGAATAAATTTTGCAAATCAAAAGCCTTGTATGACTCTCTTAGGTAGGCCGTTAAGAATACGGATATCCACTATATATATGTTAATTATTGGATAATAACGCTGTATTTGATTTTCATTGACCTCCATCCGCAGGCAGGGCATAATCGGCGTTTTGAAGTTTGCCAAGGAGAGGCGCTCATGTTTAGCATACTTGCTATTGTTATTACTTTGTTATTATTGATGTTCTTCGCTTATCGCGGTTATTCGGTGTTGATTCTAGCACCTATCATGGCAGTTTTAGCCGTGTTTTTATCGGGTGATTTTTTGAGTAGTATCCCTGCTTATACTGACGTATTCATGTCAGCACTAAGTGGATTTTTGCTCAAATTCTTTCCTATTTTCTTGCTTGGCGCTTTGTTTGGGCGCTTGATGGCAGACTCAGGTGCAGCGACGGCGATCGCTAATACTGTTGTCAAAAAACTTGGTGCTAGTAAGGCCATCTTAGCGGTCATTCTAGTCTGTGCTATTTTGACTTATGGCGGTGTCTCATTATTCGTTGTAGCCTTTGCTATTTATCCGATTGCTAAAGATTTATTTAAGGCGGCTGATATTCCCAAGCGCCTAATACCAGCGGCTATTGCCCTTGGCTCATTCACCTTTACTATGACCGCCCTACCAGGCACGCCTGCCATTCAGAACGCTATTCCGATCCCTTACTATAATACCAACGTGTTTGCTGCGCCTATCCTAGGTATCATCGGTGGCACGATCATGTTTATCTTTGGTTGGTTATGGCTACAGTCGCGCGCTAATAAAGCTCAAGCCGCAGGTGAAGGTTACGGTATCCATGACGATGATATCGGTGTAGGCGGTGTTGGTGAGAGCCAAAGCAAGACTGCTACGCTAGAGGACAGTGCGCAAAGTAACATCGCGCAAAGTAACTTAGCCAATGAGGCTGAAGCTCGTAACACCCATCAGACCTCGTTTGCTATTGCGATGATTCCATTAATATTGGTTATTGGTCTCAACGCTCTACTGACTTATATGATTTTCCCAGCAATGGATTTTGCTAGTTTACAGGCCCAGTTCCCTGATCTAAATATTCAAGGATCGCTTGGCTTATGGTCGATCATTATCTCGCTCGTTATTGCCTGTGTGGTACTTATTATATTACGCTTAGGCCACTGGAATGATCTGCAAAAGACCATTAACCGTGGTACTTATGATTCTATGCTGCCTATTTTTAACACAGGCTCAGAGGTCGGTTATGGGGCGGTTATTGCTTCATTAGCAGGTTTTCTTATTATTCGCGATAGTATCTTAAATCTAAGCCCTGACAATCCCCTCATCTCAGAAGCGGTGGCGATGACCACCCTAGCTGGTATCACAGGCTCATCCTCAGGTGGTTTGAGTATTGCGTTAACCACACTTGGCGAGGATTATTTGCGTATGGCGGTTGCCGCTGGTATTGATCCAGAGTTGATGCATCGAGTTGCTGTGATGGCGGCAGGTGGCCTTGATACTTTGCCACACAGTGGCGCGGTTATTACCTTGCTGGCGATTTGTGGCCTAACCCATAGACAGTCTTATCTCAATCTAGCTATGGTCACGATAGCCATTCCCTTATGTGCGGTGGTGGCGGTTATTGTTTTAGGTACGATGTTTGGGTCGTTCTAAGATTACAATTGTGAGTATAATTTTCAAACCCACCAAGCTAGCTGGCTTGGTGGGTTTTTTAATGTCCAATCAATGCCTACCAATAATAGTGATTTCTTACCTTGATATTCAATTGCTGACACGTTTAGGGCAAATTACGGTATCATAGGCGCAATTTTTTAATTTTACAGTCTAATATCTGCTAAGTGTCTAAGATAAAGCCGTACAGACGCTAAACGCAACAGTGATACAACTCAATTAAGGTGATAAAAGTGCGTGAGATTCTAGTGACCAGTGCCCTGCCCTATGCCAATGGCTACATCCATTTAGGCCATCTTGTAGAATATATTCAAACGGATATTTGGGCACGAGCGATGAAGGCGCAGGGCCATCAAGTGACTTATGTGTGTGCTGATGACGCGCATGGTACGGCTATTATGCTCAAGGCTGAAGACAATGGTATTACGCCTGAAGAGCAGATAGCGACGGTCAAAGCCTCTCACGAAGCGGACTTTGCCAAGTTTTTGATTGAATTTGATAATTATTACTCGACCCATTCAGATGAGAATAAGCATTTCTCAGAGCTGATTTATCGCCGTCTAAACAGCGCAGGGCACATCTCAACCCGTGATGTTGAGCAGCTATTCGATCCCGAGAAGCAGCTATTCTTAGCGGATCGCTTTGTCAAAGGCACATGCCCAGAGTGCGACGCGGCTGATCAGTATGGCGATAACTGCGAAGTATGTGGGACTACTTATGATGCTACTGAGCTGAAGAATCCACGCTCAACGCTATCAAATGCAACGCCTGTATTAAAGATTTCTAAGCATTATTTCTTTGATTTGCCTGAATTTGATCAGTTCTTGCAAGATTGGACGCGCACTGACAATCGCCTGCAACCATCAGTGGCGAATAAGCTACAAGAGTGGTTCGATGCCGGTCTTGCCAGCTGGGATATCTCGCGTGATGCGCCCTACTTCGGTTTTAAGATTCCCGATACCCCTGAAGATGAGCCTGATAAATACTTTTATGTTTGGCTAGATGCGCCCGTCGGTTATATGGCCAGCTTTAAGAATTTATGTGAGCAGCGCAAAGGCACTGACAAACCTTTAGACTTTGATCGTTATTGGCTGCAAGAAAATGAGCATAAGACTGAGGTATATCACTTCATCGGTAAAGACATTGTCTATTTTCATGCGCTATTCTGGCCTGCGATGCTGGCAGGTAGTGAGTTTCGTACGCCAACGGGCGTATTCGCTCATGGATTCTTGATGGTCAATGGCGAGAAAATGAGTAAGTCGCGCGGTACTTTTATCAAGGCCGAAACTTATGCTGAACACTTGCATCCTGAGTATCTACGTTATTACTTTGCTAGTAAATTGTCTGACAAGGTTGAAGACATTAACCTTGATCTAGAAGACTTTATGCAAAAGGTGAATTCTGATCTTGTTGGTAAAGTAGTCAACATTGCCAGTCGTAGCGCTGGATTCTTGGTCAAAAAATACGATGGTATGCTATCAGAGGTTTGCGCTGAGCCGCGTCTATTAGAAGACATCACTAAGACAGGCGATGAAATTGCCGCCGCTTACGAGAATCGTGAATTCTCAAAAGCGATGCGCTTAATCATGCACTGCGCGGATAAGGCCAATGAGTATATCGATGAGAAAAAACCTTGGTCATTAGCTAAGCAGGAAGGAACGGAGCAGGAAGTACAAGACGTCTGCTCGGTTGCGATCAACATCTTCCGTCAATTAATGGTTTATCTTGCACCTGTATTACCTGAGCTGACCGCTAATGCCAAAGGTTTCTTAAATATTGATAGCTTAAGTTTCCATAGTCGTAACGAGTGGTTATTAGGTCACCAAATTAATAAGTTTAAACCGCTTATGCAGCGCATCGAACAAAAAGATGTTGATGCAATGGTTGAAGCCTCAAAAGCATCGCTAGGGTCTACTTCTGACGTTACAACCGCTCCTGCACCTACCAGCGGCGCTACTATCGAAAACGCTAATGCTAAAGACGCTCTAACTGGCGCAGATAATGAGCAAATCGACTATATCGGCATCGATGATTTTAGTAAGGTTGAAATGAAAGTTGCGCACGTTCTCGACTGTAGCTATGTCGAAGGCGCGGATAAGCTCCTGCAATTTACTTTAGATGTCGGTGAAGATGAGCCACGTAACGTATTTAGCGGTATTCGTAAATTTTATGAGCCAGAACAACTGCTGAATAAAAAAGTGATTTGCGTGACTAACCTCGCTCCGCGTAAGATGAAATTTGGCATCTCAGAGGGAATGGTGCTGTCTACGGGTAATCCAAAAACTCAGCTGACCGTTGTTACCTTGCCTGATAACTGTGTGATTGGTGATGTGTTGGCTTAAGACTAACTTAATAATGCTTTGATAAAAGAGAACCGCTATGGTGTTGCTTAGACTATTAGCCGATATTCTCCTATATTTAGCTTTGGGCTCACTTGCTTATTGGTATTTTACCGAAGATATGACTGCCCTACTTATTGCCATTGCTAGTGGGGTCATCAGCTTTTTACTATTTATTATAACTACGGATATTAGACAGTCACAGCACAAGCGTAAGCACAACATTGATGCTTATGATATTTGGGATTGGTGGTTTTTCGTTGAATTGCTTGAGATACCATTGCGATTACTTGTTTGGCTACTTAAAAGCTTATGGCGAGTCTTTGATTGACCGCTAATCAATGCTTTGACCCTTATGGCTTAATTTTTTATTGCGCTTAGTTACATTACTGTCATAATATAGCCACTTAGATCAAAAAATTGATTGTTAATAAACCAGTACATGACAGCTATTTATTGCTCTATTATATGATTAACCTGCACTTTCTAATTTAAGAGTTAACTGAATATATGACTATTGCCACGACTTTACGCCTAAGCTTATGCGGAGCTACTATCAGTGCCATCAGCATGTTGGGTCTTATAGGATGCTCAAACTCCTCTACCGAAACGACAGTAAGCACTGATGACAGTAGTACCGTCGCAGATAAACCTGCCAAAGCGATAGCCATCACTCAAATCGTTGAGCATCCCTCTTTAGATGATATGCGCCGCGGTATTATCGATGAGTTGGCAGATAATGGCTATGTTGAAGGTGAGAATCTAGAGGTTAACTTTCAAAGTGCGCAAGGTAATACTGCAACCGCAGGTCAGATTGCCAAGCAGTTCGTTGGTGACAGTCCCGATGCTATCGTGGCTATTTCAACGCCATCTGCCCAGTCTATCGTATCAGCGACGACTACGATACCTATTGTCTATACCGCCGTATCTGATCCACTAGGCGCCAAACTTATTAATCCAGATGGCAGTCCTTTTCAAAGTAATTTGACGGGATTGTCTAGTCAGTTGCCGTTAGAGCCACAGCTGGATCTATTACAACAGCTCAAGCCTGACCTTAAGACTATCGGTTACGTCTATAGTCCAGGTGAGGCCAACTCCGTATCATTACGCGATGATCTCAAAGCGGCTCTGCCAGCACGCGGATTGAAACTGCTTGATATTCCTGCTAATCGCCCAACCGATATCGGTATGGCAACTCGTAGTCTACAGGGTCGTGCTGAGATTATTTATACTTCATTCGATAATAACGTAGCCTCCGCTTTTGAGGCGATGACCCAAGCGGCTAATGAGCTGCGTATGCCTATCGTTGCCTCTGATGAGTTCAGTGTGCAGCGCGGCGCTACAGCAGCACTTGGCGTGAACGACTATGATTTTGGTCGAGTTACAGGCAAGATGGTCTATCGAATATTGAATGGTGAAGCGGTAAACACTATCAAGCCGCAGGTCATGAATGATCTGACGCTGTATGTCAGTCCAAAACATGCCAAAGCGCAAGGCGTTGCCTTGTCAGCGGATATGCTCAAAAAAGCTATCGACGTTGATGCTAAAACGGCTAAAGCAGTTGAATAAATAGCGAAGCTAGGATCTAAGCTAAGTAAATTAAAAGCTTTATTTTTGATTATCATTTTATCTATGTATGGAAGCATCTTTTACCTTTAGGAGTGATACCCATGTTATATCAAAATTATGTTGGTCGTTTTGGCAAAGCCTTATTGTTAGGCGGTGTTTGCGCGGGCTTGCTTGCGGGCTGTAATCAAGCACCAACAGACGATCCTGATACTGTCGATGGCGCTGTAGGTGGCGACACCAGCTTGGCTATGAAAAACGTAGCTATCACGGCTATCGTTGAGCATCCAGCGCTAGATGATGTCCGTAAAGGGGTCATTGATGAGCTTGCTGAGCAAGGCTTTACCGAGGGCAAAAGCTTGACGGTTAATTTCCAAAGTGCCCAAGGTAATACTGGAACAGCTGGTCAGATTGCCAAGCAGTTTGTCGCTGATGAAGCTGATGTTATCGTCGCTATTGGTACACCATCGGCGCAATCTGTAGCTGCCGCTACTAGCACTATCCCGCTAGTATTCTCAGCAGTGACGGATCCAGTAGAAGCCAAGCTCGTCCCTACTCTTGATGGCTCTGGTACTAATGTCACTGGTGGTTCTGATGCGCTTCCTTATGAGCCACAAATTGAATTGATGCGTCAAATTATTCCAAGTCTGAAAAACGTCGGTTATGTCTATAGCCCAGGTGAAGTTAACTCAACGATTATCTTAAAGAATTTGAAAGAGAAATTGACGCCACTAGGTATTAATGTCTTAGAAGCGCCTGCTCAGCGTAGTAATGATATCGCTATGGCTGCTCGTAGCTTAGAGGGCAAAGTCGATATGATTTATACCTCAACGGACAATAACGTCGTCTCCGCTTATGAGTCCTTGTATCAAGTTGCTAAAGAAAGTAAAATTCCGCTGATTGCTTCTGATACCAGCTCAGTTGAGCGTGGCGCTGTTGCAGCATTGGGCGTTGATTATTATAGCTTAGGTCGTGAGACAGGCAAAATTGTCGCTCGTATCTTAAACGGTGAAAAAGCAGGTGATATTCCAGTCTACACGCCGCAAATGCTGAATCTATATGTCAGTCCAAAGAACGCGAAAGAGCAAGGTATTACGTTGCCACAAGCGCTTATTGATGAAGCCAAAGAAGTGCTAGAATAAGTCGCTTGTTATCAGTGGCTTTGCGCTAGCTCTATTTGATTAGTGCTAGCTTGGCTTTAAACGATGATTTTATGAGT
The DNA here is from genome assembly GCF_055699815.1 of Psychrobacter sp. M17(2026). NCBI lineage: Bacteria > Pseudomonadati > Pseudomonadota > Gammaproteobacteria > Moraxellales > Moraxellaceae > Psychrobacter > Psychrobacter sp. M17(2026). The sequence continues at coordinate 986,948 of NZ_CM146741.1, read as the reverse complement.
TGAGCATAATTATCGTCTGTTTTGACGCTATAATAGCGTTCTATGACTATATACATAGATATATATGGAGACAAGCTCAGCTATAACGTCTTAGGCTGGGCTTGTTTTTTATAGATTTTAGAATAAATACTTATGATTATCTGTTATTGTAACCTGTTCTGGTTCACCCTAACTGCAGATTGTTTGATCTGTTAAATTCACCGCTCAGTGGTTTGGCTCGTAGGATCTATAAAGGTTATTTATTTATAAATCATTTTTAATGCCAAACGCTTGATTATGACTTATTGATTACTTATGTCTTTAATTGCTTTTTTTGGTGCGCTTGAGAGTGGTCTAATCTACGGTCTAGTGGCGCTTGGCGTGCTGATCTCATTTCGTACTTTGGACTTTCCTGATTTGACCGCTGACGGTAGCTTTCCATTAGGCGGTGCGGTCGCTGGCATCTCTATTGTGGCTGGAATCAATCCTTGGTTGGCTTGTCTTTTCGGTATGCTGGCAGGCTCAGTCGCAGGTATCGTGACCGCTTGGCTACACGTCAAGCTCGGTATCTTGCAGCTATTAGCCAGTATCTTAGTGATGGTCGCGCTATATTCGGTCAACCTACGTATTATGGGCGCGCCGAATTTGCCACTGCTAGGCGAGACTACCGTGTTTAGCTCGCTAGTCACTGATGGAAACGGTTATTGGATGCGCTGTTTGATCATCGGCGCTGTAGTCATTATTGCCAAGCTCTTATTAGACTGGTTTTATAGTACAGAAACCGGTCTATCTATGCGCGCTACAGGCTCTAACTTACGGATGGCACAGGCACAGGGCATCAATACCTCGTGGATGACTATCACAGGTATGGCGGTCTCAAACGGGTTGATTGCTTTGGCAGGAGCGCTGTTTGTACAGACTCAAGGTGGCGCTGATATCTCTATCGGTATCGGTACTATTGTTATCGGTCTAGCTGCGGTTATTATTGGTGAGACGATTATTCCAGCCAAGCGTATTTGGTTAATCACCTTGGCTGTCATCCTAGGTGCGGTACTGTACAAGCTATTTATTCAGGTAGCACTATCCAGCGACTCCCTACGCAGTATCGGCTTTGGGCCGCAAGACTTAAACTTGATCACTGCCCTATTGGTCGTCATTGCCCTAGTCTTACCAAAAGCTAAGGGTAAGTTTATGAGTCGTAAATTACGAGTCTGAGAATTAACTTATGTCTTATAAGCAAACCCTAAAATAAGTCTATTACATAGTAATTAAAGCGCAGCCACGAGATGCATTATTAATGATATAGGTTCAGTCATATCATTTTATCGTAGCTATAACAATTAATAAGCGCTCATTGGCCAAAAAGCAAGCAGAAGGAATAACGATTATGATGCAAGCTAAAGATTTGCGCTTGACCTTTAATCCAGGCACGCCCATCGAAAACCCTGCATTGCGCGGTATCGATCTCAATATTGCTGACGGCGAATTTGTGACCGTGATTGGTACCAATGGCGCGGGTAAATCGACTTTTTTAAACGCAGTCAGTGGCACAACGCGAGTCGATAGTGGTTCTATTTTATTAAACGGCATCGATGTCACCAAAAAGTCTGCGCATCAGCGCGCTCATTGGGTTGCCCGTGTATTCCAAGACCCGATGGCAGGGACTTGTGAGGCGCTGACCATTGAAGAGAATATGGCATTAGCCTATAAGCGCGGTGGCAAGCGCGGGCTTAGTTTTGCGCTAAACCCCAATAACCGCGATCTATTCAGAGAAAAGCTCTCCGTCTTAAAGCTTGGACTTGAGAACCGTCTTACCGATAGAATGGGTCTGTTATCGGGTGGTCAACGCCAAGCGGTCAGCCTGCTTATGGCTTCCCTGCAACCGTCCAAAATCTTACTACTTGATGAGCATACCGCAGCGCTTGATCCCAAGACTGCGGCCTTTGTATTAGAGTTAACGGACAAAATCGTCACCGATAATAATCTGACCACAATGATGGTGACTCACTCTATGCAGCAGGCGCTAGCCCACGGTACACGTACGGTTATGTTGCATCAAGGACAAGTGGTACTCGATGTCGCTGGCGATAAGCGCCAAGGTATGACCGTCCATGATCTGCTCGATATGTTTGAGCAAACACGCGGCGAAAAGGTCGATGATGATAGTTTGATTTTGAGTTAATGCTTGTCCTAGCTTATTTATAGCGATATATGCCTACCTTTGAGTAGGCATTTTTTATGGCATTAAAGTTCAATGGTGTCAAAAATTGTCAGTTTGACAAAACTCTATGTCGATGTAGCTATCGATGTAGGGTTTTTTTATGTCAAAAGCATTGTCAAAGGATACTTTACTCTAGATTCTTCACGTAGCTAGTATATTTTAAGATATGGCACAACAATTGCATATTTAAGTTAGATGATTTGATCAGGTAAAAAATTACCACTGACAAAATTTGTAGATGCTAAGACTAACTCCCTGATTGAGATACATTAATTTTTATTTGAATCACCTTATTGAACTTAAATATCAAGGGTTAATGCTGCCAAACATCCGACGAACGGTAGTAAAACGTCTATGAAAGGTGATAATATTCTGTAATTAAAAGTATTTTTATCAAAGCAATGTGTTTCGTTAGTCTAGATATATAACTCAAATCCTACAGATCATACAAACAATTACGCTCTTAGTTCAGCTTTATTTAGAGTCTTAATTTTATTTTATTAATTTAGAAAATACTAAAAACGTATCATTTTTATCTCTAAAACTATCAGTAATCACATCACTACATAGGAAGTAATGTTATGAATCGCAATTATAAAGTTATCTGGAATCGTGCGCTTGGCTGCTTTACCGCTGTTGCAGAATATGCTAAGAGCCGTGGCAAGTCATCGAATGGTGCTGTCAGCTCTGGCGCTAGTCCTTCTACAGGCGCTATGGCAGGAGGTGCACGACTAGTAAAATTAGGTGCATTATGTGTAGGGATGGCTGCTACTGGATTTAGTATGCAGGCAGTAGCAGGCTATGAAGCAGGCGGTGGATCGACTAATACAAACTGTACAAGAGATACTAATGGTTTTGGTACTGAATCGACTTCGGTAGCTATTGGAAATGGTGTTTTTGGTAATATTGCTTGTGCCTCAGGTGCAGAGACAATAGCAATAGGCGCAAATCTTGCAGCACAAGGTTCGCAATCAACCGTTATCGGTAATGATATTATTGCAAGTAGTACTGCTGCACAAGCGGTTATCATTGGTTCAAATTTCAATGCTAATCCCGTTACATCTACTGGTGCAGGTGGGGTCGCTATTGGTAGTGGCTTGAATACAGCCTTAAATAGTCCAATCGCAGATGGAGTTGGTTCTGTTGCTATTGGGTCAAGTGGAAATGGCACAACTAATAGCCTAAATGGTGCTGTTGCTTCAGGAGATCATGCCTTGGCTCTCATGGCTGGTGCGAATGCGTCAGCCGCAAACTCTGTTGCTATCGGTAAGGGTTCTAAAGCTTCTGCCGCCAATGCTTATGCCCTCGGCGAAAACGCCAATGCAGCAGGTCAAAACTCTGTTGCACTTGGTGCAGATAGTAGCAGTACTCAACAATATGGTGTCACTATCGGTCGTGCTGCAAGCTCAACCGGTCAATCCTCTGTTGCCATAGGTGGCGGTTCAGCTGGCGGCGGTGCAGCTGCCGCCACTGCTACTGGCGCTATTGCCATCGGTAGTGGCGGTACCAACGCAGACGGTGCAAAAGCTAGTAATACCTCTGCTATTGCTATTGGTCAGAGAGCTATAGCCTCTGAAACTTCTAGTATTAGTATCGGTACCAGTGCTAATGCAAGCATCGCCAACTCTGTCGCTTTGGGTGCAGGCTCAACGACAACTACACCAGCGGGTAACTCATTTTTGACTAACGAAGCTGCAGTACCTGCAAATGGTGTGATATCTGTAGGCACTGCTGCCGCAACCAGACGTATCCAGAATGTCGCAGGCGGTTCTGCTGATACTGATGCAGTAAACGTGGCTCAGTTAAAAGCCCAAAAAACCCTAACTGATAAGCAAGGCGCTGATACCGCAACAGCATTAGGTGGTGGTTCAACTTACAATACAACAACTGGCGCAGTGAGTACGCCTACCTACTCAGTAGTAAGCAACCCTGCCAATGCAGCAAGTAATGTCACTGGTGTCGGTGGTGCTATCACTGCCCTAAACTCAGCGGTACAGACCCCACTGACCTTTACAGGAAATACGGGAACCACTGATCGTAAGCTTGGGCAGACGCTTGCTATCTCTGGTGGGTTGGCTGGTGCGAGCTCTAATAGCAACATTAAAACAGTAGTAACTGGTAATACGATCGATATTCAACTTGCTAATGCTCCAGTTTTTACTGGACAAGTAAAAGCCAATGGTTTTGATGCTAATAATGCTAAGATCACCAACGTTGCAGCAGGTACTGCCACTACAGACGCGGTAAACTTCGGTCAACTGACCACAACCAACAATAACGTGACAACAGCGCAGAACGCTGCAAACGCTGCTCAGACTAGTGCGAATACCGCACAGACAACAGCAGATCAAGGTTTTAATATTAAAGGTGGTGCTAGCACTGCTGATAACGTCAAGTTAGGTCAAACAGTAAACTTCACTAGTAGCAATGGCAATTTGATTGCGACTAACACAGATAATACAGTTAACTACCAGCTAGCGCCAAACCTGAATTTAACCAGCGTGACAACTGGTGATAGTACCTTAAATACTACCGGCCTCACCATCACAGGTGGTCCAAGTATCACAACTACCGGTATCGATGCGGGCAGTAAAGTCATCACCAATGTTGCTGATGGCAGTATCGCTGCAGGCTCTAAAGACGCTATCAACGGTGGTCAGGTCAATACACTCGTTGAAGCTGCTGGCACTCAGATTAATAATTTAGGAGGCAGTACTGCAACCAACTTAGGCGGCGGTGCAACTTATGACGCAACGACTGGTACTATCTCAGCACCCACTTACTCTGTCGTCAGCAACCCCGCTAACGCTGCAAGTGATGTTCGTAGCGTTGGTGATGCTATTACTGCCCTAAACTCAGCGGTACAGACCCCACTGACCTTTACAGGAAATACGGGAACCACTGATCGTAAGCTTGGGCAGACGCTTGCTATTACAGGCAGCGGCAATTTGAGCACCGTATCTTCTGCTACAGGTATTGCTATCAGTCTAAGTGACACCCCAACCTTTAGCAAAGTCACTGTAACGGGCGCACCGACGGCTGCCACTGATGTAACTAACAAAAGCTATGTTGACGGTGCTCGTACTCAAGTCACCTCAACTAACGGTACCGTAGGCGTCACTTCAACCACCAATGCCGCCAATGCCACCACCTTTGATCTTGCCGTTAATTCGCAAGCTGTTGTTAACAATGCGCAGCTTCCTGTGGTTTACACCAATGCAGCTGGTGCTCAAGTGTACAAACAAGCCGATGGCACCTTCAACACCGCTATCGATGGCAGTGGCACAGCGGTTACTCCTGCTAACATTGTGACCTCAATCCAAAACGCAAATGGCAGTACCACCACACCGACTAAACTGACGAATGTTGCAGCAGGCAGTATTGCTGCAGGATCAAGTGATGCGGTGAATGGTGGTCAGCTTAATTCAACCAACGCCAACGTAACCGATAACACCAATCGCTCACAAGGCAACACCACTGCTTTAGGCGGCAGCTATGATGCGGCAACCGATACTTATACCCCACCAAGCTACAGCGTCTTTACCAATCCAAGCAACACCACGATTGGCGGTACCGGCACAGGCAGCACCGTCAATACTGTGGGTGAGGCGATAACGGCTATCAACTCAGCCCTACAAACCCCCTTAACCTTCGCTGGTGACACAGGTACTAACGTCACTCGTAAGCTGGGTCAAACCCTAAATGTTAAAGGCGGCGTGACAGTAGCTGCTGATCTAACAGACAACAACATTGGCGTTGTAGCTGATGGTACTGACAATCTAACCGTGAAACTGGCTAAGAATTTAACTGGTTTAACCAGTGTGGCAGCAGATACCTTGACAGCGGGCAACACCACCATTACCACGACAGGTGTGACTATCGCTAACGGTGCGAGCCCAGTCAGCTTAACCAACACCGGTCTCAACAACGGCAACAACACCATCACCAACGTCGCTAATGGCACTATTGCTGCTGGATCAAGTGATGCGGTGAATGGTGGACAGCTGTTCAACACCGCAGAGTCCGTCAAAAACGTTATTGGTGGTAATGCGACAAACACCGCAGGTGTTATCAGCACCACTAACATTGGTGGCACCGGTCAGAACACCATTGATGGCGCCATCACAAACGTACTAGACACCGCCACCAAAGCCAAGACTACGGTTACCCAAGGTGAGAACATCTTAGTTACTGAGTCAATCGACGCCATTACTGGCGCGACCAACTACGAAGTTAAAACCAAAAGAGCGCTTGATCTTGATAGTGTCACCACGGGTAACAGCTTACTGAACAATGCAGGTCTCACCATCACAGGTGGTCCAAGTATCACCACTGCCGGTATCGATGCGGGCAGTAAAGTCATCACCAACGTCGCTAATGGCAGTATTGCTGCAGGATCAAGTGATGCGGTGAATGGTGGTCAGCTCAATTCAACCAACGCCAACGTAACCGACAACACCAATCGCTCACAAGGCAACACCACTGCTTTAGGCGGCAGCTATGATGCGGCAACCGATACTTATACCCCACCAAGCTACAGCGTCTTTACCAATCCAAGCAACACCACGATTGGCGGTACCGGCACAGGCAGCACCGTCAATACTGTGGGTGAGGCGATAACGGCTATCAACTCAGCCCTACAAACCCCCTTAACCTTCGCTGGTGACACAGGTACTAACGTCACTCGTAAGCTGGGTCAAACCCTAAATGTTAAAGGCGGCGTGACAACAGCTGCTGATCTAACAGACAACAACATCGGCGTTGTGGCTGATGGTACTGACAATCTAACCGTGAAACTGGCTAAGAATTTAACTGGTTTAACCAGTGTGGCCGCAGATACCTTAACAGCGGGCAACACCACCATGACCACGACAGGTGTAACTATCGCTAACGGTGCGAACCCAGTCAGCTTAACCAACACCGGTCTAAACAACGGCAACAACACCATCACTAATGTTGCTGATGGCACTATTGCTGCAGGCTCTAAAGACGCCATCAACGGTGGTCAGGTCAATACACTCGTTGAAGCTGCTAGCACTCAGATTAATAATTTAGGCGGCAGTACCGCAACCAACTTAGGCGGTGGTGCTACCTACAACCCTGTTACAGGTACCATCAGCACGCCAACTTACAACGTCAATGGCGTTGCTAACAACAACGTAGGCGCTGCAATCACTGCCTTAGACCAAGGCTTTATCTTAAACAGCAATGGTGTGAACGACGGCGCAATCAAAGCGGGTGACATCGTTGACATCGGTACCGCTGCTGCTGAGAACAACCTAAGCGTGACTAAAACAGGCAACGTGGTTGACTTCAGCTTGAACAAGAACCTTGACTTAGGCGCGACCGGTAGCGTTCAGACAGGCAACAGCTTACTGAACAATGCAGGTCTTACCATCACAGGTGGTCCAAGTGTCACAGCGACAGGTATCGATGCGGGCAGTAAAGTCATCACCAACGTCGCTAATGGCAGTATTGCTGCTGGATCAAGTGATGCGGTGAATGGTGGTCAGCTGTTCAACACCGCAGAGTCCGTCAAAAACGTTATTGGTGGTAATGCGACAAACACCGCAGGTGTTATCAGCACCACTAACATTGGTGGCACCGGTCAGAACACCATTGATGGCGCCATCACAAACGTACTAGACACCGCCACCAAAGCCAAGACTACGGTTACCCAAGGTGAGAACATCTTAGTTACTGAGTCAATCGATGCCATTACTGGCGCTACTAACTATGAAGTTAAAACCAAAAGAGCGCTTGATCTTGATAGTGTCACCACGGGTAACAGCTTACTGAACAATGCAGGTCTCACCATCACAGGTGGTCCAAGTATCACCACTGCCGGTATCGATGCGGGCAGTAAAGTCATCACCAACGTCGCTAATGGCAGTATTGCTGCAGGATCAAGTGATGCGGTGAATGGTGGTCAGCTTAATTCAACCAACGCCAACGTAACCGATAACACCAATCGCTCACAAGGCAACACCACTGCTTTAGGCGGCAGCTATGATGCGGCAACCGATACTTATACCCCACCAAGCTACAGCGTCTTTACCAATCCAAGCAACACCACGATTGGCGGTACCGGCACAGGCAGCACCGTCAATACTGTGGGTGAGGCGATAACGGCTATCAACTCAGCCCTACAAACCCCATTGACCTTCGCTGGTGACACAGGTACTAACGTCACTCGTAAGCTGGGTCAAACCCTAAATGTTAAAGGCGGCGTGACAGTAGCTGCTGATCTAACAGACAACAACATTGGCGTTGTAGCTGATGGTACTGACAATCTAACCGTGAAACTGGCTAAGAATTTAACTGGTTTAACCAGTGTGGCCGCAGATACCTTGACAGCGGGCAACACCACCATTACCACGACAGGTGTGACTATCGCTAACGGTGCGAGCCCAGTCAGCTTAACCAACACCGGTCTAAACAACGGCAACAACACCATCACTAATGTTGCTGATGGCACTATTGCTGCTGGATCAAGTGATGCGGTGAATGGTGGTCAGCTGTTCAACACCGCAGAGTCCGTCAAAAACGTTATTGGTGGTAATGCGACAAACACCGCAGGTGTTATCAGCACCACTAACATTGGTGGCACCGGTCAGAACACCATTGATGGCGCCATCACAAACGTACTAGACACCGCCACCAAAGCCAAGACTACGGTTACCCAAGGTGAGAACATCTTAGTTACTGAGTCAATCGACGCCATTACTGGCGCGACCAACTACGAAGTTAAAACCAAAAGAGCGCTTGATCTTGATAGTGTCACCACGGGTAACAGCTTACTGAACAATGCAGGTCTCACCATCACAGGTGGTCCAAGTATCACCACTGCCGGTATCGATGCGGGCAGTAAAGTCATCACCAACGTCGCTAATGGCAGTATTGCTGCAGGATCAAGTGATGCGGTGAATGGTGGTCAGCTCAATTCAACCAACGCCAACGTAACCGACAACACCAATCGCTCACAAGGCAACACCACTGCTTTAGGCGGCAGCTATGATGCGGCAACCGATACTTATACCCCACCAAGCTACAGCGTCTTTACCAATCCAAGCAACACCACGATTGGCGGTACCGGCACAGGCAGCACCGTCAATACTGTGGGTGAGGCGATAACGGCTATCAACTCAGCCCTACAAACCCCCTTAACCTTCGCTGGTGACACAGGTACTAACGTCACTCGTAAGCTGGGTCAAACCCTAAATGTTAAAGGCGGCGTGACAACAGCTGCTGATCTAACAGACAACAACATCGGCGTTGTGGCTGATGGTACTGACAATCTAACCGTGAAACTGGCTAAGAATTTAACTGGTTTAACCAGTGTGGCCGCAGATACCTTAACAGCGGGCAACACCACCATGACCACGACAGGTGTAACTATCGCTAACGGTGCGAACCCAGTCAGCTTAACCAACACCGGTCTAAACAACGGCAACAACACCATCACCAACGTCGCTAATGGCACTATTGCTGCAGGCTCTAAAGACGCCATCAACGGTGGTCAGGTCAATACACTCGTTGAAGCTGCTAGCACTCAGATTAATAATTTAGGCGGCAGTACCGCAACCAACTTAGGCGGTGGTGCTATCTACAACCCTGTTACAGGTACCATCAGCACGCCAACTTACAACGTCAATGGCGTTGCTAACAACAACGTAGGCGCTGCAATCACTGCCTTAGACCAAGGCTTTATCTTAAACAGCAATGGTGTGAACGACGGCGCAATCAAAGCGGGTGACATCGTTGACATCGGTACCGCTGCTGCTGAGAACAACCTAAGCGTGACTAAAACAGGCAACGTGGTTGACTTCAGCTTGAACAAGAACCTTGACTTAGGCGCGACCGGTAGCGTTCAGACAGGCAACAGCTTACTGAACAATGCAGGTCTTACCATCACAGGTGGTCCAAGTATCACAGCGACAGGTATCGATGCGGGCAGTAAAGTCATCACCAACGTCGCTAATGGCAGTATTGCTGCAGGATCAAGTGATGCGGTGAATGGTGGTCAGCTGTTCAACACCGCAGAGTCCGTCAAAAACGTTATTGGTGGAAATGCAATAAACACCGCAGGGGTTATCAGCACCACTAACATTGGTGGCACCGGTCAGAACACCATTGATGGCGCCATCACAAACGTACTAGACACCGCCACCAAAGCCAAGACTACGGTTACCCAAGGTGAGAACATCTTAGTTACTGAGTCAATCGATGCCATTACTGGCGCTACTAACTACGAAGTTAAAACCAAAAGAGCGCTTGATCTTGATAGTGTCACCACGGGCAACAGCTTACTGAACACTGCAGGTCTGACCATCACAGGTGGTCCAAGTATCACCACTGCCGGTATCGATGCGGGCAGTAAAGTCATCACCAACGTCGCTAATGGCAGTATTGCTGCAGGATCAAGTGATGCGGTGAATGGTGGTCAGCTTAATTCAACCAACGCCAACGTAACCGATAACACCAATCGCTCACAAGGCAACACCACTGCTTTAGGCGGCAGCTATGATGCGGCAACCGATACTTATACCCCACCAAGCTACAGCGTCTTTACCAATCCAAGCAACACCACGATTGGCGGTACCGGCACAGGCAGCACCGTCAATACTGTGGGTGAGGCGATAACGGCTATCAACTCAGCCCTACAAACCCCCTTAACCTTCGCTGGTGACACAGGTACTAACGTCACTCGTAAGCTGGGTCAAACCCTAAATATTAAAGGCGGCGTGACAGTAGCTGCTGATCTAACAGACAACAACATTGGCGTTGTAGCTGATGGTACTGACAATCTAACCGTGAAACTGGCTAAGAATTTAACTGGTTTAACCAGTGTGGCAGCAGATACCTTGACAGCGGGCAACACCACCATTACCACGACAGGTGTGACTATCGCTAACGGTGCGAGCCCAGTCAGCTTAACCAACACCGGTCTCAACAACGGCAACAACACCATCACCAACGTCGCTAATGGCACTATTGCTGCTGGATCAAGTGATGCGGTGAATGGTGGACAGCTGTTCAACACCGCAGAGTCCGTCAAAAACGTTATTGGTGGTAATGCGACAAACACCGCAGGTGTTATCAGCACCACTAACATTGGTGGCACCGGTCAGAACACCATTGATGGCGCCATCACAAACGTACTAGACACCGCCACCAAAGCCAAGACTACGGTTACCCAAGGTGAGAACATCTTAGTTACTGAGTCAATCGACGCTATTACTGGCGCGACCAACTACGAAGTTAAAACCAAAAGAGCGCTTGATCTTGATAGTGTCACCACGGGTAACACCATAACCAACAATTCTGGCATTACTATTACAGGAGGTGACAACGATACCGTTACTCTTGGCAAAAACGGTCTTAATAATGGTGATAATAGAATTACTAATTTGGCCAACGGTGTTGCAGTAAATGATGCAGCAACTTTTGGTCAAGTAAGTACATTGGGGAATAGTACCGCAACCAACTTAGGCGGTGGTGCTATCTACAACCCTGTTACAGGTACCATCAGCACGCCAACTTACAACGTCAATGGCGTTGCTAACAACAACGTAGGCGCTGCAATCACTGCCTTAGACCAAGGCTTTATCTTAAACAGCAATGGTGTGAACGACGGCGCAATCAAAGCGGGTGACATCGTTGACATCGGTACCGCTGCTACTGAGAACAACCTAAGCGTGACTAAAACAGGCAACGTGGTTGACTTTAGCTTGAACAAGAACCTTGACTTAGGCGCGACCGGTAGCGTTCAGACAGGCAACAGCTTACTGAACACTGCAGGTCTGACCATCACAGGTGGTCCAAGTATCACCACTGCCGGTATCGATGCGGGCAGTAAAGTCATCACCAACGTCGCTAATGGCAGTATTGCTGCAGGATCAAGTGATGCGGTGAATGGTGGTCAGCTCAACACTCTAGTTACTACAGCCAACACCAAGACTGATCAACTAGGAAGTGACACTGCAGAGAACCTAGGCGGTGGTGCTACCTACAACCCTGCTACCGGTACCATTAGCAATCCAACGTACAACGTCAATGGCGTCGCTAGTGACAACGTGGGTGCTGCAATCACTGCATTAGATAAAGGCTTCACCCTAAACAGCAATGGCGCGAACGACGGCGCAATCAAAGCAGGCGACACCGTTGACATCGGTACTGCTGCTGCTGAGAACAACCTAAGCGTCGTCAAGACAGGCAACATGGTTGACTTCAGCTTGAACAAGAACCTTGACTTAGGCGCGACCGGTAGCGTTCAGACAGGCGACAGCTTACTGAACACTGCAGGTCTGACCATCACAGGTGGTCCAAGTATCACTACTACCGGTATCGATGCAGGCAGTAAAGTCATCACCAACGTCGCTAATGGCACTATTGCTGCAGGCTCTAAAGACGCCATCAACGGTGGTCAGGTCAATACACTCGTTGAAGCTGCTGGCACTCAGATTAATAATTTAGGCGGCAGTACCGCAACCAACTTAGGCGGCGGCGCAACTTATGACGCAACGACTGGTACTATCTCAGCACCAACTTACTCTGTGGTCAGCAACCCTGCCAATGCAGCAAGCGATGTTCGTAGCGTAGGTGCTGCTATCACTGCCCTAAACTCAGCGGTACAGACCCCATTGACCTTTGCCGGTGACACCGGTACTAACGTGACTCGTAAGCTGGGTCAAACCTTAAATATTAAAGGCGGCGTGACAGTAGCTGCTGATCTAACAGACAACAACATCGGCGTTGTAGCTGATGGTACTGACAATCTAACCGTGAAACTGGCTAAGAATTTAACCGGTTTGACCAGTGTGGCAGCAGATACCTTAACAGCGGGCAACACCACTATTACCACTGCAGGTCTCACCATCATAGGCGGTCCAAGTATCACTACTACCGGTATCGATGCGGGCAGTAAAGTCATCACCAACGTCGCTGATGGCAGTATTGCTGAAGGCTCTAAAGACGCCATCAATGGTGGTCAGGTCAATACACTTGTCACCACAGCCAACACCAAGACTAATCAACTAGGAAGTGACACTGCAGAGAACCTAGGCGGTGGTGCTATCTACAACCCTGCTACCGGTACCATCAGCAATCCAACGTACACCCTAGACAACGGTACTAATACGAATACCACTGCTAATTTCGATAATGTCGGCGCGGCACTAGGCAACCTTGACGGCCGTACGACAAGTAACACTAGTAGTATTAATGATCTAAATGCAGGTAGAGCTGGTCTTGTTCGTCAGGATGCAGGTACTAGTGCTATTACAGTCGGTGCACAAACTGGCGGCACAAATGTCAATTTTACTAATGTAGCTGGTGATGCTCGTCAATTAACGGGTGTAGCTAATGGCAACGTTGCGACTGGTTCTACTGATGCTATTAACGGTGGTCAGCTCAATAATAGTGTCGATTCTCTTGCTACCATCATTGGCGGCAGTGCCATAAATACTGGCGGTATTGTTACAGCCACTAACATTGGCAACACTGGTAAAAATAACATCAATGATGCTATTCAATCTGTCGGACAAGCGGCTACTGCTGCCAAAACCACAGTGACTCAAGGTAAAAACATCACTGTTACTAAGACCACAGATTTAACTACTGGTGCCGACAACTATGAAGTGACGACTGCTAAAGACCTTGTTGTCGATAGCGTCACTACAGGTAATACAGTGACTAATAATAATGGTGTCAAAGTTAACGATGGTGCAGGTAATAGCAGCACTATGACTACTGCAGGTACTACCGTTACTAATGCTGCTGGCAATTCTGCTAACTATGGTGCAAATGGTATCGTTGCTGGCAACAATAACGATCGCAAGAGCACTATCGTCAACCAAGATGGCATAAGTTTTACAGATGCCAATGGCGATGCGACTGGACCGACGATCACTACAGGTGGGATCAATGCAGGCAACACCGTTATCACTAATATTGCAAAAGGTACCGTTGCTAATAACAGCAAAGACGCGGTGAACGGTGGTCAGCTCAATGCTACCGCAGGCTCTATTACCAACGTCATTGGCGGCAACGCAACCAATGTAGGCGGTATCGTAACAACCACTGACATTGGCGGTACAGGTAAAGACACCATCGATGACGCTATCAAAGCTGTTAACACCAAAGCCGCTCAAGCCAAATCAACCGTGACCGAAGGTGACAATATTCTTGTCACTAAGTCTACTAATGCAGATGGCTCTACTGACTATAAGGTTGCAACATCAAAAGACCTTAACGTTGATAGCGTGACCGCAGGCGATAACGTGCTAAATGGTGACGGCCTAACCGTAGGTGACACCACAGTCAAGAAGGACGGTCTAACCATCACCGGCGGTGACAAAGGTGATGTGACTCTAGGCAATGCAGGTCTTAATAATGGCGGCAATGTCATCACAGGTGTCGGTGCTGGTAAAAATGACACCGATGCCGTTAACGTCGGTCAGCTAAATAATGTCGTTGCAGGCGCTAACAAAGGCTTCAATGTCACCGTTCAAGGGGACAACTCCTCGAATGTGGCCAATGGCGGCACCGTTGACTTTAACAATCAAGATGGCAACATCAAAGTCACAAAACCTGCTAATGGTAATGAGATCAGCTTTGACTTAAATGGCGATATCAAAGTAGACAGCGTCACAACGGGTAATACAGTCGTTAACAACGACGGCGTGACTATCAAAGACGGTCCAAGCATCACGACGGCTGGCATTAATGCAGGTGGTAAAGTGGTGACTGGCGTTGCTGATGGTATTGCACCTACTGATGCTGTTAACGTTGGTCAGTTAACGACTCTAGGTAATAATCTTGGCGGCGCAATCAACGATTTAGGTAATAGAATTGGCGAAGTAGAAGATGACGCTAATGCTGGTACATCAGCTGCTATGGCAATGTCGTCAATACCTCAAGCATTCTTACCAGGTCGCTCCATGATTGGTGGTGGTATTGCAACCTACAACGGTCAAAGCGCAGTCGCTGTGGGTCTATCGAAAGTCTCTGACAATGGTCGTTGGGTGATGAAATTGAATGGTACAGCAGATACCCAAGGTAATGCTGGCGGCTCAGTAGGCGCAGGCTTCCACTTCTAAGATCAGTATTAATGCTCTGCTAAACCTCTTCATCTTGTATTCATATGAGATGAAGAGCCATTTTAATAACTGATGTACTTACATTGAACTTAAATTGCATCTAAAAGGAAGTCACATGAAGAATCACATAAGTAAAGTTGCTAGTATTAGCGCCTTGGGTTTAGCAGTACTTGGCATGAGCGGCTGTCTAGGTACCATCAATTTAAGCGATGGCATCACCGATCAGGGTCAAGTGCAGGTGCAAGACATCGTCTTTCCAGATCTAGACAAAGCCTGGCAGGATCAAGGCCAGTTCCCTAATAGAGAGAACTTATCAAAGATGCGTCCTGGTGTTGGTAAAGATGATGTCTACCAGCTGCTTGGTCGTCCCCATTTTAGCGAAGGGCAGTATGCCCGCGAATGGGACTATATTATGAAATTCTATATGCCAGATAACTCCGTCAAAATCTGCCAATACAAAATCATCTTTGATAAGCAGTTTAAGGGTCAAGAGTTCTATTGGAGTCCTGCTGATTGTCCGCCGCCAGTGGCAGAGCCGCAAGTGGTGACGCAAACCATCATCCAGCAGATGCCTGCTCCTGCCCCAGTTGCAGTTCCAGCTCCGCCAGCGCCTATCAAAGAGCGCATTAACTTAGGCGCTGATGCGCTGTTTAGATTTGATAAATCCGATACCCAAGATATGCTGGATCAAGGTCGCCGAGAGCTTGACGAGCTGGCTTCAAAGCTTAGACAGTATCAAGATATGGGTGATAGCAGAATCATTGTGACCGGTCATACCGATCGCAAAGGGGATGACGCCTATAACATGAACTTATCCATCAAACGCGCTCAAACAGTACGCAGCTATCTGATCAATCAAGGCGTGAATGCCAATACTATCATTGCGACAGGGGCAGGTGAGACTCAGCCTGTCCAGCAGTGTTCAACCACACTACCTCGCCAACAAGAGATTGACTGCTTGCAGCCAAACCGCCGTGTCACGCTTGATGTAACAGTTATTCAATAAAACACTACTAACCTATCGTTATCAAAAGCTGCTAATTATTGATTGGCAGCTTTTTTGTTAGGTCTATTGTGAGCCAAGATAGTTAGTTATCGACTTTATAGATATTTATTGCTACCCTAATTTTAACTTTGCTAGATGGCAGAGCCTAATGTTAAATCTTTGCCTTTACCTTGCTGTAAATCTGATCGACTTCTATAGCGCCTAGCTTATAGTCCTTATTGATATCTGAGACCTTCATTATGTTAAAAAAGCAATACATCGCTATTTTCCCTGTTTTGCTAGCTGCTGGTTGTACCGGTCAGCAGGCAATGCAACAGACCAATAAACCTATACGTCAGGGTAATGTTGACATTACTCAAACCCAAACCATCACCGTCAAACCTCAGCCAGCGCCTATCATCGTAAAGCCTACTGTCGTTACGCCAATGCCCGCGCCGCAACCAAGTTATCGCAGCTTTAATGATTGGAAATCGGACTTTTCTATGCGCGCGATCGCCGCTGGTAAGAGCAGCTATGATGTTCGGCGTTTGCTTGATTCAACTTATCTGAATCAGCAAGTTATCTCTTTAGACTCAAGTCAGCCTGAATTCTCAAAAATGCCTTGGGATTATGCAGACTCCGCCGTATCGAGTGGTCGAGTCAGCACAGGCAAAAGCAAATACTCTGAGCAGCGCTCTTATTTATCTGGTCTACAGTCGCAATATGGCGTTAATAGTGAAATCATCGCCGCGATTTGGGGTATGGAGTCCTCTTTTGGCGCGGTAACGGGTAATAGCTATATTCCAAGCTCGCTTGCCAGCCTTGCCTTTGATGGTCGCCGTCAAGAGTTCGCTGAGACTCAACTGCTCTCCTTAGTTGAGCTATTGCAGCGCGGC
The DNA here is from genome assembly GCF_055699815.1 of Psychrobacter sp. M17(2026). Classification (NCBI taxonomy): domain Bacteria; kingdom Pseudomonadati; phylum Pseudomonadota; class Gammaproteobacteria; order Moraxellales; family Moraxellaceae; genus Psychrobacter; species Psychrobacter sp. M17(2026). The sequence goes on along the minus strand of NZ_CM146741.1, from coordinate 969,767 downwards.
GATTTGTCTTGGTCACAGCTCGACGGCTCTTGGGCGGGCGGTATGGGACAGACACAATTTATCCCTGACACTTGGATGAAGTTTGGCGTTGATGGCGATGGTAACGGTCATCGCAACCCTTGGGCAACCGCGGATGCCCTCGCCTCTACCGCCAATTATCTGAGCCAATCAGGTTGGGTACGCGGCCTTGCGCCCTTTTATGAGGCCACTTTGCCAAGCTCTTTTGATTACTCAACCGTCGGTAGCAAGCAGTCCGCTGCACGCTGGGCAGCTATGGGTGTCGATACTATTGAAGATGTGTTTTTGGATGCTAATACTCAAATGGAGCTGTGGCTACCTGCAGGTAAAGATGGTCCTGTCTTATTGTTAAGCCCTAACTTTGATGTGATTAAGGTCTATAACAATTCATCAAGCTACGCGCTTGGCGTGAGCTTATTGGGCAAAGCTATCGCAGGACAGAGCGGTTTACGTAAGTCTTGGCCGCGCTATGAGCGTCCGCTGTCGACCTCACAAGTGACGCGCCTGCAACAGCGCTTAACCAGCTCAGGCTACGACACTAAAGGCGCTGATGGCATTATCGGTACTAACACTCGTAAAGCGTTCCAGCTATGGCAGGCTAACAATGGTCAGACACCAGATGGCTTTATCACTCAGAACAGTGCCTCATCCTTAGCGTCGTGGTGAGACGCGTGGACAAAGCCGTTTTTTGGAAGTAAATACTGGCAGCAGGTTTTGAATAACGGTTACTAATTAACTTTTATCAGAAATCGAAAAATAAAAAGCACTCAATATTGAGTGCTTTTTTTTAGTCATAAACTTATCTATGGATTGTATATCTTTACTTAATTGGCGACCGCGCCTAATATTTGCAAGGGCAAGGTTACTACATCAAAGGCTAAAGCAAACGGTAATAATACTAGCTTTTGACCTGTGCTCGCACCACTAGTTGTCGTTTGAGTTTGCTGGGTTTTACCATAAAAAGTCACAGTATAAGGCTTGCTTAGCGCTTTGTACTGCGACTGAATCATACTAAGATTGCTAACTTGTGGATAGATAGCGCCTTGTACGGGCACATCAAAACAAAAGCGCTGAGCGTTAATACGTAAGTCACTATCTGAGCTACAGTCTTGACCACCGTTTTGTAAAAAGAACTGGTAGTCACTACGCGCAAATTCATCTTTGAGCTTGGCATAAGACATTTTCATCCGTCCCTGAAAGTAGCCATCATTGTTTGGCACCGTAAAGCTCATAGCATTTTCAACGTTGATATTTTTTGGATCGAGTTTAGTCAATAGGCTTATCATTTCAGTACCACCTTGGGTGAGCACGTAGCTATTCTTTTCCCCAACGATGACCATAGTGGCATTGGGCGTTTTTGGCAAGGCGCTGGCAGGACGACCAAAGGCGACAATTTGATCTTGCGAGAGGACACTATTGACCGTGTTGGTAGTCGTTCTAGTATTACTCTCTAGTAGCTCATTGGTGGCACAACCAGAGCTTGCCAATAGTGCGCTGAGTGCTGCTCCAGCTATTAAGGTTTTGGTAGCGCTAATAGAGATTTTTTGACTATTGATACTCATGATGCTAATCCTTGTTTGACTATAATTAAATATGATTAAAAGGAATTAACCCTTAAAATGACTATTTTTGCTAGTGTCCTATAACGGTCAGCTTTAGTCCATCTTTTTATCATTTTAATGATCGACTTTAACTAACTTATACGATTGTAGTCGAGTAAAATATTTAATTGTCGCCTATAATCGTAGCGTGGCCACTTGTAGAAATTATAATTGTATTAAGTCAATAGACTGAGAAAGGGTGCGAAAACATGGCGATATACGTGGATTTTATGTGTATAGAGCATAGAGGCTATAAATGGTGTCATATGCTTGCTGATAGCTTGCAAGAGCTGCATGATTTTGCGGAGCTTATTGAAGTAGATAAACGTTTATTTCATCGTAATGCCAGCTACCCCCATTATGATATTACAGTCGCGATGCGCTTGATAGCGCTCGATAATGGCGCTATCGCTGCCGATAGAAGAACTATTATTAGCTGTGCCAAGAAGTTAAAAGTTGAATTAAATCGTTTTGAGTAGTAATCCTTTGGTTTAGCCTATTGCATCTCAATTTGTATAAAAAAGAAGAGACTCTATTTAGAGTCTCTTCTTTTTTATAGTTTCATAATATATCATTTAAATACAACTGATCTACTGCTGTAACTGCTGCAAAATACTTTTAAAATTATCCACCCCTTGTGCACCAGTGACTAGATGACGATCATTAAATATCACCGCTGGTACACCCTGTATGCCTTGTTGTTGCGCCCACTGTTCAGCGGCACGCACCTCATTAGCAAAACGCTGATCCTTCAGCACTGCTACTGCCTCTTCACGATCTAAACCAATTTGGGCAGCAATATCTGCCAATACTGCACTATCAGAGATATTACGATTATTAGTGAAATGCGCTGTAAATAAAGCCTGCTTCAGATCATGCATACGCCCTTGACCATTGGCCCAGTGCAATAGTTGATGCAAGTCAAAAGTATTGTGCATGCGAGTGTCATCGCTAAAATTGAAGTCAAAGCCGACCGCCTCTCCCGCTTCAGTCATACGGACTCTACTCTCCTTCGACTCTTGCTCACTGCTGCCATATTTTTGTGCCACATGCTCACGCAAGTTTTGACCTTCTGCTGGCATGTTAGGGTTTAATTCAAATGGATGCCAGTGAATCTCATATTCAGTATTAGTTTCTGCTAATGCTTGCGCCAATTGTCTATAGCCAATAACGCACCAAGGACAAACAACATCTGATACGATGTCGATTTTTAGCGGTTGTTGCGGTGTTTGATTTAACTCACTCATAATAGGTCTCATTATTAATTAATCTAGGTTTTTGACAATCATACCTATATTAGCTACGGCTTATGTTATTGACTGGTTATTATTTTATATAGATTTGAGTTTTTTAATGGTTGTGAAATATACGGGGCATGGGCTAGATATCTTTAATAGTTAGCTTCGTGCTTCGTCCCTCGGCAGGGGCATACTAAATAGTTTGACAAGATAGTCCCTACGCTTGTTATAAACAAGCTATTTATTTAGCCAAGAAAAAAGTCCTTTTTTCTTCTTTTTCTCGCTAGCTACTGTCATACGTTTCTGCCACATATTAATCCAGTCTTGTTGCGGTTGTTTATAATCAAACTCTGTCATAAAATCATAAGGTTCAGAGTAGTTTGATAAAGGCTTAAATTCTATAAGTTCTTTGGGTGCAATTGGACTGTTTATATCTAAATCATAGCCATGTATTGCTGCAATCTTGGCATATAACAGCACTTGTATTTGAAGATAAAAGTCAAACCAAGTATTCGCATCATAAGCTGCCTTTTTTGCTAGTTTAGGTTCAAGTAGTTTGGTTAATGCCACTTGCATTGCTTTTACGTCCTTATCGCATAGGGCTATGTAAAACTCGTGGTCAGCTATTCGTATGACATCTCGTTTATCTTTGTTATCATCTTCTAAAAAAACCAAGCTACGTTCTTTTAATGGATCCCAATCTCCAGCTAGTGCAAGCAAGGTATTTTTGTTGAAGAAAGAACGGGTATCTTTTCTATCATACAGTTCATTAACCTCAACAACCTCATCTCGGTGCTCAATCAAAAATCTGATTAAATCAAGATTGTCGGACATGATGGCTATAAAAAAGTTACTAGTATTATAGCCATTGTATGCCCAATAAATTTCTTCCTTACCCATTATTTGTAGCTTGGCTGCCACATAAGCGTCTTGTTTAAAAGCATTAATATCAGCGTGTAATAATAAGTCAGAGGAGGCCTTTGCTTCGTAGTAAGTGCCTAAGCTTTTCATACAATATAATGGGTTTCCATCTGACGTATGAATAATCTCTAATAGCTGCTTTATATCGTCAATGTAATACTGATGATTAGAAAGCAGATAATTGGCTCTACCCATGACATGATCAACACTTTCTTGATAATCTCGTCCTGCCTCACTTCCTAAATATACTTTATAGTATTCAGTCATTTAATTTCTCACTCCTTATTGGGAATCTCTACAGGGATGATTTTTATCACGCCATTTTGTTTGTCCACTGCCGTAATGATCGTCTTTATGGGTTTACCTGCCCGTTTGGCATTCTCAATAGCTATTTTAGCAGGGTCACTGTCTGGCAATTTATCAATTACTACTTCTATCCATGCAGGAGATAGTTGATTGGTATTACCTGCAGCTTTTGAGCTTACTGAAAGCGTACCACTTTTACTAATCTGCTTGCTGTCCATGATAACAATTGTGCCATCTTTAGCTTTTAAAACATGATCGAATCCATTGACACCTTTGTTATATGTACCCCCTTTGATAGGGGTAAAACCTGAACGCTGGGCGATACTATTGATGAGTTGCTCTGTCTTAGCACCACTTTGATCACCATTTTTTACTATGTCGTCTACAAGGCTTTTTTCAACAGTACTAGTAGAATTTAATACGTTAGTTGACTGCTTAACTTTCGTAGCATTAATAGATCCACCTGGCGAAGACACTACAACATCTTCAGAGCTAGTAATTAAAGTCTTGAATGTATTCCCATTTCCAACCCGCTTAAATGTATTAACACCCGCTTTAGCTGCTGCTCCTATAGCTACGCCCCCAACTTCGCTTAAGGCTAAACCAACTATGGTTAGTCGTTGTGTTTCTGCCCAATCTTTTTCTGAAAGATACCCTGCTTCTTTATATTTCCCTTGCAGTTGTAACAGTTTATTATGATATTCCTTCATACGCTGTGAATCAATTGGACCTACTTGATCACTTTTAGTTGATTCTATTAAAAAGCCAAATGTATCTAGCAACCCTGATAGAATAATACCTGTGTCTTTCACTGGACTAGCGTCTTTACCAGCATCTTGATAACCTAAATTTTGTCCTGCCTTATACTCTTTTATTGCAGTATCTTTATTAACTTTTACCTGTAAGTCTTTAATAAATTGCTGAGTTTGAGGATTAGCATAACTCTGAATTGCTTGCCTCAAATTAATTGTTTCATTGTTAAATGCGGATTTATCAACATGAAATATCTGAGTTGTTTTCCCATCTGTCGAAGTTATTTTTATACCAGACTTTTGGGCTTCACTAGCGATGAAGCTTAATGCATTTCCATCACCACCATAAATTTTATTCCAATTATTGTCGACAAGTGCTGCACCAGAACGGTTGAGTCGTTTTTGAGCCTCTTCTTTGCTTATACTTTTCCCTTCCTTTTCTAATACATATTTTTGAAAACGTTTGACCCTTTCCTTATTGTTTAGAAAAAGGATTTCATTAATGTGCAACTGCCGATTATTAGCATCCACATTAGTCGCAGTTACCGTACTTGAGGTATCAAGTCCAGCTGCTGCACCAGCACCTAGTAGTGTCAAACTAACCAAACCGCTGGCTGTACCACTAGCAATATCTTCACTCATACCGCTTGCAATCAATGACTCTGCTATTTTTTCTTGCACCTTATCGAGCGTAGGCGCTGCTGCTGCTACGCCACCTGTGGTTAGTGCGCCCTCAAGGCTACCTGTGCCTAATGCGCCAAGCGCCGTATGAGCCGCAACGCGATAGATTCCACCTTCATCCCACTTAGCAATCGCTGCGTTTTTCTCGGCATCACTAAGAGTGGCGTCAACTCTAATGGCTTTGATACGATTATTAGCATAATCCCCAACTGCCTTTGGCGCTTCCTTGCCAAACTCTTTCGTAATGATCGTCTGCGCCCCCAGCTCCTCATTAACTCGTGTCGCATCAAACACATTCTCAAGCGCACCTGCATACTCAGCACGATTGTCAGTCGTGATACTACTATTGCCTGCAATACCTGTAATGCCCGCTTTGGTAGTACTACTATCACTATCGCCATCTGTGCCATAGCCAAGCCCATTCATCGTCGCTTGTGGTTTGCCTGTGGTGTTACCAAGACTAACACCGACTTGTATCGCGTCCCCCTCATAGCTGGTCGTGTTCTCAATGTCTTGAATGGTGATACCGCCTTTACTGACATATTTGTTGAGTCCTAGTTCTAGCGCTTTGTCTGTGTTAAATACCCCGCCTTTAATGTTGACGTCATTGCCGATGTCAAAGGTACTCGTGCCACCAACGTTGATTTGACTGTTGGCTTGAAACATAATAAAGCCATGATATTTTAAGTATCATGGCTTTATTTCAAATTTAGCAAACTTTATGATCATGAGTTCTGCTTTGACTATAGTAAAATAATACTATACGAGTAATTAACACCTAGATATTAATTAAGTCTTCAATGCCTTCACAATCACCTGAAATTTCGATAACATACCAATTTACAGCTATTAGAAAACTTAAATTATTGTTTGATAGAAAGTACTCAATACCGAAAGACTCTTCCATCAGTTCGCCAACTCTTTGCACATTCTCAACTTCAAAAACTATATTTCTATCAATTCCTTCTTGATCAAAAAACAGGTAACCTTTTTGTTTTTTCATTGCCAAAGTATACTTAAACTCATTATCTTCTAGATTAATAACTTTACTATTATCCGATATTGATAGATGCCCACTCGTTTTTAAAGGATTAAATTTTCCAAAAATTTCAGAAATTAAATTTTTAGCTTCTATTCCCTTAATGATTGAATAACTAAGACCTATTTTATCTGCATTTAATTTTAATTCATTTACAATATACATTACATTTATCTCCTTGTCGCCGGAATATGATCTACAAATATATGTCCTCTAATTCTATCTGAACCTTTACCAGGAGTCTGATATCCTATATGTGGTTGGTGAGGTCCTTCACCTAGCTGACCGTTACTTTTGCCCTCTGCCGTCAAATCCGTACAATTAAACCTGGGAGATTTTAGTTACGCAGCCTGACGATAAAAGTCAAACCACACCTGCCTTGGCGTTCTATAGCCTAAACCTTTTTGAATCCTAGTCTGGTTGTAATACAGCTCGATATACTGTGTGATCTCATTGGTCGCTGTAAACCTTGTGTTACACTCTTGATGGTATACAAGCTCATTCTTTAATATACCCCAGAAGCTTTCTATCGGAGCATTGTCAAAGCAATTACCTTTACCACTCATTGAGCCTTTAAAATGATGCTGCTCGATGATCTTGTGATACGCATGGCTACAGTACTGACTACCTCTATCAGAATGCACAATCAGCCCTTGGCTTGGACGTTTGTTCTTAATGGCCATATTAAGCGCGCGGCATACTAAGTCTGCTGTCATGCGCTTACTTGTAGCATAGCCGACAAGCTCTTTGGTATAGAGATCTTTAACACCTGCTAAATACAGCCAGCCCTCATTGGTCCAAATATAGGTGATGTCACTGACCCAAGACTCATTAGGAGTCTTCGCATCAAACTTTTGATCAAGCACGTTGTGATAGACAAGCTTGTTATGATTGGAGTTGGTGGTGACTTTAAAGCGCTTATGGCGACGGCATCTGATACCGTGTGCTTCTTTGATGCTTCTAACCATGTATAGGCTAATGTTATGGCCTTGCTCGGTGAGCGTTGCATGCAAACGTTCATGACCATAACGTTCTTTACTTTCACTGTGAGCGGCTTTAACGAGTAGCTCACAACGGTTGCGATGTATCTGCTGCTCGCTAATATCGCGACTCAGCCAGTCGTAGTAGCTTGAATACTTAATCTTTAGCACACGGCACATAGTGCTGATGCTAAAGAAGTACTGGTTATCTTTGATAAAGGCGTACCTGACTAGCTGTGCTTTGCAAAGTACGCCGTCGCCTTTTTTAATATCTCTCGTTCCTCTTCAGCAACTTTAAGCTGTCGTTTGAGGCGCTTTATTTCCTGAAGAGCCGTCATAAGATCAGGATCATATTGTTCTGTACCGATAAGCTTGCCTTGATTGGCTTTATTGTTCCAGTTCGATAGCGTTTGCATGGCGATGCCAAGTTGCTTTGCAGTCGCTGAAATATTGCCGTTATTGTCCGCTATCTTCTTGACGGCTTCTGCTTTGAATTCTGTACTGTAGGTTCTGATTTTCTTGGTCATGGTAAACTCCTGTGAATACGCTTAGTTTACCAAGTTTAGTTGTACGGTTTCTTCAGCATAGCTCATGAGGCGCTAACAATATCTTTTCCCATATTGTAATAAGCTTCAGGCATCGCTTTTATAGCATCTATAAGACCCGCATAAACAACGTCAGGATTTTCTATAATAGCTTTATACAAGGCTTGGACATTCTCTGGTGTTTCCCTAATATTCTTTGTAAAGTCATCGATAGCCTTTTTTTGACCTCTTAAGAAAGCTGCTTCTTGACTGGCGTCAATCTTCTCATAAGCTTGACGAGCACCAGGGCTAAAGTAGGTTAGAGCGTACTTGATATCTTGTATGTAAGAAGTTTTATAATCAAAGCTCTCAGGAGCCTTTTCGACAGCTGTAATCAGCGTTGTATCATTTTTATTAAGCAGCTGCTTATTCTCGGTTTGGGTCACAGCATCTTTGCCATTACCCAAAGCAGGCTTATACTTATCTATCTCATCTTGATTGGCATCCATACTGGCTGAGACGTTTAGGTTAGCGGCAATTCCTGCAAGATTAGCTAATGTTTCACTACTACCGCCTCGTACATGATCAAGCTCATGGGCTGTGGTTTTGATGACGTCTTCTCTATTACTAATATCACCATCTATAGCAACCAGTTGACCATCGGTTGCACCTTTGGCACGTAGTTCTTGAGTAATTCTTGTGATAATAACATCGACACTGACGCCCGTGCTGTCAGCCAATGCTTGTAGAGCAGCTTGACTGTTCAGTAGTCCGTCATAATCGCCTTGTTGATAGCCTTGTAAGACTGCGCCAATCTCAGGGTTATTTTGAATGGCTTGTGCCATTTTAGCAGGGGCTTTGAGGCCTTGAATGGCTTGAGAGAGGGTTTGGTTTTGGCTTAGAATATTACCTGCGGTAGCAACCCCTTGTACACCAGCTGCGGCAGTTATTTGCCCGTGGTTTTAATATTCTTTACAAGCTCTCTTTGCTCTTTGGCAATCTCAGCTCGACCTGCACTGGTAAACACTCGGGTATCAATACCCGTATCTACCGCAAGACCACCCGTCTGCCTATCTGTAATGATGGTTTCAGTGTTAAAGGCATCACGATTAACACCCGCTAAGCTATCCTTACCTGTGCTGGTATCACTAGTAACAACAGCGCCTTGTCCAATAGTAGCAAGCGTTTTACTTTCAAACTCTTGACCTGTATTACCGAGCTGAAGACCGATGTTATTAAGACTGACTCCCGTTGCGGTTTTACCTGTGCTAAGACTGCCACCGATGCTCTTTTGCTCTTGGGTTGCGGTGTTGACAAGATCCTTAGTGACTAGAGTGCCTGTAGTGAAGTTAAGCGTGCCATTAGTTTGGTTGCCGTTGGCATCTGTGCTTACCTTGGCTATGATGCCACCGATGTTAGTGGTCTGATTAGCAGTGAGACTGTGATTGTCACTGTTGTAGACGATACCGCTTTGCTCGGCGGCGGTTATGCTTTGACTGCTACCACTGGCTTTATTGGCTCCTATGCTGCCACCGCTTGGGAGACCGCTGTTAAAGTTGATACCTAGGTTGCCCCCTGAGCTTTTATTGCTTTGACTTTCGCTGTTTTGCACGGTCTCGATGTTAAGGTTGCCTGTGGCGTAGTTGCCGCCATTTGCATTAATGCGACCACCGGTTAGGTTAGTGGTATCGGCATAGCCATTAAGCTCACCTACGTTTAGCTCGCTGTTGGTAAAGGTAGTGCCTTGGGCTTGGGATTGGCTTTGTTGGGTGCTGATGCCAAGGCTTGCACTGCCTGTGGTGCTGATACTGCCCGTTTGGCTATTGGTTTTGCTGGTACTGGTACTGCTACTGGTGTTGGTACCTGCACTAAGGTTGAGGCTGCCAAGGTTGTCGATGTTGAGCTGTCCGATATTGCCTTGGAGTCCGACGCCAGTAAAGTTATCACCAACAAAGGTAGCATTAGCGCCATTGACTTCTGTACCCTGCCATTTGCCTTGGGTTTTCGTATCGGTAGTTTTAGTTTGGGTATTCTCAACGTTAGCTGAAGCACTAAAGCCTAGGGTGCCCGCAGTATTAGCAGCACCAGCGGCGACACTACCGAGATTAATTTGGGCATTGGCAAGATTGAGGGTGGCAGCAGCTAGGTTGATCTCATAGTCTTTGATGGCATCTTGACTTAGCTCACCACGTGATACTCTGTCTTTGGCGTCACGAAGGTTGTTCTTAGCAGCGGCGAGGGCAGAGCCTGCTTCTTTGACTTGTTCGCCCGCGCTTACTAAATCTGCTGCTATATGATGGACTGACGCACTGATTCGGGTAGTATCGGTTTTATTGCTTTGGGTGACGGTTTGGGTGTTTTCGATACCGCTTAAGACGGTGGTTTTAGCGCCGATCAGTAATTTGCCCGTCTCTTCATTAGCATTGAAGGTGGCATTGATGGTGTTGAGGCTACCCTCTGTCATATCCCCAAGGACGATGATGTTGTCGCTGTCAATGGTGACGCCTTGATGAGTAGTGGTGGTGGTGACGGTTTTATCATCGCCATCGGTACGAACGACTGCACTAAGCTGTAGACTGTCGCTGTTAAGCTTAATACCTTCACCGCCAATGGTTTCTTCTTGACGTCGTTGGGTGGTCGTGTTTGTACTTGTCGCCACCCCTAACTCAACATTATTTCCCAGTACATAGGTGCTGCCACCTGCTTGAGTCGCTTTAAACGAGGTGCCATCAGCTTTGACATTGTTACCACCGGCAAGGATGTTACTGCCTTCAAGCTTTGATGCCGCCTCGGTAGTATGATTGCTAGTGTCTTCACTACTTTTACTAATCGTCATACCGTCAGTAATACCTAACGCGCCGCCGACGACACCTACGGCTTGCATGCCAATCTTGGCAATGCCTTTATAGGACTTTTGCTTATTATCCCATGTTTTCTCTTCAAGCTTTATCTTGCCAAAGGTGAGATTGTCGATAGAACCTGATTCGATGATAGGTTTGCCGTTGTCATCTAATCTTAAGTTGCCTTGAGTGTCAGTTGCGAGGGTAGCGTCGCCTACTTGTAGGTTGCCCTCTCTTGCTTGTAGGCTTGCTGCATTCACATCGACGTTTTGACCATTGATATAGACGCTACCACCACTGATGCCAGTCTCATTGAGCGTCTCGCGCTCGTAGCCTTTTTGTTGCCCAGTACCTTTATAGAAATTACTAGTAGTGCGATTGGTGTTTTTGGCTGATTTGTCGACAGCGGATTGAACCGTGACCGCCCCTTTCATTGCAGTCACTTCTGCCGCTTGTGCCGCGTTTACATTAGCACCTATGAGACTGACATTACCTTTATTGGAGCTAATAACGACATTATCGCCTGTGATATTACTGGTCACTGCAGTATCACTAAATTTACTCTCATGCTCAGTATATGTCTTTTTTCCATACCATCTTTTTTTCGTCCAACTACGAGTACCCTCACTACTTGTCTCGTCTCGCCCTTCATTAAAGATGACATCATTGCCAGCACCAATAATAGTGTTACCTGTCTCATTTATGATTTGCGTGACCGTGCCAGTAACGTTATTACCTGCTGTAATACGAACTTCGCCTGATTGATTGTGTAACTGCGTACCGACATCAACCCTACGCCCAGAATTATTGATCCCATTATGATCGGTAAAGTCGCTCACATTGGTGTTTTTTACGGCGTTGAAGGCGATGTTATTACCGGCCCCAAGCTCGATGCCTGTCTTTGCATTGACGCTTGCATTAGTCAGCGTGATATCATTGCCCGCTTGCATCTCAATACGGTCAGCATCTAAGCGGCTGCCTATGCTGGTACTACGCTCAGAGTGGCTGTCTCTTTGGGCAGATGTACTATAAGAGTCATTTTTATCCTGCTCTGTACCGTTAAGTAGGCTGATGTCTTGTCTGGCATCAAGAGTAGCAAGTCCACCAGCTTCGATATCTGCTGCAACACCGCTGATATTATTAGCTGACATGGTCAGATTACCCGCGCTAACAAGCTTGCTGCCTGTATCTTTTGAATGGCTGGTATTTCGATAGTCACGATCACTGTACTGATGGGTTTCACTGCTACCAATATTAAGGGCATTTAGATTAATGTTTTCTCCAGCAACGTATTCAGAGCTGCCAATATAGTTATTAACCTTGGCACCCGTTATATTGATATCTTTGCCTGCAATGATACTTAAGGTATCATCACCTAGGATAGCTGAGTCTTTATTGCCTACGGTTAAAAAGCATGGCCTAGAGATTTGAGTGCTTTAATGAGCTGGAAATATGCAGGGCATGGGCTATTTTTCTTTAATAGTTAGCTTTGTGCCTCGTCCCTCGGCAGGGGCAAGTACAGTTTTGCAGTTAGATAAAGAAATCTTATTAAATATGTTTAAGATTCTGTATGTAGCAAGCTCCATTCAGCCTAAATGCTTCATAAAATGCATAATACTTATTTTAATACTGAAAAGCCTCTCCATAATCTCTAAAATCAAAAAAGCCTTCCTGCCTTGACAATAAATGAGCTGCGTATTTATCTATTGCTTCTGCTGGGTTGATAAGTTTCTTAATACTATAAACATCTTGGTCTTGGATAAAAAATATATCTTTTTCCGCATGATTAACAATAGAGAATAATTGAAAGTTCTTCTCTTGCTCTAAACCATTAAACCTAGTATCGATTAAAGCACGAAGTTGAAAATGAGTTTCATAACTATCATCATCTTCATAATCTACTAAAAATGGCTGTTGAAACTTTTCTTCTAAAAAGGCTACTTTTTCACGAGCTTTCTTACTCTTTCCTTCAATATCTGGACAGAGTGATACTAACGGTGGGTTATTACTTGATGGTAAAGCACTTGCGGCTAATGGCCCATAGTTTACTCCGTCGGAAATATACCAACCTGCGCTATGCCACAGCCACGAATGAATAATCTCTATGGGGAAATTGAACTCATTTCTTTGAGCATGCTTATCAATGTAAGGCGTATATCCTAAAAATACAATAATGCCATTGATATTGACCCCAAACGCTGTAATATCTGAAAATATTTCTGGAATATCTGTTCTTTGGATAGCATAAAAGAACTTTTCTTTAACCTGAGATAACACTGCATAAGTATTAGGTTGAGTGTCCTTAAATGGCTTAAAGAAATAGTCATGAAAGCTTAAATTCTTAGGTTTAGCATTCTTAAAGTTGAGTGAATTAAATTCAATTTTTGTTTCATCTCTGTTTTTGATATAAACATCATCGATACTCAATTTCTCTAGATCATAGTAAATCTCATCAAACTCATTAAGAATATGTGTATTCATTTTATTTACCTTCTTTAACTTCGATAGCTTTTAAAATTTTGAGTCGAATATCTTTTTGAATTTCTAGAATATGTGCTTTATATTCTGCATTAATCGGTATCGGTTTACCTTTGCCTTTATTACCGTATTGTACCCAACCGCCATTTTTATACTCTACCTTACTGCCTTTAGATCCATTTAGATAGCCAGGTATAGGCATTAAATTATCGCTAGAGTTGATGATTTTATTTAATTCAGCAGTTGTTAAGTCTTTACCGGCTAATCTTTTAGCTTCAACTCTTGGCAATACATGATCAACCTGTGGTGTCACATTATCAGGAAAGTTCTTTAGTTTACCGTCAAATGGATCTAAATAACGAACCTTATTCGTTTTGGAATCGACCCAACCTGCTGCTTTGAATTTCGGTTCAATGGCACCCCAGTTATCAGTGAAGTCACAACAATTTGCATTGTGTACCCAAAGACCTATCTCGCCAATATGATAAGTATGAAATTCCTGTACTTCAAAGTTATAAACTGTATCAGTCTTTTCTAAAGCCATTTGGCTAACAACAGTGGCAGTAGCATACCCCTGCTTATCAAGTAACTTCATTCCCGACTCTAAGATTGACGCTTTTCGCCAACCTTCACCATCAATCCAGAATGGGTGCTCTTCGGTAGTATTAAAGGTTTCTTCTAAACCATTGTCATGCTTAATCTTAACTTCATAAATAGGCGCATTTGGCGTGACTTTGGTGGCAATGACAGGACGATAATCATATTTATCACCAAACTCTTCTCTTGACCAAACCAGTTCGCTACGTTCAATTGTTTCGATTGGTTTTGTACCATGAATAGTATGAATTAATGTACCTGCGGTGAAGCATACTGTACCACTACATACCTTGCTAAAGTCTAAATTTTTAGTTGCCCCTGCTTGCTTAATAGAAGTACCTTTGATTACAGGAAGATTTGAACCTATATTTGTAGAAGGCAAGTCAGAAGCTGCACTTTTGCTAGCCTTTCTACTAGCAGCTAGTTTAGCAAGATAAGCAGAACTATACTGCTTGACTACTCTACCTTTATTTGAAATTATAATACCACTTTTGCCTATACTAACGACCATATTGGCAGTTGAACCCGACCCAGCCATCAAAGGCGTAAAAATATGGATTGCAGCATCTTCTACATCAAATCCTAATGTCTTAGACATACTTTTTACGAATTTATCAAAATCTTTCTCTGTTATAGGTCGAGTTTTAGTTCCCCATACATTTTTCATATCCTCCCACTCACCAGAGTAACCAGGTACAGTACCGTCGTAGATTCCACCATCCTCAAACGCATCCCCAGCATCCTGCTGAGCTTCTAGGTTCTCCTTATTCTGCTCTAATTGCTCCTGCTGCGCTTTAGCATTATTAGTCGCTGTGATTGGTTTTGGCTTGATCGTCGTACGCTCTTCGGCGATTGCGCCACTGTTAGCCCATTTTCCTAAGTTAAAGGCACTGTTGCCTGTTTGACCCATGACATCAGCCGCCGCTTCTGCTTGTCCGTTTTGATGAGCCGCGTCATGGTTGATGACTTCAACCACGTTACTCATGTTGTCAGTGTTCACAAATGTGTCAGTTCGGTTGATAACGTTAGTCGTGCCTTGAACACGTTCGCCATTTACGTTGCGAGGATCATCGACAAGACTAATTTGTGTGCCACTAGCATCGGTACCTTGAGTGATAGCAGTATTAAACTGATTAAGGGTGTCTTGGTTGTCAATACTATTAGTTAGCTCACCTTCTTGTATGGCTTCTACAGTCGCGGTAAGAATAATAAATTAAGAATAAAAAAAGCTACGACATAAATTCTTATGTGGTAGCCTTTGAATAAATTCTGAATTTTGGAAAATGTTTGATGCGCTGGACAAATTAGAGACCAGACTCAATACGTGAAAATAATATTTTCAAATTATCTTATAATATAAATTTCAATTCAAATTAACTGATCATTCTCCAAAACTTTCATAGACATTGTCATCTAAGTCGTTACAGTTGAAAGGTTTGGTTAAATCAAAAGCCTCTAAAGCTAATAAAAATTCGTTTGGTGGACGATAATTATGTTCAGTAATATAGTGATAGAGTAAAGTGGGGAATATGTAGATGAAATTTCCGTCAATACTTGGTATTTCCATAGTATTTAATCCTAATTGAACACCCTTTGGGTTATCAGACTGATCATTCTCATCGAACAGACCGATTTTTTCTCCACAATAAGGACATTCGAATATTGGTCCTCGAACTAATCCACTGTGAACAACAATGCCACTCGGATGTGTGTAATGAAACATATCTTGCTCTCTCGCAAGTAATGTTAGATATCGAAGTTTTTCCACTAAATTTTGGCTAACCTCACCTTTTGTGAAATCATAAGACTTATCCAACCAACCAATGTTAAACATATTCGAGTAGTTATCATCGTACATATAATAGTTTTCTAAATCAGGATAATACATAATTTGCCTCTGTTAGCGTTTAATAGTTTCAGTACAGGTAGCTAAAGGAATACAACCTTTATTAGGCTTTAGTATCTGATCAAGATTTGTCGTCACTCCTACTGTAGTAGAGTTTTTATGGATCGTTAGTCTTTCAGGTGGGCTGATACTATAATTAGGCATAGTAGATCCAGGCTTATAAACCTGTAGCTCTTTAACTTCATTTTTTAGTCTAGTCAGAGCTCGTCCAGTTATGTTATTTTGTTTAGCCCAATCCTTTGCCATTTGTACTCTCTGATTAGCATTAACTCGACCTAATTTATCAGCATTAACGCCTTCCATAAAACGTCCAGTAGTATCACTAATTTTTGTATTAAATGGCGCAGTTATAACAGTAGTACCTTCAGGTACAATTAACTCTCTATTAGCAGTCATTCTAAAATCATAATATCCATGACCTGATATTGCCTGACCATTTCCTCCATGAATAACTTCTTTAGCATTTCCTGAACCATTATTATCTCCTAATACACCTCTTGATTCAAACTTACCCGTTTGTTGCAATGTTTTTAGAGCATTAGCTGAACCTCCAGTTAATACCGTACTAACCACTCCAAATCCTACAGCATCCTCAAGCTCACCTCTCATTTTACCGGCAAGTTTTGGGTTGTCTTTCAAAGCTTTGTTGTAGTCGTCTTTCCATTGAATTATGGCTGCTCTCATCTCTTGACCCGCTTTATTCGGATCAGTTAATACGTTTATCATACCTCTAAACGAATTAGTAATCGCACTTTTTGGATCTCTAGCAATTTCTACTAATCCTTGCCCTGCATTAACAACACTAGAGCCAAAAGCAGACTCTTTCCCCGCCTTATAAGCTTCTTGATCAGCAGTACTGTTCGGAAACAACCTTTTTGCTTCATTATTTAAAGCTCTCATTTCAGCGTTAGTAGAGGGCGCAGAATTTCCATTATAAGTCCAAGTATCCGTATCATCCTCAAACGCATCCCCAGCTTCCTGCTGAGCCTCTAACTTCTCTTTATTGCTTGCTAATTGCTCTTGCTGCGCTTTGGCATCATTAGTAGCAGTGATTGGTCTTGGCGTGATCGTTGTGCGCTCTTCCGCTATTGCACTACTATTCGCCCATTTACCAAGATTAAAGGCACGGTTACCTGTTTGACCCATGACATCAGCAGCCGCTTCTCCCTGTCCATTTTGATGCGCGGCGTCATGGTTGATGACTTCAACCACACTACTCATGCTACCAGTATCAATAAAGGTGTCTTGTCCTGTATCAACGTTGGTGGTACCTCGTACTCGTATGCCGTCTACATTACGAGGGTCATCGACAAGACTAATTTTCGTCCCATCAGCATCAGTGCCTTCGGTAATGGCGGTATTGAAGTTGTTGAGGGTGTCTTGGTTGTCAATACTATTAGTTAGCTCACCTTCTTGTATGGCTTCTACAGTCGCGGTAAGATTAACAGTATCATCACTCATACCTGTTTCTAGATTGTTGACGAGCTGAGTAACGTTGTCTTTGGCTTTATCAATGCCTGATTTATTAAGACTATCAGGGTTGCTATTGCCGTTGTCTAAGAGTCCCGCTGCGATGGAGGGAACGGCTAGTCCCGCAGTGCCAGTAATAGCAACAACGCCTTTAACATTCTTCCCAAGCTCTCTTTGTTCTTTGACAATCTCCTCTCGACCTGCACTGGTAAACACTCGGGTATCAATACCCGTATCTACCGCAAGACCACCCGTCTGCCTATCTGTAATGATGGTTTCAGTGTTGAAGGCATCACGATTGACACCTGCTAAGCTATCTTGTCCTGTGATCATGTCACCCGTGACCACAGCGCCTTGTCCAATAGTAGCAAGCGTTTTACTTTTAAACTCTTGACCTGTATTACCAAGCTGAAGACCGATGTTATTGAGACTAACGCCCGTTGCGGTTTTACCTGTGCTAATACTGCCACCGATGCTCTTTTGTTCTTGGGTTGCGGTGTTGATAAGATCTTTGGTGACTAGAGTGCCTGTGGTGAAGTTGAGCGTGTCATTGGTTTAGTTAAGCCAAATAAAAAAGCTACGATACATGATGCATCGTAGTTTTCTGATCTAATTGCGCTTAACTTTTATGTGTTACGACACTTACTCACAGACTCATTCGCTTATCTACTAACTGTTCACAAAATATAGGGTTTAATTTAGTCGTAATCAAAAAATGACTGTCTTTAGATAAAGAATAAAACATATCTTCTTTTAAGTAATATGTCATATAAGAGGATGGCACATCTAAGGTGTAAGCTTCGTTTTTTCTTAAAAATTCAATATTTTCTTATTGACTAAATTTTCTTTTGTATAAATCCTATTACCTATTTTTTCTAAACAATACAAAGACGACATAAATAGTAGGCTTTTGATATCATGCCAAACTAATGAAAGTAATAACCTGCCCTATACTTATTGCCATCCCATTTAGTCTGCTTATCAGCTTTTATATCTCAAGGGAAAAGTAGATAGTCGCAATAGTGATTTAAAGAATTACCTGATAACTCTTCTAAATCAAATACAATCTTTCTTTTATCATTATCTATACACCACGTTTTAATATTACCTAAGCTAGGTAATACTTTTTCTACGTCTTCGATAGGCACATAAATCTTTGTATTAAACTTCTTAGAAATTGTTTGTAAAAAGTTCATTATGTCAAAAGAGCTAATTTGAAGTTCAGTCCCTACGTATAGCAATGCTCTAATCTTTACATCTTTAAAATCATAAACATCATCTGTTTTCATATAAAAAATAGACATGGATATATCAAATTTATCATCATTATGACGATGCTCTATGGCTCCATATTCATCATCGATATCAAAAATTATATTCGAGGTGGGAAACCTTTCTATCATCAAGTCTTTTAACTCATTAATATTAAATTCATTTTCAAATAAAATATTATAGTATCCATCCAGTTCATCTTGTTGCATTGTATACCTCTGCCGCTCTATTAAAATCATTCTGATTGAAGTCTGGACGACCAGACAGATTAGTACGTGTTTGATTGATATTGCCCTTATTCCTGACAATTTGTTGTAAATTCTTATACTCTCCTCGAGATAATCTAAACATTTCATTTGGATTACGTGATGATACAGGAATTAGACTGTCCGATGTGTTCGGACCTCCTCCGGCGTGTGTCTGATATGTTCTGCCATTTATCTCAATTTGCCTTTCACCGCTTGGTCCTCTTGATGGTTGACCTCCACCTAGCCTTATTTGGATAATATCATGTTCCATATTGACACGGCTACTGACCACTGTATTAACGTCTCTAACTAGTACATTTTTACCACCAACACTATCTACCTTATGTCTTTTGTTAGGATTCTGGACATTAGGTCTTATAGCCTCCCATGCATTTGCGTCTGGGTTAGAAGAAGAGTTGGTTCTCTGTCCTCCACTACCACCAAGTTCTATGTTTAACTGGACAGGACGCTGTGCTGTTTCTCGCTGAAATGCTCGATAAGCAGCTTCAGGATTAGGATATGTTCTTCCTGACGATTGCAGGAATCTACTTAATGCCTGATATTCTAATACCTCAGCTTGAGAAATTTGATTGTTTGGACGTGCTGTAGAAATCCCTCTGAAATTAGGTAAATGTCTACGTATTGCCAATGTTTCAAAAGCAATAATATCTCGTCTTTGTTGTTGTTGCGGACTTCTAACTGTTATCCCTCTGCGATTATCCTCAAACGCATCGCCAGCGTTCTGCTGAGTCTCTAACTTCTCTTTATCATTTGCGAGTTGCTCCTGCTGAGCTTTAGCATCATTAGTAGCCGTGATTGGTCTTGGCGTAATGGTCGTGCGTTCTTCCGCGATTGCGCCACTGTTCGCCCATTTGCCAAGGTTAAAGGCGCTGTTACCTGTTTGACCCATGACATCAGCCGCGAACTCTCCTTGACCGTTTTGATGGGCACCTTCATGATTAATGAGTTCAACCACATTACCCATACTATCGGTAGCAATATAAGTATCTGTACCATTGATAACGTTGGTTGTGCCTCGAACACTATCTCCATTTACGTTACGCAGGTCATCAACGAGACTGATTTGAGTGCCACTAGCATCAGTACCTTGAGTGATAGCAGCATTAAGCTGATTGAGGGTGTCTTTGTTATCAACACTGTTAGTCAGCTCGCCCTCTTGTATGGCTTCTACAGTCGCGGTAAGATTAACAGTATCATCACTCATACCTGTTTCTAGATTGTTGACGAGCTGAGTAACGTTGTCTTTGGCTTTATCAATGCCTGATTTATTAAGACTATCAGGGTTGCTATTGCCGTTGTCTAAGAGTCCCGCTGCGATGGAGGGAACGGCTAGTCCCGCAGTGCCAGTAATAGCAACAACGCCTTTAACATTCTTCCCAAGCTCTCTTTGTTCTTTGACAATCTCCTCTCGACCTGCACTGGTAAACACTCGGGTATCAATACCCGTATCTACCGCAAGACCACCCGTCTGCCTATCTGTAATGATGGTTTCAGTGTTGAAGGCATCACGATTGACACCTGCTAAGCTATCTTGTCCTGTGATCATGTCACCCGTGACCACAGCGCCTTGTCCAATAGTAGCAAGCGTTTTACTTTTAAACTCTTGACCTGTATTACCAAGCTGAAGACCGATGTTATTGAGACTAACGCCCGTTGCGGTTTTACCTGTGCTAATACTGCCACCGATGCTCTTTTGTTCTTGGGTTGCCGTGTTGATCAGATCTTTGGTGACTAGAGTCCCTGTGGTGAAGTTCAGATTGCTGTTAGTTTGGGTGCCATCGCTATCGGTGTTTATATTAGCGATGATGCCACCGATGTTAGTGGTGCTGCCTGCGGTTAGGCTGTGATTGTCATCATTGTAGACGATACCGCTTTGCTCGGCGGCGGTTATGCTTTGACTGCTACCACTGGCTTTATTGGCACCGATACTGCCACCGCTTGGAATACCGTTGTTAAAGTTGATGCCTAGGTTGCCCCCTGAACTTTTATTGCTTTGACTTTCGCTGTTTTGCACGGTCTCGATGTATAGGTTGTCTGTAGCGTAGCTGCCGCCATTTGCATTGATGCGTCCGCCTGTTAAGTTGGTGGTATCGGCATAGCCATTAAGCTCACCTACGTTTAGCTCGCTGTTGGTAAAGGTAGTGCCTTGGGCTTGGGATTGGCTTTGTTGGGTGCTGATGCCAAGGCTTGCACTGCCTGTGGTGCTGATACTGCCCGTTTGGCTATTGGTTTTGCTGGTACTGGTACTGCTACTGGTGTTGGTACCTGCACTAAGGTTGAGGCTGCCAAGGTTGTCGATGTTGAGCTGTCCGATATTGCCTTGGAGTCCGACGCCAGTAAAGTTATCACCAACAAAGGTAGCATTAGCGCCATTGACTTCTGTACCCTGCCATTTGCCTTGGGTTTGCGTATCGGTAGTTTTAGTTTGGGTATTCTCAACGTTAGCTGAAGCACTAAAGCCTAGGGTGCCCGCAGTATTAGCAGCACCAGCGGCGACACTACCGAGATTAATTTGGGCATTGGCAAGATTTAGGGTAGCGGCTGCTAGGTTGATCTCATAGTCTTTGATGGCATCTTGACTTAGCTCACCACGTGATACTCTGTCTTTGGCGTCACGAAGGTTGTTCTTAGCAGCGGCGAGGGCAGAGCCTGCTTCTTTGACTTGTTCAGCGGCGCTAATGGTATCTACTGCCGCGTGATGTACGTCAACACTGATGCGAGTGGTGTCTGTTTTATTGCTTTGGGTGACAGTTTCAGTATCTTCAATACCTCCTAAGACAGTAGTCTTAGCGCCAATCAATAAGCTACCTGTCTGTTGATTGGCATTGAGCTTAGCGGCAGTGGTGGTGAGGCTACCATCAGTCATATCACCTAAGACGACGATGTTGTCACTGTTGATAGTAACGCCTTGGTTAGTACCTGTGGTGGTGGTCTTGGTGTCCTCAGTATCAGTGCGAACCACAGCGCCTAGCTGTAAGCTGTCGCTGTTCAGCTTGACACCTTCGCCACCAATGGTTTCTTTTTGGGCAGTGGTAGTGGCAGTGGTAGTACTAGTTGCCACCCCTAAGTCAATGTCTTTACCTAGTATGTATGTGCTACCGCCCGCTTGAGTGGCGGTGAACTGGGTGCCTTCTGCTTGAACGGTCTTACCACCAACTAAGATATTCTGTCCTTCTAGGCGACTGATAGCTTCGTCTTTGCTGGTGGTAGTAGTGCCATTGCTTTCACTAATGGTGATACCATCAGTAATACCTAGTGCGCCACCGACGACACCTGCGACTTGCATACCGACTTTGGCGATACCTTTATAAGCCTTTTGTTTCTCATCCCACTCACGACTATTAAGCTCAATAGTGCCAAAGCTTAGGTTGTCTATAGAGCCTGACTCAATGATAGGTTTACCATTATCGCCAAATATTATATTACCTTGGCTATCAGTGGCAAGGGTGGCATCGCCCACTTGTAGGGTGCCGTCCTTGGCTTGTAATCTAGCACCATTAACCGCGACATTGTCACCATTGATATAGACACTACCGCCGCTGATGCCCGTTTGATTGAGCGTCTCACGCTCATAACCTTTTTGTGCGCCTGTTTCTTTGTAAAAGTTGCTGGTGCTGCGGGTTTCACTCAAGGCGGCTTTATCTACGGCTGATTGAACGGTGACCTTGCCGTTCATAGCGGTGACTTTAGCAGCGCCAACGGCTTTTACGTTTGAGCCTATTAAATTGACGTTACCGTTCTCTGAGTCGATTGAAACGCTGTTACCATTGATATTAGTGATCAACGCATTATCTTCATAAAAGTCAACACTTTCTGAAATTCGTTTACTTCCATACCAGTTGCTTTCTTTTGATTTTGAGGCAGTACTAAGATTGTTTGTACTACGACCCTCGATGAAGTCGACGTTGCCATCGGCAAGGATACCAACATTGCCAGTAGTGCTACTGATTTGAGCCGCGGTGCCACTGATGTTGTTGCCGGTTAAGAGGATGTCGTTGTTACCTGTGATTTGGCTACCAATATCGGCTGATGCGCCTTGGTTATAGTAGTTATTACTATCAAGAATGCTGTTGGACTGATAGCTGACATTGACCGCATCAAGAGTGACATCGCCTGTGGCGTTGATGACGCTGCTACCGCCTTGGTTGTCAAGACGACCTGCTGCGAAAGTAGTGTTACCGCCAACGCTTGCGACAAAGGTAGTTAAGGGGTTGCCATTAGCATCTGTCTGACCTTTCAAATCATCACCAACATAGATGCTGGCTATTTGAGTGATGCCGGTGCGGGTGGCATTACTAGCACCATCGACTGCATCACTAGTATAGGTGAGGCTTTTATTATTTAGATCACCGCCGACATTGAGCTGCATAGCACTGTCCGCTGCAATAGTGCCGCTTAGATTGTTTAGGTCGTTTGTGGTGCTGATTTGAACAAAGCTGCCTTTGATGACACCGCCATTGGCATTGGTGATGTTATTGGCACTAATGGTGATGCTTTGATGACCGATGATGTTGCTTTGGCTGGTAAGATCGCCTGTTAGATTGACGTCGATATTGTTAGCAGCAATTAAGTTGCCAGTACCGTCAATCTGACCAGCCGCTTGGCGGGTATAGACTTTAGGGACGAGCACAGACTGCGTACTACCATCTGCTAGGGTGATACTTTGTTCTACGAGCCATACCATATCAGTGGTGAGGTTAGCGACCTGCGCGGCACTTAGGGCAATACCTGGGCGTAAGTTAAGGGTTTGGGCTGCAGTGATCCCTGCATCCATTAGTCCTTTATACTGAGCATCTTGATCAGCGTAGTTGGCAAGGTAGTAGCGACCTGTGAGCATCATGATCTGATCACGAATATACTGCTGCTCATAGTAGCCATCACCTAGACGCTTTTGAGTGATAGTGGGATCCAGCTTTAGGCGCTCTAGCATGTAGCTTGATGACAGCCAGTTTTTATAATTAGCAAATTCAGAGTCAGTTTCAATCAGATAATCGGCATCGCTATCAGGATTAATACCAAACAAACTACTATCAGGTAAGCTTGGCGCAGTGCCACTACTACGAATCTCATCGGTTGGGGTGCTAGTAACAGTGAGGCCATCAGCATTCGTGACGTTTTGAGCCACGACCACTTTATCGATGTCTTGCTTTAGAATAGGGAGCTGATAAGACTCTAATTTTTCAGGCGCTTGAGTGTAGGCCCCTTTATTATCTTTCTCAATTTTATGACCGCTACCAAAAAATCCTGAGGACTCCACATGCCTATAGATCACTTTACCGTTTTCGATGTATTTGGTCTTAAAGCCTTGTAAATCGACATCGCCAACATTGGTGATATTATCGCCTGTGACAAGAAATCCTTCTCCTAAGCCTAACTGGCTTTTGTCGTTATTAAGCTGATCGCCTTGCAAGGTGATCACGCCACCTGAGATGATTCTAGAAGGGTCTGAGACAACGGTTCTATCCTCAGTGATGCGCTCATCGAAGTTAAAGATGTAAAAGTTTTCGCCACCACTTGAGCCTAGTGGCTCATCGGTTGCGATAACATAGAGATCTTCATCGTCAAGCTTACTGTCATCCCGTAGCTCTACTTCCTCTTCATCATATTTACGTCCATCTTCTGTGCCTGCATACTGGTTCTTATCTTTGACCTCACTGATAGTAAAGGCCTCTTTTTTAAAGTCGGCATTGACGTTGTTAAGCAAATTAGTGCTAATCGTCATATTACCGACTGACTCGATAGAAGCACCTTTATTGTTCACGGTCGTCGCGCGACCTACCGCTTGCTGATTGGCATCTAGGCTGCCACCGATATATAGCGCACCATTACTAATGAGACGAGCTTGACCACTAAAGTCCTCATTGAATTTTCCGCTACGGGCTTGGTTGGAATTATTATTTAACGTTGTAACCCCTATATCCAAGCGATTACGCGCGGCAATGACAGGTGCTGGATCTGAGCTATCAGTACCCGCATCAGGCGTATTGTTTAAAGTATTAGCCGCTATCGCTACTTGATCACCATAAATGCGACCACCACTATAATTATTAACGCTATCAGTAGCGTTTAGATAGGTATTAATCCCATTGATTAATCCGCGATTATCGATATCAGTGGCTGCATTGAGTTGAGTGGTGCCACTACTGGTCAGCTCGCCGTCTTGTTGGTTATCAATACGGTTGGCGGTGATCGTTAGTGCATTTTGTCCAGCAACTTTAGTAGTGTTAGTAAAGATGCCTTGAGTCGTAATGGCCAAATTGCCTGCTTGGATATTATTGTTGTTGTTATTAATAGTAATGTCATCAAGAGTGTTAATAGCAGCGCGCTGTACACCGATGATAGTGCCGTCCGTATTACTATAGCCTTTGGTATTAAGAGTTAGGCTGTCATCGCTTTGCAGACGACCTTGGTTGTTGATCAAATTGCCACGGTTATCAATACTTAAATTACCTTGGCTACTAATGCTACCTTTAGTATTGTTGAAATCGTCGCTGTTGGTGATTACATTAGCGTTACTCTGAATAACACCTTGATTATTATTGATCTGATTTTTTGCACTTAGACTGATGTCACCAATAGCCCCGATTGTACCTTGAGTATTATTAATCTGATTGGCTGTGCGAATGTTAATGCTATTCGTCGCGGTAATTTGACTATTACTATTATCAAAGCTTGCTAGTTGCCAGTCGATATTCTCAAGCTGCACGCGACTATCGGTATTGATTAAGCTACCACTATTGGCAATATCTAAGCGACCCAGCGCGAGACTCGACTTACCTTGATTATTAACACTATCGGCGGTGGTATTAATCTTGCTATTGCTATAGATACTGCCGCTGTTAGTAATGTTGCTAACGGTGATAGTACCGTCACGAGAAACAGGGGGTAGGATGACAGGGGTAGGCTCTGAAGGGTTCGTCGTACCACTATTCTCTTGTACTGTACTGCCATTATTAGCCGTTGTTGGCGGATTAGTTGTTGGGGCGGTAGCAGGCGGCGTACTAGCATCAGCATACAAGTCTTGACCAATGATGCCGCCTTCTTTGTTAATTAGTGAACTTGTAGTAACACCTAGCTGACCACTACCCGTTTGCAATAATTTACCAGTATTGTTTAAGCTACTGGCGTCAATATCGAAGCTACCCGCAGCGATCTCACCTGAGTTAGCAATAGCGCCTGTCTGCTGCAAGCTTGCCGTATCATAACTGCTGATCACACCACTATTATCAAGCGAGCTACTAATGAGAGTAGTAGTATCTTGACTGCTGGCAATCGTGCCTGAGTTATTTACAGAGTTGCCACTAGTATTAATAGCTACTTTGCCTTTGTTCGCAATTAGACTGCCCATGTTAATCAAGTTACCACTAACATCAAGCTGTAAACCACCAGCGTTTGAGGCAATAATGCTACCCGCATTAGTGACGCCCATACCTTTTTCAGTACCGATCAGACGGATTTTACCTGCATACATTGCACCCAGCGCTGACACATCAAGCGCCACGCCTGTCGCTTGATTGCTACTAGCAGAACTTTTAGGCGTAATGATTGAGTCTGCGCCATCAGCCTCGTAGCTAACGGTATTATTACCGGTAATGACGTCTAAGTTTTTGGCATAAACCGCGGCATTAATCTCCGTGGTTTTCGCTAAAATCTGTGTATAGTCTGATGTACTGCTATCTAAGCCATCGCCATCAACCCGAATATTACCCTCTTTTATATCAAAGCCGGTCACGCGGCCTTGATCCATCAGTGCCTCACCTGTCGTAAGCGTCGTGCGCGCGGCATTAATAAAGCCGCAACCTGCGCAGGTAATGCCAGCAGGGTTAGCAATGATAAGCTCAGCTCTCCCCCCTGCAATCTCAGTAAATCCGCCCAATCGACTAGGATCACTAGAGTTGACCTCATTTAAAATAATACGCGCTTCACCGCGGGCGAGATACGGATTACCTTCTACCCAACCAGCAAGCTGCGTCTGCGAGTTAACACGGCTATTATTTAAAATAGCGCCGTCCGCGCCGACATCGAACTGACTAAAGACATTACGCGAGACGCCAGCCGCACTTGGGCTTTGGATATTGACTTGTGCTAGACCGTTTGAAGTGGCTAGTATCGTGGCTTGTTGATTCGCCGCTGCGTTACGATCCGCGATGATTGCGGTGTTATCAGCATGAGCGGTAAGACTAGCGCCTGCTACGATAGTGGCAAGACCTAGCGACAAGAGTACTTGGGCGCGTAGACTATTTAACCTGCCACCCTGATAGCCACCGCTATTGCTAGAACCGCTAATCTGAGAGGTACTAGCGACTTGACTAATATCGCTGCCACCCTCACCTGCATTACTGGTTTTGCCTTGTGAGCGTGCAGCTTCGGACACCACCATGAGCATACCACGGGCTTTGTTAAAGATAACTCGATAGCATTGTGCGTTCATAAAGATGTCCTTGGATGTAGATAATTTAATATCAAATTAGGTCGTGCAAATGTTTTTAGATTCTAAGCGATTTAAATAGTAGAGCTTGAATGGTGCTTAACTTTAAAGCTTGAGTTGTACAGCTAAGCTATCAGAGCTTTAGCTTAATACTGCCAACCTAAGCTAAAGCCAGTTACCCAGTCTTTATCACTAAAGTTATCCGGCTGCGCGAGCGGATATCCTGCAAATAAGTCATAGCTTGTGCGTAGTGGCGTCACATAACCTTTGACCCCGACCACACCGCCAATCAGATGATGACCTAGTAGCAAGTCATCTTGCTCACTATTATCGAGCTTGACGTATCCTGCATCGACGCCTACATAAATTGCGTGCGGTCTATCACCGATATAAGCGCTGAGCTCTTGTCTAAGCAGTGCGCCATGATCACCGCTAAGACTACGATCACCATCGAAGCCGCGTACTGTGTAGCGCCCGCCAATGATTAAGCGCTCATTGGGTACGAGTGCTTCGGTGGCATATTGACCCCTAAAGGTCGCGCGGTAATTGAGCGCTTGGTCAGCGACGCTTAGCGGACGGCTCATATCGATGTTGGTCTTGATAATACCGGCGCGCGCACTACCTTCATTAAAGAGGGCTTCTGGCGGAGTAATCGCATTAAAAGCACCGGTGCCACGCTGATAGAGGATGTCACCTAACCACTGCGTCTTTCCAATAACCGTCTCATAGCCGACACCGACTCTATAGCCTGCCGTACGGCGGCGCTGTACTTCAACCTCAGTATCATCAATAAAGTTGCTTTGCTGTCTGGCAAAGCCGCCTGCTTTAAGGAAAGTCTTACTATGATTGTCACGATGGACGAGTTGTGAGACTAATAGATCAGTGTTATAGGACTCACCGCTATAGACGTAATCTTGATTGATACCGGCAATGGTTTGATCATAGTTATAACCGCTATGGGTTAGCGTGATTAGAGTATTATCTATAGGTAGGACATAACCGACGTTATAGCCGTCGCTACCATCGCTATCCTCATTACCACCATCGAGATCACGGTTATAGGACACATACAGTAGATCATTATTCCAGGTCGGATTATCCAGCGACAAGGTTACGTTAGCTTGATAAACTCCCGTACTATCTTGCCCTGAGTCATCGACGCTCGCTGATAGACGAAAGCGGCGATCCTGCTGCCATTTCACTCGAATATCACTGTAGCCGGGGGTACTCATACGGCTGCTTGGAATAATAGAGAAATCCGCATCAGCGGTTGGTACGCGTTTGAAGTTCTCAAGCGCTTGCTCGATATCACGTACATTCAACAGATCACCTGATTGCATCGGCATGGCAGGAGCAAAGTTGGCAGGGTTGCCCGTATTGTCAATATAAATAGGACGACTGGCCTTAATATCGATAGGCGCTATCTGATCGATACGACCAGGAATAAGGGTTAAAAATAAGTTGCCCGTTTTAAGATTTTGATTCTCAACTAAGACGCGAGTGGTGACATAACCTTTTTCAATGATACGGTTCTGCACGTTAGTAACCAGCCCATTGATATCGTTAACCGATAGACAACGACCGAGCATCGACTCAGAACCTGTAGTAAACGGGCGCAAAGCAAAGTTGAACTGATCGCTAAGCTCGCCAGTGAGATAGATGTTGTTGATGTCAAAGCATGGAGTTGATGCAGGATCAGTATCTGGACTAGCAGAGGATGGCGTAACTTGAAATTCAGTGGTGTCAATGTTGACGTTGGGTCTAGTCAGCTGTTGTTGTTTTAAGGCCTCGGTGCGCTGTTGTTGAAATTGATCAGGGGTAATCGTATTAACGCCAATGGCAGTGGGCAGAATATCCTCTGCGGTAGCTGATTGGCACATTATGATAAATAGTGCAGCTATGCTAATTGGTAAAAGTCGATGAGTAAAACGGGGTTGATTAGCACTAGCAAGATATGTATACATAAGTTCACCATAAATATAGTCAACGAAGTATGATATCAACAAGTGTTCAAAGCAAGCCTTATTTATAGTTATTTTAAGCCTATATTATTGTTTTATATACCTAATACATTTCATATTTGTAGAATACGACGATTACTTAATCATACTTCATACCTCAATTGATACTTATTATTTTACTACACAAATACTCTATATTATTTTTGAAGTGAATAAAATATATCAAAAGCCAGACACAAAAAAACCCCAAACAATCTAATGTTTGAGGCGAAACTTGCTTAAACTTAAGAGTTTAAATTCGTTTTAAATATGGCGCAGCGGACGGGACTCGAACCCGCGACCCCCGGCGTGACAGGCCGGTATTCTAACCAACTGAACTACCGCTGCTAAGGTCGTACTAGCTTTTGTCTGATTAAAGACCCACTTGCTAATAAGTGGTGGGTGATGACGGATTCGAACCGCCGACATTCTGCGTGTAAGGCAGACGCTCTACCAACTGAGCTAATCACCCTGAGCGCCGTTAAAAAATTGCACTGCAATTTTAGGCGCGCAAGAGAAATTCTTTAAATAGAATTTCTAAAACATCTCTGCTTTCTCAATTCTATTCGAAATTCTCTACTAAGAATCTCTAAAAGTCATAACGTCTAAAGTTGTCACCCTCTAAACTTGCCTTTAACAACTTAGAACCAATTAAAGCCCCTTGCTGTGGGTGTGTATTATATAGATTTACACTTGGCTGTCAAACACTATTTCAACATTTATGACGTATTTTTGCCTATTTTATTGCCTATAACTATAAGCATCTGTTTTTGTTGATTTTATAATTTTCCAAAATATAAAATTCTTTCGTATAGGCTGCATTCTTCTGTATAGCTTCTGTATAGAGGATTACTTCGCAGCGAGCGCTTGTTCTATATCCGCTTTAATAGCATCAGGTTTAGTCGTTGGTGCATACCGATCAATCACTTGTCCATCACGACCAATCAAAAACTTAGTAAAATTCCATTTTATGCCATCAGTCAATAGGCCACCCTTTTGATCCTTTAGCCAATTGAAAATAGGATCGGCATCTTTTCCATTGACATCGACTTTGCCCATCATTGGGAAACTGACACCATAGTTTTTTTGACAAAATGCGCCAATTTCATTGTTACTACCAGGGTCTTGACTGCCGAACTGATTGCACGGGAAACCAATCACTGTTAGTCCCTGATCTTTGTACTGCTGGTATAGCGTCTCTAACCCTTCAAACTGCGGGGTAAAGCCACATTTGCTAGCGGTATTGACCACCAATAACACTTGCCCTTCGTAACCAGCGAAAGACTGCGTGGTGCCCTCCATAGTTTCAGCGCTAAAATCGTAAATATTACTCATTATATATCCTTAATTTTCATTAAATTTTTGCGTACGTGAGACTTAGTAGTAGTCATGGCCAATAAAAATAAGGGCGCTAGTATTAGCTCCCCTACTAAATATCAATAAATTGCTAAACCGTAGCCGCTAATACAAGCGTATCAGTGCTCGTTTTTGTCCAAGTCAATAGATACGGAGTTAATGCAGTAGCGCATACCTGTGGTCTCACGCGGCCCATCAGGGAAGACATGACCCAAATGTGCCCCGCAGTTGCTACAAGTGACCTCAGTACGACGCATACCTAGCGAGTCATCGACATGCTCATCAATCGCGGCATTGTCGACACTTTGATCGAAGCTTGGCCAGCCGCAACCTGCATCAAACTTATTATCTGAGTTGAATAAGCTAGCACCGCAGCCTTTGCAGCGATAAACCCCTTTATCATCGATATCATTATAGACGCCAGTAAAAGGGCGCTCAGTGCCCTTCTCTCGCATCACATGATACTCATCACTCGTTAAACGCTGCTTCCAATCGGCTTCCGTTAACTGCGCGATTTCGTCTTTGTTAAGTTGCTTGTCTTGCATGAGTTATCCTTATATTATCGTTTACCTAAGAGCTTAATATTTGAAAGCTTGTTATCTAAAAAGCTTAACTTGTCTAAGATATGGTAGTTATGGTCTGTGTTACAAGATGAGATCAGTTATTTTTACCAAACTTAAACGCAATTAATATTTATTTTTTGGGAATTATAATCGAGTTGTATCAGCAGAAAATCACTATTCAATAGCCCAAAACAACAGTGACGCTTTGTGTAAGTTAGGTTATAGCCTCCGTTATCATAAAGCTTTACTTTAGCGAGGTTTTCAATACAATTCTTAATAGGATAAATGCAAGTAAATCTTGCAATTTTATTATAATAAACCGCTTGCATACTTATTGGAAATGCAATAATATCTTGCATTATGTGCTGAATGAAGTTTAGGTATTTATATCGGCTTTAGATATAGAGTGAGCTACTGAGCTTGTTTTTGGACTAAAAATTATAATAAGTTAGTTATACAATAAGAAATCAGAGTATGTCCTAAATCTAAGTATGTCTTAAAAATAAAGTACGCAGTATGTTCTATTCAGTCTTTAGATCAATGGTTTAAAAAGGGTGAGATGATAATGAAAGACAGTCAAGATAAGTCAGCCCAAGCTGAGCGTTTGGTAGCACTGCGCCGTGCTAAGGGCTTAACAGCAGCGCAGTTAGCCAAAGCAATGACAGACGCTGGCGCTAAAGTGAGCCGCGGTGCTATCTCTAACTGGGAGCGTGGCACTAACGGTATCGTATCATCGAAGCTGCCTACCTTGGCTCGACTATTAGGCTGTAGTGAAGGCTATCTACTACGTGGCGATATCAACGATAACCCTGATAATCTCTATAACTCGCATGCTGACATTAGTAACGATAACGATCAATCAGCGACCAATGTAACCTTAGCGGTTCCTACTGATACTCAACCACAAGATCAGTCTCAATCTGAGCAAACAACCAATAATAATGTTAAAAATTCACAGTATAAAGCTATGGAAGGTAAAACTATGAGCATTCTCAAAAAATCCGATAAACTACAGAACGTTTGCTATGACATTCGTGGTCCACTACTCAAAGCGGCCAATCAGATGGAGGCAGACGGTCAACGTATCCTTAAATTAAACATTGGCAATCCTGCGCCGTTCGGCTTTACAGCGCCGCATGAGATCATACGAGATGTGGCAATGAACCTGACGGAAGCCATTGGCTATTCAGACTCACAGGGTATCTTTTCAGCGCGCAAAGCGGTATTACAATACTATCAAGCTAAAGGGTTTTTATCGGCGGTTGACGTTCGTGATATCTATTTAGGCAATGGGGTGTCTGAGCTTATCGTGATGACAATGCAGGCATTGATGAGCGATGGTGATGAAGTGTTGATTCCTAAGCCTGATTATCCGCTATGGACAGCAGCGGCTAACCTTGCGGGCGGCAAAGCGGTACATTATCGCTGTAACGAAGAGGATAACTGGCAGCCTGATATCGAAGATATCAAATCTAAGATCACTAGCAAAACTAAGGGCATCGTTATTATTAACCCTAACAACCCTACTGGTGCCTTGTATACTGACGAAGTACTCAAACAGCTCGTTGAGGTCGCAGTAGAGCATGATTTAGTAATCATGGCTGATGAGATTTATGATCGCGTTCTTTATGATGATGCGACGCATACCCCTATGTGTACTTTGACCGATCAAGCGCTAGTTTTATCCTACAGTGGGCTGTCAAAATCGCATCGTATCGCAGGTTTCCGTGCCGGATGGATGATGGTTTCTGGTCAGAAAAGCCATGCTACCGACTTTATTGAAGGCTTAGATATGTTAGCCTCTATGCGTCTATGCTCAAACGTACCAGGCCAATATGCTATTCAAACAGCGATGGGCGGCTATCAAAGCATGAAAGAGCTGACCTCTCCTAAAGGACGCTTGACTAAACAGCGTGATCTAACGACCTCTCGCCTAAATGCTATTCCAGGTATCTCTTGTACTAAGCCTCAAGGTGCATTTTACTGCTTCCCTAAAATGGACCCTGCCATTTATCCTATCGAAGATGATATGCAATTTATGATGGATTTATTGGTCGACGAAAAAGTATTAATGGTACAAGGTACGGGCTTTAATTGGGATACGCCTGATCATTTCCGTGTAGTATTCATGCCGAATTTAGATGAGCTTGAGAATGCTATGGATCGCTTAGATCGCTTCTTCGCCAAAAAACGTAAGCAGTATGGTACGGACAAAGTGGTCAATGATCAGGCGAAAGACTCTAAAACTTCTAAACCTGAAACCGCAGATGCTTAAAGCTTGATGGCTACTTGATAGGCATGTTATATGGATTAAAAAAAACGCTTAGCGATACATTATCGCTAAGCGTTTTTTTATTCGGCACTATTTTATTAATGGACAACGATACTAAAACTGACCTAAAAAATCTGCATTAAAATCACAAAGCTAAGTGCTGACATGATAGCTGCCGCCGGTAAAGTGATAACCCACGCTAAGCCAATAGGTTTCATTAATGCCCAATTGGTATCTCTGTTGACGATACCGATACCTAAAACAGCACCTACTAAGGTGTGCGTGCTCGATACGGGTAAGCCCATAGTGGATGCGCCCATGACCACAGCAGCCGCAGCGAGCTCCGCTGAAAATCCAGAAGCAGGATGCATTTTAGCCAAATTAGTACCAACGGTTTGGATGACTTCTTTACCGATGAACCAAAGACCGACGATAAGCGCGACACCAAAGGTTAGCATGACCGCAGGAGGTACAGCTGCTTCTGATGCAATACTATTGGTACGGATGACATCCATAATCGCCGCAAAAGGCCCAACTGCATTGGCAATGTCGTTAGAGCCATGACTAAAGGCAAACGCCGACGCGGTGAATACCTGCATCCAGCTAAACATAATAAAGGTCGCTTTGGTCAGATCCTCTTTGTGCTTACCACGAATACTCTTGGTATAAACAAAAGTCGCCAGCCATACCATCGCAGCGACCATACCCATGATTAAAAAGCCCTGCAAAGTCGTCATATTATTATTGACGTTTTTGAGACCTTTGAATATCACCAATGAGGACATAACTGCCCCGCCTGCAGCAGCAATGATAGGTACCCATTGCTTAATGGCTTTTAAGGTATCTAAATTACTACGCTCATTCTCAATCTTATAGAGGCTCTTATAATAGTCAGTCTCTAAATCTTCAACGACACAATCATCGTCTTTATAGATTTCTTGGTCACGAAGCATAGCTGAGGTATAAGCCAATTGCTCAGACTCTGTCATAGCCTCCAAAAATACTTTGTGCTCTTGCTTTAGAGCCTTTTTATTATCTTTTAAAGTGACAAGATAAGCCTCTGTTCTATCATTATACTCAATGATATTTTTCTTAATTTGACTATATAACAGATAAGAGATTAAGCCGCCAAGCAGTGGCGATAGCACCCAAGAGATAGCAATAGTGCCGATAGTGCCCCAATTCACTGTTGAGAGCGCCATTTCGGTACCCCCTAAAGTGATACCTAGCACAATAGAGCTACCGACTACCCCGCCGATGATGGCATGAGTCGTTGAGACTGGTAAACCCTTACGAGTTGCAAATAGTAGCCAAAACGCAGCAGCGATTAAAGCTGAGAGCATGACATATATGAACTGATTGGGGCTTACGGCCAAACCGTCCAAATCAACAATACCGCTACGGATGGTATCGGTTACTTCACCGCCTGCTAGTACCGCTCCAGACACCTCAAATATCGCAGCTATTCCCAATGCTTGGGGGATCGTTAAGGTCCCAGCGCCCACTGAGGTACCAAAAGAGTTGGCGACGTCATTACCACCAATATTGAATGCCATAAAGACACCAAAAGCAGTAGCAGCAAGAAACAATGAGGTCTGCTGATGCATGGTGTAGTCAAGGCCCCACCATAAAAAATAGCCCGTCATACCAATTAACAGTATGGCAAAGAATATATTGATTCTCATGGAGCCGACATCTTTGGTTGATGCGTTAGAACTGCTACTATTACCCATAGATTAACACGCCTTGCGTAAGCTGTATGATGGCTCTACGATTGATGCCGTTACTTGCTATTTATACGATGACTTTAATAGATACAAAACATAAATAGCAGCGTAACGTAATGATATTTGAGATAAAAAAGTGAAGTATAATGCAGACCATCTTAACTATGCCCAAGCAAAAACTTCGGGCATATTATAAAGCTTATTGCCGTAATAATGTTTTATTTAAGACTTCACTAGGATTATTTTTCTATAAAGTGATTTTTTACAAAAATAGGGCCTGTCTGAACCTTCGACCCTATTATGTTTATTTTAAGACCGTTGTCAAAGTAATTGTATGACCCAGCAAACGCGCCTTAATAAAAACCTTAAGCTTTTATCATCGCTTCAAGCTGCTTGATGGCGTGATCCAACACTTGCAAACGCGCACTACGCTTATCGTTAGTTGCAATAATGCACCAAGGCGCAGCTTCAGTGTCAGTACGTGCCAGCATATCAGCTGCCGCTTGCACGTAGTTGCTCCAGTTATCACGATTGCGCCAATCATCATCGGTGAGCTTAAACTGCTTGTGCGGCGTGTCGGCGCGAGCCTCAAAGCGCTTTAATTGCTCCTCCTTATCAATCGCCAGCCAGTATTTAATCACCAGCGTTCCTGCATCGGCCAAGTCAGCCTCAAAGCGATTGATCTCATCATAAGCACGCTGCCACTCATGCGGCTTGGCAAACGCTTCAATACGTTCAACCAGTACCCGCCCATACCAAGTACGATCAAAGATGGCGATACGGCTAATGCGATCCGTTTGTTCATTCGGCAGGCGCGTCCAAAATCGCCATAAATAAGGATGCTGTAGCTCATAAAGCATCGGCGCACCGATGTTATAGATCTGATATTCACGCGGATCGAGTGGCGCGACCATGCGCTTGATAGCGCCGCCTTTGCCTGCTGCATCCATACCTTCAAACGCGAACACTACATGGCGACCCTCTCTAGCGCGTATGAGCTTGGCAAATTTGGCTTGTTTATCTGCTAACTGCTCACGGTAGTCTGACTTATCCAAATCAGGGTCTTTTATCTTAGTCAATGGCTTGGGAATATCAGCAGCTCTAAACTTATCATTAGCGCTACTAGATTCAGCTGGCTCGTCAGGCGTAGAATCAGGAACATGACTACTTGCTAACGCGTTTTGCATCGCGTGCAATACCTCATGACAAAAGCTAGTAGTGGCTTGATCTTTATCGCTACCATCTATGATGATCCAATCGCCCTGCTCACGCAGTAAAGCGGTGGCTACCCTATTGAATTGCTCAACTATCTCAGTATCACTCCAGTCAATCTGATATAAAAACTGCGGATCCACCTCGTCGTCCGTTAAGCGCTCTTTTAAGGTTTCGGCATCGATATGAAACCAGCATTTTAATACCTTGGTTTGATTAACCGCCAAGTCGCGCTCAAAAGCGTCGAGCTGATTCAGCTGTTGCTGTAGATAGTTTTGCCACTCAGTGATAGGTAGCGCTGGTAAATCAGCTGAGCTTTCGCTCTTTTTATCCTCACTCTCACTTATCATGCGCATGATGTTATATAGCAGATCGGCATACCAGTTACCAAAATACACCATCACATCGCCGTGGCGCGGCATAGCTTGCGTATGTGCTTGCCAAATAGGTTGATGAGCTAAGGGTGGATAGCCTATAGTGGCCTCGACTTTTAAGAGTCGCGGATCGACCCACTGGCGCAATTGCTTGACCGCACGACCTTTGCCTGCCTGCTCCATACCATTGACTAATACTAATAACCCTGTGGGCTTATTGGTTGATGACGGTGTTTGCTGGCGAGTGGCACGCAGCGCAAATTGAGCGGTGACTAGCGCTAATCTTAGCTCATCTTTATCTAAGGAGAACTCACTCAAGGGATTGGGTGTCAGTCTCTCATTGACGACTTGTGAGTCAATCTGAGCATTACTTCCTGAAACTATTTGCTTGGATTTATTCTTCGGCATAGTTAGACTCTTTATAATAGTTAGGCATTTGTATACGTGCGCACTCATTGGTATAAGTAGGCAGTTATAGGCTCAACTTGCTTTTAGGCTTCAAGCCTAATAATAGCATCCACCTTATCCTTATAAAATTGAGCTGTGTAACAGTTTGGCATTTGTATTAACCGCGCTTTTCTTTTACTGTTACGGATAGGCATAAGCCATAATAAACGCTTATACCTGTTTTTGGGCTTATACTTGCTGTTAGCTAGTTAATTACTTATTCTTATCGCTAATAATTTATTGTCGTTTGTCATTTACGTTTTATAGCTTAGTGTTTTACAGTTGAATGATTTGAGGGTTTAACGGTTTAAAATTATATAGGATTGGCTGTCATGACTGCTTTTTTGGAGTTGCAACAACACTTAAAGCGTTACTGGGCATTGCCTTATCATGATGATCCCAAGCTGAATACGGTACTCAACGAAGTACAAGCGTGGCAGCGTATACGTATTCAGCGTACGCATAGCGAATTATTTGCGCAGCCTAACCATCAGCTGATGGCAAACTATTTTTTGACTCAATTATATGGTGGTAAAGAGTTTAAATTACTTGCCATTCAACTAGCGCGTGTTTTACCCAAAGCCAAAAAGCTTGAGAGCTTAATAAAAGAGTCAGCGCTGACCACAGGTAGCATGGCGATTGAAGCGGCTGTTTTGGCGGTTGAGCTGGATTTGCATTTGGCCCAGTGGCTTATTGCTCATGATCTACTGGCTAATGAGCACAACATTATGCTCGCTTATAGTACGCTTGATGAGTCCGATGCGCGTCGCAACCAGATTAATAATCTAAAAGAGGTCTGCTACCGTACCGATAAATACTTAAATTCGTTCTTTTTGCATAAAGCCTTTCAGCTCGCTAAGAGTACGGTTTATAGACTTAATTATCAGCTGCTCTACGACTTTGTCGAGGCAGGATTTTCTGCTATGAAACCACTGGATAGCGTTAGTAGTTTTATTGACCCATTTTGCGCGCGCGAGATGATGATTATTGATAGAATACAGCAGGATAAAGACGGCAAGATTGACCCATTTACTGTATTATAGACGGTTTCATTTTAAAGTTTTTTACATTCAATAAAAGCAATAGGATTATCGATTATGGCCGCTCTAACAGAACTACAACGTCACTTAACGCATTATTGGGCACTGCCTTATCATGAAGATCAAGCGCTTAATGATAAGCTCAATGAAGTACAGGCTTGGCAGCGTGCCCGTATCCAAACCACGCATCGTGAACTGTTTGAACAGCCAAAAAACAAGCCTATGGCTGATTATTTTATTACTCAGCTGTACGGCGGTGATGATTTCAAACTATTGGCCAAGCAGCTAGAGCGTATCTTGCCCAAAGCCAAAAAGCTTGAGCGTTTGGCTAAAGAGTCTGCCTTGGAGACGGGCAGCTTGGCTATTCAGGCGGCTATATTAGCCATTGAGTTGGATATGCACTTAGCACAGTGGCTAATCGCTAATGATTTATCAGTGAATGAGGATAATATGCTCGCCGCTTATCGCGGAGTTGATGAAGCAGGTGAGCGCCGTACTCAGATAAACAATCTAAAAGACGTCTGCTATCGTACTGATAAGTATTTAAATTCATTCGTGCTGCGTAAAGCGTTTGGATTAGCCAAGAGCACAGCCTATCGCCATAATTATCAGCCTTTATATGACTTTATGGATGCTGGTTTTGCGGCAATGAAACCCCTTAAGAGTGTTGGCAGCTTTATTGATCCGTTTTGCAAGCGTGAACTTGAGATCATTGATCAGGTTCATGCCACTGATAATAACGGCAAGATAGCAGCGTTTGAAGTATGATAGCCTCACCCTAAAAGAAAACTCTATTTGACCAAAACCAGCTGTGTATTGCGGCTGGTTTTGGCTAAAAACCTATACTTTAAAACCCATACTCTATATTACCCATTCTTTATATTATAAGTGAAGAGATACCTTTATGAGCGACCCTATCAATACGAACCATACAGATACTAGCACTACTTCTCAAAGTCAGATCCAAGACAAACTTATTAAAGATAGCATCGCTCATCAGCAGCACATCAGTGCGCAAGCCCAAGCGCGTCAAAGTCCTTTGCCGACAGCCGATAGCTTTACTCAAGTTGCAGACTTGCCCGTTGGTGCGCCTCAAGGTCAACAAACCACGATGCCTGACAGTGAAAACAGTAATAATAAAAAGGCACCAAGCAGTAATAATGGCGCACCTATTGCTAATAAGGCCGCTACCCAGCAAACCCTCTTCAATCAGCGTGATGATATTAACAATCCACATACTGCTGACACTGATGGCGCTGAACAAACTCATTTTGGCTACAAAACCGTTAATAAAGCGGAAAAGCAAGCTCGCGTCGCTGATGTGTTCACCTCAGTTGCCAAAAAATACGATATTATGAATGACTTGATGTCATTTGGTATTCACCGCTTATGGAAGCGCTATGCCATTAGCTTATCAGGCGTTCGTGCAGGTCAGCACGTCTTAGATATCGCTGGTGGTACGGGTGATTTGGCTAAAGTATTCAGCCGTGAGGTCGGTCGTAATGGTCATGTAGTGTTGTCTGATATTAATGCGGCGATGTTAGAAGTGGGTCGCGAGCGCTTGATTAATGCAGGCTGCAATAACGTCGACTTTGTACTGGCTAATGCTGAAACGCTTGCGCCTTTTGAGGATGAAAGCTTCGATTTAGTCACCATCAGCTTTGGTCT
Organism: Psychrobacter sp. M17(2026); assembly: GCF_055699815.1. Classification (NCBI taxonomy): domain Bacteria; kingdom Pseudomonadati; phylum Pseudomonadota; class Gammaproteobacteria; order Moraxellales; family Moraxellaceae; genus Psychrobacter; species Psychrobacter sp. M17(2026). The sequence goes on along the minus strand of NZ_CM146741.1, from coordinate 929,788 downwards.
GCGCAACGTCACCGACAAAGACGCTGCCTTAAAATCTATGTATCGTGTCCTCAAGCCAGGCGGTCGTTTATTGATTTTGGAATTCTCAAAGCCTATTTTTGAGCCTTTATCTAAAGCCTATGATCTATACTCATTTACCGCGCTGCCGATAATGGGCAAAATCATCGCCAATGATTCTGAGAGTTATCAGTACTTGGCGGAGTCTATCCGTATGCATCCTGATCAGCAGACACTTAAGCAAATGATGGAACAGGCTGGGTTTGATAATTGTGATTATCATAATTTAACCGCAGGTATTGTAGCGGTGCATCGCGGCTTTAAGGCTTAATAGCTTTGTAATATAAAAGCCTTACAAGCTAAAAGCGTGAGGGTTTGATAATTAGAAAACGTAATGACAGCTAAAAAACCCAAACGCTAAGCTGAGTTTGTAAGATCAATTTAATTTAATAGGTGAGAGTCTTATGATTACGGTATTCTTATTGGCTGGTGCCGAAAAGCTCATTAATATCGCTATTGCTAGTGATGAAATCACCAAAGCTGGGCTGGTACCTTTGGCAGGTAAAGTACTACGTTTAGATATGGCGCTGCCTGAAATTCATTTGGATATTTTATTCAATCATGATCGTCTGCGTTTTGAGCCTGTGACGACGGTTAGTGTATTTGAGCCGCGTGGTGGCAAGAATGTTGATGATGCCGACTCTTACGATGAGCGCGCCCGTGCCGATGCTGAGCTGGCGCGTATCGGTCATAGTAGCCCTGACTGTACTATTACCGTTGATAATCCTGCGCAGCTCCTGAACTTAATCCGTGGTGCTGAGGGTAATCTGCCTATTGCAGGAGATTACACAGTACTGATGCAGTTAAAACAGCTGATAGCAGGTTTTGATCCTGATGTTGCAGGTCAGCTTGAGCCTATCATTGGTAAGCCTATGGCCAGTCAATTGCAACTGCTTATCAAACAGCTGAAGTGGAGCTTACGTCATACCGCCAAACGTGCATTCGACGATGTGAGTATCTGGGCTAATGAGGTCGCTGGTACTAATGAGCCTGATCCTAATGATAAAGCTGAGGTCAATGATCTTAAACAGCAACTCTTAAAACTTCGCGCTGATATTGAGCGTGAAGAAGCAAGATTAATGGCGATCAAGGTAGAGCAAGCAAAGCTTAGAAACAGTTAGATTTTAGTAGTTCATTTTAAGTGCGAACTAGAATCTTATATGAATTTTTTATAATAATAAGTTTTGCGTAGGGTGGGTTAGCTCAAGCGTAACCCACCAAATCAACCTAGCTATGATTTGCTAAAATAGCGTATGAAAACCCTATTTAGCTAACCGTCATCTATAGAAAGTACTTATTTAGAGTAATCAATACCCATGCTTTTATCCTATCAAAAACGTCTCCGCGAGCTATTACACATTGCAGCGAAATATCGCATTGATACTCATATTTCAATCGAGGACGCGCCGCAGTTACGACCGATAGCGCGCTTAATCCGTATGCATCCTGCTGCTTGGGGTAAGAAGCATCAGCCTAATGGCATTAAGTATGCATTAGAAGACATGGGCACGCTGTTCCTTAAATTAGGTCAATTGCTCTCGACTCGTCGTGATTTAGTGCCACCTAATATCATCGATCAACTGGTACAGCTGCAAGACAAGGTTAAATCCTTTGACCCCAATATTGCTATCGCGCAAATTCAAGATCCAAAGCATGGTTTGGGTCAGTCTATCGAGACTTTATTTGCTCGCTTTGATGTCAAGCCTTTAGCTGCTGCTTCTATCGCGCAAGTCCATAGCGCCGCCCTACACGATCAGCGTGAAGTAGTGGTCAAAGTAGTGCGCCCTGATATACGTGACACTATTATTACTGATTTTGAGCTGTTGCGCGAGCTTGCCAGCTGGGTATCTGCACGGGTTGAAGCGGCACGGGCTATCCATATTATTGACTTAGTCGAGGACTATCGGCAGGTCATGCTCAATGAGCTGGACTTGACGCTAGAGGCTGATAATACCACTAAGATGCGCAATAACTTTTTAGACTCAGCGCTGATGTACGTGCCCGAGGTCTATGCTGCCGCCAAAAACGTCATCGTTATGGAGCGTATTCAAGGTGTGCCCATCTCACAAGTTGAGCTATTTGATAAGCTAGGTTATGACCGCGCTATCTTAGCGAAAAAAGGCTTAACGATATTCTTTACCCAAGTGTTTCGTGATAACTTTTTTCATGCTGATATGCACCCAGGCAATGTCTTTGTAGAGACACCACCTGTTAGCCTCTTAGGCAATGATGCGCAGCCTGCCAGCTTGGGCTATGAGCCACGCTACATCGGTCTTGATTGCGCTATTATGGGTACATTATCGAAGGATGATCAGCTGATCGTTGCCCGTATGTTACTCGCGGTTATGAATAATAACTTTACCGCAGTAGTCGATATTGTGAGCCGTGCAGGCTGGATACCGCCCAGTGCTGACAAACACGCTTTGATGCGTGATATGAGTCGCACGGTTGGCCCTATGCTGTCAAAATCTATCAATGAGATTGATTTTGCTGGCGTCTTGATGCAGATATTAGATATCGCGCGTCGCCACCATATGAGCATTCCACCGCAGCTGATGCTACTACTCAAAACCTTGGTACATGTTGAGGGATTAGGTCGCGAGTTATATCCCGATCTGGATATCTGGTCACTTGCGAAGCCTATTTTGAGCGGTTGGATCAAAGAACAGCTCGATCCTGTGCGTAATTTACAACAATTACGTCAGCAGTTACCAGAGATTTTATTATCCGCCACTGACATACCTAAACTGCTAGATCAAGGCTTGCAAAGTCTAGCATCGCAAGGCTCAAGGCAAGACAGTCAACTGCGTGAAATCCAACAAATCCGCGCTGATATGCTCAACGATCGTCGCCGTGATTGGATCGCCTTGGCAGGCTTTGGAATAAATATTGCTATCGCAACGCAAGTGGAATGGTTTGCACCGATATTTTATATCTTGGCGGTATTATTTGTTATTTGGCGTATCTTGGCTTAGTGTTATTAAGATAGAGATTAATCTAAAAATATGTATTGTACTGTTTGCAAAAATAGAGTGGGTGTAGGGTGCATTTTATGCACCGGTGGTTCGTGATAGCGTCATTATCGGTGCGATGGAGTGCACCCTGCAAAAGCTATAAAACACATATGACGAAATGCCTTAAAAAACACTAAGATGTCATTACATAACAAAGCGCCTACTTCAATTATATAAAGTAGGCGCTTTTTCATAAATAAGAACACTTTTTAAATACGTATTACAGCATCTGATCGATAGCCATTTGCGTTAATACCCGACCACGAGCAGTGCGTAGTACGTAACCTTGCTGAATCAGATAAGGCTCAATGACATCCTCTAATGTTCCGCGATCCTCAGCCATCGCTGCCGCCACCGCCTCAACCCCAGCAGGCCCTCCATCGAAGCGCTCATGCAAAATCTCGATGTAGCGACGATCTAGATGATCAAGGCCGCGCCGATCAACTGCCAGCATATCAAGCGCACTACCAGCGATAGCACCATTGATACTACCGTCACCTCGAACCTCAGCATAGTCGCGGACACGGCGTAGCAATCTATTGGCAATCCTAGGTGTCCCACGGGCGCGGCGCGCAATCTCAACGGCGCCATCTTGGCTCATAGGGACTTTCATTAGCCGAGCAGCACGACTGACGATAGTCGTCAAATCCTCGATATTATAAAACTCTAAACGCTGAACGATACCAAAGCGATCACGCAACGGTGAGGTCAATAGCCCTGCTCTTGTGGTCGCAGCAACTAATGTAAAGGGTGGCAAATCAAGCTTGATAGAACGCGCCGCTGGCCCTTCACCTATCATAATATCCAGCTGAAAGTCTTCCATCGCAGGATAGAGTATTTCTTCAATGACCGAGCTCAAGCGATGGATCTCATCGATAAATAGCACGTCACCCTCTTCTAGATTGGTTAACATCGCTGCCAAATCACCTGGACGCTCAAGGACAGGTCCCGAGGTTGAGCGCAAATTGCCACCCATTTCACGAGCAATAATATTAGCAAGCGTAGTCTTACCTAATCCTGGCGGACCAAAAATAAGGGTATGATCCAGCGGTTCATTGCGGCCACGGGCAGCACCGATAAATACTTCCATCTGCTCACGCACTACAGGCTGACCAATGTACTCAGCCAGTAAGGCTGGTCGAATATTAGAATCAGGCGCATCGCTCGCGTCTGATAATGGATTGATCAAGCGGTCTTGCATCATAGTATTTATCATCGTGTGTAAATAGATTATAAAAGAATATCAATCAGCATAACTAAAGCTTGCTTGTAAGTCATGCAAAACATCATAAAATCAGAGCTAGAATAAAAATAAGCGACAATTAGTGTCGCTTATAGCTGAATCAAGGCTTAAGTAGCAGATATCAAAAGCGAGAGAGTTGTTTTAAAGTCGCTTTTAACAAACTTTGAGTATCTGTAAAGGTTTCGCCGTCATTTTTGGCCGCTTTGATGGCTTGCTGAGCTTCGCGCTCTTTATACCCTAAGCTAATCAGCGCGCCTTCCACCTCAGCGATGATACTGCCCTCATTAGAGATTGGCGTAATCTGAACATCAAACTCCGAATTGCTATCGTCAACTTCGATATTTTTAAGCTTGTCTTTGAGCTCAATAAGCAGACGTTGAGCTGTCTTTTTGCCGATACCTGGAATACGCATGAGCGCGGTTTCCGAGTCTTGGTCGACATGCATTTTGAGCTCAGCCGCTGACATCGCTGATAACATAGCCAATGCCATTTTGGCACCGACCCCATTAATCTTAATCAACTGGCGAAAGACATCACGCTCTTTGCGATCAATAAAGCCAAACAGCAGCTGCGCATCTTCACGCACATGAAAATGCGTCCAAATACTAGCTTGTTGATCCAATTGTAATTGACAAAACGACGGCAACGGCAGCTCGATATCATAGCCAACGCCTGACGCCGTCATAACGCAGGCCATCGGTGCCATCAAATGCTGCACTTGTCCGCTGATAAGTCCTATCATAATCTGACACCTATTATATTTATCACTCAATATCAACCATGCGCTAAAAACAACCTAATGAAAAATAATATCGCACGTTTACGCTAAAGCGCTTAACTCTATTGATAAAAGTTAACCATACCTTCTAGATTTATTGGGCGAATTTTGTGCGCTTGTCCTGCTGAACCAAAGGCTTCAAAACGATTAGCACAGATATCTGACATCGCAACCATAGACGCTTTAAAGTATTTACGCGGATCAAATTCACTTGGGTTTTCTACAAGGAATTTGCGGATAGCACCCGTTGATGCGAGACGTAAATCAGTATCGATATTGACTTTACGGACACCATGCTTGATCGCTTCAACGATTTGCTCAACAGGTACACCATAAGTCTCACCAATATTACCCCCATTTTCATTGATGACTTTTAGCCATTCTTGCGGTACAGACGATGAGCCGTGCATAACCAAATGGGTATTAGGAATACGGGCATGAATCTCTTTCACCCTCTCAATCGATAGGATATCGCCTGTCGGTGGACGAGTAAATTTATACGCGCCATGACTAGTACCGATGGCAATTGCTAGTGCATCGACGTTAGTGTCTTTGACAAACTGCTCAGCTTCATCAGCACTAGTTAATAGTTGCTCATGATCCAGCACGCCTTCTGCGCCAGAACCATCTTCTTCACCTGCCATACCCGTCTCAAGGCTACCCAAGCAACCAATCTCGCCTTCGACTGATACGCCACACGCATGTGACATTTTGACGACTTCACGGGTCACGCTAGCATTGTAGTCATAATCCATTGGGGTCTTGCCATCTTCACCAAGCGAGCCATCCATCATCACTGATGAAAATCCTAACTGGATTGAGCGTTGACATATCGCAGGCGACATACCATGATCCTGATGCATTACCACTGGAATATGTGGCCACTCTTCAATAGCAGCAATAATCAAGTGACGCAAAAAAGCGGAACCAGCATAGCCACGTGCGCCTGCACTTGCTTGTACGATAACAGGAGAATCACAAGCGTCCGCTGCCATCATGATAGCGCGCATTTGCTCTAAGTTATTCACATTAAAAGCAGGAACACCGTAGTTGTGTTCGGCAGCATGATCTAAAAGTTGACGTAACGATATTAAAGCCATATAACGCTCTCTATTTGATTTTGACGACTGATATGAAAGTGTGGTTTTGATAAATAGTTCTGAATGGTATTTTGACGGTTTATGGGATAACCGACTCTACCTTTATTAGCGCGGTTAATTATAGCAAAATTTAGCCCTCACTCGTAGTGGATACGCCTGTATTTTACTATCTACTGAGTTTTAGATGATCAATGCTCAATGATAAGTTGAACCCACAACATATCGGCTATAAAATATTGAGTTATAAAGTTATGAACATAAAAAAGCCTTGGAATATCCCAAGGCCTTTTTAGTACTATTTTATTTTATAAACTGCTATCACAAAAAGAGCCGTCAAATAACTACATCTAACATCAGATAGCTATTGCTAAAATTAGTACTGTTGATCAGTTGGCGCATTGCCTTCTGCATCAGCTTCGATATCAGATGCACCATTAGCAACTGAGCTTGCGCCATCAGCAACAGCTCCAGCAGTCGCTGCAACCGCTTTGTTAGTACCTTCAGTAATAGCTTCGCCAGCATTAGCAACAGCGTCCGTAGCTGCTGCACCCGCAGTATCAGCGCCATCAGCAATCTCAGCACCTGTATTTTGAGCAGCAATCTCAGCTTCAGTTGCAGCGGCTTCAGTGTTAGCAGCGATATCATCGCCAGCTGAGTCAGCAGTATCTACCGCTTCAGCAGCAGTCGCTTCTGCTTCATTTTCTGTTTGTTGGCTACAGGCAGTAACTGCAAAAGTACCAGCAAATATAGTGGCAAGTAATAAATGACGTTTTAACATAGTAAACCTTCAAGATAAATAAATAAATAATAATGCATTCGAGCATCGGTAATGGCGCTATTCTATAACTAGCAAATAAGACATGCAATAACAATATTAAATGTAGTAACAATATGAGAACAAATAAATACTACTTAATAATCATTATCAATTAGTTGTATTATATTAGGCACTTACACCAGCAGCACTGCTATATGGCAGGTATGGTAGCTAATCTTAACTACCAAAGTGCTATCGATATTTTTAGCTTTAGAGCTCTAAAGCTGCTACTGCTGGCAGAGTTTTACCCTCGACAAACTCTAAGAACGCACCGCCACCTGTCGACATATAGCTGACGCCATCAGCAACTTGATACTTGTCAATAGCGGCTAAGGTATCGCCGCCACCAGCGATTGAGAATCCTGCGCTGTCTTGTACCGCTTGCGCTAGTATTTGTGTCCCTGCACCATAGGCATCGACCTCAAATACGCCAACAGGGCCATTCCACAAGATAGTCTTAGCCTTGGTAATAGCGACTGCTAATTGCTTGGCACTTTGCGGTGCAATATCCAATATCATATCATTAGCATCGATAGCGTCAACCGCTTTTATGGTCGCGGTAGCTTTAGCTAATGATCCTGTAAAGTCGGCAAAATCAATGTCATCTTTATCAGCCACTACCACATATTCAGGCAATAAAATTTCAGTCTTAGTCATAATTACGCGGGCGGTATCGAGCAGATCTGGCTCATATAAAGAGGCGCCAACGCTGTGGCCTTGCGCGGCTAAAAAGGTATTGGCAATACCGCCACCTAAGATAATCTGGCTACATAACGTAGCCAAACTATGCAGTACCTCAAGCTTAGTTGACACCTTAGAGCCACCTACTATAGCGAGCATAGGCTGATCTGGTGTCTGTAGCGCTTGGCTCAATGCATCAAGCTCAGCGGCTAGTAATGGCCCTGCACACACTGTTTTGTTAGCTTGGCGCATTGCCATCGTTACGCCTTCTGTTGAGGCCTGAGCACGGTGCGCGGTACCAAAAGCGTCCATAACAAAAACATCACAAAGACTAGCATAACGCTTCGCTAATGTAGTATCGTTTTTCTTCTCGCCTGCATTAAAGCGCACGTTTTCTAGTAATATGACTTCCCCTGCCTTAATAGCGACTTCTTCATTGAGGTAATCACTGTTGAGTACTACTGGCTGACTCAGTTGATCGCCTAATTTTTCGGTTAGATAGTCGGCAACAGGTGCTAGTGAGTAAGCAGCTTCAAACCTGTCTTCGGTTGGACGACCTAAGTGCGAACAAACAATCACCGCAGCGCCTTTGTCTAAAGCCATTTTTATCGTCGGTAGGCTCGCTTGCAATCGGGCGTCGCTCGCCACTTTACCAGCTTTAATAGGGACATTTAAATCCTCACGGATCAAAACGACTTTATCGGTTAAGTTCAGCTCACTCATACGTAAAAAATTCATTACAGCTCCTATTGATTCAGTTTCATAATAATAGATATACGGGGAGTATCTTAATGGCGTGTAGTGTAAGCTTGAGTCGGCTATAGCGTCAACTGATGCGAAAAAAATTATCTTAACGACAATTTATCTCTTTTATAGTGAATTCACTGTAGATGTTTTTGCTCAAAGCTGTTTTTGAGGCATAGTGATAAAGTAGAGAAATTGATCGCAGTAACATTTCGTGGTGGTAGTCTCTTAAAGGCGCCTTTATGATAGTGCTGTAAACAATAACAACTACGAGCGCCATTTTTAGGAGAATCATATGAGTACAGATTTTGATCAGGCCAAACAAAAACTACTACAGCTTAAAGAAGAGTACCAGACTCGTATCGATACCATAAAGGATCATATCCAAAATCCGCAAGATGAGCTTAATAAAGATTGGGGAGATCAAGCAATCTCTATCCGTCAGAATGATACGCGTCAGCTCCTAGCGGCAGAAGCACACCAAAACCTCATCTATATTGAAAATGCTTTGAGCCGTATCGAAAACGGTACTTACGGAGAATGTGAAGTATGCGGTGAGGAGATACAGGAACAACGCTTAAAAGCTGTGCCTTATGCTACGTTATGTATGGATCACGCTGAATAAAAATGAGTGTCCCATAGAACTAAGCCTATAAAGCTGAGTAAGAAGTTAAGCAAGCGTTTGCCAGATACTAAGCGCTTGCTGCCACTGCTGACAACGCTGCGCTATCTGCTCTACTGCTAAGTCCATAATATCCCCGACTACCGCAATATAAGTCAATGGCAAGCCTGCCAGCTGACCAATATTTTCTGCGCTAAGTCCACCAATCACACATATATTTAGCGGTTTATCTAAGCTTAGCTGACAGCCAGCATTGAGCTGCTCGCGACTAATAATACTCGCTTGAGGTTTAGTCATTGAGGCAAATATGGCACCCATCGCCGCATAATCTGCGCCATCCTCTAGTGCTTGCTTTACGAGCTGACTATCACCATGGCAAGTACGACCAATGATTTGATCGGCTGCTATTAACTGTTTCGCTGTGCTTATGTCACCATCGCCTTGACCTAAATGTACCCCTACACCCAGCTTAGCGGCTAGAGCGGTATCGTCATTAATAACGACGGCAACCTTGTATTGCTGGGCTAAAGCAATAATTTCTAGCGCTTCATCGTAGAGCTGCTGCGAGCCATTAGGCTGTGCTAGTACTTGCTTGCGTCTTATTTGCACTACAGCAATAAGATTAGTTGCAAATGCGGCTTTAAGTTTGGTTAACAGTAAGCTGATGTCGTCATCGTTAGTCAGCAGGTATAGTTTAGGGATTATCATTGGTGATGTTTTCCTAGCCATTAAGCGAGCTTTAGTACGTTCTTTAACACTTTTTTATAAGAGTACATTTTCAACAAAAAATTTAAGCAAAAAAAAGGCGGTTATAATGATAACTGCCTTTTTTATAAAAGCGACTACCTTATACTGTACGACGTGACGCCAAACTGTTTAAGATATTCTTAGCATCACCCCATCGTGTTGCTGAGCTATTGGCACCCAAAATGACGATAATAGCAGGACGGTTATTGACTCGGGTCTCCATCACTACGCAGCGACCTGCTTCATTAATAAAGCCTGTTTTGGATATACCTATTGGATAGTCGCCTGAACGTACTAAACTACTGGTATTATTCGCTGAATAAGTACGATTACCGCTTGAATAATTAGAGACATAGAAGTCATAGCTCTTAGTGGTAGAAAAACGACGAATCACATCGTAGTTGCCAGCCGCGCGCACTAACTTAACGAGATCATTCGATGAGGCGACATTTCGCTTATCAAGACCCGTTGGATCACCAAAATAAGCGGTCGTCATACCTAAATCTTGCGCTTTGCGGTTCATCGCTCGTATAAAGGCATTGTAACCACCAGGATAGTTACGCGCTAAGCTCTTAGCCGCTGGGTTTTCTGACTTCATTAGTGACATCAGCAACATCTCAGCGCGATTCATACGATCGCCTGATTTGAGCCGTGAGCTGGCACGTTTGGGTCCTATAAAGTCCTCTGGATCGAGAATAAGCTCTTCACGCATATCGAGCCCAGCATCTAGTACGACCATCGCAGTCATAACCTTAGTGATACTAGCCATAGGACGCGCGATATCCGCGTTTTTCTCGTAGATCGACTCACCAGTCTCAGCATCGATGACTGCTACACTGCGCGAGTCCGTACTGATAGGCAACATATCGCTGCTGCCAAAGCTGCCACGGTAGGTTGTATTGTAACTGTTATTACGGCTACCATAACTATTCGCATTAGTGATATTAGTTGTACCATAGCCATTATTGACTTTTTTGATAGCGGAGCTGTTGTTTGAGCTGTACATGATATTGCGTGCTTCAGATAAGCTATCAGCCCCGCCCCAGCTAACACGCGCACTAGACTCATTACCATTAATGGTTAATGCCGCTTGCGCAGCGCCTCCCAAACTCAATGAAATCATAGCAACTAGTATTTGCTGTTTGGTTAATGGTAAATTTGTCATTCTTCCTCCAAATAGGAATAGCGCTCTAGTAATATAGACCATAGCGTAGATGATATACGTAGCTATTATAAAAACGAAAATGTTTCGATAATTACCCTTAAGCCTTACAAAAATGGTAATCGCTATCAAAATATTACAACGTAGCTATAATGACTCACAATGATAGTAAAAGCCTTAATACGATGCTTTTGTATTTTTAGTGTATCATGGTTTATATTTAAGTTTACTATTATGAGCTAACTTGATGAATTTTTTATGGTTGTTGTTAAATTTTATTACAGTTTCTTTAGCTATTAGCAATATTGATTAACATTTCGGTAATAAATTCTATTTTAAAGAGTTATAGTCAATAATTAGGAGTAGGCTATCTTAAGCTGCAAAATTTGATTGATTAGTATCTATTGTTTAGGATTAAAGTTTGATAACTTATAATTAGTAATAAATTATAGTAATAACATAATACGAGTAACAATATGATTCGAGTGTTAGTAGTAGATGATCATGATTTAGTTCGTATGGGTATCAGCCGTATGTTAGCTGATAGTCCAGATATCGAAGTCGTTGGTGAAGCAGATAGCGGTGATATGGCTATAAAGCTTGCTAAACAGCTTATCCCTAACGTCATTCTTTTGGACGTTAATATGCCTAATATTGGTGGGCTTGAGGCTACCAAACGCTTAGTACAATTGAACATAGGCATCAGAATATTGGCAGTTAGTAGTATGGCTACTCAGCCTTATCCATCGATGCTACTCAAGGCAGGCGCTCATGGCTATATCACTAAAGGCACACCACTTGATGAGATGATACGCGCGATCAAAAAACTCAATCAAGGCGGTCGTTATTTTAGTCATGATGTAGCAGATCAGCTGGCTGAAGTGTTGTTATCCGATAAAGCCGCTTCACCTTTTGACTTATTAAGCGACCGTGAAAAGCAAGTAGCTATGATGGTCGTTAACTGTCAAAGCCCTCAGCAAATCGCTGATCAGTTATTTGTCAGTGTAAAGACTATTAATACTTATCGTTATCGTATTTATGAAAAAGTAGGTGTTGATAGTGATGTTAAGCTTACCCATATGGCAATTCGCCATGGACTTATTCAGCCTTAATCAAGCTCTTAAAAAGGTTGCTCAAGCTTAGAATTATTATCGTGATGTGACCTCTTTACTGACTTATTTTTTATTTTGGCTATTTTATGAAACCTGCTTCTACAGTCATAGCTTTTGTCATCACTTATTTGCAGCAAGGCGAGACGCTACCCTCAGCACAACTGCGCCGACTAGGCATGGTATATAATAGTTATCGACTCATCGTTAGCCTATTTTTACTGTTGATGATTTATGTGACGACGCAAGCCGATAACAGCATCATGCTGCCCAGCCTCTTACAGTTAACGATACTTATTTTTTATGTCTTGTTTAGCCTTATATTATTTGGCTTATTCTCAGTAGTCCCTCAGCAGCCACGGCGTCAGCTATTGCTAGGGCTGTTTATGGACGTAGTCGTTCTAAGCTTACTACTCTATACCAATGGCGCGCCTGATTTGCAACTGACTATGCTGTACATGGTAGTGGTAGCAGCAAGCTTTATGTTATTGACAGGTACTCAGGCGCTGATCATTACCTTACTGGCTATCATTTTTATTATTTATCAGCAGTTTTTTTATGCGATTGCCAATAGCTTGAACTTAGCCAATCTAGGAGAGGCTCTACTGATATCAGCCAGCTTTTTGGCAGTAGGGTTTTTGAGTTGGTCGGTCTCTCAGCGCTTAGTTCATGTAGAGGGTATGGCCTTGCAGCAGGCGCAAGAAGTGGCTCATCTCAATGCTATTAACCAAGAAGTCGTCAGCCAGATGATTAATGGCATAATAGTTATTGATAAAAAACGTATCGTGCTGGCAAACTTGGCCGCTTATCAGCTCTTAGGTATAGAATCTGATCCAGCCGCCAAACCTACCTTTAGTTTCCGTCTTAATCAAGATATAAGCACGACAACTAAGCCATTTAATAATAAAAAAAAGCGTATTGTAAAAGCTTATGACCCTTTAGTAGACTTTCAAAAAAAACTAACTCATGAGCATAAATCTTTAGTTGAGAATTATATAAATTTAGCAAACAATCAGTTGCGTACCTTTATCTATGATCTACCAAAAAGCGTTAGTGCTACTAATGCTAACAAATTACGTATTCAAATCATCCCTTTAAAAGATAACAGTCAGTTGATGCTATTAGAGGACTTGCGCCGTGAGCAAACCAGTGCTCAACAATTAAAACTGGCCTCCCTAGGACAGCTTACGGCTAGTATTGCTCACGAAATACGCAATCCTTTAGCGGCTATCTCACAGGCCAGCCAGCTGTTAATAGAAGACATCGATGAAAACTATGGTTCAGATGATACTGAATCGTCAATGACAACGGATAATACAGGCAATCATGAGCTCTATAAGATGATATTTGCCCAAACCAAACGCGTCGATCGTATCATCGAGGATGTGTTGAAGTTATCGCGCCAGCAGCAGCCACAACGTCAAACCATAGAACTTATCGAATGGATGCCGCAGTTTTTGGATAATCACTTTCGCAATCATGATATTACACTGAGTGTTCGCACCACTATTGTTATCCAGTTTGATACGCATCAGTTAGAGCAGATTTTGATTAATTTAATTAATAATGGATTGCGCTATAGCAGTCGAGCTCATACGCAAGCTGATGTTACGGTTGAGATCTACGATAGGCAGAACGATGTTATAATCGATGTTTTAGATACAGGAATAGGTATCGATAATACTAGTGTAGAACATCTATTTGAGCCATTTTTTACTACGGATAAAGCAGGAACGGGCTTGGGTTTGTATTTATCTCAAGCTTTTAGTGAGGCCAATTATGCTCAGCTTATCCACGTTCCAGAGCATGCAAAAACTTGTTTTCGCTTGATAGTGCCTGCCGCTGTTTCTATTGTTGAAATTGCCTAACTGCTAAAACTGTGTTGAAAGTCGTGCGTTTTAATCATCCTAATTGTTTATATCTATATGAGGTTATACATGACAGCAACTGCCTTAATTGTTGATGATGAAGTGGATCTATGCCGATTGATGCAAATTACGCTCACCAAGATGGGCATACAGTGTGATGTCGCCTATACGCTGACCCAAGCTCAAGATTATTGGAAAGATAATAGCTATGACTTTTGCTTAACAGATCTCAAGCTTCCTGATGGCTCAGGGCTAGATTTGGTTAAGCAGATCAGCAATAGCTCCACTACCCCAGTCGCTGTTATCACTGCTTTTGGCAGTATGGATTTGGCTATTGAAGCGTTGAAACTAGGCGCTTTTGATTTTGTTAATAAGCCCCTTGAGCTGCCACGGCTACGTCAGTTGGTAGAAAATGCTTTAAAGGTTTCTCGTCAAGACAATGATATCCAAAGCCAGAGCACTCAGAGTCCTGAGCAGCAGTTATTAGATAGTCGTTTAATTGGTAACGCTGAGGTCATGCAAACGCTTAAAAAGACGATACTAAAGCTCGCGCGCTCACAGGCGCCTGTGTTTTTATCGGGAGCCTCAGGGACAGGTAAGGAGGTCGTAGCTAGATTGATTCACGACTTGAGTCCGCGTTGTGAAGGCAGTTTTGTACCCGTGAACTGCGGTGCGATTCCCTCAGAGCTGATGGAGTCTGAGTTTTTTGGTCATAAAAAAGGCAGCTTTACAGGAGCAGTTGCTGACAAGCAAGGGCTATTCCAACAAGCCAACGGCGGGACTCTATTTTTGGATGAGGTCGCTGATTTACCGCTGCCTATGCAAGTCAAGTTGCTGCGTGCTATTCAAGAAAAGACCGTACGCGCTATCGGTGATACCAAAGAGCTTCCTGTCGATATCCGTATACTCTCAGCGACTCACAAAAATTTGAGCCAGTTAGTAGCAGCGGGCGAGTTTCGTCAAGATTTATATTATCGTATCAATGTGATTGAGCTCAAACTGCCAGCACTGAACGATAGGCGTGACGATATTCCAGCTTTAGCAGAGCATTTTCTAGGGCTTATTGCTGAGGAGTGGCAATTAGAGTCAGCCCCGCAGCTGTCAGCGCAAGCTTATCAACGCTTACAAGATTATACTTTTGCTGGCAACGTCCGTGAGTTACGCAACATACTTGAGCGAGCAATCACCCTTTGTGAAACTGAAATTATTGATGTCAGTCATTTAGGTCTAATGCCCTCTAGCGGATCAGCACAAGTAATAGACTTGCCAGTAGTAGAGCCTGATCATAGCAACGATACTGATAACGCAAAAGCTGATGTCAAGGCCGTGACTAACGTTAATACTGCTACTCATCGCATTGAAAGCAACGTCAAGAGCCGTAATGATAATTCAGCTACGGGTAACCTACATCCTTATCGTTTCGCAACTAACGCTTACTCCAACTCGATCAAAGCCTCTAGTACTGTGAGTGGTGCTCAAAAACCTAATGATAATGCTCAAAAGCCTAGTAGTGGACAGAACGCGCCCGAGCAACCAGCTAGAGATGTAGCAAATAACCCTATCTCTCTTTTAGATTCCTCTATAGATGACGACATTCAACTACCAGCGAGCAGCTTAGAGATCTACCTACAAGATCAAGAGCGACGCATTATTGTTGCCGCTCTCAAACAAACTGAGGGTAATAAAACTCAAGCAGCGGAACTATTAGGCACTAGCTTTCGCTCTCTACGCTACCGTATGAAAAAGCTTGAGATCGATGAAGATATATGCTGATTAGTAAATTAGTTATTGTAATTGGGGCGTGTTGCTAAGTTGGTTGTACAAAACGAATACCTGGCATAGTTATTTGTTGACGCAGTAACTCAAGACCGAGCTGCTCCCAATCAATTTCAGTTGTCGATAAATCTATATCAGGTTGTACCCCAATACCATCTATTTTTTCACCATTTGCCGTTAAATAATGAGCAACGGTTAGCTTGACGGCTTGCTCATTATTGAGCGGTATCACCGACTGTACCGATCCTTTGCCATAGCTGACCTCACCCAAGATAATAGCGCGCTTTTGAGTTTGCAGGCTACTGGCCAAAACCTCAGCGGCAGAGGCCGAATAACGGTTTTGCAGTACTATCACAGGTAAAGGTTCAAGAAGCGCGGTACCTCGAGTAGATAAAGTGCGCAGTGCGCTTTGACGACTTTTTATCTGCACCACATCGCTATCAGACATAAACAAGCTAGCAACTTGTACCGCGGCTGTCAGTACACCACCTGGATTATCACGCAGATCTAATAGCACCCCTTTTACAGGTGCATTCAGATTAGTTAGGCTTTGTAATACTTTTTCACGACTATTATTCTGGAAAGTTGGTAGCTTGATAATAGCTATGCCATCGACCAGACGCGTCTCAATCTCTTGTGGGTGATTATTATTGCGCTGCAAGCTAATAGTGCGTTTACGGCGACCCGCTTTTGAGATCACCACATCCACTTGCGTGCCAGCAATACCTGATAATAGCTGTACGATATCATTGGTTTGCTTATCTTCATCTAATTTGAACTCGTCTATTTGATGGACATAGTCACCGATAGTGATGCCCTTTTTATCCGCAGGCGAGTCATCTGTCACCTCAGTCACCACCCAATAGCCCTCATCAGCGCGATAGACTACTTTGATTCCGATATCCCCTACATCACCTTCGGTGAACGCGCGTAGATTCTCGTAAGCTTCAGCGTCCAAAAACTCGGCATGACTATCAAGCTTAGTCAGCATACCACTCATAGCATTGCTGAAGAGCTCCTCATCATTTACCGCATCTATATAGTCACGACGCACCAAATCCACTACGGCCACAAATGTTTTTAATGTTTCAGGGGAAATAGCCTTTAATGAGACTTGCGCCACATCCTCGGGAATATCAGTATCTAAGGTATCCTCGTAATCACTGCTATCTACTAGTGGATTGCTACCTATATCGCCTGTATCGTCATCGTTCATCCAGTCATCAGTCTGATCAGCAGCATCCACCATATCATCGATATCTGACAAATCATCAGCACCATTGTCTACCGGAACCTCATCGCTTTGCAGGTTAATGAGCTGCAAATTCGCTGTAGGGTTGTCAGCCTTTTTGCCTATTACTGCGCTCGGCGCTGCAATCACAGCTTGCGTAGTTAAGCTTGCACTACTCAAGATCACCGCAGCTATAGCATATTTTACAAAAGCTAACTGGAAGGTCTTAGGACTCAAGGTGTCAGAACTCAAGGTGTCAAAACTTAAAATATCAGAACTTAAGCTAGTCGGAGTTTTTGACGCTTTAAAATCAGATAAAGGCATGGCTATACTCATTTATAATAGAACTCATTTATAATAGAAAAGACACTTATAAGATAATACT
Organism: Psychrobacter sp. M17(2026); assembly: GCF_055699815.1. Lineage (NCBI taxonomy): Bacteria > Pseudomonadati > Pseudomonadota > Gammaproteobacteria > Moraxellales > Moraxellaceae > Psychrobacter > Psychrobacter sp. M17(2026). Next base: position 912,454 of record NZ_CM146741.1, on the reverse strand, counting down.
TATGACCATTATAAGGCATATATACCCTAAATATGGCTTTAATGAAAGGACAGACTAGGGCGTGTCATCAATTAAAAAAAGCGAAGATAATGCTTATCTTCGCTTTTAGACCTACTTATTTAGCTTTTTTAAATGACATCTCTTTTTGAGTGGTCGTCATCAGATCAAATAGGCATTGACGCTTACAATGCTTGAATCAACAAGTTCTCACCTGTCATCTCAGCTGGGGCATCCAAACTCATCAACGACAAGATAGTTGGCGCTACATCGCTTAGTCTACCGCCTTTACGGACTTGTAGCTTTTGCTCGCCAATATAAATCAGCGGCACATGCTCTGTAGTATGCTGAGTATGTACTTGCCCGCTATCATAATCTTGCATCTGCTCGCAATTACCGTGATCCGCTGTGATTAGCATATCGCCGTTTGCTGCGCGAACCGCCTGCTCAACTCGGCCCACACAGACATCTAATGCCTCAACTGCTTTTACAGCAGCGTCAAAGATACCCGTATGTCCGACCATATCACCATTGGCATAATTGACGATCAATACATCATATTTGCCTGATTCAATAGCGGCTATTAACTTATCAGTAACTTCAGGTGCGTTCATCTCAGGCTGCAAGTCATAAGTTGCCACATCGGGTGAAGGTACTAAAATACGCACCTCGCCTTCAAACTCCTCTTCACGACCACCGCTAAAGAAAAAAGTCACATGAGCATACTTTTCGGTTTCAGCGATACGTAGCTGAGTTTTATCCTGCTGTTGTAGATACTCGCCAAGCGTATTGCTCAATGACGTTGGATAATAAGCAATGCTGGTCTTACTATTATTCTCTAGTATATCTGAGTATTTAGTGAGCATAACAAAGGCGGCAAGTTTTGGCTGTTTATGACGGGCAAACCCTGAAAACTCATGATCTGGCAATACAAAGGCTTGTGCCAACTCACGCGCACGATCCGCACGAAAATTCATAAAGATAAGCGCATCATTATCATCGACAGTAAATGGCGTCTCACCATGCTCAATCACTGTCGTTGGACTGATAAACTCATCAGTCTCGCGAGCTTTATAAGCCGCTTGCACAGCACCATCTGCCCGCGTTGAGATTCGATCAGCCTTACCTTCGGTCATTAGCTCATAAGCTTTTTGTACCCGATCCCAGCGATTGTCACGATCCATAGCATAGTAGCGGCCAATAATGCTAGCAATCTGTACGCGCCCCTCGTAATGAGCATTGAGCTTATTAAGATGATCGCGCAAGCGATTGATATATTTGTCAGCGGACTTAGGCGGGGTATCACGACCATCTAAAAAGCAATGCACAAAGACATTTTTGGCACCGTGTACTAAAGCTGAATGACACATGCCCTCGATATGATCCTGATGCGCATGGACGCCACCATCTGATAACAAACCCATAATATGTACGTTACCACCAAGCTCATTAGCAGCATTGACAGCGCCTACTAGTGCCTCGTTTTTGTAAAAGTCACGGTTAGCCACCTCGCTTGAGATACGCGTTGAGTCTTGGTACAGAATACGTCCAGCGCCGAGGTTCATATGACCGACCTCAGAATTACCAAACTGACTTGGCGGCAAGCCTACATCCTCACCTGAAGCTGAGATTAGTCCGTGCGGATACTGCTGATATATCCTATCTAGATTCGGTGTATTTGCAGCAGCAATCGCATTGTCATTGTCATCTTCACGATGTCCAAATCCATCTAATATCATTAATACGTGTGGGGTCTTAGGTGGGTTTTTAATTTGGCTTTGATTAGAGTCATTAGATTCTGATGGTTGCTTACTGGTCATAAATTTGCGCTCCTCAAGGGGATGAACGTCACTGATAAGTTAAAGGAATCAAAGTATAAAGCTAGGGTCTGTTGAACATTCGACCGTGGCACTGACAGAGACTATGTATCTTAACACAAATATCAAAATTGCCTAAAATTCAACCTTTTTTATTATCAAATACAAATTGTTTGCAGTTACGACATTTATAAAAAATATCGTTAATTTCTTGTAGTGAGACATAGTAGCAACCTACGAAATTAGCTCCGTTAATCGCTAACAAAGTTGAAAACTATCAATCAAATTTTGGCCGAAGCTTATGGCTTATAAGTATCAAGCTCTCGTTATACTGGTCATACATTTAGATATCAATAAAGCTCAGTTATATTTAGTGAACAAATCCAGCTATAAAAATGGACTTGCAATTATGTATTTCATTGGGTAATATTGAACTATTCTGAAGTGTTAGCGAGTGGATGCTATTTCCCTGAGCCGATAATGCTTTACCTGGATGTGCTACCTATCGTTTCATTGTGTATGCCTGCACTGCTTGCAGTGTATCAGGAAACCTGCCGAGACGATGACACATCCGCCCTGAACTTCACGGTTCATGGGTCACCATCCCACGGCGGCACTTCGGTTGTTATATTCGATTGTTGAGTAGAACCCTTTATAGGAGCGACACTTAATAGTCACTAAAAAGCCCCTTTCATATTATTGAAAGGGGCTTTTTTTATGCGCTACTAGATAAATAATTATTCATCATTAGCCGACTTAGTGATCTTTTTGACATCTTGAGGAATGTTTTTGGCAGTACCATCGATGGTAGTATGCTGCTTAAAGACATTGCCAAATTGGTTTTGCTGCTGATTACCACTGACATCACCAAAAGGGTTTTGTCCCGCTCTATCATTAACGTCACCAAACGGGTTCTGTCCGCCCATACCACCAAACGGGTTCTGTCCGCCCATACCACCAAACGGGTTCTGTCCGCCCATGCTACTGGCACCGCCCATTTGCTTAGCCATCATCTCCATCATTTTTTGCTGATTGTTCATGACATAAGTATTGGCCATATCTTTGAGCTTTTTCTGCACAGGCGGTAATACGACTAGTAGCGCTAATAAGTCACTAATGATCCCAGGTATCAATAGTAAAATACCAGCAACGGCCATCGCTACGCTTTTGAGCATAGTGGACTCTTGCGGGCGCATTGATGGATTCATCATCCCACCTGCTTTCATTTGCTGCGCCATAGGATTCAGTGATGCCATGCCTTTGCGAATAAAAGAGATACCGATGACTGCTGCCACAATAAACCAAGCAAATACTAGCCAGCCACTAATAGACTGAGCCAACAAGTACCAGACCAGCATCTCAATAATAAACCAAACGATGGCAATACCTACTATCTGACCCATAAATTGTCGTCCTATAAAATTAAACTGAGATTAAGCGTTAAATAAAGCGTTAAGCAAATTAAACGGCTTAACTTATCCTCTATATGGGGATGGCTTGCTATACTATCAAACTTGTAGCAAATATTTAAATGCTAAATAAAACTAATTACAATCGTCAATTGGAAGATTATGGCAATTATCATCGGAATAGATCCCGGCTCGCGTATGACAGGCTATGGTATCGTGCAACAAACAGGCGATAAGCTGACCTATATCGATGCAGGGACTATTCGTACTGATACCAAAGAGATGCCTGAGCGTCTCAAACGTATTTTTAATGGCTTAACGCGTATTACTCAGCATCATATTAAGTATGCTGATGAGCCTATCTATACTGCTATTGAACAAGTATTTATGGCAGAAAACCCAGATTCCGCGCTAAAGCTGGGTCAAGCGCGCGGCGCTGCTATTGCCGCTATGGTGGCTCTAGATTTAGAAGTCTCTGAATATACTGCTCGACAGATCAAGCAAGCCGTTTGCGGTTATGGTGCAGCGGCCAAAGAGCAAGTCCAAGAGATGGTTTGTCGGATCTTAGCCCTAGATTTTGTACCACAGCAAGATGCGGCTGATGGACTAGCTTGTGCCATTTGTCATGCTCATTCAAGCCATTCTATGAATAAACTGATCCTCAATAGCGCTATGCGCGGTCGCGGTGCCTCTAAAAAGAAAGGTCGCTGGCGGCTAACAGAAGAGGACTTAGGTAATTTGCGATAATGCATTAGCGCGCCATAATTAAAAATATTTGAATCGTTTAGCTTTTGTAGTATCTGCCATGCGCACTAACCATAAAGTTATAATTATTCATCGGTGCGTGGAACGCACCCTACGCATACTACTTATAACCTGAATTTTATGACGTTCATAAATACTATTTAACGGCCGTTCGCTCTATAATGGTATCCAATACATACGCGTATTGCGAATCTATGTTATCTACTAATACGCTATCCACCTCTGTTTTAAAACGTTTTAGGCGCAGTACTTCATTATGAGTATCATCGTGCTCATAGCCATCAATGACACCTGCAAACTCGACTACCTCTCCCTCGGTCGTTTTTATGCCTTGCTCATCGTAAGTAACAGGTCTAACTTGCAGACACAGCTGCGCGTTATTGTCTGAGCAAGGTTTGCTCTGCGCATCTACTGCCCAAAATACCGTATCGCTTTTACTATTATATTTGGCTTGTGCCGTCATTCTACCGCTCCAAACCAGCGTTACTGAATTGCTAGTCACTTGGGTCAGGCTTGGCGTTTCACTGGTTGTTAGACTGACTGTGCTATCGCCTTGCATTAACTCGTTCAGCTGGTTTTCTACGGCGTCTAGTTTGCCACAAGACATCTTGGTACTCATACCGTCTTTAACGCTAAGCATTTGCTCTTGTAGCTTATAGACGGCGCTGATGGTATTACAACCAACGTTATAGCTGATATTATTTTGACTTTGACTATCAAAGTTTAGCATGACCTGCTCTTTGATCGTCGTCAATGCAGTGATAGGCTGATTATTACTATCCACAGCAGAAGCCAGCGACCAGCGGTAGCTGTCAAGGGTATCTATCATCGCTTGCTCAGGAGTTGCGCTATCATCGTCAGTCATATTCGTTGTCGTCTGGCTATTATCTTCAGCTACCACCTCACTAGTGTCCGCTGTCGTTCCCAGTTCAGCTTCTTGAACTTTTGCAGTATCGTTACAGGCGCTTAAGGCTAAACTTGCTACCAATAGACTTGGTATTAATACTCTTGCCGAGCTCATTATTGGTTTCATAATCACTCCTCTTTCAGTAATAAGATACTACGATGTTAATAGGATGCTGTTAGAGCATATGACACATTCTAGTCGTTGCTAGCTTTGGCTTTGGCCATATTCTTGATACTGAAGCGCTCATTCATCATCTGATAAAAACGGGCAATGTTCGCGCCATGATCAGCAGGGTTTACCTTAACGACTTTGCCAAAATCAAGTCCTAAATACAGCACAATATCAGCAAAGGTAAGCTGGTCTGTGACTAAATAATCACGATCTGTTAAGGCTGTTTCAAAGTATGGTAGAGCCTTGATGGCGCGAGCAATAGACTTCTCAACAAACTCAGGCACTTGATCAACACGCTGGGCTTTGGAGGGGTGACTGTGCTGAAAGGCCAGCATAAAGTTATAAAGCACTTCAAACTCAGCGACACGGCGCATGGCACAGATTTGTGCTCGTTGTACCACATCGTTACCCATCACTGAGCGCTCACCATAGACCCGATCTAGATACTCACAGATCGCTTGTGAATCATTTAGCACCGTACCATCATCCAAGGTCATCGTCGGCACAGTCTGCATAGGGTTCATTTTGCTAAAGTCATCAGTCGTATGCTCGTTTTGTATAATATCAATATCTACGACGTCAAGATCGTCCATATCATCGATATCAATACCTTTTGAAGCCAGTAAAATGAGAGCTTTACGTGGATTTGGCGCGGTACGCGTAACGTATAATGTTTTCATAGTATGGTCCTAGGAGTTAGTCATAAAATGTGGCTGATGAGCGTTTATCGTTATAGTTTTTCTGACAAAATCGAGACCCAGTCAAAAATTAGTAGCCTTGATATTTGAACCTACGCTTTACATCATAGCAAAAGCTTTTCACTACTTGTTAAAAAATCACAAAAGCCCCACAACCTGAGGCTATGGGGCTTTTATTAAATAGTCATCTTATTGATTGTAAAGATAAATATTTTGCTAACTATTAAGTTTTTATACTTATTTATTGGGTGCAGGCGTCGTACGCAAATACGGATTAATTTCAGTATGACCCTTTGGATAGTTTGCAGCGATATCTTCGTTTTTGACGCTTGGTGGAATGATAACATCATCACCATCTTGCCAGTCTACTGGGGTAGCAATATTATATTCGTCAGACAACTGAATCGCATCAATCACTCGAATGATCTCATCAAAGTTACGACCACAACTGGCAGGATAAGTTAAGGTCAGACGGATCTTTTTATTAGGATCAATAATAAAGACACTACGTACAGTATGAGTGCTGTCTGCATTTGGATGCATCATGTCATACAGCTCAGCCACTTCTTTATTTGGATCAGCGATGATTGGGAAGTTTAGTTCCGTTCCTTGGGTCTCGCCAATATCTTTTGCCCAAGCGTGATGATCGTCGATGCCATCAACAGAAATACAGATTGGCTTAACACCGCGCTTTTGAAATTCACCATTGAGGGCTGCTGCGCGACCAAGCTCGGTAGTACATACTGGCGTGAAATCTGCTGGATGAGAGAAAAACACTACCCAGTTGTCCCCTGCCCAATCATAAAAATTAATCTCACCATCTGTGGTGTTTGCGTCAAAATTTGGGGCGCTATCGCCAAGACGTAAATGTGCCATATCTTAATCCTTAGTAGTGAGCGCTGATCTGATGTAGCGCTTAAATTATTATCGTTGACGCACTCAGCTATTGTCTAGCGATGCGTTTGGAAATCTATTCAATCTTAACAAATTGGTTATGAATGTCTTGTGACAGATTGTAATGCCGTTATTCCATTTCAGGCTAAGCAAAAATATATTTTTGTGAACCTAATATTCTAAATTACTATTCCTGAGTCCCAAAGACAAAACTCCCCAAATTTACCGCGTTTACTACTACCACCTGCTAACTTGCCAGCATCTGTGAGTACTAGCTCGCCCTCTTTGTCTTCTAAGTAACCCGCTTCTAATAGTTTACTATTTAGTTCCTGAGTTTTAAGCCCTAACTCTTTAGCTAATTTTGCTGTGGTCAATTTCGAGTAATTAGGTGCGGCCACTTCCACAGGTTTCGTAGTGGCGGTTACCGCAGTCTCGCCATCAGCATTTGCGTTTGACGTCGCTTTATTATCGGAGTCGCCTACTTTTTCAAGCGACATCCGCACCTCATCACTGATACGGATAATACGTTGCGCTTCTTCGTAAGTATCCGCGTATAACTTAGCGTCATCATTACGGTAAATCAGCACGCCCATCTCATTGTTATTCACTTGGCTAAATTCGTATAAATTGAGGCTAGTGATAATACATTCGTTTTCATTTAAATAGCATTTAGCATGGAGATTTTTGCAGAAGCTAGTGCGAATAAAGGTTAAATTTTTGAGCCAATTGATCTCTTCCGGATGTAAGTCGTTTTTTCCATAAACAATACGGATATCAATCTTAAGACGATTGCGATCTTCTAATAACTCTTTAATACGCTCATTCAGCTTTAGGTAAGGACTGATAATGATTAACCTGTCAGAGGCGTTTTTTATCAATTCTTCTAAGTGATAAGTGGTGCCACTGCTATTTAAAAATTTTGCCATATCGAACCCTCAATATTTTTTATTTATCATTACGACTATAAATCAGAAATTCCATGCTTACAAAAAAGCCCACCTCAAGCTTACTTGAAATGGGCTAATCTTTAAACTACTATTGTCTAGTAAATTTACACTATATTATCGTTGTCGATTAAGCAGGCTTATAACTATCGCGTAAGCTGACGATTTGGTTAAATACGGGTGTCTCATTGCTATGCTCAACGGCATCTGAGATAAAGTAGCCTTCACGCTCAAACTGAAAGCGCGTGCCTGCATCAGCGGCTACCAATGACGGCTCAACTACCGCACTAAGCTCAGTTAATGAGTTAGGATTTAACGCTTCATGAACGTCGCTAACACTGCTCGGATCTTCAACACTAAATAACTGCTCGTACAAACGAACCGTCGCTGGAATGCCTTGGCTAGCTGACACCCAATGAATGACGCCTTTCACTTTACGACCTTCAGGATTTTGACCTAGCGTTGTCGGATCAATAGTGGCTTTTAGCTCAGTAACATTCCCTGCGTCATTTAGTACATGCTCAGTCACCGCTAACACATAAGTATTACGCAGACGAATCTCGCTCTTCTCTGGTGACAGGCGCTTATAGCCTGCTGGCGGCTCAAGCTCGTAATCACCTTGATCGATATACAAGTCTTTGGTAAACGGAATCTCGCGCTCACCCATATCCTCGACATTAGGATGCTTAGGTTGAGTAAGCCATAACGTTTGGCTGTCCTCATCAAAGCGAGCGTTGACGCTATCCGCTTTGAGGGTCTCCCACTCTTCAACCGCTTCATCAAAGTTAGTAATCGTCACCTTTAATGGCTTTAATACTGCCATACCACGCGCGGTCGTATCGTCTAGTGACTGACGAATACTGAATTCAAGCAAACGCATATCAACCACACTATCCGCTTTAGTAACGCCAACTCGATCACAGAAGTCACGTAACCCTTCAGGCGTATAACCACGGCGACGCATACCGGCGATAGTTGGCATGCGTGGATCATCCCAGCCATTGACGATATTTTCATCGACTAATTGTTTGAGTTTACGCTTACTGGTTAGAGTATGATCGACATTTAAGCGCGAAAACTCATACTGATGTGGCGGTATATCAAAGCCAATCTTGGCTACGATCCAATCATAGAATGGACGATGATCTTCAAACTCTAGCGTACAGATCGAATGGGTAATACCCTCATGGGCGTCCGATAGCGGATGAGCAAAATCATACATCGGGTAGATGCACCATTTATCGCCCGTCTGATGATGCTCTTGATGCATCACGCGATAGATAATGGGATCACGCAGATTCATATTAGCGTCAGACATATTGATTTTGGCACGCAGTACGGCTTTTCCATCCGCATATTTGCCGTTTTTCATGTCATCGAATAATTTTAGATTATCTTCAATGCTTGCCTCGCGCTGCGGTGAGGGCTTGCCTGCCTCATTGAATGAGCCACGATTGTCTTTTATTTGCTCAGGGGTTTGCAGATCGACATAGGCATCACCTTGCTCAATCAATTGCACCGCCCACGCATGGAGCTGGTCGAAGTAGCTAGAAGCATGTAGCGCCTCTCCTGCCCACTCAAAGCCTAGCCACTGCACATCCGTCTTGATATTATCGATGTAGTCCTGCTTTTCGGCAGTCGGATTGGTATCGTCATAGCGCAAATGACAAATACCACCGAACTCCTCGGCCACGCCAAAGTTAAGGCAAATCGACTTCACATGACCGAGATGCAGATAGCCGTTTGGCTCAGGTGGAAAGCGCGTGACTATCTGCTTATATTTATCTGCTTTGACATCTTCACGAATAATATTACGAATAAAATCGTTTTTTGGCTCGTTCTTCAAATCTGCATTATTGACAGGTTTATTCATTGCTCATTGCTCCTAGGCAATTTGACAGTTCATCAATTTATAAAGTGTTTTGTAAAAAATAAAATTAAAAAAGGGCTACTTTAAAAAAGGCTGCTTAAAAGTGATGGATAATAGAAAGTTGCGTTATTCTATCAGCTTTTGCAAACTCATTAACAGCCAGATACATGACATGTGCTAAAAAAGCCGTTAGACTAGCACCTAAATTAAGATTGACTCTTATGAGCTAAAAGGAAGATCTATGCATGCTATCAAAACATTCGGGTTTGCCAGCTTATTTGCCCCTTTATTTATTCTAGGTTGTACTAGTACTAATAGTACGATCGCTTCACAAGCTCAGCCCAATTTAACATCCAACACCAACAACCAGGAAACAACTATGAGCAATATGCCAGTAGTAGAGTTAGAGACTTCAATGGGTAACATCACTATTGAACTCAATGAAGAAAAAGCACCAAAAACAGTAGAAAACTTCTTAAGCTACGTAAAATCAGGCCAATACGAAGGTACTATTTTTCATCGCATCATCGACGGCTTTATGATTCAAGGCGGCGGTATGGATGCTGAAATGAATGAGAAGCCAACTAACAAGCCTGTTGAAAACGAAGCGGACAATGGCCTTAAGAATGATAAAGGTACTATCGCTATGGCGCGTACCCAAGACCCTCATTCAGCAACCAGTCAGTTCTTTGTTAACATAAAAGACAATGATTTCTTAAATCATAGCGGCAAGAATGCGCAAGGTTGGGGCTATACCGTATTTGGTAAAGTCACGAGCGGTATGGACGTCATCGAAAAAATGCGCGGCGTACCAACAGGTCGTTTCGGTATGCATGCTGATGTACCAAAAACACCGATAACTATTAACTCAGCTAAAATTGTCTCTGAGTAATTTTGAAATCATTGCGAAATTGCTGATTGGTAAACGACTATATTAGGATAGAGATAAATGCAAAGTTTTGAGCATCTAATGACGAGCCGTCCTCATCAGGTGCGGCAAGTATTGGTTAGTGATTTGCATTTATCACTAGAGGAGCCTGCCCTTGTGCAGGCTTTTTTAGCGCTGCTAGATGACTGTTTAGCACTGCCTGCGCTTAAGCGTCTATTTATCTTAGGCGATTGGTTCGAGGTGTGGCTCGGTGATGATGCTTATTTAAGCTTGTCAGATGACGCACGACAGAGTCATTGGCTAACCCCGATGATTGCTAAGCTAAAACAGCTGCGTATAAAGGGCTGTCATATCTTAGTGATGCATGGCAATCGAGACTTTTTATTGGATCAGTTATTTTGCGATTTATTCGGCGGTCAGCTCATTTATGAGCCTTATTTTATAAAAGTTGGCCAGCAGTCTTTTCGTTTAGAGCATGGCGACGCGCTGTGTACGGACGATAAAAAGTATCAGTTTTTCCGTAAAATCATACAGCATCGCTTTACTAAATGGTATTTGCTCAACAAGTCTTTAGAGAAGCGCTTAACTATCGCCGATAACATCCGCACTAAGAGTAAGCAGAATAATACCAAAAAAGCAGACTATATTATGGATGTGAATGAAGGTGCTGTGAATAGAGCTATTTATCACTCTAATGCGCTGCTACACGGCCATACGCATCGCCCTGAGATTCATCAAAGCGATGAGGGCAAGAGTCGTTATGTGCTAGGTGACTGGCGCTTGCTTGATGCAGACACACGTAAGCCAAAAGTAAGCGCCGTCATTGGCGCTATTACTGCTAAAGGTGAATTAGACGGGCATATGAATAACGACAGTGCTGAGTTTGACTTGGTTGAGTTTCGATATTTAGTAAGGTGATTGTAGGGTTCATTTTACACACCGTTTGAACAGCTATAATCAAGAATTGGTGCGTAAAACGCACCCTACAAAAAACACAAATAACTGATTCTAATCTTCAGCAATCAATTTAAAAAAGTGCTGACGATAGTGCTTTAGCTCGCGGATAGAGTCGCGGATATCATCTAAGGCCAAATGACTGCCGCCTTTTACAAAATCCTTTAGAATATCAGGACGCCAGCGAAAGCAGAGCTCTTTGATAGACGATACATCCAAATTACGATAATGAAAGAATCTTTCAAGCTCTGGCATTTGCCGCGCCATAAAGCGTCTGTCCTGACAAATAGAATTGCCACACATCGGCGACTTACCTTGATCGACCCATTTATTCAAAAACTTGATAGTTTCCGCTTCGGCCTCAGCCAAAGTCACTGTGCTACGGCGAATACGATCAACGAGTCCTGATTGACCGTGTTGCTTAGTATTCCAGTCATCCATACCGTTTAAGATACGATCGGACACTTTTATAGCAAACACAGGCCCTTCGGCTAATACGTTTAGGTCTTGATCGGTCACGACTGTGGCAATCTCAATGATTTCGTCATTTAAGGTATCAAGGCCAGTCATTTCTAAATCTATCCATACCAGCCCTTTTTTGCCTTCATTTTTGATCTTTATCTTGTTGGGATGGTCTGTGCTCATAAGGTGTCCAATATTTATTATGCGTAAGTATTGTGCTCAAGGGGTTACAAAACCACTGCCTGACGCGATTAGTTAAAGCTGTATGTTAGCAAATTTTCACGTTACAATTGAAGCTATTTTGATTTAGCATCACTTTAAATAGGCAGTCTCTATGGCTTTAATTCGACAACGCAAACTGACCAAACAACAAATCCGTCGCATCGATAAACAGCAGCTACAGAGTCAAGATAGTATTGACGATAGCCTGATGGATGGCGTGGTTATGGCGCATTATGGCAAGCAGCTCGAGGTACAAGTGACGAGTCTACCTGCTGTGATTCCTGTGCAACCAGAGATTGGCCCTGATGATCCTGAGCCGTTTTGGCAGGCGCTGGCACTTGGCGACATTTGGCGTTGTCATGTGCGCACTAATTTGCCGATGCTAGCAGCAGGTGATCAAGTACGCTGGGGTGCAGACTCCAATACAGGCTTTGGGCGTATTGAGTCAGTCAAACCGCGGACGTCGATGGTGTCAAGGCCTGATCGCTACCATAAGCTCAAGCCTGTCGCGGCTAATGTCGATATTTTAGCGATAGTATTTGCCCCGCTGCCAGCCGCTGCGCCGACTTTGATAGATCGTTATTTGGTCGTTTGTCATCACGCAGACGTGCAGCCTTTACTCGTGCTAAACAAAGCGGATTTATTACCAGAGGACGATGCCGATACTCGTGAATTGCTGACTCAATATGCTGCCCTTGGTTATGAGAGTGTATTAACCTCAGTGGACTGTCCAGAAAACGTCGCAGCCAGTCAAGATCAGCAAGGTTTAAGCGAATTAAAGCATTACATTGATAAAAAGCTGGTTATTTTTGCGGGTCAATCTGGTGTTGGTAAGAGCAGCTTAATCAATGCGTTATTGCCTGAGTCTGCGCAAAGCGTCAATATCATCTCGGACAATTCAAAACTAGGTCAACACACAACGACCACAAGCCGTCTGCTACCTTTTAATCCTGATGATTTGACTCAAGGCGGCATTGTCGATACGCCTGGTATTCGCGAGTATGGTATCTGGCATCTGACTCCTGATGATATCATTTCAGGCTTTATTGAGCTGGCCCCTTTGTCTGGTCATTGTCAGTTTCGCGACTGTCGCCACACCCACAATAGCAAGGGCTGCGCGCTATGGGCCGCAGTGGCGGAGGGCCAAGTATTACAGCGTCGTGTTGAGAATTTAGTCACTTTGACTCAAGAGGCTGACACTAAACCGTATTAGATTATTCTAGAGCTGTTTATTAAGGTTATATAGCAGCTCTAAGCTTTGCGTTTTTGTGCCCGTTTACTATAAAGCCACTAGTCGGTATAATAGCGCCTTGTTCACTCAGGTTAGCTGTAGCTTACGGTTAATAGAGCACCTATTTTTGGAGAGACGTTTTGGATCGTGCATTAGAATTCGTGGGCAACCACCCGTTTTTATTTGGTATTTTAGCAGTGCTTGCCATACTGTTTTTTACTATTGAAAGCAAACGTAGTGGCAAAAAGATTTCGGCCAATACGCTTGGCATGATGGTCAACTCGCAAAACGCACAGCTTATAGATATACGCGCTAAAAAGAAATATACCACAGGCTATATTCAAGGCAGTCGTAACATTCCTTTTACGGAATTAAAAGAGCGTTTGGATGAAGTACGCGCCATTGAGCATCCTGTTATTATTATCTGTGATATGGGAGCAACGGCTGGTGCTGCGGTACAGATGATCGCCAAAGAAAACGTTTATCGTCTAGAGGGCGGTATCGGCGGTTGGCAAGCAGGTGGTATGCCGCTAGTTGGTCTGAAAGATACCTCTAAGGCCAAGGGTAAAGGCAAACCTAGCCTGCACAAATAGCGGGTCGTTATAACTAGAGCTATAAAAGACATCTTATCGCTAGATGTCTTTTTTTATCGCTGACTTTTACACAGAGGTGTGACTTTTCAGTGATAGCGTTATGGTTAGTTTTACTCTCTGCGCAAGATAGTTGTTAATTTTGCCTGTTTTATGCTTGAATTAATATGGCTTAGCCCCACTTTATACAGGACAATAGACAAATACTAGCTCAATAGTTATTCAAGCATTGACCAAAAACTGGCTATAACTATTATATTTTTTATACTATAAAAAGTATTGTGCTACAAACTAATAATTATTAATCTATCGAGGAATTATTATGGCTGTTTCTGTAAAAGTTTATACGACCCCTATTTGCCCTTACTGCTCAAACGCTAAACAATTATTAAAGAATAAAGGCGTTGAATATGAAGAGATTGGCATGCATGATATAAGCAGTGACGAGCGTCGCGAGCTGATGAAAAAGACCAATAACTATCGTACAGTACCGCAAATATTCGTCGGTGATACTTTTGTCGGTGGTTTTGATGAACTAAATCAGTTCAATCAACAAGGCAAGCTTGACGAATTATTAGCAGGTTAATTTGCTATAACACTACCATTATTAATATATAGCTTTTTATTATGGTAGTGTTTTGTTGTGAAAGATCAAACACGCCCTAACCCTTAACCTTAATTTTTGTCCAACTATTTGACCAACTACCAGAGGAATTATCATGGCTGACGAACAAGCGCAACCACAATTAGCACTAGAGCGCATCTACGTAAAAGATATGTCATTAGAAGTGCCAGGCGCAGAAGTTTTTACTAAAGAGTGGAATCCTGAGTTAGATATTAACTTATCAAGCAATGCCGAAAAGCTCGACGATGATCATTATCAAGTGATTTTGACCGTCAGCGTTACTGCTAATAATTCTGATGAGCCGGCTTTTATCGCTGAGGTGCATCAAGCAGGTATCTTCTTGTTAAAGAGTATTCCAGAAGACCAAATCGGTCAGATATTAGGTGCTTATTGCCCTAATGTCTTGTTCCCTTATGCTCGTGAAGTGATCAGCGACATCGTCACTCGTGGTAGCTTCCCGCAGTTGTTATTAGCGCCCGTCAACTTTGACCAAGCCTACGCGCAAAGCCAAGAGCAAGCAGGCGGCTTAGACAACGCAAAGATCGACGCCGAAGGTAAAGCTTAAGTTTTAAGCAAAATTGAATAGATTATAAAAGCTGTCACTTTATTTGAGGTGGCGGCTTTTTTATGGATGGTAAGTTAAAACAAAAAAACCTCGATATTTAATCGAGGTTTTTAATTTGCAGACACTATAAAATCAGAAAAACTAGCCTTTTAAAGCGCTCAAAATCTGCGCTTTAACAGTATCAATAGCTTGGGTACCGTCAAACTTGTCATAATCAGGCGCATCAGCACCCTCTTTGGCTTTATCTTGATAAAAGCCGACTAGCGTTGAGGTTTGCTTATGATAAGTGGCTAGACGCTCACGAATAGTTGACTCTTTGTCATCTTCGCGCTGGATTAGAGGCTCACCTGAGACATCATCGATGCCTTCTACCGTCGGTGGATTATGATCGATATGATAAACTCGGCCTGAGCCTGCATGCTGGCGACGACCCGATAAGCGCTTGACGATCTCATCATCAGGCACACTAATCTCAACCACATGATTGATCTTAACCTCAGCATCAGCCAAAGCTTGCGCTTGTGGAATAGTACGCGGAAAACCATCAAAAATACAACCATTGACGCAGTCAGGTTTGGCGATACGCTCTTTGACTAGATTGATAATCAAATCATCAGAGACTAAGCCACCAGCGTTCATGATGCCTTGCGCTTGCTGACCGAGCTCGCTGCCCTCTTTTATCGCTGCGCGTAGCATATCACCTGTTGAGATCTGCGGGATATCATACTCTTTTGAGATAAACTGAGCTTGAGTACCTTTACCTGCACCTGGTGGTCCTAGCAAAATAATACGCATCATTATACGACTCTCCTTAACGAGTAAATTTAAAATAAAGAATAAAACGAATAAATAAAGTAGTTCAATCCAAAAAAGTCACGCTTACCTTACCTTGCCGTTTAGTAAAGCTCAAGACTTTTTAGTAAAAAGGTAATGGATAGCTATGACTCATGATTCATATATAAATATTTATAACAATCAGTTGCGTTCTAAAAGCAAACTCAGTACGCAATTTTCATCAAAAAAATCTTATAAGCTATTCTCAAGCATTGACCAGCTTATTGACCGGCTTAGGGCACTTGCTGATTAATCTCGACATTGACTTGATTTTGCTCATTACCAATCACGACTGGATTACCTGATAGATCACCAGACTCAGCAATAGCATTACCGCTATGGCTAATACGAGCGACCACGGCTAACTGAATTTTGTCAGCGCGCGCAGAGGCTATCGTACGCTCAGGCATCATCGCATCAAGATCGCTTAGGCTGATACTAGCCTCGCCTTGCTTAATCACACTAATAGGCAAGCGCTTGGCAGCAAACGGTGGCCCACCATTGACATCACGAATAGCCACGAACAGCACATCATCCGCTTTTACCAAAGGCAATAGATTGGCATTAATAGTGACCGTCACCTCAATACCTGCTGCTGCTTGCTGTTCTTGCGTATCTACGTTAGCGCTGAGCTCATCAAGGCTAGCTAAAGCCCTAGTATGATCTCCAGGCTTAGCAGCGATATTGGCACGCAAGCGCTTGATCCAACCTTGCGCTTGTTCATAGTTACTACTACGCGCTTCACCCATCGCCATCAGCATTTGTGCGCCTTCATGCTGCGGATTATTAGCTAACACATCTTGTATTACACGGCGGCTATTAGCATCGAGCTGACCTTTATTAGCAAAAAAGCTAATCTGCGCGTAAGTTGTGGCAATCTCTTCGTTATCAGGTGACAGACGATACGCGCGTGATAATGACTCAATAGCAGAATCTGTTGCCTCAAGGGATAAGAACAGCTCTGATAAGCGCATCCAACGATTAGGGTCATCGGCATGCTGGTGTACATTGCTCTGCATGGTCGTGATCAGCTCTCGCCCATCATCGCTGATCGCCCAAGCAGGTGGCTGATCGATCTTACCTGTTAATAGATCGTCAGCGACTTGACCGACTCTATCCTGAGCGGACCAAAAGTTGAATACGGGAGTACGGTCGCCAATGAGAAGATAAGCCATCAGTGTCAGTATCGGTACCCAAACGATCAATAGTAAACGGCTCTTAAACCCTGGAACGATCATAGGTGCAACTTGACGCTGGGCGTCTAGTAGTTGCCTCTCAAGCTCAAGCTTTTGGTTTTGATAATGATCATCATCGATAGTACCAGTATCTTTATCGACCTTGAGCTCAGCTAAGCGCTCACGAAAGACGGTGACATTGATGTCGAGGAGCTGATTATCAACTGCATTATGCTGCAATCGCTTTGAGCGCAGCCAAGGCATAGCCACGACAATGGCTAAAACTATAGTAATCAATAAGCCTAGAGCAATAAATAAGCCCATAGTAGAAAATAGGGTCATTATCTGTCCTCCGTGCTTGCGATGTCTTGAATAGTATCCGTTGAGCTACTATTGAAATCAGTAGTGTTTGAATCAGTAGCACTTGAATCAAGGTTACGGGATAATAGCCGATCGAGTTCGGCCTTTTCACTAGCCGTTAGCGGTGTAGTCGTGTGTTCAACTGAAGGGCCGCTTTGACCACGAGCGGTGAGCTGGCGACGTCGGCTTTGCCAAAACCAGCCTCCGATAAGTACTACTAATAATAAGGGCGGAAAAAACCATAGTATCCATGTTGACGGGCGTACTGGCGGCTTATAACTAATAAAGTCCCCATAACGCTCTTGCATATAGTCACGAATCTCACCATCGCTACGATTGTCTCGAACTAAGTCATAAGTTTTTTGCTTAAGATCTTGGGCGATAGGCGCATCAGAGCCTGCAAGGTTTTGGTTTTGACATTTAGGGCAACGTAGCTCTTCGATTAGACCGCGATACTGCGCTTCTTGCTGTACTGAGTCAAACTCATAGACATCGATTGCGGCATAAGCTGTGACACTAAATACAAACGCTAATATAACCGTAGCTAGAGCGGCTGTGAATACACTTGCCAGCCTAAATAGTGAATTGCGTTGAATAGAATTGAATGATATTGAATTTGACATTATTGACAGACCTCCGCGACTTGAGTGGCATCAGGAGCCGTCGAATTATTGCTTGCCTCATTCAGCACCGTCAGACAGGGAATGACGCGTGCTTGCCAATTGGCTTCATTGATTTCGCCAATGATATGCTGACGAATGACTCTATCGCCATCGACCACAAAAGTCTCAGGGGCACCCGTCAAGCCTAAATCTAGCGCAAACTGTCCAGACGAGTCTTGAATCGACATTGAGAACGGATCGCCGCGCTGGTTTAGATAGCCCAGCGCATTACCGATCTCATCTTTATAGTTGATACCAACAATATTGACACCGCGCTCCTCAAGCGTCATTAAGAACGGATGCTCGACAATACAAGTCGGACACCAAGAGCCCCAAACGTTGATCAAGAACGGCTGCTCAGGCAAATTATCATTGGTCATTATCCGTGTAGTATCCGATAGCAGCGGCAACTCAAAAGCGGGCACTGAGCGCTCAAGAGCCGTATTGGTCACAATCTCAGTAGGCTTACCCAAGCGCGCATACAACATCACGATTAGTCCCAAGAACACGATAAGCGGAATGAGAAACCATAGCTTCATCTGCTTTTTTTTCATGGTTTTTACTGGTTTAGCAGGCTGTTCATTATTAGAGCTATTGTTAGAGGTCATCTAGCGCTCCTCCGTAGTCGATGTCGCTGCTGGCGCAGTTACTGGAGTTGCTGTACTATCTGCTGTCATAGCATTTGGCGCAGCGGTTAACAATGGCGCTTTAACCTTTTTGATACGGTAGCGCTTATCCAGCATACTGATCAGGCCACCTAAGGCCATAATGATCGCCCCCAGCCATATCCAACGAATCAACGGCTTGACATAAATACGTATCGCCCACTGATTGCTGCCATCAGCAATAGGCTCACCTAGTGCGACATATAGATCGCGCATCAGGCTGGCATTGATAGCCGCCTCAGTGGTTGGCATGGTACTAATGATATAAGTACGCTTTTCAGGATAAAGGGTAGCGACATCGCGACCATTTTTACTGACATCAACCTTTGCTTGAGTGGCATCAAAGTTACTGGCTTTAATTTCTTTAAATTCAGAGAGCGTAAAATCATAACCTTGTACATTCACGGTCTCCCCTGGTGCCATCGCCACATCGCGCTCGATACTCAAACTGCTGGTAAAAGCCACACCAATGACGGCGACTAACACCCCGATATGGGCGGTTTGTTGACCCCAATAGCTCAGACGCAATTGACGCAAGCCTTTGACCAAACTAGGCGCGTTTTTGGTTTTATCTCTAAAATCAACCCCCATCCAGAACAGCACCCAAAAGCTTACGGCTAAGGTAACACCAATATTAAGCATAGAAGATGGATGAACAAAATAGGCAATGATAGCCGCTAACACCAAGCTACTGACCGCTATCACCAGACCTACGCCTAATAAAGGACGCGTGTCTTTTTTCCAGCGAATGTTAGAGCCCATACCCATCGCAATTAATAGCAGCCACGTTAGCGGTACAAACAGCGCATTAAAATAGGGAGAGCCAACCGACACTTGACCTAAATTAAAGGCATCAGCGATAATTGGATATAGCGTTCCTAGTAGGACGACTAAGGTTGAAATTAGAATAATCGCGTTATTAATTACCAAAAACGACTCGCGTGAGATCAGCTGATACTGACTCTCAACGGTCAAGCGCCAGCCACGCACGGCGAACATTAATAAGCCACCACCGATAATGACGCCTAGGATAGCCAAAATCACTAAGCCACGGGTTGGATCAGCGGCGAATGAATGCACTGAGGTAATCACCCCTGAGCGCACCAAAAAAGTACCGAGCAGACTGAGCGCAAAGGCAAAAATAGCCAGCATGATCGTCCATGCTTTAAAGACCCCACGCTTTTCAGTGACTGCCAGCGAATGGATCAATGCTAGACCCGCTAGCCAAGGCATCAGCGAGGCGTTCTCTACAGGATCCCAGAACCACCACCCGCCCCAGCCCAGCTCATAATAAGCCCACCATGAGCCCAAAGCGATACCAATAGTCAAAAAGCCCCAAGCTGCTAATGCCCAAGGTCGTGACCAGCGTGTCCAAACCGCGTCTAAACGCCCCTCCCACAGTGCCGCCATACAAAAAGCAAAAGGCACGACCATACCGACATAGCCCATATACAGCATAGGCGGATGAATAATCAGCCCAAAATCCTGCAATACAGGGTTAAGATCACCGCCATCAACGATTAGATTGGGTAGAGTACGATCAAAAGGCGATGAGGTAAAAATCAGCATCGCCAGCATCATGGTCTGGACGCCAGCTAATATCACCAATACTCGCGCGCGCATAGATAATGGTAGGCCACGGCTAAAATAGGATACCAAGGCACACCAAGTAGCCATAATAGTCATCCATAGCAATAGCGACCCTTCATGACCACCCCAAGTCGCTGAAAGCTTATAATACCAAGGCAATAGCGTATTAGAATGCTGACCGACATAGACCAGACTGAAGTCATTATAATAAAAGCCTGCCATCAATGAGCCAAAAGAGATAGCCATTGCCACAAACTGCGCCCAAGCTAAACTTGGTGCCAAACGCTGCCAAGCCACTCGCCCTTGCATAACCCCGATCGTTGGCAATACCACTTGCAAAATCGCCAACATAAAAGCGGCCAGCAAGGCCAAATAACCTAATTCTGTGATTAACATACGGTCTAACCTTGTTATACGCTTACAGTCTGTGCAGCCGCTTGATGAATCGAATCAAGACTGTAACTGCACTAGCCTATTGCGAATATTATTTTAGTGCGACTGGTTTATTTTAAATGCTGTTTTAACTGCTGGTTTTAAATGACTTTTTAAGTCACTTTTTAAATGAATAAACATTATTAGATATTGAGCAAGACTTTATGACAGCTAACTGATTTGTTCTAGTATTTGATGGTGATTACGATCGATGCCTTCAACACTTTGCTATAAAAACGGTTAAAAAGTGAGTCATAACCCTTCTATCATAAAAATTCGGACTTAAAGAAAACTTTAAGTCCTAAAAAAGCAAGTTTTAAAAAACTTAAAAAAAAGAAGCTACAATTAGCTTACCGCTGGGAAGAATACCAGTATCAAGTGTAGCCAGCCTGCCAAGAATCCTGTAAGCCCTCCCAACACAATCAAGGTCAGCTCATCTTCTTGAAAGGCTGGTCGCAATAGATTTTGGAACTCATGCGGCGACAAGGCACGAATACGATCTCGAAATAGACCAAATATCTTACTAGCGCGGCTCTCATTAAGCTCAGGATCACGCATCGGTATCATAGTGGCATTGATAGATTTATCAATGATAGTGTTCTTTAATTGACCAAATTCACGGCGACCCAGTCCCATACGTAAAGTGGTGTTGACTAATGGCGAATCCAATACTTCATAAAGGTGCGACTTCATCAGCTCACGCGTTTGAGCGGCACGATCACCATACATCATCTCATTCATGATGTTCTCTAAAGTGACTAAATCTTTGACCACAATCTCAGCAAATACTTCAGAGACCTCCTCTTGACGCTTCATAAAGCCGCCCTGCCAGCGAAACTGTGCGACATGAGGGCGCTGTAAGGTAATAAAAGGAAAGCCTTTACGCCAGCTAAAGAACTTAAAACAAGGGATAAATTTAGGTTCAATCGGATTAAACACCATCCAAATCGCAATCCAATTGGTCAACAACCCCCAAACTGCTGCGAAAAAGGGCACGGTCCAATGCACAGGCACCATCAAAAAGATAAACATCTGAATAATGCCAAAGATCAAGCCGATGAGCGCACTGATATGCCAAATAAAATTGATCTCATGCTGACCGACTTTAAGGAACATATTAACCATTAAACGCCGATCGCTCTCCATCTTATTAACGATCATCTGACGCATATCGACTAAATCCTCGACATGATAGGTCAAGTCCGTCACTAGCGACTGCATGATGGCTGGCAGCTCTTGGTGCGCCTGCGCATAAAGACGGCGTTTGAGCGCATAAGGGATATTATTCCATAGGGTCTCTGAGCGCTCAAGCATAATCTCATCAATGAGTGACTCAAGATTTTGATCGACGGTATCTGTAATAAATACCGCCATTTGCTCAGGCTCCATTGCTTGAAAAAATTCATCAAGCGAGCCTAATTTGGATAAGGTTTGATCGACAATCACCCCTGATATCTTGCCCGCCTTACGCGGCACGATACCTTGCCAGCCGATACCAGGCAAGCCAAAAAAGGGAAAGTTAGGAATACGAATACCCCAAAATTTAATAGGGTAAAACAGCATTTTTAGTGCCATCCATACGTGTACCCAAGTGACAAACGCGGTCACAGGCGGAATAGTCAGCATGGCAAGGAATTCTGGATGCTCAGCGAGCGTCTGCCATATTGAAGTTGCAACCATGACTGTTTATGCCCCCAACGATTATCGTTACTCTATGGTTTTATTGTTTTATGGTTATTAGCGTTGTCGTTATTGAATTTGTCGTTATTGAACCAGTTATTAAAACCGCTGTTGAATGAAACATAGCTGTTAATAAACAGGATAACTGCGGTAAAATAAAACGCCTGATTTTAACATACTTAGCATTTATTAGCACGGCTTACTGACGCTCATAAATGACTGCACAAGTGATGATTGCTAACGTAATTTTCTGCTGAACCTTGAATAACGCTGTCAGCTGACCCATTACTTCTATTTCAGGCATAGGTTATTGTTTTAATTACATTAATATAGGTTTAGTACCTTAATGGATTGGATGTTAGCTGCTTTCTATTTAACAGACGCTAATCGCTGTGCCAAGTAGCACAGAACGTAGGTTGTTCTGTTATAATTCGCTAGCTATACCGATTGCTTATCATTTATTTCAGATTTTGATGCTTCTATTTTTGATTACTTTTATTTTTGGTAAAAGTATTGGCTCAGCTAATAAACAGGATGTTATTTTTACATGAATAAACCGCTTGCGCCAGACACTGAACAGGTCAATCGCATCTTTATGCACCGTATTATTATTCTTGGTGTGCTTATATTTGCAGGCCTCAGTGGCTTGCTGCTGCGTTATGGTTATTTGCAAGTTTATGCTCATGAGCAGTATCTGACCCAAGCAGATAACAACCGTATCAAGCTCGTCTCAGCACCGCCTAGTCGCGGTTATATTTATGATCGTAATGGTATATTGCTCGCTGATAATCAGCCTGTATTTACCGCGATGCTCAGCCCTGATGAAGTAGTAAACCCAGAGCGAACCTTGGCACTACTCGCGCCTATTTTTGAACTAAGCGATACGGATATTACTGATATTTTGGCTCGTATTAGCCGCAGTAAAAATGACCCTGTGACTATCAAGATCGACGTCACTGAGCAGCAATTGGCGCAGTTTAGTGAGCGCAAGCCGTTTTTTCGGGGTGTAGATATACAAAGTAAGCTGACTCGCTCTTATCCTTATGATGAGCTATTCGCGCATGTGATCGGTTATGTCGGCCGTATTAATGATAAAGAAAGCAAACGGATCGATAAAGACCGTTACGCAGGTACGGATCTGATTGGCAAGATTGGTATTGAAGATTTTTATGAAGATATCTTGCTCGGTCAGCCCGGTTATCAGTCAGTAGAAACCGATGCGCATGGTAATATTTTGCGCCAGCTTGAGTCTAAAGCACCAACGGCAGGTAATGACATTACTTTGAGCTTAGATTATGGCTTGCAAACTGTAGCCCAGCAGCAGTTAGATGGCAGGCGTGGTGCGATTGTCGCCATCGACCCCAAAAACGGCGATGTTTTAGCCTTTGTCAGTAACCCAAGCTATAATCCAAATCCCTTTATATCAGGAATATCGTTTAAAGATTATGGTGAACTACGAGATGATCTCGATCAGCCATTATATAACCGTGCATTGCAAGGTATGTATCCTCCTGCTTCCACTATCAAACCTTTTGAGGGATTAGGGGGTATTCATTATGGTCTACGTAATTGGGAGACGACGATTTATGATCCTGGTTACTTTAGCTTACCAGGTGACAGTCATCGCTTTCGTGACTGGAAGCGCGGTGGTCATGGTTCAGTCGATCTCAAAAAATCTGTAGTGATGTCAGTGGATACTTATTACTATAAATTAGCTTATGAGATGGGTATTCAGCGCTTTCATGACTGGATGGTGCGCTTTGGTTTTGGTGAGCAAACGGGTATCGACTTGCCTAGTGAGCGTTCAGGAATTATGCCCTCCCCTAAATGGAAAAAAGAAACCTATGACAAAAACTGGCTACCAGGTGAGACCATTTCAGTCAGTATTGGTCAAGGGTACTTTTTAGCCACGCCACTACAGATTGCCAATGCCACCGCCATGACTGCCAATAAAGGTCAGCACATTACGCCGCATCTATTAAAGAGCAGCGATGGTGCCGCAGAGGTAAAAGTCATCACCAAACCTGATGGCAAAATTGACTTCAATGGTAAGCCCTCTGACTGGCTACGTATGCACGATGCTATGGAAAGTGTCATCAAGGCAGGCACAGGTCGCGGTATCTATACCCCGAACTATCGTATCGCAGGCAAGACAGGTACCGCACAGGTAAAATCCATTGCGCAGGGCAAAAGCTACAATAAAGCCACTCTTGATAAGCGACACTGGGATCACGCTTGGTTCAATGGCTTTGCCCCTGTTGAGAACCCAGAGATTGCACTGGCGGTACTGGTTGAAAATGGTGGTGGCGGTAGTAAAGTAGCCGCTCCTATAGGACGCGCACTATTCGATTACTGGATTATGCAACGCAAGACCAAACCTATTCTACCGCCCAGCGCCGATCAGCTGGCTATTATTAAACGCCAAAAGGCCGTCGATAAAGCCGCGCGTGATGTGATACGCGACCAAAGACTAGCATTAGAGGAAGAAGCCAAGGCAGAAGCCGAAGCCAAAAAAGAAGCAGAGGCTGCTGCCATAGCTACCACTGTTTCAGCAACAACTAGCGGGTAAATTTATTAAAAATGAACCGCCGCTGTAGGGTGGGTTAGCTCAAGCGTAACCCGCCTATCAATGCCAAAAGTATCACTATATAGTTATTTAAGAAGTTAGGTACTTAGATTTTGCGACGCTAGATTTTGATATTACAAAGTTACCATGCTGGGCTAAAGCCACAGCCTACAAACGCTCATATTCATTCAAAAACCGCTTACAATTTTTAAAATCACGCCATTACGCATAAAGATAAAATCATTATGAAAAAGCCAACATCATCCCGTAGTCATAAATCTAAAACTAAAAACCAAGATAAAGCTGCTGGTGACGTTCGCATTATTGGTGGTCAGTTTAAACGTCGTCTGGTCACTTTTATTGATGCCGATGGCCTGCGCCCGACGCCTGATCGATTGCGTGAGACCTTATTTAATTGGCTATTAGCTGATATTCATGGTTCACGGGTGCTCGATAGCTGCGCGGGTAGCGGAGTGCTAGGCTTTGAGTCTTTATCAAGGGGCGCGACGCACTGCACTTTTATTGAATTTAACCAAACACAAGCTAAACGTCTTGAGCACAGCGCCCAGCAACTCAAACTCGATACTGATTATTATAAAATAATAGCGGGAGCCGCTGAACAAGTACTGCTTCAAAACCTTAGTTTTGATCGTCCATTCGATATCGTCTTTATTGATCCGCCTTACGCGCAGGATCTATGGCACCCGATTTTAAGCGCTTTGATCGAACAGCAATTAATCGATACTACTAGCCTTATCTACTTAGAAGCGGATAAAGACTTGACTGAGCAATTAACAGACTTGACATCGATACTGCAACAAAAAGTAGCCACAGCAGACTTTCAAGGTTTTGACTGCCTTAAACAAACCCAAATTGGCCAAGTTGTCGCTGGACTTTATCAGCTCAGATCGTCATAATCGAACCTCTTTATCATTTAAAACGATAATAAAGGCAAAAACCTGCTGAATATGACTCATTAATAAGCGGTAGGCAAAAATAAACCCCAATGCAGCTTGCAACCATCTGCTCTACTGCTTATAATGTGCAGTCTGTTTTTTGAGAGCCCCGTTCCCAGCTAAACTCTCAACGAATTCTAAATTTAAGGTTTTATCATGAAAACACTTAGTGCAAAACCAGCTGATGTGACCCATGACTGGTTTGTCGTAGATGCTGACGGCAAAACTCTTGGTCGCCTAGCTACTCAAATTGCTACTCGCTTACGTGGCAAGCATAAGCCCTCGTTTACCCCGCACGTTGACACTGGTGACTTTATTGTCGTCATCAATGCTGACAAGATCACGGTAACGGGCAAAAAAGCGCAAGATAAAAAGTACTATCGTCATACTGGTTATCCAGGTGGTATCAGAGAAACTAACTTCTCTAAGCTGCTTGCAAAGAAGCCTGAAGATGTTTTGCATAAGGCTGTTAAAGGTATGCTTCCAAAGGGTCCTCTTGGCTATGCAATGATTAAGAAGCTGAAATTGTATGCGGGCACAGAGCATCCACACGCCGCTCAGCAACCTAAAGAATTAGACATCTAAGGATATACTATGGAACGCAATTACGGAACTGGTCGTCGTAAGACTTCTACTGCTCGTGTCTTTTTATCTAAAGGTACTGGTGACATCAAAGTTAACGGCAAGCCACTTGATGAGTACTTCAGCCGTGAGACTTCACGCATGGTTGTTCGTCAGCCATTAGAGTTACTTGACTCTGCTAGCGCTTATGATATCTATATCACTGTAAAAGGTGGTGGTATCAGTGGTCAAGCAGGCGCTATTCGCCACGGTATCACTCGTGCATTAGTTGAGCTTGACGAAACCAATAAGCCTGCGCTTAAAGCTGCTGGTTTTGTCACTCGTGACTCACGTCAAGTTGAACGTAAGAAAGTTGGTCTACGTAAAGCACGTAAACGTCCACAATTCTCGAAACGTTAATCAAAGCTATTATTTATTGCAATATGGCTACTGTCTTTTCTATATTTTTTATAAGAGCCAGTTAGCTATATACGATAAAATAATAGATTTGCAAAACCTTATAAGTGGTTTACCGCTTATAAGGTTTTTTTGTGGGCGATGGTTAATTAGATATATCGATAGCCGTAGGGTGCGTTCCACGCACCGATTAAGCGCTATAGCTCTATTATAAAAAGTAGTATTTGTTGAAACCTTGTTGGCGTAAATTGCGACTTTACCCTTGAGCACCAAAACAATATAAAAACATCACCTTATTTGATAAAATTTTGGAAAATTCTCAAAACTATACTTTGCTTATTTATTATAATTTCGACATTGGTGCGTGGAACGCACCCTACAACTAAAAGCGCCAGCCTACGGCATAATCTAAATCATTAAAATGATTTAATATTGCAATGACCTATAAGATATAAATCGATTCTTAATTCAACTTTAAGTAGCGTGGATGGCAACCCACGGATAAATAAAGAAAACCAATTCATTAGCAAACTTATAAAACCCAAACAACCTTAACCACCATTTTAAAAACCCGCTTGCAAAGTCAGCAGTGCTACCCCATCATAAGAGCAACTTTTATTACTAGTATCTCTTTTATGAAAGCGCCTGAACAATACGACCCTAGCAAAGCCAACTCACAAGATGTTCCGCCAGCTGGAGGTCACAAATCGCCAGATCGTCCATCACCAGCTATTCCCGCTGGTACGCCGACGATTACCCAAACCCATAAGCGTACCGCTGAGGCTCACAAAAAAGCTTTTGAGTGGCAATTTTTGCTGCCCAAATACTGGGCTATCTGGCTGCTATTGGCTATTGTGTTTCCTATGATCTATTTACCGCTGCGTTTACAGTTTTGGCTTGGGCGTAAACTGGGTATCTTGATATATAAGCTGGCAGGCTCGCGAAGACGTGATACGTTGATCAATCTTAAATTAGCCTTTCCTGAAAAGCCAGCAGTTGAACGTGAGCTGATGGCGAAGCAAGTCTTTGTCAATCAAGGTATTGGGGTATTTGAAACCTTATGCGCTTGGTTCCGCCCGAACGTCTTTACCCGTACAGTGTCTATTTCAGGCTTACAGCATTTGGTTAATGCGCAAAATGAGGGTCGTGCGGTTATCCTATTAGGCGCTCACTATACGATGCTCGATCTGGGTGGGCTGCTTTGTACACAGTTTTTTGCCGCTGACTGTATGTATCGCTCACAAAACAATCCTTTGCTTGATTGGTTTATTTATAATGCGCGTACCAGTATCTTTGGTAAGCAAATTGCCAGCCGTGATATACGTAGTTTAGCTACCTCTATCAAAGACGGTCATGTGATTTGGTACTCCCCCGATCAAGATTATGGTCTAAAACAAGGCGTTATGGCGCCCTTCTTTGGGGTGCCAGCCGCCACGATTACGGCCTCAAGACGCCTTGCCAAAATGGGTAACAAAAACAACCCACCTGCGGTTATGGCGCTGCATACCTATCGGCAAACACCAGATAATCTTCCTAAAGGCAAACGACCGCATTATCATCTAACCATTACACCAGCTTTGGATCATTATCCTAGCAATGATGAAATCAAAGATGCTACGCGCGTCAATGAGATATTAGAGGGTTTGATACGGATTGATCCGACGCAGTGGATGTGGTTTCACAGGCGCTTTAAAAATGGGCCTAATGGGCGTACTGATATTTATAAATAGTCGCTACACGCGATATTAGCTAATGCGTAAATTTGTTATACTCTACCGCTATTTATTAGCGTCAAATTTTTTTAGCTACCTTTCAATATTATTATAAATACAATAACGGATCTTTTATGAGCGACAACATTTCTAAACCTACTACTACCGACACTGCTACTGATAATACCAAAGCTAGCAAACGCATCTTAACAGGGATTAAACCAACAGGTACGCTACATTTAGGCAATTATGTTGGCGCGATTCGTCCTGCTATTGAGTCTATTCAAAACAGCGATGATGAGGCGTTTTTCTTTTTAGCGGATTATCATGGCATTATTGGTTGTTATGATCCTGCGGTGATTCATGAGTCGACCAAATCAATTGCTGCGACTTGGTTGGCCTGTGGCCTTGATCCTGAGCGCGTGACCTTTTATCGTCAGTCTGATGTGCCTGAAATACCAGAGCTGGCTTGGGTGTTGAATTGCTCATGTGCCAAAGGGCTGATGAACCGTGCCCACGCCTATAAAGCCGCTGTCGATGTCAATATGGAAAAGAGCGATGTCGATCCTGATCAAGGGATTAATATGGGTCTGTTTGGCTACCCAGTATTGATGGCGGCTGATATCTTAATGTTTAATGCGACCCACGTTCCAGTAGGCCGTGATCAAGTTCAGCATATCGAGATGGCGCGTGATATCGCAGGTACTTTTAATCATCGCTATAAGCCGCTATTTACTCTGCCTAATGCCGTAGTCGATGATGATACGCCGTTATTAACGGGCCTTGATGGGCGTAAAATGAGCAAAAGCTACGGTAATACTATCCCGCTATTTGGTGAGATGAATCCGCAGGTCAGCTCAGAGAAGCAGATGCACAAAGCGATTATGAAGATAGTCACCAACTCTCAGCTACCTGATGAGCCAAAAGACCCTGATGATTCAGCTATTTTTGAGATTTATAAAGCCTTTGCCACACCTAGCGAGATTGCAGATATGCGCGCGCAATTCGCCGCAGGTATCGGCTGGGGTGATGCTAAGCAAGCACTATTTGATAAAATAAATACGGAGATTGCACCGTTTCGCGAGCGCTATGAGCAGCTGATGAATAACCCTAAAGAGCTTGAAGAAATCTTGCAAATGGGAGCAGACAAAGCCCGTCGTCATAGCCGTAAGCAGCTAGATAAAACTCGCCGCGCTATCGGTATTCGACCGCTTGCTAAACTTAAGTAACTTAAGTCAATTGAATAACTTAGGTAGCCAAGCGCATGCTAACCAACACTGAACTGTCATCTAAAAATATCAATATAGAGTCTAGCACTGGCTCTAGCCATCATCATGAGCGCGATATAAGCTTACGTATCTATCAGACGCCTGTGCAGCAGCTACCTGACGATCTGTATGTACCGCCACAAGCCTTTGCGATTTGGCTTGAGCAGTTTGCAGGGCCGTTAGATTTTTTATTGTATTTGGTCAAAAAGAACAACGTCGATCTGACCCAAATGCCGATACTGCCGATTACCGAGCAGTATTTGGCTTATATCAGTCAGTTAGATCATGAGCACTTTGAGCTGGCAGGTGACTATCTATTGATGGCCTCAACCCTAATCGCTATTAAGTCTGAGCTGTTATTACCCAAATCACAAACGCCAACCGATGAGCGTGATCCCAAAGCAGAGCTAATTGAGCGCTTGGAAGCTTATGCGCAAATAAAAGGCGCAAGCCAGCGCTTAGATGCACTCGTGCGCCTTGAGCGCGATGTATTCTTAGCGCTAGTCAGTATGCCTGACCACGATATTATGCAAGCTGAGCTCCCTAGCTACTCGCCTAACCTCTTGATCGAGAGCTTATTTAAAATGCAATTGCAACCTGACTATCAACTGCATGCCCATACCATCAAAGCCGATAGCGTCACGCTCGCTGATCGTATTGCTAATATCAGTCGCCAGTTAAGTACAGAAGGCATGGGCGCACGCTCTTTTTATCAACTATTAGATAAGACGCAAGGTAAAATTGGGGTGGTGGTTAGCTTCGTTGCGGTATTAGAGCTGATAAAACGTCAATTAGTTGGTGTGGTTAAAGAGAGTAACAATGATATTAATGAAATCAAGCAACCAGTCAATAAATTGAAATTACAGTGGTTGGTATGAATTGTAAAATTCTTTTTTCGTAGGGTGCTTTCCAAGCACCGTTTAGGTAACCCTCGGAATTAAAAACGCAATTTATTATTTTACGATATAAATTTAAAGTTGGCGTAAGTTTTAAAACCTTAGAAAGTATTTGAATGACATAAAGCAGAAAAGCAATATCGCGTAGGCTGCGGCTTTAGCCCAGCAAACAGATATGCAAAGTTGCAATAGTAGATGATAGATAAATCAGCAAATAAATGAGTTGGTGTAGGTAGTGCTGCATCGCATCAGTTTTATAACATTTAACCTATAGCGGTGCATAAAATGCACCCTACAAAGTAGCTCCATTATGAAAGATATTGAAACCATCAGCCTACACATCGAGGTACTACTACACGCCTCTGAAACACCACTTACTGCTGCTGATCTACAAAAGCATCTTAGCTTATCCAACAAACAACTAGAGCAAGCCTTAACGATTCTGCAACAACGCTTGGCGATGGGCGTATTACGACTGAATCAAACCGCTAGCGGCTATCGCCTGCAAATCGCCGATAGCTACAGTAGACTCATTCAACAAGCATTCCCGCAGCGCCAGCAGCGCTTAAGCCAAGCGTTACTAGAAACCTTAAGCGTCATAGCCTATAAGCAACCCGTGACTCGTAGTGATATCGAATATGTGCGCGGCGTTAGCTTGTCGAGCAATATGCTACGCCAGCTATTTGATAAAGGTTGGATAGTCGAGGACGGGTTTAAAGACACTCTAGGTCGCCCTGCTCTACTGCACACGACACCGCAGTTCTTAGATGCGTTTGGACTGACTCATTTAGATGAGTTACCACCAATGCCAGATTTGGCGGCGATAGGGTCAATGTCTTAAGCTCATTCACAAAAAACAAAGTAGGCGTAGGGTGCGTTCCACGCACCAATGGTTGATAGTAGCGTCATTATCGGTGCATGAAATGCACCCTACAAAAACTAAAAACTTATTTTAAAAAGCAAAAAGCTGGGTTAAAAACCCAGCCTATATTTATACAAATTTACATTTCTAGATAGTTTAATAAGCTTTCAGCTCAAGCCCGACGCCGACACCGATATCGGTTGACTGAGTATCAGAATCGACCGCCCAAATTCTAGAATTGACTGTTACCAATGGCTGTAGCTGATGCTCCCATGCAACATCGATAGCGGTCAGCTTATCCGTCGTTGCAAAAGCTTGATTATCATTTTCATCCGACTGGTTAACCTTGGCATGCTGCAATTTTGCATTGATAAAGTTACGCTCATCAAGCCACAGTCTACCACCAATAGCGATACTCTCGGCATCACCGCCCAGCGCATATCCTAATGGATAACCATTCTGATAGTAGCCGTCGGTATAAGTACTATGATCATAAGAGATGCCGCGCACCTCGCCACTGGTACGGGTATCAGTATATTCTGCATAGAGCTGATAAGGCTTACCATAAGCGGCAGAGGCATAGTCTGCACCCGCTAGATACATGTTTTTAGAGGGCAGACCACCTGCTTCATCTTCGCCTATATACTGTGCATAGACGCCAGCTGGCACATTGATCAAGGGCGCTAGACTCACACGAGCATCAAAGCCACCTAACTGATTGGCAGGATCTTCACCAATAACCGCACCATTATCAGCGTTATCTTTAGTTCCTAGAACCGCATCAGCAAAAGAGCTTAAGCTCTCAGGTCGCCCTTCACCGCCCCACATAAAGCTGCGTGATGCTCCTACCTCAAGCCAAGGCAAAGGCTGGGCAGTCAAACGTGCGCCAAATAGCTTAGCTTCTGGTACAGCTTCATAATCATCAAGTTGCCCTGCAAATAGCTGATACTGCCAAGGGCCGACCCATGATAAATACTGTGAAGTAGGCGCTGCTTGCTGATCACGCTGCATAGTAAATCCAGCCACAGGAATACTAGCATCACCGCGTATCAGACTACCATCATGCCCAGGCCCCCACCATGCTGGTATCTGACCTGCAATTAACCACTGATTGGCAAAGCCACCTGCGACATAAGAGCCCTCAAAGCTCACATCAGAGCCGTCTTCAATCAGCTTGTCGTTCTTCAGATTGACTTGTAGATTAAATTCTAAGTTCTCTTCGCTCAGGCCTATAGAGCCGCTGATCTGCTGTCCTGCCAGCTTATCTTCACCAAAAGTCTGTGGCAATTGCTGTCGATTGGTTTGCAGATTAGCCTCAATATCAGCATGGACTAGAGAGTTAGGGTTTTGCTTGAGGGTCGTATAGACCGACTGGAGCATCTGCTGCTGCGCGGGCGTTACGGCATTAGCGGTGCTAAGACCGCGCTTGATCTCATTAGCCGTCAATGGCCAAGTGCTAGTACTGATCTGGGTCACGCCTTGACTATTAAGCCAGTCAATATCAGCCTTTAAGCGCAAATCATTCATGTATAGATTTTGTGCGGATGCAGTAGTCGGCATGATTAAGGCTAACAGTATCGTACTGGCGCTCAGTAAAGGGAGTAACTTGTTGTTCATGAGAATCTGCATCCGTAACTGTGTGTGGTAATAATCTGATAGAGTAAACCAGTATATATTATTTATCTTTAGTTAGAGTCAGCCATTTTGGTAAACACAGTATGGATAGCGGATACCGTTTGTTCGATTTCATTTTGTGTCAGTGTCGGATGCACCAAAAACATCAAGCTAGTATCACCCAATTGCTTAGCGACTGGCAAACGCGTTTCAGGACGCAGACCTGTATTATCAAAGGCTTTTTCTAGATACACCTCAGATGCCGAACCAGAAAAGCAAGGTACTGACAACTCATTAATCTCAGCGATAATGCGATCACGCGACCAGCCTTCGGGCAGATTATCTGGCTGCACATAGACATATAACTTATAATAACCATGGATAGAGTCTGCAAACGCTGGCGTGTTCTCAAGCCTAGGAACAGATAGATAGCCTTGCGCTTGCCAGTTATCACACTCGTCCAATATAGCCTGTGCATTGACTGTACGCTTAGCGGTCCAGTCCTGCATACGCGCCAGCTGAATACGGCCGATGACCGCTTGCATCTCAGTCATACGCCAGTTAGTACCAAAGCTCTCATGCAGCCAGCGATAGCCTGGTGGATGCTCAGTCTCATACACCGCAGCGTAGCTCTTGCCATGATCTTTATACGCCCACATCTTACGCCATAGTGTCTCGTCATTGGTGGTGACCATACCGCCCTCACCGCCCGTCGTCATTATCTTATCCTGACAAAAGCTCCAAGCACCGACATGACCGATACTACCAACGCTACGGCCTTTATAACGCGTACCATGAGCCTGTGCACAGTCTTCTATCACATACAGATTATGCTGCTCTGCCAGCGCCATGATCGCATCCATATCACAAGGCCAACCGGCTAGATGAACACAGACGATAGCCTTGGTGTTATCTGTAATGACCGCAGCGATAGTCTCAGCAGTAATATTGCCTGTCGCTTCTTCAACATCAGCAAAGATAGGTATGGCACCAGCGTTCACGACTGAAGAGATACTAGCAATAAAGGTACGTGGGGTAACGATGACTTCATCATCTGCGCCTATGTCTAAAGCCTGCAAAGCTACGTCTAAAGCGAGTGTACCGTTGCCCATAGCGATAGCGTAGTCGCTGTCTGCCCAAGTAGCGAACTCTTTTTCAAATTCGCGGCATTCAGTACCTGTCCAATAATTGACTTTATTAGATAATATGACTTGGCTAACGGCATCAGCCTCAGCTTGAGTAAAGCTCGGCCATGGTGAAAAGGGAGTGTTTAGCATAGGTTTCTCAATGGGGTTTGTTTATAACGTATATAAATAAATAATTACTTAATCAATGGACGTGCTGGATTGCCAACCACGATTGCTCCTGCTGGCACATCCTTAGTGACTACTGCACCCATGCCTACAATAGCACCT
The DNA here is from genome assembly GCF_055699815.1 of Psychrobacter sp. M17(2026). NCBI lineage: Bacteria > Pseudomonadati > Pseudomonadota > Gammaproteobacteria > Moraxellales > Moraxellaceae > Psychrobacter > Psychrobacter sp. M17(2026). Next base: position 877,779 of record NZ_CM146741.1, on the reverse strand, counting down.
TTACCGATAATCAACGGCTTATCAGGAGTGCCTTGTTTAATCACTGCACCTGCTCCAATATAAGCATGGTCATGGATATGAATGTTACCATTGCAGCTGACTCTAGGAGCGAAAGTAACATAGTCACCGATGATACAGTCATGCTCGACGTAGCTATAGAGATTAGCATGAAAGCATTTACCGATAGTGACGTTGGCAGCTATCGTCACGAATGGGCTAAGTGCAGCACCTTCATCAATAATAGCACTATCCATAATTAAAGTAGAAGTTGATTGCACATTCCAAAGTGCAATACCATCATTGATAAGCTTAGTAGCAAGCTGTTGGCGAATAGCACTATTTGCAATAGCAATTAGTATATGCTTGTCACCTTCTAAGCTTTTGAATTTATTATAATTCATAGCGATATAACCATTCACTATAGAGTCTTGATCCAAAGCATCGTCGATAAATACGATTTGGTTATGATCAATCTGCCTGCTTTTACCATACAATTGCTGAAATTGTTCGATAGCTACTGGCATCAAGCTACGACCACAGCCAGCAGCGCCATAAACTGCAAACATATCACTCATGGCTATCTCCCAATTAATAATTACTTTTTAGCTTAGTTTCTTAGTTATTTTCTGTGACTGGTGAACCCGTAAACTTACTCATAGTCGCTTCACCATCAGCGCTAATGTCATCTTTAACTAGCACTTTTCTGACAGTTTTGACTAGTATTTTGAAATCAAGCCAAAGTGATTGATTATCCACATACCACGTATCTAGCTCGAACTTTTTATCCCAACCGATAGCATTACGACCATTGACTTGCGCATAACCTGTGATACCTGGGCGCACTAGATGACGACGTTTCTGTTCATCGCTATACAAAGGTAAATATTCCATTAATAATGGTCGTGGCCCAACTAAGCTCATATCGCCTTTTATCACATTCCATAGCCCAGGTAATTCATCTAAGCTTGTATTGCGTAGTGCTTTACCAAAGTCAGTTAGACGTTCACCATCGGGCAAGGTATTGCCATCGCTATCTATAGCATCACGCATACTACGGAACTTTACCATCTCAAAAGGTTTGCCGTTGAGACCAGGGCGCGTCTGACGGAACAATACGGGCGTGCCTAGGTTTTTACTAACCTTGTAAGCAGTAATAGCATAGACAGGTGATAGCACAACTAAAGCTGTGGTAGCAGCGGTTATGTCGAAGAGGCGTTTTATCATTGCTATTCCTTATAGTCCTAGTATCTCTAGTAGTCGTGTATTTACTTTATCAGCATCGAACTTCTCTTGCGCTATCCTGTAGCTTTCATCACCCATGATTTTTGTTTGCTCAGGATGCTCTATAAAGTAAATCATCTTGTCAGCTAGCGCTTTTGGATTCCATTTCTCTACTAAGAACCCATTCACACCATCAATCACTGTCTCACGACAACCGGGGACATCAGTGGTAATAACAGCACGCCCTATAGCCATCGCTTCTTGCGTACTACGTGGTACGCCTTCACGGTATGAAGGTAGGACAAATACATGACTATCGGCGATCCACTCTTGCACATTATTGACTTGACCGGGATAGTTGATAATGTTTGAGGAGGTTAGTTCGTCTAATTCTGATTGCTGTAATGCACCTAAGTTAGCAGAGTCTACCTCTCCTAAGACCGTAAACTGTGCGTCAGAGTATTGTTGTTTGACTTGTCTTACTGCGGCTATAAATTCATGAATACCTTTTTCTTTCAACAAGCGGCCTATGAACAGAAATTCAATCGGTCGTTTAATATTATCCATAGGCTGATAAGGGTACTCGTTTAGATTAAGGCCGATGCCTCCTAAAACCTTAACTTGCTTTACTTTGATTGAGTAACGCTCTAACAGATCTTTTGGGTCGTCAGGATTCAAAAAAATGAGTTTATCCAATTGAGGTAAAGCTAGTTTATATAATAGTACTTGAGCACTCTTTATGAGTTTCGTCTTTTTATTGAGACCTTCAGGCTGATCAGTAAAGGTGTACCCTAGCCCTTCTAACATGCCAATAATCCTTGGAACTTTGGCAATTTTTGCTGCTAATGTACCAAAGATCACTGGCTTAGCAAAATAGGAGAACACCAAATCCGGTGCTATGCTTTTAATTTTTTTGGATAAGGCATAGGTCGCTGTTATATCTGCTAAAGGGTTCAGACCCCCACGATTTAGCTGATAGGTAACAGGTATAGCGCCTAATGCTTCTATTTTATTCAATTCTTCTTGAGAATATTCAGAAGTAAATGCGTAAACCTTATATTGTTGCTCTAGTAGGGCTTTAATAAAATCAGCACGAAAGCCTAAGAAGCTTGATGCGACTGTACCTATTATTATAATTTTCATTAATTTACCTATAGTTTTTTAAAATTTTAATTTTCAATATATAGTCAATCTTTTATAAATAAGATACAATACTTTTAAAACACAGATAAAGATATTAATAACGATGACTTATTCCGCAGACTTTCGAGCGCAGGTGATCAAAAGCGTCAAGAACAAAGACATGACTATTCGTGAAGCTTGTACTTTCTATAGTGTTAGCAAAACGGCATTACAACGCTGGTTGAAGAACCCAACTATCAAACAAAATCGGAATAAGCCACCTAGCAAAATACCGAACGACGCACTTCTTAATGATGTTGCACAGCATCCAGACGATTACATGTACGAGCGCGCACAGCGTTTAAATTGTAGTAAGTCAGGCATTGAGATTGCCTTAAAACGTTTAGGTATCAGTCAAAAAAAAGACCTTGGAGCATCCAAAAGCGTGTCCGATCAAAAGAGCGGCGTATCTAAGTAAGCTTGATAGCTTTATACAACAAGACTATCCTATCGTCTATATGGACGAGAGCGGCTTTGAGGCTCAAACAATGAGACCTCACGGCTATGCGCCAATCGGTAGCCCTTGTGTTGACAGCTACAACTGGCAAGCTAAGAAGCGAACTAACGTTATTGGTGCTCTTTATGAAAAGGTGCTATTTGCACTAGACTACTTCGAGCAGAACATTAACAGCAATATATTCTATAACTGGTGCAAACAGACATTAATCCCAAGTCTCAAAACCAAATGCGTGATTGTGATGGATAATGCTCGCTTCCATAAAAATAAGCGTATTCAAAAACTACTAAACAGACATGGCCACCGTATTTTATGGCTACCACCCTACAGTCCTGATCTAAACCCTATTGAAAAGAAGTGGGCACAAGCTAAGTTTCTACGCCAAGGGTGGATGGAGAATAATCTGCCTAAACTATTTCATAATATGGGTTGTATCTCTTTTATTGTGGATTGACTATAGGATATACATATATATAAGTTATACCAGCTTATTATTTTCTAAATATCAGAAGGCTCAGATATAAAATTAATTCATTCTCAACACTACTAAACTAAAAATAGTTAATTAAAAAATTACAGTATCATCAATATTTAATCAATGAATATATTAAAAATAATTTTCCTGATACAATAGATAAATTATTTTTCATAAAATTCTTTAATTTCTTCAAATAATTTAGATAGTAGTAATTTTTTATTTATATATCTGTCTGATTCTTGCCTAATTTCATTACAGCTAATTAAACTTGTTTCTTTACTAAATTTTATAATATCATTAATTAAAGGGGAGCCATACTTATAATATGGGAAATCATTTGGGAAAATATCATAATGTCCTGAATAGACAGGAAGACCTAAAGATAAATACTCTCGTACTTTAAGTGTACACGCCTGACTCATACCTTTTCTATATAATGCAAATGATGAAAGCCCAACGTTGCAATGCTGAGCAATATTAATAATTTCATCTCTATTAAGCCTACCGTGATAAATTATTCTTTTATCGTTAATTCCAGCATTCTTGTCATTCTCACTCACTTCACCAACTATATGTAAAATAAATTTCTCATTCGATTTTTTTATATCTTTAATCAATAGATCTAAGCCGTGCCAATCAAAAAAATAACTAGCAACAAATATCAATTCTATTTCTTTATTTTTATAATCTGGTAACGACTCACTATAATTAATTTCAATACCATTAGGATACAAAAAACTACTAATCTCTTTATTTTCTACTCTAGATTTTTCAAATTTGATAATTTCATTAGTAACACCTATTATGCCATCAGATCTATTAATGCAAGCAGAACCTAAGTACTTATCACCAATATATCTTATATACCCCAAACAGCCTAAACTTTTTAACTCTGGTAACTCCAGAGTATGATGCATTAAAAGAACTTTGGTGTTAGAATTTTTTATAAAATTAAGTAAAAAAGGATCATGTACGCTATTCCTTAATATTATGATGTCATATTGACTCTCATTCTTTTTCAACCAACTATAATATTCTTTACGTAATTTCAACCAATTTTCAAGTTTCCTGAATGGATGTTTGTTTATTCCAAAGCTGGCATATTTTACTACTTCATTTGAAGAATAAATATGTTTCGGACAAAATATCTTAACATCAATATTTATGCTCGCATCTCTCGCAGTCTTGTGCTCAGCCATCATTTGATTAAGAATACCTGGAGAATATGATTGCATAACAGCAGCATGTAACATTTTCATATTTATGCATCCAATAAGTAAGATAGTCTAAAGATATGTAATGAAGTTAATTGCAACTATATCTAGTATAAATAAAAAGTACATCTCTTTTTTGAATACTACAAGTATAGATCAAGCATAATTTTCAACTTATCTAACAACAATAAAATATCGAAAAATAGTGAGGAATTTATATATTTGAAGTATGTTAAATTATGATTAGTTAAATAGTCAATAACCCATACATTTCATATAATTTTATAGCAAAATTAATCCAGTAATTTATTGTATGCAGATAGCATTTTTTTCTCCTGTAATTCCCAAGATAAGGTCATTGCAGCTTTATGTGAATTCTTTTTCATTTGGATTAAATCACCTTTAATTAAAAGATCTATCGTGTCATTAATGCTTTGGATTGAGTATTCGCTAATCACCAATCCCATTTGATTACTTTTCACTAATTTCGACATATCCTTCATATTAGATACTAAAACAGGAAGACCTGCCATCGCATATTCAAAAATCTTGTTTGGCATGCAATAATAGTATGATAAACAAATATTTTCAATTAGTGAGATTCCCACATCAGCAGATGATGTGTATTCTAAAACAACTTCAGGAGCAACAGCAGGTAAAAAATGAATGTTATTATAATTCTTAGAAGCCAATTTTATTTCTTGCTCATATAAACCACTGCCCATAAACACGACAACAACTTTATCATCAGTACGACTCTTAAATGCTTCAAGAACTAAACCGATACCACGACCTTTCATAAGGCCACCTTGATATAATAGAATGATTTGATCTTTTCTTATATCAAGTTGCTCTCTAAATTTATCCTTGCTATCAACAGAGTAAGCTTTTGGTACATTCATTATGACGGGAGGACGTTCTATTTTATAAGCACTCTGATACCAATCAGAAATACTCTCACTTACTACAAACACTAGATCCACTTGTTTTATAGCTCTTTTTTCAAAAACTTTTAGCAATACTTTAACCTTACCAAATACTCCGTTTTTCTCAGTTTCAAGCTCATGTGTATCGTAAACAACCTTACATTTAGTGAGCTTCTTAGCAAGTAATGCAATCGGAAGAACTTCAATTGAGTGAGCGTTAACAACCTCAGGTTTAGTCCTATAAATAAAAAAAGATGCTTTAATAAAAAATTCCATGTACTTTATGCCATGGAAAAACAACTTGAGACTATAAGATGTTAAGTTAGTAGGTAATGAGCTAGCTACTAAGGGTATTCTATGGATGACAATGTCATTCGCAGTGTTGCTCTTTCTGTATGGTTCATCTGAAGTTAAAGCTAAAACTATAATTTCATCAAATACATTATGATTCATTAATGAGCTAGTCTGTTTTATTACACGACTTGCATTTCTAAAATCATTCATACAGATGTGAATATTTTTCATTCTGTTTATTCCTAATTAATATGCAAATTTTGTAAGCATATGCATCTAATATTTTCATATAGTTGATATAAAAATGAAGCGTAATATTTTACTTTTACCTGATTTTTTTACTACTCGGCTACAAATACTGGAATAAAGAATTTTTTTATTTACACTATAAAACTAACAAGTGGTTTTTAGTTAGTTGTTCATTGTAAGTATGTAAAAAACCAAGTAAAAACCATGCGTTGTACCACCCGTAAGGTTTGGTTAATAGCATGGCTATTACTATATATAATGATAAATTGAAATATATAGCCGAGTTGAATATATGTCTATTTTTATAAGACTTATAAGCTGTGACTAAAGGAACGATAATAAAGAAAATTAGTGAGACTATAAAAGGTAATAATCCAAAGGTTTGCCAGTAAGAAAATATATTATGTATATAAGTTCCAATATTATTATTCTCTTTAATGACCCCTCCATAGTCACCAAGAATAGGTGACTCCAAAGTTCTTTTTAGTCCAGTCTCAAAAAGGGAATCTCTAGCTACTTTAGAACTATCATCATTTATGCCTGTAAAAATAGCAAACATTCTTGAGTTGGATTCTAATATGAATTCAAAGTAGCTACTACCTAGTAATCCAAAGAAAATCAATATCAAGATAAAAAAACTAAAGATGCGAACTTTAAAGCTGTTATAGAATGCTTGATAAACGACAAAGATAACAATAAATGCATATAATGATGATCTAGAATTTAATATAATTAGACCTAGAGTACCAGCTAAGAACAGTAAAAATTTATAATAATTATTTTTCGTATACGATATAAAGAAAATAAGGTATATAATAAATAAATCGGATAAAGCTAGGTAAACTCCGGATTTATTACTATCTATTACGTCATAATTAATTGTAAATGTTTTTAAATTCGCAATAGTGGTGATTGCCAAAAAAGTAAAACCCAAGGTAATATAGGAAAACCAATTTATTTCAAACTTTGAATTTCTACCATACATGTATGCAATAAAATATAATGGATAAAGGTAATAATGATATTCGGCTAAACTACGGCCATAGCTATCTATTAGATCTCCAGTAATAAAATGCAATGTCGTTAGAGCAAAACAATAAATAATAAATAATAATACTAATGAGTAATTTGTATCAATTTTTATTTTTTTACTAAACAAAACTATATAAGTAACTATAGAGATTAGAATTAAGCTTTGAGCCCCTACTATAAATGACTTTCCAGTTACTAAGTAAATCCACAATATAATATTTACGGGTATATACATATAAAATAAGTATTTTTTATACGATTCTAATATTTTACTAAATTTCATAATTTTTTATCTTAGAAAGCAACTGATTAGCATCAGAAAATTGTAAAATGCACAAATGATATTAATAATAAAATATTTTCGAATAGTATCATTTCATATATAAATTAAAAATTTAACACTTTTTTAAAACTATCAAGACTATTAATAGATATAAAGAATAGAAGACAAACCCAGAAATGGAGTATATTTCAGTTATATATCCTTGGAAGTATAACCCTCCAATCATAACACTGCCAATTCTTAATAAGAAACCTGTGAACTGCAATACCATTGCTAACTTTTGATGATTAGTTATGTGTAATGTCATTGACACAGGGGATGTTATGAATTGTACTAGGAACCAAGGAACCATCCAAGATATTATTATTCCAGTGCGTTCCCAATTTTCTCCTAGTATTAATGGGATAATGAAAGGAGCGCTAACTCCAGCAAAGACTATGGGAATAGTACCTATCTTCAATAAGGTTATAATAATATTATGAGTAAATTCTTTTAAAAGTCCTTGCTCATATTTCTGTGCTGCTTCAGATATATATACTTGAGCAACTGCACCACCAATGAGACTGATAGGCATTGATAGTAATCGCGTAGCTAGCATAAGAAATCCTGCTTCTGAACCAATTGCATAATATGCAATCAAGATAACAGGGATTTGGGTAGCTCCTGTATTTGCAAATGATTCTAAAACTGAATACTTAGGAAATCGATCATATTGCTTAAATGTAGATTTTAACTTTTTAACGTTTATTACTCGAACTAAATGCAAATGATTATTTAAAAAGTAACGGCTTAAGCCTACAATCCCACCACCAATATTTATTAATTGGCCTATTAACAAACCAAGAGGAGCTATTCCAGCGTATCCAAAACCTAATTGAGTACCACTTCCACTCACGGCTTGACTCAAGCGAGTTTTCGCCACTAAAGAAAAAGCTTTATTTCTTGTAGCCCAATATTGCAAAGCTTTATAGATGCCAGCAAAGAATACGCTCAAAGGTATTAACCACATAAACCCTATAAGCTGTCCATCAGTTGCCTTATTTATCTGATTTGATAATAAAGCCACTATAGCAACCGTCAAAATTGTTATACATATTACACTGAATAAAGATAAAAAAAGCAACGCTACAGCATCTTCATCCTCTTTAGGAATAGGTATTGCAATTTCTAAACGCAAACACGAAACTACTGAGATCAAAGCTATCACAGAGCTATATACAGCCAGTACATTAAAATCTTCTGGTGAGTAAAGTCTAGTCAAAACAGGAATAGTAATTATCGTTATTAATTGAGCAAAAGCTGTTGCTCCAGCCAAAACACTAACATTTTTAACGAAGTTTCCTTGAAATAGAGTTTTGACTTTTTGTTTAACAGTTTTCATTAACTTCAAATAGGTATCCTTTTAATACTTCAATAATTTTCGATTGATTTTGAATATTCATATAAGGGTGCATCGGCAAACTCATTACTCGCTCAGCAACCGCATCTCCCACTGGCAATACTGCATTAGTATCCGCAACCGCAGGCTGTTTATTCAGTGGAATAGGATAATGCACTGCTGTCGGAATACCTGCCTCATTGAGCTTCGCTTGCACCTCATCACGCTTATCGACTTGGATGGTATATTGCGCATAAGCGCTCGTATTATGCGCCTCAATAAACGGCGTTGTCGTTATACCCGCTTCGCTTAGCATTGTGTTATACACCTCTGCTACCTGCTGACGCAAAGCGATTTCTTCTGCGAATATCTCAAGCTTAGGCAATAATATAGCGGCTTGTAGGGTATCTAGGCGACTATTGACCCCAACTCTGATGTGATGATAGCGACGGTCTTGACCATGGCGTGCGATCTGACGCAGTACTACGGCGAGCTCATCATCATTGGTAAACATCGCACCACCGTCGCCATAGCAGCCTAATGGCTTACTAGGGAAAAAGCTCGTGGTCGCGACTGTACTCAAATTGCAAGACTTCTTACCCTTGTACGTCGCACCAAAGCTTTGTGCTGCATCTTCAATCACAGGTAGATTATATTTAGCTGCGATAGCATTAATCGCATCAAAGTCTGCACATTGCCCATAGAGTGATACAGGAATGATGGCCTTAGTCTTCGATGTAATAGCTGCTTCCAGTTTCGAAGGGTCAAGGTTATAAGTCTTAGGGCAGATATCGACATACACTGGCTTAGCACCCAGTAACGCGACCGTCTCTGCTGTAGCAATATAAGTAAAGCCTGGGGTGATAACCTCATCACCAGAACCAATACCAAAAGCCATTTGGGCAATTTGTAATGCGTCCGTACCATTGGCGCAAGTGATGCAATGCTTAGCGCCTGTAAAGGTAGCTAGCTGATTTTCAAGCTCGCTTACCTCAGGGCCAAGGATGTACTTACCATGGCTCAATACCACTTGAATACCAGCATCTATTTTGTCTTTAATACGTGCTTGTTGAGCCACTAAATCTATAAATTGCATAATAATCACCTGCTTGCGTTAAACTCTTCTTGTATGGAAGCTATTGCTTTTTCATCAAGTTCACTTTTCTCCATACCTCTATCATTCGTCCCTATTTTCTTTGCTGGGTTGCCAGCATATATAGAGAAAGGCTCAATAACTAGTCTTTTAGTGACAATTGCCCCCATTCCGATCATACAATAAGGCCAAATCTTTTGACGCTGGTGAACAATACAGCCCATACCTAAGTTAGAACCCTCCATAACTTCTACATGACCGCCAAGCATAACGTGGCTAGATAGAGTGACTTTATTCCCGATGACGACATCATGTGCTATATAAGCACCTTTCATCAAAAAACAGTCATTGCCAATGTAGGTATTTCTAACAGTCCCAGCATCAATAGTCACACCTCCAGTAATCTTTGTACCTGAACCTATATGGACGGTATGAGGCGTTTCAGGAAACACAGATTTATCTTCGGGTGGATAGCCGATAATACAGTTAGGGCCTATATAAACATCATCTTCAATGACAACACCTTCATGAATGACTGCTGAAGGATGTATTTGCACATTATTATTCATCTTACTATCCTAATAAAAGCTTATTCAAATAAGGATGCAGCTTAGACTCATCTGTGACCAAGTCTTTCGCATGACGAATGTGCTCCACGGTTTTGACCCCAAATCTTGCGTCTTCTAGACCATAACCACGTCCTGCAAGTATCTCTTGATAAGAGATCGTATGCAAATCTGTAAATCCACCAGAAAACTCAATCTCATCACCTTCGATGTTGATTGAACGGTAAGTAGGTTGTTTACCTTGTACACTCTCAGGTAAGTCATCAGCATCGATAGATAGGAACCAACGCACACGTGCTTTATCATATTCCAGATAGCCACCTGCTTTAGTATCGCCTGTATAATAAACTTCATTGGCTACCAAATCGCCAAATATGAAGTGCAACATATCGAAGAAGTGCACACCAATGTTAGTTGCGATACCAAAAGATTTGTTTAAATCACCTTTCCAGCTCTCAAGGTACCACTTACCACGAGAGGTAATATACGTAAGCTCTACATCGTATTTTTCTTCTCGATTAGCAGTAGCGATCTGCTCTTTTAGTTTGAGTATAGCGTCATGATGGCGCAGCTGTAATATATTATAAGCTTTTTGACCCGTTTCTTTTTCTACTTCAATCAATTCATCGAGAATGGCCTCAGTAGGCACTAAAGGCTTTTCACAAATGACATTTGCACCCATTCTCAGACCTGCCGCAATATGCGAATAATGCAGATAATTGGGTGAGCAAATCGAAACAATGTCTATTTTTTGATCTGGTTGCCGCTTAAGGCTATAGCAATAATTACTAAATTGCTCAAACTCTGTAAAAAACTCACTGCTAGGTGAAATACTATCGATTATTCCTACCGAATCATTAATGTCATAAGCAACAGCAAGTTTATTATTGGTTTCTTTAATGGCTTTCATATGACGAGGAGCAATATAGCCAGCAGCACCGATTAATGCAAAATTTTTCATTATTTTATCCTTGGTTTTGTTAGAGACGAATATCTGTTTCTTCTTCTTCAAAGACATGCTTGACGTCATAGACAACATGATTTGGCTTAGCTAATGCTCTTATTGCCTCTATACCCATCTTTTTATAATCGCTATGATCAACAGCTACAACTATCCCATCGTAGTACCCTTTATGTAGAGTATCGATTAATTCGAGACCATAATGATCTACAACCTCTTGCTTATCCGCCCAATTATCATAGACATCGACGTTAATATTAAAGCTTTTTAATTCTTTTATGATATCGATAACTTTGGTATTTCGAGTATCAGGACAGTCGCCTTTAAAAGTAAAACCAAGCACTAATACCTTTGCTTCATCAATATGTATCTTATTACGGGCTAGTTTTTTGACCATTTGCGTAGCGACATACTGGCCCATACCGTCATTGATACGTCTACCCGCTAATATCACTTCGGGTCGATAACCCACTTCTTGTGCTTTGTGAGTCAAGTAATAAGGGTCAACACTAATGCAATGACCACCGACCAGACCTGGCTTAAATTTTAAAAAGTTCCATTTACTACCCGCTGCATCAAGTACAGCCTGAGTATCAACACCAATAATATTAAATATTTTTGCAAACTCATTAACGATAGCAATATTTAAATCGCGCTGAGTGTTCTCAATCACCTTTGCCGCCTCAGCCACTTTTATTGATTTAGCACGATACGTTCCAGCTGTAATAATTGAGGCATAAAGGCTATCGATCAGATCAGCCGCCTGTGGCGTTGATCCTGAGGTTATTTTGGTAATCTTAGTTAAGGTATTGACTTTATCGCCTGGATTGATACGCTCAGGGCTATAACCAACATAGAAGTCCTCGTTAAACTTTAAGCCTGATACGCGCTCTATAATAGGAATACAGACTTCTTCTGTAGCACCAGGATAAACAGTAGATTCATATACAACGATGTCACCCTTTTTAATTACTTTGCCAACAGCAGTAGACGCGCTCTCTAAAGGCGTCAGATCAGGGGCATTATTATCATCTATAGGGGTGGGCACCGTAATAATATAAAAATTATAATCAATAATATCATCTAATTGAGTAGTGAATGTCAAATTTCTAGCTGATTTCAATTCATTATCATCTACTTCAAGAGTGATATCATGACCTTCGAGTAGCTGTGCAACTCGTTTGGTATTGATATCAAAACCGACAACAGGGCGATGTTTACCAAATTCCACGGCTAAAGGCAACCCTACATAGCCTAGACCTATTACTGCTATCTTAATGTCACTAATATTTATCATAATTTATTATCAGCCTAATTTTGTCATTTAATTTAATTTACTGTTGTTATTAGATACTGATTAGTATCCTATTTGTGGTAGCTGTGATCTTTTCTGCTGCGGGTGTTCCTTCCTGATAACCTACCGCATAGCTTTTGAACAGCTCTTTAAGCTACATTAGATCCTGCTGGTTGGCTTTATCAGACAGCTTAAATAAAATGTCTTCAAGATTGCTTAATGGATATCTATGCTCCATCACTTGCATGATCGATGTCTTGAACGCTATCTTCATCGATAATCAACTCTTCATACAGCTTTTCACTAAGACGTAGGCCCATAAATATGACTGCGATATCACTTTGAGGGTTTTTGTCGTCTTTTACTTTACATCCACTAAGCTGGATCATTCGATGAGCTAAATCCACGATTTTGACGAGGTCACCCTTATCCAGTACAAATATCTCGCCACCCTCTTATATCGTGCATAATTTAGTCAAAGAGAGACAACTCGTATTAATATTCAACCCTATTAACATGCAATGTTTATCAAACTCGACTGACAATTATATATCCACACAGCCAATATCTAAAATCGCAATTTTAATTTTGTCACCATGATCTTCCTCAAGAATCGTTATTATGAAATAATATTAGCAGTTATACCCATTTGGATTTTGGGTTTGCCATCGCCAAGTGTCTTGCATCATATCTTTAATAGACCTTTGAGTAGACCAATTTAATTGTTGATGAGCCTTAGTTGCATCAGCATAACAGCTGGCAATATCGCCATCTCTTTTATCTACAATTTGATAGGGGACTTTAGTATTGCTTACTTTCTCAAATGCTTTTACCATATCTAAAACAGAATAACCGCTACCTGTTCCCAAATTCCACACATTATATCCTTGATTTTTGCCTACATAATCTAACGCACTTAAGTGGCCTTCAACCAAATCCATAACGTGTATATAATCACGTACGCCTGTCCCATCATGCGTATCATAATCATTGCCATAGACAGAAAGTTTATCTCTCTTACCTATAGCAACTTGAGCTATATAGGGCAAAAGATTATTAGGAATGCCGTTTGGATCTTCACCAATCATACCACTTTCGTGAGCACCTACTGGATTGAAATACCTTAATGCAGCTACTGACCAAATAGGGTCAGACTTGACCACCTGCATGAGCATCTGCTCTACTGCCATTTTTGTATAGCCATAAGGGTTTGTAGGCATAGACATAGGGCAGTCTTCGGAAATAGGCAAGTTATTTGGATCACCATATACAGTGGCCGAAGAACTAAACACTATTTTCTTTACATTAAATTGCTGCATAGACTGCAATAACTGTAAAGTCCCATTAATGTTATTATCAAAATACAACACTGGATTATTGACACTTTCACCTACGGCTTTTAGACCTGCAAAGTGCAAAACAGAGTCGATATTATAGTTATCAAAAATATCATTTAAACACTTACTATCTCTAATATCACCTTCAATAAAATTACACTTATGGTTGCTCAGGGCTTCGACTCTCTTAATAGACTCATTACTACTATTTGATAGATTATCTAAAACAACTACTTTATGATTCGATTCCAATAGTTTCATTAGCATATGTGAACCAATATATCCCGCCCCACCTGTCAATAGAATCATAAGAATCACCTTGTAATTTAGGATTGGGAGAAATTTTTAAAAGACTAACATCATTTGAACTACATCTATAACTTAAAACTAAGAATATTTATAAGAAAGATGATTTATTATGTGTCCGATTTATATCCTACCACGAAATGCCTAAATTGATTTTTTAGCCATTCTACATCATATAATTTTGCTTTATCATTTAGATCAAATAAAACCTCTTCAAGATCAGCTAATGGAAAGCTTGACTCCATCGCTTGCATAATCAGTGGATGATCGGTGTCTTCTACATTGTCTTCACCGATGATCAGCTCTTCATAGAGCTTTTCACCAGGTCTGAGACCTGTAAATATGATCTCAATATCACCGTCAGGATGCTTATAATTTTTTACCTCATGACCGCTAAGCTGGATCATACGCCGTGCAAGATCTACTATTTTGACAGGATCACCCATATCTAATACAAATACCTCACCACCTTTGGCCATCGCCCCAGCTTGAATAACAAGATTCGCGGCCTCTGGAATAGTCATGAAGTAGCGCGTAACCTCAGGATGCGTCACCGTGATAGGCTGACCTTTTTCGATCTGCTTAGTAAATACAGGCACTACTGAGCCTGAAGAGCCGAGCACATTGCCGAAGCGTACCATACTGATAAGCGTATGATTGTTATTTGGATTATTTTTTTGACTAAGCGCTTGACAGACCAGCTCCGCTAGACGTTTGGAGGCTCCCATCACATTAGTCGGTCTGACTGCCTTATCGGTTGAGATTAGCACAAAGGTCGCAACCTTAGCTTCGATAGCAGCACGCGCACAATGATAAGTGCCTTTGCTATTATTGATAACCCCTTCAAATGGATTGGCTTCAACGATAGGTACATGCTTATAGGCGGCAGCATGATATACGGTTTGAATCTGATAGCGTTTAAGTATTCGTGTTAAATGGTCTTGGTTGGTTACATTACCGATGACAGCGATAACTTCAATGCCCTTGTAAATCTCTTTGCTAGCAACTTTCGCAATCAGCTCTTGATGGATACTATAGAGCGCAAATTCAGATAGCTCATAGAGTACCACAAGCTTAGGCTGATTTTTTACAATCTGTCGGCATAGCTCACTGCCAATAGAGCCGCCCGCACCTGTCACTAGCACACATTTATCAGTGATATTAAGCTGTAACAGACTGGCGACTGGTTGAACCGTTTGACGGTCTAATACATCTAATATATCGACCTTGCGCATACTGCTGACCGTGACTTTGCCATCTGCGATCTCTTCTAGGCTTGGCAGCTCTTTTATCTTAATAGAGATGCCAGCTAATTTGTCGATAATTTGTCTCTTACGAGCGCGGCTAATAGAGGGCATAGCTAAGAATATTTGAGAGATATCAAGCTTAGCAACCAACTCTACCAGTTCATCAGCATCATAAATACGTTTACCCAGTATATAAGCGCCTTTAAGCTGAATATCATCATCGATAAAGGCGGCTACGCTATACTTATGCGAGTTTTTTAATCCCTCTAATAATTCTTTACCTGCTTCGCCAGCGCCATAAATCAGCACACTATCACATTTGTCTTTATCCTGAGAGTCCTGGCGCTGACCTTGCAGGCGTGCTAATAACTCTCGTATAGTTAGACGGCTATTCCATAACCAAATGAAAAATAGAAATAAGAATAAAATTGGTACAGCGCGTGGAACTACAGGTACTAGTTGAAAATAAAAAACGACCTGTGCTGCAACAATCAATACAAAAAATAATTGTAAAACACTACCCATCATTGCATCAAAGAAGCTACGAGCAACACCTTTATAAAAACCAATGAAATATAACCCTACTACTGGGATAAAGGCATACATAGATAAGGTAAACAAGCTAATATGATTACCCATATAGCCGTAGCGAACGGCAATAGCAAAGTACAGAGACACTACAGCCATAACAAAATCAGCTGATATCAAAATAGCCCGCTTACTGCTACGCGGTAATGCTAATAGATATTTAGCACCACGCTGTGACCAACTATCTCTAGTTTCTATATTAGAATTAGCCGATTCATGTGCTTCTGGCATAGAGCATATTCCCCTGATACAACAAATCACTACTTAACTAATGAAATATAATATTTATTACATAATAGCTATATAGCCGTTACATGACAAGTTATCAATGTTTTGACTATCAATTATTGTTTCCGTAGCTATAAGTATAGTGATAACTATATTTACTCATGAGTCCTTGCTGTACATCGTTGAGAATAATGCCATCGACATGAACATTTGCTTTGTTCAGTTGCTTGACAGCATAAGTCACTTGCCCTTCAATCGACTTATTATTACGGATGACCATTAGGACTTTGTCAGCATACTGTGAGAGGATAATAGGATCTGACGCTGCCAAGATAGGCGGGGTATCGATAACAATAAAGTCGTAATGCTGATTGAGCTCAGCCATCATATCTGCAAATTTATTGCCTGATAATAATGATGCTGGGTTAGAGGGGTGTTGCCCTCTAGGCATAAAATCAATATTCGCCATTTCAGTAGGGTGAATAACATCTACTAAGCTGGCACCTTTTGCCAAATAATCGCCTAAGCCATTGTCTTGGGTAGTATTAAACATCTCATGCAACTTACCTAAGCGCATATCGGCATCGATAATTAATACCTTTTTATTAAGCTGTGCAAAAACCTCAGATAAGTTCGAGGAGATAAAGGATTTACCCACTCCTGGGCTCTCCCCTGTAATTAAAATAACTTTTGCCCGATCACCGATCTTACCCTGTGATGGCATCGCAAACATAAGGTTCGTTCTTAGGCTTTTTATAGCTTCATAAGTGATGCCATGACTATCGGTATAAGCCAATAAACGACTGGATGACTGTTTACCTTTGCCCAAACGAGATAATAAGGGCGAGCGTGGAATAGTAGCGATCACAGGTATGCCTGTCTTAGCTTCAAGACGATCAGGATCTTGTACGACGTTTCTTAATAGGTTTTTAATTAATACTATTATTGTCCCAAGCATACCCCCTAATAGCAAAGCTAATATCCAGATCTGTAGCTTTTTAGGCGCTATTGCCTCAAAGGTGCTAATCGGCAAATCAACAATACGTGCAAAACCTGTTTGACCTGCTTTAGCGACTTGCAGCTGTTGATAGTTTTTGAGTAAGGTCAGATAGATCTCTCTATTGATTTCGGTATCTTGCGATAACTTCAAAAACTCTCTTTGAATCTCAGGCAAACCACCGATAGTATTATCTATCTGTTGGCGTCTAGCGTTAAGTACTGCAATCTGCTCGTTGATCTGAATAACCAAAGGATGCTCTTCGGTATAATAAGTAGTTAGATCTGCTTTTTTGAGTCGCAGCTCATTGAGTTGAGCGTCAATATTTGCGTTTTCTGTCAACAGTAGCTGTGCTTCTTGCGCGACATCAATAGTGCCGTTCTTTTCCCGAAAGTCATTGAAGACTGCTTCTGATTCTTCTAGTCTTTGCCTTAATAGTGGAATTTGGGTTTCCATAAAGGCAAGGGTTTTTGTTGTCTCTTCGGTACCACGAGATTGGTTTTGCGCAGTATAAGATAAGATAATTTCTTTAAGTATCAAGCTCACTTGCTGCTGATCTGGTCCAGTCATGGATAACTGGATGATTCCCGTTTGCTTACCCTTCTCTACTACCGATAGTTTACTATTAATGGCATCGGTGGTGACTTTTAAAGACTGCTTAGTAATGTTGACAGTATCGCCAATAGCGGGTAGATCATTGATAGTAATATGAATATAACCATCTACTCCCTTAAATCGCTGCGGCTGATTGAACTGACCTTGAAATTCATCTAGATCATTGCTCAAAGTATATCCCGACTCAGCTCTCGTTAAGGTAAATGACTTATTTAGGTAGCCTTGTGATACATCAAAATGACTAATCTTTGCTTGGCCATCTCCAGTTTTGAGCGCAACGCCCTCAGGCGTATTTATTTGCGAAGGAATACGACTGGCTGCTATGCGATCAACAAAACCGATCTCAGGATTACTAAGACGTGTACGTAGATGTAGTAGGTCGACGACAGGCTCTAAAACCATGCGTGATTTGATCAGCTCCGCCTCTGTCTGTGCAGGACTGGCCTCTGACCCAATCAAGTCTGATATATCACTCCCAAGAGCAGATATCCCTGATGACTTTTCATCGATTTGAATAAGCGCATCTGACTTAAAAGTTGGATTGACATAACGGCTATAGAGCACCCCTATCGCTAGGCCTAATAATGCTAATAATAGGATAGTTTTCCAACCCTTTAGTATTGTCCACAGCAGTGCTAATAGATCTATCTCATCGTTATCATCGCTAGGTTTACTACTAGGGGCTTGCTGCAAGTCGGTAGTCATATCTATATTGTCGCCACTTAAAAGTCATTATTGGTTATTAACCGCTCAATATCTATCGCTTGGTACTACTAAAGCTCAATACTGATAGAGCCTGGTACTAATAAAGTCGAGAAATGATAGCTTAGCTGATTCTATCAGTCCAAGGCACTAAACTGTGCATAATATCTTCTCTAGCTGTCTCAAATGCTGCTTTTTCGTGCCGATGAGGATCTGCAATGTCTTTGTCGATCCAATGACCAATTCGAAAGGTCTTACCACGGCAATGTGGCCAGCGCTCTTCAATCCACTTGGTTTGACTATCTGACATAGTAAATATCAAGTCTGCTGTCATAACCAGTTGCTCATTGATTTGCTTGGCAACATGACTGGACATATCTATGTTGTAGGGATTCATAACCTCTTGCGAGTTAGGGTCAACAGGATTACCTACTAAGGCACCAAGCCCTGCAGAGTCAATATGTTTGTCTGGATACTTGTCTTTGAGTAATGCCTCAGCTATAGGGCTACGACAAATATTACCTACACACACGACTAAAATATTATCAAATGCCATAATGTTTACCTTCTATAATGTGGCGAAGCTTCTGATCGCTGAGGTAGAAGGTAATAATGAGTTGATCACACGGCTCCAACGCGTCAAGCCAGTAGGATCGACATAAAGAATATCATTAGCCTGCATCTCAAAGCGATTGGCTAAAGAGAAGTTGGTGATAGTTTGCATGTCGATGTAATAGATATTCGTCATTCTAAGCCCGGGATTATCACGTACCACATACACCTTAGCCGCATTGGCGGTAAAGGAGTTTAGACCTTGCGATTCTCCTAGCACTTGGGCTAAGCTGATCCCTTGTTCTAATATCGGCACGGGCTTAACTTGTCCAAACTCCCCTAGCACATAGACTCTATTGCGACTTTGACTATTCACATGGATAGAATCGCCATCTTGCAAATAGATCTGATTACCTGATGAGCCTATTTGTCGCAAGGCTTGCAAGCTCAAATCATAGTTTCTACCATTTCTAGTTAATGTAATATTATTAGAGTCACCATCGACCGTAGCACCGCCTGCCATAGAGATCGCGCTGTATAACGACACGGGCGCATCTTCTATAGAAAACTCGCCAGGCTGCTTAACTTCACCGTCAATAAAGAACTTATTACCACGGTAATTGATAATCTTGACTTGAGGGTCTGAGTATTTAAGATAACGTTGTAATCTATTTTGTAGAGTAGCAGTAAAGGTAGGCACACTCATACCACTAGCCTTGATCCGCCCAATAAGTGGAAACTGAATATAGCCTTGTTGATCAACAGGATATCCAGATGCCGAAGGGTTGCTATCATTACCAGTTACAGGTAGTGATCTAATATCAGGGTAACCAACCAAATTGATACTCAAAACATCACCTTGGGCAATACGATATTCTTTCTTAGTAGAGCTATTAATAAGCTGATAGATATCATTAGTAGGTATGGTGACTTGTGGTGCTGGCAAGGTGGCTAAGCTTAAAGGCTGAACCGTAAACTGTAAACCATTCTCAGCAGTAAAGCTCCCTACTGGCGGTAAATCACCTGATTGTAGACCAGAGTTGACAGTCGCACAGCCAGATAACAAACTGATTAGTAGTAAGCTGGTTGCACCTAATAGCTTAGAGGATTGACCCATAATAAAAACCTTTATAAACCCTAGGAATAGATAGTAGTTACCAACAACCAACCAAAGCTGTCTTTATATCAATATCTTATCTGTATTACAAAAAAAGCCATAATAGCATAATTGGTTACGAATTAATAAACTCTTATTAATTAAAAAACACATCTATTATCTTTAATATTCGCATTTTTGATCCAAAGATATATGAGTTCTTATAAACAAATATCCTTTAGTACTTCAATAGTGCTCTAAAATTATAACTATCAAAAGCTGTATTATAGCTATAAATAGCGTAGAATAGCGACCTGCGCATAATGCGTATTATCTACCCTATTCACTACATTGAGAAATGTAAACTATACCGATTCAAGGATATCGTTATGCAAGATGAAAAACTACAAAAAGCCCTCGCTCGCATGGGTCTTGGCTCACGCCGTCAGATGGAAGAGGTGATAAAAGCGGGTCGTGTCAGTGTCAATAATGGCCCTGCTACTATTGGCGATCGGGTCAGCCCTGGTGATGAGATTCGCGTCGATGGTCGTCAGATCAAGTATACCGCTGAGAGCGAAAAACGCCGCCGCGTTATTGCCTACTACAAGCCCGAAGGCGAGATTTGCTCAGCCAATGATCCAGAAGGTCGTCCCACAGTATTCGAGCGTTTGCCAAAACTGACTCACGATCGCTGGGTCATGGTCGGTCGTTTGGATATTAACTCATCAGGGCTGCTATTGTTTACTAATGATGGCGAGATGGCGCATCGCTTGATGCATCCGTCTAATGAGATTACTCGCGAATATGCAGTACGCGTATTAGGCGAAGTCACTTCTGAGATCGCTCGCAACCTGACTTCTGGGGTAATGTTAGAAGATGGTATGGCGCAGTTTGAAGATATCAAAGACGGCGGCGGTGAAGGCGTCAATAAATGGTATCACGTCAAACTAAAAGAAGGTCGTAATCGCGAAGTACGCCGTTTGTTTGAGTCACAAGGTCTCAAGGTGAGTCGTCTATTACGTACTAGCTACGGCAGCATTGCTTTACCAAAAGAGCTACGTACCGGTCGCTTCTTAGAGCTGGACAAAAAAGACATCAACACTTTGACTGACTTAGTCAATATGCGTCCTCGTTATGGCACAGGGCTACATGGCGCGGCCAAAGAAAAGCAAGAGCGTATCAAAAACAAACCGCTCAAAGCGCGTCGCAGTGAGAACAATCGTAATACTGGTGCTGATAGTAAGCCCAAAACTAGCGGTAGCCCAGCTAGTCGCGGTTCGCGCAATACTCGCGATCGTAATAATAAACGCTAGATTGTTTCAATAATAAAAAGGCGCTCAGTGATAATTTATCATTGAGCGCTTTTTTTTAATAATTGATTTAATTTTATTCATAATGAAAAGAGATAGTATGAATGTTAGCCTACGAACTGAGTAAAACATCAGATGTAATATAGGTAAAGGCGACGAGATTTTGACTAGTAATCGGTGGGCTGGGCGCACCCTACAAAAGATAATAATTTATGAATTCACAACTATGTATATTCTAATCTTGGCTATCCATATACTGCTTCATCACTCGTAAGTCCTGCAAATTACTGTCCTCTACTTGCGTCAATAAATCTTCTAAGCGCTGCTCTATGTTATTAAGCAGATTTTGCAAAAGCTGATTGGCCTCAGCCTGTTTGTCAGTGTCACTGCTCACGCTAACTAAATGATGATAACTCGCCAGCGTTTCTGCCAAGCGTGTATGCAGCAGCTTATGTAATACAAACTGCTGCTCTGTTAGCGCAGGGGTGATACTCTGCTGCTTTACAGACTGCTGATAGCTTTGATAGAGGTCTATCTTTTTATCGATGTATTGCAGCTGACGCAATTGTAACTCTGAAAGATGCGTTAAATGATGATTATTTAAGTTCAGATTTTGCCAAATTAAGGTCTTGATAGACAATGGCGCTTGCGGGTTTTGATAAATTAGTACCCCTGGCGTAATACCAACCGCCTTATGCAGCGCATGCCAGCCTTTTTTAGTTAAATAAAAAACAGTTACGGTACTGAGCACGCCCATACCTAGCAACATTAGCATCTTTTAAATTTAATCCTTAACGCTATCTATAACGATAGTGCGATTATTATCTGTAGCGTCTATATTGGCAGGGTTAGTAATCATATCAATCGATTGACGTGCTTGATTTGGAGTGACTGGCGTATCAAAGCGCTGTTGCAAGTAGCGATTGGTCGCTAGTAGTTTTTGTCCATCTTGATGATAAGAGGCGTTGAGCAAGTCATCGAATTGCACATTGATCGTGCCTAGTACATCTAAGAGCGCCTCTTTACCTGTGACATTAGAGTGCTTAATTTTGGTAGTATCAGCGCGCCCGCCATCCAAATCATGCAAACGGCGATAATCAGCGACCGCTTGTGGGATATGGCGATCCATTAAGTTTTGGATCATGATATAAGTTTCATTAACCGTATCTTTATCATCGATCTGCCCGTCATTATTAGTATCGCCATAGATAAGACTTAGCTTTTCGCCTTTTTCATTAATCTGAGCAAGAGCGGTTCTTACATCAGCGGGCAGGCTTTTTTCGGGAATATAACCCAATTGCGGCATAGCTTGATATTCTAGCATTTTAGGGGCGGTAAGCTTTTTGACACCGCGATAGCCCAAAAACAAACCCGCTGCTGGGAGTACCCCGTATAAGACAAACATGATTAACATAGCAGTAACTTGGGTCATTAAGGCTTCCTTTTAATTTTGCGTACGGCTTTTGACATAACGATGGGTTGAGGCTAACCGATTGAGTACGGTCTGATGGAGCTCATCTAATAGCTCATCAAGCTCATAGTCGATCTCTAAAAATAAATCCGTCAGCATATCGCCTGCGGTCATACTGCCTTGTGCAAAATTATTCCTAGTACGATGCGGACTAAAGCGTTGCAGTTGCTCATAGTGACGCAAGGCTTCAGGAATGCTTTCTTTAACTAGCTTATCTATCACAAACTGACGCTCATTGTGCTGCTGTTGCTCATCATTTAGCTCTTCGCTCCAATCACGATAGCGCTTGAGCTTGCCGTTAATACGATCTAATATCGCAACCGCTTCGATAGGCATAGCGTTCAGGGTGGGCTCATCAACCACATCAATAAGTTCAGTCATAATCGGGCAGCGTCCATGTTTCAGTGTCCATAGGGTATCAGGGTCAAACGGAGGGCGATTGGGCGAGCGCCATACTGCGCGATT
The DNA here is from genome assembly GCF_055699815.1 of Psychrobacter sp. M17(2026). NCBI lineage: Bacteria > Pseudomonadati > Pseudomonadota > Gammaproteobacteria > Moraxellales > Moraxellaceae > Psychrobacter > Psychrobacter sp. M17(2026). Next base: position 854,237 of record NZ_CM146741.1, on the reverse strand, counting down.
GGCCAAATATCGATCGGTTAAAGGCGTCGGCGAGCGAATATCATTGACTTGTGCTAGAGCGTCACAAATTCGCTCAACGCGTTTGGGCGCCCTCAGAGCAATATCCGTAACTTGTTCATCTCTGCCGTCAGTAATTATCTCAACCGTCTGCTGCGCATTCTTAGCCGCTTGCGTTGGTAGATCATCATATCCTTGTGCAAATGACTGTAGCATTCTTGCTAAACTTACCACCATAGCCTACCCTGCTCCTCACTGTGAGAGCTAACACTGTTAATATCAACACCTTTGCCAAGGCTCTTATCTTGGTTCCATCTCTAAGCTAATATCTAAAACCAGCTAAACTAGCCTAGCATTTATAACGGTTGTAAAAGCTAAACTAACAGCGTATCTTACCAGTTTTTTGTGACTCTGCCAGTAAGTAAACGTCAACGCTATCACCTAAACTGCCTCTTAAAACCTTCTCTACGCTATCTTTAAAGATGACTCTATCTTATGAATTTTATAGACTATATTTCTGGATTTTTACTCGGCTTATCACTGATTATTGCTATCGGCTCACAGAACGCTTTTGTCCTCAAACAAGGTCTCAAGCGCGAGCATGTCTTTATAGTCTGCTTGTTTTGCGCGGTCAGTGATGCCTTGCTGATATCCGCTGGGGTTGCAGGGTTTGGCGCGGTTACTGCGCGCTTCCCGCAAGTGGTGACTATAGCCAAAGTTGCAGGAGTTATCTTTTTGTTGGGCTATGGTCTGCAAAGTCTCTATGCTAGTGTGCGCATATCACATGCACTCGATACTGAGGGAGCGGCAGTAACTAGTCTAAAAAAGGCGATATTGCTTTGTATCGGTTTTACTTGGCTCAATCCGCATGTCTATCTAGATACTTTGGTGCTAGTTGGCATGGTTTCAACAGGCGCAGATAATAAATTACTGTTTGGGTTGGGCGCTGTTAGTGCTTCATTCTGTTTTTTCTTCGCGCTTGGTTATGGGGCGCGCTTGCTCAAGCCTTTATTTGTCAAACCAAAAGCATGGAATATATTAGATGGCTTGGTTGGTCTATTGATGCTGTATTTGGCATGGCATCTTTATAGTAGTTAAACATTGCCAGTAACAAGTAGTCGCCATAAAAAAACCAAACACCTTATACAAGGATGTTTGGTTTTTATAACAAACTCAATTATTAATAACTGAGTTTTTAAGAAGCTTTTTTGCGCTTGGTCGGCTTAACAAGGGTTAAGTTTAAAAAGTGCTCAAGCGAATCATCAGTAATATCTAACCACCGCTCTGGTAATTCAGGCGCAAGTGTACCCGTTAGAGTTGATCGATAGGCTTTTTCTCCAAAGCCCATAATATTACTGACTTTATCAATCTGCCACTGCTTTAAAATATCCGCCTGTTTTTCTACGGCAAACTCTGGATAGTCTTTAGAGTTGGTCAAATCACGGATATAGCTGGCTTGAAAGTCAATAGAATCATTAACCGTTACCGTATCATCGTAAGTCGCTAACCAATGATTTTCATCTTCTGTACGAGTCGCTAGATCTGGCAATTCAATCTCACCCATCATCACATCACGCGCATACCAAGCCTGCGCATCGAACATATTAAAGGTAAAGCACTGATCCTGCATACCAATAAGATGTCTTCGCCTTTGAACTCTAGCGCATCACGGAAGTCATGAGCATGTAAGACGCGACCTGGGAACTCTTCCAAGCCTTCAAAGTAAGTAAGGAATATTTGGCGTTGAGAAATGATCTGTCGCGACAACGACATAATCGAACTTTTCTACTTCTTGCTCACCCGTTTTATGGTTCATAACGGTGACAGTGAACATCTGCGTTAATAACTTACATGAGATCAGGAAACAACGTACGTAAGCCGCTGACTATAATTTCAATCGATACAGCGGCTAGCAGCATGCCCATAATTCGACTCATAATATTAAGCCCTGTATCGCCTAATACTCGGCCGATTCTACCTGCTGCCATTAACCCTAGATAACAAAATAGACTGATCAGTAATCCTGCTATGATTATAGCGGAGACCTGTAAAATACCTGAGACCTGTGATGAATAGATAATAACCGTTGAGATACCACCAGGGCCGATCATCATCGGTATTGCTAAAGGAACAACGGCAGAGGCCGTCGTTGGTGGTGAATTTTGTACATGATCAACGTTGAAGCTATCTTGATCAGGCTTGGCAGGGTTGCCCTCACCATTCATCATTTTGAGGGCAATTAAAAATATTAGAATACCCCCAGCTAACTGAAATGAGCCGATAGAGATACCCAAAGCTTTAAGTAAAATCTCACCTGCCACGGTGAAAAAGCTAATAGTGATAAAGATGGTCATACAGGCAATGCGAGCAACCTTGCGTCGATCCATCATCGAGTAGCCGCGTGTTAAGTCCAAAAACAGCGTCAATGCTGCAAACGGATTAATCAAGACCATAAAAGCTAAGATAATTTTGATAATTTCAGTATTCACTGAACGCTCACTCGTCTATTGATAACTTGTTACTAATACTTAGTGGCTAATACTCAATTATTAGCACTCAGTTATTAATAGTAAGTTTTGGCAAAAGAGAAGGCCATCGTGCGCTGGCAACGATGACCTTATTCAATTTTCTGTATGGTACTAGTTACGATAGGCTATCGTATTACTATGGCGCGCATTGTATCATAGGCGGATAAGCTAATTAAATCATTAACTTCAGCTAATTCATGACTAGACATTCAATATAAAGAATCTCAAAACCCTACTTGGATAGTGAGCCTAAGCACTGAAATCAAGCCCAATATCTAACGCAGTAGTGCTATGGGTCAAATAGCCCATAGCGATAAAATCAACGCCTGTTGCAGCGACGGCTTGTACGCTCTCAGGCGTAATGCCACCTGAAGCTTCGGTCTTCGCATGTCCTTTACATAGCGCTACTGCCTGCTGCAAAATATCGGGAGGCATATTATCTAGTAGTACTAAGCTGACGCCTGTATTTAATGCAAGCTTTAGCTGCTCCAAAGTATCTACCTCAACCTCTATCGGTATCAGATGCCCTGCAAACTCTTGCGCTTGCTTGATAGCAGTTGTAATGTCACCTGCAATGGCTATATGATTGTCTTTGATTAGTATCGCATCATCTAACCCTAAGCGATGATTACGACCACCGCCGCAACGTACGGCGTACTTTTGCACAATACGCAGACCTGGAATGGTCTTACGCGTACAAGTAATCTGCGCAGGATAATCGGCTACACTATCGACGATTTGCTGAGTCGCTGTCGCAATACCACTTAGGTGGGTTAGAAAATTCAGCGCCGTACGCTCAGCAGTTAAAAGGTGTCTAGCATTACCACGCACAGTCGCTAATACGGTATCAGCCGCTACTCGCTCACCATCGCTAACGCATGCTGTAAATTCAATTTGGCTATCAACCAACGCAAAGGCCAAGCATGCCAAGTCCATACCGCAAATGATGCCAGCTTGTCGTGCACGAATTTGCAGTTGCGCTTGTCTGTTAGCTGGTATGGTAGCTTGCGAGGTCACGTCGCCACGCCGACCCAAGTCCTCTGATAATGCAGCTGTCACTAAAGGCTCTAATAATACTCGATTCAATGCTGGCTCTGCATACTTGGCTGATTCTGAATGCTTAGCTGACTCTACTTGTCTGCTCATAATTATCTTTTAACCTATTCAAAGTTAATTAAACTCAAAATGAGCATAAATATAACGTAAAGTAAGCATGCCTGCAAGAGTTGTTGATTATTTATATAAAAAAGTATGTCATTCTTATCTAAATTTAAGCTTTGTTATCTATCACTTTATATTTTAACTTTGCATGTAATCGATACTAAATAATACATTTACGTATTATTATGCCGCGCAACTGGTATCAATTTTTATTGCTTGCTGTGTCTACGCTGACAGAGGCTGCTAAAAATAGATACCCGTCACGCTGTAAGGTTTTTATATCGGACTAACCATACCTGTTGTTTGTTTTATCAAAATACGAAAAGCTTACATTCACCTCACTAGAACTACTTGCGTTTAGGCAGTTTGCTGTCCATAAGTAAGCTTTGCAGCTCAATGTCATGAGCGAAGCGATACAGCTTGGCAGGGCGACCGCGCTGGGCGCTACTACTCTCCCCTGTAGGCACCACTAAATTTTGCGAGTCAAGTAGACGGCGGAAATTTTGCTTATGTAAGCTCACTCCTGATAGTGATTCAATACTTTGTTGCAATTGAGACAAAGTAAACACCTCGCTCATCAGCCCAAAGATTAACGGTCGGTATTCTATCTTGGCACGCAATCTGGAGATAGCGGTCACGATGACTCTTCTATGATCGTAGTACATCGGCATACCTAGTAGCTTCGCCTGACCAGCCGCTAGCTTATCTGGCTGATAGTTAGGCGCTTCTGGAATTAATTCCGCTTCATAGAGCATCTCGTAACGTAGCAAAGCGTGCTCAGTCACCCACTCATGAGCGCCGATACCCCAACATAGTCCAATACGTTGCTGGCGGCGCTTCTTAATAAGATCACTCTCAGCACTCTTAGCCCATGCCTCAAGAGCCGGTACAATCAGCTCGGTAATCACGATAGGTCGACCTAGCAAATGATTCTCCCAAGGGAAATAATCATACCAATCGCGCCAAATCGCTGCGGTCTGTAGCTGTTGATTTTGGGTCTCTTGCACCAGTCCTAAATAGCTGACATAGACCAAGGCATGACCGTCGATGTTGCGTCTATTAGTATCGACAAAGGTATACAGCTGCTCAAGATAACCCATCGGTTGCTGAGTTTGCTCTTCTACCCATTGGCGCACACCCGCTTGTAATGAGCGATGCAACGGCATAAGCGGTCCGTTAGGTAGCAATTTACCTTGATCCACTGTCAATACTCGCGCGGTATGATCAGTAATAGCAACCAGCACGGCAACGACTTCGGTGGTGCCACTGCCCTGTTGGTGCGCATGTGAATAAGACATAGTCATATTTTACAATTACTCTCATTAATTATTAATTATTAACGCTATCGCCATAAAAAAACATGCTAATCAGTATAGCCTGAATAACCTTTTTAAGGCGCTGTTTATACTTTTAAAAGACAAAGTTATCATCGTCAAAGCTATTTTAAAGCAAAATAATATAAAAATAACTTGTATTAATGCTCAAAATGAGCATAATTAAATCAACTTACTTATTTCGCTTGTTATTTCTTCATCTAAAATATTAATCTCAAAAAGGGTTCACTATGACGACTTATCCTTATGACGCGCCACTACTTAGCACTGATAAACGCAACGCCATTCAGCTTAATATCGAATATGCCAAGGCTAAGATGCCTGCAGATCTGCCACGCGCCAAACGTTTAGAAGTTGAAGCTAACATCAAGCAACTATTAATCGATAATAATGCCGTGCTGGTCGCTCACTATTATGTTGATCCTTTTATCCAAGACTTGGCACTGGCGACAGGTGGCTGTGTCGGAGACTCGCTAGAGATGGCGCGCTTTGGGCAAGCGCACAGCGCTCAGACTTTAGTCGTCGCAGGCGTACGTTTTATGGGCGAGTCGGCAAAGATTTTGAGTATGGATAAGACTATCCTCATGCCAGACCTAGAGGCGGAGTGCTCGCTGGACTTGGGCTGCCCAGTTGATGAATTCTCAGCGTTTTGTGATGCTCACCCAGAGCGTACGGTAGTGGTCTATGCTAATACTAGTGCCGCAGTCAAAGCACAGGCCGATTGGGTAGTGACCTCATCGGTTGGCATCGATATTGTCCGTCATCTGCATGCGCAAGGTGAGACTATCATTTGGGGTCCTGATCGCCATTTGGGTCACTATATCGCGCAAGAGACAGGCGCGGATATGCTGCTATGGCAAGGCTCTTGTCTGGTGCATAATGAGTTTAAGGCGATAGAGCTTGAGCAATTAAAATCTGAACATCCAGAGGCCAAAGTACTCGTTCATCCTGAATCGCCTGATAGCGTCGTTGCGCTCGCTGATGTGGTTGGCTCGACTAGCAAATTGCTGCAATCGACTTATGAGCTGGATGCCGATACTTTTATTGTAGCGACTGACTTGGGTATCTTACATGAGATGCAAAAACGCTCGCCAGATAAAACATTCTTAGCAGCGCCAACGGCTGGCAAGAGCGCCAGTTGTAAAAGCTGTGCTTTTTGTCCTTGGATGGCGATGAATGCGTTGCAAGGCGTTGAGCAGTGCTTAATTAATAACAGCGGTGAAGTCTTACTAACGCAAGAGATGGCAACAGCTGCACGCAAGCCACTACAGCGTATGCTCGATTTTGCTGCTAATAACAATCAACGCGTAGCAGCTAGTGGCGATATAGTCAAAGACCGTGAGCTGTTTGCTGATGTTGGGGCAGCCTAAAATGATTTCTTTAGCTAATACTAAGGTGATTTATACTGACGTTCTTATTATTGGTGCAGGACTGGCAGGTCTCAGTACCGCGCTGGCTTTACCCAAATCACTTAAGATCATCGTATTAAGCAAAGCTGACTTGCAAGCGTGCTCAAGTCATTATGCCCAAGGTGGTATCGCGGCAAGCTTAGCCAAAGACGATAGCGTCAGTGACCATGTTGCTGATACCTTAATCGCTGGTGCAGGGTTATGTGCGCCTGACAACACTGCTAGTATTCTAAGTCAAGGTCGGCAAGCAGTGCAGTGGTTATGTGCTCAAGGTGTGCCTTTTACTCAGATTCCGCTGAATGACACTAATCGTCTATCTAATACTAATACGACTACAAATACTAGTGATCTGCATTTGACTAAAGAAGGTGGTCACGGCTGTCGGCGCGTGGCACATGCTGAGGATGCTACGGGTCGCCATATCATGCAGGCGCTCATCGCAAAAGCACAATTGGCCACTAATATCACTATTTTACCTTTTTATGAGGCTTTAACTTTATTAACCAAGTCTACAGACGCTGACAATAAACTTGCTAATAACAAATCCACTAATAACAAGTCCGCTAACCAGAGCCATCAGCAGCACTGTTTTGGGGCGATCGTTTTTGATCATAGTACTCAGCAGCAGCTGGCTATTCATAGTCGCGCCGTGGTTATGGCCAGTGGCGGATTAGGTCAATTGTTCGCTCGTGCCAGCGCGCCTAATGTCTGTGTCGGTGATGGCGTCATGATGGCATGGCAGGCAGGCTGTCGGCTTGCTAATTTAGAGTTTGTTCAGTTTCATCCGACAGGTTTGGCGCTAGCTGATAGTAGCTTTCTAATATCAGAAGCTCTGCGCGGCGAAGGCGGACATCTATATTGCCCGAAGACTGGCAAGCGTTTTATGCTAGATATTGATGAGCGTGCAGAATTAGCACCACGAGACATTGTCGCGCGTGCGATAGCGACACAGATTGCAAGTAATGATTTGGGCTTTGTGCATTTGGATGTCAGTCACTTGCCAGCGACATTTATAAAGCAGCATTTTCCGCAGATTTATCAGACGCTATTAGCGTTAGGATTAGATATCACCACTGACCCGATTCCCGTTGCGCCAACCGCCCACTATAGCTGCGGCGGTATCGTGACTTGTAGTAGTGGTCTAACGGATGTACGAGGATTATATGCCGCTGGTGAAGTGGCGTATACTGGTCTACACGGGGCCAACCGCTTAGCCAGTAACTCGCTATTAGAATGCGTAGCCGTTGGACGCAATATTGCCGCTCATTTGCCAGCTTACTTAACAGATTATCAATGGTCATCCCCTATAGTTGAGGACTATGAGCGAATAACTTTATCAATCAAGAAATCAGCAATCACACCTTTTAACACGTTTTCTCACACTAAAAGCGTTACTACTGATATTGCTGATACAGCAACTATCAGCGCTGAGCTAAAAGCCTTAATGAGCAGTCATCTAGGTATTACTCGTCATGCCAAGCAATTAGAGCGAGCATTACGACAAATACAACAGTGGCAGCAAGATATCACCGCTATGAACCATGATAAATATGATCCATGGAATCTAGAGCTGTCAAAGGAAACCTTAACGGCCAACCCTAGTTCTGCTACACTTAATGACTTAGACCGCTTTCAACTGGCACGCCAGCTACAATTAGCAACTTTGATTGTGCAATCCGCTTATCAGCGCTGTGAGAGTCGTGGCGGTCATTATCGTCAAGACTATCCTAATATGGCAAGCCGGCCCAAAATTAGTATCATTATGCCAAGCTCAGCGGATATAGTAGATAGTGAAAACTGGTACTATAAGACTAAAAGTACAAATAATGACGATCTACAAGCTGCGAGCTTTGTTTAAATAGTTTAGATAGACAGTCACTTTTGGTTTATAACGGTCGCTATCTTCGCAAGCTTTTATGTGTCCTTGAATATCTAATTAGAGCGTTACTACCATGACGACTGATACCCTATTTATTATTGGATTGATGACAGTGGTTAGTGTCGTTTGGGGCGCACTTGCCTTGCCAAAACTGCGTAAGCGTCTGCCAACTATTTATCTGATTGCGCGCTCGTGGTGGTGGATGTTAGCGGCGCTTTGTAGCTGTTATCTCATTGCCAAAATCACTCGTCATAGCGAGCAGCCCTATCAGTTCCTGCTGGTGGGGTTTTTTGTGCTCATCGGCTTGCGCGGCAGCTACGAGATCAGTCGACTATGGCGGCAAGAGAGTAAACAGCGGCTGATTGTTAAATTGCAAGCTCGCGGCCTACAAGCTCGGGCTATCGCTATCCCTTATCCTAGTAAGTTCACTGTCAACGACTCACAGGGTGCAGCTAATAAGAATTATTTAAGCCCTCAGCAACCAACTGCTGTGCAGCCCTACGCTTATCTAAATACTTTAGATATTACTTTTAGCTTGGTGTTTATGTTGCTTATTATCAGCTTAGTTTGTTTGCAGATATTGACCTGGCAGCGCGGTGAATACGGCGTATTATTGTTTGTGTTATTCGCCAGTCAATTTAATGATATTGCGCAATTTTTATGTGGCAAATTATTCAAAGGTAAATGGTTTAAACGCGGACTTGCTCCTAGAATCAGTCCTAATAAAAGTATCGAAGGCGCTGTGTTTGGCAGCCTATTATCAGCATTACTTGCGACTCTTTTAGGGATTTGGCTCACGCCTTTTACTTGGTGGTTATGCTTTATAGCCGCTTACGGTCTTGCGGTCAGTGGGATTGCAGGGGATTTATTAGAGTCCGCCTTTAAGCGTCAACACGGGGTAAAAGATACGGGAACAATGCTGGCAGGACATGGCGGCGTGCTGGATCGCGTCGATAGTTTATTGATTGGGGTGCCGTTATTTACAGTAGCTTATTGGGTTTTTGGTTAGACGACAGCTTATTAATTATCTTTATCTACTTTGGCGCGTAATAATCGATTTAACAGCGGTTTAGGAAGATGGTTTAAAGCGCGAACAATATAGCGCATAGGCCGTGGAAATACGCCAAGCTCTACATTGTTATCGATAGCTTGCATGATATGACTGACTGCCTTATCAATACTAATAATAAACGGTTTATGGCTGGCATCACCGTTATTCAAATCGCGTAGCGCTTGAGTATCGATATAACCTGATGCAATGCAAGTCACTTGAATCTGAAAAGGCGTGAGTGCTGTCCGATAAGCGCTACTCGTAGCTATCATTGCCCGCTTGCTCTTGGCATAAAGACTGGTGTAAGGATAATCGAGAGTACCTGCGATTGATGCAATACATATTAAACTTAACTTATCTACATAAGCTAACTGATTATCTCCCTCTAAAGCTTGGCTTTTTAACTGCTGACTGGCCCAGCTAAATATATCTTGAAAAGCTTGCAGATTAATCGCTAAAATCTGCTCGCTATCGACTTGATTTAGGGTATGCACTCGCTCATTAGTATAGCTACCTGCACTATAAATAAGTCGCTCAAAACGTACCTTAGATAACTCTGTCATTAATCTCTGACGCTGTATCAAGTCCGTTAAATCACAGCGATAAGTCCTAATATCAGGATGCTCAAGATTAAGCTTGGTAATCTTATTTTCATTACTTCCAACTATGGTAACCTGCCAGCCAAGCTTTTGATGCTGCAAAGCCAGCGCTAATCCTATACCGCTAGTGCCACCCACTATAATGATATGCGGTGGTTGACTGGCGCTAGATTGCATTAACTTAGTCATAGTGATCGCTTATAATTGCTGCTGCTGGATATAGTCAGTGGTGCGCTGATAGCCATACTGCCACTGCGCTTGCATCGTCTGGACAAAGCCATCGTAATCATGATGAATCAGCGCCACGGTCATCTGCTTCATACTAAAGCGTTTGCGCACTGAGCCGATCAATTGCTGACCATTATCCGCGAACGGTAGCCAATGGAGCTGTCTGCTGTCCTGATTAGCAAGCTTTGGTGAAAAACCATGCACTTGCGCTAAGCGCTGATTGGGATCAAAGCCAAAAATACGTTGAATCGCAGGAGCCGCCAGCCACGAGTCATAACCTGCTTTAGTTTCCGCAAATACCGTATCGGCAAGCGTACAAGCTAGCTCAATAGGCGTCAGATTAATCACCCCACCTAAGCACCAGCCTAAATCTTGATCATGTATCGGTGGCAGGTAATACATATCCGCCATCGATGCGCGTACCGCAGTTGCCATATCCCACTCAGTAATTATCTTTACTGACTGATTGATACGTCCGTTAGCAAAAGCATGGGCAGGCGATGACAAAGGGTTTTTAAAAAAATGGCTATCTGCTAGTGATAAACGTTTTGACGCAAATAATAGCTCTTGTAGTTGAGGCGCCTTATTAACATTAGCCGTAGCTGCTGTTAGACGACTAGCGATAATCGCTATATCTGGCGCGGTACTGGTAGAGCCACCACTACATTCATTATTTGGTAAAAATCTCAATAACTCATCCAACCATTGTGCCTCGCTATCAATCCGAAACATCGCTAGTCGTTGTAGCTCGTCTATTAGCCGCTCATGATTGTCTTTACTTTGATAGTGCTTATGGCGAGTACTATTACGAGATAAGCGCCAACGCTTAATAGCATTGAAACTATAGCGTAGCTTTAATTTAACATTAGCCTCAGTAGCATCAACATGCCTGATGGCTTTTATGACGCTGTACAGTTCACGGCTGACTGCTAGTTGCTGTAAGTCATACGGGTCAGGCGCTATCTGCACCAGCAATGCCGATAGACTACCACCGCAAGTACCAAGAATAATATCTGGCCTCAGATCATGCTCGACCAGTGCCGCATAACTACCTAGATAATAACCAAAGCGCGAGCCACCGCCTGAGAACAGTTGCACGCGCTTATAAAGTTTATTTACCGCGTCACTCATTGATTATCAGCCTGGCTTTTTTTATTTGGCTCAGCTAACTTAGAAACGTTGTTGTCTACTACTTGACGCTTTTTAGCTAATGACACCGTAAAGATACCAAAGCGATCAATGCGCATGGCTACCTTTTCGAAGCCTGCATCATTAACCAGCTGATCCATCTCTAACTGTGAGCGACAACGCATGACCCAATCGCTACCACGATGATTATTTAAGGTTTTACTAATAAACTCTTGCTCAGGATGCCAAGGCTGATTGGTGTATAACAAATAGCCGTCAGCTTTTAGGCTAGCATATATTCCTGCTAAAGCTGTCGCAGGTAAAGTATTGTCTGAGAACAATTCAAATACACCAGAGGCAATAGCGATATCGAATTTTTTATCACCCTGCTCAGACTGATAGCTGGCAGAATCAAAAGCATCCTTTTTATAAGCTAGCACTCGATCAGCCATCGCTAAGCTCTCGGCTTTAGCTTGTAGCGCTTGGATGTTATGTGAATCATAATCACGCAGTTCAGCTTGTAGATTATCGAACTGGGTCAATAGATCAAAAACATAGTAGCCATGACCACTGGCAATGTCTAATAGCTTAAATTGCTGAGGCTGATTTGCTATGTCATTGTTTGCTTGAATTTTATCAAGCGCCTGAGCTGCTAACTCTAATATATGCTCACGGCGAATACGAATGCCTTGCCAGCCAATATTACTCAGATAGAACTTATCGACGGCTTGTCCAATCGCGCCTTTACCGCTGGGTTGATTATAATAGACATGATCGAGCGAGTTGCCCGAGTCAAAGCCATGCTCAAGTCCTGTAGCAATAGCATCGCTGATATGACCGAATTTTTGCATAGCAAAGCGCGTAATAGCAAAGCTTGGGTTAAACGGCTTAATCGCTAGCTGATCGACTTTATCTTTGCTGGCGCTATTAAGATGCGCACTACGTAAATCCGCGTTTGCTATATCACGACTAAATAGGTGCTCGGCAAACTCAATACAATCAGCAATAACATCGGCTTTATTAGTCTCATGAAAGATCGCATGATAGCTATCGGGATAGAGCTGCCAGCGCTTATTATCGGTATTTATCGCTTCATAAAACTGGCGCTCAGCTTGCTTATCGACCACGTAGTCTTTACCCGCACATAGTACAAAAGTCGGTACAGTAATCGCTGCCGCATCATCAAGTAAGCGCTGTCCTGTCGCATGAGTATCGATCAATAAGTCGGTTGAAATACTATTCGATATCAGCGGATCCGCGTTATAAGCCTGCTGAGCTTCCTTGTCATGGGTTAATACTTGCGCTTTTACGTAGCTACTCACCCGTGACATTAGACCCAGCGCACGAGCAACCTTTAGTGAAGGAATCGCAAACGGTATATACAAACGAATACTAAGCGCGGGTGTACCTAAGATCATCCCGCGAATGTTAGGCGCATAATCGTGCACCCAAGCGGCGGCTAATACCGCACCAATACTGCTCGCGACTACTAGCGTATCTTCGATAGCAATACCCGTCTGACTGATAACGAGCTGCACAAAATCTTCTAAATCACGCTCAAGTTCAGTCACGCTCTCGGCATGATCTTTGATACCGCCTGAGCGCCCATTACCACGCGCATCCCAAGCAAAAACTTGATAGCCTGCTTGTGCATACTGCTCGCCAATCTCATTTAGGCGTCCTGAGTGCTCATGCCCTCTATGCAAAAGAATGACTTGTCGTAATGGCTGGTCTGTATTTTTAATCTCATTAATTGGCATTTCACTTAAAGGATAGGTTAGCCAATAGCGATAAAAAATCGCTGTGCCATCGTAAGCGTTATAACAGCTCTCGCCTGTGATGACTTGGTGCATATCTGCGTCTAAAGAAGGGGTTGGCATAAGGTTAAACTCCGAGGGGTGACTAGCGATAGAAAGCGCGTTATTTTCAAGCCTAGCGATTGGCGGGTTACGCAGTAGATAAAGCTCCGCTATAAAACGCATACGATTTGAACAAGTCTTGAGCAGTAACGCTTGAGTCAATAACATTAACGGTTTAAGTGTTAACGTCGCAAATGGTAGCTTTGTACCTATCCAAGTACCCATAACTCCTAGCACTAAAGCCCGATCACTTTTGCCTAGAGGCCCTTGATTGGCTCGCTCTTTAAAGCTTATATTACTGATAACAGCCAGCAGTTCAGTGCTAGTACTGAGCATATTAATAATGACAATATAATGCTTATTAATATACGAATTAGATTCAACAAATCCTAATTTATGAGCATCCGCTTTATAATTTTTTAGATGCGGCGACAGACTGGCTATCAAAGCCGTATCAGCAATTATATCACCTGCCTCATTAAGCCACGCACCAAGCGTCGAGGCCTGCCCATGCTCGCGCGCCATCATGCCATCAATGGCGTTAAGACCCATCCGCACAAACAATGAGATCGGCAGTAGCAACCATAGTCGCGGCTGGTTTTGCGCAGGACGAGCGATCACATAAGCTGTACCCACGCTCAAAATCACTGCTGATACCGTCACTTGATTAGCTGTGCAATCATGCTCGACTAGCGCATCGCTGAGCGGTCGTAATTGGTCTTGAAATTGAGACTTAAGCTGGTATAAAGACATAGATTTGGCTAACACTTCACAAGCAGAATGCTATTAATGTAGCAGCAAACATCGGTGAGGTAAATGCTTAACTGACTTTGTCAAAAGTGATATCGATTACTATAGAAACCTGAACAATTTTACTGACGCATAGCAGTGTATGAGATAGCTTATGATACAATTCTCAACCTATAAAAACACTATGTCCTTATTTCAATAAGCCCGCTATTTCGAGCCGCCCGTATGGAAAGTCTACTCACCCTAGTTTTAGTATTAACGCCATTATTTATTGGCTTTGCCATTCCCTCCAATCATAAGATGACCGCCTTTGCTGATAAAGGGCTGACTTATTTAGTATTTATTATCTTAACATTAATTGGGATTGAGCTATCACAAGTTGAAGGCTTGGGCAGTCAAATAGGTGAAATAGCGCTCTATGTCACCGTATTATCGATACTCACTATCGGCACTGGTCTATTTGGGCTAATGCTATTTGACCATCTGAACCCTTGGGACGCCAAAAAACCAAGCGCAAAGTCAAAAGAACATCGCGTCAGTATTCGCGGCAGCTTAGTACAAGTGGTTTGTGTGGTGATTGGTATGGTGATCGGTTATTTCTTGCCAGCAGGTTATATGCCGCCTGAAAACACGATGACGATTATGCTAATGATATTAATCCTACTGGTCGGGATTGGCCTCAAAGGCTCAGGGATTACGCTAAAAGAAGTGCTGCTTAACAAGCGTGGCGTAGAGATGAGCATTATTTTCACAGTAGCGGTATTGGTTGGCGGGCTTTTATTTGCGCTGATATTTACCGATGTGTCATGGACAAAAGGCTTAGCACTCGCCTCTGGCTTTGGTTGGTACTCGCTATCGGCTATCGTCATGACTGATGCTTATGGCGCAATTTGGGGCAGTGTGGCACTATTTAATGACTTAATCCGTGAGTTCTTTGCGCTGATATTTATCCCTGTATTTATGCGTAAATATCCTTCTGCGTCAGTCGGGCTTGGCGGCGCAACTAGCCTTGATTTTACTTTGCCTATTATTCAACAATCAGGCGGATTAAAGGTTGTGCCATTAGCGATTAGCTTTGGCTTTATTATTAATATTGTCTCGCCCGTGTTGATGGTGGTGTTTTCGTCTTTGGGTTGATGCTATGTTAAGTTAAATAAAAAGGAGATATCACTATGTCCATGTGGGAAGTCGAGTATTTAGTAGAAGAAGTTGTCAAGTTAATTGGTAGCAGCGATGCTACGCCAAGTGAAAGAAGAAATCTGATTGGCAATGCGTATCATATTCAAGAGCAGTTCGATTGTAGCTTTACCCATTTTAGGGTGAAAGATTTTTTACTAAAAAATGAATACATTCAACCCTATGCTATCAAAGAATTTCCTTTGTATAACGACTACACTGAATGGTTTGATGGGTTAACCAATCACGATTTTGTTTGGATTCATCAGCATCCTGAGCAACCATGGTCAGAGGATAATCTAGAGATCGGTTATTGGGATAAAGAGTCACGGCAAATATATGTCAATTTTGCCACGCCTTACTACACGCTAAATCCAAAAGAAACCTTTATAACGTATGAGCCGTTAGGTTTTAGCTTAAAAATTATTGAAGAAGCTGGCAAGCAGAAAAATAAAGATATCGTTTATGATTGGACTGCCTTTATTGTTTTTTATTTACTAACGGCTCTACCCGCAGATAAAACAGTATCAAAATTGAAAGACGACTACTTTAGCAAAATCAAAACGATATTTGCGCAGTTTGACTTTGCTGACTACGAGCCTATCGATAATCGTTTAGATTTGTATAGTGAGTTCCATGAAGAGTGGCTGCCAGAGCTACAATTGGAGCTGCTTAAGTTTGTGACTAATTAATAATTCATCAGCCCATCGGCAAATCTTTATCCACCTGACAAGCGCTATCATGCCAGTCTAAAAACTCATTAATAGCTTTTGTAGCTGATCGATTGTTGCCTTGTTGATCACCAAAGCTTTTAACATAGCGACAAGCTTTATAATTTTTAGCAAAGGTATCATAGCTCTCTATCCACTGTTGACGTGCGACTAGCTCGGACTGCTGCTTTTCAAAGTCGTCATATTGCTCTTCGTCCATTGTTTCAAGCCTCTTATCATCAAAACTGGTATCAATAAACCAAAAGTTGTTAGCAGGAATTTGTTTATCTAATTTATTGTTATTGACCTCAGTCATACGCCAAGGTTTTGCGGTTAAACGCGCGCGAAAGCATTGCTGTACTTGACATAGACGCACATAATTAGCGTCGGCATGGAAGTATGCAAACCACTCTGTCACTATTTTATTGCTTGGCACGACTAAATCGTGAACTGCAATCAATCGAAATCCAGCAGGCGTTTGATACAGTCGAAACTGCTCGTCTGGATGACGGATAACTCGCTTCTCAATTAGACTCGTTAGAAACGGCTGTAGCTCAGCTAAGTGCGTCTCATACTTTTGCTGGTTTGCCTGATAATGGGCTTGCTCATTCTTGCTGGCTTGTCGCCATAACAATGCCGTACCAATGAACATCGGTATAATCAACCAAGCCCACGATAGCGACTGCCAAGCTATAAAGCTTGCAATAATAATTGCCATAATAACAAAACCCCAAACTTGCAGTTTCATGGAAGCTGATTTTTTCGATGTATTAATTGGTGATTTATTGTCAGAAAGTTTTATGTTTGTAGATAGTGTAGGCGTTGCGTTGATGAATCTATCGTAGTTGGTATAGTCGTTAGGATATAGATAAAGAAGCAAATCAATACTATCGATATCAATGATAGCAACGTTATTGACGTTCGCCACTTGTGCGCCATAGCTATTACGCGTGACAATGACTAGAGTGGTTGATTTGTTGTTAGAAAAAACGGACTTGGAAATGATCGCTTCACGTATCGGGATGGCATTGCTTTGGTTATACTGCTCCGCGCGTTCACGACGGACGATATCTTCGCCAGCCAGCCAGCGATTATGCGCCTCGGTGACGCGCTCCTTAGCATGAATAAAAGCATCGGCTTGACTAACATCTGACCAGCCATAGCGCTTGATAGTGGCTTGTTTAGATGAGCTATCAGTTGCATCTTTTTTATCAAAGCGCTGCTTATGTTGCGCCCAGTATTTAGGGATGAGCATGGGGTTTGCCTAATCGTTTTAGTTAGATTTTTATATTTTGTAGCTAAGCTTATTAGTATTGGATACTATTATCACTTTATTATTAACCATCTGTTTAACGACATTATCAATTGCTTTGGGGTCTTCATCGCGTAAATAGCTTTTAAGATAATTTATCAAGCTTGATTTTTTTGAGGGTCGAGTGCTTATAGGTTTTTCTCTTATTGATGCTATTGCGCGTTGATATATCGTAGCAGAACTTTTGTTCTTTTCTGCTTTTGGCGTAGCAGTAGTGATAGTAGCCACTTTATCCAACTCATCATTAGGATAAAGCTGATTGGTATCTGCTAAACGCACAATATCCAAGCCATTATAAACAGTGTTTAGATGCTCAACTAAAATATCATAACCACTATCTCTGGCTACAATACAAATACTGGCTTGAGGGTCAATCTCAGATATTTTGCCCAAATAAAACGATAAATAAAAATCTAATGCATTTTTACCTACATGCTGCATCTTAATGATATGCACATTTTTATTATCGAATCCAAGCAAGGTTTCCACCAACTCAAGCGGTAGACTTTTCTGCTGATTAACGCCTAAAAACAACCATACATGACACTCATTTGTGTTCATAGTATCGAAGTTTTTTGGTTGAATGCTTTCATAGTCAACTAAAATATGCTTCATCAAAATATTCTTATTATTTGCTATTAGTTACAGTCGCTCAAACCCCACTCGCCTGCTTGGCAAACAACCGCATTAACGGCTTGATTTTGCTAACCGCTGACATGCCTTCATTGCGGATTTGCTGAATAGGACGGGTTTGTGCCAGCTCGCCTGCGAACAGCCAGTTCAATGCTGAGAAGCTATGCATCATCAGACTATTATGCGGACGACGCGCACGTTCATAAGTGCGTAAGGTTTGACTTGCGCCCCACATCGTGCTACCACTACGAGCAAAGTCATGCTCTAGCTGCTCATATAAAGCTTGTACGTCTAACATACCTAGATTCAGCCCTTGTCCTGCCAGCGGATGTACGCCATGCGCAGCGTCACCTATTAATACTAAATTATCAGCGACATAAGACTTGGCTTGCTGAGCGGCTAACGGAAAGCTAGCGATAGATTCAATTTGATTAATATCTCCTAGCTCATAATTGCTAGCGGCAGCGAGTTTGTCCGCGATAAAGCGTGGCGATTCGTCTAAGAGTGCTAAGGCTTGATTACGTGGCAGGGTCCACACCACCGACTGCCAATGTTGCGGATTAGCTTTATCTTCATCGGTTATATCTGCTAATGGTAATAATGCAAGCGTTCCTGTAGGCAACATCGCTTGACGCGCAGTGGCTTGATGTGGCTTAGTCGTTTGAATCGCACAGCAAATCGCCGTTTGCTTATAGTCCAGAGTATCTAGACCAATGCTTGCTTGCTTACGTACAAACGAGCCACGACCATCAGCACCGACGACTAACGCGGTCTTGATAACTTGGTCATTATCTAAGCTGACGCTATATCCTTGCTGTGCGCCAAGCCAGTCCATTGCCACGACCTTATGACCTGCAATTACTGTTAGATAATCGCTGACATCACTACCGCATAAGCGTTGGCTTAGCGCATGTTCAATGACGAGTGGCTCGACCATACTACCGAGCATTGGCGCATGATTATTATCATCATTAGGCTCACCAAATAGCAATTCGCCAATACCATTCAACTGCCAGACCTGCATTTGCGAGTAGTCTGCTTTGCGTTTTGACGCGGTTATCTTTTGCCATGCGCCCACGTCTTTTAGTAGCCCAATACTCGCTAGGCTCAAGGCATAAACCCGAGCATCACGCTGACTTAATGCTTTATTCCAAGTCGCTTCATCACGACTAGGTGCAGCATCGACTAGGGTTACTGGACTTTTGGCTTGTGCTAGTTTTAGAGCGAGTGTCGCGCCGACAATGCCGCCACCGATAATAAGAGTATGTGGGGTTTTCATAAGTTATCCTTTAAGCTTTTCTGTTTTTATTAACGTATTAAGACTTCATTACGATTTCAGCCCCATCGCATAAGTGGCAACTAATGGCTTGATATTAGGTAATTTATCAAAGGCCACTAGCGCTACATTACGCGCCAGCTTAATCGCAGGATTCGGATGAGTAAAGCCGTGTACTACTGCATCACAAAAGCGAATGACGCGTTTTTGATCGGTTTGGCGACTTTTTGCATAGCGTTTTAATAAGCTAATATCACCGATATCAGCGCCTTTCATTACTTGCGTACTCATCATTTGCGCCAGTACGTGCGCGTCACGCATACATAAATTAAAGCCTTGTCCTGCCACTGGATGTAGCGTGTGCGCCGCATTACCCATAATCACACAGCGACCATCGACTTGTGATTTGGCTAGCACACGAGTCAACGGATAAGCACCGCGACGACCTGCCGCAGTGAATTTGCCAGCACGCTCGCCAAAAGCTTGTTGCAACGTCGCCAAAAAGTGCACGTCATCTTCTAAATACTGCTGCTCCTCCCCAGTAGGACAGACCCAGACCACTGAACGTCGATGACCTTTTTGATAGTCGTCATTGCCATCACCATCAGGATCCGTCAATGGTAATACAGCTAGTGGACCTGCTGGGCTAAAGCGCTCAATCGCAATATGCTCATGTGGCATAGAAGTCTCGACTACCCCAACGATAGCCGTTTGCTGATAGTCATAAGTGCTAATGCCGATGTCTAATAGCTGACGTATATTGGAGTCGCGCCCATCACAAGCAACCAGTACACTGCCCTGCAACTGCTGCTCATCTTCACTACCATTATAGTAACTAAACGTCAGGGTGACGCTGTCGCTCTGCTGACCAATAGTGACCACTTCAGCATTATCTATAATCGTAATCAAAGGCTCGTTTTGCGCGGCTAATAATAGCTTACGTCCTAACCAAGCGTTCTCCATAACTTGCCCAAAGGATTCAACACGCTCATCTTTTTTATTTAATTGCGCCTTTCCAAAGCTACCTTGCTCACTAATCTGCACCGCATCAATACGACAAGCATGACTTTGTAGCTCACTCCATAAGCCTATCTCTTGATAAATCTGTACCGTACGCCGTGACAAAGCGGTATTGCGACTGTCCAAATAATGGCTACGGCTGCGATCATTCTCAGGACCGATCTCAGGATAGCTGTTTTTTTCCAGCAACGTACTGGCGATACCGTGATGCGCCAATAGCAAGGCAAACGATAAGCCGACATGACCGCCACCGACGATCAGTACCTGCTGATCCGTTAATTTAGCACTGTCTTCATTAGCATGATGGTTAGGTGAGGTGTCAGCCGTTATAAAATCAGAATTTTGCATCATAAGTCCTATTATAAAATGAATAAATGTCACTTATCATCGTTATATTACGATTTTGAATAGGGTTGTTGAACCACTATAAACTGGTTAATAGAGTAGCATAGATTGGCTTTTTTTCTGTGCGCTTAACGCTACTGAACAGCCTTTAGCATAGCTTGTGAGGTGCTCTGCTCTTAAGTAATATTATCATCAAGCTGAGTGGTTGCAATCTATATACAAAATGGCGTTGTTCAACACAGCTCATAGCTTGAAATTTAAATATTATCAACCATAATGAAAGTAAGATATTCATTCACCTTAACCTTATAACTTAATAATCATTTTATCTATTTAGCCTGCTTTATTAGGCAAACACCATAAGGATAATCGCTTGACTGACTCTATGAGCCGCCATGTAATCTTTGAACACCTCACCCAAGCTCATCTTAAAACCATGCTTGGCGAATATAATAACCATCTGAAATATATCCAAGATCGCCTCGATGTAAAAATAAGCCAACGTCAAAGTGACTTTTGTGTCAGTGGTGATATTACGAACATTGAGCGCGCAGAGCGTATCTTATACAAGCTGGCTGATGAGGCGCAAAACTCTAAAGACATTAGCGCTGAAGAGCTGCATCTTATTATTCAGTCTAGTATCTCACGCGATCAAGACATAGCCGATGACAAAATCGCCAACAGTGCTGCTAAAAATGCGGATAAGAATAAGAAAAAAGGCGCGGCTTTCAATGAAGAGGACTCAGATGGTACTGACGGAGAGAGCGTCGATGACTTTACACCAATTAGTTTGCGCACTCGTAAAGGTAGAATCATCCCACGCGGTGGTAATCAGCAACGCTATGTTAAAGATATCTTAACCTCGGATGTATCTTTCGGTATCGGACCTGCAGGTACAGGTAAGACTTATCTGGCGGTCGCTTGTGCGGTCGATATGATTGAGCGTAATGAGATTGAGCGTATTTTACTGGTACGTCCTGCGGTAGAAGCGGGCGAGAAATTAGGCTTTTTGCCAGGTGATTTAACCCAAAAGATCGATCCGTATTTGCGTCCACTATATGACGCACTCTACGAGATGATCGGCTTTGAAAAGGTTGCCAAGATGATTGAGCGCCAAGAGATTGAGATCGCGCCACTCGCTTATATGCGCGGGCGTACTTTAAATAACTCGTTCGTGATTTTGGATGAAGCGCAGAACACGACGCCTGAACAGATGAAGATGTTTTTGACTCGGTTGGGCTTTGGCTCGCGCGCCGTCATTACAGGCGATATCTCACAAGTTGACTTGCCACGCGGTACCAAGTCAGGTCTGGCGCAAGCGATGGAGATTCTAAAGGATATCGAAGAGATTCGCATTACTAAGTTTGACTCAAAAGATGTGGTACGCCATCAATTGGTACAGCAAATCGTTGAAGCTTACGATGTGTTCGATGAAGAGCAATTGATACTACAAGAGAAGCAAAAGCGTGAGCGTATCGCTGAGCAAGATCGCCGTGCTATTATGGCTAATGCGGCGGCTAGATTGTAGTTTTACGTTCGAGTATAGCTTTTTAAAAATAAAAACCAGACCTTTGCTAGTCTGGTTTTTATTTTACGGTCATAAATTGTATGGTCATAAAACAAAGTTACAATATCATGAGACACCTATCTATATTTTAAAGCGAATAATACGATTATGAATAACAATGTAAGCGGTAACCAAATAACCATCAGCGCTAATGAAAATATAGACAATAAATTACTCAGTGAATTTTATAGCGAAGAGGTAATACAAACCGCTTTAATAGCTACGTTAAACTATATTGATAGAAAATTTGAATTAGGTCTTGAGCTACCCTACTTTGCAGAGGTCAGTAATGAGCTGTGGCAATCTAAGCCTAAAGCATTAGACGTTTATATAACCGATGCTATTGAAGGTCGTGAAATAAATATGGAAGCACGTGGCAAAGATTATGCGACCAATATTTTGTCTTACCCAAGCGAGATGCCAGCAAGTGTTATTGAGCTGATGTCGACTATCCCTTTGGGGGAATTGATTATCTGTCATGAAGTGCTTGTACGCGAAGCCACCGAACAAAACAAGACCCTAGCGCAGCACATTACTCATCTACTCGTACATGGCATATTGCATTTGCTAGGCTTTGATCATGAGCTTGGACAAGCTGAACAGGATGAGATGGAACGCTTTGAGATTGGGATTTTAGAGGGATTAGAAATAGCTAACCCCTATTTATAATGCAGAATAATAGCTAATCTTTATCCATAGGTATTTTTTGTGATTGGTCCATATTCGTTATCATCTGATCCAAACCTTTGATATGTACGCTACGCTGCGGGAAAGGAATATCAATTTTTTCACTGTCAAATACTTCTTTGAACTGTTCGAGCAAATCACATTGCATTGACCACCAATCAGCGTTAGTCGTCCAAACATTCAGAGTCAAATCAACCGAGTTATCACCCAAGTTGGTCACTCGTACGATAGGCTCTGGGTCGTTAAAAGAAACAGGATTCTCGATAGCTAATTTTAATATCAGATCTTTGGCTGTTTTAATATTAGCATCATAGCCGACACCGATAGTGATATCGACACGTCGATTTGGGAGCGCTGTATAGTTGACAACAGCAGAAGTGGTGATATCGCTGTTTGGAATGATAACGTCGTGGTTATTGATAGTGGTTAGATGAGTATTGACCAAGGTAATCTCACCAACCGTGCCTGTATAATTACTGATTTGCACATAATCGCCTTTTACGAAAGGCTTGAAAGTGACGATCATGATGCCCGCGGCAAAGTTTGATAGTTGATCTTTTAGCGCAAGACCGATAGCCACTGCTGCGCCACCCAAGATTGCGACTACTGAGGTAGTATGCACGCCCACTTGATTGAGTGCGGCCAACGCCACTACGACCATCATCACGCCATAAATTAGGCGACTTAAAAAGTTAGCGGCGGTCACATCCAAATGACCACGCACCATGATTTTGTTAATGAAAGTAGTAGCTTTTTGTGCCAGCCAGCGCCCGACGATAAATATCGCAAGCGCAATTAGCACCTTAAATAATAAGCTCAAAGCGCTGCCTGTCAAAGTAGCGACATCTATCGTAAATCCTAAAAATTCCATAATAACTATTACTCTTAGTTTAAAATGTGTTGGGGCGTGTTTGGGCGTATTGACGCGCTGCAATTCAATAGCTAAATCTTTAAACGGTGCTATCATAACATGCAGGCTAATTAGACGGCTACAGCTGCTACTCACTTTGTACTCAGTGTTGCTAACTCTTTAGCTATCAGCAGCACTCATTTGTGAAGGATCCAACACGCCCTAAAGATTTGTCGTCTTTATTGTTAGAATATTTAGCTGATTTGCTACAATGAACTTGCATCAGTTTTGTGTCTAGCTGTTTTGTTATATAATAATTTTTCTTACTGCTTTGCAACTGTCAGCAAATCTGCCAACAATCGACTACAAGGATTAACAGCTTGATCTCTGATAACCGTGACAACCTAAATAGCACCGATAATGCAAGCTATAGCCGTGGCAAGCGTGGTAGCAAACGTAGCACTGATACTCTAAACGAATTTGATGATTTTATCGAAACGCTAGGCTATCGCCTTAGTGAATCTTTTACCAAGGGCTGGGATAGCCTTACCCAATCTCTCAAAAACCTATATGGCAAAACCACTGACAAAATCGAAGATGAAATTGCCCTGCCAGTCCCGCAAAAGTATGTTAATGATGCGCTGCAAAAGTTCGTCACCGATAATGTTAATGCTATTTTGGAGATACGAGTTGAGCTACATGAAAAGTGGTTTCGCCTGTTTTGTACGATCAATGTTGCGGGTATTTATGTCGAGGTTGCTAGTAACTTTAGGCTAGTGCATGTGCAAATAGATCGTAACGTACAGCGCTTTGTATTTGGTCAGCTCACCTTTACCGATGTGCTTAACTTGCGCTGTGAGTCCTTTGTAAAGCGTCAAGGCATCAAGCTTGCAGTTTGGTTTTATCACAAAGTGCTCAAAAAAGACCCCTTAGGCGTGATCTTAACTTATATCAATATCGCCCGTGCTAAAGAAGACATTATATATTTAGATATTCATCGCTGGCTGAAGAATAATGAAAAAATCATGAGCACCTTGCATAAAGTGCAAGTGAACTACGGTGAGGTTGAAGAAGAGCAGTTGGTATTAAAAACTCAAGTCAACTATCGTGATTTATTAGGCGGCAGTAATGGCGATAACATCATTAGCGAAAAGGACAATAACAGCAATAGTGACAGTACAGTTGACGTCATTGATGCTGATAATAAAAAACAGGCGGAGCAAGTACAAGCGGACTATTATGGCGGCGAGGCAGAGCCTGAGATGATGAAAGGTCCGATCAACCCAATTGGTGATGCGACTGAACCTAGTAAAGAAGCTTAAGCTTAATTACTAGGTAAAAAATCCACCAGTATGTAAACAATAAAAAGCCGCAATTTTTCTAAGATTAAAGACAGCTTGCGGCTTTTTGGGTCTATATTGGACTATTAACTCATCAAGCAAGCTTACCAATAATTCTCAACCGCAATATTTCCCTCTCCGCGACGATTCATCACAAAGCCTAAAGTTTTCAGGGTCTCCTTAGTATCCTCTACCATATCAGGATTGCCACAGAGCATGACATGAGCACTGTCCGTGTCCAAAGCTATACCTGCCCGCTCCTGCAAGCTATTATCCAATAAAAGCTTAGGCAAGCGCTCGGTCAAAGCGCCCTCCATCGGCTCGCGAGTCACTATCGGTACGAATATCAGCTTAGCAGGATCATCAACTAAAGCACCAAAATCTGCCTCCAGTTGCTGAATTTTATCTAAATAAGCTAGCTCTTCTATGGTACGTGCACTATAAGCCAACACGATATGCTCGTAATCTTGCCACGTTTGCAAGTCTTGCAGCATAGATAAGAATGGCGCAAGCCCTGTACCTGTGGCTAATAACCATAAATCTTTGGGTTCAGGCTTCTGATAACGCGCTAAAGTTAAAAACCCAAACGGCATTGTATTTAGTAACAGCTCATCACCAACTTGCAAATGCTGCAACTGCGAGGTAAACGCGCCATCAGGAATCACAATAGAGAAAAACTCTAGCACCTCATCGAAAGGTGATGACACAATAGAGTAAGCGCGAAAGATGTCCTCATTAATTGCTTCATCAACGGCTGACTGTTCATTATTTTTGTAATATTGCAGCTGGCTCGGGTTGACCCCTAAGCGTACAAACTGCCCTGCGGTAAATTTGAAGCTATCGGGACGGGTGACGGTGAAGCTAAATAAATTAGGTGTCCAAGTGGTCTTACTAAGCACAGTCACGCTTTGAATATTGTCACTCATAATAGTTATCACTCATAATCGGTAGTCAGTTTTGATAATTATATTCGGGTACTTGATTGCTAATCATTAGTCATGTGGTCATAAAAACTTAAATCAACTCACTTTGAAATGAAACAGTAAAAATCAAAAAGGCCAGCCTGCGCTAACCTTTGTTATTGATCGACTGTTATTGATAACAGCCTAAAATCGATTGAACTTTAAAAACTTTAACTTACCAAATACGAGCCAATGTAGACCATTCGATCATCGTACTTGGTAAGATGCCAAAGTACACAATGACCAAGGTAACCGCAATCACCATAATACCACCAGTGCGCACACCCCAATGCCCTACTACGTCAAACTCGATAAACTGTTTAGGTCGCTTAAAGAGTGTTAGCATCACTCGCAAGTAATAGAACAGTCCGATAGCACTACCGATAATAATCATCGCGGCTAAGAACCACTGTACGCCTTGTACCGCTGCAAATATTGCAAATAATTTGGTAATAAAGCCTGCGGTCAGTGGAATACCTGCTAGAGATAACATCATAATAGTCATCGAGGCTGTCAATACAGGACGACGCCAAAAAAGACCTTGATAATGAACTAACTCATCCGCCTCACCCGAAAGCCTAAACGGACTAGACATCAAGGTTACTACACCAAAAGCACCAATAGAGGTAAAGGCATAAATCGCCATATACATTGTCGAGACGCTATCAGCACCAGGGCCAATACTGACGATAATAATCAATACATAACCCATGTGAGCGATAGATGAATAGCCTAGTAAGCGCTTAAGATTGGTCTGGCGTACGGCTAATAAGTTACCTACTAAAATAGATAAGGTTGCCATCACTGTGATTAGTATTTGTACTGAGGGCAGCGCCAATAGCTGCGTATCAAGTAAAAATCGAATGGCCAAAGCCATCATGGCCACTTTGGTCACCGAAGCTAAGTAAGTCGCAACAGGTGCAGGTGCACCCTCATAGACATCAGGCGTCCAAATATGAAACGGCGCAGCTGAAAGCTTAAAGGCAATACCGAACATCATCAAGGCTGTGCCCAATACCAGTAGCGGTGACTGATACATAGTCGCCAGCTGCAAGCTAATAGATTTAAAGCTCAGTGAGCCCACTTGCGCGTAGATAAAGGCCATACCCATAAGCAGAGTCGCTGAGGCGGCAGCTGATAGCACCAAATATTTCAGACCTGACTCAAGCGATTTGCTACGTAAAAAGGTATAGGACAACATACCGTATAAGGGTACAGATAATAGCTCTAAGCTCACGAAGAAGGAGGCCATGTGTTGCGCGCAAACCATTAAGAGCGCACCAACTGTTGATAATAGCATGAGCAAATATAGCTCATCTTTATTGTCGCTATAACTGACCATATAAGCATAAGAGAGCGTACAACAGGCCAGCGCACAGATAAAGATAATGAGCATATTGAACTGCGCAAAACCATCGACTGCAAATAGCTGACCGGCCTCTAACAATACAGGTGCACTTTCTATATAGCCTGTCATCTGACCGATCAAGATAAACAGACCGATATTGAGACCAACTACTGTGATCGTGCCCGTGATAAAGTGCGAGCGCTTAATAGCAATGGCAATCATTACTATCAGCACGGTAATCGATACGGCAATTACTGGTGCATAAGGCATCAGCCCCATCAAATCATTCATCATAGACTCATTCATGACTTAACGTGCCTCCATTGCATCAAGCAGTTGTGACGCATCGACTTGAGTGATTTCACTATAAATATAAGCATTATTGATCCACTGCATCGCATGGCTTGAAGTATCTAATATTGGCTGTGGGTAAAGCCCAAGCCATACTAAACCTACTGCCAACACCAGCAATAATGATATCTCGCGCCGTCCTAAATCTTTTAGGCGCCGTTCAGGTAGACCATGATCTTTGGTTTCACGTCTTGCAACTTCTTTGGTAGTATTAGCCCCAAATAGCGCTCGATACACTAGTAGTAATGAATACAAGCCTGCTAATACTAAGCTGAATGTCGCAAATACTACAAACACAGGATACTGAGCAAATGAGCCAAATAAGATCATAAACTCACCAATAAAGTTACCTGTACCAGGGATACCTAATAGCGCAGCACAAAAGAACATCAATAGCGGCGCATAGTAGCGAAACTGCCCCCACATACCACCCATCACAGTGATATCGCGCGTATGCAAGCGCTCGTAGAGCTGACCTGCCATAATAAATAGCGCCGCTGAGCTAAGACCATGTGCGAGCATCTGTACCATCAAGCCTTGTAAGCTAAGCAGCGTTCCTGCATAGATAGCTAAGACGATAAAGCCCATGTGCGAGATACTAGTATAAGCGAGCAGGCGCTTCATATCGGTCTGCATAAAGGCCAGCCACGCGCCATAAAAGATGCCGATAGTACCTAAAGTCATAGCGATTGGGGCAAACTCTTGCGAGGCTGCTGGGAATAACGGCAGTACAAAACGAATCAAACCATAAGCCGCCGTCTTAATCAGTACCCCTGCCAAGTCAACTGAACCTGCTGTTGGCGCTTGCGCATGCGCATCAGGTAACCATCCATGAAACGGGATAATCGGTAGCTTAACCGCAAAGCCAATAAAGAAGCACAGCATAATCGGATATTCCCAGCCACCCATAGAGGTGCCGAGTAAATCATTATAATTAAAGCTATAGCGGCCTGTTTGCGCTTGACTGAACAGCACCAGTAATAAAATACCGATAAGCATGATCAGCCCTGAGAGCTGAGTATAAATAAAGAACTTAGTCGCGGCGTACTCTTTGGTTTTGCCACCGACCACATCATGACCCCAAATAGCAATCAAGAAGTAGATAGGAACCAGCATCATCTCCCAAAAGAAGAAGAACAAGAACATATCAATGGCCATGAAAACGCCAATGACCCCACCTAAACTCCATAACAAGTTTAAGTGAAAAAAGCCGACTCGGCGTTGGATCTCATTCCAAGAACAAGCAACCGCTGCCACACCCAAAAGACCAGTCAATGCGACCATTAGCAACGACATACCGTCCATCGCTAGATGAAAGCTGATACCTAGTCTCGGTATCCACGGCACACTAAATTCTGCAAACCAAGGGGCACTCGCTTGTGGATCAAGAACGCGATCACTCATACCATTGAAGTTGCCATACTGCCATAGCACTAAAGACAACCCAAAGGTCAGTATCATACCAATCAGAGCGATCCAGCGCGGCAAGCGCTTATTATGACGCTCAACCAACCAGCATAATAACCCTGCTATAAATGGAATGGCAATCAGTGCAGGTAGCATCCACGTTTGTTGTAACTCTATCATCTTATACCACCGTCATCATTACCAGTACCAAGAGTACTGCCATTCCCAAGCCAAAGCTTGTAGCATAGCCTCGAAGTGACCCTGTTTGCGTTTGTGATAATATTTTATTACCTGCTGATGCCAGCGCTGGTAATATCAACCAAGTCTTATCAACGGGATCAGTTTTGAACAAGCGACCAATCAATAAAAAGGGTTTTACAAACACCAAATCATACAACGCATCAAAACCCATACCGTGGTAGCACCAATAGTAT
The DNA here is from genome assembly GCF_055699815.1 of Psychrobacter sp. M17(2026). Classification (NCBI taxonomy): domain Bacteria; kingdom Pseudomonadati; phylum Pseudomonadota; class Gammaproteobacteria; order Moraxellales; family Moraxellaceae; genus Psychrobacter; species Psychrobacter sp. M17(2026). Next base: position 824,896 of record NZ_CM146741.1, on the reverse strand, counting down.
AAGGCTCCACCAATACTGGAGCGCTTGAAGCTAGCCAATAGGCGACCTTTGTTAACCACATATAGCAAGGCAGCTACTACCAAACCTGCTGCTAGTGCACCCATCGCAATGTACTCAGCAGTGTGTTTGCCATGCGCATTGCCTGCAACTTCTAATAAGTGCCCAACGCTCTCGGGTAAGACACCTTGTAACGGTGGTACAATCAACGCACCTACAGCAGTGGATAGCACTAATAACACACTTAACGGCAACCAATAAGAGACACCAGATAGCTTATGTGCTGGAGTTTTCTCTTCGCCAAAGAACACAATCCAAATCATACGGAAAGTATAAATCGCCGTTAAGAAAGCACCGAATACGCCCATATAGAATAGGACTTGATGACCCGTGGCGTAAGCTTCCCATAGGATTGCTTCTTTTGAATAAAAACCAACGGTCACCCAAGGTATCGCGGCTAGTGCACCGCCACCGATAATATAACACCAAAACACTAAAGGTATTTTCTTACGCAAACCGCCCATTTTAAATATGTTTTGCTCATGATGGACTGCGAGTATCACTGCGCCTGATGACAAGAATAACAATGCTTTAAAAAAGGCGTGGGTCATCAGATGGAAGATAGCCCCTTGCCAAGCACCAACGCCAAGCGCTAAGAACATATAACCGATCTGACTCATCGTCGAGTAAGCAAGGATACGCTTGATATCGGTTTGTGCCAGCGCACAAAATCCTGCAACCACTAGCGTTAGCGCACCAACGCCACCAACCCAATACAATAAGATACCTGGCGTCAGCTCAAATAGAGGATGCATACGAGCGATCAAATAAACGCCCGCAGTGACCATAGTCGCAGCATGAATCAGTGCCGATACTGGCGTCGGACCTGCCATCGCATCAGCGAGCCAAGTGTGTAGTGGCAACTGGGCTGATTTACCCATAGCACCACCAACCAGCATCATCGTCGTCAAAATCATAATTGGATCATTGACGCTGAACATCTCAGGCGCACGCGTGATAATCTCTTGAATATTAAGCGTACCAAATTCGCGGTACAACAAGAACAAACCAAAAGCTAAAAACACATCACCAACACGAGTTACCGTAAAGGCTTTCATCGCTGCGCGACCATTGGCGCGATCTTCAAAATAAAAGCCAATCAGCAAATAGGAGCAAATACCAACGCCTTCCCAGCCTAAATATAACAGCAGCAAATCATCTGCCAATACTAATAGCAACATACTGGCGACAAATAGATTCATATAGCTAAAAAAGCGTGCAAAGCCTGTATCACCTTTCATGTACCAAGCAGCAAACAGATGAATCAAAAAGCCGACACCTGTGATAACGCCAAGCATAGTTAAGGCTAAGCCATCGAAGCTAAGTCCAAACGTCGGCGCAAAGTCACCGACTTGCATCCAAGTCCATAAAGGGACAGTTACTACGGTACCCGCAGGATAAGTGCTCAAAAAAGTAAAGCTGGCAACTAGCGTACAAAGAGCGGATAGCGCCATGCTACCAACCCCTACTAAGCCGGCCACTTGTTCTGTTAACTTGTCACGCATAAAGGCCAAAATTAAAAAGCCTATCAGCGGAAAGATAAAGGTTAAGGGTAATAAACTCATGATTATCCCCTCATCTCATTGGCGCTATCGACATCGAGATGCCCGCGTCTATGGTAAAATTGCAGTAATAATGCCAGACCAATAGAGACCTCAGCCGCTGCTAAAGTCAAGATGAAGATAAACATAATTTGTCCATCTGGATCAACCCAGCGACTACCCGCTATCACAAAAGCTAGAGCGGCCGCGTTCATCATAATCTCAAGGCTCATTAGCATAAATAAGAAGTTACGTCTGACCATTACCCCACAAAGACCAATAGCAAATAAGATACCTGCTAATATTAGTCCGTGACTCATAGGAATCACGCCTAATACGTTTTGTACCTGAGCGGCAGGCTCTATTAAGCCTACTACCTCATGGGCAAACGGTACAGTTGCCACCTCTGCGGCTACGCTTGCTGCTTGCAGCATTAGTCTGACTCCTTACGCGAGATAGGCTTGTTTTGTGACCTATCTGCTAAATTATCTGTCGCTCTGCCGACTGACTTGTCCACCGACTTACCTACATAATCATATGGGTCAACGTCTTTATACTCATAAGGCTTAGCCATCTCAACGCCGTCAATCGTATCACCAGCAGTATTGTGATCATATATCTCAATACTGCCAACGCTTGGCTGAAAACTCAAACTATCATTACCGACGATCTCATCATCGATAGACTCTTTGCCCAGATGATAAGCGGCAACTAGAGCTGCTAGTAGTAATAATGCGGCAATCTCCACTAGCAAAACGTACTTGCTAAACAGTACAGTACCGACTACCTTGGCAGGAACACTTACCCCACCAATCATCGGAGTATTTACGGTATCTGCACTGTCAAACCCGACCATAGCAAACATGATGACCGCAATAATAACCGTCAAGCCTGTCGGTATTGCCCAAGTTTTAGCATCTAGCCAACGCTCTTCGCGAGCATCATTCGCCATACCTAAATTGAGCATCATAATGACAAAGACAAAAAGAATTAGAATTGCCCCAGCATAAACGACAATCTCAAGCGCTCCTGCAAATGAGGCACCGATGATGAAAAAGATACCCGCGATAGCCAGTAAAGTAACTATCATTGATAAAATAGCATGGACGGGATTGGCAAGGATAATGACGCGTAAACTGGCAAATATAGCCACTGCACTCAAAGCATAAAACCCGACTAGCTCAGGGTTGTTCATAAAACTCATCATGGCAGCAAGCTCCTTAGATCAATAGGTGCGGCCTCATTTTGTGCGGCACCTTTTGGTTTGTCTGCCAATGCCATACCAGATACTCGATAGTAGTTATAATCAGGATATTTACCTGGGCCTGATATTAGTAGATGCTCTTTTTCATAGACCAGATCTTGACGCACGTACTCACCCATCTCAAAGTCTGGGGTCATCTGAATAGCAGTCGTTGGACACGCCTCTTCGCACAAGCCACAAAATATACAGCGTGAGAAGTTAATCCGAAAAAACTCAGGATACCAGCGTCCATCTTCACGCTCCGCTTTTTGTAGGGAGATACAGCCTACAGGACAGGCAACGGCACATAGATTACAAGCCACACAGCGCTCATCACCATCAGGATCACGAGACAAAATAATTCGCCCGCGAAATCTTGGTGGTACAGGCACAGGAACTTCTGGATAAAGAATAGTATCGCGCGGTCTGATGGCATGGCTATTGACCATCCACATACTACGAATAATAGTATAGAACCCAACAACGATCTTTTTTATACTAGTGAACATGAGTTTATTATCCTTATTAGCGCAATCCTGCTAATTATTACACTATCGGTGTTGGAAAGAAGATTAATATAACCGCGGCCGTAATTAATAAATTAATTAACGTTATCGGCAAGCAAACTTTCCAACCAAAATTCATCACTTGATCATAACGCGGACGCATCAAGGAGCCACGCGCCAAAATAAACAACGTCATAAAAAATAGCGTTTTAATCATAAACCAAAATACAGGAGGCACAAACGGAATATCTAAATTGAACGGTGGCAGCCAGCCGCCAAAGAACAGACAAGTCATCAACGCTGATATCAGTACTACGTTGACATATTCACCGATAAAGAACATGCCAAACTTCATGCCAGAGTATTCAACATGATAGCCCTCGGCAAGCTCTTGCTCCGCTTCTGGCTGATCAAAGGGATGTCTGTGAGTGACTGCCACCCCAGCAACGACAAAGGTTAAAAAACCAAAGAATTGCGGAATAATGTACCAGCCGTCAATTTGCGATTCGACAATGACTCGCAAGTTGAATGAGCCTGATAAAGCAACCACACCCATCAAAGATAAGCCCAAAAATACTTCATAGCTAATCGTTTGCGCCGCTGAACGTAGTCCACCCAATAAAGAAAACTTATTCGCAGAAGCCCAACCGCCAAACATCACCGCATAGACTGCCAGTCCCGCCATAGCAAAGAAGAACAGAATCCCAATATCCCAATCTGCAACACCAAGCGTAGGTGAAATCGGAATAATGGCAAATGAGGCCAGCGCGGTAAACATCGCGACCGCAGGTGCCAATGTAAACATAAACTTATCAGTAAAGTTTGGCGTCCAATCCTCTTTGAAGAAGATTTTGAGCATATCTGCAACCAATTGTAGTGAGCCAAAAGGCCCTACTCGATTGGGGCCATAACGATCCTGCCAAAGCGCTAGCATACGGCGCTCATAAACAATCATCATTGCAGCGACAATAACGACTACTAGAAAGATAACCAGTGATTGCACAACTAGGAATAGTATCGACCAGCTATCAAAGCTCATTGTGCCGGCCAAAAAGCTTGGCACATCAGGGATAATACGAGTAAACGACATATTACACTTCCTGTATGCTAGTTGAAGCGGCAGAATCTATCGCATCTGTCGTCATTTCATCTATTATATCTGCCACTGGTACAGGCGCAGCTACTCGGCGCACTGAAGCTGGCATTGAGGGATGAATAATAGCAACTTGACCGACAGGATAACCTATACAGCCTTCTGCCAAATAAGGCACTACTTGTATAGGGAGTACTATCTGATGATTATCAACAGTAATCTCTAGATAATCACCTGTAGCCATATTCCAGTTGCTAGCATCATCAGTACCGATGCGCCAAGTCGCCACAGGTAATTGCTCAGCGACGATAGGACTTCTTGATGCCATCATAGAGCTGGCATAAATATTATAGATAGGTACAAGCTTGGCTTGGCCTTGGTCTATATCCGTCGTAGATATAGTGCTCACTTCTGGCGCTACATATTGACGAGTCGCCAGACGCTCTGACTGATCAAACAGACGGATACCTGGGTCACCGTTCTTCAGGCTACCACCGACTTTGTCTTGATACTTATTCCAAGCTTGTGGTGAGTTCCAGCCAGCAGCACTGGCGAACGGAATCATCGAGCTTGGCGTTTGTGTGCCACTATAACCTTCCATAGAGAAAGTCAAAGCGGTATCCCAATCTTTGGGCTGCATAGGCTCATGCACTGATATCGGTGAGCGCATAGCGGTACGGCCTGAATAGCGGCGCGGTTCACGGGCAATTTTAAGCCCTGTAATCCGATAATCAGCATCAGGAGCGGCGTCTTTTATACCCGCAAGTTTTGGATGAGTCGCGATCAATGCGCTAATCACATCATCGAGTTGCAGCCAATCGATAGATCTATCCATCAGGCTGCTATGCACTGCATGCAGCCAGCGCCAGCCTTCTTTTATATTACTGGTCGGATGATAGTAGTTATTATCATAGACCTGAAAGAATCGCTGGGCACGGCCCTCGCTTGAGACCAAAGTTCCATCAGCCTCAGCAAAGCTAGCCGCCGGCAGTACAATATCGACATCTTTGTGCCAGTCTAATAGCTGATGATCAAGCGCGATTACCGTTTTATCACTTAATAGCTGACTTAATTTTTGCGCATCGATAGCGTCAGTAAGTTGGTTCTCAGCGACTACGACTACTTCAAAGTCGGTTGCCAATAGCTCTTCAACCGAATGACCGCCGAGCATACAAACACCCATACTATTAGCATCAGTAACCGTTAAATAAATACTCGCTTGCGCACTGTAGTCAGCATTTTCTTCTTTAATCTCTAAGCTATCAGCAGGCGCACGCTCAATATCATCTTGCGCATCTTTATTAGTACCAGTTTCAGGCTTAGCAGGTTTGGCTGCTAGTTCTTTATCCTCAGTAGGCTGAGCCGTCTTTGCTTGATCTTCAGCCGCGCGAACATTATCACCACGAATATGGGCATTATGCGCTTCTACTTGACCATGCTCAGTCGCTTTGATCGCCGCACGTTTTTGGGTGAGTACCTGAGTAATTTGCGCTGCCGCTTCAATCATAGCGATAGAGGACAGGCTAGTACCTGAGACGATAAGCGGCTTATCTGCTTGAATTAAATCATAAGCAATTTGCTGCGCCAGAGCTTGCATAGGATCTGCTTGCTGCGCGTTTTGCTCATTCGACAGCTTTTGAGGAGCTTTAATTTGAGTTAGATCATCTGCTAAATTAGCAATTTCATCAGCGACCTTAAATCCTAGCGCTGTAATGTCTTCAGGGGTTGCCACGATACTGACTTTACTGACATCATCGAGTTTAGTCTGACTCACATCAAGGATATAAATTGGACTTAATGCACCTTGACCGATACGCTGGACAGGTTCAGCTAACCAAGCTTGAGTTTTGGCAGCAGCGGCCATTTTGATCGCTTCGTTTTTGGCGGCTTGACGAATAGATAATGCCACTCTAGAGGATGTCTGAGTGATATCTTCGCCTAAAATCAGCACCGCATCATGACTCTCAATATCGGTCATGCCAGGGTTGTAGATACCCTCAGTGCTCAATACCTCAATGCATTTATTGACTAGCGCCTGCTGCTGATGATTGAGACCGGTTGAGAAGTTATCAAAACCTACTAGGCTTTTGAGGGCAAAGTTAGTCTCAAGACTGGCGCGTGGTGAGCCAATACCGATGACCTTTTTACCTTGCAAACGATCGATAGTTTCATCAAGCGCATAATTGAGACTGATTTTGACATGCTTGTCATTAATACGCTCAAGCGCTTGGGTAGGACGATCACTACGATTGACATAACCGTAGCCAAAGCGACCACGATCACATAAGAAGTAGCGATTTACCTCGCCATTATAGCGGTTTTCAATACGACGCAACTCGCCATAGCGCTCACCTGGTGAGATATTGCAACCGGCTGAACAGCCATGACAGATACTTGGCGCGTACTGCATATCCCATTTACGGTTGTAACGCTCTGAGTGAGTCTTATCCGTAAATACGCCCGTTGGGCACACTTCGGTTAAATTACCTGAGAATTCGCTCTCAAATTGGCCGTCTTCATCACGTCCGAAGTAGACTCGATTATTAGAGCCATAAACGCCTAAATCCTCACCGCCTGCATAGTCTTTATAAAAGCGTACACAACGATAGCAAGCGATACAGCGATTCATCTCATGGGCAATAAAAGGACCAAGCTCTTGGTTATGATGAGTGCGCTTGGTGAAGCGATAACGACGATGATTGTGACCGGACATATAAGTCATATCTTGCAAGTGACAGTGTCCACCCTCTTCACATGTTGGACAATCATGCGGATGGTTGGTCATCAGTAGCTCAATCATTGAAGCACGAAACGCTTTTGCCTCGTCATCAGTGACTGAGATGTACATATCATTGCTTGGCGCGACCATACACGACATTACAAGGCGACCGCGACCTGCTTCCATATCTTCTTTAGATTGGTATTGCTTCACCGCGCATTGACGGCAAGAGCCTACTGAGCCAAGCGCTGGATGATAACAAAAATAAGGTACGTCAATGCCGAGCGATAGACAGGCTTGTAGCAAGTTATCGCCACCATCTACCTCAACGGTCGTTCCATCAATATGTATGACTGCCATGGCGCTCTCCTTATTTTGCGACTAGCTGTTGATGGTCTGCAGCTTCGATGACATCACTACCAACCGACTGCGTAATCTTACGATCAAACTCAGGACGGAAGTATTTAAGCGCACTCATTAGTGGCTCCATAGCACCCGGAGCGTGAGCACAAAAAGTCTTACCAAGCCATAAGTCGCGTGTTAAGCCCTCTAGCTTTTCGACATCACCCAACTGCCCTTCGCCATCATTGATAGCTGTTAGCAACTTGACTCCCCAAGGCAGTCCATCACGGCATGGCGTACAAAATCCGCAAGACTCACGCTGAAAGAATATCTCTAAATTGCGTAGTAGTGGCACCATATCTTGCTGTTCATCGACTACCATAATCAGCCCTGTGCCCATACGGCTACCAGCGGCTTGAATCGTATCAAAATCAACAACAGTATCTAGATGATCAGCGGTCAAAAAGTCAGTAGATGCACCGCCTGGTAACCAAGCCTTAAGCGTACGACCTTCCTGCATACCACCAGCGAAATCTTCTATAATCTCGCGCGCGGTATAGCCAAAAGGTAATTCCCATAGACCTGGGTCATTCACCAGTCCTGAACAGCCAAATAGCTTAGTGCCTGGCGTTTCAACTACGCCTTTGGCTTTTGGCAAATCCTGATACCACTCGCTACCATGTAAGATAATCGCAGAGACGTTATGTAAGGTTTCAACGTTATTGACGATCGTTGGACGACCCCATGCCCCAGCGACTTGCGGGAATGGCGGCTTAGTACGTGGATTAGCGCGGCGACCTTCTAAAGCATTGAGTAATGCCGTTTCTTCACCGCAGATATAGCGACCTGCCCCTGTGTGCACATGCAAATCAAAGCTAAAGTCTGAGCCTAAAATATTATCACCGATTAAATTATTAGCACGCATCTCATCGAGGGCCGCGTTTAAGCGCTCGGCTGCCAGTATATATTCACCGCGAATAAAGATATATCCTACGTTTGCTTCAATGGCATAAGCGGATATCAACATGCCTTCAATCAATTGAAATGGCAGGCGCTCCATAAGCAGGCGATCTTTAAAGGTTCCAGGCTCCATCTCATCAGCATTACAAACTAGATAGCGCGGCCCACCATCAGGTGGTGCCATCAACGACCACTTGATACCTGCAGGGAAACCTGCCCCGCCACGACCTTTGACCACCGCATCTTTGATGGTTTTCATAGTAGTATCAGCGGATTGATTAAGCGCTATTTTTAACGCCTCAAAACCGCGTAATGACTCATAGGTCGCAAGATCAAGCACGGCATCATGATGCGCTAAACGCCACGTTAATGGTTTAGTCTCGCTAGTAGCCGTCGCTTTATCACCATAGACAGGGATGCGCTGCTCGTTTAGTTGGCTAGGTGCCAAGCCTCGTTGGCGTTGAGCGATTTGCTCTGCAACAGTTAAACTCATGCGTATAGCTCCAATAGTTGCGCGACCTCTTCAGGCTGCACAGGGCCATAAGTATCTTCATCGATCAAAACAGCTGGACCTTTGTCACAGTTACCTAGGCAGCAAATCGGCAAAATAGTAAAGCGACCATCAGTGGTAGTCTGACCGTATTCAATGCCTAATTCTGTTCTAAAAGCAGTCGACAACGCTTCATAACCTGTCAAATAACAGGCTACAGAATCACAAATAAGGATCACATGACGACCGACAGGTTGACGATAAATACGATTAAAAAATGTTGCCACACCATCGATATCAGTCACGGGGATATCTAGCAGGTTCGCGATAGCATTAACTTGAGCATCATCGATCCAGCCATTACGCTTTTGGACGATCTTTAACGCATCTAAGGAGGCGGCACGAGCATGAGGATAATGATGCATAAACTCATGAATAGCAGTAATCTCAGTCGCTGTCAAAATACTAGCTACATCGACCTTTGGCGCTTTATCAGTAACAATTTTCATAACTTATTTATATCCTTGACGCCTCATGCGACTCGCAGTATTCACAACCAGTATAATAATATTAATAACGACAAAAATAGTCATAACCAAATGAATAGATTTAGTAAAACTTTAACGATCGCAATCTGCCATCACGATATCAATGGAAGCCAAATACATAATAGCATCGGACACCAGCGAGCCATTTATTACCGACGGCATCTGCTGAATATGGGCAAAAGTAGGCGTACGGATACGCGTACGATAGCTCATCGTGGCTTTATCAGAGGTTATATAGTAGCTATTTAGCCCCTTGGTCGCCTCAACAATAGTGGCACATTCCCCAGCTGGCATCACAGGCCCCCACGATACGGATATAAAGTGGTTAATCAAAGTCTCAATGTCGTTCAAAGTCCGATCTTTAGGCGGTGGCACGGCTAATGGATGATCTGCTTTATAAGGTCCTTGCGGCATATTATCCATACATTGACGAATAATACGTAGTGACTGGCGCATCTCTTCGACTTTGATCATACAGCGATCATAAGCATCACCGTTATAACCTACTGGCACCTCAAAATCATAGTTTTCATAACCCATATAAGGACGGGCTTTACGCAAATCAAAATCCACACCTGTCGCGCGCAGACCTGCGCCAGTGACTCCCCAAGCTAAGGCTTGCTTGGCATTATATTGCGCCACACCTTGAGTACGACCTTTCAATACACTGTTTTTAAGCGCAGCCTTGACATATTCATCCAAGCGCTTAGGCATCCAGTCCAAGAACTCACGGACAAGGCGCTGCCATCCACGCGGTAGATCAGCGGCTGTGCCACCGATACGGAACCAAGCAGGATGCATACGGTAGCCTGTCACCGCTTCGATCACATCGTAAGCTTTTTGACGATCGGTAAACATATAAAACACAGGGGTCATACCACCCGCATCTTGAATAAAGGTACCGACGAATAGCAAGTTATTGGTAATGCGGAAAAACTCGCTCATCATCACGCGAATAGTTTCAGCGCGCGCTGGAATAGTAATACCAGCCAGCTTTTCAACCGACATGATATAAGGCAGCTCATTCATGACGCCGCCGAGATAATCAATCCGATCGGTATAAGGAATGTAGGAGTGCCAAGTCTGACGCTCAGCCATTTTCTCAGCGCCGCGATGGTGATAACCAATATCTGGAATACAGTCAATGACCTCTTCGCCATCGAGCTGTAGCACCAAACGAAATGCACCATGAGCAGAAGGATGATTGGGACCGATGTTCAAAAACATAAAGTCTTCATCACGACCTGAGCGTTTCATGCCCCACTCTTCAGGGACAAAGCGCAGGTTTTCCTGCTCGTATTGCTGCTTGGCAGCATTCAAAAAATAAGGTGTAAATTCAGTAGCACGTGCATGGTACTCTTTACGTAGTGGATGACCTTCCCAATATTTGGGTAATAAAATACGCGTCAGATGCGGATGGCCACTGAATACAATACCGAACATATCCCAAACTTCGCGCTCATACCAGTTGGCATTTGGCCAGATATTCGTAGCACTCGGAACGTTTAAATCATCTTCACTAAGAGCGACTTTGATACGCACATCACTATTGCGCTCAAGTGACATCAAATGATAGAACACGGTAAAGTCGCTATCAGGAAGGCCTTGACGATGCTGACGCAGACGCTCATCCATTGCCGATAAGTCAAATAGCATCACGTAAGGCTTGGGCAGCTTACGCAAAAATAGCAGTACATCTAGTAAATCCGCGCGAGCCACCCAAACCGTAGGGATCTCATCAATGGTCTGCTGTACTACAAACTTACCCGCATATTTATGCCCCAGCTCTTGAATAACGGCTGGTACAGGCTTAATCTTAGGATCTTTGTTTTCGACTACCGTGACCATGAATGCTGTCTTCCTTCATTACTCTATAAATTTGCTGCGAATAGTTGCATAAATAGCTGGCTAAAAATAGCGCCCACAAAACCCTAACGCTATACCGCTGATTTATATACTATCTGGGCTACGTAGGTTTTTGACCGCAATACGATCCGCCTGTTTACGATCTCGCTCAGGAGTCATTTGCGGCTGATAAATACCTTGGTCATCCATATGAATACCTAATGGACGACGCTCTTTGGTAATCGACTCTTGTAATAGCATGAGCCCCTGAATCAAAGCTTCTGGACGCGGTGGGCAGCCTGGCACATAGACATCCACAGGAATAATTTTATCCACCCCTTGCACCACTGAGTAGATGTCATACATGCCACCAGAGTTGGCACAAGCACCCATTGAGATCACCCATTTTGGCTCTAGCATTTGTTCGTACAGCCGTTGAATGACAGGTGCCATCTTAATAAAACAAGTACCAGCTACTATCATGACATCAGCCTGACGAGGTGATGCGCGGATAACCTCAGCACCGAAGCGTGATAAATCATGGACAGCAGTTAAAGTAGTCGCATATTCGACGTAGCAGCAAGAGGTACCAAAGTTAAACGGCCATAAGGAATTTTTGCGACCCCAGTTGGCTGTCGAATGAATTAAATCCTCTAAGCGACCCATAAAGACGTTTTTATTGACCTCATCTTCGATAGGGTCATTGACCGTTTCACGAGTCTCAGCGGGATACGTCTGGGCATCTGGATTCGCTTTAGTGAGAGTATATTTCATAACCATTAACCTTTTAATAGAGCAAGGCTGTCAGTATAACAATGACAACTTTTTGTCTACATTCAAATCAAATGAAAGCTATCAGCTAGCTATTTAGTAATAAGCGATTACTGATTATCGCTCAACTTAGCTGGGCTGATTCGAGCTAGCAAAGTCTACTGAAGTAATATTACCCGTAGTGTTGATATGATCTATAGTTTGTAAGTGACGACGATTAGCCTCTATATTGTTTGAGACATTAATTTGCCCTGATGACTGCGCTGGAATCTTCCCTGTAGGGTCCCGCGTCAGCTCCTCTACGCCATCGAACTTAGTAATGCTGGCCAAATTGAAGCCTGCAGGCGCAGCATATAGACGCGGCTTTTTGCGTAGCTTATCAGCAGGTGACCAGTTTATTGCCCCTAATCTGAGCTCATATATCAAGCCCACAATTAATACACCAATAAATACTGAGGCTCCAGCGAATCCAAGCCAGCTTGTCTCACGCACAGAGACAGCATAAGCGTATAGATATAACGCTTCTAAGTCGAAAATGACAAAGAAAATCGCAACCAAATAGAATTTTGCAGACAAGCGAATACGGGCGTTGCCAGATCCGACAACGCCCGCTTCAAATACTTGTTCTTTTTGCATACCATGAGAGCGTCCACCAAGTAGACGCGGTACGACTAACATAAATATAACGAGACCGATGGCGGCCAAAATAAAAGCTACGGCTGACCAGTTAAAGGCAGTCATGATATTGCGTGCTCCTCACCCAATCGAGTGTTACACCTGCCCTAATCGGCATTTATAACTCAGACGAAAACATAGATAACATTTTACAAATAGGCATGTCATCTATGGTGGTAATAGCCAACTACCATGCTTATTGAGAATTGTGTCAGCGGCAACTAGCATTGATATTATCACGCCCACTCGCGGATAAAGGCTGGTCATCGGCTGGCAACCACTTTAAATAAACTTATTAAATCAATATCATAATCGCGAAATGCCGAACAATTTAATTGATTTAATAACTCATTACAAATAGTCAATATTGGCGTGATAACTGGTATAAATTGTTCATACACTATACGCATATTAGTGCTTAAAAGCCAGTTTTTCACTGCATCGAGCAGTCATTTTATATGCTACAAAACATGTATTTAATACTTTAAATCCTGCTATAGGTTACGCTTTATTTTAATTTTTACAAGCTCTAAAGATATCGATTAGTATAATAAAATGAGCTTTGGCTAGGGTCTGTTGAACATTTAAAAATTATAATGAATAATATTTAACTCGATTGGCTCTTATGTGCCAACCTGATTTTATCATTGGCAGTACAACAAAAAACAGGCCGAATAACGACCTGTTTTTTTATAATACTTATTTATTACTACTGTTAATCTGATATCTACTGATTGATGACATCAACACCTTTTGGTGGCGTAAATTTGAACTGACTACTACTTATGCTAGGATTCAATTTAATACCACTGAACTTGATAGAAGTTGTCTGACCTAAGGTGTCATTCAATACCATCATTACAGGCTTGCCGCCACTAAAGCTTATCGATAAGTTTTTGAAGCTGGCATTATCTGACTTTGGATAAAGCACATAGTAGTTTTTGTTATCATAAGGCTGAGTGATTTTGAAGTTTTTATCTATCTTGCTAGGATCACCTGATAAGAGTAGTGCTGGCGTATTGCCTACTTGACTATCTACCGCCTGTTTGGTCGCCTGCTCTAAATCTTTATCATAAATCCACATTGAGCTGCCATTAGCGACGATCAGCTGCTGTGAAGGTGATTTAGTCTCCCAGCGGAAATTGTTAGGGCGCTGGACGCTCATTGTACCTGTAAAGGAGCCACTACTAGCGCCTTTAGTTGTCTGGCTAAAGCTCGCTGTCATACTTTTAGTATTCGTTAATAGTTTATTTAAGCGCTTGGCAGCGGTTAAATTATCAGCGGGGGCAGCATTGGCAGTTTGAGTTAATGCCATCATAGGGGCAGCCACACCAAAACTGGTTAGCAGTACGCCTGCTAACGCGCCGCCCATTAGTTTTTGCTTTATCGTCGTAGTTTGCTTAGTTGATAAACTCATTATTCTTCCTCTCATAAAATCAGTAAAAGTAAAACATCAATCAAAATGATCAATCGGTATAACAAGGCTTGCTTATTGTTTTAAGTAAATATCCTACTTAAATGGATATCTTGCTGATTATGGCCTTGTCACCAATTGATGATGCCAGTGTGCCAGCTTTTTTATTACGCGCCTAGTGGGCAATTGCAATCAATACTACGCCTGCCATACACGCTTGTAACGGCTAGTGTTAGCTAAAACTGGCAATATCTATAAATAAAAAACAAATACAAAAAATCCCCATCACCACTCGGTAATAGGGATTTTTCTGCTGTTAAATTATCGATATAGCTTTGTAGCAAATCAATAACTTATTAGCTAAGCGATAATTAAGCGCTTTCAACCATCACATAACGACGGTTAAATTTACCTTTGGTCGCAAACTTTACCACACCGTCATTTAGTGCAAATAAAGTATGGTCACGACCCATACCAACGCCTTCGCCTGCGTGGAATTCTGTACCACGTTGACGAACGATGATGTTACCAGCAACGATGGTCTGACCACCAAAGATTTTTACGCCAAGCATTTTTGGGTTTGAGTCACGACCGTTACGGCTTGAACCGGCAGCTTTCTTATGTGCCATGGATAATTCTCCTTGTTAATGTAAGTTATCGCTAATACGATAACTCTTAAGCTTTTAGTGCACTATTAATCATCACTAACTGTGCATCAATCACTGCGCAATGATAGCTAATTAAGCATTAATCGCTTTGATTTTTAACAAGGTGTACCATTGGCGGTGACCTTGCTCTTTGTGATAATGCTTACGACGGTTGTGCTTGATGATGCGGATTTTATCCCCACGACCATGTTCAACCACTTCCACTTCTACACTAGCGCCTTCAACGACTGGTTGACCGATTTTGACGGTATCACCATCAACAACCATCAATACGTCTTCAAATTTGATTGTTTCGCCAGTTTCAGCTTTAAGCAATTCAACTCTAAGCAACTCGTCAACGACTACACGGTGCTGTTTACCACCAGTTTTGATTACTGCGTACATTGTATAACTCCGTTTAACCCGTGTGCCGTGGCTGATATTATACCAACGCTTCGACAACGAACACGACAGGGAAAAATTAAAGGCGCAATTTTACGGTTTTTTGACCAGAAAAGCAAGTGGCTTATCACGCTTTTGTTAGCTAACACTACAGTCAATTCATCATTCATTTAATAACGAATGAATATAGTCATAAATCGTATGGAAAAAATACGATGATAGCGTTTAGCGATGGTTATTATAGCTTATCCAATCAATAACTTACAGTGCTATTTTATGAGAGGTTTTCTAGTACTCTTTGGTACAAACCTAAACAGCAAAACGTCTATTTATTTTACTTGATTCCTTAATGCTCAAGTTATCAATAACCCATTTTAGCCAACAACTAGAATGACAGATTATGCTATTATGGAAGCATTTGGTAATTCCGATTTGCTTTTTGTTTAATTTATACTATAACTTTTTACTTAATTAATATGACTACCTATTATGACTAGCACCTCTTTAACCGATTCAACATCTTCTGTTTCGCTATCTGCACCAAACACTGCACCGAGTTATGCCGATATTCAAAGCATCGTAGCAAGCGACTTTGAGATCATGGACAAACAAGTTTTTGGCAGTCTCAACTCCAAAGTTCAGCTGGTAATGAGTGTCTCTCAGCATGTGATCAATGCTGGCGGCAAACGCATGCGTCCGCTAATTACTTTGTTATGTGCACGCATGCTCAATGATGCGCCCTCGCAGCAGGCGATGCATTTAGCTGCCATTACTGAGATGCTGCATACGGCCACTCTAGTGCATGATGATGTGATTGATGAGTCGGGTCAGCGCCGTGGCAAGCCGACCGCTAATGCAACTTGGGATAATGCGACTGCGGTGTTGGTCGGCGATTATCTCATTGCCC
Source organism: Psychrobacter sp. M17(2026) (assembly GCF_055699815.1). NCBI lineage: Bacteria > Pseudomonadati > Pseudomonadota > Gammaproteobacteria > Moraxellales > Moraxellaceae > Psychrobacter > Psychrobacter sp. M17(2026). Next base: position 808,736 of record NZ_CM146741.1, on the reverse strand, counting down.
GCTCGTTCAATTTATTAGTAGATTTTGAGAGCTTGCCATTGCTCAAGCTATTCTCTGACGGCACTTGTGATATTGCTGAAGGTGAAGTATTACAACTACAGCACCAACACAACCCTAGCGCGCTTGAGGCCGATTACTTGCGCATCATCGATGGCAAAACCTCACGATTATTTATGATGGCCACCCAAGGCGCAGCTATTTTGCAAGATCAGACTCAGTACATGCCAGCATTAGCTGACTTTGGTCAGCATTTTGGTAACGCTTTTCAAATTATTGATGATGTGCTTGATTATAGTGGCGACAGCGAATTAATGGGTAAGAACTTAGGTGATGATTTGAGTGAGGGCAAACCGACTTTACCGACTATCAAAGCCCTTGAGCTATTAAAGGATAGTGATAAAGATGGTTACGAGCAGCTGCGCATAGCAGTACAAACAGGCAAAACCCCTAACGCTGAGCAATTGATTGCTTTAGTGCGGGATTCTGGCTCATTGGCTTATTGTACCCAGCGCGCGCTTGAAGAAACACGCTTGGCTCAGCAGGCATTGAATCAGTTGCCTGACAATCGTTATCGCCAAGGGCTGTATCAGTTAACTGAAATGGCTAGTGCGCGTTTAGTGTAAGCTTGCATTTTGCTTAAGTTGTTTATTGGATATCTACTATCTGTTAGAGACCTATAATCTGTTAGAGACTTATAAATAGATACTGTTATATAAACAGACGTTACTAATAGTCCAGCTGTCTATAACATGGTGTTCGCAGTAATCATTTGCTAAATAAATTATTTTAGTGGCAGCCTATGCTTTTATTAGTATTTACTAAGTACTTTGTGTCAGATATTTAAAAATGAATATTTATAACAAAACTTAACATTCTTTTACACGGTTCATTAGCTACTAAAATATCGCGTCAAAATTGTTATAAACCTACTATTTGCAACGCTCTGTTAAAACTACCTCTCTGTCCTCTTTCATTTACAGATAAAATTAAGATTTTGATAGCTTGACTGTAGGGTAGACCCAATAGTTTATAATAGCTGATTAAATTTATAGCTTAGATAGTTAAAGCTAAGTTTTATTATCACTTTTAGAAATTGTCACTTTTAGAACGAATACTTTCAGAACTAATTAGCAAAGTTAGTTCATAGAAGCTCATTAGCAAAATTAGTCTATTTAAACCTTTATTAAAACTGAATACTCCCGAGGACATTGATGAAGCACTCATATCTTGCGCTGGTAATAGCATCTGTATTATCGACAGCGGTTCTAGTCGGCTGTGACAAAAAAGAGGACGCTGACCCTGCTGCCGCGCAGCAACAAATGCCACCTGCTGTTGTCAACGTCCAAACGGTAACTTTAGGCGTCGTACCGCAAGTACAGACGTTCTCTGGTCGTACGACAGCTTTTCAAACTGCTGATGTCCGTCCACAGGTGAACGGCATTATTGACGAGATATTGTTCCGTGAAGGCAGCAATGTCAAAAAAGGTCAGCCTTTGTATCGTATCAATACCGACAATTATGCAACCTCTATAGCGAGCGGTGAAGCCGCCGTTCAACAGGCACAAGCTAACTTGCAAACAGCACTTGCCAATAACGCTAATGCCAAGGCTGAACTGATTAGTCGTCAAGCCTCACTAGCGCAAGCGATCAATGACTTTCAACGTCTGCGAGGGTTAGTTGAGATCGATGCTATCTCTAAGCAACAATATGACCAAGCACAGACAGCGGTCTACACAGCACAAGCGGCTGTTGAGAGTGCAAAAGCGGCTGTTGGTCAAACTCAAGCTGGTATAGAGAGCTCAAAAGCAGGTATTCAAAGCGCTAAGTCAGGTTTGGATGCCAGCACATTAGAGTTAAACCGTACTATAGTACGTGCTCCTATCACAGGTCGTAGTGACCGCTCAACAGCGACCGCAGGCTCACTAGTTAGTGCCAGTCAAGCAAATCCTATGGTGACTATTTCGCGCTTAGATCCTATCTACGTTGATATTAGTCAATCCTCCTCTGAGCTACTAAAGTTGCGTCAGCAAATCTCAGAAGGCAAAGCGCAAGCGGGTATGAATAGTGTTGAGCTAGTATTAGAAGACGGTAGCGTTTACCCGATAACCGGCAAACTAGCATTATCAGAGGCCAGAGTTGATGAGTCAACAGGTGCCGTGACGCTACGTGCCGTATTCCCTAATAGCAATAATGTGCTATTGCCAGGTATGTATGTCTCCGCCCGTCTGACTCAGAGTGTTATCAATAACGCCGCTTTAGTACCACAAAGTGCGGTGATGCGCTCTACCAAAAGCGAAACCCAAGTATATATTGTCGATAAAGACAATAAAATCCAAGTGCGTCCCGTTACTATTAATGGCACTTACAATGGCAACTGGGTGGTCACTGATGGTCTAAAAAATGGCGATAAGGTAGTCATTATCGGTGGTGCCAAAGTCAAACCTGAACAAGAAGTCGTCGCTAAACCATTAGAAGACCCGAATTCTGCCCCATCTGCATCAAGTAATGCTCAAGCTGCTGTCAAAACACCACAGCAAGCTGCAAAATCGATGGATGAGTCAACGGGTGACAGCCCTAACAATACTAAAGCTGCCGCCACTAACTAATTCCATTTAAAGCTAGGAAGACCTAGGGATATACTATGTCACGTTTTTTTATCAATCGCCCTATTTTTGCATGGGTACTGGCTATTTTGGTCATGCTGATTGGGATAATATCGGTTGTCAGTCTACCGATTGAACAGTATCCACGTATCGCACCACCGACGATTTCGGTCAGTGCAAGCTATCCAGGCGCTAATGCGCAAACCGTTGAAAATTCGGTAATTCAGGTCATTGAGCAACGTATGAAAGGCCTCGATGGCCTGATGTATATGTCATCATCAAGCTCTTCAAACGGTAGTGCGTCAGTGACGCTTACTTTTGAAAATGGTACGGATTCGGATACCGCACAAGTACAAGTACAGAACAAGCTGCAAGCAGCGATGAGCTCCTTACCTGAGTCTGTTCAGCGTCAGGGTGTCAACGTCAATAAATCCTCTAGCAGCTTTATGATGGTACAGGCATTTATTTCTGAAGATGGCAGTATGGATCGCTCAGACATTGCCGATTACATCAACTCCAACGTCCTTGATTCGATCAGTCGTGTTGAAGGAGTAGGTGAAGTACAAGTATTTGGTTCTACCTATGCCATGCGAGTTTGGCTTGACCCTTCGCGCTTGCGCAGCTACAGCATGGTGCCATCTGATGTCGTCAATGCAATACGAGCACAGAACGCTCAGGTATCTGCCGGTCAGCTAGGCCAAGCCCCTGCTGATTTAGATCAACAGGTGATCAACGCGACTGTCACGGTTCAAAGCTATCTACAAACTCCTGAAGAATTTAAAAACATTCTACTCAAAACAGACACGGCTGGTGCGCAAGTGCGCTTAGGCGATGTTGCAGATGTCGAGATTGGTAGTGAAAACTACGGTATTTTGTCTTTATATAATGGACAAGAAGCGGCGGCTTTGGGTATATCACTCGCTGGCGGTGCTAATGCGCTTGAGACTCGTGAAGCCGTTGGCGCACGTATGGCGGAGCTTGAAAAGAACTTTCCAATTGGATTGAAGTCAGTTGTTCCCTATGACACTACTCCGTTTGTACGTCTGTCTATCGAACAAGTGGTTATGACGCTCATTGAAGCGATCGTATTAGTATTTATCGTCATGTTTATTTTCTTACAGAACTGGCGCGCGACTATTATCCCAACACTTGCCGTACCTGTTGTTCTGCTAGGTACGTTTGCCGTGCTGTACATTGCAGGTTTTAGTATCAACGTGTTGACTATGTTTGCCATGGTACTCTCCATCGGTCTACTGGTCGATGATGCGATCGTCGTCGTAGAAAACGTCGAGCGAATATTAGAAGAAGATCCACATATTTCTATCAAAGACGCGACTACCCAATCGATGGGTGAAATTAGTAAAATCGTTATTGGTATTGCGCTTATTTTATCTGCGGTATTCGTACCGATGGCGTTCTTTGGTGGCTCAACGGGTGTTATTTATCGTCAATTTTCCATTACTCTGATTACTGCTATGGTGCTATCAGCCATGGTCGCACTAGTGTTCACCCCTGCTCTATGTGTGACATTGCTCAAACGTGGCAAAAGCCATGAAAAAGGCAGTACTGAAAAGCAAAAAGGTTTCTTTGGTTGGTTCAACCGTTCTTTCTTTAAAGTTAGTCGCTCTTACGAGAACTTCGTTGGTAAAAGCATTCGTTTCAAATGGCTATATATGATTGGCTATGCGGTCATTATCGGCATCATGGCAGTTGTATTCTTACGTATTCCTGGCTCGTTCTTACCAGAGGAAGATCAAGGTATTATGTTTACCTTGGTGCAACTACCTTCTGGTTCTACGTTAGACGAAACCCAAGACGTACTGGATAAAGTCAGAAACTATTACGATACTCAAGAGACCGATAACATCGCTTCTGTCTTTACCATTGCAGGCTTTAGTTTTGCAGGACAAGGGCAAAACATGGGTCTGGCGTTTGTTCGTCTGTCAGATTGGGAGGAACGCTCCGGTGATGAAAACACCGCCCAAGCCGTCGCTGGGCGAGCGATGGGTTATTTCTTTACTCAGTTAAATGAAGCACAAGTATTTGCCATTGTACCACCAGCTATTACCGAGCTTGGTAATGCCAGTGGTTTCGATTTGATGCTTCAAGACAGTGGCAACCTCGGACACGATGGGCTGCTTGAAGCCCGTAATATGCTGCTGGGTATGGCTGGACAAAACGACCAAGTCGCAGGCGTGCGTCCTAATGGTCAAGAAGACTCGCCACAATTAAAAATCAATATCAATCAAGAACAAGCCGCGGCTTATGGCTTGTCGCTAAGTAGCATCAACAGTGTCATCTCTACTGCGTGGGGCTCAAGCTATGTCAATGATTTCATTGATCGTGGCCGTATCAAGCGTGTCTTCGTACAAGGTGACGCCAGTAGCCGTACCAATCCTGACGATATCGGAAAATGGTATGTAAGAAATGACATGAACAGTATGATTCCATTTGATGCATTTTCTAGTAGCGAATGGCAATCAGGCTCACCTCGTCTCACTCGCTACAACAGCTTACCGTCTATGAATATTCAAGGTAGCGCAGCACCAGGATTAAGTACGGGTGAAGCTATGAGCTCGATGGAAGCGATGATAGAAAATCTGCCTGAAGGCATCAGTTATGAGTGGACGGGTATGTCACTAGAGGAGCAAAAGTCAGGGGCACAAGCACCCATGCTTTATGCCCTTTCAATACTAGTGGTATTCTTGTGTTTAGCGGCCTTATATGAAAGCTGGTCTATACCTGTATCGGTTCTACTGGTAATTCCACTTGGGGTATTGGGTGCGGTGATATTTACATGGCTACGTGGTTTTGCCAATGATATTTACTTACAGGTCGGTCTACTGACGGTCGTAGGTCTATCCGCCAAAAACGCTATCTTAATTATTGAGTTTGCAAAAGAGCATCAAGAAGAAGGGTACAGTCTAAGAGAGGCGGTAATGACGGCGGCTCGTCAGCGCTTACGTCCCATTATTATGACCTCACTTGCCTTTGGGTTAGGTGTTGTGCCATTATTCTTGGCGACTGGTCCAGGTTCAGGCAGTCAAAATGCTATTGGTACCAGTGTGGTTGGTGGCGTAGTCACAGCGACGCTACTGGGTATCTTCTTCATCCCGATGTTTTACGTCTGGGTACGTAGTGCGTTCCCTTATATGAATAACGAAGCTCATGAAGTTGTCGGTCATGGTAGCTACGATAGCAATACTGATAATGATGACGATCCTGAACCACCGACGCCGCGAGCTGACGATACACCAGACCCAGCTTCTGATGAGAGTTATAAACCTGAAAGCTTTGGAGATAATACCAAATGAGTTCTAGAACTATTTTTACACTCAACGCAGCAGCTGCGCCAGTAGTCAATACTACTACTCACCGTTCAGCAGTAGGTGTGCGGTTTGCAGCATTATCTACGCGTACAAATGCTGCTCGGCTCTTAGGTCTAAGCGCATTAATATTGAGTATGACCGCTTGCAATACTATTCCAAAGAAAGATTTAACGCCAGTTCTTGCTGAGCCTAATCTACCGATTCAACAGGCTTATGGCGCGTTTGATCGAGAGACCGTCAGTAACGCTGAGCAGCCCAGCATTGCCGCTCAACGTTGGCAGAACTACTATAGCGATGAGCGCCTAAAAAGCCTTATTGCTTTAGGCCTACAGAACAATAAAGACTTTGAGAGTGCACGCTTAGCGATTGAAAAAGCGCGCGCCCAGTATCAGATCACGGATATTCGTGACCTACCGACGATTGAGGGCACCGCAGGCGTCACGCGGCGGCGTCAAGGAAGCATATTGGGTGGCAGCACCACTGGCAATAACTATAATGTTAATTTAGGTCTAGCTAATTATGAGCTTGATTTTTGGGGCAAGATCGCTAGTCTGAAAGATCAAGCGCTACAGAGCTTTTTGGCGACCACAGCTGCTAAAGATTCAACTCAAATCAGTTTGATTAGTAATATTGCCCAAAGCTATGCCAACTTGAGCTTTAGCTTAGCGCAGTTAAGGCTAGCCGAAGCAACCGTTGAGAGTCGTAAGAGATCCTTGTTTATTGCTGATGCTCGCTTCAAGGCCGGTATTGACCCTAAACTACCCTCACTGCAATCATCAGCAGCGCTTGAGAATGCTAATTTGGCCGTTCTACGCGCTCAAAGTAGCATTTTGCAGTCACGTAATGCTTTGCAATTCTTATTGGGTGCACCAATTCCAACCGAGCTCATTCCAGCACCCGCTATCAGCAATATAACGACTCAAGATGTCTTTAGTACTGGTCTCCCGAGCGAGCTGCTACGCTACCGCCCTGATGTGCTACAAGCAGAATACAATCTAAAAGCGGCTGGCGCTAATATCGAAGTCGCACGCGCTTCTTACTATCCCTCTATTAGTCTTGCAACTAGTGTCGGCGTTGGTAGTAGTAGCTTAGATGATCTATTCAAAAGCGGCTCAGTAGGCTGGTCGTTTGGCCCAAATATTAGTGTGCCTATTTTTGATGCTGGGCTTTTAGATGCCAATTATGATGTTGCAAAAATAGAACGCGAGCAGACTCTAGCCAGCTATGAGCGCTCTATTCAAACGGCTTTCCGTGAAGTTTCAGACGTCTTAGCGACGCGAGCGACCCTTGGTGAGCAGCTAGCCGCGCAGTATCGCCTGCAAGATAACTTTGATCAAACCTTTGAGATTGCTGATGCCCGCTTTAAAGCAGGTATTGCCAACTATTTGGATGTTCTTGATGCGCAGCGCTCCTTGTTCTCCACTCAACAAGGTATCTTAGATTTAGAACTACAAAAAATCATTAGCCAAATAGAGCTTTATCAAGCACTAGGTGGCGGTGCTAACCTTGATGTACCCGTCGCTATACCAGTACCGCAATACACTAATTTAGCGCGTATTGGTGGTTTGGCTAGTAACAATGCTGAAGCTCAAGCGGCTTATGCTATTGATGCGGCAAGCTCAGCGCGCGTAACCTCTGTAGCTGAGGCCATCGACATCAAACAGTCCAAAACACCTGCGGCAGCTACTTTTGATCCAAAAGCTATCGTCGATATCGATAACGATGGCGATGCAGATGCTGCGGTCGGTACTATTATTCAAGAGACCCCTGTTGAGAGCGTACCAGTCACTCAAATTGTTGAATAGATTTTTATTACTGTCCAAACAGCCCTGCCACTTTGGCGGGGTTTTTGCTTTTACAGTTAGCTTTTGGTTATAGTAGTGGTTTTATAAACTGCTTTGAATTAAAAATATAATAAGGTTTTATTATGACTTATACTTTCAACCGTCAATACCCCGCTACACGCTTGCGCCGTCTGCGTTATAACGACAATGTCCGCGCCATGATTCGTGAAGTTGAGCTGCATCCCAAGCATTTCATTGCGCCTGTATTTGTATTAGAAGGCAAAAATGAACGCCAATCTATTGCTAGTATGCCAGGCGTTGAGCGTCTATCGATTGATCTACTCATCGAACACGCTAAAGACTTATTAGCGGAAGGCGTGACCACTATTGATATATTCCCTGTCATTGATAATAGCTTAAAAACCCCTGACGGCCGCGCGGCCTACGATGAAAACGGCCTTAGCGCACGAGCAGTAAAAGCGGTAAAAGATGCGGTTCCTGAAATGGTGGTTATGACTGATGTCGCCTTAGACCCTTATACCTCACACGGTCAAGATGGTTTACTTGACGAGACGGGCTATGTGATCAATGACGAGACGGTAGAAGTCCTAGTGCAGCAAGCACTCGTTCATGCGCGTGCAGGCGCTGATATTATATCTCCGAGCGATATGATGGATGGTCGCATCAAAGCCATGCGCGATGCCTTTGAAGCAGAGGGTTTTGCCAATACCGCTATTATGGCCTACTCCGCCAAATATGCTTCAGCCTATTATGGCCCATTCCGCGATGCAGTTGGTAGTGCGGGCAATCTCAAAGGCGGTCATAAAAAACAATACCAGATGGACTTTGGTAATCGCGCTGAGGCCTTGCATGAGGTAGCGATGGATATCAATGAAGGTGCTGATATGGTGATGATTAAACCTGGTCAGCCGTATCTTGATCTGATTCGTGAAGTCAAAAACACTTTTGGTGTACCGACCTTTGCTTATCAAGTCTCAGGTGAATACGCGATGCACATGGCAGCTATTCAAAACGGTTGGCTAACTGATGCGGTGATTTTAGAGTCGCTGATTGGCTTTCGCCGCGCAGGCGCTGATGGCATCTTAACTTACTTTGCCTTAGAGGCAGCGCGTCAGTTGAATAATGCATAAGACTGAAATAGTTCATTAAAAACTAGTTTTAAAAGTTTGATATACGCACTAGCTAATCTATCTTAGTTGGTGCGTCTTTATTAGGAATACTGTTTTTTTACCCTCAGCATAACCTATATCTTTGAGCGCTCTACTAAAAACAATGTGCCAAATTGCTCTGCGTAATTAGTGCCTGTAAATCATTAAACAGTGCTTCGAAAGCCTCGTTTTCCTCTGAATTCTCTTTATATACGCTCTTAGTAGTTTTGACTATTTTGACATTGCTATCGACATAAATAGGTTGTGCATAGCGGGACTCCTCATAATGAGCAGCCGTAATCCCCTTATCATCAAAATAAAAAGTATAATCGCGTTTGCCAGATTCGCCATAACCTGTGCCCTGCAATAAACAACCCTCTCGTTGTTTGATTAAATCAAAACTCGCCCCTTCTACAAAATGCTTGGTTTGCATTAACTCAACGGTTTGCAGAATGGTATGCTCTGGCAAGCTAGTACACGCTATCATTGATAATAATAGTAATGGCATGCTACTACGATATAAACGCATCATTATCCATCTCCTCCCAAAAAGTAACGATTTTGCTTTATAATAACCCACCTAATTTCAAACCTATATTTACGCTATCCGTTCAGTTTTGCTGCATCTATTTTGCTATATGCTAGATCAATTTTATCTTAGCATAGCCTGAATGAGCTCTTTTCATATTCGCACTATTTGCCCCAAATTTCAAAGGTCATGCTATGAGTCAACTCAATCCCAGACAACAAGAAGCTATGCTCTACGTATCTGGGCCTTTGCTAGTATTAGCAGGCGCAGGCTCAGGCAAAACGTCAGTGATCACTCGTAAGATTGCTTATCTTATCGAAGAATGCAACATGCCAGCTGAGCGTATCACAGCGGTGACTTTTACCAATAAAGCCGCGCGTGAGATGAAAGCACGAGTAAGCAAATTGCTACCAAGCGAAAAGACTCGCGGGCTTACTGTCTCGACCTTTCACCAGTTTGGCTTACAGTTTTTGCGTTACGAGTTGATTCACACGCCGCTTAAAGGCAACTTCTCGATCATGGATAGCGATGATAGTAAGCGTCTGTTGATGGAGCTGATGATGCGTGATAATTTATCAGGCGCTGAGAGTCGAGAGCTGGTCGGCAAAGCTATCAAGATGATATCGGATTGGAAAAATGATCTGGTTGAGCCTGACCAAGCAATGGAAACGCTTGATGATCCAGAAGACATGATATTCGCGACTTTATATGCGCTGTATGAGCGTAACTTGCGTGCTTATAATGCGGTTGATTTTGATGATTTAATCGTATTACCAACCAAGATACTACGTGAAAACCGCGAGCTGCGTGATAAATGGCAGAATCGTATTCGTTATTTATTAGTCGATGAGTACCAAGATACCAATACCGCCCAGTATGAAATGATTAAATATCTCGTCGGACCACAAGGGCGATTTACCGTGGTTGGTGATGATGACCAATCTATTTATGCATGGCGCGGAGCAAAACCTGAAAATATGGCGCTGCTAAAAGAAGATTTCCCTAAACTCAAGATTGTCATGCTAGAGCAAAACTATCGCTCAACCAGTCGTATCTTGACCTCGGCTAATGCGGTCATTACCAACAACGAGCATTTATTTGAAAAAAAGCTCTGGTCTGATAAAGGTCAAGGCGAGAAAATCCGTATCATTAACTGTCGTAATGACGATGATGAAGCGGAACGCGTTGCCAAAGAAATTGCCACGCATAAATTGCGCTATGGCAATGAATGGGAAGATTATGCAGTGTTGTATCGCAGTAACTTTCAGGCACGCATGCTTGAGGCGAACCTGCGTCAGTTGCAGATACCTTATAAGTTATCTGGTGGTCAGTCGTTCTTTGCGCGTAGCGAGATTAAAGACGTCATGGGCTATCTGCGTATGATCTTGAACCCTGAAGATGATAGTGCATTTTTGCGTATTATTAATACCCCAAAACGCGGTATGGGGCCAGCGACTTTAGAAAAGCTTGGCCTATTTGCGCAAGAGCATAGCATTTCCCTACTCGCTTCTTGTACTCACTCTGGTCTGAGCCATGTATTGCCAAGCAAGGCTTATAGCACGCTTAAAGAGTTTGGCGACTTTATTGAGCACTATACGCGTGAGTTAGATCAGCATCCCGATCCTGTACCTATCGTCCGTCAAATGATCGATGAGACCGGCTATATTGATTTTGTCCGTAGCGACTCAAAAACCCCGCAACAAGAAAAAAACCGTATTGATAATATCGACATTCTGTATACCAGTATTCAATCCTTGATCAATCGCGCTGAGAGTGATGATGAGCGCACGATTGATACCATTATTCGTAAATTAGTGCTACTCGATATGCTTGAGCAGCAGCAAGAAGAAGAAAACACCAATAAAGTTAATCTTATGACTTTGCATGCGGCAAAAGGACTTGAGTTTAACTACGTCTATATCATGGGGCTTGAAGAGGAGATGCTGCCGCATCGTAACTCTATTATGAGTGAAACAGTAGAAGAAGAGCGCCGTCTGATGTATGTCGGTATCACTCGCGCACGTCGTGAGCTAACCTTGACCCTTGCCGCTCAGCGCCGTGCTGGTGGTCAAATGCGCGTGACTTCTGAATCGCGATTTTTGGATGAATTACCAGAAGATCATATCGATTGGCCTGCCAAAGCTAAAAAGAAAAAAGCGACTAAAGATCCTGAAAAAGTCGCTGATGAATACTTAGCCAATATACGCGCGTTATTAGGTAATCGTTAAGTTTTGACTCTTTGAATAACTTAGAGTTTGATTAGTAATTTGACCTTAGTTTTTGCTTTGCTATTACCTTAGTTGTTAGTAGTTTTAGCATTTGTATTTTTAGCCATGAATACTCTTAGCAATAGTTTTATACTCCTTTTATTTTTATTATTTTGGAAATTTTATGTCTGCCCCTACGCCTAGTCCTGATCGTCCCTCCACACTACCGGCAGACTATAATCCATTAGAATATAGTGCTGAATATAAGCTATTATATTTGCAAGACTTAGTAGCGAATGACGCCTATACAGCCATTACAGAGTTTTTGGCCAAGCAGTCTGAGTATGAAATTGCCAACCTGTTAGAATCGTTTCCAGCCCAAGCTCGACTAAAGATTTGGGCACAAGTTCCGGAGGAAATTAAGGGTGAGGTCCTAGCGGAATTAGAGCTCGATACTCGCCAGCCCTTGTTAGAGAACGTCTCCTCGCAAGAGATATCGGTCTTTACTCAAGACTTAGATGCTCAAGATATCTCCGAGATTCTAGAGACGGTGACGGAAACCGTTCGTACCTCAGTCATGGCAACCTTAGATGAAGACGTTCGAATTCAGGTCAATAAGCTGGATACTTATGAAGACTGGGAAGTTGGTAGCTATATGGATCCGGATATCGTTCAGGTACATGATGATATTAGCCTTGCGCAAGTACAAGAGTGGTTGCGTAGCGATGACAGCTTACTGGATGATCAAAGCCAAGAATTACTGGTCGTCGATAAAAGTCAGCAACTATTGGGTCTACTTAGCTTAGGAGATTTGATCAAACACGATCAGAGCAGTTTGGTATCCAGCCTTATCGACAATGCAGTAACTATCAATGATCGTTTGGATATTACTGATGCCGCTGCGATCTTTCGCTCAGAGGATATCCGTTTTGCGCCTGTGATTAACAGTCATGGTGAGCTGGTCGGTCAGCTTAATGGCGAGGACATCATGGAGATTATCCAAGATGATGTCGATAGTACAATGCGTAACTTGGCTGGTGTTAGCCAAGATGAAGAGCTATTTGCACCTATCTTGACCAGTGCCAAATCTCGTAGTATTTGGCTAGGCATCAATCTTGGTACTGCGCTATTAGCCGCTGCGGTTATTGGACAGTTTGAGGAAGTACTGGCTAAAGTAGTCGCACTGGCAATATTGATGCCAGTAGTCGCCAGTATGGGTGGTATCGCAGGCTCACAGACTTTAACTATCGTCATACGAGGTATGGCTATGGGTCAGATTGGCGGTTCCAACCGCTGGTGGCTATTCAATAAAGAGCTGTGGGTTGGCGCAATAAACGGTATCATTTGGGCATTTATTATGGCGGTTATTGCCCAGCTTTGGTTTCAAGATATCAAGATTAGCGCGGTGATTGGCTGCGCTATCGCTATTAACATGACGGCAGCTAATGCCTCCGGTATTGCCATTCCATTAATGCTCAAAAATATGAATATCGATCCTGCGCTATCGGCCTCGGTTATTCTAACCACAGTGACGGATATCGTCGGCTTTATGTCGTTCTTAGGCTTGGCCAGTATTTTGATTCTTTGATGATCAATAAATAGAGATAGTTATTCAACTAATAGGTTCTTAAATACAGCATCGCTATGCTATATTTATATAAAAGAATATATAATTAAATTAATAAAGTGAGTATGTTATGCAAGCAGTACAAGTTAAAGTATTAAATCCTAAACTATTAAAAGATTCAGCGTTCTCTTTGCCTACTCGAGCTACTGATGGCTCAGCGGGTATTGATCTGCGGGCTTGTATCGATGAGCCTTTGACCATTAAAGCAGGTACGACCCATCTCATCAGTACTGGCCTAGCGGTTTATATTGCTGATCCTAGTTATGCAGGTATGATTTTGCCACGCTCAGGACTCGGTCATAAACATGGTATCGTATTAGGCAATCTCGTTGGACTGATTGACGCTGATTATCAAGGCGAGCTGATGGTCAGTATATGGAATCGTAGTCCAGATGATTTTGTGCTAAACCCTGCCGATCGCATGGCACAATATATTGTCGTACCTGTTGCCCGTCCTGATTTTGAGGTAGTTGATGAGTTTAGCGATACCAGCTCGCGCGGTGCTGGCGGTTTTGGTCACTCAGGCCGTCAATAATCACTTTTGTCTGGTATATAAGGTTAAGCACTTAAAAATGTTATAGATTGCAATAAGAATATGGGAGTAAGAAAATGATAATAACCCCTGCTTTTATTGCACAGCAGTCCTTGTTTCGTGCTTACGACATTCGCGGCGCGCGTGAGTACTTTACCATTGATTTTATAGCCGTATTAGGTGAGGTCTTTGCAAATCTATATCACTCTCAAAGCTATTACAATCAAAGCCGCCAGCTATTAGAGCGCTCTATCATTCAACCAGCTAAGACCGTCGTCATTGGCTATGATGTGCGCTTTGGTAGCGATGTTATTGCAAAAACGCTGATCGATATTCTGCATAAAAGAGGTCTTGTCGTTGTCAGTCTGGGATTGGTGACCACGCCGATGATGGCATTTTGGGCGCAGCAGTACGACGGTCATGGCATCATGGTCACAGCCAGCCATTCAGAAAAAAATATTTTAGGTATCAAGTGGTTACTGGATAATACCTCACCGAGTGGTTTAGAGATTCAAACCTTGTATCAGCAGCTCAGTCATTATCATCTAAATAATTATCAGCTAAGTCACTATAACTCCAAGCATAAAACTTGCCCAAGTAACGACTTAAACCGCCAATTGCAAAACTTTAATTATAACTCTGACCTAAACGACTATTTTAAAACAAATAAAGTATGTCACAGCACTGAGCTGCACGGCACTAAGCAAAGCTGTACTAAACACAGCAGTTCTACACAAAATAGTATTGAGCAACATAGCATTGAGCAAACAGACGTTATTAACTTGCCAGCCAAGCTTATTGCTAGCAGCTATAGCGATGCTATCGCGCAAAGCTTTATCGATATCAATTTTGCCAGTAAAAATAGATATGCTCATGACTCTAAGCTTGATTTTACGGTAGTTATAGACTGTATGAATGGCGCAACTAGTATTATCGCTCAGTCATTATTTGAGCAGTTTTGTCAGCGGGTTATTATGCTCAATAGTGTCCCTGATGGTAGCTTCCCTACGGGCAATCCTGATCCTACTGAGCCTAATCGCTTAGCTGAACTACAACAAGCGGTCATCGTTAGCAACGCTGATATAGGTCTGGCTTTTGACGGTGATGGTGACAGGCTCATGGTCGTTGACAATAGCGGTAAAGTGATTGTCGCAGATCATCTACTCTATTTATTAGCACAAGTTGCGATTACTGAACGATCTGCTAGTAAAGCTGAACTAGCGTCGGCGCCTACCGTGCTATTCGATATAAAGTGCTCACACCATCTACCGAAGCTTTTGAGCACCCTTGGTGCTACGCCTATCATGACCAGAACAGGTAGTAGTTTATTACGCCAACAGCTGCACACCTCTGAGCCACCTATATTTGCAGGCGAGTTATCGGGTCATTTTATATTTAATGACGGTTACTTTATAGCTTATGATGATGCGATCTATGCAGGATTGCGGCTATTATATTGGCTGGCTAATACTGCCCCTAATCTTGAAGCATCTGTATTACGCATTGACGACAGCACCAGTAGTAATACTCTTAAAAGTTCTCGCAAAACAGATGTATGGGGCGAACCTAGAGAGGCTATACCACCCTACCAGCTGACTGATATTACGCAAAAGTTACCTATCGCCGTCAGCAGTGCCGATTATTACTTACCTTTAAATGAAACTTTTTTGGCTCAGAATGATGCCACTAGCTGTACCTTTATTGAGCATTTGGTTGAGTACTGTCGCTACTTACAACGCTTGGTTAACGATAGTACGGCCAATGATATCTCGACACAAAAGGCGGTATTTATAGAGTCAGTATCCTGTAGTTGTTTTGACGCCAAGCCGCCTATGCTCAAGACCAAAAAAGTCGCACAGCAATTATTTCTACCAGAGACAAACTTGTCTTCAATAGATGGTGTTCGTTTAGACTTTGCCCATGGTTTTGGAGTAGTACGACGCTCTAATACCAGTAACTGTCTTACCGTACGTTTTGCTGGAGATAATCTCAACGAGATGCGAGCGATACAAGCGCGTTTTGTCGCAATATGCCGACTATTCGATAGGAATGTGGCTGAGCAAATGGCGAATATTCAACCCGAACAATTTAGCTGATAGCTCCTATACCATAAAAAATTTATATTATTAAAATCTCTGTACTATTTCAAAATAGCTAAACCTCACCCTTTTAAAATAACTTTTGAACTGATAACCCTATGTTAGGAGTAGATAATGTCGCTTAATCTAGACGATGCCAAGATCACCGCTGAAGTACTCACTACCGCCTTACCTTACATTCAGCGCTTTGTGGGTAAATTAATCGTCGTCAAGTACGGCGGTAATGCGATGACTGATCCAGAGCTTGAAAGCTCGTTTGCCCGTGATATTGTGCTACTCAAAACCGTCGGTCTACATCCTGTCGTTGTTCATGGCGGTGGCCCACAAGTTGATAATTTATTAAAAGAGCTGGGGCGTACCTCCAAACGTATCGATGGCATGCGGGTCACTGATAAAAGTACGATGGATATCGTCGAAATGGTACTTGGCGGTGGCGTCAATAAATCCATTGTCAGCTTAATTAATAAGCACGGTGGACAGGCTATCGGCCTAACAGGTAAAGATGCCAACTTAATCCAAGCCAAAAAAATGGCTATGCAAAAGATCGGTGACGATGGTATCGCGGTATCTGTCGATTTAGGCTACGTTGGTGATGTGGTCAGTGTCAATAAAGATGTCATTAACATGCTAATTTCCTCAAACTTTATCCCTGTTATTGCACCGCTTGGTGTCGATGGCGAGGGTAATACTTATAATATTAATGCAGATTTAGTCGCGGGTAAAGTTGCCGAATTTTTGCAAGCTGAAAAGCTGATGTTATTGACCAATATCAAGGGTGTTCTAGGCCATGATGGCGAAGTAGTTACAGGTCTAACCCCACAAAAAGTGGACGCGCTTATCGAGGATGGTACGATATCAGGCGGAATGATACCTAAGATACAATGCGCGCTAGATGCCGTACGTAGCGGTGTCAGAAGCGCAGTTATCGTTGATGGTCGCGTGCCGCATGCAACTTTGCTTGAAATCTTTACCAATGAAGGCGTTGGTACACTTATCAGTCGTGATATAGATTCAGCGATGAGTTGATAGATTGAGCTTTTGTAGGGTACGTTTTACGCACCGATTGTGATTTATCACACTTAAATGATGCATAAAATGCACTCTACGCCTACTCTGTTTTTTATAGATAATCCTAGTACATACAGGCTTATTAATACGCACAGAACTCGACAGAGCTATGACTACTATTACCATAGACTTTCATCTTATGATTGCCTTTGCGCTCAGTAAAATACGAGGTCTCATTGTCGTAGCGATCCCCTGTCAAGCGACCGTTTGGCCCTGCCACATAAGCGACGTTAATCTGATCATCACCAACGTTACGGATGACTAAGTTTTGCTCTGGTAATAGCCATAAGCGAAATTCTTTACCATTTTTGATATTACCTGAAAAGCTACCACAGTAGCTATCCTTGGCGAAGGTAATTTTAGTAGCGGTGTCTGCTGCTTGGGCAGTCATAGTCAGTAAGGGTGCCATAGTTAACGCCGCGATTAACAGTATTTTTTTCATAGCTAGATCCTTTTGAATAATGATAAGTTTGTAGTTGAATAAATTTTATTAGATGATATAACTTAGAATACACCGAATAAAATATAGATTGATGAAAAAATTGTGTGATTAATCAAATATTTTATTAAAAACAGTTTCGTCAAAGCCACAAAGCAATATTGGCTTATCTTTATAGATGCCCTCAATAATAGGTCGCTTGATCATACTAGTATTAGTAATAAGTAGATCAATAGCTTTATTGACATCAGCATCAGCCGCTTGCTTTTGCTCATCGTCTAATTTACGCCAAGTGGTTCCACGCTTGTTTAAGACTTTATCTACCCCTAATTCATCGACCCAGCGCTGAACGCTGTCTTTATCGATGCCTTGTTTTTTATAGTCGTGAAACTCGTAGCTAACGCTTAGCTCATCAAGTTTAGTAAAAGCCTTTTTCATGGTATCGCATGATTTTATGCCGTAGATAGTGATTGTCATTATTATCCTTAGTGATAGTTAAATAATAATCTGATAAGTTAGTCAAAAATTAACTCGCTCAATACTACTCTAATATTACGCTGCCCCATCGCAATTTTGTCCAATTTAAGCTATTCTACCCTATCTAAATTATTCCATTTTTCTTATTAAAACCTTTACTCTTGAGCCAACTATGAACCGCACTGTAACATCTGACCATTCTACTAATAATCCTATCAACGCTATTGATAATGACCATGCTATTGATCATGTTATGGACAACAGCCTATATCAGCCACAACTCATCGAAGCCGCGCAACAAGCCAAATGGGCAAGCGATAAGCGTTACGAAGTCGGCAATGAGCCAAGCGATAAGCCAAGCCGCTATATGCTATCGATGTTCCCCTATCCAAGTGGCAAGCTGCATATGGGTCATGTGCGTAACTATACTATCTCTGACGTTCTGAGCCGTTATTACCGCCTTAAGGGCTTTGAAGTCATGCAACCCATGGGTTGGGATGGCTTTGGCCTGCCTGCTGAAAACGCAGCCATTGCCCATCAGATGTCCCCTGCAGCTTGGACTTATGCCAATATTGATAACATGCGCGCACAATTAAAGCTATTAGGCTTATCGGTTGATTGGTCACGCGAGCTGACGACTTGTAATCCTGATTACTATCAGTGGGAGCAGTGGCTGTTTCTACAATTGTACAAAAAAGGCTTAGTCTATAAAAAGCTCGCTACTGTCAACTGGGATCCTGTTGACAATACGGTATTGGCTAACGAACAAGTCATCGATGGTAAAGGCTGGCGTAGTGGCGCGCCCGTCGAGAAGCGCGATATTCCGATGTACTACTTCAACATTACCGACTATGCTGATGAGCTATTGGACGATTTGGATCAGCTAGAGGGTCACTGGCCCTCAGAAGTGTTGACCATGCAGCGCAATTGGATCGGTCGTAGCGCGGGGATGGAAGTACATTTCCCTTATGATCTCGAAGGTCAAGACAATACCTTAGATGTGTTTACGACTCGTCCTGATACTTTGATGGGCGTGACTTATGTGGCGGTCGCTGCTGAGCATCCATTAGCGCAGTATGCTGCTGAGCATGATGACGTCATCGCACAATTTTGTGCCTTGTGCAAAAAAGGCTCAGTTGCAGAAGCCGACTTGGCTAAAGCTGAAAAAATTGGCATGGATACAGGTCTTAAAGTGACGCATCCTTTAACGGGCGAAAAGGTCGCCGTTTGGGTCGCCAACTACGTGCTGATGAGCTATGGTTCAGGTGCGGTAATGGCAGTGCCTGCGCATGATGAGCGTGATTATGAGTTTGCGGTTAAATATAATCTGCCTATTAAACAAGTCATCGATATGCCAGCAGATTACGTTGAAACCGTAACTGCACAAGCCGCCGCTGATGGATCTGAGCCAAACCTCGCCTATACCGAGCGCAACACCTTAATCAATTCAGGTGAATTTGATGGGATGGACTTTGAGCAATCGTTTGCAGCAATGCTCGCAAAGCTTGAGCCATTAGAACTGGGTAATAAAAAGATTCAATATCGCCTGCGTGATTGGGGCGTCTCGCGCCAGCGCTATTGGGGCTGCCCTATTCCTATGGTTAACTGTGAGCATTGCGGCACAGTACCCGTTGAAGAGCAAGATCTGCCTGTAGTGCTACCGACTGATGTCGTTCCTGATGGTCGTGGTAATCCTCTCAAAAACATGCCAGCATTTGTCAATACCAGCTGTCCTAAGTGTGGTAACGCGGCTGAGCGCGAGACTGATACCTTTGATACTTTTGTAGAATCGAGCTGGTATTACGCCCGCTTTGCCAGCCCGCAAGACAGCCAAAATATGGTCAATAAAGCGGCTGCCAATAAATGGCTACCTGTCGATCAGTATGTTGGTGGTGTTGAGCACGCGGTTATGCATCTGCTCTATGCGCGTTTCTTCCATAAGCTGATGCGCGATGAAGACTTAGTATCAGGCGATGAACCGTTTAAGAACTTGATGACTCAGGGCATGGTCTTAGCGGGCACTTTTTATCGTGTCAATAGCGATGGTAGTACCACTTATTACTTTGCAGATGATGTTGATATCGACTATAACGAGCGTGGGCAGCCAATTAAAGCCTTGCTAAAAGCGGATGGGCAACCTGTCACTATCGGCAAAATTGAGAAAATGTCAAAGTCGAAGAACAACGGTGTCGATCCACAAACCACGATCGATCAATATGGTGCCGATACCGTTCGTCTTTATACTTTATTTACAGCTCCTGCTGATCAAACGCTTGAATGGTCAGATGATGCACTAAAAGGGCCTTATAACTTTGTCAAAAAAGTTTGGCGAATTGCAACTGAGCATATGCAGGCTTTGAGCGATGCTAGTTTTTCTCTTACTGCTATTAACAGTACGCCACTTGATACTACTGACTTGAGCAAAGCGGGTAAAGATTTGCGTCGTAAGACTCATGAGACTATCGCCAAGATTGATAATGACTTAGGCGAGCGTTTGGCGTTAAACACGCCTGTCTCAAGCTTAATGGAATTAGCTAATGAGCTGGCCAGCTTTAGTGCTGCTAGCAATCAAGACCTACAAGTACAGCACGAAGCGCTCGTTGATCTATTAATTATGCTGTCAGTATACGCGCCACACGTCGGCGAGCATTTGCTTGAAGCATTAGGGCTTGATACTCAAGCACTCAGTTATCCAAGTGTTGATACCAGCGCTTTAGTTCAAGATAGCATCACTATGATCGTACAAGTGAACGGTAAGATGCGCGGCAAAATGGAGGTCGCGCCTAACAGTGATCCTGAGCAGCTCAAAGCACAAGCACGCAGCTTAGATAGCGTGGCTAAGTTTCTTACAGGCGAGATTAAAAAAGAGATCGTCGTACCCAATAAGCTCGTTAATATCGTAGTAGTGGGCTAAGCCCTTTTAGTATTAACGCTTTTATAAAATAAGGATAGCGGTTATGACATCTTACCCAAAGCATCAACGCTCACCAGTGGTCAATAAGTTAGCTACGGCAATAGTTGCAAGTTTGCCATTGCTCACCGTGTTAGGCTCAGCTGGTTTTTTGCTCACAGGTTGCGGATTCCATCTACGCGGATATGATGCTCCGATGCAGTTTGATGTGGCTAAGACTGCTATTCTTATTGAGGACAATCGTATCTCATTCCCGCTCAAATTGCCTTTGACTCGGCGCTTGCAAGCTCTAGGCGTCGATGTAGTTGACGGTATTAGCATGATTGAAAGCGCGGCCAACAGCAGTGTTAATAATACTACCGCTGAGCCGATTGCTACTATTAATATTAGCAACGTGCGTTTTAGAAATTATGAGCTGGTTGGGGTATTGACAGAGATTCGTCTGGTGTTGTCCGCTGATGTGACCTATACAACGGTGCAAAATGGTCAGCCTGTCACTTTGACCAATCCTATTCAAGTTGAGCGTAGCTATCAGTATAACGAAGCCTCAGTGAACACTGATGATCAACAAGGTGATCAGGTTCGTGATTGGCTATACGACAGCTTAGCCCGTCGTATTACTGATCAATATGTCGCGATAGGCTTGCCAAAAGTTAACCCTAATAGTACCTCATCGCCTTTATTAGAAAATTAATATCCTTTAAAGTTAATACTATTTAATATGCAAGAGTCCTTTAATCAAGCTTATCCAAAATTATTGCAACCCTCCATCGCAGTTGCGGGCTTGTGGCTGGCGCATGGGGATGAGCCGCTACTACAGCAGTGGCTGATTGATAGCTTACGACCGCATTGGCGCGCGCAGAACTACGCCATCAAACGTATTGAGCTAATATCAGTAAAAACTTGGCAAGAGGTCCTATCTGAGCTTAGTAGTCAGTCCTTGTTCGATGATGCCAGCGCTTTGATTGTGACGGGCAATCATAAGCCTGACAAAGCCATCATTGCTGAGCTTGAACGTTTTGCTGTAGACGCACAAACAGGGGCACATAGTCACAGTCTATTGTGGCTCACGCCAAAGCAAGATAAACGTAGCCAATCCAGCAAATGGTTTGCGCTCTTTACTCAGTATGGGCATATCATTGATTGTAACTTATACGATGAGCGTCAGCGCCAGCAATTGCTACAAGTACAGGCGCAGCAATTTGGTCTGCGTCTATCGCTGGATGCTTGGCAGCTACTAATGTCACATACTGAGCACCACCTGCTTAGCGCTTATCAAACTCTATGGCGGCTCTCCTATCTATTTGCGCCGCAGCTCGCGGCCTCTAACTGTGAGCAGCCAAATGATAAAAATGAAAACGCTACTGTCAAAGAAGTCGCTTTAGATATTGCTGACCTGCAAGCGGCTTTAGTCAGTGATGCGCAGTTTAGTGTTTTTGATTTATCCGATGCGATGCTCGCAGGTAACAGTCAGCAAGTTGCCAAGATTATATTTCAATTAAAAGCCACCGATGAACCAACCACTTTAGTGCTATGGGCAATAGCCAAAGATATGCGGCTAGTTATGGCGTTAATGGATGGGCAAGATGCGCAAGGCTTAGGTATTTGGCGCAGTAAGCAAGGCCAGTACAGCCAAGCTTGCCGTCGTCAATCTACCGCTCAAACGGCCCAATGGCCTAATCTGCTTTACCGCTGCGACCAAGCTATTAAAGGATTAATTCGCCAGCCTGCATGGGAGTTGTTATTGCAAGCTGCTCTTGAGCTGTCGGGAAAGCGCTTATTTCCAGTTTGATAGCTTTTTGAGATATTAATTCAGAGCGACCTCTTAGTAAACCTCAAAAGATTTATTTTTTCCCTCTTAACCTTTCGCAAACTAATTGCCATTCCCTTTTTGACTTGAACGCTCTATCATAGTTAGACTTGATTTAACTGTGACTGGATTGTTGTGATGCGCAAAATGAATAAAAAATCCGCTATCAAATGGGGCGTTATCGCCTTAGTGGTAATAGCTTTAGCAATATTAGCCTACAGAACCTTTAAACCCAAAGAGATTACTCCCAACTATATTACCGCAATGGTCGAAATCGGTGATATCGAAAACAACGTTATGGCATCAGGTAAAGTCAAAGCGTTAAACACCGTTGATGTTGGTGCTCAAGTCTCAGGTGAAGTGACTCGGCTTTATGTTGAGGTGGGTGATGAGGTGCAGCAAGGAGACTTAATTGCGCAAATCGATCAAGTCACCCAAAATAACACTCTAAGTAATGAGCAGGCCACTTTAGAGCAAAGTGTTGCCGCTATTCAAAGCGCACAAGCAGAAGTGCTTAGCCGTCAAGCTAGTCTAAAGAGCGCACAAGCTGATCTTATTAGCCGTCAATCAGAGCTAAGACAAGCTCGAACAGACTTCGATCGTCTGCAAGGATTGGTCGCAATCGACGCTATCTCAAAGCAAGAGTATGACACCCAAGCGACAAAAGTTGAAACGGCACAGGCAGCCGTCGCTAGTGCTCGCGCTGCTATTGATACAGCTAGGGCCGCTATTGCCACTGCGAATGCTAACGTCAATAGTCAACAAGCGGCACTACGAAAGTCTGAGACCAACGTCAGCACAGCAAAAGAAGACCTAAGCTACACCACTATTCGCGCGCCAATGTCAGGTACTGTCGTATCAGTGACGACCGAACAAGGCACCACAGTCAACGCTAATCAAACTGCGCCAACTATCGTTACCTTAGCGGACTTATCGACTGTCCGCATCAACGCACAAATCTCTGAAGCGGATGTCATTAATGTGCAAGCCAATATGCCTGTGTATTTCAATATCATCGGTAATCCTGATCAGAAGTTCGACTCAGTCCTAAAAGCTATTGAGCCCGCCCCTGAAACCATCAGCGATACTAGCTCTACTGATTCTGCTATCTACTATGTCGGCTATATCGAAGTACCTAATACGGATCGTCGTTTCCGTATCGATATGACCGCGCAAGTTTATATTATTATCAATGAGGCAAAAAATGCTTTATTGATTCCATCAGCCGCCCTGCAAGCCAGCAAACCTAATGGTTCAACTCGTAATACTAATACTAGTATTGATAAAGCGGATACCCCTGACAACTCAAAAACTGATACAAAAAGCACTCCAAAAAATGTCAAAAACAATGCAGCCACTGCTACGGTAAGAGTATTAAAGGCTGATGGTGAAATCGTCAATCAACCTGTTACAACAGGTATCAATAATCGCGTCAATGTACAAATTTTAAGTGGCTTAAGCGAGGGTGATGAAGTCATTCTAAGCGAAGCGAGCGCAGAAGGTAGTAGTAGAGGTGGTGGTGGTGGGCGTCCCTTTTAATCAAAGGCTTTAATGATAATTTGTAGACGTAGAGATGCATAGATTCAAAATTTTTATAATTTTGACCGATAGACTGATATAGGCAAACGCGCAGATGGATACCAAACCCTCTATTGTAAATACCGCAGCAGGTACTCCTTTGATGCAAGTAAAGGGACTGATCAAAGAGTTTAAAGCGGGCGAACAGACTATTCGCGTGCTACACGACATCGATTTGACCATTAATCAAGGTGAAATGGTCGCTATCATCGGTCAATCAGGCTCTGGCAAGTCTACTTTAATGAATATTTTGGGCTGCTTGGATCAGGCAAGCGCAGGCGAGTATAAAATTTTTGGTAAATCAGTGAGCAAGCTTGATGCCGATGAGCTTGCAAAACTACGTCGCGAGCACTTTGGCTTTATTTTTCAGCGCTATCATCTACTAGGCGATATCAGCGCGCAAGACAATGTCTCTGTGCCTGCCGTTTATGCAGGAATGGATGGGCAAGCTCGCAATGATCGCGCCGAGAAACTGCTTTCAGATTTGGGACTAGCAGACAAAATTCGTAATCGCCCTAATCAGCTCTCAGGTGGTCAGCAGCAACGGGTCTCTATTGCTCGCGCCCTTATGAATGGTGGCGACATTATTTTAGCGGATGAGCCAACGGGTGCTTTGGATAGTAAATCTGGTGATGATGTAATGCAAATTTTGCATGACCTAAAGGCTCAAGGTCATACGATCATCATGGTTACTCATGATCCAAACCTAGCTGAACAAGCCGAACGGGTCATTGAGCTCAAAGATGGGTACAAGATTGCGGATTATAAGACCGAGCACTACAATCCGATAAATGCTCAGCCCGAGCCGATTCTTGATCAGCATCGAAAAAGTGCGTTTGGCAGCTTTATTGATCGCCTATTTGAAGCTTTTAAGATGTCACTACTCGCCATGCGCGCACATAAGATGCGTACGCTTTTGACCATGCTAGGTATTATCATTGGTATTGCTTCGGTGGTCTCCGTGGTCGGGCTTGGTAAAGGCTCTCAAGAGCAAATCCTATCTAATATTAGCTCACTTGGCACCAATACTATTACCGTTACCGATGGTTATCCATACGGTGATCCTAGGCGAAACTTCGGTGATGATAATTTGACACCCGATGATGCGCAAGCGGTCGCTGATCAGCCTTATGTCATTAGTGTCAGCCCGCAGCTCGATAGCAATATGAATGTACGCTACCGTAATGTACAAGAAGCGGCTAGTGTCAGCGGTGTCGGCAAAGACTATCTTAATGTCAGTGGCGAGAGCCTAGCCCAAGGTCAGGGCTTTGATGAGCAGAGTATTTTGCGCCGTACTCAAGACGTTATTATCGATAGTAATGCCCTACAGACTTTTTTTCCCGACAACCCTAACCCTATTGGTGAAGTCGTGCTTATCGGTAGTGTGCCTGGACGTATTATTGGTGTGCTTGAAGAAAACAATAGCGGCTTTAGAAATACCGATACACCAACCTTTTATATGCCCTACACTACTATGCTGTCAAGGCTGATAGGCGGTACTTATATTGAGAACTTCGTCGCGCTCATTGATAATAATATATCGTCTGCTGCCGCTGAATCCGCCATCTCAACCCTAATGATCAGCCGACATGGTACCGATGACTTTCGTATTCGTAACTCAGACTCTATTCGCGAGACCATAGAGTCAACAACGACTGCGTTAACTCTACTCATATCCTCGATCGCTATTATTGCCCTGATCGTTGGCGGTATTGGCGTCATGAACATTATGCTGGTATCGGTAACTGAGCGTACCAATGAAATTGGCGTCCGTATGGCAGTTGGCGCTCGTCAAAACGATATAATGCAACAGTTCTTGATAGAAGCGGTGCTAGTTTGTATTTTAGGAGGATTGTTAGGTATTGGTTTAGCTTTCGCGATTGGCGAGCTGATTAACCGAGTCGGCGGTGATAGCTTTCAAGTTATTTATTCAACAACTTCTATCGTTGCCGCTTTTGTCTGTTCGACGTTAATTGGTATTATCTTTGGATTCTTGCCAGCACGTAATGCTGCCAAACTTGATCCTGTTGAGGCTTTATCAAGAGATTAAACCAAACAACTCAGAATATAAAAAAGCATATACTAAGCATTTAGTAATTTTTACATAGAATTTACGTTTTTTTGGGTCTATAGGGTTGTATTTATCACAAGACTATATATAATGTGCTCTCACGTTTAGGGATAGAAATTATCTCGATGTGGATTAGATAATCCTATTTAAAGGATTTTCTCTTGCGCGGCTAAAATTGTATACAATTTTTATACGCCGCTCAGGGCCGATAGCTCAGTTGGTAGAGCAGTTGACTTTTAATCAATTGGTCCCGCGTTCGAGTCGCGGTCGGCCCACCATTTTAGTAGTATGCTTGTTAAGTATTTTGCCCTACTCGGTATTAGCTTAATGAGTTTAGTTGTAAACCTAGTTTGGATAGATAGCTTTTAGAATTTATGACTGAATTCTCTTGCTAAATTAAATATCAAAATTTAGGTGTAAAAAAAGCTTTTAGAATTTTTCCTTTAAGAAAAATTCTCTTGCGCGGCTAAAATTGTATACAATTTTTATACGCCGCTCAGGGCCGATAGCTCAGTTGGTAGAGCAGTTGACTTTTAATCAATTGGTCCCGCGTTCGAGTCGCGGTCGGCCCACCATATTTAGTAATAAGCTTAGCAAAACCCCGATAGCCTTTATAGGTTATCGGGGTTTTTATTGTTTTACTCGCTTATTGTCTAAACATTCGCTATCTATTGTTCTAATTAAGGCGTATCAACTCTCTTACGTGCGAATCTAATTTTTAGAATAGCAGTGCCTAGAATATTCTTTAACGAAGTTTTACGAGGCTCGTTCGGCGTTTTCTCTATCAATCGATCAAAATCCTCATCATAAATTTTAGCTCTCTTGTCATGTGCCAGTAATAAGCTCTCTGGCTGCAATGCTCTAATCTTGTTTAAAGAAGCCAGATAAGCATCAGGTAAAGTAATAAGATAAGGGGACACAAATCTATCTTTGATAACCAATATCAAATCCGCTGTATAGGCTTGCTTAGTCTGTGGGTGCCATAAGGATAAATCACGATCAGTATGTCCTGGTGTCTCTAGGATTATCCAATCTTCAAAATAGGGTACATAGTCACCATCTTGAACCTCACTATCAGCTTTTAAGATAGGGTTATACCAAACGTTAGTGACCGATTTACCTTGCCTATTAGCAACGTAATAAGTCAATCCCAAATCATTCAAATGTTCAACTCGACCCAAAATACCTTTATACCAAGGTTGTACAGATTTTGCAGTGACGATCTGGCAACCTGTTCTTTGTTTTAATAGCTCTGCACCGCCTGCATGGTCAGGATGCATATGAGTGACCATAACCACTTTTAGCTGGCTGATGGGACGCTGCAAAACATCGGTGATGTAAGTCAATATTTTATCGACATCGCATCTGCATCCAGAATCTAGCAGTAGTAATTTATCAGCATAAACAGCCATATAAGTGGTCTGAATATATCCTTCTATAGCAACGATATCTATTAAATCCATGACATTCCTTTGTCTGCTACGACACCTTTAAAGATTTATAATGATTTA
This sequence comes from Psychrobacter sp. M17(2026), assembly GCF_055699815.1. Lineage (NCBI taxonomy): Bacteria > Pseudomonadati > Pseudomonadota > Gammaproteobacteria > Moraxellales > Moraxellaceae > Psychrobacter > Psychrobacter sp. M17(2026). The sequence goes on along the minus strand of NZ_CM146741.1, from coordinate 780,992 downwards.
TATACTGGCGCAAGAATGACCTTTGACTGCTACTTAAACTCTAATCTTAAAAGAACTACAGGCTTACAAGCCGATAGTGGTAATCATTATAGCGCCCCAAAATAATTGGTACCTCACTTTCAGTGAACGGTTGTGTCTATTTTATCTTACAAAACTATAAGGTCTATTAAACGACCCTAGAATTTAGTTTTTATAAAGAACCCTGTTATGCTTATAGAATCTAATGAAATCATCATGAACGAGTTGTCTATGAATACCGTTGCAGAGATTGTCAGATTACCCAAAGAACCCTTCTTAGATATTTTTGCTAAGGGATTATTTTTAACAGTGTGTACAACTGTTTTAACGGGGATCTCTATACAAGCAAAAGCGGGTGGTGGTGACTACTGTAGCTCTAATTTTTCATTGGATAATCGTAGCTATGCTGAGTGCCAAATCAATTTTCCGACCCTGGACACAGGCAATGATACACAAACCAATTTGTATTTATTACTCGCTGACAAAGGCTTGGTTGACTTTGACATCTCTGAATCGATTGGTCCAGAGCTCTATTATGGTCATGACTTTCCATTAAGTTTGCAGAGTTTAAAGCAGATAGCGGTGAATAAAGTCAAAAACCCGAATCAAGATTTTTTGGAGCAATCCGAAAAAAGTAACTATGCCGAGTATTGTAATAGCTTTTATACGGGTGAAAAGGCACTAGAAGAAGCTCTAAAACTTGATCCTAAACTGACACCTAAAGAGCGCTTGCAACTGATACAATTTCGCGGGGCTATTCGTAGTGAATGTATTGACTCATTCGGTTATGACACTCCATCAGTAGACACAACATCAACAAAGAGCACCCCTACCTTTCCATTGAAATGGTCTATCAACGCTCAGCCATACGCCGACTATATCCTAGCAACTCAACTGTTTTATTTAGGTAAAAAATCAGACTTTGATAGTGCCGATAATTTATACCGTGCCTTAATTGATCTCGAAGCAGATAACAACGCAGGGCTAGCTTGGCTAGTCGATACTACTAACTACATGCTAATTCGTACGGGTATTAACCGTAGTTATCAGGATGGTATGGGAGACTACCGCTATAAAAGCGAGACTGTTAATCCAAGACTGTTTTTAAGTACTCAAGAGGCTATTGACACCTACCTTAGTCGCTTCAAAGATGGCCGCTATATTGCCTCAGCTCGCGGCTTACAGCGCAGATTATATTGGTTGTCAGGACAAGATAGTAAGTTAATTACTGAGATCGAATGGCAAATTAACCATCCAGACTCCCCCCTTTTTAATCTTGACAGTCGCTTATTGCCAGAAGAGATCGAACGAAGAGTTTTCTTTGCTGACTACGATAAACTCGTAGATATAAATAAATTTAACGATCCTATTTTACTCACCAGTTTTGCCCTGTATCGCCTAAGACTTGCCGGCTCTTTTAATGCTATAAAACCTTTGACACTCACCGACCTCAAGCAGTTAAAGCCCAAGTTTAAAGATCGTATGGATCTGTATCAGTATCTACTGGCGACCTATTACCTTGTGCAGGAAAACAATCCAAAACAAGCTTTGGACCATTTACCAAAAGATGTATCAACCGATGTGCCAACGGGAAAAATGTCGTATTCAAGGTTTAGTCAGTATGTATTAAAGGCAAGAGCTTTGCAGGAGATGGGAGATATAAACGAAGCGAACGCCCTATGGCATCGCTTGCATCAATTGCCCAAACAACCGTTTCAAAACACCATAACTGAGCTTGCTTTAGCGCTGCAAGCGGATCAAAGCAATAATTATAGTAAACTGTTTGGCAATAACGCTACTATAAAGTCTCAAACTCTAAAAATGCGTATCATAAAGTATTCAGCTGATCCAGCGCTATTAAAACAAATCGCTGATAGCTCCTCAAACACTGATACTGTTGGTGCAGAAGCTCGCTACGCCCTACTGACCAAATCGCTACTGCATGGACGCTATAGCGACTTCTTAAATTATAAAAAAGACTATCTACCAAAAAATTCTAAAGAATATTTAGGTTATGATAGCGTCGATGAGACATTGCAGCATTTACCTTCATTCAGTGAGTTTAATTGGCAAGGTAAAAAGATAAGTCCTAATCTAATCTGCCAAGACTTAACTACGACCGTTACTCGCCTAAGCAAAAATCCAAAAGACAGACTACAACAAATATGCTTAACTGAATTTATGTACGATACAAGTATCTCCTACTATTTTGAGGATTACGACCAAGACTACCATACTGTTGCTCAAAGCGGCTCAAACTATCGCTATCCTTATTTGGGTGATATACCTAGTCGTTTTAAAGGTCAAACATTGAATCGATTGGACATCTATAAGTCTATATTTGCAAGCAATCGAGATGACGATCTATCCGCTTATGCACTGCATCGTGCCATTGGCTGTTTTGCCAGTTCTGGCAATAATCAGTGCAGCAATGAAGACGTAGATATGTCAGTGCGTAAAGCCTGGTTCAAACGTTTAAAGTCAGACTTTAAAAATACCAGCTGGGCGCAAAATCAAAAATATTACTGGTAGATATAAAGGATTATTGATTTGAGCAAAAATCAGCAGAAACATAGAGGGTTGAGATTATCTTTTACTGGCTTAGTTATACTGATAGCTGCGGCTTTTATTTATCATCAAATCATGGACTCTCTACCAGCTCATCAGTCTAAAAACTCTGCACAAGCAACAGTAGTGGATAGTCATCTTAATAGTCTCAACAGTCTTAGTAGCGCTCAGTCTCCTGATATCACTCTTGTTAACGATGGTACTATTAATAACAGTGCTATCAATAACGATGAAGTTATAAATCCTAAGGATTATGAGCAATTTTGGCTATGGACACCGCCCAAAGATGACTTAAAACTCAGCCAAGCTCATACCTTATACCTCTTACAAGGTGAAATTAGTTCGCATAACGTGCCTTATTATCGTTTCAATACTGATACTGATGACACTGAGAATGAAGGTGTGACTGAAAATCGAAATGAAAGTAGAGTCCAGGCTACACTTGCAACACTGATACCTCAAGGTTTAGGCGTTCGCTCTTTGAGTGATAAAAAGATTTGGCTCGTTTATCGGGCGACCAGTCAAGAGTGGTCAGACGAAGTTATGGTGCAGGTTGTTGAGCGCTTAGAGAAATGGCAGCGGGCCGGCAATCAAGTCATGGGCATTCAAATAGACTATGACGCTCCGACCTATCGACTCGATAAATACGCACAACTGCTCAAGAGTATTCGTCAGCAGCTACCAGCGCAGTATCAATTGAGTGTAACGGGATTGCTAGATTGGTCAAACCAAGCAGACGATGCTCAATTTATTCAACTAAGTGACGCCATCGATGAGCTAGTTATACAAACCTATCAAGGCACAACAACTTTACCCAATTACGCTCGATATTTAAAAAAGTTAGAGAGTTTGCCGTTTGATTTTAAGGTAGGTATTATTGAGGGTGGTCAGTGGCAAGGCACAGCGTTTTTGGAAGACAATCCTCACTTTAAAGGTTATGTGGTATTTTTGCGCTAGCACGTGACAGCAACTTTTAACTTAATTAATTTCAGCATCAATACATAAAAAAACCAGCCATATTAATATGACTGGTTTTGAATTAAAACATTTAGTTAGCTATGCATTAAGCTCATTTAGGCCAAACTTAAGCCAAATCACGCACCTTTGGTTCACGCTCCCATAGACGAGTTTTGGCATTTTCAATAAAGCCATCAACATTATCAAGCGGGGTAACAAACGCATCTTTTTCAATGGGTAATTTGCTCAAGATATGCTCTTCAGTTGCAGGACAATAAGCGATAGCTTTGCAATGAGCATAAGCATCGGTAAACCAGTCTAATGCAGCACTGTCTTTGGCGAGTTTTTTAGCTGGTGGATGCATAATGATGCTTACAATAGCGTCAAACAGTACCGAAGGACCACCTGCTAGGCGTTCATCAGCTTGAATTCGTGTACCATCATCCAATGTCACTTCTTTATTAGGGGCGACAATCTTGACGCTGGCACCAGCAGCAATAGCTGCCTTTTCGAACTTCTCAACTTCACCATGGTTAGATCCTTCAGCTACCAAAATGCCTATTAATCTACCTTTTAAAGATTTAGGACTAATACCAATCGTTTGCACCGCTTTAGAAGTTGCCATGTCTACAATAGGTGCGGCAGATTCAGCAGCTTCAGGTAACTCCATACCCAATGCTGTGGCTACACGATTGGCCAAATCTTCATCTATATTAAGTAGATGACTAAGCGTACGAGTACGGACATGTGCGGTATCTACCTTACCCAGCTCAAACGCGTAAGCTGAAGCAATGTGAGCCTGTCCTACTGACGTCTGGCTACGATAGAACATACGTGGCTGACTGTAGTGATCGGCGAAGCTCTCAGCACGAATACGACCTTTGACGCCATCATCCATAGATTCGGCAAACGACTCAAAGCCCTTTTTGACACTTTCACGTGGACGATCTAGATCTAAGCTTTGTGGCTCATACAACACGCGAGTCTTTGGCACTTGCATCTGCATATGACCGTCTTGTTGATTATTAGCAAACGGACATTTTGGCGCGTTAATTGGAATCTGGGCAAAGTTTGGCGAACCCAAGCGCTTTAGTTGCGTGTCTAAGTAGCTAAACAGACGACCTTGTAGGAGCGGATCATTACTGAAATCGATACCAGGCGGCACATGCGATAGACAGTACGCAACTTGTTCTGTTTCTGCAAAGAAATTATCTACATTGCGGTTCAATACCATTTTACCAACTGTCTTTACAGGCACTAATTCTTCTGGAATGAGCTTAGTTGCATCTAAATGATCAAAGGGAAATTCATTTGCCTCTTCTTCAGTGAAGAGCTGAACCCCAAATTCCCACTCTGGATAATCTTGGTTATCGATTGCTTCATACAAGTCACGGCGATGATAATCAGGATCTGCGCCTGATATTTTGACCGCTTCATCCCAAGTCGTAGATTGTACGCCTAATACAGGCTTCCAATGAAAACGTACAAAGGTACTTTTACCATCGCTATTAAGCAGACGATAACTATGAATACCAAAGCCTTCCATCATGCGCAGGCTACGCGGTAGACCGCGATCACTCATCAGCCAAATCAAATTATGCATAGTCTCAGGACTCAATGAGACAAAGTCCCAAAAAGTATCATGAGCGGAGGCCGCTTGCGGGAAACCGCGATCCGGCTCAGGCTTTACCGCATGAATTAGATCTGGAAACTTCATCGCATCTTGAATAAAGAAAATCGGCATGTTATTGCCTACGATATCCCAGTTGCCCTCTTCAGTATAAATTTTTACCGCAAAACCGCGCACATCACGTGGGGTATCTTTTGAACCCTTATTACCAGCGACCGTAGAAAAGCGAGTAAATAGAGGCGTCTGCTTGCCTGTCTCAGTTAAGATTTTGGCTGTGGTATATTCTTCCAATGATTCAGTCAGCTCAAAATAGCCATGCGCTGCACTACCGCGAGCATGAACCACTCGCTCAGGAATACGCTCATGATCGAAATGATTAATCTTTTCACGCAACACAAAGTCCTCTAATAGCGTAGGACCACGCGGGCCCGCTTTCAAAGAGTTTTGATTGTCTGCGATAGCTACCCCTTGTTGAGTAGTGAGAACTTTGCCATCAGCATCTGCACGTTGATGAGTCTCACCACCGTTGCCACGCTCAGGATTCATGGTTAGAGCTGGGTCGGTATGATCAATATTATTTTTCATTATCCATCCTTGCTAGATTTTATGAGGTCAGTTTTAGAAATACTTTAAATTAACTCTAATTCTTTAAGTTTACTATAAGAGAAGAGATAAATAATATTACTCAAGAAACTCAATAAATTCATGACTATCCGTGTTGATATTTGGTTAAAGTTTGCACAAATAAAAAAGATTCTCAATAGTATTTTATCTTATGATATTATTTAGAGTAGATTTAGATATTAGAAGCATTATTAAATAGAACGGCTTGATCCAATTATCTTAATATAAATAGTGAGGTCAGTTATGTTTTCATTCATTCAACGTTTATCCAAAACCCCTTCTCAATCGATGCTAGCCAGCGCCTCTATTAGTGCAATGGTGTTACTTGTTAGTCAAACTGCGAGCGCCATTACCACACAGAACCTTACTTATACTGTAGACAATCAAGCTTATGAAGGTTACTACGCGCGAGCTGATGTGCCTAATGCGCCTTTTATATTACTCATTCATGATTGGGATGGCGTCACTGACTATGAACGTAAGCGTGCTGATATGCTAGCTGAAGAGGGATACAATGTACTAGCGGCTGATATGTTTGGCACAGGTGTCCGTCCGACTGCAATGGAAGATAAAAAACGCTTAACGGGTGCTTTATATGATGATCGTGCCAAAATGCGTCGATTGCTTGAAGCCGCATTGAATGTCGGACAGGATCAAGGCAATAACGTTCAAGAAGGTGTGACAATGGGCTACTGCTTCGGTGGTACGGTCGCGTTAGAGCTGGCGCGTGCAGGCTTTCCTCAAAAAGCCTTTGTGCCTTTTCATGGCGCATTCGATATCCCCAAGGGTCAGAACTATGAGAATACTAAAGGCGAGATCTTAGTATTCCATGGTACTGCTGACGAGGCCGTCTCTATGGAAAGCTTTATGACCCTAGGTAAGACGCTCGAGGCGGCAAAAGTCCCTCATGAAATGGTCACTTATAGTGGCGCAAGACATGCCTATACAGTATTCGGCAGTGATAGATATGACGAGCGTGCAGATACGCGCTCATGGAAGCGCTATATGGACTTTTTATCTAGCGAATATAAATAAATATAGCCTAGACTAAGCAGAAATTTTATCCTTTATGTCGTCTATATATCATAAAAGTAGTAAAGCCCGTAATACCTTTGACTGGAATAAATGTTGTCTCGCTTGCTGGTTGCTTCGTGCTCCAGAGGCGGCGCAATTTTTATTTCAGTTATGCTATAACACCTATAAAGTAAATTCACTATAGGTTAAACACTTCAATAAAAGATGAGGAGTTCAGATATGCTGTTGAATAATGAGGTATTGCGTACCCGTGTCAGGTTGTTAGGATCATTTTTAGGAGAGGCGATTTCTCGTCAGTCTGGAGAAGATACTGTTAACACGATTGAAACTTTACGCAGCGGATTTATTCAGGAGCGCCGTGAACATAATCCCAAAAATAAACAACAGCTTATCGAACTTATTGCCTCTTTAGATAATCAAACTTTAAAAAATGTTATTCGTGCCTTTTCTATTTATTTCTTTTTAGCAAACTTAACGGAAGAAAACTACTTACGCGAGCAACGTCGTACACAACGTGCTGAGTCTAATCAAAGTTGGGAGGGCTCATTTCGCCATACCTTGCTGGAGTGCCGTGAGCGTAATATTGAGCCCAATCAGATCAAAGAGCTTATCGATCGATTGAAGTTCATGCCAGTGTTTACCGCGCATCCTACCGAAGCGCGTAGACGCACCACTATGAATATCTTACAGACGCTTTATCAACACAGCGATGCGCTAAATGATCTGCCTGAAGGAAGCCAGGCGTTCGAGCAAGCCAAGCAAAAAACGGCAGAGACTATTGATCTACTATGGTCATCAGATGAAGTTCGTACCCGCAAGCCTTTAGTTTATGACGAGATCAATAATGGTTTACATTACTTTGATGTCAGTTTATTTACCGCGATTCCCAAAGTTTATCGTAATATTAAAAATGCCATTGTCGATATCTATCCTGAATTGAGCGATTATCCTCTACCCGCTTTTGTGAGTTTCGGCTCTTGGATAGGTGGTGATCGGGATGGCAACCCTTTTGTCACTCACGAGACGACAGAAATGGCCGTATTAATGCATGCTAATGCGGTCTTACGTCACTATCAAGTTTTGCTAAAAAAACTACGCCGTAAACTTGTGCATAGTGACACCATTGTCGATATTGCAGCAGATGTTTATGCTCGCATAGCAGACTATAGCGAGCTTGATAAAGAAGTATTCTCTTACAATATTGATGATTATGATAATGAACCTTATCGCCGTTTACTCTCAATAATTATTGCCAAAATCAAAGCCACTACTCTACATATTCAGAGTCAAGGTGCTGATCCTGAAGCCCAAAAGCGCGCCTATTCAACGCCGCAAGACTTTTTAGAAGATTTACGTCTTATTCGCGAAAGCGTTGCTAATCATGACAAAGCTCATGCCGATGGTGCCTTATTAGATTTGATACGTCTAGTTAAAACTTGCGGCTTCCATCTAGCGGCGCTTGATATTCGTCAAGATTCAGGCTATCACGGTGAGGTCATTGCTGATATTTTTGCCAATGCCTCAAACCTACCTGATTATAATCAGCTGAGCGAAACAGAACGTCAGGAATGGCTAACGCGCTTACTTAGTAACCCTGGCACGCCACTTATTTATAGCGATAATTTAACGGATCAGACTCGCGAGCAGCTAGCCTTGATGCAGTCGGTAGCAAAATTACGAAAATTAGTGGGTGAGGATACCTTTGGCAGCTACGTGATCTCCATGACTAATAATGCTAGTCAGCTGTTAGAAGTGCTATTACTCATGCGGTTTGCAGGATTATCTGGCATCACAGACGAAGGTCATATGTTTGCCGCTTTACCTGTTGCGCCGCTATTTGAGACTATTGATGATCTAAAAAATATCGATAAGATCATGCCGACGATTTTAGATAATCCGCTCTATCGTCAGTTGCTTGAGCACTCAGGAAACTTGCAAGAAATTATGCTTGGCTACTCAGACTCTTCTAAAGATGGTGGTATTATCACCTCAGCTTGGCAGCTCTATAGCGCTCAGCAGACCATCACTAGCATTGCCCATCAATATGGCATCACGACTCGCCTTTTCCATGGTCGAGGTGGTTCCGTCAGTCGTGGTGGTGGCTCCACCCATAAAGCTATCGCTGCGCAGCCTGCTGGCACTTTAATGGGACAAATCAAATTCACTGAACAAGGTGAAGTACTTTATGCCAAATATGCCAATCCAGATACAGCAGTATTTGAGCTAACGATGGGAATTACTGGCGCTCTCAAAGCCAGCTCTTCAAGGTTTATTGATCAGCCTAGCCAATTAGAAGATTACGAGGCGCTTTTTACGCGTTTAGCTGACGCAGGCGAAGCTCAGTATCGAGAGCTTACCGATAATACCGAAGGGTTTTATAAATTTTATTCTCAAGCAACACCCGTTCAAGAGATTTCTTTATTAAATATTGGCTCCCGTCCTGCCCATCGCAAAAAAGGCCTGCCAAGCAAATCCACTATTCGTGCGATACCTTGGGTCTTTGGGTGGTCATTGGCACGTTTTACGCTACCCGCTTGGTATGGCGTCGGCAGTGCTTTGGATAGCGTCAAACAGGATGAAGCTCTAATGCAGGAGATGAATGAGAACTGGCCATTCTTTACTGTCTTTATGAGTAATATCGAGATGGCTTTTACTAAATGTGAGATAGATATTGCGCAGGCTTATAGTCTGTTATGTGAGGATGAGCAGCTGCGTGGGCAAGTGATGCAAAAAGTCATCGACGAGCACGAGCTAACTTCTACTGGTTTGAATTCACTACTCAATCAACAAACGCTACTTTCTAATCAACAAGAGCTAGCCGCCTCATTAAAATGGCGTAATGCTTATTTGGATCCGATAAACTATATTCAAATCGAGCTACTGAAGCGGATGCGTGAGCAAGATACTTCTGACACTGATAATAATGATAGACTCGCGGTAGAAGACCCCTTAATTCGCAGTATTAATGCTTTAGCAGCGGGCTTACGTAATACGGGCTAGGGTTCTAAATTCAAATAACCGCTTACTATAAAAGGTAGCGGTTATTTTTTAAAGACCAATATTTGATTGTTTGCTGGCATCTGATATTCATTTTCTAAGGTTAAATGATGCTGCTTTGCTAAGGCAGTAATGTCTTCTTTATTACGAATGCCACTGCTAGGTTCGCGCTGTCTTAATGAAAAATCAAAACTTTGATTACTGGCGCTAGTATATAAACCGTTTTCATTAAAAGGCCCGTATATAATCAACTTACCGTCTATGGGTAGCGCCTCCCCAACCAATTTAAACAAGCGTTCAACCAAAGACCAAGCAATAATGTGCAAGGTATTAGCGCTAAAGACTGCGTCGAATGGTTTACTGCTTTTATAGGCAGGCATAGTATCTGTTATCAAATCAAACGCTAATGGCGCGTGTAAATTCGGTGCAGGATAGCTATTATGCCAAGCTTGAATGACCTGATGGTTATTAATAACATCACTCGTTTGCCACTGCAAATGCGATAATCTTGGCGCAAAATATACGCTATGCTGACCCGTTCCCGAGCCTACTTCTAACACATGCGAACGTCCTGCGAGCTCTTTTTCTAACACTTCAAGAATAGCTTGCTTATTATTTTCACAGGCTTGCGAACAAGGTAGATGAGTGTTCAAGCTCTTAAAGTTATTATCATGGCTTCTCATAGAATAGACCTTTGTCACTTATGCAAACATAAAATATTTGGCTTTGAAGTAAAATTATTAATAAATTCCCGCTTCTACACCAGCAGCAAGAGTCATGGCTAACTCTTCGACTTGCTCAGTGAATACTTCTTGCCAATCCCCTTTTAAGATTAAAGTTTCTTGAACTTGGTTCCAACGCAATCCTGTGATAATCGTTTTCATAGCCAGTTTGGTACCTGTACCATCGAATCCTGCTCGTATATAAAGCGCAAACGGCATGCCTTGTTTGTGCTCTAACACTGGATAATAACAGCGATCAAAAAAGTCCTTGGTCAATCCTGCCATATAGGACAAATTTTCAGTCGTCCCCAGTAATAAAGCATCCGCTGTTAGCACATCTTCTGGATACGTATCCTGTGGCGACTTCATTATCACATTAATATCGAGGTCAGGATGATTAGCACCATTAAAAGCGGTCTGTGCTAGCTTTTTAGTATTTGGCGATGGTGCATGAGCAACGATAAGCAAGGTTTTGGTGGTCATACTTTTAATCGTCATACTAAGACTCATCAGCACATTTTATAGTGATATTTTGAATGATATCAGGATGGATGCTCTTAGCTACTGGGCAAGTGAGCGCCGTGTTATAGAATATTTTTTGCGTCTTATCATCAAGCGCTTGATTAAAGGTGATAGCGACATGCACTTCACTCACGCGTCTAGGATCAGCTGACATTACTTTAGTCACTTCAGCGGTAGTGCCTGTGACATCAATCTCCATGTCAGCCGCTTTGATACCGATGATAGTCAGCATACAACTGGCTAAGCTAGTCGCTAATAGATCAGTTGGCGAAAACACCTCACCTTTACCATGATTATCGACAGGTGCATCCGTTATAATCTCGTTAGCTGATTGCAAGTGTACCGCTGTGGTACGCAGTTCGCCTTGATAAGTTACTTTTGAAGTGGTCATAGGACTCTCTTTAATGATTACAGTTGTCTAAAATTTATCTTTAATAAACTTCAGGTTAACATAATACTAGCTAGTAATAGTTTCAGAATGTTTGATTATAGTTTGCTTAAAACAATACTTCTATAGTGAGATAGCATTGCTGATTGTCAATAAGGTTGAAGCTATTTATACCCCACTCTCAACTTTAAAAGTGATTGAAAAAAGAAGAGCATCTCACTAATCTATTGTTTTCGACCAAGAATACAACGGAGTCATGAGATGCCCATAGACGAATTTATCATCAATATCTATTTAATGGTAGAGCAATATTACAAAATAGTCGTCACCAAACCCTTGCGAAGTGCAGGTTACGCGCCAAAGCTGAGTGATCCTGAGATTATTTGCATGGAACTGGTCGGTGAATTTTTAAACCTAGACCAAGACAAACAGATTTGGCAATACTTTACCCAGCATTGGCAATCTTGGTTTCCAGCCATAGGATCATATCCTAACTTCGCAAAGCATTGCGCGAATCTGTGGCAAGTCAAACAGCGGATACAAGATAAAGTCAGTCAGCTTGAGGGCTGTGACAACATCCATTTTATGGACGGCTTTCCGATACCTGTCTGTCATTATGGACGCGCTTATCGGCATAAAAACTATCAAGACTTAGCGGCTTTTAGCTACTGTGCAGCTAAGCAAGAGAGGTACTATGGCTTTGAAGGACATTTGCTTGTTAATTTATCGGGCATGATTAAAGGTTTTACTTTTGCCCCTGCTAATGTTGATGAAAGAGCGGTTGCCCCAGAAATCACCACTCATATTCATGGGCTGCTTGGCGCTGATAAAGGGTATATCAGTCCTAGTCTGAGATCGTACTACGACGCTCAAGGAGTAGATTTACAAACGCCACTCAGAGCTAACATGAAAGAGAATAGACCCAAACCTGTGGTAAGACGGCTAATGAAAGCACGCCGTATCGTTGAAACAGTCATTGGTCAGCTATCAGAACGATTTAATATACAAAGGGTACGAGCAAGAGATTTATGGCATTTGTCTCATCGATTGATTCGTAAGATTCTGTCGCACAATCTGTGCTTTGTACTCAATCAAAAACTGGGTAATCCGCCACTTCAGTTTGATTTGCTTATTTCAAGTTGAGAGTGGGGTTATTTATATTACATTTTATTGAACGACACTTTGAGCTAGCTAAGCTGTACAGCCTATTTACAGATTATGTTATTCTACACGAAGTAAACTATCCTAGTTTTAGCAAAAATTTTAGCTACTTCTAATTAAGCAGTTAACCCAGAACCATATATTTCAAATAGACATCAAACATGTTTATAAAAGAACGTTTTTTCTATTTATCCTTTTTTACTGTAATGCTTATGTTCTGTAGTAATGCGCAAGCTGAAACTTATGAAGATAAGATCGAAGTGAAAGTATTTATCGCCGCGATGTTTGAAATTGGTGAAAACAGTGGAGATAAAGCCGGCGAATTTCAGCATTGGTATAATCGATATTTTGCAGACAGTAAACCCATAAAAGTAGAAGGTGCTCACAGCCCAGTCTACTGCAACTCTGAAGGCGTTTGTGGATCAGTATTAGGCATGGGTAAAGTAGGATCTTCAGCATCTGTGCAAGCAATAACACTCTCTCCTAAATTTGACTTTGCAAAGAGTTATTTCATTCTAAGCGGCGTCGCAGGCACCCCACCTAATAAAGGCACTATAGGAGATGTAAGCTGGGCATCTTGGCTGGTGGATTATGATTTAGGTCATCGCTGGAAAGCAGAAGAAGGTGAAAAAGGTGCGCCTACTTTTACGCCTCGTAAAGGTTATGAAGACATTCGTCGCTATCAACTCAACCCTGAATTACTTAAGTGGAATCTACATTTGAGTGAGTCCGTTTCTTTGAAAGACTCAAAAGAAGCTAATGCTTATCGAATGAGATATCCAAATGCTGAAGCAAGACGTAGTCCAGCCGTAACGGTAGGAACTCATATGACAGGAGATACGTTTTTTCATGGTCCCGGCTTGTCAAAACAAGCTCAATACATCACTGAGCTGTATGAAACAGATGATTACGTGATCACTGAAATGGAAGCCGCTGCAATAGCGCAAGTACTAGATAGAACTGTAGGAACTGAACGCATAATGAGCTTACGTGGTGCGGTGAACTTTGACCAAGGTCATCCAAACGAGACTACTCTTCAACATCTAGACCCAGCTCCAGGAGAAACAGCTGGTGGCTTTTCAGAAACAGTGGAGAATATAGTATTGGTAGGATCAGAAACTGTCGATCATATCGTTAATAACTGGAACGTTTGGGAAAACGGCGTGCCAAAACTTGAGCAAAAATAAAACCTGAAATAGGTATTAATCAGTACAATAATCAATCACTGACTATCGATTATTAACTTCTGAAATGAGCTTTAAGCTCATTTCAGAAGTGATAAAAATTATAGTTAAAGTACATATCTACTTAACAACTTTACCAGCTAAGTAGTCATACTCTATTTCAATTGCATCACCTTGTTTAGGTAAGCTATTACCATAAAATACAAGTGAAATATCGTTTTTGCCATATATAATATCAAACCCATTTTGATGGCTAATATCTCGGGTGAGTGCCTTACCTGCTACCATTACCTTCACTGAAGAAGGTATCGGAGCATACTGCAATTTAAAGTTACTGGCCAGTCCTGTTGCAGTTTCCAAAATCTTATCAAACATAACGGTCCAATCTGTAGAATCTGCACAGATAGATGCTGAGCTACCGCCTGTCAATTTAGCAATTTCGCTAAAGTGTGCACCACCTGCAGCACTGCCACCTTGACCATTACAGCTATAATCCCCATTTGCATTCAAGTTAACGTTACTACTAAACGTTGGCTTTAAAATCGAGCCAGTACCTGCAATGGCAAAATAAGTAGCACCTGTATTGGTAAAGTACTGTTTATAATCTTCAAAGTCACGGGAAACATAACTAGAGCTACCACTAGCACTCGGACGAGAAGAATTAACCGTTTCATTTTCAGGCTCATCAGAGACAAACACAACCAAGTTTTTCGCATTGGGTCGATCAAAGCCTGTTAGACTAACTTCTCTAGTACAATAGAATCCAGTTTCATTACCAGAATCACTAGTGCCTGGTGATGCTAGAACACGCCACTTTGCAAGCGCATCAGGCGTATTACTATCGATGAAGCTTTCACCTGCCGTTGTCTGACGCAAAGACGTACAGCTATAGCGGGTGTTATCATTACCTTGAGTATTCACTGCTAAGCGATAATCCAATCCTGCAGTATTCAACGTAGTAAAAAACTGCTCTGCCCCATTTGCAAGATTCTGCTGCTCTTGACTCATAGAGCCAGATGCGTCGATCGACCAAAGGATATCTACTCCACCTGCACTAGCCTCAGTCTGCTTAAACGTCTCTTTAGAGGCAACAGTAGTTAACACACGGCTTGAAGTTAATGCAGCAGCGTTACTAAGATCGTTATACTTAGCTGCTACCGCTTTTGCATCTTCAGCTAAGTTTGCACCAGCCCATAAGAAAACATTACCCTGATCTTCCCAAAAAGCTAAATTCAAGCGGATTTTATCGCCAAAGTCTGTGCCACTTGACATCATATTGGCTGGTAATACACCATCATTAATCGCTTTTAGCACCAGATTTCTGATATTACTAGCACTCTGAGTAGTATTGGTAAAATTGACACTTAAAGTAGCTTGAACTACCGAAGACTGCGCATTTAGTGACGATTGATTCACTAATATATTAACATCTGCACCTTCATC
The DNA here is from genome assembly GCF_055699815.1 of Psychrobacter sp. M17(2026). Classification (NCBI taxonomy): domain Bacteria; kingdom Pseudomonadati; phylum Pseudomonadota; class Gammaproteobacteria; order Moraxellales; family Moraxellaceae; genus Psychrobacter; species Psychrobacter sp. M17(2026). Next base: position 765,743 of record NZ_CM146741.1, on the reverse strand, counting down.
CTTAAGTATCTGCTCGATGAGTGCAAGATAAGCATCCGCTTGAGAGCGCAGTGTGGAGGAGGCAACCTTGCTACTAACTTCGGTCGCATAAATAGCTGTAGATACTTTAGGTGCAAGAAAAGGTAGCTTTAAGCCTAAAGCTGCATAACTAGCTGCTATAGTGCCATCATCTAACAACACTACACCAGTATTATCAGTAAGAGAGGTCTTACCAAATTTATCTTTAGCAATATCACCGTAGACAGCTATATTCCCACCCACATATGCAGCTTTTGTTTCAGTGGGAATCGTTATACCATCATCGACAGGTGACGAGTCATTATCATTATCATCATCACAACCTAATAAAGCAACTGCCATAATGCAGCTGCATAACAGCTTTAATTTAGTATTAGTCTTCATCTTTAGTTCCTCTTTATAATATATGAATATAATAAATTACTAAACATGACTATTAATTAAACTAATTAGTAATGTTGTTTTTATAATATAACAAATAGAGACCTGTTAGTAAATATATATGGATTAAAGAATATAAATTAATTTTAATATACTTATAACTAAAAGTTAACTGCAGCCAATATTAATCTGATCAATAACTATAGAACTTAGATAGATTTAATAAATAAAGATAGGTAGCATAAAAATTCGAGCTAACAAAACTACAGCCAAAGAAAAGCCCCCAACGAATTAACGTTGGGGGCAAGTCTAGGAATAGAGAGCTGACGATGACCTACTCTCACATGGCCGGAGCCACACTACCATTGGCGCTAAGACGTTTCACTTCTGAGTTCGAGAAGGGATCAGGTGGTTCCGTCTTGCTATTGTCGTCAGCAAAGGGGGTTAGATATGAGTCTGTTTGTTTTACTTATTGACTAAGTATCACTATCCTAACTGAATCAAGGATAAGGTGATATCGATATAATGCTTTATATACAAAACCACTTGGGTGTTGTATGGTCAAGCCAAACGAGCAATTAGTACAGGTTAGCTACACACATCGCTGTGCTTCCACACCCTGCCTATCAACGTCGTAGTCTTCAACGGCTCTTTAGGGAAATCTTATCTTGAGGTGGGCTTCCCGCTTAGATGCTTTCAGCGGTTATCCCATCCGAACGTAGCTACCGGGCAATGCCATTGGCATGACAACCCGAACACCAGTGGTTCGTCCACTCTGGTCCTCTCGTACTAGGAGCAGCTCCTCTCAAATTTCCAACGCCCACGGTAGATAGGGACCGAACTGTCTCACGACGTTCTAAACCCAGCTCGCGTACCTCTTTAAATGGCGAACAGCCATACCCTTAGGACCTGCTTCAGCCCTAGGATGAGATGAGCCGACATCGAGGTGCCAAACACCGCCGTCGATATGAACTCTTGGGCGGTATCAGCCTGTTATCCCCAGAGTACCTTTTATCCGTTGAGCGATGGCCCTTCCATACAGAACCACCGGATCACTAAGACCTACTTTCGTACCTGCTCGACTTGTGGGTCTCGCAGTTAAGCGCGCTTTTGCCTTTATACTCTACGACCGATTTCCGACCGGTCTGAGCGCACCTTCGTACTCCTCCGTTACTCTTTAGGAGGAGACCGCCCCAGTCAAACTACCCACCATACATTGTCCTCGGTACTGTTATACCTGAGTTAGAACCCCAACATGACCAGGGTGGTATTTCAAGATTGGCTCCACCAACACTAGCGTGCTGGCTTCAAAGCCTCCCACCTATCCTGCACAAGTCAGGTCAAAGTTCAATGTAAAGCTGTAGTAAAGGTTCACGGGGTCTTTCCGTCTAGCCGCGGGTACACAGCATCTTCACTGCGATTTCGATTTCACTGAGTCTCTGCTGGAGACAGCGCTGCCATCATTATGCCATTCGTGCAGGTCGGAACTTACCCGACAAGGAATTTCGCTACCTTAGGACCGTTATAGTTACGGCCGCCGTTTACTGGGGCTTCGATCAAGAGCTTCGCTTACGCTAACCCCATCAATTAACCTTCCAGCACCGGGCAGGCATCACACCCTATACGTCCACTTTCGTGTTTGCAGAGTGCTGTGTTTTTAATAAACAGTTGCAGCAGCCTGGTATCTGCGACTGCCAACAGCTCAAGGAGCGTGTCCTATCACCATCAGCAGCGTACCTTCTCCCGAAGTTACGGTACCATTTTGCCTAGTTCCTTCAGCAGAGTTCTCTCAAGCGCCTTGGTATTCTCTACCTGATCACCTGTGTCGGTTTAGGGTACGATTCGTTTATAACTATTGCTTAGAAGCTTTTCCTGGAAGCATGGTATTTGCCACTTCACTGTACAAGTACAGCTTGCTATCAGATCTCAGCCTTGTTGTAGCCCGGATTTACCTAAGCCACAAGCCTACATCCTTTCACCTGGACAACCAACGCCAGGCTGACATAACCTTCTCCGTCCCTCCATCGCATTATAAACAAGTATCGGAATATTAACCGATTTCCCATCGACTACGCCTTTCGGCCTCGCCTTAGGGGTCGACTCACCCAGCCCCGATTAACGTTGGACTGGAACCCTTGATCTTCCGGCGTGCGAGCTTTTCACTCGCATTATCGTTACTCACGTCAGCATTCGCTCTTGTGATACCTCCAGCATGCCTTACGACACACCTTCACAGGCTTACACAACGCTCCCCTACCACTTGAAAACAAATTCAAATCCGCAGCTTCGGCTCCTAGTTTGAGCCCCGTTACATCTTCCGCGCGGGCCGACTCGACTAGTGAGCTATTACGCTTTCTTTAAAGGATGGCTGCTTCTAAGCCAACCTCCTAGCTGTCTATGCCTTCCCACCTCGTTTCCCACTTAACTAGGAATTTGGGGCCTTAGCTGGCGGTCTGGGTTGTTTCCCTCTCCACAATGGACGTTAGCACCCACTGTGTGTCTCCCGGATATCACTCATCGGTATTCGGAGTTTGCATCGGTTTGGTAAGTCGGTATGACCCCCTAGCCGAAACAGTGCTCTACCCCCAATGGTGTTCGTCCGAGGCGCTACCTAAATAGCTTTCGGGGAGAACCAGCTATCACCGAGTTTGATTAGCCTTTCACCCCTATCCACAAGTCATCCCCTGGCTTTTCAACGACAGTGGGTTCGGTCCTCCGGTGTCTGTTACGACACTTTCAACCTGCTCATGGATAGATCACTCGGTTTCGGGTCTATGCCCTGCAACTAATTCGCCCTATTAAGACTCGGTTTCCCTACGGCTCCCCTAAATGGTTAACCTCGCTACAGAACATAAGTCGCTGACCCATTATACAAAAGGTACGCAGTCACTCCAATAAATTGAAGCTCCTACTGCTTGTACGCACACGGTTTCAGGTTCTATTTCACTCCCCTCACAGGGGTTCTTTTCGCCTTTCCCTCACGGTACTGGTTCACTATCGGTCAGTCAGGAGTATTTAGCCTTGGAGGATGGTCCCCCCATCTTCAAACAGGATTTCTCGTGTCCCGCTCTACTTAATATGTCATCTCTAGAATTTAAAATACAGGACTATCACCTACTACGGTCAGCTTTCCCACGCTGTTCTTCTATTCTAGAAACAATCGGCTTCTCCCCGTTCGCTCGCCGCTACTTGGGGAATCTCATTTGATGTCTTTTCCTAAGGGTACTGAGATGTTTCACTTCCCCTCGTTCGCTTCCCATACAAGTATGGAATACCTATCTTATGATAGGTGGGTTTCCCCATTCAGAAATCTCCGGATCACAGGATATTGCCGCCTCCCCGAAGCTTATCGCAGGCTGTCACGTCTTTCATCGCCTCTGACTGCCAAGGCATCCACCATGTGCGCTTAATTACTTGACCATACAACCCCAAAGGGTCTTTGTCAGCAATTATAACGATATCACCTAATTTATACGCTTGATTCAGTTCTCTTTACTTTTTTAATAACCCACCCCTGGGATAACAACTGATGTCGTTAAGAGGTGAGTTATTAAGGTTAGAAAGAAACGTGTGAACACGCTCTTTCTAACCCAGACTCATATCTATGTTTTTAAATAGTTCCTACGCTCTCGTCGAGTCGTAAGCTCTGTATAAAACAGAAAGAAATAATCAATCTTACCCTCAGGTAAAGTGAATCATTTGTTTCTATTTATACTCATTGTCTATATTAGCATTTATTAATGTATGGTGGAGCCAAACGGAGTCGAACCGTTGACCTCCTGCGTGCAAGGCAGGCGCTCTACCAACTGAGCTATGGCCCCGTAATAAAATGGTAGGCCTGGGCAGACTTGAACTGCCGACCCCCGCGTTATCAACACGGTGCTCTAACCAGCTGAGCTACAGGCCTGTAAGAGGCATATACCTCATGCTAATATTTAAGCTAACTAAAGAACAACTTGTTGTGAATTCTTGCCAAGTGGATGCGTCTATAAGGAGGTGATCCAGCCGCAGGTTCCCCTACGGCTACCTTGTTACGACTTCACCCCAGTCATCAACCACACCGTGGTGAGCGCCTCCCCTAAGGTTAGGCTACCCACTTCTGGTGCAATCAACTCCCATGGTGTGACGGGCGGTGTGTACAAGGCCCGGGAACGTATTCACCGCGGCATTCTGATCCGCGATTACTAGCGATTCCTACTTCATGGAGTCGAGTTGCAGACTCCAATCTGGACTACGATAGGCTTTTTGAGATTCGCATCACATCGCTGTGTAGCTGCCCTCTGTACCTACCATTGTAGCACGTGTGTAGCCCTGGTCGTAAGGGCCATGATGACTTGACGTCGTCCCCGCCTTCCTCCAGTTTGTCACTGGCAGTATCCTTAGAGTTCCCGGCTTAACCCGCTGGTAACTAAGGACAAGGGTTGCGCTCGTTGCGGGACTTAACCCAACATCTCACGACACGAGCTGACGACAGCCATGCAGCACCTGTATTCTAATTCCCGAAGGCACTCCCGCATCTCTGCAGGATTCTAGATATGTCAAGACCAGGTAAGGTTCTTCGCGTTGCATCGAATTAAACCACATGCTCCACCGCTTGTGCGGGCCCCCGTCAATTCATTTGAGTTTTAACCTTGCGGCCGTACTCCCCAGGCGGTCTACTTATTGCGTTAGCTGCGTCACTAAGTCCTCAAGGGACCCAACGACTAGTAGACATCGTTTACGGCGTGGACTACCAGGGTATCTAATCCTGTTTGCTACCCACGCTTTCGAGCCTCAGTGTCAGTATTATGCCAGAAGGCTGCCTTCGCCATCGGTATTCCTCCAGATCTCTACGCATTTCACCGCTACACCTGGAATTCTACCTTCCTCTCACATACTCTAGCACGACAGTTTCAGATGCAGTTCCCAGGTTGAGCCCGGGGATTTCACATCTGACTTATCGAGCCACCTACGCTCCCTTTACGCCCAGTAATTCCGATTAACGCTTGCACCCTCTGTATTACCGCGGCTGCTGGCACAGAGTTAGCCGGTGCTTATTCTGCAGCTAATGTCATCGCATATGGGTATTAACCATATGGTCTTCTTCACTGCTTAAAGTGCTTTACAACCAAAAGGCCTTCTTCACACACGCGGCATGGCTGGATCAGGGTTGCCCCCATTGTCCAATATTCCCCACTGCTGCCTCCCGTAGGAGTCCGGGCCGTGTCTCAGTCCCGGTGTGGCTGATCATCCTCTCAGACCAGCTACAGATCGTCGCCATGGTAGGCCTTTACCCCACCATCTAGCTAATCCGACTTAGGCTCATCTAATAGCGAGAGCAGTAAACTGCCCCCTTTCTCCCGTAGGTCGTATGCGGTATTAATACGAGTTTCCCCGTGCTATCCCCCACTACTAGGTAGATTCCTAAGTATTACTCACCCGTCCGCCGCTCGACGCCTACTAGCAAGCTAGTATCGTTTCCGCTCGACTTGCATGTGTTAAGCCTGCCGCCAGCGTTCAATCTGAGCCATGATCAAACTCTTCAGTTTAATCTTGCTATGTAACCCTTTAAAGAGGTCACTAAACTTGGCTCATCTATTCTGGCAAAATCGCTAAAAATTATGTTCGTAATGAATTAACTTTGAGTTTTTCTGCTGTCTTAGATGATAAATTTTTATAGTTAGAATCAACTTCGAAAAGAAGTCTCAACCAACTTTATTTATGCATCCTGACTCAGCAAAAATCCACACAAGTTGTTCTTTAGTTAAGCTTTTAAATAGTAACCACTTCTGTCGTCCAGTAAGTAGTTTGTATCAGTATTCTTATCTAGCTATTCGGCTCTAAACCATATGGCTTATGCTGTTTAGCGAGCTGACTATCATAACACAATGCGCTAGTCTGTCAAGCTTTTATTTTAATTCTTTAAAATTTGTTTCATCCGATTTGCTGTCATTATCACTAATATCTCTTAGTGTTTAACTTCTAGCTCGTCTTGATGAGGTGCGTATTATAGACGCTTTAATTATGTTGTCAAGGGTTTATTTTATTTAGTTTGAATGTTTTTATCATGCTACCTAGGTAGTTGGTTTTAACATTCAATCTATCGGCTGATTGGTTAATAGCTTCGCTATTAATAGTAAGTGGTAAACCACTTTCCCAATCCGCCTTCCCTCTCGACTGGGTGGCATTATACGCAGTTCTGAATGAGGGTCAAGCGGTTTTGGTGAGATTGTTTAAGTTATTTTCAGTTAATGAGATACTTCTACTCTTATCAAGGGCTTAGCTTTAAGTTTTATTTCCTATTACATGTGCTTTTAGCTGTGGCTGCTTTGCCACTCATTCAATTTAGCATAGAAGCTATAATTAATTAGCATGAAAGCTATAATTAAAGCTATTAAGCCTACTGTAATAGTAGGCTTAATAGTTCTTTTGAAATCAAATTTTGGAAGTTCATTGAAGTTATCGCTAAAAGCGACTGTTTTACTATGCTTTTATTAGCTACCTGCTTTTGCTTTCATAGTAGTTACGATACCTGATAACGCATAGATAATACCAATAGCGAGAATACCAACAGGTATGTCGTAAATAGCAATACTCAACACCAATACCGCAATAATTAACGCTACAAAAGGTACTTTCTTTTTATCAAACTCTTTAAAGCTATAGTATTTGACATTGCTGACCATGAGCAAACCACATATTACCACCCAAGCAGCAAACAAACCCATTATCAAACCATCATATTGACCAACCCATTGACGGTGATCGATTGCGACCATTACCGCAGAAGTAACCAAAATAGCTGCTAATGGACTGGCTAAACCGACAAAGTACTTCTTATCAACGATACCAACCTGCACATTAAAGCGAGCTAAACGAAAAGCGCCACAAGCGGTAAATACAAAAGCACAGCCGAGGCCAATACGACCTAAAGGTTGTAACGCAAAGCTATAAATCAAAATCGCAGGTGCAATCCCAAAAGCGAGCATATCAGCTAATGAGTCATACTGCTCGCCAAATGGGCTCTGCGCATTTAGCATGCGTGCGACACGTCCATCTGCACCATCCAAGATAGCCGATAAAAATATAGCCAATGCCGCCTTATAAAACTCGCCACTGGTGCTAGCTAAGATCGAATAAAACCCTGATAGTAACGATAAAGTGGTAATCAAATTAGGCGCTAAATAGACCCCACGGCTGACGACTTGCTCACCCTCAGCAACTTCTGCTTCAATAACTTCAAAAGTTAGCCCATCATAGTTATCATTATCCGCTAAGCGTATATTGAAATCGTGCTCATCTATAAAGGGTGGCTGAGTTGCCGCGTTATCACTAATATTATTTAGCTTATCGTTGGGTGATAGCTCAGCACCTTGTTTATCAATCAATTTTTTATCAGTGACTTGTTTATCAGTGCTCGTGTCAGTGCTCATAATGCATCCTTACTCATTTATTCGCCAACTAACCAGCGTACATTGGTCGCGCTATCAGGAGATAGATTAGGTGCATCAGCTACTTTTAAGATAGGCTGTAAAAAGCGTAAAATCTCACGGGCATGATTATCAAACTGCCAAGGCGGATTGATAATAAGCATGCCAGTACCATTAAGCCCAACAGCGACATCATTGGGATAAATATTAAGCTCACAAATAAGCTGGCGTCGCATCTCAGTGCGCTTTAGCTTTTTATAAAACAGCTCAACGGCATCAATATTCTTAATCGGAAACCATAGCGCATAAGTGCCCTGTGGCCATTTTGTATAAGCGGCGACCAGCAAATCAATGAGACGAGTGAAGTCTTTATGCTCTTGCTCATACGGTGGATCTAACACAATTAAACCACGTTTTTCTTTTGGAGGAATGACCGCAGTGATACCTTCAAAAGCATCACGGTGCTGAATACCAATTGGCAACTTATGTAGTTGATAATTTAGCGCATCATACTCAGAAGCTTTGGCTTCAAATGCCTCACCACGCACGCCAGCATCTGCATTGGTTTCGATATGATGAGCAATCCACCACGGCGAACCTGGGCAGACTTTACTATCATAGACAAAACGGGCGTGCTTGACACCTTCTACATACTGTTTAACAGCCGCAGGAGCTTTGTCCGTATCAGCATTCATAACGGCTTGAATGCCGCCTTTTGCTTCACCTGTTTTGCGTGCCTCTTCACTACTGAGCGAATACAATCCGCGTCCGCCATAAGCGTCGAGCACATAAAAGGGCTTGTTTTTTTGGCCCAATTGATTGAGTAGTTGTATGAGTAAAATGTGTTTGACCACATCGGCAAAATTACCAGCGTGATAGGCATGTTTATAGTTCATAGTTGGTCACAATGTGAAAAGTTTAAGTGAGAAAAATTGCATCTATGGTAGCATAGGATAGCTAAAAGATAACGATGCTTTTGGTAATGGTTTTGACATTCAGCGCTCTCTTAGCCGTTAATACAGCCGTTACTAAACAAAGGGCAGGACAAAATGACAGCAATTATCAGTAACCTTGAGCTGACAGACTTGAATCTAACCCCTATAGCGGTCAGTAATCCTATAGGCGCAGACAATCCACCCCTGCTTATACCTAGTAATAAGCTTACCTCTGTCATCGATGCTACCGATAATACCAGTATCCCCACGCAACAAGTGCTAGAGAGTGCTGACTTTGAGGTGAATTGGCAAGCTAAGCTGACTGACGCTCAGCTTGATACCTTAGTCAATGACGGCTGGCTCATTATTGATCAGGTATTTACTCATAAAGCGTTATTAGCTTTGCAAGCGGAAAGTGGCTTTATCAACTATCGAGAGGCGCAGCTGACCGCTGGCATCCGCATCAGCGATATTCGCGGTGATAGAATTCGCTGGATCACTGAGAACTTCTTTGCTGGTTATTTTTATCTACAAAGTATTAATGAGCTGGCGAAAACTCTTAATCGTCACCTATACACAGGTATTCGCCATAGTGAAGCGCATTATGCTTGCTACCCTATCGGCTTTGGCTATCAGTGGCATAGTGATAATCCTGCTGGGCGCGATGAGCGCGTTATCTCAGCAGTGTTCTATCTCAATGATAATTGGGAGAGTATGGATGGCGGCGCATTAGAAGTCGTGGACAATTATGGCGTGCATCATGAGGTAATGCCCGTTGCCAATCGCTTGATTATCTTCGATAGTGATTTACAACATCAAGTACAAATCGCCCATCGCCAGCGCTACTCTATCGCGACATGGATGCGCCGCGATGGTTTAGTACCGTTCGTTGAAGAAAGTTAAAACACTAAGTCACAGTTATTTATATTAATATCTGCATTAATAAAAACTATTTTGATAAAAAGGCTCATCATGTCTCCTAGTAATAAAAATACCTTAGCTCAAACTCATCAACAAGCCACTTTAGATCTTAGCATCGCTTTACTGGAACGTCCCTCAGTCACCCCTGATGATGATGGCTGCCAAGATATTTTATCTGAGCGTTTGACACAGGCAGGATTTGATTGCGAGTTTATGTATTTCGGTGATAGAGACCAAACAGGTGAACATGCTGAAGTCAAAAACTTATGGGCAAGGCGCGGGACAAGTGACCCTGTGATTTGCTTTGCCGGTCATACTGATGTCGTGCCAACAGGCGATGTCAATAATTGGACTTATCCGCCATTTACCCCGACTATTGAAGACGGTTATCTATGGGCGCGTGGCGCTGCTGATATGAAAACAGGTATTGCTGCTTTTACTGTCGCTGCCGAGCGCTTTGTCGCTAACTATCCTGAGCACAAAGGCTCAATTGCCTTTTTGATTACTTCTGATGAAGAAGGGCCATCCATCAATGGCACAGTAAAAGTCATAGAAACCTTAGAAGCTCGTCAAGAAAAAATAACTTACTGCTTAGTCGGTGAGCCATCAAGTACCGATACTCTCGGTGATGTTATAAAAAACGGTCGTCGTGGCTCACTGGGTGCATGGTTAACGGTAACTGGCAAGCAAGGTCATGTCGCCTATCCGCATTTGGCATCCAATCCTATTCATGCGGCGATGGCAGCGCTTAGCGAGCTAACGGCTGCGACTTGGGATAATGGTAATGACTATTTCCCGGCCACCTCACTGCAAATCTCCAATATCAATAGTGGCACGGGCGCCACCAATGTCATTCCTGAAACGCTGAATGCAGTCTTCAACTTTCGTTTCTCCACTGAAACTACAGAGGATGAGCTAAAGACGAAAACTCATGCGATATTTGATAAGCATTTTACCTATAGCAAAGCTGATTATAAAATCAATTGGAAATTATCAGGTCAGCCTTTTTTAACGCCTGAAGGTAAGTTAGTCTCAGCTTGCCAGCAAGCTATTAAATCAGTAACAGGTACAGATACCACCCTATCCACTTCTGGTGGCACATCCGACGGACGCTTTATCGCCCCGACTGGCGCGCAAGTGGTTGAGCTGGGTGTGCGTAACGCGACGATTCATCAAGTCGATGAAAAAGTTGAGGTTGATGATTTGGGTAAGTTAGCGCAGATTTATGAGGGAATTTTGGAGGGGTTACTTTTAGATGACTAAGCCACTTTTAGATTTTGAATTTAAAGACCTTGAAACTAGTATTACTGGAAGTGGATTGATTTGGTATTTCTTAACTGATAGCTTTTTTTGGCTCAATGTCGGTGATGATACACTCTTTGAATTCACTGATGAGGTTATTGAAACTTGGGCGAAGAATGGTCGTCCTACACCCGATTACTCTTATGAAAAATGTATGAGTTATCCTTTAGTTAGGTTATGGGAAGACATGATAAAAATTTTGCCTACTATAATGGAGCCTGTTCCGATTGAATTTCATAAGCTCTTTATGCTGCCTTTAGATGTGATTGCTAGTTATCCAGAAAAATGGGAAGAATATAGTCAACTGCAAGAGCAAAAAATTAAATATAAAAAACACGGTTTGCCTTTTAACAAACCTTTCTTTTTTGATAATCATATGTTGAATACTTGGTACATTGCAGATTCGCCCAGCTTACACTTTTGGCGCTACAAAGACGATATGTGGTTTACTTGGGACTTCACTGGTCATTTTGAAATAGATAAAGATACTCAACAACGAGTTAACGTGTGGACGGCTACAAAAGGAACATATCACTTACCATTTGATGAATTCATGCGAGAGTTTAATAACTTTAATCATCGAATGGTAACTGAAATGGGAATTAGGATTAATACTATTCTAAATTCTACAGAGCTTCAAAAACTTTATCCTGATAACTATGACTTCGATAATTTAAGACAGGATCATGAAAGGCGCAAACAAACTTTAGAACAAAAAATTAAAAACTATTCATCACCATTTGACTGGGAAGAATTGGTTGAGCATCATAAACAAGCGGGGATCATTCTTGACTAAAACTTTTATATATTATTTCAATGACTTTGGAAAATCAATCGAATCGGTGGGTTACGTTTAAGCTAACCCACCCTACAGCAACTACCTTTTATTAACAGTCTCACTCAATCCCAATATACAGCTCAACCTGACCATACTCTAGATTACCTTCAACATAACGCTCAAAATCGACACCGAAAGTTCTAGTGTGTTCGCAATCACGATCATGGAAATATTCCCACGCCTTCTCCCATGCGTTCATTACCGTATTGGGCATATACCCTTCCTCGCTAAATACCAAATACTTACCAGCAGGGATAGTCACTGATACAACATCGCTAGAATGAGCAGCGCTAAGCACACTCTCAGCACTTAGAACATTCTCGCCCTCCGTCTGCTCATCTTCTGCTTTCCAACTAGCAACTACATCGAATGCACTGACTAAATCATCGCTCTCATAGTTATGATAGATACCATAAATATCAGCACCTTGCGCCAAATGGCTAACATGATTCTGATGAAACTTTTGCCAGAGCCGACCTAACTTTGCTGTGTCATGGCTGATTTCAGCATTATTGGTAGTGCGAATGCTAATACCTTTGCAGTTTATTGCTTCTGCTAGCTGTTGAACGTCTGAACTCATAATAGCGCCTGTTTTTTAATTTATGATTTTAAACTTATAATTATTAAAATAGATGTTTAGGTTCTATAACATGATTAAATAAATTTAATCCGCCTCATCAATCCAATTCATTTGAATGGCTTCTAAAATACCTTCATTTGAGCGCTGCGGATCATCATCAAAGCCTTCAAGCTCAGTGACCCAACGATGCAAGTCCGTAAAGCGTATATATTGCGGATCGGTCTCGGGGAATTTCTCATACAGCTCGATAGCAATATCTAAACTGTCCGTCCATTTTAATTTTTGCGGGATCATAATCGCTCCTTAATAAAGCTATTTAGTTCGATAAAAATAATATGTCTATCCTAACAAAATTCATGCGTCGATTGTAGCTTTTGTAGGGTGCTTTACAAGCACCTTTTACTATATAAGATCTTAATAATGGTGCTTAAAAAGTACCCTACATTTATTTCATTAGCATTTTTAATTCATTCAATATCGGCTTATCGTTTCGGCTCTACAGATTTTACCGCCACTTGATGAGCATTCCATGTAGTAATAACCTCAGTTAACTGCTCGCCTGCCATCTCTAGAATCGTTGGCGTATGTATTTTGCCGCGCTTGTCTTTGAGTACAAACTTAGTCATACCCACGCCCATTAATTGGTTTTTGACAAAGAAGCGAGTTTCAAAATAAACGTACTTTTTATCCCAACCAGCCAGCACACTACTCACTGTCATCTTATTCAAAAATTTGATTTCTTTGAGATAAATCATCTCTTGCATAGCGATGACCCACTGTAAATTTCTGATACCCTTTTTATGGCAGCAAGTTATAGCCCAACGAGTAATATTCAGCTCTATAAAAGATAAATAGCGATAATTAGGCAGATGATCACGAAAACCCATGTCATGCGGTAACACCCGATAGCTACTTATAATCGGAGCACTTAGAGTTTCTATTGTTAACTTCTTAGTTGACGACTGTTGTTTTAGCACTTGCTTAAGTAAATGAGTCATAATAAAAAAACGCAGTAACATATTCATAGATAATTCTCTAATTATTTTTAGGTATGGATAAAAGTTATAAAAAATAAATCAAAACCCTTCAACGCAAAAAAGCCACCGTAGTGACTTTTTTACTGTACGTTACTCTAAACGCCTATTCGACTATCTTAACATTACTATCGATTATCAGTAGTATAGAGCTTAGACGCTAGGGTCTAGCTCAAGCTTACTGACAATATAATCAATGAGCGCCGTTAATACTGCGTACCATCTCTTCAACCATCTTCTTGGCATCACCAAATATCATCATGGTTTTATCCATATAGAACAGACTGTTATCAAGACCTGCATAGCCTGTATTCATTGAGCGTTTGATGACCATTACCGTTTGCGCTTTGGTAACTTCTAATATTGGCATCCCAAAGATAGGTGACGCTGGATCTTCTTTCGCAGATGGGTTGACGACATCGTTAGCGCCAATCACTAACACCACATCCGTGCCCGCAAAGTCAGAGTTGATCTCATCCATCTCGATGATATCGTCATAAGGCACATCCGCCTCAGCGAGCAAGACATTCATATGCCCAGGCATACGACCTGCGACAGGATGGATCGCAAAGCGTACTCTGACGCCTTCATCTTTTAGTAGCTCATATAATTCTTTGACCGCGTTTTGTGCGCGACCTTGCGCCATGCCATAACCCGGTACGATAATGACATCACTCGAATTCGCCATTAAGAAACCAGCGTCTTCAGCTGAGCCTGATTTGTAATTCTTTGGTGCGCCATCATCCGCGCCGCCCGCTACCGCTGATGTACCCATACCGCCAAACAAGACGTTCAGTAACGAACGGTTCATCGCTTTACACATGATATAAGATAGAATCGCACCTGATGAGCCAACGAGCGAACCTGCGATAATGAGCATTGAATTGCCAAGGGTAAAGCCAATACCAGCCGCTGCCCAACCAGAGAAGGAGTTGAGTAATGAAACCACTACAGGCATATCACCGCCACCGATTGGTGCAATCCACATCCACCCAAAGACAATCGCTAGTACTGTCATCGCATAAAAGGCAGGTAGGGAATCGGTCATGAAGTAGACCGCACCAAAGCCAATCATAGCGATAAATAACAACGCCTGTACGGGCTTGACCCAAGCACCGACTAAAGTCTTTGCCCAGCTCTTAGCGGCAAGCTTGCCAAAGGCAAAAAAGGAGGCTGAAAAGGTAATCGCTCCAATAAAGCAACCGATAAATAGCTCTAAGCGGGTGACAGTGCTATAGGCTACTTCGGTATGCAGTACCGTAGCTAAGGCAATAGCGACTGCAGCTAGACCTACGAAGGAATGCATTAAAGCGACTGTCTCTGGCATTTGCGTCATCGCCACCGTACGCGCTTTCCACAAACCAACAATAGCACCTAGCACCATAGCGCCGACAATCATCCAAAGTATAGGTCCTTCGGCTAAGAAAAAGGTCGTAACAATGGCAATAGCCATCGCCGCCATTCCGAAGCGATTACCTCTGATAGCCGTCTTTGGACTAGATAGACCACGCAGGGTTAAGACGAATAAAATAGCGCCTACTAAGTAAAACCAGTCTGCATTAGTAGCAATCAATGTTGTTAAATCACTCATACTTCGCTCCCGTTCTCACTAACATCAGAAGCGACAATTACTTTTTTGGGTTTGGGTCTAAACATCGAGAGCATCCGTTCTGTCACCGCAAAACCACCAAAAATATTAACGCTCGCCAAAAACACCGCGAAAGCGCCGAGTAAGCTAGTTGCGGTAAAGGCACTGCCGTCAATGGTGACGGTCTGTAGCATAGCCCCTACTATGACAATACTAGAGAGCGCATTGGTCACTGCCATCAGTGGGGTATGCAGTGCTGGCGTCACCCCCCAAACCACGTAGTACCCGACAAAAATAGCCAGTACAAATATGGTAAAAATCGCTACAAAGGGCGTGCTACCCATGGCGTCACCAGCTGTTGATGCTGCTAGAACGGTCGCAATCATTTTATCCTCCTTAATTTATTCAATACTATTAATTTGATGCTTTTGATTCAATAACTCTTGATTCAATAATCATAGCCATTAACTTGAGCAAAAATTAGCGTTTAGTAAGTCGTACTTGACCGTCATAAGTCACGGCTAATGCGCCCTGAATTTCATCATCCATATCTAGATTCAAGGTTAAATCATTGGCTGCGCTTTCACCTTCTACTTCAGCGATCAGCGTAGTAATAAAGTTCACCAAATTATTGGCGTATAGATCGGATGACTGGGCGGCTAGCAATGATGGAATATTATCAGCGCCTACGATACGCACCCCATTATCAGTAGTGATGGTTTCATCGGCGACGCTGCCTTCAACATTACCGCCAGTACCTGCAGCCATATCGATCAAGACTGAGCCTGCTTTCATTTTGGCAAGGGTGGCTTGATGTATCAGTCGTGGTGCTTGGCGACCAGGTATCTGCGCCGTAGTAATAACGATATCGGCTGCACTCACGGCTTTGTCTACGACCGCTGCTTGGTCTTTGATATATTGCTCTGAAGGTGTCCAAGCATAGCCGCCTGTAGACTTAGCGGTTTGCGCTTCGGCTTCACTCATCGGTACATCTAGCCATTTACCACCAAGCGACTCGACTTGCTCACGAGCCGTCGGGCGTAAATCACTAGCTTCGACTACCGCGCCCAAACGTTTAGCGGTTGCAATCGCTTGCAGGCCTGCAACGCCTACACCTAATATCACCACTTTAGCAGGCTTGACTGTTCCTGCTGAGGTCATAAACATCGGAAACGGTCGGGTATATTCGTTGGCCGCTAACAATACCGCCTTATAACCTGCCAAATTGGCCTGTGAAGACAGCACATCCATATTCTGCGCCCGTGACAAAGTGCGTGGCAGCAGCTCCATAGCATAGGCCGTCACGCCTTTAGTCGCATAGCTATCAAGGTTGGTATTACGATAAGGATCAAGCATACCGATAACAATCTGACCCAAGCTTAGCTGCTCGACCAAAGAGGCTGGCAAGTCATGAACAGTAGTAATGATACGAACATCGGCAATCGTCTGGGCAGCAGTAGCAGCGATGCTAGCGCCAGCGGCTTGATAGCTGGCATCATCATAATAAGCGCCGCGACCAGCACCAGCCTGTACAATGACCTCAAAGCCAAGCTTGCTTAGCTTTTTTACGGCGTCTGGGGTGATAGCGACTCGATTCTCATGAGCACTGTCTGTCTGATCTGCACTGATTACACCGATTTTCATACCGTCTCCTTATAACAAATAATTTTGATTAGCGTCTATTATTAGTCGCTTATTGATAGCCGTTTATTGTTGAAACATCCTACTAAAGGCATTATTAGTAGTACAGAGCTTGTTCACGCCTAAGAATAGCCGCTATCTGCATAATCTCATATATTTAATAAATACTTTTGGCTGTTTCATCATTTTTATTTATTATAGAGATACCTTGACGTACTATTCATTGACTATTGATGACTCACAAGTAAATAAAAAGTTAAGTTAAAACTTTTTACTATAACTTTTATTGCTGCATCCAAACCTTTTATTGCTATCAATATCACCGAATCAGAACCCATATAAACTTAGGTATACTTAAGTCAACTTAGGTTTTGGCAGGGGAAAATGTAGCGACTCACTCCTTTATGCTATGGTAGCGATATCATATTAATAAATCACCAAGACAATAATCAGAACAAGGAATAAATATGTATTTTGTACTCTCTCCTGCAAAATCCTTAAATGAGACCGATGCTGTGCCATTAAATCTTGGCAATTATTATAGTCAGCCCGCCCTTATTGAAGACTCAGCTGCGCTCATAAAAAACCTCAAAGCTAAAGATCCGATAGACTTGCAAGAATTGATGAGTATTTCTGACGATCTAGCACAATTGAATGCACAGCGCAATCAAGCGTGGCAGCTACCCTTTACCTCTGATAATGCTAAGCCTGCGACTTATCTATTCGATGGCGATGTCTATACCGGGCTTGCCAGCTATGAGATGGATAAAGAGACCATATTATATCTAAACGAGCACTTAGGTATTCTGTCAGGGCTATATGGTCTACTAAAACCTTTGGATTTGATGCTACCGTATCGATTAGAGATGGGCACTAAGCTTAAAAATGAGCAAGGTGATAACCTCTATGAGTTTTGGGGTGAGAAAATCACTGATGCTATCAATACCCAAATGGCAAATAGTGAAGACAAAGTGCTGATCAATCTTGCATCAAATGAATACTTTAAAGCAGTCAAGAAAAAGGCATTAGATGCGCAAGTTATCACGCCTAGATTTGAGGATGAGAAAAATGGCACGTATAAAGTCATTAGCTTTTATGCTAAAAAAGCCCGTGGCCTTATGGTGAAATATGCAGCTGATAATAAATTGACTGATGCTGAGCAGCTTAAGGGATTTGATTTAGCTGGGTATTATTATTGTGCAGATGTGTCTGATGATCAGACTTGGGTATTTAGACGGGACGCTGCAAGTCAGTAGTTTTTGAAAAAGATATCTAACTTGCACAATAAAACCCCGATAAGCTCAGCCTATCGGGGTTTTGTTATATTTTAGAGGCTTCTTTATTTATATCAGGACATCCTTTTCTATTGTACTGTGTTGAAACCGCTTCATACTTACCTTTTAAAAGGGCGTAGTCAGATTGAAGTGTACCGTCACCTCCTTCTAAAAAGAAAAGTACTGGCCAGAATAGTACTAAACCAACACCCATTTGCCATGCGTCAGCTGATGCTTTTTTATCTACTTGGCCAGTAATTGTACCTACTCTTTGAGATATATCTCTCATTTCATTTTCCAAAGCAGAACAGCTATAACTAGCGTATTCATTTGGAGACACGTAAGTTGCAGAAATATTAGTAGATTTTGTTGCACATCCGCTCATGACAAAACTAATAGTTAAAGCAAAAACAGTAATAGATAATTTATTTCTCAATGAATATCCCTTTTATTTTTAGTTGAATTTCTAAGTATTCAATAAACAAAAGTATAATGCCATTTTTTCAAAAAAATTACAATAGCACACAATACTGTAATAATTTAGTGTGTAAATCAGCTTCAGTAAATAAACGCTTTCATACCGACTCGGATCAATAAGCAATATAAAAGCGAGCTAAACACTCAGGATATTTTTCCTGACCTTACAGTAAATAATAAGTAGTACATTCCAAGTAAAAACCCCAATAAGCTCTCGCCTATCAGGGTTTTACTTTACTAAGCTTTACAGATTAATGAAGCATAAATTACATCATGCCGCCCATACCGCCCATACCGCCCATTCCACCACCGCCCATGCCAGCCATAGGATCAGCGCTTTCTGGTAAATCAGTGATCATAACTTCAGTAGTCAACATGAGACCTGCGACAGAAGCTGCGTTTTCTAGTGCTGAACGAGCAACTTTAGCTGGATCTAGGATACCCATCTCAAGCATATCGCCGTATTCACCAGACGCAGCATTGTAACCGTAGTTACCGCTACCGCTTTTGACTTCGTTAACCACTACTGAGGCTTCTTCGCCTGAGTTGGTCACGATTTGACGTAATGGTGCTTCCATGGCGCGACGTAGGATATTGATACCCGCGTTTTGGTCATCGTTGTCGCCACGTAGCTCAGACAATGCATTCATTGCACGAACTAAGGCAACGCCGCCGCCAGGAACTACGCCTTCTTCAACCGCAGCGCGAGTCGCATGTAGCGCATCGTCAACACGATCTTTTTTCTCTTTCATTTCAGTTTCAGTCGCAGCGCCAACTTTGATAACGGCAACGCCGCCAGCTAGTTTTGCCATACGCTCTTGAAGCTTTTCTTTGTCGTAATCAGACGTTGATTCTTCAACTTGACGTTTGATAGATTCAACACGGTTTTCGATATCAGCAGAGTTACCAGCACCGTCAACGATTACGGTGTTTTCTTTACCGATAGTAACTTTTTTAGCCGTACCCAATTGCTCAAGAGTCGCAGTCTCAAGGCTCAAACCAATCTCTTCAGAGATAACCGTACCGCCAGTTAACGTTGCGATATCTTCTAGCATGGCTTTACGACGATCGCCAAAACCTGGTGCTTTAACGGCACAAGTTTTCAAGCCGCCACGCATGTTGTTGACAACCAATGTCGCCAATGCTTCGTTTTCTACGTCTTCAGCGATGATCAGCAATGGCTTGCTCTGCTGCATGACTTGCTCAAGTAATGGCACGATTTCGCGGATATTGCTGATTTTTTTATCAACTAGTAAGATATATGGGTTTTCAAATTCAGCGGTCAAGCTATCTTGCTTATTAGCAAAATACGGGCTGATATAACCACGGTCAAACTGCATACCTTCGACAACTTCTAAGGTATCTTCAAAGCTTGAACCTTCTTCAACAGTGATAACACCTTGCTTACCGACTTTTTCCATCGCTTCAGCAATTAGTTCACCAATTTTGGTGTCTGAGTTGGCAGAGATAGAACCAACTTGGGCAATCGCTTTTGAATCGTCAGCTGGGGTTGATAGCAAATGAATTTGCTCAACAGCCGCGCGAACCGCTTTATCGATACCGCGTTTCAGATCCATTGGGTTCATGCCAGCAGCAACAGACTTCATGCCTTCTTGCAAGATTGACTGAGCCAATACAGTAGCTGTGGTTGTACCATCACCAGCAACATCATTAGTACGGCTAGCGACTTCACGAACCAATTGAGCGCCCATGTTTTCAAATTTGTTTTCAAGCTCGATTTCTTTGGCAACTGAAACACCATCTTTAGTGATGGTTGGGGCGCCAAATGACTTATCGATGACCACGTTGCGACCTTTAGGGCCTAGCGTTACTCGTACTGCATTTGCAAGGACGTTTACGCCGTCCATCATTTGTTTACGGGCATCTATACCGAATTTTACGTCTTTTGCCATTTTGATTTGCTCCAATTATTTATAGTTTTTAAAATATGATAAAGATTACTGCTATTAAGCTTCTAGCACGCCTAATACATCAGATTCTTTCATGATAAGTAACTCTTCGCCGTCAACTTTTACCGTTTGACCAGCATACTGACCGAATAATACTTTATCGCCAGCTTTGACATCTAAAGCACGAGTCTCGCCATTGTCACGAATTTGACCATTACCAGTTGCTAACACTTCGCCTTGTGACGGCTTTTCTTGGGCTGAACCAGGTAGTAAAATGCCACCCGCTGTTTTTGTTTCTTCTTCTATGCGGCGGACTACGATACGATCATGTAAAGGACGGATATTCATTAATATGACTCCAAAAGGTTAGTTATTTGAGGTTAAAATTATTTAATGTAGCGGTCTTAATATCATTATCTTTTAGTACTGTTTTTAGACACTCACCGTAGCGAAGATAACTATTAAGCTTGTCCCCAAAAGTGGGGGCAATAATAGATATCTTCAAGTGTAAAGCTAAAAACATTACAACAATATTATTGGCCATCGTCGTCTAACACTCTCTAAAAGTGTGATATTTCTAGAACAATAGCAGGAAGCTGCAGCCCCAAAATAACAGTGTCTGTTTATCATAATTAGAGTTTAGCCCGTAGCTTTACTTACACGGCGTTACCCATAGTCAAGACTCAAGACTTTTTGGCAAGATTGCATACAGCATCTAAACATCTATAGCGCGGCTCACTCTTGAAAATGTAACAGGATATGACCATTATAGGAGTTGAGCAAAGAGCTATACCTATACCTTTATAACAATAGCTAATAAATTAAAAAATACATTAAGGAAGCTTTATGAACGCTACTATTCAAACAACACGCAGCAAGCTCTTATCCACATTAACAATGGGTGCAAGTGTCGCTGCTATTGGAGCCTTAAGCATGACTACCCCGACTCTCGCTAACGCAAAAACTATCGCACCCTCAAGTGCTGATTATAGCTTTACCGTTGAAGACAAATATAAAGGAGTGGCTACTCGCACACTAAGCAAGTCAGGCAACGTTTGGAAATACGATGTCAATGCTCTAGTCGCTAAAGTTGCCAGCGCTTCGCAAAAAAGTACTTTTGTCATTAATGGCAACAATGTAGCCCCAACTCAGGCCAGCACAACTTACAAATTGTTTGGAATTGGTCGTACTCACAGCCTCAGCTTTAATTCAGGCAATAAAAAAGTGGCTAGTACTTATAAAGGCAAAACGGTTAATCTAAATATGGCGCAGCAAGCCTTTGATGATTTAAGCTTAGAAGTACAAATTCGCCAAGACTTGTTAAATGGTAAATTCTCTGGCAACTACTATATGGCCAAAAAAGATAAAATTGAAAAAACCCCGTTTAAAAACTCAGGCAAAGCCAAAATCACGGTTCCTGCTGGTACTTTTGACACCGTACGCGTTGATCGTATCCATGATGATAATAGCCGCTCAACCAGCTTTTGGTTAGCGCCTAGCTTAGATTATCTACCGGTAAAGGTAAGCCAATTCAATGATGGTAAGAAAATGGATTTAGAATTAACCAAAGTAAATTAAGTTTTGCTTAGATAATATGGATTTTACAAAAAAAGCGGCGCTCTAAATATAGAGCGCCGCTTTTTATTTTACTACAACAAAATTTAAATTAATGAGAGCGAGGTTTTTTGATCACATTATTCATAGAAGGTAGACGCTTTAATAATAAAAACAACCACGTATTAATCAGCATCAGTAGAGCAAAATCGATACTATAAAGTAAAATCTCAAGCCAACCGCTACCATATAGTCTAACAAATAGCGTAACCCCACTAGCGCCTAGGTAAACCAAAGTCAACATGCTACCCACTAGCAGTACATAAGGAGATCTACCCTTAAAGATCGCAGGCGTAAAGATAAAGGCAGGTAATAGCCATAAGCCATACCAAACAATACCACCGAGAATATCAGGGCTATTAGGATTAACCATGCTAATAAATAAGGGCATAGCTAACAATCGATAAGCCAACCATAGCAGCCAAGTTATCACTAAACGCTTATGCATAGGCGCGATAGGCTTGCTGGTCTTAGTAGAGCGTGCTGGTGGTTTACCAATCGTAGCAGACCGCTTGGCTGCGGCAGCTTGATCAGTATCGGGCAGCGCTGATATGTCTAAGTCAGCTTTATTATCAGAGAGTTTATTAGTCATTAAAGATATCTACTTCCTAATTAAGCGCTGCTACTCACAGCAACGAACATAGCTTATTATTGTAGCTTAACGCTGCCAATCAGCTTTGGCCAAAGCGACCGCTGCAGTAGCCAGACGATACCCTTGAGCAACTGCTAACTCGCGCTCATCATTGGTCACTTTTTGGTCATGACCTGCACCACTGACATGGCTTGCGCCATAAGGCGTACCACCGCGCTGAGTGCGATTGAGCGCAGGCTCACCATAAGGCAAACCGACAATCATCATCCCATGATGGATCAGTGGCAGCATCATCGTAAGTAACGTGGTCTCTTGCCCTCCATGCATGGAGCCTGTAGCAGTAAATACTGAAGCAGGCTTATTTTGCAGGTTACCCGCCAGCCAAATAGTAACCGTATTATCCCAAAAGTACTTCAGTGGCGCGGCCATATTGCCAAAATGAGTCGGACTACCCAGCGCTAGACCCATACAGTCTTTTAGATCGTCCATCGTACAATACAGATCACCGTCATCTGGAATAGCAGGCGAGCTGGCAGTCGTTTCAGGAGCTACGGGCGGCACTGTGCGAATCCGCGCCGTCATGCCAGCATCTTCTATACCTTGTGCTATGGCATAAGCTAACGTTTTGGTCGTACCATGATTAGAATAATAAAGCACTAAGACATAAGGGGTATTCTGACTCATTAATAAAATCCTTTTTGAGGGAGCTGTTAAGCTTAAAATAGCTATCAGGCTTAGACACTAATTATACCATGCGTGGGTTGTCAGCTAATACATAAAGCTGTGACTGATTGACTTCCTAACTGTTTATTCCTAACTGCTTAATAGTCATCTAACGAGCATCTAAGTATCATAGTGACAGCAAGCGATAACTATGCATTTTGACACAAATTATGAGCAGAATTTAACGCTATAATTTTGTTACACTATCGTACCTCTACTGCTGCTAAATGACCGCTATGAATAATACCTTAAAAAAACTACCCTTTTTGCAGCAGCGCTGGTTTCAGTTTACCAAGTTTTTGATACGGCATTTTTTTGAAGATAACTGTCAGCAGAAGGCCGCTTCATTGACATATACAACGATGCTGTCAATCGTACCTATGTTGACAGTGCTGTTGATGATTTTGTCTTCTGTACCTGCACTCGCTTCAGTTCGAGCACAGATCTATGAAGTCATTTATAGCAATTTGCTGCCACAGTCGAGCATGCAGGTGAGTAAATACATCAATAGCTTTGCTGAAAAATCCTCTAACTTAACTATTATTGGCGCGATGATTTTATTTGTCACCACTATTGTGACTTTGACCACTATTGAGCGCGCCTTTAACCAAATCTGGCGGGTGGAAGATCGCTCAGGTGGTCTTAAGAGTATATTGCGCTATTGGACCATAGTGACTTTGGGACCTTTAGTGTTGGGTACAGCGTTTATAGCCTCAAGCGCAGTGCAAAGTTTGAGTTTTCTTAATCGTCAAATTGGTGGCTATGGTATCGACTGGGCATTTTGGATTCAACTGGTCACTATCGGTATAACGGTGACTGGCTTTATCGCTATGTATTGGTTTATACCTAAGGCAAAGGTGCCTTTTAAAAGTGCGGCGCTTGCTGGAGTTATTGTCGCTATTGTGTTCGAGATGCTCAAGCACGTTTTTGGCACTGTGATGACTAACTTTACCAGTTATGAGGCCATTTATGGTGCGTTTGCCGCGCTACCAATATTCTTATTATGGATATACCTGTCTTGGAATTTGATTCTATTAGGTGTGGAGATCAGTTATACCCTGACGATTTTTGATACCGAAGAGGTCTACCCGCGTCACCCTTTGCTTAGCTTATTGGATATGCTCAATTTGGTTTATAGTCGTCATCTAGAAGGCGATGCGGTCAGTGAGCAGGAGTTGCGTAAAGTATTAGGCCGTAAAGAGCTGCCAAAATGGTATACCTATATTAACTACTTACAAGATAGCAATCTAATTACGATGACCGCAGATGATGAGTATGTACTCAAAAAAGATCTGAGTAATATGACGCTATGGGACTTTTATCGGACACTACCCTATCCGTTGCCCATCAAAGATGAGCTGGATGAGATGAAGCATAATCAGCAAAAGCCATGGCTTAGCCTGTTAGTGGATCGCCTTGAGAACACCGAGAGCTATGCCAAAGAGCAACTTAATTTGCCATTAGCGACTATCTTCGTCCATAGCGCGCCGCGCGAAAAAACGCCAGCGGACAATAAAGATCATGACTATGAGCAAAAAGGTCGTGATAAAGTGCATAGCGATAACTCAACCCCGCATTTTGTCCCTGAAGCTTATGACAAAGACAGTATTGTTGTACATGACAACAACCATCACGAAGCCATCATTCCAGATGACCTTGAACCTAGCAAATCTAATAGAACCAATAACAAAAAGGCTACTCGCAGCGAGGCACAGCCTATTTTATCCAAAGACAATATCATCACCGAAGCTGATAACCCCGAAATGTTTAAGTAGCTTTTATTGATATTTACAGGGTTTAAATAGATCCATTATAAGCGTTTGGTTGAATCTTAAGCTTGATGCTCGTTTATATTACTGCTACCTCTAACTAGGAGCTTACGACAGTGCAAGAGAACTCTAAAAACAAGCTTTCTAAACGCATCTTGGATAGTCTTACGACATGGCCAAAAGATTTTCTTCATCTGCTATCGCTCGAGACTTTGACCAATTTGCCCGATCGTTTAAGAAACATCTGGCAAAAGCTGCTCGGCTCTTACTGGTTTATCCCTACTGCTTTGATTGTGTTAGGTATCCTCTTAGCACCTCTAATACTCTCTATTGATGAGCGCTTTGATAGGGAAATGGTACGAGATATTGGCTTTGCCTTTACTGGTGATGCTGATGCGGCACGCGCGATTATGACCTCGATTGCAGGGGCGGTATTAGGAGTAGCAGGTACTACTTTTTCGATTACTATTGCTGTACTATCTATGGCATCTTCGCAATTTGGCCCCAGGCTACTGCGTAACTTTTTGACAGATACACCCAATCAGTTTGTCTTAGGTATATTCTTAGGCACTTTTAGCTATAGCCTATTGGTACTCAAGTCCATCCATAAGTTTGACGTTGATTTTGGCGTGCCACAATTAGCCGTTACTTTTGCTATTATCTTAGCCATCATGTGTGCCTTACTATTGGTATATTTCGTACAGCATATGGTGCATGCTATTCAGGCATCTCACGTCATTGAGGGTGCGAGCAATGAAGCTATTAAGAATATTCATTATTGGTATAGTGATCATTGTGATATTCAGCATCAGCGCGATACAAAAGATAAAGATGTCGTGCAATATCTTGATTGGTCGGCAACGTCGATCTATGCCCCTACCGCAGGATATTTACATCAGATATATATAGAGACACTAACCGCCCTAGCCACTGACTATGGCGGCGTCATAAAGCTGCATACTAATCTTGGCGACTTTGTCACTGATCATAATATTATAGGATACTTTTATCAGCGTCCTGCCGATCACATAAGCTTCTTACAAAAAACCAAAACCTCACATCTGGCTGTCATGCCAAGAGCACCCGATGGCTTATTCTGGCAACGCTTTGCGGCGGGTATCGAGATCGAGCCTAGACTCTCTCATTCTGATGATATTGCCTACAGTTTAGGGCAAATGACTGAGATTGCCGTCCGTGCCCTATCCCCTGGTATTAACGATCCAAAAACGGCAGTGAACTGTGTACAGTCACTAACGACTTGTATCAGTGTAATGATGCGGCGCCAACCGCCCAGTCCTTATCATTTTTATGTATTGCCTCATGACAAGGATGTAGTCGATGTTGCTGCTGATAAGTTGCGAATAGCAACCTTAGCAGTGGTTACCAAAAATCCTAAGATTTCGGACTTTATCGATAGCTCTCTCGGTGAAATACGTCGCTACGCTACGGCAGACTTAATGGTGTTAAAAGCGCTATGCCAAGCTATTACAGACTTGAACTATGCGCGGGTCAATAGCGCACAGCGTCAAGCTTTACTGCATGAGCTGACTCTCATTGAGCGTGCAGGACGAGAAAACCTTGCCTATAATGAGTTGATGTTAGACTTGAAAGCCATGTGTGCTCAGGCTCGGCAGTTTATCCATGATGATAACGCCAAGCATCAATATTTTGAATACACTAGCGCCTTTAATGAGCATATTCGTAAAGCATTAGAGACTCAATCAAGCTAGCTTTCGCTTTATTACTTTTGAATCAATCAAGACCTATCAAAGAGCTTTTTATGACATCCGCAACCAGCCTAACTGTACTTGAAATCAGCGCTATATTTTTGTCAATCACAGCGCTTTTGACTTATGTTAATCATCGCTTTATTGGACTGCCAACCACCATTGGTGTGATGGTAATCTCTATCTTATTATCTATTGTAGCGATATTTTTGGGGTTTTTAGGATTTGATCAGTTGATTGATTATGAGATGAGCTTACTAGATCAGCTTGATTTTACTGAGGTTTTGCTCGATGGTATGCTCTCTATGCTATTATTTGCAGCCGCATTACACGTCAATGTTAGCGATTTGAGACGCTATAAGCTGCCTATTGGTATTTTAGCTTGCATCGGCACTATAGTGTCAGCGGTACTTATTGCAGCGGCTATCTATTATATGCTGCCCCTGTTTGGCTTTGAGCTATCCTTTATTTGGTGTTTACTATTTGGCGCTTTAATCTCACCGACTGACCCAATCGCGGTTATGGGTATTTTGGCCTCAGCAGGTGCTCCTAAGAGCATCGAGACCGTTATCGCTGGCGAGTCTTTATTTAACGACGGTATTGGCGTTGTTATCTTTGTATTATTACTAAGTATTTTATCGAGTGGCGATATTCCCACAGTCAACTATGTGGCGCATACGCTAGCCGTTGAAGCTGGCGGCGGTATCGTTTTTGGTCTAGTGCTCGGCGCTATTTTGTATTATATGCTCCAGAGTATTGATAGTTATCAAGAAGAGGTGCTGTTGACCTTAGCTGGCGTAATCGGCGGTTACGCGCTTGCCAGCCATTGGCATCTATCAGGGCCATTGGCTATGGTGATGATGGGACTAATGGTAGGTAATCGCGGTCGCGCCTTAGCGATGAGTGACAAAACTCGCCATTATATCGATCTGTTTTGGGAATTGATTGATGAGATATTAAATGCGATTTTATTTGTATTAATCGGTTTAGAGGTGGTGATGATTGCCTACTCTGGCAATCTATTTATAGCAGCAGGCTTGACGATTATTATCGCACTGTTGGCGCGATTTATCGTCGTCGGTACTACCACACGTACCTTTAGACATCAGCTTGAGCTACCTGTTGGCGCTTGGAAAGTTTTGACTTGGGGCGGATTGCGTGGTGGTATTTCAGTAGCGCTAGTATTACAGCTGCCAGCAGGTCGCGAGCGTGACATCCTATTGGCATTGACTTATGGGGTCGTTGTATTCTCTATACTGGTGCAAGGACTCAGTGTGGGCCGAGTGGCCAAAACCATCAGCCCTATTAAGGATGAGCAGTTATAGCATTGACAATAGGATACTTTAAATCAAACCTTTACGTTTCATATTGAGATAAACCACAATGACAATGGTAATATTTAATAGTAAGATACCCAACTTGAACCAGTCAAATGGACTTACTATTAAATAATAAAGCTCAATAGGAATAAATATCCCATAACCGATGACGCTGAACCAATAAGCCCATGTCTTATCTTGCCACAAGCCATAAGCTTCAATAAAACGCAAACTGATATAAACACAGATGAATATCAAGAACAGCGTCCAGTTTTCACTCGCTTTTTGCGCAAGCGTTACTGTGCTCTCTACTTGCGGCGCGAGCAGCTGACCAAAATACTGCTGCCAAGTCTCAGTAGCCGTTGCCAGCCATTGATCTAAATCCTTATGCCATAGACCTAATGCACCAGCGGCTATCAACGCACCAGCACCTTTGACGATCTCATAAATAGCGACAGCTTTTATAGACTCAGAAGACGCTTTAGCGGTAACAGGCGGTGACTTGGATTGGTACTGTGGCGCTTTAGCCAAAGAAAGTCTCCACAACGCGCCCTTGCAGACACTGATTATAGAATGGCGTGTTTTTACCATTAGAATGCATAGTATCGGAGGTGACTTGCCACTCCAGGTTAGGATTTACCACCACCGCACCGCCTGTAGTAGCATACTGCTCATCAATACCAGCGATACGTGCTGGGTTTAGACAAATCTTGTCCACCAGCTGCTCTCTACTTAGCACCTCATCACGTACTAATTGACAGGCTAACGCCATAAAGGTGTCAAAGTTGGAAATGCCTGGGGTACTCTCAGCGAATGGCGCTTTTTTGGCTGTGGCATTTAGCGGCTCGTGATGGCTACAGATAGCATCAATCGTACCGTCTTTGAGGCCTCGACGTAGTGCTTTTTGATCGGTGTTACTACGAAGCGGCGGCAATACGTACGCCATAGAGTTGAAGCCTTCTAGGTTATCATCTGTTAAATACAGCTGGTGCATCGCCACATCACAAGTGACTGGCAATCCTTTATTTTTTGCCCAGCGCATCAGCTCTACTGAAGACTTACAGGACAGTTGGCTAAAGTGCGCAGCGATGCCCGTTTCTTCGACCATCAACAACTGAGTAGATAAGGCGACCGTTTCTGCAATCCACGGGATGCCCTGCAAACCATGATAAGAGGCAATATAACCTTCATGAGCGACGCCATCACCCGACAAGCTTGGCTCATTAGGATAGAAAAATACTTTCATGCCAAAAGTTGCTGCGTACTCTAGGGTACGTAGTAATACCAAATCATTAGCAAAAGGTCGACGGGCATTAGAGACAGCAATACAGCCGCCTTTTTTGAGTCCAGCAATATTGGAAGGGTTTTCCCCTTTTAAACCTTCGGTCAATGCGCCTAAAATATGCAGATAAATCCCGCCATCGTCTAGTGCACGCTCACGCAGACCTTTTAATAATGAGCCATTTTCTAATATAGGATTGGTATCAGGTGGCGTTACCACATGCAAAAACCCATTAGCACGCGCCGCACGACCTTCAGACGCCAGCGTACCATGCTGCTGTAACCCAGGCTCACGCAAACGCGCGCACAGATCGACTAGTGGTGGTAATAGCCAAGTCTCACGCTCGTCGGTCAGTTTTGCTAATTGAGCGCTAGTCGTTTTTGACAATGCTTTTTTAAAGGCTTCTGGAAGTAAATCGTGCATCTTAGTATCTGAATTTGTAACGTTAGTCATGAGCGTTATTACCGTATCAATAAAGGGTGTAAATAAGAATAAAACAGCGTATCTACATACTAGCTATCCAAATATTAGCTATTTAGCACTTGATGAAAGCGCCTGATGAAAACGCTGTCCCTCCATAGCCATGGACAATACCGCCATACGAATGGCAACGCCATTACTGACTTGTCTAAGAATCACTGACTGCGGCCCGTCTGCCACACTAGAGGCGATCTCAACCCCGCGATTCATCGGTCCTGGATGCATAATCAAGGCATCAGGCTTAGCCAGTGCTACGCGCTCAGGAGTAATACCATATTGCTTATAATACTCGTTTGATGAAGCCAGTAGCGGCGAGCCAATACGCTCATTTTGTATTCTAAGCCCCATAATGACATCACAGTCTCGCACACAATCATTCATATCCTCATAAACAGTGACACCAAAACGTTCAATACCTTTAGGTAACAAGGTACGCGGTGCAATCACCCGAATATCTTTGACCCCAAGCGTTTGCAGCGCACTGATATCGGAGCGAGCAACACGCGAATGCTTCACATCACCAATGATAGCTACTGATAGCTCTTCGAATGGGCGCGGGGCTTCACGGTGAATAGTTAGCATATCGAGCATGCCTTGGGTAGGATGCGCATGCCAGCCATCACCGCCATTGATAATAGCAATATTTGGCGTCACCTCAGTCGCCATAAAGTGCGCCGCACCAGAGGCCGAATGACGCACGACAAAGATATCAGCAGTCATCGCCTGCAAGTTCCATAGCGTATCACGCAAGCTCTCACCTTTTTTGGCACTAGAGCTGGCAATATCGAGATTTAGCACATTCGCGCCGAGCCGCTTTTCTGCCACCTCAAACGTAGTACGTGTACGCGTTGAAGGCTCAAAAAACAGATTCATCACCGTACAGCCCTCTAGCTCAGGACGGTTGATCAATTGACCATTTTCATCAATAAAGGTTTCAGCCTTAGCAATGATCGCTTGCAATTGCGCCTTATTTAAGCCTTCTACTCCCAAAAAATGCCTTATACTACCATCGCTATTGAGCTGTGGTAGGCTCAGCGAAGTATTGAGCCGCTGATGAATAGTTTCTGGATCAAACTTGGCATGTTCAGAAGGTAATACCGTATTATTTACACGACTACTGTTAGAATTTGGCATAATGGCAAGTCTTTATTGTTGGTTTAGTTTAGGGCAATTGATGGCTCATACTATCGGCAATAAACAGCAAAACTACGCTCGAATTGTATCGAACCTGTTTTGCTAATAATTGCTAATGGACTTTATAAGCTTATCAATATTAGCTATAGTGTAGCTGATTTTACCGTACTGACAAAGATATAGTCGGAGTACTTTTAAACCGCTACGGTGTTGCCCACCCTAGATGTACTTATTGTACTATCTGCGATCGGTCGTCTTGTAGCAATTTTAAAACTCCTTGACCGTAGCGTAGCATCTCATTTGCACCCGTTAGGTGTATTAGATATATTGCCAGCGATCAGTCATTAATGATCACTCAATAACCTTATTCAGCTGACAGCACCTACCAAAACCATAGCGCTCATCAAAATTTTATTATAATCCTACTGACTAGGAAAGTTTATGACCACTTTGACTCAATATCTAAATAATCACTCGACTAATACTGCTGTGAACGAGACGATTGCTACTATTACTGAGGTCGGTAAAACGATTGCCCAACTCCTGCGACGCGGTGCATTAGCTGACATCTTAGGCGAGGCTGGTAATCAGAACGTGCAAGGCGAGGAGCAAAAAAAGCTCGATGTCCTAGCCAATGACTTACTATTAGACGCTTTAGCGAGTAACGCGCATTGTGCTGGGGTAGCCTCGGAGGAGTTGGACAACTCAACGCCTGCTCATACTGATGGTAGCTTGCTCGTGTTATTTGATCCTTTAGATGGCTCATCAAATATCGATATTAACATGGCAGTTGGCACTATCTTCTCAATCTTACCCTACCAGCGCCAAGGTCAAATCAGCGTAGACAAAGACTTTTTGCAAGCGGGTAATCAACAACTGGCAGCAGGTTATTTGCTGTATGGCACCTCCACTATGCTTGCGCTGACCATAGCAGACGATGTGGCTATGTTTAGCTTAGATCCTGATAGTGGCGACTATGTCCTTATTGAAGAAAAAATACAAATCGATGCTGATACCAGTGAGTATTCTATCAACAGCTCAAACTATCGCTATTGGCGTGCCCCTATGCAGCAATATATCGATGAGTTAATCGATGGCGAGGCAGGGGTTCGCGGACGCGACTTTAATACTCGCTGGGTCGCGGCTATGGTCGGTGACGTGCATCGTATCCTTTGTCGCGGTGGATTATTTACTTATCCCTTTGATACTAAATACGCGCACAAGGCAGGCAAGCTGCGTCTGATGTATGAAGCCAATCCGATGAGCTTACTGATTGAACGCGCAGGTGGCGGTGCAACGGATGCTGTTAATCGTATCTTAGATATCGAGCCTAACGATATCCATCAGCGTGTGCCTGTTGTACTTGGCAGCAAAAACGAAGTGGCTTATGTCAAAGACTTACATTTGCAACATGCGGCTAAATAGCCTTTTTGCTATTAGTCTCGGGGTCTGTTGAACATTCATAAATGAGCACTGCTGATAGCTAAAATGGTTCTAGTCTAAGTAAAGATCGCAGGTAATGCTTATTGTATTGGCTAGATTTTTATAACGAATAGAACAATTTTAGCATCAGCCTGCAAGGACAGGACTCTTTTTTGCCGATTCGTCATTAAAAAGATCCGCTTAGGATGCTAAACTAGATATTTTTAATCTAGAATCGCCTAAAAAATAGTCTCTGTCAGTGCCATGATCGAATGTTCAACAGACCCTAATCCCTTAAACTTGTTTTTATCATTATATGGTTCACTATGACAGCAGACCTACATCGACCTGACGATTTGATCACCTCTGATAAAAATCAAACCGTAAAGCTAGTCAAGGCTTTACTATCACAATCTCGCCAGCGTAATAAGCTGGCGCAAACGGTGCTTGAAGGGGTGCACTTATTGGATGCGGCGCTGGGTCATGGCTGTCGCTTTGCACAAATATTGGTTTCAGAATCAGCAAAATCGCATCCTGAAGTGCAGCAAGTACTTAATCGCCTAACCACAGATATCAGTATATTGACTCTATCAGACTCGTTATACAAGAGCATTCGTAGCTTAGGCTCAGGTATTGATATTATGGCGATCATTGATATACCAGCGCCCGTCTTGCCTGTTATTACGACCGACTGCTTAGTGCTAAATGATGTACAGGACAGTGGTAATGTTGGTACGTTATTGCGCACTGCTGCAGCGGTAGGTATCAGTACGGTGCTCTGTACTAATGCCACTGCACAGGCATGGTCACCAAAGACCTTACGGGCGGGCATGGGTGCGCAGTTTGCTTTGACTATTTATGAGGGCTTAAGCAGCCAAGATATCTTAGATAAAGTACGAGTGCCGCTACTAGCCACTAGCTCACATACGGATACGCTCATTTATCAGCATGATTTACATGCGCCTGTAGCGTGGATCATGGGACATGAAGGTCAAGGCGTTTGTGACGAGCTAATGCAATGCGCCACTCCTATTGCCCTACCCCAGCCTAATGGACAAGAGAGTCTTAATGTGGCGATTGCTGGCGCGCTTTGTCTTTATGAGACGCTACGACAACGGCAATATTCATAAAGTATTGGCCAAAAAACTAATTCTAAAAAAATCCCGCTATTAGTAATAGCGGGATTTTTATTTATAAGACGGTATAAAGCTCAGTAATTAAATTGAGCGATCATAATGAATAATTAAACTTTACTAGTCAGCTCAGGTAGCGCTTCAAATAGATCGGCTTCTAAGAAGTAATCCGCAACGCTTGCAATAGGTGAATCTGGATCATTATTGATAGCAACGATAACCTTAGAATCTTTCATACCAGCTAGATGCTGAATAGCACCTGAGATACCAGCGGCAATGTAAAGATCTGGGGCGATGATTTTGCCTGTTTGACCGACCTGCATATCGTTAGCGACGTAACCGGCATCGACTGCTGCGCGTGAAGCACCGATAGCGGCACCTAATTTGTCAGCGAGTGGCTCAATGTATTTGGTAAAGTTCTCACCATTCGCCAGCGCTCGACCACCAGATACCACAATAGATGCTGAAGTCAGCTCAGGACGATCAGATTTGGCCATCTCTTCAGACACAAAAGTAGCTTTATCAGACTGTTGTACATTATCGATAGCCTCAACAGTCGCTGAGCCACCCTCGCTTGCAGCAGGATCAAAAGCAGTCGCACGCACCGTGAGCACTACTTTATCTTCTGAAGTCTTGACCGTAGCTGTAGCATTACCTGCATAGATAGGACGCTCAAAGGTTTGTGCATCGACTACTTTGGTAATCTCTGACAACATACTTACATCCAGCAAGGCAGCTGCACGTGGCATAAAGCCTTTACCAGTAGTAGTAGCAGGCGCAAGAATATGGCTATAGTCGCCTGCGATATCAGCAACCAATAGCGCGATATTCTCAGCCAACTGATGCTCATACACGGCATTATCTGCGACTAGCACTTTGGTTACGCCTTCAACTTTTGCCGCTTCATCAGCCACAGCTTGGTTACCACTACCTGCAACTAATACATGAATATCGCCACCAATTTCTTTGGCAGCAGCGATCGTATTAAGCGTTGCCTTTTTTAGACTGGCATTGTCATGTTCTGCATATACTAAAACTGCCATGATTATTATCCTTTATTTATTCGTATTATCTTATAAGATTAGCCTATTCAACTAGCGGCTCAATTAAATGACTTTTGCTTCATTTTTAAGCTTATCTACTAGCTCATCTACTGATTTTACTGTAATACCAGCTTTACGCTCAGCAGGTGGCTCAACTTTGATGATTTGTTGCTTAGAGCTCATATCTACGCCAAAGTCAGCAGGAGTTTTCTCATCAAGCGGCTTTTTCTTAGCTTTCATAATGTTAGGCAATTTGGCATAACGTGGCTCATTCAAGCGTAAGTCGGTAGTGATTAGCGCAGGTAGCGATAAAGCTACGGTTTGCAAGCCGCCATCGACTTCACGGGTAACGTTTACTTTATCGCCGTCAACTTTGACCTCTGAGGCAAAAGTACCTTGACCAATACCCATCAACGCCGCCAGCATTTGACCCGTTTGGTTATTATCATCATCGATAGCTTGCTTACCTAAAAGAATGATATCAGTCGCTTCAGACTCAGCGATGCTCTTTAAGATTTTAGCCACTTGTAATGGATAAGGCTTATCATCTGTTTGAACCAATACGCCACGATCTGCACCAAGCGCTAATGCTGCACGAATCTGCTCTTGCGACTCTTTTGGACCAATAGATGCGACGATAATTTCATCAATGACACCGGCTTCTTTTAGACGAACCGCTTCTTCTACGGCAATCTCATCAAACGGGTTGATAGACATCTTAGTGTTGGATAAATCGACCGCTGAATGATCGGCTTTTACTCTTACCTTTACGTTATAATCGATAACGCGCTTGACCGCTACTAATGCTTTCATACGTTCCTCTTTTGTTATATATAAATGTAAATTTTGAATTAAAAAATAAATAAAAAGTCTTATGTTATAGACGTAAATTTATAATTAAGCTATTTAGCTCATTTTGTAATAACTAGTGGCTAATGATTTTTCTGACTGTGTTTACTAGACCTGACTATCTTGCGTGAGAGCATCTACAAGGTCAAGACGAGGCGGTGAATAATCGGTCATAAATTTATCACTGTTTTCAAACACAAGCTTTGTGAGCTACAAATATTCTTGAAAATTTCGATTATATCTTAGAAGTTATAGCCTTGTTTTATAAGTTATAACCTTGTTAATAACAATGGTAACCCTTTATAGCATCACTGTGCTTTAATTTGCTTAACGTTTTGTTATGTTTTAGAAAACACTTCAACATTGCTTTTTTGTTTGACGCCATTGTTATAAGCCGTCACTAAGATCTCGTTGTCACGAATATCATCAAACAACGACCAATCAGGGCTAATATCGCTAGTTTTTATCACGCTTATATTCGCTGTCGTTTCCATAATGACTGCAAATACCTCTGATTTAGATTTAATCCCATTTTGACGCAATATTTGTTTGATATCATTGGTGCTGAGCTTAGCTTCTTTTAGGTTATCCCAGAGGTACTCGCCATTAGACATCAAAATGATAGGCTGATTGTCTATCAAGGCTTTAAAAGGCTTAAACTTGCGTCTCATAATAGAGAGTAGCGCTTGCAGCATAAATAGCATGCCGATCGCAAATACGCCTTGTAATAGCGATGTAGATTTTGACAATACAGTAGACGCCAGAATACTACCAATACCGACGGTCATGGCCAAATCATAGCTGGACAGTTTTGAGAAACTTCGCAACCCAACGATGCGTGTGAACAATATTAAACAGAAATAAAACCCTATCACTGACAGCGCTATGCCAATGACTTGCTGCCAATCAATCAAGAACCAAGCTTGCCACTCCATAAAACCTTCCTATACCCTACCCTTGATTTAGTGCGTTTAAACATTTTTATTAATTATTAATTATAGAGGAGTTTGTTAGTCGGGCGTGTTGCTTTCTTTTGGTAATAATTTAACAAGACTTACAAATAGGGCGTGTTGTACAAAAATTTAGCACAAAAAAAGCAACCTCTTATTAGGTTGCTTTCGCGATACAGTCTAGACAATATTTTTGTTTTAACAAACAAAGTAATCTAACGTTTTAAAATTAATGCTAATAAATAGAGCGGATCATATTCAATAGCTATAAGAGTTAAAGGGCTTCGATTTGCTCAGCTTGTGGGCCTTTTTTGCCTTCACCTAAAACGAAAGATACTTTTTGGCCTTCGGCTAGAGTTTTGAAACCACCACCTTGGATAGCGCTATAATGAGCGAATACATCTTGGCCGCCATTATCTTGTGCGATAAAACCAAAACCTTTAGCTTCGTTAAACCACTTTACAGTACCTTCAACTTTATCTGACATAAATTTTCCTAACTCTTTAACGGTTGGCAAGACGTGTGTCATTACCGATTAATTGACAAATACTTATTCGATCTATTAGCAGAATGCTAAAACTAAATAACACTCTATCCCAATGATACAGTACTATTCCAGCCTTAAATCGCTTAAGTACCCTTGTAGTATAGCAGTTTTTATAATCAAAGATAGGCTAAATTAAACCGTTTTGTAAAAAATTTAAGACCAGTATTAGCATCATATTCTTAGATAATTCTGCCTGTTTTTAGGCCTATAATTTTCTCAATAGATCGCTTCTATATAGCAATCTAGCCTTAGTTTGGCAAAGGCAACCAAGGCGATGCCAGCACCAATGAGCACAAGGCAAAAAATATTAAAGCAAACGATTGGCTATAAGCGATGTACTTAGAAGGTACGACTAAATCTGCTGCTGAATCAGGTATGCCTTTGAGTTTGAGCAAGCGTGTGCCATAAATCCAACCAAACACAGTATAAATACCATAAGCGGCAGGAACGGCAGCGGCAAGTGGGGTTAAGTCAATAATATATAACATCACCACTGATACAAAAAACCAAGAGGTATCTAATAATGATGCGATTTGAAATAGCTTAGACTTGGGTAGCTTGCCATCATTACGCCTGAGCATCTCCCCTTCTATCCAAATCAGCACGGCAACTAGCGCACTAAAAGTAATATAAGCAAATTGCGGGGTCAGCCAGTCTGGAAAAGATATTTGCACAGTACAACCTATAGTCTAAAATGAGAAATAAAGAGTAACAAGAATGGTGAACTTGTAAATAGCCATTATTCAGCTACTTACTAATAAACGCAGCAAGGCTGTTTATATTAGGTAGCTCTTAGCAAATTTCAAGCGTTATCGTAATGACAGCTTGTATAATGCTCTTAGCTCTAATAATAGAGCCCACTAAAAAACCCATGCTATCAAGTTGACAACATGGGTTTAATCTTTACTAAATCAAAAAATCTACTGCTAAACTAAAGCGTTTTTGTCTTAGTTTTTGTCTTTATCGATGATTTTATTGCCACCGATCCAAGGCATCATGGCGCGTAATTTAGCACCAGTGATTTCGATTGGATGCTCAGCGTTGTTACGGCGACGAGCGGTCATTGAAGGATAGTTAGTAGCTCCTTCAGAGATGAACATTTTAGCGTATTCACCAGACTGGATACGCTTCAAGGCATTACGCATAGCTTCGCGTGATTGCTCATTGATAACCTCACAACCCGTCACGTATTCGCCATATTCAGCATTGTTACTGATTGAATAGTTCATGTCAGCGATACCGCCTTCATACATCAAATCAACAATGAGTTTTAGCTCATGCAAGCACTCAAAGTAAGCCATCTCTGGTGCATAGCCTGCTTCAGTTAACGTCTCAAAACCCATTTTGACAAGCTCTACAGCGCCACCACAAAGGACTGCTTGCTCACCAAATAGATCAGTTTCAGTCTCATCTTTAAAAGTAGTCTCAATAATACCTGAACGACCACCACCTACGCCTGCTGCGTAAGATAATGCTAACTGCTTGGCTTGACCCGACGCATCTTGATAAATCGCGATAAGATCAGGAATACCGCCACCTTTAGTGAACTCGTTACGTACGGTATGACCTGGCGCTTTTGGTGCAACCATAATCACGTCTAAGTCACTGCGTGGTACAACTTGATTATAGTGAATCGCAAAACCATGAGCAAAAGCAAGAGTCGCGCCATCTTTAATATTCGGCTCGATCTCGTTTTGGTATAGCTCTTTTTGGAACTCATCAGGCGTCAAGATCATTACGACGTCAGCCGCTTTTACCGCATCAGCAACTTCAGCAACTTTTAGGCCTGCGTTTTCAGCTTTTTTCCATGAGCCTGAATTAGCGCGTAGACCAACAGTTACGTCGACACCAGACTCTTGCAGGTTTAGCGCATGGGCATGACCCTGTGAGCCGTAACCAATGATAGCTACTTTTTTACCTTGGATAATAGATAAATCACAATCTTTGTCATAAAAAACGTTCATAGGTAGAGTCCTTTTCCTCAATCATGGAGAGCCATGGATAGTAAAATATTTATAACGCACCTTTTTTATAGACAGTTTCTATAAAAAAGGTGCGTTATAAGCGTTAAGTTAGTTTATAAATATGAATGTCTAGCATATGTTAGACGCTCAGTATCAAATGCTGAGTGTTTTTTCACCGCGAGCGATACCAATGACGCCTGAGCGTACCACTTCTAGAATACGCTCACGACCTAGAACATCAATAAAGCCGTCAAGCTTAGCAGCATCACCAGCGATTTGAATCGTATAGATATTAGCATTAACATCGACGATTTGCGCCCGGAAAATATCGGCATTACGCTTGATCTCTTCACGAACATTACCAGTGGCGCGTACTTTTATGAGCATCAGCTCGCGCTCAACATGTACGGTATCTGATAGATTAAGCACTTTGACCACTTCTATCAACTTATGCAGCTGTTTGGTAATTTGCTCAATCTTTTCAGGCGAAGTAATAGTCGTCAAAGTCAAACGAGAAATACTGGGATCGTCTGTCGGTGCGACGTTTAGAGTCTCAATATTGTAGCCGCGTTGAGAGAACAGTCCTACCACTCGCGACAACGAGCCTGCTTCGTTTTCCATCAATACCGAAATCAGATGTTGTTGCATTAGGTGCGCTCTCCTTTGGTTAACCACATATCACGCATAGTTTGTCCCGCAATTTGCATCGGATAAACATGCTCATTACGATCGACATAAACATCAATAAATACTAGTTTGTCCTTTATTGCCATAGCTTCGGCGATCTGAGCTTCCATAGTCTGAGGATCAGTAATTTTGATACCGACATGACCGTAGCTTTCAGCTAATTTGACAAAATCTGGTAGTGAATTCATATAAGACTGCGCATGACGCGCCTCATAGAGCATATCCTGCCACTGCTTTACCATGCCGAGCTGCGCGTTATTGATATTCAATATCTTAACAGGCAGATTATATTGCAGACAAGTCGATAGCTCTTGAATATTCATCTGA
This sequence comes from Psychrobacter sp. M17(2026), assembly GCF_055699815.1. Taxonomy (NCBI): domain Bacteria; kingdom Pseudomonadati; phylum Pseudomonadota; class Gammaproteobacteria; order Moraxellales; family Moraxellaceae; genus Psychrobacter; species Psychrobacter sp. M17(2026). The sequence continues at coordinate 725,873 of NZ_CM146741.1, read as the reverse complement.
ATAGAGCCCTCGCCTGTGATACAGACCACATCACGATCAGGACAAGCTAGTTTGGCCGCCATAGCATAGGGCAAACCGACGCCCATCGTACCAAGACCACCTGAGTTTAGCCACTGGCGTGGCTCTCTGTAGGTATAATAAAGTGCAGCAAACATCTGATGCTGACCGACATCACTAGTAATAATAGCGTTACCATTGGTCACTCTACAAAGCGCTTCTACAACGCTTTGCGGTTTAATCCCGTTCTCAGTGCTAGTGTCATAACGCAAGCCATGACGTTTGCGCCATTCATTAATCTGCGACCACCAATCCGTTAATGCGGGCTGATCAAGCTCTTTATCAGTGCCAATGATCTCTAACATATCAGTCAATACTGATTTGACATCGCCAACGATAGGCACGTGAGCAAAGATCGTTTTTGAGATTGAAGTGGGGTCGATATCGATATGAATAATAGTTGCATTGGGACAGAATTTTTTGACATTGTTAGTGACGCGATCATCAAAACGCGCCCCTACAGCCAAAATAACATCTGCGTGATGCATACTCATGTTGGCCTCATAAGTGCCATGCATACCTAGCATACCCAAGAACTGCTCATCAAAACCATCAAAAGCGCCTAGACCCATCAAAGTATTAGTCACTGGCAAGTTTAAACGATGGGCGATATCTCGCAGCTCCTCATGAGCATTACTCCAGATAACACCGCCACCTGAGTAGACTACTGGCCGCTTAGCAGCTAATAAGGTCTCGACGGCCTTTTTGATCTGGCCACTATGACCTTTTATAGAAGGCTGATACGAGCGGACAAACACTTCGCTTGGATACTCATAAACGTACTTTTCGCTAGGCGCGGTCATGTCTTTAGGGATATCGATAACAACAGGACCTGGACGACCAGACTTGGCAATATGAAAAGCTTTTTTGACGATCATTGGAATTTCGCTGGCATGACGCACCTGAAAGCTATGCTTGACGATAGGACGTGAGACACCGATCATGTCAGTCTCTTGAAACGCATCTTCGCCAATTAAACTACTAGGTACCTGCCCAGCTAGGACAACCATAGGCACCGAGTCCATAAAGGCAGTTGCGATAGCCGTAACCGTATTAGTTGCCCCAGGACCAGAAGTTGCAAGTACCACACCCGTATTACCAGTGACACGCGAGTAAGCATCAGCCATATGGCCTGCAGCTTGCTCATGGCGCACTAAGATATGCTCGATGTTGTCTTGCTGAAATAGCGCATCATAGATATGAAGGACCGCGCCGCCGGGATAACCAAAGATGTATTTGACACCTTCATCGGTTAGCGACTGTACTAGCATCTCAGCACCAGACATCATTACAGGAGCATGACCTTCCTCGGCAAGTTGCTCTTGCTTTTCAGGAAAGTGCTTGGCGGCATGAGCTGCTTGTCTATGTCCAGTCATGTTTGGACTTTGGGTCGTTTGCGTCGCTTGTGTCATTATCATCACCTTTTTTTTCGGCATAGTTGACATAGATAGACAGGCATGGTTTTTCAGTACTTTCACTAGTCCGTCATTATTAATTGCTAGATGAATACCTAGAAAGCTTACTCGTCGTTGTCCATATAAGAATAGGTTCTCGCTAGGCACCAGTAGAAGGCTATTAAAAATGAATAGCTCATTATCTGCTAATAAACCACAGCGAATTTACGGTCAGCTTTGTAATGGAAGATTTCGGATACAGCGACTAGATGCGAGTGCACCTATAATAGAGTCTTATTATCAGCTTAATATCTTTTAATACCCTAAAAACTAATGACCTAATAATAGTATAAAATTTGCGATCCAATTTAAAACTTTAACCAAAAGGTTATAGTCTTAAAACAAGTATATGCAAAATTATATATCGTTAGCCCTATTATGTTTTTGTGCTTGCGCTATATAGACATCAGCAAACATCTCAAAATAAGGTATAAAACATGTCAATAATAAGTTTATCTTAGTCATTGTAGACCGATAAGTCCGCTGACAAATAGCACTAATAGTCAGCCATCGTGATGACTGCTGTTGTATTAGAGTACTGTCACAAAGAAAACGAAATCTATTAAATCACCGATAAGTCATCTAATAATTATTGTCTTCAAGTGTTACGGCAAAATATAAATGCCGCTCACTGACCAACCAACTGCCAATATTTTCAAGGTTTTAGCCACTATTGTCAAGAAAAACTTATAATAGGGTCTGCCAACTAAAAGTTATTTAATAAGCATTGCTAACTGTTATTTGCTAAAATTAAGCGCTATAGTATTGCTATCAGCAGTGCCTTCTTATGAATGTTCAACAGACCCTATATTTTTTTGACCAATAAATGGCTATGATATTAACCTATAGCACTTTTACTTTTAATTGACAGGATAGCTATTATGGCACAAGTATCTATGACGAATAACACGGCAAAACCAGTAGGCTTAATAGCGCTATGTCTAGTAGCAGTGAGTCTATGGGCGCTATCAATCAGCGATAGTTATGCGGTGCAAGTCTATAAATCTATTGGGGCTCACGGCGAAGTAAAATACAGCCAGCATCAGCCAAGAGATAATAATAACTTTGATCTCATTGAGTTTCGTAGTGATGGTCGCCAAAATAATGCAGGTCAAATGGCAGGTAGAACGCAAGCCAATCAAAACGAGCCAACCCAAAGCGCTGAAGATCAGCGGGTAGCCCAGCTAGAGGCTCGTATTAAAGATCAAGAAGCACAGGCTAATGCTCAGCGCTGTCAATCTCTACGTAATAACTTGACCAACCTCAATGTCGGTGGTCGTATCTATGAGATGGATGCTAGTGGCAAACGCCAATATCTTGATAGTCGTGAAATTGAGCTAAAAAGTGAGCGCGTGCAAAAAGCAATCAGCCAATATTGTAGCTAATTGACAGCTCAGATAATCTTATAGCTATATTTAGCTCCTGTTATGCTCAGTGCTAATCATTCTGTAACCAAATCTATCACCTGACGGATAGCCGCAGGCATATCTTGTGCCTGCAAGCCGCGCTGTCCTATCAGCGTTTTTGGCTTGTTACTTGTAATAGTATTCGCATCACAATATAAAAAGGTGCTAATAGGATAAGTCAATTGGTTTGTTAATAAGTCGCCTGCCAGCCCATGAATAAGCACTGCTTGCGACAAGCTACGCATTGCCTCTGTCAGATCTTGCTGTGCTAATAGTCCAGCGGTTACCCCAGATAGTACATCACCCATCCCAGCCGTTGCCATACCTGCATTACCAACAGCGCAAACGTAGATTTGAGTTGGTTTATTTGGCAACTGCTCCAGTACCAGCGACCCTGCTCCTTTCAACACCCAATCACCGCCATAAGTTGTGGCGCATTGCTTGATAGCAGTCAGTCGATCATTCTCTATCGCTGAAATCTGTTTATCTAATAATCTAGCTGCCTCACCACTGTGTGGGGTCAAACAGACTCGCTGAGTTGAGCTATATGTTTTTAGATCTCTGACTAGTTGATGACCATCAGCTTGCAGGGACGCTAGATGATACAGACCATCGGCATCGATAATTAGGGCGCAACCTTGTTGTATCACAGCTTGTACATAGCTAACAAACAGTGCTTTGGCTTGATCATCACGACCCAGCCCCATGCCAATGGCGACAACGCTAGCCTCTTTAATTAAACGGTTGACCCCATCTTGATCATGCAAATCAATAGTCATAGCGTCTGGTTGCGAGCTTAGCACTGCCCCGTGAAAAGCCTTGTGACAAGCTACTGTTATTTTGCCCGCACCAGTCGCCATCGCACTAGCAGAGGCGAGTATTGCCGCACCGCCCATCCCTTGTGAGCCATTTATTTGATTACCACCAATAATTAACACATGACCATAGCTGCCTTTATAGCTGTTATTATGCCGCGCTGCCAAACTTTGGGCAGTGCTAAGTAATGTAGCAGCGGGCTCAACTGGTTCAAAAGGTATCAAAGGGATATCAATGACCATACCTGCATAGTCGCTACCATCTTTGGTATGTAAGCCAAATTTGCGAGCGATCAAACACAGTGTTATGTCCGCTTGGACGGCTGATTGCTTGAATACTTGTCCCGTTGAAGCTACTAGGCCGCTGGGAATATCGACTGCAACTATTAACTTTTGGCTATAACTCTCATTAGTACTAGCAGCTTTATTAAAAGTCTCAATAGCTTGTTGATAAATACCCGTGGGCGCGCGATCAAGACCAATACCGAATAGCGCGTCGATATAAATATCCGCTTGCAAGTGATCCATACTCTTAGAGCTCTCATCGTATTGGTCTTCGAAGCTTTGATGAGGTACGTTAGCATCTATGGCTATTTGTTTAGCTTTTGCTGCATCGGTTAAGTCTTTATCTTTATCAAACCCAATATTATTATTAATACCGACAGTTATAACTTCCACTCGCCAGCCTGCCTGCTGTAGGTAATAAGCAATCAACCAGCCATCACCGCCATTATTACCGCAACCGACCCAAATACTAGCAGTCGGTTGCTTATCGTTGCGCTTCAATAAAGTACTACTTTGCGCTAACGTCGCTTTTAGATGATTATGGTTTTGTGCTGCTAATTGCACAATGTGCTGAGTCATCTGCCAAGCGGCTTGTTGCATAAGAGCAAAACTATGATAGCCCTGTGCAAACCATGCTTGTTCTATCGAGTAGACTTGCTCACTGGTGTATAACTCAACAGGTAGCATGCTCGACATAGCCGCCGATAAATATTTTTTACTGCGCATAACTCGTCCTTTATATTTTTATCATTCTTGTCATCATCCTAACAAAAGCTTAGACGGCTTGCTATAGATAGACGGATTACCATAGAGGGTCAATAGCTATTTATTAGCTGTTATAATGACTGGTATCGTCCTATTTATACAACTATTCTAACAATCACGTTATTAGCTAACCGACCTTTATGACTAAAATATTATCAACAGCGACTACGGCCGGCAACATAACCGTACTAAATCCAAGCTCTTTTGCAAGCGCTCAAGACGTCAAGCTGTGGATCAAAGCGCAAGCACAAGCTTTGGGTTTCGCTGACTGCGGATTTTTATCGGTACATCATCCTTTATTTCAGCAGCAAATAGTCCAATTGCAAAAGTGGCTTGCTAAAGGCTATGAAGGTCAATTGCAGTTTATGCATAACAATCATGAGCTACGGGCCAATCCTGACAAATTAGTAGCTGGTGCCAAAACTATCATTAGCGTACGCATGGATTACTTAACCCAAGCACCAAAGCCGCGCACGGTTGAAGATGACAGTAGACCCAACCATGGCATTATCGCCCGTTATGCCCGTGGTCGCGACTATCACAAAACCATGCGTGGTCGGCTCAAACAATTGGCTTTATTGATAGAATCTAAGCTACCTGAGTGGCAAAACTTGAATATTGGTGCTGAAACTGATTTTGTCTTTCGACCCTTCAGTGACTCCGCGCCGATTTTTGAGCGGCCCATAGCGGACGCAGCAGGACTCGGCTGGACGGGCAAACATACCTTGCTGCTTAATAAACAAGCAGGCTCGTTCTTTGTATTAGGTGAGCTATTTATCAGCCTTGAGTTGCCTGATGATAAGCCTGTCGAGGCGCACTGTGGTAGCTGTAGCGCTTGTATTGATATTTGCCCAACTCAGGCTATTGTTGCGCCACACGAGCTTAATGCAGCCGCTTGCATCTCTTATTTAACTATAGAGCATGAAGGCGTCATTGATCTTAAGTATCGACGTGCTATTGGTAATCGCGTGTTTGGCTGTGATGATTGTCAACTAATATGCCCGTGGAATCGCTACGCGCAGCTGACCGCAGTCGATGACTTTGCCCCTAGGCATAAGCTCGATGAAAGTAGTTTGATTGAGCTATGGCGTTGGACTGAGACCGAATTTTTAAGATTTACTGAAGGCAGTCCGTTAAGGCGTACGGGCTATGTTAATTTTTTGCGCAATATCTCAATTGGTTTAGGCAATGCTAATGCTAGCTTGATGAACATCGAACACTTACAATCTAAATTGAATCTGCATAACGAGATATTAGATGAGCATATTGATTGGGCAATTGAAGAGCAAAAACGCAAACTTAATCATGTTAAATAGCGATTAAAATAGACAAGCACATAACTAGACAGACATAAAAAACGCCTATTAATTATTAACAGGCGTTTTTAAATATATATTAAAACTTTAAGTGCTTAGCTAAGAGCTATTAGCTTATGGCTTAGGAATACGTAGTACTTGACCTGGATAAATTTTATCAGGATCAGATAACATTGGCTTGTTGGCTTCAAATATTTTCATATAATCACCTGCTGAACCATAAACCTCTTTGGCGATTTTAGATAAGCTATCACCAGATTTTACTGTGTACATAGTCGATTCAGGAGCATCTTCTTCGATGTCGATATTGTCAATAACTTTTGCGACATTCTGTACGTTACCAATAGCGATAATGGCTTTTTCGCGGTCTGCTTGTGTCTTTGCGGTACCACTGATCTCGGCGGTGTCAGTTGCGCCATTATATTTTACTTTTAGGTCGCTGATATTTAGATTCTGCTGCTGAATACGACGTAATAATAAGCTAGCTACAGACTGCGCAGATGGCTCATCAGCTTTTACTTGCGTATTAGCAGCAGCTTTGGTCTCTGCCTTCGCATCATGCTTAGCATCGTCACGATTAAAAATTTTATCACCAATATCTTTTGCAAAACTGAACATTCCCATTTAATTATTCCTTAAATTGTTGTTATTGAGGGGTATAAATTGTTCTAATGATAATAAAAAATGTGACCTAACAAAATTATTAAAACGGTCTTAGAACTATTAAATAAGCTCAGAGTATCACTTTCAATTATTATCACTGAAAATTAGTATAACAAACCTTGTTACTTTGCATAGGTTGAGTATGTTGAATAATGTTAAGAAAAATCAGCTTATGTTAAGGGTAATCAGCAATGTTCAATAGTGACTAATAATCCATAAAATATTTAGCCACAAAAAAAACCGCTTATCTGCGAAGATAAACGGTCTAGCAAAATCTACTATAAAACAGCGTATTACAATTGAGCGTTTACATAATCAATTGCTTTTTGCACAGTAGTAAGCTCAGCTGAATCTTCATCAGGAATAGTAATACCAAAATCACTTTCAAATGACATTACTAATTCAACTAAATCTAAAGAATCAGCACCAAGATCTTCCATAAAAGAAGCTTCGTTGCTGATATCTTCAACATTCATACCTAGCTGCTCTGCTACTGCTGATTTTACTCTTAGCTCAGTATCGTTACTCATAAAATATACTCCATTATAGATTAGAATTTAAAAAAATGACCATTTAGCTTTATTATACAGCTAATGGCTTATATAGAACTTATATAAAATAAGGTACGTTATGTCAAAACCTATACTCTAAACATCCTACAGCTAATATCATTATAATTCAATATTAGCTGAGACTAGATTGTAATAAAAGGCTTTGCCATAAAAGTAGCCGTTATTATATCATCATTAATAATAGTTTACACTCGTTCACAAAGAATTTTATGTGGCAAATGTTATTTATTTATCAAAGGTCATTTATTAAGGTTACATATACATGCCACCATTGACGGGAATGACAGCGCCTGTAATATAACTGGCTTCATCACTGGCTAAGAATAACACTGCTGCAGCGATATCTTCTGGCTGACCCAAACGCCCAATAGGCACAGCATCCAGCATAGAGTTAAGCAGACGCTCGTCCATCTCATCGGTCATGTCAGTCTCGATAAGACCTGGTGCTACGCTATTAACTGTAATTTGACGCGAGCCAATCTCACGAGCTAACGTACGGCTAAAACCTTCGACGCCCGCTTTAGTCGCAGCATAGTTAGACTGTCCAGCATTACCCATCTGCGCCACAACAGAGCTGACATTAATAATACGGCCGCGACGCGCTTTCATCATGCCACGTATAGCCCGTTTACTCATGCGATATACAGATGACAAATTGGTATCAATAACGTTACTCCAATCTTCATCTTTCATACGCATCAGTAGCCCATCTTGGGTAATACCAGCATTATTCACGAGTACTTGTACTGCGCCATAAACGCTTTCAATTTCTTCAAATAGCTTATCAATTTGAGCACCATCGCGTACATCTAATACTCGACCAATACCACCAGAATCATGCAAATAGTCATTTATCAGTGCTGCACCTTTTTCAGTGGTAGCAGTACCAATAACAAAGTGACCCTCTTTTGCAAAGCGTTTGGCGACGGCTTTACCGATGCCGCGGCTGGCACCCGTGACTAATGTAATCGTACGGCTCATGATAATACCTCCATTAATTTATCTAAGCGAGCTGGCTTGTCAGTAGGATAGCTGGCTATAGGATGAGCCTGACGCTTGGCAAGATTGCTCAGCACATTACCGCTACCGCATTCAATTAAAACATTAATTTGTTTATCTACCAATTCTTGCATGGTTTTCGACCACAATACTGGCTCGCTTAATTGTTCGATCAAGGCTTGCTTGATACCTAGAGAGTTAGTTTCGACACGAGCATGACGGTTTTGAATCACTGGAATAGTGGCTTGATCAAATTGAATCTCGGTCAGTGCCTCAGCAAGTGCTTGGCTGGCAGGTTGCATCAAAGCACAATGTGAGGGCACGCTCACCTTAAGTAAGATAGCCTTCTTACCCGTATTTTGTACTTTGTCGATGACCGCATTTACTCCCACAGCATTACCAGAGACTACTACTTGCCCTGGGCTATTAAAGTTCGCTGCACCAACGATAGCGCCGTCGACATGTTCAGTCGCTTGCTCACATAAAGTCTCAACTCTCTGATCCTCTAGACCTAATACCGCAGCCATCGCGGTATCAATGCCTTCTACTGCCTGTTGCATCAATTGGCCACGCTTATGTACCAATTGAATAGCATCTGCCAAAGACAATACGCCAGCAGCACAAAGAGCGCTATACTCACCTAATGAGTGACCTGCTAAATAACAAGGCTTTGTAGTGATTTTACCTTGTAGTACTCGCCAAATAGCGATACTGGCTGCTAGCAGGGCGGGCTGAGTATACTGAGTTTGATTGAGTCGCTCTTCATCTTGGCAGATCTCCCATAGATCTTCGCCAAGCGCTGTACTTGCCTCAGCAAAAGTTTCTTTTATTTGCGGATATAGCTCGGCAAGCTCAGTTGTCATGCCTAATACTTGTGAGCCCTGTCCTGGGAAAATTATTGCAATGCGTGCGGTAGGTGATGCGGTATCAGATGCTGATGCCATAGCCAATATTCCTTAAGTAAATTGCAGAGATCTCTTTAATGGATAAGAATTCTTTATTATAAGTGGTTAATACTATATCTAATGAATACTACGTTTAATTGATGCTAGGTTTAGATAATACTAGGCTTGATAGCAAACTATACACTGCTAGGCACTATTATCCTAGTCAAGGATGAAAGGATACAACATCAAAATAAGCCGTTAGAGCATTATTATCTTAAAAGCAGATATATTAAAAGTAGAAAACGTAGCGTTGTATAAGATTATTGTGAAATAACAATTAGCAATACTCTAGACAACAAAAAACCAAGCTATCCATTGACCTAATTTAGGACAACAAAGTAACTTGGCTTTTTTGACTTAATTATCATACCTAAATGATAGCTGACAGATATTAAGCTAAATACTCATAACTATAATCGTAACTAGCCCACTATCGATCAACCATCACTAGCTAATAATTTAAGCGTCTTGACTGACTTTAAATAACTGACGACCACGATAAAAACCATCTTTAGTCATGTGATGACGACGATGTTTTTCACCAGTTGTGGCATCTACACTTAGCTCAGCCACTTCCATACGATGGTGCGAGCGGCGCATGTCACGACGCGAACGGCTTTTACGACTTTTTTGAACAGCCATGATATAGCTCCTATACTTAAAATGGATAAGCTTAAATTCAGCTTGGATGAATAAGGACTTAGGCTTACAAGATAGTTGAGTTAACCACTGCCATAAGTTGACTTATCATCGAATTAAAAGGTGACTATTTGCTCAAGCAGTTGATCGAACCAAAATTCTATGGATAAATCGGTTTGATCAGTAGTGCCTAGTAAACAGTGTATTGTCAGAATGCAATAAACGGGACATTATACGCATATTTAGCCAATTAATAAAGCCCTATAGCTGAGACTTTTATAAAAGTCGTTATTTAGCTAAAACGCTTATAGTTTACCTTTCAAAGAAGACAGTGCTGCGAAAGGATTTTCAACTTCTTCCTCAGGAATATCACCAACTTGGTCGACAGTCATTTCACAGTCTTCATGCTTTGGCGCAAGCGGGGTTTTTAGCAGTATCTCATCTTCTACTAACTTTTTGACAGGCAGCAGGCGCTCAGGAGCAGGCTCGGTAATGATTTCATCTAGTATCAGATAATCTTGCTCTTCATTAATCAAGTTGACCTGACTCTCATCCTCTAGCAGGGCAATATCATAGTCATCGCTTAAGTCTATAGCTATCGGTTGTAGACAACGCTGACAAGTCAACCAAACATCACCCGTTAAGGTAAAGGCCAAATGCAGCACATTGCTACGGCGGTATAAAGTCGTACTGAGCTGTAAGTTGGTTTGCTCATGCTCATCCGTCAAGGTACTAGCCAAACGCTCAAATGATGCTGGAGCAACGCCTCCTGCCCACTCAAAACCTGTATCTGCCCATTTGTCTAAGGAGATAGTTTGAGGCATGGTTGCTGGGTTGGCTGCTAAATTACTGCTAGATTGAGCATCAGCTTGGTTACTATTAGAGTTTGACATAAGCGCTCTCAACGATCAAAAAGGTGTATAATATTGCCTGCCATACTAACCCAAAGTCCGTTATGACGCTAGCGCTAGTATGTTACCAATACTGACCTATTTCTGATATCCCTTTGATCTTTATCAGCTCTATAAAATCGTTATAATCCTTTATGATATCTGACTCTACCGCCCTAGATTTTACTACTTTATTGCCCTATAAAACGGCTATAGATCTATTAAGCCGGCTTGATAGGCACATTAGTGATGAAAATAAAAACTGGCAGCAGACTATAATCAAGCAAGCGATAGCTAACAACGCAGATTCTTTGAATACAAAACTATCTTCTATAAAGGATATTGAGCAGCTTGCAACCGACTGGCTTATTAAACTATTTGACACTCTATTTGCTGAGCAAAAGGTAGTACTGGTACGTGGTGCGGGCGAGCCTGAGTATTTCCCTGCTACAAGCTCTAGTCCCGCTCGTATCGAGTTTGCTCATGGTTTCTTTTCTAGCGCCTTGCATGAGATCAGCCATTGGTGTGTCGCAGGTCAGCAGCGGCGCAAGCTTAGCGACTTCGGCTACTGGTATGCTGCTGATGGTCGCAATAAAGCACAACAACAAGCCTTTGAGCGCGTAGAAATTAAACCGCAAGCGTTAGAGTGTTTATTTACCTTCGCCTGTCAGAGAAACTTTCGAGTATCACAAGACAATCTATTTGCCTCTTTTGATACTACCGATAGCACCTTTGCTACTGATGTTTACAACCAAGCACAATATTACATTGATTATCCACAAAGCTTACCTAGCGATGCTAAAACTTTGTTGTGGGCACTACTATTTTTGCATATCAAATATATTCAATAGAGAAACTTAGCCTTCGCTTATCTCTTTAACGTTTTCCTACTAATAATAACGGCTAAGCACTATTATCTGACTTTAGTTTGAAGATATACTTATTGCAGTAAGAAAAAATAATTTGGAGCTATTATGGAAACCTTGTACATACATCCTGAGAACCCACAACCTCGCCTTATTGAACAGGCCGTCGAACTTTTACGCCAAGATAAGTTAATAGTATACCCAACAGATACCAGCTACGCCTTTGGCTGCCGTCTAGGATCAAAAGATGCGCTGGAGAAGCTGAAGCAAATTCGTGAGCTTAGCGATAAGCACCAGTTTACTCTACTGTGCCGCGACTTAAGTGAAATTGCCAACTATGCAGCAGTAGATAATATTCAGTTCAAACAACTAAAAGCGCACACTCCTGCACCCATAACTTTTATTCTAAACGCCACTAAAGATGTGCCGAAAAAGCTTGCCCATGCCAAGAAAAAAACCATTGGTATTCGAGTGCCAAGCAACCCTATTGCACAGGCATTATTAGCAGCGATGGATGAGCCTATTTTGACCAGCTCATTGATATTACCAAATAGTGATGAAGTGATGGATGATCCTTTCGATATCGAAGAAGCGTTAGGTAACCAGATAGATGGTCTTATTAATGCAGGTGTTCAGACTACTAAGCTGACCACCATTGTCGATATGACAAGCTCTCAGGTAGAAATCATTAGACAAGGGGCTGCTGACGTTAGTAGCTTGATTTAGAGTTACCTTGACTTAAGCCTTCTACAAATTATTTTAGACAAAAAAAAGCGCCAATTGATTGGCGCTTTTTGCTATTTATACAGTAGAACGTACTAGACAATAAAGTCTATAAAATTAGTCGCGATCAACTAATTCTACATAGGCCATAGGTGCGTTATCGCCATCGCGATTGCCACATTTGATAATACGTAAATAGCCACCTGGACGCGTTTGATAACGTGGACCCAAAGTACCAAATAGTTTACCTACCATAGCTTTATCGCGCATACGGCTAAATGCCAAACGACGATTAGCAACGCTGTCTTCTTTAGCCATAGTGATCAATGGCTCAGCAACACGGCGCAATTCTTTAGCTTTTGGTAAAGTCGTTTTGATCAGTTCATGCTCAAATAATGAGTTGGTCATGTTCTGGAACATAGCTTTACGATGACTGCCGGTACGACCCAGCTTCACTCCACTCTTACGATGGCGCATAGTCAAAAATCCTTAAAGTTTAACGGCTACGATAAGAGAAGCGATCATCAACACGTAAGTCAGCGGGTGGCCAGTTATCTAGGCGCATACCGAGCTCTAAATCTTTAGACGCTAGTACGTCCTTGATTTCGGTTAATGATTTCTTACCAAGATTTGGGGTTTTTAGTAGTTCAGTCTCTGAACGCTGTACCAAATCACCGATATAGTAAATGTTTTCAGCTTTTAAGCAGTTGGCTGAGCGAACCGTTAGTTCAAGATCATCCACAGGGCGTAGTAGCACTGGGTCAACCTCTTCTTTTTCTTTCACAGGCTCAGGCGCTTCTTCAGCTTCTAGGTCAACAAAGATAGAAATCTGTTGTTGTAAAATAGTAGCAGCTTTACGAATTGCTTCTTCTGGATCGATAGTGCCATTGGTTTCAAGCTCAATGATAAGACGATCAAGATCAGTACGCTGTTCAACACGAGCGTTCTCAACTTGATAAGCAACACGTAGCACTGGGCTAAAGCTTGCATCAAGCTTTAAGCGGCCAATCGCTTTGGTATCACCATCTTCACGGCGCTGGTTTGCTGGCTCATATCCACGACCCATAACTACACGCAGACGCATCTTAAGATGACCGCGCTCGCTTAGCGTTCCTAGTACCAATTCTGGATTGATAATATCGACGTTATGCGGCAAAGTGATGTCTGCAGCAGTGATAATGCCTGGACCTTGTTTGTCTAAGGTCAAAAATACTTCATTTTGATCATGAAGGGTGATTGCTAAGCCTTTAAGGTTTAAAAGCAGATCAAGCACGTCTTCTTGCAGACCTTCTAAAGTAGAGTATTCATGGTCAACACCATCAATCTCAGCTTCGATGACTGCAGCACCAGGTAATGAAGATAACAAGATACGACGTAAAGCATTCCCTAAGGTATGCCCAAAGCCGCGCTCTAACGGTTCGAGTGTGACTTTGGCAATCGTTTCATTGACCGTATCCACATTAATGGCATTCGGCGTTAGAAACTCAGTTGCATTTAGCATCATGATGTCACCTCGATTTATTTAACTGGTTTAATTAACGTTGATCGCTCAATGCTATTCTCATAACATTGAGCAGACGTTACTTACTTAGAGTATAGCTCAACGATCAAGCTTTCGTTGATTTCAGCAGGTAGATCGATACGATCAGGCGCATGCTTAAATGTGCCTTGTAATTTGCTGTTATCAACATCTAGCCATTCTGGAATACCACGTTGTGACGCAAGCTCTAATGCGTTTTGAATACGTAGTTGTTCGCGAGACTTCTCTTGAACGGCGATGACATCACCATCTTGCAACTGGATTGATGGAATGTTCACACGAACAAACTCATCACGGCCAGCTTTTTTTACCATAATAGAACGATGGCTAACGAGCTGACGGGCTTCTGCGCGAGTTGAGCCAAAGCCCATGCGATAGACCACATTATCTAAGCGACTCTCTAGCATAGCTAGCAAGTTCTCACCAGTAGCGCCGCGCTTACGAGCAGCTTCTTTATAGTAGTTAGCAAACTGACGCTCAAGTACACCGTAGATACGCTTAACTTTCTGTTTTTCACGTAACTGTAGTGCATATTCCGAAGTCTTATTACGGCTTACACCGTGTTGACCTGGTGGACGACCAGCTTTTTTGGTTTTTACATCATACGGCTTCACGCCAGATTTTAGACCTAAGTCCGTACCTTCGCGACGTGATAATTTCAGTTTTGGTCCAATATAACGGGCCATTGTTATGTCTCCTATAAGCTTTTATAATAAAAAGCTTCGTCTTTAATATTAGACGCGGCGCTTTTTCGGCGCACGGCAACCATTGTGTGGGATTGGGGTTACATCAGAGATGCTGTTAATTTTATAACCCAATGCACCTAGTGCTCTTACCGCAGACTCACGACCCGGTCCTGGTCCTTTGACCAAAACATCGACATTCTTAACACCATACTCTTGAGCCGCTTTACCAGCGACCTCAGCTGCAACCTGCGCTGCAAATGGTGTAGATTTACGTGAACCACGGAAGCCTTGTCCACCTGAAGTGGCCCAAGCCAATGCATTACCTTGACGATCGGTAATCGTAACAATGGTGTTATTAAAAGACGCATGGATATGGGCAATGCCCTCCGATACTGAACGACGAGCCACCTTTTTGCGACTGCGAGTGTCTTTTGCCATCTTTTAGCTTCCTAAGTTAATTATCTTTTGAGAGGGCGTGTAGGACCCTTACGCGTACGAGCGTTGTTCTTAGTATTCTGACCACGAACTGGCAGGTTACGGCGATGACGGATGCCACGGTAACAACCAAGATCAACTAAACGCTTAATGTTCATTGAAACTTCACGACGAAGATCACCTTCAGTCATATAGTTTGCAACTTGTGCACGGATAGCATCTAACTGCGTATCATCTAACTGACTAACTTTAGTAGTAGGGGCAATGCCAACAGCTTCTAAGATTTTCTGAGCAGTGGTACGGCCTACACCAAAGATGTAAGTTAGTGAAATAACAGCATGCTTATTATCCGGAATGTTAACACCGGCAATACGAGCCATTGATTTCTCTCCATTAAAGAAAAACAAAATTATCTATTATAAAAATGATAAGTATTGTTTTTCAGAGTTATTGCGGTTAATACCTTAAACTTTATAAATCGCTCCAAAACATTTAAGCTAAAGGAGATAAAGTATAAAAGTTATAGGTAGCAACTACGGCAAGTGGCGGATGATATCTCATCCGCCAGTATTTTTCAAGCATTAATTGAATTAATCAGCTCAGCGAGTCGCAAAGCTGATTGATCTATTAACCTTGACGTTGCTTATGGCGTGGCTCTGCTGTACAGATAACATGTACACGACCTTTGCGGCGGACAATCTTACAGCTACCACAAATCTTTTTTACTGATGCTTGAACTTTCATCGTATTTTCCTTGAAGTATCGCCTTGTTCATTTACTCTTAAATATTAAGAACCATTAAGGCTGATTGGGCGACTGAATTAACGTCTGATCATGATATTGATGGGTCATCAAATGCGCTTGGATTTGCGAGATGAAGTCCATTACCACAACCACCATAATCAGTAACGACGTACCACCGAGGTTAAACGGCACACCAAAACCTGACTGGATGAGCATAGGCATTAAACATATCACCGTCATGTACATCGCGCCAATAAAGGTCAAGCGGTTCAATACATGATCGAGATAACGTTGAGTTTGTTGTCCAGGGCGAATACCAGGGATATAAGCCCCGCTACGTTTAAGGTTCTCAGCAACTTCACGCGGACTAAAGACCAATGCCGTATAAAAATAGCAAAAGAAAATAATCATCGCACCAAACAAGACTAAATATAGCGGCTGTCCTGGTGACAATACTAACGCCATATTCTGCAATATCTTTTGTACAAAGGTAGGATCTGTTGAATGACCAACCCACTGTCCTAAACTCGCTGGAAACAATAACAAAGAGCTAGCAAAAATAGCAGGAATAACCCCAGCCATGTTAATTTTCAGCGGCAAATGTGACTGCTGCTGAGCATAAATTTTGCGACCTTGCTGCTGCTTTTGTGCGTAGTTAACAGGCACTTGGCGCTGAGCACGTTCTATATAAACGATACCCGCAGTTACCGCGACACCTAATACCACAAAGATAAAGAGTACAATCAAGTTCATTTGACCTTGATTGACCTGTTCGATAGATTGCGAAATCATACCTGGCGTACCCGCCACAATGCTGGCAAAAATAAGCATTGAAATGCCGTTACCTACCCCACGCTCTGTAATCTGCTCACCAAGCCACATTAAGAACATAGCACCTGCGACCAGTGAGGTCACTGCAGGTATATAGAAGGTAAGACCACTTGATAACGTCAAATTCTGACTGATAAGACCTGCACACATCCCCAAAGATTGTACCAAAGCCAATCCAAGTGTCCCCTGACGAGTATACTTATTTAGCTTACGTCGTCCCGCCTCGCCTTCTTTTTTAAGCGCTTCAAGCGAAGGTAGTACTGCTGACATCATCTGTACAATAATAGACGCCGAAATATACGGCATAATACCGAGTGCCATAATAGACATCCGCTCTAATGCCCCACCTGAGAACATGTTAAACATGCTCAAGATGGTATTCTCATTACGTGAGAACAGATCGGCTAAATTGACAGGATTAATGCCAGGTACAGGAATATGTGACCCTAAACGATAAACAATCAATGCGCCGATCAAAAATAGCAGACGCGACCATAGCTCATCATACTTACGTATAAAAGCGAATGGGTTGAGCGGAATGCCACTTGAAGTCACTGATTGCTTCGACACGTTACTACTCCTCGATGCTACCACCAGCAGCTTCGATTGCCTGCTTGGCGCCTTTAGTCACTTTTACGCCTTGGAAGGTATAAGCTTTAGTGACTTCACCTGACAAGATGATGCGCGCACGCTTCATATCATGACGGATAATGTTAGCTGTTTTTAGGGTAGCAACACTGATTACATCGCCTTCAACTTTATTAAGTTCAGACAGACGTACTTCAGCAGTCGTCATTGCCATCTTACTGGTAAAACCAAATTTTGGTAGACGACGGTATAATGGCATTTGACCACCTTCAAATCCTGAGCGTATGCTAGAACCTGAACGTGACTTCTGACCTTTTACACCACGGCCGCCTGTTTTACCAAGGCCTGAACCGATACCACGACCACGACGTTGGGCAGTTTTCTTGGCGCCAACACCTGGTGATAATTCATTTAATCTAAGTCCCATTACGCTTCCTCCACTCTTACCATGTAGTTAACGCGATTGACCATACCACGAGTTGAAGGAGTATCTTCAACTTCTACAGTGTGATTAATACGACGTAAACCCAATCCTTTCAAGCTAGCTTTGTGGCTCTTGAGGCGATGGGCACCCGATTTAAACTGAGTAACTTTCATTGTTTTCATAGTAACTCACCTATTCCTATCTATAAAAGGTTAGCCCAAAATTTCGTCTACAGATTTACCACGTTTTGCTGCCATCTTTTCTGGAGTTGACATATCACGTAAACCATTGAACGTAGCGCGAACCACGTTAGCAGTGTTGGTAGAACCATAACATTTAGTCAAAACGTCTTTAACACCAGCAACTTCTAATACGGCACGCATTGCGCCACCGGCAATTACGCCAGTACCTTCAGATGCAGGCTGCATATAGACTTTACTTGCGCCGTGACGTGATTTGATCGGATGATATAAAGTTGCATCATTTAGCTCAACAGTAATCATATTGCGCTTAGCAGCTTCTAGTGCTTTTTGAATAGCAGCTGGCACTTCACGGGCTTTACCGCGACCGAAACCAACACGGCCATTACCATCGCCAACGACAGTCAATGCAGTGAACGAGAAAATACGACCACCTTTAACGACTTTAGCAACGCGATCAACAGTAACCAAACGCTCTACCAGACCATCACTTTGTTCATTTTTATCATTTCTATTGTCATTTCTAGCCATGATTAAAACTCCAATCCGTTTTCGCGAGCAGCTTCAGCTAAAGCTTTTACTCGACCATGATATTTAAAACCACTACGGTCAAAAGCAACTTTAGTAATGCCAGCTGCCTTTGCGCGCTCTGCGATTAATTGGCCTACAGACGTCGCTGCATCAGTGTTACCAGTTGCGCCTGAACGCAGACTGCCGTCTAAGGTAGATGCCTGTGCAATCACTTCACCACCGTTCGGAGAGATAATCTGGGCATAGATATGCTTTGGCGTACGATTAACCGTAAGGCGATGTGCACCTAAAACACGGATATGCGCGCGGGTTTTCTTTGCTCGACGTAGACGAGCTGCTTTTTTATCAAACATTTCAACTCACCTTATTTTTTCTTGGCTTCTTTGCGAATCACATGCTCGTCACTATAACGAATACCTTTGCCTTTATAAGGCTCTGGTGGGCGGAAACCACGGATATTAGCCGCAGCTTGTCCAAGCTGCTGTTTATCGTTTGATTTCAAAACGATTTCAGTTTGCGTTGGGGTTTCAGCTGACACACTTTCAGGTAACGTGTATTCTACTGGATGTGAGTAACCGACGTTCAAGGTTACTTTATCGCCAGTAGCTTGTGCACGATAACCAACACCAATCAATTGAAGACGTTTCTCAAAGCCTTCAGTTACGCCCTTAACATGGTTGTTAAGCAAAGCGCGGACGGTGCCAGTATGCATCATAGCTTCTTTTGAATCGACTGTAGGTGAGAGAATGATAGCATCATCTTCCTGTTTCAGCTCGACCAATTCGTGCAGGCGTAAAGACAAAGTACCGTTCTTGCCTTTCACTTCGACCTGCCGATCGTTCAAAGTAACACTTACGCCGCTAGGCAGTGTTACCGGGGCTTTAGCCACACGAGACATAGGAGTATTCCTTAAAAAATTAAAATCTTCTGTTAGCAAACCATCATCAAAACTAAAACTATGATAATAGCGAAAAAACTAACAGGCTAAAAAGCGTGCTAGTTTATCATAAACGACTCTATTAAGCACCTGTCAATATTATAAAACTATCCATTAGATGAAATTTTTATAATATTGATAGGTATCAGGCTCATAACGTTTAATTTAAAAAAATTAACTTAAAGCTTATAAGCCTGATCTATAGAAATCAAATAGACTTCATCGTGCCATTACTAATTATTAATAATGAATTGCAGCTTACGCTACAAATGCGACGATTTCACCACCGATACCAGCAGCGCGTGCAGCACGATCGCTCATGATACCTTGGCTAGTTGATACGATAGCAACACCCATACCTTGTTTTACAGTAGGGATAGCGTCTTTACCGCGATGCTGGCGTAAACCAGGACGGCTGTAACGTTGGATAGTTTCGATAACGGCTTTGCCTTCGAAGTATTTTAATTCGATAGTTAGCGTTGCTTTGTTGTTATCTTCAGCTTTAACTTCAGCACTAGCAACATAACCTTCACTAACCAATAGGTCAGCGATAGATTTACGTAGCTTAGAGCTTGGCATAGCTACTGAAACTTTATTAGCCATTTGGGCGTTACGAATACGGGTTAGCATATCCCCAACAGTATCTTGCATACTCATGTAATTACTCCTTACCAGCTTGCTTTACGAACACCAGGTACATCACCTTGCATGACACGCTCACGCAACATATTGCGTGATAAGCCAAACTTGCGGAAATAACCATGAGGACGACCTGTGATAGCACAACGATTGCGCAGACGTACAGGCGATGAGTTACGTGGTAGGGCTTGTAGCTCTAGCATCGCATCCATACGCTCTTCGTCAGTTGCATTGATATCGTTGATAGTCGCTTTTAGCTTAAGGCGCTTATCAGCGTACTTAGCAACCATTTTTTCGCGCTTTAATTCGCGGTTAATCATGCTCTTCTTTGCCATAACGTCTTTACCTTATTTAAATGGGAAGCCGAATGCTTTAAGTAGCGCACGACCTTCGTCATCAGTAGTAGCTGACGTTGTGATAGTCACATCCATACCACGGATACGATCAATCTTGTCAAAGTCTACTTCCGGGAATACGATTTGCTCTTTGATACCCAGTGAATAGTTACCACGTCCATCAAAGGCTTTAGGTGAAAAACCACGAAAGTCACGAACACGAGGAATAGCAACGGCAATGAGACGATCTAAAAATTCGTACATTTGCTCACCGCGTAGCGTTACTTTACAACCGATTGGCCATTCTTCACGAATCTTAAAGCCTGCAATTGATTTACGCGCTTTGGTGACTACAGGTTTTTGACCAGCAATCGCGGTCATATCAGCTACTGCACCTTCAAGCAATTTCTTGTCTTGAGACGCGCCGCCTACACCCATGTTTAAAGTGATTTTAGTGATTTTCGGCACTTGCATCACATTATCTAAAGCAAGTTCTTCTTTAATCTTTTGCTTTAGTTCATCGTTATATAAAGCTTTTAATCTTGCCATTACCATTACACCCTTAGTGTCTTACGCAGTCGCCACAACTTCACCATTCGAACGATAAACGCGTTGTTTAACGCCATCATCATTCTTTTGGTAAGTAATACGGTCTGCTTTTTGGGTTTGCGCATTTAAAATTGCGACATTTGAGATATGTAAAAAAGCTTCTTGCTTTAAGATGCCGCCTTCAACGCCAGTCGCCTGATTTGGCTTCTGATGTTTAGTGACAATGTTAATGCCTTCAACTTTAATACGGTCATTTTTAACAGCTTGAACAGTACCTTGCTTGCCTTTGTCTTTACCAGCAATCACGATAACTGTATCGCCTTTACGTAATTTAGCCATGGGTTACCTCACAATACTTCTGGTGCTAGGGATACAATTTTCATAAACTGATCACCACGTAGTTCACGAGTTACCGGTCCAAAAATACGAGTTGCAATCGGTGCTTTGTTTTGGTTCAACAATACCGCAGCATTGTCGTCAAAACGAATAACCGAACCATCAGGGCGACGAACGCCTTTTTTGGTACGTACAACTACCGCATTCATCACATCGCCTTTTTTGACACGACCGCGAGGAATGGCTTCTTTTACCGTTACTTTGATGATATCGCCGACTGATGCATAACGACGATGAGAACCACCCAGTACTTTAATGCACTGAACTCGTCTTGCACCGCTATTATCTGCAACTTCCAGCATAGATTCAACCTGAATCATAGCGTTACTCCACAGGTATGAGCAATAAAAACCAGTTGCTGCCGCAAGCTCAGTATGAGTCGTCGGCATTTTAATATCAATAACCAACTTCTCTAGTGCTAATGATGTGCACAAAGCACATACGGCATCCCTAAAAAGGCGGCTATTTTAACAGCTTCTAGTCTTTATTGCAATTTACTTAGATTTTTTCTACTTTCTCAATCACTTCCACTAAAGTCCAAGCTTTAGTTTTCGAAATTGGACGCGTCTCTTTGATACGGACAAGGTCGCCTTGTTGGCAAACGTTGTTCTCATCATGAGCTTTGATTTTGGTTGAACGACGAAGCTGCTTGCCATACAAAGGATGACGAACCAGACGCTCAATCAAAACTGTGATGGACTTATCCATCTTGTCGCTCACAACTCGACCGGTCAATAAGCTTGCGTTAGTTGCTTGATTGTTATCGCTCATGAGTCGCCTCGTTGTTTCTCGTTAATCAAAGTCTGAAGCTGGGCGATCGTACGACGATTACCACGAACTTCATGGGTATTCCCCAACTGACCCGTTGCTTTAGCCATACGAATACGGAAAGCATCAAGTTGCTTTTCATCAAGTAACTGAGTCAGTTCTTCTAATGATTTATCACGTAATTCACTGATCTTCATTACATTATCGTCCGCTTAACAATGGTAGTTTTAAAGGGCAGTTTTGCTGCAGCAAGCGTTAACGCTTCGCGAGCAAGTTCTTCTGAAACCCCTTCGATTTCATATAGCACTTTACCAGGTTTGACTTCGCATACCCAATATTCTACAGGACCTTTACCTTTACCCATACGTACTTCTAATGGTTTATTGGTAATAGGTTTGTCTGGGAATACACGAATCCAAATTTTACCACCACGTTTGATCTTACGAGTAATGGTACGACGTGCTGCTTCAATTTGACGGGCAGTCATACGACCACGAGTCAAAGATTTTAGACCAATTTGTCCGAATGCAACGGTGCTTCCACGATGAGCAAGCCCAGTGTTACGACCTTTATGCATTTTACGAAACTTGGTACGTTTTGGCTGTAACATAGTTTACCCTCTGTCTGAGTTTCGACGATTTCCGTTTCCACCACGACCACGGCGTTTTGGCGCGCGAGGCTCTTCTTTAACGGGATTATAAACACTGTTCATACCGTCAAGGATTTCGCCACGGAAGATCCAAACTTTTACACCGATAGTGCCGTAAGTAGTCTCTGCACGAATTGACGCATAGTCAATATCAGCGCGGAGCGTATGTAAAGGTACACGACCTTCACGATACCATTCAGTACGAGCAATTTCAGCACCGCCAAGACGGCCAGACAGCTCAACTTTAATACCTTTAGCACCAGAACGCATACTGTTCTGCACGGCGCGCTTCATAGCACGGCGAAACATAACACGACGCTCAAGCTGGCTTGCGATACCTTCTGCTACTAAACGAGCATCAAGATCAGGTGAGGTGATTTCTTCAATGTTGACCTGAGCAGGTACGCCCATAATTTTGGTCAATTCTTTTTGAAGTCTTTCAATATCTTCGCCTTTTTTACCGATAACAATACCAGGACGCGCAGTGGAAATGGTAATCTTAGCAGCACCAGTAGGACGCTCGATCATAATACCGCTGACCATAGCGTTGTCTAGTTTTTTGCGGAGATACTCACGAACTTGGATGTCGTTAATGAGGTATTCTGAGTATTGTTTAGGGCTAGCATACCAGTTTGCGTTATGCTTTTTTACAACACCAAGACGAATTCCGATTGGATGTACTTTTTGACCCATAACTTATTCTCCTACCTTTATAGTGATGTGACAGGTACGTTTGCTGATACGATCAGCGCGACCTTTAGCACGTGGTAGGATACGTTTTAGCGTAATGCCTTCATCAACGTAGATAGTCGATACTTTTAACGTATCAATATCTAAACCGTTGTTATGTTCGGCATTGGCGATAGCTGAGTTAAGGCATTTCTTAACAAACACAGCGCCTTTTTTATTGCTATACGTTAAGATATCCAAAGCACGCTCAATAGATTTGCCACGAACTTCATCAGCAACGAGTCTAACTTTTTGTGCCGAGATGGCGGCACCGCGTAATTTTGCAGTTACTTCCATGGTAAGCACCTTATCTCTTAGCTTTCTTGTCAATGCCGTGACCGCGATAGGTACGGGTCGGAGCAAATTCACCTAGTTTATGACCAACCATCTGCTCACTAATGATAACCGGTACGTGAGTACGGCCATTATGAACAGATAAAGTTAGGCCAACCATTTGTGGCAGAATCATCGAGCGGCGCGACCAAGTTTTGATCGGTTTGCGTGAGTTGGCTTCAATAGCAGTCTCAACTTTAGCAAACAAATGCGCATCAATGAATGGACCTTTTTTCAATGAACGAGGCATGAAATTCTTCCTTATTTCTTCTTCTTGGCGCGACGGATGATCATATTGTCAGTACGCTTATTGTGACGCGTTTTCAGTCCTTTAGACTTCTGACCCCAAGGGCTAGTAGGATGGCGACCTTTGTTACGACCTTCACCACCACCATGTGGGTGATCAACTGGGTTCATTGCGACACCACGAACGGAAGGACGAATACCTCTCCAACGTGACGCACCAGCTTTACCAAGTGATTTCAAGTTGTTTTCAGTATTAGAGACTTCACCAATAACGGCGCGGCAATTGATATGCACACGGCGAGTTTCGCCTGAACGCATACGTAGGATTGCATAGATACCATCACGACCTAGTAACTGTACGCTTGCACCCGCTGCTCGAGCCATCTGTGCGCCTTTACCGATTTTAAGTTCGATATTATGGATCACAGTACCCAAAGGGATGTTTTTGAGCGGTAAACAGTTACCTGGACGAATAGGTGACATTTCACCTGATAGTACAGTATCACCAACGGCTTGCTTTTTAGCAGCAATGATATAACGACGTTCGCCATCAGCATATTTAAGTAATGCAATATGAGCGGTACGGTTAGGATCATATTCGATACGTTCTACAATCGCTGGAATATTATCTTTAGTACGTTTAAAGTCAATAATACGATAATGCTGTTTATGACCGCCACCAATATGACGCGACGTGATGCGGCCATTATTGTTACGACCACCTGACTTACTTTTTGATTCTAGAAGTGCTGCAAACGGACGACCTTTGTAAAGGTGTGGATGCACAACTTTTTCAACAAAACGACGGCCTGGTGATGTTGGCTTTGCTTTTACGATAGGCATGAGTGTAATCCTTATTCGTTGTTCGCTGTTTCACTAGCAGGAGCAGTATTAGCTACTTCCTCACCAGCATCAGCCATTTGTACATCTTGACCAGCTTTTAAGGTAACATAGGCTTTTTTATAGTCATTACGACGGCCGATAGTTTTACCAAAACGCTTTGTCTTACCTTTAACATTCAAAGTGTTTACTTTAGTAACTTCAACACCTTCAAACATCAACTCAACTGCTTTTTTGACTTCAAGCTTAGTCGCTTTAGAATCAATTTTGAATACTTGTACACCAAGTGAATCGCCAAGCATTTGAGATTTCTCTGAGAAGACAGGTCCTCTTAGGATCTGATAAAGTCTTGCGTTATTCATGCTAGTGCTTCCTCAAATTGTTTCGCCGCTTCAACTGACATGATTACTTTGTCAAAAGCAATCAAACTCACTGGATCCACTTCACTTGTACCGAGTACATTGACATTTGGAATGTTGCGAGCCGCTAAGTACAAGTTCTCATCGACTTCTTTAGTAATGATCAAAGCACGTGGTGCATTTAAATCATTCAATTTAGCGATAAGATCTTTGGTCTTAGGTGCAGACATAGTCATATCTTCAACCAGAATCAAACGCTCTTGGCGAATCAATTCGGCTAAGATGCACTGCATAGCACCACGGTACATTTTACGGTTAACTTTTTGTGACCAATCTTGTGGTTTTGCCGCGAATGTACGACCACCGCCACGCCAGATTGGACTACGAATAGAGCCTGCACGAGCACGACCAGTACCTTTTTGACGCCATGGCTTAATGCCACCGCCAGAAACTTCGGCACGGGTTTTTTGTGCGCGTGTACCTTGACGAGCACCAGCTAAATAAGCGGTGACGACTTGATGCACTAATGCTTCGTTGAATTCACGACCAAAAGCCGTATCAGAAAGCTCAACCGCCGCACCTGTAACTGTTTTTAAATCCACGTTAATCCCCTTGCTTAGGCTTTGACTGACGGACGTACGATAACATCGCCACCGGTGGCACCTGGGATAGCACCTTTGATGACAAGTAACCCTTTTTCAGCATCAACTGAAATCACTTCTAGGCCTTGAACAGTAACACGCTTGTTACCCATCTGACCCGCCATCTTTTTGCCTTTGAATACTTTACCTGGTGACTGGTTTTGACCAGTTGAACCATGTGCACGATGAGATACTGAGTTACCATGAGTCGCATCTTGCATACTAAAGTTGTGACGTTTTACAGGACCTTGAAAACCTTTACCTTTACTCGTTCCTGTGACATCAACCATCTGACCTTGTTCGAACAAGTCAGCTAGTATCTCGCCACCAATCTCGCGGCCTTCAAGATCACTCTCATTAGCACGAAACTCCCAAACACCACGACCAGCTTTTACGCCAGCTTTGGCAAAGTGACCTTTTTGAGCAGCAGTTACGCGGCTATCACGACGAGTACCAGTAGTGATCTGGATGGCTTGATAACCATCTGTATCCGTGTTTTTTACTTGAGTAATGCGGTTTGCGTCAACTTCTACTACTGTAACAGGGATAGATGCGCCTGCCTCAGTGAAGACACGGGTCATGCCGCATTTTTTACCGACTAAACCAATCGCCATTTTAAACCTCTTTATATCTTCTATTAATGGTTTGGATATGTTGCATTAACCCAAAGCAATTTGAACGTCAACGCCTGCTGCTAAATCTAACTTCATTAGCGCGTCCACAGTTTTGTCAGTAGGCTGAACGATATCAACCATACGCTTGTGAGTACGGATTTCGTACTGATCACGAGCATCTTTGTTGACGTGTGGCGAGGTTAGAACGTCGAAGCGCTCAATACGAGTCGGCAACGGTACAGGACCACAAACTTGCGCACCGGTACGTTTTGCAGTATCAACAATCTCTTGTGCTGATTGATCAATCAAACGATGATCAAAAGACTTAAGACGGATACGGATTCTCTGGTTAGCCATGCCAGCAAGCTCCTAATATGTGTTTTTGTCATTCTTGCAATGCGACGCAATACAAGGTAATGATAAAAAGCCGTTTAATTAAATATTCACTTGCAATGATCGCTTGTCTTTTATCAAAACCCGCTGCCATCAAAAGTAAAATAGTTTAAAGCCCCGCCGAATCTCCTATTAATATGGAAATCAGCAAAGGCATAATGAAATAGTGCTAGAAACGATGCTCTAGCTGTTATAGCGCCAGCGGTTTACTTGGCGGCGCTTATATAATTCAGTGGTGTATATTATACACACCTTGTAGCTCATTGCAAGGACAATCTCTAATCCAAAACAATATCATATTGTTCCTGAGTATATAGATTCTCCACTTCAAAAGTGATCACTCGCCCAAGTAGATACTCTAAGTCAGCAACCGTGTCCGCCTCTGAGGTCAGTAATAAATCAATAACTGCAGCGTGAGCGACAACGGTAAACTTCTTCGGTGAGTTATAAGTACGAGCGCAGCGCATCATCTCACGAAATATTTCAAAGCAGACCGTTTCAGCGGTTTTTATAAAACCGCGACCTTGACAAGTCACGCATGGCTCACATAACTGTTGGCCTAGTGACTCACGCGTACGCTTACGAGTCATTTCAACTAGACCTAGCTCACTGACTTGGGTGATATTGGTCTTAGCATAATCACGAACCAGTTGCTCTCGCAAGCTAGTAAGTACATCATCTTTATGCTCTTGCTCAAGCATATCAATAAAATCAAGAATGATAATACCACCTAAATTGCGCAGGCGCAGCTGACTGGCTATCGCATGGGTGGCCTCAAGATTGGTCTTATATACGGTGTCTTCTAACGAGCGACCACCAACATAAGAGCCTGTATTGACATCAATAGTGGTCATTGCCTCAGTTTGATCAATAATCAGATAACCGCCAGACTTTAGATCAACACGGCGTTTGAGAGCATCACGCAGATCTTCCTCAACGCGGTGCACATCAAAGAGTGCAGGTTCAGCGGTATAATGGACAATACGCTCTTCGATAAAAGGCACAAACTCTTTGGCAAAACGGAGTACTTGCTCATAGATTTGTGCATTGTCGATAATAACTTTTTCGGTGTCACTATGCACTAAATCACGAATAGAGCGCAGTGGTAGCGATAGCTCTTGATAAATAAGCTCAGAGCTTTGATGATGAGTAATCTCTTGGCGACGCGCACAGATAGTGCGCCATAGTTGCAAAAGATAGTAGATATCTTCTTCAAGCTTATCAACAGGGACGCGCTCAGCTGCCGTACGCGCAATCAATCCGCCTTTTAGGTTGACGGTTTGCATCAAACTAGTCAGCTCAGTCTTGAGACGAGTGCGCTCATCAATACTATCGATACGCTGTGAGATACCAATATGATCACTCGATGGCAAGTAAACAAGATACCGCGAGGGCAAAGAGATGTTAGTGGTTAAACGCGCGCCTTTACTCCCTAGCTGATCTTTGGTGACTTGTACTAACACGCGCTGAGACTCATGCAAGCGATTTTGAATAAGGCTTTTGCTAGCTATGGTAACTGTACTTTTTGGCAGTACAACAGGTGGTGTTGCATTGATATTATCAGCGGATATGACAGCGGCACTTTTCTCACTAGTGCTTGGCGCACCATTAGTATTATTGTTTATTTTGCCGATACTATTAAGGTTATCGATAGTGTCGTTTTTATCAGCAGTCTTATCATCCATCTGAACTACTGAGGGCCCGATACTAGCTTGCGGGCGTGGCTCTCGCTGCATATCATTCACATGTAAAAAAGCCGTGCGTGATTGTCCAATATCGACAAACGCAGCTTGCATACCTGGTAGCACTCGTACCACTGTCCCTAGATAAATATTGCCTACTAAGCCAAGCTTATGATGGCGCTCGATATAGATCTCACCTAAGACTCCGTTATCCAGCACAGCTACTCGGGATTCCATAGGACTGACATTAATTAGTAGCTCTTCAGACATAGGGCCTCTTCTTTTATTATGCTCATAGATGATTTTGTAGCTGATAGTGTAACAAACGCGCTCAGGCTCGCCCACCGTATAGCCGTATCATTATGTGTCTCAATACGGTTTTAAGAGCGGCGAAGGTTATAAAATAAAAAGGAAACAGCGGAAGCTAGTGACTGACACTCATGTCAATAGCATTTAAATGACTGACACCTAAATGATTATACTCTGTAGATGCTTTATCTATAAGCGCCAAAGTTTGTGCTAATGGCAGGCCGACGACATTGGTATAGCTGCCATTGATATGAGTGACCCAAGCGGCGGCTAAGCCCTGAATAGCGTAAGCACCTGCCTTATCCGCAGGCTCGCCACTGTCCCAGTAATCACTCATCATTGCAGGCGTTAGTGGAATAAAACTAACCGCCGTACGCTCTATAATTTGTTGTTGCCATGTCGCTACTAACGACTCATTATTCCTCATGACTAACGTCGCTTGTACCGCTGTCCATACCTGATGGGTATCATCAGACATTTGCTGCCACATATCATACGCATGCGCCCGATCTTCAGGCTTGACCAATACGGTTATACCATCTGGTAAGACGCCTATAGTATCAGCGGTCAACATAACAAAGCTATCGGATGACATATATAATTCAGACTGATGCTGTGGATCGTTAAGCTCTAACTGCTTAATCGCGGCATCAGCTTTGGTTGCAACCATACGTTGGATATAGTCTTGCGGCGACTCATTCGTTAAGACCCTCTCGTCGATATCCACAATAATTACTTGAAAGTCAAGCTGTGCACTCGTCAGTAGCTCACGGCGACGCGGTGAGCCTGAAGCTAAGATAATATCCATGATGGCTCTCGTAAGTCTATTGGGCTCTGTTGATTTAGCGAGTAAATTTGCGTAGCGTTAATAAAATTAATGGCCAGCTTAAGATACTCATCACTATAGATAAACCTGACTGGACAACAAAGACATTCTGCGTAATGAGCTGCAACACCCAAAGACTCAGCTGAAAAGCGATTAGCGCTAATGTCGCTATAAACCAAGCGCTGGCAGTGTTAAGCTGCTTGATATAAATACTACTGGTCTTGACTACTAGTGCTACAACTACCGCCGCAAAGGCTTGCTGTCCTAAACGTGTATCCAGCAATAAATCAGCGATAAGGCCAATAGTAAAAGCAATGAAAAACCCGACATAGCGCGGCTGAAACATCAACCAAAAAATCAACACCATGATCATAACCATCGGTCGCAAAGTCGCCATAGTTGGACTCAAAGGATAAACATTAAGCGATGAGGCAACCACGAAACTTAGTATAATGGCTAATAGTAAAAAACCTGTGGGGTGCTCAGATTCTGGGTATATCATGACAGCCTACCTCAACAGTGAATCATGAGTGGCTGCTACAAGGTTTTGAGCGCTTAGCTGAGATGTTGACTGATGATTTGGCTGTGTTGTCATCGAATTTAAAGTACTACTATCTATAGCAGTATTTGCTGTAGGCGCATTTGGTGCAGTAGCAAATTTTGGCTGGTCGACATCAGCAGCAACAGTCGCTTTATCTTGCAAAATAAGTACATAAGCATTGTCAACAAAATTAGCCGCTGGGGTAACGTTAATACTTCTAAAATTATCCGCTTGGGTATCCTTAATGAGTGCAACGCGCCCTACTCTAAAGCCTGCAGGAATCCGACCACCTAGGCCTGATGATACTAGCTCATCACCAACGCGCACATCTGAGGTTTTAAAAACATAGTTTAGTCGCAATGAGGACGGAATACCCTCACCCGTTACAATACCGCGCTGACCAGTACGCTTAACGGTCACGGCGACTGACTGCTGCTCATCGGTGATTAACAGTAACCGGCTGGTATTCGGATAAACATTGATAATCTGACCCAATACACCATCTTCATCAATGACGGTCTGCCCGACTTGTACTCCATCTTGCTTACCCTTATTGAGCACGACGATTTGTTTGAGTGGATTGGTATCGGTGCCGATCACTTGCGCTAAATTTAGATCGAACTGTTCAGGCCTAGTCGTTGACAATACGCCTTGCAGCCGCGCATTTTGCGCTAAGATATAGTCCTGCTGTTGCAGTTTGGCTTGAGCATGAATTAATTGGGATTTGAGCTGGACGTTTTCGCGGCGTAGTGACTCTTTTGACTGAGCGCTACCACTTACCCAGTGCCCTGCATAACTTGGTAATAGTGACAACTCGTAGATAGGCTGCATTGCCGAATGACTAAGATTGCGCATAGGCTTAAACCATTCAGGATTTTTGCTATCAAACCACATAAGTATGAGCGCTGCTATTAATACAATAGCAGTGATACGTAATGATAAAGGCTGGCGTACAAAAATACTTGGGATCATAAATTATCTAACTTTACCTATGCTTGACGATGCTAGAGTCTGTTGAACACTTACAAGTAAGCACCATTATCGAATGATCAAACAGACTCTAATATAAAAAAAGCAGTCTTGACGACTGCCTTAAATTTTATCATCTTGATTTAAATATCTAAAACTTATACAAAAATCATATTTAGACTTTTATTATTAATAAAATCGAGCGCCATACCACCACCACGACTGACACACGTTAATGGGTCTTCTGCCACAGAGACAGGCAGGCCTGTTTCTCTTGAAATCAACTTATCTAAATCACGTAGCAAGGCTCCGCCACCTGTTAGCACGATACCACGCTCAGCGATATCTGATGATAGCTCTGGTGGCGTCTGCTCAAGTGCCGCTTTTACTGCGCTGACAATACCGCTCAATGGATCGCTCAGCGCTTTTTGCACTTCTTCTGAATTGACAGTAAAAGTCTTAGGGACGCCCTCTGCCATACTACGACCACGAACCTCTACTTCTAGTTGTTCACTTTCGTTAAGCGCTGTGCCAACCTCTGTTTTGATCCGCTCAGCGGTAGTCTCGCCAATGACACAACCATGAGTACGGCGTACGTGAGTGATGATGGCTTCATCAAACATATCACCACCGATGCGAATCGACTCAGCATAAACACAGCCTGACAAGGCGATAACTGCAATTTCAGTGGTGCCGCCACCGATATCGACGACCATAGAGCCGCTCGCTTCATGTACTGGCATGCCAGCCCCTATTGCCGCTGCCATAGGCTCTTCTAGCAACATGACTTTGCTCGCACCTGCTGACGATACCGCCTCACGAATGGCTTTGCGCTCAACCAAGGTTGATTTGCAAGGCACGCAAACCACGACGTTTGGTTGTGCCATAAAACGCTTGGCTTTTACTTTAGCAATAAAATGCTTAAGCATTTTTTGGGTGACTTCAAAGTCAGCAATAACGCCATCCTTTAAAGGACGAATAGCGGTGATATTGGAGGGCGTACGACCTAGCATCTGCTTGGCATCAATGCCGACTGCGGCTACGGTTGGGTTTTGGGTACGGTTACTACGCAGAGCAACAACGGTAGGCTCATCGAGCACCACCCCTTTACCAGGAATAAAAATTAAAGTATTTGCAGTACCAAGATCGATGGCAATGTTATTTGATAAAAATCCAAAAGGGTTCATGACTAGTATATCCAGCGCTTTACAAAATAAGGCAAATGAGGCGAATGAGAGAGCTAAGACGTACTTATTGGCAATAAATAGGCTAGCATTAGCCGCCTATGGTAACGAAAGCTTACCAACACAACAAGTAAAGCCGAAACAACACTATTAAGGTGGGACAAATTATACCGATTTAGCTTGGAAAAAACACAGCTATTTGCACGACTACTGCAATGAATGCTGTTTAAAATGCTAGAATTTGTTACAGACTACTAGATGTATATATTAACATCATTATACATAATATTCATAAGCTAGCATAAATAGCGACGTATAAATGAGTCTTCCAAAACATATCGTGGCTTACTTTATCTTATTTGACTTGTAAATAACAGCTAAGCGCTTGATAAGCAATCAAAAACCCTCAAATTTTCATTGTTTTATTATATAAACCAGCAATAGTTGACATCTTATATTCTGTAAACTTCGCTAAGATGCTTTATAATAAGTCAGCGCAAAAACAATAGACAAGACTAGCCTTATAACTACTGTAGTATATCTAACAGCTCACGCTTGGAATTTATAAGCAAATAATAACCGTTATGAGTGATAAGCTTTATTACTTAGTCTAGAAACACCTATTTGGTTTTAGCGTCTAAACTTACTGACGTTTTTAATATATTTTACTAGGGCGTGTCATCAATTAGGTTATGAGGGTAAAAGTGAGATAGATTTTTGCTAATCAAGATAAATTTTGCAGAGACTATGAACATATTGTCTATAAATATACGAAGAGTGGCGCAAATATAGCCATTTTTAACTCATAAAAATATTAATATTTTAATTGATAACACGCCTTAGATAAGAATTGGAGAAATCATGTCCTCTCAAACCCCTGATAAAACCTCTATTGATCATGACCATGTGAGTCGTGAAGAGATTTTAGATATCGCCACTTTGGCCCGTTTAGGTGTGGATAAAGACACCGCTAGTAGTTATGCCGAAGATATTAGTAAAGTCTTGGGCCTGATGAAAACCTTGGGTAGCGTGGATACTACAGGCGTTACGGCTTTATCTAACATTCACGAGGTCTGTCAAGATCTGCGTAAAGATATTGCCAATCACGATATCGATCGCAAGCTCAATCAGTCTATGGCGCCTGCAGTCGAGGATGGTTTATATTTAGTGCCTCAAGTTATCGAATAAAACCAATAAGTCTTTAAATAGTGATATTTGGTGGTGTGTCAAAAAGTATGCTGATTAAAATTTGAACAATTTGTGAAGCCTTGAAAGCCCTATAGAATAAAAGAACTTAGAATAGACTTCTTATTGACTTTTATCGCTAGCATACTTTTTAGAACACCACCTGATATTTATCTCACCCCTTTTTTAGTTCCCTTTACTAACGGACGACCTCTTATGTCTGAGATGCATCTATTAACCACTGAGCAGCTTGTAGCGGGCTTAGCAGAAAAAAAATTCAGTAGCGCAGATTTAACCGAGCATTATATCAAGCGGATAGAAAGCCTAGATAGCAAGATTAATAGCTTTATTACTACCACCTTCGATACTGCGCGTGCGCAAGCACAAGCGGCAGATAGCAAGCGTGCTCAAGGTGATGAGCGTCCGCTACTTGGCGTGCCAATGGCACATAAAGATATCTTTTGTACCCAAGGTGTGCTGACCACTTGCGGCTCAAAAATGCTCTATAACTTTATCTCGCCTTATGATGCCACCATCGTTGCCAATATACGCGAAGCAGGCATGATTAATTTAGGCAAGCTCAATATGGATGAGTTTGCAATGGGCTCAGACAATAGCAGCTCTTATTATGGCAAAGTACAGAATCCTTGGAATCTTAAGCATGTGCCTGGTGGCTCATCAGGTGGTAGCGCCGCAGCAGTAGCAGCAGGTTTTGTGCCAGTGGCGACAGGTAGTGATACGGGTGGCTCTATTCGTCAGCCAGCCTCGTTTTGTGGTCTTACGGGTATCAAACCAACTTATGGACGTGTCTCGCGCTTTGGTATGATCGCTTATGCCTCAAGCCTCGATCAAGCAGGCGCTATGGGCCGCGATGCCATAGACTGCGCGTACCTTTTGCAGCCGATGGTTAGCTACGATCCGCGTGATGCTACCTCGGTGATACATGACGTTCCAGACTACGTGCAAGATATTAAGGACGCTGAGGCTAATGCTAGCGACAAACCTTTCGCAGGACTGCGTATTGGGGTGGCCAAGGAATATTTCACCGAAGGACTCGATAAAGAGGTCGAACAAATAGTGCGAGCGGCCTTAAAACAATACGAGGAGCTTGGCGCGACTATCGTAGAAGTCAACATTACCAACCCTGACGTTACGCTTGCCACTTATTATATGTTAGCGCCTGCTGAGGCATCCTCAAACCTATCTCGTTTCGATGGAGTGCGCTTTGGCTATCGCTGCGCGAACCCGAAGGATTTAACTGACTTATATACGCGCTCACGCTCAGAAGGCTTCGGTCCTGAGGTGCAGCGCCGTATCTTGACAGGCACTTATGCGCTATCGGCAGGCTACTTCGATGCTTACTATACCAAAGCATTGAAGGTGCGCCGTATGATCGTGGCAGACTTCGAAAAAGCCTTTACCAATTGTGATGTTATCGCCAGCCCAACCGCACCGACCGCTGCCTATAAGCTTAGTGACAACCTTGATCCAGCAACAATGTATTTAGGTGATGTCTATACTATTGGCGTCAATTTAGCAGGCTTGCCAGCACTGAGTCAGCCTGTAGGTTTGACCTCTGAGGGTTTGCCAGTAGGCTTGCAGCTTATCGGTAAACATTGGGAGGAAAGTAAACTGCTGACCACAGCGCATCTATTCCAGCAGCATACCGATCACCACTTGCAGCATTCGCTTATCGCAAAACAGGGCGTTTAAGACAGTATGATAGTTGAATGAACTACTGCATCGGCCTAAAACTTTAGAGTGTGCAAATTTTCAACTTCGCTTTTAACTTTACTGGGGATATAAGATGACTTTTATCGACATGTTAAAA
Organism: Psychrobacter sp. M17(2026); assembly: GCF_055699815.1. NCBI lineage: Bacteria > Pseudomonadati > Pseudomonadota > Gammaproteobacteria > Moraxellales > Moraxellaceae > Psychrobacter > Psychrobacter sp. M17(2026). Next base: position 690,542 of record NZ_CM146741.1, on the reverse strand, counting down.
CAAGATTACGGCTTAGATGATAATCAAGCTCTGACTTTAAAGACAAAGCTCAAAGAGCTAGAAGTATTTTTTGACGAACACTTCGAAGATAAGCCAAGTTTTTTTACAACCTTTTATCAAAGGTTTGAAAAAACGATCACACCCTATGGATTTGAAGATGCTGAGCAAGCGGAACCTTTAATAAGCAGTTTGTACCGTCAAGGTAAGTTTAGAATCTTAGTGAGTTATGTTATTCCTGCCTTTTATCAAAGTGGCGGAAATAGTGAGATTTTTGCGGACACTTATACGCAGATGTTGAATCATCATTAAAGGGTGCTTAATGAATTAATCCTTAACAAACGGATTGATACTAAGCCTACTTCGCTAGCCGTATTAGTTAGAACACTTTAGATAAGTTAATAATAAGTAATAAATGCAGTTTTAAGATCTATTTAAATTTTATGATGGGATTTTATGATGGAAATGACAGAGTTTGCCGTTCGCGAAGAATTGCTCGTCGATGGCTATGAAGTAGTTATTGGTATTGAAATTCACTGTCAGCTAAATACTGACAGTAAGATATTCTCAAGTGCCCCAACTGATTTTGGTCATGAAGCCAATACTCAAGCCAGTATTGTCGATTTGGGCTTACCTGGCGTGCTTCCAGTATTGAATGCAGGCGTCGTCGATCGTGCGCTAAAATTCGGTATCGGTATCAATGCGGAGTTGGGGCTATTCAATACTTTTGACCGTAAGAACTACTTTTATCCTGATTTGCCAAAAGGCTATCAGATCACCCAAATGGCCAATCCTATTGTCGGTCGCGGACATATCGATGTGGTGGTCAATGAAGGGGATAAAAATGAATACCCTAAACGCATGGGTATCACGCGAGCGCATTTAGAAGAAGATGCAGGCAAATCAGTACATGATGCGGTCGACGGTATGACAGGTGTCGATCTGAACCGTGCTGGCACGCCACTGATTGAGATTGTCTCTGAGCCTGATATGCGCTCCGCAGCCGAGGCACTCGCTTATATAAAAGCCATCCATCAGCTGGTCACTTGGCTCGGCATCTCTGATGCCATTATGGCTGAAGGCTCGTTCCGCTGTGACTGTAACGTCTCGATACGTAGGCCTGGCGGCGATCTTGGCACGCGTACTGAGCTGAAAAACCTAAACTCATTTAGGAATATCGAACGCGCTATCCATCGCGAAATCGAGCGTCAAATTGATATCTTAGAGGACGGCGGTAAAGTCATACAAGCGACGATGCTTTATGATCCTGAAAAAGATCAAACTCGGGTTATGCGCACTAAAGAAGACGCTAACGACTATCGCTACTTCCCTGATCCTGATCTGTTGCCCGTGCGTATTGAGCAGCATACGGTCGATGAGATCAAAGCTGCTATGCCAGAGCTACCTGTGGCTCGTCGAGCACGCTTAGAGCATGACCTTGATCTGTCTGAATATGATGCGCGTATCTTAACGGGTAGTCGTCAACTAGCCGATTATTATGAAGCGGTAGTTGAGGAAACAGGACAGTCGCATGCCAAGATCGCAGCGAACTGGGTGATGGGTGAGCTACTTGGTGCATTGAATAAAGACGATAAAGAGATCACTGACTCACCTATCAGCGCTAAACAATTGGCTAATATGCTCAAACGTATTTTTGATGATACGCTCTCTGGTAAAATGGCTAAGACTGTCTTTAGTGCGTTATACGCGCGCGAAGGTGGCGATAGCGATGATGCCGCTGATCAAATCATTGAGTCTAAAGGTCTAAAACAAGAAACCGATACGGGCGCAATCAAAGCTATCGTTGAGGAAGTTATTGCTAATAACCAAGCAATGGTCGATGAGTATCGCGGTGGTAAGCAAAAAGCCTTTAACGGTCTCGTCGGTCAAGTGATGAAAGCCAGTCGTGGTAGCGCTAATCCACAGCAAGTCAATGAGATTTTAAAAGTGTTGTTGGATTAAGCAGCTTCGATCAATAGAATAAGCTGATTATGATATGTAAATTTAGCGGTTAATCTACAAAACAATTAACCCTTGCAATATAAGTAAATTTGCGTAAAATAGTCAGTCATTCGGGGCGTAGCGCAGTCTGGTAGCGCACTACACTGGGGGTGTAGGGGTCGCAGGTTCAAATCCTGCCGTTCCGACCAAACATAGCAATATTAAAAGAGTCAGTCATTTTAATTAATGGCTGGCTTTTTTTTGGTTATAAAGACTAGATTTAACTAGCCTACCTTTTAAACAAACGTTATTTTTTATATTAAAACAAAGAAAATAGTCTTTATGCTACAATGTAGTATAAAGACTAAGAGATAACAGAATGTATACTCTAAGAGAAACACCTATCTACACTAAGATGGTAGATAGTCTATTATCGTTAGAGGAGCAAGGAGAGCTGAACGCTTTTATTGCTAGTCACGCAGACGCAGGTGATGTTATTCAAAGTAGCGGTGGCTGTCGTAAAATACGTTGGAAGCAAGCAGGTAAAGGTAAAAGCGGTAGCGTTAGAATTATATATTTTAATCAATTAGAAGACGGTTTAATTACTTTATTACTTATTTATGCCAAATCAAATTTGGATACTATACCTAGTCATAAACTCCGTCAGATTAAGCAGGAGCTTACCAAATGAATACTAATGATTTAGATAATATTGATATAACTACTCACAAATTTACAGGTGATGAGCTTGGAGATCTATTGTTAGCCAGTGTTCAGCAAATGAATGCTGGAGAAATTAGTAGAACTCATACGGTGACGGTAAACGAAGCAATCGAAGCTCGTCATAAGACAGGACTATCTCAAAGAGAGTTTGCCGATATTATGCAGGTCTCTATTCGCACATTGCAAGCTTGGGAACAAGGTAAACGTCAACCTTCAGGCTCAGCAGCTACTCTACTTAAAGTCGCGACTCAATCACCGCAGACTTTATTAAATTTAAGGTAGAGTGTTATCAAAACTAAAATTATAAAAGCTGTAGAATGAGATAACTAAACTGTCGACGCTTCAGAACTATTTATAAGTTGTGAAAGATATAGGGGTCGCAGGTTCAAATCCTGCCATTCCAACCAAACATAGCAGTATTAAGAGAGTCAGTCATTTTAATTAATGGCTGGCTTTTTTTTGGTCCGTACAAGTTACTCAAAGCTTAATTCATAGACAATGTTCTAATTTTAAATTAAAGTCGTATACTTATAGAAAAATATAAGACTAATATCAAATAACTTTCGAGGTAGAAATTTAGAATGGAGCTAACTCAAAAAGAAGCTAGAACCTTATTAGCTATGATTAAGGTGCCTCATGAAATAGAAGGAGGGTTAGATTTTGATCATACAAAAAAACTTGTCAAACTTAAAAGCTTAGATGGAAGAGAAGAGTTTCATTTTAATGTTATACCTTCTCGTTATGAAATAAAGAAAATCACCTATCAAACAAGAGCTAGAAAAAGTATAATTCTAGTTAGACTGGACATCGAGGGTCCACCACATAGAAACCCTGATGATGAAGAAATACCTTGCCCTCATATTCATATTTATAAAGAAGGATATGGTGACAAATGGGCGTATACATTACCTAAGGACTTTGATAATTGTACAAATTTATGGGATTTCTTAGAAGAGTTCTGCAAATTCTGTAATATATCTCAGAATCCATTTAATCAACCAGTAATTGGTTTTTAATATGAACACATCGCTCCTGACTATTGACTCAATAGAAGGTCATTTTGATAATTATATCAAGTGGCTTAGAGATAAGACTTGCTTTAGAGAAGTTAGGAATGGTTGGGTAGAGGTTACTACTCCACATTTAGATAGGCATAATGATTGTTTACAGTTCTATGTGAAAAGCGATGATAGTGATATCGTATTTACCGATGGCGGTTATATTCTTGACGACTTGGAAGCTTCAGGCGTTCAACTAGACTCACCAAAACGCCGTAAAATATTGAATGAAATATTAAATGGTCTTGGTATTACGCTTTCTAATAACAATGAGCTAATGGTAAAAGGTAATACTGAAAACTTTGCTGTTAAAAAAAATAATCTAATACAAGCTATGTTAGCAGTGAACGATATGTTCGCCTTGGCTACCTCTAATATAGCTAGTTTGTTCTATGAAGATGTAGAAAATTGGCTAGAAGTCAATGATATTCGATATGTTCCTTCTATTGGATTCAAAGGTAAGTCAGGTTTCGACTTTAGATTTGACTTTGTTATTGCCAAACACAGGGAGCATCCAGAACGGTTGCTGCAAACTGTTAATATTCCTAATAAAAGTAATATAGAGCATTTGTTGTTTAGCTGGTCAGATACAAAGGAAACTAGACCAGAAAACTCTAAACTGTATGCAATCATGAATGACATTGATAATAAGATATCTCCAACTATTCAACAATCTTTAGATAATTATAACGTTGTTGGTATACCTTGGTCTCATAGAGATGAGTTTGTTGAACGATTAGTCGCTTGAACCGAAACGAAAAGCCAGCCCCTAATCCAAGAGCTGGCTTTTCTATTATTAATTATTGTCAGCTAAACGTTAAACAGACGCTTTAGTAATAGCGCTCAACTCTTCATTAATAATAAAAGTCTTGGCACGAATATCAGTAAAGCCAAATGATTCTAAACGCTCTGTATGCTTAGCCAGATATCTATTAGCGTCATCCAAATTATCAAAAACATAAATACCACCTGCCTCTTGAGTCTCTTGGTTTTCAGTCCATAGCTTATAAACCAAACCTTTCTCGGTAACGATGTCTTCAGCTAGATCTTTCATTTGCTTGTAAAAATCGTCACCGAAAGGGCCAGTATAGGGAAAGTCCATCTGTAAAAGGTATTGCATATTTTGCTCCATTTTTTAAAATTCAAGCTTAACACTCTACATAGCGCTCCATGTAAGAGTGTAGTTTTACCGCGCTCTATTCAAATACTTTTACATAGTTTGCCAGTGAAAAACGAATATCACTATTGGCAGCTTGAACGTGCTGATCAGATGAGCTATCAGGCAAATCAACCCAATAGGCTTGCGGGTGTTTAGCTTGCAGATACTGATATAGATATTGTCTGGTACTATCGACGATCTCATCATCTTTCTTATAAGATGAGTCGTCATTGTCAGAATTACCAGGCTGCCATTGATTATATATCACCGCGTGCAGGCTCAACGAGCGACTCTCTATTGCCTCAATGCTCAGCAAGGTATGATTAATACTGCCGAGTCTACCAGAGGTGACTAAAACAATAGGATAACCCTGTTCGGCAATATAATCTAAGCTTAACAATGAAGGAGTAATCGGTACCATAAGCCCGCCAGCACCTTCTAAAAGCACAATATCATAATCGTTCAAGAGCTTATTCGTTGCAGTAGTAATAAGCTCAGGGTCAATTACAGTGTGCTCTAAAGCTGATGATAAATGCGGCGAAGCAGGCTTGCTAAAGACATAAAGGCAAGTTGTCCCATCCTTATCTGCCCTTTGCAACGGCATTCCCATCATCTTTCTATGAACAATCAGATCTTCTGCAATATCGTGACATCCTGTCTGTACCAGTTTTTGCGTAATTACCTTACATCCCTGTTGATACAGAGCTTTTGCTAACTGTCCTGTCGCTATTGTTTTACCTATATCTGTATCAATACCACTTATAAATAGTACTGTCATACTTACTGTTCCTCAATTTAAAACATATAGTTTTGGCAAAATTCTACTCACTCTTTATTATTGGACAGAGGAAGAATTCATTCCCTAGTGCCATTTCATTGAGAAGCATATACAATTAGAATAACTACCCTTAGTGTTCTAGCTTCATATCGTCTAAAAAATAGTCACCAATAGTATTTTGATCAAACATTAAACAGACTCTAGCGCTGTTTTTCCAATTTATTTTAGTATTTCAGGACTACTTTTATGACACAACCCACATTATCAAGCGTTGCTCATCACTTAGATGAGCTAAATGCTAAGGATCAATATCGAAAGCTTCCTATTATTAAGCATAGAGACCAGTGGATCATATCTAATGATAACTCATTACTGAATATCTCGAGTAATGATTACTTAGGTTTAGGTAGTGACACCCGTCTGCAAACACAGTTTTTAGATCAACTGCAAGCGCTACCTGACTCACTGTTACCGAGCATGGGATCTACCTCCTCTCGTTTGCTAACCGGTAATCATGAACAGTTGCAACTGCTTGAAGAAGAATTACTACAGTGGTACCAACTTGCCTTATCGCCACAGCAACGACAAACCTCGACAAAATCTGTATTAGTCATGAATAGCGGCTATCATGCCAATATTGGAATTTTACCTGCCCTCGCTAAGCTGCCCCTTCACACTCTCATTTTATCTGACGAGCTCATTCATGCCAGTATCATTGACGGGATACGTCTGATCAGTAATAAGCAGTGTGCTAAACAGAGATATCGCCATAATGACTTAGAGCATTTAGCGTCTATCATTGAGAGCGCGGATACTTCTATTGAACGCATTATCATTGTCACCGAGAGCATCTTTAGCATGGACGGCGATCGAGCAGACTTAAAGGCATTAGTCGAGCTAAAAGCGTGTGATCCTCGCATTGAATTGTATGTCGATGAGGCACATGCGGTTGGCGTTTTAGGTCGAAACGGACTAGGTTTGAGCGAGGAGACCCAAACATTAGAATCCATAGACTATCTAGTAGGTACCTTTGGCAAAGCGTTTGCTTCGATGGGCGCTTATATCATTTGTAATGAAAAGGTTAGGCACTGGTTGATCAATCAAATGCGCTCCTTCATATTTAGCACCGCACTACCTCCTATTACTCATAGCTGGACAAGGTTTATACTCGCAAAAATGCCTTCGCTGCACCATTTACGTACTCATCTTGCCCAGCTATCGTTGCAATTGGTAGGGGCTATAGAGGATGGTTCAACTGCGTGCTATCAGTCTCCTATCATTCCCTTTATAACAGGGGATAATGCAAGTGCTGTAAATAAGGCGCAAGAGCTGCGAGATGCTGGATTTTATGTGCTGCCAATCCGCCCACCTACCGTACCTGTAGGTGCCGCACGCATTCGGATGGTGATGAACGCTAAGCTAACCGTAGAGGACTGCACCCGTCTTATATCACATTTATAAAGTAAAATTAATCAGCACCCAAAGCTAAGTACTGCTTAATCACTAATTTTAATCGGCAACATAGTTTGGCTATTTCTGGTTCAGTCATGATGATCGGTGGCATGATATAAATCAGTTTACCAAAGGGTCTTACCCAAATTTTATTGATGAGCAAAAGTTTTTGAAACTTAGGCATATCAACGGTTTCTTTTAGTTCAATCACACCGATAGCACCTAGTGTACGAACATCTGCTACTTCAGAGCAGTCTGCTACTTCAGATAGATGCGACTGTAGATAGTGCTTTATTTGTCTAGCTCGAGCAGGATAGTCATGCTCAATGAGTAAATCTAGTGAAGCAATAGCTACTGAGCAAGCTAACGGGTTACCCATAAAAGTCGGACCATGCATCAGGGCAGCATAACGACTATTGGCAATAATATCCGCTACATAACGTTGGCACAGCGTCGCTGCAAACGTCATATAACCGCCTGTTAGTGCTTTCCCAACGGTCATAATATCTGGTGATATAAAGGCATGCTCACAGGCAAACATTTTGCCCGTACGTCCAAACCCAGTGGCAATTTCATCCACAATCATCAGCACATCATACTGACTACATAGCTCACGTATCAGTTGTAGATACTGAGGACTATAAAAACGCATACCGCCAGCACCTTGCACGATAGGCTCGATGATAAATGCGGCCATATCATTATGGTTTTCTTCGAAGAATTGAGTCAGTTTATCGCTCTCACTCCCTGTCATCTCACTCTCAAAGCCTTCAACAGGCTTGTCTGCGAATAACTGTACGGGTAATTGACTACCATAGATGCTGTGCATGCCACCGACAGGATCGCAGATGCTCATAGCATGCCAAGTGTCCCCATAATATCCAGAGTAGGTCGTGGCAATTTTGTTTTTTTCAGGTTTGTTTTTAGCTAATTGGTATTGCATTGCCATCTTTAATGCGACCTCAACGGAGATACTACCGCTGTCTGCATAAAAAATAGCATCCAGACCTTGAGGTACAATGGAGAGCAGTTTTTTACCTAAATCTATGGCGGGTTGGTGCGTAAGACCGCCAAACATAACATGAGACATCTTAGCTAATTGCTCATGAATAGCATGATTTAATTTGGGATGATTATATCCATGAACACAAGCCCACCACGACGACATGCCATCTATGAGCTGCTCGCCAGATTTAGTATAAAGATAAACGCCATTGCAGCGGTCGATAATGACATTCGGATAAGCTGGCGGCAGGGTTGAATAGGGATGCCAAAGATGGTTGTGGTCAAATGGATCTACAACCTCAGAGCCAGTATGAGCATTAGATTTTTCATCTATAGAGTGTAAATTATCTATCATAAACCCATTAATCGCTAACCAAAAATTTAATATAATATAGCGCTAATAATATATAAAAGCTAGCTACAAGCTTTGTTAAAAAGGGTGTAACTGTCTATAGACTTTTACCGGGCCAGCGGTTAGGGTTAATGTTCTATAACCTTATATGATATACGTTATGTCCGAGCCTGCCCTTCCATTCTCTTCTTCTACTCTCGCTAACGACGCCCCTTGGGAGCAATTTAAGCGTCCGTACGTTCGTGATTTGGCTTATGTACTCGCCTGCCCTAACGTCTTGACGCGCTGGATTGACTTCTCCCCTCAACAAAACACTCATACCATTGAAGTTCACAGTAGCGAGTTTTGGTTGACTCAGTTTGAGGCCTATCAACAGCGCTTGCATGAGCTGGATAATACTATCGCCTACCAACAGCTAACCCGCTATTTGATAAGGCGACCAAGTCCGAAACGCTTGGGCTTTCACTTTGAGGGCTTGTTATCATTTTGGCTAACTGATGGCTATACCCATGGGCTACATGCTCATGAGATGCTGGCGAGTAACGTACAGTTGTATCAGGGCAAGCAAACCATTGGTGAGCTGGATTTGATTTTATATAATCATCGAGACAAGCTCACTGAACATTGGGAACTTGCGATTAAGTTCTTTATGGGATCAGCGCCGTTTGTCCCATCAAATTGGGTCGGCATCAACTCCAATGATAATCTAGAGCGTAAGATGACGCATATGCAGACTAAGCAGTTTCGATCAGTTTGGGTCGATACTGGTACTGGTACCGATGAGGATGGACGGGTCAAAATTGATAAGCGTTATGCAGTGATTAAAGGACGGTTTTTCTTGCCGATTCATAATACTGACTTTATTTATCCTGACTGGTTAGCGAAAGATTTTCCACTGCACAGGTGGTGTGATAAGCAAGATAACGCCACTCTAGCAACCCTTGATAGCAGCAGGTTGCGTAAAGCGACTTATGTAGAATGGTTTACCAAGCGCGGCTTTTATGATGAGCGCCTGCCTTCAGTGAACTGGGTAGATGAGCAGTTGCTAGTAACAGGGTTATACTTTTATGGCGACAGAGCTATTGTTATTTATCCGCATGTATCTGGACATAGCGACAATGGGCTCTAGAAGCTTCATACAAAAACTTAATTCTAAATCAATAACTCTCAATATTTTTTAGTACGGCTCGATACTTTTTAGTATGTTTCTATAACTTGCATAATCTCATATCTGAGCATATCAGCGCTGGGCATTCGCTCAGCATGAAAGCGTACGATAGCAATACCTGCGCTGGCGAGTGCTTTATCCTTTTTGTCATCGGCTTTTTGTCTTGATTTACTACTGTGCGTCCAGTCATCCAGCTCGATCGCGACTAAAGTGGTCTGCCCATCGATATCAGTAATGACATAATCGACGCTTTGGCGACAGATACGATTAAACCAAAAGCTGCGCTCGCTTGCCTCGTCACTACTGGCTTCTATAATACGCGATAGCTGTACTTGCACAAAAATGTGATACTCAGGTAGTGCATTTTGCAGCTTATGAAAAAATATAACCTCAGTATCAGTCATAATAGGCATAGGCGTAAATGGCCAGATAGCCAAATCATCACCGCGAACGGGCTGTGGATCTGGCTCTTTATTAGCAGGACGGCTTTTTGATACTTTTGGCAGTATAATTAGCACCAAGAAGGCTCCGGCTAATATTAAGAATATAACGCCAATTGACATAGTTCTGCCTTATGAAAATGTAGAGTGATTGCGAGCAAAATAGCAATCACAGCGCAGCAGCCTGTATCGGCGACTACGCTTATAGGATATAGTGAGTAGTTTTGCTTATATGATTGCGCTTATATTAGTGGCGCCTATAGTAGCTAAGCCCATGGTGATCGGCAATCCATAAACGATAAAACACGACAATAAATGTCGTGTTTTAGAAGATTTTTTTAATCAAAAATAATCAGGTGATGATCAGCTCAGTTACTAACTACCAGTAGAGCACCCAAGCACCTGTCGTATCAACTTTGGGATCACTGTTCACTTTATCTTTTAGCGCCAGTGCGGCTATTTTGCCACGTTCAGGGCCGACAACAACACGTACACCGCGACTGGTTGCACTGGTTTTTACATCATAACCTGCCGCCTTAAACTTCTTAGCGACTTCATCCGCTTTTGCCTGATTGCTTGCCAGTGACACTTGCACGCCAAAGCTACCTTTAGCATCGGTCTCTTTCACCTCTTTACGGGCTTCGCGCAATTTTTGCTGCGCCTCACGTCTATCTTTCGCTGATTTTTCAGCTTTGGCTTGTTCAGCGGCACGCGCTTTTTCGGCTTCTTCAGCCTCTCGTTCTAAACGTTGAACTTGTTTACGAGAGGGGATAGTGATAGTTTGCCCAAGCTGTAGCGATGCTGACGGTGAGGTATTGTTAGCCTGTGCTAGAGCGGCAACAGGTACATTGTATTCTCGAGCCAGTTTTATTAAACCATCGCCAGATTGGACTTTATAATCAGTAGGCGCTTTGGGTGGCTCAGTTTTGGCAACTTCAGCCGCCTTTTTGTCATCTTCAGCTTTTCGTTTGGCCTTTTTTTGAGCATCCGCCTCTTTTTGAGCGGCTTTTTTAGTAGCGGCAAGCTCAGCATCCGCTTGTTTTTTTAACTGTGCTGTTTTCTTTGCCGCATCCTCAGCACTCTTTTTAGCAGCAGCTTGTTTAGCTTGTGCCGCTTTTTGCACCTCGTCATTGGTAGTACTGGCATTAGTACTGACATTATTACTGGCACTAGGTTTAGGAGTAACCGGTGGCTCAACTTTATCAACTCGCGGCTGAACTTGAGGAGTGGTAATAACGGTTTGAGTGGTGTCGCTGTCAACTTCAACCGCTGGTGTAGTGTTATCGAGATAACGTTGGTTTTCAGCTCTTGCTTTAGCCAGTGCCTGCGCCTCAGCAGACTCTTGCTCTGTCAAAAACTGCTCTGCACGTTGCTCTTGAGCTTTGATGCGGGCGATGCGCTCTTGTTGCTTTTGTGCCAAGAGGCGTGTTTCGGTATCGATATCAGTGGTCAGAGGCCTTGATGTGGCTGGAGCAACCTCTGCTTGTTCAACTACAACAGGTGCTGATGCCTGCTCATCACTTGCGCCAATTTGCTGCACCATCGCATATAGCATGACGCTGCCGCCAAGTATCATCCCAATGCCCAATAAGGCTTGTCTCGAAAAGTTCATCTTCTCACATCTCTTAGTTGATAAATGGTTGATCAGCACATTTTGCTATTGTTTTGATTATAAAACATATTTTTGACGCTGTCTGCTATCGCCCTGTTTTTGTCTGCTTATTATTCATTTTAATTTATTTTAACTATCGCTTCTTTTAATCGGCTGCAAGCGCTGTTAGCGTCTCGCCAATCGTATGAAATGAGCCGCATACGACTATCAAATCTTGCGGTTGACTGTTGGCTATAACTGCCGCTGTCGCTTGTGGCAAATTAGCAAATGCATGACAGTTACTCTTATCAACATAAGACGCTACTACAGTCTCTAACTGCTCTATAGACGCGGCACGCGGATAATCAATCTCGCCAATATACCAGTCAGTAATCGGCAAATGGGCTTGGGTGAGTTGCTCGACTACCCTATTAATATCTTTATCCGCTAGCATGGAGAAGAGTATCTTGATGTTAGATTCTTTGACATCAGCAGCATCTTGCTGAGCGCTATTGATATCAGCAAGATGCTGCTGCCATAAAGGCATTAGCTGCACTAATAAAAACTCAACCCCTTGTTCATTGTGCGCCACATCGAACAGCCAGTGACGATCTCTAATCTCTCGATAGTCAAAGCGGCCTGCTAATTTAACGGTCGTCAATGCTCGCTCAATCGCATCGATATCGACATTGAGCGGACTGGCCAATACTGCTGATAAGGCGTTGGCAGTATTAGTCAGCGAAAGTGCCGGTCGCGGTAACTGTAATGTGAGTGCAGCGTTGCTATAGTGCCAAGTATCTTTATCTTGAGCCTGGAAGCTAAAGTCTTTACTCACTTGATAACAAGTCGCTCGATGCTCATCAATGAGCTGCTGTAAGCTGTTTGGCATCTCAGTAGAACCATAAATCAGCGTAATATCATCGCGTAAAATACCCGCTTTCTCACGACCTATGGCCTCAAGGTTATCTCCTAACCAATCGACATGATCGATGCCGATATTGGTAATCACTGCCATATCTGCATCGATAATATTGACCACATCCAAGCGTCCACCAAGCCCTACCTCCAACACCCAAACGTCACAATTAGCTTCAGCGAATATTAACAAAGCCGCTAATGTCGTCATCTCAAAAAACGATAGAGTCAATGCGCATGTTAAGCGTGCTGCTTCTACCTTATTAAAGGCATCAATCAAGGTTCTGTCACTAACCATCTCACCATCGATACGTATACGCTCATTGAACTGGCTGAGATGCGGCGACTGATACAGGGCGGTCTTATAGCCTGCTGCCTGACACAGTGCGCTAATAACAGCAGTGGTTGAACCCTTGCCATTAGTACCAGCGACAGTAAATACGAAAGCATCGTCTTTGGCAGACTGCACTAGCCCTAAAGACTCTGCTACTGGTAACACACGCGCCAGCCCCATATCTATCGCTGACACATGGATCTGCTGCATATAATTGAGCCATTCGCTCAAGCTGGCGTCAAGTTTGGGCGTATCAGGAGTACTGTCAGGATGGAGGGGCAAGGACATGAATAAAACCTAAATAAAAGAGAAGGTAACAACAGCATTCAAAGTATTAGCTCAGTGTATAACAAACGGGCTAAAAACCAAAATATAAAGCCCAGTTAGAAGTTATTACCTATTGAGTTGCTGTCTATTCATATGGCTAATAAATTATGGAAACTGCTCATTGATATTATTTTTGGATATGTTGTTACCATAAAAAAAGCATTTACCAATCATTGATAAATGCTTTTAGAGAGCTTAGGACGTGTTCAATTATAGGCTAAGCGTCAACGTTAGGCTGATGGCATAGCTTAGCCAATAAACGATAAGTCGTATCGACTAGCTGATGACGATGCACCACTTCATCGACCACACCATGCTCTAATAAGAACTCGGCGCGTTGGAACGGCTCTTCCAAGGTTTCGCGTACAGTTTGCTCAATCACGCGCTTACCTGCGAAACCTATCATCGCTTTTGGCTCTGCTAGATGAATATCACCTAGCATAGCTAATGACGCAGTAACACCACCATAAACAGGGTTGGTCAACACGACGATATAAGGAACACCTGCCAATCTTAAGCGCTCAACAGCCGCAGCGGTACGCGCCATCTGCATCAAGGATAAAATACCTTCTTGCATACGCGCACCACCAGAGGCCGCAAAACAGATTAAAGGTTTACGCTCGGCTAAAGACTTTTCAGCCGCTTGTACAAATCTATCGCCAACCACTGAGCCCATTGAGCCGCCCATAAACTTGAAGTCAAACGCACAAGCGACGACTTCAATATTGCGTAGCTTACCATGCAATACGATTAGCGCTTCAGTCTCACCCGTCTTAGCTTGTGCTTCCTCCATCCGCGCTGGATAAGGCTTACTATCGACAAAGCGTAATGGATCTTTGGCGGTAAATTCCTGCCCAAGCTCGCCATCGACTTCATCCAAGAACCATTGCAAGCGCTCGCGAGCCGACATAGGCAGATGATGATCGCAAATGGGGCAAACGTAGCAGTTAAATATCAGCGCTGTATTAGTAATGACCGAATGACAATTGCTACATTTGGTTGATGGTTCAGTCTCAACCGCTGTCAAAGGCGCCATTAATTGTTGTTTAACACCAGGTACAGGACGATTAAACCAAGAGTGACCTGCTTGCGTAGCAGTCGCATCAGTGGCGCTATCGTCTTGAGTTTCAGATTTATTTATCGTATCAGTCATATTATTTGCCATCGTCTAAGGCTATTGAGCTTAAAAACGCTTATCCCTAATAGCTAATTTTAGAAGTGTAGTGAGTATTTGGATATACCATTATATTTGCGTCAGTTATTGTGCGTCCTGCCTGTGACAAATATAGTCTAATTTAATAATGAATATTTATACATCACATTAGTTTACACACGTAAACTAAATTTAGCAAAGTCATTTATGGTCTATGAGCTATAAACTATCCAGCGCAGTGCGCAGTTCATCCATTTTTGTCATAATGCGCTGTTGGGCAGCCGCTACAGCATTAGCATCATTGGCATCGATATCAGCAAAGTTCTGCACTAAAGCGCTACCGACGATAATACCATCAGCATGCTCGCCAATCGCTTTGGCCGAAGCGCCATCACGAATACCAAAGCCTACGCAAACAGGCAGATCGGTCTCCGCTTTGATCGCCTGTACTTGAGTGGCGACATCGTCAGTATCTAGTGTTGCAGAACCCGTTACGCCTTTGAGTGATACGTAATAGATATAACCGCCACAATGGGTCAATACTTGCTGGCGACGCTCCGCTAAAGTGGTCGGTGATAATAGAAATATCTCATTCATCGAGTGCTCGGTTAGATGCTGAGTAAAGCTACCCGCCTCCGCTGGTGGCAAGTCAACCATCAAAATACCATCAACGCCTGAGCGCTCACATAGTGCGACAAAGTTATCGTAACCGATGATTTCAACAGGATTTAGATAACCCATAAGAATAATAGGCGTTTGCGTATCTTGCTTGCGAAACTCAGCGACCATGTTTAAGGCTTCACGAGTGCTGGTACCTGCTGCTAAGGCGCGCTCGCCTGCCAAGGCAACGGTTGGGCCATCCGCCATAGGGTCTGAGAAAGGTAAACCAACCTCAATCATATCCGCGCCGTGCTTGACTAAGTCATGTAGCAGGCCGACGAAGCTATGAGGAGTTGGATCGCCTGCCATCACATAAGGGATCAAGGCCTTTTTATTTTGAGATTTTAAAGTGGCAAAAGTACTTTCAATTCGGGTCATAGGGCGTCTCATTATTAGTTATTAATCTTATATTCGAATATTTTACTAAATTTCCCAAGGTCTTTAGAAGTAAAGCCTATAGTAAAAATTAAGTTCAAACTAGGGTCGAACATATCATTTAAAATATTTTTTATTTCCACAGACTTTTCAAAATATTTGTATTTCTCACTTTCACCAAATAAATTATCACTTGGTTCTGGAACAGTTATAACTACGTGAAAACCTGTATAACTAGGATCTTCAATCAATAAATTATTTATGTCCACACGAAGACTTACAAACAGATTTTTTAAAATTTTAGTTTGTATTTTAGCTATAGGCCTTACTAGTACAGGTATACTACTAGTGAAATCATCAAATGCTAGAAAATCATATATGTTTAAATTTTTTGATTCATTGGTGAACAAGTATGATTCATTCACCCAATCTTCAATCGTCCATAAATCTTCAACAAAATAACTTTTTTTAGTGTATTTAGTTCTATCGGTGTATTTCTTATCACTAGTGTATCTTACGTCTTCAATTGTTTCGTCTGAAACTTCAATATCGAAATACTCCTTAGAGTAGTCCAAAAAACTATTAGTATCATATACGTAAAAAACCTCTACACCAGCCTCTTTAAATATTTCAGAAACCAACTCTGGCCTAGCACCAATTGTCTTTTTACCATGCGAACTTATAATTCGCATCCAATCCTCTTTAGTATCATCAGTAACAAAAATTATATTCTTCTTCTGATTCTCGCGAGCAAACTCAACAATTTGTTTCCAAACGATAAGATCGCCATAGCCATATTTATAGTTAAGGCCTTCAAAAGCATAATATTCTTCCGAACTTTTATTTTTCTGAGCTGCTAAAATATCTTCAAAACTTGGCGGTATCTTATTCTTTGCTCTAAACTCTCCATCTTTATAAATTTCTTCTAATACCTTTTGATCTTTAGGAGGAGAACCTAAACTTCCTCTACTCATACTAAATAATTTTGATAATTCAGTTAGAATCACATCTTCATCAACATCATTAGTTAATTTCTTAGATTTGATTTCATCTAGTTCATTTATGACACTTTCAGATAACTCTCTAAATCTTTCAATGAAATTTGAAGTTTCAATTTCACTGTGTCTCTTATCTAGGTCTAAATCCTTACACTTTTTCTCAATAATATTTATTGAGTCTTTAATAGAGTTTTTAATAGTTGATAAACTAGAGTTCTGCTCACCCAATACGGTCAATCTATTCCTGTGAAATTCTAGACCCACTTGGTAAGGTATCCAAATTCTATTCTCTATTTTTTTGATAACATTTAAAACTTCGTCTCTCGACCCTACTTTATAACGATACAAACCAAGAAGTACATTTGTGTCAAACACAAATGTACCTTCTTCCCATAATTCTTTGAACTGTTCAGGCGTTGGTTGATAGTAGCCCTTGAATAAGCTTTTCATAGCTATTACATCTCAATCCCTTCCGCCTTCATAACTGAATGTAGATCTTTATCACCGCGACCTGACATATTAACCACGATAGTTTGATCAGGTCTCATCGTCTTCGCAAGTTTAAGCGCATAAGCGACCGCATGAGCGGTTTCTAACGCTGGGATGATACCTTCTTTACGGGTCGCTTCGTGGAAGCCTTCTAGCGCCTCTTTATCAGTACAGCCCACATACTCGACACGGTTCATATCTTTTAAGAAGCTATGCTCAGGACCGACACCTGGGTAATCCAAACCTGCTGAGATCGAATGAGTCTCTTGAATTTGTCCATCATCATCCGCCATCAAATAAGTACGATTACCATGCAACACCCCGATACGACCTGCGGCAAGTGGCGCAGAATGACGACCTGTTTCAATACCGTCGCCTGTCGCCTCAACACCATACATTTTGACCTCAGGATCGTTTAAGAAGTCAAAGAATAAACCAATAGCATTGGAGCCGCCACCGACACACGCGACTAGCGCATCTGGTAACTTACCTGTTTTTTCTAAATGCTGAATGCGAGTTTCTTTACCGATGATCGCTTGGAAGTCACGTACGAGTAGCGGGTAAGGATGCGGGCCTGCAACCGTACCGATGATGTAATAAGTCGTATCGACGTTCGTAACCCAATCGCGCATAGCTTCGTTCATCGCATCTTTGAGGGTACGTGAGCCTGAGGTCACAGGTACGACCGTTGCGCCCAATAAGCGCATACGATAGACGTTCATCTTTTGACGCTCAACATCGTCAGCACCCATATAGACGATACACTCAAGTCCCAAACGCGCAGCAATAGTCGCCGTCGCTACGCCATGTTGACCTGCGCCTGTCTCGGCAATAATGCGCTGTTTACCGCACATTTTGGCCAGTAGCGCCTGACCAATCGTGTTGTTTACTTTATGCGCGCCCGTATGATTTAGATCTTCACGCTTGAAGTAAATTTGCGCACCGCCAATCTCATCGCTTAAACGTTTGGCGTGATACAGCGGCGTTGGACGACCGACATAGTTGACTAAGTCATGATGATACTCTTCCCAGAATGCGGGATCGGCTTTGACTTTGGTATATAGTGCTTCTAACTCTTCTAACGCTGCCATCAAGGTCTCGGAGACAAAGCGGCCGCCATGAACACCAAAATGTCCACGCGCATCGGGATACTGATTGAAGTCAGCGACGCCTGTGGGATTGGTAAAACTATTGATATCTTGTGGAGTAGTAGCAGATGGTGCTTTTTCTTCAGTATAACTCATGGGATTTCCTACGATATGGGATATTTGGGATTAAGTTTGAATAATAAAACAGAGTACTTATGATTAAAAAAGCTGAGCAGTGATAATGAAATATGCTCGTAAAGCTCGCTTAACTTTCTACTAAAATATCGCTTTGCCATCGATCGTTTTTGACCGCTTTCATAAAGCTGCGCATCTTTGCGCTGTCTTTGATGCCTTTAGCAGACTCAATGCCACCGCTGACATCAACGCCATAAATAGATAAGTCACGGGTAGCAGCGACATTTTTCGCGTCAAGACCACCTGCTAGAATAATAGGCAAGATGCTGTTAGTAGGTATTAAGCTCCAATCAAAGCGTGCGCCTGTACCGCCATATTTATGCGCATGATAAGCATCGAGCAAGATACTACTCGCCCCTGCCGCTGCAAACTGCTCAATTTGAGCTAGCACGCTAGCTTGACTATCTTGCTCAGTATTGACCCGTAAAGCTTTTATCCAACGCTTATTAACGCTGTCTGCCAGCTGCTGACACCGCTCAGGACTCTCATCGCCGTGAAATTGGATAATATCAAAAGCAACGGTATTAGCCAGCTCAGTCAGTTCATCAGATTTCATATTGACTACTAATGCTACCACACTAACAAAAGCTGGTACGGCAGCGACTAAGGCTGCTGCCTGTATAGGATTTACCGCTCTAGGGCTCGGTGGATAAAACACTAAACCGACGGCATCAACCCCTAATGCGATGGCCACTTGAATATCAGCAAGGTGAGTAAAACCACAAAATTTTACGTGCATTGAGTGACCTTAGTGAAGAGTAAGCACCTATACGAAATATAAAGGCGCACTATTCATAAGAAATGATTATGATTTGTTACCTGAATGCCAAATTAATTGCATCTAAAAACTTATCCTAGCATACTTTTATTCATAGTTTTGTTTATGATTACGATAAGGATTTTTTAATGTCTAAAAAGACTGAAGCTAACGCTACAACCAATGCTAAAAATGAAAATAACAGTAACACGACGCCACCGCATTACTTGATGTGGTTTCGTCGTGACTTACGCATTCATGATAACACTGCACTAGCCGCGTTGTGCGCGCGTGCGCAAGAGGACAAGGCGCAAGTCTCCGCTGTGTTTTTCTGTACGCCTGAGCAGTGGCAAGAGCATGATTGCTCAATTGCGCAAGTCGATCATATTGCGCGTACCTTATCTATCTTAGCCCAAGAGCTGCATGAACAATTAAATATCACCTTAAACGTTTATGTTTGCCCAGATTTTGCGACTTGTATACAAGCTATCGATGAGCTCTGCGCCAGTCAAAATATCGGCTGCGTAATGGCAAATCACGAGTACGAAGGGAACGAGATTGACCGTGACGAACAATTGATTGAGCAACTCGATAAACAAAATATTGAATTTATCCGTCATCATGATCAGTGTATTTTGCCGCCGCTTAGCATCACCACTAATGATGGCGACAGTATGTATAAGGTATTTACCCCTTTTTATAGAAAATGGCGCGATACGCTAGAGGCCAGCCAAATACAAAACCATAATGCTGAGCCCCTTAGCAGTGATAACGCTGATACAAAATCGCTTGAGCCAATCACCCTGAAGTCGACTACTGCCAGTGCTCATAATGCAGATGATATAGAGGCGCTTGGCGATACGCTATTGACTGACTATAAACAAGCGCTACAAAAAACGGACGCTCTAAAATATAGCGATAGCGATGCACAGCTCAAGCAATCACGCGAGGACTATGCTGCGGGCGAGACAGCAGCTTGCCAGCGGCTCAAGGATTTTACTACTGACGATATCAATAACTACGATGTCAGCCGCGACAAACCTATATTGCAGGGCACCAGCCATATGTCCGCGTATCTAACTATAGGAAGTATCAGCCCTAGAACTTGCTATATTGAGGCGGCAAAAGCGCAGGAAAAGCTGCATGGTAACGATGGCGATAACGAAGATATCAACCGCTGGATAAGTGAGCTGGCGTGGCGCGACTTTTATCGACATGTCTTAGTCAATAAACCAAGACTAGTACGCCATCACGCCTATAAAGAAGCCGTCGATAAAAAGATAAGCTGGTCTTATGATAAAGAGGACTTTGCCGCATGGTGCGCGGGCAACACGGGAGTACCCCTAGTCGATGCCGCCATGCGCTGCCTTAACGCTACGGGATTTATGCATAACCGTCTGCGTATGGTGACAGCGATGTTCTTGACCAAAGACTTGCTTATTGATTGGCGCTGGGGTGAGCGTTATTTTATGCAGCAGCTCGTAGATGGTGATTTTGCATCCAATAATGGCGGCTGGCAATGGAGCGCATCCACTGGCACGGACTCCTCACCCTACTTTCGCATTATGAACCCGTTTAGCCAAGGCAATAGTCATGATCCTAAGGGTTTATTTATCAAGACGTGGCTACCTGAACTCAAAGACGTACCTGCCAGCATCTTGCATAATGAGGACAAGCTACGTAAGGAGCTATCTAAATCAGGTAAATTTGCTAACGTTGACTATCCAGTGCCTATCGTCAAACACAAAGACGCCCGACTAGCCGCTATTGCAGAATTTAAAAAACAATGATGCTCTAATTAATAATATGGCAGCACTAGTGAATAAGCTAAAAAAGGAATCAATTCACTAGTCGCTGCGCTATTGTGATTGCTGAGTAACGCTTGGGGTCGCTTGAATATTATCAATATTGGTGTCTAATATTCGAGTTTGAATCACATATAGAGCGTAGCCCAATAAGGCAAAGCTAATAATCAATAGCACCCAAGTTTCAAATGATAGCCTTTCATTAGCATTAGAGCGTTTACTCAATTTGTTGCGCTTAGTATCAGTAGATGGTTTGTGGTTAGGAACGGTCATAAACGCCTCCTATTATACGAGCCTATTTTATCGGTAGCATTGATAAGGCTACGATGAATAATAAATAAGTCTTGCTATATAATATGATAACGCTATTCCCAGTAATATCAAGCAAAAACTATCAATAGGCTTTTATCTATAAAGGTTATGCTGTGCTCGCAGGCATTTGACAAGCACCAGCACCTTGCGTATTCACCGTCACCGTAGCCCCTGTCAAGGAAAACAGCTGCTGCAACTGAGTCTGTGCATTATCTAACGCTACTGTCATCACATCACCACGACACGCGCGCTCTAGTACTTCTTTTTTGGCCATACTTTGCGCTTGCTCAAGTATTTTAGGGTCCACTTGCATCATCCCAAATACACCTGTTTGCCAATCATAAATCTCGATATCATCTAAGTAGACCGCGAATACCTCTGAGGGCGGTATGGTGATGTTTATCTGCGGCATGATTGATAGTGGCGTAGTCGAATTATCCGCGGCTTCTAGCTGCTCATTAGTAGGTTGCACGACTTGCACCATCTCAGGGGTTAGTGCACTCAAATCAATCCCTGCTTGTACGCGTCCTTTAGCGATAAATAGCGCCTTTTGCTCATCCTGCCACAGCTTCATCCAGCTGCCTTCACGCTCGCTTGTAATAATAGTATCGACATTAAAAGCCACTGTTTGCAGGCGATTGAGCTGCTGAATCTGTGTCACCACTCCTTCACGGGTGATCGTGTTAATCTCTGGGTCGTCGCTGTTGTTTTGTGCAATATAAATAGCAGCAACTAATGCGGCCAAGCCAATAAGCAATAATAACCATGACATTTTGGCAATAGCTGGTTTGGACTGTGGCTTTGATTTGGGCGATTTGCTTAATACAGTGTCGCCATTATCAGATCTATTCTCAGGTGTGGGCATATTTGCTACCTTTATTGTGATTAACAGCCTCATTAATAGCTATTGAATGGCTGTCGGTTAAAATCATCGACATCATTGCTTACTTTATGATAAATGCAGCCTTTTGAAAGTCACTTCAAGTTACTGCTACTATTTCTCTACACAATTGCTTATAAAGGCATGACAAAAAGTTATTATAGATAACTAGGGTCTGTTAAATATTTAGTATAAAGCAGCACGCTTAGCCTTATTAATGCTTAGAATGACGAGTTTGCACCCTGTTATCAGCGAAAAGACAAAAAGGTATTGCGTCTTAGCAGAAGTTTACCTAACATGGTCTAGTTGTGTTGATGAATAATCAACATTTATGTAGGGTCTGTTTGATCTTTCACAAGAAGGCACTGCTGATAGCTAAAATGGTCCTAGTCTAGGTAAAAATCGCAGGTAATGCAGATGCCTTGGCTAGATTTTTACAACGAGTAGGGCGATTTTAGCACCAGCCTGCAAGGACAGAGCTCTTTTTTACCGATTCGTCATTAAAAAGATCCGCTTAGAATGACTAAACTAGATATTTTTAATATAGAATCGATCAAAAAATAGTCTCTGTCAGTGCCACGGTCGAATGATCAAACAGACCCTGTGCATCAAGCTTGCGATCCTTTGTTACGCACTGCCCTGCTTATTATTAATTAATCAAAGATAAGGTTACGCTTTATTTATGAAAGCCAGTCAATTTTTGTTTGCCACACTTAAAGAGACCCCAAGTGACGCTGATATCGCCTCAAGCCAATTGATGGTGCGCGCCGGTCTCATTCGCAAAATCGCTTCTGGGTTATATATATGGTTGCCGCTAGGTCTACGGGTGCTGCAAAAGGTCGAACGTATCGTTCGCGAAGAGATGCAGAATATTGGCGCACAAGAAGTGCTTATGCCAATGACTCAGCCCGCTGAATTATGGCAAACGACAGGGCGCTTTGATGATTACGGTCCTGAGCTGCTACGCTTCAAAGATCGCCATGATCGCGATTTTGTACTAGGACCAACTCACGAAGAGGTCATCACCACTCTAGCGCAAGGTGAATTGCGTAGTTATAAGCAGCTGCCTATTACCTTTTTTCAGATTCAAGGTAAGTTCCGTGATGAGATTCGCCCACGCTTTGGGGTGATGCGCGCGCGTGAATTTACGATGAAAGATGCATACTCATTTCACGTCGATCAAGCATCATTGGCAAAGACTTATGACGATATGTTCGATGCTTATACGCGTATCTTTACTCGCTTAGGTCTTGATTTCCGTGCAGTGCAAGCTGATACTGGCTCTATAGGTGGCTTTGCTTCACATGAGTTTCACGTGTTAGCAGATAGCGGCGAAGACGATATTGCCTTCTCTAACGCCTCTGATTATGCTGCGAACGTCGAGCTTGCTGAGTCTATTAGTACCGCTGAGCGTCAACCGCCTGCAACGGCGCGCGAGAATGTCTTAACAGAAAACATGACCACCTGCAAAATGGTCGCTGAACACTTAGATATTCCGTTATCAACCACCGTTAAAACGCTTATCGTTCATGGTCATACTGAAGACGATGAGCCACAATTGATCGCTATTGTGTTACGCGGCGACCATCAATTAAATACCATCAAAGCTGAAAAAATAGAAGAGGCTAATTTGCCACTTACTATGGCTTCAGATGAAGAATTAAAAGCAGCAGGTCTGCTCAAAGGCTATATCGGTGTAGAGTTAGATATGCCTGTCTTCGTCGATCGCTCAGCAGCTGCTTTATCTGATTTTGTCTGCGGTGCTAATGAAGTCAATAAGCATACTATTGGTATGAACTGGGCTCGTGACGCTCGCATTACACGTATTGTCGATGTTCGCAATGTCTCTGAAGGCGACCCATCTCCAGATGGCAAAGGTACACTACAGATCAAACGCGGTATCGAAGTCGGTCATATTTTCCAATTAGGCGATAAGTACTCGCAAGCCATGGGCTGTAAGGTCTCAGGTGAAGATGGCAAACCTGTTACCTTATTAATGGGCTGTTATGGTATCGGCGTGAGTCGTATCATTGCTGCTGCTATCGAACAGAACCATGACGAAAATGGCGTCATGTGGCCAGCAACACCGGACGTTAATGACTCATTAGCACCTTTTGAAGTCGCTATCGTACCGATGAAGTCAAAAGAAGACACGGTCATGGAGACCGCGACCGCGCTTTATGAAGAGCTAAAAGCACAAGGTATCAATGTGCTACTCGATGACCGTAATGAGCGTCCAGGTGTCAAGTTTGCCGATTTAGAGCTCATCGGTATTCCGCATCGCATTGTTGTCTCTGATCGCAATTTGGCTGAAGACAAATACGAATACGTCAATCGTCGCGATGGTGAAAAGCAAATGCTCAGCCATGATGAAGTATTGGCGAAGATCATTAGTAAATAAATTTATTAATAATTTTGATGTTATAAAAAAGCGCCTGTCTTCTTGAAAGATAGGCGCTTTTTCGTGCTTGGGGTATGTATTTGGTACTCAGTTTTTACTGCCGAATCAAACGACTCGGTTGAGGTAGTAATTTCAAATCACTGACGCGGCAAGGATTAATATCAATACCGCCTCGGCGCGTATACCAAGCTCTTACTATCAATTCACTTGGCTGATAATGTCGGCTCAAATCTGCAAATATCTGCTCAACACACTGCTCATGAAAGCCATTATGCTGACGGAAACTCAAAATATAATGCAGCATACTAGCCTGATCAAACTCTCGTTTACTAGTCATCTCAACTGCTAAAGTTCCCCAATCAGGCTGATTAGTCACAGGGCAATTACTACGCAAAAGGTTTGAATAAAAGCGATAAGTTCGTTCTGTATTGCTATTTGAATCAACGCTACTACTTTTCAAAACCTCTAACAACGATGCATCAGGATGAAGGGTTAGTGCTACCTTTTCCTTACTATCAGCCAAAGCATCATCAATACAGACGCCATCGGGCTGAGTTATCATCAATTCTGAATTGCGATCCTCTAAATCGAATAGCTCAACTTGTACCTCTGCCTGTACACAAGCTGATAAATCTTTGGCAATTAGCGTTTGCACTTCATCCCAACTGGTAAATTCAGTGAAGTTAATACTGTTAAGATATAGCTTTAACGATTTGGACTCAACAATAAATACAGATGTGGCTGGAATGCTAAAGCGCGCCATCGCCACTTGTGAAATGCCTTGCGTATTGAGCCAAGACATCTCGAACGCATGCCACCAGTCCATACCGACGCTTACTTTGTCATCTTGCCAGCCAATAGAATCACGACCTAAGCTGCGAGCAATAGGATATAGCGTCTCAGGGCTATACTCAGTTGGATAATCGGTGGTTTGCTCGCCTAAAATACCGTGAATGCTCATAGTTTACCTTCCAAATTTAACCTGTTTTTATAAGAAGTGACTTTATAAAGAAATATAATAGTTTGAGGCATTTTACCTTAATAAATTCACTTTAGACACTTACTGACTAAGCGAATTTGAAGAATCAAATATGCCTTTATAAATACCCGTTAGACAGCTTACTTTAAACATAAAAAAGCCCAACAACGTTGGACTCTTAAAATAAAGCGATAAGCGTATTTTTACCAATTAATCTACAAGCGAATGCGTGAACCATCGCTAAGCAAACGATAGCAAATAATATAAAAAATTACGCAAAAGACAAAAATAGCTGCCATCGAATACCAAACATTGACATCAGAATATCCCAAGATGCCATAGCGGAAGGCATTAACCATATAGACGATCGGGTTCAATAATGAGATATTTTGCCAAAAGGTTGATAAATCTTCCATTGAATAAAACACCCCGCCCAAGAACGTTAAGGGCGTCAATACAAAGCTTGGAATAATAGAGATATCATCGAATGAGCGTGCATATACTGCATTAATAAAACCACCTAGCGAAAATAAAATCGCTGTTCCTAGCACCGTAAATACCGTCACAAATAAGTGTTCAATGCCCAGCTCAGTAAAGAATAGCGCAACGATAGAGACAATGATTGCGATCACTAAACCGCGAAAGATACCACCGCTGACGTAGCCTGCTAATATAGCGTGTTTAGAGACAGGGGAAACCAACAGCTCCTCAATACTAGCGGTGAACTTAGCACTGAAAAAGCTGGAAACCACGTTAGAGTAACTATTAGTAATCACTGCCATCATAATTAGGCCTGGCACGATAAACTGCATATAAGGTACGCCGCCCATCTCGCCTACTCTATCGCCAATCATCGTACCAAAAATCACAAAATACAGCGCCATAGTGATGACAGGTGGTAGCAAAGTCTGCGGCCAAATACGCAGAATACGGCGGATCTCTTTCATCAATATCGTATTAAAAGCGATCCATTTTTTACTAAATGACATGGTCTCGTTAGGATCTATAATAATTTCCTTTTTCACAACCCTGCCTCCTTCATACTATCTGCACTTTGAATATTTTTATCCACTAAGCGCATGAATAACTCTTCTAAGCGGTTGGACTTATTGCGCATACTAGCTACTTTAATGTTTAGATTGGTTAACTGCTCAAACACAGCGTTGAGAGTCTCGCCTTCACTTAAAGTCACCTCTATCGTTTGCTCATCAGGTTGATCAATCGCGGTTACTTTATCGATAGTTAACGTCTTCGTAAGTGGCTGCTCTAAATCTAAAACAAAGGTTTCAACGGATAATTGCGCTAAGAGATCTTTCATCTCAGTATTAATACGAATTTCACCATGGTCTAAGATAGCGATGCGCTTACACAGCTGCTCGGCTTCCTCTAGATAATGGGTGGTTAGAATAATTGTGGTGTTTTCTTCGACATTGATCTGCTGCATAAACTCCCACATCGAGCGCCGCAGCTCAATATCTACGCCAGCGGTTGGCTCATCGAGAATTAACAGCTTAGGCTTGTGAATAAGCGCACGGGCAATCATTAAGCGGCGCTTCATACCACCAGAGAGCTCGCGGGATTTACTATCACGCTTATCCCATAGACCTAACGCTTTGAGCAGACGCTCGGCACGTGGCTTAGCTTCTTTAGCAGGTATACCAAAATACCCTGCTTGTGTAATAATGATATCTTCAACTTTTTCAAACATATTGAAGTTAAACTCTTGCGGTACAATGCCTAAATACTGCTTGGCGACCGAAGGGTTAGCTAATAAATCAGTGCCGAATATCTCAACGCTGCCCGTTGTTGGCTTGAACAATGAGCTGATAATTCCGATCATCGTTGATTTACCAGCACCGTTCGGCCCCAATAAAGCGAAGAACCCGCCTTGCGGTACCGTTAAGCTGACGTCTTTTAAAGCCGAAAATCCATTATCGTAGGTTTTGGATAAATTCTTAATAGATAACGCTGGTACTTCAGACATGCAAGCCTCTTTATTATTTGTTTATCAATTAATTTATAAAATATTAAGATCAATCTAAGGCCTTAATGTGAGGCTAATTGACACCGATTTCAACTGTCAACTATTTATAATGACGAGATAAGTAAAACTAATCAGCTACTAACATTCACTAGTTAACAACGTTCAGTAGGTCATAAATTCTGATAAGTATTGACCACAAAAAAGCACTTACCTTATTCAATAAAGTAAGTGCCTTGTGTATACATACTACCTTTAGTTATTGCAAAACATCCAAATTAGCTGGCTTCGCCAATCATATAATCAACTGCGTTTTGAACTTCTTCATCAGGAATATCAGCGCCACCTTTGGCGGGCATAGCATTAAAACCGTTGATAGCATGAGTATATAAAGTATCTGCACCTTTGGCAATACGTGGTCCCCAAGCGCCAGCATCACCTAACATCGGTGAACCGAGCAAACCTGAAGCATGACAAGTCTGGCAGACTGCATTATACACAGCAGCACCATCACGTGGACCATCCCCAGCAGCTGGGCCAGATGAGCGCGCGGTTACATCGCATATCTCGCCCTCTTCAAAGCAGACAGTACCAACGGGCTGAATACGAGCAATCAGGTTTGGATATAATGCAATCAGCTTTTGTACTTGTGGGGTATCTTCAGGGATAGGCTCTTCTTCAACAGCAGGAGCTGCTGCTACAGCTACAGGAGCATCCGTTGCAAGCTCAGCGCCATCAACGGGAGCTTCACCATCAGTAGTATCCGCAGCGGCTTGTACTTCATCGCCTAATACTGCAGGAGCCTCAGCTACGGCTTCTTGACCTTCTGCTACTGCAGAGATAGCTACAGGAGTATCTACAACATCTTCAGCTTGGCTCACCGCGATACTAGCGATTCCTAGAATGGCAGCTGCCGATAACATCACTACTTTTCTCATTCGTCACGTTCTCTTATATCTAATACAAGTGGCTGGCTATTTTGCAGGCACACTTGTGATCGATGAATATTAGTGGTTATTAGTGGTTATTCTCCTTGCCATTATAAGGGAAAAGCGGGGCAAATTGCCATGCCTGTTTGCTAACTGAGTTGTTTTTTATACAAAAACTTGAATAGCAAACTTTGTTTATTGGCATTGGGGCTTTTATTTGCTAGACTAGCGGTCTTTAATTCAAACCTGCTTAATGCGCTCGTAGCTCAGTTGGATAGAGTATCGGTCTCCGAAGCCGAGGGTCGTGGGTTCGATTCCCGCCGAGCGCACCAATCATCATATTATCCCCTTCCCTAGTAATACCTAATACATTATTGCCTAACACATCGAAATCTTGAACCGCTAATTGCGGTATAAGTAACGGCTTCTGCTTTTAGGCAATGCAAAAAAGCGCATCCTAAAAACTGATGCGCTTTTTTATACCGTCATGACTGCTAGGTTTATTGATTCATACCACGACGTCCTTTATCCTGTCTTTGAGATTTTGCGGCTTCGAGCTGCGCGCGTTGATCATTGGTCAAGACCGCCATCATAGCCTCTCGTTTTTGCATACGATCGATACTAGTGTTTTTTCTGATCGCTTCAATCTGTGTTTGTTGGGCGCTGCTGAGATTTAGCTGCGCTAGCGGATTTTGTTGACCTCTTTTATGTTGGCCTTGATGACCTTTATTTTTTCGCTCTGACTTCATGCTATCTAGCTGCGCTCTTTGCTCAACGGTTAATACCTGCTGTATCGCTTCACGGGTTTGTACACGCTCGTTACGACTATTTTTTTTGATGGCTTGTATTTGTGCCTGCTGCGTAGCACTTAGATTGAGCTGCGCTAGTGGCCCTCTTGTACCGTCCTTGTTGGTGCCTTTATATTGTTTTTGCAGTGAGCTGCTTGCAGAGGTGTCTGTAGTAGCACCTACGCTGGTGCAAGCGGTAACTGCAAAGATGCTAGAGGTTGCCAATACGGATGCCATTAATAATTTTTTCATTGTGATACCTTTTATTTGTTTTGGTTAATAAAGATTTATTTTATCTAACCAATATTTTTAATAATCAAAAATATTAGCTGAATTTTCGATACTGTGTTTGCTGTGTTTGCTATCGATAGCAGATCACTGTGTTTATGATGTCGATCTCATAATGGTCGTTCGTTCACTAAGACGTACAGTAGGTATTTGCTGCACATCAGATGCTAATAATTCAGACTCATATTTTTTAGCTGTATTGCTGTCAATATCTAAATAACTGTCTTCACGACTTGAATCATTGAGGTTATTCCATTGCTTTTCATTAGCAGAAGCAACAGTAACTGAGCTAGGTTCAAATACCTCTAACATCATAGGTAATATTGCAAACGCAGAGGTTAGTGGCGCTATAGCTAATGCTGAGCCTAAACAGAGTAATCGTACTTTAGTGCTAAACAGAGTAAAATAATTTTTCATGGCTATGCTCCTTGATATAACAGTAGTGCTCAGATACTCATTCAAATATTTATCAGTATAAAAAGATAAGAGCTTCTAAATTCAGCTCTTTGATTGAGTTTAAATTTTTTTACTTTAACTTCTCATCGTTATTCCACTTAAATTTCAATTATGAACAGCTATAATTTAGCGGCTTGAATCGACGATTAAAAACACTGAAGTTGTTTCCCTACTTTATAAAAAATTATATTCCTTTTCTATGTTGCGTAGATTTATGAAACTTTAAGAAAGGTAACGATTGCTGCTACATTCTGTGTTATTAGCTTTTGCAAATACAAAGACCAACCTTGCTAGGTTGGTTTTTATGCAAAGTGTCTGTCATTAATTTATGCTCTATAACGACTATCTTTGACTGACTTTTTTCTGAGCCGTGAAATGTTTTGCAGGTACAGACTTGGCCTTGGCATGTATATTTTTATGCTGAGTAGCAGCCTTTTTAATAGACTCATGCTTTGAGTGCTGTTTGGTTACTTTGTGCTTTGATACAACAGCGTGCTTAGTCTTTGCTTTCTCCTTTTGATGTTGGACTTGAGAGGAATGCGTTTCTGTTTTATGACTAGCAGCACTGGCTGGACTGAGCATCGCGAAACAGCTAGAAGCCGCTATAACTAAACTGATCATTAATTTTTTCATCATTATTTCCTCAAGGTTCTATATTAATTATCAATAATATAACGTTGTCGTAATCATTGATGTTTTGTCTACGAAGGAAAGTATAAGTAATAATGAGGTTACGTAGATTTATGAAACTTTAAGAAAGGTAACGTTTGTCACCACTGAGCTATTATCTTTAGTAAACTTGCGTAATACGTTGATAGCTTCAGATCAAACAGCATGAGCGTTTTTAAAATGTGAGTGCATTCTAAAAACACCGTTATAATAAAAAATATAGGACTGTGTTATGACTCATATATTACTTGGTGATGATGATGAAGAGTTGACTCAATTGCTAGAAGAGTACTTAGGCAATCACGAGGTTAGCTGCGATTGCGTCTATGATGGCGCGCAAGTGTTAGAACGATTACAAGACCCCGATTATCAGTATGATCTACTGGTGCTCGATATTATGATGCCCAAAATAGATGGTTTAAGCGTATTGCGACAATTACCTGCCAGCAGTCAATTGCCCGTCATTATGCTAACCGCAAAAGGCGATGAGATTGATCGGATCATTGGGCTTGAGCTCGGCGCTGATGATTATATTGCCAAGCCCTGTAATCCAAGGGAGCTGCTAGCGCGTATCAATGCCGTTATCAAACGCACGACTATGCCAAAAGTAGATGCGCCTACGCTCACGCATGACCGATTGACTTTAGATCAAGGTCATCGAATCTGTACTATCGATGGTACTGAGCTGCAAGTGACAGGCACTGAGTTTGATCTGCTAGTTGCACTGCTACAGCAAAAGGGCGAAGTAGTCAGTAAAGAGTGGCTATCACAAACGGTACTACAGCGCGAACTACAGCCCTTTGATCGCAGCCTTGATGTCCATGTCTCGCGCCTGCGTAAAAAACTTCAGCCCTTTCATGATGAGCCGATCAAAGCCATTCGTGGTAAAGGCTATCAGTTGGTACTGTGATGAATACTCAAGATAAAAGCTTAGATAGCAACGTAAACAAAAAGCGCAAAGTGACGCCGTCACTACCGCTGTTTTGGCGACTATTTTTGAGTCTGCTACTGCTATTACTATTAACGTCGGTGATATCAGTCACTATAGAGCGCTGGATAAATGCGCAAGCATTAGAGTCACGGATGGCGATGCAAGTATCGCATTTAGTCGCTGTCCGTGAAGACGTGATACAGGCACTAGAATCAAGTGACTATAATACCCTGCGACGACTCTATCGCAATGAGCGTGGTCTTCGAGGTCAGATTATCATCGTCGATGAACAAGGCGAGCCTATATACTCTCGGTTTAAATCCTTAATAGGAGGGAGTAATAGACCATCCGAAGCATTGAATAATCCAGCCTTGCCACCGACGCTACCACCCAATCAGAGGGTTCAAGAGGTTGTGCCAAACACAGATAACTATCCTGAGCTTAAAGATGTATCTGTCACCACGCTCGATGGCACTATTTATACCGTGCAGCTACAACCTCGTCTGCCTCTACCAGAGCTTATAGCACTGCAAAAAAGTAACTTTCCTGTACGCTTTGGCATTATTTTACTCTTCAGTCTATTGGCCTGTTATTGGTTTAGCCATGCTCTGTCTAAACGGATTCGTCGGGTTCAGTTTACGATACACCGTATGAGCGAAGGCGATTATCGAGCTGGTGACGACTTATCTAAGCTAGGTGACGATGAGCTGGGCGTACTGGCTAAAGATGTCGCTAAATTGTCTGATCGACTGGCGGATAGTGAGCTGTCACGCAGACAGATGCTCAGTGACATCTCCCATGAACTGCGCTCGCCTTTGGCACGTCTTGAGGTGGCAACTGAGCTCACTCGCGACTATGCGCCAGAAGCTACTCATTACCTCGATCGTATTCAAAAAGAATCCGCTCGTATGAATGAGCTAATTGCGCAAATTATTAACATTCAATCTTTACAAATGCAGCAATATACGACGACTAAAGCAGACAAAGAAGCGATAAATCTGATCGACTTAATCAGTGACATTAGTCAAGATGTCTGCTTTGAATTTCAAAATAAAAATGTGTATTTGCAGTGGCAGCGCCCTACCAATGAAGTAGAGTATTCAACCTTTGGCAATCAGGAGCAATTACATAGCGCTCTTGAGAATGTGGTTCGTAATGCCTTTATACATACGCCTGAGCACTCAACAGTAACTATAACTATAGACAAAGCCCGAACGGATCAGGTATCAATAATACAAGTTAATATAGCAGATGAAGGTGGCGGTATCGCTGAAAAAGATGTGGAGCGAATATTTGAGCCTTTTGTCCGTCTTGACTCAGCGCGCCAGCGTCAAACGGGCGGTTATGGGCTCGGTCTGGCGATTGCCCATGCCGTGATAATGGCGCATAAAGGTCAAATACATGCTCGTAATAGGACAGATCATCAAGGGCTAGTCGTACAGATTGAACTACCGTCTTTTAAAACTTTACCTTTTGGTAAGTAATATAAAATGACCTTACAAAAACATTATCTACTCGTAATCCTGACTGAAAATCACTGACAGCTCCTTAGCTGCCTCTTGCATAAGAGGCACGTAGCTGAGCAACTCTTCTAGACTTTTTCTCACTGTCGGTCCATGGGTGAACACCGTCGCAAAGGCTTGTTGATCGCCATTAGGAATCATGACAGCACAAGCGACCATACCTGGAATAAACTCCTCATTATCTACTCCTACTCCTGTCTCGCGCGTTGTGGCAATCGTTTGCATCAGTTGCTTTTTATCGGTCTGAGTTTTGGTCGTTAGCGCATGTAACGACATTTTTTCAACGATGCGCTCGCATTTATCATCCGCTAACTGTGATAACAATACTTTGCCACTGGCACTCGCCCAAACGGGAACATGAGTGCCCGAAGGTAAAAATATTTGTAGCGGCCAATCCGACATAACACGGTCGATATAAACCACGTCTAAGTCTTGCATGATCGAGATACCTACCGTCTCCCCTATTTTTGCTGACAGCTCATTGAGTATGGCTAACCGCTCATTTTTAAAATCGCTGTTTTGCAATAAGTTCATGGCAAGCTTGTAGGTGCGTTTCCCGCAAGCGACCTTCCCTGGCAAATCTAATTGAACAAATTCAAGGTTCTGCAATTGATCCAATAACCGATACATACTAGGCACAGGCACATCTAACGTTTCTGCTAAGTCGCTGACACTTAATGGCCGTTGCGAAGCGGCGAGAACCTCTACTATCTGCAAAACGCGCTCAACACTTGAGCCCTTCTTTTTAGTATTACTCATTACTTACTCTAAACCTCTAGCTGATTCTCAGCGAATAAATTTATTTATTATAACGATAAAATTAATCTTTTTGCGTCTTGCTATTACAAAAATATTCTGTTAAATTTTAAATATCGATAAAATATTTATCGTTATACGAATTTTTTATCTAAATACCGTCTACTTTGGTGAGTAGTTTGTACTATAAATCAGCGATTTACTAAGACCTCATTTATAGTCATTAATGCAAGGATGAGTCACTATGTCACACAGTATTGTTTTACCCAGAACCATGGAGATTGGACGCGAGGCTTGTCAAAACCTGCCCACGATATTAGCCAGTTTAGGTATAAAAAAGCCGCTCATCATTACTGACGAGATGATGGTCAAGCTTGGCTATGTCGATAATGTACAAGCTATTTTAAAAGCGGTGAATATCGTTGCCGATGTCTTCTCAGACACCGTGCCAGAACCTACCGAAAGCTCTATCGCAGCTGGAGTGTCGCTAGTAAAAGCTCAAGACTACGACGGACTCATTGCCTTAGGCGGCGGCAGTCCTATCGACAGTGCAAAAGCCATCTCTATCCTAGGAAAGTTCGGTGGTGTCATGCGCGATTATAAGTTTCCTCGTCAAGTGAACGAGGCAGGCTTACCTATTGTCGCGATACCAACGACAGCTGGCACAGGCTCAGAGGTGACCCGTTTTACTATCATTACCGATGACGCTAATAACGAAAAGCTGTTGTGCGTGGGTATGGGATTTATGCCCGTTGCAGCCATTATCGATTATAGTCTGACGATGAGCGTACCACCGCGCACCACCGCAGACACTGGCATCGATGCGATGACCCATGCTATCGAAGCCTATATCAGCCCCAAACGTAATGCTTATAGCGATCAACAGTCGCTCGCCGCTTTACGCCTGATTGGGCCCAATATTCAAACCGCTTATCACGATGGCAAAGACGAGACCGCACGTGAGGCAATGATGCTAGGTTCTACCTTAGCTGGTATTGCATTCTGTAATTCTTCAGTGGCCTTAGTACATGGTATGAGTCGTCCAATCGGTGCTTTTTTTCATGTTCCGCACGGCTTATCTAACGCGATGTTACTGCCAACCATTACAGAATTCGGCATAGCGAGTGCGCCCGATCGTTATGCTGACTGTGCGCGCGCACTAGGCGTATCTGATTATAGCGACACCAACGATCAGGCAAACGTTAGCTTGGTGAGTTACCTAAAAAACTTAAATAAAGAATTGCAGGTGCCGACACTCGCTGAATTTGGCGTACAAAAAGCAGATTTCGATGCGCTAATCGATACCATGTGTAAGCAAGCATTTGCGTCAGGGTCGCCTAATAATAATCCTCGCATACCCAGTTTAGAAGAGATGATTCAGCTATATACCTTGTTATGGAATGACACTAACTCGGTCGAAAATGCACCGAGCTAGTACACCGAGCAGAAACAGTCTTCATTAATTTTTAACTTACTTATCATCCAAACTCTCAAAGGAAACACATTATGCACACTATTGGACATTTTATTAACGGCAGCCTGTTAAACAATGACAGCAAAACTCAAGATGTTTACAACCCATCGACAGGTGAAATTAGCAAGCAAGTGGCACTAGGCGGTGAAAAAACCATCGGTGAAGCCGTCGCTGCGGCAAAAGCGGCATTTCCAGCGTGGAGCAAAACCCCACCGATGAAACGCGCTCGTGTCATGTTCAAATTTAAAGAGTTATTAGAGCAAAATGCTGACGAGATATGTAGATTGATTGGTGAAGAGCATGGAAAAATTGTTCACGACGCTGCGGGCGAACTACAACGCGGTATCGAGAATGTCGAATATGCTTGCGGCGCACCTGAATTACTCAAAGGCGAGCACAGTCGTAATGTAGGTACTGATATCGACTCTTGGAGTGAGTTTCATCCGCTAGGCGTCGTCGCTGGAATCACGCCCTTTAACTTTCCAGTCATGGTACCGCTATGGATGTTTCCTATGGCTATTGTGTGTGGTAATACCTTTGTGTTAAAACCCTCTGAGCGTGATCCCAGTGCTAGCCTATTTATCGCGCAGCTTTTGCAACAAGCGGGCTTGCCAAATGGCGTTATCAATGTCGTCAATGGTGGTAAAGAAGCCGTCGATGCTATTTTACATCACCCTGATGTCAAAGCCGTTAGCTTCGTCGGCTCTACCCCTATCGCTGAATACATCTATACCACCGCCGCCGCGCAGGGCAAACGCTGTCAAGCATTAGGCGGTGCAAAGAATCATGCAATCGTTATGCCGGATGCTGACTTAGATAATGTAGTGACCTCACTGTTAGGTGCCGCTTTTGGCTCATCAGGAGAGCGTTGTATGGCTCTGTCTGTCGCCGTTGCAGTCGGTGATGAGACTGCTGACAAAATGATTGCAGCATTACAACCTGCTATTGAAGGCCTCAAGTTTGGTGTGCATTCAGATAAAGGTAACGACTTTGGCCCTGTTATTACAGAGGCACACAAATCTAAAGTTTTAGGCTATATCAAAAGCGCTGCTGATCAAGGTGCCAAGCTGGTTGTTGATGGCTCTGATGCCTCACCTAAAGGCTACGAGAAAGGGTTCTTTGTCGGTCCAACTTTGATTGATCATGTCACCAAAGAGATGCACAGCTATGAGGCCGAAATTTTTGGTCCGGTCTTACAAGTGATACGAGTACAGACTATGAGCGAAGCCGTACAGCTCATCAATGACCATGAATATGGTAACGGCACTTGTATTTATACTAGAGATGGTGAAGCGGCGCGTTATTTTATTGACAATATTCAAGTCGGTATGGTCGGTGTCAATATTCCATTACCCGTGCCCGTAGCATCGCAAAGCTTTGGCGGCTGGAAACGTTCACTGTTTGGTGACTTGGCTATGTATGGACCTGATGGCGTGAGATTCTTTACTCGACGCAAAACCATTACCCAGCGCTGGCCTAGTGCGGCATTACGAGAAGAGAAACAATTCTCTATGCCGACTTAACCGCTATTTTTTATCAATCCTATTTTATAAATAACTTTTTATAAGTCTTTTTTTATTAGCAGAATTTTAAATATCACTTCAATAAGGTAAAACACCATGCAGAATCGAACTTTCGAAAACATCGATTTCAGTGTAGAAAACCAAGTAGGTTATATCTCTATCAATAACCCACCTGCCAATACGTTAAGTACGGCTACAATTAAAGGATTATCTGAGTGTTTCAAACAGGCGCAAGCTGATCAAAGTGTCAAGGTAATCGTCATAACGGGTATAGGTAAGATGTTCGTCGCTGGTGCAGATATCAAAGAGTTTACCGAAGCGTTTAACGATGCTCAAAAAGGTAAAAAACTCTCACAAGATGCTCAAGCCGTGATGAATACTATTGAGGCCTCTACCAAGCCCGTTATCGCCGCTATCAACGGTGCTTGTCTAGGTGGCGGGTTAGAGCTTGCTATGAGTTGCCATTTGCGTCTGGCCGCTGATGAAGCCAAGTTAGGTCAGCCAGAGCTAAATCTAGGTCTGATACCTGGATTCGGAGGCACTCAGCGCCTTGCTCGTATTACTAATAAAGCTAAAGCATTAGAGCTAATCCTTACAGGTCGATTTATCGGTGGTCAAGAGGCTGAAAAAATCGGTCTAGTTAATAAATCAGTTCCCCTCGCTGAATTAATGGATGAGACCAAAAAACTAGCTGAATCTATTGCTCTTAACAAAAGCGCCGAATCTGTCAAAGCAACGATTATAGCTGTCAATGAAGGCATGGCAACCACCTTAGAAAAAGGACTGGAGATAGAAGCCGAACAATGGGCGCAGCTATTCGAGACAGAGAATATGGTCGAAGGCGTTAACGCTTTTATGGAAAAACGTAAGCCTAACTTTAAGGGGTAGTTCTCTTTTTAGTCGTCAGTAAATTCAATCTAAAGCATGGTTATCGTTATACTGATTGTGATATATAACGGTGATCATGCTTTATTTTTTATAACGATTTTAGAAAAATTTAATCTCGTATAGCGTAAATAAAACAAATCATGAGGTGATATAAATGGTGGTTACATCGGAAGTAAAAAACGGTATGGGTTGGTTAAAAATAAACCGACCTAAAGTCTTAAACGCTATTAATGCAGAAGTCGTTGAACTTCTAACGAACGCTTTAGAGGAATGGCAAGACGATGCTAATGTGCTATTTGTTTGCCTATCTGGCGCAGGAGAAAAAGGATTTTGTGCTGGAGGCGATATGCGCAAATTCTATGATTTGCCAGCTGAAGACGTCACAGCTTATGCGCAGCGGTTTTTCTCTATAGAATACCGCTTAGATGCTCTTATTCATAACTATTCAAAACCTATTATCGCTTATATGAATGGCATCGTTATGGGAGGTGGTGTCGGACTGTCTGTCGGCGCCTCTCACCGTATCGTCACCGAAAAAACAAAATGGGCCATGCCTGAGATGAACATCGGCTTCTTCCCTGACGTAGGCGCAAGCTTTTTCCTCAATCAAATGCCAAGGTACACCGGTCGTTATCTCGCTCTAACCGCTAAGGTTATCAAGGCAAATGACGTTATTTATAGTGGCAGCGCTGATTACACTATAGACAGCAGTGAGTGGGAAACTATAGAAGAAAAACTACTCACTCAAAAGTGGTCACAGAACTCAATCAATAAAGATCTCGATGCCTTCTTTGAATCAAACTCTACTAAATCAGCAGATATTACCGAGCTAAAAGCAAACCAAGATGACATAAATCGTCATTTCCAATATGACACCATCGAAGAGATAGTCGCATCATTAGAAAGTGAAGCCGCTAATGGCAACGAATGGGCCGCACTGACCTTAAAAACCATCCTTGCAAAATCACCTACCTCATTAAAAGTGACCTTACAGCAGCTCATCAATGGTGAAGATAAATCGCTTAGCGAATGCTTGGAGATGGAAAAGGACATGGCCATTCATTTTATGGATACCCCTGACTTTTATGAAGGCGTGCGTGCGGTACTGGTTGATAAAGATGGCTCGCCAAATTGGCATCCTAACAAATTAGAAGCTTTAACTGAGTCAGATATCGAGCGTTACTTTACAGTGCTTAGTAAAGATATTTAACACTTAACGATCATAAAAAAGGCGGCTAGCGCTATATCGTATGTAGCATTAGCCGCTATGATAAGTATGCTCTGTGAGTAGTAGCAAGGCTTAATGATGTATGGAATACACTCTATCAGCTTTTACTTGGCTCACATCGAGCATGAGTCACTCTTGTTTATCACCGTTTAGCGCTTTATAACTTTGGCAGCTAGATGAGCTGCCATTATCGCAGGCTTGGCTAAACCAACGCTTGGCTTGTTCGAGATCTTGCGCAACTTTTTGGCCTTTGACGTACATAATGCCTATGTTACGCTGAGCATTGGCATAGTTCTGTGCCGCTGATTTTTGCAGCAGCTCAAGCGCTTTGGCATAGTCCTGCGGTACGCCATTGCCCTCTAGATACATGATGGCGAGATTATTTTGACCGACAGCAGCGCCTTTTTGGGCTGATTGCTCAAGTAAGCTGAGCGCTTGGGCATAGTCTTGGGTGACGCCCAATCCTGAGTAGTACGCCCAGCCCAAACTGCCTTGACCTATTGCATTACCTTGCTCAGCGGCTTTTTGATACCAAGTAGCTGACTGAGCATAGTCTTGCTCGACACCGAACCCTCTCTCATACATATAGCCAAGATTATTTTGACCCAGTACATTGCTTTGTACCGCCGCTTTGCGCATCCAGTAGACTGCTTGCTTATAGTCTTGCGTGACGCCCAAACCCTTTTGATATAACTGACCAATATTATTTTGCGCGTTTGCATGCCCTTGATCAGCCGCTTTTTTGTACCATTGTAGCGCTTGAGCATAATTCTGCTGCGTACCTGTGCCTGCCTCATACATTACGCCAAGATTGTTTTGTGCGGAGTCATAACCTTGCTCGGCTGACTTTTTGTACCACTTTATGGCCTCAGCATAATCCTGCTGGAACCCTATACCCAAATCGTACATCAGGCCGATATTATACTGTGCCGAGGGTTCTTCTTGGGCAGCGGCTTTTCGATACCATTCGTAGGCTTTATTATAGTCCCTTACCACGCCTAAGCCGTTGTAGTACAGGATGCCAAGTCTCGTCTGTGAGCGTCTATCGCCTTGAGCTGCCGCCTTTTGATACCATTCGACCGCCTTGCTAATATCTTGCTCGACACCGCGGCCTTGTTGATACAAAATGGCGATATTGTACTGAGCGGAGGCTTCCCCTTGCTCAGCGGCTCGCTGGTACCACAGCGCTGCTTGATTATCATCTGCTGTAACGCCGCGACCTGTAGCGTACAAGGTTCCTAGGTTTTTTTGTGCCAGTGCATTGCCTTGCTGTGCCGATTTTTTGTACCAGTACATCGCTTTGACAGAATCCTGCTCGACGCCTGTTCCTGTCTCATACATATAAGCAAGATTGTTCTGAGCAGAGACATTGCCTTGATTGGCCGCTTTGGTATACCAATACACAGCTTTTGCGATATCTTGTGCGCTGGCTCCGCTGACGTCGTATTTGATGCCGAGGCTAAGTTGGGCGGCGGCATAGCCTCTATCCGCTAGGGTCTCAGTGGTGATTAGGCTAGTCGCCTGCGCTGATACGCAGATTCCCAGCGCTACTCCCATAGCCATCACTTTATAGGTGAGTTTTTGTTTGAATAGAGATGAGGTCATTAGGGTTCCTACAAAATAAAGGCGCAGTACAAATAATTAATATCCGTTTTCAATAATTTAAAATATACGTAGCCTAACCCCAATAAACAATCGTTTATTTTAATAATTTCAAAAATACCTATAATGTGCCCTGCAAAACCTGCACCTTATCTATAGTTATCTCTACTTTAGAACCTAAATAAGACCCCACATAAGATTAGTAACCATATTAGTAAGTATAGTTTTATCAAAAATCCTATTTGAAGAACTTCACTTATAAAAATTATAGTGCTTATTCTACGCTCTGCAAATAAGCGTTTAGCTGAGTGCGATTTGGTACTCGGTGGTAGTTAACGACAGGCACGCCTCCTAAGTGACGCTGACCAACGGCTATTTTTTTATCAATAGTAATCATAGCCACCTTTAGCCCTTGCTTGGTGATCAATAGGTGGTTACGATTACGGGCGACTCGATAGTCGGGAAAATGCTGTTTGACTACCTTTAGGGTCTTTTGTAGCGCATCATTAGCAGATGAATTCATATCTACAGCAGACTCACCTTTTGAGCCCGACTCACCGCGCGATTTGGCTACTAGCCATAAGGCAATACCAACTGCTAGTAGTATGACAAGCCACCAAATTCCGTCTATCATAGAGGGGCATCCATTTTTATTAGAGGGTAATACTATGTTAGCAGAAACCTCGGCAAAATTAACCGATAACCTACAACAAGCTACGCAAATTTTGGCTCAATCGTCACAAATTTGTATTTTGACAGGGGCTGGTATTTCAGCTGAGAGTGGTATTCCTACCTTTAGAGATAAGCAGACAGGGCTTTGGGAGCAGTATCGCGCTGAAGATTTGGCGAGTGCTGAAGCGTTTGAGCGTGATCCAGAGCTGGTATGGTCTTGGTATCAGTGGCGGCGTCAGCTGGTACATGACAAGGCCCCAAACGCGGCGCACCTTGCTCTAGCGCGCTGGCAGCAAGCAGGATCGCACAAGATTACATTAGTTACTCAAAACGTAGATGACTTACATGAACAGGCAAAGCATCATGAACGAACAAGCCGACATGAGCCGTCAAATGACAGTAAACCATTAGGTAATCTGAATAATTTTGACAGTACCGTGCATCATTTGCATGGACATCTATGGCGTAATCGCTGTAGCCAATGCCATAAGCCTTATACTGAGCGATCAGCTCAGCCAAAATCTGATATCGATTTTGATACTAAGCTCATTCATTGTAGTGAGTGCGACGGGCTTATCAGACCTGATATCGTCTGGTTTGGGGAGTCGCTGCCAGTGGACTCTTGGCAAATCGCTGAGCAAGCCGCGACTCATTGTGAGGTGTTCATTAGCATTGGCACCTCAAGCTTAGTCTATCCTGCCGCAGGGCTGGCGCAACTTGCCAAGCAAAACGGCGCTAAAATTATTGAGATCAACCCCCACCCTGCGGCTAACTCATTCGTCGATATTACTTTAGCCGCAAAAGCAGGCGAGGTCATGCCGTTATTGGTAGATGGGATTCTATAAAACGCTAT
The DNA here is from genome assembly GCF_055699815.1 of Psychrobacter sp. M17(2026). Taxonomy (NCBI): domain Bacteria; kingdom Pseudomonadati; phylum Pseudomonadota; class Gammaproteobacteria; order Moraxellales; family Moraxellaceae; genus Psychrobacter; species Psychrobacter sp. M17(2026). Next base: position 648,649 of record NZ_CM146741.1, on the reverse strand, counting down.
TACTCTATGCGCTATACCACAGCATCCACTTGTGCTAAATAAGTGGCTTTTAGCTCATCACTAATAAATGCTGAGCGAAATGAGTTTTTTACTAGCTTAATCACATCCGCTTCTGAAAGGTCTATGTTTTCATACAAGTTAATAAAGTTCTGATTCATATAGCCTTTGAAATAAGCAGGATCATCAGAGTTGACGCTGACATTTAGACCATAGTCCAGCAGCTCTTTGATATTATGTTCATCATAGCTGTCAAATACTTTTAGCTCTATGTTGGAGTTCGGGCAGACGGTCAACGGTATTTGCTCGCGTTTGAGGCGCTGCATCAGCTCCGGACTATTAATAGACTGGACGCCGTGATCAATACGCTCGATATCCAGCAAATCTAAGGCCTCATAAATATAAGAATAATCCGCTTCCTCGCCAGCATGAGCGACCAGTTTAAAGCCTTTATCCTTAGCCGCTTTGAACACTTCGGTAAATTTCGATGGTGGATTGTCTAATTCTGCTGAATCAAGCCCAACGCCGATAATATCATCTTTAAACTCTAGGGCCTGCTCAAAGGTGGCAAAAGCTTCCTCTTGTGATAAATGCCGCAAAAAACACATAATAATAGCTGAGGTAATACCATACTGCTTTTTAGCATCGGCTAGCGCTTGCTTGATACCGTTAATAACAGTAGCAAACTCAATGCCTCTTTCGGTATGAGTTTGCGGATCAAAGAATATTTCCGTATGGACGATGTTATTCTCTACACATTTTAGGACATATTCCCAAGTCAAATCATAAAAGTCGTCTTGGGTGATCAGTACCTTTGCCCCAGCATAATAGATATCCAAAAAGCTCTGCAAATTCGTAAAATCATAAGCCGCGCGTACTTCTTCAACAGACTCATAAGGAATAGTAACGTTATTTTTTTTGGCCAATCTAAACATCAACTCAGGCTCTAGTGAACCTTCAATATGCAGATGCAGTTCGGCTTTTGGCAGTCGTTTGATGAGCTCAATCATGATATCTTCGCCTTTTATAAATTTTTATCTAATATGCGTTATTTGTTTTATGATGCTTAGTTTTGTGGTACTTAGTTTTGTGGTACTTACTTGATATAAAGCACGGTGTCAGACAGCTCATTACCTGCTGGATCATCTTCTAGGTGATAATAATGACGCAATAGCTGTCCGATCTCATCGAGCAAGTCCGTTAAGCTATCCTCGGTGTTTTTGTTGGCAATACCTGCAATGGCTTTATCGCACATCGCCTGCCACACCGTAGGGCTGACATGCGCATTGATGCCCCGATCAGCGACGATATCCAAATAGTGCTCACAAACATTAACGTAGACCAAAACCCCAGTGTTCTCTTGGGTATCCCAAACGCGGCAGTGACTAAATAGCTCAACCGCGCGATCGTGGGCACTACTATAATAGGCACTACTGATCGGTAGATGATTTTCTATGACCAAAAAAACCTCGCCACGATGACCGCGCTCAGCCTCGGTCACCTTTGCGCTTAGCCGTTGGCGAGTCTCTGTGGTGATCCATCTACTATGCAATAGCGGTACGAAAAGCACTTGCCGCCACCAGCGTGAAAAGCTGGTCGTTGTGGTCTGCGTGCGCAGTGATTCCATTGGGTATTCCTCAAAATAAAAGCAAATTACGTTATCAGTCTAAATGTTAATCCAAAGCAGCTAAACCAAAGTCGCTAAAATAGCTGCTATAGCAAGATGGCAAAATAGATAGTCGCTACCAAGAGCCACCAGCACCACCGCCACCGAAACCACCACCGCCACCACCGAAACCACCACCACCAAATCCACCGCCGCCGAAGCCGCCACCGCTAGAGCCACCACCTGGGAGGAATATCATCCCACCGCCGCCACGTCCGCCTTTCCCACCACCTCTACCGCCACCTGAACCTCGTGAAATTAAGAATAACCACAGGAAGATAGCCATAATAATGGTCATAAAAAGGCCACCGCCTAACGCTAGCGACCCGACAAAGAAACCCCCAGAAGTCAAGATTGACCCGAATACTCGACCGAATATATTAGTAATAAAACTACCGAATATCATCGCCATGATGAATAGGAAAACAGGAGATGGCACTTCGTCAGAACTACCAGTACTTTGGGCACGCTCAGCGGCTTGAGCATCGGCTTGCGCTAATATCTCTGGATCTGCGGTCAAGCGCGCTTCGATCTGGCTAATACCGTTAGATATGCCCTCAAAGTAGCGACTGCCGTTTTCAGGCTTAAAATAAGGAGTAATATCTTCACGAATGATACGGTTCAAGGCACCATCAGGTAATACGCCCTCTAGACCATAACCCGTTAAGATGTACATATCTCGATCATTGACAGCGACCACAATCAGCAAGCCATCGTCAGTATCCGCCTCGCCTAACTGCCACTTCTCAGCGGCTTGTAGAGAGTAGTCAAAGATAGGTGTACCGCTAGTCGTCGGTACAATGACGACAGCCGCTTGTGCTAAGCCCTGACGATAGATACCTTGTAGCTGCGCCTCTAAGCGCTGCTTTTGTTGTGGATTTAAGATATTGGCTTGATCGACGACTGGACTATTGAGAATCAATTTGTCCACGTCAACACCAGTAGCACTAGAAGTAACAGGCGCTTGATTGGTCGTAGCACTGTTATTAGCCTCTGAGCGCGCATTTGGGTTAATCGCATCGTTGCCTAAGGCATCGTTACCTAAAATAGCTTCGTTAATCGCTTCATTACCCAGCACCGCATCATTGATCGCCTCATTGTTCTCGCCCGCTTTGGCGATAGCAATTAAGTCCTCGACACTGCGATTTTGCTCGTTACTGCCACTGGCGATATCATTAGCGGCAGCAACAGCAACGTCATTCGATGCAGCATGTAGCGCCGTCATACTAGTAGCGCTAAGCGTTAGAAGTAAGGCTGCTGCGATTGCTTTTGAATTGGTCATCTGCTCTCTACCACCTAATATCAGTACTTAAAATCAGTACCTTAAAATTATAATTAGTTATTCCTACTAGAAAATACAGCAAACTTATCGATAATGAGTAAAGCCTACCGCATTATCAGCAAAGCAGACAAAACCATGCTTTATCTGCTCTTATGCTCATCTCGCTGTTATGCAAAAAGCTACTCACCAAATTCAACGTCAGGAGCGGTGGAGATAGCCTCTTCATCAGCTACGCTAAAGTTCGGCTTAGCATCCATACCGAATACTTTGGCGGTGATATTAGTTGGGAACTGACGTACCGTAGTATTATAGCCCTGTACCTCTTGAATATAGCGGTTACGCGCGACAGCGATGCGGTTCTCCGTGCCTTCTAACTGTGCTTGCAGGTCTTGAAATAGCGCGTCTGACTTGAGATCAGGATAACGCTCAGACACCGCCATCAGACGTGATAAAGCACCTGTCATCTGCTGCTGCGCCTCAGCATAACGCTCCATCGCTTGTGGATCGTTGAGCAGCTCTGGCGTTATAGTAATACCCCCTGCTTGTGAGCGCGCTTGAGCCACACCAGTAAATACTTCTTGCTCTTGATCGGCATACTGCTTGACGACTTTGACCAAGTTGGGTACTAAATCATCACGGCGCTGATACTGGTTGACCACCTCTGACCAAGAAGCCGTTACTTGCTCATCTTGCGCTTGTAGATTGTTATAGCCACAGCCGCTCAGGCCGATAGTAGAGGTCGCTAATACCACTGATAGCAGCATGGGTTTTACGATAGATTTCGATATCATATAGGTTTCTCCTAATAAATAACTATAAACAGATAAATAAGTCGTTTTAAATATTATTCAGTATGCAGTGATAGCTTGTAGCAAATAACACTCAGACTGCGTATATGGTGATAATAATGACGATATGGCGGCTGTTTTACAATTCACCGTTACAAAATACAACTTCATAGTTTGTCTTAAAGACAAAAGAAGCAGATTCTGCCTATTTGCAATTTGAGTAAATACCAAGACAGTTGAATTACTCTACATTTATCTAATTAGCTCAATTTTACTAGCTTTGAGACTGATGAATCAAAAAAATACCTAGCAATTACATTGAAATTATGGCAAATTGCAGTTACGTAGCCGTATGGTTCACATACATTTAGTAAGTAATTGATAACATATTTAATACTCATAGATTCATATTGCTATTTGTAGATTAGATTTAGATATCATTATTAGCGTTATGCATTAGCTTTTAACAGGATTATTATTATCGCATGATGTTTTAAGACATTAGTTTATGATGTTTTAAAGTATTATAGCTTGTTGATAACCCTGCGTTACTGTGACTATTACGGCAAAAGGAATTGCCCTGCAGCTCAAGTTTTTATCGACATGGTAAACAAGATAATACTAAAGCTTAGCGGACAAATACAGACAACTGATATCCATACTCATCGGTATGCTTCAATGAAGAATAGTTATCTTCACTGAGCGTATCCAATTTGAGACAGTTAAAGGAATATAGATATGGAAGGTTTAGTCAATTTAGCGAACAATATTATTTGGAGCCCAGCATTAATTTATTTATGCTTGGGTGCCGGTCTGTTTTATTCAATTATGACCCGCTTCGTGCAAGTTCGTCTATTCGGCGAAATGATACGTCTGCTATTTAAAGGAAAACCTGACAATGATGGTATCTCATCTTTTCAGGCATTAGCAGTCTCTCTAGCAGGTCGTGTCGGTATGGGTAACATCGCAGGTGTTGCCGCTGCCATTGGTTTTGGTGGTCCAGGTGCCGTATTCTGGATGTGGATTGTGGCCTTTTTGGGCGCATCAACCGCTTATGTAGAATCTACCTTAGGTCAGATTTATAAAGAGCGTGACGTGGTCACGGGCGAGTATCGTGGTGGTCCTGCTTATTATTTCGAGCGAGCGCTGGGTCAAAAATGGTATGGTATTTTATTTGCTATATCCTCGATCATTGCTTGTGGTGTGTTCCTACCTGGTGTACAGGCCAACGGCGTTATCAATGCGGTAGCACAGGTCGCTGGTGAAGGGTCAGTCATGAACTTCATGGGTATTGAGACGGGTACTACTCGTGTTATCGCCCTTGGTATTATCTTATTGGTATTAGCCTTCATTATCTTTGGTGGTATCAAGCGTATCGCTACCTTTACTGAATATGCTGTTCCTTTTATGGCAGTAGGCTATATCGTTCTAGCACTATTTATCATGTTCGCAAACTTTAGTGCCGTTCCAGAAGTGTTTGGTGCAATCGTTGGTGACGCTTTCACTGCTCAAGCAGGTTTTGGTGCTGCTATCGGTTGGGGTGTTAAGCGTGGTATTTACTCAAACGAAGCAGGTCAAGGTACAGGTCCTCACGCAGCAGCAGCTGCAGCGGTCGATCATCCAGCACAGCAAGGGCTAGTACAAGCGTTCTCAGTCTATGTTGATACGTTACTTGTTTGTTCTGCTACTGCCTTTATGATCTTATCTACAGGCATGTACAATATCCAAGGTGAACTTGCTGATGGTCAGTTCTTAGTCCAAAACGTAGCGGCGACTGTTGAGATTAACTCACCTTCATTTACGCAGATGGCGATGGAATCAGTCTACGGTCAGTTTGGTAATACCTTTATTGCGATAGCGGTATTCTTCTTTGCCTTTACGACAATCCTGGCTTACTACTACATCGCTGAGGTCAACATCTCTTACCTTACTCGCTCTATGGGTAAAGGCGCTAGTAAAGCAGGTCAGTTTGTTGTTAAGCTTGTTATCATGTTTATGGTCGCTTATGGTGGTCTTAACTCAGCGGGTTATATTTGGGGACTTGGCGATGTTGGTGTTGGCTTAATGGCTTGGCTCAACATTGTTGGTATCCTCGTGATCTTCTTTGTTGCCCGTCCTGCTATCGACATCTTACGAGATTACGAAGCCCAGCTAAAAGCGGGTGGTGGTACGACTGCCAAGAGATTCGTCTTTGATCCTAAGAAATTCGGTATCAAGAACGCAACTTATTGGGAAGAGCGTCATGCTGCTGAAGTCGCTTTGCAAGAGAAGGAAGTGCTACGTAAAGAGCCTAGAGTATAATTTAAGCTTAAATAGTTAAACCTAGCAAAACATTAAAAGCCTGAGACCAAAGTCTCGGGCTTTTTTGCAGTCTGCGGTGTAATGGACAAAATTCATGCTAGAAAGTAGAACGTAGTCGCTAATGGACATAATTCATGCTATTTGAGTGACTTTGACCCTAGAAAGTCTTTAATAAACCGTAACTTACGATGCTCATTTAGACCATGATGACTGTGTAATTGTCGCTTTAATTCACTAAATAACCCTTCAAGAGAATTTGTGGTGTTGGGCACGTCCAAATGCTCATATTCTCGATAAGTGAATAACCAATCGCTATTGGTTCTGAGGCTTCGATAAGCACTTCTAAGACGCTTATGTGTGTACCACGTTTTACCCGTATCTTCATTAGTACTACGTTCATCAAGATAGTCTTCATGAGTTAAACACCACTGATCTAAGCGCTCTACGAAGTCGGATTTATCGAGCTGTGTTAAGTTTGAAGTGAGGTATCTAAGCTCAATACTAGCGATGTTCTTAGGACGACGAGTTAAATAACGAGTCACTATTTGTACTTGATGGAACTGGCACATCTGACAAGGGATGCTGCTAAACAGGGCTCTCAGTCCTCGTCTTCCATCACAGGTGATGCTTTGTATATCAACGCCTGACGATGCTAAGAGATCAATCCCTTGCTTGTAGGCACTGTTGGTTTCATGACTCACTATCGCGTAATAAAGTACGGTTCTAGTCGTGTTATCCATAAAGACCATCAAACCAAACTTGCGACCAAAGTAAGTGGTGTCCATGATGACATTAGCAGTCTCAGGACGTTTAATCTGATACTCAATACTGACTTTATCTAACCGCCTTTGTATGGTTTTAACACTACAGTGGTACTTATCAGCCAGTTGTTTGTAGGTCTGTTTACCTTGAGTATATTGAGTCCAAAGCGTTTGATTATTTAGTCTGATGCCACCTAAAAACTGCCGCCTGCAAGCTAGACATTGATACTGCTGTTTGCCAAGCTTACGTCCATTCTTCTTGGTGTGTTTATCACTACAAAAAGGGCAGTTTTTTGATTCATGGTGTTGATTCCTTGCAAATCCAGACAGTATATAGCTTTAGACCCTATTACAGCATGAAAAATGTCCATTACACCTAGTCTGCTATTTTTTATGATTGAAGAGGTGTAATGAGTCCAAGGCAGGTTTAACAAACTCTTTAATTATGCAAGGCCAAGTGATAAGACTATTATTAGTTTTTAAAGCGAGACAGAAGGCTGTAGCTATCAGTAGTGTTTTACTAGTAGAGAACAATATGACAAATGATTGATGCAAAGAGCATACTCTATGGATAGCTTAATTTTAAAGAATTGAGCAGCCATGAAAAAGCCCAGCGTTAGTGGCTGGGCTCTTATCAGTGTTAACTACTGAATGTTGCTTAGATTAGATATTACTCAGGCATTAATACGGCATCGATAGTGTGAACAACACCGTTGGTTGCCATGATATCAGTACCAGTAATGTTAGCCGTGCCGCCTGATGCATCAGTGATGACATTAGCATCGCTGATATTGATAGTTGCACCGTTTACAGTTTCAACATCAGTACCATAAGGAATATCAGCTGCCATAACAACCATAGGTACTACATGATAAGGAAGTACTTTTTTCAACAAGTCAGTATTAGCCAATAGCTCTTCTTTGGTTACGCCAAGCTTCTCTAAAACAGGAGCGAAAGCATCATCAGTAGGAGCAAATACCGTGTAAGTACCAGCATCCATCATCATCGTATCAAGGCCAGCTGCTTGAAGCGCTGCTGTTAAAATAGTTAGATTCTCATTACCAGCCGCGATTTCTGCGATGCTTTGAGTAGCCATAGTTTCAGCCATAGGATCAGCTTCTACCATTGGATCGGCTTCTGCTATTGGCTCAACAACGACTTCTTCAGTGGTTACTTCTGGCTCAACAGGATCAACAGTTTCTGCATTATTACAAGCAACTAAAGTTAAAGCTGTTGTAGCGATTGCTAGCGATAATAAACTCTTCTTAAACATAGATATTTCCTTTTGAAATTAAATATTAGTCAAACGATTAGTAAAAATAAACATTCTGACTTTAAACTATTGACTTTAAAATATTAAAAAGATACCAGCAGCCATTGTGCAAGTAACTCGTGAAGAATAACGGCTAGCAATGCATGCATTACTAAACATGAACAGTGAGTTAGATATCAAAATTGCCAATAAGGATAGCATTCATTATTGGCAACCCAGTAGATCAGCTTATCATAAATATTAACTTATGTTCGACCTATGTAATATAAGCTAATGTATAGATATTATTTATTTTGGTAATAGTACTTTATCGATAACATGGACGACACCATTGTTGGCTGCTATATCTGTTTTTAATAGTTTAGCAGTACGACCATTTTCATCCATCACCATCATCTGCGGAGTTATCACGATAGTATCGTTACTGGCCGTCATAACGCTACCTGGTTTGACGTCTTTGGCGTACATTGCCATATCACCATCAACAACATGACCCGCTAGAATCTTAGTTAATAAAGGCTTATTAGCAAATAACTGAGCCTTAGTCATTCCTGTTTCTTGCAGTGCTTGCATGAATGCAGCATTAGTAGGAGCGAACACAGTATAATGACCATTAGGATCAGATAGCATGCTGCCTAATCCTGCTGCTTGTACTGCTTCAACCAATACTGAAAAATCAGGATTGCTTTGAGCAACTTGCACAATATTCATTTTAGCCATAGATTGACTGTGCATTGGCGCTTTCATTTCTGCTTTTTGCATAGGCATCATGTTATTACAAGCAGATAGCCCAGCTATTGAAAGTGCTAGCGTTCCAATGGTGGCAATTTTAGTAAATTTCATAATCATATCCTTGATAAAAAAATTAGTCTTACGAGAATTTTTGATATAAAAGCAAGCTCGCATAGCTATTATTGACTTCATTACTGAACTATTTATAAGTAAAGCTAATGTAGGAGCTATCCTTCTGAACTTAAATTAACATACAAAGTAAAGATGTTATCTTGTGATTACGCTACTTTTTGTAATATCCATGTAACTACAGTTGTTAATTAGAGAGCTTAGATCACTATGCTTTACATGAAACACTATTAACGAATTACTTATTAGTCGAATATTGATTATAGGTTGTCCCTATTCACTAATCATTCCATGCTAAAATATTCAGTATTTGTTGCTTATTATTTAAGCCCTCTCCCCTTTAAATCTGACGATATAAGCTATTTCCTATGACTGATTCAATAACGGCTGTGCCTGCCACCGATAACTCTCGCCCTAACGATTTTATATTGACGCCGCCAGAGGTGTTCCCATTCAAAAAAGCACAACTGACAGCACGCGCGCGTATTACTGAGCAGATGGCAAAACGAATTTTGATGCTTGACGGGGCGATGGGCACTCATATCCAGAATTATAAGCTGGAGGAGTCGGACTATCGCGGTGAGCGCTTTGCTGATATCGAGCAAGACGTGCGTGGTAATAATGATCTGCTCGTGCTAACCCAGCCGCATATGATTAAAGAGATTCATCTGGCGCACTTAGAGGCAGGTGCTGACATTATTGAGACCAATACCTTTAATGGTACACGGCTGTCGATGGCCGACTATGATATGCAATATCTAGTGCCTGAGCTCAATAAAACCGCAGCAAAGCTTGCACGTGCGGCCGCTGATGAATTTACTGCACAGAATCCTGATAAACCGCGTTTTGTCGCTGGCGTCATTGGGCCAACCTCGCGTACTTGTTCGCTATCACCTGATGTCAATGATCCTGCCTTTCGTAATATCACCTTTGATGAGCTGGTGCTGAATTATCGCGAATCAACACTTGCGTTGATAGAAGCTGGTGTCGATATTATTCTTATCGAAACTATCTTTGATACGCTCAATGCCAAAGCGGCAATCTTTGCGGTAACAGGCGTCTTTATTGATATCGGTTTTGAGCTGCCGATTATGATATCAGGCACGATTACTGATGCTTCGGGTCGTACGTTATCGGGGCAAACTGCTGAAGCCTTTTATAACTCAGTGCGCCATGCCAAACCATTATCGGTTGGCTTTAACTGTGCGCTTGGTGCCGATGCGCTCAGACCACATATTCAGACACTATCTAATATCGCCAACATGTATGTGTCTGCGCATCCTAATGCTGGCTTGCCCAATGAGTTCGGTGAATATGATGAGAGCGCGAGAGAAACAACAGCATTGCTTGAGGGTTTTGCTAAAGCGGGTATCTTAAACATCGTTGGCGGCTGCTGTGGTACAACCCCTGAGCACATTCGGCAAATTGCCAATATGGTCGCCAACTACCCACCGCGGGTGATTCCTGAGATTGCCCCTGCCTGTCGATTGTCTGGACTTGAGCCGTTTAATATTACCGCCGATAGCTTATTCGTCAACGTTGGTGAGCGTACCAACGTTACAGGCTCTAAAAAGTTCCTACGTTTGATTAAGACCGAAGCCTATAACGAGGCGCTGGATGTGGCGCGTGACCAAGTCGAAGGCGGCGCGCAGATCGTCGATATCAATATGGATGAGGGCATGCTGGACTCCAAGCAGGCGATGATTCATTTTGTGAACCTCGTGTCTGGCGAGCCTGATATCAGCCGTGTGCCTTTGATGATTGACTCCTCGAAATGGGACATCATCGAAGAAGGTCTCAAACGTATCCAAGGTAAGTCCGTCGTCAACTCTATCTCCTTAAAAGAAGGTCATGCTGAGTTCGTCGAGCGCGCCCGTCTCTGCATGCGCTATGGTGCGGCTATCATTGTTATGGCCTTTGATGAAGACGGACAAGCCGATACCTTTGAGCGCAAAACTCAAATCTGTCAGCGCAGTTATGATGTATTGGTCAACGAAGTGGGCTTTCCGTCTGAGGACATTATTTTTGACCCCAATATCTTTGCGGTCGCCACGGGTATCACTGAGCATAATAACTACGGCGCGGACTTTATTAACGCGACCAAATGGATAACTGATAATCTGCCCAATGCGATGGTATCAGGCGGCGTCTCTAACGTCTCGTTTAGTTTCCGTGGTAATCCGATTCGCGAAGCGATCAACTCCGTATTCCTTTATCATGCGATTCAAAACGGCTTGACTATGGGTATTGTCAACCCTGTCATGCTGGAGATCTATGATGACATTCCTGTCGATGCTCGCGAGGCGATTGAGGATGTCATGCTCAATCGCAATCAAGGTGAGAGCGGACAAGATGCGACTGAACGGCTGATGACTGCTGCCGAAAATTACCAAGATGGCGGCAAGAAAAAAGACAGCACTGTCGATATGACTTGGCGCGAAGGCACGGTAGAAGAGCGTATCGCTCATGCTCTTGTCAAAGGCATTACCACCTTTATCGAAGCCGATACCAAAGAGGCGTGGGAGAAATACCCCAAACCACTAGAGGTCATCGAAGGGCCATTAATGGATGGTATGAATATCGTCGGTGACTTATTCGGTGCGGGTAAAATGTTCTTACCGCAGGTCGTCAAATCCGCACGCGTGATGAAGCAATCGGTCGCTTGGCTGAACCCGTATATCGAAGCTGAAAAGGTCGAAGGCGAAACCAAAGGTAAAATCCTGATGGCGACCGTAAAAGGCGATGTCCATGATATCGGTAAAAACATCGTCGGCGTGGTACTCGGCTGTAACGGCTACGATATTATCGATTTGGGCGTGATGGTAGCGTGCGAAAAAATTCTCGATACCGCGATCGCGGAAAAAGTCGATATCATTGGCTTATCAGGGCTGATCACCCCAAGTCTGGATGAGATGGTCTACGTTGCCAAGCAAATGCAAGAGCGCGGTATGGCCTTGCCATTAATGATCGGTGGCGCAACGACTTCCAAAGCGCATACTGCGGTCAAAGTCGAGCCGCAATATCAAAACGATGGCGTCATCTATGTCTCTGATGCCTCACGCGCCGTCGGTGTAGTCACTAAGCTACTCTCCAAAGACAATCGCCAAGCCCTCATCGATGAGACTCGCGAAGAATATATCAAAGTTCGCGAGCGCCTAGCTAAGCGCCAACCCAAAGCCGCCAAGCTCTCCTATGCTGAATCAATCGAGGCAGGTTATAAAGCTGATTGGGAAAACTATACGCCGCCTGTGCCTAATAAGTTAGGTCAAGTTATCTTTGATGATTATCCGATAGAGAAGTTAATTCCCTTTATTGACTGGACACCGTTCTTTATCTCGTGGGGTCTGGCAGGTAAATATCCTAAGATCCTGCAAGATGATGTCGTTGGTGAGGCCGCGCGGGACTTATATAGTAATGCAGAAGATATGCTCAAAAAGATGATCGATGAAAAGCTAGTCATTGCCAAAGGTGTCTTTAAGATAGCGCCAGCACGGCGTACGGGTAGCGACACGGTCACTGTCTACGACAAAGCACCGACTGCAGGCGGCAGCGCAGAATACCAGTTTGAGCATTTACGTCAACAGAGCGACAAAGCCAGTGGCACGCCTAACTATAGCTTGGCGGACTTTATCTCGTCAGTCGATGCCTATACCGATTATCTTGGTGGCTTTACCGTCTCAATGACAGGTACTGAGGCGATCGCTGAAGCATACAAGAGCAACGGCGATGACTATAATGCGATTATGGTACAGGCGTTATCTGATCGCTTAGCCGAAGCTTTTGCTGAGCATTTGCATAAGTTAATCCGTACCGACTATTGGGGCTACCTGCCTGAAGAAGAATTAAGCAATGATGAGCTAATCAAGGAAAAATACATCGGCATCCGTCCCGCGCCTGGCTATCCTGCCTGTCCTGAGCATACGGAAAAAGGCAAACTATTCGATTGGCTCGGTACGGTTGAGGCTATCGGTACGACGCTGACGGAAAGCTACGCGATGTGGCCTGCGTCATCAGTCAGCGGATTTTATTACTCGCATCCTGAAAGCGTGTACTTCAATGTCGGTAAAATTAGCACCGATCAGTTAGAGAGTTATGCGGAGCGTAAGGGCTGGGATATGAAAACTGCTGAGAAGTGGTTAAATCCGAATTTGTAGAGATAAAAAATTTTAAATATTACTTTATAATCAGATACTTACTTAACTCTTTATTTATAAAGCTCACGACAACAGCTGTCGTGAGCTTTATTATTGATATATACATTATTTAGCATTAACGGTAATATCTAAAGTGGATAATGTCTAATTGTTACAATAACTATCGTTATTTATAGTCTAAATCCACTCTTGTTTTTCGTTGATTACCAAAATTCATATACCTGACTCGGATAATACCTCTTAAAAGTAGAATAATGTAGTGTTATTAGAGTATCATTGACATTCGGCATTATATGCAATGTCAAATAAATATTTGTCTACATAAAGAGGGAATTATGGAAATTGGAAGTGTTGTTGTTCATAAGATTGAGAAAGAAGAAGGTGATACAGGTGCTGATAACGTCCATCTTATTATAAGTGAAACATACTTAGACAATACGAATGAACAAATACTTAATATAGTAAAGATTCTCAATGCTTCCTTTTCAGATAGGATTGTGCAAAGAGCTATTTTTTCGGACTTAGACTTCGGTTTTCAAAGAACTATAGTTGATTTCAACAGTATAAATTTATTATCTGTTTCTCAACTGTTATGCACAAGTTTACATCAACGGATGCAAGCCTCAACTCTGTCAAGCGCTAAAGGTGGCTACCTAATCTTTACGCTTTATAATCACATGAACTACAACTACTTAGGTGTGTTTTTTGTTCGAAAGACAACTGGTTCAAACCTTGAGTTCCAAGATCCTGATAGCAGTTGGGACTTAGAACTTGTTAGATATTTAGATGTTAAACATTTCGCTATGGGCGCAAGGATAAATATTACAACTTTACTAGCTGATGAAGATTCTAGATATTTACAGTTAGTAAAAGGAAACACAAACATATCTGATTATTTTATAGATTGGATTGGTGTTACTAACCCAACCTCTGAAAGCATAGATGCTCAACAATTATTTGAAATAATTAACGATATTGATCTCAACGATAATCAAGATAGAGACGAAGTAAAACGTCAAATTTATAATTATGCTAAAGAGCAGATTAATAGACTAATTAATATTAGAAATCTAAGCGACTATGTTTTCGGTGACCCTGAAAAAATACTTAATTATTGTGAAGCTCACCAAATAGAAATTAGCCACGAATTTAAATTAAAAGGAAAGGCTTTAAACAAATTTTATAAAATTAGTGCTAAAACTGACGGGATTTGGTTACAAGCAAATTATGATAAGTTTAATGACCATGATATTCAAGTTTTTGAAGAAGAAGGTTCTATACTGATTAGATCACAGGAATTAGTGAACATTATTAATGAGCAAAGACAAAGGAGCACTGATCAAAATGAATAATGTCCAAGAGCTTATTAGTTTTTTAGAGAAGTGTTTAAAAACTGACACCTCTATTAATGCTAGAGAGCTTGTAGTGACTAACAAAGAAATACTTGATGAGTCTTTACTACAAAAATATAATATTAATTATATTTATGAAGGTAATTCGGTCAAAATATATCTTGAAAGCCCTAACATAAGAATATTTAAAACTTATGCAGATGCTATAAAATATGGTAGTAGCAAACAAGATTATAACCTTAGTATTGCTTTAAACATAAACTTCTTACAGCAGAATTTATTTGATAATATATATTACTATGAAACAATAAAAAAAATCTTAAATAATGACAATATCGTTGACTTCGAAAACAAAATAACGAAAGATTATTTCATACTTTCAAGTGATTATGGCAAGATAGTATTAAGCTACTCTACTAATCTAGAAAAGATAGGTTTTTATAAAACAGAGCATCCTATAGATTTAACAAAATTAGAAGAGTTATTAAAAATAGAGTCTTTCCCCGAGTTCTATAAAAACTCTATAGCTAAGTTCTTATCTGACAACCCAGATAAAGATATATATACTATTTTAAGTAATTTTGATTTTTTATTAACAAATGCTATTAATGCATTAAGTCTCTATAAGCAGAACTTCTCTTTTGAAAAGTTCGAAAAAGAATTTGATGATAACCTTTCTAGTAATATTAAGAAATTACAAGAGTTGACAACAAGCTTTCAAAGCAAAGTTATGGCTATACCCATACAGTTTGGAGTATATATTTACTTACTATCGAAATTTAACGATAGTTTTACCTCAATACTTCTTATTGTAGCTACAATAATCGCTTGGTCTATCTTCAATTATTTGATAACTTCAAAAACTTATCGTAATGTGCATTATTTAGAAACCAAGATTGAAGGTGAGATAGCTTTAATTAGACAGAAATCTGGTATTCAAGAAGAAAAGATTTCAAAGCCTCGACAGATATTAACAAAAGACATTTATGCTATGAAATATATCATTTATGTCTATCAATTTTTTAACGTAGCATTCACTCTTTTAATCTTAATTATATTTGCCATAAACTGAAACCAATTTTAATTATTTTGTACTGTTAATCTTGACCTGTGCCTACGTAACAGAATAAAAAAGTCCCCATAGCTATTGTTTTTAAGCTTATAGCTATATATAAAGTTTACATGTATTTTGGAGATATATAATAAATTAAATGATTACGGTAGAAATTTATCACTTGATATGTTCATAGCAAGTCTCCTATTACCAATAACTCTATTATATAATGCTTATCATGTATTACAGAATTTACTACATGGATATATGTTTGAAGAGTCGCATAGTGTATCTGTCTTAATAGCGGTAAATATATTATTAATAGGATTGTCTATGTTCACTTTTTCGATTGGTATATTTAGATAGCCTTTCAATGAGTGTAGCGTGGATGCAACGCGAAGCCTACAAATTAGCATAACGAATCGTATGTTGGCACCCACGCTACCATTTTCGCAAAGTTTGATTTGTAGATACTATCCTGATATTTTTTAAAAGCTAGAATCTCTGCTGTAGGTGCGGTTTAGCCCTGATTGCAGCGGTTATCCTGCTTGGTTGGGCGAGTTGCAATGGCTTGGTTTGGGGTGGCGCGCAGAGCAGGCGACGCACCAAACCTTAGCCAGTGCCTCGCATAGACTAGCAGATATGAGCGTAAAGCAGGATTAGCTACTTACTATTTTTTAAGTTCTAAATAAGCTATAATCGCTCTAACAGCACCGCCTCCTCTACTTCTTGAGCATGTCTCGACAAGAAATGTGGCGGTCTTCTTATATCCTAATTTTAACTTAGTCTGACTTACCCTTACCCCGCCGACAACACCCAAAACAACAAACCACCTACTCTCCTTTCTTACGCCAATCAAACTACCTTGACCCGATAAACTAAAACCCTAATCACTCCAACGGCTTCTCAGGTGGGGTAAATAACATATCATCCAGCATACGCCCAAGGACTGCCCGTACATCCGCAGAGTGACCGCCTTTTTTGAGTACGGACTCAGCAGAGCCGTGTTCCAGCATGGATTCATCTATTCTTATATTCCAGATATAGCCTGACTCTTTTGCTGGCTTTTCATAAAGCGCTATTAGCTCTGTCATCTTAGAACGCTGCTCTTCGCTGGTGATGCCCTTGTTTCCATAGAGATACAGAGCTTCACTACAGGCTTTATTGGCTTGGTGATTATTGTTATTACTATTATTGTGTTTTGACTCGCGTGAAGGTACTGCAAACCAACTATCATTATTAGGGCTACAGTGACTCTTGTCAGATAACTTATCTTTTTCAGCGATGATAAGCTCATAGGAGAGATAAGGCTCATAATGCCCTATGGTTTTATGAGTTTGATTAACAGTAGAAGGTTCGGTAGATAGGTTTTGCCCAATAAAACGCGCCATCGGATATAGGCGACGGGTAGTAAAATCATCTTTAGAGGTTACATTCAGCCAAACAGGTCGTTGCAAGCCCGCCTTATTCTCATCAGCTTTATTAAATACTTCGTCAAAAGCTTTTGCACTTATAGCAGGATTCAAACACATCAATAGGGATCGACTTCCTAAAGGCCAATCATCAATAGACTCTATATGGGCTAAGTCATCCATAAAAGCCCGCGACAACAGCCTACCGCCAAAAGAATGTCCTATAATCAGCGAATATCCTGAATGGGTGCTTTTTTCAACACGCTTGGCCAAAGCAATCAGATCACCTCGTACCTCCCCATAGCTGCCAATCGTATCCGCTGTACGAGCTCCGTCCAGCGGCTTCAAAAACTTTGCTGGAAAATACTTATATTTGGCGCCACGCCAGCCAACATAGACACCTATGATATTCATATCAGGATTCTGAAAGCTGCGACGAGCGAGTAGATAGGGGAAAGTGACAGTATCGAATTCTTTTTGCACGCTAGTGGTGTCTGCATTGTTATTCCAGCCATGCACATAAACTACCAAATAAATCGGCTTGTCAGAAGTATCTATAGCACGCCTGATAACAGCCATCTGCCTATCACCCTCAAATTTTTGACCCCTCTCGTTATACTCTAAATAAAATGAGCCAAAAACCGTTGGGTCAATTTTGTCACCCTTTTCTATGCTTGCGTCGTCGCTTTTATGGGCTGACAATCCATTTTTGATGACCATAGTAGTGACAGGGTTGATATACGTATCTAACTCTACATCGGAGCAAGTCTCTTTATTTAGGCAATCAATTTTGTGATAGGCCTGATCAGAAATAGTCGCACAAGAACTCAATATAAAGTAGCAAAGAACAACGACTATATATTTCATAAAAAACATCCTTGTAGTCATTTCATCAGCAAAAACTTATCAGTTCCTCGATTCGTTTATTTATATCAAAGATAAAATAGATCTCTTCATAATCCGTACAGTAAGGTGGACGTGTGGCATTCAAAACCAGACTTTCCTTTATATTCAATATACCGAATTAATCGTAATTCATCTACAGATATTTTTTTAAGATGCAATATGTGACTTTTTCTCCGCTCTTGATCTCGATAAAATTTAAAAATAAGCATAGCTATCAGTCTTTTAGCTAAATTGCTATTCATTAAATGCTTTATCTTCAGAAGACATCCTATCCTATTCAACAGTGTTAAAGATATTTAATATATTCATATAAACGCATATTGACAAACGTTTCAAAAATGATACCTTGTTATATAAGCGTTTCAATATTTTACTTTTTAAGACAAAAAAAGGTGATGACGTAGCGCTTTTAGTTTATCTAGGTTTGCATTTTTCATTCAAGGAGAGAAAGAAAATGAAATTATTTAAATTAACCCTGCTCGCCATTACCACCGCGCTCTTTTTGCAAGGGTGTGATAATGACGATGATGGATCTTCGACTACACCCCCCGATCAATCAGATATAAAGGCTGAAATCCTTGGGGTTTGGACTGGTAACGATACCGATGATGAGCTTTTGACTATAGCTTTCTTAGACGATGGGACTTACATTCATTTAGAAGCTAATGAAAGACCTGAAATTGCTAAGATGCAATCTTTAAGACAAGTAGTGACTAATTCAGAAGGAGGTATGGAATGGGGTAAATATACTATTGATGATGATACTGGAGAGTTGACCACGACCCCCGTCTTTGATAACAATGGTAGCGCTGGACTGTCAGACTCTATCACACGCTATGCTCGGGTTTAAGATGGCACGCTCACGCTTGAAATAGACGAAAATAATGACGGTATAATAGGTAGCGATGAAGTTTTCAGTTTTTCAGAAACCAAGTCTGAAGGCCTCTTAGGTGCTTGGGGCAGTGATGATATCGATGAAGGCTTGCTAGGAGTGGCATTTTTTGAAGATGGTACTTATGTACACGTACAAGTCGATGAAGAAGACGGATCAATTAACAATCCTAAAAACGGCATGGAATGGGGAACTTACGTTATTGATAATGTGACTGGGTCACTCACTACCACTCAACTGTTTGATAACAATGGCGAATCTGGATTGTCCGATCCGCTCGTTCGATATGCTCGAATCGTGAACGGTAAGCTAATCATTGAAGTTGATGAAGACAAAAATGGCACTATAGATAATGACGAGATATTTGGCTTTTCAAAACTTACCGCTGATAACAACCCCATAAACAAAATAGACCCCAAGGATCTAATAGGACTTTGGGAAAATAAAAATACCGATAACGAGCTATTAACTTTGGCTTTTTTAGACAACGGCTCCTATATTCATTTAGAAGTTGACGAAAACATACCGTTTGATAATTTAAACAATGAAATCTCTGGTATGGAATGGGGTAATTACACTTTAAACAATAGAACAGGAGAGTTAACCGTTAATCAAAGGTTTGACAATAATGGTGATACTGGATTATCAGATTCTCTTACTCGTTATGTTAGCGTATCTGGTAATACACTCACACTTGAAGTAGATGAGAATAAAAACGGTATTATAGAAAGCAATGAGTCTTTTACGTTCTCAAAAGCTAAATCTGAAAACATTTTAGGCCTTTGGAAAAATGACACTACTGGAAATGAGCTACTGGCGCTTGCTTTCTTTGACGATGGTACCTATGTTCATTTAGAGGTCGATGAAGAAGCACCCTTTGATAATGCAGAAAATGAAACTTCTGGCATGGAGTGGGGAAATTACACTTTAAACACTACGACAGGAGCTTTAACCGTCAGTCAGATATTTGACAACAATGGTACAACTGGACTCTCAGACCCTCTAACTCGTTATGCACGAGTGTCTGGGGACATACTTACCTTTGAGTTTGATGACGATAAAAACGGTACAATAGATAGTAATGAATTCTTAAATTTTGATCGTCAATAGTTATCAAAAATAACTCTACAAAAACAAAAGTAGGTAAACAAGATTCAGCTTATCAATGCATAGGCTGAATGTTTTTATTTTGCGCTAATCATTTTTTAATTTAGCCCGCCGACAACGCTCAGAACAATAAATCACTTGCTCCCAATCCTTCTCCCACTTCTTACGCCAAGTAAAGGGACGCTGGCAAACCGGGCAGATTTTGGTAGGTAGATCAACCTTTTTATGTGCCATGACGTTCCCTTTTATTATTTTCATAGTTATTTAGAAGGCTAATATTGTGTTAATAGGATGGCTTTCTAAACTGGTGCGCGGGGCGCACCCTACTCGTCAATTGCAAAAATTTTGTTACCGAGACATAAAATGCTGGGTTAAAAACCCAGCCTACAACCGACCATAAATTTCAAACTCAATTTTTTGCATTATTTTTGATGCTCTAAACCTTCATATTTCTTAACCCTTCGGCATTGGTCTGAACAATAAACCATGCTTTCCCAGTTTTTATCCAACTTTTTCGTCCAGCTAAACTCGCGCTCGCAGACGGGACATTCTTTTTTGCGGACATTCTTCTTTTTTTGCGCCATGATTTTCTCTTAATAAATTATTTATTGGTTATGCTCATCAAAGATAGTGTTCAGTCGATTTAAGCACTCTACGATCATTTTACCAGACTGCTCTGTACTAGTATCAAGTGCCAGCTTCTCATCCATACGCGTGGTTAGTGGCGCTAATGCTTGCTTCAATGCATTTGCCATTAGCTCAGTTTGCTGTGCAGTATCAGTCGTATGATTGGTAGTATTTGCCACCCCGCTATCGAGTAGACTTTTTGATAAGCTATCGCCGATATTTTGCGCCATATTTTTTGACATAGACCCTGCCAGCTGCTCAACCGCTGTGATCAGCTTGATGACCAGCTGTTGTTGTAGCGCTTGGTTTTGCTGTAGGTGCTCGCCCTCTATCTTATGATCGTGACGATAGATCTGAGTGAGCTTATCTAAACTCTGCTCAAAGCCGCTATCGATACTTTGACTCACGACATTGGCATTATCCACAAAACTAGTAACAAGACTTTTGACACAATCATCAGCTAGCAACTTTTGCGCTTCTAACTGTGCGGTTATCCGCACTTGCTGCTCCGCTTCTTTTAAACGCGCCAGTTGCTCTGGATCGTTTTGAATGAGATATTGATCGAATTGGCTATTGATGGTCTTAAAGCCACCGACCACATCGACCAGTTGCGCCACGATGCGCGCGCCAACATCACCGTCTGCGCCGCCCATAGCTTTGTTACGTAGGAAGTCCGCTTTGATCTGCTCCCAACGTTCCGCTTCTGCCTCATCCAGCTCACCACGCATCTCGCCAAGCTTAAGTAAGTTGCTCTCAGCCCCTTGAGTTAAGAGCTGTGACTCGCCTAGGTAGTGATCGTCAATCAGCTGATTTAGCTCATCTTTGTTCATGACCGCTGATAGCTTTTCGGTCATCTTATTCATATTACGATAGCTGCCCTGCAACTTAAATATCGGCTCAACCCGATATCTATCATCTTGTGATGCCGAGGCGATATAGGCTTGGTTCACATCGAGGATCACTTCTTGCACGGTGAACATATGGCGCAAGATGGCGATAATCTCATTGATCTCAGAGGTGCTATACGGATAGCTCAGCTCGCTACTTTGTGCTTGGGCGAGGTTAGTATTGTCAGCTTTTGCCATTTTAATTAAGCGATGTACGTCGCTTAAATCACGATTAGCTAAGGGCGCAAGTACGCTATTTGAGGTTAACGAGTTTTCGATATAACTGAGGGCAAACACCTCTTCCATACCGCTCATGATATCGCCTAAGTTATAGATATCGGCACGGTTAGCGAGCATATCAGGAACTTTAAAGGCTTCACCGCTTTCAGTGTACGGGTTACCCGCCATAACGACGCAGAACTTTTTGCCGCGCATATCATAAGTTTTAGTCTTGCCTTGCCAGACGCCATCGATACGACGCGTACCATCACCTAGTGAGATAAATTTCTGCAAAAACTCGGCATGGGTATGCTGGATATCATCAAGATAGAGCATGACGTTATTGCCCATCTCAAAGGCTAAGTTAATTTTATTGAGCTCCTCACGCGCGGTAGCATTAGGCGCTTTGGCAGGGTCTAGAGAGGTTACATCATGACCTAATGACGGACAGTTGATCTTCATAAAGATTAAGCCCAGACGGTTCGCCACGTACTCCATCAAAGTCGTCTTACCATAACCTGGTGGCGATATCATCATCAGGATACCCATCAAGTCGGTACGCTTATCCTCACCGACGCTGCCCATCTGCTTGGCGAGGTTGTCACCTATCAATGGTAGGTAGCTCTCATTAATTAGGCGGTTACGCACAAACGAGGATAATGGACGCGCCATGAATTCATTAAGTCTTAGCGTCTCTTTGGCGTCATTTAATATCTCTGAGCGTAACGACAAGTAGCGCTTATAGCTAGGGATGACCTGTGCATCATGATAGTGCAAGCGATTTAAGAAGTCATCAACCGCAAAGGTGAGCGTTTGGCTGTGGATGCGCTCATGCTCACCTAATAAATTATCTACTTTTATCTCAAGTGATACCTTGCCTGTGCTACGCTCAAAGCTCTGCGCTTGATTGAGTGGATTATTGAGGCTGGTTAGTGATGTTTGAGTAGCTTGGGTAGACAAGCCACTAGTTATAGGCTTATTGGTTTTATTAGCGCTCGCACCTGAATCCAGCACCCCTTGCATAAGCGTTTCGCGCTGGCTATCGGTTAGCTGCGTCAATAACATGCTGATCGCTTCAGGTATATAATGACGACCGCTCTCCAGCTGCTGCTTACGCTGTGCCTCCTCTTCCTCCATAGTAGCGATTTGCGCTTCGCTGAGCGGGTTGCCCTGACTATCCACATTAGCATCAACGTTGCTATCAGCGGTTGACTCGCCTGCCACCTCGCTACCATAGGTTTTATCTAGTAGCGCATTAAACCAAGTGGCTAGTAACTCATAAGCAGATTTAGGCTGGAAGCTTAACTTGGCAACTGAGGTTTGCAACTGCTCAAAGCTGGCACTGCCTTTATTCACAGTACTGCTTGCTGCTTTATTTAGCGTTTTGTTTAACTGCTCACATAGCTGTTGGGCTTTTTGGCTGGTTTGCCACTGTATTCCTTGGGCTGCATTATGCTCGGCGGCTTGACCCATCACGCTGACCAAATATTCACAAGCCAGCTGTACGTGACTTTGGGCGAATATACTACTGTCTGCGTCACCTTTACTATCGTTACTACTGTCATCACTACTATCAGTATCAATATCATTATAAGCGGACACAAAGTCGCTCATCACTGTACTTATATCATCGATTAGTAAGGCTTTGGCGGTATCACTACCTAAGCTGCGACGCAACTGCTCAGCGGTAATCGCGCGATCCAGCCAATTATTAATACGCGTCAATGTCTGCTCATTTAGCCATTGGCTGTAATTGTATTGATTTAATGCAGGCAATCCTAAAGCTTGTACTAGCCTGAGCTGCCAGTAAAACAGCTGGGCTAAAGCACGTACTTGCGGGGTATAAATCAGCAAGCCCGCTTCGCGTAGCGTTGGCAATATCTGCATGAGCAGCAAGGTGGCATCATGATCATGGATGCCCTTTTCATAGCCAAGCTGATAACGCGGCGTGGCATAGGCTTTTACTAGCTTAGATAATGAACTGTCATCATCTAGCTCGCCACTGCTATCTATAGTATTCGCTGTCTCGTCATAAGCTTGATAAAGTCGCGCTTCCGTTAGGCCATCGTTATTATTCTTGGCGCTTTCAATAATGCTATAAGCTAAGTACTCGGCGCGGTAAACTTGCTCGGACTCGGAGGCGATATTCATATCCCAATAAGGACGTAATGCGTTTAGCTCAGCGTTATCGAGCACTTCGTAATAGTCCGTACCCGTTAAATGTAGGTTAAGAATACGCTGGCCGTTGGTTTGCTGGCGACTGAGCAGGGTTAAATCCAATGGCTGAGTATTGACCGAAAAGCGGTGTTTGCCAAGCTTAATGATTTGACCGCCATCTTCAAATAAGTCTGACTTATCTTTTAGACTCTTGTAGCTCTCAATTTGAATGGCTTTTAGTCGCGCATCGATATCATCCGCTTTGACACTAAAACCCATCTCTTGCAGGCTCTTAGCAATGGCGCGTACCTTTTGTACCAGTCCATCGGCGGCAAAATAAGTATTGAGGCCATCTTCATCTTTAAAGCCTGTGACTCCAGTGCTTTGAGTGCGCTTTTTTATGCTCTCTAGCATACGCAGAGCGCCATCGCCTAAATTCTGAGCTTTGCGGTTACGCGCATCGAGCAGCTGCTGTTTATGATTCTCAAAGGTCTCATAAATCTCTTCGCGTTTGCTGATGATATCTGCTAAAAACTGATCACCACCGCCCGTTTCTGGATCAGCAAATTGACCTTCAAGCTCCTCTAACTGTACCAGCAGCTTGGCCATTTGCTCATCTGATTTTTCAGGAGTATTGGCGGTAGATAAGGCATTGGCTATCGACTGACCAAACAGCCTAAACTGCGCGCCGAACTGCGCAATAGCTTCGACTGAGCCTAAGTTTTTGCGCTTATGATTCAGCTTAGCTTTAGTCTGATTGAGACGTGAGTAGATAGCAGATATATCATCGATGATTTGAGTACGCACCGTCGCATCAGCGACATCAAGCGTGCCGAGTAGCTCAGTTAATAGATCTAAGCCTTGCGCGGTATTATCGATAGTCTCTAACACGGGTTTGAGCTCAGAATTAGTCTCGCTCGTCTGCAAACGCTCGTTGACATCGACTAAAATACCCTCGTAACTCGATAATGCATCATCGCCACTAAGATATTTTACGGTTTGCTCAGCAAGCTCGCTCTCTGCGCTCTCAAGCTGCTCTTGTAGCGCTTGCAACTTATCACTATCTAAATAACGTAAGTTCTCTAAGCTGACTAAATGACCCTTTTGTCGCCTAAGCGCTGATAACTGCTCAACATAGTCGCTTGCAGACTCAAAGGTAGTGATTTTAATCTGCCGAGTAATCTCATTTTGCTTGGTTTCGGCATCGGCTAAGGCGGTCTGCGTTTGCTTTTGGACGCTTTGAACTTTGGCAAATTCATCAATGACCAGCTCAGCGGTCGCTGTGACCTCTTTGATACTGCTGGCGACCTCGGCAAGCTCAGGCTCGTTTAGCCAATAATAGCTGTCAAACAGTCGGCTAGTATTATCGGCAAGCTCTTCATAAAGCTTTTGTGAGACGCTTTGATTATCAATCAAGCGGGTGATGCTATATAGATCTGAGATACCGCGTACTAGCTCTTTATTACCGATTTTGCCATAAAAGTTGGTGCTCTCGGGTAGCTCGCTAATATACTCATCTGAGGCATAAGGGGTATGCCATATTTGCATCGGATGAATACGTGATGGCTCAGTTTGGGCGCTAAACAGTACCAATTGACCGTTCTCAGCCAGCGCCATGCCGTTGCAATAAATTGGGTTTGCCAATTGTTTTTTGATTAAGTTATAAGGGAATAATCCAGTAACCCCAAGCGCCATATCATAAAATAAATACAACACATCCTCACCATTAGGCGAGACAATTTTGCGCTTAAACTTCAAGTCTTTAGCGCTAGCTTCTTGGCTCTCAAACAGCTTATGCTCACCCGTTTGTAAGTAATAGCCACCAGGGAAAATAATGCCGTGATCCTCAGGCAGCTGTACACACGACTGGCCGATAGCGTCTAGGCGCAGTACGGTCTCAGTCAAAGTGTTATAGACAAAATAGCGATAATCTGTTTCTCGATACGGCAGTATTTTGAGTAATATTAAGCTGCCCACTTTGGCATAAGCGATCTGAGCGTCGGTCAGCGACTGCGTGGTATCCGTTACCGATTCTTTGTAGATCCCCAATCCTGATTGGGTGTTATCCTCGATCTTAATGGTTAAATCACCGCCGATAGTCTCGACAAATACCGTATCTAAGATATTCATATGTGGGTGCTTGCCGTTGACCACCTGCTCGCGGGTAGTATCAATCCATTCAAAATCATAAGCGGGTGGCAGCTCAATATCACGCTCGCCGCGATTGTCCACGTAAGCGACTTGTGCAGACTCTGGCGTGCCTTCACTAAAGTCTAAGGCAAAGCGAAACACCCGAATATCCGTGATACGCTCACCGATCTGAAACGCCAATAGCAGCTTGCTGTCTTTGACTGTGATCTGAATCAGACGGGTTTGTTTATAATAGCGATATAGCTCATTGAAGTCTTGTACAAAGGCGGTCTGATCTAAAAAAGTATCTTTTAGCTCTACTTCTTCGAGCTGATACTCTTCTTCGCCACCTGCTGGCTCAAGCAAGCGATATAGCGAGAGCACATCTTTGATATTGCTGGCGCGCTTAAGCCCCATAAACACGTTGTAGCCAAACAGCAGATACTCGCCGACTTGCACCATATCTTGCGCGACGCAGTTGTATTCAGTACGAATACGCGTGCGAGCAATGACTTGCATTTGCGTGCTACCAAACTCTTCAAGCCGCGCATTATTCAGTGTTGCTGTTTGCGTCTGTAAGCGACTGCCCTGCTCGGTTAAGCGCTTTTTAATCAGCTCATAAGCATTGCCTGAAGCAACGGCCTTGTCCGCTTGGTCTTGTTTGCCAGTGCTACTTAAATCGGTTGGGTTTTGCGTATCTGCCATTGGTGGTCGTCCATTTCTGTTTTTAGGCAATAAGAGAGTTTTAGGCAATAAGAAAATTCAATAATAGTGATTAAAATTAGCTAGTCTAAAATAATGTTAAGTGGTTTGATATTTTTAGACTAGCCAACTTAGTTAAAACATAGCAGCATTTACGAACATTAAAGTAGCCGTAGGGTGCGTTTCACGCACCGATAATAAGGTTTTAGTTAACCATCGGTGCGTGCAACGCACCCTACGTCACCACAAACTAATCATCATGCTCAGCAGACACGTTATCTGCTTTGCTATCGTTATTGCTACTAGCATGCTGATTACTCTGATTGCTTAACTTACTCGCCATCATGGTATTAATAATACCGCTTAGCGTATCTGACTTACCTGCAAGGCCATCAATGGCTTTGCCGATAGATAGTGACTTGGCAAAGTTATCAAAGAAGTGCGCCTCACCACCAACGATATCGATTTTGGCTTTTTGTAGCGCTACTGCTAACACTTCAGCATTCTCTTTAGCGATCTCTTTACCAGCTTCGATAGACGCCATTGCTTCTTGTAGTGCAGTCTCAAGTCCCATACGGAACTCTTCGTGCTCGCGAGCTGCAGGACTCATGCTACCCATAGCATTGAATTTCTCAACCAGACCATCAGCTTCGGCTTGGAAATGGGCGCGAGTAACTTCGGCTTTAGCCAGACCGACTTCACGCTCAGCTTGCGCGTTGGACTGACCACGAGCGGCGATGACCTCAGAATCTGCCATGCCGATATCTCTTTGCGCCTTGGCGTTTGACTCACCGCGAGCGGCGATAACTTCAGCGTCTGCCATACCGCGTTCGCGATCTGACTGGGCTTGCGCTTGACCTGTGGCTTTTATAACATTGGCTTTGGCAATGCCTTCTTTTTCAAGCGAAGATGCTTTAGCTTCTTGAATAGCCGCCTCAGCAAAACCATGTGCTGACTCTTCAGCCTTAATACCTTCAGCTAGTCGCACTTTAGCTTCTGACTCTTTTGCTGACGCTTCTAGATTAGCATTGGCAAGGGTCGTGATTTCGACCGCTTTGTGCTTAGCTGCCATCTCATCGGCTTCGGCCTTTTTGACTTGACGGACTTTGATCTCTTCGGCGTCTGCTTCAGCCGCTAAGACACGAGTTTGTTTCGAGCGATCCGCTTCACTGACTTCACGAACTTCTTTGATGCGCTCTTCTTCTTGCGCGACCGTTTTATCAACAGCAATACGCTCACGAATGACGTTAGCGATTTCTTTTTTCTCAAGCTCAATAGCGCGTTCTGCTTCGATACGTTGCAGATCGACTTCACGCTCACGCGAGACGATTTCTAAATCCTGTGCGCGCGTCACTTTTTCTTCTTCAATGATCACGGCACGCAGACGATTCTGTCCAGCAACTTCGATTTCACGCTGCTGATTCTCACGCTGAATAGCCAGATCTTGCTCAACTGAGATAATGGCGGTTTCAGACTTTTTACGCTCTTCTTCTTCAATCTTGCGCGTTTCGGCAGTTTCACGGGCAATGACTGATGATATTTCACGATGTTGTTTGGCCTCGGCATCAGCTTGTTGGCGCTCAAGCTCTAGCATTGCCTCGACAGTCTCAACGTTTTTCTTCTTAACCGCAAGCTCTTCGTCACGCTCAAGCTCATTGGTAATGACGTTTTGAAAAGCGGTCAACTGAGTGATCTTTTTGATACCCTCAGCATCTAAAATATTGCTCGAATCAAGCGATGCCTTTGGCGTTTGCTCTAGATAATCAATCGCTACATCTTCTAGGATATAACCGTTTAGATCATTGCCTATTTCCTTGACGATACTGTCACGAAACTCGCTACGGTTCTCAAATAGTTTGACAAAATCAATCTGCTTGCCGACGGTTTTTAGGGCTTCTGAGAACTTGGCATTGAACAGCTCATTGACGGCTACTTTGTCAGAGGCGCGTTCAACGCCAACTGATTTGGCAACCTTTAACACATCTTCTTCGGTCTCATTGACTCGCAAGTAAAAGGCGACAGTGATATCAGCACGCATATTATCGGCGCAAATAAGACCTTCTTTACCACGGCGATCGACTTCTAAGGTGATCAACGAGATACGCATTAATTCTTTTTTATTGATGATCGGCCAAATAATACCGCCATCAAAACGTACGTCAATCTTGCTCACGCCGTTGATGATCAGTGCTGTGCCCTGCTCAACCTTATAATAAAACGCTTTGAGCATCAAAAGCATGACCATAAGAAAGCCAAACGCCAGCACCACTATGACGCCAACGATAATAAGTGTGTCCATAACTATTCCTTTAAGTTAAACCGTCAAACTAAATTTAAGATTACTAATTATTTATTTGCTTATTTGCCTATAAGTAGATAGACAGATAGATCAATAGATTGCGTGCTTTTATTCATATAATCAGTCTTTAACCGCAGTAACGCGGTAGGCGTTGGATTCATCTAAGTACTCTACTAATACTACCTTATCGCCTTGCTGCAGGGGTTGTTTATCACTACTGATATCTGGCCGGATTCTAAGGATGAGTCCTGCGCCGCCATCGTTTAGTTCCGCTTCACCATGAATATCTGTCACTGACAAGGTGCGCACAATAGCGATTTTGCCAATATTATTTGCAGCAATGCGCTTAGGAATCTTGGCAAATTTTTTGCGGATAGGTGAGATAATAACGCCCGTTAGCCACATGGAGACGACGAGTACTAGTATTAATGCCCCTGTACCAAAGACATAGTACAAGATGCCTGAATCAAAATACTGATGTAATAGGCTAGTATATAGATAGCTGAGTAGCCAACCGATCAAGCTGACTAAGCTAAGTATGATGATTAGCGGTACGCCATAGAGACCGAATTTGAGCAGCAGACCAGAAAAAACGCCCGCTGAGGATATATCACCACTATTGTTACTCACATCTGCGCCAGCATCGCCCCCCACATTACCTAAGTCTACCGCGTCCATATCTGCCATGCCGAGCAAGGATACCAGCCAATATAAGGTGACAAACATTACTAAACCCGTAAAAACGAAAGTCGGATATAGACTGATTTTGGTCATAAAAATTAAGAAAGACTCTTGCATTGTGTATTCTCTTTTTGTCACCTGACTCTATAAGTTATAAGATATTTTGAGTGGTGATTTTACACTGAATAAAATCAACTTATGTTTCTTAGTTAGTGATTATAGCGAAAATAATTCAATAATACTTATCAATCGCAGCTAGTTATATTCAAAAGATTTGTTTTTAACGTCCCCATACGGGCGAACGTACCAAGCTATGAGATTGACTATTGCCAAGTTTGCTACTAATAATATAGCTACTGCCACTAGCCAAAGAGCGTACTACTAAGCTACTACCCGTCTGTCCATTTATTTTGCTATTTTGCATAGCGTAGACCACATACTGAGCGCTCGGTGAAAAGCGTGCTGGCTCATCGAGACCAGTTTCCGCTAGATAAACAACTTGTTTATTACGCAAAGTCATAACGGCAGCTTGACGACCATTAAGGTAGCTTATAAGCTGACCGTCTAGACTTAACTGAGGACTGGCGGCATAGCCATTTGCTGATAGTAGTGCGGCATTGCCAGTTGCAAAGGTATAACGATAGATGCTAGGTCGCCCCGCGCGTACTTTGTCACTGACATAGACAAAGCTCTGTCCATCGGGCGCATAGCTTGGCTGCACCTCTGTGCTGGATAGTGTCGTCAGCTGCTTGGTTATGCCAGTCGTTAGCGAGCGCTCATAAATATCCGCATTACCACCGACTGATGAGCTATAAAGTAATCGCTGTCCATCGGGTGAAAAGCTAGGTGATAAATTACTGCCATGAGCATCGACTATTAATCGACGAGTTTGCTTACTGTGATCATAGATGTAGATAAAAGGGTATTGGCGCGCAGGCTGTTTACTATAAGCCAGCCTTTGACCGTCAGCTGACCACGCAGGCGCATAAATATAACCATTGAGCTGATCGATCAGTCGTCTATCGCTACCATCAGGACTAATACTGTAAAGAGTAGAAATCTTCGCTGCGCCAACGCCTTGCTCCTCAACATAAGCGATACGCCCTTGGCGATCTATCACTGGCATTTGCGCAGTTAGTGGATTGCTTGTCATACTATTGTTAGATACGGCTTTACCAGTCGTCATAGTCTGACAACCTGTTAGAGCCAGAACAGTGATTATTGTCGTTACGCTCAGTGTTATCGAGCTATTGATTGTGCGGCTAGTATTAGTCATGTCAAATCTCGTGAAGCCAAGAATTTATGAGCAACATGCGTTCAGGTTTTATTTACGAGCGCATTATTGGTAAAGCCTAGTGTAGCCTAAAAGTCAGCAAATTTTGAATAAAAAAATGCCTCACTAATTAGTAAGGCATTTATAAACAGTCTTATACTAAAACAGTATTAAGCTAAATAAAAAATACGGTCAGCTTATTTGTTAACTGCTTTAAACTGTGCAACTTGATTAGCATTGCTGATGGTTAGCGTAGGCACATTGTTAGCGCCAGTACTGAAGCTATATTTACCTTGAACAGTCGCCATAGTAGCGGTATCAAAACTTGCTTGTGGCTCAGGGCATGCCATCATAGTAGACAAGACATTACCCAACACGACATTGCCATTTACGACAGTGTAGCTAGCGCCCATATTATTACAAGTATTGGCAAAAGTAACACGGTCATTGCCACTATCTTTAAAGAATTTTAGTGTTAATGGCTTAGCTGGATCAAAGAATAACTGAGCTACTTTTTGTCCGTTAGCGCGCTTAGCATCAACCAATTGCCAATCATAAGATTGTAGCGTGTTAACTGTGATAGGTTGAGTCACTGGTGCAGTCACCGTTGGGCTTGTCTGACAACCTGCCAGCGTCCCTACTGCCAATACACTAGCCATCATAACTTTGGTCACGTTTTTCATATAAAACCCTCTAATTATTAAAAGACAATTAAATTGAATGTGTATGTCTGTTAAACAATGCCGCTATTATGGACTGGCTAATCATTATTGTCATGCAGCCTTGTGTATATGCTTTATTCATACATTGTTCTGACCTATAGGTGTTTTGCTATTACCTCTTGCTACTCATAGCATTACCTGCTAACTGTTTGACGCCACTCTCAACTTAAAATAACCTTTAATTTTAGTAGTCTAAAATCGGTTTAAAACAAATCTCTAATTTATAACATCATTGAAATCAATAACTTAAAAAATTAAGAGTAAGGTGGTTTAATAATTATTTATCATTTGCATAAAAACCCCATTTATTAAAATGAGGTTCTTATTGGCAAAGCCTAAGATTTTTTAGTGATTGTAGCTATTAACCACTATCTGATTTAACAGTCATCTGGCCTTACAATTAAGCCATTTATCATCTTATATGACATCTGTACCCGTTATGTCTGGCTGCTGAGTCGGCTGTTTGGTAAGCGACTGACAACCTACCAGTAAACTTGCCATTACAATACCTGTCATTAATACTTTGGTTATGTTCTTCATAAGAGCTCCTGAGGGGATTAAATTAATCATTAAGTTAGATCCATCTTTACCAAAAGCTATGTCACTGATGCCTTATTGACGTCAAAGGCATAGCTTTGTGCTACTTAATATTTAGCATTTAATACAGTAGCTTTATTTCTGAGTTATTGCTATCCCTTATTTGGCTTTTTTGTAGGGAGATTAGGAGAGTTATTACTTGTCTGCTTGCATAGCGCCATAAGCCTCTAAGCGCTTACGCTCAGCATCATTAAATAGCTGCTGCTCTAACTGCGTAATCTGCGCTCGAGCTTGTGCGTTGTCAGAATTTTGTGTCAGTATGCCTTGCTTTTGGGCTTGATACTGATCAAAGCGCTGATCGAAGTTGGCATCCTCGACATCGACAGTCGCTAACCTGCCAGCAGCGGCCTCGCCAACTAACTTACGGCGCATATTATATAAAGCTTCAGCACTAGCGCCTTGTGCTTTCATCTGCTCAGTGCGGGTTATCAGCTCGTTTAAGTTAGCTTGCTGCTCGATGTTTGCTTTGATAGCATTATCAGACATACGGCTGATGTAGTCTTGTCTTGCGGCGGCCTTTTGGGTGCTAGAGAGCTGCCCATCCTGCTCAATAGTGAGCATACTAATACTATAGTCATCATAAGTATCGTCTGAGCCAAAAAACGCAGTAATCGTTGCCTGATCAAAATTTTGCTGGCGAGCTTTGGTAATATCTTGGCGACGCTGGGCAATCATATTGAGATCAAGTTTGCCATCTTGGGTGGCTTGCAATTGTAAATTACCGTAGCTCGCTTCTATTTTTGACAGCTGTTTTAGGTAGATGACGTATTGATTAAAGATTGCAATGGCTTGGCTGGCAGCAGGTTCTGGGGTGTGATGACGGATGTAACTCTCCACACGTGCAAGAATAGTCGCCTCATCCTCCTCTCCTAGCGCCGATAAAAAGTAGTCAAACAAGCGCCGTAACCCTTCGGTGACAACCAACTGTTTGTTTTCATCGATGATAATCTCACCATCAACTTGTGTCCCCTGTAATGAGGATGGCAGCCGCTCTAAACCAGTGGTAAATTCAGTATTGTTCTGCGTCGATGAGACCTCTAGTCCTTTATAAGGATCAGACATATCTGTCATTGCGTTGCTAGATCCGTTATCGACTGTCACTGAGGTGTCGGCTGCGACATCGGCATCACTTTGATCAGGTCTGAACCACAGAATAACGGCTACCGTGATAGCAACGATGATCGCGATAGTGATAAGCGAAAAATAGGGAATGCGATGTTTATTGGGCATGATCGAGATACCTTATTTTATAAATTAGGTACAGTACGGTTCTAAAGTTTCAATGATATAAGCGCCGTTATGTATTAAGTTTGATATATAAAAATCAGGGTCAACTCAGTTGACCCTGATTTTTACAACAGCAATAGATTCAAAGCGGTAGTCTGCTTATGATTTTAAAGACTCGCGTTTTTGAGGCGATTGACCTGCGCACGATAGACAGATTTGGGTTCAGAGCTACCCCATGCTGTCAGACCTAATACTTGGTCTGCTGAATCTAAATGATTCATTCTATAGTCATCACGGATCACGTAACCTAAACGACTTGAGCATTTCGAGACTAATCCATCATTAGCCTCAAAAAGAAACGGAACGCTGGTTGCTGCTAGCAAATAATCGCTGGGATCAAGCGCACTTGTCAGTTGTCCAACACCACTGAATGAGTAGTATTTGATGCCGTTGACTGCAGTGTCGGCTGGCTGACCACAATAACTCGTTGGCATGGCGGCTGGGAATTTTGCATTGAAGGTAGCAGCGCCGCTAGTAGATAAAGCGACCAACGTTTGCCAACCATCTTGCTCTTGTATTTCGTTATAGCTAATACCAGAGCCGATATCGGTAAAGCCGCCAATCAAGTGAAACAGACCCGCAACCAGTTGCGTGCCTAGATTGAGCTGATCGCCAGAGTTATCATCGTTACTTGGCTCAAGCGTGGCTTTGACAAAATCTGCCGTTTTTGAGCCTTGCTCTGGGCTTGAAACGGCCGTTACTGAAGCGACGTATCTTGGGGCAACACCAGCGACATAGCGAATATCAATACCGCCTTGACTGTGTCCCAATAGATTAACTTTAGACTTGCCTGAGATCGCTGAGATTGTTTTGACTTGCTGTAGTAGCTGCTCACCACGAACTTCACTATTATTAACGGCTGACGTTTTGGTGGTATATACCTCTGAGCCACCTCTTACTAGCGCTCCAGGGATGCCATTAAAGTAGTCAATGACGCCAAACATTGACGTGAAGCCGCCAAGTCCATGCGCCATAACCACAGGATACTGAGTTTTGGTATAGCTTGAGGTAAAATATTGACTATCGACCAGCTGGCAACCATTCGCATTGGCGCAGTTATAATGCTGTCCAGCGGCTTGAGCAGAAGTGGTTTGCATCGTCATGAGGAGTAGACCAGTACCTAGAGCACCTAAGGTCGGTAAAAATTTACTTGGTGAGATCGCAGCAGAAAAATAAGCGTTCAGCTTCATAGCAACTTCCTTGTCGTTGTGACGGTATGGTAGTTTTTGTACGAACCTATTTAAAGTACGACCATTTACAAAGCAAATAGCACATAGCACATAGCACATAGGGTATCAAAAACAACTATCAATCCATTTGATAGTGATGCTTACATTACTTGTAAATTCCGTAACATTCAACTGATAATCTAGCTTAGTGAATATAAACAGATGACCGTTTAGTCAATTGTAAACATCTGATTAGTAAGCTTCTTTTGAAATCTATATTAAAGTCATCGTTATAGCATCAATTATATAAATCATGCATATATGCTATAATTTGATGTGTTCGATCAACTTATATTTTCATAACGATAAGATTAATAATAATGATTAAAAAAACTTTAATTCAGTCTCCAGAGGCTATCGAAAAAATGCGTATTGCTGGTAAGCTTGCCAGCGATGTCCTTGTGATGTTAGATGAGCACGTCAAGGTAGGTATCAGTACCGAAGCGCTCAATCAACTCGCTCATGATTATATCGTTAACGTACAAGAGGCTATCCCTGCGCCCCTGAACTATAACGGCTTCCCAAAATCTATCTGCACCTCAGTCAATCATGTAGTGTGCCACGGTATCCCAACAGAGAGCAAACTGCTCAAAGACGGTGACATCATCAATATTGATGTGACTGTTATCAAAGACGGCTACTATGGAGACACCTCAAAAATGTGGATCGTCGGCAATGGCTCTATCATGGCTCAGCGTATCTGCAAGGTTGCCCAACAAGCACTATATGCGGGTATGAGTGTCGTAAAAGATGGCGCGCGTTTAGGTGATGTTGGCGCCGCTATTCAAGCGGTGGTTGAACCTGAGCGTTTTAGTATCGTTCGTGAGTTCTGTGGTCATGGCATCTCTAATGAGTTTCATCATGAGCCACAAGTCATGCACTACGGCAAAAAGGGCACTGGCTTTGAGCTTAAGACGGGCATGACATTTACCATTGAGCCGATGATTAATGAGGGTAAATGGCAGACTAAAATCTTGCCAGATGAATGGACGGCAATTACTAAAGACCGTAAGCTCTCCGCACAGTGGGAGCATACGATGGTCGTCACTGACAATGGCTGTGAGGTATTCACTACTCGCCCTGAAGAAGATTTGAGTTTTTTGACGCAGTAGCTATACAGAAACTGATAGTATAAAGGATCGCTTAGGTGGTCTTTTTTTTGGTAGTCTTTTTTTTAATTTTATTTTATGCTAATTTTTGATTCACTCGATCATCAAAATGGAAATTATTCATGTTCACTTGCGATGTTGCTTCGATTTATATTACGCCATTACCTGCGTTAATACCGCCTGATGGGACAACAAATACGCCCTTGTTAGTGGTTAGTGATCCTACTAGAGCCTCACTGCTTGGCATTCCTGAATGGCTTGCTCAAATAAATGACGACATCAGCCGAGCGCTTGAACGTGGTATTAATATTCGTCAGCTGGTAGCAGCACGCGCCTGTGCCATTGATGAGCTGCTCATTGCGATGTTTTGTTGGTTCAAGCTTGATGAAACTGATTTAGCGTTTTTTGCGACTGGCGGTTATGGGCGTGGTGAGTTATCTCTACACTCTGATATCGATATTTTATTATTGTCCCCACAGGATATGAGTAATGAGGTTAGCGCTAAAATAAACGCTTTGGTAGCGATGCTGTGGGATGTTGGACTTGAGCCTGCTTTAGCGGTACGTAGTATCGTTGACTGCTTGGAGGCCGCAACAGACCATACGGTCGCAAGCACCCTGCTTGAGGCACGGTTTTTAGTAGGCAATGAGGATCTGCAAGACACGCCAACTGATATCGTCAACCAGCTTTGGTCACAGCTCGATTTTTATGAGGTAAAAATAGCTGAGGCTAAGACGCGCTATCTGCGTCATAATGCCACGGAATACAATCTTGAACCCAATATAAAGACCGCACCAGGTGGTCTGCGTGATATCCATATTATCGGCTGGGTAACTAAACGCTACTTTCGAGTTGGTAAGCTTTATGATTTAGTGCAACAAGACTTTTTGACCGAAAAAGAGTTCGATGAGCTCAGCTTCTCTGAAAGCTTTTTATGGCAAATACGGCACTATTTGCATGAGATGACGGGACGCAACGAGAACAAATTATTATTTGATTATCAGCGTGATATCGCCCAGCGTATGGGTTATGAGACCCAGCCCGATGATGAGCCAAATGCGGCGGTTGAGCGCTTCATGCGTGATTATTATCGTTGTGCGATGCAGATATCGACGTTGTCTGAGATGCTCATCAATCACTACTATGAGACGATTATCGAGCCTCTACTCCCCTCTGATGAGCGACCTACCAAACAATTATTAAACGCGCATTTTAATAAAATAGGCAATCAAATCGCCATCTCGCATCATCGGGTTTTCGCCCAACACCCTGAATCAATTTTAGAGATGTTCTTATTAATGGGTCAATACGGTATCAAGAATATCCGTACGCATACCCTACGCGCGCTGAAGATTGCCGCGCGTGGTATCGATCAGACCTATCGGGATAACCCTGAGCACCAAGCGCTGTTCTTAGCCAATCTAAAAGAACAAAATTATCTGTTTCATCGGTTGCGGGCGATGAACCGTTATGGGGTACTCGGCAATTACATTCCCGCTTTTGCGCAAGTGACGGGGCTTATGCAATACGATCTATTCCATCGCTATACCGTCGATGCGCATACGCTGTTTTTGATTCGTATTTTGCATCGCTTTACCGATCCGAGCTTGCAGCAAGAGTTCCCACTGGTCAGCGCTTTGTATCAACGTATTGAGCGCAAAGAGATCTTGGTACTAGCCGCGATGTTCCATGATATTGCCAAAGGTCGTGGCGGCAATCACAGTCTGCTTGGCGAAAGTGAATCTATTGAATTTTGCTTAGCTCATGGTATGAGCGAGGCCGATGCCAATCTAGTGGGCTGGCTCACGCGCTATCATTTATTGATGTCGTTGACCGCCCAAAAGAAGGACATCTCTGATCCTGAAGTGGTCTCCGTGTTTGCCGATCTCATCGGTAACGTGACCCACCTCAATCATCTGTATGTATTGACCGTTGCAGATATGAATGCGACGAACCCTCAGCTTTGGAATAGCTGGCGGGCAACCCTCATGAAGCAGCTCTACTCGCAAACGCGACGTATACTGCGAGCTGATATCGACGCGCCAACCAACCGTCAAGATATGATCAGTGCCACGCGCAAGCAAGCGCAGGCTTTGCTAGATGACGTCGATAATCAGCGGATGAATCGTGATGAAGTGCTCAGTCTATGGGATGACCTAGGCGATGAGTACTTTTTGCGTGAGCTTGCTGAGGATGTCTTATGGCATACTGAAGCGATCCTAAATCATCCCCCAGTTGGGCGTGCCTCTGATGCCCAAAGTACACCTTTGGTGGTATTACGTGAGCATAGAGAGCTGGCATTAGATGCGGTACAAGTGTTCGTCTATACTCAAGATCAGGCGAATTTATTTGCGGTGACTATGGCAGTATTTGATCAGATGAATCTTGATGTATTAGATGCACGGATCATTACCGCAACGCGCGACTTTGCGCTAGACTCTTATGTGCTATTAGATCGTAGTGGTACGCTACTGGCTGATGCTGATAGTCAACAGGAGCTCAAGCAGCGACTCATCGATGCTTTTAAGAATCCAACCGTGCCTAAGCTGACCCAAAAGCGCTTGCCACGTCAGCTACGACATTTTGAAGTACCAACGCAGATTAGCTTTGAGTTTAATGAGGCTTCTAATCAGCATATTATGAGTTTGCAAACCCTTGATCAGCCAGGATTACTTGCCCGCGTTGGACAAGTATTTTTACAACAAGGGATTGAGGTACATGCAGCGCGTATTACCACCTTAGGGGAGCGTGCTGAGGATATGTTCTATCTCAGCGATCAAGAAGATGCGCCTTTGACGCCAGCCAAGCTTGAAACGCTAAAGCAAGCATTGATTGATTGTTTAAGCGTATTGTCTGATTGCCTAGAGTGATTGATTACCGCTAATATAGGGCGTGTCCCTAATCTGAATGTATAGGACTAAATGGGCTAAAAAAGGCTAAATAATGTTGGCAGGGCGGTGTCAAATAGCTCATCAATATCTCGATATTAATAGCGCTATTATCCTAGCCCTGCTGCAATTTCGCTCATTTTTATCACCATTTTCAAATTGAGGACACGCCCTAGTAAGTTCTAAATACATTAGCGTTCAAACAAGGCTTTTATAAAGTATTTCATCGGCATGCAGAGTAAGCTCATCATCAGCCAAATCAAGGGGCAAGGCAAGCGTGTCTCTAGCGTGCTGCGATAGAGATAAACGCCCTCTACCTACCTCTTGCTGTAGCAAATGATACAAGCTGACTAAGTGCAAATGTGAGGCGTACTGTTGATGGATAAGCTGTAAAGATAGTGGAGAGCTACTGTGCACCTTATCAAAGAGGCTATCAGTGGCTAATATCGTCATCTCGTTGAGCGTTTGCTCAGTTGCTAACTCCTCTTTATGGATTTTTATCTGCATTTTTTTAGCCATGCGCTCTTTCAATAAAAGCATGATTAAGAAAATAGAGGTTTGTAGCGCAAAGATAGTCAGGTATTGCCACAATGTTAATTGCACCGATAACAGCTTGCTGAGTAACATAACTATAATCGCGACGACGACATAGCTGACCAGCTGCCACAGTAACCACATCATTAAGCTTTTTTCACCATACCAAAAAATCTGCCGCTCTTTAAGTACAATAAGACGCTGACGTAAAAGCCACCAATGCTGCTCGTGATGTCTTAGCTGTCTATAAAACTCAACATTACCCATATCAGTACTCAAAATTTTAATCATTAAGATAAGATGTCTTTATGATTACTGCTAAATAAACTTTCTTGACCATAACTTTTCGTTATAATTTATGTCTGCTAATTATAATAAGCCTAACTATGAATAACAACTTGAATAACCTGCATCCTTACCCTTTCGCCAAGATGAGTCGTCTACTTGCCGATAGTACGCCAAACCCCGCCTATCCTGAGATTAAGCTCGGTATTGGTGAGCCAAAACACACACCACCAAGCTTTGTGCTGGACACATTAAAAGAAAATTTGGACAGTATAGCTCGTTATCCGACGACTATAGGCAGCTTTGAGCTGCGTCAAACCATCGCTCATTGGCTTGAGAAGCGTTTTTTTTTGCATCATGTCAATCCCAATAGCGAAGTATTACCTGTCATGGGCACGCGTGAAGCGATCTTTAGTTTTGTACAAGCAGCGATTGATACGAGTCGCCTAAACCACAAAATTAGCCAAAAAATTAGCCACGAAACGAATCAGCCAAATAGTTCACTGCCGACGTCAAAAGATGTGGCGCACGTTGAGCCGAGACCTATCGTAATAATGCCCAACCCTTTTTACCAGATTTACGAAGGTGCAGCCATTCTAGCGCAGGCAACGCCCTACTTTATACCTTGCAGCTCAGAAAATAGCTTTAAAGAAAACTATCGCAGCGTTCCTATAAGTGTTTGGGAGCAGACCCAACTACTATTCGTCTGTAGTCCTAATAATCCAACGGGCACCGTGATGACTATGGAGGATTGGGAACTGCTGATTCGCTTATCTGATCAGTATGATTTTATTATTGCTAGTGACGAGTGTTATAGCGAGCTGTATTTTAATGAGCCACCTATTGGCTTATTACAAGCTTGCGCTAACCTAAGCCGTGATGACTTCAAAAACTGTGTGGTCTTTCACTCTTTATCAAAGCGCTCAAACTTGCCAGGTTTGCGTTCAGGCTTTATTGCAGGAGATGCTGACTTGCTTGCGCCTTATCTACAATATCGTACTTATCAAGGCTGTGCCATGCCGATACCTCATCAACTCGCCTCTATCGCCGCTTGGCAAGATGAGAGACATGTCATACAAAACCGCGCACTTTATAAAGAAAAATTTGCGTTATGGATGCAGGAGCTAGGTCAGCTTTTAGATCTGCGTATGCCTGAGGCTGGGTTTTATTTTTGGATAAAAGTCCCTGAAGCGTTCAATGGTGACGATGAAGTTTTTGTCAAAGCTCTGTATGAGCAGGTGCATATCTATGCTTTGGCTGGCAGCTACTTATCCCGTGAAGTGCAGGGCTATAATCCTGGCAAAGGCTATGTCCGTATCGCTCTTGTGGCTAGTATTGAAGAGAATCTAGAGGCCATTCGTCGCATACGTAAGCTACTTAGTAATTAATACTAATCATAGAATGATTCAGATCACAAAGTGGACTAAAACATAAGGGCGTTTGAATCATAAAAACTATAGCCATAAAACTATAACCACAAAGTTATTAGGGATAATGCTATAGTTAAGCTTTATTCCTTTTTATTACTATAGCTTCTGCTACTACAGACCTCAATTCTACAAAAAGCGCTCAAGGATGCTGCTATGCCCACTCTTGATTTTGCTCAACCCCCCTTTGACGTATTAAGCCCAGCTGAGCGTCAAAGTCTCAAAAAGCATACGCAAGTACGCTACCTTGCTGCTGAGGAATCCTTATCAGCTGCAGATCTGCATTATTTTTTTATTGTACTCAAAGGTCAGATCGAGCAAACACTCAACGACGAACTAGTCACCGCTTATTTAGGTAGCGATCATTCCGACCATCTCAACAGTAATGATTGGTTCGATAGTAGACGAACGCCAGAATTGCCAGCTACTGAAACGGAT
Source organism: Psychrobacter sp. M17(2026) (assembly GCF_055699815.1). Classification (NCBI taxonomy): domain Bacteria; kingdom Pseudomonadati; phylum Pseudomonadota; class Gammaproteobacteria; order Moraxellales; family Moraxellaceae; genus Psychrobacter; species Psychrobacter sp. M17(2026). The sequence goes on along the minus strand of NZ_CM146741.1, from coordinate 607,352 downwards.
AACGGTCAAGTCAATGATACCAACAATATAGATAACACCGATAACTATCATTACCGTGCCAATGAGGACACCCTACTACTACAAGTAGAAGGCAGTGCCATTGACAAAATCAGCGCTCAAAACCACCTTATTCGTCAGTTATTATCTGATAAATTGCCCGAGCGTCTCAAGGCATTAAAACAGCGCCGTGGCTCTCAAGGCTTAGGAGCAGCCAGCTATACTGAGCAACAAGAAGTCCAACAAATCATGCTCCAACCTGTGACCGATGTAACGTTGTTGCCCGTACACATTATTGAGGCGAGCCAAAGCCTGTATCAAGCTGCACAAGTGATGACGCAAGCGCGGCTCAAACATGTGTTAGTGCGTCCTACCCATCATTTATCAAATCCCGATAGCACCGATCGTGAACTGGGTATTTTGACTGATACTGATATCTGCCGCGCGGTCAGCCAGCGGCAAGATATGGCGGTCACACCTTGTCAAGACTTTGCCAGCTTTAATCTACGTACTATCGATGCTGATCACGAGATTGGCGATGCCCTATTGACTATGACCCGCTATCGCATTCACAGGCTGCCTGTTATTGATGATAGCGGTAATGTCGCAGGCATATTGGGACAAAGCGATGTATTGGCTTATCTTGGTCATCATTCACAGCTTATCAGTATTCAGATTGAGCAAGCCGATGATATCGCAAGTATCGGTACTGCCGTCGAGCTGATTGGACGCTATATTCGCGCTCAACAACAAAACGGAGTCAAGATCGGTATTGTCAGTCGCATGGTACAGACCCTCAATGCGCAAGTTTTTACAAAGCTGTGGCAAATTATCGTCCCTGAGGAAGTCATGCAAAATACCTGTGTGATCGTCATGGGCTCAGAGGGACGTGGTGAGCAGATCATGCGTACTGACCAAGATAATGCCCTGCTCATTCGTGATGGCTATTCACATCCAGATTTAGCGCAATTTGCGGATACCTTTAACAGCCAATTAGCAGACTTTGGGTATCCCTTATGCGATGGCAATATTATGATGACCAATCCGATGTGGCGACAGCCGCTCAAGGATTTTAAGGCTCAGCTAAGCTTATGGTTTCGAAACACCGATCCTATACACAGTATCTATCTATCAGCGATACTCGATGGCGAGTATGTCTGCGGCGATGAATCGCTGCTCACACAAGTACGCGATCATCTAAAAGTAGCCCATCGTCAGTCCGATCCTATGTTTATACGTCAATTCGCGCGTGCAGCTCTGCAGTTTGGTGATGGTAATCAGTGGTGGCAAAGGTTTGTACCGCTACTAGGTAAGCCTGACACCAACACCGTCGATCTCAAAAAGTCTGGTATTTTTCCATTGGTACATGGTATTCGCGCTCTAGCCTTAGAGCGAGATATCTTGCATGTGCCCAGCAGCAAAAACCGTCTAAAAGCCTTAGTACAAGCGAGTGTCATGACCCAAGAACGCGCTGATACCTTAAATGAGGCGCTAGAGTTTTTTATGGCGCAGCGCTTGGATGTGGCGTTACTCACGGACGATAAGTATGCGCGCCATGTCGATCCGATGACCTTGTCTGCCCTTGAGCGCGACGTCTTAAAAGAGTGTTTAAGCGTAGTCAAAAGCTTTAAAAATCAGTTACGTCAACATTATCAGCTAGAGATTGGTAATTAACGATTCGGTAGTTAACAGTAGTCTTGGTCAGTGCCACGGTCGAATAATCAAATACGCCTTAGCTTTAAACCTATGGCAGCTATAACGGAGGATATTATGGGCTGGTTTTCACAAGTAAAATCTTCATGGCAAAAAAACCAGCTACAGCGTCCTGAGCTTGCCTCAATGTTTGTGCCGCCATTAGCAGATCAATGGGTAGCCATTGACTGTGAGATGACAGGGCTCAATGCCAAAAAGCATCATATATTATCAGTAGCGGCTATTCACATTAATGGCAATATGATCGATACGGGTAATGGTCTGCATCTGGTTTGTAGTCCACCAGCTATGCCTGAACGCGATACTATAGTCATTCATGGTTTGCGCACCACTGATGTGGTTCATGGTATGAGCTATGATGAGATGCTAGCGCTACTATTGCCCTTTATTGGTAATAGAGCTATCGTTGGGTTTTGTCCGCAAATAGATATCACATTTTTAAATCCCTTGATTAAGCAGTACATGGGTATGGCGCTACCCAATCAGGTGCTCGATGTACGCTATCTTTACGCTCAGCGGATGGGCGATAGTAATCCAAAAGTACCCAAATCATCACAGCAACTGCCCAAGATACTAGCGCATTATAATATTCCAGAGTTTGGTAATCATGATGCTTATAATGATGCGATGATGACGGCAATGGCTTTTTTACATGTTCGTTAAAAACAGTTAATAGTCAAAATTTTTATAGTTAGCACGCTCCCGCTTATGCTATTGCAAGATAGCTATAGCGACTTATGCTATCATGGCGGGCTTTATTGACTAGACGAATCTTTTTCATGCCCGCTCTTTTGAACCCTCTTTATCGACGCTCGTTATTGATGACTGGCGCTGTGACTGCGATCTTTTCATTACCTCTATACGCACACGCTGCATTGCCTGAGTCGATACAAAGCGCACTTGATGGCGCGGCTCTAACCTCTGATAACATCAGCATACTTATTACCCCAGTAGGTCATAAGAATAGCAGCCGATTGCCATCTGTAATTACTGTCACTGATCAGTATAAACCTAATATCAATGTGTCTAGTACCAATACAGCTAACATTAATGCGCTAGATAAAGCTGTCACACCTTTAATTATAATCGAAAAACAAACTATCGAGCTGCAAGAGCAACAGCTACAGGCTTACACTGATGATGCCTATACCCATCAAAGTCTAGTAAGCATGCCACCTATAGTCCCTAAAAGTGGTAACGATTATACCGATAGTAGCGTTAATGACGATGGCAATGTTTCCAGCAATGATGACGTATCAAAAGACTCCATAGCCACACCTTTGCCGTTAGTCAGTCACTATCCTGATAGCGCGCGCACCCCTGCCAGTACTATGAAGCTAATACCGAGCTTTATCGCCTTAGATACTTTGGGCGCTGATTTTGTCTGGTTTACTCGCATCTATCATACAGGTCTGATTATCGGTAATCGTCTGCAAGGTGACTTGATCATCCAAGGTAGTGGCGATCCCAAAATGACTCATGAGCGCTTAGAGCAGATGCTTTATCGAGTTGGGCAAGCAGGTATTCATCATATTGACGGTGATATCATCGTAGATAGTGCGATATTTAATAATGTCACTAAAGACCCAGCTAGCTTTGATCGCTCGCCTCTGCGACCTTATAATGCCAGTCCTGATGGATTTTTAGTAAATTTTAATAGCGTCAGTATTCGTAGTCATTCGCTAGCTAATAATCAAGCGCAACTGAGCTATGAGCCGCAGCTTGCAAACTATCAGCTGCCAAGTAAAGTCAACACGCGAGAGGCATCTTGTTCAAGCGCCCGTTATAGCCTAGCGCCAAAATGGCAGACTGATAAGCTCACCTTTGATAATCCATTACCAGAGCGCTGCGGTGAGCATGTGTTTTATGTGGCCTACCCTGATGCCAAGAACTTTGCCTCGCGTGTTATAGCCGCCAAATGGCAAGCTTTAGGCAATACTTTGACAGGTACAGTGCGTGCTCAAGAAAAACCCTATACTACTACTACTTCTAATGCCGCAAATAGCGTTTATCTCACAGATCAAACCATCAATAATAATAGATCGCATAACCGTCTCTTGGCGACGACTGTATCGCCACTGCCATTAGTGAGCTATCCCTCGCTCAATTTGACCCAGCAAATTTACGATATTAATCACTTCTCAAACAATGTGATGACCGAGCAAGTTGCCTTATCGATTGGCAGCTATGCACCGTTTAACGTAGCGATAAGTACTACTGCTAGTAATAGCGCAGGCTCGACAACCACCCATTCAAAGAAGCAAAAGCTAGCCGCTACTAGCCTATATCAGTTCGATAAACCGAACACAACTGACTATCCACAGGCGCTGCAAACGATGACGCAGTGGTGGCAGACTCATCTGATAACGCCGCCGCCCTTTCTGACCAATGGCTCAGGATTATGCCGCGAGTGCACAGTGAGCGCGGCCAACTTAAGTGAGCTGCTAGGCTATGCTTATAACCATTCGAGCTTTGATGCTTACGTCGACTCACTGGGAGTCGCTGGGATCAGTGGTACGATCAGTCATCATAGTGCGCGACTGCCTGACTCAGCCGCTATCGGACGGGCTTGGATTAAGACAGGCACGCTCAATAATGTCACTGCAATGGCAGGCTACGTAAAGGGCCAATCAGGGCAAGACTATACGGTGGTTGGTATCATTAATGCCGAACAAGCTATCAATGCCGATGACGCAAGAGTGGTATTAGATACGATGCTTGACTGGACGGCTCAGCACTAGCGCCTTCTCTACTCCCAAGCTAGATCGACAATCAACCACACTATATCGACTACAAATAGCTATTGATTATAAGTAGCTATTTATAATTAATAGCTATCAATAAAACCCTGTTATCCTGCTATATAGGCAATGTTATGTCACACCCTACCCTAAATAAGTCAAAAGCTAAATCCAAGGCTAAGTCAAAAGCGAAAAACATGCCCAATCAGCAACTAGCCAGTACAGCGCTGACACTCTATGTCGGCTTTTTCGCGCTTGGGTTTATCATCGCCAGCGCTTTATTTATGATGATACAAAGCAAAATCACCCTAAACTCGCAACTAATCACAGGGCTATCTATCGTTATGGGTGCTTATGTCGCTATCTATAAATTTGTCAAACATCAACAGCGTGCACTAACGGCCAAGGAGATAAACCGATTGACCGTTAGTAGTACTGCTATCATTTGGCTACTAGCGGCACTGTACTTTTTATGTCTGTGGCTCTTGGTGTTCGATGCTGTCAGTCGCGAAGTATTAATAGATATGACGCGCCAGCAACCCATGCCTTTATTATTCGCGCTGGCTATGATAATTGTCTTTACGCTACTAGTCACTCGCCTAAGCCTATGGGCTATTAATCATCTATTAGCGCCAAAACACTAGGAGCTGTTTGATTCTTTACAAATAAAGACTGCGCTCTTTATTTATAAGCTAGCGCTATTCATAAGCCAGTTTTGTTTAGTCTGTACCCTTTATTCAACGCCGCTACAAAACTTTTGCACTACTTTGGTATAAAATCCGTTACGCTCATTTTAAACAGTGATATTTTAAAGTATCAGCATAAGGAGAAATATAATGGACATGTTGTTTTTTGACGATATTGAAAAGCTAGCACGGATTATTCTGACGACTGTTATGGTATATATCTTTATAGTACTTATTACCAAGATATCTGGCAAACGCTCAACCTCTCAGCTGAATAACTTTGATTGGATAGTCACAGTGATGATCGGCTCAATCGGTGCTAGTACTATTTTGCTAAAAAACGTTCCTTTTATTGAAGGTGTCGCCTCCATTATAGTGCTATATGTATTGCAATTTTTAGTGACTAAATACGCCTCTATCTCACCACAATTTAGTAGTTTTATTTTATCCGATCCAAAGATTGTCTTTTATCAAGGGCAGTTTTTACCAGAAGCCATGCAAGACGAGCGTTTGACCCGTCAAGAGATCGAGAGTGTTATGCGCTCAAACGGTATTCATAGCTTTGATGAGATAGAAGCTATCGTCTTTGAATCAGATGCTACGCTCAATGTCATTACCAAAGATAAAGAAAAAGGCAGTGCTGGTATTTCAGAGACGCTAAAACCACTGACTGATTAAAGCGTCATAAAGTGGCTAAAGACTGCCTTGTTTAAAGTCAAAGTCTAGAGACATTATTTAGATTTAATACTTAAGAGTACTATTTAATGCTTAAGAGCACTGTTTAGAGTCAATAAAGCTACTTTATACGTTGCCACGTTTGCGTACGTCCGAACATAGGTGAACCAACATAACCTCGTAGCTTTAGCGATTGACCATTATCACTTAAGTTTATCTTGCCTGAGTATATCTTACCCGTTTCAGGATCGACCAGCTTACCGTTACTCCATTGATTGGTGCCGTCTGCACGCATACCTGTCAATATCTGTAAGCCCTCAATGGGTTTATTCTTCAGACTACCTGTACATTTTTCACAATTGGCTTTAGCCTTCTTGCTATCAAGCACTTTAATGATTTTGCCTGATACTTGATCGCCGCTTTCACTCAATTGAATAATAGCCTTTTTCTCACCTGTTTTTTCATCGACCGTTTGCCATTGGGTATTATTTAAAGAGGCGGCAAATACCGCAGTAGAGAGCAGAGTACTAGTAACTGCAATGAGTAGACTTGGTATAATACGTTTCATAAACGATTCCTTTCGTATAATAAAAATGAAAAATAAAGATTAGGGCGTGTTTAGCTCTAAGTACAATCAGCGCTATTATTATAGTAAATCTCTCAAAAAAACAATGATTTATTGTGGACGAGTGATTCATTAGCGCCTGTCAATCAACTCAATTTTAAAAATGACTATCAATTAAAAGTGGCTATCAATATGAAATTAAGAATTTTGACCGTAGGCAATAAGATGCCCAGCTGGATACAAAGCGGCTTTGATGAATATCATAAACGCATTCAGCCCATGCTAACGACAGAGATCGTCGAGCTTGCAGCTGCTAAACGCGCCAAAAACCCCTCTGATGCTAATTTGGCACAGTACCGTGACAGTGAGGGCAGCACTATCTTAGCCACGCATAATAGCGCTAATAACGAGCAATTATGGGTGCTAGATGTCAAGGGTAAGATGCTATCGACCGAAGGCTTGGCGGACAAACTATCTGAGGCGATGCAACAAGGTGATGACGTAGCATTAGTGATAGGCGGCGCAGACGGTGTTTCACCTGAGGTCTTGGCAAAGGCCGATATGAAATGGTCGCTATCTGCTTTGACGCTGCCACACCCATTGGTGCGAGTAGTATTGATGGAGCAGTTATACCGGGCGATGAGCATCAATAACAATCATCCCTATCATCGAGGCAATTAGCACGTTCCTTATTTAAAGCAATAGTTTAACAAAATAGTCCAATAAAAATATCTACCCAACCTATGATTGAAAAATGGCTCTGCGCCCTAATAAATGGCACATGAGCTATTCAAAACCTAGTAAGTCCAAAGTGTCACTTTCTCCTTTATCAGTGCTACCGATCACAGGTGCTGCCGCTTGGGCAGATATGCCTGTTGGCTTGACCAATGCGGCACATTTGCCTGCGCTTTTTATCTCGCATGGTGCGCCAACACTTGCTCTTGAGCAGTCAGCAACTACTAGCGCTCTAGCGCGTATCGGTCAGAACCTACCTAAGCCGCGCGCGATTGTAATCATGTCAGCACATTGGCAATCGGCTAAGCTTGAGATTAGCAGTAACCCTAGTCCTAAGACGTGGCACGACTTTTCGGGATTTAACCAAAAGCTGTACGAAATACAGTATCCTGTAGCGGGTAATACGCTGCTGGCTGAGTCATTAGCGCAGCAACTGAGCGAGCGCGGCATCACTTGTAGAGTGAACCCGATACGAGTCTGTGATCACGGAGTTTGGGCACCGTTACGCCACCTCTATCCTGAGGCTGATGTGCCTATTGTGCAAATATCGCTACCGCAAAATTACGATAGCGTAGCTTGTTATCAGTTAGGAGCGCAACTGGCACAATTGCGCGATGAGCAGATTATGATTATCGGCTCAGGTAATATCACTCATAACCTACAAGCGATGCGCTGGGATGCTGATAGCATCGACAAACAAGCCAAAGACTTTAAGCTGTGGTTATTGCAACAATTAAAAATCGATATTCCTACAGCTTTAGACTGGCAGCAGTATCCTCAATACAAAGATATCCATCCTAGCGATGAGCACTTGTTACCGTTGTTCTTTGCTTTAGGCGCGGGTCAACGGGTTTCGGTTGTGCATCAAAGCATGGCGCATCATAGCTTAGGTATGGATATTTATCGTTTTGATTAAGGGTAATGTCTAACTATTGTTAAACCTATTTAAAACCCTATTTCTCAAAAGCAGGTTTGGTAAATAGACCTGCGCGTTCCAGCTCTCCTGCTAAGCTAAACAAAGTCGCCTCATCATTCATACGCCCGATGAACTGCATACCAATAGGTAGATCTTTTTTACTCATGCCAAGCGGTACGGACATCGCGGGTAGCCCTGTAATATTGCCGAGTAAAGTAAAGGCCATTTTGCTCAATACTGGATGGCTAAGCTTCTCAATCGCGCCCGAATTAAAAGCAAACTTACCCATATTAAGACCTTTATTGAGAACGCCTGAGCTACGCATTAATAGCTCATCCATACGGCTCGGTGGTAATACGCCATGCTTGACCGCAGAGGTCGGCACTGTCGGCGATAATATCATATCGTACTGCTCAAGCAGCAGGCCTGTCTGATATTGACTATTATGCCAGCCATGCTTGGCATGCACTAAATCCACCGCGGATAATGAGCGTCCTAGCAATGCCATGTTATAGGTTTGTGGCTCTAAATTTTTGATATGCTCTGAGCCAAAATTACGCTCAATGTTATCGATAGTAAAAGCAGTATGCGCGCACACCACGACGATAAAGTCGTGCCAGAACTGCTCTATATTGATAGTAGGCTCAGCAGATACCACTCGATGACCCATGGACTCTAGCTGCTTAACGGTTTGCTCTAGCACCGCCAGTACTTCTTTATCGACTACTGTATTAGCAATCAGAGGCCGCTTTTGTAGTGCAATAGTCAGTGGCCGAGGGGCGCGCATTGCCGCTTGTAGGAACGTCCCATCAGGTGGCGCTATTACATATGGCGCGCCAATTTCCGCGCCACTAGTCGCATCTAGCATCGCCGCGCTATCACGCACACTTCGGGTTATCACATGATCAGTCGCCGCACCATCCCAACTTTCACCAATCGCGGGTCCCATTGGGTTACGACCTCGGCTAGGCTTCATGCCAAATACCCCGCACCACGCCGCTGGAAAACGTATTGAGCCGCCACCATCACCCGCGCCTGCCATCGGTACGATACCACTAGTAACACTTGCTGCGCTGCCACCCGATGAGCCGCCCGTGCTATAGCCTTTTTTGAATGGATTATGAGCGACGCCATGCGCCTTGGGCTCAGTAGTGATAATCAGACCAAACTCTGGAGTATTGGTCTTACCAAAAGTGTTGACCCCTGATGCTTTCATACGTTTAACGATTTCGCTATCTTGCTCTGAGATGATATTGACACTACGACTGCCCATCGTGATAGGCTCACCTTCAAGACTGAACGATAAATCTTTTAGCAAATAAGGCACGCCCGTAAACGCTCCCGTTGGCAGTCCTGCTTCGGCTGAAGCATAGGCTCGCTCATCAAAGCGGTGAATAATAGCGTTGAGCTTTGGATTGAGTTTATTCGCTTGATGAACCGCAGCATCGAGTAATTCTTTAGCACTAACTTGTTTAGAGCTGACTAACTCTGCCAATCCTAATGCGTCGTATTGGGTATATTCTTTAAACATAATTTATCGTCCTTGAGTATTAATATTTTAATAGTTTAAGCGTAACTAAAACTTTCAATAAAACTATAATAGTTATTCTATATAAAAAAAACGAGCTACTTTCGTAACTCGCTTTTTATAATTTGCTAAAAATAAACTCCTGTAAGCGCTACATCAATAACTCACGCTTACCACTTTTGCCCATAGAGCTGACCAATCCTGCCTCCTCCATCGAGTCGACAATACGTGCAGCGCGGTTGTAACCAATGCTAAATTTGCGCTGAATGGACGATGCGGAGACTTTACGGGTTTCTATAATAAAGGCGACTGCGTCATTATACAGATCGTCATCTTCACCAGACGCGCCGCCTGAGCTGCCACTACCTGAACTAGATAGCTCAAAGTTGCCTGCCATATTATCAATATAATCAGGAGCGCCGCGCTCACGCCAGGCATCACAGACGCGGTTGACTTCTTCATCACTGACATAAGCACCGTGGACGCGATCAGGTTCGATCTGTCCTGGCCCTAAGAACAGCATATCGCCGTTACCAAGCATATCCTCAGCACCGCCACTGTCTAGGATCGTGCGCGAATCGACTTTTGAGTTAACCCGTAGCGCTGCTCGCACTGGAATATTGGCTTTGATCAGACCAGTAATAACATCGACTGACGGACGCTGAGTCGCAAGTATGAGGTGAATACCAGCTGCCCGTGACTTTTGCGCTAGCCGTGTGATCAGCTCTTCAGCTTGCTTACCGACCTGCATAATCATATCGGCGAACTCGTCCGCGACGATGACAATCATAGGTAGCGTTTTAAGCTTAGGCGCTTGATCAATACTGACATTATCATTAGGTCGCCATAGAGGATCGAGCATTGGCTTGCCCGCTTTTTCAGCAGCACGTACCTTCTTATTGAACTCATCTAATTTACGCACTTTGAGCAAGCTCATCAGCTGGTAACGACGCTCCATCTCAGCCACACACCATGATAAGGCGCTGGCCGCTTCGGTCATATCAGTCACGACTGGCGTGAGCAAATGCGGTATGTCGTTATAATTAGCCAGCTCAAGCTGCTTAGGATCAATCAAGATCAGTCGTAGCTCATTTGGTGTGTATTTGAGTAGCATCGATAGCAACATAGAGTTAACCAAGACTGATTTACCTGAGCCTGTCGTACCTGCGACTAGCATATGCGGCGCTCGTGCTAAATCGGTGATAATCGCTTTACCACCAATGTCTTTACCCATCGCCATACTGATCTGGGCTTTTGGATCTTTAAATTTATCGGTGTCGAGCAGCTCAATCAAGCGTACCATTTCACGCTGTTTATTAGGCACCTCAATACCGATATAAGGTTTGCCTGGGATGACTTCGACCACCCGCAATGACGCCATCGATAGGGAACGTGCTAAATCACGCGAGATACCCGTGACTTTGCTGGCTTTTATCCCAGCAGCCAGTTCTACTTCAAAACGGGTAACAACTGGACCTGGAATGGCGTTCACAACATTGGCTTTGACGTTAAACTCTTGCAATTTAATCTCAAGCAACTCCGATAATTGCTCAAGCTCAGCAACAGTATAGCTTGGCTCACGATTAGGATCAGGTTTATCCAACATTGACACTTCAGGTATCGGCGTCAGTTGTGCTCGATATTGAGCAGTTTGCATCGATCTTGACTTAGTACTGAACGCCGCATCATCATGGATTTCTGGCATCGTTGGCGCTGGCGAATCATCTTCCTCAGGTATCATATCTTCGATATGATTGCTAGAGTCGCCATCAGGTACCGCGAAGCTCATTGCTGGCTTAGCAGTAGCAGTCGGTGCAGCCTTTGGATCGGCAGGTGGCGTATTAGTCGGGGTCATATCTACTGCCGACACTGACTCATTTGCCACTGGTGCTGATTGCTGTACGGTTAGCTTTTTCTCAAGCTTAGTATCCAGTTCAGGCGCTTCTTGTATTTGCAGCGTGGCTACTGGCGTTGCATTTACTGGTGCTACAGTCTCAGATTTAGCAGGCTGCTCTATCGTCTGCCCAGCGCTTGTCTCAGCTGCATTATCAATAGCAGTAGGCTCTATCTCTACTAGGTTCGATTCATGCTCTGCTAACCATGAGTCTGCCAGCTTATCAACAGTCGTCGCTTGAGATTGTTCGCTTTGAGGCTGTGATTCGTCAGTATCGGCGCTGATATTGGTCTCAGCACTAGTATCGATTTCGATATGAGCTGGAGCTGACTCACTATAGGCGCTTTCATTATTGTTGGGCTGATCGTATTGATTAGCTTGATCAACCCGATGACTAGGCGCTACTGGTTCTTTATTAGTAGACTCAGTAGCAGGAGTAGTAGAGTCAGGCATAGGCGACTGAGGTGCAAACTCATTATTAGCTAATAAGTCATCGACCATACCTGAATCATTCCAAGCAAAACTTGGCTCAACTTTGCGGATAGAAGCGTTAGGCTCAATTATTTTAGTTACTGACGCATTTGAATGATGAGCATTATTTGCGCTACTTTGAGTACCTGATACAGCGGTAGAAGGTTGTAGATTATCGCTTATCATTCTATTAGTCGCCGCCACTTCTGTAGCCGCAAGCATCGAAGCTTTGACACTAGCACCCAGCCCTGATTTACTCAAAAAGTCTGTTAACACATGACCGAAGCGAGAATGACTATCGTCAGCTTCTAGAGCTGTATCAGATGGTTGCGGTTGCAATTCAAGCGGTAGCTGATCAAAATCTGTTTTATTCCGAGCAAGCGTACTGGTTACTAGGTCTTTATCATCTGTACGTCGTGGCAATGCGTCATCTTGCAGCTGCTCGTCGCTATCTTCTATTGTCTTTTGAGTGCTGAGCTGCTCTTGAGCTTGCACGCCAGAGCCAAATTTGGTCAAACGAGTCAGCTTATGATATAGCGCCTGCCAATGGATATTAAAGGCAAAAGTTGCGGTAATAATGACAAATACCGTCAAGAATGCCACATTGCCCCATTTAGTCAGTAGCTGCGCCAAGCGCGCTTGTAGCTCTAGACCGACAATACCACCTGCCACCCCATGCAAGCCAACTGTTAAAGGATCGGTGACGTGCTGAATGAGTGCGACCACTTGCGCAAATAAGGCGCTGGCACTCAATAGCAAAAACACATAAGCCACTAGACGTAAAACCCAAAACGTCGGCTTACTATCCCACCAAATTAGTATAGATTCATAAATCAAAAATGCCAGTAACCACCAAGCGCCAAAGCCAAAAAAGCTATACAATAAGTCAGATAACCAAGCGCCCATAGCGCCGCCCATATTATTTATGGTCGTCATATCGCTACTAATATGCGACCAGCTAGGATCGTTACCTGTAAAGGTGAGCAAAATGACAAATAGATAGATAGCTACTATAATCCCCAAAATAGTAAAAATGCCTTTTTTTAAATAGTCGATAGTCGCTGCTGATATCACGTAAGGTCTGCCTCTATATAATCAATACTAAATATAATCGATACTGATGAGTAATTAGTTTTAAAATTTTGAATTTGAACTTAGACTGGGCTTTAACTGCCTATAATAACAAATACCTACGCTAAGTGGCGACTGTGTTTGCGATATAATTAGTGTTGTTTTTAAGAACTAGATTAAGTTATAACAATACCCACGTTTATTTTAGCAAACTTGCACTTTTGGCTCTCAGCCCTTATGTTAGTGCTAGCCTATAATAATTCAAAATATAAGTAGAAAACACAAATACCCAGTACAACAATACATATTGAAAAACCGATAGTTAACTTCTATATCCATTAAAAATTCTAATCTAAATAAGGACTCTCTATGAGCACTGATACAACCTCCGACAACCAAGACCCACGTCACGAAAAACTCATCATCTTGGGCTCAGGCCCAGCAGGTTATGCTGCTGCTGTCTACGCGGCGCGCGCGAATCTAAAGCCCGTTATGGTGACAGGTCTAGAAGTCGGTGGACAGCTAACCACCACCACTGAGGTCGATAACTGGCCGGGCGATGCTTATGACTTGACGGGCCCTGCGCTTATGGAGCGTATGAAATCCCATGCCGAGCGTTTTGGTACGGTGCTGGTTTATGACCATATCAACGCGGTTGATTTTAGCTCTCGCCCTTTTAAGTTAACCGGTGAAAATGGTAGCTATACTTGTGATGCACTGATTATCTCAACGGGTGCTTCTGCACAGTACTTAGGTCTTGAGTCTGAAGAAAAATTCAAAGGCTTAGGCGTATCGGCTTGTGCAACTTGTGATGGTTTCTTCTACAAAGATCAAAAAGTCGCGGTCATCGGTGGCGGTAATACAGCTGTCGAAGAAGCGCTTTATTTATCCAATATCGCAGCTGAGGTGACACTAGTCCATCGCCGTGACAGCTTACGCTCAGAGAAAATACTACAAGATAAACTGTTCGAAAAAGCCAAAAATGGTAATGTCAAAATTGAATGGAACCATAGCGTCGAAGAAGTGGTCGGCGATGATATGGGCGTTAATGGGGTGATAATTAAATCTACCGTTGATGGCAGCACTAAGCAATTAGATGTGTTTGGTATGTTCGTCGCGATCGGTCATAAGCCAAATACTGATCTTTTTAAAGACCAATTAAAAATGAAAGATGGCTATATCATCGTCAATAGTGGTCTTAACGGTAATGCCACTCAGACTAGTGTCGAAGGCGTATTTGCCGCCGGAGACGTGGCCGATCATGTCTATCGTCAAGCCATTACTTCCTCAGGTACAGGATGTATGGCTGCCCTTGATGCCGAAAAATATTTAGACGCTATAGGCGAAACCGTTGCTCGCGATCATACTTATGCCTCCACTTTGACTGCTGATAACCAAGCGACTGATAAAGCGTCAGAGGTCTAATCAGTGAGTGACTCTGCATTTGGTAAGATGACTGATGCTAGCTATGCTGATGATACTGCTAATGATATAACGCCTGAGATTTATGGTCGAACCATTCGCAGTCTTGGGCATTATGACTTTCCCGATCCTATAAGCGTTGATCCTGATGGTATGGGACTAGTCGCTATGGGCGCTGACTTGGCGTCTGAGACTATCTTATCTGCCTATGCGCAAGGGCTATTTCCGTGGTTCAATGAAGACGAACCTATCGCTTGGTGGTGTCCTGATCCACGTTGTATCATTATGCCAACAAACTATAAGCCTAGTAAATCGCTACGCAAACAAGCCAAAAACTCACGCTGGCAGCTGACACTCAATCAAGCTTTTGATGGGGTCATACGAGCGTGTAGTTTACCGCGCTGTGATGGCCTTGATGAGGGCGCGCACACTTGGATTCACGATAAGATGATTGACGCCTATACTGAGCTACACCGCTACGGTTTTGCTCATAGTGTTGAGGTCTGGGATGAAGACGGTCCTGAGCATGGACAGCTTATCGGTGGCTTATATGGTCTCAAGATAGGCAGTATCTACTTTGGCGAGTCGATGTTTCATACCGCTTCTAACGCCTCCAAACTAGCCTTTTGGGGACTGATGCGCTTATGTGAACAAAGCAATGTCGAGCTAGTAGATTGCCAATTACCTAATGACCATCTAATGAGCTTAGGTGCTACGACTTTGGCTCGTCCTGAGTTTTTGACGCAACTAGAGACCTTTATCAGTAGCCGTTCTGTCCGATGGCAAGCCAATTCCCACAGACCCTTAGCCGTGTCTCAATTAGCGACTGTCACACCTTGGCAGCTCGCGCTATAAATAGGTGAGCTATGAGTAAAGATAGTACATTTCTACTAATCGGTACATTAGCTGCTCAAGCCAATACCACCAAAGACACAGTCCGTCATTATGATGAGCTGGGGTTGCTCAAATCACGTAAGCGCCAAGCAGGATCACGGCTTTACACTGAGTTTCATCCTGAATGTATTGAGCGTATTGAGCTAATAAAAAGTGCGCAAGCGATTGGCTTTACCTTGATAGAAATCAAAGATAGCCTGAATGACTATTATGACGGCAATCTTGATCTAGATGAGCAGCTGATACTCACTGAGCAAAAGCTTGAACAAGTCAAAAAACAACAAGCCAATATCAATCTAATGGTCGAGCTATTAGCTCAGCGCATTGCTACCCTTGAGCAAATGAAGAGTGCTGATAGCTTTAATAATAAAAAAGCGTTTAAATCTTCTACTTTGCCCTAATTTTTATTCTTTATACATTTAACTTTTTTTAAATGTAAGCTGCATAATTAAAGCATCAATCGCAGGTTGTTGCGCCATCTGATAGTAGCGTTTACGGCGATGAATAATACAAAATTGCTGCTTTTGATATAAGGCAATTGCAGGCAAATTATCTGCCCGCACTTCTAATAATAAACTCTCTACCTTGTTATCTTGCAGTCCTTTATTTAATACCTTAAATAATTGCGAAGCGATGCCTTGCCTCTGATAGTCAGGATGCGTGCCTATGCGTAATATCTCTGCTTGCTCAAATAGGGCTTGATACAAGCAATAGCCAACGACTTTATCGCTTTGATAAACGATCAATAAATCAATGCTTTCTTGTGCAAGCAGTTCTGTTATTGTCTGATAAGACCAAGCATCTTGCGGTTGAATAATAGTTTCTATATCGGCAACTAATTGAATAGCGATTTGAGCGTTGGATGGTTCTTTATTGAATGATTCGATGGTTTGCATTGTTCATACTCTGTATTACCTAAAGGCCTTTTAAATACTCTTTAATTAAGTAAAATACAATTTTAGTTTTTTATATTCTACTATCAACCACAATTATTTCATTCCAAGCAGATTTTAATCCTTTACTAATCATATAGGTTTCAAAATCCACAAAGGGCATTTTTCCAATATTAGTGCGATTGAACCACATTGCATCGCATTCATCACATAAAAACGTTTCAGCTTGCAGTTCTCTAATTAAAACCTTAAGAACACTACCCTAATTACAGCGTGGGCATATCATATTTCACCTAATAAAATGGAATGAACAGCGCGTAGGGTAGATTTATTCAAGCTCTTGTAAATTTTAAAGGGTGAAAGTAATCCACCACCTGATTTTAAACCGAAAATTTGGTGGGTTACGCTTGAGCTAACCCACCCTACACCAACTACACAATGACTAATCATTTTCTGATAATAAGTTGTGTCTTTTATTTAACTCATCTAGCTTCAAACTTGCTTCTGCCCATTCGATACTTGGATCTAAATATGCACATTTATAAGAATAATAATCACAAAGGAATTCATGAGAATTCGCTCCTAAGTTTTTAGCTTTTTCCATTATCTTCATTCTATAGTCAAATGGAATATACCAATTATTGTCCTCTAAAATGCATTTGATTAAAGTACTTGCGTCTGAACATTTTTCTAGTGCATCTTCAAAGTTAATGAAAACTTTATTCCATTCTGAAACATCAAGATTTTTATCCTGATTAAACATGGATTTAATTTGGCTACTAATTTTAAGAATTGTCACTTCGATACCTTACATTAATTTAAGCGCTTAATTTAAGTCAATTTTAAGACTAATAGCAATCGATATCAAAACCCTAACCCACAAAAAAGCCACCCTCTTTCGAGAATGGCTTTCGACTAACTATTCAAAGTCTAATATCAGTAAATGATATCAGCTATTAAACATTAACGTTAGCAACAACACCAGCGCCTACAGTACGGCCACCTTCACGAATAGCGAAGCGAAGACCTTTGTCCATAGCGATTGGGTGGATAAGCTCTACGCCCATCTCAACGTTATCACCAGGCATAACCATTTCAGTACCGTCTTGTAATTGGATTGCGCCAGTTACGTCAGTAGTACGGAAGTAGAACTGTGGACGATAGCCGTTTAGGAATGGCGTATGACGACCACCCTCTTCTTTGCTTAGTACGTATACTTCAGCGTCAAACTTGGTATGCGGGGTGATTGAACCTGGCTTAGCAAGTACTTGGCCACGTTGAACGTCTTCACGCTTAGTACCACGGAGTAGTACGCCACAGTTTTCGCCTGCACGACCTTCGTCAAGCAGTTTACGGAACATCTCTACACCGGTACAGGTGGTTTTTTGAGTGTCACGGATACCGACGATTTCGATCTCGTCACCAACTTTTACGATACCAGATTCAACACGGCCGGTTACTACGGTACCACGACCTGAGATTGAGAAGACGTCTTCGATTGGCATTAGGAATGCTTTGTCGATGTCACGCTCAGGCTCTGGGATATAGGTGTCAAGAATATTTAGTAGTTCAACTACGGCTGGTTGGCCATATTTTTCTTGTGAGCCTTTTAGGGCTTCAGTCGCAGAACCATGGATGATTGGGGTGTCATCACCTGGGAAGTCGTAATCAGAAAGTAATTCGCGTACTTCCATTTCGACTAGCTCAAGTAGTTCTTCGTCATCTACTACGTCACATTTATTCATGAATACGACGATGTACGGTACGCCAACCTGACGTGATAACAAGATGTGTTCACGAGTCTGTGGCATTGGGCCATCAGTTGCAGATACGACTAAAATTGCGCCGTCCATCTGGGCTGCACCGGTGATCATGTTTTTAACATAATCGGCGTGACCTGGGCAATCAACGTGAGCATAGTGACGGGCATCTGTGTCATATTCTACGTGTGAGGTGTTGATGGTGATGCCACGTGCTTTTTCTTCTGGGGCTGAGTCAATAGACGCGTAGTCTTTGGCTTCGCCACCTGAGGTAATAGCAGCAACTGTTGCGATAGCTGCTGTCAATGTGGTTTTGCCGTGATCAACGTGTCCGATAGTTCCGACGTTGACGTGTGGCTTTTTGCGTTCAAACTTGGCCTTTGCCATGGGTGTTTCCTCTTTTATTGGTGAATCTTTATGCTTAAAAAATAATAAACAGTAAGATTAATAAATAGCGGTTTGACGGCTTATGACACAATGAAAACATCGCACCGTTGACGCTATGGCTTATCTACTAAATACAGTATATTAACTTAGCTACTATATATGGGTATTAGACTGAATTTTTCAATCTTAATATTAATTCTGGTAACGATTTTTATTCACTAATGACCGTATTATTAATATAGTACGGTCAACAGATATTATTTAATCAGCTGTAGACAGCGCAAAAAGGCAACACCTCAGTGTCGCCTTCAATCTATCACTACCGAGTTAACTTTATCATTTTCAATATTAGCATAAAACTTTATATAGTGATTGTAGCCGCTTTAAAAAATGGAGCTCATATTGAGAATTGAACTCAAGACCTCTCCCTTACCAAGGGAGTGCTCTACCGCTGAGCTATATGAGCATGCTTTTTATAACTAAGCTATAACTGATAACTTATCGTATCACTTATAAAAAAATATCACGAAACAGCCAAAATAACTGATTGTCGTGATTGATCGTACATTGTCTAAGACTAGTGCTGTATATGGAGCGGGTGGCGGGAATCGAACCCGCGTCATTAGCTTGGAAGGCTAAGGTGTTACCATTATACCACACCCGCAATACTCTAATTTAAATCAAACGATGTTGCTTAGAGTGTGCTTGGCGCTATGATGTCTTACAATACTTTTTGCAAAAATGATTGCAAAACTAAAAAATATGGTGGTGGGAGAAGGATTCGAACCTTCGAAGCTTTCGCGACAGATTTACAGTCTGTTGGGTTTGACCGCTCCCCAATCCCACCTTAGTTTGCTTTTATAAAATGACTTTGAATAATATTCAACTGTCTTTAATAAAAGCGTCTTTGAAAGAGATGGTGCCGACTGCCGGGATCGAACTGGCGACCTACTGATTACAAGTCAGTT
The DNA here is from genome assembly GCF_055699815.1 of Psychrobacter sp. M17(2026). Taxonomy (NCBI): domain Bacteria; kingdom Pseudomonadati; phylum Pseudomonadota; class Gammaproteobacteria; order Moraxellales; family Moraxellaceae; genus Psychrobacter; species Psychrobacter sp. M17(2026). The sequence goes on along the minus strand of NZ_CM146741.1, from coordinate 588,036 downwards.
GCTCTACCAACTGAGCTAAGTCGGCTTGTTCTCTCAAAGAGGGGTGTATTCTATCAAATATTTGCTGGAACGCAAGCCCTTTTTCTTCTTTTTTATTAACTTTTTAAAATTAAATTTTAATACTTTGATTATATTACTAATTTTCGCATGCAAATATTTCTACTCTAGTTTTTATACATGGAAATATTATTAATATGTCAGTTCTAGCGAATACGCAAACCATCACAAGCCATTTTGACCGCTTTAACCAACGCCAAGGCCTTTTTGTTAGTTTCATCCCATTCTGCCTCTGGCACAGAATCCGCTACTACCCCAGCACCTGCTTGAATATGAATCTTACCTCGGCGCATTACCGCTGTGCGAATAGCGATAGCCGTATCCATATTGCCATGCCATCCTAAATAGCCCACTGAGCCACCAAAGACAGTGCGGCGTACTGGCTCAACCTCATCGATAATTTGCATCGCGCGGATCTTAGGCGCACCTGATAACGTACCTGCTGGAAAAGTCGCACAAAACACATCTAACGCGTCTTTGTCAGGCAATACGGTGCCCTCGACATTAGAGGCGATATGCATCACTTGTGAGTAACGCTCAATAAACATCTTTTCGGTGACTTTAACGCTACCGTATTCACAAACGCGGCCGATATCATTACGACCTAAGTCAATCAGCATTAGATGCTCGGCGATTTCTTTGGTATCTGAGAGCAGCTCTTGCTCAAGCGCTAAATCCTCCGCTTCATCGCGACCACGCATCCGTGTGCCTGCTAATGGACGCACGGTTACCTTACCATCCTCAACCCGCGATAAAATTTCAGGCGATGCACCAATAATATCGAAGCGTTTATGATCATCCAAAGTATAACCATGCACCAAAAACAGATAAGGCGATGGATTTAAGAATCGTAGCGCTCGATAAACAGCTAAAGAGTCACCGCTATAGTCAGCGGTTAAGCGTTGCGCTGGCACTACCTGCATCACATCCCCTGCCATGATGTAATCTTTTATCTTATTCACGTCGGCGCAGTATTTCTCTTTACCTGTTTGCGAGATAAACTTGGGCGTCGGCATAATAGGCGCATGCAGATCTGGCATCTCCGCCAGCTTATCTTCGATTTTTTCAAGCTCACGGATAGCAGTACCATAGCCATCCTCATTACTGCAATCTGCATAGACGATAATCGATAAGGTGTTTTCTAGGTTATCAAAGACAATGACACTCATCGACAGCATCAACCACATATCAGGTAGCGACATCGTATTTGGCGCATCAGACTCACCAACGCTTGGCTCAATGACACGTACCATATCGTAGCCAAAATAACCGACCAGCCCACCACTAAAGCTAGGTAAGCCTGCTACATCATCCGCAGTTGGCATTTTGTACTGCGCCATCAGCTTACGAATATAATTGAACGGCTCATCTACCGCATCGCTATCTATTTGATCATCTTTTTTTACAGTCATTATACCGTTGGCGTATTGCAAAATTAAATCGCTACCTAAGCCAATCATCGAATACCGCGCCCAACGCTCGCCGCCTACTACTGACTCAAACAGATAAGCAGAACCGCTTAAATCGCGTACTTTAGAGAACACCGAAACGGGAGTCTGCGCATCCATAAGACGCTTTTTGACTAAAGGGACATGGCTAAAACCTTCGTCTTTAAGGGCTTGATACTCTTTAAAGGTCATCATAATAAACGATCTCTTAATGCTAAAGTAATTAGGTATGAATTGGCAAAGTTTAAGGTAATAAAGAGTAAGACTCTAATACGCAATATAAAAAATGCAGATTAAAAGATGGGAATAAGCGTAGTAATAATTGAATGCTATATAGATAAGACAAAATAGCGTTAAAGTATAAATACTAACTATAGCTTAGCCCGCCAGTATAGCAAAACTGGCAAGCTTTATAGGCCTAAATGACGGTCTTAGAACTAAACTGTTAGCCAATACGTAAATAGTAGCCGCTCATAAATGAACGACTACTTTATATTAATTAATAAAGACTATTCACTTAATAGCTATTTAACTGACCGCTATGCACCGCCCATATTGAATAGCCACATCGCTATAGCGATAATAACAATGGCTAAAAACACCCAAATAAACCAGCCGCCACTAGGCTTTTTATCAGGGTGTCCCGCATTGGCAGGATTATCGATAGCTTGATCCATCGCGTTATTACCCTCAGTGCCCAAGTCACGACCTGCACCTAAATTAGCTGTGCCTGAGAACTGTGACGTTGCTGCTTGTTTGGCGCGCAATACATCAGGATCTGCTTCCTCTTGAAGCTCAGTAGTCGTCGTTTTGTCATGTTCAGGACTGACTACCGACTCTTGATGACTGGCGTTATTATACATTAATGGCTCGTCGGTTACTGGCGCTGTGGTCAATGGCTCTGGCGAGACTGGCTCTTTGGTTGGCAGCTCTTCGACTAAAGGCTGTGTAGGTATCTCATTGGAGGTCGCTGTCTCTTTCTCAGCTACTGTCTCAGTTACCGTACTTGGCTTAGATGTTGTTGATTCTGTCGCTAGAGCTGCTGCTATAGGCATCGCCGCTGCAATGTTATTATTTGTGCTGTCACTGACCGAGCTTTCATTATTAATAGCGTCACTAGACTGCAAAACATCTTCTATAATTGTTTTTTTCACAACAGGCGGCTCGGCTTCATTACTAACCAGTTCAGAGACATCGTTCTGCACTAATTCTGCTACTGGATCAGCTGAGGTATTAGGGCTAAAGTCGGATGCAGGATCTGTCGTTATGTCGCTTTCAACGCCAGCTGACAGCGCTTCGATCTCACTCTGTGTGTCAATACTAGCATCAGCATCCGTCACAGGAGCTGCGGTTATATCATTTGCAACGCTAGTATCAATATCAATATCAGCATTAGCATTAGCATCAGCATCAGCATCAGCATCAGTAATGACGTCAGGCTGGAGCACGGTAAAGTTAAAGCTGGCAAAACCCAAAGTATCATTTAGCTCTAACAGCTTTGACTGATTGCTCTCAATACGCTCATTATTAACGAAGGTACCATTCGATGAGGTCAAGTCTTTGACGTATAGCTGACCATTTAATACGCTAAGTAGCGCATGATTACGCGAAACCTCTTTGCTGCCTAACACCACGTCATTGTCACTACCGCGACCTATCGATAAGCTATTACTGACGGTCACTTTCAAATCACCTAGCGCCTCTGTCAGTGCATTGAGCTGCCAGCTCGCTTGCTTATCTGTATTATCCACATCCAATTCGCTCAAATGATCGCTCATACCCTACTCCTCGTTTTAATTTATTTAATCATTAATTTATTTGATACTTAACTGAGTGGTTACTTAATCGCTCTAACTACCCTGTCATTAATTAATCTAAGACTGATAACTTTTTGACGGTTCTATTATTTTAGCAAAAACTATTTTGGCAAAAAATTTGGTTTGATAATACCGTTTAACTTGTTATAAGAAATACTCAATACTGGCATTCCATAAGCATAAGGACCGATAGCATAATGCTGGTAGCGAATATCAATGCCTTTATCGGTCAAAGTAACATTATCACTTAACATGAATGGCCAACTTTCCTCATAGCTGCTAATGTCGTCGTCAACTGTCTTGACCCACTCTTTATAAGCGTCATAAGCCAAAGCTTCAAAATAAGGTTTTTGGCCTTGCTCTAACATATCAGCAAACATAATTTGTGTTTTAGTATTCGGATCAAACATTAGATATTCGCTAAAGGGCATACCATGAGCACCGCCAGTGAATACGTAAGAGTTAATCTCAAATAACTCTAAGTCCTCGCTCTGTCTTAACTTCACATGACCAAGGTAATCAGGCTTTATGATCAATTCATAAGACCACGGCACATCATCTGGCAAATCTTCAAACTGAGATTTGACAAAGGTATCGATAGCCATCTTGACCAAATCGCTATTTATGGTCATATCAATAGGCGCTTCTTTTGACTGATCATACACAACTATATTGTTGATACGCGCATTGACGATACTATTTATCCAATCGTGATTAGTATTGAGATATTTGACTTCAATCTTTGGACAGTTGCTGCGCTCGTAACACTCATCTTGAATAGTCTGTGGTAACTCATACTCTAGATAATCGGTACTACTAATCAGAGTGCTGGCGCTTGCATGAATCGTAAACGCGCTACCTACAACGACCGCTAACAGAGGGTTTATTAGCCATTTAAAGTTAGTTTTGGTCGAATTAACTGGCATAACAAATCCTAGTTTTTGATAATGTAAGCGACAGCTTGCTGTGATTTTTATAATCATAGCGTATCTATCAATAAATCATTGTTTAAGATGTGTTGGTAAGCGAGGTTTGCTTTTTTAAATTGTTTTATCGAATGTATCGTTACAGTTTTCTTTTTAGCATTTCAGCGCAGAAGTATCTCGCCAATCCTGATTTTAAGCATTAAAAAAGGTGAGCGAAGATCAATCGCCCACCTTTTTCAATACTGCTTAATTTATACAACAGAGTTCTACATAATATGGAACATCACTTCTGTCTGCATATTATCACTAAGCGATTGTTGCCCTATATTGAAGTCTGCTATTATCGACGGCTCAGAGCTTCCGCTAAATACTGACGTAGCAACGGTCTCGTTAATTGCATTCGATCCCTCTACATTGGCGCTTTCGAACACTAACTCATTACTACCTATATCAAGTAAATCGTTAATACTAGGTATCTCTGCTGGTTGTGACTCTGTAAAGGTACTCATTTGAATATTAGAGTCTGAACTTTCGAAAGCTAAATTAATGTCCTTGTTGTAATAAAAACCATTATTACTTAGTGCGCTTAACTCAATAGAGTCATCACTTATGCTGAAAGCATCATCAGAAAAGTCTTCCGCTTCATCGAATGACATTGTACTACGAGCATTGCTATTGCCATTATTTACCATATTTTCAATAGCAGCCCTATCTAAAACGGTTCCATCGTCGAAATAGATATTATCAACACCTCCAGTAAGAATTCCAGTTTGAAACTGATCAACTAGATTAATGGTTCCGTTTACAGTTGATATCTCTAGGCTTGTATCGTTCCTATTCAATATTAGATCGGATGGATTAACACCTTCTAAGTTCAATCTATTAGAGCCAGAATAATCCTGAATAGTAATATTCGAGTTATTTGATATATCTCTAGTATCAACGATGTAAGTGTCGTCTCCTTCTCCGCCACGAAGACCGGTTTGAGAAGATGAGTTCCCGCCATAAATTAAAGTGTCATTACCAGCTTCACCATACAAACTATCAAAACCACCATTAGAGATTAATATATCGTCACCATTGCCACCATAGATAGTATCGTCATTTACACCACCTTTTAGTGTGTCATTACCATCTAAACCATAAAGTACTGAGTTTTCGCTATCAAGCGTCAATACATCGTCACTATCGGTACCAACTACTTTTCCACCCGTTAATGTTTCAATAGCAGCCCTATCTAAAACGGTTCCATCGTCGAAATAGATATTATCAACACCTCCAGTAAGAATTCCAGTTTGAAACTGATCAACTAGATTAATGGTTCCGTTTACAGTTGATATCTCTAGGCTTGTATCGTTCCTATTCAATATTAGATCGGATGGATTAACACCTTCTAAGTTCAATCTATTAGAGCCAGAATAATCCTGAATAGTAATATTCGAGTTATTTGATATATCTCTAGTATCAACGATGTAAGTGTCGTCTCCTTCTCCGCCACGAAGACCGGTTTGAGAAGATGAGTTCCCGCCATAAATTAAAGTGTCATTACCAGCTTCACCATACAAACTATCAAAACCACCATTAGAGATTAATATATCGTCACCATTGCCACCATAGATAGTATCGTCTCCAGTAGAACCTTTAACAATATTAATCCTATCAGTTGATGGTTTATACTCGCCAGACGCATTTGCCATAACGAAATCTAAGGTTGTGCTATTTCCAGCCACATCAGACGCTTTAATCTGGTAATCACCTTCTGCAAATGGAATGTTAGAAGCATCAGCAATAGGTACTAAAGTACCGTTTTCGGATTTAAAGGCTTGTAGCGTGTCTTGATCTATATCTGCATTAACTTCTAACTGATTAGTAGCGGTGTTGAAGTTTAGAATTTGGCCCAATACAGGAGCAGTAGCATCGATAGTAATATCTTTTACCGCGGTAAAGCTCTGATTGAGCGCTTCGTCTGTCACCTTAGCTCTAAAGCTATAGTCACCATCTGAAAGGTTAGAAGCCATACCGTTTGCCAAGACTGCCCAAGTCACGCCTTGATCCGTTGAATACTGATACTCAACTTGGCTACCTACTTCATTATTCTTAACGGTTAGATCAAAGGTGTTGTCTTGGGTAATACCATCGTCCTGCGATAGTCCTGTATCTTCAAAGTTATTGAATACTAACTCACCTGATTCTGGAGGTGTTGTATCAGAAGTGATATTGACACGATAAGCGCCAACATAATTCCCCTGTAAATCAACTACTTTGATATCGAACTTTTCTGCCAACTGAGCTGAGTCTAAACCAAGCTCATTACCGTTTGAGCGATAGACGTAAGAGCCATCAGCTGATAACTCCAGTTGACCATTCCCTGTATCTATAACAATAGGGCTAGATGCTGAACTTCCTGCTTGAGATATCAGTGATTGTCCGTTTATCTGAAGCTCATAATCATTAGGTGCGTTGATACCGCCGTCGTCATCAGCAAAGATATTACCAGTGACACTTTGATAACCCGTAAACTCAGTTTTCTCAACGTCTTTAAACTCAATGACATCAACACTAATGATTGAACCATTTTCTTGTATACCTATATTTAGAGTATAGATACCTGGTAAAAGGTTACTACCTAAACTCTTATTATATGAGCTCGATCCTGCCGATAAAACACTAATATTCCCTGAAGAAGAGCCTGATGGACCAGTTAATGTATAACTACCATTTGCATTAATATTTCGAGAAGAATCAAAAAGACTTAAAGTTACACCTGCATTATCACCCGTTACTTCAAAAACTATAGTGTCATACAAAGCATTAGATGACTGCTTCTCTACTAATACTTGCTTTTCACTAACAACAGTAGTTTCAAACGTTTCTTGCAGTTCACGGTTATACACTTCGCTGAATGAGTTAACAGTCACATTAGCAGTCTTAGTAATGGTTGCTGTGCCATCACTGACTGTGTACGTAAAGCTGTCTTTGCCATTGAAGTTGGCATTTGGCGTGTAGCTATAGCTGCCATCTTTACCGATGATCACTTTGCCGTTAGCGGCAGCAGTGGCTAGCGTATACGTTAAGGTATCGCCATCAACGTCAGTGGCTTTAGTCAGCATGCCTTTAGCAACAGTGTCTTCTGTCGCTGCAATCGTGCTGTTCTCTGATACTGGTGCATCATTCACTGCTGCAACGTTTACAGTCGCGGTCTGGGTGATGACACCACCTTTGCCGTCATTGATGGTATAGGTGAAAGTGTCTTTGCCATTGAAATCTGCATTAGGCGTGTAGGTGTAGCTGCCGTCCTTACCGATGACTACTTTACCATTAGCAGCATTGGTTGCGATGGCATAGGTTAAGGTATCACCATCAGCGTCAGTCGCCGCTTCTAGCTTGCCACTAACAACGGTGTCTTCAGTCGCTGCAATAGTGCTGTTCTTTGAGATGGGTAGATCATTCACTGAAGCCACAGTAACATTGGCCGTTTTAATTATCGTTTCTGTCCCATCAGTGACGGTATAGGTGAAGCTATCTTTACCATTAAAGTTGGCATTTGGCGTATAGCTGTAGCTACCATCTTTATTGACAACCGCCGTACCGTTTTTAGCAGCTGAAGCGATAACATACGTCAGTGCATCGCCATCAACGTCAGTGGCTTTAGCGAGTATTCCTTTAGCAACGGTGTCTTCTGTTGCCGCAATCGTGCTGTTCTCTGATACCGGTGCATCATTCACTGCTGCGACACTGATAGTAGCGGTTTGGGTGATGACACCACCTTTGCCGTCATTAATGGTATAGGTGAAAGTGTCTTTGCCATTGAAGTTGGCATTTGGCGTGTAGGTGTAGCTGCCATCTTTACCGATGACTACTTTGCCATTAGCGGCATTAGTGGCGATGGCGTAGGTTAAGCTGTCGCCATCAGCGTCAGTAGCTTTGGCTAGCATGCCTTTAGCAACAGTGTCCTCTGTCGCAGCAATCGTGCTGTTCTCTGATACGGGTGCATCATTCACTGCTGCCATATTAACCGTAGCAGTCTGGGTGATGACACCACCTTTACCGTCATTAATGGTATAGGTGAAAGTGTCTTTGCCATTGAAATCAGCGTTTGGCGTATAGGTGTAGCTGCCATCTTTACCGATGACTACTTTGCCGTTAGCCGCTGTGTCTTTTAACGCATAGCTTAAGGTATCGCCATCAGCGTCTGTCGCTGCGGCCAATTTGCCTGTTGCTACCGTATCTTCAGTCGCTGTGATCGCAGTATTGCTTGAGACTGGCAAATCATTGACAGAGGCCACGGTAATACTCGCCGTTTGCGTAATAACCCCGCCTTGTCCATCACTAATCGTATAGGTGAAGCTGTCGCTACCATTGAAGTCAGCATTTGGCGTATAGGTATAATTGCCGTCTTTGCTAATCACCACGATGCCATTAGCGGCTGTGTCTTTTAACGCATAGCTTAAGGTATCGCCATCAGCGTCTGTCGCTGCGGCCAATTTGCCTGTTGCTACCGTATCTTCAGTCGCTGTGATCGCAGTATTGCTTGAGATCGGTAGATCATTCACTGAAGCCACAGTAATGTTGGCCGTTTTAGTAATGATTTCTGTACCATCAGTGACGGTATAGGTGAAGCTATCTTTACCATTAAAGTTGGCATTTGGCGTATAGCTGTAGCTACCATCTTTACCGATGATCACTTTGCCGTTAGCGGCAGCAGTGGCTAGCGTATACGTTAAGGTATCGCCATCAACGTCAGTGGCTTTAGTCAGCATGCCTTTAGCAACAGTGTCTTCTGTCGCTGCAATCGTGCTGTTCTCTGATACTGGTGCATCATTCACTGCTGCAACGTTTACAGTCGCGGTCTGGGTGATGACACCACCTTTGCCGTCATTGATGGTATAGGTGAAAGTGTCTTTGCCATTGAAATCTGCATTAGGCGTGTAGGTGTAGCTGCCGTCCTTACCGATGACTACTTTACCATTAGCAGCATTGGTTGCGATGGCATAGGTTAAGGTATCACCATCAGCGTCAGTCGCCGCTTCTAGCTTGCCACTAACAACGGTGTCTTCAGTCGCTGCAATAGTGCTGTTCTTTGAGATGGGTAGATCATTCACTGAAGCCACAGTAACATTGGCCGTTTTAATTATCGTTTCTGTCCCATCAGTGACGGTATAGGTGAAGCTATCTTTACCATTAAAGTTGGCATTTGGCGTATAGCTGTAGCTACCATCTTTATTGACAACCGCCGTACCGTTTTTAGCAGCTGAAGCGATAACATACGTCAGTGCATCGCCATCAACGTCAGTGGCTTTAGCGAGTATTCCTTTAGCAACGGTGTCTTCTGTTGCCGCAATCGTGCTGTTCTCTGATACCGGTGCATCATTCACTGCTGCGACACTGATAGTAGCGGTTTGGGTGATGACACCACCTTTGCCGTCATTAATGGTATAGGTGAAAGTGTCTTTGCCATTGAAGTTGGCATTTGGCGTGTAGGTGTAGCTGCCATCTTTACCGATGACTACTTTGCCATTAGCGGCATTAGTGGCGATGGCGTAGGTTAAGCTGTCGCCATCAGCGTCAGTAGCTTTGGCTAGCATGCCTTTAGCAACAGTGTCCTCTGTCGCAGCAATCGTGCTGTTCTCTGATACGGGTGCATCATTCACTGCTGCCATATTAACCGTAGCAGTCTGGGTGATGACACCACCTTTACCGTCATTAATGGTATAGGTGAAAGTGTCTTTGCCATTGAAATCAGCGTTTGGCGTATAGGTGTAGCTGCCATCTTTACCGATGACTACTTTGCCGTTAGCCGCTGTGTCTTTTAACGCATAGCTTAAGGTATCGCCATCAGCGTCTGTCGCTGCGGCCAATTTGCCTGTTGCTACCGTATCTTCAGTCGCTGTGATCGCAGTATTGCTTGAGACTGGCAAATCATTGACAGAGGCCACGGTAATACTCGCCGTTTGCGTAATAACCCCGCCTTGTCCATCACTAATCGTATAGGTGAAGCTGTCGCTACCATTGAAGTCAGCATTTGGCGTATAGGTATAATTGCCGTCTTTGCTAATCACCACGATGCCATTAGCGGCTGTGTCTTTTAACGCATAGCTTAAGGTATCGCCATCAGCGTCTGTCGCTGCGGCCAATTTGCCTGTTGCTACCGTATCTTCAGTCGCTGTGATCGCAGTATTGCTTGAGATCGGTAGATCATTCACTGAAGCCACAGTAATGTTGGCCGTTTTAGTAATGATTTCTGTACCATCAGTGACGGTATAGGTGAAGCTATCTTTACCATTAAAGTTGGCATTTGGCGTATAGCTGTAGCTACCATCTTTACCGATGATCACTTTGCCGTTAGCGGCAGCAGTGGCTAGCGTATACGTTAAGGTATCGCCATCAACGTCAGTGGCTTTAGTCAGCATGCCTTTAGCAACAGTGTCTTCTGTCGCTGCAATCGTGCTGTTCTCTGATACTGGTGCATCATTCACTGCTGCAACGTTTACAGTCGCGGTCTGGGTGATGACACCACCTTTGCCGTCATTGATGGTATAGGTGAAAGTGTCTTTGCCATTGAAATCTGCATTAGGCGTGTAGGTGTAGCTGCCGTCCTTACCGATGACTACTTTACCATTAGCAGCATTGGTTGCGATGGCATAGGTTAAGGTATCACCATCAGCGTCAGTCGCCGCTTCTAGCTTGCCACTAACAACGGTGTCTTCAGTCGCTGCAATAGTGCTGTTCTTTGAGATGGGTAGATCATTCACTGAAGCCACAGTAACATTGGCCGTTTTAATTATCGTTTCTGTCCCATCAGTGACGGTATAGGTGAAGCTATCTTTACCATTAAAGTTGGCATTTGGCGTATAGCTGTAGCTACCATCTTTATTGACAACCGCCGTACCGTTTTTAGCAGCTGAAGCGATAACATACGTCAGTGCATCGCCATCAACGTCAGTGGCTTTAGCGAGTATTCCTTTAGCAACGGTGTCTTCTGTTGCCGCAATCGTGCTGTTCTCTGATACCGGTGCATCATTCACTGCTGCGACACTGATAGTAGCGGTTTGGGTGATGACACCACCTTTGCCGTCATTAATGGTATAGGTGAAAGTGTCTTTGCCATTGAAGTTGGCATTTGGCGTGTAGGTGTAGCTGCCATCTTTACCGATGACTACTTTGCCATTAGCGGCATTAGTGGCGATGGCGTAGGTTAAGCTGTCGCCATCAGCGTCAGTAGCTTTGGCTAGCATGCCTTTAGCAACAGTGTCCTCTGTCGCAGCAATCGTGCTGTTCTCTGATACGGGTGCATCATTCACTGCTGCCATATTAACCGTAGCAGTCTGGGTGATGACACCACCTTTACCGTCATTAATGGTATAGGTGAAAGTGTCTTTGCCATTGAAATCAGCGTTTGGCGTATAGGTGTAGCTGCCATCTTTACCGATGACTACTTTGCCGTTAGCCGCTGTGTCTTTTAACGCATAGCTTAAGGTATCGCCATCAGCGTCTGTCGCTGCGGCCAATTTGCCTGTTGCTACCGTATCTTCAGTCGCTGTGATCGCAGTATTGCTTGAGACTGGCAAATCATTGACAGAGGCCACGGTAATACTCGCCGTTTGCGTAATAACCCCGCCTTGTCCATCACTAATCGTATAGGTGAAGCTGTCGCTACCATTGAAGTCAGCATTTGGCGTATAGGTATAATTGCCGTCTTTGCTAATCACCACGATGCCATTAGCGGCTGTGTCTTTTAACGCATAGCTTAAGGTATCGCCATCAGCGTCTGTCGCTGCGGCCAATTTGCCTGTTGCTACCGTATCTTCAGTCGCTGTGATCGCAGTATTGCTTGAGATCGGTAGATCATTCACTGAAGCCACAGTAATGTTGGCCGTTTTAGTAATGATTTCTGTACCATCAGTGACGGTATAGGTGAAGCTATCTTTACCATTAAAGTTGGCATTTGGCGTATAGCTGTAGCTACCATCTTTACCGATGATCACTTTGCCGTTAGCGGCAGCAGTGGCTAGCGTATACGTTAAGGTATCGCCATCAACGTCAGTGGCTTTAGTCAGCATGCCTTTAGCAACAGTGTCTTCTGTCGCTGCAATCGTGCTGTTCTCTGATACTGGTGCATCATTCACTGCTGCAACGTTTACAGTCGCGGTCTGGGTGATGACACCACCTTTGCCGTCATTGATGGTATAGGTGAAAGTGTCTTTGCCATTGAAATCTGCATTAGGCGTGTAGGTGTAGCTGCCGTCCTTACCGATGACTACTTTACCATTAGCAGCATTGGTTGCGATGGCATAGGTTAAGGTATCACCATCAGCGTCAGTCGCCGCTTCTAGCTTGCCACTAACAACGGTGTCTTCAGTCGCTGCAATAGTGCTGTTCTTTGAGATGGGTAGATCATTCACTGAAGCCACAGTAACATTGGCCGTTTTAATTATCGTTTCTGTCCCATCAGTGACGGTATAGGTGAAGCTATCTTTACCATTAAAGTTGGCATTTGGCGTATAGCTGTAGCTACCATCTTTATTGACAACCGCCGTACCGTTTTTAGCAGCTGAAGCGATAACATACGTCAGTGCATCGCCATCAACGTCAGTGGCTTTAGCGAGTATTCCTTTAGCAACGGTGTCTTCTGTTGCCGCAATCGTGCTGTTCTCTGATACCGGTGCATCATTCACTGCTGCGACACTGATAGTAGCGGTTTGGGTGATGACACCACCTTTGCCGTCATTAATGGTATAGGTGAAAGTGTCTTTGCCATTGAAGTTGGCATTTGGCGTGTAGGTGTAGCTGCCATCTTTACCGATGACTACTTTGCCATTAGCGGCATTAGTGGCGATGGCGTAGGTTAAGCTGTCGCCATCAGCGTCAGTAGCTTTGGCTAGCATGCCTTTAGCAACAGTGTCCTCTGTCGCTGCGATGATATAGTCTTTTGAGACGGGTAGATTATTAGCAGGTGTCTTTGGTGAGTCATCACTCGAACCACTACTTAGAGCCGCAATCCCTAATGCTGCCGCGCCAAGTGAGCCCAATAAAACACCATTGCTGATACCACTAACTATTGAAGTATCACTTAACATACCTGACACAAGTGTTGTATAAGAAGATTCAGAAGCTATTTGTGATGTTACACCTGTCTCAGAACTCACATACTCAAACTCAACAAAACCTGAATCACTAACTGTACCAAGCTGAATATCATTGGTTAAATAATAATCCTCAATAGTCAGTAACGTTTCACCATTTTCATCTGCAATTAGTAAGTCATCGACTACTTTTTTAGCTTTTAGCTTTTTAGCTGGTTGACCTGTTTTAGCGTCTACTAAAGCAATCTGCATGCCTTCTTCAGCAGCTATTTTAGTAGGTTGATTGCTATTTAATACTTGATTAGTCAAGTTGACATTATCTTTTTGCACGGCCAGTTTAATTGTTTGCGTCATTAGACATCCTTGTTAAGCTTTCTTACGGAAGAGTTTTTGTTTTGTTTAGGTAACATTGGCTAACAATACTGATGCTATATTAATTTACATTAGTTTAATTTGATAGTGAAACAAAACTATTTTTTTGTTTATTTTTTCCTTAAATACTAACATTATATTTTTTAATAGAAATTATAATAAATAATTAACTCAATAAAAAAGACACGCCAAGCGTGTCTTTTCTAGTTACAGCAAAATAAGCAATTAGCTGTTAATGCTCACGCGTATTACTAAAAGTAACCTCAGGATAGCGCTCTTGCATCAACTGTAGATTGACTCTAGACGGTGCTAGATAAGTCAAATAACCACCGCCATCAAGCGATAACTGGTCATGGGCTTTTTTCTTAAATTTTGCTAAGGCTACTTCATCATCACAATGAATCCAGCGCACGGTGGCAATCGATACAGGCTCAAAGGTACACTGAACTTTATATTCTTCTTTTAAGCGATGGGCAACTACTTCAAACTGAAGCACCCCAACCGCGCCTAGCACTAAATCATTATTAATCTGCGGCATAAAGACCTGTGTTGCGCCCTCTTCACTTAGCTGCTGTAGACCTTTTTGCAGTGCTTTAGATTTAAGAGGATCACGCAGTACCACTCGACGAAATAATTCAGGAGCAAAATGTGGAATACCCGTAAAATTGAGCATCTCGCCTTCGGTAAAGCTATCACCAATGGAAATCGTACCGTGATTATGTAGACCGATAATATCACCCGGATAAGCTTCTTCTAACGCTTCACGATCACCCGCTAAAAAGGTTAGCGCATCAGCAATACGCACGTCTTTACCCAGACGCACATGCTTCATTTTCATACCCTTTTCGTATTTGCCAGAGCAAACACGCATAAAGGCAATACGGTCACGATGGCGCGGATCCATATTGGCCTGAATCTTAAACACAAAGCCACTGAAACTAGTCTCAGTCGCCGCAACTTCACGTTCTTCTGTTGGATGCGCTTTGGGCGGCGGGGCGTACTTGACTAGCGTATCGAGCACCATGTTGACGCCAAAGTTACCTAGCGCTGTACCGAATAACACAGGCGTCATCTCACCTGCCAAGAACTCTTCTACTGTAAAGTCCTCAAGCGCCATCTGTACTAGCTCTAGCGACTCCTCAAACGAGGCAAACATCAGTGCACCTAAGCGCTCACGGATGTCAGGATAGTCATAACCGTCACGAGTTTCGATCGCTACAATTTCGGTACCGTGACCTTTTTGATAAAGATAGGTTTTGTTTTCGGTCAAATGATATACCCCAACGAAATCCTGCCCCATACCGATAGGCCAAGTCAGCGGAATGCATTTGATCTTAAGTACCGCTTCGATTTCACTGAGCAATTCTAATGGCTCACGAATCTGCCGATCGAGCTTATTGACAAAAGAGATAATCGGCGTATCACGCATCCGACACACTTCCATCAGCTTGATGGTACGCTCTTCGACGCCTTTTGCGCCATCGACCATCATTAGCGCACTGTCGACAGCGGTGAGAGTACGATAGGTATCTTCACTGAAATCAGCATGACCTGGGGTGTCGAGCAGATTGACGATGCTGTCGCTATAAGGGAATTGCATGACCGAGGTGGTGATAGAGATACCGCGCTCTTGCTCCATGCTCATCCAGTCGGAGGTGGCATGGCGATCGGTTTTACGGCCTTTGACCTCACCTGCTTTTTGAATGGCTTGACCCCACAATAATAGCTTTTCGGTCATCGTGGTTTTACCCGCATCAGGATGCGAGATAATGGCAAAGGTGCGGCGTTTGGCGACTTCTTTATTTAGAGTTTTTGAATCTACGCTCATAGTTTTTGGCTTCAATAAAAGGGAGTTAGGATATTCTTTTTATAAGAAGGATAGTGCGCGTATTGTAGCTGATTTCGCTGCAAGGTGCAGAACTCACGCAAAAAAACACTCCCTATTAAAAATAGAAAGTGTTCATGGTTTTTACTATTAATAGGCTGTTCTGATTTCTCTTTCTAAAAAGTCAGCTGCTGTATCGTTAACTAAAGTGCAATCAATTACACCACGAAAACTATCTTCATTAGGACTCGTTTTATCTTTGGCTACAAAATCGGCATCAAATATATTCCGCTCAAACTCAGTCCCATAGTAGTTGTATTCGATGCGCTGATTAGTAGTAAAAAACTTCACTTGTGCAGCGCGATCGTTATTATTTACACCAATATTTACTATGTCTGTACGCGATGATTGATTGCTGCCAAAGCGCTTTTCATTCGCCTCAATCCAATCATTAAGGGTTGAATAGCCTGTTTTATTTTTATCGTTAAAGACAAAAAACGAGAGATCACTGTCAGTCACAGGGACATAGCACACCGAGCCACTAGGAAAGCTAATATTACTAGGAATATTGCTATAGTTATTTAGGTCCGTTTTGATACCGCGATCATCAATAGGACGATTACCCTTTTGATAACTACTTGCATCTTTGTTTGATAAATCGAGCGTTCGATAAGTAACCTGATAGTCAAAACGCTCATTGCTATTTTTAGCATAAATAGGTCGCGTGACTGTCCGATTATTGACCTCAATGTAGCGATCTTCGAGCGTACCTTCGAAGTTATTGGCTAACACCGTTGAGACAGCTAAGTTATTGATACTTGCAAGATCAAAACTGCCTGTAATGCTAGTCACATCAATATCGCGCTCGCCATTGCTGTACTCAGTTTCAATACGCGCAATATTATTATTTACGCGCTCAAAACTATTGATTTCAAGCTCATTATTACTAGAACCAAAAATAGCATCCTCACCTTCGCCGCAGCCGATCAAAGCCGTTGCTAGCGCAGTCAACACAAAGGGTATCAATAATTTATTATTCATCACAAAAAATCCTATTTAAAATATCTTATTCTTTTATAGATACTGATATAGATACTGATATAGATACTGATATAGATACTGATATAGATACTGATTTTACCTTACTAGGTCTAAGGTTTATATAGACAGCTTGTACTCATGATATCTTCCGTCTTAATTGATTTAAAGCCCATGCGACACTTACAAATCACTAGCATAGATTTACTCCGCTTATATAAAGTCAGCATCAAGGTTTGTTATGCTGGCTGAGTCATTTAATTATTCATTAATTAATATATTTACGTTCATTCAAAAAAGGACATTTTATGAAATCATTATATTCAACCAAAGCTACCGTTACTGGCGGTCGTACAGGTAATGCTTCACTAAGCGACAGTGACTTAACAGTAAAAATGGCACCTCCAGGCGGTAATGTAGAGGGTAACAATCCCGAGCAATTATTAGCGATGGGTTATGCCGCTTGTTTTGACAGTGCCTTAGGTGTGGTCAAAAAGATGGAAAGCGCTAGTTTTGGTTCAACCACAGAGACTACCGTTGACTTAATGCAAGGCGGCGATCATGAGTACAAACTAGCAGTAAAAATCCATGTGACTGCCGACAGTACTGATATCTCAAGCGATGACTTCCAAAAGCTAGTCGAAAAAGCTAACGATGTCTGTCCTTATTCAAAAGCCACTAAAGGCAATATCGACATCGAAGTGACTTCTGAGGTCAAGTAACAAGACAGTTCTACAATTATAGTGTCACAATTGCTATTATAATTATGAGAATCCAGTCAGCACTGGGTTCTTTTTTTATGTCTGCATCATTTAGCTAGTCTATTCAATATAAACTATATAGTGAGACTGGTATAAATTTTGCGTAGCATCGAGCTGCGCAGGCACAGCAAGCAAGCAAGCAAGCAAGTAAAAACTATATCAGTCTCACGTTCTAACTATAAAAATCTTGTTTAGTATTGACTATCATATCGAATTAACGACGCGTACACATCGTAACGCACAAGCCGTTCGGCAAGCACTGATTTTATCGTTATAATAGAAGTAATTTTTGCCCATATTGCTCTTACATAAACCAGATTTTTGCCTAAACTATAAGTGACCTTTTATGAGTGACCCTATTAAAGACAGTGACCATAACTCACACTCACCTGTTGATCCGAATACTTTGCCAAGCTTTGCGACGATGCCCAATGTGGCGACTATGGATACCAGTCAAGTGGATAAAGATAAGCCGCCATTTATCTTAGTCGACGGCTCTTATTATCTATTTCGTACCTTTCACGCGCTGCCTGAAATGACTACCACCCAAGGCCAGCATACCAATGCTATTCGCGGTACTCTAAACGCTTTGCTCAAGCTGATGCGCCGCTATCACCCGACTCATATGGCAGTGACTTTTGATACTAAGTCTCCTACTTTTCGTCATCAGTTATCGACAGATTATAAGGCAGCGCGTCCGCCGATGGATATCGAGCTGGTGCAGCAGATTCCGTTTATTCATCGCTTAGTGACGGCTTTAGGTATTCCGCTACTCCGTATTGAAGGCGCTGAGGCCGATGATATTATCGGTACTCTCGCCCATCGCGCGGTGTTCGAGGGCCATCACGTTGTCATCTCGACAGGTGATAAAGACATGATGCAGCTGGTCAATGACGCGGTGATACTTGAGGATAGCTTTACGGGTAAGATCACCGATACTCAAGGGGTGATAGATAAGCTGGGTATCGAACCTAAGCAAATGATCGACTATCTAACCCTGATGGGTGACTCCTCTGATGGTATCAAAGGCGTGCCTGGTATCGGCAAAAAGACCGCTAAAGACTTGCTCAATGAGTATGGCGATATCGATAACATGCTCAAAAATATCGGCTATATAAAAGGGCGCGGTGCGAAAGGATTGATTGAGCACGCTGATGAGATTCCCCTTAACGCGCAGCTGGCGACTATCGTGACGGACTTGGATATTGGGCAGGACTGGGAAGACCTGCGTATCAATACCGACCCGAGCGCTCATATCGACGAATTACGCGCTTTGTACACTGAGCTTGAGTTCAAAAACGAGCTGGCCTCGTTAGATCATCCCAACCACCCCGCCAATAATGGTGCGGGTAGTGTTGCCAATAGCCAAGCCAGCACTGAATCGCAAGCGCAAGTCGCCAAAGCGATGCAATCGACTAAGATTGAAAATATTAAAAGTAGCAAATCTCAGGTTAAAGCTTGGCACACCGTATTGGACATGCCAGCTTTTGATAGCTTAGTGGCACAATTAGAGGCCGCGCCGCATTTTGTTATCGACACTGAGACTACGAGCATCTATTGGCGTCAAGCTGAAATCGTCGGCTTATCTTTTGCTCTACAAGCACACGAAGCTTATTACATTCCGCTGACCCATAGCTTAGAAGGTGATGAATTAATAGCTAAGCAGCTGGATCGTGATACGGTACTTGCGCGATTAAAGCCGATTTTGGAAAATGCCGATATCGGCAAAATCGGTCAACATCTAAAGTATGACGCACATATCTTAAGTCATTATGATATTGATCTGATTGGTAGCATTCATAGCAATGCCGAGCATTCAAAAAATAACTGGGCGATGGATACTATGCTCGCCAGCTATGTCATCAATGCAGCTATTACCCGCCACGGTATGGATGATCTAGCGCGGCACTATCTGCAAACCCAAACCATCAGCTATGAAGACGTCGCTGGCAAAGGCGCGAAACAAGTCAGCTTCGATAAAGTCGCCATTGATATCGCCAGCGACTACGCTTGTGAGGATGCCGATATTACTTATCAGCTATTTGACGTCTTTAATGAAAAGCTCATTGATGACGCTAATAACGTTAAATTGCTACACGAGTTAGAGATTCCAGTCGCCCAAATCCTCTGCCAGATGGAGGCACACGGCATTTTAATTAAGCGCCCCTTCTTAAACGAGCTATCCAAGCGTTTTGATGAAGAGATTATTGCACTTGAAGCGCAAGCTTATGAAGTCGCTGGCGAAGAATTTAATCTCGGTTCGCCCAAACAATTAGGCGAGATGCTCTTTGATAAGCTCGGTGTCCCTGGTGGCAAAAAGACTAAGTCGGGGCAGTATTCAACAGGTGAAGCTGTATTATCAAAGGTTGATCATCCGCTGGTTGATATCGTGCTGGAGTATCGTAGCTTATCTAAGCTTAAGAGCACTTATACCGATGCGCTCGATGCGGTTGCCGATAGTGAAACGGATCGCGTACATACTAGCTATCATCAAGCCTTAACAAGTACAGGTCGCTTGTCATCCACTGATCCTAACTTGCAAAACATTCCTATCCGGACCGCCACGGGTCGTCTGATTCGTCAAGCTTTTATCGCGCCAGAAGGCCGTGTGCTATTAGCAGCGGATTATTCACAAATTGAGCTACGACTGATGGCGCATTTTTCAGGGGATGCCAACTTAACCCGTGCCTTTAATGAAGGACTAGATATTCATAGCGCAACCGCTGCTGAAGTATTAGGCAAAGCGGTAACTGAGGTCAGTGCAACCGAGCGCCGTAATGCAAAAGCCATTAACTTTGGTCTGCTCTACGGTATGAGCGCTTTTGGACTGGCTAAGCAGTTACAGATGAGTCGCGGTGAGGCACAAGACTATATCGATATGTATTTTGAGCGCTACCCAAGCGTCAAGCAATACATGATAGATACTCGCGCCAGCGCTCATGAGCGTGGCTATATCGAAACTATATTAGGGCGTAAGCTTTATACCCCTGATATCGCTCATAGCAATCAGATGGTACGCCGAGGCGCTGAACGCGCGGCTATCAACGCCCCACTGCAAGGCTCAGCGGCTGATCTAATCAAGCTGGCTATGGTTGCGGTCGATAAAGTATTGCCTAAAAATCAAGCCAAAATGCTACTGCAAGTCCATGATGAGCTAGTGTTCGAAGTTGATAGCGACAAAGTGGCTGAGATCAGTCAGTTGATCAAAGACGCGATGCAGAATGTATTGTCAGAGACCGCAAAAGATATGGGCTGGGAGGTAGACTTTGTCGTGCCGTTATTGGTTGAGACCGATAGTGGCGCTAATTGGGATGAGGCGCATTAAAAACAGTCGTATTAAAAATAGACGCGTCAGTAGAAAAAATCGTTCAATCTACAAGTTTCTATGCTAGCCAACGATTAAATCTAGTACTATAATATATCATTATCAAAACATCCTTTTTGCATAGGATATTTTGACCTTTAAAGTGAGCCTTCGGGTTCACTTTTTTGTTTTATAGCTTTATTTCTCATACTTTAGGAGCTAACTATCTTTATTGAAAGTGGCATCGTTGAAATTATTAGCATCTTTATCTTACTAGCCTGTTTGCTACGTTGTGCGCAATATATGGTAAAGAGCAGTATCAAACGCGGCCATCATTTTTGGCTTGCCTCAGTATTGGTGTTCTTTACTGTTATTCGGCGTGAATTGAACTATCTACCCGACTTACTTATTGCGCCAGACTTTTCCTTATTAGGATATGTTTACGACTGGTGGGAAGACTTAGTCCTTACTATTATTTATATCATTACTATTGGCCTGTTAATTTATTCATGGCGTTATTGCTGGGCACTTTTAAAGCACACCGCTGTAGCGTTATATATAGCAGTAGCCGTATTAGCACTGTTTCAATATATGGGAGAGCATGCCATTGTCTTCCCTACTACTTTTGGCATGATAGTTGAGGAGCTGTCTGAGTTGATTATCTACAGTATTGCTCTAGTTTATTTGTGGCATCTCAAATTACTTGGCTTTGAAGGACAGTCAACGAGTAAACTGCGCTTTGAGGTGGCAAATCAATGATAGCTAGTCGTTTGCTTAGTTATATTCAGTGGCAGTTTGCTATACTAAAGTAATGGTTGAAGACAACTAACTTTTTATTAATTACTATTGAGTAAACTACTATGAACATTCTAATCACAGGTGCATCACGCGGTATCGGTCTAGCAACTGCCAAACGTCTAGCTGCCAAAGGCCATAGCGTCGGCCTATTCGATATCGATACTGCTGAGCTAAAACGCGTCGTTACCGACAAAGCCTTTAAAAAAGCCAATAAAAAACAGCGTATTATCACAGGTAATCTAGATGTGACTAAGCCTGAGGATTGGGATAAAGCGATTGAGCAAATGACCGATAACTTCGGTGGTATCGACACGCTTATTAATAATGCAGGCGTACTGGTCAGTGGCGTATTGCCGACGACTGATTTGGACAAGCAACTATCATTAATCGATATTAACTGTAAAGGCGTGTTGATCGGCTGTCATAAGCTAGCGCCGCATTTAGCAGAGAGTAAAGAAGGTAAAATCATTAATCTATCTTCTGCTTCTGCTATTTATGGGCAGTCAGAAGTTGCGCCTTATGCGGCCAGTAAGTTCTTTGTACGTGGTCTGACCGAAGGGCTAAACATCGAATATAGCGAGATGGGCGTTAAGGTTATCGATGTCATGCCGTTATGGGTCAAGTCTGATATGACCAAAGACATCACCGTCACTAGTATTGACCGTTTAGGCATCAATCTAACCGTTGATGATGTCGCCAAAAAACTCGCTAAGCTGAGCACTTGCCCTAACCGTAAACTGACTGCTACTCACTACCCTATTGGCTTGCCAGCGAAAGTATTGCAAAAGGCCTCACAAGTAGCACCCGATCCAATCATGCGCTTTGTAAATAGTAGAATCGGTACTAAGTAGATTATCTAGCAGTAACTATTAATGATCATAATTTTGAACAAACAAAACGGCTATCAAATATTGGTAGCCGTTTTGCTTTTTAGGTTT
This sequence comes from Psychrobacter sp. M17(2026), assembly GCF_055699815.1. Lineage (NCBI taxonomy): Bacteria > Pseudomonadati > Pseudomonadota > Gammaproteobacteria > Moraxellales > Moraxellaceae > Psychrobacter > Psychrobacter sp. M17(2026). Next base: position 565,669 of record NZ_CM146741.1, on the reverse strand, counting down.
ACTTCTTAAAAGCATCGTTAAATTTGTCATTAAAAATAATAGCTGCCTTACATTTTTTGCACATCTTTTCACAGCTTACTACTAGCGGTAAGCGGCATATCCTTGCACACTAGTAAACGGATAATTACTAATATCAAATAAGAACTAAGGAATAAATTATGGATAATTCAAAACAGCCACTACCTGATGAGATGAATGAAATTGCTAGTCACAAGAGCACCGATATGGATCGCGATGATCAGCTGGTAGATCTTGATAATGACATGCTGCACACTATCAATGATGACGAGGTGATTGATAACAGCGCAGGGTTTGACAACTCACAAGCAGGCAGCGGCGCTACTCAAGGTCTCACACCAATGCACCGTCAAAATATAGACGAATCGACTATCGACAATGTCTTGGTACAAGATAATCTAGATGATAGCGACTATCCTGATATTGTCGATATTGCCGATAGAGAAGCCGCTGAACATAGCAATAATGATAATGATCTATAGATAAGTTTTTAACTTAAAGCCGTTATTTTAAATAAAAAGCACGCCCAACTTTATTGAGCGTGCTTTTTGTGATTTATAACCTATTACTTTTTATGATTTACCTAAAGCCGTTATACCCAGCCATCCAACGTGCCCGCCCAGCCTTTTACTAGGGGCGCACTCATCGCCTCTAATAGATCGATATGCGCCTCATCGAAGTTAAGGGCAGGAATATAATGATACTCCTCACCGCCCGCCTCTAAAAAGCGCTCACGGTTCTCAATCGCTAACTCTTCTAGAGTCTCAAGACAATCCGCTGAGAATGCTGGGCTAAGGATTTGTACAGATTTTACCCCAGACTTCGCCCATTCATCTAGCACGACATCAGTATAGGGCTTGACCCATTCTTGCTTACCAAAGCGTGATTGGAAACTGATAATCCATTCATCATCAGAGAGTCCTAGCTCATGAGCAACCTGCGCGGCAGTACATTTGCAACGGCGTGGATAAGGATCGCCTTTATCCATATACGGCTGCGGAATACCATGGAAGCTAAACATCAGCTTTTCAGGCTTGCCATGCACCGCTTGAAAACGGCGAATACTATCGGCTAAAGCTTTGATATACAGCGGATGGGCAAAGTAGTCTTTTACAATAGTGATATTAGGCAAGTTACGCTGTTTGAGTGACCATTTGGTGATCGCATCGTAGACCGCACCTGTTGAGGTCGCTGAATACTGCGGAAATACGGGCAACATCACAAAATGATCGACACCCTCAGCACGTAATTTATCCATAACATCAGGCAGGCCTGGATTACCGTAGCTCATCGCTGCATGAGTAGTCACTCGAAAAGGCCTAGCAGTATCGACCAAACGCGATTCGAGCTTCTCTACTTGCGTATTCAAAATATTACGCATCGGTGAGTCCCCATCCCAAATACTGGCATAAGCTTCGGCCACGCGCTTTGGTCGGCTCGGCAATACAAATAAGTTTAGGATAATCGCCCACAAAAACTTAGGAATTTCGATGACTCTAGGGTCTGACAAAAACTGCTTTAAGTAGCGTCTAACCGCAGGAGCAGTCGGCTCATCAGGCGTCCCTAGATTGATCAATAACACAGCAATACGCGGGGGTAGTTCAGGTTTCATAGCGGTATATCTTGTAATAGAATATAAGAGTAAAACAGACCCGATAATAATAACAAAAAGGTATTCCCTATAGCATGGTAAAATAGCTGCAAGTCATAGCGGATAGTTTAGCATTTTATGGCACGGATAAACGCCAAATAATAGCGACTATACAATTCGATACGCAATAGCGGTCTAATCTTTGAGAATCAGCCGCTAGCATGGTTGTACTCATAACCGCATCGCCCTACAATAGCTATACTTGCTCTTTTGATCGCAATTGCATTGCCGCACTGCCATATTATCAAATAGCACCACATCACTATTAACTGTCGTCTGCGAGGTAGCTTTGATAGCCCGTCCTAATCTTGTTAATGAGTCCAAGCCCAATGATCACTCTACTGACTATCCTGAGTTTTTTGCAGGTATGCAAGGCTCAGTCGGTATCGTGACTCCGCAGACCCTACACTTCGCTGAGCCACTCACCTTAGAGTGCAATCGCACCTTGCCTTATTTTGACTTGGTCTATGAAACCTATGGCGTCCTCAATGAGGATAAGTCCAACGCAGTTTTGATATGTCATGCCCTATCTAGCAATCATCATGCGGCAGGAGTGCATAGCCCTGATGATAAAAAAAGCGGCTGGTGGGACAATATGATTGGCCCTGGCAAAGCTATCGATACTGACAAGTTTTTTGTGCTATGTGTCAATAATATCGGTAGTTGCTTTGGCTCAACAGGTCCAACCTCGATCAACCCTGACAGTGTTAACGCTAATAATGTTAATGTTAATGGCGATAGCGCTGATGATAATAGTGCTAGTACTAATAACAATGACGTCAATAATAATAAGAATAATGCTCAGGTCTATGGCCCCGACTTCCCACTGATCACCATAAAGGACTGGGTCAAGACCCAAGCGATGCTCTCGGATCGCTTGCAAATCGACTGCTGGCATGCCATCGTTGGCGGATCTATGGGTGGCATGCAAGCGCTACAGTGGTCGGTCGACTACCCTGAACGTCTCAAGCGCTGCGTGGTGATTGCCAGTACGCCTAAGCTATCGGCACAGAATATCGGATTTAATGAGGTCGCTCGCCAGTCGATCCTCTCAGACCCTGACTTTAAAGACGGCCACTATCTACAAGCGGGTACTTACCCGCGGCGCGGACTTATCTTGGCGCGCATGGTTGGACATATCACTTATCTGACTGAAGACGCGATGAAAGCTAAATTCGGTCGTGACCTCAAAGCGGGCAAATTCACTTACGGCTATGATGTCGAGTTTCAGGTAGAGAGCTATCTGCGTTATCAAGGCGAGCGCTTTAGCGAAAACTTCGATGCCAATACCTACCTATTGATGACCAAAGCGCTCGATTATTTTGACCCGACTCGTGGACGGGTCAGAAGAGCCACAGCGCCAGTAGCAGAGCCGTCGCTGAAAACGACTATAGAAGAGGACACGCTCGATAGCGCTGACGTTTATCAAGAACATCAGCATGAGCACGATGATCTAAAAGTTGCCCTTGCCCATACCCAATGCCAGTATCTCGTTGTGTCGTTCACTAGTGATTGGCGCTTTGCTCCTGAGCGCTCGCAGGAGATCGTCAATGCGCTGATGGCGACAGGTAAACCCGTCAGTTATGTCGATATCGACGCGCCACACGGTCACGATTCATTCCTTTTTGATATTCCGCGCTATATGGATGCTGTTAAAGGATTTTTGACAGCGCCTTTTATTACGACACCGTCTAACACTGATGCTAATAGCAATGAATACGATGCGCAAAATACAGCCACTATAGGAGCGCGTACATGAGAATGGATCATCAATTAGCTGAGCGCTGGATTGCACCGCGCTCGCATGTATTAGACTTGGGCTGCGGTAATGGCGAGCTACTCGCACACTTACAACATAAGCTGAGCGTTAGCGGTTATGGTCTTGAGATTGACGAAGAAAAAATCAACGAAGCGATCGCCAAAGGCCTATCTATCGTTGAGCAAGATCTTAATGACGGCTTAGCGCGCTTCGCTGACAATAGCTTTGATACCGTGGTTATGGCACGAGCCCTACAAGCGGTCAAAGCGCCTGATACCTTATTGCTCGATATGCTACGGGTTGGGCGCGAAGCCATTATCACCTTTCCTAACTTTGCTCATTGGCAAAACCGTATCCATTTGGGACTCAAGGGCATGATGCCTGTCTCAGAGGCGCTGCCCTATGAGTGGTATGACACCCCTAACATTCATCTTTGTACATTCAAGGACTTTGAGCAGCTGTGCGCTCAGCATGATATCCATATTATCAATCGCTTTGCGGTGAGTGATTCGGATAAGGGTCATTCGCCACTTATGAGTGCACTTATTCGTCAAGCACCGAACTTACTGGCTGATGTGGCTATCTATAGAGTCACTAAACGCTGATATAAAGTTTTGTTTATATACTGAAACACCTTGTTTATTTTATGGCTATAGCCTTAATATTTTGTAACCAATTGATTTTATTAAGTACTAATGCTCTAAAACGAGCTTGATGTACGTAATTAGTATTTGAGTTTGGTAACTTTGGGTGTTAAGCTAGTTAAATATTGTCAATAGCCTCATATTGACTGCTACTTATTTTTTACGACTAGTTCGTTTTTTAGCGACTATTACTAGTCCATTCATAAAACTATAAGTTCAAATCATATAAAGGTAATCAGTTATCACCATATCTATTTATGGTATAACTTTATTTTTTTTTGATTTTAATTTATGACTCACTCTCGGAGCCGCTATGAAGCTATTAAAAGCCGCCTTGTTCACTGCCCTATTCTCTTGTGCAGGTCTTGCTAATGCTGAACTGATCTCAAACGTACCGCTTGATACTTCACGTTTTGAGCTGATGAGCATGGCCGATCTCTCTGCTCGTGCCGCACAAGGTAACGATCATGCGCAGTTTTATTTAGCCAAGCGTCTACAAAAAGGTGAAGGCATAGCGCAGAATACTCAGCAAGCGATTCAATGGTATACGCGCGCGGCCGAACAAGGTGTTGCTCCTGCTCAGCTTAATCTAGCGATTATGTATCTACGCGGTGAAGGGGTACAGCCTAATCTACAACAAGCCAAAGTATGGTTAGAAAAGGCCGCTATGCGTGGCGATAACCGTGCCAGCTATACGCTAGCCTTACTCGATGAGAAGCAAAAGAATTTAGTTGATGCCTATAAATGGTATGATTTAGCGGCTCGTGATGGAATGCTTGATGAGAAGGTACGTACTAAAGCCCGTGGCAAAATCGGTCAATTAGCTTTGAACCTTTCAAGCTCAGATATCGCTAGTGCTCGCAGCAAAGCCGATACTTGGTTTCAAAGTAAATAAATCTGTATTAAGTTAGCAGATAATAAAAATCCAGCCTTTGCGCTGGATTTTTTGTTTGGAATATTAATAACTTTACATTAACTGGCTTTGATAATGGCAATCTCATCATCGGTTAGGTCGTATAGTTTATAAAATTATTTTATAACCTTTGTACAACCATGTATAATGTTTGAATGGATAATTTTTATACAATTGCAGAAGCTTCTATCATTCTTGGAAGATGCAAACAAACGCTACGTCGATGGGACAATGAAGGCAAATTACCTGCTTTTCGTGAACCTATGAGCAACTATCGAGTCTATAGAAAAAAGGATATCAACGCTATTTTACAGCCTACGTTATTAACCGATCCAATAGTCAACTTTGTCAAACCTGATAAAGAATATACTGTTCTAGAACTGTTTGCTGGCGCAGGTGGTCTAGCATCTGGTCTTGAGCAAGCTGGTATCAAATGCGTAGCCCTTAATGAAATAGATAAATGGGCTTGTCAGACTCTACGTCATAATCGCCCCAATTGGAATATATTAGAAGGTGATATTAAGTCATTTGATTTTTCTGAATATAGAGATCAAGTAGATATTGTGACAGGTGGTTTTCCTTGTCAGGCTTTTAGTTATGCAGGCAGAAAATTGGGATTAGAAGATACCAGAGGTACATTATTCTATGATTTTGCTCGGGCAGTTACTCAAGTAAAGCCTCTGATATGTGTTGGTGAAAATGTTAGAGGTTTACTTTCTCACGAAAAAGGAAAAACCCTTGAAGGGATGATTTCAGTTCTTGATGAAATTGGTTATCGGGTGGTTCCCGTGCAAGTATTAAAAGCCATTTATTATAATGTACCTCAAAAGCGAGAACGCATATTTATCGTTGGTGTACGTAAAGATGTTGATATAAGTTATCAATATCCAAGACCATCAAATAAAATTTATCATTTAAGTGACGCTCTCAAAAAAGGGTCGTTGTATGAAACAGATGTTCCACATTCAGATGGGGCAAAATATCCTGAACATAAGAAAAAAGTTCTTGACCTAGTTCCACCTAAGGGCTACTGGCGAGATTTACCAATTGATATTCAAAAAGAGTATATGGGTAAGAGCTTCTATTTAGGTGGTGGAAAAACTGGTATGGCAAGACGAATAGGTTGGGATGAGCCTAGTTTAACCTTGACTTGTAGTCCTGCTCAAAAACAAACCGAACGCTGTCATCCCGATGAGACCCGTCCCTTTACCGTTAGAGAGTACGCAAGAATACAAACTTTTTCTGACGACTGGGAGTTTATGGGTTCAACGTCTCAACAATATAAGCAAATCGGTAATGCTGTTCCTTGTAACCTAGGCAAAGAGATGGGCTATTCTTTAATTAAATTACTGAATGCTTATTACGAGAAGTCAAATAACGAAGACTCTTCGATTTCCTTCGCCAATGCTATGTAGCCTTGTTTAAAAAAGTCATGCGAATCCATATTTAAAATCAGGTAGTCTAACTTAGATACCAATTTTTCATAAAAGTTAGGATAACCTGTCAGTCTATGCCAAAATTCATGCCCAACAATAACAGGAAATTGTTTATCAATGGCTCTGTAATGCTGGCTCAATTGGCTTTCATCACCGTATAAGACTCCTAAAATCAGATCCGAATTATTTAAATTGATGGCGTTAGTTCTAGCTAAATTTGTTACTGTTGTAAATTTAGCTAGAAGTGGATTGACATCCTCAGAATTTATAGTATTCGGCCCTGACTTTAACTGACACCATTTTTTACGTCCATCAGTTTTATCCTCAAACTCAATATCCATACCTTTTATTAGCGAACCTTGAGCTAAGTCTAATTCTACAAACATATTCTGAATACGTGTTCCAAAAGATGTATTGATTGAAGTTCCTAGAACTCGTGGATAATATAGAGCTTTAGCAATACCTAAAGGTGTAAAATCATCTTCTAAAACTTTGGATAAATATTTCACAAGAATTGGATTTATTTTGTATGATTTCAACTTTGAATGTGTTTTTAATACGGTCAATCTATGATTATCAAATATTTTTTCTTGAAAATACGTGGCTATAATTTCTAATAGCTCCTGTTCATTTTTACTATTCATAATTTTTTAGAGCTCTCTGTTGGCTTAAGTTTTGATTATACACATAACATTGTGGAGTGCTAAGTTTTTGACAGTAAATAGTAGCAAATATATGCTTAATTTTTAATCTCCATTTAAGACTTTGTAGAGTATAGACGCTGGGTTAAAAACCTAGCCTACAGCAAATAAATCAGCAGAATAAAACGCTTAAAGACATCCCCAAAACCTAGTCAAAATTTGCTACACTACGCCCGCATTTATCAATTCCACAATCTGATAGATGTTATTACTCTTTTTAATAAAAATTTAATCCATCATTGCACTAGGTTTACGACTTAGCCAGCAGGAGAAACACATGAGCAGCACCGATCAAATTAGCAGTAATCAAACAGATAATAAACCCTCAAACCATGCCACTGTTTACGATAGCGAAGTAAATAATGTCGTCGTCGCTGCCCTTTATAAGTTCACTCGCTTTACTGACTTCGAGAATTATCGCCAGCCTATTTTAGACATAATGCTGATTAACGATGTCAAAGGTACCTTGCTAATCGCCAGCGAAGGCATTAATGGAACGATATCAGGTAGTCGTCAAGGCATCGACAATGTTTTGGAATATTTACGTAGCATAGAAGCGATTGGTAGTTTTACTTTTAAAGAGTCCTATACCAGTGAGCAGCCGTTTTATCGCACCAAGGTCAAACTCAAAAAAGAAATCGTTACCATGGGTGTGGAAGATATCGATCCATTGCAATCCGTCGGCCGCTATGTCAAACCCAAGGATTGGAACGCATTAATATCTGATCCTGATGTGATCTTGATCGATACGCGTAATGATTACGAAGTGCAAATCGGTACCTTCCAAAACGCGGTCAACCCTAATACGGAAACCTTTCGTGATTTCCCAGAATACGTCGCTAAAGAGATGGATCCTGCTAAACATAAAAAAGTCGCGATGTTCTGCACGGGCGGTATTCGCTGTGAGAAATCGACGGCTTATATGCGTCAACAAGGCTTTGATGAGGTCTATCACTTAGAAGGCGGTATCTTAAAATATCTGGAAGAAGTGCCGCAAGATCAGTCGATGTGGCAAGGCGACTGCTTTGTGTTTGATAACCGCGTCTCGGTCAATCATAATCTTGAAAAGGGCGATTATGAGCAGTGTTTTGCTTGCCGTATGCCGATCACCGCAGCTGATATGCAATCTAGCGCTTATATCAAAGGCGAATCTTGCCCGCATTGTATCGATAAGGCTACTGACGAGCAAAAAGTACGCTTTCGTGAGCGTGAACATCAGATGCAATTGGCATTAAAGCGCGGAGAAGTCCATATCGGTAGCGATGTAATTGACGTTATAGAAAAGCGCAAGGCAGCTAAGATTGAAGCTCGCCGTAAAGCTGACGCGGCGAATAAAGCCAAATAGTTTTCGCTTAAAACATAGGTAAAAGAGTCGCGTAGGGTGCTCTCCATCGCACCATCTATGATTTACAACTTCATTAATGGTGCTTAAAAAGCACCCTACGACAAAACATCATTTTAATTAAGTCGTTAAATTTTCCATAAAAAAGAGAGGCGCTATAAATAATAGCGCCTCTCTTTTTTTATATCTCTTCTATGAGGACTATGAATCTAGTCCGCTCAAGATTTAGCTACCACGGTAAGTGCTAAATCCATAAGCAGATAAAGTAATAGGTACATGATAATGATTGTCGTCATCGATGTTGAAGTTCACTTCGACATAAGGATAAAAAGACTCTAAACCTTTATTTCGAAAGTACGGTGAAGTCTCAAAAATTAATTTATAAGTACCATCGTGGTCGGCATTATCTGCATTCGATAAAAAAGTACCGATACGGCCGTTACTATCCGTTTTTTGCTCGTTAAGCAGTTTCCACTCACCGTTTTCTTGCATCATCAATTTTACATTAACATCTGGCGCAGGCATACCCGTGCTTATGTCTAAAATGTGGCTTGATAACTGATAATCGTCTTGACTAGCGGCTTGGCTGGCAGTTGCAGTCATAGCTAATACGCCACCCAAAGCAGCAGCTTTTAATATATTCATTGTCATAAAAATCCTATTAATCGTTCAAATTATTTTATTATTGATCACTTATTGTTCTAACGCTAATTTCTGATACTAATTTTTTTTGAAATTAACTTTGTGAAGCTCATAAAAATAGTAAACACTAGAGCTCATCAGTTGTGTAGTATAAGTTGTCAAAATTAATTCATCGTCAAGAAAATGTTAATTAATATAATAATGAGTAAGCTAATCTTAATCTCTGAGAAACATAAGCTATAGCATAAAAAATGGCAGACAATCTCAAGGATTATCTGCCATTGGTTAAAAGTGCCTTAACTTTAGAACAAGATACGTACGCGAATAGTTTCTTCAACGTCTTTTAATTGATCAAGCGCGGCATCAGAGTCTTGATAGTCGACATCCATGATCAGATAACCGACATCACCCTCCGTCATGAGGCTTTGCGCTAAGATATTGATATGCGCTTCAGCGAACAGGCGGTTGATTTGTGATAGCACACCTGGGACGTTTTTGTGGATATGTAATAGACGATGGGTGCCTTCTTTGAACGGAATAGAAACCTCTGGGAAGTTCACTGCCGTTACCGTATCACCTTTGTCTGAATAGCTGACAAACTTCTCAGCGACTTCAAAGCCGATATTCGCCTGTGCTTCTTGCGTTGAGCCACCGATATGCGGCGTCAAGATCACGTTATCGAACTTACGCAGTGGCGATTCAAACTCTTGATCCGCAGACTTTGGCTCTTTTGGGAACACATCGATTGCCGCGCCCAATATCTTGCCAGATTCTAATGCCGCTGCCAAATCATCAATCTCAACACAAGTACCGCGAGCAGCATTAATAAAGTAGCTGCCCTCTTTCATCTGCGCAAATTGCTTAGCGCCCATCATATAGCGTGTGCTTGGTAGATCAGGCACATGCAAGGTAACGATATCCGCCTTGCCTAATAATTCCTCCAAGCTAGCTACTTGCTCAGCGTTACCAAGGGGTAATTTGGTCACCACATCTTGGTAGATAACTTTCATGCCGAAGCTCTCTGCCAGTACAGACAGCTGCGAGCCGATAGAACCATAACCGACGATACCGATAGTTTTGCCGCGCACTTCATGCGAATTAGTAGCTGACTTACCCCAGCCGCCGCGATGGACGGTCGCATTCTTTTCAGGGATGCCACGATAGAGCATAATAGCTTCAGCTAATACCAATTCTGCAACTGAGCGGGTGTTAGAGTATGGCGCGTTAAAGACAGGAATACCTAGCTCGCGAGCCGCTTCCAAGTCAACTTGGTTCGTACCGATACAAAAGCAACCAATACCGATAAGCTTTTCGGCATGCTCAAGTACTTCACGAGTTAACTGAGTACGCGAACGAATACCAACAAAATGGGCGTCTTTTATTTTTTCGATCAGCTCATCTTGATCAAGCGCATGGCTTAGATATTCGATATTGCTATAACCAGCTCCTTCTAATACCTTTAAGGCGTTCTCGTGCAGGCCTTCGAGTAATAAAAAACGGATCTTGTCTTTTTGTAGTGATAGCGCCATATGAAAACTGTCCTATAATTAACTAAGGTGAGTTGCACGAATGCAAAGAAAAATGATGCAATCATCTTACACAAATTAACCCCATGATGTTAGGGACAAGCTTAAATAAATAGTTACTATTTTTTACTTAAGTTTTTTCCTGAATTTATGCGTAAATCTATCCAATCAAGTTAATGAGCTTTTGTGTTCTCTCTATATAGGCTAGCGGTCTGTTATTATTCACGGTAAACTACAACACGCTCTATAATATACAAAATAATGCTAGCTCAAACTTGGTAACTATACATTGAGACCCTTATGACTGTATCACCGACCATGCACAACCGCCCTGCTCACGAATGTACTCATGCCGCAGATCAAGCTGATAATCAAGACAATAGCAATGAGACGATAATCAGTACGTCTGCTGCGAATACTATTGCGGTACAGGCTATCCTAGATACGCTCGTTGATAACCATCAATTTGATGAGAGTCAGATCAAAACCGATAGCGAGAGTTTAGAGCATTGGGGTAAAGACTGGACCAAGCATTTCGCGCCAGCGGCCGCTGCAATTGTGTTTCCAAAGTCGACCGAGCAAGTGCAGGCTATCGTTTTATTGGCTAATGAGCATAAAGTCGTATTGACGCCAAGTGGCGGTCGCACGGGGCTATCTGCAGGCGCAGTTGCAGCTGATGGTGAGATTGTCGTCAGCATGGATAAGATGAATCGTATCGGTCAGTTTTATGCCGCCGATCGCTTGGTTGAGATCGAAGCAGGCGTAGTCACTCAGCAATTGCAACAGTTTGCGGAGTCAAAGGACTTATACTACCCTGTTGATTTTGCCTCCGCAGGTTCGAGCCAAATGGGCGGTAATATCGGCACCAATGCCGGCGGCATCAAGGTGATTCGTTATGGTATGACCCGTCAGTGGATTATGGGTCTGACCGTAGTCACAGGTAAAGGCGATATCTTAGAGTTGAATCGCGGTATGGTCAAAAACGCTACAGGTTACGATTTGCGCCAATTGTTTATCGGTAGTGAAGGCACGCTAGGCTTGGTCACTCATGCGCAGATTAAGCTTGAGCGCTTGCCACAAGACTTGAGCGTCATGGTGCTCGGCATGGATAACTTTACTGACGTGATGAATGTGCTCTCCGCTTTTCAAGCCAAAATTGATCTGACTGCTTTTGAGTTCTTTGATGATACGGCTATCGATAAGCTGATGGCGCATGGGCAAGTCCAAGAGCCGTTTGAGTCGCGGACTAAGTTTTATACTTTGCTTGAGTTTGAAGCGCCTTATGAGCCAATTATGGATAAGGCTATGGCGATATTTGAGCACTGTATGGAGCAAGGCTGGGTCGTTGATGGCGTGATGAGTCAGAGTATGGCGCAAGCTGAGGAGCTGTGGAAGTTGCGTGAATATATCTCTGAGACTATCTCAGTATTTACCCCTTACAAGAATGATGTCTCCGTACTTATTAGCCATGTGCCCAACTTTATTGCCGATATCGATCATATCGTCAGTAGTAATTATCCTGACTTCGAAGTCTGCTGGTTCGGTCATATTGGCGATGGTAATCTGCATCTAAATATTCTCAAGCCCGACGCTATGAGTAAAAATGAATTCTTTGAGGAATGTCAAATCGTCAATAAATACGTCTTTGAGACGGTACAAAAATATGGCGGCTCAGTGTCTGCGGAGCATGGTGTCGGCATGACCAAAAAGCCTTATCTACAATACAGTCGTAGCGCAACAGAGATTGAATATTTAAGAGAAGTCAAAAAAGTATTCGACCCTAATAATATTATGAACCGTGGTAAGATTTTTGATATGTAGTTCGTATTAAGCCACAAAAAAGACGCTAAACCCTGAAGGCTAGCGTCTTTTTTATGGCTTAAATATTCTATCTTGCAACGAGTCGTTCAGAGGAGAAGATGACTACGCTAAATCAAAAGTTTATTAGATATAAAGCTAGAATGAGTAGTATGGCCAAAAACCCTTGGACCACTAAAAAGGCTTGATGTGGGCTAGCAATATGGCGGAACATATTGACTAAAGCATTATAAGTAATACCTGCAGCATGGATACTTGGTGAAGCCGCAAAAGTTTTAATCGTTTCTAAAAACTGCTCATGACGCTCAGCTGACCAATTGTGAGGTGTGAATGGTAAATAGGGTGATAACCTGTTGGCTTGACTCTTAGTACTTGCCGACCATGACCAGCGCTCTAGAAACAATAAGCGCATTCGCCAGTCATCGAACATACGCTGATCTATAGGCTGTAATAGAGGTATTTCGATACCGTCGTGGCGTTTGTCAGCACGAATCTTTTGCATCAGCGCTACTATCTCAACTTTACTGCCTTCTATACATTGCAAAAACTGGCCATTGCCATAACATAAAATACCAGTAATACCGTGCTGCTTATTATAAACAACGGCGTGGCTTTCTATATGTTCCGCTATATACCTATCTAGACGAGTTTTTAGAGTAGCACTACTCACGTAGACTAGACGAACTAGCGCCGTATCTGATAATTTTTGTAGTGTTTTTTCTATATTATTCTTATCTGAATCATTCTTGTCTAAGTTACTGTTGTCTAAGTCACTGCTATCTAAATTCATGATGAATAATCCCAAAATTAGCTTTTTAATAGAGATAATAAGCTTATGACTATTACCTGCGATTACCGTTAAGCAAATTAGAATTCATAATGAGGGTAGATTATAAATCTTAACAATTAGCTATAATAAATAATATAGCTAATACAAAGCAATTACAATAGATGAGCCGTCCATAATATACATGTTAAACGCTTGATAAATTCTCTGAACTAAAAGTAAGGTTTATTTAAAAGACGCTTTTAACCTTGGGGTTTATTATGCATTTTATAGAAATAGAATAAATATGCCTATCATAAGCAGCAAGGTTAAAAACCCTTGAACGACCAAAAAAGCCTGATGAGGCGCTGCTATATGACGAACCATATTACCCAAGGCATTATAAGTTATACCAGCAGCATTGATATGTGGTGGTTTTTCAAACGTTCTTATAATTTGTAAAAACTGCTCTGTATGTATAGATGTCCAGCTATACGGAGCAAAAGGCAAAAAAGGTGCTAATTGTACAGCCTGTCTTTTGGTGGCAGGTGACCATAACCAACGCTCTAAAAACAGCAAACGCATACGCCAATCAATGAAGATACGCTGATCGATGGCTTGTACTAGCAATATCTCTATATCTTTATGCCGCTTGTCAGAGAATATACGTTGCTGCAATGCCAATACCTTGGTCTTTTCGCCTTCTAAACATTGTAAAAAGTGTCCGTTGCCATAACATAAAGTACCAGTGATACCTTGTTGCTCATTATAATTACGAGCATGCGCTTCTACTTCATCAAATATTGAGGCTTTTAGTCGTGAGCTTAGCGTCAGACTACTGACATAGACCAACTGAATCAACGCTGAATCTGCTATATGATCCAAAGTATTCAGCTTGCTATTGTTATCCAAAGACATAAAAATAATTCCAAAATTCGCCCTATCCATTGAGCGATAAATAAAAGCCAGCAAATGTACTAACAACGACTACAAGTCATAGACTCACAAGAAGGCAGCAAATGATTACTACGTTAAACTATCCTATATTTTTAGACTTGTTATGATAGCAGCTTGACGAAAAGCAATGACGAATAGCCGTTGTAAAATAAAAACCTTGAGTGCTTATGTTATCTTTACAGCACAGCAATGACTAATGTAGCAGTGAGTTAGTAATGAGCGGCGGCTTGAGTTAAATCTTATAACTCATTGTAATTGCATGGATAATTTATTGTAACGATTCTAACTATTTATTGGTATGTTTTTATCTATACGGTTACAAGAAACTTTGAGCACAGTCTTTTGAGCATAATCAAAAACAAAGACAAATATGACGGCCCCAATGACAACAAAAGCGACAACAAGAGCAACGAAAGGAACATTATGAGTAAAATAGAAAAGTTAGACGATCTGCACTTAACCATTGCTGAGATTAAAAAGAAAGATTATTCGCAACTAAAAGCCCTAATGGATCGAGTCTATGCCAATTTAGGTGGCTCTTGGTCAAAGACTACGATTAATAGCTTGATTGATGCTTTTCCTGAGGGTCAAATTGCTTTATTCGATCATGATCAACTGATCGGTATTGTTTTATCAGTAAGGGTTGACTACGCTAGATTTTCAAACCCGCATACTTATGAGGACTTGATCGGTCTCAAAGAGATTATCAAAGACGATCCTGCTGGCGATGCTATTTATGGTTTGGACGCGCTTATCGACCCTGACTATCGGGGCTATCGCTTAGGTCGCAGGCTCTATGATGCCCGTAAAGAGCTATGTCGTCAGCTCAATCTGCGCTCTATTCTCGCAGGGGGCCGTATTCCTAATTATCACAATCATCAAGATTTGACCCCAGGCGAATATATAGATGCCGTCGAGTCACGTGAGATTCATGACTCAGCGCTATCGTTTCAGCTATCCAATGGCTTTATTGTTAAGCGTATTTTGACCGGCTATTTGCCTGATGATAAGCAGTCAAAAGGCTTTGCGACCTTGCTTGAGTGGGCAAATATTTATTATGAGCCGCGAGACTATAAGCCTAATACTCGCAAGTCTGAGGTGCGTATCGGCGGCATTCAATGGCAGATGCGTGAGGTTGAGTCACCTGAAGAATTGCTACAACAAGTTGAGTTCTTTGTCGATATTATGGCCGACTATAACTCTGACTTTGCCTGTCTGCCTGAGTTCTTTAATGCGCCGCTGATGGGACTGTGTGAATCGACCGATCAAAATGTCGCGATACGGTTCTTAGCAGGATATACCGAATGGTTTAAGAATGAAATATCGCATCTAGCGGTCAGCTATAACGTCAACGTTATTTGCGGGTCAATGCCGCTACTCGATGAAAACGATGTGCTGTATAACGTCAGCTATCTGTGTCGCCGCGATGGAACGGTTGAGGAACAACGCAAGATCCATATTACTCCGCATGAGCGTAGTGCATGGGTGATCGAAGGTGGCGATAAAGTCCAAGTGTTCGACACAGATTCTGGTCGCATTGGTATTTTAGTTTGCTACGATGTTGAGTTCCCAGAGCTGGCGCGTTTGATGGCGCTTGATGATATGGACATCTTGTTTGTGCCTTTTTGGACCGACACCAAAAACGGCTATTTGCGTGTGCGTATCTGTGCTCAAGCTCGTGCGGTCGAAAACGAGTGCTATGTGATGATCTGTGGCTCAGTAGGTAACTTACCGCAGGTTGAGAGTCTCGATATTCAGTATGCGCAGTCGTCTATCTTTTCGCCATCGGACTTTGCCTTTACCCATGATGCTATTATGGCCGAGACTACACCTAATACTGAAATGGTATTCTTCTCCGATGTCAATTTGGACAAGCTCATTCATGTCCGTAATGAGGGCTCAGTCCATAACTTGCTGGATCGCCGTGATGATTTATTTAGCCTAAAGTGGAAACGTAAAGTAGCGGTTTCTGCCAGCAAATTGAGCGATGAGGAACGTCGTGAGAACTCAGGTAGCGTACTGTTAGGTGACCCACTGCAAGGTCGTGCACAAAAATTTTAGCGTCTTGAATATATTTGAACTTTAAACAAACGGCTGACGATTCAGCCGTTTGTTTTTATCTACTTGATGCCTCATTTAAAAGGGTACTGTTATGTCTACCGACACTATAGAATCTAATCCAACGCCTGTTAAAAGCCCAAAGCAAAAGGCATGGTCAATAGTCAAAAACGTGCTCTTATATGGCTTTATATTTTTGTTTATTTATACTGCTGTTAACTGGTGGCGCCAGCCTATCATGCCAGCTGATCCACAATTGCAGTTGACGGACTATCAAGGCCAAGCTGTCGATTTGGCAAGTCTAAGTGCCGACAAACCAACACTGATATACTTTTGGGGAACTTGGTGTTCGATCTGTAGTGTAACTTCCCCAACTATCAATAAGCTGGCTATAGCAGATAACTATCCCGTAGTGACAGTGGCCATACAATCTGGTAGTGATCGAGATCTGCAAGCTTACCTAAATGAGCATAACTATAGCTTTACGACTATCAACGATGCAGAAGGTGAAATATTTGATGATTGGCAAGGACAGGTGACGCCCTCTTATGTGATCTTAAAAGATGGCAAAATGACACAAGGATTGACGGGTATTCAGCCGTTATGGTCGCTTAAACTGCGGCTGTGGTTGAGCTCATTTTAAAAGATAAAAGACCTACCAATTTAATAAATTAGCAGGTCTTTATTGTCGATATTGTGATGGCATAAGTTATTAGCTATTAACCAAGCAACTCATCCAACGCTTTATACTCGTAATCTAACGCTTCAGCCACCGCTTCGTAAGTCACATAACCTTGCAGTGTATTCACCCCTTTAGCAAACGCTGGATTGTCGAGACAAGCTTGCTTCACGCCTTTTTTAGCCAGTGCTAGTATATACGGCAATGTCACATTGGATAGCGCTAAGGTTGAGGTGCGCGGCACTGCACCTGGCATATTAGCCACCGCATAATGAATGATGCCGTGCTTGGTGTAAGTCGGATTATCATGAGTCGTAATCCGATCGGTAGTCGCAAACAATCCGCCTTGGTCAATAGCGATATCGACAACGACACCGCCATCATTCATCGATTCAATCATCTCTTCACTGACGAGCTTAGGTGCTGCTGCCCCTGGTATCAGTACGGCTCCGATAACTAAATCGCTATTTTTGACAGCCTTAGCAATGTTCAGCTTAGTTGACATCAATGTCTGCACGTCATTGCCGAACAGCTCAGATAGCTGTTTGAGACGTTTCGGATCAAGATCTAAGATCGTCACATCAGCGCCAAGACCGATCGCCATTTTGGCCGCTTCAGTACCTGAGACGCCGCCACCAATGATCGCCACCTTACCTTTTTGTACACCTGGAACGCCGCCGAGCAATATGCCCTTGCCGCCATAAAACGACTGCAAAAATTGTGCGCCGATCTGCGTACTCATACGCCCTGCGATCTCACTCATAGGCGTAAGCAGCGGCAGTGAATTATCCGCTAACTGTACAGTTTCATAGGCAATACCCGTAACTTTTTTATCGACCAATGCTTTAGTCAGCTCAGATTCTGCTGCTAGATGTAGATAAGTAAAAAGCGTTAAATCTTCTCTAAAATACTGGTACTCTGATGACTGTGGCTCTTTAACCTTAATAACCAGTTCAGCCTGCCAAGCTTCTGCCGCACTATCAACGATAGTAGCACCGACATTCTTATAATCTTCATCTGTAAACTGCGAGCCCATTCCCGCATTGGTCTCAACATAGACATCATGACCATTATCAACTAAGGCACTAACGCCATTCGGTGGTAGGCCGACACGGTTCTCATTGTTTTTGACTTCTCTTGGAATTCCTATCTTCATGGTTGCTCCTTGCAGTATTGTTTTGAGAGTTATTTGTGTATCAATTCATTTATCTTAATCGTAACACTTATTTTAACTTGCGAATGCTTTTCTTATTGTTTGTCTAAAATATGCTTAAGCTCTGCTATTACTACTGTAGAATCGAAGCACTCTAGAAGTAGTGTGATACTACTGAAATGCAGCACACTCCAAACAAAAAAATCCTCACAATAGCATGGGCTATCATAAGGACTTTTTACTACTTAGCGTTTATTGAGTCAAAAACCTATGGCATAAAGCGCTGTGCTGCTGGCATCTTTTTCATCAGTATCCAGTAGATAGCACCGGCTGGAACTAAGCTAGCATACCAAGAGATGCTCGAGAAAATTAAGGCAACCACGATACCGACAACCATGGCGATAATCGCTGCCATATTGACGCCTTTATAGGGGCCATTCTCGTCATATAACTTATCAATATCGAGTTTTTGCTTGCGAATGATGTAGTAATCGACTACTAAAATAGCAAAGATAGGCCCTAAGAACGCTGAGTAGGTCTGAATAAATAAGTTCAAACCTGCCGCTGACTCATCTTTGACTAGTTCCCATGGGAAGGTACAAAATGCAAGCAAACCAACTAATATGGCCGCAGTCTTGAACTTAATCTTGAAGATATCCATTAACGCATAAGCAGGTGGTACCACGTTATTTAGAATGTTGGTTGTGACCTGTGCGAAGGCAATGAACAGCATGGTGATAATCAACAGAGGCTTATTGTCAACGGCGCTTGAGAACACTTTGATAGGATCGACTTCTCCAGTAGCACTCGTGACCATCAGACCGATCAAACCCATAAATAAAGTTGCTGGTAGGATTGAGTTGGCATAGATGGCGACTTGACGAAACAGCCCGACCTCTTTTTTTAATTCACGCGAGTAGTCTGAAACGTTGAGCATCATGGTGCTATAGACACCTAGGAATAACATGGTCGCACCCCAAAACGGCGCACCCCATGTCCCCTCAACATTGACTAGGTTGGTCGATATCGCATCTCCATACTTATTAATAACACTAATAAACATGTAGATCAGTGAACCGATAATAAATACTGAACCAATATTTTCCAGCCATTTGATACCGTGAAAGCCTAATACGGATAGTGCAATCTGCAAAAACTGAAAGCCAATAAAGAAAACAACGATATTGTTATAATCGAATAAGGCATCAGAGACCAAGTTCAGCGCGCCAGCGCCAATCCAACTTTGGAAACCGTACCAGACGATTGCCGGTATCGAACGCACTAACGCTGGAATACGGTTACCTGTAAAGCCGAATGACGATCGGCACTGCACCATAAATGGAATACCATACTTATGGCCTGCACGACCATTAATCATCAGGGCTGCGCCGATGACACTACAACCAATGGCAATCGCCAGTACAACCTGTAGTAGATTTAGAGTCCCGACCAAACCAGAGCCCACAGTGAAGGTTGCGATAGAGACACAGCCACCGAGCCATGCGAAAAGATACGACCAAGGATCCATGATGCGTGTGGTTTGTGGAGCTAGACTCTCCTCTCCGATAGTTTTATGATCAACTATCTCTACCCCTGCTGTGGTGGCAGCTTTTGAATTTTCCATTTTGCTCTCCTTCCTTGAGAAAGTACTAGGGTCCGTCAGTGACTGTATTTAGTCATCAAACACCCTAAATATCTTTGGATGACTTCTTATTTAATAGGTGCCGCATAAGCGCCTATTTTGCTGGTTTTTAATCCGCAACCGACTAAGGCTTCGACCATACGTGTTGCGACTGTAACCCCATCAATAACGGGAACGCCCGTCTCCTCGGTCAACCATTCAGTCAAATCTGCCATGCCAGCACAGCCTAGTACTACGGCTTCGCAATTATCTTCTTTTACAGCGCGCAATATCTCATCACGTACCTTTTCCCGAGCGCCTGACCCTTCTTCCTCTAACGCTAATACCGGTATTTCAGCTGAGCGCACACGACGACAGCGATGCGATAAGCCATAGCCATGAATGAGCTCTTCAATCACAGGCACTGAACGTGGCAAGGTTGTGACGACACTAAAAGAAGTCGAAATCATGCTAGCCGCTTTAACCGCCGCTTCACAAATACCTAGCACTGGTCCTGAAAATACTTCACGACATGCACCGATACCTGGATCATCGAAGCAGGCGACAACCACGCCATCAACGCCATCAGCTTCCGCTTGTTTTAAGCGCGCCAGTAAGCCTGGTACTGACATTGCTTCGTCATAATGACCTTGTATAGATGCAGGAGCGTCTATGCCTGATGCGCCAATAATTTGGGTTCCTGCACTGGCTCTTTGACGGGCGCTCTCTACAATTTTATCGGTCATCGAAACAGTCGAATTTGGATTCATGACTAAAATTTTCATACAGATTCCCTGTCTTGTATCATCATTAACTTTAAAAAAACTATACTTTGTTAACAATCATTGTTAACTATTATTGTTAACAATACAACTATTTTTTTATTTTTGTTGTATGCGTAGATACAGCGCACTATAATCGCTGCTATGACTAAACCAAAAATCAAAAAACAGATCCTTGAAGATGAAGCCATCCCAGAGCAAATCATCATCAACTCAATAGTAGCCGCTGTTTCAGAACAACGGTTACCTGCTGGTACCAAGCTAGGTGAGCAGGTATTGAGTGACTTATTTCAGTGCAATAGAGCTAATGTAAGACGTGCGCTCTCAACTCTTGCTACTATGCATGTCGTACAATTACAGCCCAATCGAGGGGCTTTTATTTCGACACCATCGCCAAAAGAAGCCGAAGATGTTTTTTCAGCTCGTCGTATCATAGAACGTACGCTAGCGTGTCAAGTAATAAATAATGCTACTGTACAAGATATGGTCGACATGCGAGCGATTATCAAAGCGGAAGCTGAAGCACGGGCGCAAGGTAATAAGCCGGCCGAACTACGGTTGTCGCGCGAGTTTCACATGCATCTAGCGACTATCGCTGATAACCGAGTGCTTGAACACTTTTTGAATGAGCTGACGTTACGTACGACACTGATCATAGGGCTATATAATGAAGCTGGCTCCTCTAACTGTGCTGAAGATGAGCATTTGGGCATCGTACAGGCTATCGAAGCCAAAGATGAGACGCTTCTTATAACCTTGATTGATGAGCATTTGCAGCATCTGGAGTCTGGGCTTAATTTTAAAAGCACGACAAAATCATTATTCGACTTAGCGGAGCAGCTTGTTATTTCTCCAAATTAAAACGCGCCTATAATAAAGCTTCTGATCAGCCACTACTTTCTTTGTCTATATAATCTGTGCCACTTCTTTTTTTAAACCCTTTCCTTATATATTAATTCGCAACATTGGCAGGCTTATCAGAGTTTTATCTCCCCTATTTTTAGTCACTTATTTATCCTATAATAGGTGGCTTTACTTTTGCTGATCATAACTGTTTACCTGTGAATGATCTGTTAAGCTATTAGCTGCACTGCTCTAAATTATCAGCCCCAAATTGCCACCCCTCCACTATATGAATAGAGATAAACACTAAGACTATGACTGAATCTATCGACTATAAAGACACTTTAAACCTAGCGGACACACCCTTTGCTATGCGCGCGAATTTGGCTAAACGCGAGCCTGATTGGTTGGCTGCGTGGGAGGCCGACGATGTCTACGGTAAAATTCGTCAAGCGCGTATAGGCGCACCTAAGTATATTTTGCATGATGGCCCTCCTTACGCGAACGGTCAGATTCACTTAGGTCACGCGGTCAATAAAGTACTCAAAGACATTATTGTTAAGTCAAAGACGCTTTCAGGATTCGATGCGCCTTATGTGCCAGGCTGGGATTGTCATGGTTTACCTATCGAACAAAAAGTCGAGGCAAAAGTAGGTAAAGTCGGCAAAAAGGTATCAGCGACTGAGTTTCGTGGTCTGTGCCGTGAGTATGCGACTACCCAGATTGAGCTGCAAAAGATAGATTTTAAGCGCCTAGGTATCTTTGGTGATTGGGACAATCCTTATCTCACCATGAACTTTACGCAAGAGGCTAATATCGTCCGTGCATTGGCTAAGATTCATGAAAATGGCCATGTGACGCGCGGTATGAAGCCAGTTAATTGGTGCTTGGACTGTACCTCTGCATTGGCTGAAGCAGAAGTGGAATATCAAGATAAAGCCTCTGATGCTATTTATGTCAGTTTTGATGTATTGGGGACGGACAAGGTTGCTGCGTTTGCTGATATTGAAGACACTATTGAAGCGGTTATTTGGACGACTACACCTTGGACGTTGCCTGCTAACCAAGCTATCTCGGTACATCCTGAGCATGACTATAGTGTCGTGGCTACCCAAAAGGGTAATCTGCTATTAGCCACCGAGCTTATCGACACCGCGATGGAAGCGCTGAAATTGACCAATCAAGGTTTGCTTGCTACCGTTGCTGGTCGTGAGCTTGAAGGCTTGCTCGCCCAACATCCGCTTATCAAAGATCGTCAAGTGCCAGTTATCTTAGGGGATCATGTGACCGTCGATAGTGGTACGGGTCTAGTGCATACTGCGCCCGGTCATGGTCTTGACGATTATAATGTCGGTCTAAAATATGGTCTGCCCGTCGAAAACCCCGTCGGTGGTAATGGTGTCTATTTAGAGAGCGCAGCGGTATTTGCCGGCGAGCATATCTATAAAGCCAATCCAAAGATTATCGCCACTTTACAAGAAAACGGTCATTTGGTTAGCCATACTAAGATTGAGCACAGCTATCCGCATTGCTGGCGTCATAAGTCGCCGATTATCTTTCGCGCAACACCGCAGTGGTTTATAAGCATGGAAGCTAAAGGTTTGCGTGAGCAAGCGCTTGCTGATATTCCAACGGTAAATTGGACCCCAGCTTGGGGTCAGAATCGCATTGAGTCGATGATGAATGGTCGTCCAGACTGGTGTATCTCACGCCAGCGTACGTGGGGCGTGCCGATTGCTTTTTTTACTCATAAAGAGACGGGTGAGCTGCATCCTAATACGCTAGAGCTCATGGAAGTTGCGGCGCAAAAAATTGCTGCTGGTGGCGTCGAAGCATGGTTCGATGCCAGCTGTGAAGACTTCTTAGGCGCGGAAGCTAAGGATTATGATAAAGCGACTGATACTTTAGACGTTTGGTTTGACTCAGGAACCACCCATTTTGCTGTCCTTGAGCAGCGCGATGAACTAACCAATCCTGCAGACATGTATTTAGAAGGCTCAGATCAGCATCGCGGCTGGTTTCAGACCTCACTGCTTACATCAGAAGCCATGTATCAGCGCCCGCCATTCAAACAAGTATTAACCCATGGCTTTGTGGTCGACGAAAATGGCCGCAAGATGAGTAAATCATTGGGCAATATCATCACCCCGCAAGAAGAGATCAACAAAACGGGCGCGGATATGTTACGGCTGTGGATTGCCTCTAGCGACTATCGTTATGAGATGTCTGCGGGTAAAGCCTCATTTAAAGGCGCAATCGACATGTATCGTCGCATCCGTAACACCCTGCGCTTCTTACTTGCCAATACTGATGACTTTGATCTTGCTACTAACAGGGTGGATGTGAATGAATTAGTCAGTCTTGATAAGTTTATGATTGAGCGCACTCAAACGGTACAGACGCAGATTATCAGCGCTTATGATGCGATGGACTTTCACCAAGTCACTCAGCATATCACTGCATTTTGCTCGCAGGATTTGGGCAGCTTTTATCTTGATATTATCAAGGATCGTCAGTACACCACCCAAACCGATGGTCAACCGCGCAGATCAGCACAGACGGCGATTTATCATATCGCCCAAGCCTTAATCCGTTGGATTACCCCTATCTTGTCGTTTACCGCACAAGAAGCATGGGAAGTACTAAACGGTACAGCTGTCAATGCAGAAAGCTCAGATAGCTATGTGTTCACTCAAGCTTGGTATGAGTTCCCAGCGCTTGAGTTAAGCGCTATCAGCACAGATGATTGGCACAACATTATGCGCGCCAAAGATATGGTCAACAAGAACATCGAAACTGCGCGTGGCAATAAGATTATCAATGCTAACTTATCAGCTGACGCTACTCTCTACGCTGATGGCGCGATGTATGACAGCTTAGCCAAGCTTGGCGCGGAGCTACGCTTTGTATTGATTACCAGTAGTGCGGACTTGCAACCAATAGATAAAGCACCTGCTGATATTAGTACGTTAAGCGCTGATGACAGCAACGAAGCTTCTGCTGATTTAAGAGTCGTTATCACTGCCGCTAAGGGCACCAAATGCGTACGCTGCTGGCACATCCGTGATGATATCGGCGTCGATAGCGCACATCCTGAGCTATGCGCGCGCTGCGTCACCAACGTAGCAGGCTCAGGCGAGGTGCGTCACTATGCATAATAAGCCTAACTCATCTGAGCACGATAGGACTAACGATGATCTAGATAGTGTCAAACTAGACAGTGACATTGACAGTGACAGTGATAGTGTTGAGCTTGATAGCACGCCATCGGATGACACGTCAGCGTTTAGTACAAGTCATCTCAGTGATGATACGGCTGATCGCGTTACTAATGACGAACGGCCTATCGCTACCACTGAACCCGCGATTGCATCCGTAGGTCATGCACCCAAAGCGGCGCATGTGACTACGGGCAATTCGATGACGCCTATCAGTCGGCTAACCAAAACCCCAAAGATGATTGCCAATGGCAGTCGTGCTTTTGCTTGGTATGCGCTATCGCTATTGGTGCTCGCACTTGATCAATTTACTAAGTGGCTTGCCGAAACCAATTTAACCTTTAATGAGCCTGTACCGGTCATTGAGCCGTTCCTTAACTGGACACTAGCTTATAACTATGGTGCTGCGTTTAGTTTCCTGGCGGATGCTGGCGGCTGGCAAAAATGGTTTTTTTCAGGATTAGCGCTAGTGATGGCGATATTTTTGACAGTCTATTTAACTCGAGCGCCACGACAGGCTAAGCTATTATCATTAGGGTTGGCTCTAGTGCTTGGCGGTGCCGTTGGGAATTTAATAGACCGCTTACGCCTTGGTAAAGTCGTTGATTTTATTCATGTGCATTACGCCGATGTTTGGCATTATCCTATCTTTAATATCGCGGATATGGCTATTATGATCGGTGTGGCGATGATTGTGATTGATATGATATTTTTGGAAAAAAAGCGTCAAAGCTAATTTGAACTGATAAATATTATTTTAAATAAACCCTGTTATAGTTTGCTATAGCAGGGTTTGTTTTTCTGTAGGCTGATGCTTTTAGCCCAGCACAGTCTCTGCTCGACTTGGATGAGTATATTTATATAGAGTAACCATACGGGTACACCTGTTATATTCAATGAGGAGTTTGAACAAATTAAAATGAATTAACCTTTTGCAATACACTATAACCAATCTAGTTTTAGATGAAGAAATGATCTAAATACAAGAACAAAAGATTTACGGTAATTTATCCCAATCACCACCCGTCATAATAAATAACAGCCCTGCCAAATTAATTACCACAGTCAGATAATAAGCCATACGAAATTCTGGCTTTTGCGACTTATGTCTTAAGTAAGTCTGCGCCACCAGTGCCCCGACCCAACCGCCAAGCGCACTTAGGATATGCAAAGTCATCTCAGGGGTACGCCATTCGTTATTTTGCGCAGCGGCTTTGTCTTTGGCATACATTACATAAGTGATAATTCCTATCGCGACATACCAGCCAACCACCAGCCAGCTAAGCTCCCCTGTGAACGCGAGTAATATCAGCACCCCATAAAAGCCAATGCCAAGAAAGGCACGTTTTTTCTGCCCATCTGCAAACTCTGCTTGCTGGCTTTTTTGTGAATTACGCTTGCGAATTTGCTGGTTCTTTTGCGCCATCTTTTGCTGTACAAACTCAAGCTCTTGAACGTGTCTAGCTTGCAGACGTCCTTGATTGTCTTGTCCAACCGTAAATATCACCTCATCGCCGATGCTAGGTCTGCGTGGCGCTTTGAACTCACTAATGTGAAAAAACACCGACTCGCCCGCTTCGGTTTTAATAAAACCAAAACCTTTGTCCTCTTGCCATTTTTCAACTTGGCCTTGATGCCTTTGCTGTTGTCTGTCCGCCATACTTACTCACTTATCTCATCAACCTTTAATTCTGACGGTCATTATATACTTTTCAGTAGCTCATAAAAAAAGCTAAGAGTCATCTCTTAGCTTTTTTGTACGTTAACACATTAACTATATGTCGCTATCTTATTAAGATTAGCTGCATTTTTTCTGTCCGTACAAATTAGTTAGATTAGTACGACGTTCTTTTGCAGCATTAATAGCTTCTTCTGTATTAGAGTAAGTGCCAATTAGTGCAGGCCAGAATAGTAATGCTGCTGCTACGTTTTTACCAGTAGCTTTACGCTCAGCGCGTGCTTCACTCTCAAATCTTTCAGCTTCTTCTATCTCGCTTAAGATTTGTTGGCAAGATAAATTAACATCGCTTACCTTTTTAGTTTGTACCACATGTGGTGTCGCACAACCTTGTACTAACAATGCCAATACGCCAACCACTACAAGAGCTTTCTTCATAATCATTCCAAAAGTAATTTAAGTTTAACAACTAAATAATAAATTGAGTGCTTAACAATTCGATAACATTTATATAGATTTATGAAACATAAGTCAACTTAAATTTACTTATTGCATAAAAAAATATTTACATTTATCTAATTCATAATCTAATGAGCAGCAAATATTACTCAACATAGTGTAATGGGTATAGTGTGCTAAAATATTTGAGACTATTCATTCCACCAGCTAACGGCATCCTAATTATGACTAAAGAAACCAAACCCGACTTTGAGAACTCGCCACAGTTTATTAACCCTAATGAAGACACTCGTATCGCTTATGGCAGCTTAGTTAAGCTGCATTTTGAAGTGTCACTTGAAAATGGCACAATGATTGACTCGACCTTTAGCCGTGATGCGCCTGTAACTTTGACTATCGGTGATGAGAGTCTGTTACCTGGCTTTGAGCAAGTACTTATGAACTTGCGGGCGGGCGATACTCGTAGCGCTCACCTCGATCCTGAACAAGCTTTTGGTGAGTGGAATCCTGATAATATACAAACCTTTAGCCGTACTCAGTTCGCTCTAGTCGCTGACAACCCAGAGATTGGCATGATGATTGAGTTTGAGGATAAAGGTAAAAATACTTTGCCCGGCACCATTAGCGCCATGAATGAGGACGAAATTGAGGTTGATTTCAATCACCCATTAGCGGGTCAAGCGGTACTGTTCAAAGTTAAAGTCTTTAAAGTCACTCCAGCTGGGGTCACTGGTATTAAACTAATGTAATCACTATTCAAAAATCTACAACAATTTCTATATTAAAAGATAAAAGGAATGTTTATGCAGTACGAAATATTGCCGCAAATCGATGAAAAGGTCTCTAAGATCTGTCTTGGCACGATGACTTGGGGTCAACAGAATGATGAGCGCCAAGCACATGAACAGATGGATTTTGCCTTGAGCGAAGGGGTGAATTTTTGGGATACCGCTGAGATGTACCCTTCTCCGCCTGATAAAGATAAGCAAGGCGATACTGAACGTCACATGGGCACTTGGTTTGCCAAAACGGGACAGCGTGACAAAGTCATACTCGCCAGTAAAATATCCCCAATGAGCTTTTTACGTGATGGTGAAACGCGCTTTAGGGCGCAGCATATTAGTAGCGCCATCGATGGCAATCTTGAGCGTCTGCAAACGGATTATATCGATGTCTATCAGCTGCATTGGCCTGAGCGTCAAGCCAACTTTTTTGGTCAGCGCGGTTACTCTGAGGAGATGGCAGCGCAGTCGTTGGAGGATTTAACGCCATTTCTGGAAACGATTCAAGCGCTAAATGATGAGATTAAAAAAGGTCGTATTCGCGCTTATGGACTGTCCAACGACACCGCTTGGGGACTGATGCGTTATTTATGGGAAGCGGATAAAAACGGCTTGATTGCGCCTATTACTGTGCAAAATCCGTATAGTCTATTAAACCGTCTTTATGAGGTCAATATGGCAGAGATTGCCCATCGTGAAAACGTCGGCTTATTGGCCTACTCGCCCCTTGGCTTTGGCGTATTATCAGGCAAGTATCTCAATGGCCAACGCCCTGCTGGTGCGAGGCTGACTAAGTATGATCGCTTTGAGCGTTATACTAACGAGCAGGCGATATCGGCAACGGAGCAGTATGCCAAAATCGCAAGCGACGCAGGTTTGGACAT
This sequence comes from Psychrobacter sp. M17(2026), assembly GCF_055699815.1. NCBI lineage: Bacteria > Pseudomonadati > Pseudomonadota > Gammaproteobacteria > Moraxellales > Moraxellaceae > Psychrobacter > Psychrobacter sp. M17(2026). Next base: position 537,339 of record NZ_CM146741.1, on the reverse strand, counting down.
GGCGCAGATGGCCTTAGCCTTTGTCAATAGCCGCTCGTTTGTGACTAGCAATATCATTGGCGCGACTAGTATAGAGCAGCTCAAGTCTAATATCGATAGCGTCGATGTGCATTTAAGCGATGAGGTATTAGCAGCTATCGAAGCGGTACATGCTCGCCAGCCTAATCCGTCACCTTAATTCGCTTATATAAAAGCTAAATCATAGTAAAAAGCGCAAATCATTATCTATAATGATTTGCGCTTTTTTAATAACTTCTAAGTTAGCTGAAATTTTGTACTTTTTTACTTTAAAGCACAGATGCAGCAGTATTATTAGCATCCGTCAATACTCGCGCATGTAGCTCTTTTAGACCTTCATTCATACGCTGCTGCAATAGATTGGTCAATTGGCTCTTATTATGGCCATTTGGATCTATAGGCTCAAGCGGCAGCACGTAAGCGGTAACCTGCCTACTATCAAGCACTTTTTTTATGCTATCTTTCATCGTCAGCTTGCCATAGTACGGTAGCTCTTTGCTTAGCGCCCCGTCTTTATCGACATAAGCGATCACTATAGGCTGCACAGGTACATCAGAATCTATGGCCGCCTGCAAAAGTGTGCCATGGATACGTTTGACTTTAGTACCATCGGTGGTGGTTGCCTCTGGGAAAAAAATAACCGAATACCCTTTGCTCAAAAAGCTAGCCATTTGTGTGGCGACTGAGCCAACATCACCAGAACCACGCTCAATAAAGACCGTACCCGCCGCTTGTGCAAGTTTGCCGAATACGGGCCATTCGCCAATCTCAGCTTTGGATAAAAAGAACGCTGGACTCACGCTACCAACTACGGGAATATCCATCCAAGACACGTGGTTGGATACCCACAATCCATGATGCTGTGGTACTGGCTCAACTTGGACAATCTTGACGCCAAAAGAGCTTGCCATCTTACGACAGAATACTTGAATATAACGTGGCAGAGTCTCGCGTGGTGGCTCTCGAAAGGCACCAATACGCTGTGCTGTGCGCAAACCACCAGCGATCGTCGTCGTCATGCCCGCTATTTGCTTACCACGACCCAACTGTTTTCTGAGCGAAAACTTTGACTTAGATTGACCCATCTGTGCCTCTCATTATTAGATGATTTTATTCTATATAGATCATTCGATAGCAGCAATTTAGATGCTACTGATCTAAAGCACTGCGAAAACCGAAATTAGTATAACAAACTTTTATCAGTCAGTGACGATTTGTTCACTCAAATACATACCGCTGTTTAACGGTTTTTATCAGCGGTCTAGGGTTAGAATAGCGGTAACAAAATGCTAGATAATTAACCCTATAACCTTTAATATCAATTGATAAGACCCTATATAGTAGGATATCAAAACGCTAGTTGTCGTGAATCTTTTTATTATAAAAATTTACAATAATAACAGCGACTCATTTTAAGTTAATCATATAGGTGATATTTTTTGGAATATTTTGGAAGATATGAAGGTGGCGAGCGTGCCATTTTAGTTCATTTAGACATCCGTCAAATTCAAGATCCTGATGACTTGGGTGAGTTTGAGCTGCTCGTAGATTCCGCTGGTGCACAGCGCGTAGAGCTAGTAACGGGTACACGCCAACGTCCCGACGCCAAATACTTTGTGGGCTCAGGTAAAGCACAAGAAATTGCAGAATTGGTTAGCCAACACGATGCTGACATCGTTATATTTAATCATAGTCTTTCGCCTTCACAAGAGCGTAACCTTGAGGCGATCGCTAAGTGCCGAGTGCTCGATCGTACAGGCTTGATTCTCGATATCTTTGCCCAGCGCGCGCGTACTTACGAAGGTAAGCTACAAGTTGAGCTGGCGCAGCTGAATCATCTATCGACGCGCTTAGTACGAGGTTGGACGCATTTGGAGCGTCAAAAAGGCGGTATCGGTCTACGTGGACCAGGTGAAACTCAGCTTGAGACCGATCGTCGTCTATTGCAAACGCGAGTGACTCAGCTCAAAACCAAGCTCGATAAGGTCCGTCAAACTCGGGCACAAGGGCGTGCGCGTCGACAAAAATCTGATGTCCCTACTATTTCACTGGTGGGTTATACCAATGCGGGCAAGTCAACGCTGTTCAATCGTTTGGTCGATGAGAATATTTATGCCGCTGATAAGCTGTTTGCCACGCTTGATCCCACGCTACGCCGCTTAGATTGGCAAGGAGTTGGTCGCGTCGTATTGGTCGATACCGTCGGTTTTGTACGCCATCTGCCACATGAGTTGGTTGAATCTTTCCATGCCACTTTAGAAGAAACGTTAGAGGCTGATTTACTATTGCATGTGATTGACTCTTCTAGCGAAGATATGCATGAGCAAATTCAAGCAGTCAAAGCGGTATTGGCTGAGATTGATAATGATGTACCTGTGCTCAATGTTTATAACAAGATCGACCTAACGGGTGAGTCTGCACATATCGGCTATGCGAATGAGGACGAGCCAAACCGCGTTTATGTCTCATCCAAAAACAACTTAGGCATGGAAGAGTTATCGCTAGCTGTACAACAGCTGATGATAGGTACCCTGACAACTTTTGACTTAACTTTGCCTTATGATGCAGGTCATTTCAAAAACACCCTGTATGAGCTTGGTGTTATTCTGGAGGAGAGCTATGACGATAGCGGTCATGAATGCTTGACGGTACGCTTGCCAAGCGAGCGCCTAACTCAGCTGCTAGGTCAGGCTAATATATTACCTAAAGATATATTGCCTCTTGCGCAAGCCACTTTACTGATGCCCGTGCTCGAACCCTTTGAGATAGAGGATAACGAGGATGACGTCGAGCTAGATATCGGTGAAGATCTGACTTATGAGCAAATATTTGAGAGTGACTATGACTCAAATAGTAGTGTTAATGTCGATGCTGACCTTAAAAGTCAGTAGCTTAGCTTATAGCAATATTAATAGCGCATAGGGTATATTGATTGATTCAATATACCCATTTTTGATAGCTCAAAAAGTAAGCAAAAATGTAGCGGCATTTATTAATAATCCTTTTGGGTATATAATCAACCGCGTTAAAATTGCAAAACCAGTCGATTATTATTGGCGGATAACGCCAACTGATTGCACGCCATCTCACCTTCTATGGTCAAGGAATTTTAAAATTGCTACAAGACGACCGACCGCAGATAGTACAACAAGTACATTTAGGGTGGGCAACACTGTAGCGGTTTAAAAGTGCTCCGACTATATAACTCTTGCTATCGCAAGGATTTATTATGCCTTCCTCCTTTAAGCTACCTCCATGGTTAGCGATATTAGTGACATTAATCATGGTCGTTGCTGTGCGCGAATCGGCCGTTATCATCTGTCGCTCGTTCGGTATTGAGCAGGCGGCTAATGTCGTGGCTATGGTGGCGATGTTCTTGATACTAGTTATTTGGAGAATGACAAAAGGCTTACCTAAATGGTTGACCCGTGCCAGCAACGTGCTATTAGTCGATAGTGGCTTTGCCTTTTTGCCTGTATCAGCAGGGGCTGGCATTTTATTATTTGGGCTTGGTGATGAGCTGTGGGGCGTCATGCTAACGATGGCAATAAGTACTTTGATTCCCTTATGGGGACTTGCCATACTCGCCAATCGCTGGCTCAATAATGCAAAAAAAGGCAGCAATAAGCATGGATAATATTGTTGTAGCAACGGTTGCCGCTATTTTATTGACTTTGATAGCTCATGCTAGCTCGCGCATACTCGCCAGAAAACTAGCATGGATACCGATGGTCGTCACTGCCATGGGATTGGTCATTATATTTCTCTATATCGTGCGCTGGGATTATAATGATTACTATGACGTTGCAAAACCTGTGTTCGACCATCTACTAGGTTATGTCACGGTACTCCTCGCCATACCGCTTGCCGCGATGAGCTTTAAGGGCTTGCCTGTCAAAAAGCTCACCCTTATCGTACTGATGGCCAGCGTAATTGGTGCCCTACTGCCTATGGGCTTAGCTTATCTATTCTCTCTTAGCCATGATACGCTACTTGCTTTTGCCACCCGCTCAGTGACTACGCCAATTGGCTTGAGCGTTGCCGACTTAATCAAAGCGCCACCAATTATGGTGAACTTAATCATTGTGGTTTCAGGTATTATGGGTGCCACTATGGCGCGCTTCTTATTTCGCGGTATCGAAGATGATCGCGCTAAAGGCCTAGCTTTAGGACTGGCAGCACACGCTTTTGGTACAGTAGAAGCTTGGCAGATTAGTCATACCGCAGGACGCTATGCTGCTTTTGGCCTAGCAGTAAATGGTTTAGTGACTGCTGTTTGGGTACCCCTGTTTATCAGTGCGCTCACTATTTCATAACCAGCAGTTATTAAATAGTTGATTATGGTTTGTGACAAATGGTTATAAATCATAAGGATAAGTCTGTAATCGAATGTAGCTAAAAGTAAATTTATGTTATAGTAACTATTGTCCACGTACGTTCAATATTTATAATTTTATTAAAAGTGACTTTTTATGACAAAAATTAAGCGTTCATTTAGCCGCTCTTTGTTATCAATATTAACTGCCAGCATAGCAATAGTTGCTTTGAGTGCTAGCGCTCATGCAGGCGAGATGTATATCTATAAAAGCAAAACGGGACAAGCGCTGCTCACCAACGTTAGTAAGCCGAGCGGCAGCTTTGAGCAGTTTAATAAAAAAGTTAAAACGACTTATTATAAAAGCAGCAACGACTACGATACTAATAGCAACAGCAACTATGGCAGCAATAACTACGGTAGTAGCGCTGCTAGTAAGAGTGGTACTCGCAACGCCTATGATAGCTATATTACTGCCTCAGCAGCACGTCACGGTGTTGATCCTGCCCTTATGAAAGCGATGATGCACACTGAATCCGCGTTCAATCCCAATGCCCGTTCGCCCGTTGGCGCCCAAGGATTAATGCAGCTTATGCCAGCTACGGCTAGACGATTTAAAGTCAGTAATGCTTGGAATCCAGCAGAAAACATCGAAGGCTCTGCAAAATACATCGCCTGGCTTATGAAACGCTTTAATAATAATGTTGAGTTTGCTATTGCAGGTTACAATGCGGGTGAAGGTAACGTTGATAAATACAACGGTATCCCTCCCTTTAAAGAAACACGCAACTACGTCAAAAGTGTCATGAGTCGTTACCACAGTCTCTATAAAAATGATTCTGGACTATTCGCGAGCAATACCAGCTCAAATAACAGCTTCAACAATGCCAGCATGCAAAACATCAGTTATGGTACTAGTAATAATAGCAATAGTGCCAGCTATATCAATTCAGCTTACGACGCGCTACGCTAGAACGCTTTTAACTTGAAATAAATCTTACAGACAAAAAAAGCCCGTTAATTAACTAACGGGCTTTTCATTGACTAAAATTAATGCAAAATTCGAACTTACTTATTAGCTAACGCTTGCGTTGCAGCAACTTCAGCAGCAAAATCTTCTTGCTTTTTCTCAATGCCTTCGCCAACTTCTAAACGTTTAAAGCCAAGCACTTTTACGCCTTCAGCTTTTAGTACGTCGCCGACTTTTTTGTCATTGTCCATAACGTATGGCTGACGTAATAAAGTCACTTCGTCTAGATATTTGCGCAAGCCACCTTCGATCATTTTTTCAACGATATTATCAGGCTTGCCAGACTCTTTTGCTTTCGCTTCGATGATGTCTTTTTCACGCGCTAATACGTCAGCGGCGACATCTTCATCATCTACCGCTACAGGGTTGAACGCTGCGATATGCATGGCAAGGTTTTTGCCAGTATCTGCACTGCCGCCTTCAAAAGATACGACTACACCGATACGTAAACCATGACGGTATGCAGCAATGTTGTCACCTTCTAGAGTTTCAACACGGCGGATCTGAATGTTTTCACCGATTTTTTGTACCAAAGATACACGAGCTTCTTCAACGCTTTGACCATCGCCATAAGCCAATGCAGAGATAGCCGCAACATCAGTAGTGTTATTCTCTAGCGCTATGTTAGCTACTTTCTCAGCAAAAGCGGTAAAGCTATCGTCTTTGGCTACAAAGTCAGTTTGGCAATTAATTTCTACTAAGAATGCTTTTTTGTCGCCTTGAGCGATAATGATAGCGCCATCAGCTGCGATATTACCTGCTTTTTTAGCGGCTTTCGCTTGACCTGATTTACGTAGATTATCAATGGCCGTTTCGACATCGCCATTTGACTCTTCCAAAGCTTTTTTACATTCCATCATGCCAAGACCAGTACGGTCACGCAATTCTTTTACCATTTTGGCGGATACTTTTACTTCTGTCATAAGAGATACCTTATTAGTTGGTGTGAGGTACTACAAATTCTTTTAAGCTTAGCAGCAACAAGGCATGACGAGTAAAACTACATCATGCCTTTTATACTTATCATTAATAATATAGGGATGACAGTGAATAATTATCAAAGCATCCCTTTATGGCGCTAAATATTATTCAGCTTTTGCTTCTGGTGCTGCTACAACTGGCGTTTCTACCGCTGAGGTGTCAACTTGAGCTGGTGCTTCTTCAGTAGCAGGTGCTTCTTGCTCAGCTGCTTGATCTGCTTTATTACCAGCTTGAGTCTGTGCGTACTCTTTACCTGCAATGATAGCATCAGCCATAGCCGTTACGTATAAAGTCACTGCGCGGATAGCATCATCGTTTGCTGGGATAACATAATCAACGTTATCAGGGTTTGAGTTAGTATCAACGATACCGATAACTGGAATACCAAGGTTTTTGGCTTCTTTAATAGCGATAGCTTCGTGATCAACGTCAACAACAAAGATTGCGTCTGGTAAACCGCCCATATCCTTGATGCCGCCTAATGAGCGTTCAAGTTTTTCCATATCGCGAGTACGCTCTAGCGCTTCACGTTTGGTAAGCTTAGCAAAGGTGCCGTCTTCTGCTTGTTTTTCAAGCTCTTTTAGACGAGTGATCGACTGGCGTAGTGTTTTCCAGTTAGTCAACATACCACCTAACCAGCGATGGTCAACATATGGCATGCCAGCACGAGCTGCTTGCTCACGAATGACGCCACTTGCCGCGCGCTTAGTACCAACAAATAATACTTTGTTTTTCTTAGCGGCTAAGCCGTTTACATAGTTGAGCGCTTCGTTAAAAGCTTTTACAGTGTGCTCTAAGTTAATGATGTGAATTTTGTTACGCGCACCAAAGATGTAAGGACCCATTTTTGGGTTCCAAAAGCGAGTTTGGTGACCAAAGTGAGCGCCAGCTTGTAATAAGTCGCGCATTGGCATTTTGGTTGGGTTTTCTGTAGCCATGATAAATATCCTAGTGGTTGGGTTATGCCTCCACATCACAAAAACTGCCTATCTAGCAACACGCATTTGCTGACAGTGTGAGCATAAATTATGCCAGACTGTACCGCTGCAAATTAATCAAGTCGCCAAACACCCAGCAATTTTTTGCCATGATGTGTGTGTCATTGGTTGGTTTATAAAAATGAGTCATTATTTATGCTAATAACTCAAAGTAATAGCGCTAAAAATTAGCTGCGCTGTATTTTATCATAAAACATGCTTGCACTACTAGCCTTATTACCATGCTTGTAAGCCGCTATTCGATGCTGAGCTTTTGTGCTTAGTATTCATTTTTGCGCTAATTTTACTCATTATCATTTGAGTTATTCAGCATCATCCAAATTTAAGTTACGATCAATCTGCCAGATCAGATAGCAGCCAAGGCTCATTAAGACAAACATCGCAGTGCCAATCTTGAGTACGGGATTCACTGGGAATATATTCAACAACAGCCCACCAAATATACCTACTGAGAACATCAGTGAGCCTTGCAAGGCGCTTGCCATACCCGCTCGACGCTTTTGAAAAGCTAGTGCAATAGCCGATGCATTCGGCTGAGTAAGGCCAAGACCTGCAATACAGAAGAAAATACAGGCTAATACTACGGGTAGCCAAGCATCTACCCCAAAGATAAGCCCAATGGTAAAAAGTGCCCCAGCAGAGATAACCTGCATCATTGCACCAAAACGCAAAATACTAAGAATGCGAAAACGGTTGGTCAGCCATTGATTAAGTTGAGTCAAACCAACAAATCCCGCCGCATTTAGACCAAATATCCAGCCAAAATGGGTCGCTGATATGCCATAGGTATCCATGATCAGCTCAGAGGCGGCGCTAATATAAACGAACATCGCACCCATCAATAAACCGCCACCGATCGCAGGATAATTAAAGGTTGGGTCTTTAAGTAGATCCCAGTATTGGCTCAATACTTCTTTGGCAGGGCGAATATTGCGATTTTCTTCTGTTAAGGTTTCAAAGAAAAAAAACTTAGTCAGTAATAGATTAAGGGCGCCAAAAGCGGCTAAGAACCAAAAGATAGAATGCCAATCAAAGAAACGTAAAAACAGCGCGCCAAGCGAGGGCGCAAGTATCGGCGCTAAACCCATTACCAAAATCATAATAGAAAAGGCTTTAGCGGTTTGCCGAGCGGTTAGACGATCGCGAATCGCTGCTCGAGTCACGACCGCACCAACACAAGCTCCTAATGCTTGCAATGTACGCCCTGCAAATAGCACATATTCGTTATTGGTAGTGGCGCATACTATCGAGGCGATGATATATAAAGTCATGCCAAAATATAACGGCTTAACGCGGCCTACGCGATCACTAAACGGGCCATAAAACAGCTGACCAAATACAAGGCCGATAAAGTAGGCAGGCACTGAGTTCGCCATAAAAGCGGTTGAAACCCCAAAGCTATCCGCCATTGCAGGAAGTGCAGGTAAGTACATATCAATGGATAAGGGTCCAACGGCGACAATTAGCCCGAGCATCATAATCCAAGCAACAGGCAGCTCTGCTGAACGTACTCTGGTTGGTGTAGCCGTTTGGGAAGATAGATTAGATTTTGGAGCAGACATAACAGAACCGTTTAATATAAGAATATTATTTGGGCGCAAACCAGTAAGTTTTGCGCATAAACAACTAGACTCTGTTATATCGTACTGTCTATCGTTATTTCAATAGGCTTGAGATATTAAAGAAACAATGACTCAACAATGATAAGTTCTAAAACCTATTTTAAGAATCTGTTTTAAGAGCTTGTGACAGCATTTTCAATTAGCGAAATTGACGCTTAGTAAATTCAGTTGTAGCGATTTTGGCTTTTTTAAGCGCCAGCTTGCGATTGCGCCCTAGCATCAGCTTCATCTGCCATACCTTCTCTCTATAGAGCGTCAGTGCTGACTGCTGGTACATAGCGTTGACGATACGTTTACTAGCTAATACCGCATCAGGTGAGCGCTGCACTAATTCTTGCGCTAAGGCTTGCGCTTGAATCAGTGGCGTATCATGACAATGGCTGACTAATCCTAACGCACAAGCTTGCTCCCCATCAAGCATACGTGCCGTCATTGCCAATTCTTTTAATACATCGGCAGGTACGACGCCCAATGCCGATTGAGTCAACCCCATATCGGGCACCAGTCCCCACTTAGCCTCCATAATAGACAGCTGACAATCAGGATGACTGATACGGATATCACAAGCCAGCGCCAGCTGCATCCCTGCGCCAATACAATGCCCTTCTAGTACGGCAATGACAGGAATGGGTAGCTCACGCCAGACTAGGCACACGCGCTGAAACGAGCTTTGCCAAGGTTTTATAAGCTCCCATAACGCGTAAGCTTGGTTCGATGGATTATTCAAATCACCCAAATCTATTCCTGCACAAAAAGTGCCTCCAACGCCATTGAGGATAACGGCGCGTAAGGTTTTATCTTTGCTGATATGTCCAGCTACCGCGATAAGCTCTTTGACGACTTCAAAGCTCATAGCGTTTTTTTTGTGCGGACGATTTAGGGTAACCGTCAAGATGTTTGCGCTTACAGCGACTTGTAGAGTCCGATATTCATAAGAGGCGACTGCGTGCATAGTAATCCTTAGCTTTATAATAAATGATTAACAACACTTTCAAAGTGCTACAAAAACTGTCGTCAATCATAACAGGCAGTCGGCTCATCAGTCCTAGCAATAACTGACCCTGCATTCAACTTCCAAAAATGATTTTGGTACCAGTTATCAATTATAGACACTAAATCATTTTCCAATTCATATCATTCTCATTTAATCGGTGATAATTCAGCTGTTCATAAGAAGATAAATCTAAGGTTTGCAGAGTTATCAGCGCTTGTAGTAACGCTTCATAATAGGGTTTTAGCATGGCAAACTGAGCGGGTGTCGTATGTTGTAAATTAAGCAAGCACTTATCCTCTAAGTCTTGGCTGGTCTGACGTAGCTGTGGCACACCTGTATAACGACTAGCACCTAAAATACGATGCGCAATTTGTGCCAGCTCCTGACGATCACGCATCTGCCATGCTTGCGATAAAGCCTCTTTTTCATCAGCGATAGTATCAAGCATCATAATAATCAGTTTAGCCGCAAGATCAGGTTTATTGGCGGCACGGATTAATGCATCATCCCAATTCAAAATATCTAATTGGTTCTCTAGTCCTGCTTCTGTACTATCTAAGGTATTAGCTATTACTTCATCTTCTAGCCCATCTATTGAATCAATATTTTGTAATAGTGGTTCCTGATTTTCCACTATTTGCATGTCTAACGAATGGTCTTGATTGTCATACAACTGACTATTGTTAGACTGGCTATCTTTTAGATGATTGTCTTTTAAGTTGCTTTTTAAATAGTCATCACGTATTTTTTTTAATGATAGTGGCCGCACCATTCTTTTATTAGCCTGTATCACCGTATCCTTGGCACTCGTTGCCATGCTGGTATCGCTACTTTTTTTATCGACAATCCTTCTACTGAGCCCACTCCTATTGGCATAAGTATCGTCATCCCTAGAATCACTATTAGTATCACTATCTATAGCTAAGCTGTGCTCAAGTGCTTGAGCAGGTGGTGCGATATCAGCAGCACTTATTATTGTCGAAGGTGTATTATCAGCACGACCCAGCCACTTTTGCAGCACTTGTAGCAACTGCGGCTGACTAATAGGCTTGCCTACGTAATCATCAATACCACTGGCAAGGAGCTTGTCACGTTCATCAGCGAGCCCGTGCGCTGTCAAAGCGATGATAGGAACATGGTCATCAGCATGCTCTATTTTGCGGATTTGCTCGGCTGCTGCGCGACCTGACATACGTGGCATTTGGATATCCATAAATATTAGCTTAATCTGCGCTTTATCTTCTGTATCAATTGCTTGCGTATTTAGCTTGTCTTTATTCACTTTGGCACGCGTTTCGGCTTTGGCTATTTGCGTTTTGTTGGATAAGCTTTGTGGCTTAGGTTGTAATTGAGACTGGGATTTTGCGCTCTTCTCTCTTTTACTTTGCTGCTGAGTGATGATTTCAATCGCTTCAAAACCACTACTGGCAGTGATTACAGTGATACCCAGCTCACTTAGTAGCGCATCTAATACGAGTAGATTCGGCAGGTGGTCATCCACCGCTAGCACTGTGACACCTTGCCATATAGGCAGCTGCTCTTTGACAGATACTGTCTTTTTCTGAGTATCTAGCATCGCATAAAGCTGGCGTTTATCGAGTGGCTCGTACAATATATTGGCGTGATAGCGGTTCAACAGAGCTTGATCGGCGGCGACTTGATAGCCAAATACGGCCAATTTTCCTTGATAATGCAAGCGAATCTGTTTGAGTAGCGCCATCATGTCATCTTGGGTATCATTATCGACGATGACCCAATCCCAATGGTTGCCATGCTCTTTTAGTGATTCGAGCACCCCCGGTAATGAATTGGCTTGAGTCAGCTTGATAGGCAGATTTTGCAAGCTGGCTTTGAGCACTTGTCTAGAGGCATTATGGTTGATCCAAACCAATACATGGAACTCATCTTTTGCGCCCGCTAAGGATTGCAGGATAGGTAGCGCAATTGCCTGGCCTGTTATTGCAGTCGATACCTCGATATGAGCTGGCATCCGAAACCAAAACGTCGCGCCCTGCTTAGCGATATTCTCTTGGGCGTTATCATAAAAACCTATGTCACCGCCCATCAATCGGGTTAACTGCTTGGAGATGACTAACCCTAGACCCGTACCGCCATACTGCCGAGTAATCGAAGGGTCGCCCTGACTAAAGCTTTGAAATAGCATTTTTTGATCGGCAAGCGAGATACCTTTACCGCTATCTTGTACGCTTATCATCAGGTAATTATCCTGATGGTCATCTAAGCTTACTCTTACCACCACGCCACCACTATCTGTGAACTTGATTGCGTTACCGACGATATTGGTCAGAATTTGTTTGAGACGTAATGCATCACCATTAATTCGCATGGGCACATCGTTGTAAAATAATACTGCGGTACGCAAACCCTTCTCGGCAGAAACTGGTGAGAGCATATCGACCACATCATAAATAGTGTCATATAGATCGAACTCATGACGATCAAGGAGCAGTTTCCCCGCTTCAATTTTGGAAAAATCTAACACATCATTGACGAGCGCTAATAGATGCGCTGAAGATTTACGGATGGTTTGGACGTATAAGTCTTGCTCGGAGCTCAGCTCACCATGACGCGCCAGCAAATTAATAAAGCCATCGATACTGTTCAAAGGTGTACGTAGCTCATGACTGATATTGGCTAAGAATGCTGATTTGGCTTGACTGGTTGAGATTGCGGCATCGCGTGCATTACGAATAGAGATGTTCTGCATCTCCATTTCATCAAAAGCTAAGCGCAAGTCATCTTCGGTCTGCTCAGCGTGATTTTGAAGCTCTTGAAAGCTTGAGTGCAAGCGGCGAAGGGTTTTGACGAGATCTTGTTGTAATAGATTCAGCTCACCATTAGACTCAACAGGGATAGGCTTGTATAAATTATCAACATGGGTACGCTGTAGCTGCAAGCGCAGCTCATAAATAGGGGCAATCCAGCGTTTGGCATATATATTAAGGCTGAGCAACAAAATCAAAATAGTAAACAAGCCAGTAATCGCGAGCGCCATAGCGATACGGTAGCGAGCGATATATAGCGGCTCATTATCCATGTCGATCAACAGCCATAGGCGCTGACCGTCAAACTCGCCTAATATACTGCCATAAGCACTACCGATAGGCGTCGGCTGTTTGGATAAAAACCCTTGCGTAGTATCTATGATAGGCCAGCTCTCATCAACGCCAAAACCGACCGTTGCTAGCACCTGATTATTTTCATTAATGATCGCGATACGCTGAATATGCTGCTCAGACTGCATTCGGCTAAGTTTATCGCGAATGGTAACTAAAGTAGTCATCGCGCCTTGAGTCGCTGCCTCATTATCGCTCCCAGAAGCAGCGCTTGTAATACTTGATTGTAGCGATGGCGAGTCAATTACCTCTAAATTTTTCTCTGAGAGTATAGGAGACTTAGAAAAGCTACTTTGCTTAACAGGTGCTAATAGGCTTGGCTGTTGATTAACAGTAATACTAGACTCAAGCGCCGCTCTTTTTGCTGATTCAATAGCATTGATCATTTTTTGAACGTTTTGAGTATTGTCGACTGACTGACGACTTTCTTGCTCAAGTAGCGTCGGTATCAGCTCTATTACCATCGGCTTATAACGTATCAATACCGCCTCTGCCAAAGCCTTTTGCTCAGAATTACTGGCGCGCATAGTCTCATAAAATACCAAGATACCGCCTACCGCTGCCAGCAGACATATCGGCACAAACACCAATATAATCAGTTGACCATAAGCACTACTGGTATCAAAACGTTTTTTATATGCCATGCTAAGCTGAATCCTTATTCACAATGATGCTATTGGCGTTAGAGAGTGGACGCTGGAGTTATTTTACCAGTAAGCTGGTGCTGGAGGGTGTCGAATAAGTATTATATATCTCAATACATGTCACTCAGTACGTTTACGAATCGTTGCTGTAGAGCTGGGCGCAGCCAAAAACAAGATGATATAATAAATCTTTATGTTTTAGGCTCTACAAGCTTAAGCTCTATAACCTTGAGCTCGTATTTGCTACTTATCTTTTAATATTCGCTATTTTATAATAATTAAGGATGCCTTATGTCGTCTACGGCTATATCAGACACTAACTTTATCACCCAAACTACAAGCCTTGCCGACGTTATTGGTCAGACACCTTTAGTCAAGCTACATCGTCTACCTGAGCAGGAAAGCATCACTAATGGCGCGCAGCTGTTAGCTAAGCTTGAAGGCAATAATCCCGCAGGATCAGTCAAAGATCGCCCTGCTTTTAATATGATCTATCAGGCCGAGCAGCGCGGTGATATCGCCCCTGGTGATACTTTGATTGAAGCGACTAGTGGTAATACGGGTATTGCTTTGGCGATGGTTGCCGCGATGCGTGGCTATCCAATAATACTGCTGATGCCAACCAACTCCACTCAAGAGCGTAAAGATGCCATGCTAGCTTATGGTGCAACTCTGATTGAAGTTGATGAAGGTATGGAAGTGGCGCGCGATATGGCACTACAGATGCAGGCGGACGGCAAAGGTATCGTGCTCGATCAGTTCAATAACCCTGATAACAGTCAAGCGCATTATCTCACCACAGGTCCTGAACTGTGGCAACAAACGGGCGGTAAAATCACTCACTTCATCAGCTCTATGGGCACCACAGGTACTATCACTGGGGTCTCGCGATATCTTAAAGAGCAAAACCCAGCGGTGCAGATTATTGGTCTACAGCCCGATGAAGAGGCTTCTATCGCGGGCATTCGTCGCTGGCCTGCCGCTTATATGCCTGGCATTTTTGAGGCAGATTTAGTCGATGAGACCATGGATATTGATCAAACTATTGCAGAGGTCTATATGCGTAAACTGGCAAAGTCTGAAGGTATCTTTGCAGGAGTCTCCTCAGGCGCAGCGACTTGGGCAGCTATTGAGATTGCTAAAGCTAACCCTGACGCGGTTATTGCCTTTATTGTCTGTGATCGTGGTGATCGTTATCTATCGACAGGGCTTTATAATATCGATGACGACAATGTCAGCTAGACAATAGGGTCTGTTGAAAAGTTAAAAGTGTTTCAGTCATCATAATGAGAGCTACTTATGCCCCATGCACTACCTACTAATCCTATTTTAGTTTTTGATATAGAAACCATTGCCGATATTGATGGCGCGCGGCGTATTTATCCGCAATTGGCCAAGCTCAATGATGCCGATACGTTAAGTGCTTTGACTGCTATTCGTACGCAAGAGGCAGGCCATGACTTCATGCGTTTGCCACTACAGCGTATCGTCTGTATCTCAGCACTCTACATCAAAGACGGTCAGTTTTCGCTGTTTTCTTTAACGGCTGATAAATTTAGTGAGAAAGAAATTCTAGCTAAATTTTTCCGTGCCTTTAGTGATGTCGAAAAACTACCACAATTGGTCAGCTGGAACGGTTCAGGTTTTGATATTCCTGTGCTGATTTATCGGGCTATGCAGTATGATTTAGCCGCGCCATGGCTATTTGAAGAAGGCGAGCGTATAAAAAACATGCGTTTTGATAATTATGTCAATCGTTTTCAGACTCGTCATCTTGATCTAATGGATAGGTTTAGCCAATACGGTGCCAGTCGCCGTGAGGCGATGGATGTCGTCGCTAGCCTCTATGGCTTACCTGGCAAAACGGATGTCGATGGTAGTATGGTCGGTGCCTTGGTTGCCGATGATGATTGGCAAACGCTATCGATATATTGTGAATCTGATGTGATGAATACTTGGCTGATCTATCTGCGCTGGCTGCGTCTGACTGGTAAGTTATCCTCACCTTCGTTTGATCATTGGCAACAGCAAAGTATAGATTATCTAAAGAGCTTTACCCAAGCCGATGGTAATGTCCGTCATCAAGACTTTTTAGCGGATTGGTCATCAAAACCAGCGCTGTAAGTGCAGATAAAACTATAGCCGACATTTCAATGGCAACTATGCTTACTATGGTTGCCATTTTTTAGTTGATAGCAACTCATACGTTACTAGCTTTATATGTTAAAATTGCACTCATTTTAATTCCTTTATATTATTCATTTTATAGGCAGGTTTATGCAACCCACCGACTCAGACTCTAACGTGACTATTAACGCAACGACTGATGCTATTGCGCAAACCAATAGTAGCCAAATTACCGTAGCACCTAGTAAGAAAAAGTCAAAACCTTCATCTAAAGTACGCCGTCGCCTCAAGGATGCTGAGCCACTACCCTTCAAAATTGACAAGCTATCTCATGATGGTCGAGGGGTGGCAAATTATGGTGACGGCTTTGGTATTGATGATGGTCATGCTGAGGACAAACACGGTAAAAAAGTATTTGTTAGCTTTGCACTACCAGGTGAGAGCGTCGAAGTAAAAATTACCAATAGCCGTGCCAGCTTTGAAGAAGGCGATGCGATAAAAATCATGGCCGACCCCAACCCCGAACGCACCACACCGCCTTGCCCACACTTTGGCATTTGTGGCGGCTGTAACTTACAGCATTGGCAACCAGAGGCGCAAATCAGCTTTAAGCAGTCAGTGCTCGCTGAGATGTTGTTACATCAAGCCAATATCGCACCTGAGACTTGGCTTACTCCTGTAGTCGGTGATCGTCTCGGCTATCGCACTAAGGCTCGACTGGGTGTCCGTTATGTCGCCAAGAAGCAGACAGCGTTAGTTGGCTTTCGTGAGCGTTCAAGTAACTTTTTGGCAGCGCTTAACGAGTGTCATATTTTAGATCCGCGCATAGGTTTTGAGATTGAAAACCTAAAAGCATTAATTAGCACGCTCGATGCTCGTGATAAAATCGCTCAACTTGAGCTGGCGATGGGTGAATATATCCCAGAGTTGCCCGATGGCGATCAGCCTGTGGCATTGATTGTGCGTAACTTAGAACCTTTATCTGATGCTGACTTAGATAAACTCAAAGTCTTTTTTGCCGCGCGTCATTGGCAGTTGTATCTACAATCAAAAGGTGTCGATAGTATTGAGCGCATTGCTCTACAGCCTAATGACGATATGAGCCAACAATTTGGTCGTCTATATTATCAGCTGCCAGAGTACGACTTAACCTTTGAATTTATCCCAACTGACTTCACCCAAGTCAATTTATCGGTAAATCGACAAATGACCAAGTTGGCTTGTGACTTATTAGACCTAAAGCCAGGTGAGCGAGTTCTAGATTTATTCAGTGGACTAGGTAACTTTAGTTTGCCATTGGCGCGGTTAGTTGGCGCAACAGGAAAAGTTATTGGGGTTGAAGGTAGCGAAGCGATGACGCTGAGAGCGGCTGACAATGCCCGCCGTAATGGCATTCACAATACTGAATTTTATAGCCAAGATTTAACGCAAGATTGCACAGATAAGCCATGGGCTAATCAAGGCTTTGATGCGCTATTAATTGATCCGCCGCGCTCTGGTGCTTGGGATATTATGCAGTATCTACCAAAATTTAATGCCCAGCGCATTGTTTATGTCTCTTGTAATCCAGCAACCCTAGCCCGCGATACTAAAGCTCTACTTGAGCAAGGCTATCGCTTAACGCATGCAGGGGTTATGGATATGTTCTGTCATACGGGCCATGTGGAGTCTATAGCTCGCTTTGAAAAAGTATAAGCTCAAAAATAGCAGAAAATAGATAATCTGTGTTCTAAGCCATATCTTCAATCTAATCATGAGCATAAAAAGCCAGCTACTTGCTAATTAAAGTGAATTTTACAGGTAATAGATTCCTATTGTCTGTAAAACTCACAACAGTAATAAAGTGTAGCTGTTTTAGTGCTGTTAGGTATTAAGAATTATCAGGGCTGTTGGACGATTTCGAAATACTGTTAAAGATTATAATAGAGCGCCATCAAAAAATGACTAATGTTTATTAATATTTTTGAAGTTACTATTATAACGCCAATTATTACAGATCCTTGCTTGTACTGAGATTATGAGATGACATAATGTTAGAGATAAGAATTATTAAATTAAACTGTATATCTTGATACTAATAGTTTTGGTAAATACAATATTGATAAACACTTTGCGAGTTGTTGGGTTTATATAGCGATAAATAGTTAATAGGAGTCAACTATGGTAAAGATCCGTGAGGGATTGCCATTAATGGATGGGCAAACCACTGAGACTGATAGCGCCTCACTAGCAGCGCAGCTGGTTGCCAGTCAACGTTCTCACAAGTCCGCCAATAGTTATGCCCAAATCCCACTAGATATCAAAAAGCAACTGACCACTCATAAGTTGCATACTACTTTTGATCGCTCAGAGCGTCATGCTTATCATAGTCATAACCCTAAACTTAACGAGAAATATGTCAATAATAATCTAGATAACCTAGCCTCGCCTACAGATATTTTCGAAGATATTGACTTAGATCATGCCAATATTGATGTGCCGATGTGGCTGGATAATGTGGCTAGACGCATTGGACAAGAGTCGGTTCCTAACTTGACAATCGCTTGTGAATTTATTCGCAATCGTATGAACACTAGTGAATCTGAGCGCTCTGGTGCTTATGTCACAGGTATCGGTATGACTGACATTTTGACATATCTGTATCAAGACGAAGATGCGCTAGTCGCCGCTATGATCTATCGTAGCGCTCGTGAGTCGCTCATTAGCTTAGCCGATATCCAAAAAAACTTTGGCACTGATATAAGCAACTTGGTCAAAGACGCTTTGGCTATGGGTAAGTTGTCCGCTATTATAGAGAGCAATAAGCGCTTAGAGGATCACTTTGCCAATAATCAACGTGATCAGTTATCAAATATTTATAGCATGCTTATATCTGTCACTAACGATGTCCGTGTGGTATTGATCAAGATGGCTGATCGTACCTTTGCCATGCGTGAGCTGTCGTTTTCTAATGAAGAGCGCCAGCAGCGCGTAGCCCGTGAAGTGATGACGATTTATGCGCCCCTTGCTCATCGCTTGGGTATTGCACAACTCAAATGGGAACTAGAGGATTTAGCCTTTCGCCACTTGGCTCCTGATCGCTATAAGGAAATAGCCAAATTACTATCAGAAAAGCGTAGCGAGCGTGAGGACTATATTCAGCGCGTCGAGCATCAGCTGAGTACAGCTTTGGCGGCTGCTGACATTGTCGCTGAAGTCTCTGGACGTGTTAAACATATTTATTCTATCTATCGCAAGATGAAGCTAAAAGGTCTATCTTTTGATCAGCTTTACGATATTAGGGCGCTACGCGTATTAGTGGACGATCCTTCAGAGTGCTATCACGCATTAGGGTTAGTACATGGTCTATGGCGTTATATTCCTGAGCAGTTCGATGATTATATTACTAACCCTAAAGCCAATGGTTACCGCTCACTACATACCGCTGTTATCGCTGAAAAAAAGTCGCTTGAGGTGCAAATACGTACTCATACAATGCATTTTGAGGCTGAGCTCGGTATGTGTGCTCATGTCAACTATAAAGAGGGCTTGAAAAATAAAAAAGATAACTATCTCAATCAACGCATCAGCTCATTGCGTCAACTGCTATCTATTAATAATCAAACTCGTACTGCTTTAGCCAGTGGTAATGACCTTGATAACAGCGATATATTAGAGCTTGATGAAGAAGAACAAACCGTTGACTTTGATGAGCTTGAGCGAATTTATATCTTCAGTCGTGATGGCGATATTACTGAGCTGCCAAAGGGTGCAACAGTACTTGATTTTGCCTATTACGTGCATACACAGGTGGGCAATAGCGCGCAAGCGGCACGGGTGAACCAGCGCTACGTGCCACTGACCTACCAGCTCAAAACGGGCGAACAAGTAGAGATCATCACCAAATCTTCACGCGAGCCTAATCGGGACTGGCTGGTGGCATCCCTAGGCTATATTCATACCAATAGAGCCCGCTCAAAGCTACGCCAATGGTTTAATAAACAAGATCGCGATAAAAATATCGAGATTGGACGACAGATGCTTGGCCGTGAGTTGGAGCGCTTGTCGGTACACCCTAACAGTATCGATCTAAATGACTACTTGCAGTTTTTTAATGTCAATAGCACTGAAGATATTGTCGTCGGTCTGGTCACAGGTGAGATTGGGATTAATCAACTCACCAATCATATCTCTCGACAGCTGCATTTAGAGCCTGAAAAGGAGATTGATGACTATACGCCGAGTGTTGATCCCAAGGCTACTGGCAAGCTTGACGCTTATAAAATCTGTATCGACGGGCTGGATAATATAGAGATTAATTTGGCAGGCTGTTGTCACCCTGTGCATGGTGAGCCGATATCAGGCTATATTACTCTATCGCGTGGTGTGAGCATTCATAATCGCGGCTGTGCTGAATATGTACGCTTAATTGAGCGTGACCCAGAGCGCGAGATTAGTGCCGCTTGGAAGTCAAAGTCTGGTCGCTATCAGCCTGTCGATATCCATGTAGAAGCTTATGATCGGCGCGGTCTATTGCGAGATTTGACTCAAGTAATCGATAAAGAGAACGTCAATATTCGCCAAGTACAAACCTCGAGTACTGATGATAATATTGCCTTTTTAAAGTTTCATATTGAAGTTTCAGGATTGGCGCATTTATCTAAGTTATTGGCGAAGCTTGAGCAGCAACCTGGCATTCTGCATGCGCGCCGTGCTGTGGTTTAATAAGCTCATAAGCTAGACATTATTATATCAACCGTTTACTTCTATCTATACAATATTAAATTTTACTATTATAAAGCTTTAAGATTATGCCTGAGCTACCCGAAGTTGAAACCACTAAAGCCAGTCTTGCGCCTATATTAGGACAGCAAGTCAATAAAGTACAAGTATTCCAGCCAAAACTGCGCTGGCAAATGCCTGACGATTTGTCAGAACTGGTTGGTTATGCTTTATATAGCGTTGAGCGCCGTGCTAAGTATTTAATCCTAACTTTTTTACCTACTACACAGCTTACTGGTAAAAAAGACGGTGCCATTAAAGAAAGCGAGCCAATTGAGCAAAATACTGTATCATTACAGCGTCAGTTGATAATGCATTTGGGAATGTCAGGAAGTCTGCAACAATATCCTATCGATACCGATAAGCGCAAACATGACCATCTTATTATCACTTTTAACGATAGCACAGGCAAACAAACTCAGTTGCATTACCATGATCCAAGACGTTTTGGCGCCGTGCTATGGCATGCCGACTATAGTGCTAAATTACTGGATCATCTAGGGCCTGAGCCTTTATCAAGTAAGTTTGATGCTGATTATTTGTATCACTTGATACAACGTACAGCCGATAATATTCAGCCCTTAAAGAGTGAAGCTATTTCCGATACCTCTACCAATAAAATGCAAGATAAAAAGATAGCCAAACGTCCTATTGCCCGAGCGATCAAGTCAGTCATTATGGAGCAGCAGGTGGTGGTTGGCGTCGGTAATATTTATGCCACTGAGAGTCTTTATTTGGCAGGTATCCATCCAGCGACGCCAGCTCATCAATTAAATTATAAGCAAATCGTTATATTAGTTGATCATGTTAAGGCAATTCTAAGCAAAGCCATTGAGCTTGGCGGCTCAACCTTACGTGACTTTACCGTTGCTAGCGGCCAGACAGGCTATTTTCAACAAACCTTAAATGTCTATGGTAAGCAGGGCGAGTGTTGTCCAAGCTGTAAATCTGAGCTTGAGAACCTTAAAATTAACGGTAGAGCTAGCGTTTACTGCCCACTATGTCAGCCGTTATAAATTTCCTAATAGCGGAATACTATTTAAATACCGGTTAAATACTGGTAACGTCATCGTAGTGATGTTATTTATATTGCTTATCAGCGCTCATCTTGCTTTAATAGAAGATACTATTAAAATCTGTTCAACAGATTCTAAACCCGTTTTTTGCTACTTTTTTTAATAAGCCTTGGAATATTGTCATGACTACTAACGTTAGCCTGCGCTCTATTAAGCGTAACCTTCTCACCACTATTATTAGTGTCAGTTGCGTCATGGCTATAATACAGCCTGCTAGCGCTGCCATAGAAATTGATGAGAGCGACTTTGGTCCCTCTTATGGCACTATGGTAGCGGACACAGTTGTTGGCAAGCCGTTGCAACTGGTGACGGCTATTGCTGGCACTGCAGCATATGTAGTCAGCTTGCCTTTTTCATTAATAGGAGGTAACGCAGATCAGGCACAACAAAAGCTATTCGTAGAGCCTTGGGATGCCATGTCACGCTGCTTAGGGTGCACCGTTGCTGAGGATAACTATTATAAGTCGCAAGTAGTCAACGATAACGTAGTACGTATTGTGGTCGATCAGCCCTCAGAGATTTTTATCAATACTAATGACTATGTGGTAGTAAATCCACAATAGCTATTGCCAGTAATAATTGCTGATGATAAGCGTTTTAAAGCAAAAAGCTGATTTATTAAATCAGCTTTTTTTATACCTGGTTCATAATGAAAATGTTTTATTTAGTTAGCTGATTTTTACCAAGCTTGTCACTAATTTCACGCAGCAAGACGATTTCTTCAGCTATGGCATCGGGTACGGCTGGTTGCTGTCGGCGTAAGCGATTGACAGACTTGACCATCATAAAGATAATAAACGCTAAGATGATAAAATTAATGAGCACGGTGATAAAGTTACCGTAAGCCAGTACTGGGATACCAGCAGCCTTTAAGCTGGCGTAGTTTCTCACCATGCCCTCTGGTATGTCTCCTAATACAACAAACATATTAGTGAAGTTTAGCTCACCACCGAATATCATCGCCACAATTGGCATAATAATATCTTCTACTAATGACGTGGTAATCGTAGCAAAAGCGCCACCGATAATGACACCCACTGCCAAGTCCATCACGTTGCCTTTTAAAGCAAACTCTTTAAACTCATCTATCATGCTCATTTCATATACTCGTTATTGTAAACACTCATTATATGAAATTTTGGTAGCTGTGCCATTATAAAACTGACAGCACGCGATTTTAGAAGGATATAAGGTAAATTAATTTATATCCCTATCTAAACGCAGTGCTCTAAATTCCCAACACTATAAGCAATCAAGCGTGAAAATATCAACAGACATAAAAAAGGCTAACATAGCGTTAGCCTTTTTGTGGTTAGAACTCAATCAAATGTAGCGATTAAGCGCCTTTTTTGCGACCATGACGCTTGCGCTCACTCTCAGTCAAGTAACGCTTACGCAAACGAATCGCTTTTGGCGTGACTTCAACTAACTCATCATCTTGAATATATTCAAGCGCTTGCTCAAGCGTAAACTTAATAGCGGGCGTTAGAGTCAATGCTTCATCAGTACCACTAGCACGGACGTTAGTTAATTGCTTAGCAGTTGTTGGGTTCACAGCCATATCATCACTGCGTGAATTTTGCCCCACAATCATACCCTCATATACTTCAAGCTGAGGCTCAGCAAAGAGCTTACCGCGTTTTTGTAGGTTAAATAGAGCAAAACCTAAGCAAACCCCTTTAGCCATTGATACTAATACACCATTAGTACGACCACCTACATCACCGATCTTCTGTGGTCCATAATGTGAGAAGCTTGACGTCATGATGCCCGAACCTGAAGTCAGCGTCAAAAATTCAGAGCGAAAGCCAATCAGACCACGAGCAGGAACGGTTGCTTCAATACGCATACGACCTTTACCATCGAGCTCCATATTGGTCATCTCGCCTTTGCGAAGACCGACCTGCTCCATGATGCTACCTTGATGCTGATCTTCAATATCGAAGACTACATTTTCGTAAGGCTCTTGTAGCTTGCCATCAACTTCTTTTACGATAACTTCTGGACCTGATACGCCCATCTCAAAACCTTCACGGCGCATATTTTCAATCAATACTGACAAATGTAGCTCACCACGACCTGATACCTTAAACTTATCAGGAGATTCTGTATCTTGCACACGCAATGCTACGTTATGAATCAACTCACGTTCTAGGCGCTCACGAATATTACGTGAGGTCACAAATTTACCTTCGCGGCCTGCAAATGGTGAGTTGTTCACCTGAAAGTTCATTGATACAGTAGGTTCATCAACGGTTAACGGCTTTAGCGCTTCAACATTGCTTGGATCACAAATAGTATCTGAGATATTCAACGCATCGATACCAGTAATACAAATAATATCACCCGCTTGAGCATCTTCTACTTCGATGCGATCAAGACCATGATAGCCCATGATTTTTAAAATACGACCATTACGAGTCTCACCTTGTTTATCGATGATCGTTACTGGCGTATTAGTCTTAATTCTACCGCGTTGAACACGGCCGATACCGATAACACCAACGAAGCTATTGTAATCAAGGCTAGATATCTGCATACGGAACGGTGCGTCTGCATCAACTTGTGGTGGTTGAACCACATCAACAATAGTCTTAAACAAAGGAGTCATGTCGTCAGCAAGATCATCTGCTTCTAAACCAGCAATACCATTCAATGCTGAAGCATAAACAATTGGAAAATCTAACTGCTCATCTGTAGCGCCCAAATTATCGAACAAATCAAAAATTTGATCCATTACCCAGTCAGGACGTGCACCAGGACGATCGATTTTGTTAATAACTAAGATAGGTTTCAAGCCCTGCTCAAACGCTTTTTGAGTGACGAATCTAGTTTGAGGCATAGGGCCATCAACAGCGTCAACGACTAAAAGTACGCAATCAACCATAGACATAACGCGCTCAACTTCACCACCAAAATCGGCGTGACCTGGAGTATCTACAATATTGATACGATATTCAGTGTCGTCAGACTTATCTGTCCATTTGATAGCTGTATTTTTAGCCAAGATGGTAATACCACGTTCTTGCTCAATGTCACCAGAATCCATCGCGCGTTCGGCGATATTGGCTCGATCACCAAAGGTGCCTGACTGATGTAATAGTTTATCAACCAAAGTAGTTTTACCGTGATCAACGTGGGCAATAATTGCAATATTACGCAAATGTTTGATGTCGTTCGCCATATGAAATGCTCGTTTTGTCTTAATAAAATGTGATATCAGTAGACACTATGTCAATGCACAAAGTGTTTGGGCGGCTAGTATAACATTATTCATTGTCAAATTTATAATTTAACTTGTTTTTATAAGTATTTACAAGTCATCTCAATGTATGAATAATAAAAACAGGCAACAAAAAAGCCACCCTATAGGTGACTTTTTCTTTTAACGCTTAACTATTAATAATAGCTTTCAGTAAGAATAATCTTAATTGATTACCATATCTTTAGTTTGCTCAACAGTCATAGATTTGTCACCAGTGATGATGGCATAAACACGACGGTTCATAGCACGACCTTCTTCAGTGTCATTTGAAGCGATTGGTACATCATAGCCATAGCCAACAGTTGATACACGGTTTGGTGCAATACCGAACTCATTAGTCAACATAGACTTAACCGCTACAGCGCGAGCTTCAGATAGACGTTGGTTATAACGTGCTGATGGGCCAGTTTTAGAAGCATGACCTTCTACACGTGCGCCAGAGTTTGGATATTCACGCATTTTTTCAGCAACTTTAGCGATTTCTGACTGATACTGTGCTTTGATGTTTGATTTATCGTTATCAAAGAATACACGTAATTCCATTTTTAGCTCATCGCTAACGACTACGTCTACTGGGCAACCACGAGCATCAACTACCAAGTTCATTGGTGTGCCTGGGCACTGATCAACGCTATCAAATACGCCATCACCATCAGAATCAACATCAGGAGTAACAACGACTACTGGAGTCTCTACTACTGGTACTACTGGTACTAAAGTAGGTTCTAATTGTGGTGGAACTGCTACTGTAGGGGCTAAATGACCACCAAGTACGACTTCTAGACCAGCTAGAGCCATACCTTCCCACCAGTTTTCATCAAAGTTGTGAATCGCACGAGCTTCACCACGTAGGCTTAAAGCGTCATTGATACGATACATAGCACCTAGACCTAGGTTACCGATAGTATCAGTACTTTCTGATACTTGATTACCAGCACTGTTTTCAAACTCAAGTTTTGAGCGACCAGCACCAACTAAAACGTATGGCTTGAATGAGCTGTCTGTATAGCCAGTGAACTGCTCAGTACCGATCAAGAAGTTACCAGAGATCATTTCTTGTTCGCCATCAAAACCCTCTACACCGTCTCTACGAGTAGCATCATTGTTTGCTACACCGTACTCTACTTGAAACTGAGTAGAAGGAGTAAGCTCGATACCTAGTGCCGCACCAGTATACAAACCATCTTCTTTGTAATAACCGAGTTGATCACTTTGCTCATCTTCAGCGCCTTCGCTGTAATGATAGCCTAACAATACTGGACTGATAGTAACACCAGCGTTAGCCGCTAGTGGAGCAGCTGTTACAGCGAACAGTGCTAAAGCAATTTTATTCAATTTCATGGACTTCCCCCAAAGGATAATTTAATTAATATGCAAGCTAAGCCAATCTTTAAAAAGGCTTTTTAAGCACATTACTACATAACAAAACTAATTACGGAGTAGCTTAGCGACAATCAATACACTTTACAACTTTTTTCGTCAAGGAGCTACACATTATTACACTATTGTGTTGTAAGAAAAACACAATAGCAGCTGTATATTACTGATAACAAACACAAATAAAGATTTTTCCGAATATGTACCATCTCATTCGTAACAAAAATTTTACTATGTTTTTGATTACTTACTGCATTTTAATACATGTAGTTTTTTTTCTCTATTATAAAAACTTTTACTCACTAAATGAAACATTTTTTGACATTTGAACTATATTAGGTATATATTCATATTATCAAATATATTTTTATTTAGAGTATGTATTGATAGTTACAAGTATTGATAATTACAGTTTTAGGGATCAATCAATAGTAAATGATATATCAGATAGGCTTACAAGTGGGAGACAACGATGAATCAGTTAACTCAGCCCCCTGCTGCTACTTCGGCATATCGCTATCATAAATTTACTAATACTGGCGTTGGTATCGATATCTTGATTACAAATCATCATGGCGTTAGCTGTTCGCTTAAGTTAAAACAACAAAAAGCTTTTACTTTAATAGAGTTGATTATAACGATAGCTATCATAGCTATTATTATTACTGTCGCTACACCCTATGTGCTGACTCAGCTGGCAGCCACAGAAGCCAAACGCATTCGCTATGATATTTCAAACACCTTATCTATCGCTAAAGCCGAGAGCTTGATTCATCGTCAAAATTTGATAGTCTGCCTCTCTGATGATAATAGTACCTGCAATAAGAATAGCAACTCAGCCTTGTTGTTGTTCGCAGACAACAACGATAATAAAAGTTTTGATGCAGGGGTTGATTTATTGCTGACTGTGCAACGACTAGATCCTAAGTATGCCACACTGCATTTACGTGCTTCTGCTGGACGTCATCACATTAAGTTTTTTGGCAATACAGGTACGCCTCGTGGGCACTTTGGTCATATTAAGTACTGCCCAAACACAAGCTATAACACTAATAAATATCAAGTCTCTTTTAATAATATTGGTATTATTAGGTACAAACCAAATAGCAGCCACCCTACTGACTGCAATTAAAGCATTATTAAAATACGGATATCTACTAACGCTAGTATAGTTAAAGCAGTGCACTTGTTCTAAGCCTAAAAAAAATTATTGATAGCGCTGTTGCTGCTGCCATAATAATCGACTTTGTAGAGGTTGATAGTCTACAAGATGATCAATAAGATGTTTATAGAGTCTTGACCAAGAATTAAGCGTCTCTATAGTAATACCAGAATGCTCCATCGCAAGAATTTCACTACCCTTGAATACTGCTTGCAAATTAGTATTTTCTACTTGATCCGTATTTTGGATATCATTATGTTGGATATTAGGGTGCTGAATAATAGGCACTAAGCCTATATCTGGTAAAAACCTATAATCGCTATCAGCCTCGATATTATCTAGCATACTATCTTGAGTTAAATTCAAAGCAAAACCTAGCTCTTGAAACAAATTCTGTTCAAATTGACGTAAGCATAGACGTAGTTCATCAGCACTTAGCGACTGTTTAAGGGTTAACAGGCTATGCTGGTAGTGATGCCATAATACAGGGACTGGATCTTCTACGGGCAGGAGTTTTAGTAATATCTCGTTCAAGTAGAGAGCCGCATATTGCTGTTGACCCGTAATCTGCTGATAGCGCTGCGGCTGAGGAATCAATACTTGAGGCGTGCTATTGATCGCTTGAGTTTTTTTTGAAACACTGTTGTTTGAAATATCGCTGCTTAGACCCTTATCTAGCTGACTGGTCTCGATAGGGCTAATAGTAATTTGGCTAAAGGTTTTTAGGTCGCGCTTACCCGTTGCAAATAGTTGCAACGGCTCAAACAACGGCGCGCCTTTTTTGCCTATGCCATGCACAATACCTAAGTGCTCTGAAAATAAATAATATAACGCACGTTTTTCTTGATAAGGGCGCTGATGCAATAAGTAACCATTTAACGCTTCATTACGCATGGCTTGACCCCCTTATTTATTCTATTATTTATCTCAGCAAAACTTAGCTATCAATAAGCTACACTACTCAGTGCATCAGCTTAGGCCGTGTTGAAATCTGCTCAATACCCTAAGCTAGTCAGCGCACGCTCGTCATCAGACCAGCCTCGTTTGACTTTGACCCATAGCGTTAGCATAATTTTTTTATCAAGCAGCTGTTCTATATCTTTGCGTGCATCAATACCTACTTGCTTGATACGTTGACCTTTGTCACCAATAATAATGGCTTTTTGGCCATTACGCTCGACATAGATAGTGGCATCAATAAAGGTACAAGCTTTACGCGGACGCCCTGTTTTTGGGTCAGTATGCGCAGGCTCATCTTTAAAGCCGTCGATTTGTACGGTCAAATCATAAGGCACTTCGTCCCCTGCGCTGCGCATAATCTTTTCGCGAATAATCTCACTGGCTAAGAAACGCTCTGAGCGATCAGTGATTTGTTCGGTGTCATAGATAGGATCAGCAATAGGTAAATGCGAGGCAATGACTTCCTGCAAACGATCAAGGTTTTGATTTCTAAGAGCAGAAACAGGTACGATATCAGCAAAATCAAAGCTATCACTAAAGGTCTCAATCAAAGGTAATAAGGTGCCTTTGTCTTTTAAGGTATCTGCTTTATTAATAACCAATACAACGGTAAGATTAGTGTCACCAAGCTTTTGTAATACCAGTAAGTCATCATCGCGCCACTGATCTGAGTCCACCACAAATAGCACTAGATCAACATCGACTAGGGCTGAGGTTGCCGCCTTATTCATGCGCTCATTAATAGCTCGTACTTCGTTACGGTGAATACCTGGCGTATCAACAAACACCGCCTGCATCTCATGGTTCGATAGAATGCCATGAATACGATGGCGGGTGGTTTGCGGTTTGCGTGAGGTGATAGAGAGCTTTTGACCTAGCATATGATTCATCAGTGTTGACTTACCCACATTAGGGCGACCAACAATCGCGACATATCCTGTCTTAAAGCTATCACTATTAATAGTTTTATCTTGACGCTTATCAGCGCTTTGAGCCGTATTAGTTGTGGCAAAAAACTCTTCAATAGCACTATCGTTTGCGGTATTATCAGTGCCATTAGTATCTATGACGTTGGCAGCAGCAGCTTCGCTACCATTAACGTCCGCTACATCAGTATCGGTCATTGTGCTCTTCAAGCCAGCTTCTTTAAGTCGACTTGTGCTATTGTCGTCAACGACAGCGTTAGTAATAACAGCGCTCTCAGTTGATGGTAGATCAGTATTATTACTCATAGGTTCATCTCATAGGCTTATAACCAGCGGTTTAATAATAATTTATTAAACTACTGGTTATTAATATTTATTTTTACTTATATTAGGGTGTATAGGTAAACCTAAGCTTATCCGTCACCGCTATCTTTTGGTAGAATTTGGTAGTTTATGTAATTGATTAATCATCAGCTCAGCAGATTTTTGTTCAGCGATTCGACGGCTTTCACCTGATTCAGTAATATCAGGACAGCCTATAATGTTGACTTGACAGCGCACCACAAAGATCTGATAAGGTGCATTGCCTTGGATTTCCACTAGTTCATAATGAGGTAAGTCGAACTGTTTTGACTGTAGCCATTCTTGCAAACGGCTTTTGGCGTCTTTGAGAACTTTTTGCTCACTTACATTGTTAATTAAGTCGCCGTACCAAGACAAAACGCAATTCCTAGTAATGGTCAAATCTTGGCTATCTAAATAGATGGCACCGAGTAGTGACTCTACAGCATCCGCTAGGATTGAGGCACGATTGCGTCCGCCGCCTTTACGCTCGCCAATACCCAAAATTAGGTGATTGGATAAATCTAACTTTTGCGCAATGATGACTAGAGTTTCTTGACGTACCAAAGTGGCACGCATCCGCGTTAATCGACCTTCATTTTGAGTGGGGTATCGATAATACAGAGCCTCGCCCACGATCATACCCAATAACGCATCCCCCAAAAACTCTAAGCGCTCATAGTTCTTTTTGCTATCGAATGAGCGATGCGTTAGCGCCAGTTTGGGCAAGCTTAGATCCTTGAACTCATAGCCTAATTGACGCGTTAATATTGCCAAACGCTTTATGAAGTCAGCATTAATAGGGGGATGGTTTACAGGATGATGCTGTTGTAGGTCTGATTTCATGCGCGGCTATTACTATCCTATTAAATGAATTATAGTGAAAAAGAAGCTTTGATGCTTGTCCCTACTCTGTGCCAACTACTCTACAGACTTAGAGTCAATATCACCTTCAAAATGATTAATAATGTCTACATTAGCAAAAAAATTATTGGTTGTATCATAGTCCTTGCGTATAGCCAATTGTCCTAATTTTTCATTAGTAAACGTAAAAGTCTCTTCAGCCTTGGTATCATAGCTGGCATTAATAGCGAGCTGCCGATCAACTCGCGCCATGAACTGTGCAGGCGTCTCTCTATTATTATTGGCTTCTTTTAGCTGCTCACCTAACATTTGCGTCATTTGATAATCACTAATTTGAGCAGGAACAATAGCGATCATAAGTTTTGCAGCGATAACGACTACAATCAATATCAAAATGACGCTAGTAACACTAGCACCGCGCTGTGAAGATAAACTCGCTAATCGCTGCGACATAACGCCTCCAAATGACTGCTAAATAGTTAAGAGCTTATACTTCTTTATTGCTTATACTCTGCTAGCAAAGTAAGTTTTAGTCAATGCTACCGTTACGCGCAAAAGTAGGTAAACTTAAACCTGGTGGCTTGTGCATCCAGATATAAACCGCTTTACCAGCGAGATTTTCATCAGGTACAAATCCCCAAAACCTGCCATCAGCGCTGCTGTCTCGGTTATCACCCATCACGAAATATTTTCCTTCAGGAACTGTTATGCGCCATTGAGTCCCTTTGGAAGTGATTACTTCTGGTGCTTGCTGCTGTAAAAACGGCCCCGCTTGCGAACTATTAGCACCTGGCAGGTAACGTACTAAATGCTCATGCTCACCTTGATTTTCCTGAAAATATTGAGCATAAAACTCTTCTTCCTGGCTTCTCGCTAGTGCCTGCTCTTTATTAAGATAGGTATTAGGCCCTACTTGCTGACCTTCCAAATATAAACGCGCGGTAAGCTCAGCATCAGCTGTAAAGTCTTCAGGCTTAGTAGCGATCGGTACATCGTTGATAGATAATTGACCGTTGTTATAGCTAACGCTGTCGCCTGGCAGACCAATAACCCGCTTAATATAGTAGATCTTAGGGTTTTCTGGGAAACGAAACACCATCACATCGCCATGTTCAGGCGAGCCTGTATCTATGACTTTATTATAAGTCAATGGCAGACGCACCCCATAAGCGTATTTATTAACGGCAATAAAATCGCCCGTATATAACGTCGGTACCATAGAGGATGACGGTATGTTAAACGGCTCAAGCAAAAACGAGCGTACAATTAATACCACTGCTAATACGGGAAAAAAGTCATAAGCCCAGCGTACAGGCCAGCTCTCTTTGCCACGGCCTTGAGTTTGGCGCTGCTTAAACACAAACTTGTCTAATAGCCAAAGGACACCAAAAACTAAAGTTAGAGGTACTAAAACCAAATTAAAATCAAAATCCATACTGAATGGCCTATTAGCGAGCTAGCTCTGTAACCGTTATCAATTAAAGTCGCGATAAAAAGTAGAGATAAAGAGTGAATACCTAGTCTACTTGCAGCTTAATCTACTTGTAGCACTGCTAAGAAAGCTTCTTGTGGAATCTCCACGTTGCCGACTTGCTTCATACGTTTTTTACCTGCTTTTTGCTTGGACAGTAGCTTTTTCTTACGCGACACATCGCCGCCATAGCATTTGGCAAGTACATCTTTACGCATGGCTTTGACCGTACTGCGACCAATAATTTGACCACCAATAGCCGCTTGGATTGCCACATCAAACATCTGCCGTGGGATCAATTCTTTCATCTTACCAACCAGCGCATTACCACGGTAACGAGACTGAGTTTCATGCACAATCATTGCTAAAGCATCAACTTTATCGCCATTGATGAGCACATCGACTTTGACCAGTTTATCAACTTGATAACGTTCAAAATTATAATCTAAAGAGGCAAATCCGCGCGACACTGACTTCAATCGATCAAAGAAGTCCATGACCACTTCACCCATTGGAATATCAAATACCAACTGCACTTGACGGCCCATAAAGCGCATATCGACTTGGACACCACGACGCTCCATGCACAAGGTCATCACATTACCTAAATACTCTTGCGGTACTAGGATCTGACAACGAGCGATCGGCTCACGGAACTCTTCGATATTATTCGATTCAGGCAAATGTGATGGATTATCGACATGAATGATGCTGCCATCTTTTTTGACAATCTCATAAATAACTGATGGTGCAGTGGTGATTAGATCCAAGTCGTACTCACGCTCTAAGCGCTCTTGGATAATCTCCATGTGCAGCATACCCAAAAAGCCACAGCGAAAACCAAAGCCTAGCGCATCTGAGGTGTCTGGTTCGAAGAACAAGGACGCATCGTTAATTTGCAGCTTTTGTAGCGCTTCACGAAACTTTTCAAAGTCAGTAGACTCGACAGGGAACATCCCTGCATAGACTTGCGGCGTCACTTGCTTAAAGCCTGGAATACGATCGACATCAGGCGTTTTGGCATGGGTAATCGTATCACCTACAGGTGCGCCTGCAATGTCTTTGATACCCGCGATAATAAAACCTACTTCACCTGCTTCTAAAATACCAGTATCTAATGGCTTCGGTGTAAAGACACCTATAGAGCCTGCTAAATGAGCATCTTGGGTCGATTTGATGTAGATTTTATCGCCTGATTTTACAGTACCTTGACGTACCCGAACTAAAGAGACTACGCCTAAATAGTTATCAAACCAAGAGTCAATAATCAAAGCTTGCAATGGCGCATCACGATCGCCTGTTGGCGCTGGGATAAACTCAACCAAAGCCTCAAGCAACTTGTCGACACCTAGACCTGACTTGGCAGAAACGCGTGGCGCATCCACCGCATCGATACCGATGATATCTTCAATCTCTTGAATCACGCGCTCAGGCTCAACTTGTGGCAAGTCAATCTTGTTCAGCACCGCCATCACCTCAAGCCCTTGATCGACCGCGGTATAGCAATTGGCCACAGATTGAGCTTCAACACCCTGTGCCGCGTCAACGACCAATAGCGCGCCTTCACAAGCCGCTAGTGAGCGCGAGACTTCATAAGAAAAGTCAACGTGACCTGGGGTATCAATAAAGTTAAGCTGGTAACGCTCACCGTTAGGATGATCATAATAGAGCGTCACCGATTGCGCTTTGATGGTAATGCCGCGCTCACGCTCAATATCCATCGAGTCAAGCACTTGCGCTTGCATTTCACGGTCTTGTAGCGCGCCGCACATCTGAATAAAGCGATCGGCAAGGGTCGATTTGCCATGATCAATATGGGCAATAATAGAAAAGTTACGAATATTGGCTAATGCAGTCACAAAGCGCCTACTAAATAAAGGAATGGGATAGAGATATCAAAAAACAATAATTAACACTGCCTGTCAGCAAATCATCAGAATAAGCGCAAATAAAGCTTACCGATACGCGCAGGCATGTGCTGGTATTCTAGCAGTTTTTGGCTATAAAGTATGGCGATTTTGTCAGTAAGTATTTTAGAGCTTGCAAGAGCTAGTTATAGCAATTAACACCATGGCTAAATCACCCAACCAAAAATTTTAGGCAAAAAAAAACCAATCACAGTGGATTGGTGTTTTAATTACTGTTTTACCAGTAAACGAGCAATAAATGGTGGCGATGAAGAGACTTGAACTCTTGACCTCACGATTATGAGTCATGCGCTCTAACCAGCTGAGCTACATCGCCATTTTAGGCTGCACATTATGCCCAAGCTGCTGACTGCCGTCAACCCCTAAAAGGCATTTTTTGCAAAAGATATGCATATTTTTCAAATTAACTGCAACTACTAGCTACTACTCGTAATAAAAAACGAGCACTGAAAAAGGTTTGGCAGACCGATAAGCCGGGTTCTGTCGTGGACAATCATTCCTCTAGGCGTACAATCGCTCGTACGCTCAAGCAACCTACCCGCATCGAACGCGGGCCGCGCCATGCCGATGCCTATTTGGTCTTGCTACGCGTGGAGTTTACCATGCCGTGAGATGTTGCCATCCACGCGGTGCGCTCTTACCGCACCCTTTCACCCTTACCGATGACATGAAAATCTTGCGATTCTCACTTAAGCCAAAGGCGGTCTACTCTCTGCTGCACTGGTCGTCAAGTTACCCTGCCCAGCCGTTAGCTGGCACGCTGCCCTATGTAGCCCGGACTTTCCTCCCCTGCGCATCTGTTGCCAGTGTGCAGCGGCGATTGCCTAGTCTACCAAGCGCGCTAGTATAGCAAAGCTGAGAGTTAATAGGAGAAAAATTTTGGTTTATTTGCCCGTGATACGTTTGTATTTAGCCATCAAATCGCTCTGGGTCTCAACATGATCGGGATCATGGGGAATACAGTCAATCGGACAAATCACCACGCATTGTGGCTCATCAAAGTGACCAACACATTCGGTGCATAGATCGGGATTAATCTCATAGATATCCTCGCCCTCATAGATGGCATCATTAGGGCAAGCAGGCTCACAGACATCACAATTGATGCATTCATCAGTGATTAGTAGTGCCATGAGCTGCTCCTTATAATAGTATTAATAAATAGATGAAGGGTTAGATTACTTATTAAACTTTTGCGCAAATGCCTGTGTGACACAGGTTGGGACAAATTTTGTAACATCACCGCCAAGTTTGGCAACTTCACGAATCATCGTTGAGGAGATAAAAGAGTAATTCTGTGATGGCGTCAAAAATACTGCCTCAAAGTTTTCATCCAGCTCGCGATTCATATTAGCCAATTGGAACTCATACTCAAAATCTGACATAGCACGCAGGCCACGTAGTACCGCTGTAGCGTTTCGCTCACGCATAAATTCAACCAGCAAGCCTTCAAAGCCTACCACTGATACTTGTGGCAAATCAGCAAAGACGGTCTCGACCATATCGACACGCTCTTCAAAATCGAATAATGGCTTTTTATGATGACCTAAGGCTACAGCAATGACCACTTCATCGAATAGCTTGGTCGCTCGGGTAACTAAGTCCACATGCCCATTGGTAATAGGATCAAAGGTGCCAGGGTATAAAATCTTGGTGTGCAGTTTTGAAGATTTGGAGGAAGTCGCGTCAAGGCTCATAGCAGGGCTAATGTAATCGTTAGTATTGCTATGTATGCTAACAAATTTTTGCCGAATTTAACACTTATCTATCGCTAAAAAGAGCATACATGAGCTTTTAGATAACTATTGAGTAATTATTAAATAGCTATCGCTATAGATATTGATTGTTTTTCTCAACATGCCCTAGCAACGCAGTCACTACATTTGTTATAACAGCTACATACACTTGCACCTATAGCTTTGCTACAATAGCGGCTCGACTCATTTATAGTTATAAGATTAGCCATAAGATGAGGAATAAGTCAGAGAAAGATAGTGACTCTGACCTGAAAGTCCTTAAGAGGAAATTATGTCAAAAAAATCAAAAAAGCCAGATAATCAAATATGCGCTAATAAAAAAGCGCGGCACGAGTACTTTATTGAAGAGAACTTTGAGGCAGGGTTGTCTCTGCAAGGGTGGGAAGTTAAGTCTATTCGTGCAGGCAAGATGACTATTACCGAAGCCTATGTGATCTTTCGCAATAACGAAGCGTTTTTGTTTGGCGCGCATATTCAGCCACTAATAAGTAGCTCGACGCACGTCAGTCCAGATACGACTCGTACGCGTAAGCTGCTACTCAATCGCCGTGAAATCGAAAAGCTATTTGGTGCGGTGAATCAAAAAGGCTATGCTTGCGTGCCGTTATCTTGCTACTGGAAGCGCTCGATGGTTAAGTGTCAAATCGGGCTTGCCATCGGTAAAAAGCAGCATGATAAACGTAAAACGCTAAAGGATCGCGATTGGGAACGTGATAAGCAGCGAGGTTTTAAGCAGCATTTGGACTAGAAGATTGCTATCACTCTAGTAATAAGAAAAGCGGACAATCTATCAAGTTGTCCGCTTTTTTAGGTTCATTACAATCATTATTATCAAGCAGTAAGCGGATTTAATCTTTGCTTACGAACACTACGTAATTGGCGCACACCATGCGCGATTAAAAAGACAATACCTAACCAAATCAAGCCATAGCTGTATATCATCGCTGACTCAAACGGATTACCTAGTACCGTTACCGCTAAGATAAATAACAATGCAGGCTCTAAGTAGCTCATCATGCCATAGACATTAACAGGTAGCATCTGACTGGCATCAACGTTGGTTTTCATTGCCAATACACTTACAATCCCTAAACCTGCCAGCATCGCGATAAAAAAACCAGAGCCACTAACTAAGCTTAAACTACTAGGTGCAATAAAGAATAAGTAAGCTAAGGCAAAAGGCGCAAAGATAGTCAAATCAACCAGCAGTCCTGTAACCGCGCCGATACCTTGCAAGCGACGCAGGATATAATACAGTGGATAAGTACCACAAACCCATAATGTTGCCCATGAAACGCTTTGCGTACGTACAATTTCACTACCCACACCCAATGCTGCAAAGCCCACCGCTAACCATTGTAAGCGGCTTAACTTCTCACCAAATAGCACACAGCCAAACACCACCATCATCAATGGGAATAAGAAATAACCCATCGCAGTTTGTACGCCTTGACCGTTGACAGGTGCCCACATAAATAGCCAAAACTGGCTCAAAAATATCGGTGTCGGCAATAACAACCATGCCCACTGCTTAAGCGAACGCAGCGTCTTTAACTTATCAAGGTGCGAAGTCAGACGACCACTAATCACCAGATAGCCTATCAATGCCGCCCACATCGCGAGCATGCGCCAAATAAAAACTTGCGTGCCAGATAAAGGTGCTAAAAAGCTACCATAAGCGTAGAGCACACCGAATAGCAGATTGGATAATACAGCCAAAGACACGCCCATCATTAAGGTGCGCTGCTGCGCGGTACCAGTCGTCCACATCGCTGGCATCGGCAAGCGTGATAGCGTTGAGGCTAGAGTAGTAGATAAGGTTGAAGTAGACATAAGACCCTCTGATTTGCGCGTTATAAAAGAAAATACTTAACTATCATTATTTTTATTTTGAATAAGTTAAGTTATAGTTGATAAGTCTTATTTTACCTTTGTACTTTGATACATTATTTCTATTTTTAGATATATTTGATAATATTTATTATAATAATATCTATATTGCTTATAATTTATTGTCTCAGCATTTATAATGATAATAGTTACATTAATTGGAAAGCTAATATTATGAATCAGCAATTAGATAACACTGATAAGGCTATTTTAAATCTACTGCAAGACGACGCCACTCTGCCGTTAAAAACGGTTGCAGAGCACGTGCATGTGTCTATTGCTACTGCTCAAAGGCGAATACAAGCTTTAGTAGATAATGAAGTGATTACTAAGCAAGTCGCTATTGTTGATCCCAATAAGGTAGGCTATAGCTTGACAGCGGTCGTCATGGTAGAGATGGCAAAATCAAATAACTCAATGCAGCACCGATTTGAGCGCCTAATGAATGCGCAGCCGCAAGTGATGAGCTGTTATGAGGTATCAGGCGATGCGGATTTTATGCTGATGGTCAATGCTAAAAACATGCAAGATTATCACCAATTTACCCGAAACTTACTCACCCATGATAATAATGTACGTAGTTTCAGCAGCCAGTTTGTGATGAATTTTACTAAGAGTGGTACGAAGATTTTGTTGGATTAAGAGGTTTTTGTAGTATTAGAGAGATACAAAATATAGGGAACGGCAAAGATCAACGATAAAAGACCGTAAACGAATAAAATCGAAACCAAAGTACCAATGTGAATGCCTGTAGCACTGGTATCTAACGCATATTCATACATGCTCAAACCAACGCCTATTATAGGAATAAGCATAGCGACAATAAGGTATCGAGTGGTGAACCTTTTAGACTGATAGTAGCCTTTTTTGGCGAAGAAAATAGTGGCGATGATATGTATGACTATCGCAGGAACCACAATAAATAATCCATAATAAAAGGTAAACATTGCTGTCATGTCTGAAGCGTTTGCTGATAGTGGCATTAGCAAAATTGATAAAAGTACTAACATACGATTTGGCATATTTTACCTATAAAAAATACTTGTTCTAATCATCTTCTAGTACTGTTTGAACCTATTAAAATTTTAAGATTAACTTTTAAAGCTAGCTTATTACTGTGAAGTAGATTTTATAAGATGAATGAAATAAGGGATACTAGCTATAAAGGCTATGAAAATGTACATCAAAAGACCAGTTATAAATGATTCAACATAACTGGTTGATGAATTCCTTACCAAATAGACCTCAAAAAGCACTATCGCAATACCAATTATAGGAACAGACATTGCTACTAGAGTATGCTTAAGAGCAAATTTTTTATTACGGTAACGACCGTTCTTAGAAAAATTCCAAACTGCAGCAAAATGAACTAGAGCTAATGGAAATACTATGGACATAACATAGTATATGGTAAGCACACCTGTCATATCCGAAGCATAAGCAGATATCGGTACCAGCAGAAATAGTATTAGCATTCGGTTTTTCATTTTTTATCCTAGCTATAGTTATTTTTAGAATAGAATGTTTTATTGTATTAAAGCACAATAAAGCTCAGCATTAGATAGTTTGAAAATATTCGCTAATTAATTGTAAGACATACCTTTCAGAAACACTCCTGCTAATCCGTCTAAAATCGTATTTTTACTCTAAACTATCAATAACTTAACTAAATAAATCAAAACGGCTTTTTCACATCCTGAACTAAATTCATGTTAAAATGAGCGCCTTTAAATTAGCTGCTAGTTAATTAGTTAATAACAACTCTCTATAGCTTCTAACTTTCACACCATTCAAACGTATTTTTCTGATTAAGGTTGCCCCATGTCTGCCGATACCATTGCCCATACCGCCTTTAAACAAGGCACTAAACCGTTATATGACTACGATAAGCATTGGGCGAGCTGCTACGAGCCTGCGCCCTATCTACCGATGAGTCGCGCTGAGATGGATGCGCTGGGCTGGGATGCTTGCGACGTCATTATTATATCAGGCGACGCTTATGTCGATCATCCTAGCTTCGGTATGGCGATTATTGGTCGTCTATTAGAAGCGCAGGGCTTTCGAGTGGGGATCATTGCTCAGCCAGATTGGAAGAGTAAAGATGCCTTCATGGAACTGGGCAAGCCCGTCTATGCTTATGGTGTGACTGCTGGCAATATGGACAGCATGATCAATCGCTACACGGCTGATCGCAAAATCCGTAGTGATGATGCGTACTCACCTGGCAACGTCGCAGATAAGCGCCCTGATCGCGCGGCTATTGTCTACAGTCAACGCTGCCGTGAAGCTTATCCTGATGTGCCAATTATCTTAGGCGGTATCGAGGGTAGCCTGCGCCGTATCGCTCATTATGACTATTGGTCGGATAAAGTGCGCCGCAGTATTTTACTCGATGCGCGTGCGGATGTTTTATTATACGGTAATGCCGAGCGTGCCATCGTTGATGTGGTACATGGTTTATCCAAAGGCTATAGTTTTGAGCAAATGAGTAAAATGCGTGGTACGGCGTACCTTTTGACACCGACACGTCGCCACTGGCAGGCGGATATGACAGAGGTCGCTAGTAACGATGTTGATACGGTCGGTCGCGTTGATCCGATTATCAATCCTTATGTGATGACCGAAGATCTGGATCAGTGCTCAATTGAACAAGATAAACCGAGCTCATCTCCAGTTGGGCCTGTTGGACAAGCGATGACAGGTATGTCCGCGCAGTATCAGGGGTTTGTATCTGAGCCTGTGGCTAATAAAATCATCAACGCTGATCAAGTCGATGAAGACACCCAAGTAGTACAAATGCGCGGTATGGATACGCAAGATAGTAAAGAATACCGACCTAAAACCGCTCGTAAATATAAGCTAAAAATGCCTGCACGCGAGCAAACGGTTATTCGTCTGCCAGATTATGAGCATGTTAAATCTGATCCTGTACTCTACGCTCATGCCAGCCGTATCTTGCATCTTGAGACCAATCCAGGTAATGCCCGCGCTTTAGTTCAACGCCATAGTAGTGGCGCTGGTAACTCGCATACCTCTATCGATGTCTGGCTCAATCCACCGCCGATTCCGCTATCGACAGAAGAGATGGATTATGTGTTTGACTTGCCTTATGCACGTCTGCCGCATCCAAGTTATGGCGATGCGCGCATCCCTGCTTATGACATGATCAAATTCTCTGTTAATATTATGCGCGGCTGTTTTGGCGGTTGTACTTTTTGCTCTATTACCGAGCACGAAGGGCGTATCATTCAGAACCGATCAGAAGAGTCTATCCTACGTGAAGTAGAAGCTATCCGTGATGTAGCACCGAACTTCACTGGCGTCATCTCTGATTTGGGTGGCCCGACCGCGAATATGTATCGCTTGAGCTGTAAAGATGAGACGATCGAGAAAAACTGCCGTAAGCCCTCTTGTGTCTACCCTGATGTCTGCGAAAACCTAATTACCGATCACAGCAACCTAACTAAGCTATATCGTAAAGCGCGTGATATCAAAGGCGTGAAAAAAATCCTTATTGCCTCAGGTCTACGTTACGACTTAGCAGTAAAAGATCCTGAATACGTCAAGGAATTAGTTAGCCATCATGTCGGTGGCTACCTAAAGATTGCCCCTGAACACTCAGAAGAAGCGGTACTGACGAAGATGATGAAGCCGGGCATGGGCAGCTATGATAAGTTCAAAGCCATGTTCGAGCAATACAGTCAAGAAGCGGGTAAAGAGCAGTATCTGATCCCCTATTTTATCGCCGCGCATCCTGGCACTAAAGATGAAGATATGATGAATCTTGCGCTGTGGCTCAAAAGCTATGGCTACCGT
Organism: Psychrobacter sp. M17(2026); assembly: GCF_055699815.1. Lineage (NCBI taxonomy): Bacteria > Pseudomonadati > Pseudomonadota > Gammaproteobacteria > Moraxellales > Moraxellaceae > Psychrobacter > Psychrobacter sp. M17(2026). The sequence goes on along the minus strand of NZ_CM146741.1, from coordinate 495,878 downwards.
GCTGATCAAGTACAAGCCTTTTATCCAAGCCCAATGGCGACTGCGACGACGATGTATCACACCCACAAAGACCCGCTACATAAAGTGAGTCGCGAAGGCGGTGATATGGATATCGTCAAGTCAGGTAAGCAGCGCAAATTGCACAAGGCATTCTTGCGTTATCATGATCCCAAAAACTGGGTAATGTTGCGTAAAGCATTGCAAGATATGGGTCGTAGCGATTTGATCGGCAAGAATAGAGGCTGTCTAATTCCACCGTTCAATGCTAGTCTAGAAGGGCGTGATGCTGAACAAAATGGCTATCAGTCTGCCCGTAAAAAGAACAGCCGCGTCGGTAATGACTCTGTAAAGCGTCGTGATAATAATACGGCTGCTAACACAGGTAAGCCTACTAAGAAAAGAGTGAGTAAAGGTAATTTCCAAACTCAACATACTGGTCTGCCACCGCGTAAAACCAAATAAGCCGACATTAAAACAGCTTAAGATAGTCAGCTATACGTATTGAATATAAATCAAAACAGCGCACATTATTTTATAAAGTAATGTGCGCTTTTTATTACTTATCTTGTATTATTTAGCTTATCTGCATAATTACGTTAGATAATATTTAGGTAAGATAACTCACATGTGAGGAACAATTCCTAACATTATAGAGTATAAGTTTTAGTTACTATATTTTAGTTACTATAGACGTCATACGCTGGACATATTAATAATACTAATTTTTGCCCTAAGACCTTAACCTCTTAACTTATATTTTTTGGAGATTCTTATGAATAATTTAGCTAAATTAGCTGCCACCTTACCTGCTGTCGCTTTATTAGGTGCTTGTTCAACGACGAGCCCTAAGCCTAATATGCCCGTAACCACGCCATCAGAGAGCGTGACTACCCTTGCTTATGACCGCATGGCACCAGCACCTTATACTTGTACTGATGATAGCCAAGTTATGGTCAAGCAGTCTATCAATAAAGAGCAAGTTATGGTTAATGCTACTGTACCAAAAATCAACTGGTCACAGCAGCCTATAATCTTAAATGGTGGACCTAACGGTAAAGTATCAAGCTATATTAATGAGTCCAATCCAGAAGTTATTTATGCATGGCATATGCAAGCTGACGAAGGTGTATTGGCTATGAAATGGGCTGATGGCAAGACCTATCAAGTTAATTGCAAAATAGGCAGATAATAAGGTTAGTTCAATCGTTTATCGATTACAGTAAACCTGCAACTGAGCAGCTCAATGTCAGAATAGACAGTCATCCTATGATGGCTGTTTTTTTATGTGTTTTCCAATAAGTAAACGTGGCAAAATAACACTATTCGGTATCAACTATGCGACAATAATAGCAACGGTACTTTTTAAGAGGATAAGATTCATGGTCAAGCGTTTAGCCCCTATGCTGATAATCACTGTAGCTGGCATGGCAACTACATTAACAGTGTCAGGCTGTGATAATAATAGTGAACCTAATACAAATAGCGCCTCTACTGAGCAAACGAATACCGCTCTAGCAGATAGTGAAAACTCCAATAGTGCTGAAACTGAGGCTAAAGTTACTGCTATTGATTGGTCAAAAGTAGCCAGTGGCGAGCAAGCCGTTAACATCGCTGACTATGACTATCCCTTTGCAATCGATAGCCAAAACGTCAAGAACTACGCTGATTATTTTAAGGTAGATAATACTACTGCCCAGCATAATCTGACGATAAGTACGGCGAGTAATGAAGCTCTATCTAAGGTGCTCGATCAGCTGGATACGAGCTATACCTCACACCAAGTTATCGATGGTAAAGACGCTAAGCTAGTGATACATACCACTGCTGACATCGATGCCAGCAGCTATGATTATGTCTTCGCTGAGCCTTTTGCGAAAGGGCTAATATTACCGATTGAGATTGTGCCTGATGGGGTTAAGAGTGAGGGTAATGTGCACGGAGATTCTCAAGAGCAAGAAACGAGTCTATAAAATAGAAACCTCAATCCAAATATGTTACTTGTAGGGTGCGCCTCGCGCACCGATGATATTCAAAATAAACCTGCACATTGATACCGAGATACCGATTAAAAATATTCCTCTCAAGGAAAAGTGAAAATGCCGCAATATATCCGCTCATATACGGAAGGCGCTACTTACTTTTTTACATTGGTATCGTATAACCGAAGAAAAATATTATGCGAAAATGATTTTTTAAAAGCATTTAAAAATAGTGTAAAGCTTATTCAACAGCAATATCCTTTTGAGATAATAGCATGGGTACAATTGCTTGATCATCTACATTGTATTTGGCAAATGCCTGAGAACGATGCAAATTATAGTATGCGTTGGTCGCAGATAAAACGACTGACGACTTAAGCTTGTCCGCAGTATCATCTGACAGCGCGTGAGTTGAGCCATTCAAAAGTTAGTAGGAATGAGAGAGGAATATGGCAACGACGATTTTCTGAGCATCAAATAAATAGTGAAGCTGATTTTATTAAGCATATGGATTACATTCATTACAATCCTGTCAAACACGGATTGGTTGAAAGAGTTTCGGATTGGGATTATTCAAGCTTTCATCGTTATGTGAACGCTGGTGTTTATTTGGTAGATTGGGGTACTAATTCGATTGAGTTTTCAGAGAGTTTTTCGGCTAGGTTGGAGTAGTTTATGATGATAGTGAGCAGTTGTAGGGTGCGCCCTGCGCACCGATGTATGAGTATTAAACAATCAAACCTACCTCTCTGCGTAAATTATTTTTTATATAATTATTTATCAAATAATGCTTTTGTGTTTTAAAATTCGATTCTTAAATAGTGCGCGAGGCGCACCCTACTCGACCAATATAATCATATCAAATATGTGTGATATTTCTCTTTTAGCGAATGCGTAACAAGAATAGCAAAGCGCTACTTTGTCCAAGCACAATTTCACGCGAGGGACGAGCGCCGAGGCGAACCATTAAAGTAAGAATAACCATGACCCGCATATTTACCGACCTCTAAAGAACGCGATGCTGAGGCCATGCTTTTAAATCTTTGTCTTTTTAAAAGTAGTTAGAATAAAAATCACTTTAATAGAATAGTGTGTTTTATAGTTCATGGTGCGCTGGGCGCACCCTACACTAAACGCTATGAATCAAGCTAAATTCAAAACATATTACTCATCCAACATTACCAAAAACTCATCCTCACTCACCACTTTTACGCCCAGTTTCTCGGCCTTCGCCATTTTTGATCCCGCTTTTTCACCTGCTAGCAATGCCGTCGTTTTGGCAGAAATACTACCCGATACTTTGGCTCCTAACGCTTGCAACTTGGCTTTAGCCTCATCACGCGCCATACTCGCAAGCGCACCAGTAATGACCCACGTTTGCCCATCAAGAGGTAAATGACTTGATGACTTTTTCTCAACTTTATCCCAATACACACCAGCTGCTAGCAAAGCATTGATGACTTCGATATTGTGCGGCGCGCGAAAGAATTCGTAGGCCAGCTCAGCGGTAATCGTACCGACATCAGGGGTTTGGATTAGCGTCTCGATATCGGCTGTCATTAAGCGCTCTAAATCACCAAACTGCTGGGTGAAATTCTGCGCGGTGCCTTCACCAACACCGCGAATACCAAGCGCGTAGATAAAGCGAGATAGCGTGGTATGTTTGCTAGCCTCGACAGCATCAATAATATTCTGTACCGATTTCTCACCCATTTTCTCAAAGGTAATCATTTGCTCTTGATGATTATGCAGCTGATAAATATCAGCGACAGTCTTGACCAGTCCTTGCTCAAAGAAGCTAATCAGCCAACGTTCGCCTAGCCCATCGATATCCATCGCCCGACGCGACACAAAATGAATCAATGCTTCTTGCTGCTGGGCAGGACAAAATAGTCCACCAGTACAACGCGCTAGTGCTTCGTCTTCGGGTAGTACTACTGGGGAGTCGCACACAGGACAAGTCGATGGTAATTGGGCAGGCGTAGAGTCTTCAGGACGTTGATCTTCCCAGACGCGGGTGACTTTTGGGATGACGTCGCCTGCACGGTGCACACTGACCATATCGCCTGCCCGCACGTCCAAACGTTGAATCTCGCCAAAGTTATGCAAAGTGACATTACTGACAGTGACACCACCGACTTTGACGGGTTCAAGCTTGCCTACTGGAGTGATGGCTCCCGTACGACCGACTTGCCATTCGATAGAATGTAGGCGCGTCATCACGGTCTCGGCAGGAAATTTATAAGCCGTTGCCCAACGCGGCTCACGCGAGAGATAGCCTAATTGCTGCTGTAGCGCTAAGCTATTAACCTTAATAACCGTACCGTCAATCTCAAACGGCAGCTTGGCGCGTTTTTCAATCACTGACTCATAGTATTCTTGGGTTTCGCGCGGGTTCTTTACCACTTGCACAGCGCTAACACTAAAGCCAATGTCACCAAGCCAAGCTAACGCGGCTGACTGCGTGTCGATACGTTCAGGTAAACCTTGATTGACCGAGTACGCATAAAACGCAAGCGGGCGACTGGCGGCTACTGCTGGATCAAGTTGGCGTAAGCTACCCGCTGCGGCATTACGGGGATTGGCAAAAGTTTTTTCTTCATTCTGCTGGGCTAGACGGTTTAGTCGCTCAAAACCAGCTTTTGGCATCAGCACCTCACCGCGCACTTCTAATAGCTCTATATCAGCGGCATCGCTAAGATATAAAGGCAGATTGCGAATGGTTTTAGTGTTTTGGGTGATGTCCTCGCCCGTTTGCCCATCGCCACGCGTCACCGCTTGTACAAATTTGCCATGCTGATATTTTAATGAAACGGCTAAGCCATCGAGTTTTAGCTCGACTTCATATTCAGGGTTTTTCTGAGCATCACTTAGACGGTCATTGACGCGGCGCATAAAGTCACGTAAGTCATCATATTCAAAGACATTGCCTAGCGATAGCATAGGAATATCATGAGTCACTTGCGTAAAGGCTGATAATGGTATGTCGCCCACCGTATTAATCGGGCTATCTGGCTGTACTAAATCAGGGTACTGTTCTTCAATCTTGATTAACGACAGGCGCAATTGATCGTACTCGCTGTCTTCAAGTATAGGATTATCAAGGACGTAATAGGCGTTATTATGAGTTTTTAGGGCAGCTATTAACGTCCGCATTTTATTGATAATCTCTCTATCATCAATAGAAGAGTTATTGAGCGGATTATTTTGGGCGTTGGTGGTTTTTGAATCGGTCATAGTCGGTATCTATCGATTTATAATAACGACTATCATAACAATTTGAGGATACATTTACACGAACGACTGAGACAAAAACGCAGCCCGATAAAATCAAAAGCTGCGTTTATTAAAACTAGGGTGTGGCTCTATTCGCCATAATCACGCACTTGGTTGCGCAGTTGCTGCTTGTATTCAGCAGTGATGGATTCGTTATTCTCATCGAGAATCATAGCGTCCAAATCATTAGCCATCATATAGGCAATGCTCATCATACTATCAAAGCTACGCAGCGCTTGCGGATGTGGCAGTGACAAAAACACCACTATGCCATTATAGCTATCAGTGGCCACACTATGTGGGTCAAAAGGCGCAATGCCGTTATCAGTGATACCCATCATACTGAACCACAGCATCCCTGTGCCGTCTTTTTGCTCATAGCGATGAAACATATTCATCGCCCCAAAGCGCAAACCGTATTTGTCAATCAAAGTCAATAAGTCACGACCACGAATGATAGCAGGCGAACGATCACGATACTGGTGCGGCAAGATGGTGATATTAATATTGTCTTTGGCATTAATCAACGGACCATTTTGCGCCTCATTCACAGGTGCGAGCAGGTGCTGATCAAGAACAGGACTATTATCATCAAACTCAGGCTCATCGGCAGTGTCGATCACGGGCATCAGACTATCCGTCGCTGACATTAGACTTGAAAAGGCATCTGGCTCTTGAACACCAGCTTGATAGTCACTATCCTTATCGCTCAGCTCTTGTGAAAAATGAGTAAACTCAGCATCATCAGCGTGCCGCTGCTCTGCTTGCCAGCGCTGATAGTCCTCATCCTCATCGAAGCTGTCTGTCTCGCTATGACTTTGCGCCGCCGCTTCATTGGGATAGCTATACTCTGGGGTCAGCGGCTCATCATCTATCACTGCCTGTAAGTATTTACGATCAGGGCCAATGGTCGTCTCACCTGCTACGGTATCTTGCAAGTCGGGCTGATCCACGACATTACGCTCATGACGCGGGATAATAGGAATACCGTTTTTATCATAGCTCACAGCGTTTATTTCAGCGCTTTGGCGACGCTTAAAGCTACGAGTGACCATAAACAGTCCTGCAAGGACAATAAGCGCAGCAATAGCAATCAACATAAACTGAATAGCGGTCATGAGAGACACATCCTAATAACGACGATAAATGAGAATAAACAACAAGATATAAATGGCAATAGTTTAGCATGGCTACCCTATGGCGTCATCAATTTGTATCGGATCTGCGCTGGGTTACTTTTAGCTATTATCAGTATCTATTAATAAGTGTTCAACATGTTCTAGCGGATTCAATCATTCTCACCTCGCTGAGCCATACTTTTAACTTAACTAGCCATACTCTTAACTTAACTAATAGTACCTAGCTATCGATATAGCGAGCCGCTTCATCGAGTGAAACACTTACTAGCATTGAGATGCCTGCGCTGGGCATCGTGATACCTTTGAGCTCATCAGCGATCTGCATGGTCAGCTTATTATGACTAATAAAAATAAACTGCACCTCATCTGCAAGATCTGTGATTAAGCTAGTAAAGCGCGCGACATTAGCGTCATCAAGTGGGGCATCGACTTCATCGAGCACACAAAACGGCGCTGGATGCTGCTTAAATATCGCAAAGATTAAGCTTAGCGCGGTTAATGTTTTTTCACCGCCGGATAGGACCGCCAAGCGACTATTACGCTTGCCTTTAGGCTGTGCCATTAAGGTAAGTCCTGCGCGCCATTGCTCCGATTTTGATTCTTCTACTGGTATATCATCAGTATCCAGCGTGAGGCTCGCTTGACCACCGCCGAATACTTTGGCAAATAGCTTGGCAAGCTCTGTGTTGACACTATCCAGCGTCTGCATAAATAGCGTCTTAGTGGTCTCATCAATAGCGGCAATCGCCTCAGTTAGCGTCGCCATGCTAGCGGCAATATCTTTGGTTTGCTGGGCAAGCGGCTCTAGACGTTCGTTAACGTCATCAAGCTCGCTAATAGCGGCTAAATTAACAGGGCCGATTTTACTCAGTTGCTGCTCAAGTTTAACAGACTCAGCTTGTAGCTCATCAATTTTGTCAGGGCGCACGCGGCGCTCATGAGTAATAAAGTCTGTCAGTAGGCTTGAGACACTGATCACGGATTGCGACGCAGGCTCGTTATTAGCACTACTTATCTGTTGATATTTCTCTAGAGCCTGTTGTGTGCGCAAAATATACTCTTGCAATTTTGCCTCACTAAGCGCTAGTTGAGTCGATAGGCTTGCCAGCTCCGCTTGCTGATTTTGCAAGTGAGTTTGCGCCCGTTTTAGCTCATCTTCTTGCTGGGTATAGTCTTGTTTGAGCGCCGCTAAAGCGCTATTACGCTCTGCTAATAACAGCTGCTGATCGTCACGCTTTAGCTGAACGGTTTGTAACTTTGTTTGTAAACTAGGTAATTGCTGCTGAAAGTTAGCAAGCTTTGAGCGCAGTGCTTTTTCGCTTTGTAGCGCTTGCTCGTAGACCGCGTTGACACGCGTAAGGCTGGTTGTAGTGTTCTCTAAAGACATCTCAACTTTTTGTAGGGTCAATTGTAGAGCCTGCCACGCCTTATCATCTAACTGACGGTTACGGCCGAGCTCATTGCGCTCAGCTTGCAGTTGCTGGTAGGCCGCCCGTGCCGCCTTTAGCTTAGGTATAAGCGCTGCTATGTTTTGCTCAATAGTCTGCTGATCACTACTCAGTGATTGCTGCTCTTCTACTAATTCTTGCCGTTCAGACTCTAATAATAATTTGTCAGCTTGCAATCGCTGTTTATCGGCTTGCAACTGTTCTTGAGCCACTTGCAGGCGCTCATTCTCTGCTTGCTCGTCACTGAGTTGCTGCTGATAGCGATACTTATCTTGCGTTAAGCGCTCTGCTTGCGCACGGGTTTCTTCTAGGCTGATATTTAAGGTATCGAAGCTGGTTTGGGTGCGTTTTACAGCTTGCTGTTGGCTATCGATATGTACTTCAAGCTCATCAAGCTGAGTTTCTAATTCTTCTAAACGCGTGCGCTGCTGTAAACGTTGACTTAAAAACTGGCTATTTTGATTATTGTTTTTAGGGTCTTGCGCACTGGCAAATTTTGCGACATTGATCATCCCTAGGCTATGAACTATCCAGCCATCCGTAGTCAATAATAGTGCTGAGGATGGCAAAGCTTGTAGGATAGTAGCAAGCTCATCGGTGATTTCATTGTCAGTAGCATTATCAGTAACTTTGTCATCAGCGAGATATAAATAACACTGCTGCCATAAGGCTAAAGTGGGCTGCGCTATTAGCTCAGATAAAGGCAAAACTTTAGCGCTAACCTCATCTGCTAGCTCATTGATAAAAGAGATTTTCTGGCTATTTTTTTGGTTATTCTGGCTAGCAGGTAACCATAAGCTATGATTTAACGGGTTTTTGATACTGCCCTGCCGCTGATGACTTATTAATAATGTTAAAAAAGGCGTCAGTGTTTGCGCTAAATTGGCTGAATGATTGCTTGAATAATCAACTGAGTCTGCAGCGGCATCGTTTAACTCGCTCTCTATGAACACCTGACTATCCAGCCACAAAGCTAGCAGGCTATCGAGTAAATCAGCGTACTGCTGACCTTGAGTGCTCAATTCAATCTGCTCGCGTAAAGTGCTGATAGGTCGTTTGGATAGATGAGCTGTATGCTGAGCGCTCGCTATTTTATCCTGCACCACAGCTTTGCCCTCTACAGTTTTATTGTCTGTAGTTTTGATAGGCTTCGGATGCAAAATTTTATGGAGAGTATCGTATTCACCAGCTAACGCGGCGTGCGATTTTTCTTGCTCAATCAGCTCGCGCTGCTGCGCATTTAGCTGTTGCTGTAAGATATGCGCTTGGGGCTTTAGCTCACTTAATTGCTCGCTCACGCTATCTTGTTGCCGCGCGTTTTGCTGCAAATGTTCTTTAAGCGTCTGTATTTGTGCAAGAGGCGACTTATCATTATTAGTATCACTGCCACTATTAGCACTACTGTCACTGTCAGCATCGCTCTTAGACTGTGATAATTGCGCCCATAACGCTTGCCAATTCTGCTCGCGGCGTGACCACTTATCTTCACTACCTTGCAAGCGCTGCTGTGATTGAGTATTTAGCGCTTGTTGTTGAAGAAGGCTACGCTCACTGTGTTGCAGCTGCGTCTGTAGGTCTTGCGCCTGATACAAAGCGCGTTTTAGTGACGGCTCATCAGCGTCATAACGGGCGCGCCTCAACTTTAACTCATCGATCTGCGGCTGTAAATCAGCTAGCTCGGCTTGTTGCTCGGCTTGTCGGCTTTGTAGACTGACACTTTCAGCATCGGCTTGCTGGCGTTGAATGTCTAAATTAATGAGCTGCTGATCGGCTTGCTCAAGTTGCGCTTGTACGCTTTGCAATTGCTGCTCGGCTTGTTGGAGCTCGAGCTGCTGCTGATAGTAAGTGCTTTGTGCCTCGTCTTTGAGCCACTGCTCCTGATTGATATGTGCGCTAAGCTTATCTAGCTTGGCTTTGATACGCTCATAATCCGTTTGCAACTTTGATACGGTAGCGGTGCTATTGTTATAAGCTTGTCTTTGCTGCTGCTGAGTATGCTTGGCTTGGTATAACTGCTGGATGGCCAGTTGCTGCTGCACATCGGCAATCGATAGAGTCAGCGCCTCATAACGCTCAGCGCTAGTCGCTTGCCTTGCTAAGCTCTTTTGTTGGCGTACTAGCTCACTTTGCATATCGTGCAGGCGCGCTAAATTATCTTGGGTGGTCTCTAACTTTTTTTGAGTTTCCTCACGGCGGGCTTGATAGCGTGAGACGCCTGCTGCCTCTTCAATAAATTCGCGTAATTGCATGGGGTTGGAGTCAACAATGCGTCCAATCATCCCCTGCTCAATCACCGCATAACTACGCGCGCCAAGCCCTGTACCCAAGAACACATCGACCACATCGCGGCGACGACATCGCGTGCCATTTATAAAGTAGTCAGAACGTCCCTCAAGATTGACTTGTCGACGTACCGATAGCTCTTGATATAGATTGAACTCATGGCGAATACCTGTCTGCTCATCTTGGGTATGCTCAAAGGTCAGCTCGACGCTAGCCACGCTCTTTGCCGCTTTATCTTGCGTACCAGCAAATATCACATCACTCATCGCGCCGCCACGTAATTGCTTGGCAGAGGTCTCGCCTAATACCCAACGAATAGCATCAATGACGTTTGATTTGCCGCAGCCATTTGGCCCGACAATAGCAGTAATACCATGAGGAAAGGTAAAAGTGGTGGCGTTAGCAAAGGATTTAAACCCTGCTAGTTTAAGAGATTTAAGGCGCATGAGCGATACATTGGATTAGCAAAAACAGGCGGCTATTCTACCTCATATTGTGCTAGGTTTTTAGGATTTGTGAAGGATGCTACAATATGGCTGAAAATCTAAATGACTAGGGCGTGTTGAGCATTCGACCATAGCACTGACAGAGACTATTTTTTAGACGATTCTAGATTAAAAATATCTAGTTTAGTCATTCTAAGCGGATCTTTTTAATGACGAAGCGACAAAAAAGAGTCCTGTCCTTACAGGCTGATGCTAAAATTGCTCTATTCGTTGTAAAAATCTAGCCAAGGCATCTGCATTACCTGCGATTTTTACCTAGACTAGACCCATTTTAACTATCAGCAGTGCTTATTTGTGAATGTTCAACACGCCCTAATCTAAACAATAAGAATTAAGAGCATTAAAATGGCTGATTATAATCCGCAAGAACTACAGCAAAAGTATGAAGAATGGTGTGAGCTACATCGTAAACAGCTTGAGGCACAACAGCAATTCTTAGAAGCTGAAAAGCTGTTCGATGAGCTACAGGCTTATTATCTTAACCCGCAGTGGATGGCAGATCGCGAACAAGATCTACCTATCGAACATTCAGGCGAGGCGTATTCTATCTTTAGTGAAGACGCGCTGTGGAGTATGCTTAGCGATCGCAATGAGCTGGCACGAAAGTGGATGCGTTTGGGATTAGATGAGATTTATAAGGAGTAATCATTTCAAGCTTTCATCTGCTTTGATTAAAAATACAATGGTAGATGCTGTCATATGAAGTATATAGCTAACTAAATACTCAGGTATCTCTCTAACTTCATTACCTGCACCATGACCAGCTACTTTATTACGAGCAACTTGAGAGCTTGCTATCAATGCTTTCTTGTATTTTAAAATATAACTCATCTAACATTAATCTTTATCCTTACTGTATTAGAAATTTAAATAGTAGTTGTTTGCTTGAAAACAGAAACCACCAAAAACAAAAGCCACAATAAATCATTATCGTAGCCTTTGTCATTTATATCTTTAGAAACTAAATAATTTAGATATCGATCGTTTTTTGACCCGCAAGCACTCTTAGCGTTCTTCCAACTTCACTGCTATAAGTTCGCTGCAAAATATCACTGACGAATATCCATTCCGACTGACAAGCTTCAGGTGTGATGGTGACCACCATATAGCCTCTTTGGCTAGAATTCGTATACTTCAATCCAGGTATCAATTGTAGCAATACCCCTTGCAAAGTTGCTGGTGGAATATTAGGCACATTCACCTCAAAGCCTGGCGAGCTGACAGAGCTTGTCGCAAACTCAACACCGATTGCTTCACCAGCGTCGTTAGTGAGGTTGTTTGCCCACGCATTATGCGAATCACCCGCAAGCACGACTAGGTTTTTATTTAGACTTTTGACAGTGCTTAACACTCGCTCACGTGCTGCGCCATAACCATCCCAAGCATCAATATTATAAGGGATAGGAGGCTCCTGCAAATTGGCTATATCTTGAGCGGTTAAGGTTTGCGGGCTGGTTTGTGATTTATCAACTAAAGCTAGATAAGCGGTGATGCTTAGCCCTAATCTAGGATCGGCGAGGTTTAAAATAACGGGCGCAGGTATCGCCATACGTCCCATAAGAACTTGCTGACCTAAAACTTGCCAAGTCGCGGTTGATTGCTGTAGTTGACTGACTAGCCAATTATTCTGTTTGAGTCCTAACATCTGTCTTTCAGGATTATTGGTAGCCGTTTTAAAGGCGGCAGCGTCAATAAAGCGCTTTCCTGTGCTATCTACCTTAATAAAATTAACATAATTGAGCTGCACATCACGCCCGACAACTCGGGTGTCTAACATGTTTAGACTTAATAAATTACCGAAATCGAAGCGACGATATATTTCACTTTTGATCTCAGTACGTATCGGCATCCACTCATGATAAGCGGTAAATGCCGCTACCTTACGCTCATCCCAATCCCCTTCAGTAGCAGGTTGATGGTTTTCAGCACCATCGATATAAGCATTATTCGCGAACTCATGATCATCCCATACAGCAATCATAGGAAGAGCGGCATGCAAATCTTGTAAATCTGGATCTGACCTATACTGAGCATAACGCAGGCGATACTCGTTGATTTTAACGATTTCCTGCTCGGGTAGCACTTCACGATCGATAGCTGCCGCATCCGCTGAAGCATAGGCTGGTACGGTATTTCCTTGAGTATTAGTAATAGTGCGCGCATACTCGTAAATATAATCGCCTAAATGGATGCAAACATCTAAATCATTGCGCTTGGCGGCATCTGCATAGACATGAAAGAACCCTGCTGGATAATTGGCACAGCTAAACACTGCCATTTTAACTTGGTTGATGTTGCTGACGGGTAAAGTTTTGGTTTTACCGATACGACTCACTGTATTGCCCACGACAAATTGATAATAGTAAATGGTATTAGGCTGTAAACCATTGACATCTACCTTGACGGTGTAATCCTTGACCGCGCTTGTAGTTACCTCACCTTGCTTAACGATGTCGCGCATTTGTGGATCACGACCCAGCACCCACTTAACAACAGGCTGAAAAGAACCTGCTCTTTGCGGTGTCACTCGTGTCCACAAAATGACTTTATCAGATAAAGGGTCACCACTGGCAACGCCATGATCAAAGCTAACAACGCCACTGGTGTTTGCATTGGAGTCATCATCGTCATCGCTACATCCTACTAGACCCAAACTACTAGCTCCGACAGCCGTGACCCCTACGGAACCAAAAGCTTTCATAAAACGACGTCTATTAAAGCCTGCTACATTTTGAGTACTGGATGGGATTTCATCTTCAGCATTGCTATCAGCACGTCCAGACGAGATACCATCAGTAAAAACATTGTGAATAACTCTTTCTGTTATAGAATTATCTTCATTGGCATCTATTTTTGCGGTTTTATCATCTTGTTGGCTCATAATCAATGCTTCCTTATACTGTAGGTAATGACCTATCATCAACAGGCCGTTTGACTATCTTCCATGATAATCTATTGATTTAAATGAATAGAGATAAGCAAAATATTAGCATAAAGATTTGGGTAGTAGTATTCTATTATTCATAAAGCAACTTATTATTTTTTATACTAATATTTTATATTAAATCACCCCAATCCCACTCAATAACAACTGCCCGCCTGCAAATAATAACAATATGCCAAAGGCGCGTTTGAGAGTTTGTGCAGGTAGTTTATAAGCAAGCTTGGCACCGACCTTTGCCATAATAAAGCTAATGACCGATATACATAAAAATCCGCTGATATGCACAAAACCAATCGTGCCCTCTGGCAAGTCGACTGTGTTTTGACCAAACCAAGCAAAGCCTAATGCCCCAGCGATAGCAATCGGTAGACCACAAGCAGCAGAAGTACCCACGGACTGTTTCATCGTTAGTCCCGCCCAATTAAGGAACGGCACGGTTAAACTACCACCGCCAATACCGAAGATAGATGAGGCAAGACCAATGCCTGTACCCGCGCCAAACTGTGTACCAGCAGACGGCAGAGGCTTACCCAATTGCTCTCTATTCGATAAAAACAGCATCTTTAACGCGACTAGTAGTGCACCAACACCGATGATCGCTTGCAGCGCTTTACCATCTATCATATCAGCGACACCTGCACCGACTAAGCTACCGATGACTAAGCCTAGCGCCATCTTGCGCCAAATATCCCAGCGTACACCGCCACGCTTATTATGCGCGGTCAATGAGCTGATAGAAGTGACGACGATAGTCGCAAGCGAAGTACCAACGGCGAGATGGGTGACCACCTCAGGTGGGAAGCTGTAAGCGGTAAAAATCCAGACCAGTGCAGGCACGATAATCATCCCACCACCAACCCCAAATAGGCCTGCACAGACTCCTGCAAATGCACCTGCAATCACAAACCATACATATAACATTGTTAAAATCCTTTTTTGCTTATTTTTCGATACTTGGCTTACAGGGTAGCAAGCTCTTAGAGTACTTAGCTTCTATTGAGAGTGTTTTTAGATCATAATAGCGTCAGCATACAGCGCCGTACCAATCGGCACAGTATAGCAAGATTCCACCTAATCACAGCATCACAGCGACCAAACCTATGCCACACGCTAATAACTCCAAGTATCTTGAGACGCTAAAAATGGTGAATCATCGCCATGTGCCTAGCAGCCTCTCGACCAATAGTGAATTAATTGAGGCTATAAAAGATCAAAGTTTAAGTGCCGATCAGCCACATTTGCTAACTGCCGATACGCAAACGGCTGGACGCGGCCAACGAGGACGCTCTTGGCAGTCACCAGCAGGCAACGTTTATCTGTCGCTCTATCATCCTGTACGTATGCCAATCAGTGGTTTGCTATCTTTAATTATCGGTGTTGAGCTGGCAAAGATGCCGGTTATTGCAGCTTTTAATAAGCAGTTAATGGCGCAAGGATTAACTGCTATTGGAGTAAAATGGGCTAATGATTTAGGCTTTTACAAACCTTTAGAAGTAAACGTAAGCAATCATTCTAATACTAATAAGAATGGCAACAAAAGCTCAGAACCAACTGTCATTTACTTTAATAAGCTAGCAGGTATCTTGATTGAGCCTGTATGGCAGGCAAATAAGTTGATTGGGATAGTCATGGGTGTTGGTCTTAATGTCCAAGCCACACCAAAATTAACGACTCATACTCTAGAAGGTATGAGCTATCAAGCGCTGAGTTTACAGGATATAAAACAGACGCTAGCAGTAAATATGCCTGCTGATAGTCAAAACAATTTAGTTGATTCATTGCCTAGCCTAAAAGAGCTGTACGCACAAATTAGTCAGGCATTAATTGATGCATTAAGAGGCTTTGAGAGTATAGCTAAAGAGCAGCTAGCTGAGCAAACAAAACCTATGCAAAAAAGCGCTAGCGAAAGCTTTATAGAAGCGTTTGATCAATTAGATGCGTTAGCAGGGTTACGTATCCAAGTAAGCCAAAACCACAATGGCGAGGCGCAGATCATAACGGGTTGTGCTGATGGCATTGATACAAACGGCTGTTTGCAATTACGTCAAGATAACGGTAAGCTTGCCACGCTTTTCACTGGTCGTATTGACGTCATTAATAATATCTAAGCTATTGATATATTTTATAATTTACAGTTAAAGCGATATCACTCCAAAGTCAAAACTTACACTTATAGCTGCTAATTAAACCACCCCTAAAAGGATAGTTATGCTTTGGCTAGATCTTGGCAATACCCGACTCAAATACTGGCTGACTGATGATGTCGGTCAAATCGTCTCGCATGATGCCAGGCAGCATCTGCAATCGCCCGCTGAGCTACTTATGGGTCTCACCGATCGTTTTGAGCACTATGCGCCTGACTTTATCGGTATCTCATCGGTATTGGGAGATGAGCTCAACGGTCAAGTATCCAAGACGCTAAGCCGCTTAGACATTCCATTTGATTTCGTCACTGTCGATGCCGAGCACCCGCTCATGCATAGCGCTTATGACTCTAATCAGCTCGGCTGTGATCGTTGGTTACAAATGCTAGGCGCTGTTGATAAGAAAAAGCGCCAGTGCGTTATAGGCTGTGGTACAGCGGTTACGATCGATCTGATTGACCATGCCCAGCACTTAGGCGGCTATATCTTTCCTAGTATCTATCTGCAACGTGAATCGCTGTTTTCAGGAACTAAGCAAATTACCATCTCTAACGGTACTTTTGATAGTATTACTCAAGGTATAAATACTCAAGATGCGGTACATCGCGGTATTTTATTATCCATCGTTGGGTCAATCAATGAGATCAGCCGTCGTCATCCTAACTTTGAGCTGATCATGACAGGTGGCGATGCTAGAATGATCGCCCAACACGTCAGCCGTTCAGTACGCCTGCGCGATGATTTATTATTAAATGGACTAGCGCGTTATTTTGATCATCGTCAGCAGTTGGCTGATTAGCGTTTTATAATAAAAATAATGGCAATAAAAGAGCAGCTCGTCACAGACGAGCTGCTCTTTTATTATATAAAGGCGTTATTAAAACTTTATGCGCCAGGTTACGCTTTGCTAACCGCACCCTACACTGATTCTCTGGTTTGAAGAAATAGCAGTAACGACTATTTTGTCTCGTTAAATAACTCACGACCAATGAGCATACGGCGAATCTCGCTGGTGCCAGCGCCAATCTCATATAGCTTGGCATCACGCCATAAGCGACCTAACGGATACTCATTAGTATAGCCATTACCACCAAAGATTTGAATACCCTCGCCTGCCATCCATGTGGCTTTTTCAGCGCACCACAAGATTACACTAGCGCAGTCTTTTCTTACTTGCCGACTATGATTTGCGCCTTGCGCATCCAACATATCGAGATTCTTACCGACAGTATATAAAAAGCTACGACCCGCTTGCAATATGGTGTACATGTCGGCAACCTTACCTTGAATCAGTTGAAACTCACCGATAGCTTGACCAAACTGTTTACGATCGTGAATATAAGGCACGACATTATCCATAACCGATTGCATGATACCAATAGGTCCTGCGGCCAATACCGCGCGCTCGTAATCAAGCCCACTCATCAGCACCTTAACGCCCTCATTTAAATTGCCCAAAATATTATCTTTAGGTACTTCAACATTATTAAAGACCATCTCACCTGTATGACTACCACGCATACCTAGTTTATCTAGCTTCTGCGCGGTACCGAAACCTTCCATACCTTTCTCAATGATAAAGGCAGTGATACCTTGCGCGCCAAGCTCAGGATTGGTCTTAGCATAGACCACCATTACATCAGCATCGGGACCATTAGTAATCCACATTTTGCTACCGTTTAGCACATAAGCATCCCCTTTTTCTTCAGCTTTTAGCTTCATGCTAGTCACATCAGAACCTGCACCCGTCTCACTCATAGCCAAAGCGCCGATGAATTCACCCGTGATAAGCTTCGGTAAGAATTTCTGCTTTTGTGCCTCGGATCCGTTACGCTTAATCTGATTGACACATAAGTTTGAATGAGCACCGTAGCTCAAACCAATAGAGGCTGACGCGCGGCTAATCTCTTCCATCGCCACCATGTGCGCAACATAGCCCATATTAGCGCCACCGTATTCTTCAGGCACGGTGATGCCATGCAAGCCTAAATCACCCATTTTTTGCCAAAGATCCATCGGAAACTCATCACTGCTATCAATCTCGCCAGCGCGCGGAGCAATCTCTTTGGCAGCGAACTGTGCCACGACATCGCGCAAAGCATCAATATCTTCGCCAAGCTGAAAATTTAAACCAGGTAAACTCATTATCTATCCTTAATTATTTGATGTTTTAAATTTTGATATTTTTTAAAATTTATTTTTAGAACTTAGTCTTAAAAGGTCGTCTTCAAGAATTACGCTTGTTAATCAAAGCACGCGCGACGTTAGAGTCGTTACGGCGTCCTAAAAATTCGCTAATGCGCTCGCCTGCGACAACTAATTTATCTAAATCAATACCAGTATGGATACCCATGCCATGCAGCATATACACCACATTTTCGGTTGCGACATTACCCGTAGCGCCTTTGGCATAGGGACAACCGCCGAGGCCCGCTACTGAGGTATCAAATTCGCTAACACCCATCTCAAGCGCCGCTAAAGTATTGCTTAGCGCTTGCCCATAAGTATCATGGAAATGCCCTGAGATATGTTCAATATCTATATATTCTAATGCGGCTTGCAAAGCCTTTTTTACCTTTATAGGTGTGCCTACCCCAATGGTATCAGCGATGCCGATCTGCTCCGCACCGATTGCTACTAAGCGTTTGGTGACATAAGCGACTTGGCTGGGGTCAATCTCGCCCTCATAAGGACAGCCGACCGTGCAAGAGATAACGCCTCGAACTTTGATGCCTTGCGCCTTGGCAGCAGCGGCTACTGGCGCAAAACGCGCAATGCTCTCATCGATACTACAATTGATATTTTTTTGACTAAAGGTTTCGCTAGCGGAAGCAAAGATAACCACCTCATCAGGGCGATGCACAATAGCATTCTCAAAGCCGCGCATATTGGGCACAAGCACGGAATAGATAACGTCATTCGATCTGCTAGGCATAAGCGCAGTCATCAAGTCACTATTATCGCCCATCTGTGGCACCCATTTAGGGGAGACAAAGCTAGTGGTTTCAATCTTCTTAACTCCTGCCGCGATTAAATCTTCGATTAGCGCTTGCTTGACCGCTGTCGGCACTGTCTTTGACTCGTTTTGTAGTCCATCACGCGGACTGACGTCAACGATAGAAACGTGCTTTGGATAAGCGTTATTCATAGTTATTATCCTTAAACTTCGCTGGTCTCACTATCAATACGTAATAGCTCATCACCATCAGCGACCAAGTCACCCGCTGCAAACAACAGTTCAGCTACTACCCCATCCGTTGGTGCAGTGATGGTATGCTCAATTTTCATCGCTTCAATCACAGCGAGCGCATCACCTTGATTGACACTATCCCCAACCGCTACTTTAAAAGCAATCACTTGTCCTGGCATCGGCGACTTTAGACTGCCAACAGCAGCAGTCTCACTACCCACATACGCCATAACATCAATGAGCTTAATCTGATCACGACCAGCATCGGTGAAAACATGTATCGTATCGTTGTAGATCCAGCTTTGGGCACTAATACGTGCGCCATTTAGCCATAGAGTATGATTGTGCGCGTCATCACTACTATAGCTGACTTGTGCTTCAAAGACAGGTGCAACTGATGCCTCAGCTTGCTCGTTGCCAACTGGGTCATGTTTGATTACTAGCTTAAAGTGACTTAGATTCTCTGCGCTTTTCTTATCTGCATCAATATTAATATTCTGCCATTCGCTGATATTTGCAACATAGGGCTGCTGATCATAAGACAAACTAAACTTGCGCATATAATTCGTATAAGCACGGAATCCTGAAGGTCGATTAAAGGGATCATACTTATAATGACTATTAGCATTAGCAGCTTTAAACTCATTCGCCAGCTGCTGTACAATCGCAGTAGTAGCCAGCGTTGATAGCTCAAGTGGCTGCTGATTAAACAGCTCATCCGCTTCGCGTTCAATCAAAGCAGTATCAAGATTTGGCTGACTAAAAGAGTCAGTGTTAATGACATAACGCAAAAACGCTACGTTATTGGGCAGTCCAACAATGCGGGTTAAAGCTAAAGCGCGATCCAGCTTCGCTAAAGCTTGCGCGCGAGTGGGCGCATGGACGATGAGCTTGGCAATCATAGAGTCGTAAAATGGACTAATCACATCGCCTTCGCGTACGCCATCATCGATACGGACATCTTTGCCATTTTCATCAATGATAAAAGTACTGTGTGCTGGCTTTTGATAAGTAAACAGCATGCCCGTCGCAGGCAAGAAATCATTATCTGGATTTTCAGCACAAATTCGCGCTTCAACCGCATGACCGTTTATCTTCAGATCCTCTTGAGATTTAGGTAATTTCTGACCAGCAGCCACCAGTAATTGCCATTCAACCAAATCCACGCCCGTAATCGCTTCGGTCACTGGATGCTCGACTTGCAGGCGAGTATTCATCTCCATAAAATAAAAACTCATACCCTCGGGACGCTGCTCAACGATAAACTCCACCGTACCCGCACCGACATATTCAACCGCGCGCGCCGCTTCTATCGCAGCTTTACCCATAGCGCTACGCATGGACTCATCGACGTCAGGCGCAGGCGCTTCTTCTAGTACCTTTTGATGGCGACGTTGCACAGAGCAATCACGCTCAAACAGATGCACGTAATTACCGTGACTATCACCGAAGACTTGGATTTCGATATGGCGCGGTTTGAGGGCATACTTTTCGATGAGGACTTGGTCATTACCAAAACTAGTAATAGCTTCACGGCGGCAAGAATCTAACAAGTCGCTAAACGCTTTACTGTTTTCAACAATACGCATGCCTTTACCGCCGCCACCTGCACTGGCTTTAATCAGCACCGGATAGCCAATCTCATCCGCTTGCGTTTGCAAGAATTTCGCATCTTGATTATCACCATGATAGCCTGGGATTAGCGGAACTTCTGCTGCTTCCATTAAGCGCTTAGACTCTGATTTGCCGCCCATCGCTCGAATAGCATCAGCAGATGGTCCAATAAACACTAAACCTGCGTCTATACATGCCTGCGCGAAGTCGGCGTTCTCACTCAAAAACCCATAGCCTGGGTGAATAGCCTGTGCGCCGCGCTCCTTGGCAATAGCAATGATAGCATCACCTTTAAGATAGCTGTCTTTTGGTGCAGAGCCGCCAAGGTAGACGGCTTCATCACAGACAGCCACATGCTTGGCATGGCGGTCGGCGTCAGAGTAGACAGCAACGGTGCGAACGCCCATACGCTTGGCAGTAGCCGCTACTCGGCAAGCAATTTCACCACGGTTGGCGATCAAAATTTTAGAGAACATAGTGAGTCCCATGCTTAGTATTTATTTGTTTACTATTTTATTGAAGATTGTTTAATTGCTTATCGTTATTACTGTACGAACCAATCAGGCTTACGCTTTTGCAAAAACGCTTGCACGCCTTCCTTACCTTGCTTTGACGAGCGAATATCGGCAATCTCTTTTATCGTGTCAGCGATTAACCCATCCGTAATAGTTTCGCCTGCAATATCATGCAAAAGTCGCTTGCACGTCTTAACCGCTTCAGGACTATTATTGACAATCTTGGCACATATTGCCGCCACGCTATCTTGCAACTCGTCTGCATTAACTCGCTCGTGAATAAAGCCAAGTTGACGCGCTTTTTTGGCATCGAATACTTCAGCGGTTAAAAAGTAACGTTGTGAGGCACGCGCGCCCAAAGCGCGAATGACATAGGGGCTGATAGTCGCTGGAGCGAGACCTAAACGCACTTCACTAAGACAAAAGTTAACACTTTTAACCGCGATGGCCACATCACAGACAGCGACTAGACCCATGCCACCGGCATAAACATCACCTTGAATAGCAGCAACTGTTGGCTTAGGACATTCGTAAATAATCTTGAGCATCTGTGCTAATTTATCTGCGTCTGCTAAGTTTTCTTCATAGTCATAATCTGCCATCGCGCGCATCCAGTTTAGATCGGCTCCTGCACAAAAAGATTTGCCCGCCGCTGCTAACACAATCACCCGAACGTCATCAGTTTGACCTAATCGCTCAAAAACGGATGTCAACTCGCTAATCATCTCATCATTAAAAGCATTGCGAATCTCAGGACGATTTAAAGTTACTGTTGCAACGTGATTTTCTATCGTTACTAGTAAGTTTTTATAGTTAGTCATATTCAGTTATTCCTGTTTTTCATGCTGCTCATCAAGGTCATTTTGGCTTAGCACTTTATAAAATGGCGAGTTACGTTTTATCTGCATTCTCTATAAGAATTTGGGAAAATAACCCACCTTACCTCTCTTTTCAGACTATTACCTAATCTACATCCTAAAAATACCAAAAGTAGTCTCTTCAATAGGCGCATTATGAGCAGCGCTCAATCCTAATGCTAATACCTGACGCGTATCGGCTGGATCGATAACGCCATCATCCCATAAACGAGCAGTAGCATAATAAGGATGACCTTGCTCTTCATACATCTCCCGAATTGGCGCTTTAAACGCCTCCTCATCCTCAGCGCTCCACAACTCTCCTTTACGGTCAAAGTTATCACGCTTAACGGTTGCCAATACTGAAGCCGCCTGCTCACCACCCATTACCGAAATACGTGCGTTCGGCCACATCCATAAAAATCTTGGATCGTAAGCGCGACCACACATCCCATAGTTACCTGCGCCGAATGATCCACCGACAATAACGGTAAATTTGGGCACTTTCGCATTGGCAACCGCCATCACCATTTTGGCACCATGACGAGCGATACCTTCGTTCTCATATTTGCGCCCGACCATAAACCCAGTGATATTTTGCAAAAATACTAATGGAATTTTGCGTTTGCAGCATAGTTCAATGAAGTGGGTGCCTTTTTGCGCTGACTCACTAAATAAGATGCCGTTATTCGCGATAATGCCAACAGGCATCCCTTCGATATGCGCAAAACCACAAATCAAAGTCGTGGCAAAGCGCGCTTTAAACTCATCAAAAGCGCTATCATCGACGATGCGAGCGATGATTTCTTTGATATCAAATGGCTTGCGTTTGTCGGTTGGGATAATGCCATATAGCTCTTTGGCATCATAACGCGGTGGACGCGGGGTAATTTGATTAGGAATTACTTTTGTATCGCGATTTAAATGCCCGACAATATCGCGGGCAATGGATAACGCATGGGTGTCGTTTTGTGCCAAATAATCAACCACGCCAGACAAACGCGTATGCACATCACCGCCGCCTAAATCTTCCGCACTGACTTCTTCACCCGTTGCTGCTTTGACCAGTGGCGGGCCACCCAAAAAGATAGTGCCTTGGTCTTTGACAATAATAGACTCATCACTCATGGCAGGAACGTAAGCCCCGCCTGCGGTACAGCTGCCCATAACCACCGCAATTTGTGGAATACCTGCCGCACTTAGATTAGCTTGATTAAAGAAAATTCGCCCAAAGTCATCTTTATCAGGAAATACTTCATCTTGATTGGGCAAATTAGCGCCACCGGAATCGACTAGGTAGACGCATGGTAGATGGTTTTGCTGAGCAATCTCTTGCGCGCGTAGATGTTTTTTGACCGTCATCGGATAATAAGTGCCGCCTTTTACCGTGGCGTCGTTACAGACAATCATACAATCAACACCCTTGATACGGCCAATACCTGCAATCACTCCAGCCGCTGGAATATCAGCATCGTACATATCGAAAGCGGCCATCGGTGCGACTTCTAAAAATGGCGTACCCACATCTAGCAGGCGCTCTACGCGCTCGCGAGGCAATAGCTTACCACGTGCTAGATGCTTGGCTCTCGCCCGCTCTGATCCGCCTTGTGCAATTTTATTAAGATGCTGATATAAGTCATCGACGATAGCTTGCATCGCGGCACTGTTTTGTTGAAATTCGCTTGAGTTGGGGCTTAATTCACTAGTAATGACGGCGCTCATGATATTCCTTTTACTTCGAATTCAACTATTGATATAGTTTGACGTAGATACAGCACGCAAGGAAAATCTATATCCATTGCACTTTAATATTAGCTTATCAATCTTATTTTGAACTCACTATAAGCCTAGCTCTGCCTTCATAAGTTCTACCATTTTATACTTTTGAATTTTACCTGTGATGGTCATGGGATATTCGCTTACGAAACGATAATAAGTTGGCACTTTATAATGAGCAATATGCTCCTGACAGAAGTGACGCACTTCCTCTTCGGTCAAGCTATTAGGATTTTTGGGAATAATCCACGCCGCTAGCACCTCACCATAACGCTCATCTGGTACACCAATAATTTGTACATCGCGAATCTTCGGATGACGGTAAAGATAATTTTCAATCTCTACGGGATAGATATTTTCGCCACCGCGAATAACCATATCTTTGCTACGTCCGACGATTTTGACATAGCCCTCTTGATCCATGGTTGCCAGATCGCCCGTATGCATCCAGCCATCTTGAATGGCTTCGCGAGTTTTAAAGCGACTACCCCAATAGCCTTTCATCACTGAATAGCCACGCGTTAATAGCTCACCTGTCTTGCCAATCGGTAGGGTTTCGCCCGTCTTAGTATCGATGACTTTTACCTCAAGCGCTGGCTGCACAAGACCGACAGTGGCGACTTGCTTTTCAAGTGGGGTATGCTTATTGGTTTGGCAGGATACAGGACTGGTCTCTGTCATACCATAAGCGATAGTCACCTCACTCATGTGCATCTCATCGATGACGCGGCGCATCACTTCAATCGGACAGCTAGAACCTGCCATAATACCTGTACGCAGACTGGATAAATCAAAGCGCTTAAACTCAGGATGATCAAGCTCTGCGATAAACATCGTCGGTACGCCATGCAGGCCAGTACACTGCTCTTTTTCTACCGCTTGTAATACTAATAGGGGATCAAAACCATCACTGGGATAAACGATACAGCCGCCATGAGTTAAGATCGCCAAATTACCGAGCACCATACCGAAGCAATGATACAAAGGTACGGGAATACATAGCTTATCTTCTTCGGTTAAGTTCATCGCCTCACCGATAAAGTAGCCATTATTCAAAATATTGCGATGGGTCAAGGTCGCGCCTTTGGGCGTACCTGTAGTGCCACTAGTAAACTGTACGTTAATTGAGTCAGTATTTTTTAACTGAGCTTGCCGCTCGGCAATACGAGGATCGTTAGCGTCACCTTCGCTTATCCACTCTGAAAACTTTTGCATATAATCAAAGTCTTCATCATTGCCTGGCTCATCGATCCAAATGATGCGCTCAATCGTTGGAATCTCGACCAAATCGAGCTGATTATAGGTTTTATGATAAATCTCAGGGCACAGCTCACGCACCATCTGAGCATAATCGCTGCTCTTGAAATGGCGCATGAGCACTAGTGCTGAGCAGCCAAGCTTATTCAGAGAGTATTGCAGCTCAAAGGTACGATAGGCTGGATTAATATTGACTAAAATAACACCAACTTTAGCGGTTGCTAGTTGCATTAGTAGCCATTCTGCATTGTTATGCGACCAGATGCCGATACGATCGCCACTCTCAAGACCCATCTCAATAATAGCGCTAGCCAATTGATTAACGCGTTGTTGTAATTCGCGGTAATTCCAACGTATGTTTTGATGACAAGATATTAGCGCCATACGCTCAGGGTACTTATCGACAATGGCATCAAAAAAGTCACCGATAGTCGCCTCGATAAGTGCCACATCATGTCCTTTATCATAGCTTTGAATCAGCGGTGCATTACTGGATTGTGCACCCATATTGATTTGTGGAACATTGGCTAAAATATCATTATTGCCAGTATCATTATCAACAGTAGAGAATTGAGAAGAGTGTATCATGACGAGTCCTTTCATTTTTACTCGATTTATTGTTCTATATCAACGCCTTACAGGCTATTTATTTACACCATTCTTCCTTGAAGAAACTGTTTTATATTACTATAGCGCTGTTAACAAAAGACTGTCAATAATACCGATACAACATTTATCAATTAAAATTGAGTATCAGATGAAAAGTATGCTTAAAACCTTTTGACACTTATTTTGAGAGGTATAGGTATCAATTAATACAGTCAAAAATGTGCATCCACAAAAATCAGCACTGCGCGAATAACGCAATGCTGGCTATCATTCTAAAATTTCATTAGCACTATGTGGCTAAGTAAGTAATTATACCGTAGCAGGCGCTTTAACAGTGACTACTGAGCTGACGTCATTGTTGTCGTTAAGCAATTCCATTACCAGCTCGTCATCCGTTTCGGTTTTGACCTGCCAGTTGCCATCCGCTTTTGGTACGCCTGTTACCATCACTGAGATAGCTTTATTTTTTAAGCGTATCATGGGTGGCTTATGCTCATAACCTGTGTGCTCAAGACCTAAAATACCATCAGCAATCGTTGCCGCTTGCGCGCGTAGCGGTGCGACGTAACGACAAGCAACCCCATCAATTGACATACAATCGCCAATCGCATAAATATTTGCCGCAGCCGTTTGTAGCGTTTGGCTATCGACCACAATGCCAGTGCGACGGTTAAACTCAATACCTGCTGCCGTAGGCAAAGTCTCATTAATCAACAGACCTGTGCTGGCTATGACATGATCTACAATTAAGGGTTCAGATAATGTTTTATCGTCTGAGCTAGACGCTAATAGCTCATAATCAACCTGCAAAGCACCATCACTGTTGCGAGTCACTGCTGATACCTGACAGCCGCCTAAGAACTCAATACCTTGTGATTCAACTGCCTTTGCAATACGGGCAGTAGCCTGTGCGGGTAGCATCTGGGCTAGTGGCGCGTCATTTAGATCAATCAAAGTGATAGTATGACCCGCTTTTAGCAGATCCTCAGCGATTTCAGTACCTACCATACCAGCACCAACGATAGCAATACGCTGACTACCTGTTGCTAGCTTTTCTTGCAATTGTCCAAAACGCTCAATATGATTGACATGCCAAACCAAGTCTTGCGGTAGACTTTTTGGGAAGATAGGATGCGCGCCCATCGCTAACACCAGCTTGTCGTAGCTGATAGTGGCATAGTTAGTATTAGCAGGATCAGAGCGGTTGGCTGAGATCAACTGCAACTGCTGCTTATCAGCGTCAATATCGCTAACACTAGTATCAGCCAGTAGCGTTATTCCTGCGGTTGTCGCCCCTTCAGCGCCAGTCGCCCGCACTAAATCTGTAGCGCTTTTATTTTGACTAATCGCCATCGTTAGCATCGGCTTATGATAGCGATCACCATTGTCAGCCGTGATCAAAGTAATGGGAATATCCTGATCCTTACTACGTATCGCATCAATGACATGCCAGCCTGCTAGACCTGCGCCAATAATGACGATACCTAATGGTGTATTAGAATGCTCTGCGCTCATAAAAGCTCCAAGATGTCTGGTTAGTTATAATTTTTTAGCGTTCAGTTCTATATTTTACAAAGAAATTATTGAGCCTATTGTAGCAGTAAACTAGGAACACTTGTAAGCTGAGCTATTTAGAACAACTAACAGACACAAAAAAAGCGCCTTTATTAAAGACGCTTGATACGATTAAGATTAAAACATTAATGATTAAAACATTAGTGATTAAGGATCTTGGATAAGAACTGCTGCGCCCGCTCACTTTTTGCATTTTCGAAGAACTCATCTTTACTACAGTTCTCAACGATATGCCCTTCATCCATAAAGATAATGCGATTGGCAACTTGACTGGCAAAACCCATTTCATGGGTCACACACATCATCGTCATACCCTCGCGGGTCAGCTCGACCATGACATCAAGTACTTCTTGGATCATCTCAGGATCAAGCGCAGAGGTCGGCTCATCGAACAGCATAGCGATGGGATCCATCGCCAGTGCGCGCGCAATTGCCACTCGCTGCTGCTGTCCACCTGATAGCTCTGCTGGATATTTAGCCGCTTGTAGCACTAAGCCTACCCGATCTAGATAAGCCATGGCTTTTTTCTTAGCTTCGTCCTCTTTACGACCCAAAACTTTTATTTGAGCAACCATTAGGTTATCGATAATCGTTAAATGCGGAAACAATTCAAAATGTTGAAACACCATACCTACTCGGCTGCGTAGCTTTGGCAAATTCGTTTTTGAGTCGCCAACGGATATTCCATTAACTAGAATATTACCTTTTTGAAACGGCTCAAGACCATTAACTGTCTTGATCAACGTTGACTTACCACTCCCTGAGGGGCCACAGACGACAACCACATCACCTTTATGTACGTGTGCTGTGCAATCAGTGAGTACTTGAAAATCGCCGTACCATTTGCTAACGCTGTCTATATCAACAACTATCTCATCGCTGGCATGACCATTATCTGTGACCAGTCCGCCAAACTCATTTATAAACGTTTTAGCATCATTCATCGTTGGCTCCTAACCTATTCTTACTCTTGCCAAATTGTATTGATAAAACTCTAGTCGAGCTTTGATAGAGCAAAGCTGCGCAAATAGCGCAGTCTTGATTTACTCTAATTTTTAAGCGCTCGCGTTAAAATCTTAACCTTTTCTGTACTTGTTGTACCCCTATCGAGGCCGCTAAGCTAAGAATAAAGTACACCGCTCCCGCTCCTAAGATATAAGGGGTTAATAATCCCATCAGCTCACCGCGTACATAGGCGGCACGGAAGAAATCAGTCAGACCAATAGCAAAGACCAAAGTAGTATCTTGGAATAAAATAATACACTGCTGTAGTATCAGCGGCAACATCTTACGAAAGGCTTGCGGTAGAATAACTAAGCGCATGGTCTGACCATAAGTCATACCCAAAGCCTTAGCAGCATTGACCTGTCCACTACCAATAGACTGAATGCCTGCACGTACGACTTCAGAGAAGTAAGCCGCCTCAAACATCATAAAAGCGACCACACATGAGGCAAAAGCAGCATCTAGTTGCAGATACTTACCGGCTACCCAAAAGTAGATCATCGGTACTGCAAAGTAGAACCATAAGAGTACTAACAATAGCGGTACCGATCGAAAGTAGTTGACGTATAATTTGGCGGGTATCTCTAATGCCTTGATACCAGATAAACGCATCAGCGCTAATACCGTTCCTAAGCTAATACCGCCGATGATAGCCAAAAACAGTACCTTTAAGGTGGTCATCATACCGCCCATAAGGCCGGGATAAGCGGTGGCAAGTTCGGTCATCATGTTCATTTTTGACCTCCTGCAATGAGCCCAGGTACGCGTAGTTTGCGCTCAATCAAGCCCATAATGGCAATCAGCGTCAAGTTGAAAACCAAATAGATAATCGTCGCATAAGTATAAATCTCAAGGCTGTTTTGAGTATACTCACTAATAGTCTTGGTTTGACTGATTAGCTCCATAACGCCTACGAGCGAGGCTACAGAAGCGTTTTTGAAGCAATTAGTCAGCTCAGAGCTTAGCGGTGGCAGGATGATACGAAAGGCTTGGGGCAATAATACTTGTTTATAAGCTTGCGGAATCGTAAAGCCAAGTGCATAGGCGGCATTGATCTGCCCTTGAGGCAAGGATTCAATACCTGTACGTACTTGCTCAACGATACGTGCTGCGGTAAATAGACCTAAGCCGATACTCGCTGAGAGCATCGCTGAGGTATTGGGTGATAACTCTCTAAACCACCATTCTTGAAGCGAGGGTGTTAACCATCCGGGCGCTACGTAGAACCAAAAAAACAGCTGTACAAGTAGCGGAATATTACGGAAAAAGGTTACATAAGCGGTGCCAATACTACGGGCAGTTTTGTTCGGCAGGGTGCGCATAATACCAAAGATAGTACCGATGACCATCGCGATGGTCCAAGCAATACTACCGATTAATAATAGCCAGCCTAAACCTGTAATCATCCAGTTTAGATATAGCTCACTACCGATGCCTGTAGACTCGAACAGTACGCCCCAGTTCCAGCTATAATTCATAGTTGTCTCTCCAGCTGCAATCCATTAACACTCAGATTAGAGTAAGGTCTGTTAAACATTTAACCCTAATCTAACCCGAGTACTAGCTATGTTGAGGGACAAAGGCTCGTTACTGCGCTGTCGCCATTTTTGGCTGATCGCTATCATGCGGATTGGCTATAAGTGCTTTTAAGTTATCCGACATCTCAAAGCTCAAGTTGACATTTTTTGGTGGAATTGGGTTTAAGAACCACTTGTCATAAATGCTATTGATTTCACCTGAGCTAAAGGTTTTATTTAGCGCGTCGTTCACTACCGTCTTGAATTCAGGATCGTCCTTGCGCATCATGCAACCATAGATCTCAAACGATTGTGGCTCTCCAACGATAACCCATTCAGCAGGATTCTTCGCTTTGGCTTTTTCACCTGCGAGCAATACATCATCCATCATAAATGCATCAGCACGGCCGCTCTCTAACATCAAGAAACCTTCGCCATGATCTTTGGCTGAAATAATATCCGTATCTAGAGATTTTTCATCTACATATTGACGGATGTAACGCTCAGAGGTTGTACCGGCGGTCGTTACTAATCTTTTGCCCGCTAAATCATCAAAACCTGTGACACCTGAATCGGCTTTAGTTAATAGACGCGTACCAATCTCAAAGAAACCATTAGAGAAGGCCACTTGCTCTTGACGCTCGACATTATTGGTCGTTGAGCCACACTCAAAATCAACCGTACCGTTTTGTACTAAAGGAATACGAGTTTGTGAAGTGATCAAGTTATAACGAACTTTTAGATCTGGCATGTTTAGGTTTTCTTTAACTGCCTCGACGATTTTCATTTCAAGATCATGCGCATAACCCATCGGCTGATTAGGATCATCGGCAACATAAGAAAATGGAATAGAAGAGTCACGATAACCGACAACGATAGTGCCTGAATCTTTAATTTTTTGCAGCGTGCCATTGGGGTTAGCAGCAGCTTCTGTCGTTGCGCCATCTGCTGGTGCTTCAACAGCTGTTTCACTACTGTTATTACAGCCAGCCAACCCTAACGCTACAAAAGCAGCAAAAGTTAAAGGTTTTGCGAATGAGTAAGCCATGAGATATATCCTTTTATCACATCATTAAAGTAAAATTAATTGAAGCTAATAGTTATTAGAGCAGTACCAAACTCAGTAAACACTATTACTTTGGAGCTGTTACTGCTAATTATCATAATGCAACTTCATGTTACTGTACATCACTTTTATAGCAGTTAGTAATGTTTTTGTATAATTACGTTAATAAAGTTACGTTAATAAAGTTATATAGCAAATTGATTTTACCTTGGCTGATTATGGTCAATTTGATAGTGAAAATATATATAAAAGTGATGCCTTGTAAGATAAGAGAGTGTCATTATTGATAAATAATGGATAATCCCCATAAAGAGCACAACTTCTCAATATAATAAATGACCTATGACTCAAGATATGCAAACCTCAAACAACCCTGCTGTTAGTACCGATATCGACGTACGTCAGCGCTTTTTTATCCAAGACTCCCCTGTACGTGGTGACGTGGTACGCCTATCACGCAGCTACGCTAATACTATCGCGCAAAAGCCTTATCCTGAGGCCATTAAGCGTTTGTTAGGAGAGATGCTGACCGCAGCCAGCCTATTGATAGGAACGGTCAAAATTGATGGTCGCCTGTCTATTCAATTGCAGTCTTCAGATAGCAATAGTCTGCTGAACTGGGCGATGGCTGAGTGTGACCAAAACGGTATCATTCGCGCGCTTGCCAGCTGGAAGAGCGATAATGATGAACAGTCTCAAGCATGGAATAGCATGACGACTGCAAATGAAGCTTTTTCAGAGCTTGGTGCTACAGGCGCAGGGGTATTATTTATCAATATCCAGCCCGAGCAAGGCGAACCGTATCAAGGTATCGTTGAGCGTAGCCATGATAATCTAGCCGACTGCCTAGCGCATTATCAAAAACAATCGGCGCAGATTCCAACGCTCATCAACTTGGCCTCGGATGGCTTGCAGGCAGGCGGCATACTAGTGCAAATGTTGCCGCGTACGGTTGAGGAAACAGTAGAGGTCGAGCAAAATCAAGATGCGGGCATCGATGATGATCTATGGACGCGCCTAAAAATGCTAACGAGCACTGTAAAAGCAGAAGAGCTAACCACATTGACGGCTAGCGAAATTATCTATCGCTTGTACAATCAAGAAAACGTCGTCGCTCCTGAGCCTACTGCTTTAGAATTTGGTTGTACCTGCTCGCGCGAAAAGTGTGAGACTGCGATATTACAAATTGGACAGGATGAGATGCTTGATATCTGTGAGGAGCAAGGCGGTCAGTTTGAGATGGATTGCGGCTTCTGCGGTGAGATTTATCGCTTTGATAAAGACAATATCGCTGAGATATTTGCGCATTAATTTTAATATAAATGATTCTTTAGTTATTAAAAAACTCCTCAAGTGTGATGCTTGAGGGGTTTTCATTTGTTGAATTTAAAAAGGGCTCTTAATTCTATGACATCTACTTTCGATATCAAAATAATATCAGGCTGCTAGGCTACTACCCTCAAACCACCACATCCAAATCATTAGGATAAGAATAAATCCGCGTTCTAAGCACATGGAACATCTGATTGGTATCGCTGCGACCATTATCTAACAGCCAAGATTTGACTTGCGCATGCACCCGCTCGTTGTAGATCAAATCATAATGATTGACCCCATAAAACACCGCTTTATGACCCTCAGGTACAAATAAAGTATGCTCAGCTGAGTCCTCTCCAAGGGCTGAATTGACGGTGACTAAGCCATCACCCAATAGGCTTGCCGCCTTAGAATCATAGTGCGCCTCAACGATAGTGCCCGCCACAAAGTAGCTGCGTACATGCAGTGGCAGACGCGCAGGATGGCGAAACTCTTGCGGCAATACACTACGACCCTCTAAAGTATTCCAGTCGGCATCACGAACGCTACCATAGCGCAGATCAATGATACCTGCACTACGCAAGTCACCGAGCTTAGCGAGAGACCCTGCAAAAGGGAGCTTGCCAATCATCTCTTGCACAAAAACCCCAATACGCTCTAGACTCGCACCATTATGCGGTGAGCCTAGCGTAACGAGATTACCTACACGCTGCACCCAATGATAGCCCTGCTCCTTTCCATAAAACAGCGCACTACGAGAGACGAGCCCGCCCATACTATGACCGACCAAATCTATTTGCGCGATATCAGGATTATTATCGACTAAGCTCTGTAAAAGCTTAGAGAAGCTACGACCGTTACTAGAAATACGGCGTCCTGTATTATAATTGAGGTATAAAATGGTAGAGGTTGGCTGACTGCGGATAAGCGTCTCACCCAAGCTATCATGTTCAGGAATATTCCAGCTCAGATGACTCATACATAGCCCATGGCATAGAATAATAATGCGCCCTGATAGTTCACCGCTTTGTAGATAATTATATTTATCATACAGCACCATAGGAATGGCAAGTGCGTTTTTATGAGTGACTAAATGATCGCCCATGACCCCGTTTAAGATATTGATCAGCCGTCTTAAGCTTCTAGGAAGGCGCTGGACATTTTTGTGTTTGGTCATATTATTATATAACCATAAGCCTGTGGTCAGATTATTACCGACAAAAGTAGCAATGTAGCGCACCGTACCATAGATACGTCCCGTGATACCGCGCGGCCATTTTTTTAGACTGCGCTCATTAAGACGACCTATTGGCCGCAGAATAATCTCGCGATGAATGGCCTCTA
This sequence comes from Psychrobacter sp. M17(2026), assembly GCF_055699815.1. Taxonomy (NCBI): domain Bacteria; kingdom Pseudomonadati; phylum Pseudomonadota; class Gammaproteobacteria; order Moraxellales; family Moraxellaceae; genus Psychrobacter; species Psychrobacter sp. M17(2026). The sequence continues at coordinate 462,517 of NZ_CM146741.1, read as the reverse complement.
CAATATCAGTGACTTCGACCACACCCATCGTTGCCAGCTGCGCGAGCCCCTCAAACACATCCGCCAGTGATGTCGGCCCTTGACTAAGCGCAAAGTTGCTACTGTCTACAGTTGGACGATCGACATAGATATAATCAAGCTCAGCTAACTGCTCATAGACATTATCTTGCAGGTACTCGCTCATTGGCTCATCAATAAGCATATCAGCGTCGGGCTGAGCAATAACCTCCTTGCTGGAGAGGTCATAGTAAGTAACAAATGGCTTAAAGTTAGACATAGCGTTGCGTGTTTAGTTGTGATAATAGTTTCATACTAGCTGGTAACCTTATAAAAAAGAAGAACAGGGTTTGACTTATAAGTATGTTTTGCGATTAGTGGTAGGGTTTGAATGATAAAAAGGCTGTCTATTAAATGAGTTCAATAAAATCCCAAGGTGCAACTTAACGTTTTGTAGAATTTATCGTGCTTTAACCTTTCACTGAACTTGCGCTTGCCACTCATGAGCCCCTAGCACTAATTTTAGATTGTCGCCTGCTTGCAGTACACCAACGCCACTTGGCGTGCCTGTCATAATGACATCACCTGCTTGTAAGCTAAAAGCGTGACTGATCTCAGCCAGTAGCTCGTAGACGGGAAATAGCATCAAAGCGCTATCGCCGTCTTGTTTGAGCGCGTCATTGATATAGAGCTGATACTGCACTTGGCTAAAGTCACCAAAAGCTTGCACCTCTAACCAATCCGCTAGCACACAAGCCCCATCAAAGCACTTAGCGCGCTCCCACGGCTGGCCTTTGTCTTTTAGCTGGCTTTGTAGATCACGCAAAGTTAGATCCAAGCCTAAAGTCACCCCGCCGATAGCTTGCTGTGCTTGCTGGGCAGTGGCGGCACTCAAATCGGCCGAGAGCTGAATACATAATTCAGCCTCGTAATGAGTATCACCATAAGTGCTCGGATTTGGACGCACTATCTTATTATCAGCAGCACTATTTATCCAAACGACTGAGGAAGCAGGTTTCATAAAGAGTAACGGCGAGCTGGGTACTTCATTACCCAGCTCACGAGCATGGGCAGCATAGTTGCGACCGACACAAACGACTTTACCAACAGCTTGAGATTTAGCAGAGAGAGTCATAATTAAGGCTTATTTTAGTTATTTATATTATTGGATAAACTATCTAAACTTTACTTCATCAATAAAGCGATACTTAGCAGGTTTTTGTTTTTTCATTATCTTCATCAGCGGTAAATAATTTGGCTAATATATTACTGCTGATAGTAGCCACTAAACAAAACTCATTATTCAATTAAATAATGAGTTTTTAGGGCAAACTAAGGAATAGTACGAGTGACCACATCAGGCGGTACATAGGTCATATAGCGATTCATACGCTTTTCAAACAGTCTGAAACTAAATAGTATCACCCACGACAGAAGTAAATAGACAATACCTGCCGCAAAGAATAATTCCATTAAAGTATAAGTACGAGCACTGATAGTTCGGGCAACGCCAGTGATATCCATCAATGCAATGGTCGAAGCCAAGGCACTGCCTTTTAGCATAAAGATAACTTCATTACTATAAGCAGGAATAACAATACCAAAAGCGCGTGGTAGCGTGATACGAGTGAGCTTTTGCCATTTGGACATACCAACGGCATCAGCCGCTTCCAGCTCACCGACTGGAATAGTCTGAATAGCGCCACGAATGATCTCTGCCAAATAAGCACTGGTATTCATAGTAAAAGCAATGATAGCGCACCAGTATGCTTGACTGAGTACAGGCTCCCATAGCCAAGAGTCACGTACTGCTTCAAACTGACCAAGACCATAGTAAATCAAAAATATCTGTACCAGTAGCGGTGTACCACGGAAAAAGAAAATATATAGAAAGGGTAGCACTTGTACCACCCAATTTTTGGATAGGCGCAATAGCGCTAAAATAATACCGAAGAGCAGTCCGATCACACCAGATATAACCACTAGCTGCACTGTCAATACCGCGCCACCAAGTAAGTCTGGAATATGCTCAAAGATAACCTGCCAGTTCCAATCCATAACGCTCCCCTATCCTTTGATTGATTGAGTGGTGGATTGACGAGTTAGCTTTTTGGCATAGCGGGCCGCAGGATTAGCGCGCCACTCAAGCCACATCATAAAGCCAGTAATCAGCATGGTCAGCCCTAAGTAAATAATCGCCGCTGCCATATAAAACGTAAAAGGCTGCTGGGTGGACTGCGCCGCACGCGATGACTGATACATAATATCTTTGAGACCAATAACTGACACTAGCGCTGTGTCTTTTAGGAGTACTAGAAACAAGTTACCAAGCCCAGGCAAAGCAATCTGCCAAACTTGCGGCAGAGTGATACGATAAAAGGTTTGTAGAGGACGCATACCAATGGCTTTGGCCGCCTCACTTTGACCGACTGGAATCTCTTGAATAGACATGCGAAAGATTTCGGTAGCATAAGCCCCAAAAGCAATCGACAGTGCCATTACGCCACCCCAAAAAGCGCTGATTTCAACGTAATTATTATAGCCGAACTTTTTGAGGATGCTCATCAGTAAGATAGAGCCGCCATAGTAGATAAACAGCACTAACAGTAGCTCAGGGATACCGCGCATCGTCGCCGTATAGAGGGTGGCAAGCTTACGTAATAGCCAAACATTAGATAGCTTAGCAGTAGCACCTAGCAGCCCTAAGGCCATACCTATCACTAGGCTGGTTACGGCAAGCTTGATGGTGACGGTTGCGCCGCTTAATAATAGCGCGCCAAATCCTTGTAAATCAAACACTAGGGCTCACTCAGTCTCTCTCGATAAGGGCGCGCTGAACGCCCTAATAAATTGATAATTCAGTTAATAATATAGTAATCAAGAGAATCAGTGATTGATTCGCTGATGGTATATACAGAAAATGAGCGCTGATTTTATCATATTCAGCACCTAGCAGGGTACTGCTTGACTCAAAAGTAATCATTATAAAAAACTTACTCAATAAAAAGTATTGTATCTATGATAAATTTTAATAAAAACTAGTTCGCCCACAAAGCAAAAAGGATATCACTGATCTAGTGATATCCCTTTTAAGTTTAAGCGGTTTAGCTACTATTGCACTGTGTCGGCTGATACGGCAAAGTATCTATGATTGAGCTCATCATAAGTGCCGTTAGATTTTATATTAGCCAAAGATTGATTAAACTTGCCTTGTAGCTCATCACCTGATCGCACTGCGATAGCAAAGTTATCATCGATATCGATCTCATTGCCCTTGAGCACATAATCACTACCAGATGCAGAGTTCAGCCATTGTAGCGCAGGCACTTTGTCAGAGATCATCGCATCAACGCGACCTGAGCCTAAATCCAAAAACGCATTACTCAAAGTATCATAAAGTTTCATCTTGGCTTTTGGATAAGTACTCTCAAGCCATTGTGATGAAATTGTTGAGCGCTGAGCAGCGATCAAATTATCATCGATATCATTGCTATTATCAGGATCAAAATCACTTTCTTGCTTAGCTAAAAATACTAAGGTATTGCTAAAATAAGGGTCGGTAAAGCTGACCTGCTCGGCGCGTTCAGGCGTAATCGACATCGCCGCTACGATAGCATCATACTTACCAGCCTTTAGACCTGGGATAATACCATCCCAGTCTTGGGCAACTATCTCACAAGTCACTTGCATATCCGCACATAACACTTGAGCCAGCTCGACATCAAAACCGCCAAGCGTACCATCAGCATTGGTGTAGTTAAAAGGGGCATAAGCGCCTTCGGTACCAATACGCAGCACGCCACTATCACCAGCGCTGAGTGTTTCAGCGGTGCTAGCATCAGCATCACTCGCCACCTCTTCGCCAGCTTGTTGACTATTGCTACAACCTGCTAGCATCATCACAGCGGCAACCGTTGAAGCTGACAAACAGCATTTAGCTATACGACTGATAAACACATTATGAGACTTCAAGCTTTGAGCAAAGTGGCTACGGGTGATCATCCATGATTTCCTTATGACGATTATTTGACAATACGAGCCATTGAACCAGTTAGCAACAGCAGCTAACCCTGAATCAACCCGTATATTTATCCTTATAAATGTTTAGCAGATCCTAATTAGCCATCTCAGCGGGCTCACCTTCGGCCACTTCTGCATCGTTAACTACCGTATTTTGCACAGCAGCCGTAGTGCTAGTACCAAAGTAGCTACCAGTGATTTGATCATAAGACCCATTAGATTTTAGCTCAGCTAAAGCGGCATTGAACTTGGCAACTAAAGGATCCCCTTTACGAAAGGCGATACCCATCGCATCATCATCGGTGCTAATCTCTTCGCCTTTGACTTCGTAGTCTTGACCCGCAGCTGTTTTTAACCAGTCAATACCTGTGACTTTATCAGACATCATCGCCCGTACGCGTCCTGAGGTTAAATCTAAATAAGCGTTATCTTGCGTGTCATAAAGCTTAATATCAGCGTCGCTATGCTCATCTTGTAAATACTGCGCAGAAACTGTTGCACGCTGGGAGGCGATCGGCTGAGATTTTAGATCGTCAACGCTGACGTTATCGCCTTTTTTGCCGATCAAGATAATACCGCTATAAAAGTAGGGATCGCTAAACTCTACGACCTCGAGGCGCTCAGGAGTAATAGACATCCCAGCAATAGCCGCATCGAATTTTTGCGCATTAAGACCTGGAATCAAGCCATCCCAATCTTGCGAGATAACTTCACATTCCGCTTTCATTTGCGCACACAAGGCATCAATCAGCTCAATCTCATAACCGATGAGCTTGCCATCAGCATCAGTATAACTAAAAGGCTTGTAGCTAGACTCGGTCGCAATCTTGATATTCATAGGCGTAGCATCTGCTGAATCGACTGCTACGTTTTCAGTGGGCGTTGTACTATTATTACAGCCTGCTAGCATAAGCATTGCAGCGCTAAGTGGAGCCAGCCAAAGGGCTTTATTTACGGTAGCTGATATTGAAAAAGACATAAAGAGTATTCCTACATTGATCTAATAAAGGCTTAAACCTTGAATAATGGGGCGAATCAATAGTGCTTGAAGCCAACTTTGGCAACTAAACTATAGCTTACTCGCCAAAGTTGGCTTGTTCAAGACGTGCCAGCTCACCATTACTACGAATCTCGCTCAAAGCTTTGTTGAAATCGTCACGTAAGCTATCCCCTTTACGCACTGCAATAGCAATATTGTCATCGTTGTCGATCTCATCGCCGACAATACCAAAGCCTTCAGGGTTGTCTTTTAACCATGACTTTGCAGAGACTTTTTCAGCCAATACCGCATCGCTACGACCTGACTTTAGATCTAAATAAGCATTATCATAATTGTCATATAACTGCACGGTATTGCCGTCTTTGCCTTCATAATTATCTTGTAGATACGCACCAGGTGTCGTTGAACGTTGACCACCCAAGTTTAAGCTCTTAATCGCTAAAGGATCAAAGCCGCCATTAATGTCAGTCAGCCAAACCATAGTATTAGCAAAGTACGGCTCAGTAAAATCAACTTTTTCTTGGCGCTCAGGTGTAATAGACATCCCCGCTACAACGGCATCGTACTTTTGTGCTAATAGCCCTGGAATAATACCGTCCCAATCTTGAGCGACGATTTCACATTTGGCTTGCATCTGCGCGCATAGGGCGTTGGCAACATCCACATCATAGCCACCAATACTACCATCGGCATTGGTAAAGTTAAACGGAGGATAAGCCCCCTCGGTAGCAATACGAATAGTCTTACCAGCAGTATCAGCAGCAGGAGCGTCGGCATCGGCACTAGCAGTGTCTTGGGCGGGTTGACTACAAGCCGCTAAGCTCATAGCGGTAGCAATAGTAACAGATGGCCATAAAAGACGGAGATCAAACATCATACGTTCCTCAAATTTTTAATGAATTTTATCAAGCTTTTAATAGGGTTGTTACCGATATTGCTATCCTTTTTAACGCTGATATCCCTGCCAGCTTAGCAAAATAGTTATATATATCGATAAGTTATAAACTCATCGATAATACCTTACTAAAATATCAAAAACAAACGTTTTAGGTATTGACTGTCATTATTGGGTAATAAACGGCATCCTCAAAAAATAATAGCGCTAATCGATAATTCGATAGCGCTATTGACTGAGCCATATAGATTAATTATTGTTCAATCAATTTTATGACTCTTCATTGTGTTGTGTTTTTCTAGGTATTTTGACGATGCGAAGCCATAAAGTCTCGAACTCGCTCTGACTTAGGGTTATCAAAGACTTGTTCAGGCGTTCCGATCTCCTCTACTACCCCTTGATGCAAAAACACTACTTGGCTTGAGACTTCGCGGGCAAAACGCATCTCATGCGTGACGATAAGCATAGTACGACCTTCTTCTGCCAGCTCACGCATAACGACCAGTACTTCATTGACTAGCTCAGGATCTAGCGCTGAGGTCGGCTCATCAAATAATAGCACACGAGGCTGCATCGCCAAGGCGCGAGCGATAGCAACGCGCTGACGTTGACCACCTGATAAGTTAGCGGGATAAGCGTCTTTCTTATCGAGCAGACCGACTTTATCAAGTAGCGCTTCCGCATCTTTGATCGCTTGGTCTTTTTTGATCTTGAGTACTTGAGTTGGGCCTTCAATAATATTCTGTAAAATGGTTTTGTGCGGCCATAAGTTAAAATTCTGAAACACGAAACCCACGCTCGCCCGCAGGCTCTCTAATTGCTTGACATCAGTCGCTTGCAATTCGCCTGCTTTATTGGGCTTCAACCTCAGCTCTTCATCGCCTACAATAATACGACCCTGTGTTGGCTTCTCTAATAGATTGACGCAACGCAACAAGGTAGATTTGCCAGAGCCTGACGAGCCTAAGATAGAAATGACGTCGCCATCATAAGCTGTGAGCGAGACACCCTTGAGCACTTCCAAAGAGCCGTAACTCTTATGCAAGTCTTGTATATCCAAGGCGATAGGGCGAGTTGAGTCTTTAGTCATATCAAGCATGGTTTACCGTATTTCCAATTGATGAGTGTAGCATTATAAAATATAGCTCAAAGCCACGAATTAGGCTGATAAAATTTGCAGTAGCCTATTTTAGAATAATTTGTTTTAAAACAAATTATTTCAGAACAAATCATATAGCGAGGCATTGTGCGTAAGACTGTTTAATAAGGCAACCTTTGTCTTTATTTAAGCGCTCATAAAAAAGCCCAAGCTGCTATTGCAAACTTGAGCTTTATTTTATCATCTTAAGATGAACCTTGGTGTTTTTTATACTGCTAATCACAGTTCAGCTAAGACTTATAAAGTGACGTCTACTAATATGTCGATACATGCTCTTCAGACTCTGTACCGTCTAGCATATCAGCATCGGCGACTTCATCTGCAGTAACTATAGTAGCATCACCCTCTGCAACGACAGGGTCAACCGCCATAGGATCTTCATCCGTTTCAACGCTATTAATATCTTCTTCAACTTGTACAACATCATCAACGCTAGTCGCTTCTTGCTCAATTTGGGTTTGTGGATCAGCAACGGCATCGACATCATCTTGAGTGGTTGCTGAGTCTGGATCAGCACAAGCGCTAAGCGTTAATGCTGCCGCTGCTACTGAGACCAATAATAATTTTTTAGTCAGTGATACTTGAGCTACCATAATAATTACCTATTAGTTGATGTAGAAGTTAAGAATAATAAAAAAGCGGTTATGCATTTATTTTATAAACCCTAGTAAATGCTATCGATCTCTGCTTTCTCAACCGCATTAGCATTAGCATTTAGGTCAGCTGCAATAGCATCACTATCCAAAATCAAAAAAAAGACCGATGAGTAACGCTGCAATTGCTAGAGAACCATACAACCACTTTTTAGAAATCGTAGGTTGTTTAACATCATCATCTTTATCAATCATTTCAATGCCTATTATAAAAGTAAATAGCAAAAGCGAAACCAATGATAGCTAAGAAGCGATGAGCTTATTTATCAAAAGATTACAACTATACTGGTATCTGATAGTTACGGCTTTAGTAATTACAGGCTAATTGTGTTAAAAATGCGTAACAAGCGCATAAAACCTGTAAAAATAACTCAAAATAGCCCTCTCGCTACTTATTAACTATAAATCTGCCTTTACTATCGTCTTTATCTACTCTATGTTAAGTAGCATAATGCTACGAAGTGCTTAAAACCTCTATTTATACCAGTTTTTACCTCTATTTAGTACAACTAATACTCAGTAAATTTAGTTTTTCTACTCTTTAAGCTCGTTTCAACTTTTATAACAACTGCTAAAATTAATTTATATATAAGGAAAATAATATATGACTCAATCGAATACTAAAGATATAAAAGCTTATATGCAAACCGTAGGACAACAAGCTCGGGCAGCCTCGCGCGCACTAGCGGCTGCTAATACAGGAGTCAAAAACTCAGCGCTGATAGCTATCCATGATCAGCTAATCACAGCGAAGGCGGACATTTTAGCCGCTAATAAGATAGACATGGATAATGGCAAAAACAATGATCTCGATGCAGCCCTTCTTGATCGATTAGAGCTCAATGACGCGCGTTTTGACGGTATGCTGCAAGGTCTCAAAGACGTCTCTACCCTGCCTGATCCTATTGGCGAAGTCACCGATATGACCTTTCAGCCATCAGGTATTCATTTAGGTAAGATGCGCGTACCACTTGGCGTTGTCGGTATGATTTATGAATCACGCCCTAATGTGACTTTAGAGGCGGCATCGCTTGCGCTAAAATCAGGCAACGCTATTATCTTACGAGGTGGCTCTGAGGCTTTTGAGTCTAATCAAGCGATTGCTAAATGTATCCATCAGGGTCTAAAAGATGTCAATCTGTCTGAGCACAGCGTGCAAGTATTACAGACGACTGATCGCGCAGCAGTCGGCGAGCTGATTACGATGACCGAATATGTCGATGTTATCGTACCTCGTGGCGGTAAAGGCTTGATCGCTCGTATTAGTGAAGATGCTAAAGTGCCCGTTATTAAGCATCTAGATGGTAACTGTCACACTTATATCGACAGCGATGCTGAGCTTGATACTGCGGTAAAGGTTAGCGTCAATGCCAAAACCCATCGCTATGGTACTTGTAATACCATGGAGACTTTATTAGTCGATAAAGCGGTCGCTGATACTATGCTACCGAAGATTGCTGAAGCAATTATTGCAGCGGACGACGCTATGCAGCTACGCCTTGATGAGCTATCACAAGCTATTTTGAAGGATAATGCCAAGCTCAAAGGTCATCTATCCGCTGCGACCGCTGAGGATTGGGATACTGAATATCTAGCGCCAATATTAGCAATTAAAATAGTCGACGGTTTAGATGAAGCGATTGAGCATATCAATACGCACGGCAGCCATCATACTGACGTGATTATCACTGATAATTATAGTAAGTCGCAGCGTTTCATCCGTGAAGTAGATTCAGCCAGTGTGATGATTAATGCCTCTAGCCGTTTCGCTGACGGTTTTGAATATGGACTCGGTGCAGAAATCGGCATCTCAACCGATAAGATTCACGCACGTGGCCCTGTTGGCCTTGAAGGTCTAACGTCACAAAAGTGGATCGTCTATGGTCATGGTGAAACCCGTGCTTAGCCTATAAAACCATTGTCAAATAACAAACGTCAGCTAAATGCTGGCGTTTTTTTGGTTAAAAGTTTTTATTATTTTTATAGTGTGCTTTTTAAGCACCCTTTTACGATGTTGACCTTTATTCTTTTACTGCCCCTAATCTTGTATATACTATTCGATAATAGAAAATATCAAGGCTATAAAACAATGCAAAGTGGTAAAATCAAACACTGGAATGACGATAAAGGCTATGGCTTTATCGATGTCGACGATCAAAGCGAAGATGTGTTTTTTCATATTAGCAAAGTGCGCTTGTCTCAGCCAATAAGCGCAGGTCAGCGCGTCTACTTCACCAGCGAGCGCAATGATAAAAACCAGTTGCGTGCGGTTGAGGTGACCTCGACTGCTTTGAGTCTACAAGACAGCCTTAATTCAACTGCATCCAAACGCTCGCCAAAGAATAATTATCAGAATACGACTCGCTCTAGTTCAAGCCTACAGACCAATCAAAATGAGCGGCGCGTCAGACCCCACAAGAAGAGCGTATTCTCTACTGTATTAAGTCTACTTGCTATCCTCGCAGTCGCCGTTTATTTTTTTGGCGATATCCAGTCGACGCTATTTAATAGTGACCTAGCTACCGCGAAGATAGCACCGAGCTATTCTGAGCAAGCTGAGTCAAGTGTTACGACAGCTATCACAGGTGATGCGCAGATAGATCATACTATTGCGCTTATCAAACAAGGTGGGCCATATCCTTATCCTGCCAAGGACGGCACGACATTTTATAATCGTGAAGGCAGACTCCCCGCTCAATCTAGTGGCTACTACCGCGAATATACGGTGCCCACACCTGGCGTATCGCATCGCGGCGCAAGACGTATTGTTACTGGTGGCAATCCTCCAACGGTTTATTATTTGACCGTCAACCATTACGATAGCTTTAGCCAATTGCAGGTGAACTAATATGAGTGCTGCCATTTACTATAGGAATAAAGAGTGCGAATTCACTGACATCCCTCAGCAAGCAATTGATATCGTCTTGGGTGCAGTACTAGATAAGGAGATGCTGCTAAAAGCTTTGGCTCACGCACTGAATTTTCCAGATTACTTTACCTACAACTGGGATAGCGCATGGGACTGCTTAACCGATAGTGATGTCAAATATTTAAAACTTGATTTGACTAAAGTTAAGCACATTAACACTGAGGACTTTAACGTATTTAAAAGTATGATTGAGGATGCCTATCGAGATTTTGGTCAGCCTCAGTTGTGGGTTATTAGCTGATACTCTTGTCTAAGTGGCACAAATAAATTAGCTACTTTTGCGAAAACTGAGTCGCGTAGGGTGGGTTTTTAACCTAGCAAATCTTTATAGTAAGTCACAATATTGGATAGCTTAAAATAGGCTTTGGATTTAGTAGGGTGCGCTCCGCGCACCGATTTATAAATAAAACTATATATTTCAAACTGGATGATAAAAATCAAAAAGCGCTGGGCTAAAAGCCCTTAATATTATTAATATAAAAGATATAAGAGGTTTTATGAACTTTGTTGATGATCCATTGTTTGGAAAAATTTCTTCACCAGAGTCTATTGAAGAATTACTACTTTTAGTAAAACGACAAACTCCTAGAAGGCGTAATGTATATTTTTGGAGAGGGCAAAGCGATATCCAGTGGCCTATCCATAGTTCTGCATATAGAAGATTGAAAAGAACTGAGACTAAAATAACTGAATCTCACATGCAACGTTATGAACAGCATTTACTTCAGCACGCTACTCATCAAGGATACAGGTATGTTGATGGTAGATATCTCACAGATATGGAACTGTTGGCAAAACTTCAACATCATGGAGCTGCTACAAGGCTAATTGATTTCTCTAGAAATATATTAATAGGTCTTTGGTTTGCTTGCTCGGCAGAACCAGAAAAATCAGGAATATTATTTGGTTTTCACTCTCATTTTGTTGGAGGAGGTGAAAATAAGATTGAACTGGGGGATTACTCCGAAGTTCTTGAGGGAATAGAAAATTTTGATCATCCTATCGTTTGGCATCCTCCAGTAGTTTCAAAGCGTATTGCCTCTCAAAGTGCTCAGTTTCTTTATAGCAAAGTTGTTGAAAATAACTTTGGAAGTTTAGCGCTCGGTAATGATGCCGATTCATACGTTTCTATAAACATAAGCCCCACTTTCAAAAAACAAGCACTTAAAGGATTGTCAGAGATTTTTGATATTAGATATATAACTCTATTCCCTGATATTGATGGGTTTGGCTATTCTAATAGTTTTAGATTCAAAAAATTTGAAAACGAGCGTTGGTAAATAAAATTCGGCGGGTTACGCTTGAGCTAACCCACCCTACTAACCAAATAACAACTACCAGTCATCAAAAAGCCCGCCAAGAATAGTCTTGACGGGCTTTTATAATTATAAAGGTATTAAAGCTTTTTAATCAAACCGCTTATTTGAACTTCTTAATCTCACCACTCTTCACACGAGCGACATAAGATTTGACTTCTCTTTTCACCACTGGCATCAAGAAGTATAGACCGATGATGTTAAAGATAGCCATCGCGAATAGGGCGGCATCTGCGAAGTCGATAACAAAACCAAACTGTATGACAGTACCGATAACGACGAAGACTAAAAAGATAAGTTTGTATATTATTTCTTTAGTTCTACCTTCACCGAATAGGTAAGTCCAAGCTTTTAGACCGTAATACGACCATGAAATCATCGTTGAAAAGGCGAACATGATTACCGCTAAAGCTAAGAAGTACTGGAAAATTGGTGCTGTTTGCATAAAGGCGGCACGGGTTAGCTCTACACCAGTAATCGCTTGATCTTGCAAGTTTGCTGCTGTGTTCACACCAGATATAGTGATAACTAACGCGGTCATAGTACAGATGATAACCGTATCAATGAAAGGCTCTAGTAAAGCGACCAAACCTTCAGTTGCAGGCTCATTTGTTTTTACCGCGGAGTGAGCAATAGCGGCTGAACCAACACCAGCTTCATTAGAGAAAGTGGCACGTTTTAAACCTTGGATTAATGCACCAATGAAACCACCAGCAACACCAGCACCAGTGAAGGCACCAACGAAGATCTGCTCAAACGCTGTGCCAATTTGGTTAAAGTTAGCAACCAGTACGATTACTGCCATTGTGATGTATAACAAAGCCATAAAGGGTACAATTTTTTCGGTAACCGTTGCTATGCGAGGCATACCACCAAGGATGACCGAACCGACTAAAACCGCTAAGACAACACCAAAGATTATACTGTACTCAGTAGGAATAGAAAAAGTAGAGCTTACCATTGCAAAGGCTTGGTTGCCTTGAAACATATTACCAGCGCCAAAAGTGGCTAGTATCGTCATAAGGGCAAAACCAACGGCTAAAACCTTACCAAATCCGCCCATACCACGTTCAGCCATACCGCGACTGAGGTAGTACATAGGTCCACCTGATACGGCACCAGAGGGCAGTATCGTACGGTATTTTACCCCTAGCGTACACTCTACAAACTTGGATGCCATACCGAACAGGCCAACCACGATCATCCAAAAGGTAGCACCAGGCCCACCAATTGCGAGTGCTGCACCTACACCTGCAATATTACCCAGACCGACCGTGCCTGATAGAGCAGTAGCCAAGGCTTGGAAATGGCTAACCTCGCCTTCTTCTTTAACAGCAGGATTGGGATCAGTATATTTACCTCTGACAATATCGAGAGACAACCCTATAAGACGAAACTGAATAAAGCCAAAATAGAGCGTAAATACTATTGCGGCAACTAATAACCAACCCACAATTAGTGGAAAGCTTACATCACCGAGTGGCACTGAAAAGAAGATCAGGTCTACAAACCAGCCAAAGGTATTGGCCATGAAGCCATCAAGACCTGTACCAAATGCTTCTAAACCTGTTTGTTCTGCTGCTAAAGCCGATTCTTCAGCGGCTTGCACGATACTGGCGCTGAAGAGTAGCAGCATGGCGACTAACGATTGTTTTTTCATAAAAATCCCTTTAATTAGAATCACTTCCTAGTGAATATCTTGATAATTATAGTAATATCGATACTAAGTGAGTGGTTATGTATTACACTTTGTACTGCTATTACTACTAAATAATCAATACTGACTATATACTAATAAAATTAAATAAACAAAAACATTGATATATTTTTATTTATTTAATCATCGACTTAGCTTTCAAAAGTTGGTAATTAATTGATAGATCTAGTGGGTTATGCTTGAGCTAACCTACACCCCAAATCAACACTTTATCTTAATAGGCAAATTAGAATAGACATTATCGGTTTAAAGTATATAGCTTAGGCATAGAGTGTTGACCCGCGCACCGATATAATTAGACCTTTACTTTGGATGATGAAAATTATTTATGTTCGGTATCACTGATCTTACTGCCTATATTATTGGCTCAATCATCATTATCTTGCTGCCAGGTCCTAACAGTTTATACTGCCTATCAGTGTCAGCCGCACACGGCACTAGAAAAGGCTATCGCACGGTAGCGGGTATATTTTTGGGTGATAGTATCTTGATACTAGTGACCGTCTTAGGAATGGGCAGCCTGCTAAAGCTCTACCCTGTTCTTTTCACCGCTATCAAATTATTGGGCGGATTATATTTATCTTACTTGGGGACAAAACTGCTCATAAGTGGCTATCAAACCTTCCGTCATAGAGCTCAAATCGCTGATGCTAAACCAAAGCTGATAACAGCGCCCATAAGTCAAAACTTCTTTTATCGTGCGCTATTACTTAGTTTGACCAACCCTAAAGCCATATTATTTTTCTTATCGTTTTTCGTGCAGTTCGTTGAGCCTACTTATCCTTATCCTTTTTTGTCTTTTTTAGTATTAGCCATTATTTTACAGCTCATTAGTTTTAGCTATCTAAGCGTCATGGTATTTTCAGGTAAAAACCTCTCTCGAAAATTCAGCCAATCACCGACACTAATCGTAGCTAGCACCACTTTTACAGGCTTACTATTTATTGGCTTTGCCATGAATTTATGGTTAGCGCAGTTAAGTTAAATCATTTGCCTACAACAAATTCACAACTCTTAATTGAAAACCTTAACCACAAAAAAACCGCCAAGCAAAAGCTAAGCGGTTTATTTTTTATACGATTCTAAATATTACTGATTCTTAGCATACACTGGTTTTTTCGCACAGATAGCTTCAACCTTTTCGCGTACTTCAGCTAATACTTTTTCATCACCGCGCGAGTCTAGTACATCACACATCCAACCCGCCAACTCTTTGACATCTGCTTCATCAAAGCCGCGAGTGGTCACAGCACCAGTACCGATACGGATACCAGAAGTCACGAACGGAGACTTTGGATCGTTAGGTACAGCGTTTTTATTAACCGTAATGTGCGCTTCACCCAACCATTTGTCGGCTTCTTTACCGGTCATTTCTTGCTTAACTAAGCTAATAAGCATGAGATGGTTTTCTGTACCACCAGAGATGATTTCATAGCCACGCTCTTGAATGACCGCTGCCATAGCTTTAGCGTTTTTGATGACTTG
Source organism: Psychrobacter sp. M17(2026) (assembly GCF_055699815.1). NCBI lineage: Bacteria > Pseudomonadati > Pseudomonadota > Gammaproteobacteria > Moraxellales > Moraxellaceae > Psychrobacter > Psychrobacter sp. M17(2026). The sequence continues at coordinate 447,346 of NZ_CM146741.1, read as the reverse complement.
CTCTTGATACGTCTTGAAGTTATCTTCTAGCGCTTCTTTAAAGCAAATCGCTTTGGCCGCGATAACGTGCATCAACGGGCCACCTTGGTTGCCTGGGAAAACGGCAGAGTTCAGCTTTTTAGCAAGTTTATCATCACGTGACATGATGACCCCTGAGCGTGGGCCACGTAACGTTTTATGCGTAGTACTAGTGACGACATCAGCGAATGGTACTGGGTTAGGATAAGCACCTGTAGCAGCCAAACCAGCAATGTGCGCCATATCAACTAAGAAGTAAGCGCCGATCTCGTCCGCGATATCACGGAAACGCTGCCAATCAACTACTTGCGAGTAGGCTGAAAAACCAGCGATAATCATTTTAGGCTTGTGCTCACGGGCTAAGCTATCGACTTGATCATAATCGATAAGACCCGTCTCTTCAACTAGACCATACTGCACCGCATTGTAGTTGATACCTGAGAAGTTGATATGAGCGCCATGGGTCAAGTGACCACCAGCATCAAGACTCATACCAAGAATAGTATCGTTGGCATCGAGCAGTGCTAAAAATACCGCTGAGTTGGCCTGAGAACCTGAATGCGGTTGTACGTTGACATATTCAGCACCGAACAGCTCTTTTGCACGGTCGATGGCTAGTTGTTCAACGACATCGACATGCTCACAGCCGCCGTAATAGCGCTTACCTGGATAGCCTTCTGCGTATTTATTAGTTAGATCTGAGCCTTGCGCTTCCATCACTGCTTGTGAGCAGTAGTTCTCTGAAGCAATAAGCTCGATATGGTTTTCTTGACGAACGCTCTCAGCTTCCATAGCTGCTGATAATGCTGGATCATATTCTTTTATAGAGATATCTTTAAACATAGTTATGTCCTATAGAGTGACTTTTATTAGAAAATGTATATCAGAGAAAGTCTATTAATAAAGACGCTAGTAATCTAAAATCTAGCCTAGCGTTGGTTTACTTTATTTAGCAATAATTTTGATGCTTCTTTACATCATATTGCGCCATACGTTTTGCTGTGAAGCAAGTGTAACATGAAACTTTACGGTATGAGAGCAAAAACTCTCAGCTATAGCTGAGAGTTTTTTATGACATCATCACTGAATTAAATAGTTAGCAATATCATAGGGTTGATACTAGACTAACTTAGCGTTACGTCTTATTAGCTACCTATTCAGCTATTAGTTTTAAATAATAATGGCTGATTATCTATGTCGATCTTGTTTTTCAAAATCTACACTGTGACCAAAAAATCAGACAAAAAGGTCTCGCTAATAAGCACTTTGCGCCCATACCAATCGTAATACGTCTGTCGTTGCCAGCCTTTAGCCGTGTTCTTAATAATCCGCTGATTGGGCAAAGTACGGCTACGCTTAAATAACACGTAACCGATAGGCGTGCCCTTTAGCTGTTGCAAGCGACGGGCTTGACCTTGCAGGCTGGTTAGAGGAAAGATACTTTGCGCCCACACCCAAGGCTGATCGCTATCACCATATAGCTGCACCTCACGTACCCAAGCCATCAGAGGACGATTGAGCGCTGAGCCTTGCAAGCCCAATTGCCGCTTTTGGCTTAACGATAGCCGCTTATAGCCCTCGAACTGGCGCTCAACTCGCAATGGCTGCCCTGCTTTTGCCTCAAATAATGCCGTCAAAGAGCCTTTGGCCTCAAGCCAAGGTAGTAACGCTATCGGTGGTGATGTTTTGGCAATGATAGTTTTACTTATATCAGACATAATCCACCGCCACTACATTGGTACATTGCTATCAAACCTTTATACATCGCTATCGAACGTAGGCATGTTATCTTGATTAAAAGGTAGCGCCTCATGAGCCTGTGCGCGATACTGCGCCATCCGTCCTCTATCCTCAATACAGAAATTCGCTATCGCAGGAATAAAACGCGCATCATAGATACGATGCAAGGAGTGCGTAGTCGTCGGGATAAAGCCACGGACCAGTTTATGCTCGCCTTGAGTACCAGGATCAAAGTAAGTTAAACCTTGCTCAATAGCAAATTCAATACCTTGGTAGTAACACAGCTCAAAGTGCAAGCTGTCATACTCGCCAAGTGCGCCCCAATAGCGACCGTACAAGGTGGCTTTATTATTTTCAGCGCTATCAACCTTGTCGTAGAGAAATAAACTACTCGCAATAATCTCACCATCATTATCGAACGCTTGCGCAAGCATTATGTGCTCAGGCATGCTGACTGCAAGAGAATCAAAGAATTCAGCGGTCAAATAAGGCTGCTGACCACGTACCGCATAAGTCATCACGTAACAATGATAAAACGCCGACCAATCAGCGTCAGTGATAGCAACGCCACACTTACGCTCGCACTTAATACCTTGCTCAGCGACCTTTCGACGTTCAGCACGGATAGTTTTACGCTTTTTGGCTTTCAATGTCGCTAAAAAATCCTCAAAACTTAAAAACGGTTTTTTATCCTTCATTAAGTTTTTATTCTGCCATAAAAACTGACAACCTTGCCGCTCTAATATAGGTGTTGTAAAAGCACTATCGTCATCATCAATAGTCTCTTTATCTTGAGTGATACTGTGATTATTGGCTAAAGCTTTGGCTATTTCAGTCTGTGTAGAGGCCGCAAGTCTTGCTAATTCTGGTGTGACAAATAAGCCATGCCAGCTTGATGCACCAACTTGCTGGGCGATATCATCAACCCCTGCCATTATGGCTTGTATAATCTCACGGTCTAAAGCTTGACCTACCGTCAGCCATATACGCTGACCTGTGATCGGCGTATATGGCGAGCTGGTCACCAGACGCGGATAATAGTCAATGCCATAGCGCGCATAAGCCTCTGCCCACGCATAATCAAAAACAAACTCGCCACGATGATGACCTTTGACGAACACTGGCATCACCGACACAGGCTGCATTACATCTAAATTTATCTCATTTTTATGAACATCTATATCAGTATCGGTATTATTATCGTTATTACTATGACGATAAACCAATATAAAAATAGGTAACCAACCAGCAGCCTCACCGATAGCGCCAGTATCAGTCAATGCTTGCCAAAAAGCAAAGCTCATAAAAGGGGTATCAGGAGCTTGCCACTGGGCGCGATTCTGCCAGCTCATGTCTCCGACGAGTGCATACTGTAGACTCATGCTCATATTATTTATTATCACTGTTTATTAGTTTTTATGAGTTCTAGACTAGCAAACTTTTACTCAATTGCTGTCACAATTTGCAAAAATCAGCTAGATTTTTGCAAATGATATAGGCAATTCTAGGATAGATAGAAGCTTATTACTTATCTGGGGAATACTATGATTAACTCTCGACCATATTGCTCACCTAGTTTTACCAAAGTTATCAAAACACCATTGGTCATGCTTGTCATAGGTTGCACATTGCTTTTAGGAGCCTGCAATAACGCTCAAGAGATCACTGATGAGTCAACCCTTGGTAGCGATAATGCAACGCAAACTAATGACGATAAGATGGAACTCAACAGTATGGGCGATGTTGCTGAGGCAAAAGCTGAGCAGCGCGATGATCAAGTTGTGATTGTCGAAGCTGAAAAATAAGTACTTTTAATACCTTTGTCATTCATTCAACTTATAATGACACACCCTAGTTCGGCATAAAAAAGGTATTTATAACGTTACCGATAGCTTTTTTTAACGTTAACTTTATTATAATAGTGAGCTAAGGTATCGGTAAAAGATGTTATTTTTGCCGATGACTGCTAGAATAAGGCTTCTGACAGTCTAGTACAATTAAGATACGTGTGGTAAGAGCAAAAACAGTATCTTAAGTTCATTATGTAATATTGACATTGTAGTAAATCTATAGTGAGCTTATCAGCTTCCCTGTTCTCTTATTCATAAGCAAGGCTACCCTTAGCTGTTTTGAACGATATGAATTACCTAAGTTACCGGTACAAATGGAATGTTATTTGGTAGAGATGGACTTAGCTAAATAGTGTAAATAAAAAATATCTAAATAAAAGTCACGAAACATTCTACGTCGGCCTAAAACTCTTCGAAAAACCACCTATCTTGTAACGCAATTGCTTTCAGCCTTTAGCCTTATTATGGCTAGGTATACTGTTAAATTTCAGCTTTATGATCAAACACAACCTAAAGGAATAAATACTAAAATGTCAAAACTCATTTATACGAAAACTGACGAAGCCCCAGCGCTTGCTACCCTATCTTTTTTACCTATCGTAGAAGCTTTTGCCAAAACAGCTGATATCGAAGTAGAAACGGCTGATATCTCTTTAGCAGGACGTATCATTGCTTTATTTCCAGATTTTATTACTAAAGAGCAGCGTATTCCTAGTGCTTTTAGAGAACTACGCGAACTGGTTAAAACCCCTGGTGCTAACGTTATCAAACTGCCTAATATTAGTGCCTCAGTACCGCAGCTAAAAGCGGCGATCAAAGAGTTACAGGATAAAGGTTACGGCTTACCTGATTATCCAGATCATCCAGAGACCGACGAAGAAAAAGATGTGCGAGATCGTTATGACAAAATAAAAGGTAGTGCAGTTAATCCGATTTTACGTGAAGGTAACTCAGATCGCCGTGCACCAAAAGCGGTAAAAGCTTATGCTCGTAGCCATCCTCATTCTATGGGGGCATGGAGTGCAGACTCTAAAACTCATGTGGCGACTATGGATCATGGCGACTTTGCCGATACGGAGACTTCAGTCACTGTAGACGAGCCAACTGATTACCGTATTGAGTTCACTGCTAACGACGGTAGTGTCACTGAATTAAAAGCACCTGCACCATTACTAGCGGGTGAAGTTATCGATGCGGCTATTTTGAGCCACAAAGCCTTGGTTGAGTTTTTAGAAGAGCAAGTCGAAGACGCCAAAGCTGAAGATGTATTATTCTCATTACATCTAAAAGCGACGATGATGAAAGTCTCTGATCCTATTATCTTTGGTGAAGCAGTAAAAGTATTCTTCAAAGAGTTGTTTGACAAGCACGGTGATACGTTCAAAGAGATCGACGTTAATGTCAATAACGGCTTTAGCAACTTGCTCGCTAAATTAAAAGAGCTGCCTGATGACAAACGTCAAGAAATCGAAGCGGATATCCAAAGCATCTATAAGAGCAATCCAGATCTAGCAATGGTCAACTCTGACAAAGGCATCACTAACCTACATGTACCGAGTGATGTGATCGTTGATGCGTCAATGCCAGCTATGATTCGTAGCTCAGGTAAGATGTGGGGCGCGGATAACGAGCTACACGACACCAAAGCGATTATCCCTGATAGCAGCTATGCTTGCATCTATGATGAAACCATCAAATTCTGTAAAGAAAACGGTGCCTTTGATCCAACGACTATGGGTTCAGTACCGAACGTCGGTCTTATGGCACAAAAAGCAGAAGAGTATGGCTCACATGATAAGACTTTCTTGATCCCATCTGCAGGTATTGTGCAAGTACTGGATAGCAATGATAAGGTATTGACTGAGCATCAAGTTGAAGCAGACGATATCTGGCGTATGAATCAGGTCAAAGACGCACCGATTCAAGACTGGGTCAAGTTAGCAGTCACGCGTGCTCGTGCTAGCATGATACCGACTATCTTCTGGTTGGATCATAAGCGTCCGCATCATGCTGCATTGATCAAAAAAGTAGAACGCTATCTAAAAGATTACGATACGACTGGCTTAGATATTCGCATCATGCCCGTTCGCGAGGCGACTCGCTTTACTTTAGAGCGTCTAAAAGAAGGCAAAGATACGATTTCAGTTACCGGTAACGTCTTACGTGATTACTTAACCGATCTATTCCCAATCTTAGAGCTGGGTACTAGCGCGAAGATGCTCTCTATCGTACCGCTTATGAATGGTGGTGGTCTATTTGAGACTGGTGCTGGTGGTTCTGCGCCGAAGCATGTCGAGCAGCTGGTTGAAGAAAATCATCTGCGCTGGGATTCATTAGGTGAGTTCTTAGCGTTAGCCGAGTCTTTAGAGCATTTAGCTATTCACGAAAATAATCCTAAAGCGCAAATATTATCAGATACCTTAGATACTGCGACTGAGACTCTGCTGATGAATAACAAGTCGCCATCACGTAAGACTGGTGAGCTTGATAACCGTGGTAGTCACTTCTATCTAGCTATGTACTGGGCCGAGGAGCTGGCGAATCAAAACCAAGACAGCGAGCTAAAAGAGACCTTTACTCCAATAGCTAAGAAGCTGAAGGATAATGAAGATGCTATCGTCAAAGAGCTCAATGATGCTCAAGGTAGCCCTGCCAACATCAATGGCTATTACTTCTTTGATGAAAAGCTGGCAACAGATATTATGCGCCCAAGTAAAACCTTAAATGAAATTATAGCTTCGATTTAATAGAAACACGGTCAAAGGCAAGCGTTGTGATAAACGACAATACTTGCTCTAGGCCTAGCTTTTAAACTTAGCTTTTAAACTTAGCTTTTAGCTGAGCCTACAATATAAAACCTTAATGATCTAAGAGTGTTGGGGTTTTTGTTGAACCTGATAATATGAGTCATTTTTATTATTTATAGAGACTATTAGCAATTACCTTATACTTTAATCTTATTGCCTTAGAAACAAGAGCGTTCCTGTTATATACTATTGATGGCGATATCAAAGAGCACTAAATAAAAACATTCAAGAGGAAATTTTACTGTCATGTCAAAAATTATTTATACCAAAACCGATGAAGCCCCAGCACTGGCAACCCTATCCTTTTTACCTATCGTAAAAGCTTTTACCGACAAGGCAGGCGTCGTCGTTGAGACCAGTGACATCTCAGTTGCTGCGCGTGTATTGGCTGAGTTCTCTGACTATTTAACAGATGAGCAGCGTGTTCCTGACAATCTAGCTGAGCTCGGACGCTTAACTCAAGATCCCAACACTAATATTATCAAACTGCCTAATATTAGCGCTTCTGTACAACAGCTCAAAGCTTGTATCAAAGAGCTGCAAGGCAAAGGCTATGCGCTACCTGAATTCCCAGACGATCCAAAAACTGAGGAAGAGATTGAGCTACGCAGACGCTATGGTAAGAGTCTAGGCAGTTCAGTGAATCCAGTACTCCGTGAGGGTAACTCAGACCGCCGTGCTCCTAAAGCAGTCAAAAACTATGCCCGTAAGCATCCGCACTCTATGGGCGAGTGGAAACAATGGTCACGCACTCATGTCTCGCACATGCACAGTGGCGACTTTTATGAAGGTGAGCAGTCTATTACTTTGGATAAAGCACGTAGCGTACGTATGGAGCGCGTGGCTGAAGATGGTACTATCGGCGTCTTCAAAACAGGCATTGCGCTGCTAGACAAAGAAGTCATCGATTTGATGTTCATGAGTAAAAAAGCGCTGATTGAATTTTATGAGCGTGAAATGGAAGACTGCCGTGAAGCGGGCATTTTATTTTCCTTGCACGTAAAAGCGACGATGATGAAAGTGTCGCACCCTATTGTCTTTGGACATGCGGTCAAGACCTATTACAAAGACGCTTTTGACAAGCATGGTGCCTACTTTGATGAGCTAGGTATCAACGTCAACAACGGCATGGCCTCGCTATATGAAAAAATAGCAGAGCTACCCGCCAGTAAGCGTGAAGAGATTGAACGTGATCTGCATGCTTGTCAGGTACATCGTCCGCGTCTAGCGATGGTCGACTCAGCCAAAGGTATCACCAACTTCCATTCGCCAAGTGATGTCATCGTCGATGCTTCTATGCCTGCTATGATTCGCTCAGGCGGTAAAATGTGGGGCGCTGATGGCAAAATGTACGAATGTAAAGCGGTCATGCCTGAGTCCACTTTTGCACGTATTTATCAAGAGATGATTAACTTTTGCAAATGGCATGGTAACTTTGACCCAACGACTATGGGTACGGTGCCAAACGTTGGTTTGATGGCGCAAAAAGCTGAAGAGTATGGCTCGCATGATAAGACGTTTGAAGCCAGCGATGCGGGTATAGCGCGTATTGTCGACGAAGCTACAGATGAAGTATTACTTGAACAGCGCGTTGAAAAAGGTGATATCTGGCGCATGTGTCAAGTCAAAGATGAGCCTATTCAAGATTGGGTCAAGCTTGCGGTACGCCGTGCGCGCGAATCAGATACACCGGTTATCTTTTGGTTAGACCCTTATCGTCCACATGAGAATGAGCTGATCAAAAAGGTACAAACTTACCTAAAAGATCATGATACTACAGGGCTACATATCGAAATTATGTCACAGGTTCGCGCCATGCGCTATACCTTGGAGCGCGTCGCTCGTGGTCTCGATACCATCTCTGCTACTGGTAATATTTTACGTGACTACCTGACTGACTTGTTCCCTATTCTAGAATTGGGTACTAGCGCCAAGATGCTATCAGTCGTGCCATTAATGAAAGGCGGCGGTTTATTTGAAACCGGTGCTGGTGGTTCTGCACCGAAGCACGTTCAACAACTGATCGAGGAAAACCACCTACGTTGGGATTCGTTGGGTGAGTTCTTGGCTTTGACAGAGTCTTTAGAGCATTTAGCTAAGAATGATGATAATGCTAAAGCACAAATACTGGCCGACACTTTAGATAGAGCGACTGAAAAGCTATTATTAAATGATAAGTCGCCCTCGCGTAAAACAGGCGAGCTTGACAACCGCGGCAGCCATTTCTACCTAGCCATGTACTGGGCCGAAGAACTCGCTGCGCAAGATAAAGACGCTGATCTAAAAGCACAGTTTGCCCCGCTAGCCGAAAAGCTTGCGAGCAATGAGCGAGCTATCGTCGAGGAGATGAATAGTGCCCAAGGCAAAGCTGTCGATATTAAAGGCTATTATCTCGCTGATGAAGCCTTGGCTGAGCAAGCCATGCGCCCAAGTAAACTATTCAATGAAGCTTTGGCTTCGTTGTAACTCAGCTTCTTTATAACCTGAACCAAAACACGCTTGAATGATTTAATATTTGAGCGGGTTTGGCTAGTATTGCAAACACCTTAATGGTCTCAGACTGTTAAGGTGTTTTTTATGCAAAACCTTGTTAACATGACTAAGGTTTGTTGTATTTACTGTACCTGACACAAAACTATCTCATTTTTATCTCTATTTTCAAAATGAGGAAACACCCTAGGAATCTTTGCTTTATGTCGATCTCAAATCTTGTGCTATTTAACAAACCTTTTGGCGTGCAAAGTCAGTTTCGAGAGGATAGCAATAATAAGCATACGACGTTATCAGAGTACTTTAGCGATAAGTCACTGCGCATAGCAGGTAGGTTGGATGCGACCTCAGAGGGATTATTAATATTAACCAATGATGGACGCGTGAATAAAGCCATTACTCAACCGCCAAAGACTGAAAAATTTGATCATACTACTCATAAGCAAGGCAAAACTTATCTAGTACAAGTTGAAGGAATAGCGACAGCTATCCAATTGGCTGAGTTAAGCCGTGGCGTTATACTAAAAGACGGCAAAACCCTACCTGCTACCGCTGTCATCGTTGATGAGTCTGAGCTGCCAATCGAGCTATGGCCACGTGACCCGCCTATTCGCGAGCGCAAAAACATTCCAACGTCGTGGCTGATGCTAACGATTTATGAAGGTAAAAACCGTCAAGTTCGGCGAATGACTGCGCACGTTGGTCTGCCCTGTTTGCGTTTGATTCGCTGGTCTGTAGCAGGATTTGAGCTAGGGAGTTTGGCCGTCGGAGACTCTATAACTTTGGTCTTAAACAAAGCACACTATCGACAGTTAGGTATTAAATATTAGACGTTAAATATTAGCCAGTATTAGTTATCCATTACCGACATAACCATAAGACCTAGCTAAAAACATAAAGTAGCAGTCTATTATCGCCTACGGACTTTAAGTAATTAGCATATTTATAACGCTACGTCTTAAACTAGTAAGACTTATCTGTTAATATTCATAGCTTTATGTGCTTTTATACCTTAGTCGCCTGCCTTGCCATACAACCATCCAGTTAAGGGTATTTTATGACTCCTGTTTATCATCTCGCTATTGCTACTTGCATGACGCTTATGCTCAGCGCCTGTCAGCCCAAGGCTGACTCTGTAGAGCCCACTCAGCCTGCACCAGCTGATGATGTGATAAATAACTCTACTACCCCTGAAGCAGGCACGGATGACGAGGGCTATGTCGATAATAATCTCTCAGCTAATGATATGATCGCTGATATAGCACCAATGACGGCGATGCAGGCGGACTATGATAAGTCGATAACTCGAATGCATGATGAGATGCTGATCGGTATGGGCTATAATGATCCTGATACGACATTTGCCAAGAGTATGCTCGGGCACAGTCGTGGCGCTTTGGATATGGCTAGTCTACAACTTAAGTACGGCAGTGATCCTGTCATGCGTCAATTGGCTCAGCAGGTCATTAACTCACAACAGGGCGAGATTAACATTATTAATAAGTGGCTTGCCAGCCATCTTGATAGCGCTAGAGCTAAGCTTGAGACTCCTTTTGTACAACAAGAATATACCGATACTACGCAGATTATGCTAGATGAGATGTCATTAAGTATTGCTGATCCAGTAGCGGATGTAGCTTTTGCTCGTACTATGCTCGCGCACTATATCAGCGCTGGTAAGATGGCAAAAATTGAGCTTAAATATGGTGCTAATGAGGAGATGTTAGTACTAGCACGACAGATTATCAATGCTCAACAGCCTATCATTGTAGACTTGCAGAACTGGCTGGCGGCAAACAGCACTTCTTTAGATAGTGATAATATTACTGACGACGATATCGCAGACGATGCTGATGACAATTTAACCAAAGAAGCAATAGAAACTAATTAACATCTTATTCTTTGAGTGTTTAAAGCACTCACCCAACACCCACACAACAAAATTTATAGAGGCAAAAATGCTAGTAAAATTTATGCGCGAAGGGCTAGGACGACTCATAGCAGGCGGCAGTGTCATGACTCAGGGCAAAGCTGTGACACGCACTGCCGAGGAGCAAGCCCGCGTAGACGCAGCTTGTGAAGATTTGGCTTTATATCAATTTCAATCTTGCCCTTTTTGCGTCAAAGTACGCCGTCAAATTCATAAGCTAAACTTGCCTATTGAGTTGCGTGACGCCAAAAATAATGAGCAGTTTCGTAGTGAGCTTGCTGAAAATGGTGGACGTGTCAAAGTACCTTGCTTACGTATTGAAGATAACACTACAGAAAATAACGACGTCCAATGGATGTATGAATCAGACGATATCAACGCCTATTTACATCAGCGTTTTGGCTAGGCGCAACTGATGACTTAACATGGCTTAAAGAAACCGCCAAGCTTCTAAATAAAAGCTTGGCGGTTTTTATTTATATTGTCAAAAACCCTATCTTATTAAGAGTTATTAAGATTCGATAAAATCAGGGTTTAGCCATTGCTCAAACTCTGATTCCTTGCGTCTTAGATTGACTTTATACGCATCGGTAATATCTACCTCAGCTTGCGCAGTAGGCTCAGCTTTTATAGTAATAGTCATCAGCTCATCACGGCGAAACAAGTGACAAGTGGTATCTTGTAATAATGGGCTTAAAGTCGCTAAATGCTTATTATCCGCCTTGATCCTATCAATAGCGATGATGATATCGTGCGCTGAGATACCAGCTCTGGCGGCGATACTACCACGTTGTACCCGATTGACCTTCAGACCTGCTGGCGTCTCTGTACAGCGCATGCCCCAAGGCACTTTTTTATCAGCATTATCTTTAGCATCCTTATAAATAATCGTGCCGTGAGCATTTAGTAATGCCTCAATAGGCAGCTCCTCTACCCCATTAACATAGCGCTGCTCAAAATCTTCCCAATCTGCTCTTGGCATAAACTGACTGATAACTTCACCCATATCAGCACTACTAATACCAATACGCTGAGTACCGCTTTGTTTAGCTTGACTATAAAAGGATCTGACGACATCGAATAGTCGATGCTTACCAGCACTTTTCTCAAATAGAGTTAAATCTAAGCATAAGGCTACTAATGCACCTTTATTGTAATAGCTAATGCCCGCATTGCCTGTATTTTCATCACTACGATACAGCTTAATCCAAGCATCAAAGCTGGACTCAGCCACACTCTGCTGGCTACGCCCGTGCGTCTGATAATAACGGCTTATTTGTTCAGCCAATAAGGTCAAATAGCCATCTTGATCGATGACACCAGATGCTTGCAACATAAAGTCGTCAATATAAGAGGTAAAGCCTTCAAATACCCAAAGTAGTGGCGTATAGGCTTCTCGGCGCAAATCCACATCGATCATCACATCGGGACTGACGGTCTTAACCCACCATGCATGAAAATACTCATGACTGCATAACCCCAAAAAGCGCTTGTAGTCAGTGCTGGGCAACTCAGGCTCATCGATAGACGGTAAATCCCGTCGCGGAGTGATAAGGCTGGTTGAATTAATATGCTCAAGGCCACCATAATCTTGACCGCTAGCAAAGGTCATAAAAGTATAATCACCAAAGGGCGCATCCCCCAACCAGTTCAAATAAGTTTGACAGATTTGGGTAATATCTTGCTGTAAGCGGCCCATGTTGGCGCTGTGCTTGCCTGATAAATAAAAGCGATGGCTTAGCGTTTGATTATCGCTATCTTGAATAATAAAATCGAAAAACTGCTGCTCGGCTATTTCAAACGGATAATCAATCAGCTGATGATAGCTATCGGCCTGCAGACCATAGCCATGCTGAGTGCTGCTGTTTTTATTATCATCTTCTTGATTGAGGCTCTTTAGATAGGTCGCATCAAGCCCACAAGCCAATACCACATTATTTTCACATTTGTCACTCAAAAACGCGGCTGGCACCAGTAGGCTAACTTGTACAGGCAGTTGCTCTTGCCCCTCAACTGCTAAGGCCAGTGAGGTAAAGTTGCCGTATAGACGCTGCTGATCGACATAAGCAGTCCGTACTGACAGATCATAGCAATAGACTTCATAATCTACGCTCACAATCTGCCCTGCTTTGACTGCTGGCAGCGCCCAAGTATGCTTATCTACCTTTTGCGCGCGCCCTACCTTTGATGACTCATCACTCCCTTTATAATGCAGCGCCGTGATATTTCGAGCAAACTCACGCAGCAAATAGCTTCCTGGAATCCAGACTGGTAACCACAGCCGCGGAGAATCAACAGAGGCTGTAAAAGTTAAGGTAACATCGATCAGATGCTCATTAAAGCGTGCAAAGTTAAGGCAATAGCTTATAGCAGCTACACTAGCTGTCTGTGATAAATCATCGTTATCTTGGATAGTTTTAGTCATAGTAGGAACTTGGCGAGTATTTAGTGTTATGTTAGAAGTGATTAGTCAAAAACGCAACGATAAAACCGTCAGTGACTACAATTGTGAAAAACATTCACTCAAAATTCGCAAATATATTAATAATTGGCTTTTTTTGAGGTATTTACCTTGAAAGTTATTATAACCATCTCAATTAAAGAGGCTAACTGTTTCAGTTACTCTAATAAACTATAAGTCATTGACTGATAATATGGCTGTTTAGCGCATTGATTGGCTTTTTTAGGTTTATTACAACCGAATTTAATCTTTATAATCTATTTAGGATAATTTATGACTACTATTGCAAAAGATACCTCTGTCAAATTTAACTACACTCTAAAAGACGATGAAGGGAATGTTCTTGACCAGTCACCAGAAGGTCAACCTTTAGCTTACTTGCATGGCCATAGCAACATTATTCCAGGTCTTGAGAAACAGCTAGAAGGCAAGTCTGCTGGCGAAAGCGTTAATGCTGTTGTTGAGCCTGTAGATGGCTACGGCGAATACCAAGAGCAAGCCGTACAAAAGGTACCTCGTGATAATTTCCAAGGTGTTGAAGATATTCAGCCTGGTATGCAGTTTCAGTCTGAAGCGGGCGGTCAAGTCATGCTAGTGACAGTCACTGATGTTAATGACGAAGAAGTTACTGTAGATGCTAACCACCCATTAGCAGGTAAGCGTTTGACTTTTGATGTAGAAATCCAAGAAGTACGTGCTGCTACCGAAGACGAATTGAACCATGGCCATGTCCATGGTGCTGGTGGTGTTGAGCACTAATTCTTTATCATTATCGATAAAGTATCTAGATGACATTTTGATAGTGGTATAAAGATTAATATGTCGTCTAAAGCATAAAAGCCAGTAGTGTGCATAGTCATGCTACTGGCTTTTTTGTGTCTGAGTCAATTGATGACTTTTAAAAGTTACGATTAGTAGTTGTGATCAATAATTAGGATAAATTTTAGTAATTTCTTGCTCTCTAAACGTAATAAAACCGCATAACGACGATCGCTATACGGTTCTTATCACAGTCTTACATCAGCTAATAGCACCTTCGACATCCTTGCCTACGTCACTATTAATACTGTTTTGCATCTAATCCCGAGATACAAAATCATGATTAAGCTATTAACTTTATCACTTACAACCAGCTATCCATCCCTAGATCAATTTATTAGCTGCTTGTAAATATCAATCCTAAATACCAATCCCTAGTATTTAAAATAGTATTCAAAACAGTATAGATAAATATTATCACTAAATTGTGCTGCGAGGTAATGATCGCAAATTTTATAGATCAACGTAAGACGCTATAGCGTCGTTACTTGTAAGCATATACTTACAAGCCACAACGCTGTTAGACTGAAACTACTATTACAGCTTTTCTTCAGGGCTAATGGAAACTATTGGATCAGCACTTAGCATCAAATAAGCAGCTTCTGTTATATAGGTCTCGTTTTCAGGCAGCTGGGGACGCTCACTTTCTTTCATTTGACTACGCTCTTCAAACTTAGAGTCCATTGCGGCTTGATAAGTACTCCAATTAGCATAAGGACGCTCACCTGTCGCTTTAAGTCGCTTGTTTTCAGCCGCTAGCGTACGATCTTCGATAAGCTGCATTTTGGCACGGCGCTTATTGATATCTAGATCTACTGGCTTCTTCTCGTCGTCCATATCTCGTATATCATTCAGCGTCGATAAATAGACGAATTGTGGGTCTTGTTGCTGACGGATCTTCGACTGCTGATTCAGCGTCGCTAGAGTACTGGCGCTAAACTTTCCTTCAGGTTTGAAAGGGGCGGTCTTGATAGTATCCCAAGGCAGTGCTTTTTTCTGCGCACGCTCACCAAAAGTGGCGTCATCGTAGATATTTACTAGCTCAACATCAGGTACTACACCTTTGTTTTGGGTACTACCACCAGTAACTCGATAGAATTTGCGCTGAGTTAGCGTCGCTGAACCCAAAGCTAAACTATCTAATTGAATCTGCGCAGATCCTTTGCCCGTCGTGGTACTACCGACGACTAGTCCACGACCATAATCCTGAATCGCCGCTGCAAATATCTCACTAGCAGAGGCCGAAGCTAGATTGGTTAAGACGACCATCTTGCCATCATATAACTGCTTGCCACCGTCATCATCACGATAGACCTGAATATTACCGCGGTTGTCACGGATTTGGACTAAAGGTCCTTGCTTTATAAATAGCCCTAACATTTTTGCGACTTCATCTAATGAGCCACCTGGATCATTACGCAGATCAACCACTAAGCCGTCTATATTCTGTTTATTAAGCGCTTTGATCGCATTTTCAGTATCTATACTGACGCTGCGATAGTCTTCACCATTACGGCGCGCACGATAGTTTAAATAAAAGCTAGGTATCTCAAGTACGCCAATACGTTTAGGCGTGGCGTCAATATTAGGACGCTGCACCTCGATCACTCGCTGCGTCACGCCCGACTCTTCTTGCTGAATCACATCACGGACGATAGAGACGGTACGGGCACCCGCTTCAGGGGTGTTAGGCTGACGCACCTTAAGCACTACCGTAGTACCACGTTTACCACGGATCAGCGCCACAATCTCACGCGTTGACCACCCTACTACATCGGTCATAGTCTTGCCGTCTTGGGCCACACCGACGATTAGATCATTAGGCTTAATCTGACCGCCTTTAGCAGCAGGGCCGCCATCAACTAAGGTGACAATGCGTGTATAGTCAGGGTTTTTACGATCAGGACGGATAGAGACCCCAATACCCTCTAACTGTAAACTCGACTGAATCTGCAACTCATTGGCTTGGATAGGCGCGTAATAATTACTGTGCGGATCATAGGTCAGCATTGCAGTATTTAGTACTGTTTCCATAATCTCATCGTCTTTAAGACGCTTCATCTGACCCTGTTGACGCGAGAAACGATTGAGTAAAATCTCACTTGGTGTACGCTGATCATCGCGTATCAAGTCTTGTCCACGCGTAATATCTGGGTTGTCTAAGAATATTTTTTCTTTACTTTTCTCATCCTCTTGACCCAAAGTAATGCTCATCAGCTGAAACTTTAGCTGGCGCGCCCAATAATCGCGTTGCTCTTTTTTAGTCTTAAAATGCGCTAATTTTTCACGATCTAACACTATGGTCTCTTTGCTGGTCAGATCTATTTTAGTTTTAAGCATTTTGGTAGCCATCTCAAAATACTCATTTGAGCGTTTACGATAGCGCTCAAACACATCAACGCCTGCTGATAAGTCACCGCGCTTGAGACGATTGCCAAAATCACCGCCGTACTTTTGGGTAAACTCATCAACATCAGATTGCAGAAATAGCGTATGGTTAGGATCTAAGCTATCGATATACATAGCTAGTATCTCATTACCCATTTTAGTATCTAAGGGTTGATTGAGATAATGACTGCGATCAAGCAAGGCGGCAACCTGACGAGTGGTAATCTTTTGCTCAGGTGTTGGCACAAAACCTTCAGTATTGGTCTCTGCTAATGCAGTACCATAGCTTTGCGTCAATATTAGACCTGCGATACCAACAGATGCAGCGCTAAGTAACCATTGTGCGGGTTGTTTCTTCATTATATCTACCTAGTTATTTCAAATGAGGTATTGAGTTAAAAATAAATGGATCTATTTTTATAAAACTTTATAAAACAAAAACATATTCTAATATTTCAATGAGATAAGCATACACTAATCACAACCGTTTATTTATGATTACCTTAGGGTCTCTTTTATTGATTATACAAAACCTTTAGACTATTAAATTAGACCGCTAAATTAAAAAGCTGTGTACGATAATCAAGCATTTAATTTGGAGAAACTTTATTCAATATGGCTCAGTTAAAGGTGATGTTAGCATGTGTTTTAATTTGAAATTGTCTCAAAATGTATAATCAATCTTACACGCAATCTCTTTGTACACCAAACTTTTTGTTATTATTTTAAACCCTTATAAACCAAATGAAATGGTGCTTAGCACTTTAAGGACAAAGCCATGTACGGCATATTAATGATAGATATCGATAGCACAGGTTTGACAGCTGAAGATGTCAGTCTTATCAAACAAGCTCAGGTCGGTGGCGTTATTTTGTTTGCACGTAATATCGCCAATGCTGAGCAAGTACGTTATCTTTGTGATGATATACGTTACCATAATCCCGATATCTTGATAGGCGTTGATCAAGAAGGTGGTCGGGTTGCTCGCCTGCGTGAGGGGTTTAGTAAACTACCTGCTATGGGACAGTTGGGTAAACTCTTCGATCAACAGCCGAGTGATGCGCTAAGCTTGGCATATGACTGTGGCTACTTAATGGCGGCTGAAGTACTAGCCGTAGGCATCGATATCAGTTTTGCACCTGTGCTTGATCGCGATGGTATCAGTCAAGTGATCGGTGATCGCAGCTTTCATCAAGATCCTCAAGTTATAATAGCTTTGGCCACACAGTTGATGCGCGGCATAAAGGATGCAGGCATGGCAACGACAGGTAAGCATTTCCCAGGTCATGGCGCTATTGCCCCTGATTCGCATGTGGCAGAGGCTATCGATGAGCGTAGCCTACATGACATTATGGCGACTGATATTCAGCCCTTTGTGCAGACACTACCTTGGCTTGATGCCGTTATGCCAGCTCATGTTATTTTCTCACAAGTCGATGATAAGTCTGCTGGATTCTCTAAGATTTGGCTACAAGATATTTTGCGTGATCAGCTAAAGTTTGATGGGGTGATTTTCTCTGATGACCTATCTATGCAAGGCGCTCAGGCAGCTGGCGATATTAGCGCTCGTGTACAAGCGGCTATTGAAGCAGGCTGTGATATTGTATTGGTCTGTAATGATAGGGTTGCCGCGCATGAAGCTGCTGAGGCCGCCCAAGAGCTACCTTACCCTAGTCAAAAGCGTATCAAAACCATGTGTGGGAGAATACCTGTATGGCAAGGTAGTCTTGACGATACTTGCCTGCAGTTTGAGCATTGGCATCAAGCAAAGCTTGCAGTCACTGAAGCTTTTTTTAGTAAAAGTAGCGGTAAAAACGAATCAGCCGATTCAAAGCTTTTAGATAATAACGATGAGCAACGTGACCCCACTTGTTATTGATAAATACTAGGGCGTGTTATACAAAAAGACCGCATCTATAACAGATGCGGTCTTTTTAAATTGAAAATACTTTTAGATATTTATCTAAATATAGATCATCATAGATTACTGAGGATCTAATACAGTACCTTGCGTAAGATCATCACCATCTGGCAACACATCATCATTGTTATCATCTAGTGGGTTTAGATCAGGATCTGGCATATTGACATCCATACCAGTCGTTGCGTTATTGTTAAGTGATGTATTAGTTGCCATATCGCCACCATTACCAGCTGTGACTGCAACTCCATTACCATCTACACTTTCATCATATACAGTAAAGCCAATACGACGGTTACGGAAACGACCTTGCTCGGTTGAGTTATCCGCAATTGGATTGGACTCACCAGCACCTTTGGTAACTAGCTTGCTAGCATCGACGCCTTGTGATACCAAGTACTCTTTAACTGCTTGGGCACGTTGACGTGATAAGTCTAGATTGTAAGCATCTGATGCTAAGCTATCGGTATTACCTGTAATAGTCAATTGCACATCAGGCGTTTCAGTAATTAGCTTGGCAGCACGATCAAGGAACGGCTTATTGATATCTGGAATCATAGCTGCATCCAGCTCAAAATTGATAACTTGTATGCTAAGCGCTCGTGCTACATCACGGGGATCTGGATTTTCACCAAGACGACCAATAGCAACATCTGCAGCGGCTAAACTATTATCGATCTCACCCTGTAGATCTAGTGGACCTTCTGCACTTACCATCATGTTTGGCGCAGCTGCTTGCAAATCAGCAACCAATTGCTCAAGCGCTGCTGCATCTGGTGAGTTAACAATAATCTCATTACCTTTGACAATCATGCTAGCGTTTGGTGAGCTTTGGATAATGGGTAAAATATCCGCTAGTACTGCTGCTGCAGGCATATCTGCTGCAAAGCTATCATCAACATCGGCAACACATTTATCTGCTTCAGCGCCAAACGTCGTGCTCATAGCGCCCATAACTGTATTTTGTAGCGCTTCGTCGCCAACATTCATATTACAAGCGTACAAAGTATTGCCTTCACCCGTAGCGACACGTAATGATGCCAATTCGATATCACTAGCAACTGCTGCTACAGGCGCATCGCTCACTTGCTCTTCAGTTACGATAGGCGTCGCGACAGGCTCTGGATTATCTTGGCAGCCACGCAGTAATGCCCAAGCTAATGCACCTAAGATAATTAGACCTATAATAGGCAGTAGTGCTTTCATAAAGCTACCAGACTTTTCTTCTTCGTGTACCAATGGTGCCATGCTAGTGGTATCTGAGATACGCTCACCAGCAGGCGCTGCCATTAGCATACCAGCGGGAACGACACCTGCAGCCCAAGCAGGAATATGATGCTGATAGCTGGATAGATTGTCATTTAAGAACTGAGGTACAGGTGTTGTACCCGCCAAGCTTTTGATTTCATGATAGGCCAATGGAGCCGCCATAGCGATAAGGCCACGAGCCGCTGTAGGATCTACGTTATGACCACTTGAGAGCTCGTTAGAGATTTGATCTCGATGGCTACCATCTGTCCAAACACGATCATAAAATCCTTGATCGTCACGGGCAATATTCTCATTAGCAAAACGACCATAAGTCTCTTTATCTGCTAAACGTGCAGTAAATACCGCGTAAAACTGCTCAAGTAAGCTTTTTTTGGCAGGGTCGTTATCACTGCCTAGTACCGCTGGTGTCACCGTACGGGTTAAATGACCAATAATATCCATAGTATGTTTCCTCCAATTATAATTATCTTTCTAGAAATCTAAAACGATGTGCTACTTACTGCAAATAAATAAGAAGCTTAGCAAGTGTTTATCTTATTCTTTATTCAAAGTAAAATTATTCAAAATAAAATAATGCAAAGATTCAACACTTTATTTAACTTTTCTATTATAAATTCAATACTTTGAATATCACAATCAACTCGCTGTTGTGTAATTGCTACGATAAGTAATGTTTCAGTTGTTGCACGTAACTGTAGCGCTTATATTAAGCTAATGGATAACACAATGTAGACACAAGATAATTATTCCAATGGTAAAAATAACGATTTCTATTATTTTTGACCTATAATTTTTGGCAGATAATCTTTGTTCTATAGTTAGTTATTAAGATTTAAATTGTTATCGACAGGTCGTGCATTACGTAATGGCTCTGCTACGATTGAAGTATTGGCAAGATTATCAACCTCTGATTCTGATATGAGTCCTGATTGCTGACTTCGTTCACTAAAAGCGTTGTTTCTGATATTGGCATTGCTATTATTATTGCTATTAGCATAGTTAGGATTATTGACGTTGTTAGTATTGTTGAAATTGTCATTATTACTTGATGGTGCGGGCATTACCCTGTCATTGGTATCATCATCTGAGGATTGATAATTTGAATTGGGATCATTAGTATTGAATCCAGCACCGTTATCAAATTTGACATTAGAATTATTTAGATTATTAGCGCCGTTAGGGTTGTTAACATCATTTAGCAATGGCGTAGGATCGGTAGTAGTGATAGAAGTCGTTGGCAATAGACTACGCATATTGATTGCCAGTTGCTGCAATAGATTACTATCAGGTGCTTCCAGACGAATGCTGCTATCTAGTAGCTCTAGACGGGCAAAAGGGGTGGCGCGTACTAAGGTTAGAATCTCTGGTAAACTATTGATATTTACACTCGCCAAATCTGTGGCAATGTCCTGCTCTATGATGAATTCACAGATACTCGCCTGCTCGCCAAAGCTAGTAGTTAAAGCTTGGCGCAAACTATTTTGCAAATTGACATCGCCAATAGTCGCTGTACAAGTATATAAGCTGCCACTATTATCGACGGCTATGATCAGTTGAGCGGGCTTTAGTACAGCTGCGATAGGCGCTATATCCTCAATCACTATTGGCTCTATTATCACTGATTCGGCAGGCTGCATAAGCTTAGGCTGGATGACCAAAGACCATAACAAAGCCAAAGCCGCTAAAGCGATAATCAATAACAAGATAGGGATAAGCCAGTTACTAGGCGGCTTATTAGCGTGAGTGCTAGACAGGTTTTTAGAACTGGCATAGGCCGGAGAGCTATTAGCTGACGCATTGGTTGGTATAGCTTTATCATGGCTCTCATTACTGATGCCGTCATCTTTATCAATCGTTATGACTGGCATAGCCATAGTATTTTCTGTATCTGTATCTGTATCTGTGTCGTTGAGGATGCTTACGTCATTGAGACCATCGACCACTAGGGTTTCTTCTACAATAGCGACGACTGGTTCGTTGTTCTCTTGCGGATCGAGAGTTAAGGGGTTATTTCTGCCTAACTGTTTATCGTTATTTAACTTTTTATCATTATCTAATAAGGCTATTTGCTCAATTGGTGTGATAGGATTTGCTATAATCTCTGATGCCCATACAGGTAAATAGTGACGTATATCTGCTTGTTTGGACTGCAAAAACGCGGGTAAAAACTGGTCGTTGGCAAGCTCTTTGAGCTGTCCAAATCCTAAGTGAGCAGCATTCGTGATTAAATGCTCAGTTTCAAGCTCGTCAAGATGATGGGTTTGCGCCAGCTCGCTGATGATAAGCTCACGCTCACTAGGCTCAGTCCAAAACTGCTCAAACATATTATTATGCGTGGCAATCGATGCCTGATTGCGTTGCAATTGGTTATAGACATCCGCTATCGCTAGACGACTGACTAAGATCGCATAGAATTGCTCAAGTAAGCTGATAGAGGCAACGCTTGGATCATCCCCTACGATAGCAGGCGTAATCAAGGATTCTAGCTGGTCGATAATGGTCATAAATCTTGCCTTCTGCGATAACATTTTGAGAATGAAAATTATCAATATTTGATGAGTACGTAGGATATATTTGAGTATATAATTTATACTGCTGCCACTATCAAAATATCTTACAGTAAATAGTTAGGTTTGATAACTTATTGACTATAATTTGTATGGGTATGTAAGTTATATAGAGCTATAACGATGATTTAGCGTTAGACTTAGTGCTATCAAATTTGCTCATTGTTCTAAAATTCTATGCCAGCTACTGGGCTTTTGACAACTATAGGTTTTTGACAATATTACTGATTAGGCTTGGCCTAAGGATTACCCTTTGTTTGACCATACTACTCTTATCATTATTATTACGGTTATTGTGAGCTTGTTGGCTTGGCAAAACAAGGCACTGTTTAACCGTTTGATTTTTTATCCACCTGCAGTCAGTAAAGGTCAATGGGATCGTTTTGTTACCCATGGCTTTATTCATGCCGACAGTATGCACTTACTGTTTAATATGTTTACGTTATATTTCTTCGGTCGCGCTATCGAAGGATTATACAAGCCATTTTTAGCGGGTTATGGTTTTGTGGTTTTTTATGTACTGGCTATTATCGTAGCGATGATACCTAGCTATATTAAGCATAAAAACAGTGCCAGCTATCTCAGTCTTGGGGCTTCAGGCGGTGTATCAGCGGTATTATTCGCGTTTATTTTAATTGCGCCATGGGATATGATTTATCTGTTTGCCGTGATTCCTATCCCTGCCATTTTATTTGCTGTGGCTTATGTGGCTTACAGCATCTACGCCGACAGGCGCGGCGGTTCTAATATTAACCACATGGCACATTTATGGGGCGGCGCGTTTGGGGTTGTTGCTACTATCGCGCTACAACCACAGATTCTGCCTTATTTCATCAATGCGCTACTCTCACCTAGCTTTTAAATTGCGCTTAGCTTTAGACTTCAAATTATGATTATAGATGTTATCGGTGATATCCATGGCTATGCAGATAAGCTCACAGGCTTACTGATCCAATTGGGTTATGTGCACAACGGCACTTATTATGAGCCGCCTGCTAATCATCGGGCGTTATTTATTGGCGATCTTATTGACCGCGGCTCGCAGCAGCTAGCGGCACTTGAGATCGTATTTGCTATGCTTGATGCTAATGTAGCTGATGCGGTGATGGGCAATCATGAGTACAACGCGCTGGCTTTTGCTACCCTTGATCCTGATTCTAACTTTAGTTCTGACCATCCTAAGCAATATTTACGCAAACACAATCAGACTCATACCACGCAACACGAAGCTTTTTTGGCTGAAATACCTTTTGGCTCAGCGCTGCATAAGCATTGGCTGGCGCGTTTGTATGAGATTCCGTTATGGCTTGAGACTGACTATGCTTGCTTTGTACACGCCTGCTGGGATGTCGATAGTATGGCGATACTTCAGCCGATGTTGACGGCTGATAACTGCTTGACCGAGCAAGCATTAATTTTGACCTCACAAAAGCACAGCGAGCCGTTTGAGGCGCTAGAGCGAGTATTAAAAGGCGTCGAGACACCACTACCAGCAGGACTATCGATGATCGATAAAGAAGGCACAAAACGCACGCGGGTACGAGTGCGCTGGTGGCTTGATGATCTTAACAAACAAACCATCCATCAAATTGCGCGCGCTCCTAATTCGGGACTGGCACAAATCCCCAAAGATGCCCTAAGTGAAAATATTGATTTTGTATTAAGAACTTATAAGCCAGTATTTGTCGGTCACTACTGGATGACAGGCGAGCCTGCACCGCTGAGCGCGCAAGTTATCTGTACTGACTATTCGGCTGCCGTCGATAGTGGTTATTTGACTTGCTATCAGTTAGATACAGATCAGCCGCTACCTTTAACCGCTGACAACTTTGTCCAATATATTCATGATTAATTTTGTATGGCTAAAATAGTCAAAAATCGAACTGATTGTTAAAACTTGTCTTTACGCTACTAGCTAAATTTTTGTATGATGACCCTTTTGAGGATATTGCGTTATGAGCACTACTACATCACTTGGCCCTATTGAATCTCCTGCTGGCGCAGCAAAAGTAGGCATTATCATGGGCTCACAGTCTGACTGGGCAACAATGAGCGCGGCCGCCCAGCTGTTAGCAGATTTTGATATTGCCTTTGAATGTGAAGTGGTGTCAGCGCATCGCACCCCTGATAGATTATTTGATTATGCCAAAGGCGCCAAAGATAATGGCCTACAAGTTATCATCGCAGGTGCAGGTGGCGCCGCGCATCTTCCAGGAATGTGCGCCAGTCAAACGCCATTACCTGTGCTTGGTGTACCCGTAAAGTCCTCTATGCTTAGCGGTTGGGATAGTCTACTCTCTATAGTACAGATGCCAAAAGGCATTGCGGTTGGTACTCTAGCGATCGGTAGCGCTGGCGCTTATAATGCCGCGCTGCTTGCTATTCAGATACTAGCACTGCACGACAACTTGATTGCGGCGAAGCTGCATAATCTACGTAAAGACCAAACCGAGACTATTTTGGCCAGTCCAATACCTGGTATCATCAATAACTAATATTTACCTTAAAAAGCACAATTGAAAGGTGCCAATCGTGCACCTTTTGTTATTTTATCAAACTGATTTATACTAGGTTTTCACACTATTCCTGTTTTGCTAATTTCAGTATTCCAAACTCATTACTATTTTAAAGGCCTGATATGACTATAGCCAATGCTTATCCTACTACTCAAACGATTCACACTATCGGTATTTTAGGAGGTGGTCAGCTAGGAATGATGTTAGCCGAGGCGGCAATGCCTTTGGGCTATAAATGTGTGTTCTTAGAAGACAGCGCGGACTGCCCTGCCAGCCTATATGGTCGGGTTTATACCAGCGAGCAGTTAGAGGCGTTTATCGCTGCCGCTGACGTATTTACCTTAGAATTTGAGAATACGCCAACAGCGACGGTTGAGCGCTTAACCAAGTTATCCAAAGATAAGCATAAGCAAGGTATGTTTCCATCACTGATTGCCCTGGACGTTGCCCAAGACCGCCTAAAAGAAAAGCAGTTATTTAATGAGTTGGATATCGCCACAGTGCCTTTTGTGAGCGTAAGTTCGCTTGCAGATTTGCAACAAGCCAGTCAGACTTTGGGTCTGCCTATAGTGCTAAAAACCAGCCGTGGTGGTTACGATGGTAAAGGTCAATATGTCATCAAAGAGACCAGCGATATAAAGCTGGCTTGGCAAGCATTAGAAGACGCGGTCAGTGGTAAAGGTAGCCTGACATCGACACCTGCGCCACTAATTGCCGAGGGCTTTATTAATTTTAGCCGTGAAGTGTCTATCATAGCGGCACGCGCCCAAGACGGTAGCGTACGCTGCTATGATCTAGTCGAAAATTACCATCATCAGGGGGTCCTAGCCAAGACGCAAGCGCCTGCCGTCGGTACTAGCCATCTGTTTATCAAAGCACAAAAAACCATGACGATCTTGATGAATCATCTCGATTACGTTGGGGTTATGGCATTGGAGTTATTCGTTAGTAAAGACGAGCAAGGCTATGACCATCTGCTCGCTAATGAGATCGCTCCGCGCGTACATAACTCGGGTCACTGGAGTATTGAGGGCGCTATTACCAGTCAGTTTGAGAACCATATTCGCGCGGTAGTGGGCTTACCACTTGGCGATACCGACAATATCCATCCATCGATTATGGTTAATGTACTCGGCCGCTACCCTGACATTACAGCGGTAATGGCGATCGATGGGGCGCATTATCACAGCTATCACAAGGCTGAACGCCCTGATCGCAAGATTGCCCATATCACCTTGATGCCAAACGACGTGGCAGACTTAGAACCTGCTTTAGCTAAGCTAGTGACGAGCCTACCGAACAAAGTAGGACTAGATAAAAATACAACCGTATTGATGACTACCGATTCGGCAATGACAGCTGACGTGCAAGATGATATGTCTACCATCCGTATCTCTGAGAACAACACCTCTGATGACGCTAAAGCTACTGAAGAAGTTGCCGCTGAAACCGAAGTGTTAGCAGTTGCAGCCAAAATAGTAGCAGGCACTACCAAAAAGACTAGCGCTAATAAATCGGCAAATAATAAGGCGAAGAAATAATGCAGATTTGGGTGGATGCCGATTCAGTACCATTAATCGCTAAAGAGCTGATTATAAAAACCGCTGAGCGCACCCAAACGACAGCGATCTTCGTTGCCAATCAGCCTATCAAACTGCGTAAATCGCCACTACTAATCATGACCGTAGTGCCGTCAGGTTTTGATAAAGCTGATGACTATATCGCTGATAATATTCAAAGCGGTGATTTGGCTATTACCAGTGATATTCCACTAGCCAACGATATCTTAGATAAAGGCGGTAAAGTGCTGACCTCACGCGGCGTCATTTACGATCACAACAACATCAAGCAAAAGCTTAATATGCGCGACTTTATGGACACCATGCGCGGCACTGGCGTGTTAGAGCTACAAGAGATGAGCGGACAAAAGCCCTATGGCGACCGCGACAAAAAGGCTTTTGCGGATGGTCTGAATAAATTAGTCCGTTAACACCTTTTAAGCAAATTTAAAATCAAGTTTCACCTTGCAAAGAGTATACAGTCTGCAACCAAACCGCTGCTAATATCCACTTATCATAACTTACTATTGCTAGATTTTTTGTTATCGTATGCCTAACTTTTAATAACAACTGATAAAAACAATAGGAGAAATTATGAAAATTTTAGTCATAGGCGCAAGTGGTCGTGTTGGTAAAGATCTAGTCAGTAAACTGCTAGCAGATAACCATCAAGTTATCGGTACGACTCGTCAAGAGCAGCAGTTATTCGATGCCGATAACTATAGTCAGCTAGATTTAGATATTACCGCTAGCAAAGATGAGATTCAGCAGCAAATGCCTAATGATATCGATGCCGTGTATTTTGTGGCAGGTTCTGGCGGCAAAAAAGTGCTAGAAGTTGACTTACATGGTACGATCAAAACCATTCAAGCCGCGCAAGATAAAGGTATCAAGCGCTATATTATGCTCAGCACTGTATTCTCACTAGATACGAGCAAATGGGATAGTCCTGCGATTGCTGATCTAAAAGACTACTATATCGGTAAGCATTATGCCGATGCTTGGCTAGTCAACGATAGCACTTTAAACTACACCATTGTGCAAGCAGGTGCGTTAAAAGAGCGCGCGGGTACTGGCAAAATCACGGTCAATAGTGATAAAGCAGGTGAAAATGCGATTGAAGATGTGGCAGCGACACTAAAAGCAGTGTTAGAGGCTAATAGCGCTAGTAAAAAAGTATTCAATATGAAAAACGGCGACACCTCTATCGATGAGGCCATTGCTAATTTAGCGTAGCACTTGGCAACAGTGCATGGTTGCTTTTCTATAGCGTTATTTTACTAAGTCGAATAATATAAAACTTAAAGCGGATAAGCCCCTAAGCTTATCCGCTTTTTAATGACAATTATAAAATAGGCTAAGTGACTAGCTTTTAAGCTCGCCCACTGGAGAAAGCAATGACCTCTTGTAGTGATTTTGTGCCCGTAATCACCATCAGCAGTCTATCGATACCCACCGCAATACCGCTACAAGGCGGTAGATCATCGCAAGCGGCTAGCAAATGCTCATCTATCGGCATGACTGGCAGATCATGCTGCTGACGCAACGCATTATCCTGCTCGAAACGCTCGCGTAGTGCTGACCCATCTGCCAGCTCATCATAAGCATTAGCAATCTCAATACCGTCGATATAGAGCTCAAAACGCTTAGCCACCAAATTGCCGTCTTTATCAATCGCGGTCTTGGCTAAAGCGGCGGTAGCAGGTGGATATTCAGTGATAAGCGTCGGTAAATCAAACCCAAGATTCGGCTCGACGCTATGACTGAACAATAAGTCTAACCAATCTTGGCGGCTATTCTCACTATCTATTTTCTCATTTGATGGTTGCTCATTCAAAATGCCACCAGTGTTGAAAACCGTCAACCCTTTATCCTCAGCTACCGCTTGCAATGCGTCAATGCTAGCAGTCAAAGGATGAATACCAACAAAATCCATAAACGCATCAACATAACGATAGTGATTCATAATCACAGGATAGCCGTAGAGCGCCTCTAGCAGTTTAGCCAACTCATCCGCCATATCTGATAAATTATAGTGGGGCTGATACCATTCGAGCATAGTAAACTCAATATTATGCCGCGAGCCTATTTCATTATCACGAAAAACAGGGCAAATCTGATACATAGCCACCTGCCAGCTGGCAAGTAAGCGCTTCATCGCAAATTCAGGTGAGGTGTGTAGATAATAGCGACGGGGTTTATCTTGGTAAGTGACGTTGGCTGATACTGATTGTAAAAAAGTATCAGTATTACCTGCTTGTGATAACAGTGGCGTCTGTACTTCTAACACTTTACCCTGCGCAAAAAACTGCCGAATACTAGCCAGCATTTGCGCACGTTGGCGCGCCATAGCTAAGCTCATCGTTGGCGCGTAAGGGGATTTATCAAAAGTTGGTGAAGTAGAAAGATTAGGATCTTGGCTCATTTTTTATCGCTCAATATGGTGTTGATTAAGACTCAATGGCTTTTTGAGACTCAATGGCTCATCAGGACTGCCACTCGCGGCGTAGATGATAATCACGGCGCAACTGATCAAAGTCAGCTCCAGCGACTTGTCCATCACAAATCTGCGAGCGTAGCGACTTGTCATCCGCCATAATGTCATAAAATTTTGCGAGTCGATCAGGGTGTGCTTTGAGCTCAGACCACAGATACATATTGACAGGTATTAGCTGGTGCATAGACTGTACTGGCTCTACCTCAAACTGCTCGCATAGCGCATCATAAATCATTTGCGTACCGCGCAGTTTACCCTCTAACGTATAGCCTGCAATATGCGGCGTTGCTATCGTTAGCTGAGCTAGTAATGATTCAGCAATTTGTGGCTCATGCTCAAATACATCGAGCACAACTTGACGTTTAGTGCTCTTAATATCTTGCTCTAAGTCATCAGCGGCAATAACAGGCCCGCGCGCACTGTTAATCAACATAGTATCAGGCGACATTAATGCTAAAGCACTAGCGTCAATTAAATGCTGTGTTGGATAGTCAGCACCCTGATCTTTAGTCGTTCCCTTAAAGGTTAAGGGCACGTGTAAGCTGATAGCATTGCTTTGACTTATTACCTGCTCAAAGCTGGCATTATTATAATTCGATGGGGGTAGCAGTGGGTCATAGCCCAATACTTGCCAGCCCAAATCAGTGGCATATTTAGCCAAAGTACTACCGATATTGCCCAGCCCGACAATACCTAAAGTTAAAGGCTGCTGCCAATACTGAGGGCGCAAAGTTAAAATCGCCGTAAGCACATATTGCGCCACTGAGTGCTTGCTACAGCCTGCCGCATTAGCAAAAGTGATATTACGTGCAGCCAGATAAGCTTGATCGACATGGTCAGTGCCAATAGTGGCAGAACCTACAAACTTGACGCTGGTATTATCAGCTAGTAGAGACTCATCTACAGGCGTCACTGAACGAATGAGCAACACATCTGGCTGCAAATCATGTAACAGCTGCGCATCGATATCACGCCCTACAGCCCTGATGATAGTTATCGTTTGTGTTAGATCTTGGGATAACGTGTGAGGATTAAAAAAAGCATCAAGGCTGGCAATATTGCTGTCAGCAATAATAGTAAAGCTAGCTGAGTTTTTAGTAGGCATAATCGTCTCAGAATTATAGTCGTTTCAGAATTACAGTCGTCTTAGAATTACAATTAAAATACTTAAGAATAAGTGCTGCAAAAATTGTATTTTAAGGCTTTTTATTATTATTGGCTCACATCGTCTTCAACGGATTTATCAAAATTTAATAGCATCTGATTATCAATGACTGGCGGTTGCTTAGACTCAAAAATATCGCCTTTATGCTGAGTGATCCATTCACGCCAAACCGCCAGACCGATTGCCAATACGACAGGGCCAATAAATAAGCCCACAAACCCAAAGGCAGTTAATCCGCCTAATACGCCAATAAAAATAATAATAAATGGGATTTTGGTGGCGCCGCTAATAACGATAGGACGGATCAAATTATCGACCCAGCTAATGACCAAGATACCCCATAATGCTAGACCAACTCCTTCTACAGTCTGACCTTGGCTCAATAACCAAATCGATACTGCACCCCATGCGAACGGAGTACCAAAGGGGATCAGCGCTACCACAAAAGTTATGAGCGTCATTAAGATAGGACTAGGTGCTCCAGAGAAATAGTATCCGATGCCAGCTAATATGGCCTGCGCCAATGCCGTCAGTCCAATGCCGTAGACCACAGCGCGCGTCGTCGTTCCTACTGAATCGATATAACCATCGATACGATTACCGATAATATTGCGTAGCGCTTGACGAATCTGTTTGATTAAGCTGATGCCATCGCGATAGAAAAAATATAGCGTCATCAAGGCCATGCCGAGTTTAGCCAAGCTGCTTAGCACTACATCAAGCGCGACTTTACCATAGTAAAGATGCGACTGGATCCAAGCGCGAAAAGCATCTAATGTACCCTCAGGATTCTTATTTATTCTCCATAAGGCATCCTGAATCTGCTGGCCTATAATTGGCAAGCCTTTTATCGATTCAGGCACATCTAGATAGCCAACCTTTACGCGATAGATAAGATTGCTATAAAGACTCAGTGCTTCTTGCTGCAAGATAAACACGCCGACCACTAAGGGAACACCGATCATAAGGCTGATACTAACGGTCATAATCCCCGCACTAAAGCTGGGACTTAGCTCTACTTTTTCATGGAAAAAATTATAAATAGGAAAAGTAACATAAGCTAAAATCGCCGCCCAAAGTGCAGGTACAATAAAAAACTGTACCACTTGAAAGCAGAGTATAAACAACATCACTAACAAAGTAATCGCTAGCAGTCGCTGAATGACGACCTCTTTTGTCCAGTTTTCAATCATAGTTTATGAGCCAATAACGTACAATGAGAGCCAAATAAGATGCTACCACTTTAGATATAAATAGGAATATAGAATAATCTTATAAATCATACCTTGTTAACACCCCAAAAGCTTGTGTTTTCAAGCGCTCATTATGCAACAGCCTAGTATAAAGATATAACACTATGTTGTAATTTTTACTTACAATTTTATGTGTGAGACTTAGTTTGCGCTTGTGAAGTGCTATCAAAACAGGCGGGCATTTTCTTGTGCTATATTAGCAATAATACCCGCTCATTTAATCGGCTAAAATACCATAGCGTTCTCTTAGCCTAGATAATTGGTGTTATACTAAAGGTATTATTTTCTACACTTTAATTGTATTAAGTCTATTTTTAGACTTTTATTTTGCATTATTGGTCATCAACTGTTTAATTAGTGTGACTGTTGTTTAACTTATTTTAATTATAATACGCTCTAAAACTATTTATTTTATTGCTTACCTGCCTATTATGGGTTTAGTCATTCACTTGAAAATTAAATAAATAATAATCCACTACATTTTAAATATCATATTGATAGGAAAAATAACAATGTCAAAAGACAGTACTCAATCTAATACAACAACCGATAACCCTGCCTCTAATACCATCACTTTTGCTCTAGCTCAGTCACACTTTTTGGTTGGTGATATTAGCGCCAACGCTGAAAAGATGCGTACGTTAGCTATTGAAGCCCGTACTCAAGGCGCTGATGTCATTGTATTTCCAGAGCTTTCCCTTTTAGGCTACCCTCCGCAAGATTTGTTGTTACGCCCTAATCTCTCAGGTCGTATCAAAGCTGCTTTGGCAAATCTGAGTGATATCGAAGATATTGTCATGATCGTCGGCTATCCACACGTTGATCATCACGGCACTTTTAATTCAGCCGCCATCTTGCATAATGGTCATCAAAAAGGCTTTTATCATAAGCAGTTTCTGCCTAATTACGGGGTGTTTGATGAGCGCCGCTATTTTGATAAAGGTCGCAATCAAGTACTGTTTGACTATAAGGGCGTTACCATAGGTCTGCTTATTTGCGAAGATCTTTGGGAGAAAAATCTGATCACTGAGCTCAAAGAGCAAGGCGCAGATTTGGTTATTAGTCTAAATGCCTCACCGTTTGAGCGAGACAAGCAAGAGATGCGCAAAACTATGCTGACTAAGCGTAGTAGTGAAAACAAACTACCGATTCTCTATGTTAATGCCGTTGGCGGTCAAGACGACTTAGTATTTGACGGTGGCTCAATGGCGGTACAAGCTGATGGAGTGATTGCTCATGAAGCCTCACGCTTTATGAGTCAGCTGTTGCTGACCACTTTGGATGTGGCGACGACGACTTTTGATACGCAAGCCAAAGCGCCATTATCATTAAGCCGTGAGTCTGAGATGTATCAAGCTTTAGTTGTAGGCTTGCGTGATTATGTCAATCATTCAGGCTTTACTGGGGTGATTATCGGTCTATCAGGTGGTATAGACTCTGCTTTGACGCTTTGTATCGCTGTTGATGCTTTGGGTGCGGATAAAGTCTATGCGGTGATGATGCCTTATGAATACACTTCAAAAATCAGCTTAGAGGATGCGCAAGCGCAAGCGCGCCGCTTAAACGTATCTTATACGGTTTGTCCGATATTTGATGCCGTTGAAGGTATTCGCCATACCCTTGCGCCATTATTTAATAAATCACCTGCGGACACAACAGAAGAGAATATCCAAGCGCGTGCTCGTGGCGTTATCTTGATGGCCTTGTCGAATAAATTTGGCCATTTAGTGATTACTACGGGTAATAAATCAGAGCTAGCAGTAGGCTATTCAACCTTGTACGGTGATATGGCAGGTGGTTTTGATGTGTTAAAAGACGTTTATAAAACGCAAGTCTACGACTTAGCCAGCTATCGTAATCGCTTAGAGGATACGCCTGTCATTCCTGAGCGCGTTATCACTCGCCCACCATCAGCTGAGCTACGTGCTGATCAAACCGATCAGGATAGCCTACCTGATTATGAGATTTTAGATGGTATTTTGAGCTTGTATATCGATGAGGATATGGGCTATCAAGATATAATTGACAAAGGCTTTGAGGCCGAACTGGTTGCCAAAACTATTGCTATGGTCAATAACAGCGAGTTTAAGCGTGTGCAATCCCCAATCGGTACCAAAATCAGTCATAAAGCCTTTGGCCGTGAGCGTCGCTATCCACTTGTCAATAAGTGGTCGTTAAAGGACTAATTGAACTAACGAAAACTAATCGTATAACTATCAGCTGGGTGCTTCCCAGCTTTTTTAGTTTTTGTCTTTTATTATTTGATCCTACTCTTTTTCAGTGGTTTTATTCTCTAAATCTCACCTTTATTTTATCCCATTCATCCGAGTATTTCATGAGCTTGCTAGCAGCTAGTGTGTTTCTTTTATTACTAATCGCGTTAAGTGCACTAGTCTCTAGTGCAGAGATAGCCATTGCTGCTGCTCGTAGGATCAAGCTACAAGTACTAGCAAAAGAAGGCGACATCCGTGCGCTTGTTGTTCTAAATATGCAAGAGCACCCTGGTAATTTTATTACCTTAGTCCAAGTCGTTCTGAATGCTGTCGCTATCTCAGCTGGTGCTGTAGGTGAGTCAGCTCTTAGCCCCTATTTGCAGCGTCTTTTCCATAATGAAGCACTATCCTCCGTCATATCATTTGTGCTAGTTACCAGTATATTTTCTTTGTTTGCTGATCTGATACCCAGACGCTTAGCTATGTCAGACACTGAAAATATTGCTATAAAATTAGTAAGACCAATGCTATTTTTGATATTTATTCTAAAGCCCATTATTTGGGTATTCGATAGCGCTGCAAATTTGATATTTAAACTGGCAGGCATCTCAACTGTACGTAAAGATGAAATGACCTCTGAGGATATTTATGCGGTGATGGATGCTGGCGCAGAAGCAGGCGTTATCAAGCACCAAGAGCATCACTTGATCGAAAACATATTTGAGATGCAAGAGCGTACAGTGACCTCGGTCATGAATCCGCGCGAGCATGTGGTCTATTTTGATAGCCAAGCCAGCACAGAGCAAATAGTCGCAGTCATGATCAAGCAGCCACATAATAAGTTTTTGGTCTGCATAGATGATGATTTAGAGCATATCATCGGCTATGTCGAGTCACGTAGCTTCTTGGCCTCAGTGCTTGAGCAGCAGCAAGTATGTTTGACGGATAAAGCTCTGCTAAAGCCTGCGCTATTTATCCCAGACACGCTCTCCTTATTTGAAGTGCTTGAAACCTTTAAATCAACAGGCGCTGACTTTGCGGTCATCGTTAACGAGTATGCCTTGGTGGTCGGTGTGATTACTTTAAGGGATGTGATGAGTATCGTTATGGGCGAGCTGGTGACTTTAGAGGAGCAGCCTATTGTACAGCGTACTGATAACTCTTGGCTGATCGATGGTATGACGCCTATTGAAGACGTCATTCGCGCTTTGGGTATGGGCGAGCTACCGCATAGTCAAAACTACGAGACTATCAGTGGCTTTATGATGTATATGTTGCGCAAAATCCCTAAAAAGACCGATAGCATTGAGTATACTAATTATCGGTTTGAGATTCTGGCTACCGAAAATTTAAAGATCAACCAATTACTGGTGACTAAATTTGAAGAAGAAAATTAGCATAAGTTAATTTGTAGAATATGACTCGGTTGTTGGTTAATCACGCGCCCCAAATATCGCCGTACCCACTCGCACCATAGTCGAGCCATTATCGATAGCTTCACTCATATCACTACTCATGCCCATGCTCAGGGTATCCCATCCTGTAAGCTCAGGATGATCCTGTTTTATATCAGCAAATAATCGCTGAGTCCGCGCAAATGCATCAGTATCAGATTTGGCAGGAATGATCATAAGTCCGCGCAGTTGCAAGCGCTCATAACCCTTAATAGTCGCAATCAATTTAGGTAATTCTGCTGGAAGACATCCTGATTTGCTATCCTCGTCATCAATATTGAGCTGAATAAGTACGTTCAATGGTGGCATATCATCAGGGCGCTGATTATTTAAGCGCTTGGCGATAATATCGCGCTCCAGGGTCTGCACCCAATCAAAATGCTCTGCTATATCGCGGGTTTTATTACGCTGAATACTACCGATGTAATGCCAGACAATAGCACTCATCTCAGGATCGGCCTGTAAAGTTGTGATCTTTTCAATCGCCTCTTGTAGGTAGTTCTCACCAAACTCGTGCTGGCCTTGCTTGACAAGTGTCGCAATCATTTTGACAGGCTTAGTTTTGGACACCGCTAGCAAGGTCACTTTAGCCGCCGCTTTGCTATGCTGTTGCTCAGCGGTTTGCTTATGCGCTTGTGCTACTTGCTCGCTAACTTTTTGCCAGTTATCGATCAAGGCAGCTTGATCAATGTTTTCATTATTAGCATTGTCAATGTTGTCATTTTTATTGTCTGGCAGCTTTCCGATCATATCATTACTCATAAAAGCCTCACGTTTTAGTTGTACGTTTAAAAGGGTCATTAAAATTAATTAAGGTTGTTATTATAGGGTCACATGATTTAATCTATACTGTTAACAGAGTATTGGCTCATTGCCTGTAGCAAAATAGGGTAACATAGAATTTTTGTAGTCTAGATGAATAACTATTATAGGTATGTGAGTATATTTTATTTACTATTAGGAATAGACAATGAAGTCTGAGAAAAGCACGTTGAGTATTGAAGATTTATTACGCTTTACGGTGAAGCACAACGCATCAGATTTGCATATCTCCGCAGGAATGCCCGCGATCATTCGCGTTGACGGTGAGATGACTCGTATCAACATGCCCGTGATGAGCCATCAGACCGTTCATCAGCTGATTTACGATATCATGAATGACAAGCAGCGCGCAGATTTTGAAGAGTTTTTTGAGACGGATTTTTCATTTGAGATTCCAAACTTAGCCCGTTTTCGAGTCAACGCTTTTAATCAAAATCGTGGTGCTGGGGCAGTTTTTCGGACTATTCCCTCTAAAGTGCTCACTATGGAGGACTTAGGCATGGGCGAAGTGTTTAAGCGCGTCTCTGACTTCAAACGCGGCGTGGTATTAGTCACAGGTCCTACTGGTTCGGGTAAGTCCACTACCCTAGCGGCTATGGTGGATTATATTAACGAGACTCGTAAAGAGCATATTTTGACTATCGAAGACCCTATTGAATTCGTTCACGAATCCAAAAAGAGTTTGATTAATCAGCGTGAAGTGCACCGTGATACTCTAGGTTTTGAGCCTGCTCTGCGCTCAGCATTACGTGAGGATCCAGACGTGATCTTAGTCGGCGAATTACGTGATCTTGAGACCATTCGTTTGGCTCTGACCGCTGCTGAAACAGGACACTTAGTATTTGGCACTTTGCACACCAGCTCAGCGGCCAAAACGATTGACCGAGTCATTGATGTTTTTCCAGCCTCTGAGAAGTCTATGATTCGCGCTATGCTATCAGAATCACTGCAAGCCGTCATTTCACAAACCTTATTACCCCGTAAGACAGGTGGCCGAGTGGCTGCGCATGAGATCATGTTAGGCACGCCCGCCATTCGTAATTTGATCCGCGAAAATAAAGTGGCACAGATGTATTCATCGATACAGACTGGTGCAGGTGAAGGGATGATTACTTTAGATCAGTCGCTCAAGAATCTAATAACTAAAGGCACTATTAGTAAGGAAGTTGCTAGACCTTATGCCAAGCAACCAGATGCCTTTTTATAAGTAAAATTATTATAAGTTAAGTTGATGGACGTTTGATATTCAATATCACTAAGTACTTACCCTTACTCTTTATTTATATGTGACTCTATTATGGACTTCGATAAGTTATTACAGTTAATGATCAAAAAAAATGGCTCTGACTTATTTATCACAGCTGACGTCGCGCCTTCAATGAAAATGAACGGGGTTATCCATCCCGTGGGTAAAACGCCATTGACTATCAAGCAAGTCGATACTTTGGTAAAAGGGGTGATGACGCCTGCGCAACGAAAAGAATTCTCTGAGACTAATGAATGTCAGTTCGCCATCACTGATAGTGCTGAATTAGCCCGTTTTCGCGTTAGCGCCTTTGTGCAACGCGATATGCCAGGAATGGTCCTACGTAAAATTGAGAATAAAATTCCGACTGTTGATGAGCTGCAATTACCACCTCTATTAAAAGAGCTGGCTATGAAAAACCGTGGCATCATTTTATTAGTTGGCGCGACTGGTACAGGTAAGTCGACTACCCTTGCTGCTATGGTTGGGCATCGCAATCAAAACTCGCATGGTCATATTATTACTATTGAAGATCCAATAGAGTTTATCCATCAGCATCAAGGCTGCATTATCACCCAGCGCGAAGTGGGTATCGATACCTTATCGTTTGAGTCTGGCCTCAAAAATACCCTTCGCCAAGCACCAGATGTTATTTTGATTGGTGAAATTCGTAATCGTGAAGTGATGAACTACGCTATTCAATATGCTGAGACCGGCCATTTAGTTTTTGCAACTTTACACGCCAATAACGCCAACCAAGCTATTGACCGTATCATTCACTTTTTTGAAGCCGATCGTCATAGCCAGCTATTCATGGATTTATCGCTAAACCTGCAAGCTATCATTGCTCAGCAGCTTATCCCTACCCCTGATGGTAAAGGGCGTCGCGCCGCTATTGAGATTTTATTAAACTCACAACTGATCAGTGACTATATCCGTAAAGGTGAGGTGCATGAGATCAAAGAGGTAATGAAGCGCTCACGGAACAACGGCATGCAGACCTTTGATCAGGCACTGTTTGATTTATATGAAAATAATGAAGTCACTTATGAAGATGCCATGATATATGCAGACTCCCCTAATGATTTGCGCCTGCAAATCAAGCTAAACAGTAAGCATAGCAGTAGTGCTCAGGATCAAGATCAAGACTTGGATAACCTATCCTTAGACACTTTTTAATTGTTGAGTAGAAATTGTTAATTAAAAACTATCGATTAGAATAAGTCGTTCAAATTTGCAAAACCTTATTTAAGATCACAAAGTTTAAAGTCACAAAAAAGCCTTCGTTATGAAGGCTTAATGGTTAATGGCATCTCGAATTAAAATCATAAAGACTAGGGTCTGTTGAACATTCGATCTTGGCACTGACAGAGACTATTTTTTAGGCAATTCTAGATTAAAAATATCTAGTTTAGTCATTCTAAGCGGATCTTTTTAATGACGAATCGGCAAAAAAGAGTCCTGTCCTTGCAGGCTGATGCTAAAATTGTTCTATTCGTTATAAAAATCTAGCCAATGCACTAAGCATTACCTGCGATTTTTACTTAGACTAGAACTATTTTAGCTATCAGCAGTGCTCATTTATGAATGTTCAACAGACCCTAATCATTCTATTTAGCGCTATCTTGACACTCTTTATTATTACAGATGCCATATAGCACTAACGAGTGTCCCGAGAGCTTAAAGCCATGCTCTTTTGCAACGGCAAGCTGTTCAAGCTCAATAGTAGCATTGTGAAACTCAATAATTTTGCCACAGATATCACAGACTAAATGATCATGATGCTCTTCTTGGGTAATCTCAAATACGGATAGATTATTTTCAAAATTATGACGCTCAACGATGCCTGCTTGCTCAAACTGGGTCAGTACTCGATATACGGTCGCTAGACCAACATCTTCACCTTGTTCAATGAGGGCTTTGTACACTTCCTCCGCGCTCATGTGATGAAGCTCTGCACTCTCTAACAGCTCCAGAATCTTGACTCGTGGCAAGGTCACTTTGAGTCCCGCTTTACGCAAATCTTGATTAGTAAAAGACATAATGTTCCCTTTGACTATTAAAGTCCAAATAAGTAAAAATTAAAATATAAGTAGTTCATAGTGGTTATTTTAAGAAGCTATTTATTTAATAATAAAGCAATTATTATAGTAATCATACTAGCTCGTCGGTATTTAGCAAGCACAGAGTTTTAGTCTACAGACTACAAACGCTCTAAGCTGCACAGCTTAGAGCGTTACAGACATCTGCTCTATCGCTATCCTATAAGGCTTATGAAATTAGGTTTATGAAATAATGTCGTAAGTGATAGGCAATTGCAAGTAAATGACGTATCATTTGTCCAAGATTGCTGGTATGCGTTGTTATACTGACGTTTAGCCCAGCCTAACCCATTTTTATGAGTCATCTTATCATGATAAATTCATTAGCTATTTTTTCTAATCGTACTCTACGCAAGCTTGTCCTTGCCATCGGTCTGGGTGCTACACTTACCTTATCAGGTTGTTCGCTATTTAGTGTTTATAAGATTGATTTACCACAAGGTACACCAATCACTCAGACTCAAGCCCAGTCGCTAAAGCTTGGCATGAGCCAAAATCAAGTATTGTACATACTAGGTAGCCCTGCTATTAGGGACACTTTAGCCCCTAATCGCTGGGATTATGTCTATGATTTTCAGGCAGGTACTGAGGGCAGTCGT
The DNA here is from genome assembly GCF_055699815.1 of Psychrobacter sp. M17(2026). Lineage (NCBI taxonomy): Bacteria > Pseudomonadati > Pseudomonadota > Gammaproteobacteria > Moraxellales > Moraxellaceae > Psychrobacter > Psychrobacter sp. M17(2026). Next base: position 407,657 of record NZ_CM146741.1, on the reverse strand, counting down.
AAAGGGATTGCTGATGTAAGAGACGCCAGTCAGCATTTAATAATCTATTTTGACGCCAACAGCTTAGTGAGTCGTATTGAAGGTATCGAAACCTTACCTCAGGCTAAATAAATAGCCGCTAAAAGGTTATTTATATAAGAATTTAAGCTTTTAACTTCTAGATCTACTTTTGCGCTGAGACATAGGATCAGCGCTCAAGCTACGATACACCTCAATACGGTCAAAGGGCTGAAGCTGATAGCTAAGTGGCTGCTTTTGCGCAAAGATACCGACATGCCACAGCTTAGCTGTAGGCACTTTGATATCTATAGCTTGCTGACACCATAACGCTAAATCTGTAAATTGACTCAGCCATCCCGCCTGCTCCAGAGCCTCGTATATTGTGCTGCCCTTGATCACTTGCAGTGCCTGATAATGCTGCTCAGTTGCCGTCTTAGCATAAGCTAAATGCACCGTTATCGACTGCTTTGCTCTGCTATCGCTATGATCTGTACTCATCAGCTCAACCACTGTAATATCCAGCCTAATAAAGCTAATACCAATGCTAACGGTACGATGATACGAATCGCTATCCGCCACACATTATAAAAACCTTCACTGGCAAAGTTTAATGATTTGCGCAAATGACTTATTTTCATTTGCCATCCAACAAATACGGATAATAGCAGAACCGCGATACTGCTAATAATGACTAGCACACCAACCAGCCAAGCGGTTGGTACTGCTATTACTAGTAGCACTCCCAAAACTAAAGTCAATGCTATGCTGATTAACACGCCGAACTTATGCGCTAACTGCTGCGCAGCATAATGCAATAAATAACTCACGACAAACAGCACGCCTACTGAATATAATATCTGAGCGACAGGTGGTAGATTCAAACCACTTATGAATAAAGCTATCACCCCAACGACTAGCTGTAATAGCCAGATAGGCAGTACTAATCTAGAAGCACGGTAGATCGCAGCTGCTCGTGGCTGATGGTTAGTTTCGGAGTTGTTAGCAACGGTCAACGTCTGATTATAGTTTAAGTGCTGAGCGAACCAATATAATCCCGTACCAGCGCCAACACTGACCAAGGCCAAAGCAACGGCTCGCGCCCATTCGCTCAAGCTGACATCAGTCATCGTAAAACTAATTTGCGGTAGCCCACTAGTAACCCCTAGCACTAACCCAATCACCATAAGTCCTAAACCAATCGGTAAGGGCGCGGCACCAAGTAAGCTGAGTAGCACCGCAATTACCATCAAGCCTGCGGCAATAGCAAATAGCGGAATATCAGCTGCGCCATTTAGCTCATTCAGTGCTGATAATAGACTACTACTTGCTGCCGATAGACTCAAAGCGGCAATCACTATCGCAACTACGGCTGCCAGCCAGCCAAAGCTGCGCCATAGGGAGTTGGCATCCGCTTCGCGGGTGAGCTTTTGCATACCTGCTAGTGGCGATTCAGCACTGCGATAAGCTAAAGCAATCTCAGCATAAACGACTGGCAATGCTACGACGACCATCGCCAGTAACCACAATAGCCAAAAGTCAATCTCGCCAATAGATGAGCTGACAAAAAAGCGAAACAGTAATAAAGGCAATAATGCTGCCATAAAATAAGAAGCATAGCGGATCATCATAATCTCAATCCAAACGATCTAAAGTTAAAAGGTAATCAATTATACAGACCACTAATACGCGGCTATAGATAGATTTTATGAAAGCTAATAGTAAGCTGTAAAAAAACCCCGAGAACGGGGCTTTTAAAACGTAACGATAACGACTGGCTAAGCATCAATTCAAAAAATTAATGTTTAATAATTTTCATTGATGACTAATATCAGTAAATAGCAATTAGTGAATAGCACTAACATAATCTGACAAAATGCGGATATCACGATCTGATAGTTTTGAGGCTACCATTTGCATCATGCCCATATCGCCTTCTTTGGCCGCATCGTTATAACGTTTTTGATCATCACCTGTGACATCGTCTTCACGGCCAGCTGCGCGGAACAGCTTGAGCTGAGTGGCGATATACTGAGCATGCTGACCACCTAAACGTGGAAATGCTGCCCACGTATTACCAGCAGCATCTGGACCATGACAGCCTGCACAGCCAATAACACCACGCGACTTGTCACCACCTAAGAAGATCTTAGTCGCCTCGGCAGTCGTAGCGGGATTACCGAAACCAACTCCCCAAGGCGCTTGTTCAGCGTAGTAGCCCGCTACATCAGCAAGCTGTTGCTGTGATAGATTAGCGACTTGTGACTGCATAATGCCATTAACGCGGTAGCCTGATTTAAAATTGACCAATTGCTTATACAGATATTTCGGATTTTGACCGCCTAGATTAGGCTGAGAGGGCACTACACTTACCCCATTAACACCGTGACAGGCCGCACATTGTGCTTCGACGATTTTTTTACCAGCATTAGCGTCATATTCAGGAACGGTGATAGCAGCTTGTACGCTGAAACTTGCAACACATAAGCTGGCGGCAGCGATTAACTTTTTCATTGATATGAATCCTACTAACTCGACGTAAGTATTATTTAGAATGGTTGCGTTAATAAAAGCCCAGATACACTATATCCTAGATAAACTGTAACTAGGTACATTATAAACTACCTTACTATTCGGTAAGGTAGCTAAGTATGACAAGCCTTAATTCGACACCGTTTGCAAGTACTTACTGACATCGGGGTTTATTTGCAATTATTATAGCAAGACTTCACGCTATTTGCTTACTTAATCTTAACATCTGTAGTTTTGCTAACCATAAATTATAGCGTTTGATAATCGTAAATACTGCCTATTTACTCATGTACTTTATAAGTTCACGATAATCCTCATCGCTACAGTTATTGCACAAGCCACCAGCAGGCATCTGAATCATACCGTTTTTGACCGATTTTACTAGCGCTGGCATACCTTTAGATTCTATTAGTTGCTGCCATTTGGCACTATCCCCTTTTTTGATAGCGTTTAAAGCACCGCTATCATGACAAGCACCGCAGGAGTCGCTATAAGTCGTTGCAATATCAGCAGCAGACACAGCTGTCATCATAGCAGCACTGCCTATAATAGTGATAAAGACAGGTATTAATAGGCGCGTAATTTTAGCCGATAATTGAGTCATAATGTGCATGATATCTCTCCTTAGATCCGCTATAGACTTTATTTGTAGTCTATAGGTGCTCTTTGTCAAACTTTCCAACTTAGCCTATATTGTAACAAATTATGTAAGGAAAATCCTGCAAAGCTTCATCAATAACTTTAGGAAAGCTTAAGCACTATCAGCAACTTTCTTTGAGCCTTGTTTGAATTTAGTGTTATTCTATATATGATGGCAATAGTGCTATTTTCAATAGAGATTATAGGTAATGCTATTAAATAGTGTCCACACTAATTAGTCACTTAAGCAATTAGTCACTTGATTTTAAATATTAAATATTAATGAGCTCCTTATGAGTACCCCGTATAATGATGTTGCTGCTGAACATGCGGCTTTTAATACTAAAGCCCGTCAGCGAATTCAACAAACTGAGTTTATGACCTCAGCTCCTACTTTTCGTCTTTGCCCACCAGATGCTGGGTTTGAGGTTGCTTTTGCTGGACGCTCAAATGCTGGCAAATCATCTGCCATCAATGCGCTGACCAATCAGCGGCAGCTGGCACGCTCATCCAAGACCCCTGGGCGCACGCAAATGATTAACTTTTTTAGTATTGGTGATACCGATAGACGACTCGTGGACTTGCCAGGTTACGGCTATGCAGCAGTGCCATTAGAGATGAAAAAGGAATGGCAAGTTGAGCTTGAGGAATACCTAGTAGCGCGTTCAAGCTTAGCAGGTTTAGTGCTACTAACAGACATCCGTCATCCTATAAAGTTTTACGATGAGCAGATGCTACATTGGGCCAATGAGGGTAACCTTCCTGTCCATATTCTACTAACCAAAGCTGATAAGATGAAATATGGTGCCTCCAAGAATGCACTGCTTAATACCCGCAAGCATCTCAAAAAGCTCGGGCTAAACTGCACTATTCAACTGTTTTCAGCGCTTAGAAAAGAGGGGTTAGACGAATTGGCTGGCGTGATGGGCAATTGGTATGACTATAAGCTAGATGATGAAAAAGTATCCGCAGCAGGTTTTAATGAGCAGACTGATCTAGCGTCACTGAATGCTGAGTTAGACGCTGCTAACTTAGCTGCTGAACCTGAAAGTGATAAATAAGCTTTTATTTTAAAGCTTACAATGAGTTCATAATAGATACAAAAAAAGGGGTTATCACTAACAATGATAACCCCTTTTTATTGTTTTTATAAGTACTTACATGCAGTATTCATTTACAGTACTCATCTGCCAAGCGCTAGACAGTCAATAAGTTGGCCAAAGCTTGTGGTGTTGCGACCTGATAAGTTGGCCGCTGAGCAGCAAGCTCTGCGCTAGATGCCGTACCGTAGTCGACAGCTATGCTAGTCATGCCTATCTGATTTGCCATTTGAATGTCATAGATACTATCGCCAACATATACCGCCTCAGCGACTTGCTTATCCACTGCTAGTAAAGCCTCAATCAGCATTTTTGGATCAGGCTTAGAGGCAGACTCATCAGCACAGCGTGTACTGACAAAATAATCATGGCTATTAGAAGCCGTTAGTACTCTTTCTAAACCGCGGCGTTTTTTACCAGTTGCTACTGCAAGCTGTTTACCTTGCTGTTGTAATTTTTGCAGCATGATCTCAATATCAGGGAAAAAGGGCGTACGGTAACTGTTAGCAATATAATAATCGCTATAACTTTTTTGAATAGCTAGCCTTTGCTTGACAGTCGCATTTGGATATAAAATATCGATACCTACATCTAAGCTTAACCCTATAATATCTTTGATGTGTTTGTCAGTAGTAGAGAAGCTATGCGCCTCTCCGGCACTATGCATGGCCTCAACGATCAAGCCTATTGAATCCATTAATGTGCCATCCCAGTCAAAGATGATCAGCTTTTTACTCGCTAAACAATCAGTTGCTGATTGTAGTGTTGTCATAGAGACGCCAATAGCAGGTAGTGGACGTTTGGCATGCGCTTCACTCATAAACAAACCTTATGAACGCTGAAATAAAGATAGTATCAGTAAATAACATAATATCAGTAAGTAGGAATAAGACTGAACATAAAGCCAAGCTATTAGCTTGGCTTTATGTTTTACCGAATAGTGACTAAGCCTATTTAGGCAGATCAGTACCTTCTGGCAGTAAGGCGACGATATCTTCAGGTAGTGGTGCGGTAATCGTCTTATAACCTGGAATATCTAAGCGCCAAGCATGCAGGCACAAGCGATGTACGCCTGACTTATCATGGACGTTATACTTGTCATCGCCTAAGATGGCATGACCAATATGCGCTAAATGCACACGGATCTGATGGGTACGTCCCGTCAACGGCTTAGCTTCTATTAGGCTAATAGACTGATTATTGTGCATAAAGCGGCTATGCACAATGATATCCGTTTGGCTCTCTTTGGTTTGCGGGTCTTGCGCATCTACTTTTACTCGGCGCTCACCACTAGCTAGCGTATAGCGCAGTAATGCCGCGTCAATACGTTGCTCATTCAGTATTGGCTGCCCTTTGGCTAGGCACAAATAATGTTTTTGAATAGTTTTATCGACGAGATGCTGTTGCAACGTCTTAAGCGCTGAGCGCTTTTTCGAGATCATCAGCAGCCCTGAGGTATCTTTGTCAATACGATGCACTAGCTCCAGATATTTTTTTCCAGTGACTTCGCGCATGGCTTCAATCACTCCAAAATCTAGTCCACTACCGCCATGTACAGCTATACCTGAGGGTTTATTCAGCACCATCATACCTTCATCTTCGTAGACTACGCGTGCTAGCAAGCTTTTGGCAAACTCAGTACTGATAATAGGCTTCTCACGAGTAGCCAGTACAACAGGCGCGATACGCACTACATCTTCACGCTGCACTCTATCGTGTGGCTTACAGCGCTTATTATTGACGCGTACCTCATCGGAGCGGATCATCTTGTAGATATGAGGCTTAGGCAAGCCTTTGAGACGATTCAGCAAAAAATTATCTAGGCGCTGATCGTGTTGATGGCGTGTAACCTCTAGATAATTCACCTTTTCAAAGTTGCTGATCTCGTCGTCAGCGCTTTGTGGGCGAGTTTTACTATTGAAGATAGCAGGGGCTTCGTGAACGGGTGCGTCATTAGTCATTTTGGAGTTTGTCATTTTTAGTTAGAGATTTGCTTAAAGATTTGCTATAGTTTAGCATGTTGAATGCCAATTGAGCAGAGCTTGCAATAATAATCATCGTGAATCATTCATTGTGAATTATTGTGCTAAGAGATTACTATTTTTGCTATTGATTTTTTAGCTGGGTAGTCTTCGCAGCTAAATAGTCTGATGCTAAGTTCATGATACCAAGTTTATGGTATCAAAACCTCATTGATGTCTTTGCTGATTTTGTGTGCTTCATCTGATTTTTAGGGCGAGGATCTTACTGATATGTAGATCATGCCTAATTAAATTTTTGTTAACTGTTTAGCAAAACCAGTATTTTGATAGCTTTTTGTACTAATGGCTTTTTTATTAGCATTATTTTTGACAACAAACGTTTTTATAGCAGTGCTTATATAACTATGCTTTGATAAATCAGGCCAATAGCCTTACTTATTGAGCAAAATTTTACTCCATTTACTCACTAAACGTATGACCACGACTTGATTTGCAGATTTTACAACTTGGTTTGCAGCTTTGATGGATATGTGCAGTTGAGCAAGGAATGATAGATTAAAGTTAGGATTTTTCTACTGCCTAAATATCGGCGGCCAAACAGATAATAATAGTTAAACTCTTATTTTATAAGCTCTTACAAAGCTAGTACTTTAAGCGCTTATAACTAAGCTCTTGTAAAAGATTATCTCGTTTGCCAAGTGCGCCCCGTTGACTATTTACATAGCGAGACCTTAGCCGATAATCCTTTATTATTTTGTAATATAGAATGACCAATTAATAGAATGACTAAATTTTAGTCTCGAATCACAATAAGCTTACGACTTATAGCGGATGACAGGCTATTGATAATATAGTGAAAGATCGTGTCAGTAGATAAGTTTATCTTGAATATAATGACTTACTAATGTCAGTGACGTGACTTTGAAATATAACCTGAGAAGGTAGATGCTGACAGTCTTACACGCTGTCTAATTAATTTAAGTATCTAAATAGCTAAATACAGTGCTTCATAGTGCGGTCAAATAGCTAAAATAGGTTTAAATTATAATCATCTTTATTTTAGGATAACGCTTTGGTTTAGCGGAATAGCTGAACTCGTAGGTATCTAAACGCTTGAGCTTATAGCCGAACTTTAGAGTGAATAGTATCAGTTTTACAGACCTGTATTTGACCGAGCTTTGTTTGACTGACCTATTTAAGTTATTTATTAATTTGATCGCTTCTTATTATATTGATATTGATTATCTATTAATATTATTCTTGCTCCTGTTCTTGAACAAAAGCCTTGTCGTTGCTCTGCGTACTCATAGGAAACTATTATGAAACGCATTTTGATCAACGCTACTCAAAACGAAGAGATCCGTGTTGCCCTTTGTACGGGTAATCATCTCTATGATTTTGATCTAGAAAACCGTACTCGCGAACAAAAAAAATCCAATATCTATAAAGGCCATGTCACCCGTGTCGAGCCTTCTTTAGAGGCGGTATTCGTCGAATATGGCTCACAGCGTCAAGGCTTTTTGCCGATTCGTGAAATATCAAGCGAATATCTAAGTGGCAATCCACGCGATGAAAACATCAAAAAGCTGATCAAAGAAGGCGATGAGCTGATCGTGCAAGTCGAAAAAGAGGAGCGCGGTAATAAAGGCGCTGCCCTATCGACCTATGTGTCATTAGCGGGACGTTATTTAGTACTGATGCCGAACAACCCACGCGGTGGCGGTATCTCTCGCCAAATCTCAGGCAAGTTACGCGAAGATATGAAGCGGATGCTGAGCAATCTTGATCTGGCCAAAGGTATGAGCGTCATTATACGTACTGCGGGCATCGGCAAAACGCAAGAAGACTTACAGCATGATCTCAATCATCTGCTTAATATCTGGCAAGCTATTCAAGAGCAGAATCAAAAGTACCCTTCTCCGCGTTTAGTGCATCAAGAAGCTGGTGTGGTTACCCGTGCGGTGCGTGATTACCTGCGTGATGATATCGCTGAGATTTGGATCGATAACGAAAATGCTTACATCGAAGCGGCAGGTTTTATAGATGCTGTTATGCCAAAACAAGCAGAAAAATTACGCAAATATACCGACTATGAGCCGATGTTCTCGCGCTTTAACATCGAAAAACAAATCGAGACTGCTTATCAGCGTGAAGTTCGTCTGCCATCAGGTGGCTCTATTGTCATTGACCAGACCGAAGCTTTAGTCTCAATCGATATCAACTCAGCCAAATCGACTAAAGGCTCAGATGTTGCTGAAACTGCTTATCATACTAATCTAGAAGCGGCTGATGAGATCGCGCGCCAGTTACGACTACGTGATATGGGCGGTTTAATTGTCATTGATTTTATTGATATGAATGACAATAAGCATCAAAAGGAAGTCGAAAAAAGGCTGATTGATGCCACTAAATATGACCGTGCTCGCGTACAGTTCGGCGATATCTCCAAGTTCGGTCTGATGGAAATGAGTCGTCAGCGTTTGCGTCCGTCGTTAGAAGAGTCTACAGGCTATATCTGTCCGCGCTGTCATGGCAATGGTATGATTCGTGATCTGCGCTCGCTCTCATTATCAATTATGCGCCAAATTGAACAGATTGCTCTCAAAGAGCGTCAAGGTGAAGTACAAGCAGAAGTACCTACTGATATCGCCGCCTTTTTGCTAAATGAAAAGCGCGACAGCTTAGTTTATCTTGAGCAAGATAGTGGTACTCGTATTACTATCCTACCGCATGCTCATCTAGAGTCGCCGAACTTTAAATTGCACTTTAACCGTGATGGCTTTGCGCCATCAAGCTATGAGCGTATTACTGATACTGCCCAAGAGCACAGTGACCTAGGCTACGATGTTGACTGGCAGACCGCTGATTCAGCGCGTCCTGAACAGCAGCCTACACGCCAGCCACTAAAGGCTATTGCAGATAAAAGCGCGCGTTCAAGCAATCAGCAAGATAATAACAAAAATAAAAGTCAAAATACCAATACAGTGACTCATAGTAATGAGCATCGTAACAATAATGGCACTAACAATAATAGCACTAACAATAACAAGGCTGTGGCCAATCAGGCTCAATCGAATGTCGCTCAAAGTGTTCGACAAAATAACGTTCAACAAAGCAGTACTCAACAAAACAATGCTCCACAAAATCAAGCTACACAAAACAATACGCAGCCACCAGCTATTACTGCTAAGCCGCAAGCCGTCGCTTGGTTGTCCAATCTGTTTTCTCAAGCGCCACAAGCCCAAACAGCACACAGTGTCAGTAGTACGGACGCCGCTGAAGCTATCGAAACACTAGTGAATACTGGGGCGACCAGCTTAGGCTCATTTGGTCAGGTAGATAGCAGTGTTTTAGCTAACGCTCAAAGCTCATCTACCCAACAAAGTGATAGACAAAATCAGCAGCGTGATGAGCAAACTTCAGATAATCAAAACAATCGTCAGCAAAATAATCGCCATAACGATAATGATGACGAGAGTAATGATGACAAAAGAAGACGTAAGGCACGTAAGTCAAGATCATCAAAGCCGCGCCAAAGAAGAGAGCAGCGTGACGATAATGAGACACAAGACAATCGTAGCACTAGTAATAACGTAGACAATAACGATGCCAACACTAGTGACGCGACGAATGTCAAATCTGATGATCGCAATACACGTAGCAATGAGCCGCGTAATGACAATAGACGCCAAAATGAGCGCAGTCGCAATAGTCGTCAAGACAGCACTCAAAATGATAGCAGTAACGATGCTAGTAAAGACCCTAGCACAGCTGATGAGCAAGCACGTAGCAAGCGTAAGCCGCATAGCAAACGTAGCTCACGTGGAACGCTTGAGCGTAATGAGACCTTAACTGGCTCAAACAGTGATAGCCCTACTGATAATAATGCTAAGCAAAACGGTCAACAAGCCGCTAGCAGTAACAACCGAGCTGATGCCCGTAGCAATCAGAACCCTAATGAAGTTGTTCTACAAATCAATGAGGCGCCAGCAAAACTTAAGTCGCATGAGATCGTGCATTTATCTTTAGATGATAGTAAAGCGGCTAAAGTAGAGCAGAAAACGACTGAGTCTGAAACTGTAAAAGCTGAAAAGGTAGCTGAATTACCTAAAGACAGTGCTGCTAAAGACAATGCCGCTAAAGACAGTGCTGCTAATATCGCGACTGAGACAAGCTCTGCGAGCCAGAGCCAGTCGCAGCCTGCACCCTCGGAGCAACAGGTTGCTGATAATAGTAAAGAGACTGTCAATGAAGCTGTAGTGCCTGCAACTGATACTGATACTGTCGATACAGTTAAAGATGTCGTTAGTGAAGTTGCTAATACTGCCACCAAAGCTCAAACGACAGACAAAGATCAGGCGACAGAAACTGTGCCAGCGAATCAATCAGCACAGTCGCTGACTCCTGAAAAGCTGTTTGCTGAGCGTTACATTACTGCCGCTAAGTTCGGTCAAGCCAGCAACGATCCGCGTGTGGTTCGGGCGCAGCAAGTACAGTCGTCAGAAACGCAGCTACCTGCAACTGAGCAAACATTAGTCAAAGCACCTGCTATACGTGGTACGGTTGGTGAATTTATTCATTCAACCTTAGCCAAAGCACAGGCGCGTCTAGAAGAGGACGGCGTGATCAATTGCTTTATCGCGGCGATTGCTGAGCACAACTCACCAGCGAAGCCTGCAATGAATGCTGCGACTGCTGATAGTGATAATTCTGGCGCTAGCTTTGACTTTAGTAATTATGGCTATCAGCCTCTGAGCGCTGATTACCTAAGTCGCTTTAAGACGATGACGGCAGCAGTGAGTCAGTTTGCAGCGGATCAAGGTAAGACGTCGGTAGCGCCAAGCACTATCACTCAACGCGCTAGCAATGATCCGCGTGGTCAGCATCCAAGCTTTGTAGCACAGACCTCAGAGGTGTCATTACAAGAGAGTGCTACAACGGATAACACTCAAAAGGACAATGCCGATAGTATCGATGGTAGTGCCGATGACGTAGATGCGCACAACGTTGCTGCAACCGCGTTAACTATTGCTATGCAAGCGGATGATGTCAGTGCTGAAAGCGAGCAGCTGTTAGAGGCTGATGCAAGCTTGAAAGCCAAAAGTGCCGAGCTATCAGGTGAAGGCTCTTTACACGCTGAAGGCTCTTCGCTAGAATCAGAGGCATTAGCAAAAGACGACAGTCAAGGTAATAAGTCGAAAACCACTATTGCCAGCTATAAGAACATGATTGAGAATGTCGCTGAGCAGCTATTACCACAGACTGGCATGTTCAGTTTGACGACTGCAAAAGTGCCAAAGGCTCGCAGTCGTAAGCCAAAGACTGAGCATAAAAAGCCGACGCAGGCTGAAAAGGTAGAGACGGGTGATACAGATACTGATACTGATAGCTAACCTTTAAGGGTAGTTACTAGTACGCAAGTAAAAGCCCCGAAACTATTTGTTTCGGGGCTTTTTTATACTTTGTAAATTCAAGTGCTGTAATGCTATAAACACAATGCTATAGGATTACCGTTATAATCTTAATGCGCTGCCGATTCGTCACCGCGCATTTTGCCAACGATAGTAAAGAGAGCAACAACGATAGCACCGATAACAAAACCGACTACACCATTTAATAAGGCATTAGTCAGTCCCTCAAAGACTCCTGTTAGATGCGCAATATCTTCTACACTGTGATATAAAAAGCCAATACCATGGACGATAATACCGCCACCGACTAAGAACATAGCGATAGTGCCTGCAATAGACAAGAACTTCATCAATTTAGGAGCTGCCGATAACATAAACTCACCTAACTTACGCTTACTATCACCAACAGCCGAATCATTGATCAAATGCAGACCCGCATCGTCAATCTTTACAATACCAGCGACTAGACCATAAATACCAACCGTCACTACAACAGACACGATAGATAATACGATAGCTTTTTGTAAAATATCGCCACCAGCTGCGGTAACTGCTCCTAAAGAGATGACTATAATCTCAGCGGATAAAATAAAATCAGTACGAATAGCTCCTTTTATTTTATCTTTCTCAAAAGCCACCAAATCGATACTTTCATCGGCATTGGCTTTTAGGCGAGCGTTTTGTTCTTCATCGTGTGGCAAGAGAGTGGGCCAAAACTTGTGAATAACCTTTTCAGCACCCTCATAACTCAGATAGAGACCACCTATCATTAATAGTGGCGTAATCAGCCAAGGTATGAAGTAACTGATCAATAATGCTGCGGGTACTAAGATCAGCTTATTGACAAAGGAGCCTTTAGCGACTGCCCAAATCACAGGCAGCTCACGATTTGGTTTGACACCAGTCACTTGCTCAGCATTCAATGCCAAGTCATCACCTACCAAAGCCGCTGTCTTTTTGGCTGCAATCTTGGTCATAACACCGACATCATCCATCAAAATACTGATGTCATCGAGCAAGAGTAATAAACTACCACCTGCCATATCTATTCCTTAACATTATTAAATTTATAGCGGTTTTATGGTTATGTATGCTAATAACATAACTTACGCGCTCTACGATTCATCATAGCCTACTTGGAGATTGGCTTAGAATAAATAGTAACAATGTATTTTTTTAATGACGATTTTAAATTTTACCTATTAATAGCGTACCTCTATGAACTACTTTATTGAGTCAGCATCTATCTCTAAGTAGTTGTGACTGCTATTTCCAAGTAGTTATAACTGCGAAGATGCTTTTACCTGTCATTTTGAAAAATATGTTAATATACAAAGCCTTATTATTTCAAAGCTATTTTAAAGCTTTTGCTCCCTAAACGTGTATTTGCGCTCTTGTTTTTGCTTTATTAATAGACCCTTAGTACTTATTATTCAGTATTTGTCACTTAGTACTTATCAATAGAATCTATTAATGGCATTTATCACTATTTATCAGTATCTAGGCGCTTAGCCTACAGGAAAATTTTATGTCCTTATTTTTATCCGCTAAAGCTGCCACTACTCCTCGCAAGCTTACCCGTAATAGACTCGGTACTGTGATGAGTAGTTTATTGATCATTGCAGCGGTCGGCTGCTCAGATAAATCTGCTGATGCAACGACTAATAGCGCTAGCAGTATAGGGGGTGCTCAAAGCATCAAAGCTGACAGCGTAGCAAAAGCCAGTGATCCTGCGGTTGTCAAGTCATTGCAAGCCAATCTGCAAGCTTCAGGTATCGAAGAGACCATCCTTTCAGCCACCCCTACCGATATGGAAGGTATTTATTGGGTGACGGGTGAGGGTCTGCCGCCGTTTTTTGCAGATAAAGCAGGTAAGCATATTATTCAAGGTCAGATCATCGCAGTTGGTGAACCGACACCTATTGATATCAGCGCCGCTTTTATGGCAGATAGCGCTCAACAAGTACTAAAAGCTGTTGATAAAAAAGATATGATTATTTATCCGGCTGTAGGTGAAACCAAATCTGTATTATATGCCTTTACGGATGCAGACTGTGGTTACTGCCGTAAGATGCATGAAGAGATGGCTGATATCAATGCTCTGGGCATCGAAGTGCGTTATCTAGCTTGGCCACGCAGTCAAGAGAGCGTGCCTAAGATGGAGGCCATTTGGTGCAGTGAAGATCGCATGGCAGCTATGAATCAGGCGAAAATGGGCGCTGATGTGCAAGGCCCAAGCTGCGCTAATCCTGTACAGCAACAAGTAGAGCTCGGCGCAGCGCTCGGTGTACGTGGTACGCCTGCTGTCTTTACTCAAGCGGGTGAGCAAATCGGTGGCTATCTACCTGCTGCGCAATTGGCTGCGGCAGTCGGTATCAATTGATCATTATCTGTATTAGTTGATTAATACTAAGAGCCGATTACTACTAAAGTAAATAACCACGCATCTCAACGGTGGTTATTTGCTGGCAGATGCTTGGCAATATGATACGATAATGAAAAATAATTTTTGCAGTTCTAAATGCTGTATACCTGAATACCACCATCCCCTTTTATTTTATACTTTAAACTTTTGAGGATACTGTGAGCAAATCCATTAAACTTGCGATACTTGGCCTAGGTACTGTCGGTACAGGCGTAATCAATCTAATCAACGATAACTTAGACGAGCTAAAGCGTCGTAGCGGTCGCGATATTATCATTAGTGAGGTTGGCACCCGCCGTCAGCGTGATGATATCGACCCAAACATCATCCAAAACCATGACTTAATGGCTATCGCCGAGAGTGATAATGTCGATATCATTATTGAAGTAATCGGCGGAACTACGCTTGCCAAAGATATTATTATGCATGCCATCAAAAACGGTAAGCATGTGGTCACCGCCAATAAAGCACTGCTCGCTGAGCATGGTAACGAGATATTCGCCTTAGCCGAAGCCCATAATGTACATGTTGCTTATGAAGCGGCTGTCGCAGGCGGCATTCCTATTATCAAAGTCATGCGCGAGGCCTTGGCAGCCAATAAAGTCGACTGGCTAGCAGGTATCATCAATGGTACAGGCAACTTTATTATGACGGAGATGCGTGATAAAGGTCGCACGTTTGCTGACGTATTGACGGAGGCGCAAGAGCTGGGTTATGCCGAAGCTGACCCGACCTTTGATGTAGAGGGTATTGATGCCGCGCACAAGCTTGCCCTACTAGCCTCTATTGCTTTTGGTATTCCGCTACAGTTCGATAAGGTCTATTGCGAAGGGATAAGAAACATTACTTTGCAAGATGTCAGTTATGCTGAAGAATTAGGCTATCGTATCAAGCATGTTGGCTTCGCTGTACGCCGTGCGGGTACTGATGGAGACAACGCGGGTATTGAGCTGCGCGTCCATCCGACTCTGATTCCGCAAGATACCTTACTTGCCAATGTTAATGGCGTCAAAAACGCAGTGTTGGTAAACTCTCATCCTTTAGGTCAGACGCTCTATTATGGCGATGGCGCAGGCGCAGGTGCAACGGCTTCAGCAGTTATGGCTGATGTGATGGATCTAGTAAGAGTATTGAGTAGTACCAATCATGGCGATAACGGCCACCATGTGCCGCATTTATCTTTTCAGCCTGAACAATTATCAGATACGCCAGTATTACGCGCGGAGCAGATGACTACAGGCTACTATCTACGCGTCCATGCTTATGACAATCCAGGTGTGTTGGCTGATATCACTCGTATCCTAAGTGACGCTGGTATCAACATCGATGCGATACTACAAAAACCTGCCCATAAAGTTGGTCAAGTGCCCGTCATTATCTTAACCTTGCCAGTCGTTGAGAGTCAGATGAATCTAGCTATTGAAAAGATCGAAAAGCTAGAGGCTATCACAGGTAAAGTGGTGCGGATCCGTTTAGATGAGCTAGCTTAGTATCTTTAGTGCAGTAATTCTACTAGCCTAGTAGCTCTGATTTGATAACCTTATTACAGTAGTGTTGACTAGCTAGTGCGTCTTATATTTACTTTAATTGGCAAAAAATTGTTATAACATGGCATGAGCGTAGCGTATAGCTACTCTAAAAATATTTAAATATTAAGATAAGGGAAATAATTATGTCAGATGATGCAATTGTAATTGTTAACGGTGCTCGTACGCCAATGGGTGGATTTCAGGGCGCACTAAAAGACGTCAGCGCTACCGAATTAGGTGCAACGGCAATCAAAGCTGCCGTTGCCCGTTCTGGGGTTGCAATCGACGATATTGACGAAGTGATTATGGGTTGTATCTTGACCGCAGGTCTTGGTCAAGGTCCAGCTCGTCAAGCCATGCGTGCAGCTGGCCTGTCCGATGCTACAGGTGCGGTGACTATCAACAAGCTCTGTGGTTCTGGCCTTAAGGCCGTGATGCAAGCTTATGACGGTATCAAAGCTGGTAGCTTCGATATCGCTGTGGCTGGCGGCATGGAGTCGATGACCAATGCGCCTTATATTATGCCAGGTGCACGTGGCGGCTACCGTATGGGACACAAAGAAGTCAAAGACCACATGTTCCTAGATGGTCTAGAAGATGCTGAGACTGGCAAGCTAATGGGTCAATTCGCTCAAGATATGGCTAATAAAAAAGGCTATACTCGCGAGCAGATGGATGAGTTCGCTATCGAATCGCTTAATCGTGCCCTTACTGCTATCAAAGATGGTCACTTCGATAATGAGATCACCCCTGTCACTTTTGAGACTCGTAAAGGCGAGCAGACGGTCGATACTGATGAAGAGCCAGGCTTAGCCAATGCTGAACGCATCCCAACTTTGCGTCCCGCTTTTGCCAAAGACGGTACGATCACTGCTGCCAATGCCAGCTCAATTTCAGATGGTGGCGCAGCGGTTGTCGTTATGAAAGAGTCGCAAGCTAAATCTAAAGGTCTAGCATATCAAGCGCGAATCATCGCCACGGCTTCTAACTCACGTCATCCAAGCGAATTCACTATCGCACCGATTGGCGCTATCGAAAAAGTCTTAGCGCGCGCAGGCTGGTCTGTTAGCGATGTCGATCTTTGGGAAATTAATGAAGCTTTTGCGATGGTGACTATGGCGGCAATAGATGAGATGTCTATCGATCATGCCAAGGTCAATATAGAAGGCGGTGCGTGTGCATTAGGTCATCCAGTAGGCTGCTCTGGCGCTCGCATTCTAATCACGCTAATCAATTCATTACAGCGCACTGGTGGTAAAAAAGGCGTTGCAACGTTATGTATAGGCGGCGGCGAAGCAGTAGCTGTGGCTATTGAATTGCCATAACAGCTGCCAAAGTATTAGTTGCAGCACATAGATTTAAAAAATAATCTGAAAGTTTTGATAATGACCACCGCATTGGCTCTAGTCAATGCGGTTTTTTTGTTTGCGTCTTTTGAAGACTCGTCAAAACAACACATATCCACCGACACTGTAAAAACACGTTAACTTATACCCAAAGGATGTTATGGCATTTACAGCCTATTACACGCCTTTACGTCTAGCGCACATTTTGCTACCTCGCGCATATATCTCATCAAAAAACTGAGTGCTACTATTATTACAAGTTGAGGCAAAACATTTTTAAGACTATTTATTACTTATATATCAATTATATGAACAGAAATTAGTTACATAAATAGTCATTTGCATATAACGAAAGATTTTACTTAGCGTTGTTTCTGACGCTAGTGTTTTTGAATTTCAATATTAATAATCAACATTTACTCATATAAAAGGATGACAATAATGAGCCAACTAATTCGTTTACAAGATATTCAAGCAACTCACCGTGACCTAATTGGTGACGACTATTATGATCCAACTCACAAAACGGCTTATGGTGTTAATGAAGAAAAAATCGGTAAAATCGATGGTGCTCTAGTAGAAGACACTACAGGTCGTATTCGTTACCTAATCGTAGATGCAGGCGGTTGGTTCAGCTCAAAAGAAGTATTAGTACCCGCAGGTTTAGCTCGTATCGTTGGTGATGATGTGTTCTTTGACAGCTTGACCAAGTCACAAGTAGAAGCCATGGAGCAGTATGACCATGATTATCAGTATAGCTATAAAGAGCAATATGAGAATGATCGTAAAGCGTTTGTAGCAGATACTATTCCAACCGAAGAGCGCATGGAATTTACAGATACTAACTATGATGCGCCAAATACTTTAGAGCTATTAGAAGAGCGTTTGACCGTAAACAAAGATCGTATTGTAGCGGGTCTTGTTAAAGTCGGTAAGCATGTTGTAACCGAAGAGCGCAATGTAGAAGTTGAGCTAGAAGAAGAACATGCGCATATCGAACGTACTAATGTAGACCGTGTAACTGACAAGCGTATTGGCGATGTAGATGGTACTGGTACGGTTGAAGTTCAACTAGAAGCAGAACGTGCTCGCGTCGGTAAAGAGACTTATGTCACTGAAGAAGTCAATGTCGGTAAAACCACTGAGCGTCATACTGAGACCATCGTTGAGACTATCCAACGTGAAGAGCTAGATATTGACCGTGATGGTAACGTAGTAGATGCTAATGGTGCCTTGTACGAAGGTGACAACATCACTGCAGAAGACGTACGCCGCGCTCGTGGTATGTAATAAGCTAATTGTTGACTCATTATTGGTTAACAAATAATAGCCGCTACTCTTTATTACTTATAAGATTATTGATAAGTAACTTAGTTTTAAGTAATTTAGTTTAGTGAATCAAGGCCAGAGTCCGTCTCTGGTCTTTTTTTATGGCAGCATATTTTATAACTTACTAAAATATACTTTGATACTAATGATAACTGAGCTTATAAGGTATACATTATTATCAATGAGCTTTATTGCATTTAATATCGTTAACAGATTACTAGCTGATTTACTTTTATATAGTTGCCTATTACCTGTTTTCAAACTAAAGGACTTATACTATGAATAATGATAATAACAGTAATAACTTAACTGAAAACCCTACCTTATCTCCTACTGCTACTGCTACTGATGACACGAGAGTTGTTAATGAAAGCAATGACAATACGCTTGCTGCCGCAGATAGTACTGTTGATAAAGAAGTAGCGGCTATTCGAGGTGGAGGTGGTTATCTAGAGCTATTAGAAGAGCGCCCAGTAATCAACAAAGAGCGCCTAGATACTGGTCGCGTCACCGTGACTAAGCATCAACGCACTAAAATGATCGAAGTGCCAATCGAGTTGGTCGAAGAATATATCACTGTCCAAACCGAATACCACGATGCCGAAAGCCGTGATCTATTGTCAGGTAATTATGATGATAAGGATATCTTACGTCATATAGAGCCATCGCTCGATAGTAGAGCGGTAATTACTGTTAATGATAAACAAGTGGCTATAGGCGATGCACCTATTGAGATCGTAATATCTAGACAAGTTGCGACTATTACCAAGCAGACTTATGCTATCCAAGAAGTTGCGATAAATAAAAGCGTACATACTCATGTCGATAACATAGAAGTCGAGCTTAAGCATGAGGAGCTGGATGTACAAGAGGAAGGGTTCTTAGATCATGGTAATAGGCCTATCGTTAAGTAATAACCCTAAACTTAGAGGTAATGATAGAAACTCATTAAACGTATAATCATAAAACTGACAGACATAAATTTTACAGACATAAAAAAAGCAACGTTATCGTTGCTTTTTTTATGTCTGTAAAGGTTCAATTAATAGAGATTTAGCTAACTGGCTTTATTACACTCATAAGTATCAACATTAGATTCATCAGCGCCTGCGGTACGTATGACACCCGTTGCACGCTCAGTATGCGCTGTACGCCACTGCACAAAACCTTGACCGCCATCTAGTGCCGTACTACCTTCAAATACTTCAGGGTTAGCGCCTTCATTGGTCTTGTTCAGACTCACTGTACCTTTATCGGTCACTAGCACCACACTATTTTCGTCATCTTTATAAGTCGCTTCAACTTTCAGTTCAGGCGAGCATAGATAGATCATTTGCGTCACATCAGCGTTGATATTAGCAATGGTATCATCGGTGACTTCATTCAATGTAGCATCATCAGTAGCGACTACTATATCATTTGGCTCGGCTGGATCTGCTGACATTGGCACGGCTTGTTCAGCTGCGATATCCTCTTCTAAGCTTGGCTCTACTTCAGCTTGCTGCTGACAAGCACTAAGCCCAATGACGCCAGCTAGTAAAGTTGCTGCAATAACGGACGAGCGAAACTGTTGTAATGATCTTAAACTCATACCCTACTCCTAAATTAAGATGCTAAATGCCTATATATCAAATAACTACATGTCAAATAACGGTATGCCAGACTCTGATATGCAAAATACTATAGCGCGTCCGCTTATCAACGCCTATGTTGAATTTGTAAGCGATAACTACTAATAACTACCCGTTATTAAATTTTGCCATGACATTGCTTATACTTGAGGTTTGAGCCACAAGGACAAGCCGCATTACGACTTACATTCATATTAGCATATGGATTAGGCTCGGCTTGCGCGCCTTCATCAATCGCCGTACCTGCACCAGCCGCTGCTACGCCACCACTCAAGTTGACTCGCATTTGACCATTAGTACGAGCATTGCTACGCGCACTTTGATTAGGCTGACCCTGATTGGCATTAGCAGGCTGCTGGCCATCATTCTCGATACCACTAGCATCATTATGCTCGAACTGCATCTGCATGCGCTCGCGATCAGCCTGTTTTTGCTCTTCTAGTGCTTCCATCTCTTCTTTACTTGGGATATGTACTCGCGATAAATCCTGTACCGTCTCAGACTTAATAGCGCCAAGCATCATCTGAAACAGCTCAAACGACTCACGCTTGTACTCTTGCTCAGGGTTCTTTTGTGCGTAACCACGCAAGTGAATCCCTTTACGTAGCTGATCCATCTGCGTAAGATGCTCTTTCCAGTGCTTATCGAGACTTTGGAGCATAAAGTGACGCTCAAGCTGAGCAGCGTTTTTCTCTCCCATCTGCTCGCGGCGGCTATGATAATGCTCCAGCGCGGTATCAACGATTTTTGCTCGTAGCGCCTCTTCATCAAGACGACGATCTTCATCTAGCCAGTCATTGATCGGCATATAGAGCTTGAACTCGTCTTCCAGCTCATCTTCTAAACCATCAACATTCCACTGATCATCAATAGAGCCTGGTGGAATAAACTGATTGATCATGGCGTTATAGACCTCGAAGTTCATCACCTCAATGGCTTCTAATAAATCAGTCTCATCGAGTAGATCATCACGCTGACCGTAGATGACTTTACGCTGCTCATTGGCGACGTCATCATATTTTAGTAGGTTTTTACGCGCATCAAAGTCGCGGCTTTCAACTTTACCTTGTGCGTTCTCAATAGATTTGGATACCATCTTATGCTCGATGGCCTCGTCTTCTTTGAGACCCATCGCTCGCATCATATTGACCACGCGATCCCCTGCGAAAATACGCATGAGATCATCTTCTAATGATAAGAAAAAGCGCGACATCCCAGGATCGCCCTGACGACCTGCACGACCTCGTAGCTGGTTATCGATACGGCGCGATTCGTGACGCTCAGAGCCAACGATATGTAAGCCACCTGCGGCAACGACTTCATCATGTTTGATTTGCCATGCTGCTTTGTGGCGTTGCATCTCTTCAGGACTGACAGAATCGATGTCTTCGATAAACGACTGCCAGTTACCACCCAAGATAATATCCGTACCACGACCTGCCATGTTAGTAGCGATAGTCACTGATTTTGGACTACCTGCCTGCGCAATAATCTCTGCCTCACGCTCATGCTGCTTGGCATTTAGGACATTATGTTTAACGCTTTCTTGATCAAGTAAGTACGATAACTCCTCACTGGCCTCAATAGTCGCTGTACCGACGAGCACAGGTGCGCCTTTGGCCTGAATCTCTTTGATCTCGCGGATGATGCCCTTGTATTTGCCAAGCTTAGTTAAAAAGATCTGATCGTCCATATCCACCCGCGCAATAGGCTTGTGCGTTGGAATAACGATAACATCTAAGTCATAAGTCGACTTGAACTCAGCCGCTTCGGTATCAGCTGTGCCTGTCATCCCTGATAGCTTTTCATATAGACGGAAAAAGTTCTGAAAAGTCGTTGTCGCAAGCGTTTGGTTCTCTGCTTGGATATCACAACCTTCTTTGGCTTCGACCGCTTGGTGTAAGCCCTCTGACCAGCGACGACCTGGCATCGTACGGCCTGTGTTTTCATCAACGATAACCACTTCGCCTTCATCAACGATGTAATGAACGTTTTTGACAAAGACATGATGCGCGCGGATAGCCGCTTGCACATGAGCCAGTAATGGCAGACGACTTGGGCTATATAAACTCTCTTCAGGACCTAATTCGCCAACCTCAATCAAAAAGCTTTCGATCTTCTCATAGCCCTTTTCACTGATCTCAATCTGACGGTTTTTCTCATCGATCCAAAAGTCTTCTTCTTCGTTATTCTTATTAGCCTCTTCATCTCTTGAACGTATCAGCACTGGAATAATAGTATTAATCAGCGCATACATCCGAGATGAGTCTTCCGCTTGACCTGAGATGATAAGCGGTGTGCGCGCCTCATCGATTAAGATAGAGTCAATCTCATCAATAATACAAAAGTTCAGCGGGCGTTGCTTTTTCTCTTGTAAGCTAAACACCATATTATCGCGTAGATAATCAAAACCATATTCGTTGTTAGTACCGTAAGTGATGTCCGCTTGATAAGCTTCAACCTTCTCTTGTGGCGGCTGCTGCGAGTAGATAACGCCCACCTTTAATCCCAAGAAGTTAAATAAAGGACGGTTCAAATCCGCATCACGAGCCGCGAGATAGTCATTCACTGTGACCACATGCACGCCTTTAGCGCTAACAGCATTCAGATAAATGGCTAGGGTCGCCATCAAGGTTTTACCCTCACCCGTCTTCATCTCAGCGATTTTGCCTTCGTGCAAGGTAATACCACCGATCAGCTGCACGTCATAGTGACGCATACCTGTGATACGTAAGGACGCTTCACGACACACGGCAAAAGCTTCAGGTAATAGCGCATCTAGACTCTCGCCCTTTTGAAAGCGCTCTTTGAACTCTACGGTTTTTTGTTGCAGCTGCTCATCACTCAAGGCTTGAATGCTGGGCTCATGGGCATTGATCTTAGTGACAACACGGCGCATACGTTTGAGTTCACGATCATTTTTGGTACCTACCACACTGCCTACAATCTTCGATAACATAATTTTAACCTATAAAATTTTTGATAATTTGCAATAATTAATGTGCTTTAGAGCCCCGCTTTTTTTATATCTGTCATATGCGACTGTTATTAGGGGCTGTTGTAAAAACAACTGGGTATCAATTTAAAGATGTCGACATTATATATGGTTATGATGCCGATGAATACAAGAGCCTTAGACAGATATTTGCTGCGGTATAAATGCCCTAAGGCATGTTAAAATAGCGATTATCAAGCAACACCAATATATCAAATAAGAGATCTTGCATGCCCGTGAAACCTGCTACTCAAAATCAGCACTCATCCAATAGCCCCACCTCTAAAATACTCACAATCGGTGATGCAGTCTACGATTTGGACGATCATACGCCAATGATGGTGCAGTATTTGACGATGAAAGTGAACTATCCACAGGCACTGCTGCTGTATCGGATGGGCGATTTTTATGAGCTGTTTTTTGACGATGCCAAACGCGCCGCGCAGATATTAGATATCACTTTGACCCGTCGTGGTACCGATAAAGCAGGTAATACTATCGCGATGGCAGGTGTGCCGTTTCATGCCGCCGACAGCTATATGGCAAGACTTATTGCTGCTGGGCAGACCGTAGTCGTCTGCGAGCAAATCGATGAGTCCACCACCAGTCAACTCCCTACTATGGGCGCAAAAAGTAAAAAAGATACTGCCGATAATATTAACACCTCATCCAAAGGCGGCAAGGCAAAAGCGGCTACGATTATGCGCCGCGAAGTGGTCAAAACCCTGACCGCAGGGACTATCACTGATGATGCCCTTATTAGCGAAGGATCCACCCCGACAGTCGTCGCTATCGACATAGCAGCTATGACAAAAGGTGTCAGTAAAGATGCTAATAAAAATGCTAGTAAAGAACAACCGTTACAAGCGGCTATCAGTCAGCTCGATTTGGCAGCTGGTACGCTGACCACTCAGGAGTTAAGCGCTACTAGTAGTGATGAGTTGCAAATACAAATGCTGACGGTATTGGCGCGCTTTGCCCCTAGTGAGTGCATCGTAAGCGAAGCACTCAATGATACTATTGGTGAGGACTGGCTGCTATGGTTACGTAGCACGCTTGATTGTCCGATAATCGAAGTAGCCGCCAATGACTTCCATAAAGATCACGCACCCAATACCTTGTGCCAGCAGTTCGATGTCCAGCGCCTCGATGGCTTAGGTATATTGGATATGCCTTTATCGCAGACCAGCTGCGCGGCCCTTATTCATTATGCGCGTCAAACCCAGCAGCGCCATGTGCCTCAAGTGAATCAGTTGATCGTTGAGCACGATGATGACTATTTGATCATCGATGCCAATAGCCAACAAAACCTTGAACTGTTCACGCCTGTCAGTAGCAATGGCACTTCATTAATCTCAGTCGTCAATCATTGCAAGACCCCGATGGGCAGACGCTTACTAGTACAACAGATGAAGCGACCTTTGCGCCAACACAGTCTTATTGATCAGCGCTTAGATGCTATCGGTATTCTACTAAATAATGAGCGTCAATCAAATGATCCTCAATCAAACACCTCGGTCACTAAACTACGTCAAACCCTAAATACTATCAGCGATGTCGAGCGTATCAGTAGCCGTATTGGGCTGATGAGTGCTCGTCCGCGCGACTTACGTAAGCTTTGCGATAGCATTGCCAGCAGTGCACAATTGGGTGAGCAGCTGAATACGCTATTTATGGGCACTAGCAAAGGCTTTGAGCAGAAAAGCTCTGAGCAAAAAGGCTTATTGCCATTGTTGATGCAGTATTTACCGGCCCAAATGCCTGCTATTAAGGAAATAGCCGAGCTGATTGAGCGCTCTATCGTCATCGAGCCGCCAGCGCATATCCGTGATGGCGGCATGATAGCCTCAGGATTTGATGCAGAGTTTGATCGCCTCAGCCACTTGCATGATAATATCCAAGCGACTCTCGACGAGATGTTAGAGCGCGAACGGCAAGCGCATCAACTGCCCAGTCTAAAAGTTGGCTTTAATAAAGTTAGCGGCTTTTATTTCGAACTACCAAAAATGCAGTCACAAAACGCCCCTGAGCATTTTATTCGTCGGCAAACTCTTAAGAGTAGCGAGCGCTTTATTACTGATGAATTAAAGACAGTCGAGACCGAATATCTCAGTGCGCAAACCCTAGCGCTAGCTCGCGAAAAACAGCTTTATCAGCAGCTATTGATTACTTTAAGCGGCCAGTTAGGTCAGCTGCAACAGCTAAGCGCTGCCATCGCCCAAATCGATGTGCTCAGCAACTGGGCACAATTGGCTATCACTTATAACTGGCAGCGACCTATAATGGGCAATGAGATAGCGAGTGACGACTTAGTAAATAGCAAAAACGCAGATAGCCCAAACTTAAACAACGCAGGCTCAGATAACTTAAACTCAAATAACGAGCGTCAGCAAACTCAGCTTAACTTTGATGAGCCGTCATTAGCAAATAACCAAGCTCCTAATAGCATTAGTAGAAGCAGTCAAAATAGCCCAACCAGTATCGATATTAAAGCGGGTCGCCATCTAGTCGTAGAAGCCGCACTGAACCCTAGCTTCGTTACTAGCAAAGCCAATAAAAACAGTACCGCTAAGCAAATTCGCACCTTTGTCGCTAATGATTGCCAGCTTGGCACTGGTGCAAGTAACCTTAATAACAACAGTTTTGATAACAACAGCCTTAATAACAACAGTCTTGATAAAAACAGCCATCCTGAGCGATTACTGCTGATTACAGGCCCGAATATGGGCGGTAAATCAACTTATATGCGCCAGACTGCGCTGATAGTACTACTCGCCCATTGCGGTAGCTACGTGCCAGCGGCGAGCGCCCGTATCGGCGATATCGACCGTATTTTTACCCGTATTGGCTCAGCTGATGATTTGGCAGGTGGCAAATCGACCTTTATGGTGGAGATGATAGAGACCGCTAATATTCTCAATCAGGCGACCGATAAGTCGTTAGTGCTGATGGATGAAGTCGGGCGCGGCACGGCAACGACTGATGGGCTAGCCATTGCTCATGCTTGTGTCAATAAGCTACTAGAGATTGGCTGTTTGACCTTGTTTGCCACTCACTACTTTGAGCTGACGCAGTTGGCTGATAGGGGCTTTTATAGTTGTGACAATACTGATGGCAATAACAATATCAGCCCTTATAAAAACGGTAATAAGCCTACAGGCATACGCAACGTCCATGTAGCAGCAAGCGACGTCGACGGACAGTTATTGCTGCTACATCAAATTCGTGAAGGTGCTGCCAGCTCTAGCTTTGGGCTGCATGTTGCTAAGATGGCAGGCATCCCGCATGAAGTATTAGAAGATGCTGAACGCTATCTGGTGGATAATCTAAACATCGATAACGTAGCGATTACCAATGTTGCGGCTAACAATGCCACTGCAACTCAGGCGCTAGATGACACTATTAATCGTAAAAGCGACTTAGCTAATTCAGTAAATGACGAACGCCAGCTCAACTATCCTAATAGCAATCAAAGTCATGCGGATACTATTGCTGAGCAAGCAACGAGCACAGCTGAAAAAACTAAACAGAATCAATTACTTGATCTACAGCAGGCTCTTGATGACATCCATCCTGATAGTTTAACGCCCAAACAGGCCCATGATATGCTTTATACGCTGAAACAGCTCATTAACTCATAAAGGCAATTGTTTAAATGGCGCAAAAGCGCTAAAATACGCTTTATTTTATGTCACTTATTTAGTCTGATGCTTTAAGCCATCAGCCGACCCAATAACAGGTAGCTATCACTATGACCTTTGTCGTTGCAGATAATTGTATTCTTTGTAAGCACACTGACTGTGTGGAAGTTTGTCCTGTGGATTGCTTTTATGAAGGCCCAAACTTCTTAGTCATCGATCCTGACGAGTGTATCGACTGCGCCCTATGCGAGCCTGAATGTCCCGCAAATGCTATCTTCTCAGAAGATGAAGTACCAAAGGGTCAAGAGATCTTCATTGAGCTAAACGCTGAGCTGGCGCAAACATGGCCGAACATCACTGAGCTAAAACCGCCTATGCCAGATGCCGAAAAGTGGGATGGTGTCGAAGGCAAAATTCAGTATTTAGAGAAGTAATGGCTTAAGTCATCGTTATTATTTTTGTTGTGAATAGGCTATCGCTTTTGCTATGGCCTTTTTTGTTGAGTTACCATTAAATGTGAATTTTTCGTAGGGTGGGTTAGCCCAAGCGTAACCCGCCAAAGTATAAGAATATTAATCGTTCGTCTAGAGCGTGTTGCATAATAGGTTTGCCAAAGTATAACTTGCCAGACGTTACTTGAGACAAAACCTATAGACATAGCTATATTAACAAGACTCATTTTTCGTAGGGTGTGGTTAGTTTTTTCAAATAAGAGCTGTAGATATAGCTAAGTTTTAATCATAATGATATTGTTTTACTTTCGTCATTAACTTTTTATATATAACTTATGAAAAACTATCGTAGAAACAGACAAGGTGGTGCAACTTACTTTTTTACGTTTTGTTTGAATGATAGACGCAGCTCTCTTTTAACTAATTACATTGAAGAATTAAGACAAGCTTATAGTAAAACACAGTTAAAAATGCCGTTTGTCACTGAAGCTGTAGTTATACTCCCCGAACATATTCATGCGCTATGGACAATGCCTCACAACGACGATGATTATCCTGCCCGTATCAGGCTGTTTAAAAGTCATTTTAGTCGTCAGCTACCTCAATCAGTAAAACAAACAAGCAATATCAGTCGTATCAATCGTAAAGAAACGGGCGTTTGGCAAAGGCGATATTGGGAGCATACGATACGTGACGAGTTAGATTTTAATAATCATATGGATTATATCCATTTTAACCCTGTAAAACACAAGCTGGTAAGCCGCACCGTAGATTGGGAATATTCTAGCTTTTTACGTGAGGTTAAAAAAGGAAGATATGCTAGAGATTGGGCTACAGAAGCATTTGATAATGTCGACATTGGAGAATAGCGAATTTTTATATATTAGCAAAGGCGGGTTACGCTTCGCTAACCCATCCTACAAACTCTCAATAGACCGATAATAATATCTATCTAGCCTTGGCAGATCATCAGTATGCACGGGTTGATCTTCGTTAAAGAACTTTACTTGAGATAACTTTTGGCTATCAGGACAGGCAAAATTACAGAGCATAATATTCTGCAAATTATTGCTGTCATTTCTGGTAATGATGTAGGCTGAGTCGCCAAATACTTCGTGCCAATTTTTTAGTATCGTCTGCGTATAACCATGATCTTTGAGCGTCTTACCGATCATATTGGCCATGATGTATTTACTATTTTGTTGAAACTGTCTGAGCGCTTGTAGGGTGTATAAGTTACCTGCCACATAGCGCCCTTGAAAAGCATCAATCAGCATAAAGTCATAGCGAGCTTGCGCGTTGCGAGTCAAATAACCACGCGCATCATCCCCTATAAATTCGATATTTGATGCTATCGGAGCTTTTAGAAAGTGTGCTTCGATGATATCAGGTAAGTCTTTATCGATATCGACTACAGTGAGTGCCATTTTAGGATTATGATGCGCCACCTCACTCGGCGTACCCATCCCTGCCCCGCCCAAAAATATCAAAGACTGTGGCGCTGTTTGCTCGATAGCCGCTACGGTAATCTCGCCATACCAATGACAGTTTTGCTTGGTGAGGTATATCCAGCAGCTACTGGTAGACTGCCCAGGCTTATCCGTGATGGTCACCGCCAGCTTATCCTCATAGATGATTTGCTTGATAAACCAAGCGCCCGTCGCGGTCTGATAGCCTGTATCGACTTTACTTAAAAATATAAAGCCGCCCGTTATGATAATAGCGGAGACCGCGAGTAGATAGTTTTGCTTCGGGGTCAGCTGGGTGAGGTAATCGTCTGGGTATAGCTGCACCGCCAGCTTAGTACATAGGTAAGCACTACTCGACAAAGCGACGATAAATAAGGCTAAGCTGCTCATCAGACCGATATAAGGCAATAGTAAAATCGGCGTCAGTGTCGAGCCAAGCACACTGCCTACTGTGGTGATTGCCACCATTGTTCCAGCGTTCTTGCCTGCGTCAACGCCAGTGCTATTTGGATATTTCAAGGTCAAAAATTGCGTAATCAGCGGAATAGCGGTCGATCCAAACGCTAACCCTACTCCAAATAATAAGCCCACACCCATAGCGGCAATGATAGGACTGCTAGTACTCATAGTCATAGCAGCCAGTAATGGCAGTTGGATAACGCAGGCGATAGCATGGGAGATGGCGGACAGGGATAGTACGTGCCCTGCTTTGAGTAGTGCTTGCCGTGGAGTGGTAATATCATTGGATAGCCGACCACCATACCAGTAGCCAACCGCGATGGCGATTAGTACCATCGCTAATATAACGCCCGTGATAGCGATGGATGAGCCAATATAAGTGGCCGATATGCGAATCGCATAGATCTCAATACCGAGACCTGCAAAGCCCTCAAGTAGCGCGATGGCGAGACATATTCCTAAGACTTTTCGTTGCATAACAACACTCGCTAGCATGACAATAATTATCTGCTGAGTTTACACTATTGAAGAATGGGTAGGCAGTTGCGAGGTAATTATTTATAAGTAGAAAGGTTAAATCGGATATTTCGTAGGGTGCTTTTTAGTTTTGTATGGTGGGTTAGACTTGTCAAGTTCTCGTAGAGAATGCAGTCAAGGCGTAACCTGCCATTGGATATTTGAATGAATAAAGGCGGGTTACGCTTCGCTAACCCACCCTACATAACTTACAAAAAATATTAAGATAATGAGCTTAGTTTGATCGTAGGCTGGCGCTTTTAGCCCAGCGTTTTTGAATATAATATTTGGTACGAAATAATTATAAAATTAAGGTCGTAAATCAACAATATCTACCACTTCATTATTTTTAGCATTGATTAGTACTATCATATCTTGTTTATAAGCAATCAAGGGTAACCATGCTGTAGCAGAGGGATATTTATTAATAACACTATCAACGTCAGATTTATCGTTATTTTGATATAACTGATTTAAACGCTCAGCTTTGTTGTTAATTCTTGACCATTGATTGTCTAGCGGCTCGTATAGATTGGGCTGCATAGTAGGCGCAACACCAGTTTCTAACTCTGCAAACAAGCGCTCGCTCCTTTGCTCATCATTATCTGTTTCCTGTACTGCTACGAATTTTGGCTTACCCCAGCTCAAAGTACTATAAGGCACAGATGCTAATTCTAAACTTTCTACAGGGATATTATTAGCTTGTACCACTTCAAAGCGAATTGTATCAAAGGCAATATAAACGGGTCGGCTAATAGCGATATTATAGATACCATAGACGAATGCAGCGAGCTGTAAAACTACAATAACACCTAAATCAAACTTTAAGGATTTTTTACCTTGTTTGGCGATTATCAAAGTTAACAATGGCCCTAACACCACATCTATCGCCAGCATCATGATAAATATATGAGTGACGCCAACGGCTTTGGCTAGAGGTGCAGGATGCCAGATATTAAAGACGATAAATAAGCTGATAGCAGCAATTATCAGCGAAATTATTAGGTGGGTCAAAAAAGCTCGTAAGCGAAAACTTAAATTTATCATCAAAAAAACTCTCATGCTTTACTTATCTATTGGCAGCTGGTCGGTAAATAGTCGATAGCGCTGCCACCACATTGCCAGCCAGTTACTTGCGTACTATTAGTCAAGTTTACAATCGGAGTCAGCGTTGCGGTTTTACCTGCTACTACTCCGCTATCGAATGGCACACTGATCATACCAGTGCTTGCTGCAATAGTAATCTGTCTATCACTTATATACTTGCCTTCTATAGCAGCAGCTTGGCTACCCAAATAACCCGTTGATGCTACAGCAGCGGCACTAGGAAAAGCTTTATACTCCCATACCCAAAGGGCAATATCTGAGCGTAGCCCTGAGGTTACAGAGATCGCCTCTGTTGCCTGAGCGCGTCCCGTATAGCTCATATAATTAGGTATGGCTATCGCTGCTAAAATACCGATAATCGCGATGACGATCATCAGCTCAATCAGCGTAAAGCCTGCTAAGCGTTTCATAATAGACCTTTTATAATCAAAAAAAATCTTCTAAAAAAACCCTAGCCGTAGCTAAGGTTTTGATCATATCGTTTAATATTTTAGAACTTTTAACTAACTATTACTGGCAGCTAGTTGGTAGTCTGGAATCTTCTAGAGCGGTTGATGTAGTTACTGCACCAGTAACTACTGCACCATCGCAAGTCCAACCTTTTATTTGACCTGGAGCACCAGCTGCTGGGGTTAAAGTCATACCTTTACCAGCATTTGCACCCCTAGAGAATGCTACTCCAATAATAGTTGGACCATCCGGTGTACCACCTGTACCACCCGTGATAACTACATCTTTCGCAGCAATATACTTTCCTTCTAGTAATTCAACACCCGCTACAGTCGTTGGCCAAGCATTTTTATCAGCATAAGCAACACCAATGTCAGATTGTAGACCAGATGTTATCTTGAAACCTTCCGATGCTTGAGCACGGGCAGTATAATCTTGATAAGCAGGTAGAGCAATCGCCGCCAAGATACCGATAATAGCGATAACGATCATGAGTTCGATTAGGGTAAAACCTTTTTGAGCGTTCATAAGCTTGTCCTTTAAGATAATGTGACGGCTATTTATTAAGCCTGCCAACTATAAATATAATGTGTGTTGAATAACATCAACGCTAGTAGAGGGTGATGATCAAACCTACTAACGGTTTTATTATTCCTCTTATTATAATTGTTGCAGGTAGCGTGCCAACTTTTTAGAACAATGCCCCTTTGATACTTTTATTCTCGCCTTCTATCAGTAAAACTATAAATATCACTATCTGAACCGTCATTTGAATGTATTAAAATAAAGAATATCTCTACTTTACAAGTATATTTTGGCTTAAAAGCTTCTAAATTACTGATGATCTAGCAAATATTGTCACATACAGCTCAACTGTTAGCTTTACGTTACAAAAATTGTCACCCTATAATAATATTTACTTATCCAAATATTGTCACTCTACTATTTTATAACCCTACTTATTCCATTCATCATTTGAGCCACATTTTTTAATAGTAGTGCTGATATTGCGGCATTTGATACCTTGATAGTTCAGTGTTAATGTACCGTCACTCGCCATGCGTCCAGCTTTGGGTGTAGCAGTGATAAGCCATTTATCAGTCAAGTCAGTGCCTGTCACCCCAGCTTCATTACCAATACTGACAGTGTATAGTGCTGTGCCTTGACGTGGATAGTCGCCTGTCAGTCCTGTCTTTAAAGCATTGCTATATTTGCCTTGTGCTAACTTTTCGCTTTGCAGATTTGAGGCGACATTTTGTAGTTCCGTCATCATATCAGCGCGCTTGGACTTGACGATGTAGCGCTCATAGCTGGGATAAGCAATAGCTGCGAGTACGCCAATGATAGCGACGACAATCATCAGCTCAATGAGCGTAAAGCCTTTATTATTGATCGACATTACCATTCCTTTTGACCTGTGCCACAATTGATAGTGTCTATTTTGGCGATATCGATAGTGACAATATTTTGACAGCGTGCTCCACTGCTAGTCAAGACGATATTATTTGCACCTTGAGTAATACCAGTACTATTAGGCTCTGCCAGCATCTTCCAAGTCCTGCCTGTGGTTAGATCGATACCTGTAGATGTCGGTACTAGTGAGCTGCCCGTACTCTCACCATCGACGAGCGTTATCTTATAGCGATAATTACTGTCAGTACTACCATTAGGGAAATAAATGGTCGTGTTGTTCGCATCATAAGCATTCTCAGTCGTCGTTACACCATCGGCCGTGGTTAGCTTTTGCGGTGTAAAGCCTTTGTAACTCAAAGCACGAGCACGCCACTGCTCTAACTGAACTTGCAACTGCAGCATTTTGGCTTGCACATCGCGTTCGTTATTAGTGATGACATAGCGCCGATAGCTAGGTATCGCGATAGCTGCTAATATCGCGATGATAGCGATAACGATCATCAGCTCAATTAGGGTAAAGCCACGGGCGCGGCTAGGCGCTGATAAGGTGCTGCTGGAGAGCGGCGACGTCATTGGCTTTTTCACAAGCAGCATCCTTTTATGGTTGATCGGTCAGTAGTAGCGCTTATCACTGCTGACGCTCGTACCAAGCTTTTGGCTGCAAAGTATAGCGCTCATTAAAGATATACTCCACTGCGCTACCATCGCCGCCAGCTACAGTCGCGCCACTAGTCCCTTTGATATTACTATCGACTTTGGTGCCCGAGCTATCGGTCACCTTACCGCCTGCATTATAGTTATTACGATTGTCCGCTAGAATACGCTCAGTGATAGTCGTGGTACCGATGAGTACTTTTAGGTTGGTATTGTCTTTATTAAAGGCACCAAGCGTTAGCTCTTGTATGCCCTGTCCTGCTGGCATAAATCCACCTGTGCCTGTAGTAGAGGCGCTATCCATACAGATACCATAAGGCAAGCAGTACACTTGACGCTCTGAGCCGCCGCGGATTTTGGCAGTACAACTATTGACTGAGCCATATTGCTTATCAGGATTATAGACGGTGGTATAGAGTAAGTTATCGATGACGACGCTATCGCCAACGCCCTTGTTGTAGCGGACATTATTATAGCCATCAAAACGAGTCAGCGGATAGTACCAGCCCTTTTTGGCAGCGACACTAGCCGTCGTTGAGGTCGCTGCAGTACCTAATAGTAATGCCTTAGCTTGTTTTTTCTTATCTTCGGTCGGTGTATTTCCAAGGGTCGCCGCTAGATTGACTAAGCTACTCTCATTGATATTAGCCATCCCAAGACTGGTATCAGCAGCCGTAAACAGATCACTTCTACCAACATCGGTATCGATAATACCGTAGACCCGATTGGCAACATCATTGCTACTACGCAAAGTCGATAATGGCGAGCTACGATTGCCTGAGATCACATTGACTAGCGCAAATATACTGCCATTGTTGGTGCTGCCCTCGCTACGATAAAAGCTGACCACAGGACGCTCGTAAAAGCGATAGGCGAATTTTTTATTAGTCAGAACCGTTGGTGCGGTATCAAGGATGCGAGTAACGCGCTTGTTAGAGAAATTATCTACCTCTGTAAAGCCAAACTTCTCAGGACGGGCATTCTCAAAATCCGCACGGAATACTTGCCCGCCAAGATCTGCCGCATATAAGTGATCCATCAGTCCATCGTTGTCACGATCGAGTATGGTAATCTCACCGGTTATACTATGAATCATAGCGCTGTTGTTGCTGGCAGTGAGCGATGTTATCAATGCTCCTGTATCAGCGTTAATGATATAGATCGCATTTCCTTTAGCAGGGGTAGTAGAGCTAGCGACATACTCATCGTCTTCGTAGGCCATATCATAACCGCCACCAAATATAAGCACATCGATCGGCTCTGCGTCTTTGGTCTGACGAATCCTAGCTGCTGTGGGTTTGCTCCATATCTGACCTAAACGCTCAAAGTCCGTTGAAGCCTGTCCATTGAGACCCTCAGGCATAATAGTAAACAGAACTTTAGGCTCAGTGCTTTTGGTGATATCCATGCCATAAAAGGCTTCTCCGCCCATGCGCAGACCACCATAAGCAAACATGCCTTTACCGGTACTGTCATCGATAGTGACTTTACCGCTTGTAGATTCTGTAGGTAAGTCATATTTATAATCAGTGGTCACAAGCCACGGGGCATCAACGCCAAAGTAAGGCTGACCGACATTGGCTTTTGTAGAATTAGGAACGAGCGCCTCGGCTTGATTGATCATCATAGCTCTTGGGATAATAGCGACCATCTCCTTGCCATCATCAGCATCTGCTAGATGCAGGGCACCATCCATTGAGCCAAATAGTACATAGTCATCACGTTTACTTAGATCATCGGTGACGCGTCCATTTTCATCCAAAGTCGCACTGTAAGAGATAGCAGTAGGCTTGGAGTGAATGACGCCACCTAATACACGCGTGGCTTTGGTTGGCGGAGCAAGAGTCATCGTATTAGTAAGGTTTAGAGAATCAATTTGCAAAGTTCCATCTATATTGAGCAAGCTCTGCACGATACCTAGCTTGATCGTATTCTCAAAGCCCAAAAAGCTAAGTAAGCGACTCTTATTTAACTGAGTATAAGTCGCTGTGTCTTTTAGCTCATCAAATCCTATCGGCTTGCCACCGACCACACTTAGCTTACGTAATACAGGCGTCTTATCGTTAGTGTCTTTAAAGTCTTCGACATAGACAGTACGTACGCTATCGATATTGGCAGCGTTCGGTGCTTTTAGTTGCGCATAGAAGCCACCCGCTTCAATATCATTATTGACGGTTGCCCCCTTTACCTTATAATCACCAGACTGCCATAAGTCTTGAGTAATGTTACTCAGATCACCTGCGACATTGTTATATAGTTTATTGTTGTTTTTACCAAACAAAGTCCCTTGATTAAGCGCATACTTTTTGAGGTTGCCTTTCCATATACTAGAAGCAGAGGCGATATCTGGGTCTAACATGGGTAGATAAGCATAAGCGAGCTGACTTGAAGAAGCTTGATAAGGATCATCAGGGACAGTAATCGTTCCTGATGGCGCAGTATTAATAACGTAGGTCAGACTGGCTGCAAACTCAAGGAGGCTTTTTTGGATGGTATCATCACCTTCGCCACCATCTTTGACATAATAAAAGCCACCATCCCCATATATTTTGGCTTGCTTGGTTGGGTCAAGCTTTTCATCATCACCCCAACGCTGCCCTAATCGGCATAAATTCAGCGCATTTTGATCGTTCGTGGTATTAGCGCTGCCCTCGCAGTCCACAACCTCTAATGGCTCACCATCTACTGTAATTGTACGCTTAGCTGATATACCAGCGAACTCAGTGCCAAAACCTACAGTCGCCGTTTTTATGATCTTGCCACTTGGGTTTGCTGAATTGCGTAGCTGTTTAGAGTATTCACCTGTACAGGCCCATCCAGTACTGGCATCACCTGACAGACCGCTACAAGTATTATTGAGTTTTAAAGTACTGCCTGCTAGTGATTTATCCATCACTGCTCTTGCTATTTCATTTGAAGTTGCCTGCGGTTTACCATCCGTTAACAGATAGATACCGTTACCACTACACTGATTCGCTGTACTTCCGATCGGCGACTGGTAAGACAAACGGTCACTCTTCTTAGCGCTACTTACTGATTCTGCAAAACCACTAAAACGCTTAGGGCCGCTTACACTTCCATTTGAGAGACTGTCATTATCATAACTGGTATTAGTGCCCATAAAGTATGCACCAGCTTCTGCTAGTGCTTGTGGGGTGGGTGTATTCCAACCCTCTGTTTCGTTCAGTTTTACGATCTTGGTAATCATAGCGATACGCTTAGCAGGGGTCAGTCTTTCAACAGGTTCTACAATCTTAGCTCTAATACCAGAATCCGATGTACTGGTACTTCTCTCACTCAGATACCCGTATAAGCCAAGACCTATCTCGTAATCATTAGATAGAGAGGCTTTATCAGCTACAATAGTAGCACTGCTACCACGTTTGATCTCATCAGCAAACAGCTCTATAAGCGCGGTTTGTAAGCGAGATATTCGGTCTAAGCGTAGAGTGCTGCTGCTATAAGTAACACAACCTTTGGGTTTGTACTCTATCGCTGTTTTAGTGTTATCAGCGTTAGTGACGTAAGCGGTAAGCATTTTACTAGTTTGATAACCATAACTGTATCTACAGTTTGAATTGTAGTCTTCTGCGATACTACGCACAAACATACTACCTGACATATCTAGCATCATCATCACTTTAGCGCCATCAGAGGATGCGGACTGATATATCTCAAGATCACCGATTTGTTTATTATTAGTTGCACTATTGACAGAAACGCTAGTCATGGATAATGCCATTAGCACCGCTGTAGTCAAAGTCGTAGTGCGCCACGAGCGTCTATTAGACTGTCTATTACTTATCTGTTTCATGGTCTTATTCCTTTGCTATCAGTACGATTAGCGAGCTGTTTTATTCTACAGTTGGCTTACTGTGATTCTACCTGTATGTTGTTTTAGTCTGCTGACTAATTGGTAATTAGGCTACACAGAGCCTCAGTACCCTTACTACCTTTACCAAAACTGACACAATTAGTTCCCTTTGATAAATTCTCGACACTAGCTTGCTCATACAACACAGTACTAGGTACACCAGCGTTAGCCATGCAACCTGCGATAGTATTCTTTTTATTAGCGACATTGTCATACTTACTGGTCTGCTCAAAGCAATCTTTGGCCGCATCTGTTGCGCCTGCATAGGCGGGTAGTATAGCGGTGCTGTTAATCTCGAACATAAACGCTTGACTCGATATCTCGCCAGAATCTTGACCTAGCGTATAGCCACTAAGGGCTTCGTTAGCCGCATTGGGCGGTGCCAATCCTATATTGACCTGCGTCATGCTGGCGTTACGATTACTAGCATAGTCTGCTTCGGTTGCAGGATTGCAGTAACCGTTATTATTGCCTAATACATTGCCGCCAGTAGAGGTTTTTATAGTACTTTTATTCACATCAAAAAAGACACCGCGCGGACGAAAGCAGAATACATACTCATCATCAGTACTATTTGATCCTAAAATAAAATGTCCAAAGGGTCCAATACGTGACAACATATCTTTATAAATGGTGCTATCGCTACTACCATTAATGCTCTGCTCTATGCTCTCATTGGCATTATCAGCGGACTGCAACAGCAAGGTATTGATCTGATCACTGGTCGCCAAACGCAGATCAGTGGTGCTTTGTCTAACCGCAATCACCCCTGCAAATATAATCAATACCAAAAATAGTAAGACCACAATGAGCACCGCGCCTTGTTGAGTGTGTGCTGAGCGCGACTTTGGGTACGAATACGACTGATGATTGGGCATAGTATTCTCCAGTTATGGTGCAGCAAGCTTGGGCTGAGTGGCGACTACAGCCATCATTCTTGCATTACGCAACAATACCGTTGACTCGTAGCTGCGTCGATAGTACTTGGTGCGCGTCGTATCTGTTTTTAAGGTTTGGGCGATCCCAAATATCTGAAAGCTATCATTATCCGTCGAAGTAATCAGCGGTGTCGTACTACGCACAACAACCCCAAACTTTACCGTAGTGATCGGTGGCTTATCAGTCAATGTCAAATAAGTCGTAGGCGATATATAAGTGGACTGAGTCACATCGGTCTGGACGCCGAGTAGTACCTGAAACTGATCTATCGCTGGTACGATGACCTCGCCATTGCCTGTGAATGCTGTTGTCACTGTACCATCATCGGCTACTCGACCCGCTGCGCAAGCGAGTACTAAGTCTTTGGTAGTTGCACTAGCATCAGCACCTGTCGCTAAACGAACAAAATAACGCTCTACTACCCACTCGGTAGCGTCTACGACTTTGCCGCCTTCACAGTCGAATATATCATTAGGCGTCACGTTCTTGTATTGAATAGTCAGCTGATCACTGGCGGTATTGGTATTAGATAAGCTATCCGCGCCTGCACTGAGCGTTAGCAGC
The DNA here is from genome assembly GCF_055699815.1 of Psychrobacter sp. M17(2026). NCBI lineage: Bacteria > Pseudomonadati > Pseudomonadota > Gammaproteobacteria > Moraxellales > Moraxellaceae > Psychrobacter > Psychrobacter sp. M17(2026). Next base: position 369,203 of record NZ_CM146741.1, on the reverse strand, counting down.
TTGGCATCAGTCGTATTACCAGTCCCTAAGTTAGTCGGCGTCAATACGATACCGCCATGACTAGTAGTACTAGTAATCTCGGTAATAGGGTTACCTAAATTAGCTAAGCGAAAGTGTTCTTCCAAGCTCTGTAATGCAAATATGCTACTGTCTTGTACTTCTGAGGCGCTTTGCTGTATTGTGAGAGTACGAGTATTGATAATGTAGACTTGAATAACAGCAGCTGATATCAGCAATCCTAAGACTAAGGAAATCATCAACTCAATCAGGGTAAAACCTGCTTGATACGGACGATAACCTTTATTATGAGTGGCTGTATTATAGCAAGTACGCCTCATCAGTAAGCCTCCGATATCAAACATTGGCTGCCCTCTTTATAGACACCGTTAGCATCTGCACAAGCGGCGACGTCGGTAGCATCTAACATGGCCTTTGTATCATTCCATGCGGTGACAATACACATTTGGCTTTGGATAGCTTGAGTGGTCGTGCCTGGGCAGGTGACTACTGCCAACTTTATATCTTCAGCGCTTGCCTGCGCTTTAACAATTAAAGCATCACGAGTTGCCAGCTGATTACTATTACAAGCTTTGTTAGGTACTTGCTTACTATCAACAGTGGTGACGCCATCAGATAAACAGCCACTGCGAGTAATAACCGAGTTATCAACAGTGATATTGTCTGTAGCACTACTACTAACGATAGCTTGTATGATAGGTACAGCCCCTGTTTTTGTGGATAATTCAGTAGTAAAACTCGTACCACTGCCCGTCACATAAGCATTAGGATAAGTGCGCATTACCTCAGCCAAATTACGTACAATGGTTAATGACTTAGTACGGACTAAGCTCTCATCAGTAGCGCTAACGGCACGAACCTGCAGCGCACTAAAGCCCAATACTGCAACAGACAGCAGTAAAACGGCTACTAGTACTTCTACTAGTCCTACACCTGTCTGATTACTCTTAGTCATCATTCACTGCTCCCTATCGCAGTAGCCTTAATCTTGTTATTAGTCAAATTATCAAAATAGCTTTTACTCTATAACTATCACTCAATGTGAGATTTTGTCAGCGTCTCTAATAATTGGCTAACTTGCCGTACATGAGCCGCCTACTTTTTTACTTATGATACCTACTGAACTTACCGTAACTTGCATCGCTTTGGCTGAAGTATTGGCATCACAAATAGTATAAACCATCGCTGCATCAACGTTTCTATTAGGTCTAAAAACAGTTGCTTTACTTGCTGCTTGAATAGTAATTTTTGCACTGTAGTCATAAACTTTGACAACACCATAACTTACCGTCGGTGCTGAGATAGACCCTGTTCCACCTGTGTCTGCTCCACCTGTGTCTGCTCCACCTGTGTCTGCTCCGCCTGTGTCTGCTCCACCTGTGTCTGCTCCGCCTGTGTCTGCTCCGCCTGTGTCTGCTCCGCCTGACCCTGTCGAACCTGTGCCTGTACCTGTACCTGTACCTGTACCTGTACCTGTTCCTGTGCCCGTTCCCGTTCCCGTTCCCGTTCCTGTTCCCGTTCCTGTGCCCGTTCCCGTTCCCGTTCCTGTTCCCGTTCCTGTGCCTGTGCCTGTGCCTGTGCCTGTTCCCGTTCCCGTTCCCGTTCCTGTGCCTGTCGAACCCGAACCCGAACCCGTTGGTGGTGGAGCAAAATATAGTGCTGGACCTGCGTAAGCCGTCAGATTAGGCGCCTCAACTTCGATACTGATAATACCTACAGCATCGCTATTATTACTATAGCTGACCATGACTGACTTTCTTAGAATAACGCTCTCAGACTTAGCTTCAGCGAGAGCATCACTCAGGGTCGCAGCCGTTGACTTTACTCGAGCATTTGCTAGCTGAGTACCGATGCTGGGCGCCGCAAGGCTAACAATAATCCCTAGGACTGCTACTGTGACCATCAACTCTATTAGAGTAAACCCAGCGCTTGACAGCTGGTTCTCATTTGATGGCGCTTCTGTATGTTTAATTAGTTTCACATCATTGTCCTATTCAATATTGAGATTATGTCAGCTAAAACGACTTATACCTATAATTCTATCTATTATGAATTTTCGATCCGTTTAGCATCGGTACTATTTTACGATAAAGATTAGGTAGTCATGTTTTAAAAGCTACTACAATAATCTTTGCAATATTCGTACCATTATATTTATCAGATCGATTGTAATTATCCTAGCAATAGAGATAAACCTAGCTCATGCTCAATAGCAGATAAATAAAAACGTACTAAAAATTATATAAAAATCTTTATAAACCAAATAGTTATATTTATTATACAGGATGTCTACATCAAATGTTATTGACGATATCATGACATGCGCTAATTACTGCCATGAGCTAGGGCATAGGCATAAAATCTATGATTATGACTGTTAGTATTTGCAGAGTCAGAGCTTGTATTGGTTCCATATTGAGCATCAACCGTCTCATACAGCGCTCGCGCTAATGCTTGTAAGCTGGCGCCCGTCGTCGCGATATCATCAAATAATAATAGACGTTTGACAGGCGGTAACTCGGTAACCCTAAAAGCATCGTCGAGGTTGGCTAAGCGCTCGCTACGAGTCAGACCCTGCTGACTTACCGTACTATCAATACGTACAACACCGCGCCACAATGGGATCTGCCAGTGCTTGGCCAAATAGCTAGATAGTATAGTCACAGGATCAAAGCCGCGCTGACGTAAGCGATTATCGGTAGTTGGCATCGGTACAATGACACTGTTGCTGCCATTGCAGCCTGTAGGCCGTGGTAATTGGCGCAATACATGAACGAGTAATGGCAACTTAGTTATATCCTCAGAATGCTTAAAGCTGCGAAAGGCTTGGCGGATAGGATAGTCATAGAAGGTGGCAGCCTGAATAGGCAAAGCAAGGTTTGAGGCGATATCAACGTTGAAAGGGGCTGGCAGCCAACTTATACTGTGCTGACAGTGCTCGCATAGTAGTCCACTGTGGAATGCCGTAAAGGTCGACTTAGTGGCAGATGCAGTACAAGCAGATGACACACTAGTATGTGGCATACTGCGCTGAATATGACAAAGCTGACAGCGGCTATAAAGATACTCAGCCAGCCAAATCCCAAATTGATAAGGAGGTAGACGTGCCATGACTACCTCCTTATTAGCTCGTTAGGGATGACTTATCAAAGATAGCTTATTAGAAATAGCTGGTTAAAAATGAATACTAGGCTATCAAATTATACAACACATTTAGGGCGTGTTTGATTTTAGAAGCCTTTCCAATCATTAAGTACGATGCCAAATCCAATAGCAGTATTTTCATAGTTGTAGTCGATAATGGACTCGCCATAGCCTTGGAATAGCTGCACATAGCCATTGACGTTATCACTTAAAGGATAGATATAGTCAATTTGCGCTGCGCCCTTATTGGTAGAAGGGTTGTAGCGTAGTGTACCACTGATACTCTGCTGATTAGATAAGTCGTAAAGGAATTTTATATCGCCATAACCCATAAAGTCTTCGATATCCTCGTTATCTTCACTACTATCATCTTCATTACCTATCCGCGTCCATACTCGGGGTACGATTGAGAACTTACCCCATTCAGCACCAGCCATCAAATAAGCTCGATTCCATGAGCGTGAGACAGGATCAGAGCGTCCATTTGAGTGATGCATAGCGCCAACACCCAACATACGCAAACGACCGCCAAAAGGTAGATTGGCTGTGACAGGCTGCGTCAAAAAGATCTCGGGCTGATAGTCAGTCGCTCGAAATGGTCGCGAGTTATCCTCGTTATAGACTTGCCAGTGCGCTTGCTGAGTATAACCAAACCATAAGTCAGCGTTGGTATCAAACAAATCCTCACCGACTTTGGTCTTTAGTGATAACTGAAATTTTAGCTCAGTATTACGGACATCATTAGAGGTCGATGGTTCACCCGCTTGAGAGGGGCTACTAGGATTTAGATTGGGATCCACAGTGTAATACAATGGCAAGACATAGTTCGGTCGATACGGGCGAATGGTCCAAGTACCACGCTGGCTGTTTTTATCCAAATCATAAGCCAAGCTGAGTGGCGAATATTGCTCAATATCTGCTTGAGTGACGCCGGCATCTACTAGTATTTGAGATTCACTTTTCGTCAGTCCTACAGTATCTAAGGTGACATTGTTTGACTGATTAGCTGCTAGATCATTATCAAAATCTTGATCATTAGCCGCAAGATCATTATCAAAAGCTTCATCGCCTGCTAATATAATTTGCGGATTACCAGTAATCGTAGATTTGATTGTCTTGACCAAATCTAGCGATTGCTTGGTCGCCGTATTCGTCTCACCTTGGGTGGCAACTTTATCAAAACAAGCCAAGCGTGCCGCGTTAGTCTGTACTTGAGTACACTCAAAAAACAGCTCTGTTTGCTGTGCGACAAAGGCTTTGCTAACAGGTTTGCGGCTCGCCGTAGGCATATTTGGGTTTTTTAGTTTATCGTAGATAACCTCTGGGGAGTCGTCATCTTGCTCAACTAATACGCCAGTAGCAGGCAATTCGGTAAAACTATCATCCGTAACCGCCTGAGCTTGTACCGCAGTAGCACTTAGAGCCAAACCAATAGCTAGGCTCAAATAACTTTTTGAGCGATGACTTGTAGTCGTTACACACCCAGCCTGACGCTGCGAGATAATATGAGCAAACATAGAAATCCTTTATCTTAAATGCCGGTAGTGGCAGTAATGCCAATAGACGATCTAGAAGATGAGCTAATAAATGAAGGGGAACTTTTAAGTATTAGATATTGTTGCTTTATTGTAATAAAAATAAGGTCACTATACTAGCTTTATCATTATTAAATATCCTTATGAGTAAATGATACAGAGCCAGTCATTTTTAGATTAAAAGCGATTAAAAAAGCCAGCGACTATTAAAATAGTCGCTGGCTTTTGGCACTAGTACTTTGAGGTCTATTATTTATTTAGTTCCGTTAAGGTTTGCTCAAACTCAGCGCGACCTGTCTCACCGACTTGTTTATTGACCAGTTCACCGTCTTTGTAATACAGCAGCGTTGGCGGGCCAAACAGCTGATAGCGTGCTAAGATCGCTTTTGAATCCTCAGTAGTATCGGTGATATCCAAGCGGACCAGTTGCCAGTCTTGCATTTGCGCGGGACGATTGGTGAATAAGTTTTTATCCATTATTCGACATTCAATACACCATTCGGCGGTCACATCGACTATGACTTTAGGATTAGCCGCCGTAATAGCATCAAGCTCTGCTAAGGTCGTAATGTTCTTATCAGTGGTGTGATTTGCAGATAGATTCTGACTACCTATCTGCCCTGTTGGTGATTGCATAATCGACGTGGCGCTTATAGACTCTAGTGGCTGTAGGCTATCATCATTGCCTAATGCTGCGCCGACGACCAAAATGATGGCCCAAATACCAAAGATCAAACCCAGTGCTTGGGTGAGTATCCTGCCTTTGCCAAGCCAGCTCCACGCCCAAGTTGCCACCACCATAAACCATAACGCCCAAACCAGTAGCATAGCGGATGAAATAAATACCCGCTCAATCAATAACAGTGCTACGGCTAATAGCAGCAACGCAAAGCCGATTTTGACCCAGTTCATCCACTCGCCAGCCTTAGGCATAATACTGCCTTGGGTTGCGCCAATGAGAATAAGCGGTGCCGACAGGCCAAAGCCTAGCATGAATAATGCAGCGAAACCAAGTAGCGGACTGCCGATAGTGGAGACGGCCAATAGGGCACCAAATAATGGTGCAGAAACACAAGGGGATACGACTAACGCGGATAAAAATCCAGCGGCTAAGCTACCCCCTGCGCTCCCTAATTTGCTATCCCCTGCTTGGCTTAAGCCTTGCATCTTGCTACTGAGTGCATGTGGCAAGCGAATACTAAATAAGCCCAGCATATATAGCGCAAGGAGCACAAAAACTATCGCAAAACTAATCAGAATAATCGGATTTTGTAACCAGCCAATAATCCCTAAGGACTCACCAAATACAGCGATTAATGCACCTAAAATACCGTAAGCAGTAGCCACACCGATAGCGTAACTGGTCGTTAGTATGACGCCCTTTTTGACCGTTGGGTTTTCTTGACGTCCTACAATGTTAGCGACGATAGGTAGCATCGGTAGCACGCATGGTGTAAATGCCAAGCCTAAACCTGCTAAGAACAATAATAGCATTGCCAACCAAGGATGCTCAGCTAAGCCAAACGGATCAGCTTCGTTTATACCAACGCTTATCTCTGCACTGTTGATATTGCTAACATTGCCACCGACTGGACTGCTATCGGCACCAGACATAGTATTCGTATCAGCGCCTGATATCGAATTGGTTTCAGCGCCCGATATAGAGTTAGTGTCTGCTCCAGTTATAGTATTGCTATCGGCACCTGATATAGAATTGGTGTCAGCGCCAGAGATCGTATTGGTATCTGCTCCAGTTATGGTATCAACATCCGATATAGTATTAGTAGTGGCAGGTTCGGCACTACTGCTTTTGACACCGTTTTTGGCATCGTTTTTGGCATCGCTATCTTGATTCGTGTTAGTAGCGGCTGCTGTAGCAGCAATCGTAACCGTGGTTTTTATCTTTTCAGGCGGATAGCACAACCCTGCTTTGGCGCAGCCCTGCCAGCCTATAGTAATATCTGCGTTACTGACACTTTTGCCAGTAGCATTTGTCAAAGTGGTCGTTGCCACCATAGTCGCTTGATCAAATACGGGCACTTTACCAAAGGTCGGATCGTCAATCATGACAGGCGTGCGATTAAAAGTGAAAGGCGCAGCGGTGATACCAGCAGGCAAAGTTAGCTTGAGCTGATCTTTGTAAACATAATGTTCAGGGGTGATAGTGAAGTTGACCGCTAATTGCGTCCCTTTAGCAGCTGCTTTATGACTGCTATTAACCTGAAACGCTTGATCGACTGGCAAAAACTTGGCTTGCGCGCCGCTTTTGTTATTGCTGAATAAATCGCCTAAGCTGGCGGCGTGAGCAGTCGTCGTTGTAGCGCTCAGTCCAGTGACTAATGTTGCTGTGGTTACTAGGCTGGTACTGGCAAGCGCCAATGCTAAAGCGTAAGACTTGACGGGTTTTGCAGGTCTCGTTAGGGTGTCGGTTAGTGTCTTTATAGACATGAGTGCTACCTTATCATTACTAATGTGCCGCTACTATTTAAAGCTTATGACTTAAAGCCTATGACGATTTATCATTTTCTAATGCTTTACGTTTACTAGCTTGATGAGGTTATCTGCTCAAAGCTCATCAAGCTAGCTACCTGTCAGTTATTTGCCAGCTACGATATTTACGCTGGTTTTAATTTTTTCAGGCGGATAGCACAGCCCTGCTTTGGCACAACCTTGCCAACCAATAACTAAGTCAGCGTTTTTGAGCGGTTTGCCATTAGTAGAAGTTAAGGTCGTCGTGGCAACCATAGTGGCTTGATCGAATACGGGCACGCGACCAAAAGTAGGGTCATTCACCGAGACGGGTGACTGGCTGAAAGTAAACGGCGTCGCCCGCACCCCTTTAGGAAAAGTTAACGTCAAACGGTCTTTATAAACATAATGCCCTGGCGTGATATTGAATTTAATAGCGAGCTGCGTACCTGTAGAATTACTCTTAGCACTATTAGTAACCCCAAAAGCTTTATCTACCGACAAAAACTTAGATGATGAGCTCTTATTATTACCGAATAAATCATTGAGACCTGCGGCTTGAGCAGGCATCACTGTCGCACTTATTCCCGCTATTAATGTGGCACTAGTTAAGACTAATTTCAAAGCATTAGAATTTTTTGATAGATGTAGAGACATAAAGAGAGCACCTTATTATTTTGTATTCTTGAAGCTTGAGTTTTGCGACAGTAGTTCTAAGACAGTTTTGAGATTCAGTGTCAATTATCGTCTATACAATAATAAAAGCAATGATCGCAACATCACTGCTGTAAGCAAGATACATGATAGAAATATGAGTTTGGGACCCGCAATAAACGATCGTCAATAAAAATATCAACCGATTTTACTGGTTGATATTATGAGTGGCTAGCAGCGATATGCTTAAGCGAAATCTTTATATAAGATTAAAGCTGAGCATAAATATCCGCATCGAGACCTTCTCCACCTTGACTGTTATCACCGCCTAAAGAGAATAAATCATAAGGCTTGCCATCACTGCCAGGAGCAACGTATTGCATCTCATTTTCCCAACCATCCGTTGGATAGCCACCTTTTATATAGCCGCCGTCAGGATAATTTTTGGCATCCGCTGGTGGCGTAATTAAGGCATCCAAGCCTTGCGCTGTTGTTGGATAGCGCGAGTTATCTACCTTATACATATCTAATGCGTTAGATACGGTCGCCAATGCGGTTTCTGTCGTTTTTACGCGCGCTTTATCACTTTGTCCAACGACTCTCGGCACGACTAACCCTGCCAAAATAGCTAAAATCACGATAACCACCATGATTTCAATCAGGGTAAAGCCAGCTTGGCTGTGGGATAATGTTTTAGCGTTATGTTTCTTATCAGTTATAGTCGTCATTAATATCGTCGCTCTTGGTCATTCATGGTTCATTTTAAGAAATAATATGCTTGATTAATAGCCACTATAGACTATGATTTTAAAATTATCTACTTATGAAAGTTGTTATTAAAACGTATCTCATCCTGCCAAATCATTCATATTAACGATAGGTAACATCACTGCCATAACGATAATCATGACCACCACACCCATCAACACCAGCATCAATGGCTCTAATAGCGCAAGTAAAGTACTGATAAAGTTGGTCGCCTCTGCCTCTTGCATATTGGCGGCGCGGCTCAGCATATTTTCAAGCTCACCTGAGTTTTCACCACTTTTTATCATCTGCACCATCATGGGCGGAAAGTAGCTGGAGCGCTCAAGCTGGCTTGAAAGACTAGCACCCTCGGTGACCCGATCAGACGCAGTGATAATAGTGCGTTGAATGTGCAAATTAGTAGTAACCGCAGCGCCAATATGTAGCGCTTCAATTAAAGGCACACCTGAGCGCACTAATATCGCCAATGTACTGGCAAAACGCGCGGCATTGAGCCCTTTGGAGAGTCGAGCCAGTATAGGCAATCTAAGCACTACACTGTCAATAGTTAACTTGCCCGCTTGCGTATGCGCAAAGCGATAAAACAAAAAGGCGGTTGCCACTGACACTATGAGCATCAGCCACCACCATTGGGTAATTAGATTCGATAACGCCAGTACAATCTGAGTGATCAGCGGCAGTGCTTGCTCAGATTGCTCAAAGACTTTGACGATTTTGGGCACAACAAAACTCATAAGTCCGATGATCACTGCCAGCGCCATAACCATCAGCACAATAGGATAAATCATCGCGCCTTGGATTTTCTTTTGCAAGGCAAAGCGGTTTTCGGTGTAGTCGGCTAATTGATTAAGAATAAGATCGAGATGACCTGACTTCTCACCAGCGGCAATGGTGGCGATATATAGCGGTGGAAAGCTAGCAGCTTGCTGTAGCGCGCGAGCTAGACTTAAGCCCTCTAACACATGTGAGCGCACCGCTAGCATTAAGGACTTTATATGGGTTTTTGGTGATTGCTTGGCGACAGCGGCTAAGGTTTCTTCTAATGGAATACCTGCTGCCAGCAACACCGATAGCTGGCGCGTCAGTAGAGCTAGCTCATAAGCAGAGGGCTTCTTATAACGGCTTTTACTGGAGCTTTGCTTATCGTTGACCGCATTTATCTCAACGGGCGTCCATGCTTTGTCGCGCAGCTGCTGACGTATTTGCCGTGCCGAGTCACCCTCAAGCAGGCCCTTTTGCATCGCCCCTTGGTCATCAAGCGCTTTGTAGTGGTAAGCTGGCATAGCTTTGAGCATCCTAGAGCGAGCGAAAGGTTACTTAAAATAGTTAGTGAACAATTTAACTCTAAAAAAGCGGCGTCGAGTCACTACTATCAGGCATGATACCTTGCAGTAGCAAAACATCTAAATGCTGCTGCTGGAGTTTTTTATCAAAATCATTGACCTCAGCAATGAGCATTTTCTCAATTCGCTTGTCACTGGCATAGACGCTCAATCTAGCACAAATAACCGCCAGCTGATAAATGCGTTTTTTGCAGTAGCCATCGAGTCCTTGTAATAAGCGTACCATATACGGGGTCTCAAGGCTGGCGTAATCATAGTCCAAGATTACCTGAGAGCCAAGTGCAGTAATGCCATAGCTGATCGACAAATGCGCACAAAAGTAACAGCTGAATAAATAACCGATGACATGCCCAATATAGTAAGCGCGATCATAGGTAAAGCTACTCACGCCAAAGTGACTAAGCACATAGCTGTTAAGACTGGCAAGATCCACTACTGGCTTGGGATGTTTGAGCTTGCCGACCGTCGGCAAGCATAAAGGATTATGACCGTCTTGGACAGTGAGTTGCCAGCCTACAGGCTGCTGAGCCGGCATATGGCTTACGATATCAGCGATGATATCATCAACCACATGTAGCTGTTGCCAGAGACGCTCAATAGCATCGATATCTAACAATCCACGCTTATCAAGCTGCTGTGATAGTAGATACTGCTGACGCTCTAAAAATTGCGGCTTTAGATTTTGTACCAGATATGTTGGACGATTATTGGCAGACGCTTGATATAGCAGACGCGTACGCGCATGCTGATTACGATACAAAGCCAAACGCTGATCAGCAACACTGGTTTCGTTGGCAGTAGTGACAACAGCATCTACGGCACTAGCACTGTATTTTACAAGTAAGCCTTTATCAGATAAACCTTTATCAAATGAACTTTGTACGCCCGCATTAGTTTCAGCATTTATACTGGTGACTGGCACTATAAATAAATTTAGTAGCTCAGCTTTAGTAAGGGCTATATCCGCGACGCTTTGTGACATGTTATGAGACTGCTGTGTTGCCAGCTCCATAGCTGTTGCTTGCTCAGTAGTAGACTTATCTGTAGCAGTCGTAGTGCTAACAAGCTTATGGCTAGATTTAGCTGAGGTTTTATCTGTCGTGTTAAGCATCGGTTGAGTCATAATCTGCTAGCACCAATAAAAAGTAAGTCTAGTCGCCTATTATAAGTAGCCACATACGCTTAACAATAATAGCTCAAGCAAAAGCCGCCAGCTTATTAGGCTATAGTACCTCAACTGCGAAAGCTTGTCAGCTTTCGCACTAATGGATATAAAGAAATACTTATCAGCCATAAAAAATAGCGTTAAGAATGATCGTTTCTTAACGCTATTTTTCGATGCTATTGAGCTTTACAGTAGAGCATGTTCTCATTCAGCAAAATTCATAGTTAAGCGATTAGCTTTTTTTGATGCCTCTGACGATAAGCTTTTGGTGATACACCATAAACTCGCTTAAAGGCTTGGCTAAAGGTCGAGTCTGAGGCATAACCGACCAGCTCGCTAATACGACTAATGCTATTCTGTTGCAGACGAAGGTAGCGTGCTGCTAGACGCAAGCGATAATCGATCAGATAGGTCAATGGCGGCATACCTACGACATCCTTGAAACGCTGAGCAAAGCTTGAGCGCGACATACCTGCAACCTCAGCAAGCTTATTAATAGTCCAAGCTTTATTAGGCTCATAATGCATAGCCACTATTGCCTTTGCCAAATACGGATCTTTCAGCGCTTTTAACCAGTTATCTGTCGCTTCAGGCATACTTTCGATATAAGTTCGCAAACACTCAATCATCATAATACTAGCCCAATGATTGATGACCGCCGTTCTACCCATACGCTCTTTTTCGGATTCTAAAGTCAATAACTTGACTTCAACATCAACCACCCCAAATCTGCCATCAGATTTTTCACTCAGCTCAGGCAGTAATGTAGGCAATACCGATAACAAAGGGCGGATCATCTCTTTATCATATCGGCACTCAATCAAGATTAAACAAGCATTCATATCGCCTTTGCTGCCCAGCTGAACCACACGGTCTTGATTAGCCGCCAGCACTTGATCTAAAGGCTTTGCATCATCGCCATTATAGCCATTATAGCCAAGCGCGTAGCTAATATGCTGAGAGGCGTCAGATATCATCAAAATATCGCCTGCATTCGTCTGTCTTACCTCCTCTCCAACATCGATACAAAACCCACCAGATAGCACAAGATAAAATAAAATAGTATCTTTTTTATCAATCGAATAAGACCAATTGCCGGTCCCATTCAAACGATAGTATTTGGTCTCGAGCAAATTTACGTTCTGTAGCAATACGCTTAATGCGTCCATTGATAATTTCCTTAACGGCTCATTGAGCTAGCCAACCGTAGAAAATAAACCACCTACTAGATGCCACACAAGGTAAATCGTTTATTTTGGACTTTACATGAGAATATAAATACGTTAACACACTTTAAGTTTTTTTTGAGAAGAGTGCGATCCGCATCCCTAATAATCTTCTGCTTGAAACGCAGTCAGAGAATTATCTATCTTAGCTAAAAAATTAAGATAATCTGAAGTATTATTTAAATATTCTTAATAATTATATACTAAAAAGATGATAAAAATAAGGTCAAGCAATAGATAGGGAATGGCAAGTACAAAATGATTGGTATAAATACAATACTAATAGTTATAAAAAACATAAAATGTAGACGAAAAAAAATGCCAAAAGAGGCATAGGTAGTCTTAACATTTAACAAGTTATAGATACTATAAAATATGGGGCGACTGATGGGACTCGAACCCACGACAACCGAGATCACAACCCGGGGCTCTACCAACTGAGCTACAACCGCCATAACTGTTGCCAACGATCAGCATATCTACAGGCTAAATGGTGCGCCTGGCAGGATTCGAACCTGCGGCCACCTCCTTAGAAGGGAGATGCTCTATCCAGCTGAGCTACAGGCGCTCTTAAGGGCTTTTTATATATTTAACTTTTGCTCTCATTCAAATAATTGACTTTAAGCAATTAAAGCATTATACATAAAAAAAAGCCTGTAAGGCTCTTGAAATAGATGGTCGGAGTGATAGGATTCGAACCTACGACCCTCTGGTCCCAAACCAGATGCGCTACCAAACTGCGCCACACTCCGATGTACTCTATTATCTCGATAAAACGCATTGTTTTAACAAACTAGCAAAGCTGCTAACTGGTTAACGTTCCTCGCTATCGAGGTGCACATATTAAGGGCAAAAGGAGGTGCTGTCAACTGCTATTTTCAATTTATTTAAAATAAAGTCTAATTTTTATTAAACAGCTTTTTATTAGCTTAAATTTTCAGCAAAAATAGCTTCACTTTTTAGTAATCAATGATTTATTTATTGATTGCCAGTCGTTCAAAGTCCCTGTCAATACATTAAAGGGCATAAGCCATAGCTGAGTGTGATTGGTCTGCTCTAAGCGACTCGTTGAGCGGTGCTGCTGTAGAGCAACAGGTTGGCGCGTGTGCTCAATGACAGGATAAACTAGCCAAGCTTGCGTGGCTTGATAAGCTTGCGCGTAGCTGGTTAATTGATAAGCATCGCTAGCACTAATGGCATTGGCCTGCGCTAAAGCCTTCCATTTAATGTCTATGACATGGCTATACATCAAAACCTTTGTATTGTCATAGTTGTTGTCACAAGTATCATCACAAGGCGTATTTTGACCAACAAGTAAGTCAGGCCGTATAGATAAGCAGTTCTGTCCCCACTGATCTCGCAGCCAGCTGTGCTGCGCTTGATACAGTGTCTGATAGCCCTCATTGAATTGCGCAAACATCGTTGTGATATGCAAACTTGCCCATTGCTCAAAGGCTTGATTCATATTAAATAATATACACAATCGCGGCTGGTTAGACGCTATAGCTTTAGACGCTGTAGCTCTAAAGACATCATTTGTATGATTTAACTTAAGACTGCTGCCTGTTTGTAGGCTTGCTTGTTGTCTACACAATAACCAGTAAGCCCAGTCCAACAGCTGCTGTGCTATATGGAGCTGAGAGCGCATCAACGGTTGGGTATTAAGCTGAGTTTTAGCAGACTTATATAGGGCATTTAGCTGGTTCAGCTCATGGGTACTAAAAGCGCTTACCGCTCGCCATGCTGATAGATATTTAGCAGGTAATGATATCGCCAAGCTTGAGTGTAGTGAGGATAAAGACTGAGAGAATAGCGGTTCTAGTAAATTTAGCGCGCTTTTGATTAGCCGATTACTTAACGTATCTTGGCTTAGATAACTCACTTCGCTGATCATTTTATGCGGCTGTGCACCGTTATATCTGAGCTGCTCTTTGATCAATAGCTTGCCCTGCAAGCTAGAAGCGTTCTGAGTGACTGTCTGATAACCTTGTGTCGGTTTGTAGAGAGCTATCAGCTGCATAAACTGCTTAATCAACCATTCGGATATCGGCAAGGTCTGCATGGGTAGTGATGCTAGCACCTCGACATCACCGCTGAGCTGATCTAAGGTCTTATAATGGGGCTGCCGATCGCAGGTTTTATGAAATAAATCACCTAACATCTGCTGCACCCACAGGCGTGTTACAGCGATATCTTTAGGGTCTTGGCGGCTATTAATACTGTTGCTTTCATTAATAGGCTTCGGCAATATCTCCAGCGTCATACTACTTGGCAGTACAATAATGCCGATGTAATGACCGACTTTTAGCTGCCACTGTCCACTCTGACGCTTGAAACTAAAAACGGCAAACTCTTGGGTTAAGAGCCAATCAAAATCAGCCGCTTGACTAAAGTCATTTACGGTTAAACGCTGATGTTCAAATACGCTCATAACACTTGTGTTGGTGCTAACAGATTTCGCTTCACTGTTTCTATGATGAGTTTTAAAGCTGTCAGGACTAGAATGTCTTGACTCAAAGTCATCGGTTAACCTAGAACGGGTTATAGTTTCTGTAAGCATTGTATGATTATCTGCCTTAATGTTCTCTCGAAATGCTTGTTTTTGATATCAATACAGGCGCTGATATACTTTAGCAGTAGTAAACTCACCCGATCTAGCGATCAGCTGTGGATTTATTTGGTAACTCGTTACGCTCATAGATTGCCCCAAAAAGCCGCTTGGTGTATTGAATCCTGCATTAAAATCGGCCTGCTGCGTTTGATGGCCAGAGCGATCATCAATTTGTATCTGCGCGTCTTGAATAAACTGCAACTCAAGCGGTTGCGACTCATCATTGAATAAATACTGTAATAAGCCAAGCTGACCACCAGTTGCCTGTACTAGTTGCGGGATGATCTGTTCTATCAATGCGGTTTGCAGAGCCTCTACAGTGTCAATTGACCATAAAAAAGCGTGACCCAACTGCGCCTCCACGCCTAACGTTTGCACAATGCGCTGATTAAAGCCTGCCAATATCTTAGCCAAATCTATTGCTGACTCTGTAGGCTCATCTTCATCGTTGTCATCAATTTTGGTATCAGAGCATTGAATAGTCGCTAATAGCTCAGGTTTTGGCGGACAATCAATAAAGCGAAAACGCCGACGCATCGCCATATCAAGGGGCGCAAGCGAATGATCTTGAGTGTTCATCGTCGCGTAGATATCGACGTTACTTGGCACGCTAAAGAGTCGTCCAGAATAGGCTAGCTGTACTTGCATAGCCTGCGCTTGCCCGCTACGCTTATTGGGCTCGATCAGACTGAGTAGCTCGCCGAATACTCGCGATACGTTAGCGCGATTGATCTCATCAATCAGCATCGCATAGCGCTGCTTGGGATCACTTATGGCACGCTGACATAACTTTAAGAATGCGCCATCTTGAATATCATAGCGCATTTGACCGCCCTGCCCCTGTGACCCAATCGCGCCTATAACAGGTCGAATTCCCTCGACAAACTCTTCATAACCGTAAGCTTGATGAAAGCTAACCATGCTATAGCGTTTGATGCTGATGTCTTGGCAGCTTGCAGGCCTATGCTCATACTGTGCTTGCTTAAGCTCTATCAGCTGCTGCGCCAAATCCTTTAATAATGGCAAACTATCTGCCAATAAATACCAAGCGCCGCTCTGATCTTTATCAAAATACGCTTGGCTGGCACGATGATCACAGCTGACCGTTGCAGACTCTATAGGACTGTGCATTTGCAGCACTGACCATGCCGTGCTATTCAAATTCTTAGCGCGTGCATTTTGCGCCGCTTTTGCTACAAAAAACTCATGCGCGACAATTTCAGGCACTTTTGCCAAGTCCTGTTGTTGATTGTGCAGATCTAATAATACCAAACACACCACTTCACGCCAGCTCAACGGCTGCAATAACTGAGTTAATAATGCCTGCTCACTTAATGTTGGCAAATGATCGGTATACTGCTTGGCAATTTGTAATAGCTGATACGTTTTACCTGTACCTGCAACCCCAGTATAAATAATATTGGTCGCTGTAGTGATCGAGGTCTTAGAGGAAGTACTAGAAACATCGTGCATAATTGACCTATAAAATACCGCAAAATAGACTGTGAATGACAAAATTATATTACTAGGCTAATCGTTACGTTGCCGTTAGCTTATTATTTTTTAAGCGCAGCAGTCTATGTTATTCATACTAAAAAAGCGCTGGTTAATGCTACCATAGTTATATCACTATAAAAAACTATGTGTCTAGAATCAGTAGCTTAAATACAGGTCGTAGTGAGCAATCATCCTACTTATCATCATTGTTATTGTTAAATTGCCACATCATTTTAATTTTTATAAGACCTACCAGTTATTAAAATCAGTTATTAAAAACCAAGGAATATGACATGTCAGAGCTGTTAAATAAACTATCCAATAAAGCAAAAGAGACTAAGCTTCCTAAGCTCTCTGCCAGAATCACTGATGCTATCACGTCACAAGACAAGCCTGCCAATGATAAGCTCAAGCCGATCAACAATCAGTTTACAAAGCTGTTATCAGTAACTAAATATCTACCCGCTGGCACGCGCTCAAAGATATTATCCAAAGCGTTTGGCAAAGTTGTGCCTTATGTCGGTACTACGGGCGTCTACTACGAAACTGTTGAGCCTAATGAGGTAGTGGTCAGTTTGAACAACAGCAAGGCGGTACAAAACCATATTGGCACTGTGCATGCGGTTGCTGTCACTTTGCTCGCAGAAACGGCTACTGGTTTTATTTTGGGTCTAAACTTACCTAGCGATCGGATATTATTGATTAAGTCGTATTCGGTTAACTTTTATCGTCCCCTCAAAAAGGGACAAATAGCGGCTATTGCTACGTTGTCTGATGCGCAACGTTTAGAGATTTTAGAAACGCCTAAGGGTGAAATGATTATCCCTTGTGTCATTAATGATCGCGAGTCCGATAGCGCGCGCGACCCGATCGTCGTTGAGATGACTTGGGCTTGGATACCCAAATCCGAGTTAGAAGCCCGCCGTCAAGGTAATAATAGCAAAACGCAAAGCACAGAATCTGCGGATGATGTAGCTGACAGTAACATGGCTCACGATAAAACAGCTTCAGATAAAGCTGACAAGCTTCAAAATACCTAGTAAGTATTAGAGCATGTTGACGCTTTTTTTAGGCTATAGAATCATTAAATAATCAGAGCGTCATCCAGCATGGCGCTCTCTTTGGTGACGCGCAGTACTTCCTCTAAAGTGGTTCGGCCAGCTATTACCTTGTGCAGACCATCAGCACGAATAGACGGTGTCAGCTTACGTGCATACTCCTCAAGCTCGTACTCTGCGGTATTGCTGTGAATCATGCGGCGCATGGTATCGTCGATAGGTACAACCTCATAGATTGCCGTACGACCCTTAAAGCCTGATTGATTGCACTTGTCACAACCGACCGCTTTGGGTATCTTTATTGAGGTATTAGCAGCGATGTTAATCTCAGTAAATAACTTGGCTTGCTCGCTATCTGCTGGCTGCCAGCTATGACAATGGGAACATAGAGTACGTACTAAGCGCTGAGCGACAACACCAATCAGAGATGAGGATAATAAAAAAGGCTCAACACCCATATCTTGCAAGCGCGTCACGGCACCAATGGCGCTATTGGTATGCAAAGTAGATAGCACTAAATGCCCTGTTAATGATGCTTGTACGGCAATTTCAGCCGTCTCTAAATCACGAATCTCACCCACCATCACTACATCAGGATCTTGGCGCAACATCGCGCGTAAACTCTTAGCAAAGGTCATATCGACCTTGTTATTAACTTGCGTCTGCCCGATACCATCGAGCTGAAACTCAATTGGATCCTCAGCGGTTAAGATATTACGGGTTTGATCATTCAAGTCAGTTAAGCCTGCGTATAGTGTCGTCGTTTTGCCAGAGCCTGTCGGCCCTGTGACCAAAATAATACCGTGTGGCTGATAGATAAGGCGAGTCAGCTCTTGATAATCATCATCTGATAATCCTAGATAAGTCATGTTTAAGCGCCCTGCTTGCTTATCGAGTAAACGCATGACTACCCGTTCACCAAAGCTTGAGGGCAGCGTCGATACCCGCACATCGACTTCACGACCCGCTAAGCGTAAGCTAATACGCCCATCTTGCGGCACGCGCTTTTCAGCGATATCCAGCTTGGCCATAACTTTAATACGCGAGACCAGCAATGGCGCTAACTGCCTTTTTGGGGTGATAATTTCTTTGAGTTCACCATCGACGCGAAAACGCACCACTAAGCGTTTTTCAAAAGTCTCGATGTGAATGTCTGAGGCATTGAGACGAATGGCTTCAGATAGCAGCGCATTAATCAGCCGAATGATGGGCGCATCGTCTTGAGAGTCCATCAGATCTTCGGTCTCAGGAACACTATCGGCCAAGCTATCTAGATCAGGATGATCCTCAAGACCAGCTGCAATATGCTGCGACTCACCTGTGTTACCCGCATAAGAGGCATTCATACGTTTTTCAAAGTCATCTGCGCTGATGCTCTCATAGACGGGTATGCCGCGTATGCCTTGCTGCTGCATAAACCGTACCGCTTCATTAATAGCCGATAGTGGCGTCGCTTTGGTTAATACCAGCGTAGGTGGTAGCTCAGGGTCGATCGCCAATACAATCAATAGCTGATGGCGCTTGGCAAAAGAGTATGGCAATTGCATCATAAGAATAACCTGATAAAAAGTAGCCTAATAAAAATAACCTGATAAAAAATTCTGATAAAAGATTTAACTGTCTTGTAACTGGCTGAGGGCGTGTCGAACATTCACCTATAACGCGTTGGTCGTGACCGCATTAGCACAAAAAAGAGTACTCGTGAGCTGGCATGAGTTTGTTATACTAACATTTTGTATTATCTACAGCATGTCATCAATCAGTAGATATGGTATTTTACTTATTTTAACCTTATCACTTATACGCACTGAGATTCTATATATGTCACAAGTTACTTCTAATGAGCAAGACTTATTGATATCTGACAGCTTTACAGTAGGTAGTCGCACGTTTTCATCAAGGCTATTGGTTGGGACGGGTAAGTATAAAGATATGAGTGAGACAGGTCACGCTATTGCGGCCTCTGGCGCTCAGATTGTCACGGTGGCTATTCGTCGAACTAATATAGGTCAAAACCGCGATGAACCTAATCTGTTAGATGTAATTTCCCCTGATAAATACACTATCTTGCCCAATACCGCTGGCTGCTTTGATGCCGATAGCGCTGTACGCACTTGTAAGCTCGCCCGTGAGCTATTGGGCGGACATAATCTAGTCAAGCTTGAGGTATTAGGTGATGAAACCAGTCTTTATCCTAATGTTATGGAAACCCTAAAAGCGGCCAAAATATTGATCGACGACGGCTTTGAGGTGATGGTCTATACCTCAGACGATCCTATAGTCGCCCAAGAGCTTGAGAGTATGGGCTGCGTGGCTATTATGCCTTTAGGTAGCTTGATAGGGTCAGGACTTGGTCTACTTAATCGCCATACCTTAAGCCTAATTATTGAAAACGCTAAAGTACCTGTGCTAGTCGATGCAGGCGTTGGCACGGCGTCTGATGCAGCAATTGCGATGGAGCTAGGCTGTGATGGGGTGCTTATGAATTCAGCGATTGCCAATGCGCAAAATCCAGTGCTAATGGCACAAGCCATGAAGCATAGTGTTTGGGCAGGACGCGAGGCGTTTTTGGCAGGGCGTATGCCAATGAGAAGGATGGCCAGCGCAAGCTCACCACAGACAGGGTACTTTTTCCAATAAGCAGCTTTCAATAAACAGTTTTTGATAAACCAATTTCAATAGATAATTTTAATGATCTGTCTTTAGCAAGTTTTTACTATACTCTGTTGGGTGAACTTTTAATTACTATACGACTACTTATTCATTATAATCTTAAGGCTTGTTGAATATTTACAAATAAGCCCGGTCAAATATTTAATAGACCTTAACTTTTATTAATCGCCGTAAAAGGACTTATCATGCGACTAATGAGCGCCGTTGATCAATTATTTTTAATTTTAGAATCGCGTAAACAACCTATGCATGTCGGTGGTTTATTTTTGTTTGAATTGCCTGAAACTGAGCGCGATATAGATAGCGATTTTGTTTATAAATTAGTGCAGCAAATGCAGACTTCAAAAGCACCTCCCAGCTTTCCTTTTAATCAGGTGCTTGAGAACCTATTATTTTGGAAAGAAGACGAGCAGTTTGATGTTGAGCATCACTTTCGTCATGTCGCATTGCCCAATCCTGGACGCGTCCGCGAGCTGCTGATGTATATCTCCAAAGAGCACAGTCGCTTGCTTGATCGAGCTATGCCGCTGTGGGAGTGTCACGTTATTGAGGGTATTTTACCTGAAACTGAGGGCGGTCCTGAGCGCTTTGCTTTTTACTTTAAGATTCATCACTCGCTAGTCGATGGCATCGCCGCTATGCGTATCGTTGAAAAGGCCCTATCACAATCGCCTACTGAACCCGTAACGCTGCCGATATGGTCAGTGATCACTCGAAAAACCAGTAAAGCTGAAAAGGCTCAACCCACAGCCCGTGCAGCATTGCGAATTATAAAGGAGCAGCTATCCACTATTAAACCTGTTTTTACAGAGTTAGTAGATAATTTTAAGCACAGTGGCGACGAGGATTACGTTGGCACTTTTGATGCACCTATGAGTATTTTGAATCGTCGTATTTCAGCGTCTCGGCGTATTGCGGCGCAATCTTATGATATAAAGCGCTTTTATGATATTGCCGACACCTTTAGCATGAATCAAAATGATGTAGTGCTGGCAGTCTGTTCAGGAGCGTTACGTCGTTATTTATTAGATATGAATGCGTTACCAACTAAGCCACTGGTGGGTTTCGTACCGATGTCACTACGCTGTGATGAAAGCGCTTCTGGCAATCAAATCTCGTTTTTGATGGCGAACTTAGCGACGCATTTAGAAGATCCTGTTAAGCGTATGCAGCTGATTCATGACAGTATGAACAGCGGTAAGCGCCGCTTTCGACGGATGAATAAAGCGCAAGTGATCAATTACAGTGCAGTTGCCTACGCTTGGGAAGGATTGAATGTCTTTACAGGTTTGTTCCCAAAAAAGCAGGCCTTTAACTTGATTATCTCTAATGTCCCTGGCTCCAAAAAGCAGCTGTACTGGAATGGTGCACCGCTCAAAGCGCTATATCCTGCCTCCATCTTAGTCGATGGGCAAGCGCTCAATATCACCCTTGCCAGCTATCAAGATAAAATTGAGTTCTGTATTACCGCTTGTAGTAAGATCTTGCCCCATGTGCAGGATATGCTAGGATTGATCGAGCAAGAGCTAAGTTTACTTGAGAGTATTAGTGAAAAAAAACGCTTAGGGCTGCGTGAAAGTTAATAGACTATAAAAGTTTAGGTATGTGAAGAACATAATAAAAAAGCTGACTCCATTACAGAGTCAGCTTTTTTATTTGGCGCAGTTTGACTGTATTTAATCAAAGCTTAAGAGAATAAAATCTTAAACCGCATCGCCCCATATTGGCACGACCACTTGCATCAACGGCTTAAGCATTTTGATATTACAAGCAAAGATAGAGCCTGTGGTCATAGAGTCGTGCGCGCCTTTGTGATCGACCACAGTGCCGCGTGCTTCGGTCACAATAAGCTCGCCTGCGGCAATATCCCAAGGCTTAATTGACATCTCAAAATAACCATCAAAGCGACCCGCTGCTACATAGCAAAGATCCAATGCCGCTGAGCCTAAGCGACGAATTTGCCCGCCCTCTTCAGTGATTTTCAATAGACTATCAAAATGCTGCTTGGCGTAAGAGATGGACTCCCCATTACGGGTACGCTCTAGCGGATGACCTGTAGTGAATAGTCCACCGTCAATAGTTTTACGCTCACTAACGTTAATACGGCGATTGTTCAAGCGTGCGCCTTTGCCACGACTGGCTGAGAACATCTCATCACGTACAGGATCATAGACTACCCCATGCTGAGTGACGCCTTTATGCTGTACTGCGATCGACACACAGAACTGCGGAATGCCATGTACAAAGTTTTTGGTACCATCGAGCGGATCGATAATCCAGCACCAGTCAGCGTCTTCACCGCGACCATGCTTCATCCCGAACTCCTCCCCTAAGAAGGAATGGTCAGGATAGCTGCTCTTTAGTGTCTCTATAGTCAGCTCTTCACTAAAGCGATCAATACGTGTCACTAACCCATCAAGGCCCTTTGACTCGATATCAAATTCAACTTTATGGCGGTTTTGATGCGCGTATAAAATCTCTTTACCAACTTTTTCAGCAGCACGCGCTGCGATGACAACCATGGGTTCCATAAATAACCTGTTTGTTTGAGGAATAAAAAACGAAATAATTTTTGGCTTTAAAATACTTTCTAGCTCTAAGATACTATCCAGCTCTAAGATACTATCCAGCTCTAAGATACTGTTATATGAAACTTGAAACTACTTTAATAAAGCTTGTAACTGTTTGAGCACGCCTGCCACGTCTATACCACTATCCGCCCATTGCTCAGCTGGCGAACCGTGTTCCAAAAACCGATCAGCTATAGCAATATTGGTTATAGCCACTCGATTGGTCTTAAAAGCTGTCGAGCTATTGAGCAGATATTCATTGACCGCGCTACCTGCACCGCCCATCAACACATGCTCCTCAACGGTCGCAATGTGGGTGACCCCTTGCGTTATCAGCTCTTCTAGCAGCTCGCAATCTAAAGGCTTGACCCAGCGCATATTGACAACTTGTATCTGTAAATCATTATCACTCTGGATCAACTGCTCAGCAGCCCGCACAGCGGTATCCACAAGAGTACCAAAGGCTAAAACAGCCAATTTAGTCGTCGCCTGCTCTAACCCCAATACTGACTCTATAACGCCCTTACCTATTGGATATAGCTGAGCGGGGCGTTCGATAACTGCGCCTATGCCACTACCGCGTGGATAGCGGATCGCCGTGCAGCCTTGATACTCATAACAAGTATTAAGTAGCTGGTAGCATTCGTTCTCATCCTTGGGTGCCGCTATCAGCATATTGGGCACACAGCGCAAAAAGGCAAAATCAAATATACCTGCATGCGTTGCGCCATCTTCACCGACTAACCCTGCCCGATCTATAGCAAAGGTGACATCAAGATTCTGTAGGGCAACATCATGGATAAGCTGATCATAACCGCGCTGCAAAAATGTCGAATAAATAGCGACAACGGGTTTTACCCCTTGAGTCGCCATACCAGCCGCTAGTGTTACCGCGTGCTGTTCTGCAATGGCCACATCAAAGAAGCGCTCTGGATACTGACGCGCAAAGTCCGTCATTCCTGAGCCTTCTTCCATAGCGGGGGTAATCGCCAGCATTTTATCATCAGCAGCGGCTTTATCACATAAAAACTCACCAAATACTTGCGAGTACTTAAGAGTGGGCTTGAGGGCAGGCTTAGAGGACTGATCGTTACTCGTCGCTGTCTTTTCGGAACTAGCAGCGAGCTTGCTAATAGCATGGAAGCCAACGGGATCACTCTCAGCAGGTGCAAAACCTTTACCCTTGGTCGTATAGATATGAATCAGCACAGGGCCTTTTATTTGTTTGGCGAGGCTTAATACGCGCAACAACTCAGGCAAGTTATGACCATCAAAGGGGCCAAAATAGGTAAAGCCAATGGCTTTGAATAAATTATCTTCAATCTTTGGCACAGCGCGCAGCTCGCCATGGCGATTACGACGGTCAAAACCCTGCATACTAGGGCGCGCACGTAGTACTGGCTCACCTGACTCTGAGATATCAACTTGATATCCTGACTCCCAAAGCGTCGCTAAATGACGTGAAAAGCCACCGATCGAACAGGAGATAGACATATCATTGTCATTTAAGATAACCAGTAGATCAGCGTTTTGTTGAACAGCATCATTCATGGCCTCAAAAGCCATACCACCGCTCATCGCCCCATCACCTATGATACAGGCGACCGTCTGTTCGCGCTTTTGATACCGTAGTGCTAGGCTCATGCCTAGACCTGCCGATATTGAGGTTGAGGAATGACCCACACCAAACGTATCATAGATAGATTCCGCGCGTTCAGGAAAAGCGGTCAAGCCTGCTTTTGCGCGAATACTTGCCAGCTGCTCGCGGCGACCCGTTAGCACTTTATGACCATATGCCTGATGACCGACATCCCAAACGATCTGATCACGTGGCGCATCTAGCAGATAATGTAAGGCAATAGTCAGCTCAACCACTCCCAGATTAGCACCGAAATGACCACCGCTTTGACCGATTGAATATAAAAGAAATAGGCGCAGCTCATCCACCAAACAGATAAGCTGTTCGGTAGATAGCGACTTGAGATCGGCTGGGCTAGCGATAGCGTCTAATAACGGCGTATTAGGACACGCCTCTGGAATCGTCAAATAAGTCTGTTGTAAACCAGATAGGTGAACAGCAGAATCAAGAGCTGACGTCGATGTAGACCGAGACTGTGGGGAATGAGATGACTGCTGCATAAACCGTACTATACCTGCTGCTGACAAGATAATGACCTACCATATCGAATGTACACCGTTATCATTAGGATACGGCGTCATAACTACTCTATAGCCTTAACAATAGCAGACTAAAACTAGCCATTATGAGCTACAGATGACAATAGGTTCAAGGGATCACCACTAAATCATTTGTTTTGAATGTCAATAATAAACGTTGTTATTTATTAGTAATAGATGTTGTTGCTCATTGATAATAAACGTTGTTATTGGAGATTCATACTAAATGTTGATGACGGTACAGTAAGCCCAAGCAAAGACTTGTGACTGTATCTGTCAAAATAGTATGGCATAATAGCATTTTTTTTAAACCATCGCTCCAACCATCGTGCTGACTGTGTGAATTTTATGTGTTTTATTGCTAGCCTAGTCGATGTGGGCTAGTATTTTGGTTAATCATGCCAATATAACTACAGTTACCCTAGCAGCCATCACTCTTAACCCTCTAATGCTTAAATAATTAATGCCCAAATAATCGGCCTACGCAGGACAGCAATGTCATATCATTTTATTACCAGTGCCAAATTACCGACTCGTCATGGCGAGTTCGATATTCATATGTTCGAAAACGGTGACGGTCAAGAGCACGTTATGCTGACCGTTGGTCTCCCCAGAGCTGAATTAGATAAAGACCTTGAGCAAACACCCTTAGTGCGTATTCACTCTGAGTGCCTAACAGGTGATGCCTTTAGCTCGCTCAAATGTGACTGTGGTGCTCAGCTCAATGCGGCGATGCAGACCATTCAGCAAGCAGGCTGTGGTGCTATTTTATATCTGCGTCAAGAAGGGCGCGGCATAGGTTTGACCAATAAGATTCGTGCTTATGCGCTGCAAGATCAAGGTCATGATACCTTAGATGCCAATCTGATGTTAGGCTTTCCAGCAGACGCGCGTACCTATGAGATGTGCGGTGCGATGCTCGCTCATGCGGGTGTGGATAAAGTTCGGCTCATCACTAACAATCCAGACAAAGTCGCTTATCTAGTTGATCATGGTATCGAAGTGGTTGAGCGTGTGCCTTTGGTAGTTGGTGTTAATGATATGAATGAGGAATACTTGGCAACCAAGCGCGATCGTATGGGTCACTTGCTTGATAAAGACTTCAATACCGCCATGCACCTCAATAAATAAAAATAAAAACAGTAATAGAAATTCATTCATCAATAAATGGATATTTTATGAGCATTTTAAATAGTGATAATCTTTCCAATTTGTCAGCGCCAGACTTATCAGTAGCAGACGCTACAACGCCAACCAACGATGACATTATGCGAGTTCGTGAGTTTTTGGTCGATCTGCAAGCTCGTATCTGTCAAGCACTAGAAGCTCAAGAGGCAGATGGTGGCGGCAGCGCAACTTTTGTCCCTGATGGCTGGGAGCGTCCTGAGGGTGGTGGCGGTCGTTCATGTATCTTAGCTGATGGTAAAGTTATAGAAAAAGCGGGGGTCATGTTTAGCCATATTCATGTTCATAATCTACCTGCGTCAGCCACAGCTCGTCACCCTGATATCGCAGGTCGCAAAGCACAAGCTATGGGCGTGTCATTAGTGGTGCACCCCAAAAATCCCAATGTACCAACCAGCCATGCTAATGTGCGCCTGTTCGTTGCAGAAGCAGCTGACAAAGACCCTATTTGGTGGTTCGGTGGCGGGTTTGATTTGACGCCTTTTTATCCTGTATTAGCCGATTGTGTGCATTGGCATCAGGTCTGTCATGACTTATGCGCGCCCTTTGGCGACAGCGTCTATCCTGATTTTAAGCAATGGTGTGATGAATATTTTCATCTACGCCATCGTGATGAGCAGCGCGGTATCGGTGGACTGTTCTACGATGATGTCAATCTTGAGAGTCGTGGCTGGGACTTTGAGAGATGCTTTGAGTTTATGCAAGCGGTAGGTCAAGGTTATCTCGATGGCATCATACCTATCTTTGAGCAGCGCAAAAATACTGCCTTTACTGATGAGCAGCGTGAATTTCAGCTGTATCGCCGTGGTCGCTATGTCGAATATAATTTAGTCTATGACCGTGGTACTTTATTTGGCCTACAAAGTAATGGTCGCATTGAGTCCATCTTAGTGAGCATGCCGCCCCTTGCCAGTTGGCATTATCGCTTTGAGCCTGTAGCAGGTACAGCAGAATTTGAATTGACTGACTATTATCTAAAGCCGCGTGACTGGTTGACTTTATAGTCTTTATTGGCATAATGGATCTAATAGGCAAATGAATTTTGTATTTTATAGGGTCAGCTTTGTAGCTGACCTTTGTTTTATAAATAATGCAAATACTAGTTTGTAGCCGAATTTTGAGAGTAGCTTGCCGTTGGACTTGCTTACTCTCTTTATTAATAGCCACATACGAGGATTTTTTATATGTCAAAGCTTTATAGCACTAAATCGTTAAAATCTATGGTTAGTATCACTTTGATGAGTGCAGCACTTGGTCTCACAGCTTGTAGTGGCTCTGTTGACCCAGATGTCAAAGCCCGTCAAGATATTATGAAAAACTACGGCGATACCATGAAGGTTGTCGGCGGTATGGTTAAAGAGCCTGATACGTTCGACGCTGATGTGGCGAAAGAGCAAGCTTCATTTTTGGCAGGAGCCTCTAAAGATCCTTGGGTACATTTTGAAAATCAAGAAGCAGTAGGCAATGCTACTGAAGCGGTTTGGAGCGATAAAGAAACTTTCCTTGCCGAATCAGAGAAATTTCAAAAAGTAACAGCAGAACTAAATACTGCGGCTCAAACGGCAACTAGTGTGGATGACATCAAGGCTGAATTTGGCGCGGTCGGTAAAAGCTGTAAGTCGTGCCATACTGATTTCCAAGTAGAAACAGACGATTAAGATTTTTTAAGCGCCTAAAAAAGCCGTTATATTTAAAGTATAGCGGCTTTTTTTGTGGTTGACTTTATTGATACCCTTATACCCTTACACTCAATTACTTAGTAATTAAACTTGGCGTCTCATCTTGTTCATCACTCGCCTGTTGTTGATCAGCCAGCTTCTTGACGATAGCCTTGACCGAAGGGTCGCTCAAATCTAGCGTACGTACTGGGAACGGCATATCGATGCTTGCTTTATCTAGCGCTCTTTTGACTTCAACGAGCACTTGATCGATAGATTTTACTTTATTGGCTTGAGTGCCATCATCTATGAACCAACGCACAACTAGATCAATGGTAGAGTCGCCTAGATTGACTGCGATGATTGTCGGTGAAGCATTCGTTGATACAGTATCCGATCTCTCTAATGCCTGCATAATTTCCGACTTGGCCTCATCGATATCATCAGCATAGCCAATACCGACCGCTAACTGCAAGCGTCGCTGCTTATAGGCTGTATTAACTGTCAATGCTGAAGTATATAGATCTGAGTTGGGAATAACGACTTGGCGACCGTCATAAGTTCTAATAACCGTGGCGCGGATTTTTATATCTTCAACGGTTCCCTCGTAATCACCTGAGACGATCTGATCGCCAATACGAAAAGGCTCTGAGAGCAACAGTAAAATACCTGATAATAAGTTCTGGAAAATATCTTTAAAAGCAAAACCAATGGCTACCGAACCTATGCCGAGCGCGCCGATGAGTTTGGCTGGGGTAAATCCTGGTATAGCGACGACCATCGCGATCATAAAACCAATAAAAAATATCAATGCACCGCCAACGCGCTGGAATACTTTGACTAAATTTTGATGGCTACTGCGATTGCCTAATAACTTGCGCACTATCTTCTTAAATAATTTTGATAGCAACCAAAAGATAAGCATCACTATTATTGCGGCGACAAAATACGGAATACGCTCGACAAAACTAATCAATAAATCATTGGCAGTATCAGCAATGGCTTTGTAGGTCAGCGCATCATCAGTGGCGGCAACAACTGTAGTATCAGTAACAGTATCGGAGGTGGGCATAAACGTAGTGTTCCTATCTTTTATAGTATTTTTATAATGTTTTGCTTGCAAGGTTTAGCTCACAGCACCAGACGATATCTTATTCAATCCTTAGGCTGTACAGGCTCATAGAGCCAACCTTTATAATATCTAACCCATCAGCCCTGCTTCAACAATCTCAATCCAATAGCCATCAACGTCCTTAATAAAGGCGATGTTTTTCATGCTGCCATCCTCTGGACGCTTTTTGAACTCGACCTCATTAGCATCGAACCAGCTAACTGCGGCCTTTAGATCAGGCACACTAAAGCAGATATGACCGAAGCCTTGTGGCTCAGCGTTCCCGTCATGATAACTAAAGTCGTCTTTAGTCTCAGTGCCATAATTATGGGTCAGCTCTAAAATACCGCGCTGACGGAAAGTATAAATAGCCAAATCATCACCTGCGGGCAAGTTTTGACGCTCATCATCGGTAAGCTTCGCCAAAAAATACAAATCAAAGCCCATCTCAGGGAACTTTTTGATCGCCAATAAAGTCATGCCTAATACGCCTGTATAAAAGCTCAATGACTTAACAGGATCTTTGACTCGTAGCATCGTGTGGTTAAAAGTAAAGCCATTAGTCGCCATAGCGATAGGCTGGACGCCTTTTACTTGGATACTGCTATCAGGTTGAGCGCTAGTGTTATTTTGGCTATCTTGGGTGGTGGTAGAGTTAGACATGGCTATCCTTGTATTTTCTATGAGTTAAAAAAGCTATAGCATAAAACAGTACTGTCGTATTTGTTACCGCCTTGCTGTTCTATTTTTTAGCATATTTGTACTTACCTTTTAATAAAGTATCAGCTGTCTAAAAAACGCACTAAACCCGTTTCTAAGTCATACTCTGCACCAACGATGAGCAGCTGATTGCTATTGACCAAATCCTCTAGAGCGCGTGAGCCATGTTTGAGCTGGCTGACTGACATCATTACATTAGCGCGAATAGAGCGATCAAGGAGCTCATCAGCATCAGCGTCTTGACCATTAGCAGTGGCTAGCTCATGCAAGTTATAGACACTCGGACGAATGCGATCAACGATAGACTGTAGATTTGGTGAGTAGTTTTTCTCAGGATTAATGAGTGCGTCTACGCAAGCCGTGACAGCGCCACAATGAGAATGACCAAGGACGACCACAAGCTTAGTATCGAACTTTTCAGCGGCAAACTCGATAGAACCAATTTGCGATGGCGCGACTATGTTACCTGCTACGCGAATCACAAATAAATCACCTAGACCTTGATCAAAAACAATCTCTACAGGTACTCTTGCGTCTGAACAGCCCAAAATAATAGCTAACGGATCTTGATCTTTGACTAATTCTGGGCGGCGCTGCATCGAGGGATCGCTGGTCAAACTATCGACGTAACGTGCGTTACCTTGTTTGAGCAAAGCAAGCGCCTCTGCTCCTGTTTTTGGGCGGTTGGCATTCGGCATGAGTCATCCTTGGTTATAAATGGGGTTACTAGGATACGCCCTAGTCGTCTATAAAATTATTGTATAGCAAAATAATCATAAAAACTTTTCTAAAAAGCAATTTATTTTAAGCTTAACTTCATAAACAATTAGCGGTAAATGAGCAGAACAGTATTAATAAAATGAGTGGCACGCAACGAATAAGATCAACAAGACAAAGTCTAAATTCTTATTTCAAAGAAGTATAGCTTGCAATAAGTATAGCCTGCATAATCTGTCGCTAACTTACCGCAACTGGAGCAATAGGTTTGTTATAATACGCAGCAACTATAGCGAGCTTAGGCTTAGCCCCTTTACCATCACAGCGCCAATATTTTGGTCGTTTAGGAACCTCTATTATGACTGACTCCTCCTCACAGATACAAACGACTGACCTTGATGCGCTACTAAAAATAACAGGGCTAAAAAAAACCTACGATCAGACCGAAGTACTAACTGATATTAATTTAAATATTAAGCACGGCGAGTTTTTAACGCTTTTAGGGCCATCAGGCTGTGGCAAGACCACTTTACTACGCCTGATAGCAGGTTTTGAGCAGCCAAGTGCAGGTGCGATATACCTAGATGGTATACAGATGGCAGGATTATCAGCTGATAAGCGTCCCGTTAATACTGTGTTTCAGCAGTATGCGCTATTCCCGCACATGAGCGTCGCGCAAAACGTGGCTTATGGGCTTAAGCTGAAAAAAGTACCTAAAACTGAAATTCAGACGCGAGTGCGCGATATCTTAGCGATGGTACAGATGGAGCATCTAGCCAATCGTCGTCCACAAGACTTATCTGGTGGTCAGCAGCAGCGTGTGGCTATTGCCCGAGCCGTCATTAATCGTCCAAAACTACTGCTATTAGATGAGCCACTATCAGCACTCGATTATAAGCTGCGCTTGCAGATGCAATCGGAGCTTAAGCGTCTGCAGCGTGAGCTTGGCATTACTTTTGTATTCGTCACTCACGATCAAGAAGAGGCGCTGTCGATGTCAGATCGTATTGCGGTGATGAAAGATGGTAGATTCCAGCAGATTGGCACGCCTATTGAAATTTATGAAAATCCAGCCAATCTGTTTACCGCCAGCTTCATTGGTGAAACTAACTTATTCAAAGCTGAGGTAAAGGGCGTCTATCCCGAGCAGCCAGACCGTAATGGGCAAGTCACTAATGGTCGTATCGAAGTCGAAGTTTGCGAAGCCCAATCACAGAATCAGGCACAAGCTGGCCCAACAACGTTGCGTAATCTGCGCCGTCCTAACTTTGCCAATGACGTAAAAGTCGGTGACATCGTCAATCTGTTATTACGCCCAGAAGATTTGCGTATTTATGAGGTTAACGATAGCACTCATGCTGGACTGCTTGGCCGAGTCATTGAGAGTAACTATAAAGGCAGCACTCTAGACTCCATTATTGAGCTGGATAATGGTCATATCATTAAAGCTTCAGAATTCTTTGATGAGGATGATCCTAGCTTTGACTATAAAATAAATGAACCTGTTAAAGTCACTTGGGTCGACGGCTGGGAATGGGTATTGCCTGATGATGACTCTGTGGATACTGATGCTAATACTGAGAATAGTACTGAGACTGCGCAAACTAAAGTCTTTGACATATCTAATGCTACCCATAAAGGTATCCGTTGATGGCTGGCAAAAATACGACTCGTCTAAGTAATAAAAGCACCTTTCGTACTGCAACGCTATGGCTGATTTGGGGCTGGCTGCTAATATTTGCGCTACTGCCGAATATATTAGTCATAGCCGTGAGCTTTTTGACTCGTGATACCAGCGACTTTATCAGCTTGCCCGCCACTATCGACAGTTATTTGCGTCTCGTTGATCCTTTATACTTTGAAGTATTTGTGCATTCATTATGGATGGCAGGACTTACCACTGCTATTTGCTTATTGCTAGGCTACCCTTTTGCTTGGCTAGTCTCTAGAGCTCGCGCTCGTTGGCAACCGCTGCTCATGCTGTTACTAATCCTACCCTTTTGGACCAATTCTTTAGTACGGGTATATGCGCTCAAGCTATTACTAGCGACTAATGGCCTAATCAATAAAGCATTGCTAGCCATCGGTATTATCGATGCACCAATAGACATGTTATATACCCAAGGTGCGGTGATTATCGGTCTAACCTATTTGCTATTTCCCTTTATGGTATTACCCTTGTATGCAGTATTTACGGATCTGCGCGATGACATGTTGCTAGCCTCGCAGGACCTAGGGGCATCCAAGCCCCAGACCTTTTGGCACGTGGTCTTGCCACTGACCACTCCTGGTGTTATTTCAGGCGTGCTATTAGTACTACTGCCTGCGATGGGTATGTTCTATGTTGCTGATATCCTGGGCGGCTCGCGTAATTTACTAGTCGGTAATATTATTAAAAATCAATTCTTAGATGCACGCGATTGGCCATTTGGTGCTGCGGCTAGTGTTCTATTAACGCTTGCGATGGCAGTACTATTACTCGCCTATCGGGCTAGTAGCAAGCGTATTGGCAAAACCGACTTTAATGAGGTGGCCTAATGTTTAATTCTAGTCCTCCCTCTGTCAAAACAAAAAGCCAAGTCGGTAGCATCGCTGCAAAAGGTTATTTAACCCTAATATATGCGCTACTCTATTTGCCTATTATCGTCTTAGTAGTGATGTCCTTTAATGCCTCAAAGACAGGTTATAACTGGGGCGGCTTTAGTCTCAAATGGTACGAGTCGTTGTTTAAAAACCAAGCGATGCTTGATGCCTTTTGGCACTCGATAGTTTTAGGTTTAGTCGCGGCTACAGTCTCAACGGTGATAGGCGTGCTAACCGCTATGGCGCTGCATCGCTATAACTTTCGCGGTAAAGGCTTATTGAACGGGTTGCTATTTGTGCTAATGATGTCACCTGAGATTGTCCTTGCGATATCGCTACTGGCGCTATTTTTATTAATTGGTCTACAGTTGGGTTTTGTATCTTTATTATTAGCACATATTACTTTTTGCTTACCCTTTGTGGTGATTACTGTATTTGCACGCTTGAGCAGCTTAGATGAGAGCTTGATGGAAGCGGCGCGAGATTTGGGTGCTTCTGAGTCAACGATGATACGTACGGTGCTGATTCCAGTAATACTACCCGCAGTAATGGCAGGATGGTTGCTCGCTTTTACCCTATCGCTTGACGATGTCGTGGTATCGACCTTCGTTACAGGGCCAAGCTATGAGATTTTGCCCTTGCGGATTTATTCGATGGTACGCGTAGGTCTCAAGCCTGAGGTCAATGCTATCGGTACGTTATTGTTAGCTGCCTCTCTAGTATTAGTGATGATCTCGCAGCTGTTATTACGTCGTCGTTAAATTTTTAGAAAACAAAATTTAGGTCACCTTATGTTAGAGCTTCGTCATCTTAATACCTTAACTGCGCTACGAGCGCATGGCTCACTGGCGGCTGCCGCTGATGAATTACACGTTACTGCCTCTGCGGTCTCACACCAGCTCAAAGAGCTAGAAAATTACTACGATATCAGTCTGGTCAATCGTCGTACTCGCCCGCTCACCTTCACTCCTGCTGGTAAAACGGTACTAGCGCTAGCTGACAGTATTATGCCACAAGTCACACGTACTAAAGCCAATCTTAAGCGCTTAGCCCATGGTCAAGCAGGCCGGTTACGTCTAGCCTCTGAGTGTCATAGCTGCTTTGATTGGCTGATGCCGATACTCAATCATTATCGCCGTGAGTGGTCGGATGTCGAGCTGGACTTTGCGACAGGGTTTGAGCCTGAGCCGCATCATTTATTACTAGAAGGTGATATTGATTTATTAATTACCACTAGTAATCTACCAATAGAAGGTCTGAGCTATCAGCCATTGTTTGAGTACGAGAGTCGTTTAGTGCTATCGCCATTACACGATTTGGCAGAGCAAGATGTTATTCAACCTGAAGATTTAACCGAGCAGACGCTGATTGCTTATCCTGTAGAAGCCAAACGTTTAGATATTATCGCTAACTTTATGACGCCAGCTGAGGTAAGTTTTAAAAATATTCGTACCACGGAGCTGACCGCGATGCTGATTCAATTAGTCGCTAGCGAGCGCGGAGTGGCGGCATTACCCGATTGGGTAGTAGCGGAATATGAGAAAAAGGGCTGGGTAGTATCAAGGCGATTAGGGAAAGGTGTGCATTGTCAGCTCTATGCGGCGACCCGTACGGCCAGTCAAGACACTGCTTATATGCAGGGTTTTGCTGGTTTGTTGGAAGGGATTGTTAAGCCGTTATAAATTTTTTATATCCGCTCAGAGTTTAAGGCAGCGCTATAAGGTAGTAAAAGCAATAAGCAGTGAACATATCTATTAAGTAGATTTATTCTTTATGATATAAATTGACTATACATGCTATATTTAAAATACAATATATTCGGATATCTCGTTTTATGTAGTAGGAACGATAAGTATTGTCAATAATAATATACAAGGAATGTGTCATGAATAGAATTATTGTTCTGCTGTTTTCGTTAGTAATTGCTGGGCATGCTAATGCCTCTAATCACTTAAAATCAGGCAACCTCAATATTGGAAATTTGAAATCTGACAGCATCAATGCTGAAAAATTAAAAACGGATAGTCTCAATACTGAAAACTTAAAACATGAAATCCCAAACATTAAGGAATCGAAATCTGAAAGTCTCAATGTTAATGATTTAAAATCTAAAGACCCTAATGTTTGGGAATTAAAATCGTTAACATACAACAATCAACTTAATTTGCCCGCAATTCAAATTAGTTTCGGCTGTAAAGGCGGTGAAGAATATAAAGTGAATTATAGACCTGGATCATCTGGAGCATGGTCAACAGGACCTGCGACGATTTGTCCTAATTATGACAGTGTTCAATACGTCATACAGCCACTTGTTTGCAACACCAATTATGAGATCAAGGTTAAACGAAAAAACAGAACGAAATGGTACAGGGTGAATCAAAAAACTCTTCCTTGCTATTCTTCTCCAAACCCTGCTCCTGATACAAGCGGAACTTTTAGACTAAAACAGGTAACGACAAATAAGTGTATATATGGTTATCAAACACCAGGCACAACTAATAATAACGCCTATACCTGGTCATGTTACCAAAACCCAGGAATGGCATTTAAAATTATAGTTCATCCAACGACTGGAAAAAAGAAGCTGCAACATCAAGAATCTAAAGAATGTTTAACAGTTAATAATAATACAGACGGAGCAAAGGCATCTTTAACGGCATGCGAATCTGCAAATACATTTGTACTAGAGCCAGTGACAGGCAATATTGTAAGACTAAAAGCTGAAGATAAAAATAAGTGCTTATATGGACTCAGTCAAAACGGTAAGCCCGTTCATGCTTGGAGCTGTTGGAATGATCCCTCTATGAATTTTATTGTAGAGCCGTATTAAGGCCTGTCTTCTACTTATTCTAGAATGAAAAATGATGTATGTTGAGTGAAGCATTACTACTAGTAGTAGACCACTCAACCTACGGACTCAATAGTGTTATGGATCACAATATAAATGTGCTCTAATTCTCTCTTCTTCGGCTACACAATCAGCGTACTCTCCATTGGTTATTCCATCCATGTATACTTCATCTCACCATTCCTCGTGTCTTTCCTGTGCTTTTTTTTGGCTATAACTCACAACCATTACACCAATTAGAATAATGACTATAAATCCTAGACAACCATAATTTGTATTCCTTTCGAAAATTAAAGTTAGTATTACCATGATAAAAACGAAAGAGATAAAAAAAGTCATATAAACTCATTGATCAATAGTATCAGTATCATTCTTTTACGTACGTTCTACTACTCTATAGTAATCGTTGCACTGCTTTAGAATCTACGCTAGCGTATTAAAAAAGGTATACTCCACTGAAACTACCAAAACAGACCCTTTAAACGATTAATAGACTACTCAAAAAAGACTTCTATAAAGAAACTACTCAAATCAGACCCTTAAGCGAGCAGTATCTATCAAAAGCTCACAAAACCAACCTAAACAAATAAAACCCCACAGCAGTTGCAAGCAAGGTTAAACCCACATGCAACCCAATTAACCCAAGCCCTGCCAATACTCTACCAGCGCTGATAAAAGTAAACACCTCAGCGCTAAAGGTACTAAAAGTAGTCAGACCACCCAAAAACCCTGTAATGACAAACAATCTGATATTGGGCGATAAGTCGCTACCTACGCGCTCGAACCAAACCAGCGCTAGTCCAATCAGCAAACCGCCTAAGACATTTGCGCCAAGCGTGCCAAGCGGTATCCAATGATGCAGCGGATTAAAGCGCGCTAAATAGCCGCGCAAACACGCGCCTAATGCTGCACCTAAACCGATAGCCAACCACTGCATAACTTATCCTTTTTTGTGCAAGCATTATCGCTGAAAATTAGCTTAAAGCGCTGGCAACAATGCTGGTAGTTCGGTCATCGGCCAACGCGGTACACAGGTGACTGCAAGATCATCAGACTGCCCTGCTTGCAAACGCTGGTAGCCAGCATAAGCAATCATCGCGCCATTATCAGTGCAGAGCGCTGGCGGTGCGTAATGAACCGTTGCATTGACCTTTGCCAGCTCAATCTCTAACGTCTCGCGTAGATGAGTATTGGCACTGACGCCACCTGCTATAACCAGCCTATTCATATTCACTTGCTTGAGCGCTTTGACGCATTTTTTGACTAAAGTATCGACCATCGCCTGCTGAAAGCTCGCTGCAATATCAGCGCGTACTTGCGGATCGCTTTCAGAACCATCTGTATCTTTAATTAGATTATGCACTGCTGTTTTCATACCACTAAATGAGAAGTCCAGACCGCGATGCAGCATTGGACGCGGTAGCGCATAAGCATCTACCTTACCCGTCTGGGCGAGCTTAGCAATGTTTGGACCACCTGGATATTCTAAGCCTAGCATTTTTGCGGCTTTATCAAAACACTCGCCTGCCGCGTCATCTATCGACTCGCCTAGTATCTCATATTGCCCAATACCTTTTGCGGCAATCAGCTGAGTATGTCCACCTGATACCAGTAGCGAGACGAAAGGAAAATCAGGCGAGTTAGCACTCATCAAGGGCGCGAGCAAGTGCCCTTCCATATGGTGAATACCGATAGCAGGAATATCTAATCCATAGGCTAAGCTACGACCAAATAGCGCACCCGTCATTAGCGCTCCAATTAACCCCGGGCCTTTGGTATAAGCGATTGCATCGATGTCATCTTTGCTTATACTACATTGCTCTAGCAGCTCATCAAAGAGCGGTACTAATTTGCGAATATGGTCACGACTGGCCAGCTCTGGCACTACGCCACCATACAGAGCGTGCAGCTCAATTTGCGAATATAACACTTGTCCAAGTAAACCCTGATTGTCAGTATCTATTAACTCACTATCAAAAACGGCCAACCCTGTCTCATCACAAGAGGTTTCAAGTCCTAATACTTTCATGCTCATGCCTTTATTTGTTATCAGTACTCATCAAGAGAGCGACCAATTTTTAACTCAAAAAAACCGCCATTGCGATTGACAATGACGGTTAGTTTGATAAATTTCAATAGCTAAAACTTATCTAGCTAACGGCTGCCAACATATAATCTACTGAGGCTTTGACTTGTGCTTCAGTAATCCCGTTCACAGCCTGCGCAGGCATTTTATTAAACCCTTGCGCTGAGTGCATATACAGCGTCTCTTTGCCTTTAGCGATACGTGGTGCCCACGCTTGATTATCACCGAGTTTTGGCGCATTTAATAGACCATTGGTATGACAAACCTTACAATTTGACTCATAAAGCTTAGCACCAGCATCAGCATCAGCAGCTAATATCTCAGGCTCAGCGCTAATGTTAGTGTCTGCCTCTATAATAGCAACCTCATCGGCTGGTGCCTCGATCACAGCGACCTCTTCAACAGGCTTTACAGCCTCAGGCTCACCGACATCGACTACTTCAACCTCAGGCTCACTAACGGGCGTGTCATCAACTGCAGTATTATCACTACAAGCGCTAATCATTAATAGCGCACTAAGACCAAATGCTAGCTTTGCCATTGATGATTTACTTATTAAGATTCGCATAGCGTTCATAGTCAATACCCCTACTCACTCTAAATATTCGCTCTAACATCTGCAACCGTTTAGCTAGCCGCTGCAATCATGTACTCAACCGCTTGACGGATCTGATCTTCTGTCACGCCGTTATAAGCCTGAGCTGGCATTTGATTAAAGCCGTTCGCTGAATGCGATGCTAAAGTCTCTACACCTTTTTCAATACGCGGTGCCCAAGCAGCTGCATCACCATATTTTGGCGCATTGAGCAGACCACTAGCATGACAAGCCATGCATTGCTTATTATAAAGCTCGGCACCTACATTGACCGCTAGATCTTCGGCTGCAGCAGGAGCATCTGTAGCTGGCGCTTCTGCACCATCTGCTACCACTTCCATATCTGTAGCCGTAACTTCAGGCATCGGTGCAGCAACTAC
Organism: Psychrobacter sp. M17(2026); assembly: GCF_055699815.1. Classification (NCBI taxonomy): domain Bacteria; kingdom Pseudomonadati; phylum Pseudomonadota; class Gammaproteobacteria; order Moraxellales; family Moraxellaceae; genus Psychrobacter; species Psychrobacter sp. M17(2026). The sequence goes on along the minus strand of NZ_CM146741.1, from coordinate 330,411 downwards.
CTCTGGAAACTCCATATCTTCAGCTTCTGGTGCTAGCTGACGGGCAATATCAGCCGCTTGATCAACGCGATCAACCGCTAAAATCTCTTCGTGCTCGCTGCTACAACTCGTCACACTCACGCCCAAGGTCAGCACTACTGTCGCTAATAGTGCTGCGCTTAATGACTTGTTTGACCCTAATTTTGATCCTACTTTGCTCATTCCAACATCCTCAATAAAATTGACGTAAAAGCATAGAATTGGCTACCGTCAGATTGAGATTATAATAGCATAAATTGCTAATAAATCGTTATAGGTAGTAAGGATTTTGTACTAAAAAGATGCTGATATAGATTAAAGACTTTGACTTTGTTGCATTTTTTAAGTAGAATAACTGCCCTTGTGCCCGGCTATGGTCTGTGCATAAGATTTTGTAAAAAGTTATGTCAAAATTATCCTAGTTTGAGCTGATGTCGGCAATCTTGAGATATTGCGGCTAAATACTAATATACAGCCAAACTAATGCCTTTAATCTCATCCCTATAAGGAGTCTTCATGCCTGCAGTTAAGGTCAAAGAAAACGAACCTGTTGATATCGCTATCCGTCGCTTCAAGCGTGCTTGCGAAAAAGCTGGTGTATTATCAGATGTACGTAAGCGTGAGTTTTATGAAAAACCTACACAAGAGCGTAAGCGCAAAAAAGCAGCTGCTGTGAAGCGTTATAAGAAAAAAACCCAACGTGATACTGTCCGTACTACGCGTATGTACTAATTATTATTTATCGAGAGTGCCAACTGGGTCTCTCTTAAATAACTAGCTACAAGCGTTATACTAATACCACTGCTATCTATAGATAACAGTGGTATTTTTTATGCTACAATTTTTGTTAATAGCGGTTTTATTTTGCTTTATAAACTAAATTTTACCTACTAAGGAATAATAATAGCTATGAGTCCACTTCAACAACATATAGCCGATACGATCATTACTTCTATGAAAGCGCGTGAGATTGAACGAGTCAAAGTCATGCGCAATGTACAAGCCGTCATCAAGCAAATAGAGGTCGATCGTCGGATTGAGCTTGACGATGCAGATGTACTAGATGTCCTGCAAAAGCAGCTCAAACAGCGCCAAGAGTCGTTGGCTATCTTTACCGAAAATGACCGTGACGATTTGGCAGCCAAAGAGCAGTTCGAGATTAATATTATCAATGAATTTATGCCCAAACAAATGGATGATAGCGAGATTGCAGCATTAGTGAATACTGAGATTGCAGCGCAAGGAGCAACCTCCATGCGCGATATGGGCGCGGTAATGGGTAGCCTAAAAAAGAAAACAGCAGGTCGTGCAGATCCCGCTATAATCTCAAAGCTGGTTAAAGAAGCATTACAGCCTTCGTAACTTGAGCTATTTATCACTTATTAGACAGACTTTTGAAACATGCTGTTTTTATTGAATCTATATCCTGTTTGAAGTTAACGTTGTTTAAAATCATCGTCTTTTAAAATTATTGCCTGTTTAAAACTACCGCTTAGGGCTTATAGTCTTTAGCGGTTTTTACGTTTTTGACCTCTTGAGCGATATTGGCTAATAGTGGCCTAGCACTACTGGCTTGTGCGCTTGCCTGCATTTGCTCAGCCAATTGCTGCGCTTGGGTCAATGAGGTCAACGCGCTATCGTAACGTCCATTCCATAGTTGATCATGACTGCGATAACGTAGCGCATTGATCGTTGCAATCTTAGCCAACTGCGCTACAGGCGTAGTTTTAGCGATTTTTTCATTCGCTAATTGCAACAGTTGCCAAGCATAGCGGTCGCTTGGCTGCTGCTGGGTTAATGGCTTTAATAGCGTTTGTGCTTGGGTTGGATTATCACTATTAGTGAGCGCCTCTGCTAAATAAAGACGTAAATCTCGACGCTCAGGATATAGACGCTGCTGAGCTGCTAACATTTGCGCCGCTTGCGTCCATTTGTTTTGCTCAGTTAAGATCTGGCTTTGGGTAATAGACAATAGTGGCTCTAGCGCTTGGCGCTGCACTGCAGGCAAAGCGTCTAGGATTTTGTATAGTTGCTCCGCTTCAATAAATCGCTGCTGCTCACCGTACCAGCTCAATAGCGCCAGCTTTGCACCAACGCTGTTATTAGCAGCGCTCATAAGCGCTGTTGGCGTTACCTGTTTACCAGTGATTTGCACCCGCCAGTAGAGCAAATCAAACAGCGCTTGATGACGCTGCTGCTGGCTCAGCGACAGTGAAGGATAACTTTGCGCACGGCTCTGTGATTCACTCAAACGCTCATTGCTGAGTGGATGTGAGCGGATAAAACTAGGCAAAAACTGATTGGCGCTTTGATTGAGCTGACGCTGTTGATCCATAGTGGCAAAGAAGCTCACCATGGCACGCGGATTATAGCCCGCCTGATTCATAATCTGCATCCCTACCCGATCAGCCTCGCGCTCATTACTGCGGCTAAAAGCCATGCCACTATTCATTGCAGCGGTCTGAGAGCCCATCATTACTGCCGCGCCTGCATCACCATCGACTGCTGAAGCAGCGATCGCCGCCAGCATACCGCCGATTTGTAGTAGCAACGCCTTCTTGCGCTCATCAGCACTATGTTCATAGTGGCGCTGACTGATATGAGCGACTTCATGCGCGACGACACTTGCTAACTCATCCATACTTTTGGCAGCCGTAATCGTGCCCGTATTGATACCGATTAAGCCACCTGGCGCGGCAAAGGCGTTAATACTAGGATTATCGATGATGACCACTGCCAATGGCGCTTGCTGGCGCGCCTGCGCATTGAGTCGCCACGTCATCTCCTTGATGGTTTCTTGCACCCAAGGGTCATGCTCCATTTTTGCTTGGCCATTGATCCTTTGTAGCGACCACTCACCAGCCAGCTTATTTTGGTGCTGCTCTGCAAAGCTTAAACTATCTCCACGTAGATTGGGCAATGCCAAGGCCTCTGCCTGTCTATCCTGAATGGGGTATTGCCAGGGGCTATATTCTAAATCTAACCCATTAGAATTTACAGATAGACTTGTAGATTGATTCGCACTCATTACAGGCGTAGATGCAGCATAGCTACTAGCTACAAAAATAGTAGACACAGGACTGCTTATCATTATTAGTAATAGCAGCTTAGCTTTGGACTTATGGATAGGCAACATAATAGTTTGATACCTTTTTTTGATGTCGTTTTGACTATAAGAGCTTAGCACGAGCAAATCAATGCTAATCTATTGTCTGCTACCAATATCTAAGCGCTGTGATACCTTTGCGCAACACAGCTATATCCAACACTGAGATATCCGATCACGTTACATCAAATAGCCATATAAGTTATGCTATTGATAATTCCAATCATCGTGTTTATTGCCAGTGGTCTAAACAGTAACTTTTGCTTATAACTAGTTTGTTATAATAGAGTGCTCATCATATTTAATTGTGAAGACCTTCTTTAAAAGTATAAGTAGAAGTACAAAATTCAAAAGTACTAAAGGCTTTGTTTATGTCCACTGATAATAATACTCACCCAGCTGCGCCTTATCAGATACATCTTGCTCAGAATCTAACGGCCACTGAGCAAGAGATAATTATCACTCATCTACAATTATTGCCAAGCGATTACATTAAAAAGGTTCAAAAGCTAGACTCAAATGCAATACCTTTGACAGATAGCGGTGTGATTATAAAGCAAGTAGTGGATGGACGCGGTTTGGCTTGTCCTATGCCGCTACTAAAAACGAAGGTGGCGCTACGTAATGTTGCAATTAATGAGGCACTGTATATCATCGCAACGGATCCTAATTCGCAAGCAGATATTGTCGCCTTCTGTCAGCAAAACTGGCAAACTAAGGACAGCAATTGCTTGCAATTACTAGTGAATCAGAGCACTGCTAAAACTAACCAGTCGTCTACTGATGCGTCCGTCACTGCAAGTTTCGATACAATATTTCACTTCATCATTACCAAAACTGATAGCAACTAAGACGGGCTATCCTTTACAATTAACATAACTCATAATATAACTAAAAGTTAAGTGTTTATTGCGCTAACTAATCTTCTATTAATCAAGGTCAAGAATATGGCTACTGAATCGGTGACGACCCCTAACAACGATGACCCTAATACCAGTGCTGTGAAAAACACCAAAGCTGTAAAGAATACAACAGCAAAGAGCACGTCTGCGTCTAGCAAAAAAATTAAAAGTGTCGTAGCAAAGTCGGCTGAACCTAAGAACAAACAGAGTAAACCTGCCGTAGTTAAGCAGGTGCAAGAAGAGAATACTGCGAAAGATAAAACTATCAGTAGCGATAAAACGGACAGTAAGCTTAGTCCTGAAAAAAATGCAGCACGTGAGGCTGCTCTAAAGGCAGCAGCAGAGCGCCCTCCTTATGATGCGAGCGCGCTAGAAGAGACGAGTACGCGTGACTTAGTACCTGCTATGCCGACGCATCTGTCAGCACCTGGCGTAAATCTTGGTGCTTATATTAATACCGTGCATCAGATTCCTATTTTGACCACGACTCAAGAGCAAGAGCTCGCGCATCGTTATTATGACGAAGGCGATGTTGAAGCCGCGCGATTACTGGTAATGTCACATCTACGTTTTGTCATTCATATTGCACGCAGTTATTCAGGCTATGGTTTACCGCAAGCCGATCTTATTCAAGAGGGTAACTTAGGTCTAATGAAAGCGGTGAAACGCTTTGATCCTAACAAAGGCGTACGCTTAGTGTCTTTTGCAGTGCATTGGATTAAGGCTGAGATTCATGAATTTGTGATTCGTAACTGGCGTATTGTCAAAGTAGCAACTACCAAAGCGCATCGTAAATTATTCTTCAATCTACGCAGTCTGAAAAAGACCAATAATCAGCTCACCTTAGAGGAAGCCGATGCTATCGCTAGTGATCTCAATGTCACCCGCAAGCAAGTGCTCGAGATGGAGTCGCGTCTGACCTCTTATGATGCCTCCTTTGAGACTCAGTCGAGCGACGATGATGATGGACGTTATGCGCCGCAACTGTTCCTAGAGGATGGTATTGATCCTGCTGAGATGCTTGAGGAAGCCGACTGGGAAGAGAATAACTCATCCGCGCTGATAGCGGCTATGGATACTTTGGATGATCGCTCGCGAGATATCGTTGAGCAGCGCTGGCTGACTGAGCAAAAATCTACGCTACACGAGCTGGCAGCGGTATATTCCATCTCAGCAGAACGAGTCAGACAGATCGAAAAAAATGCTATGGATAAAATCCGTGATGCAATGACTATTGATAGTGTGATTTTGCCAGATGATATTCAGTAGTCTTGTGAGTAGTAGGGTTAGCGAATTAGACAATAGCAAAGCTCACTAAAGGCTGTAAATAGTTGTAAGGGTAGCACATGGTGAATTGGATAGGTATCGGCGCTATTAATATGGCTATTGCTGTAGGTCTTGGCGCTTTTGGTGCACATGGTCTAAAGAATATCGCCAGTGCTGAGCAGTTAGCGTGGTGGCATACCGCTACGTTATATTTATTGGTTCATGCTATTGGTCTGTTGATTGTCAGCTTATTAATTCGCCTAAATTATGCGACTCAGACTAGCGCTTGGCTATTACAGATTGGGATCATTATATTTGCAGGTAGTTTATATTCGATGGCGTTAGGCGCTCCGCGTTGGTTTGGTGCTATCACTCCTATCGGCGGTGTGCTTATGATTGCAGGGTGGCTGTGGTTAGCAGTGACTGCATTGCGCTTAGGAAATAGCACTCTATAGCATTTAATATTAGGGGAATAAACTTATGAGTATTATCACCGTCAATGGTAAGACATTACAGACCACACATCAAACGCTACAGCTAGTAGTTAATGAGCTGGGATTAAGTGTTGGGCGCTATGCAGTCGAAGTCGATGGTGAGCTCATCCCCAAAAGTGAGCTGGGACTGATGCGTATCGCAGATGGAATGGTGATCGAAGTGGTACAAGCCGTTGGTGGTGGCTAATTTATTTTTATTAATACTGTTCTAATAAAGATACTTTCATTCAGAATTAGATATAAAAAAGACCTTAGCGTTTTGAGCGCTCAAGGTCTTTTTTTAATTAACAAGTAATTACTTCACTTAAATAGCAAGCAGAGAGATTGACCGAATTAGCATAACTACAACTATGTTTTAGTATTATGATTATCACTAATCACAGCTAATACTGCATCGGTCAAAGGCATTAAAGCTATATATCTCCTCTCCCTACCTATTTCTCAATCTGCCTCTATTTGTTCAATAATCTCGTTCATCAGTAAGTCGGTTACATTGCAGATGCTACATCAGCCACATCATTATCTACATAACGCCCGTCACGCCCTGCTCCTTGAGTCTTTTTGCTCTCTTGACGCGTCTTATATTTACGGACTTGTCTTTCAAGCTTATCGGACATATCGTTGATGGCTTTATACATATCATCATCGAACGCTTGTACAAACATCTCTTTGCCTGAGACGCGCATTATAGCTTCAGCCTTGTTACTTTTTTGACCGCCATCACTAGCGCCACTGTTATCCAAAGATAAAATAACTTGGATACTCTGAATTTGATCAAAATGACGCTCGATTTTTTCTAATTTTTCGCTTACCGCTGCATTCATTGCGTCGGTTACGGTGATATGATGACCACTGATCGAAACATTCATATTGTTATCCTTATATTTATAGCTAAAACTATAGAAAATAAAGCCAACTAGCTGTATTTTCTTACCTTATCGAGAGTATTAAACGCTATTAAAAACCGTTGATTTATCCTTAAAATCTTCAGAAATTAACGTTCTTTATTACTGGGTTTTTACTCCCGATGTAGTTCTAATTTGTCATGAAAGCTGTAGAGTAGCAAGCCGCATTGTTGTAATTAAATGTATCTAAGACTGGGGTTTTCTACAGACTTATATATAATCAAAAAATTTTGTTTTTAATTATCAAACATATATCACTGATTAAACCGTTTGGTATTAGATTATCAGCCTAATATTTTTGTTTACGATAGGTCGATGAGCCGATATTCAAAGCTTCACGATATTTGGCAACGGTGCGACGAGCGATATCGATACCTTCTTCTTGCAAAGCACTTTGTAATCGACTGTCTGAGAGCGGTTTTTTAGGATTTTCATCAGCGATAAGCTGTTTGATCATCTCACTGATAGCCGTTGAGGAAATATCACCATCACTACTACTTACGTGCGATGAAAAAAAGTATTTTAATGAAAATAGTCCTTGAGGCGTCAAAATAGATTTGCTGGTCGTCAAACGTGAAATAGTAGATTCGTGAAGCTCTACCTCTTCAGCGATATCTTTAAGGATTAAGGGCTGCATAGCACGCGCACCATACAATAAAAAATCTTGCTGGCGACGAATAATGCTAGTACATACTTTTAGTAAATTTTGATTACGCTCTTCAATACTGCGTATAAAAAGCCGCGCATCAAGCAGATTATCTCGTAGATACTGATTGTCAGGACTATCATCGCCGCGCTTAACTAAACTGGCATACTCTTTATTAACTTGTAGTTTGGGCAAAGTATCAGGATTCAATCTTACATCCCAACTATCGGGTGTGCCTGAGCTGTCTTTATTATTGGTGTTATTGGCTTTTTTGGATGATTTGATAGTGCTACTACCCCGTAGCGGAGTCACTAATACATCGGGTATATCGTAGCTCTCGGCAGGCTGCATATAATCAGGCTGACTACTCTGAAAAGATAATCCAGGAGCAGGGTTTAGGGTACGCAGTAATGTTAATGCAGGATTGATTTGCTCTGTAGCTAAGCCCGTCAGGTCAGTGAGCTTTTTGATATTATTACTCACTAGATGCTCGCTGGCACTCAATAAGGCATGAGCCTCTGCCAGATGGTCAGTGCTCGAATCGAGCTTATCTAATTGTATAGCTAGACACTCGCTCAAACTCCGTGCGCCAACGCCTAGCGGATCGCAGGACTGAATGATACGTAGAACAGCAGCTATCTCATCATATTCGATTTGAGTGTCCCACTGATAGAAGCTGGCCATCGTATCGAGACTTTGCAAAAGCTCGCCGATATCGAGTCGAATAAAACCCATATCATCCATCGACTCAACCAAATAATTGGCAATCAAAACATCGGTCTCTGATAACCGCTTGAAGTTCAATTGCCAGCGTATATAGTCTTGAATAGTGGCACTGGTGCTGCCTTGATAGCTGTCCAATTCGTCAAATCCAGCGCTGCTACTCGTTGAGCCTGAACCGCCAGCTGAGGCATAGTTGCCACTATCAAAACTGCTATACTCAAAGCTGTCGCTACTATAATCATCACTGCTATCCATAGCCTCATTATCTAGACTACTTTGCTGTAATTTATCTAAGCTGTCTGAATAGTTATCATCGTTGCTACTATTAGAGTCGGACTCATTACCAAACTCACTATCAGCATTTGACTTAAGCTCTTTTTGGTTGGCTGCGCTGGCCTCATTCCACATCTCAAGCGTCATCGGCTCATTTGGCTCGTGGTTTAGCTCATCGGCATGATCGTAATCAAGCTCTTCTTCCTCTATTCGCTCTAATAAGGGGTTGGCATCGAGTTTAGCTTGGACCTCTTGCGCCAGCTCAAGACTAGATAGCTGCAACAGCTTGATAGCTTGCTGCATCTGTGGGGTCAGCTTTTGTGAGGTGCTAAGACTAGCTGCCAAGCCAAACGACATACTCATAGGCAGTTTATTGCACTCCGATATTTATGATGCATAAAATTGATGATATTTGGACTAACCAAATGACAGCCCAAATAACAGATTTAGCCAAATAGTAGCCGTAGTATTTTTCACAGCTCTGATACTATGCTAATTTATTCTCAATAGATCAGCTTTATTTTCGTTAAAAAATGAACCGTTAGCTTTAATCTTATTAAAAACCGTATGTGCCATATTAACAAATAACCTTGAGAAAATACTATGAATAATAAATCACTTATTGTGGCGGCTGTGCAAATGAATAGCCAGCAAGATATTGCCACCAATCTAATAACCATCAAAGCCGCTATTAGCGAGGCCAGTATGCAAGGCGCTCAGCTAGTAGTGTTGCCAGAGAACTGCTGTAGCATGGGTCAGCAGTTTGCGACCGCTCAGCGCTTTGACGAGCTATCAGCGACAATTGCCTCTTATGCTACTGAATACCAAACTCACGTGTTGGCAGGCTCGCTACCTTGTCTATATCGTCCAAATGGAATCATCGTGCCTGATGGGCGTATGCGTCAAGTCAGCCAGCTATTTAGTCCTGATGGTCATCAAGTGGCGCGTTACGATAAGATTCATCTGTTCACGGCTACTGTCGCTGATAAGCAAGGCAGCTATGATGAGGCGCTAACCTTTGAGCCTGGCGAGCAAACAGTGGTGGCTCCTATTGATGTCGAGAATGGCAGTTATCAGTTGGGTATGATGGTGTGTTTTGATCTTCGTTTTCCAGCATTAGCGCAACGCCTGCGTCAAGCGGGTGCTGAGATACTTAGTGCGCCTGCTGCTTTTACCTTTATGACGGGGCAAGCGCATTGGTCGCTACTATTACAGGCACGCGCTTTAGACAGTCAATGTATGGTCATAGGTGCGGCGCAAGGCGGCGATCATCATTATAAAAACGGCAGTATCCGTCAGACTTGGGGACATGCTGCGATTACCGCTTTTGATGGAACAGTCATTGATAGCTATGACGCTAGTGCGCTTACTAAGAGAACTGAAAATAAAGACGATGCACCCTATGCGCTAGTATTTGGCTCTTTAGATATAGCGGCGCAACAACAAGGACGACAACGTATGCCTATCTTTGGTTGCCATCGCTTAGCCTAATCTGGCATAACTTAAGTTATTAGAAATCAAGTTAGCAAAGTATCTATTCTATATCGCTTGTACTATGAGTTGCGCGCGGATGAGCGCGATCATAAACTTGGGTCAGCTTGGCAAAATCAACATGGGTATAGATTTGGGTGGTGCTAATATCGCTATGCCCCAGCATCTCTTGCACTGCCCGCAGATCACCACTGCCTGAGAGCATGTGCGAGGCAAAGCAATGACGCAATAGATGCGGGTACATATTTTGCGCAATACCTGCACGCATAGCAGCAACTTTTAGGCGTTGTTGTACGGCTCGACTGGACAGCCGAGTACCGAGCTTTTCGCTAATAAATAACGCGCTGTCCTGTTGCTCCACCCATAGATTACGGTGTGGGAGATAGCGTTTGATAGCGGTAGCGGCCTTATTGCCAAGCGGCACTATACGAGTCTTATTGCCTTTACCTGTAACCCTCAGGCGCAAATCGGCTAAATCTATATCCGTCATATCCAGCGCTACTAATTCACCGACCCGTAAACCACTGCTATAGAGTACTTCAAACATAGCTTTATCACGCAGCCACAGCCTCGCCTGCTCTGGTGTCTCAGGTACAGGCTGATCTAGCAGTTGACTTAGTAGATCAATATCCGCGATTGACGGTAGCGGTCTTGGACTGCGTTTGAGCTGATAGCCCGTCGTCGGATTGATACGCGCCAGTCCCTCTTCAATCAACCAGCCATAAAAATGGCGAATAGCCGATAGCTCTTGCTGCACACTCGCCAGCGCCAGCTTATCCTCGTCAATACGCTGACTAATATGCTGCGCTAATTGACGTTTGTCACAGCGCGTCCACGTCAGTTGCTTACCACGCAAAAACAACGCTAGCTGCCTGACCCCAGCAAAATAAGCGCTCAAAGTATGCTTAGAGTGGTTGCGCACGGCTAAAATATCGAGCCAGCGCTGCACAGGTGTTAGCAGCTCAACAAGCGCTGAATCTGTTTCTATAGCTTTAAGCGAGTTAGCAATAGTCATGCATTGTCCTCTTCTGCAACCCTAAAAGAGCGCTACTACTTCATTTAGCTTACGATGGGTTAGGCTCGATTCCTGCTTGTGCCATCAGTCCATCAGGACTAAACACCCCTTCATAAACAAAAGCCGTTGGCCCTGTCATCATCACCGAATAGCCTGGCTGCCAGCGTACTACCATACTGCCGCCATACAGCTGAGCACGGATATCCTCGCCCTCATCTAGCCAGCCCTCCCTTATGCCCACTGCTACCGCCGCACAAGCGCCTGTGCCGCAGGCTTGCGTCTCACCGACCCCGCGCTCATAAACTCGCAGTCGAATATGACGCTGGTTCATGACTTGTACAAAGCCGACATTGACGTTATTGGGAAAGGCCGAATGCGCTTCAATCGCTTTGCCCAGCTTGGCAACATCTGCTTCTAAGATGTCATCAACTTTGATCACGGCATGGGGATTGCCCATATTCGCCACATAGAGCTGTACTGGTGTACCAGCGACATTAAGATGATACGCATTTTGGATCTTGGTCGTGGCTTTGGGCGTGAACGGAATCTCGTTTGGCTCAAACTTTGGCTTACCCATATCTACTTCGACCCAGCCGTAACGGTCAGTAGTCAAAGTAATGACCCCACTGGCAGTCTCAACTTTTAGACGCTGTTTAAAGGACAGTTTGCGCGCTTGTACGAAGCGGGCAAAACAACGTGCGCCATTACCGCACTGTTCAACCTCTGCGCCATCGGTGTTAAAAATACGATAGCTAAAATCAACATCTGGACGCATCGGTGGCTCGACCACCAGCAGCTGATCAAAGCCAATTCCCAGATGACGATCACCCAATAACTGCACCAACTCCGCGCTCAAATCCAAACGCTGAGTGACTAAGTCGATAACCATAAAGTCATTACCTAGACCGTGCATCTTAGTAAATTCTATTAACATATACTTATGTCCTATTTTGTTTTTATATGTGGGTTATAGTAGCACGGCTTATAGTAGGATAATGGTTACAGATGATCATAACCTATTAATTTTTGCTAATAACAAACGGTGAGTAACGCTGATAAAAGTTGACAGTAATTGATACAAAACGCTTAAAACTTAGGTAATAAAAAACCCATTGTTGCAGTAACAATGGGTTCTAGTTGTAGCTATATTTACATCGAAATCAAATAAATACTATTTATTATCCCTTATTACCCCAAGGCATCTCATTAGCATATAGCGCCTCGACGGTTTCGCGTTTGCGTACGAGCTGATGCTTAGTGCCTGCAACCATGACCTCGCAGGCGCGCGGGCGGGTATTATAATTGCTACTCATCACCATGCCATAAGCACCAGCGCCAGTGATGGCTAATAAATCATTTGCCGCTAAGCTCAGCAGGCGCTCTTTTGCCAAAAAGTCGCCCGTCTCACAGATAGCGCCAACGATATCCCATGATGGCATATCATGTACACTTACGCTATCAGGTAACGCACTAGGAATGACTGCCATTTCAGCTTGATACAGTGCAGGACGAATCAAATCGTTCATCGCAGCATCAACGATAGCAAAATTCTTATGCTCAGTCGGCTTGAGTATATCGACACGTGTGAGCAATATACCTGCATTGGCAACCATACTACGACCCGGTTCAAAGAATACTTTGAGATTAAGCTGGGTAAGCTTGGGCAATAGCGCCCCTGCAAAGTCAGCTATAGTGACAGGTGACTCATCGATGTAACGTACACCCAAACCACCGCCCAAATCAACATGAGCAAGCTTGATCCCTAGTTCAGCTAACTTGTGGATCAGCTCAATCAACTTGTCTAAAGCAGCAATAAACGGCTCCACTTCAGTCAGCTGTGAGCCGATATGACAGTCAATACCGACGATATCGATATGTGACATCGTTGCGGCTTGGCTGTAGACAGCAACCGCTTTGTCATGAGCGATGCCGAACTTATTATCTTTAAGACCTGTGGAGATATACGGATGCGTGTTGGCATCGACATCAGGATTGACCCGTAATGATATCGGTGCAGATTTGCCCAGTTGCTCAGCTACTTCATTGATTAATATCAGCTCATTGACAGACTCAACGTTAAAACAGTTGATGCCTTGGTTAAGAGCAAATTCGATATCATCACGCGTTTTACCAACGCCTGAGAATACAACTTTTGCAGCCGCGCCGCCTGCCGCTAATACCCGCATTAGCTCGCCACGAGAGACGATATCAAAGCCTGCGCCTGCCTCTGCCAGTACACTTAATACCGCAAGATTAGAGTTGGCCTTTACCGCATAACAAATCTGATGATCGATAGTAGCAAAGCTATCACTATAGTCCTGATAAACATTTAATATGGCTTGTTTAGAGTAGACGTAGCATGGCGTTGCATATTGCTCAGCTAGCTCGCTAACGCTTACGTCTTCTATATATAGCATATGATTGCGGTAGCTTAGTGCTGGCAAATGGTCAGTTAGCACTATGGGGTCAATATATAGCCCTTGCTCGGTTTGGATAGCTACACTTGCAGTGTGAGTCGCGTTCATTGCCGACGTAAGATTACTCATAGTGATATCTCTAATCTTTTTAAATTATCAAGGTGAAGTATTGGGATTATAGGGCGTGTCCTCATTTTGAAAATGATAATAAAAATGAGATAGATTTTTGCCAACATCTATTATCTAAAACTTACCCTACAAACATTAGTACTATAAGATTATTAGTTATTAATAATCATTAGGGTCATCACTGACTTCAGGAAATATCTGCTGCTCTAGGTAGCGCTCTTGTTTGTAATCGCTGTCATCAAGATCAGCAAAAGCGGCATCCTGCGGATTGCTAGTGCTTGCCAAGTCATCAGAGCTAGTGGTCACTGTTTGAGTGGCTGGATCCACTAAATATAATTCGTTTTTTTGACCACAACCTGTCATAGCTAATGTCGCTAAAGAGATCGCCACTAGGGCACATTTTGCAGATAAGAAAGAATGATTAACGCTTAACATAGTAGGCATATCCTAGTGAGGCAACTATAAATCCCAAAGCCGTTCAATGGTATAAAAGCTTAATTGAGCCTGGGGCGTGTCCCTAATCTGAGCGTCTGAAACTAAATGGGCTAAAAAAGGCTAAATTCTGGCAGGGCGGTGTCAAATAGCTCATCAATATCCCGATATTAATAACACTATTATCCTATCCCTGCTGCAATTTATCTCATTTTTATCGCCATCTTCAAATTGAGTACACGCCCTACGTCTGCTTGATCATTAGCGAGCAAGATAGAGTCATTTGCTAGCGGCCAATAATAGCATTAATTGATAAGTCTTTGCAGATTCAAGGTATATTTGCGCAAAATTATAAGCTGATATGAGCCTTTTTTTAACACTATTTTTAATGTTGAAATTCGACGGTGTCACTTTTTGATAAATAATATAGCTTATCTAGACAAACTTACTTACAATTTGAGTTAACGCTTGTACTGCTATGCTAGCTATGCTGTTAGTTAAGAAATGAGCTTATTAGGTGCTTGACTAGAGCCAATATAAAACCTTATAGTCATCAAGGTGTAACTAATAAAGCAGGCAAATGGGTTGTATTTCATAAGCTTAATAGACATGGTATTGATAGAAAATAGCCAATATTTTATGACTTCACCTAGCAAGTGGTATATAGCACCTTCTAAATTTACACTATAAAATAGCTATTGATTTTTGTTTGTTCAACAGCTGTTAATCGTCTATGATTAACCTACCATCAACCCTCTAAGGATAGAGTATGAGTGACAGCGTCAATAATCAAAACGATCAGAATGCAGACACCTCGCAACTGACCAACCCTACGTTAGTACTAAACTGCGGTTCTTCTTCAATCAAATACGCGCTAATCAGCGAAGATGAGTCTACGCGTATTGTCGGCTTGGCTGAGAATTTGGGTCTTGATACTGCCCGTATTAAGCACACTAAGCTGAACGGTGAAAAGCTTGAGATTGCTATTCCAGGTGGTCGTCATGAGTTGGCGCTACAAAAAATCCTTGAGCTACTTGAGCAGTATCATTTTGTTGCTGTTGGTCATCGTGTGGTACATGGTGGTCGCGAGTATTCAGAGGCGATCAAAATTGACGCGCATGCACTATCAGAGATAAAACGTCTGAAATCATTAGCACCGCTACATAATCCAGCGAATGCGCTAGGGATTGAAGCGGTACAAGCGATCTATCCTGACATTCCACAAGTCGCCGTTTTTGATACGGCGTTTCACCAAACGATGCCCCCTGTCGCCTATCGCTATCCTGTACCAAAAGCCTTATATGAAGATCATAAAATTCGTCGCTATGGCTTTCATGGTACGTCACACGCCTATGTCTCAGAACGTGCCAGCATGCTGACTGAAGTCAAAGGCCCGCATGGTTGGTTGACCGCACATTTAGGCAACGGCTGTTCAGCAGCGGCTGTTTATGATGGCAAAAGTCTAGATACCAGCATGGGTCTTACGCCACTTGAGGGTCTGATGATGGGTACGCGCAGCGGTGATGTCGATCCAAGCTTGCACATTCATCTTAAGCGTCAGCTGGGCATGAGTCTTGAGGACATCGATAAGATGCTCAATAGCGAAAGTGGTCTGCTAGGTATCTCAGGCTTATCCAATGATTTGCGTACTGTTGAGCAAGCCGCATCTGAGGGTCACAAAGATGCGCTACTGGCTATCGAGATGTTCAGCTATCGCGTCGGTAAATATCTTGCCAGCCTAAGCTGTGCGCTACCTGAATTTACCGGTATTATCTTTACGGGCGGTATCGGTGAGAACTCTGCCACCACCCGCGCTCGTATTGTGAATGTGATGCGTCACTTCGGTATTAAGTTTGATACGGATAAAAACAAAACCTTGGCTGGCGGTGCGGAAGGCAGCTTCCAAACTGAGGACAGTAGCGTTGAGCTATGGGTCATCCCAACCGATGAAGAGTGCCGTATCGCGCAAGAAACCCGTCAAGCGCTTGGTCTAAACTAAGTATCGACGATAAAACTGAGAGTAGCTGATCCTTATTTAACAAATACAGCTTAGCGAACACAGCGACTCTCAGCACGCCGATTAAAAACCAAAATAAACCGTAGGATACGCTATGCAAACCATTTTACTTGTTCCTATTAGCCGTGGTATTGGGGTCACATCAGCCGCGCTAGGGCTGATACGCGCGCTTGATTATAACGGTGTCAAAGCCGCTTTTATGAAACCGTTCTTGCAAGATGACACCCTCGATAAACAAAACAGTCTCGATAGCTCAAGTGCGCTTATTATGCACGCCTTTGGCTTAACACCGCCCCAATCTATCAATCGCCAGCGCGTTGAGCGCATGATCGGCGATGGTAATCTCGATGACTTGATGGAAGAGGTGGTCGAAAACTTTCAGTCTATCGGTCAAGATCAAGATGTCATTATCTGTGAAGGTCTAGTGCCGACCACTGAGGCCTCTTACGCCTCACAGGTCAACCGCGCTATCGCTCATGCACTGGATGCCAAGATTATCTTTGTGAGCACCGCTGACACCAGTAACCCCGCTCATCTAGCTGATAAGCTTGATGTCCACGGGCGCGAGTTTGGTGGTATCGCTCATGAACGCACTTTAGGCTGCATTTTAATGCGCGTTGATGTCCCTAATACTTTTGACAATCAACCTGTCGCTCCTGGTGAAGCAGTCTACAAACTTGATGAAAAATTCGTCAGTGACGTTCAGCGCCTATCCCCGCACTTTCAAACCGATAAATTTCGC
Source organism: Psychrobacter sp. M17(2026) (assembly GCF_055699815.1). Lineage (NCBI taxonomy): Bacteria > Pseudomonadati > Pseudomonadota > Gammaproteobacteria > Moraxellales > Moraxellaceae > Psychrobacter > Psychrobacter sp. M17(2026). The sequence continues at coordinate 313,835 of NZ_CM146741.1, read as the reverse complement.
TTGATAGGCGTCGTGCCTTTTAGTGACTCGCTATCAGTGCCACGTACTTGGGATATCGCTGCTGAGCTTGATGCCACTTGGCTCAACGTCGGTGAGGCGAAGAGTCGCCGTATCACGGATATCAGCTTGACCGCACGTTCAGTAGCACGCGTCGATGAAGTGTTTAAGCGCGGTACGCTAATCGTCGTCCCAGGAGATCGCGATGATTTGCTATTAGCGGCGGGACTCGCTTGTATCAATGGCATCCCGCTGGCAGGTATTGTGCTAACAGGCGGAGTCATCCCGAATGAGACTGTCGCTGAACTGTGGCAGTCGGCACTGAAAACGGGCATTCCAGTGATGAGTGTCGAGACCGATAGCTTTGAGACCGTACAGAGCCTGATGCATATGAGCGCTGAGATTCCAAGTGATGATACTGAGCGCGCCACCGATGTCACCCGCTATGTCGCCGCCCACTTAGATCTGAGCTGGATTAAAGATTATTTCAGTGGCGATTATAAACCGCGTCTGTCTCCTGCCGCGTTCCGTCATCAAGTGGTCAAAAAAGCACAACAAGCCAAAAAACGTATTGTACTACCAGAGGGCGCAGAACCTCGTACGGTAGAGGCCGCCTGTATCTGTCAAAGCCGAGGCATTGCTAATTGTGTGCTGCTAGCTAAGCGTAGCGAGGTTGAGCAAGTCGCCAAAAACCGCAGCTTAGTATTGCCAGAAGGGCTTGAGATTATTGATCCTGATACGCTAGATATGACCAATTATATCGATGCAGTGGTCGCCGCTCGTAAGGGCAAAACCACTGATATCGCTGCGGCTGAAAAGCTAAAAGATACGGTCTATCTAGGCACAGTGATGTTGCTGTTAGATGAGGTTGATGGACTAGTTTCGGGCGCTGTTCATACGACGGCCAATACTGTACTCCCAGCATTTCAGTTAATCAAAACCGCACCGCAGTATTCACTGGTCTCTTCTATCTTCTTTATGCTACTGCCTGAGCAAGTCGTGGTCTACGGTGACTGTGCGATTAATCCAGACCCAACTGCTGAAGAGCTGGCTGAGATTGCCATTCAATCGGCGCAATCGGCAGCAGCCTTCGGTATTGAGCCAAAAGTGGCGATGATCAGCTATTCAACAGGGGCATCAGGATCAGGTGCTGACGTTGAAAAAGTTAAACAAGCAACTGCTATCGTCCGTGAGCGTGAGCCAAACCTAGCGGTTGATGGTCCACTACAATATGATGCTGCCTCGGTCATGAGCGTCGGCAAACAAAAAGCACCTGATTCAAAGGTAGCCGGTCAAGCCAACGTGTTTATATTCCCTGATCTAAATACAGGTAATACGACCTATAAAGCGGTGCAACGTAGCGCTAATGTCATTAGTGTTGGGCCGATGCTGCAAGGGTTAAACAAACCTGTGAATGATTTATCTCGAGGTGCTCTAGTCGATGATATCGTCTACACTATCGCGCTAACGGCTATTCAAGCATATAGCGATGCTATTTAATTTGTTGTTTTGAGTTAACTCAACTATTCAAAGCCGATTATCATAATGATAGTCGGTTTTTTATTGATTGTAGGCGTAGAGTGCATTTTATGCACCGATGGTTAGTTGTAGCGTCATTATCGGTGCGATGGATTTCACCCTATAATACTTAAAATCCTTAATCTAGAAACTAGATTGAAAGTTAAGTTACCGCTAGTCTATCAAGCAAAATTTGTATTCACTCGTTATAATGATGCTATGAATAAACAACCTGCTCCGTTTCAAGCTGAAAAAAATATAAAGCCTGCTATTCGCGCTTATCTTGGCGGCTCTTTTGACCCCATACATTTGGGTCATATGCAAATGGCAATGGCTGTCTATAACACGCTTGCACCTATGGCAACTGAACGAAAACGCGAGCTGCAAGTCTCTTTACTGCCTAATGCGCGCTCGCCTTTTAAGACTCAAAGCACTGATCCTAGTGATCGCCTTGCTATGCTAAACCTTGCTATGCAAGGGACGCCTGTGAACATCGATGAGCTCGAAATATGGCAAACCCCGCCTGTCTATACTATCGATAGCGTGCGCACGCTACGCAATCAATATCCTCATGACAGCCTAATATTTATCATGGGCATGGATAGCGCGCGTAGCTTAGATAAATGGAAAGACGGTCTGCAATTAACCCATTACGTTAATTTATGGGTATTTAATCGTGACAAAAACTTAACTCTAGACGCACAAAGTGCAGCCGTTTTAGCTAATGAGCTAGCCGTCGAGCTGCAATCGCAAGTGACTGAGTCATACCCTAAGCTGTTACTTATCCCAGTAGCTTCAGATGATAAGTCACTAGCGCATGGTTTATTGAACAATAACCTGTTGAAAGACAGCCCCTTGAAAGATACTCACCAAGGACGCATTTATATAGATACTCGAGCCGTCATGAGCGTATCTAGCACTGAGATTCGCCAGCAGTTCCTTGAGCAAAATTTTACGAGAAACAATGCACTATTACCATCAGCTCACGACACTTCTATTATGCCAAACCAACCATCCAAATCATTAAATCCTAAGGTTTATGATTATATTATTGCCCATCAGCTATATTCTGCTGACTAATTCCGTTAAAATCGCACTATATTTGTCTTATTGCTCTTAACTTGTTTTTATAAGGCCTGTTAGCAGCATTATCCTATTTTATTATTACCGATTATTTAAGAGATTTAACTTTATGACCCCAACTATGACTAATGAGCGTTTAGAGCAGTGTTTAGCACTGGTAAAAACCGCTTTAGAAGATATGAAAGCCAAAAACATCACAGTGCTCAATGTCGAAGAGTTAACCGACGTCATGGAGCGTATCGTCATCGCTGATGGCACTTCAAAACGTCATGTCCGCGCGATGGCCGATAGCCTTGGCGCTGATGCCAAACAAGCAGGATTTATGCCTCTTGGCCGTGAAGGCGGTAATGATTCTGACTGGACGTTAATTGATCTTGGCGCAGTTGTCGTGCATATGATGATGCCTGCTGCCCGTGAGTTTTATGATCTAGAAGGTCTATGGTCATCACCTGAGCAATTAGCTGAGCTAGTCGCTGTACCGCGTGAGAAGAAAACTGCAGGTCGCCGTAACAAGAATAAATAATATTTATTGCCCGTGTTTATTGGCGGCTGAAAGCTATATCGAAAAGACCAGATTAATATTCTGGTCTTTTTTTATGACTAGGTTTTGATATATTAAATTTTTTAATTTAAGAGCATATTTATTTAACGTCGCGTAGGCTGGATTTTTAACCCAGCAAACAAGGATGTAAAGTCATAACAATTAATAATGACTGACAAAATTCTAGTTTATTTAAAAGTAATGTAAGGTAAATAAGCTGAAAATAACTAATGATTAAGCTAAGATAAGCGATATTGTTTAAACAATACTTGCCTGACTAATAACCATAAGCTGAAACGTAAAATGAGCGCTGAATTTACCCATTATTTTGAGCAAAATATGAATACTGACTTTAATAAAACCCTACCGCTACACATTGCGACCTTAATCGAAGTTCGAGCGGGCAAAGCCATGCCCTTTGCCCGTGAGGAAATGAGCGCTATCGATAAAGCACCGATTCAAGCGCCTGTCGCCGTTGACTTTATGGGTCTTGCGAGCGATGAGCAAGCCGATCGTAAGCATCATGGTGGACCACTAAAAGCCGTGCATCAAATGGCGACGGCGACTTATGGACTTATTAACGCCGAGTTTGATCTAAACGTTCGTATTGGCACATTAGGTGAAAACTTGATTACCGAACCTGTTAACGGCTTGCCTGATATGAATGAGTCTACGGTCTGTATTGGTGATGTCTATGAATATGGTGAGCAATATGGTGATGCACAAGTCGATGGCTGTGATAGCGTACAGCTACGTATTGTACAACCGCGCCGGCCCTGCTATAAAATCAATGACCAAATCGGTCAATTTACCAAAGTGCCCAATATCGCCTCATGGATAAGTAAACAAGGTATCGCGGGCTGGTACTTTCAAGTGGTGCGTAATGGCATGATTAGCGCTGACTTACCCGTGTATCTGATGGAACGCCCCTATCCGTTTGCGACGCTCTCAATGCTATGGCAATTGTCGAACTCTAAAGATAAATTTGCTCTCGATGTTATTGAGCCGTGGCTTAATATTGAATGTCTGGAGGAGAGTTGGAAGGTGGTTTTGCGCAAGAAGATTGAGAAGGGTTAGCACTTCATGGCAAAAAACCTCACTACTTTATTATTAGCCTCTATATTAACTCTACCCTTAATTGGCTGCCTCACCACACCTAAATATCAAATAGCAAATCCCGAATCTTATACAGTAGATAGCGAAACCTATCAAGCAACGGGTAAGAGTGAGCGGATTAAAACTATCGTGCTGCACTATACCGTCAGCGATAACGAGCGCTCCATTAAGCTATTGACCAAAGGTAAAGTCAGCGCTCATTACCTTATTATGAAAAATGATGGCGATAAGATTTATAACCTAGTCCCTGAGTCTGAACGCGCTTGGCATGCAGGCGATGGTAGCTTTGCGGGTCGTACTATCCTCAATGACACCTCTATCGGTATCGAAATCGTCAATGATGGTATTCAAAAGCAGTATCGCGGGGCGCTAAATAACAGCGATCTTGAATATCATCCTTATAAGCACTTTGTTGAGTTCGATGAGATACAGATTAAAAAAGTCGGACAGCTTGTAAAAGACATCGCCACAAGGTACGAGATTTCACCAAAAAATATCATCGGTCATGCGGATTTAGCACCGTCACGTAAGATTGACCCTGGGGCAAAATTCCCTTGGCAACAGCTATATCAAGAACACGGTATTGGCGCTTGGTATGACGAGGCTGATAAAGCATTTTTTATGCTGCAAAACGAGTTTGATACCGCCACTATTTCTGAGATTAAGCAGGCCTTTCGAGAGTACGGCTATCAAATCAATACGACTGATGAATGGGATAAAACCAGTCGCGATGTGATTTATGCGTTTCAGCTGCACTTTCGTCCCCTTAACCCAACGGGCACGATAGATGCCGAGACTTATGCTACTCTACAGGCATTGAATAAAAAGTATGCGGGTACAGAGGACTTCTACTAAAATTAGCGGTACTAATACTAAAAAATGGTTATAAAAATAAACTAAAGGAAATAATATGAGCACCTTATTTAGCGTAAATTTGAATAAACTAGCTTTAATCCGTAACTCTCGCGGCACGGATTACCCTAACCTTTTGTATTTCGTAAAAAAGCTCATTGATCTCGATGTTAAAGGCTTTACCGTGCATCCGAGACCTGATGAGCGTCATATCCGCTACCAAGATGTCTATGATATTAGTGCGTTCCTAAAAGACTATCCAGAGATTGAGTTCAATATCGAAGGCAATCCAAACGAGCAATTCTTAAAGATTATCCGTGAGGTAAAACCGCATCAATGCACGCTTGTGCCAGACAGTGACGATCAGCTGACCTCTGATCATGGCTTTGACATCATCAAACACAGCGACATGCTATCGACATTAAGCAAAGAGCTGGAAGCGTTCGGCACACGTTGCGCGGTATTTATCGATCCTGATGTTGAGCAAATCAAAGCGGTCATCGAGAGCGATGTACAAACGATAGAGATGTACACTGAAGAATGGGCGCGCGCGTATGACACTGATAACAGCGACGCTAATGTTAATTTCGATGAAGTAAAAAAGAGATTTAGCGACTGTATTAACCTCGCTAGTGAAAACGGTATCCGCGTCAATGCGGGTCATGATTTGAATTTGGAAAATTTGGCTGATCTGCTCGCGCTTAGTGATATCGCTGAGGTATCGATTGGTCATGCCTTTACGATTGAGTCGCTAGAGCAAGGCATGGATAATGTGGTGCGTCAGTATTTAGATATCTGTGCCTAAGTGGTTTTAGGAGGGATAGGTATGGACGAAAAGATAGTATTCCACGATCTACGTATGATAGCGAAAGCAGAAAATGAATTATACACTTTAGACATTGCTGTTGAGAGTGGATTTGCAGGATTTGATGTTGTCATAGACATAGAGGCTGAAGACTTTGAAGTGATTAAGAATGATAAATATCGTGCAGCATTGCTTCAAGCTGCGCTCCATCGACCCTTTCAACTTCAAGCAACCTCATTAAACGAAAAAGAGCAGCGCTATTACCTAGACAAAATACTTCATGCTGATGAATCTGAGGTAGCGACTTTTTTGACAAAGCTAAATCAGGGACAAGCTCATGGTGCCATCTCAAACATGTTGCGTATAACCAGTGATCGAGATATGGGAAAGCTTTATGATGGAGACTGGTTTTATTTATAGGTGGTTTGAACAAATAACTGTAGGTTGGTGTCGAGAAACGAGACCAACCAAACTAAGCTAATATCTGCATTATCAATACAAACTCTAATAATATTAAAAAAAGGAATCTTTATGTATCAGGACTTTCAAAAGCATCTACAACAAGAAATCAGCGATATACGCTCGGCAGGACTATATAAGACCGAGCGCATTATCACCTCCCCGCAAGATGCGCTAATCAAAATCGCCGATGGCCGTGAAGTGCTTAACTTCTGCGCCAATAATTACCTTGGACTGTCTGACCACCCTGAGATTAAAAAGGCGGCTATCCAAGCCATCGAAAACTCAGGTTACGGCATGTCATCGGTGCGTTTTATTTGTGGTACTCAAGATTTGCATAAGCAATTAGAAGCGGCGATTTCTAAGTTTTTTAATACCGAAGATACGATTCTTTATGCGGCCTGTTTCGATGCCAATGGCGGTGCCTTTGAGCCATTACTGACCAGCGAAGATGCCATTATTTCTGATTCGCTAAATCATGCCTCAATCATTGATGGAGTGCGCCTGTGTAAAGCGGCTCGCTATCGTTATGCCAATGCGGATATGCAAGATTTAGAGGTGCAGTTACAAGCGGCACAAGCACAGCGTTTTCGTTTGATTGTCACCGATGGTGTGTTTTCGATGGATGGTAACGTAGCGCCAATGGATGAGATTTATGCGTTGGCACAAAAATATGATGCCATGGTAATGATTGACGAGTCGCATTCAGCAGGCGTGGTCGGTCGCACTGGTGGCTTTACCACGGGCAAAAAAGAAATCGTTGAAATGTTGCGTCAACGCTCACGCCCGTATCTGTTTTCAAACTCCATTCCTCCTATGGTGGCGGCGGCTGGGGTAAAAGCGTTTGAGATGCTGTCGCAAGACAATACCCTACAAGATAAATTGCATGAAAATACCGCCTATTTTGTGAAAAAAATGCAAGATGCAGGCTTTGATATCAAACCCACCGCATCGGCAATTTGTGCAGTCATGCTTTATGACGCTAACGTCTCGCAACAAATGGCAGATGCGCTGCTGAAAGAAGGCATTTATGTGATTGGCTTCTTCTACCCTGTCGTACCCAAAGACGAGGCTCGCATCCGTGTCCAGCTCTCTGCTGCCCATACTCGCGAGCAGCTAGACAAGTGTATCACCGCCTTTATCAAAGTCGCCAAGCAAATGAAAGTGATTGATTAAGCATCGTTCGGTATTTATCTAAATTCAACCATAAAATGTAGCTAAATAAGAGAAAAGTATGAAAGCACTGGTTAAAACTCATGCCAAAAAAGGCATCTGGATGCAAGACATGCCAGAACCTACTGTTGGCATCAATGACGTTAAAATAAAGATTAAAAAGACCGCTATTTGTGGTACAGATTTGCACATTTATAAGTGGGATGAGTGGTCACAAAAAACCATAAAGACGCCTATGATCATTGGACATGAATATGTCGGTATCATTAGCGAGATGGGAGATGGTGTGAAGCACTTTGAAGTGGGTGATCGAGTCACTGGCGAAGGACATATCGCTTGCGGGCATTGCCGTAACTGCCGCCGTGGTAAGCTACATGTATGCGAGAACACCATCGGCGTAGGCGTCGACCGCGATGGCGCGTTTGCCGAATATTTGGTGATACCTGCCGATAATGTCATCAAACTCGATGAGCGCATCAGCGATGAGATGGCAGCCATTATGGACCCCTTTGGCAATGCCACTCACACCGCCCTTTCATTTCCTGTCCTTGGTGAAGATGTACTGGTTACGGGTGCAGGGCTGATTGGTTCTATGGCAACAGCGATTTGCCGCTTCGCAGGGGCGCGCAATATTGTGGTCAGTGATATCAGTGATTATCGTCTAGCGCTTGCCAAAAAAATGGGCGCGACCATGACCATCAACCCAGCCAAAGGTGAAAGCATCGAAGGTGCCATTACTGAGTTAAAAATGCACGGCTTTGATATTGGGCTTGAGATGTCAGGTTCACCTCAGGCCTTTGATTCGATGATTAGTAATATGTATAACGGCTCTAAAATCTCGCTCTTGGGCATTTTGCCGAACACTACCACGGTGGATTGGAGCAAGATTATTTTTAAGGCGCTGACCTTAAAAGGTATTTATGGCCGTGAGATGTGGGAGACATGGTATCAGATGGAGCAAATGCTGATTAGCGGTATTGATCTATCGCCTATCGTTACCCATCGCATGCACATTGATGACTTCCAAGAAGGCTTTGATATCATGGAAAGTGGGCAATGCGGTAAGGTGATTTTAAGCTGGGATTGATAACGTGGTGCATCAGTATTTGAGGAGTCGTGGTTAGGGTTTACATTGTCACGACTGAGAAAACGGCACTGATTTCAGTGCCGTTTTTTATATGGTAAAAATCATATGAGGGATAAACTATGGGCGTTTCTGAAGCAGATAAACTTGAAAAGTATTTAGCAGAAAAAGCCAAGCAAGATCAGGAAAAAGAACTAGAGTCTGAGCCGCTCTCTGCTTATGATGCTTGTGTGCTAAAGGAAAGTGCTAAGATTCATGAGTTGATAGCGGAGGCTAAAAAGCGTGTAGAGAATGAATAGTTGGATGAAACTGGATTAAGAACCCTTATTACTGGAGATGATCTTTTATTAATCTCTAATATTAAGTTAAGCAGTATTCAACAACTCATGCTTTATTACGCTAAAGTCATTAGAGGTTATAAATAGCTCGGTTCCTATTCTTTTCCTAGCCGCACTATAATTTATACTAAAATGATACTGACTAAACTCACTATATAGCTCTGAAATCTCAGGTGTATTATCATAAGTAAGCAACCAAGGTAGCGATGTCTCTTTTAATTTATCAGCTATATTAGCATGGTCATCATGCTTATAAAAATTGGTATAGAGAGACTGGCCTTTATTATAATATGGTGGGTCTACCATAAGTATAGGATTATTCAAGCTTAGTCCTTCGATATAATCAATGAAATCTACTGCATCCATATTATGAAAACTAATCTTGTCCCTACTTTTGGAAATGTGGATAATCTGCTCAGCCAATCGCTCTCGGTTGAACCTACAATCCATTTTATAGTTGCCGTCTTGCTTTTTGCCACCTATAACACCTGCTTTGATAATACCTGAGCGATTTGTACGATTAAGATAGAGAGTGGAAACCGCTAAATCTAAGATCTCAGATTTATCTTTATTATCTTGAATTTCTTTTTGAATGTACCATTCATCCATATTAATAGGTATTTCGATCAGCCTACTAACTAACCTATCAGTATCATTCAGTATACTATGCCACAAAGCCCAAATTGAACGGTCTATATCGTTTAGATGTAATTCACTTACTATACCTTTGAAGAATAGTGTCAAAGCAAGACCGCAACCACCCGCATATGGTTCAATATACTGACCGCCAACATAACCATGACTTTCAATAACGTCATTCGCCATGTTGAAAATGCTGGCTTTACCTCCAGGATAACGTAAGGGTGATATAGAGCGTTTCATTTCAATCCAAATTCTTCAATTATAGTACACATGATAAAGCTTGATAACGTTAAAAGAAAGACTAGTTAGCTTGATAAGTACATATGAACTTCAGCCTTTGGCGCACCTAACCCTTCAATAAGAACTTTACTTAGCTTACCAACAAATTCTTTTTCAAAATTTTCACGCACATCTGGGTTATATTTTAGATACTGCTCAAAAGGATTAGTACTTACTTTACTGAGTAGACTTTGTATTTCCTGATCTTTATAGAAACCTTTAAATAAATCTCTTAAACCGTTTTTGCTTTGGTCTTTCAAATCGGTATCTACTGCTGCGTCAAATTCTTCTGGACTCGTATTTTCATCGATATGTAGTCTGCTCACTATAGTGCTGACATTAGTACGACTGATAAAAATATCTTTTGTAAATTGTAAACTATTGTCCCAAAATTTATCGTCCCGACTTAATGAAAGTAAAAAATAGAATAAGAGCCTGTCAGGCGGCTGAGAAGAAGGTAATAATATTACATTTGAATATTTATTGGTGTCTATTTCTACATCCGCATCGAGTACTAACATGCTCCTGCTCGCAAACTCTGGGACTTTACTTTTAACAAGTGATGTATATGTTTTACAACCCATAGACACATCTTTAAGAGGGTTTATAATATTTCTAAGTTTATTAACTTTAATCAATCTTTTGAATAAGTCTAAAGCTTCGCTATCTTCAAAATATATATTGACTTTAGGCAGTTTTAGGTCGTCACCTACCCTATTTGTTCTAACTAATAATTCATTGTAAATTTCATTCCAGCTATAGTCTTCTCTAACTTTTAGACCACCAAATACACTAGATAAGAAAATGTTTCTAAAATTACTTCTATCTTTAATACCCTGATTGAATATGTTTTCAATAATTATTGGTGAGTGTGTAGACAATATGATCTGAATGTCATATTGTCTACTGAAAACTTTCAGAATGTCGATAACTTTATTTTGAGCATACGGGAATAATCCCGCATCTAACTCGTCTATAATTAATAGCCCACCATGATAATCCGAGTAATCTTCTTTAAGCCTTTTAAAAGAAAATAATGCTTGAACAATCTGCCCTACGTTATCTTCACCAGTAGAAACAGCCTGATGATCGTAGTTGTCACCATGAACTACTGAAGAATCTACTAATCCTTTAGTTGAGGTAATATTTGTTCCTTCAATCTTACCTACAATTTCATTACAGTAATGTGTGAAATCTTCACGATTGTCCTGTAAATAAGAGATGTTATTTACAGTATCATTTTCTCTTTCTGAGATTGGCAATAAGCGCTTTAAACTGAGGTAAATAACTGGGTGAGTTACATTTCTACTAGTGTTGCTACTATGTGGAGTCGGCAGGTTATTTCTAACTACTGTGCGATGCTTTCTACCTTGCGTAGCAGTCATAGTAAGTTTTAAATCATTGATATCTTTTTGAAAATAAGCATCGTAAACGTTATACCTGACATCCATCTCTCCGGGCTTATCAAATTTGTCAGAAAGTCTAAAATGTTCGCTAAATTGAGACTTAAAAGCCTTGTCGTCCAAAGCTTTAAAATCTAAACTTTTATTTTTTATCACATCTTTTTCAAAGTTAAAAATTTGAGCAACTAATCCTAATATCGTAGATTTAGCAGTACCATTCTTGCCACTTACAACTGTAATTCTTTTGCCAAGCTCAAAATTAACATCTTGCATGTTTCTAAAATTTTTGACTGTCATACTTTTCAATAAAGTTCTGTCTACTTTTTTTGTTGCCATAAAATTATACCTTCGTAGATACCCTAACTGCTGTAAGAAACAAGCCTAGCCAAACAATATAATCTGTTGTAGATATTTTAGCAAACTAATACCTAATGATACGGAACTATGTAAAATGAATCACACTATCTCTAATCTACTCTGCCGACCTTTTAATTTGTAGACTCGAACCACGACGAATACCTATAAGAACACGATGTCACCGCTAGCCCCGACTATAGCGGTATCCTGCTGGTTTGGGCAAGTTGCGATGGCTAGGTCTTTGGGGTGGCGACGCGAAGCAAGCGACGACCCAAACCGTAGCAAGCGCCGCGCCCATACTGGCAGATACAAGTGGAAGGCGGGATTAGCTCCCCTAAACCGTTGGGTGTCGCAAGCTCCACACCAACCTACTCTACATCACTTAATAGCAAAATTAAGGCGTTACTTTAAACATTTAAATACTCAAACTCCAAACACAAAAAAGGTGAGCCGAAGCCCACCTTTTCATTTTAAAAACAGCGATCTAAAACTATAAGCAATTGCTAAAAGTCTGATTAGCGACTAGCGCAACCAAGCTCGGGCATTACGGAACATACGCATCCACGCACCGTCCTCATTCCACTCTTCTGGTTTCCAGCTGTGGTTATAAGCTTTTAGGTTACGCTCAGGATGCGGCATCATAATCGTCACACGACCATCAGTGCTACACAGACCCGTGACACCGCCGACAGAACCATTTGGATTGAGCGGATACGTCTCAGTTGGATGACCTTGGCTATCGACATAACGCATCGCCAGCTGACCGTGTTTGGCCATACCGTCGATTTCGTTGTTGTCTAGTGTGGCATAGCCTTCACCATGTGCCACAGCGATTGGCAAGATGCTGTCTTGCATACCTTTGAACAGGATAGACTTGGTACGCTCGACTTTTACGTTGACCGTACGCGCTTCAAAACGAGCCGATTGGTTAGCGATGAAGCGTGGGAAGTTATCTGCACCTGGGATGAGGTCTTTTAACTGAGCCATCATCTGACAACCGTTACAGACACCTAGTGAGAAGGTATCAGGACGGGCAAAGAAGCGGACAAACTGCATGCGTAGCTCGTCATGGAACAAGATAGAGTTCGCCCAGCCTGAGCCAGCGCCCAGTACATCACCATAACTAAAGCCACCACAAGCGACGAGACCATCGAAGTCACGGAGATCAATGCGCTTGCTGAGCAGATCGCTCATGTGCACATCAACCGCTTCAAAGCCCGCTTGGGTAAAGCCTGCTGCCATTTCTGTCTGACCGTTGACGCCTTGCTCACGCAAGATAGCAACTCTTGGTTTACCACCATCAGAATCAGCACGGCTATTCAGATAAGGCGTTTCAACCTTTTGGCTCAAGTCAAAGTTTGGCGCAGCGATAAGGCCTTTATGACTGGCATCGCTAATCAAGTCATACTCTTGCTGTACGCACGCTGGGTTGTCACGGCGACGGGCGATTTGATAGCTGACTTGGCTCCACTCTTGCTGTAATTCAGTACGGCTAAAGCGTAAGGTTTCTTTACCCATGAGCGTTGGCGTTTGGATAAGTAAGCTGTCTTCTTCTGAGCTTTGACCAACGAGGCTTAGCATATCGCTGACATTAAATTCTTCTGCCAGTTGCATCAAGGCCGCGACGTTTTCTGGCATGACTTGAATCACTGCGCCCAGCTCTTCGCTAAACAATTGACCGAGTAAATTATCGTCAGTTAATGATAACCTGATACCTTGGCGGCTAGTGAATTGCATCTCAGCGATAGTCGCAAGCAGACCACCATCACCAATATCGTGATAGGCACTGATGACGCCTTGCGCGTTACCCGCTTGGATAAAGTTAAAGAAATCAACCAAGTCGCTAGGCTGCGCTAAATCTGGGCAATCATTACCTAATTGGCTAAGCGTTTGCGCAAGGATTGAACCGCCTAAACGTAGCTTGCCTTTAGACAAGTCAATACGGTAGAAGGCGCTATCACCGTTGATGAGTTCTGGCGTTAGCGTTTTTGCTACGTCAATAACAGGCGCAAAGGCAGTAATAACCAAGCTCATTGGCGAGACCACTGATTTGTCTGTACCGTCTTCATCACTCCAATTAGCACGCATGGAGAGAGAGTCTTTACCGACGGGGATTGCAATGCCAAGTGCTGGGCAAAGCTCTTCACCAACAGCATGCACCGCGTCAAAAAGGGCGGCATCTTCCGCATCATCACCACACGCTGCCATCCAGTTTGCTGACATCGTGATATCAGATAGCTGTGCAATGCGCGCACCTGCGATGTTAGTAATGGCTTCACCAACAGCTAAACGCGCTGAGGCTTTAGGACTAATTAGCGCAACTGGCGTACGCTCACCGATACTCATAGCTTCGCCTGTCATGGCTTGACCGTCAAGCGCGACGAGTCCAGTAGCGGTAACTGCACAATCAGCGACGGGCACTTGATAGCGACCGACATACTGATCACGTACCACCATGCCAGTAATTGAGCGATCACCAATGCTAATCAAGAAAGACTTGCTAGCGACCGTTGGGTGACGCAAGACATCAGTAATAGATTCGGCTAGATTCACTTTGTCTAAATCTAATGCTGGCAAGCTGGCTTCTGTACGGTTAAAGCTACGCTTCATCTGTGGCGTACCACCGAGCAATACTTGCATCGGCATATCGACAGGCTGATCATCTAATAACTCATCATCAAGGATCAGCTGACGCACATCGGTTGCCGTGCCTAATATTGCATACGGACAGCGCTCACGCGCACAGATCGCATCGAATTGCGCTTCGCTCTCTGGATGAATGGCTAAGACGTAACGCTCTTGCGCCTCATTAGACCAGATCGCCATTGGTGACATGCCAGCTTCTAGCGATGGGATCTTACGCAGGTTCAGATGGGCACCCATTTCATGGTCATTAACCAGCTCTGGCATAGCATTAGATAAACCACCGGCGCCGACATCATGTAATGAAACGATTGGATTACCGTCTTTGCCATTATTGCTGGCATCAACATCATTACCAGCTAAGGCCCAACAGCGATCCATCACTTCTTGACAACGACGTTCCATTTCTGCGTTATCGCGCTGCACAGAAGCAAAGTCTAAGCCTTCATCAAGCGAACCACTATCAACGGATGACGCTGCGCCACCGCCGAGACCAATTTGCATCGCAGGGCCACCCAAGACGATTAATAAATCACCTTGTTGGATGCTATTTTTTTCGATTAAGTTGCGTTTGATATTGCCATAACCACCTGCCAGCATGATCGGCTTATGATAGCCACGCATCTCGCTGCCGTCTTTTGCCGCTGAGGTATCTAATTGGAAACTACGGAAATAACCGCATAAGTTTGGACGCCCAAACTCATTTGAGAAATTCGCGCTACCTAATGGCGCTTCAGTCATAATCTCAAGGCTCGTCGCCATACGATCTGGTGTGCCGTAAGCCTGAGTACTTAATTGACCTGATTGCTCCCACTTCTCAGCCAGCTCTGGAATATGCAAATGTGATACATGAAAGCCTGTCAGACCTGCTTTTGGCTTACCGCCACGACCGGTTGCGCCTTCATCACGAATCTCACCGCCAGCACCCGTCGCCGCACCTGCATAAGGGGCGATCGCAGTTGGATGGTTATGAGTTTCGACTTTCATCAAGATATCGATATCTTCTTGATGGAAGCTATACGGATGCGCTGAAGTACTGTCTTGAGCATCGGTAGGCACAGGATAAAAACGCCAGCCTGCCGCGCCAGCCATTACCGCTGCGTTATCTTTATAGGCGGACAAAATGCCTTGTGGATTGGACTGATAAGTATTTTTAATCATCTGAAATAGCGACTTAGCGGCTACTTCACCGTCGATCGTCCACTGGGCATTAAAGATTTTATGGCGGCAATGCTCAGAGTTAGCCTGTGCAAACATCATCAGCTCGACGTCGGTTGGATTGCGGCCTAGCTCATTAACATAGGCATTCATTAGATAATCAATATCCTCAACGGACAAGGCAAAACCAAACTCAGTATTAGCAGACTCTAGAGCAGCACGACCTGCGCCAATCACATCGATATGATTGAGCGATGCTGGTGCATTATCATCGAACAAATGACTGACTTTATCTAAATCATAAACTAGACTTTGGGTCATTTTATCGAACAATAACTCTTCAGCAGCTTTAGGCAATTTTTCACTGACTTTATTATCAAGAGTCAAGGTATAGACAATCACCCGCTCCACACGATTGATCTTAATTTCACAGTTATTAAAGATATCGGTGGCTTTACTCGCCCAAGGTGAAATCGTACCAAAACGCGGGCTGACGATCACTTGTAGCTGATTCTCCTGCGCTGGATGATGCACAGTACTGTCTTGAATCCCGAATAAATCTAATGCCTTTTTATGCTCATCATTACTCAATTCTCGCGACAATACATACACTTGTTGTGTACTAATTTGAGTCACGTTTATATCGGTTTTTTGGGTGAGCTGAGTGATAAGTTGTTGCGATTGAAAATCAGTCAAAAACGGCTGTCCAGCGATGGTCATCATAGAGGCGTGTTCCATAGACTATAGGATGGAGGCGGCATTACTGCCATATAAAATAGAAGAGATGTATTATAACAAGAAGGCTGACAATAAGCAGGAGCAAAGCGCGACAAATTTATATAAAAATTATCTCTATAAAAGAGCGGCAATATCATTGTCTATTTTACTTAACCTATCTATACCTTACAAGCGCTCACAACCTATTACTGGCAAGCTACAGATAATCGCTCAGATAATCCGCTATTGTATAGATGGCTTCATGATATAAAGATTTATCACATAAAAATAACTATCAATAGTCCGCATTGAAAATCGTTCAATAATAGTCATAACGACAAGGATAAACATTATGAATAAACAAGAAAATATCGATAAAATTCAAGCCATGGTAAAAGATGTCAAATATACCATGATGACTACTCGTACCAATGAAGACCATCTGCACTCTTGCCCGATGAACACCACTGAAACAGGTATCGGTGCTAGAGAGATCTGGTTTATTGGTCATACTCCTTCTCAAACCGTCGACAATATCAAAAATAATCCTGAGCTAAACCTATCTTATGTTGCTGAGGATAATAAGAAATACTTATCTATCACGGGTAAAGCCGAGCTGGTTGAGGATAGGGCAAAACTTGAGGAATTATGGTCAGTGGTTTATAACGCTTATTTTGAGCAGGGTATTGATGATCCAAAAGTCCAGCTCATAAAGGTTATTCCTCACGGCGCTGAATATTGGGAGAATGGCAATACTTTGACTAGCGCGCTTAAAATTACGGCGGCAGCGGTAACAGAAACCGCGGTTGGTGATAGCTTAGGTGAAAATTTCTCAGTAACGCTAGATTGATAATTAAAGTAATAAATCTAAAACCAGCAAGTCCAAAATAAGATAAACAAAATAATTTTAGTACTGTTAATAAAAGGATAACTATATGAGTAAGCAAGATAATATCGATAAAGTACAAGCAATCGTAAAAGATGTAAAATTTGCCATGATGACCACCGTCAATAGTAAAGGTGATCTGCATGCTTGGCCGATGACAACCAGTGAAACCAGTATCGGTGGTAAAGAGATTTGGTTTATTGGTGACAAAACATCAGATGTTGTCAAAGACATTCAGGATAACAAAAAGATCGGCCTATCTTATGCTACTCAAGATGAGAAGAACTACGTCTCTGTTAGCGCCAATGCAGAGCTACCTACTGATAAAGCTAAACTGGAAGAGCTGTGGTCACCTGTGTACAATGCATTTTTTGAGCATGGTCAAGACGATGAAAACGTACAACTTATCAAAGTCGTCCCGCATGGCGTAGAATGTTGGATTAGCGGTAGCTCAACCGTAAATATGTTTAAGATGGTAGTAGCAGCAGTCCAAGATGGTAAAACCGCTGAAGATATCGGTGAGACCTTTAAGATTGAGCTATAATCTGTAGTAAGTTATTTAAATTTAGCCAATAAAAATGCCAGTCAGCTTATTACAGCTACTGGCATTTTTTGTTATTCAATATAGCTATAAACTAGCCACTTTGCTTAAGATAAGGCCAAGCGGCTTTGAGATAAATAAACATCGACCATAACGTGAGCACGACTGCTGCTACCATTAGACCGTAACCAATCAGCTCAAGCGACTCCCAGTTCAATAACAGCACCGTAATAGCAATCATCTGAAAAGTAGTCTTGAGTTTGCCCACATAAGAGACCGCTACGCTAGTACGATTGCCCAGCTCCGCCATCCATTCACGCAGTGCCGATACGGCAATCTCACGCGAGATAATCACAATAGCTGCTATCGCCATAATGATATTGGGATGCCATTGCACAAGAATAATAAGCGCAGCTGCTACCATCAATTTGTCAGCGACTGGATCTAAAAATTTGCCAAAAGCAGATGTTACGTTAAGCTTACGCGCAAAATAGCCATCGAGCCAGTCGGTAATAGCGGCAATGATAAAGACGCCTGTCAATAGTAAATGACGCAATAAGCTATCGCTAAACTCGCTCATCCCTACTCGCGCGATAACATTATCTGAGATCGCAGCCTGTCCAATGCCCATAGCGGGCGGCCAGTAGGCTATCGCTACAAATAGGGGAATCATCAAAATACGCGCAATCGTTAAATTGTTCGGCAGATTAAAAATGCTTTTATCGTTTGGTACGGGTTGCAAAGGCGGCGTATCTATATTTTTGGTCATGACAAAACCAGTCTAATAATAAAGGGTGAATATAAATATAAGGCTAAAAATACCATAAAGGCTGCTAGCTTAGCATTTTTCATCGATGCCGTCATGCCATCTATGTACGAGTAACAGTAGCAGCGACTATCCTTACTCTTGCAACGCACAAGGATTAACGCTTAGTAGTGATATTCATCGACAATATATTTTAAATATACCAATGA
Source organism: Psychrobacter sp. M17(2026) (assembly GCF_055699815.1). NCBI lineage: Bacteria > Pseudomonadati > Pseudomonadota > Gammaproteobacteria > Moraxellales > Moraxellaceae > Psychrobacter > Psychrobacter sp. M17(2026). Next base: position 295,268 of record NZ_CM146741.1, on the reverse strand, counting down.
GAATATAGCCTTATACAGGTGTGCACTGAAAAGTGTAAGCAGATGTAAGAAATGATTGAATAATATAAGCTGAGCCTTATCTCAGTTAACAAGGTGTGCAAGATAATAATGATCATAGAAACAATAACAACAATAAGCCGTAACTACTGATTCCACAGTCTATTCATTTAGCTGTCTAGCCAGTTTTCCTCAGCCTACAGTATTTCTTCTGTAGGCCTTTTTTTGTGCAAAATTTGATTGATAAATTGCTCAAATAACGCCAATCAGTTAAAGTTGATTAAACTTGTAAATCGATCAATGAATATGGCTAACAAAACCGAATGTGCGAGCTGTGGTAAGCGTATAAATGCGAATGCTACGATATGTCCTAAATGTGGCGGCGCGGCTAAAGTCGTAGCTGAGCCCGTCGATAATAAGGCTGAGCGAAAAGGCAAACTTTGGGCTTATCTCACGGGCACGCTGTTCATTATTACAGGTCTTGGCGCGTTTCAGATCGGGATGATTTCAGCAATCATGTTGATCCTTGGCGGTGCGTTGGCTTTGCCTTTTGTTAGATCAGGATTGGTCAAGCTAAGTGGCTTTAAAACGGACAAGTTCTTAGTTATCGTCAGCGCGATACTGATTATCGGTGGGGTTATTGGCTACACTAGCTCAGTTAAAAATGATCGGCTTGATAGGATAGAAAGTACGGCTGCTGCTAGTGAATAAATTGGCTATAAATGATAGTCACTTTAAACTGGTTTAGATTTGAACGCCTCATTAGTGAGGTATATACGAATAGGGTTGTTGCAACGATGCTAAGCTTTATACAGCTCTCAAATTACTGTACGTCTTCTTAGGATAGAGCCTTTAAACTAACATTGGAGTGTTCCAAAGTTGTTAGTTGGGCTAGAATCGCCAGCCTACGGTAAAAAATGATTACCATTGCGGATCGCGTAAGGTTTGATAAAAATTGCCTGAAATGCCCAAGCCTGAATCTTATTTATTTATTCAAATTGCCAGTCACAACCCCAACCGTCTCCACCGCCATTTGATAACAGCTTTCAATATTACCCTGACCACACCAGTCGCCACTAACGATCCATTGATTCTTTTTATCGATTAGCAAGCCTAATGGCTTCTCGTCACCTTCGATATCTAACGGCATTAGCGTTGAGGCAAAACGCCAGCGATGACAGTCTACTTGGCTAGGTGCTGTGTCGTCATTCCAGTTCAACGCTTGCTTTGCCTCGGCTAATAGTTGCCTTGTCATCTCCTCAATATCTTCATCCACCTGCTGCTGAGACCACTCATTATCAGCGTGAATCGTGACGCTAGGCAATATATGTTCGTGGTTAGGCTTGTGATGCTCAACGAATATTCTATCGAGGATGGACTCTTGCACATAGGCTACGTCCCATGCGCTAGAAGACTTATCATCTAAAGACTTAGCGTTCAAAGACTCTGGTAAGCTCTCAAGATTATCCCAGCCCAACATTAAGGTATAGCATGCCAGCATTTCTGGCTTGAGGATTTTGGCTTGCTCGCTAAAGCCACTGTCCGCCATCAGTTCTATGGCTTGTCCATTAGGTGCGGTACAGATTACCCAATCGAACTGCCCTAAACTTGCGCCATCTTCATCGAATAGCTCAGTTTTCTTAGTAGTAGAGTTGTACTGTTGATCGTTTAAAGGTGCGACACGGGTTTTGAACTTGACCGTACTAGATGCTAGATTATCAGCCAGCGCTCGACCCCAACTGGTCATCTTCGGCGTGCTTACAAAACGCGCGTGAGTACTATCCCACTGCTCTTTTTTATCAATAGTAGGTGGCTGATTGTCATCTGAAGCTGGTAATAACTCAACCACTTGCGCACACCACGGCTGTAATAATCCCGAATCTAACCAAGGCGCTATGAACTGCGAAAAGCCATCTGTTTTAGCAGTAAAAAACTGCGCACCAAACGCCCATTGCCACTGTTTATTAACCTCGTGATCAGTGTTAGTATTAGCATCAGTATCTTTATTAGTACGATAGCGAGTTGCTAGCCGACCTACGCTGCGAGATTTCTCAAAGATAGTAATATCTGCTTTATTATTACTAGTCACATCAGCTTGGTTAGGTTGCTTAGCAAGCGCGCGCTCAAGTAGGGTCGCGGTCAATAAGCCGGTTAAGCCGCCACCGATAATAGCGATCTTTACTGTTTTTACATTATGACTAGCCCTTGCACTATGATTAGCAATCATGGGCACGGCGCTCCGCTTTAACCACTTCGATCATCTGATTGATCACTGAACTGTCTGCTAAAGTAGACAAGTCACCGAGACCGATATATTGACCTGCGGCTAAATTACGCAAGATACGACGCATGATCTTACCAGAGCGCGTCTTGGGTAGCGCATCGACGATGTAGATAGCATCTAAGTTAGCAATAGGGCCAATCTCATTACGCACATGACGATTGAGCTCAGATTTCAAACTGCTATTTGCCTCCTCTCCCATACTAAGAACGACAAAAGCGGCGATGCCTACCCCTCTTATTTCGTGTGGCATACCAACGACAGCGGCTTCAACAATAGACGGATGCGCATCGATTGAGCTCTCAACTTCAGCAGTACCCAGCCTGTGTCCTGAAACATTAAGCACATCGTCGACCCGACCTGTGATCCAATAGTGCCCATCCTCATCACGCTGAACGCCATCACCTGTGAAGTAATGCCCAGGATAGTCGGTAAAATAAGTCTCTAAAAAGCGCTGATGATCATTATAAATACCTCGCATCTGCCCAGGCCAGCTACTACTAATGACTAGATTGCCATGAGCAGGGCCATCGAGAATAGTATCATCAGTATCGACGACATCTGGCACGATACCGTACATTGGATTCATCGCCGCGCCTGGTTTGAGCGCTACCGTACCTGGAATAGGAGCCAGCATAATACCGCCTGTTTCGGTCTGCCACCACGTGTCGATAACGGGACAGTTACCATTACCGACGACATTATAGTACCAGTCCCAAGCTTCAGGGTTGATAGGCTCACCCACCGTTCCGAGCAGACGCAGGCTTGAGCGCTCAGACTCGTTGACAAAGTCATTGCCCTCTTTCATCATCGAGCGTATGGCAGTTGGCGCAGTATATAAAATGCTGACTTTATGCTTGTCAATAATATTGCCTACTCGCGCCCAAGTAGGATAATCAGGCACACCTTCAAACATGAGCGTAGTGGTGCCATTAGCTAGTGGCGCATAAGTGGCATACGTATGACCTGTGACCCAGCCGACATCAGCAGTGCACCAGTAGACATCATCGTCTTTTATATCAAAGACGTCACGAAAGGTTGACAAAGCATAAGTGATATAGCCGCCTGTAGTATGTAGTACGCCTTTGGGCTTGCCTGTAGAGCCTGAAGTGTACAATAAAAACAGCGGATCCTCGCTATTCATAACCTCAGGCTCGCAGTGTACGCTCTCGCTCTCAACTAAAGTATGATACCAAATATCACGGCGACCACTCATGGGGATCGAATTGCCTGTACGATAAACCACAATAACTTTTTCGACGCATTCTGTGCCTTCCATATCCAGCGCCCGATCGACATTGACCTTGAGCGGGCTGTGCTTATTACCACGCAAGCCTTCGTCGGCAGTAATCACCAGCTTAGATTGGCTATCTACAATACGATTACCCAAACTGTCCGCTGAAAAACCACCGAATACGACTGAATGTACCGCCCCAATACGAGCACAAGCCAGCATCGCGATCATAGCTTCAGGTATCATCGGCATATAAATCGTAACGCGATCGCCTTTTTGCACGCCTAGTTTGCGCATGGCATTACCCAAACGGCAAACCTCACTATGCAGCTCTTTGAAAGAGATGATTTTGTTTGAAGAGGGATGATCACCCTCCCAAATAATGGCAGGCTTATAGGGATTGGTTTTTAGATGACGATCTAGACAATTAACTGAAATATTGAGCTGTCCATCCTCAAACCACTTGATACGAAAATCGTCTAAATCATAATTGACGTTGCTGATAATAGTTGGCTTTTTGATCCAATCGATGGCTTGTGCCCGCTCCGCCCAATAGGCATCAGTATTACTAGATGAGGCAACAGAGCGTTCATAATCATTGTGGTATTGTTCAGCGCTGGTATTGGCAGTGGCAATAAAATCAGCCGAAATAGGGAATATTTTCATAATGGTTTCCTTATTATCAAGTAATAGCAACAAATATGGCTATAAAGCAAAATGGCAGTTATGCATAAAAAATAAAAAATCTTTTTCACTATACCTAACTTGCATTGAGGTTACACATCAAACCATTATCTATCTTTATCATACCTATTCTCCAGTCATTATAAAACGACTATCTTGTCAAACTCGTTAACTTTAGTTTTTATTAAATAAGCATTGGCTTTTATAATTGGTAAGCATTCATGAGTAATCGATGGTTAGGTTATCTAGGGTCTGTTGCACAAAAAATAAGCGGACTGGCTAGCAATCCGCTTATTTATAAAATATTTTTAGACTAAATATCAATAGTACTTATTTAAGCTGGGTGATGGTTTTCCATGCGCCACTGTTTACTTGTGATAGGTAAACGTCGTTAATTGCAACATGGCTCTCAGGAGTAATGGCTATGGTAGATCCTGTAATGCCATCAACAAAGCTGACCGTCTCAAGCCCGGCATTAAACGTATCGGCATTTAGGTCTTGACCTGCGGCTGTTAGTCCTTCAACCGTAATTTTTGCTGCAAGATACCCTAAGATAGCGCCTGCTGATACATCCTCACCTGTTGCGGCTTTGAACTTCTCAACAAAAGCTTTTGTTTCAGGCTCATCCGCTCTTAGCGCTAAATCGTTGTAATACGAAACCGCATATAAACCTTCACTTGCGCCGCCTGGTGCCGCAGCAACTGCAGGATGGAACCCTGTTGCAGGGGCGATAAATTTCACATCAGTCCAGCCCATGGCGTTTGCCGTACCTACTGCAGTAATAGCGCCTCGTATGGTTAGAGATAAAGCAATCAGATCACAATCAGCATCTTTTAGTTTGGCAATCGCACCAGAGAAGTCTGTTTCATCTGGGCGATGTGAGCTGGCCTGAACCAAAGTCACATTAGGGTTATTATCAGCGATGTCTTTAGCAGCAGCATTGGTCTCTTCACCATAATCTGAGGGGATATACATAACACACAGATTGCTCACCTCATTTTCGGCAATTAAGTACTCCATACCCATTTTCATTGAGTCGTAATAAGTACTACCAAGCGTATAACGGCGATTTAAGGCACCCTCTTCTTGCATGGGCTTTGCAAAGGTGATCGGCATCACATTAGGGACATTGGCGCGATCCATAATAGGGAAGCTGGCCAAATTGTGCGGTGTACCTAAAGACATTAGCATAGCAAATACTTTATCGCGGCTGACTAGCTTGTTAGCGGCCTGTACAGCCTTTGGTACTTGATATGAATGATCTTCGACGATATAGCGAATTTTTCGACCATTAACGCCACCTGCCGCATTGACTTCATCAAAGTACATGTTGGCTCCAGCGACCGCAGGATTACCAAACCCTGCAAATGGACCCGACAGATCAAGGGCGCCGCCTAAGACGATTTCGGTATCAGTGACGCCTTGTACTGGTATATCGCTAGTAGAGGTGGTGACCTCAGTATCAGAGCCTTCGGCTGTTGATGTGCTCTCAGGGCTACTGCACCCTGCCAAGCTCATTGTGCCAACGGTCAATGCCATTAGCGTCATTTTGAATGTCCATTTCATTACTTCTCTCCTTGCGAACAAGTCGCTGTCAGTTTGATGTGGTGGTAAATAGATTAATACATAGACTCAATGAGCGTATGATGCTTTTTCTCAACTAGACTTCTTTTGAGCTTCATAGTCGCCGTCAGCTCATCATCCTCAGGGCTCAGAAGTACATCGATAAGTCGAAAGCGTTTGATGGTCTCCACTTGAGCTAAAGTCTCATTGGCAGCTTGTACCACCTCATCTATCAAGGCGATAACTTCTGGCGCATGACATAACGAGCGAAAGTCAGAAAACATCACTTGATTATCTTGCGCATATTTTTCGACGTTTTCTTGATCGATCATAATAAGGCAAGTCAAAAATTTACGCTTATCGCCGATGACAACAGCATCCGATACATAAGGGGAGAATTTAAGTTTGCTCTCAATAGCAGCAGGCGTAATATTCTTACCACCTGCCGTGATAATGATATCTTTGATACGGCCTGTAATGTATAAAAACCCCTCTTTTAGCTCGCCGACATCACCAGTATGTAACCAACCACCTTGTAGATCTTCAGCTGTTTTTTCGGGTTTATTCCAGTACCCTGCAAACACATTACCGCCTTTGACCAGTATCTCACCACTATCAGCGATACGGACTTCACAGCCTGGCAGTGGTTTGCCGACGCTACCCGGTCTTTGTGCATCAGAGGTGTTCAGTGAGATCACCCCTGAGCTTTCCGTCATACCATAGCCTTCATAAATAGGCACGCCTATCGCGTGAAACCAGCGAATGATATCCAAAGATATTGGTGCAGCGCCCGTGAGAGCACGACGGATATTAGACATTCCTATCATCTCACGAATTTTGTGCAAAACTAATTTGTCCCAAAACTGATAGCGAAGCTTTTGACCTGTGGTTGGTGTATTGCCTGCCATTACGACACCAGCATACTCATTGCCCGCCTCTAACGCGCGATCAAATGCCCAACCGTTAAAGGCACTGGCATCACTACGCATATTGCTAATAGAGGCATACATCTTCTCCCATAGCCTAGGAACTGCTGTAAAAGAATCTGGCGACACCTCTTTCATGTTCTCGAACACCGTCTCCGTACTCTCAGCAAAATTGACGATACATCCTCTATGAATAGGGAGATCAACGGAGGTAAGGCGCTCTAATACATGACATAAAGGTAGAAAGCAAAGCTGCTCGTCAGTCGATTTTACATCAATCATCTCAATGCTTGTTTTTAGCCCAAATAAGACATTAGCATGCGTGAGGATTGCGCCTTTTGGATTGCCAGTAGTACCTGATGTATAGATAAGTGTACGTACATCATTTGGCGTGCTTTGATCAATATAATGACCAAAGCGCTCTAGAGCGTTGTCAACGCTTTGCCCAAGCGCGTACAGCTCATCGAGAAACATGACATCATCATCATCGAGACTGCGTAACCCTTTTCGATCGAATACAATTACCTTCTTAAGCGACGGCATTTGTTCGCGAACAGCAAGGAACTTATGGAGTTGCTCGTCGTTTTCAACAAATAAAAATCTAGATTGGCTGTCGTTGATAATATAAGCGAGTTGCTCAGCACTATCTGTCGTATAAACGCCATTAGGTATGCCACCGACGGCGCAGACACCTAAGTCGCAATAGAGCCACTCTTTGTTATCTTCACTTAAAATAGAAACAGTATCGCCTTTCGTTAACCCTAACTCGACGAGCGCCATACCAATATCACAACCGCGATGATAGTAATCTAACCAGCTGTGGCTTTGCCAAATACCAAAATCTTTTTCTCGGTGCGCAATTTTAGCACCGCGACTCAAGCATACTTGCCGCCAAAGCTTAGTTAGAGTATCGCAGCCTTCTAGAATTTGTGGTTCATGGTTATAGGGCGCATTTTGAATCTTATTACTGTTTTCATGATTACTTTTATGAAGACTTCCATGGCTGCTTTCACGATTGCTCTCAGAGGTATGGTTATCAGATGGCGATCCAATATAAGACGATGCCTGTATCGTCGGCGCTATATCAACGTCAGTCGTATCAGCAGCTAGAAGTTCAATCAGATTATCTGTAGAAGTATCTGCGGGATTAGTCGAGGTATCTGTAGGATTAATCATAGTCATTACCGCCAAGTCTTTTTGCGTTTCCACCGAGTGGCTTCTGCGGTGTCATCTTTGGTTTGTCCGAGGTAAAACTCTTTAATATCATCAGAATGCAGCAGTTTATCTGCTGAACCTGCCATGACAATACGGCCAGTCTCTAATACATAACCATAATCCGCGGCTGCCAAAGCCACTCTAGCGTTTTGTTCAACGAGTAAAATCGTCACGCCTTGCTCTTTGTTCAACCTGCGAATAATAGTAAAGATCTCTTGCACTAATAATGGTGACAATCCAAGAGAAGGCTCATCAAGGAGCATAAGTGACGGACGTGACATCAGTCCGCGTCCAATCGCTAACATTTGCTGCTGACCGCCAGACATCGTACCAGCGGCTTGATCGCGGCGATCTTTTAGTATAGGGAAATAGTCATATATCATCTCGATATCGCGTTGTATTTCAGATTTATCATTACGTGTATAAGCGCCCATTGCTAGGTTCTCAGCGACACTGAGAAATGGAAAAACTTCCCGGCCCTCTGGCACATGTGATAAGCCTTTTTTAACTAGGCGATCAGGCTCATTACCATCGATACGTTCACCCTGAAACCATACGGCACCTTTACGAGGATTAATGACGCCAGATACCGTTTTCATTAAGGTGGTTTTGCCTGCGCCATTAGCACCCAAGATAGTGACTACTTTGCCTTTTGGCACTTCTAAACTGACACCTCTTAATGCCATAACAGGGCCGTAAAACGATTCAAGATTACGGACTTCAAGCACATTATTGGGCACTTCTGAATCAACTAGCTTGAGCTCAGTGGCAGGCGCTGCCGATGACACTGGTTTTTTTATACCTTGCATCAGATAGCCTCCTGTCCGAGATAAGCCTCAATGACTTGTGGATTTGCTTGAACCTCAGCTGCAGTACCTTGAGCCAAGAACTTACCTTCAGCTACTGCTAGCACTCGATCTGATACTCGATTGACTAAGCTCATATCATGCTCTACCATCAAAATAGTCAACCCTAAGTCCTTTTGCATATCTTCAATCCACCATGCCATCTCAGAGGTTTCTTCCACGCTCAGACCAGATGCTGGTTCGTCGAGCAAAATAAGTTTGGGATTGGCTGCCAATGCGCGAGCAATTTCGACGACTTTGCGAATACCATAAGGTAAACCTGCAATCAGCTGATCTCGATAAGGCGCTAAATCCAAAAAATCTATGATTTTTTCGACCTGCAAACGATGATCACGTTCACTTTGACGTACCTTTGGTAAAAATAACATCTCTTGTATCCAAGAGGTATTGCGCTGAGAATGACGACCAATGAGTAGATTTTGTAGCACGCTTGAGTGATCAAATAGCTCAATGTTCTGGAAGGTGCGAGCGATGCCCAGTTTGGCAATATCGTGCGCAGGCAAGCTTGTGATGTCAGTACCATCAAAAGTAATGCGACCATTTAGTGGCTCATACAAGCGACTAATCAAATTAAAAATAGTCGACTTGCCCGCGCCATTGGGACCCACGATAGTAAATATCTCACCCTCGTTTACCTCAAAGCTGATGTTATCGACTGCTTTGACACCGCCAAATGAGATAGATAATGACTCTACTTGTAACAGGCTCATCGCATACGCTCCGTTTTAAGATAAGTTTTGGAGCGACGAAATAGCCCTTTTCGATACAACGGAAACATCCTGAACCACGTACGCACTTTTATCCATATACCGTATATACCACGTGGCTCGTAGATAATCATTATCACGATGACCAAGGCGAACAATGCGGTATCGATACCAGGGATACTGGTAACACCAGCGATAGCACTTTGACCAAGAGTGTCGCCTAAAATAGCGATGACTTGCGGTAATAGCACCACGACAATCGCGCCAAAAAATGCGCCATGTATGGAGCCTAAACCGCCAATGACAATTTGCAATAAGATAGTGATAGAGATAATAACGGTAAAGCTTTCGTAGTTGACCGCTTGCACAAAATGGCCGTACATAGCGCCGCCGATAGCGGTAATCGCACAAGAGATGCTAAAAGCTAGGGTCTTAGCTTGTGGTACATTGACGCCTAGCGCACGCGCAGATACTTCACTATCTCTAATAGCTAAAAAGGAGCGCCCCGTGCTGCTTCTCAGTAGATTGACGTAAGCAAGCGTAATTAATGTAACGAGTGTTAGACATAAGTAATAAAACGCTTTTGGCGTAATATAGCGATCAATGGTAAAGCCAAACATAGTAATAGGCGGTGCAAAAGTACCAGAGATCCCACCAGTAATGGGTTCGGCAACGATAGCGATGTCTTCGATGATAATACTAAGCGCTAAGGTCGCAATCGCCAAATAGATACCGCTCGTTCTCAAAATCGGCCGAGCAATCAAGGCGCCAATCACACCTGTGATGAGTGCGCAAGCAATGAGAGCGGGTATAAAATTCCAGCCTCGGCTCATGAGCGCTAAATGACTGAACGCCCCTATAGCCATAAAGGCGGCATGACCTAAGCTGACCTGTCCTGTATGACCCGTCAATAGCATCAGACCAAGCCCTGAGATGGACCAAATCAAAATAGCACTAAGCTCACTAATATAATAGTTGCTCAGCAGCCAAGGTGCCAATAGGAGTAAAGAGATAAGAATGCCATATTTGAAAAGCTGGCGCTTATCTTCAAAGATATTAATATCTTGATCATAGCTGTGTTTAAACTGGGCTTTCATTGACAGTACTCATCCTTGAGAATGTATGAATGTATAAAATGTGCTAAGTTATCAAAAAGTCAAAGCTGACAACCTATTATAAATCTGTTCGGCGCTGTTGCTAAGCGCAAGCTGTGCTGTTAATCCAAAACGCGTACTATACTTTTTTCTGTTTAACCTGAGAGAAAATGCCACCAGGACGTACAATTAGCACAATTAACATCACCACATAAGGCGCAATCTGGCTCAGGCCTAACGGTAGATAACGGCTGGCAAAAGGCTCTATCACCCCGATCAATAAGCCACCTGCAAGAGCACCTGGTAGAGATCCTAACCCGCCAATCACAGCAGCGGCAAAAGCTTTGATACCGAATAGTAATCCAACGGAAGGCTCGATTGCGCCTTTGGCTGCGAATAATATACCCGCAAGAGCTGCGACAACACCTGACAATGCCCAAACGATACCATTGACGCGCTTGACAGGAATGCCCATATAGTAGGCCGCCATCTGGTTTTGACTACTCGCTTGCATAGCGATACCGAGCCTAGTATGAGCAAAAAAGAAGTATAAAACGGAGGTTAAGGCAATAGTAGAGATGATAATAATGATATCGACGTAAGCGATACTGAGTGAGCCTAGCGCCAGCATCTTACCCGAAAATGGCGTCTGTAATGAGACTGGACTATACCCCCAAATCACACCAGCACCAAAGCGAATCAAAAAGCCGATCGAAATAGTCAAAATAACCATAGCGAACTGCGGCTGACCAAAGATACCGCGTAGCACAAACCGATCTAGCAGATAGCCGAATACACCCATAATAATGGAAGCTAAAGTGATACCTAATAGAAATGGCAGGTTTGCTTCATCGGCATTGATAAAGGCTATACCTAAAAAGGCGCCAAGCATCAGCATATCGCCTTGGGCAAAATTGACTGCCTCAGAAGCTTTGTAAATCAGAACGAAACCTAGTGCTAGTAGTCCGTAAATACAACCGTTAGCGATACCACTGATTAGCAGTTGTAGGATATCCATAAATTCCCTTTTATCTTAGGTATTGTCATCCGTGACAATATTTAAATAAGCTGTTTAACTTAACCATTCAAGTAAATTCTCTAACGAACTGAGTTTATATACCTGAGTGGTTCTGAGACGCTAAGTGCTTCAATTTAAAACTTTTATAATATTAATAAGTAGTAAGGTAAAAAAACACTACGCTAGTATTAGTTAACAACTTCTATACTTCAACCTTATAGAAACAAACATAACTTGTCCACAAAAAAAGTAGTAACGTAGTGTCCATTACTAACCTCTTCAGTATTCTTAATTTGTTATTATTTAATTTGTTATTGTGAGAGGTATCATAAATTTCAAAGTTAGCGTGCGTTGAGAGCTCATTATCAAAGAAAATATTTCAATCATAGATAGAGCCTAACGCTGGCATGATATAATTTAGAAACCTCCTATTACCCATCTGAACTTACGCCAGAAGTTATCATTATGAGTCAAACACCAAACCAAGCAGTACCCGTAAAGCGAGACCGTCATTCCGTGAATAATCAATCAACAATTAGCAAGTCTGTTAGTAACCATTTTGATGTCATTATTATTGGTGCTGGCGCATCAGGCTTATACTGTGCCCTGACTGCTGGTCGCCGAGGCCGCCGTGTACTAGTGCTTGATCACGCCAATAAAGTAGGCAAGAAGATCCTCATGTCAGGCGGTGGTCGCTGCAACTTCACCAATTACTTTGTCGAATCTGAGCATTTTATCGGCGCAAACGAACACTTTTGTAAATCAGCACTTAGCCGTTATCCGAATTGGGAGTTTATCGCTATGGTTGAGCAGCATAAGATTGCCTATCATGAGCGCGAACATGGGCAGCTGTTTTGTGATGATTCAGCGCAAGATATCGTCACTATGTTACTGGATGAATGTAGCGCCGCTGGGGTGCAAGTCAGGCTCAATACGCAAGTCGATCAGGTTAAAATATCTAATTCAGATCATAGGCAAGATGTCAGTAAACGCTTTCAATTACTCACGAGTAAAAAACTCAGTAAGAAAGAGCTGCATGATACCGCAGCTCAGAGTAAACCATCGCAAACCAATTATAGCTGCGAATCATTAGTGGTTGCCACTGGCGGGCTATCTATCCCAACGATGGGCGCTAGCGGCCTCGGTTACGAGCTGGCACAGCAGTTCGGTCACCAATTATTGACTACTGATGCCAGCCTCGTGCCGTTTACCTTTACCGATAGAACCGGTGAAATCCTGCGTGCTCTGTCTGGTATTAGCTTACCTGTTGTCGCCAGCAATACTCGTACTGCCTTTAAGCTACCTCTACTCTTTACTCATCGTGGTCTCTCTGGCCCTGCGATGCTACAGCTGTCCAATTATTGGCAAACGGGCGAGATGATTGAGATCAATCTACTACCTGACATCGATATTACCGCATTATTATTAGCGCATAAGAAATCACATCCTAAGCAACTCGTTCGCACTGTGCTGGCAGAGAATACGGATAATCAGCTACCCAAAAAGCTGCTAGTGGCGTTACAAACTATGCTATGGGAAGAGGTAAAAGAGACTGAGCTGGCTAATATTAAAGATGAGCGCTTACAAGAGATTGGGTCAGCGATTAATGACTGGCAACTCAAACCCTCTGGCACTGAGGGCTATCGCACCGCTGAGGTGACTCGCGGCGGTGTCAACACCGACGAGATTTCCTCAAAAACGATGCAAAGCAATCTACAAGATGGGCTGTACTTCATTGGCGAAGTGCTTGATGTCACAGGCTGGCTGGGTGGTTATAACTTTCAATGGGCGTGGGCTAGTGGTTTTGTTTGCGGTGAAGTGGTCTGATACTACATTCTAATATCTGCGTATTGATGACAACTTGTGCAACGCTATTTTATATGCGCAGTTATTTTTCTCAATAGGTGTTAACCATCTTAACCTTATAAAATTTGTGTAATCAAAGAAGATAGTTTCGTGGCATCAACAAACCATCCTACTATATTAAAAAATCCACCCTATTATAATAATAGAGTGGATTTTTATTTTATAAAGCCAAGTACTCAACGTCTACTTAGGCGCGTTTTTGAGCTAAAAAAGGATAATCCGTATAGCCTTCAGCACCGCCTCCATAAAAAGTCTCTGGATGCTGCTCGTTTAATGGTTTGCCTTCGCGAATACGCTCAGCCAAATCAGGATTGGCAATATAATCACGCCCAAAGGCTGCTGCATCGATATAGCCTGCTTTGACATTTTTATCAGCTTTGTCCGCCGTATAGCCGCCCGCCGCGATAATCATATTATCAAAGGCAGCACGGATACGCTGACGGAAACCATCGTTATAAGGCGTGCCACCTGCCCAGTCAGGCTCAGATAGATGCAAATACATCAAATCACGCTTATTGATTTGCTCAACCATCCAAATATTATCGTCTTCATCATAGCCTGCCTCTACCGCGTTAAATGTGCCCTGCGGCGAGATGCGTACACCCACATGATCATTATCCCACGCCTCAACACAGGCATCGATAACGTCGAGAGTCAAGCCAGCGCGGTTCTCACGACTACCGCCGTACTCATCACTACGCTTATTGGTTTGCTCAACCCAAAACTGGTGCAACAGATAGCCATGTGCGCCATGTACTTCTACGCCATCGAAGCCAGCTTGTTTTGCCATTTTAGTAGCATCAGCGAAGTCTTTGATGACTTGCTCAATCTCAGCAAGTGTCGCGGCGCGCGGTGGTGTGGTTTCAACGCGAATGGCCTTATTGTCACTATCACGTAACGAGGTACGCGCACCGACATCGACATCTGATGCGGAGATTGGCGCCCCGCCATCAGGTTGGACGCTATCATGAGCGACCAGACCAGTATGCCAGAGCTGAACGACGATCTTGCCACCTTTGGCATGGACATTGTCGACGATTACTTTCCACGCTGTCATTTGATCTTGCGTATGCAATCCGGGCGCGCCAGCATAGCCTTTGGCTTGAAACGATACTTGTGTCGCCTCTGTTATGACTAGACCTGCACCTGCTGCGCGCTGTGAATAGTATTCGCCTGCTAATGCTGTAGGGACATCACCTGGCTCAACCGCCCGTAGGCGCGTCAAGGGTGCCATAATAATACGGTTTTTTAGCGTTTGCGTGCCCATTTTAACGGGTTGAAATAATATATCGTGTGTCATGATGCGCCTTAGTGATTTAGTTATTATTGATGTCTAAAATTATTTTAGATCATCTGTTTATAGGGGGTGCATAAAATTATTCAATTTACAGTTACAAACGAACACTTACTGACTTAACGTCCCAACTTTACTTGGGCATCAACCCACTAGTTTGTCAGATTTTTCTTGCTCTTGTAACGCTTGTCAGTAGAACTATCCGCCCTTAGCCAAACTAACTTTAATCAATTTGAGCAAACAAAGGCTATAAAAATACAATACTAATATAAATTAAATCAATAACCTGCAATCAATGATAAGCTATATTAAAATAATATTTATAATTGATGTATTCGCCAGTTATATCTCTATAATACTCGCCATCGCTATCTAAAAACTTAAGTCAAACTTGCTCTTTTATAGGTCTAATTGCTCCATGTTCTCTAAACTGCTTTCTATTACTTTACTCACAGCAACTACCCTTGCTTGTGGTAGCTGTGCGCCAACCACCGCACCGTTAACCCAGCAAAAGACCATAGATGAAGAGCGCTCTACTTATAGTAAAGAGGGTATTAATTGGCAACCTTGTACGCAATTGAGCTTTGCCAAATGGTTCCCAAGCTATGTCGCAACCGACTCATTAGAGTGCGCTACTATCGAGGTACCGTTGCAACAAGCGCTCGAAACGATGGATAAACCAACAGTTATTAAATTGGCATTATCACGCCTGCCCGCTACTGGCTCTGATGAGGATAAGCTCGGTACACTGATAAATATCTCTGGTGGGCCTGGACAGTCTGGGCTAGATGTCTCTGCTATTGACTCTGCCGCTTATGCCAAGCTGTCCAAACACTTTGATATCATTGGTTACGCGCCGCGCGGTGTCTATCCAAGCACGCCTACGGTCAAATGTAGCACCACCGCGAGAATGCTGTTTCCAGAGGATGTAGAGCAGTTTACCAAAGGCTGCTGGGAGCACACACCCAATGATCTATTGGTACAATTGGGCGCTGACTACGCAGTAGATGATATAGAAGCTATACGCAAAGCTGTAGGCGCTGAAAAAATCAACCTGATTGGCTACTCTTACGGCACCAAAATCGCCGCGCTCTATGCTGAAAAGTTCCCAACCCATCTGCGAGCAGGTGTCCTTGATGGTATCGTCAATCTCAACGAGACTGACTTACAAGTGGCTTATAATCAAGCCCAAGAGACCCAGCGAACCTTTGAGCGCTTTGTCCAGTCTTGTCGCCAGCAGACAGAGTGTTATTTTGCAGATACGAGTACCGTACAACAGGCTGAAGCCAAACTCGCTAAGTTATATCTATATATCGAAAACAATGAGCTCTATGATTTAGACCGTCAGCTTATCTCGACTATGAATATGTCTTGGGTATTAGGCGATTTGCTAACCTGGCCTGAGCAGTGGCCACTGCTTAATGAGTTATTGGTTAGTATTAATAACAAAGACTTTGAGCTATTCAAAACCCTTATTGACGACTCAAAGAACGACGTCGATTATGCGACTTTTGCCTCGATTAGCTGTGCTGATGGTGCACCAACTAACGATAAAAAGATGGACTATATTGATGAGATAAAACGTATCGATGCGCAGCTCACTTGGGATGATTATCGCGAATTTAATGATGAAGAGATATTAGATGCCTGCTATTATTGGCCTATAGCGGGTAGTGATGTGCCGCATATTCCAAAGATGCAGCTATCGGCACCGCCACTATTATTAGTTGCACAAACTAACGATCCTGCGACGCCTTATATCAATGCGCAGATGATGCAAAAATATCTAAATGCCACATTATTGACTCGTCGTAGTGATGGACATACTTTGGCGCTAGCGGATTTGAGCTATTGTGTTGATAATCAAGTCGTTAACTATTTGATCGATCCTAATAACTTTGCCACACAACGAGATGGTAGTCGAAAAAATAACTTATACTGTGCAAAGTAGTCTGTATGTCAGTAAAGGGTGACCTATGCAAAAATATAATTTCATCTTAATATTATTGAGCACATCGCTCTCAATGAGTGCTTGCCAGCCAAAAGCTGAAATCGCTGACACGCCTGCTGTTCAAATCACCAAACAGCCAACGATAAAGCTACCAGTAAAAATGACGACCCCCTCAGAATCAAAAGTATCTAACGACAAAACCGTAATGGCAAAAGACTGTATAGCACTTAATCAAACTATGCAAAAAGTCGATAGCGACAGTAAAATCGAAGCTATTTACGGTATTCAAGATCAGCTAAAAGCCTGCTTACCTACCGCTAATAATGCTGAGGTAATGACGTTACTGAACAGCTATCAGGATATGTACAGTCGGTTTTTAGCAAGTGACTTAGATTATGATTACGATTCAGAGTCGGACTACGAAACTTTTAACAATGCTATTTATGAGCTTTATTATGGTGAGGGCTTATCCTCAGCACAGTTAAAGACGTTAACGCCACGCGATCAGTATTTGGTTGGTCTTGTTAAAAACGATACGGATGTTAGTATCTATGATGAAGGTGAAGGGTACTTTTCTTTTACTCATAACTTAAAAGCAATGGCTGATATTTTTACCCCTTACCTACGTGAAGATCAAAGTGCTTTTATTCAACGTATGGCAATAGATAATCAAGACACTTTTTGGAGTGATGCTTCAGTTACAGTTTCTTTTGAAGACTTAATCAAACGAGCTCTTTTTTGGGAAAATTATATTCAGCAGTACCCTGATGGCTACAGGGTTAAAGATGCCCGATACTTATTGGATTTTTATCGCTATATCATTTTCTTTGGTGCAGAAAACACTCAGTGGACAGATGATGCTATTCGTGAGTTTATGATGCCTGAAGACGAGCAAATGATACAGCAACTATCAAAACATCCTAATAGCATTCTAGCTGAGGATGCGCAAAAATTTCTGAATTTTTTGGCATTACCTGATAGCGAGCGTCAGCAAAAATATCCTGCTCCAAATACAGATGAAGATGGTCGTGAAGTAGGTCATTGGGCTATCGCACGCTATCAATTAGACAAAGCACTACGGATACCTTCAATCTGGGATGAAATTGGAGATAAGGACTGTTTTCACGGTTTGTTTTGTACGGATAAAAGTACAGAATAATGAACGCATAGTGGATTACGCTATTGTTAATCCACTCGTTTAAAAAGGCGGCTTACAACTCCACTTTATCCAAGATAAAGTCAATATCCTTATCGCCGCGCCCTGATAAATTGACCAAGATGGTGTCATCAGATGACATATCTTTTGCCACTCGCATCGCATAGGCAATGGCATGCGCGGTCTCAAGTGCTGGGATAATACCTTCAAGGCGTGACAGCGCCATAAAAGCGTCCAAACACTCGCTATCCGTTGCCGACTCATAAGTCGCCATGTTTTTATCTTTTAGTAGTGAATGCTGCGGGCCAACGCCTGGATAATCGAGACCTGAGGCAATCGAATGCACAGGCGCGGGCTCGCCGTCTTTATCTAGTAGTACATAACATTTAAAGCCATGAATCTCGCCCTTTACGCCCAGCGTCATCGTCGCCGCATGATTGGGCGTATCCAAGCCTTCACCCGCAGGCTCTACCCCGACCTTTTCAACGCTCTCATCGCCCAAAAATCCACTAAAGATACCAATCGCATTAGAGCCGCCACCAACACAGGCGACCACCTTATTAGGTAATTTACCAGTCGTTTCTAAGAACTGCGTACGCGCCTCACGACCGACGACCGATTGAAAATAGCTGACAATTTCAGGATAAGGTGCTGGGCCTAGCGCTGAACCAATGGCAAACATACTGTTATCCAAATCACCAAGATAAGTCTCAAACGCGCTATCGACCGCTTCTTTTAGCGTGCCTGCGCCGCGCGATACCGGCACGATTTTGGCCCCTAATATTTTCATGCGGCTGACATTAGGATGTTCTTTTTCGATATCGACCACGCCCATGTGAATCTCACACTCAAGACCCATGAGCGCGGCTGCGGTTGCCAACGCCACGCCATGTTGCCCTGCGCCTGTCTCGGCGATGACTTTGGTTTTGCCCAGCTTTTTGGCTAATAATACTTCGCCTAAGCAGTGATTAATCTTATGCGCGCCAGTGTGATTTAAGTCTTCACGCTTAAAATAAATCTGTGCCCCGCCACAATACTCGGTTAAACGTCTGGCATGAAATATCGGACTCGGTCTGCCTACGTAAGTTTCACGCAGGCGTTTCATCTCTACGATAAAGTCGTCTTCTTTGATAATCTCACGAAACCCTACCTCGATCTCCTCCATGGCTTTTGCCAATTCAGGATGACCGATCTTGCCACCGAACTCGCCATAAAGACCGTCATTATTAGGGAGTAATAAATGATGTAAACCATATGTGCTTGCAGTTGTCATAGTCTCGCCCTGAATATTTTAAAAGTAATGAATTACGTTTCAATTCTAACAATATTAGAAGCGCTTATCCTATTAATTATGCTTATGAATATATAGATAAAATAGTGTATAGTGAAAAATAACTAATATTCGTTTATTAGTATATTTTGATTGATACTGTTAGGTTACTTTAGCAGATACTTATTGAATATTAGGTATGACCTCATCTAGCCTTGTGCTAAATATTATTTAGCTGGGAGCATCCTTATGAAAAAGACAACCCTATTATTATCACTAATTGCGCTGTTTAGTATCTTCTCCACTTCTGTTCAAGCAGATACAGAATACTACGTCTACCAAAAAAATGACGTGTGTAAAATTGAAATACTTGATGTTGACCCTGAAGATATAGGCGATGCCGAAACCCAAATGTACTATTACGGTTCAGTTTATTTATTTATAGGTAAAGCCGATATAATGAGCGACGCTGAAATGATCGCGGAAGAAGCGGAATGCGCGATACCAGAATATAACCCTTTCCCCTTCTTTCTATTTTAGAGTTTATTAAGCATCCACAACGACACCTCGTAAGTATCTGCATATCTTATAAGACATGCCGATACTTACGAGGTGTCTTTATTTCCCAAAATGCCCTAAGTTATTGACTACTTTTCATAGTCGCAATAAGTTTTAGCACAGGCTAATTGCAGCGTAATATGGTAACCATTCTAGGAAAAGATTTTAGGTAGAATCTTAAGTAATACTGCTAACCCTAATCATCTAAGCTCTATCAAATTATCTATTATCCCATCCAGATTCGCACGATCTCATCGTTTTCAGACAGCTCAATATTTACTTTTTCTTCCTTATAATCTGTGGTAATAGCATCACCAGCTCTATATACCCTTGCCTATTCTGAGAGGATTGTTTCGATCTTTTCATTATGTATTGAATCAACCATTTTGCTCTCCTTTTTAGATAGATGTATTTTGCATCTTAAATACCAATAACAAAATTCTGGTTTTTCCAAAATCGCATATTAAGTTTTAATTTCCACATTGAGGTAACATAGTCTAATTTGGTTGCTCACATGCAATTAACTTTCCCTATTTATAGCCAATTAGATAAAGGATAAATAATGAAATTACGCATTTTAAAATCTGCGATAACCAACCCTTGGTTTAATCTCGCGACCGAAGATTGGATATTTAACACCCTTGATCCTGATTCACATACGCTATTTTTATGGCGTAATAGCGAAACCGTAGTTATTGGGCGCTCGCAAAACCCTTGGGTTGAGTGCAAGACCGATAAGATGGAAGCAGACGATGTATTTTTAGCACGGCGTCAGAGTGGCGGTGGTGCGGTGTTTCATGATTTGGGCAATACCAACTTTACTTTTTTATCACCCAAAGCCGACTACGACCAAACCGCAAACTTCACTATTATTATTAATGCATTAAAAAAGCTAGGCATCAACGCTGAGCTATCAGGTCGTAATGATATGCAAGTCGGCGACAAGAAAATATCAGGCAGCGCCTTTAAACATGCTATCGACCGCAGCTTTCATCATGGCACTTTGCTGGTCAACGCTGATATGCAAAAGCTTGGCGATTATCTTAATCCACACCCGCTAAAATTAAAAGCAAAAGGCATTAAGTCCGTGCGTTCTCGCGTTGCTAACCTAAAAGAGTTTAACGAAGGTATCAATCATGACGTATTATCTGACGCTATTATCGAAGCGTTTTGTGAGTATTATGGTCAAACGGTAGAAACAGAAGCCTTGGATGAAGCCAGCCTCGCCAAGCAGCCTGCTTTAAATAAGTACTATCAGCAAATGGCCGATTGGGACTGGCGCTTTGGCAAAACGCCTGAGTTTAGCCACCGCATTGAAACGCGCTTTGAGTGGGGTCTGATTGATCTACATATGGATGTTAGACAAGCCGTAATCGAAGAAGTCGTCATCTTCTCAGATGCGCTCAATGTTGAGCTAATTGACTTATTAAAAGAGACGTTAACTGATATCAAATATGATAAGAGCGATATTACAGCTAAGCTTGATAGATTAGCCAAAGCACAGTCTGAATTAGTAGCGCAAATTAATGATTTTGAACAGTGGTTGATTGGTGAAATGCAAGATTAGGGTTTTCAAATACAGTGATAAATTTTGACGATTGTGAATTTTGGCTTAGGCTGAATTTTTAACCCAGTATTATGATCTTAAAGTATAAGGTGTTTTATGAAATATTTACATGCCATGATTAGAACCAATAAACTAGAAGAAACTTTATTCTTCTACTGTGATCTCATGGGTCTTAAACTGCTTAGAAAAAAGGACTCCGAATCAGGACGATTTAGCCTGTATTTCTTAGCGACTCATGAGGGTGCGCCAGAGATTGAAGTCACTCATAACTGGGATGAAGAAGAGTACAGCGATGGTAATAACTTTGGTCATTTTGCCTTTAGAGTGGATAACATCTATGAGCTATGCGAAACTTTTATGAATGCTGGCGTTACCGTACTAAGACCGCCTAGAGATGGCTATATGGCTTTTGTGAAAGATCCCAATAATATTTCAATCGAACTGCTACAAGCTGATGAGCGTCTAGACCCTGCTGAGCCTTGGCTATCGATGGAAAACATTGGGAGTTGGTAATTAAATTTAAGCTAGACCCTTTTATGCATACTAGCTTTACTTAAATACAATGAAGATCCATATCGAGAACATTATGAAAAAATTAGCTTTAGCTACAATAAGTATTTTAGCAACTTGCCTATTCTCTACTCCTGCAAATTCAGCCAGTTTTGACTGCAATAGTGCCGCTGCTTGGGTAGAGAAAACTATCTGCAAAAATCCTGAGCTGTCTAAGCTTGATGAAACTATGGCAGAAAAATATAAACAAAATCTTGCTGATACGTCTGATAAAGACTATAAAAACAACCTCATTATTGACCAAAGAACATGGCTCAAGTTTCAGCGTAACACCTGTAAAGAAATCGAGTGCCTTGAGCGTGAGTATACAGAACGTATCGAAGATAAAGCTCAATATGGCGTGGCTTGGAACTATGCAAGTGAGCTAAATCAATCTGAGTTGCCGAGCAAGAATGCCTTTGGCAAATTTTCTAAGGCTTCTCAAATCTCAATATATAATCCAGAAATGGCGCGTTGGGATGATACAGGAGAGGTCATAAATACGTTATCGATTAATAGTGTCAGTAATAAGCCCTATCTGTCGATTATTGATGGCGTTTTCATTTTTACTAATGGTCATACCTGCGATATTGGCGAGAGCAAAGCTATATGGTCACAGAATCATTGGGTCATTATTGATGAGCTGTCAGATGAAAACGCTGAACTGCGCTTATATCCAGCGCTCTATAAAGGTAAGACTCAGTTGTTATTAAGAGATATGGACAATAGATATAGAAGATTACATTGTGGTATGCGGGGGTATTTCGACAGTATGGTGTTGGAGCGTGAGGTGGATTAGCGTGTAGGTCTTTATAAAGGTTTCTGATTAAATCTAGTCTCCTTTTTTTGCTGATTGGCGTAGGGTGCCGTTAGACTTGTCAAATTCTTGTAGAGAATGAAGGCAAGGTGTAACCCGCTGTTAGATATTCAAATTATGGATTTAGGGGGTTACGCTTTGGCTAATCCATCCTAAACTTGCTACGTCAATAGCCCCGTTAATTGGGAATATTCACCATTTTTTCATATAAGAGTGTAAAATAAATAGCTTGAATGAAAAGTGCAAAGGATTTTAACTAGTGGATAGTATAAAGCAAGGAAATGAAACGATAAGAATTAGCTCTGATGGTATTTATCGAGGAGCCACAGTTCATACACCTTTTCCCCTAGAAAATAGTGATTTCCTAAAGCTAACAAAAGTTAATAGTTTACTGCCAATTTGGGCTCATACTTTTTTTACTGGTACGAGTGTTTTTTCTATTACAGTTTTGGCTAAATGGCTGAACCATAAATACTTTGACGGAATAGAAACTGTATCGAATACGGAAGGACTCACTCTGCTAATTCTCATAATATTGGCAGTAATATTCGAGGCCTTATATATAATATTGCCCTCAGAGAAGAAAAAAACAATTTCAGAGATTGAGAAGCATTTCTCAGAAAATAAACCTAAAGCAGCAGGATTTGGAAATGAATAAGCAATTGCCTAAAGAATATATTCCTTTTAACAGTGTTTGGGTCTGCAATAATACGTTTAATGAAGGTGAAATAATTTTTGAGGTTGAAGGCAATCCTGTTTTTCTTATAGGCCGTGATAATGAAAGTTATGAGACATTATTATGGTTTAATGCACCCATTGAAGGAATTAGTAAAAATAAATGGCGTAATATAATATCAAAGAACAAAGTTGATAATATGCAATATAGTTTAAACATTACTGATTACGGTAATGAAGTAACATTTTTAGGTCAACCTTTGCTTCAGTTTAAAGTAATAGAAGATAAGTTAATTATAAATATGATAAATCTTACATCCATTGGTTTAAATATCTATGGAGGATTATCGTCACTAACTATTGTAGGTAGTACTTTTTCTGGCAATACATTCACTGGTGTTAGTACTATGATAGCTATAGGTAAATAATGATCAAAACATAGATTGTTACATAGATAGTGCTGCTGATCTAATTTGTAAAAATAGTTAAATTTCGAATTCTCAATTACCAAAAAAAACGGCAAGATAATTAATCTCGCCGCCTCGTCATTCAACTTAAAATATCAAACCCTAAATTCCAACTTCAGCTGCCTAGAGTCAGAACTCTAATCTTGTCTGGTCACGGATACCGATTGGTTGACCAGTTCCATGGATCCGAATGCAGTCAAGAACGCAACGCCGGACGCGTCGGCTCCAACACCGATGCGAGCTATCGTGTCGGCAGATGCCATGCCAGTTGGGTCAATGAGATGCCAGCTCCCCCCAAGATAAACCTCAGCTATGGCATGAAAGTCCTGTGGCGTCACATCAGGCGCATAAACGCTCACGAATCTCGCTGGTATCGTTGACGCGCGTGCGAGTGTCACGAGCACATGCGCAAAGTCGCGGCATACGCCCTGACGTTGAACAAAGGTGTCAAGGGCGGTGGTTTGTGCATGGCTCGATCCAGGCACATAGCTAAACGTCGACTCAATCCAATCGCGCATTGCAGCAATCCGCGCGCCACCTGAGAGATCGCCAAACTCGGCATTCACGAAGTCATGGAACTGGTCTGATGGGCAAAAGCGAGAGGGCATCAAATATTTGATCGCCTCTCCAGGCAAAAGATGAGGGGCAGTTTGGGGCAGGGCCGATATGTCTAAAACAGGACGGTCAATATCAATTTCTGCGGTATAAGTGCAGCTAAAATCTCCCTCTGCGCGGATCCAAATCCGCTCTCCTATGCCATCATCGGCGACGACCCTTGAAAAATGCGCAACGTCTGATGTCCAAATCTCGGCCGAACGCACCCGCTGATCCACAAGATCGGCGGCTTCGATCTGAAGCAAAAGGTCCATCGGCGCGGGGAGCCGATAATGGAGTTTGACGTTAAGTTTGAGGATCATGTTTGAACTCCATAAGGGTATTGATTTGGTGGATTAACGATCGATTGAAGCTTTTTGATCGGTGCAAGGCGACAGTTAAGCCGCGCAGACTTATCGAAACCGGGATGTTTTGTAAAGCGCGTAGATACCATTATAAAATTATTTTTTATGGCATTAGTCGTGGATGCGATTGAGCATCTCTAGTAGGATTCAATGTAGCATAGATAGTGCGTTTTGGGAGACAGTTTTTTGAGTGGGGAGCTATTTCCTGCTTTACTCTTTTATCTCCTCAGCTGGGCGAGGCGCTGACACGGTTTGAGTCGTTTTTGTTGCCTCGATATAAGGAAGGAAACATTAAGTGTTTCCCAGACACTTAACCCGACACAAGAGAAAATCTATGATTTTCTGGAAAGACTGCACAACTCGCCCAAACGAGCAGGACAACCGCTACAGTCACGGCTAAACTAACAAAAATAGCGCTATATTTGGTTCTATTAGATTCAGATGGTTTGACAATTATAAATTTGCTTATATTTAATAGATAAAGCTGTGCTAAAAGCCCAGCCTACGCTTGCTTACGAATGATTAATTCTATGCACACTATCTAGATTCATGAAAAAAATAGCTTAAATAAGGTCTATCAAATGTTAATATTATAGTTTTACTATAATATTAACATTCTTACGCGCTTCACATTTACTTGTAATACTTTAAAAAAGGAGTTTTTATGCGATATTATTTTTTTTCATAACCGCTTTTGTCTTAAGCGGCTGCGGAGGTTCTTCATCAGATGTTGATAGTGTCTCTAATCCAAGTACTGGTATCATCACTGATAGTGACAACTCTGACACTGGAACGACGGACAGTATGGATGCTAGTGTCGATATTACAGATATTATATTAGAAAGCAGAGCCACGAATTGCGCAGAGTATGTAAATAATTACACCTCAACGGCGTTAGATGTGCAAAGAAACGTCATTCTCGAGGGCGATCTCAAAATAACACTAGATAGTAATAAGTGTTTATTTAGCACGAACTCAATACCTAATCACAATTTTAATGATAATAATGCCAATTTTGTCACTAACGTATCAGAAAACAATAAAACCTATCAAGTCACTCAAAGCCCAACTATGTCAGCTTCTATCACAGAGCTTTCTTTAACCTCAGATAATGCGATTTTCTTAAATGGAGTCAAACTGGATCTGCTTGCAGCGGGATGTTTTGGCGTAGGTGATGGTAGGATTGGCTGCAATGATATGAATGCGCCTTTTAGATTTGATCCGATGTCATCTTTATCAAATTTTAGTACAGATTCGCATAATGCCCATACCCAGCCAGATGGGACTTATCATTATCATGGTAATCCAAATGCTTTATTTTATTCGGATACAGCGATTCAATCTCCTGTAGTGGGTTTTGCAGCTGATGGTTATCCTATCTACGGCTCGTATTTTAACGACGCTGGAACTATCAGAAAAGCGACTTCAAGTTATGCACTCAAATCAGGTAATCGCGTCGAACAAAACGGTATTAATCCTGGTGGAAGTTATGATGGTACTTACATCGATGATTATCAGTATTCACAAAGCTCCGGCGATCTCGACGAATGCAATGGCATGACGATTGATGGTAGCTATGGCTATTATATTACTGACTCTTACCCATGGGTGCTCGGGTGTTTTAAAGGAACGCCAGATACTAGTTTTAGCAAAAGATAATGACTCGATTTATCGCTTATTTAATAGATAATAAACTTTTGGTAGTGGACGTAGGGTGGCGTTAGGCTTGTCAAACTCTTGTAGAGTGCAGGCAAGACGTAACGCATCGTTAAATATTAAAATTATAGATTTGGTGGGTTAAGCTTTTGCTTAGCCACCCTGCGCGCTGAAATATTCTAACCCACAATTATCATTTACTCACTTCCGTAAGTAGCATAGCCTCTTCCCCACTTAATCTGGATAGGCATTCTCATCAATTTTTCACCAATTTGCTTCAGTTTTTCTTCAGTGAACCCTGCAGCTTTAGCATCGTCAGCATGCACGTATATTCTATATTCGCCTTCTCTACTATCGTATGAGCTTCCAATGAGCATAGGTATTTGCTTATTTAGCTCATTAGAGCGTTCATACATAAGTTGCTTTTGTGCGTCTGTCAGGTTCTTTGCTTTCGGACTAATCTCAAACTTTACGATAAAACGCGTTGGCGACTCAATAAGCGCCATAGCGTTATCTAATTCAGATTGAGTGAGCATAATACCTTCTGACGTCATCGTCTTATAACTTTCAAAAACAGTTTCACGCTCACTGAGCTTATTAGCAGGACGATATAATATTCGATCAGGCGGCAGCGCACCAGTATCCGCTAAAGTTATCAAAATGCCATATTCAGGCTCATTAATAAGGCCCCGTGTCACTATCCTATCGCCAAATTCTGCCTGAAGTGCGTTATTTTGTTTTTGATTATCATGCTGGATAAGCATCTGACGCATGGCTTCAGTATGATCGATATCGTAAGCCCTAGCATAGTATTTGGAGTCAAGCGCTAAGACTTGAGCAGGACCCATTACCGTTAGTTCTGGTTCTTGTGTATCGTAAGTATTTCGAGCTTCAGGAAGTAGTTCGACGCCTTTAGAAACTAATTCATACCAAGTAGGAACTGTATCAAACTCGTCCGCACTACTATTCACTTGCGTAGTTTCAGACAATGCAAAGGTATTATTTAGTTTTTGTGGTTCATATAGGGTTGAGCAGCCACCAATCAAGAGACAGCTGGATAGATAAAATTTTGTTAACAGTAGGGTACGAGGAATGAGTATCATTGTCGATTCGCTATGACGTAAGAGTGAAATTAGCTTTGAGCAATTTTTAAATTAGTATAGAAGTATAAAACAACGAAATAAAGCCATTGTTTGTTGAGTTAAGCTACTGATAATTTCATTTTAAAAAATCTGTGAAAATAATTGCTATACAAAAAAAACGGCAAGATAATTAATCTCGCCGCTTTTATATCAAACCTAAAGCTCTAAATCCCAACCGCAACCTCAGCCCCTTCCCGAATAGCGCGTTTAGCATCCAGCTCGGCCGCTAGTTTTGCGCCGCCGATCAGATGATATTGCGCGTCAGGTGCATCGCCAACATTTGGCATAAGCTCGACTACTGACTCTTGACCTGCGCAGATTACGACGCTATCGACACGTAATAGTTGACTTTGACCTTGAGTATTGGTAATCCAAATACCTTCGTTAGTAATCTTTTCATACTGGACACCCGATACTTGGATGACGCCGTGTGACTTAACATGCGCACGATGCACCCAGCCTGAGGTTTTATTCAAGCCACTGCCCAAGCGACCTTTGCTACGCTGAATCATATACACTTGGCGAATAGGCGTAATAGCGTCCGGCTTAATTAAACCACCATCGCTTTGATAATCCATATCTTCAGTGACGCCCCATTCTTCACGCCACTCATCTACCGATTGCGGCTCTGGGCGATAGCTGGGATCTTTAAGCGTTTCAGGTGCTAACTGATCTAATGGCTGACCATGGCGCGCGGTGAGATATTCACTAACATCGAAGCCAACACCACCCGCACCGATGACTGCGACCGTATCACCGACTGATTTTTCACCTGAGAGTAGTTCCGCATAAGTCATCACTTGTGGTAGATCAGCGCCTTCTAACTTGCCCGCTAGTGTTCTAGGCACAACACCCGTCGCGACGATGACATGATGGAACTTACCTGCCTCAAGCATCGCTTTATCGACTTTGGTATTGAGCTTAATCTCAACATTTAAGTGCTCAAGCTCATTGATATAGTAGCGAATAGTCTCAAAGAACTCTTCTTTACCTGGGATGACTTTGGCGTAGTTAAACTGCCCGCCTAAGATATCACGGGCTTCAAATAGTGTGACCTCATGACCACGCAGCGCTGCGACATGCGCGGCTGACATACCCGCGACACCGCCACCGATGACCGCGACTTTTTTAGGCTTTTTGGTCTTTTTGTAGACCAGCTCCGTCTCATAACAAGCTTGCGGATTGACTAGACAAGTTGAGCGCTTATTCTCAAAAGTATGATCGAGGCAAGCTTGGTTACAGGCAATGCAAGTATTAATACGATCAGCATCGCCTGCTTTGGCTTTATTGACCCAGCTCGGATCGGCTAAGAACGGACGCGCCATTTGAATCAAGTCCGCCTTACCAGTAGCGACGATGTCTTCTGCGGTATCGGGCATATTGATACGATTCGCGGCCATCATTGGGATGCTGATATGCTTTTTGATCTCAGCAGTAAAGTCCACAAAAGCGGCGCGCGGTACGCTAGTGACAATAGTAGGAACCCGCGCTTCATGCCAGCCGATACCCGTATTCATGATGGTCACACCTGCTTCCTCTAACGCTTTGGCAACAGTAATGACTTCATCCATGACGTTGCCGTCTTTGACCAAATCAATGACCGATAAGCGAAATAGAATAATAAAATCATCACCAGCAGCTTTGCGTACCGCCTTGACTATATCGACTGCCAGTTTCATACGTCCGCTGATATCGCCACCATATATATCGTCACGTTTATTAACATGACGCGATAAAAACTGATTGAGCAAGTAGCCTTCAGAGCCCATAATTTCTACACCATCATAGCCTGCTTGCTTGGCTAATTTGGCACAGCGCGCGTAGTCCTCTACTGTCTGCTCGATATTTTTGATGCTCATTTTACGCGGTTTAAACGGTGAAATAGGCGACTTAATCGGACTCGATGACACGACAAACGGATGATAACCATAGCGACCACTATGCAATATTTGCATAATGATTTTGCTGTCATATTTATGAGCGGCGCGCGTTACTTTTTGATGGTTGATAACATCCATCTTTGTATTCATCGTGCCGCCAGCAGGCAGCAACCAACCTTCGCGATTGGGTGAAATACCACCCGTAATCATCATTGCCACACCGCCTTTGGCACGTTCGGCAAAGTAGGCGGCAAGCTTACCGTAGTTATAGAATCTGTCCTCTAACCCCGTATGCATAGAGCCCATAACCAGACGGTTCTTTAGGCTAGTAAATCCCAAGTCTAAGGGCTCAAATAGATGTGGATAGTGGCTAGAGCCGTGCTCAGAATCATTAGCGGCGCTAGTTGTGACAATACGATCAGTATTTTTGCGACTTTTTCTGAACTTCTTAAACTTACTTCGTTTTTCTTGGCTGGCAGTATTATTCGTGCTGGCGCTCATGTCATTATCCTTATGAATCAATAAAGTACTACTATTAAAGCAAATCAAACATTCTGAATAGTCAGTGGTAGTACATCGTAGCATAATGCCTTTATTGCCAGCTATGCACATAGGCGACTGATGAGTGAGCATTATGTTATTAAGAAAAAACCTGGCAAACACGATCAAACCACCTTACTTTCTAAAATCTTTTATCTATAATAAATAAGAGTCGTTAAAATAATTATAACCACTAAATAATAAAGGATTATCTCTATGACTGACTTTCATACAGGTCTTGGTAAAAACTCTGCCAACTATCAGCCTCTTACTCCTATTGATTTTATTATTCGTAGCGCACAGGTTTATCCTAATAAAACCGCTATTATCTACGATGACCTTGAGCATAATAACCTCACCCAAACCTGGCAACAGACTTTTAACCGTTGTCGCCAGCTGGCTGATAGCCTGCGCAAACTAGGTATCGATAAAAATGATACCGTTGCCGTCATGCTGCCTAACACACCGGCGATGGTTGAATGTGCTTTTGGTATTCCTATGTCAGGTGGGGTACTTTGTACTTTGAATACGCGCTTAGATATTAATGCGCTCACTTTTTGTGTGCAACATTCTGAAGCCAAAGTTTTAATCATGGACAGTGAGTTTGCAGATTTAGCTGAGATTATTGATGAGACTTTTCCAAATTTAATCGTCATTCATGCTACAGATGCAGCTATCGATATCAAAAGCTTTGGCAAGATGAGTTATGAGGCATTAATCGCCAGCTCCGATAATTTAGACCATTGGGAGAAGCCTGCTGATGAATGGGATGCGATTGCGCTCAACTATACTTCAGGCACTACGGGGACGCCTAAAGGCGTGGTCTATCATCATCGCGGCGCTACGCTAAATGCAGTCTCCAATATCTTAGATTGGGATATGCCCAAGCACGCCATATATCTATGGACGCTACCATTATTTCATTGTAATGGCTGGTGCTTCCCTTGGGCTATCGCTGAACGCACTGGGGTCAACGTCTGTCTACGCAAGATAGATGCCGACTTGATACTGCAATTGATCGATAAATATAAAGTCAGCCATTACTGCTCAGCGCCCGTTGTACATAATATGATAGCCAATGGCAAAGATAAGTATAAACAAGCTATCACTCATAAAGTAAAAGGCTGGGTTGCTGGCGCGCCGCCGTCAGAAACAATGCTTACCGCGATGGAAACGATGGGTTTTGATATCTCGCATGTGTATGGATTGACGGAAGCTTATGGGCCTGTAACTATCTGCGCTGAGCAAGAGGAATGGGACGCTCTAAGCGTAAGCGAACGCGCACAAAAAAAATCTCGTCAAGGGGTGATCTCACATTTGATGACAGGCTTTGAAGTGTTTAAACAAGGTACGACTGATCCTGTAAGTGCTGATGGTGAAGAAATGGGTGAGCTGGCACTACGCGGTAACATGATCATGAAAGGATATCTAAAGAGTCGTAAAGCTACCGAAGCTGCATTTAAAGACGGTTGGTTTCGTACTGGTGATTTGGGCGTTAAATATCCTGATGGCTATATCAAAATTATGGATAGGCTTAAAGACATCATTATCTCAGGCGGTGAAAATATCTCTAGCATTGAGATTGAGAATACTTTATATAAAATACCCGAGATTTTGAGCTGCGCTGTCGTTGCTGCACCATATGATAAATGGGGTGAAGTACCTGTCGCCTTTATCGAAATTCACGATGGCAATACCTTGCAGCGTGAGACAGTCATTAATCATTGCAAGCAGCACTTAGCAGGTTTTAAAGTGCCTAAGTATATTATCTTTGCCAAAATCCCTAAGACTAGTACGGGTAAAGTACAAAAGTTTGAGCTACGTCAAGCCGCCAAATCGATGGCTCATGAAACGGCTAAAGTGAAGCCTTCGAACCAGTAAAACTTTAAGCCAATTATTGTCACTCATAAAAAAAGTCAGTCTAATTCAATTAGACTGACTTTTTTTTGTGTACCGTGAATTATTGAATCTTTCAACCAATCTTAGGCTCAAGCCATTGATATGCCAGCATGCCAATGATCATTGCAGGGATAAATACATACGCTTGCCAGATACCTGTACCGAGCAGCACAATCCCAGGTCCAGGGCAGATGCCTACCAATCCCCAACCGATACCGAATAGCATCGCGCCAGTTAATAGCTTTTTATTAATAACCGTTTTGCTAGGCATGTCAATGCTTGTACCAATCCAGCTAGTCTGTTGACGTTTTGCCAATTGCACCCCAACAATGGCGACTAATAATCCACCGCCCATCACCAGTGCCAAAGAGATATCCCATGCCCCGAACACATCCAAAAACCCTTGTACTTTGACAGGATCCGTCATGCCTGATATTAATAGCCCAAAGCCAAATAACAATCCTACCAATAAGCCTATTATATTTTTTAACATTTTTAGTTCTCGCAATTTATCTTTATAGAAACCGTTTTATCATAGGTGAAAGACATTAAATAATGCCCAAAACCTGCCGTCCGATAAATACTGTTGCAATACCAAAACCCATAAAGGTCGCGGTGGCTGCCATAGAGCGTGGTGATAAGCGTGCATTACCGCATATGCCATGACCACTAGTACAGCCTGAGCCCAAGCGCGTGCCAAAGCCGACTATCAGTCCTGCAATAATGAGTAATGGCAAAGAGCTTGTCACTTGCACGGCTGGTAGTGGAGCGATTAACTGATAGAGTAACGGTGAGACGATAAGCCCCACTATAAACAGCACTTGCCAAAGCTCTAATCCTTTAGGTTTTAATAAGCTTGCAGCGATGCCACTAATACCAGCGATGCGTCCGATACCCAATAGCAAAATGACAGTTGCTACCCCTATCATCATGCCACCTACTAATGATATCGGGGTAAAAACTTGCCAGTCTATTTGTATGCTCATAATTAGTTACTCATTCTGATTTTTATTTGACTTAATGTCATCGCACTATTATACATTATATTATAAAGTATAATATAATGATAAAAAAATACTGAGTCACTATCTTTAGTAACTCAGTATTTTTATACTAATAAGCGCTTAACTAATAAAAGTCCTATTAGCTAGGCTGTTTTTCAATAACTTGATTTAGTATCGTTTCAAAACGCTCAACGGCACCATCGATATCTTGTAGTTTATCAAAACCAAATAGACCTAAGCGGAAGGTTTTGAAGCTCTCAGGCTCGCCCACTTTTAAAGGAACACCTGAGGCAATTTGCATGCCTGCTTCAGCAAAGGCGCTACCTTTATGCATATCATCACGGCTGGTATAAGAAACTACAACACCTGGCGCTTTATAACCTTCGGCGGCAACGCTCTCAAAGCCTTTAGACTCTAGTACATGGCGGATACGGTTACCCAGCTCCCACTGCGCGTCACATAGCTTGTCTAAACCGATCTCTTTGGCCTCATTAACCGTGTCACGGAACTGGCGTAAGCTGTCTGTTGGCATAGTCGCATGATACGCATGACCACCGTTTTCAAAGGCGCGCATAATCGTGAGCCACTGTTTTAGATCTAAGCTAAAGCTATTAGATTCAGTCGTTTCTACCTTGGCAATGGCCGCTTCGCTCATCATGACGATGCCGGCACAAGGGGTACTGCTCCAGCCTTTTTGTGGTGCACTGATTAATAGATCAATACCCAGCTCTTTCATATCGAGCCACACACAGCCTGAAGCGATACAATCGATAACTAACAAGCCACCAACGCTATGAGTAGCTTCGGCTAAGGCTTTGATATAATGGTTTGGTAAGATAATACCTGCTGAGGTCTCGACGTGCGGCGCAAATACGATACCAGGCTTAAGCTCTTTGATCTTGGCAACGGCGACTTCGATATCTACAGGAGCAAATGGCTTTTTTGCATCACTGCTTTCGTTAGTATCTTCAGCGTGATGCGCAGCTAGTACGGTATTAGTATTGCCAAGTTTATTTTTTTCTAAGATCTGCGTCCAACGATAGCTAAAGTAACCGTTACGGATCACTAACGTATCTTGGTCTTGAGCCAACTGAGCCGCTACCGCCTCCATACCATAAGTTCCAGCACCTGGAATAATAGCGACCGCTTCAGCTTTATAGACTGACTTTAGATCACGTGACAGATCATTCATGACTTGCTGGAATGAGCTTGACATGTGATTTAGGGCGCGGTCAGTATAGACTACTGAATACTCTAATAAACCTTCTGGATCAATATCTTTTAGTAATGCAGACATAGGACTTTCCTTGTTGGTTGTTGAAATATAAGTGAAGTAAGTTTAAATAAATAGAAATAAAACAAATAGAGATGAAACTGAGCTAGTGCTTGCTTATGGCTCTAGTAAAAAGTCTGATGGTGCTCAATAACTTTTAGACACAACTATAGGGCTTATTACAGGGTTTGCTACTTAGGTATTGAAGAAGGTGCTGCATGAGATTGACGATATAGCACTTTTACCTTGCACTATTGCCGTTGATAAGTTATGTCTAATGATAAGTCTAGGCAATACTGCTTTGACATCAGTACCATCATGGTTGTAGCGCGGCGGCAGACAGATGATAATGGAACTGTTGATTATGAAATAACAGTAACGATAATTGATATATTACCGCTATGTTTTGTGTACTACTATACTTTTAACCAAGACAAATTTGAGCGTTTGACCAAGATAAGTTGTTGATTAATATATTAGGTAAATCGATTATTAACACATTCTAAAATAACAGAATTTTAGGCTATTGTCATCAGTTATTAGCGCTTTAAAAGCAATCTTAAAGTTCTGAGCCTAATACTAATAGTTATAGTAGATAATGGTTTGCCAATATAGTGACGCATTATCTGCGCTTGCGATAAGCACCATGCAAGCCTGAAACCACAAAATCAAGTAGCTCACTGTCACCTTCCCGAGCCGCTTTACGCATCAGCTTGGAGGGTGCATGGCTCAAAGTTTGGGTAAGCTGCCGCGTCAATTCAACCATTGCTGAATTCGCATCCATCTCACCACTATCGAGCTTTTTGAGAGCATTACCAAGTAGCTCCTCAACTTGCAGCTGGGTATGATTGCGATATTGCTCGATATCATGCCCCACTTTACGTACCTGAAAGCGTCGTTCTATCTCAACCACTAATTGACTAACCAACAATTCCGCATCTACTGCTGCTTGGCGGCGTCGCTCTAGATTACCTGCTATAACATGCTGCAAGTCATCAACAGAATATAGATACACATCATCCATTTGACTGATAGTTGAGTCAATATCGCGCGGCACTGCCAAATCTATCATTAGCATAGGTCTGTAACGGCGCTGCTTGAGCGCTTGAGCGGTCATATTCTTATTGATCAGTACATCCATACTGCCACTACAACTACTCACGATGTCCGCCTCTGCTAGTACCTGTGGCAGCTCTTGTAATGGGCGCACCTCGACACTGAAGTTCGCTAACTTAAGGTTGGCTTGACGCAGCTCAGTCGCTAGAGCTTCAGCACGCTCAGGACTGCGATTACAGATGATAATTCGACCGACACCTAATCCTGCTATATGAGTAGCTACTAGACGATTCATCTCACCAGCTGCGACGACAACTAGCGTACGACTGGGTAGATTATCAAAAATTTGGGTGACCAATTTAGCAGCGGCAAATCCTAAAGACACCGCTTGTGCACCAACGTTAGTTTCATTGCGCACGCGTTTGGCGGCAGCAAACACTTGATCTACAATCCAACCTAACTGCGAGCTTAGCGCCTGTTCTGTATGTGCCAATTGCACGGCTTGCTTGATCTGACCGAGTATTTGTGGCTCACCTAAGATCATAGAGTCAAGACCTGCGGCGACTCGTAACCAGTGAGTGAGTGCGTGGGTATCTTGATGCACATATAAAAAGCCTTCAACCTGAGCTGCCGATAATTTTTTAAAATCACCAAGCCAAGATTTAATATCAGCAATGTGCTGCTCCATCGCTACAGTTATCGAACCCGTTGCGCTGATTGGTTGCGGCATTAACGCATAGATTTCTGTACGATTGCAGGTTGAAACAATGACACTACCATCGGTAAAGGTTTTGAGTTGGACTAACGCACTATTTATATCATCACCCACGAACGCCAAGCGCTCACGCAAAGCGATTGGTGCGGTTTTGTGATTGACCCCAATGACCACTAATCTCATTATTGATAAACCATAAATATAAAGTGCATGCTATTTATTTGTCTGCTATTTTCATTTGATAGTGACAGTCGCTTAACAAATACTACTTATCAAGCGATAGCTTAGACAGTGTTACTCACTTGCATAGATAAAAAGACGCCTAAAACAGTCATAATAACTGCTGCCCTAAGCACAGGACTGGCTATTATATCACTGTTGCTTACTCTTTTGACACAGGGGTACTTTTTTGACACAGACCTAAAGTGGGTAACGGTAATGGTCTGTATTTGGGCAAAATAGCAATAAATCAACTGCTACTATATTTTTAATCATTGCTGTACTTTTAGTCACTACACCTCATACCCATCTTATTTATTGCTAAATTGATTTGCTAAGCCTCGATAAGTATCATCAGTAATAAAAACAGGGACGTATGCTTAGTAATGTAATAAATACATAGTCGTTAGATTTGCAGTTATCTGATTATAAATAACAGGAGTACTATTGTTTATTGACGTCATCCGCTCTTATACTACTTATAATTACAATAGGGTTTATAATTATAATAGTGTCAACCTGTTGACTATAGCTATGGATGAATATGACTGTCTATGAGATTTTTTAAGTTTCGTAATCATGCAAAACTGGTGTTCAAACCTGCCTGCGATCACTCTTTGGGTATTCGCCGTTTTATCGATGCTATTATCGATCGATTACAGCAGCGACGTAAGCTGACGTTATTGTTGGCGGCTTGCCTGTACTTAGCTATGCCCGCTTACGCTGAGGCTCATCTATTTAGCCCTTTGCTAGAAGCTATACTTCCCAAGAGTGATACTAGTGATTTGTCTCAAGCCAAGAACACCACTACTGTTGCTCTTGATATAGATGATAAAATTAATAAAAACAATCTGCCGACAGTCTTTACTAACCATCTATTTTCAATCGACTCTTCTCAGTCAGCTCTTGATGAGCCAAGTTTGTATGCTCTGCTAGACGCTGAGTTTGCCGCTAATCGTGGTGATACCCGTCGTGCTTTGACAATCTACAAGCAGCAATCCTTCAAGCAGGAGGCTACCGCCGTGTTTGAGCGTGCGCTTAGTTTTTCGCTAGACAATGAAAATATCAGTGACTCGTTAATCTTTGCCAAAACTTGGCAGGATCAAAACCCTGATCACGTTCCTGCTTGGTTTTATGTGGCGCACTTAGCATTGAAAGCGCACGATTATAGGCTAGCAGGCGAAACCCTTAATCGTATTCTGCGCTATGATCCGCGTGCAGATCTAAGCGAAATATTGATCGGTATTTATCCTGATAGTGTCGATGATCAGCGTGAGCTACTTGCGGCTTTGCAACCTATTGATAGCCAAGAAAACGCTTCATTATCAGTACTCAAAGCAGGTCTACTTTATCAGTTCAATGATCCGAAAAATGCGCTTATCCATATCAATCGGGCGCTTATAAGCCAGTCTGACTATGTGCCTTTTATCACTTTAAAAGCAGACATTTTACGTAAAATTGAACCTACTGAAACTGTATTGAACTATGTTAATCAAGCGCGCTTGCGTAATGCAGATAGCAAGAACTTATATTTGTATGAGATTCGCTATTTGCTAGATCTAAAGCAAAGCCAAGAGGCGTGGCAGCTATTACTAGAGGCGCACAGTCGCTTTGAAGATGATCCTGAAATTACACTGCTTGCCGCATTAGTCAGCTTGGATGTTGAGCAATATCGCAGTGCCGATCGGCTATTAAACGTCTTAGCGAAGACGCCTGCTTATCTAGACCAAGCCTATTACTATTTAGGTATCAGTGCTGAGCGTCAACAACGTTTTGAGCAAGCAAAATACTATCTCAATGGGGTTGTGCGTGAGGACTTAGTTCTAGCTGCGCGCGAAAAAGTCGTCGCTCTTGAGCTGTTAAATAATAATTTTGAATCCGCTATTACGACCTTGCAGCTATTGCGCCAACAGCATAGTGTGTTTGCACCTGAGAGCTTCGTTATGCAAGCGGATATTCTATGGCAACAAAATGAGCCTGAAGAGGCGCTGCAGTTATTAACGCGCGCCAGTCGCAAATATCCAGATAATCAGCTGGTTTTGTTTGCTCGGGCGCAACTGCTTGATGATCGTCGAGACTATGTCGTCAAGCGGGCTTTGCTCAATCATTTGCAAGCATTAGAGCCTAGCAATTTGAATTATCAGCTCAGTTACGCGCAGCTATTATTGGCTAGTAATCGCGGCTCAGAGCAAGGGCTAGCACTGGCAAATACGATCATTCAGATTCGTTACGATGATCCGCGTTATGACAATGAGCTGCACTTGCAGGCGCTCAATATACTCGCCAGCGACGCCCTTGCCACTGACAACTACACTCAAGTCATAAGTTACCTACAGACCCCTTATGAGGTGCTGCCTACATTACGCTCAGGTACGTTATTACTCCGTGCTTATCAAGGCTTAGGCAATAATGAAAAAGTGGCAGATTTGCTCGCAGATTTGCAACAACGCTTTTCATTTGGTCAACAAAACGTCAATGATAGAGTGCAGTTGTATTGATTTAAAAGACAAGGCTCCAAAGATAAACTAACATTCATGCATAACTGGGCAACATAAATGGCTTAAGCTGTGTCTAACTTTTAGAGCTCATTAATAATTTTAAGGTATAACTATGTCAGCCGTGCTAACAACAACTTCGCATAAAACTGCTAAATCTAACAAAATACTATCCATAGCAACTATGAGCGCAGCACTATTAGTTATCTCGGGTTGTCAATCACTACCTAAGAACCAAGCAGTGACTACGCCTACAACGATACCAACTGAAAAACTTTCTGATTTCAACATAAATGGTAAGATTGGTGTGACTATGCCTGCTGATACAGGTACACAAGGTGGCAGTGCGTTCTATGCTTGGGGTCAGCAAAACGAGCGTTTTGCTATTGAGCTCATTGGTGCTTTGGGTATCGGTAAAACTAACATCGAATATGATGGTCAGACCGCAACGCTAGTCAGTGAAAAAACAGGTACACTGACCGCAGATGACCCTGAAACTTTGCTCCAGCAAGCGACTGGTTGGCAAGCGCCTATTTCACAAATGCCCTATTGGATATCAGGGCGCGCGGCACCTTCAGATAGCGCGCCACAGTTAGATGCGCAAAATCGCTTGATTAGCTCAGCTAATGGCGATTGGAGCGCCAGCTTCAATTATAAAGGCAATGATAAGCTGCCGAATAAGATCACAGCTATCCAACCAGCAGGTCATAAAGTAGTCATGACCATTAATCATCAAAATTAATAGCCTTTTATTATAGACATAGTTATGGCCTCAACCGATACTCCTTTAGATAGCTTAATCACTCGCTTGTCTCCTGCAAAGATCAACTTATTTTTGCATATTACTGGCAAGCGAGCGGATGGCTATCATAACTTGCAAACGGTATTTCGCCTGCTTGATTGGGGTGATTACTTGCATTTTCTGCCTTCTGAAAGAATAGATTTGGATGATATTTTTACCTTTGATAGTGATGGCAATCAGCAAGCCATTAGCATTTGCAAAAAGCTGATTACAATTGCAGGTGCAGACAGTATCACTGTCAGCTTAGAAGATAATTTGATATTTAAAGCGGCACGCGTTTTATTACTAGCGGCTATAGACATGCAAAAGCTGCCTGATCATTTGCAAAAAGTGACTATTACTTTAGACAAACACTTGCCAATGGGCGCAGGCCTAGGCGGTGGCTCATCCAATGCAGCGACGACTTTGCTTGCGCTTAACGAGATTTGGCAGTTCAATCTAAGCTGTGATGAATTGATAAAAATTGCCACTACTATTGGAGCAGATGTACCGATCTTTATCTTTGGGCAAGATGCCATCGCGATGGGTATTGGCGAGCAACTAACGTTAATTAACCTGCCTGATCAGCATTATTTAGTATTGACGCCTAATGCTCATGTCAATACGGCCAAACTTTTTGCCCATGCAAAGCTACAACGAAATATCGCCTCGTTATCAATTGACACTATTAAAAATGATACTGATGAATATGCACAGTATTTAAATACGCCCTATCAAAACGTCTTTACACCCGTAGTCACTGCCCTTGCTCCAGCGATTAGCGAAGCGCTCATTTATCTGCAAAGCTTAGAGTCGCAAGCGCAAGCGACTGCACGCATGACAGGCTCTGGCAGCGCGGTATTTTTGCCGTTAGATAGAGGTATTGTTGATAATAAAGCACTTTTGAATAAGTGGATTGTAGACGCGCCTTGTGCAGGTTATGTGGTCAATAATTTGTAAGAAATTTTACTCGTCATTTTTGATTTAATTTTGAGTCCTAGCGGTTTTTGGGTGGTTCGTAGGACATATCATAATTAGACAAAATAAGTTGGTATTAATATGAATTATTCAAATATGCATCAACACATAACAAGGTTCGCGACTTTTGCTTGTCTATTATCAAGTTTGCTTGGCTGCTCATTACTTTCTCTACCCCAAACTGACTCTACCCCAAATCGCACTTCTGACAAGATAGTTCCATTGCCACTACCAAATGCGAAAGCAAAAAAGGACTTTCAACGAGTAGCTATTCCTAACTTAGCACCTAGTGTAAGCTTGCCTGCTGAACTGTTCACTTATGCGCCTACTCTCTCGATGCAAGAGATTAATTTTGTTTTGAAGGGCAAGTATATAGTTAAAAGTAGTTGCTTGTATTTTGTTCAAAATGATACTGAATATTTTAGTGCTGTTTTTTATCCAGGTAGAGTGATTCTCTTTGAAGACGAGGGTTTGATTTCTTTAAATGGGACTCAAGTTAAACTTGGTGAAGAGATTACTACTGGTGGTGTAATTAAAGAGTATATAGGTCACTATCATTTTCAAAAAGGGGATTATGCGGTTGTAGATTCTAAAGATACAGATTGCCTGACAGAACCGGCAGTATTCATGACAGGAAAGTTAGTTAATACTTTCCCGTAAAAATAAACACTAGTGAATCAAAATATAAGTCGGCTTTGCTACTTTGTAATTTTCCAAATATACTTTATTGCAAATTAAAGGCTTTTCATTATGAAACCAATCGTTTCTATACTGCTACCAAGTATAATCACAATGTCGATCGGAATTTCTGGTTGTATCAAAAATAATGACTCATATCCAGTAGCCGATGCAAAGGTTCAAAACATTAAAGTACCCAATCCCAAAGTATCTGTCGATAATATAGAGTACGATCAAAAGTCATATGCCCAATTTTTCACTTATCCTTATAAAAGTGGTATGGAAATACAACCAGCAACTGGTGGTATTTTAGTCATGAAAGATGGCTGTCTACTACTTCAGAGCGGTGATAAACTTGACGTTCCAATTTTTCCTCATGGTATAACTACTTGGAATGAAGAGGCACAGGTTTTGACAGCTAATGGTATCGAAATACCTATAAATACTAAGCTCTTTACTAACGGTCCTCTAAATGCTGGAAATTATGATCCTACCTATGACTATGGTTTTAAACAACAAGCAGATCCTAAATGCCTAGAAGGTAGATATATTCAGTTTTTAGGCTCGCAATTTATGGATGCAGAAAAATTTTCAAATCGCTAGAATTATCATTTCTAACTTATCTAATAAATTATGAAAGATAGCAGATTACCAAAACTAAGCTAATTCAATTAATTGTAAACAAATAGCTATAATAATGGTAAACCACTTGCAAAATTTGCAAGTTTATATATAATAGGTCGCCACAATAGGGGTATAGCCAAGTTGGTAAGGCATCAGGTTTTGATCCTGACATCCGTTGGTTCGAGTCCAGCTACCCCTGCCATTTATTAGTTCAAGTTTTATATTGCTGTGCTTTATAAGAGATAATAATCGATATTTAACCGATTGATTATCTTATAGCAATTGACAACACCCGCCTATTTTCGGTATAGTTCGCAACGAACACCGTTAGGGAAAGTTAGTTATCATTTTAGCGATAGACTAACTGCTAAGTAAAAAACATTTTGTAAATAGTATTCGACGGTCACTAACAGTCATTATGGATATTGTTTACTATTAAATGTTCGCTTGCACATTACAGGGGTATAGCCAAGTTGGTAAGGCATCAGGTTTTGATCCTGACATCCGTTGGTTCGAGTCCAGCTACCCCTACCATTTTCTACTGTCTTAGCACTAATCGAAACAGCCATTAATCAAAATAGCTATTAACGACGTTCATTTCCTTTTTATCTATATTTGGGCAGTTAGACACTGCTTAGCGGTCGCTGCTTGAGTCACTCAATAGGACTTAGT
The DNA here is from genome assembly GCF_055699815.1 of Psychrobacter sp. M17(2026). Lineage (NCBI taxonomy): Bacteria > Pseudomonadati > Pseudomonadota > Gammaproteobacteria > Moraxellales > Moraxellaceae > Psychrobacter > Psychrobacter sp. M17(2026). Next base: position 252,942 of record NZ_CM146741.1, on the reverse strand, counting down.
CATGCCATATTTGGCGATTTTTACGGGTACTGCCCACCCTGAACTTGCAAAAACCGTAGCCGACCACCTGCATATTCCTCTTGGTAAAGCTGATATCACGCGTTTTTCTGACGGCGAAATTGCTGTGGAGATAAAAGAACATGTGCGCGGTAAAGATGTATTTATCATGCAACCGACGTGTGCGCCAACCAATGATAACCTAATGGAAATCATGATGATGGCTGACGCTTTGCGTCGTTCGAGCGCAGGTCGTATCACGGCTGTTATCCCCTACTTTGGTTATGCTCGCCAAGATCGTCGTCCTCGTTCTGCTCGTGTGCCCATCTCTGCCAAAGTCGTCGCTGATATGCTCAACATCGTCAGCATCGATCGCGTAATGACCGTTGACTTGCATTCTGATCAGATTCAGGGCTTCTTTGATATTCCTGTTGATAACATCTACGCCACTCCTGTGCTACTCAATGATCTTGAAAAACAAGACTACGATAACATTATGGTGGTCTCCCCCGATGTCGGAGGTGTAGTGCGTGCACGGGCGATGGCTAAGCAATTGGGCGATGCTGATTTGGCTATTATCGATAAGCGTCGTGCGCGTGCTAATGAGTCGCAGGTCATGAATATCATCGGTGATGTCCGTGATCGTGACTGTGTGATTGTTGATGATATGGTCGATACCGCAGGTACTTTATGTAAAGCGGCGCAGGCGTTAAAAGATAGTGGTGCTCGCCGCGTATTGGCTTATATTACTCACCCTGTGTTATCGGGTAATGCCCTCAAAAACATTAGCGACTCTGCATTGGATGAGATCGTCGTGACGGATACTATTCCATTATCTGATGAGGCTGCTGCTTGTAGTAAAATCCGCCAAATATCTATCGCACCGATGTTGGCTGAGAGCTTACGTCGTATTAATAACGAAGAGTCTATTAGTGCCATGTTTGACGCTTAAATTTTGCAGACGCTAGTTATTAGTTAAAGTCAGCGCTAAAAGTCATTTTTTAGCGCTGACTTTTTGTATGTCTTTCTTATTGCTACAAAACCACGTATAATACGCGCCTGTATTCATTACTAGCTAACATTGCTTATTTTTACGGTTTTTAGGTTTAATAACTTTAGACTTAATAATTTTAAGCCTAGCGACACAATGCATACTTCTTAATTAGTACCTTTTTTATACTCTAAATCAGTACTATATCCGTATCGATTATCCAGCAGTAAACTGGTCGCAAGTTTATTTTTCTGGTAGATACTTTACTTACTTCCTATAGGATTAATCCCATGGCTATTGATCATTTTGCAATTAACGCGGTTGACCGCTCTGCTGAACAACAAGGTAAAGGTGCGAGCCGCCGCCTACGTAAGCAGAATCTAGTTCCTGCTATCATTTATGGTGGTGGTGAAGAGCCAGTCGCTATCTCAATCAAACTAAATGAGATGGTAAAGTCGCTTGAATACGAAGCCTTCTTTTCACAAATCTTGACTATCACTACTGATAAGGGTGATGAGTCGCAAGTTTTTATCAAAGACTTGCAGCGCCATCCAGCTAAAGGCTTTCCAATGCATGCTGACTTTCAGCGCATTGTAAAAGGTCAGAAGATTACGATCAACATCCCTGTGCATTTCTCTGGCCGTGAAGAAGCGCCAGGTACTGCTAAGGGCGGCATCTTATCTACACTAGTATCAGATATCGAAATCTCTTGCTTACCTTCACAATTACCTGAGTACCTAGAAATCGACGTATCAGGTATGGAAATCGGTGATCTATTCCGTCTATCAGATGTTAATCTACCTGAAGGCGCTGTGATCGTAGAGCTTGAGCTTGAAGATGGTCATGATCGTACTATCGTTAACATGCAGCCACCAACGGTTGAAGAAGTTGACGAAGATGCTGATGAAGTTGATGCAGCTGATGTACCAGCGACTGAGCAAGATGGCGACAGCGAAGCTGCTGACGAAGATAAAGACGGCGAAGAATAGCACTTGTTTTGTTATAGCGTAGGTTATTCATTACGTTAGAACAAAAAAGTGACTTAATCAAAAAGCAGCAGGGGATAGCTATCTCCTGCTGTTTTTGTATCATTTATTTTTTATGACTACATTTTAAAAAAGTAACTCATAGTATTCACAGTACTCAAAAGAACTTAATGTTATTTTTTTAAAGTTTATTTTTTAAAATTCATTAACTTTAATATTTCAGCAGAGCATTCCTATGTCTATTAAGCTTATTGTCGGTCTTGGTAATCCTGGCGAGCAATATCAATACACCCGTCATAATGCTGGATTTTGGTTCGTGCAGCATCTAGCGCATCAGTTTAATATATCGCTCTCACATGATAAAAAGTTCCATGGTGTTACAGGACGTGGGCAGATTCACGGGCACGATGTGCGTTTGCTTCTGCCGCTTACCTTTATGAACAAGTCGGGTCAATCTGTGGTACCGATGGTGAATTTTTATAATATTAGCAATGATGAGATATTGATCGCCCATGATGAGCTGGACATTCCAGCGGGTAGCATCAAGCTCAAAACGGCTGGCGGGCATGGTGGGCATAATGGCCTACGTGACATTACCCCACATATTGGCAATGACTTTCATCGTTTGCGCGTCGGTATCGGTCATCCAGGGCACAAGTCCAAGGTTAGTGGTCATGTACTCTCTAAAGCAGCTCCTAATGAGCAGATCGCTATTGATAGCGCATTGAGTGCTGCTTTTGAAGCTTTGCCGCTGTTACTAGATGGCAAAATTGAACGCGCGCGTGAACACATTAATGGTTTTAAATGTCCTGATTGATAGGGTATGATACGCCTACTGTAAAAAACTGCTATGAAATAAAGCCCAATGAATGACTCGACCCATAATTTAACATTTGAATTTTTGGATATTGTCCCCATTAATGCCTTAGTTTAGTCATTAAATATCAGTGGCTTATCGTCAGTTTCAGTTATAATCATTGTTAGTTTCACTTATTATTAGTTTTATTTATTATCAGATTCACTAAGGAAGCACCTTATGCTACTTAATATGCTCAAATGCAAATTGCATCGCGCTCGTGTTACCCATGCTGAGCTACATTACGAAGGCTCATGTGGTATCGATAGCGATTTGTTAGATCTTGCAGGTCTACGTGAGAACGAATCTATCGATATCTACAATGTCACTAATGGCAAACGCTTTCGCACTTATGCTATCCGCGCTGAGGCAGGTTCAGGCATCATCTCATTGAATGGTGCAGCCGCTCATATGGCAGATTTAGGCGATATCGTCATCATTTGTGCTTATGCTCATTTTGATGAAGTAGAAGCTGCTACTTATGAGCCTAGACTGGTCTATTGCAACGAAGATAATACCGTAAAAGATACTGCGAATATTATTCCTGTGCAAGTGGCGTAAAGCTTATAAGCTGGCTAAGCTATTTTTCGGTTCAATATTGCTGAATCAAGTTTATTAATTGTTTAATAAAACTGAACCAGTCTATATTTATCTTAAGTCAAAATTATCGTAAAATAAAACTTATGCTAATATTAAAGCTGAATCTAAATTAAGGTTCAGCTTTTTTTATACCTATTTATTCGCAAATTAATTTATCAAAAAATTATTCTTAATAGAGGATCACTTAGATGTGGCTGGCAATACTGGCAGTAGTTGTAGGTTTAGCAATTTTGGTGTGGAGTGCCGATGTTTTTATCGATGGCGCGGTAGCCTTAGCCAATAAGCTCAATGTACCGAGCTTTTTGATTGGGGTCGTCATATTAGGGCTAGGAACGTCAGCACCAGAGATGGTGGTATCGGTACTCGCCGCATTAGAAGGTAGCCCTGAGCTGGCATTAGGTAATGCTTATGGCTCTAATATTATCAATATCGCTCTAGTATTAGGGGCAACGGTATTAATCAGTCCGATCATCATTCGTAAAAGCATTATCAATCGTGATATGCCATTACTGCTATTTGTGACTGCTGTGGCGGCTTGGCAGCTCAGTGACGGAACTCTGAGTAATGCTGACGGTATGGTGCTCATAGCCTTACTAGTGGCCGTATTGGGTATTCAGATTGTATTAAGCCTACGTGAAGGTAACCATGAGCATGAAGACGATACTATAGAGGACACTACACAAGCTGAACACAGCATGGCAGGTGGACTTGGCAGATTGTTTCTTGGTTTATTGGTACTAGTATTAAGCTCACGTGCTATCGTTTGGGGCGCGGTGGAATTGGCAACACTTTGGGGCTTGAGTGAGTTGATTATTGGCTTGACGATTGTCGCAGTGGGTACTTCACTACCTGAATTGGTTGCTAGTATCTCAGCCGCTCGCAAAGGCGAACATGATATGGCACTGGGCAACATTATCGGCTCTAATATCTTTAATACTTTGGGTGTTGTAGGGTTGGCGGCATTGATCGCTCCTATTACGCCAAATGCCATTATTTTATCACGTGATATATTGGCTATGGGTTTGATAACTCTATTGCTATTTGCAATGTGTCTATTTACCTACAAGACTAAGCACAAATTTGCTCAGGGCTCTGGTATAACGTTGATTTTATTCTTTGTCGGCTATACCTTTATGCTTATTAGAACCGTCAGCATGTAGATTAGTTGACATGATAAAGGTGCTTAGATTTAAATCCTGGTGTAATGGACAAAATTCATGCTAGAAAGTAGAACGTAGTCGCTAATGGACATAATTCATGCTATTTGAGTGACTTTGACCCTAGAAAGTCTTTAATAAACCGTAACTTACGATGCTCATTTAGACCATGATGACTGTGTAATTGTCGCTTTAATTCACTAAATAACCCTTCAAGAGAATTTGTGGTGTTGGGCACGTCCAAATGCTCATATTCTCGATAAGTGAATAGCCAATCGCTATTGGTTCTGAGGCTTCGATAAGCACTTCTAAGACGCTTATGTGTGTACCACGTTTTACCCGTATCTTCATTAGTACTACGTTCATCAAGATAGTCTTCATGAGTTAAACACCACTGATCTAAGCGCTCTACGAAGTCGGATTTATCGAGCTGTGTTAAGTTTGAAGTGAGGTATCTAAGCTCAATACTAGCGATGTTCTTAGGACGACGAGTTAAATAACGAGTCACTATTTGTACTTGATGGAACTGGCACATCTGACAAGGGATGCTGCTAAACAGGGCTCTCAGTCCTCGTCTTCCATCACAGGTGATGCTTTGTATATCAACGCCTGACGATGCTAAGAGATCAATCCCTTGCTTGTAGGCACTGTTGGTTTCATGACTCACTATCGCGTAATAAAGTACGGTTCTAGTCGTGTTATCCATAAAGACCATCAAACCAAACTTGCGACCAAAGTAAGTGGTGTCCATGATGACATTAGCAGTCTCAGGACGTTTAATCTGATACTCAATACTGACTTTATCTAACCGCCTTTGTATGGTTTTAACACTACAGTGGTACTTATCAGCCAGTTGTTTGTAGGTCTGTTTACCTTGAGTATATTGAGTCCAAAGCGTTTGATTATTTAGTCTGATGCCACCTAAAAACTGCCGCCTGCAAGCTAGACATTGATACTGCTGTTTGCCAAGCTTACGTCCATTCTTCTTGGTGTGTTTATCACTACAAAAAGGGCAGTTTTTTGATTCATGGTGTTGATTCCTTGCAAATCCAGACAGTATATAGCTTTAGACCCTATTACAGCATGAAAAATGTCCATTACACCTATATCCTTATCTTTACGGATTCGTATTTAAAATATTAAAAGGGCTTGTTTGATATGTCAAACAAGCCCTTTTAATATTTTATTCAACACGCCCTAATTATTTATTTTTCTTACGGTTCTTAAATCCGCTCCATAACCCTTCATGCTGCTGTTTAGGCATTTTTAAAGTAATGGTATTTGATAGCATATCTTGTACCGCTAGACCACGACGGTTAAACAAGCAAAATATATAGTTAAACATCAGTCCAAAAACTGCACTGAGTAATAAGACCGCTCGTGAACCGCCTATCAAGCTGCCGATAAGCCCGCATAATAAGGGCATCAAGCAGGCCGCTAAGATACGTCTAAAAGACTGTTTCCAAGTTAATAGATGACCGCTATTATTGACCGTTTTGAGCCGCCATGTCTGCATTCCTAAAGTCTGCCCACTACGTCGCCAAAACAGGCCATAGAAGCCTACTAACGTCAATATAAATGACGGTGTCATAATAAAGTTCTGATACCAAGTCGGTAATGACTGCGCCTGTGCTGACTCAGTACCCGTTTGCATGGTCAATAGTGTACCGATCACCGTTAACACCGTCCCAACCAAGAATAGCAGCGCTAGGATGAGCATACCGTCATAGACGATAGCGATAACCCGCTCCGTTGGACTGGCAATGATCGGCTCTTCAATTTCAGGTGTTTGCGTGGGACGCGCCTTTCGCTGTAGCTTAGGTTTTGCACTCGCTTTTGACGTACTCTTTGACATAGTATAGATAGCCTAAAGGTTTAGATATTATATAGATTTGAATAATACAAAATTTTAAATAACAATTAGTTATATGGTGACTATTGTAGCGTAATCAAAGCCTTTGGCGTAATAAGAAGCCTTTGGCGTAATCAAAAGCCTTTAGCATAGCTTATGCTTACTTTGTGTGCAGGCATGAAGCCAAAGCGGCGCTATAATAAACTAACCCGACTCATATGCGATATAAAACCTACGGACATAAAAAAATCGCCAAAGTGTCATAAGACAGGCGATTGATTTAGGTATTACTTAAGACTATTGATAATGCAAATGGTGCGCCCGGAGAGATTCGAACTCCCGACCCCTTAGTTCGTAGCCAAGTGCTCTATCCAACTGAGCTACGGGCGCGTATTTTGCACATCATCTACTACGCGGTATAAAACTTTGTAGTAAATTAGGTTGATCATTATATAGATAATACAGTGAGTGTCAATATTTTTATCCGCTAAAGTAGTATTATTTCTAATACTGCTCTAACATTATTGAATCAAATTGCTCTGTATTGTAAATCTAATAACGAGCAAATAAATGGAGGTGAAAGAGGGATTCGAACCCTCGATACGCGCAAACGTATGGTTCCTTAGCAGGGAACTGGTTTCAGCCACTCACCCATTTCACCAAGCGATATAAGACTTCTATGAGATAGAATACAGTATCGATGCTAATGATACGTCCTAGTCGTGGGCAGTATTATAACAAAGCTAATATGAATTGCAAGCCTTGGATGCAACTTTTATGACGCTTTTGGCATAATAACGATTTATTAGGATATTTAAAGTTCATAAAGTCGGTTTATTGAGGATTTATTGTGCATATTGCTTTAGAACTTACTATGGCTTTTTAGGCCTAAGCTCGCTATAGTCATTAGCAATTAAAATTTACCATCAAAAATAATTAAAATTCTATGTGCAAACAAGGAGGCGCTATGCGACCCGTAGTATTGTGTTTTTCAGGGTTAGATCCCTCAGGTGGTGCAGGATTGCAAGCAGACATCGAAGCTACCGGTCAAGCAGGCGCTCATGCTGCTATCGCTTGTACGGCTATCACCATTCAAAGCTCGCAGCAAGTATTTGGCTTTGATGCTTGTGCTGCGCAGTTGGTCAAAGCGCAGGCGACTACGGTATTAGATGATTTGCCTGTCAAAGCTATCAAATCTGGCATGCTAGGGACGACTGATAATATCGCTATGCTCACTGAGCTATTCGCTAAGCAGATTATTACTAAAGGCACGCCTTTTGTCTTAGATCCAGTATTGGTCGCCAACAGTGGCGGTAGCTTAGGCGATGAGCAGACGCTAGTAGCCGCTTTTAGAAAATTACTGCCCTATGCAACGATCATTACCCCAAATACTCATGAGCTACGTGCACTCAGTGGCGAGCAAGACTTGCATCTCGGTGCGAAAAAGCTGTGCGCAGAGGGGTGTCATGCCGTACTGGTTAAAACCTCTCATGACTTTGACAGTGGCGATATTGAGCAGTATTTGTATGTGCAAGGCGAGATGGTACATAGAAGCATATTACCGCGCCTGCTAGGAGAGTTTCATGGTTCAGGCTGCTCGCTTGCCAGCTTTATCGCAGGACGATTAAGCGTGGGTGACGCCTTGATTGATGCGGTTAAAGCGGCAGATAATTGGATTACGCAAACTTTGATTGCCGCTGATGCTCCTCACCCTGAGGATAAACAAGCTCAACTTATACCCAATCGTTTTGTTTGTTTTAAAAGATAACAATCATTTTAGTTTAGCTTTTTTAGAGTGCGCCATGCGCACCAGTGGCTAGAATGCGATAATAGAAGATTCTATTTAAAGAATTTTAGACATTACTCTAATAGCAAGTATAAAAAAGACGCCCTGTTTAGAGCGTCTTTTTTATTAATAACTAAAATCATCTTTTTAATTAAGACCTAGTATTATTACCCCAGCATTGGCATTAAGCTATTAGCAACCGCACCGACCATAATCTCGATCAAATAAAACGCGAAAAAAGCGGCAATTGGCGACAAATCAAGCATACCCAAATTTGGCATAATACGACGAAACGGTTCTAAAATTGGCTCCGCTAAGCGCATGATGATACCAATGATAGGATGCTGGGATTGAGTAAACACCACAATCCAACTGACGATAATGGAGCCGATGACTAAGTAACGACACATCCGCAAAAAGTCCAAAATCAAGCTTAGGGACCCTTGAAAGAACAGTGGTATCGGCGCAATACCTTTGTTAGCCAATGCCGCCTTGCCAGAGATATCAATCAGACGAATCAAAAACATCAGTACGATAGCGGCAATACTGATACGTCCATTGCCCACTGTTGGGAAAATGCGACCGAACACATCAACGATATGAGTCGCTTTATAAGCGGGCGCAATCAAAGGCTCGCTGGCATCCATATCGGCGAACTGCAACATAAAGCGTATGAACACTAGCAGCATCGCAAAAGTGGTGACTAAGTCGAAAACTTGTAATAGAAAATCGTTCATGAAGCGCTACTCAGTTTGCTTGTAATAAAAATTTAGCTTAATAAATGTTAGTGGCTACAACGTGGCCTTTATTTCTGCTTTACTAACTACTCGTTATTACTTATCACTCTTCATCTCTTCGCCAAGCGCTTTACTGCGATCGTAACAAGCTTGCATAGCCTCACTGATTTGGCGGCCTACTTCATTCGCCTGCATCGATTCGATAGCTGCTTGAGTGGCGCCTTTGTGAGAAGTGACTTTACGACGTAGCTCGCTTGGACTATCTTCACTACCTCGAGCCATAGTCGCCGCGCCAAGTACTGTTTGCATCGCTAGTGCTGACGCTTGCTCTTGATCTAATCCTAAAGCAATAGCACCATCGACCATCGACTCAATAAAGTAGAAGATATAAGCGGGCGCAGAACCAGCCACAGCGGTAACGGCATGCATTTGCTCCTCTTTATCGACCCACATCACAAGGCCTGAGGCTTGCATCACTGCGGTCGCAAGCTGCTTTTGCTGATCATTAATATTATCAGTAGCATAAAGTCCTGTTGCGCCCATCTGTATCTTCGATGGTGTGTTTGGCATCGCGCGTACGATATTACTGTAGCCGTCTAGCATCTCAGATAACAGCTCAGTTGACAGGCCAGCAGCTACTGAGATGACTAATTGGTTATCCAGGGCATCGGCAAACTCACTGACCACTTTCTGCATCATTTGAGGCTTGACTGCTAGCACCACCACATCAGCATCAATAACCGCCGCTTTTGGCTCAGTGCTAGCATCAATGGTATTCATATTTTGGCTAGCGTACTGCTCGCGAGTCTCGGCACTGGGCGCTGATACAGTAATCATCTTAGGGTCAGTGCCACAGCCTATAAGACCACTAATCAAGGCCTGCGCCATATTACCGCCACCGATAAAGCTTATTTTTTTATTCTTTAATTGACTGTTCAATTGATTATTTGCATTATTATTTTGTGCTGACATAGTACTCTCCTAACGATCACTGCACTTGACGAGGTCCACCCTGACGATACTAAGACATTGGCGACATTTGCATAGCGGCAACGATTAAAAATATACAAGGGCAAATCTAAGCCATCTCTGGCTAAAATTCTAAGATAATCACTTATAAAATGCCAGCTAGTTTAGCATACTGCCCTTAAGGCCGTTTGATAAATTAGTGACGACAAATACTACTATCAACGACAAAGCTCTGATTAAACCGCTTAAAACATCTAGCATCCCAGCTTAAAGCATTCAGAAAAACAGCGACGTTAAGCACTGCTAATTGTTCAAATACAGCTTATTGTTAATCATTGTTTTCAAATCAAATTTTTGGGTATTAAAACCTGAGCCTGTATCTAGCATCCAACTATCAAAAGGGGAAATTAATAGTAGCGGCAACTCAATAGTCGTTTCAGAGTCAGTTGTTATCACGCTCATCACGGCTAAACTCTCGCGTAACCAAAGGGGCACACCTAGAGTTTGGTAGAGTTTTTTGCCAGACTGCGCCTGTCCTGCCAACTGAGTTTTTAGCTTTTGTTGGCGAGTCAGCGCTGTAACTTTTATGATGAACTCATTCTTCTTCGTTAATAGGAGCGATGCCAGCTCACTTGATGCCAGCTCACTTAACGACAACGACAGCTGCCAACTATAGCGCTTATCTTGCATACAGCCATCTTTAAGCAAATCTATAGTGACAGTGTCCTGATCCATAGAAACAAGCTGGGTCTGCGCAGCTGGTGCTACGCTTAGCCAGTCAAGCCATGATTGGCTAAGTCGATACAGCTGCTCACGGTAGCGGCGAATACTGTAACGCTGGTTTTGTGCATACCATTCCAGCTGGGTTTGATGATTATTATCTCGGCGTTGAATTAACAGCATTACTTCATCAATCAGCTGCTTAGCAGGCGGTAGTGGCTCATCTTGCGCTAGCCAAAAATGCAACAATTGGCGCTGTCGATAACGAGGCAAAACAGCTAACTTATCGATAGCTAATACGCGCTGAGCAGGTGCTAAGCTTAATGTATCGATACCTGTCTGTTGCCAGTCTTGCATGGCTTGCGATTCAACGGTCGCTGCCGCATCGCTAAGTAGTTGGGCACTACGAGCTATATTTTCTATGACGTTCGAATTATAATTCGTGAGTTGCGGCATGACATTTCGGCGCAGACGGCTGCGGACATTATCCCCGTCCTCATTAGTCGGATCATCGATATAAGGTAGCTGTAATTGCTCAGCATAGCGGCTGATAGTAGTACGACGCACTGTCAGCCAAGGTCGCCATAGTACATTGTGTCGCGCGCCCTGCGATTGCTCACGCCATGCTTGCATAGCGGCTAGGCCCTTGACGCCAGCCCCTTGCATAAGTCGCATCAGCATAGTTTCAGCTTGGTCATCGCCGTGGTGAGCTAATAACAATACATCGCCTTGATTGATATGGGCTAGCATTGCTTGATAACGTGCTTTTCGCGCCGCTTGCTCATCACCACCTTTTACCTCTGCTTGCAAAATAGTACAAGATAGCTGCTGAGCTTGCGCCCAACCTGCGACATGCGCTGCCCAAAGCTGACTATCGGCTTGTAGGTTATGATCAACGTGCAACAGCTGTGGCAAAAAACTCAGCTTACCTTGCTGATAGAGCTGCACACATAGTGCCGCTAAAGCGAGAGAATCGCGCCCACCGCTACAGGCCAGCCAAATACGGCGACCTCGTAAATTTTCACTATACTCACTAGCACTGGCTAACAATGACTTTGCAAGCGTTTGATCCATATGCGCGTGGGTAGTGATTGGCTCAATAGGATATGGCTTTATGGCAGTGCTATTCATATTTAGCCTTATTTGATACTGTACTTTGTGCAGAATTATAAACTAAACAACGCTCACAAAAAAACGCACTATCAAGTAGTACGCTTTTTGTGAGTGCAAGTAATCATTAGCGACTAAGCAGGTAACATAGTTTCCGAGTTAAAGGCTTTTAGCTTCTCATAGCGTAGCTCAGTAAGCGCGTCAGCATCCATAGCTTGTAGCTCATCTAATTGCTCTAATAATAATTTCTTTAAAGCACTCATCACAGGTTGTGGCTGCAAATGTGCACCCTCACCTTCGTCAATAACCGCATCAATAATACCTAGCTGATACAAGTTAATAGCGTTTAGCTTTAATGCTTCACTAGCATCTTGTGCTTTTTCAGCCGTCTTCCAAAGAATAGCCGCACAGCCTTCAGGAGAGATGACCGAATAGATGCTGTTTTGGAGCATATTAACCTTGTCACCGACGCCAATAGCCAACGCACCACCTGAGCCGCCCTCGCCGACTACGGTCACAATAATAGGCACTCTTAAGCTTGAGAATACGGCAATGCTCTCAGCGATTGCTTGCGCTTGACCGCGCTCCTCAGCACCAATACCAGGATAGGCACCTTGAGTATCAACAAAGGTCATCACTGGCACGTTAAAGCGCTCAGCCATCTTGACTAAACGAATCACCTTACGATAACCCTCAGGATTGGCCATACCAAAGTTATGCTCAAGACGTTCACGGGTACTACGCCCACGGTGTTGACCGATAACCATCACCGGCTTACCATCCAAACGAGCTAAGCCGCCAATGATTGCTTTGTCATCGGCAAAGGCACGATCACCGTGCAACGTATCAAACTCAGTAAATAGCTGATTCACATAATCCATAAATAATGGACGCTTGGCATGTCGTGCCAGCTGAACGCTTTCCCAAACGGTACTCATAGACTTATCCTTTTTGTCGTTTTATATAAGGCTGCATATAGTATTTATTCGTTGCCGTTAGCCCTTACTTTTATACAAGCACTTTAAAAACTGCTATAAAAACCACACGGCAGTACAAATGTAAACTCAATAAAAGCATAGTAGCACAGTTGAGTTAGCGCTTGTTATCAATTAGATTATTTTATAGCTCACTATTTTAACGACTATTAATTTGTGGTTTGGCATATTAATGCTTGGCATTTAGTAGGTTAATAATTAGCGTTTCACCATAACTATCAAGCTTCCGCTTTAACTTTGGCTTCAACGACACTTAACTTAATACCCCATTTTGCAAACTGTTCGATATCAGCATATAAATCTGAATATAAAAAAGCATAATGCTTTTTTTCAGTGCTAACGGTGATTTGCCAGCAGTTAGGCTCAGTAATGAGCAGCTCCATACTCGGCAGATCATATTCACTACGGCTATGATGGGCAAGAACCGCAAGTCTGAGCAAAAGACATAAATAAATCAGCTGATCACCGCCAATAAGGCAAGTTTGCTCAAGCATATCGGCTTTGAGTTTGCGCCGATGCGATAATACTAGCTGCGCCATGCGCTTTTGATCGACTTGTGAGAATCCAGGAATATCAGAGTTCTCTAATAAATAAGCGCTGTGCTTATGATAGTTACTATGACTGATGGCCAAGCCTATCTCGTGTAAGTAGGCAGCACGGCGTAACAAATCACTATCATCACTGGTTAAATGCAAATTGTTTTTGACTTGTTTAAATAAATAACGGCTGGTTCTGACCACTTGGCGAGCTTGTTTTTTATCCACTGAATAGCGTTTGATCAGCGATAGCACACTACGATCACGGACATCTTCACTGGCAAAGCGTCCGAGCATGTCATACATCACGCCTTCACGTAGCGCTCCATCAGAGTAGGCAATCGTACTAATACCTAATACTTTCATAGTCGCACGTAATACGGCAACACCAGCTGGGAACACCGCTTTACGATGCTCTTTCACTCCTTCAAGCTCGATATCTTTGACATCGCCTAGGCTTATTAGGAGTTTCTCTAATTTTTTGACGCCTTTATACGTGATGCGCTCTTGCTCATCAGACCAGCCTTTGGAGACCAGCACATTACGTACCGCCTTGATAGTACCACTAGAGCCGATAACACTATTCCAGCCTGTTTTTTGATACTGACCATTGATGGCTAAGACCTCTTTGCGCGCAGCAGCAATAGCGGCATTAAAAGCCTTATCGGTGATTGCGCCATCTGCAAAGAATTTTTTGGTAAATGCCACACAGCCCATCTGTAAGCTTTCGGTCAATAACGGATCAAAGCCTTTACCGATGATAAACTCTGTTGAACCGCCTCCGATATCTATCACTAAGCGCTTATCACTACTGGCATTGGTATGAGAGACGCCTAAATGAATTAAACGTGCTTCTTCGCGTCCTGCGATAATCTCGATAGGCTTAGGGAGTATCTCATTAGCGCGCTGGATAAAGTCATCCGCATTTTTGGCTTGACGCAAGGCGTTGGTGGCGACAATACGCACCCGGTCCGCTGGCACCGAATCTAGGCGCGCAACAAAGCGGCTTAGACAATCAAGGCCACGGCGCTCAGCGGCGGCACTTAAAATATTTTGCTCGTTCAACCCTGCTGCTAGCTGCACTTTTTCGGACAAAGACACTACTTTTCTGACTTCACCATGATCAAGGCGTGCAATCGCTAAATGAAAGCTGTTAGAACCGATATCGATAGCGGCTATAAGCTCGTCATTAGCAAGCGCTGGATTCGTAAACTGGGTTTTGAGCATAAGAAAAAATGTTACCCTATATGATGGATGAAGTTTGGCGAATAACGACACGTTTTGTCATTAAAGCATTTATGCCATACCCTGACAAGGCATTGATAATCAAGGCGCTGTCGCTCACCAATAAACTGCGCTTATATCACGCTGAGTCTCTAGTAAATGCTTGTGTTATATCACATGGTTTGCTACATTTAGTTGACCCAATATATTATAAATAACAATAACTTAGCGACTGTTCAAATAATTTTACAGTAGGACTTTATTAAGTTAGACGTAATCTATATTCTATTTATATCAAATGATTTTTTAGCAAAGGATGCTATTATGACTAATCGAACGGCTAAGACCAATATTAAGACCAGAACTCAATCTGATAGCGACGTTGCTCAAGAGGCTAACGCTGATCTTATAGCCACGAATACACCTGCTCCACAAAAATTTTATGATTTTTATTTAGCAGAGCACCAAAATATGGCCTGTCGTCGCTTACACTTTGCAGGGAGTAGTTTTGGCTTATTAGGACTGGCGAAATCTATAAAAGATCGCTCTTTTAGACCTGTACTAAAAGGTATCGCAGCGGGCTATGCTTGTGCGTGGGTTGGGCATTTTTTCTTTGAGAAAAACAAACCTGCTTCGTTTAAGTTTCCTTTGAAAAGCTTCGCTAGTGACTTTCGTATGTATGGCGATGTACTACGTGGCAAGCTGAGCTTAAAAGATACTAAGTTTGATAAGATTAAGATGAAATAAATTGTTGTTATTTACATAAATTGAATGTTGCGTAGGGTACAAAGACTTTAATAAAAATTTGCATAAAAAAACCAGCAAAATTATTTATGCTGGTTTCGTTTGGAATGAACCTATTTTTGCTTAAAGCATCAAAACTTCCTTTAAGCCTTTGCCATCTCAGCAAAGATCTCATCAGCGGCTTTAACCGATGCGTCTAAATCTGCATCGCTATGCTTAATCGACATAAAGCCTGCTTCATAAGCCGACGGTGCTAGATAAATGCCACGATCAAGCATGCCATGGAAGAAAGTATTAAAGGCTTCCATATCGCATTCAGTCACGTCATCAAAATTCGCCGGCGTCGCGGTATCATTATCTTTGACGAAGAACATACCAAACATCCCGCCAAGCTTGTTAGTACGCATATTGATGCCATGCTTATCGGCAGCCTCCTGAATACCATCGACTAAATACGCCACTTTCGCTGATAGCTCATCATAGAAGCCATCAACCGTTAAGTCTTCAAACATCGCGATACCTGCTCGCATAGCAAGTGGATTACCTGACAACGTACCTGCTTGGTAAACGCCGCCCATCGGCGCGATACACTCCATAATCTCGCGTTTGCCGCCGAACGCGCCAACAGGCAAACCTGCACCAATGATTTTACCGAAACAAGTCACATCGGGCTGAATATTAAAATGCGCCTGCGCGCCACCAAGTCCGACACGAAAGCCCGTCATGACTTCATCAAAGATTAGCACCGCGCCATGCTCAGTACACTGCTCACGCAAAGTATCATGGAACGCTTGCTCAGGGATGATCATGTTCATGTTACCGGCGATAGGCTCAACAATCACACAGGCGATCGTCTCGCCCCACTTCTCAAAACAGTCTTTAATCGCTTGCGGATTATTAAAGGGAAGAGTAATCGTATGCTTAGCAAAGTCCGCTGGCACGCCTTTAGAAGTTGGCTCACCGATATCGAGCATGCCAGAGCCTGCTTTGACTAATAAGCTATCTGAGTGACCGTGATAACAGCCTTCAAATTTGACGATATTATCACGACCTGTATAGCCGCGCGCCAGACGAATCGCACTCATAGTCGCCTCTGTACCCGAGCTGGTCATACGGATCATCTCTACACTCGGTACGATGTCGCAAATGGTATCTGCAACGGTGGTCTCAAACGGGGTTGGCGTACCAAAGCTCAAACCATCTTCAGCGGCTTTTTTGACTGCGTCGATGACCTTTGGATGCGCGTGACCCAGAATCATCGGCCCCCAAGAGCCAATATAATCGATATAAGCATTGTCTTCGGTATCATAGATCTTACTGCCTTCAGCACGATGCATAAAGACAGGCGTACCACCAACCCCAGCAAAGGCGCGAACGGGCGAGTTCACACCGCCAGGGATATGTTTGCGAGCTTGGGCGAAAAGTTGTTCGTTTTTAGTACTCATATTAGTGCTCATAGTTTACCTTATTTCATTTATTATCTTTTGACATTGGATTTTGAAAATATTGAAATTTAAACAACCACTTTTAGAATGTGTTGAAATTAATTTTTGCTAATACCTTGCCATTTGTTCTATAGTAAAACAGCCAAATAAACTTTTGTTGATCACGGAGTAAGCAAATGATGATGACAGATAATACGAGCAATAAAGCTGAAAACAGCGACACTATAGAAGCTTCAGCTCTCGCTCCAATGAAAACCGAAGAAGCTATGACTATCATTCAAGCGCTCATTGACGGTATCAATCCTTTATCAGATGAGCCATTGCCTGATAATAGCTTATGTCTAAATAGTGACATTCAACGCGCTTTGCAAGCGACTATACCTGCGCTTGAGAGTCGTATCAGATACGATGCGCGTAAAGCCAACTTGCCTGCCAATGCAGGGAATCCTTGGACAGATGCAGAAGATCAGCAACTAGCAGATGGCTTTGACACTGGCAGCTCTGTTGCTACTTTAGTTGAGCAGCATCAACGTACCAAAGGCTCAATCACTTCACGGCTTATTAAACTAGGTAAGATAACTGGCTAAGCGCTCATCTAACAAAGTTTTAACCAAAGCTTTAAATGACGTTAAGCCTTTTTGACCACTGACGACTTAAGTTTCATTGGGCCATGACCTTCAACCTTACAGTCGATATCGTGACCGTCGGTGGCATCAGGTAGTAGGCGAATACTTTTAGCCTTGCTACCGACTTTTATGACTATTGATGATCCTTTTACCTTTAAGTCTTTGATTACGGTAACAGCATCGCCGTCTTGTAGCTCATTGCCAACAGCATCGCGAATCACCGCATCTTGCTCAGCGCTCTCGGCAGCTTCTGTTTCTGCTGCTGTCCACTCATGAGCACACATTGGACATATCAGCAGTGACCCATCTTCATAGGTATATTCAGCGTCGCATTTTGGACAATTAGGTAAGCTCATAGCCATCTCTTTAATTATTATAGATTAGATTTGCGATTACTCATTCATTGTACCGTATGTCGCTGTTTTTGACTAATGTGCAACCAATGCCTACGCTTGCAAAATGCTGGTTTAACACTATCTAATGCTTAGCGTCAGAGTTTTTTACGGTTAGCTTTTTTGTGGTACTCTTCTTGGGTCTATAAAATAACTCTAAAAAATTTTAACTCACTAAATTTTGTACTTAGGATAATAACAATGAGTCAATCTACCAACCTAGCAGCTCTACCGAAATTTGCCCAACTAACTATTCAAGGTATTGATGCTGAGAAATTCTTACAAGGTCAATTAACTTGTGATGTCACCAAGCTAGGCCTTAGCTATCAAGCGGCTGCTATCGGCAATCTAAAGGGTCGTATCGAGTTTGGTATTTGGATCAAAAAACAAGCCGAAAAGCATTACGATGTTGTTATCAGCGCCGATTGTGCAGAGGCCTTACAAGCGCACCTCAATAAGTATGGTGCGTTCTCTAAGTTCGATACTAGTGCGCCAGTAGCCATATATCCTTGTGTACTCGATGAGGTGCCAACCTTTAGTCATAAAGACAGCCATGACACTCCAGAGAATACAGCCATTTGGGCGCAATGCAGTGTAGCAACAGGTAATTATTGGATAGTAGCCGCAACGCAAGGCGAGTTTCAACCACAGGAGCTACGCCTGCATCAGCGCGGTGGTATGGACTACGATAAAGGCTGTTATTTGGGTCAAGAAGTTATCGCCCGTATTTACTTTAAATCTGCGCCCAAAGCGTTTTTGCACTATGTAAAAGGGTCAGGCGAGACGCCAGCAGCAGGCGCAAAACTTGATAAAATTCAAGTGGTCAATGCCACAGTAGTTGATGATGGTTTTGAAGCTTTAGTCGTAGCACGTCCAGAACAGTTGGCGCAGAGTGATCTAAGTATTCTCGATTTGCCGCCTGCTCTACAAGCAGATGTCGCTCGTGCTAAATAAACAGTAGCAAGCACGTTTAGTAATGCCAGCAGAGTAACTATAGAGACTTTAGATTATGACACATATTGCGGTACTTGGCGCGGGCGTTGTGGGCGTAACGACTGCTTGGTATCTACAAAAGGCGGGCTATCAGGTCACTGTGATCGAGCGTGAGGCCGCCGCAGCTATGCAGACCTCGTTTGCTAATGGTGGTCAAATATCGGTATCGCACGCCACGCCTTGGGCCAATCCTAAAACGCCGATGAAAGCACTCAAATGGCTATTCCGCGAGGACGCACCTCTGCTATATCGACTGCGCGCTGATAAAGACCAGCTAAAGTGGGCAATGCAGTTCTTGCAGGAATGCCGAGCGGATCGAGCCGATGACAATCTCGTACAAATGGTACGCTTAGGACTATATTCGCGAGCGACTTTGCAGCAGCTACGACGCAATATCGATATTCAATACGAGCAGCAAACGCGCGGTATTATGCACTTTTATACCAGTCAAGCTGAGTTTGATGCGGCAGTTGCACCCACTGAGCGCATGCAAGAGTTGGGCTGTGAGCGGCACTTTATCGACGTTAATACCGCAGCTAGCCTTGAGCCTGCGCTCTACCCTATCGCTCATAAGTTGGTTGGTGCGACTTTTACCAGTCGTGATGAATCAGGCAACGCGCATCTATTTACTCAGCGCTTAGCACAGAGTTGCGCGGCAGCTGGTGTGCACTTCATGTACAATACTGAGGTTTTGGCACTAAACACTGATGCGCACTCTAATCGCCCGCATGTACACAGTATTACCATACGTCCTAAAGGTGAGAACGCACAAACCTTTAGCGCTGATAGTCATGTGGTAGCGCTAGGTTGTTATAGTACAGCGCTGCTCAAGCCTCTAGACGTGCATCTGCCTATATTTCCTGCTAAAGGCTACTCAGCCACTTATCGAGTTAACCCTCGCGCCCCACATCTGGCGCCGTTTATTAGTCTAATTGATGATGAGTATAAGCTCGTTATTTCTAGGCTTGGCGATAAATTGCGCGTTGCAGGAACCGCAGAATTCAACGGCTATAATATGGACTTAAATAGCGTGCGCTGTGCGGCAATTACTGAGCGCGTACGCTTTTTATTTCCCAAGGGCATCATTGCCAACTCAGTAGATTATTGGACAGGGCTGCGTCCAATGACGCCATCCAATGTGCCACTCATTGGACGGGCGCATTGCGGTCAAGTGCGTCACGGCAGTGAGAACGTGGATGCAACCTTTGATAATCTATGGCTGAATACCGGTCATGGTACGCTAGGTTGGACGCATGCTTGCGGCTCAGCCAAAGCGATTAGCTTGCTTATGCAAGGCGAGAAGCCACCCGTTAAGTTTGATTTTATTGGCGTATAATTTTACAAGGTTCTAGACATGAATAAGCGCCCTAGATGAGCGCTTATTTAGTTTGAGGCTCTAATTAATTTAAGATTTAGATCATTAATTTCTCAGGCTAGACTTTTTAAATTAACAGTTGCTAGCGATTTAGATTCTGTCTCTATAGCCTCAAGCTGCACAGGTACGCCGTTGACAGCTGCATTACCACACAGCTCATCAATCAAAGTATCATCGGTCAGATCATTGACACTGACCCCAGCATGCGCTTGCGCAATCTTTTGCCTGACGCCACGGCGACTATGTCCAAAGCCGTGTGGAATACTGACTACCCCAGGCATGAGCTCATCGGTAACTTCTGCGACAATGATAACGCTGCCCACGCGTGAAGTCACTTTGACCTCTTGACCATCCACAATTTTGTATTGCGCTGCCGTCTCAGGATGCAGCATTAGAGTACAGCGCGATTTGCCTTTTACCAGTCGATAGCTATTGTGCATCCATGAGTTATTACTACGCACATGGCGACGACCTATTAATAAAATTTGGCTGTCATCGTAGTGCTGCATCATCTGTTGTACGCGCTCTAAGTCCGCTTGATAAAAATCCACGTTCATATTAATCTGCTTATCGGCATGCTGTAGCGCATCAGGTAGCATACTTTGTAGCGCTCCTAAATCGACACCATGAGGATTATCGATTAACGTTTCTAAATCGATATCATCATAAGGGCCATGCTTTAGAGCTTGATCGAGCAAGAACTTTGGTCCAAGCTTCTTGGTTAGATCACGTTCGCCTTTACGCTTGTCTTTAAGAGCATCAGGCGCATACCTTTCTAAGCGCTCTGCTAGCTCTAAGTAGATCTCCCAGTCATGCTTTTCATTGTCCTTTTTGTCAAACAACGCTGGCGAATATTTAGCCACATTATGTACAGCAAAACCATTAAAGGTGACATCATAATGATCACGCTCTAGCGCCGAGACTGGTGGCAAGATAATATTGGCATGGCGACTGGTCTCATTGACATAGTAGTCAAGCGCGACCATAAACTCTAACTGCGACAATGCCTTGTCTAGTTTTTCACCATTTGGCGTGCTCAAGACTGGATTACCCGCCACGCACATAAAGCCCTTTAATTGCCCCTCGCCCGCGACTAACATCTCGTCACTCATAACGACAGCCGGATACTCACCATTAAAATCAGGGAGGTTGCTGACGCGGCTATGGCGCTTACCCAAATAGCCTGGCCCTGAACTGTTAACCACATCGACCGCAGGATTAGGGAACATCAAACCGCCAACTTCATCTAAGCGACCACTGACAATATTAATTACCATAGCTAGATATTGACTTAATAAGCCAAATTCTTGCACCGATATACCCATACGTCCATAGCATACTGAGCTTTCGGCCTCACAAAACTCTTTAACCAAGCGCTTAATCTCAGACGCACTGATACCTGTAATACTAGCAACCGACTCAGCACTATAGTCCTTTGCAAAAGTCGCCAACTTATCAATCTCAGGCGCTAATGCGGCGGCTCTGTTATTAGGACGTGCCTTGTCAGCATAGCCTTGCAAGTAAATTTCATTAAGCATGGCTAATAACAATAGAACATCGGTCGCAGGACGAATAAAGTGGTGCTCACTGGCAATCTCTGCGGTCTCTGTGCGTCTTGGATCAATGACCACTACTTTGCCATCACGAGCTTTGATGTCTTTTAACTTTTGGCGCATGTTTGGCGCACTCATAATACTGCCGTTGGATGCTAGCGGATTGCCACCAATGATTAGCATATAGTGCGTATTGTTAACGTCAGGCACAGGGATACGAAGCATGTGTCCGAACAGATGCATACTGACGATATGATGCGGCAATTGATCGACTGAGGTGGCAGAAAAGCGACTGCGCGACTTGAGACTATGTAACAGATGCTTAATGGTGAGCATACCGCCCATATTATGGACGTTTGGATTACCCAAATAGATCCCAAAAGCGTTTTGACCATACTGCTTCTGTACGGCTTGAATACCTGTGGCGACTTTGTCTAACGCCTCGTTCCAGCTAATCTGTTTCCAACCGTCAGCGGTGCGCTCGACAGGGTGACGCAGACGATCAGGGTCTTCATATAAATCCTGCAATGCAGTCGCTTTTGGGCAAATATATCCTTGAGAAAAAGGGTCGTTTTTATCGCCTTTTATTGATAACACCTTTTGACCATCATACTTTATCTCAATGCCGCACATCGCTTCACACAAGTTACACGTTCTAAAATGCGTTTGTTCCATGTCTACAACATCATTAATAATATCAGCCATAATAACTTTCCTTGTTTATTGACCGTTTCCTTATGATTCTTTCACTTTATTACTTTTAAGAGTACGCTTGTAGTGTTTATTGTGGCGAATGCGTTCATTATTACTTTTCTCTAGATAATCTCAGATACAGTAAGCTATATAATAGTTGTCGTTTTAATAATATAACTGCAATAAAATAACTTCGATAACATAATGGCGTGAATAATCATCATCAAGTAACACTATAAACATTGGATATACAGACAACGCAAGTGCGCACCTCTATATTAGTAGTCACAAGTTAGTTAGCTTAGTGGCAACTATTTTACTTAGAAGCAATGAATTCAAAACAAATATAAGTTAAGTAAGTTGCTCAGATTATGAAAACCAATAAACAAAATAAGGAATAAAACAATGAATGAACAGACTCTAAAAGGTGATTGGAACCAGATGAAAGGCTCAGTAAAGCAAAAATGGGCTGATCTTACTGATGATGATTTACTACATATTGAAGGTAGTCATGACAAGCTCGTAGGTAAAGTCCAAGAGCGCTATGGTCATGCAAAAGATGACGCTGAACGTCAAGTCACTGAATGGCGTACTGAAAACAAATACTAATCTCAGATGTAGTATCAAGCTTTAAGACTCAAAACACAAAAATCCGCACCATTCAATGATGCGGATTTTTATGTTTTTATATTACAACGAAACAGGCTATTAGATACTCATTGCGTTATCTGAGCATTTTAATAAAAATATCTTATATTTAATAGCATCTAATACTAAATAGAATCTTAGGCTAAATAACTATATACAATCATTAGATACAATAAAACCGCATAACATCAATTTGCTATGCGGTTTTATCGTCAACTATCCTTGTACTTTATTACCATTTTCATCTTTGCATCCATGCAAATAAAAAATATACGGTAATAATCGAGCGTCCTGCTCAATACTTGCAATTACTGTTAGTGGTTCTCTACTACCAGCGTAGGTCATGTGTCCTTGCTTCGATAGCTATTGTCATCCTGACGCTAACAATCGAATCATTGTCCTTAACACGGTAAACTCAATCCTTGAGTCACATTCCCTGATGCCGTGTGACTATAATGCCAAAATGTTAACCGTTTGTTAAGAGGTATTAACCTCTTTGCTTGTAAGCATATGCTTACATGATTATAAATTAGTCTTCATTTATGACTATTGCTTGGCTAAATAATCATCTCGCCTGCTATGCCTATTAAAAAGCCCAGCGTAGCTCCTAATGACGTCATGTAGTTATTATCTAGCTTACTTTCAGGAATAATATCTTGAATCAATAGATATAAGATACCACCACTCGCAAAAACCATCAAATAAGCTGTCAAATCGGGGTGTTGTCTGAGTAAAAAATGCCCGATAAGCGCTGAGATAATCCCGAAAAAGCTCAGTATAAAGAAAATAACTAAAGTCTTTTTGACACTGAAGCCGCTTTGTACTAATTCGCGAAACGAGTTAAAGGATTCAGGCAGGTTTTGTAAGCCTATAAACACAGCCAATAATAATGCCATCTGTGGCTCGATTGCGAATACCGCACCTAAGGCAATAGACTCAGGAACGAAATCCATCATCATCGCAAGTAGGGTAGCTTGCTGACCTCCTGATTTGGCTAAACGCTTATCAATGAGCATAAATAGTATAGCCCCCAATGAGAACGAGCCTATTACCCCCCAAACGCTAAGTGTCTCCATACCTTTTGGAACCAGCACTAAAGCGATCGCTGATAGGATTATTCCAGCACCAAATGACATTAAGGTATGCACAATCTCATACTTCACAGGACTATCTTTGACATGATGATCGAATAAATTGGCTAATAAGCCGCCAATGAATACGGTTACTCCTGCAAACCCTGAAAAGAGAATAAGTTTAAGTAGCATTAATGATGACCCTGTTTTTGATCCCGCTAAGTTTGGGATTTTTCTGAAATCAAGTTTGTATAGTGTTAACGCTAAAGAATGTCTTTGACAACCCTATTCTAATTAAAAATAAGTAATGATTACTTAATCTAGCCCAATAATTACAACTTATAAACCGTATTGACATTTATGGCTAGGGTTTAAGGACTATTATCGCTAGACGTAAAAATTAATTTAAAATAATGTTGAATATAAGATTAAAAATGAGTCGCGCTACCCTACCATCAAGCAAAGCGCGATCAATAAGCTCAGCAATCAAAGCTATAACGTCACCGACATTGAGCTTGATGAACAAGACAATCGTGACGTTTTTGAGATTGAAGCCGAACGTGGTAATCAAGAGTACGATATTATCTTAAGCTATCCTGACTTAAATACTATCAAGTTTGAGAAAGATTAAGTTTTTGGTATGTTTATAGTTTTGACTGCATTACCCAAGTAGGCTAGCCTATAGCTCTACTAGAATTTTTTACTACTTTATAGGAAATATCTTTATGAATAAATTACCATCTTTGGGCTCAAAGATCGCTGCTAGTAGCTTTATCGCCGCTTTGTTGACCGTGACTACTGGTTGTGTCACTGCGCCTGGTGGCTATAATGATTATGGCGATATTTATGAGAATATCTATAAAGATACCGACGTCTATAAAAAGAATAAAAAATCCATCAAATCAATCGAGAAAGATATCTATCGCCCTGCTATCGAGCAGCGCGCGGCTAATAAAGTCGCTAATATGGGCTACCGTGTCAAAGATGTAAAATACAAAAAGGGCGACCGAACCATCAAGGTAAAAGCTAAACGCGGTAATGATAACTATAAGATTGAGCTTGGGTATCCCAACTACAACGTAATTAAAGTCAAAAAAGACTAACTTAAGCTTTTGTTTATGTTCTGCCTTTGTACGAAAAGCCCAATAGAGCAATAATCGATCTATTGGGCTTTTTATAAGCTAATGTCAAAATCTTGCATTAAAAGCCTGCGTTAAAATTTTAATACTGCTATCACGTCATATGCTGGCGTCTCATAAGGGTGTGATTGTTTTAAGGCATCGATAACGTCTATCATTAATGACTCATCTACGACCATCTCCACTCGCCATTCATTGACGGTCTCTAAGCTATCATGCGAGCCGATATGCGGGGTGCTACCTGCCATAGGCTTAAATTGTCCTGCGCCTTTTACTTGCCAGCAGCACTGCTCATAGTTACCAATCTTGCCAGCGCCTGCTACAAATAGTGCTGACTTGACCTGATCTAAAGCTTCCTCTGGAATGAAGACGGTTAGCTTATACATACATACTGTCCTATTTTTTAGAAAGTGAGGGATGATCAGTCCAGATATAGCGTACTAGCCAGTCTTTGGCCTCTCCTGCATAATCAATACCAATACGCGGACGCACTGACACAGGAGGTTTGCAGCCGTCACCCTCTATCCAAACCTCTGATTCAACGTCGATAGCTTTGCCATATAACGCGCTATCAATCTGTAAGCGCTTGGTCAATTTGCCAGGTCCTGCAAACTGCTTAACATGGGTTAACTGCTGGTCAGCGCTAAGCGATGATTCTTCAACCAAACGCTCACTGCTATCACTCAAAAACCCAGCTCTTATAAGCACAGATTCGGGCGAGCCTACTGGGCCGCTGATCAGGTTGAGCATACTATGGACACCATAAGTAAGGTAAACATAGAATACGCCACCTTTACGATACATAATCTCGGACTTTTCTTTTTTCTTTGCCACATGTGCTTGTACTGATCCGTCAGCGTCACCTATATAAGCTTCGCTCTCAGATATCCGCATGCGTAACGTTTTTTGTACACCGTCACTATCGATTAGCTGTCGGCATAGTACTTTACCTATTAAGTCGGCAGCTACGACACAAGTGGGTCGCGCAAACCACTCAGGCTCTAGTACCATCGCTTTATTAATTGAGGTTTTAGAGGTTACCATTCATGAGACCTTTTTTTATTTTATAGTAGCTAACAATTTAGCATAAAAAAAGAATGCGACCACATTGACGTTGTTTGCACTGTGTTTAAGGATTGTTTGAAAACAAGACTACAAAGCTATAGTATCAGCACTCAGGAGTAACTCGAACATACGCACTTGGAAACAGCGCACTAAAGGTCGAGCCTACCCCTTCTGACGACTCAATCTGCAAAGTCGTCTCATACTGATTTAGCACATGTTTTACAATAGCCAGTCCCAAGCCTGTACCGCCTGTAGCACGACTGCGCCCACTATCAACACGATAAAAACGCTCAGTCAAACGCGCGATATGCTGTGCCGTAATACCAATACCATTATCAGTCACTGAAAATCGACACCCTGTAGCAGTCCTAGTCCAATTGATAACGATATCACCATTTTTTGGAGTATATTTAATAGCATTAATGACCAAATTGGACAGCGCACTATTTAGATACATCTCTGAGCCATAGAGACCATCATAGGTGTCTATTTGCAAATGGATAGTATGGCCATACTCATGATTATAAGCCTGAGCGTCGCTATAGATATGGGTCAGTAGCTTGGTCATATCTATATAATCTAGTTCCTGATTCTCTTCAATTTCAATACGAGATAGCAGTAATAAGTCATTGACCACTCTATTCATACGAGCCGTCTGCTGAGTCATCAGCTCAAAGCCGCGGCGCCACTGCGGTAATATATCCTCTTGCTCAGAGAAATTCTCTAGATAACCCATCAGCACAGTCAGTGGCGTACGTAGCTCATGTGAGACATTGGCTACAAAGTCCTGTCGCATTTGTTCTAAGTGGTGCAAACGAGTCACATCATCAATAATAAGTAGCTTTTCATTGCCAAACGGCGTGAGCTCACACTTTAGATAGCGATTAGGGTCTCGCCATGATGGCATATCAATACCACTGCTATGATTCTGCGTATCTTGATAATACTCTCGAAACTCAGCGGCCGTAATAAACTCAAAAATACTTCTGCCTTGATCAGTTGTGCTCAATAACAACAAGTCTGCGGCCGCTTGATTCCACCATTCTAGCCCATCATCATCGTTGAGTAAGATGACAGCATCTCTTAACGCTCGCAGCGCGCTTCCGATCTTTTTGAGTTGATCCATTGTATTTTTCGAGGAGGTTTTTTGCTGGTTGTCTTGTTGGTGACTGTCTGGTTGGCTATTGTCTATCGTCATCGTGTTTTTCCCTTATCCTCTATCTTTATTACTGGCTGCTATGGTGTCATCGACGCCCTTTTCTTTACTTTGTCTTACCTAATCTGCATGTCGCTATTCAAGATGACTAGACAGCCTATAACCTGTACCACGAACGGTTTGAATCAACTTATCACAGTCGTAAGGATGTAGTAATTTACGTAAGCGTCGAATATGTACATCAATAGTGCGATCTTCGATATAAACGTTGCCACCCCAAACTTGATCTAGCAGTTGGGTGCGCGTATAAGCGCGCTCTGGATGACTCATAAAAAATGCCAGCAATCGATATTCCGTCGGACCCATATCAATGATATTTCCTTGAGCGGTGACGCGCTGGCTTTTTGGATCTAAGCTTAGCTGACCGATCTCGATAGACTTATCACTGCTGAGCGCATGACTACGACGCAATACTGCTTTGATGCGTGAGATAAGTTCACGGGTTGAAAAGGGCTTGGTCATATAGTCATCAGCCCCAGCATCAAGACCATTGATGAGACTATCCTCTTCGCTTTTGGCAGTCAGCATAATGACTGGTATCTCAGACAGCATCTCATCACTTTTGAGCATGCGACAAAAATCAATGCCACTTCTATCCCCTGGTAGCATCCAATCAAGCAATATCAGCGCAGGCCGATGATCCACTACTTGTTGGTGCGCCTCTGCAATATCAGCCGCCTGCAAACTCTCAAAACCAGCCATCTCTAGCGTCATCACAATCATTTCACGAATGGCAAGCTCATCTTCGACAATCAATATCTGCTCGTTACGCATACTAAGGTCTCGCTGATTATTAAGGTGTAAGTTATTAAGATGTGAGTTATTAGGGTATCAGTTATTAAGATACAAGATTGAAGTATCAAACTTGAAAAAAAGGCATAGAACACTCGCCAATGTAGGCTCATTAAACCTATTAATTGTGACTATTTAATGACATTAATCTTTAACCTTTGAGGTAGCACTCTTTTTTATAAGTAGATAGCAAGCTTTTCTATAAAAACGCTTTATTTCATCAAACTGTCATATTTGCTCGTTACGATGTACTCATTAACCACAGAGCATTACTGCGGTGTGGTCATTGTGATTTATAACGACCCAATACTCAAATAATTTTAGGAGACATAATGCGTTATTCGTTCATGGCTATAGCCATCGCTAGTACCTTTGCCTTAACCGCTTGTAATCAAGCCACCACTAGTAATGAAACTACCGATTCTGTCATCTCAACAGCAGCTGACAGCGTCTCTATGAATATTACGGGTGCGGGCGCTTCTTTTCCACAGCCTATCTATGCCAAATGGTCAGACGCTTATAACAAAGCAACAGGCGGACAAGTAAATTATCAATCCATCGGCTCATCAGGTGGTATCAAACAAATTATTGCTAAAACAGTTGATTTTGGCGCCTCAGATGCACCAATGACTCCTGATGAGTTAAATGAGGCTGGTCTTATTCAGTTTCCAACGGTTATCGGCGGTGTGGTTCCTATTGTCAACATCGAAGGTATTGGACCTGGTGAACTGAAGCTAGATGGTGCAATGCTCGCTGATATCTACCTTGGCAAGATCAGCAACTGGAATGATCCTGCTATTGCTGCCATGAACCCTGACTTGACTCTTCCTGATGCGGCCATTACTACGGTATTCCGCTCAGATGGTTCTGGTACGACGTTTAACTTCACTGATTATTTAGCCAAAGTCTCAAGCACTTGGAAAGACACTATCGGTGTGGACAAAACCGTAAAATGGCCAACCTCAGCCACAGGCGCTGGCGGCAAAGGCAATGAGGGCGTCTCAAGCTACGTGAATCGTATGCAGAACTCTATCGGTTATGTCGAATACGCTTATGCTAAGCAAAGCGGCTTGGCACATGTGGCTCTCAAAAACGCTGCTGGCAATGTGGTACAACCCTCAGCTGAGAGCTTTGCCGCGGCTGGCGACATCGATTGGTCACAGCACGAAGGGTTTTATAAAGTTATTACTAACTCTGAAACCGCTCAAGCTTGGCCTATCGCTGCAGCTACTTTTATCTTAGTCCATAAGCAACCGCAAGATGCCAAGCAAGTCGCAGGCGCTCTAAGCTTCTTTGATTGGGCTTATGCTCAAGGTGATGATGATGCCCTAAACCTCGATTATGTGCCTTTTTCTGATACTGCCGTAGCGCTCTTCAAAGCAAAATGGAACGAAGTGGTCGATAGCGAAGGTAAGCCTGTTTATCTTCCAGCCGACAAGCCTATTTGAATTAGCAATTAGATTGGCAGTGCATTTAGCAGTTAAAGTAATAACAACACTCGTTAAGCAAGCTGATCATAGATTGTAGATTATACATTAGAGTATTGAGGGTTTTATGGCAGATTTAAAATCTCAACTGGTAAAACAAAAGCGTTACGATGCTATTTTTGTCAACGCCACCAAAGCATTTGCGCTCTTAGTGCTACTGTCGCTTGGCGGTATCACGCTCTCATTGCTCATCGGGGCCTGGCCTAGTATCACCGAGTTTGGGCTAGGTTTTTATACCAGCAATAACTGGGATACGGTAAACGATCAATATGGGGCACTCGCCCCTATTTACGGGACGCTGGTCACCTCTTTTATCGCTATCTGTATTGCTGTTCCTATCAGCTTTGGCATTGCTATTTTCTTGACTGAATTATGTCCTAATTTCCTAAAAAAGCCGTTAGGAATCGCTATTGAGCTGCTGGCAGGTATTCCTTCTATTATCTACGGTATGTGGGGATTATTTGTGTTTGCACCGTTTTTTGGCGATCACATTCAGCCTTGGTTTATTGAAAACATTGGTCCCTTGCCTATCATTGGTCAAGTTTTTACCGGAGCGCCTATGGGGCTTGGTATGTTTACCGCCTCACTAGTGCTGGCTATTATGATTATTCCCTTTATTGCCGCCACTATGCGCGATGTTTTCTCTGTCGTTCCTGATTTATTAAAAGAATCCGCTTATGGCATGGGCGCTACCACTTGGGAGGTGATGTTCAAAATCATCCTACCCTATACCAAAGCAGGTGTGGTTGGTGGAGTCATTTTAGGACTTGGTCGGGCGTTGGGTGAGACGATGGCGGTGACCTTTTTGATTGGTAATGCCTTTAATATTAGCCCCAGTTTATTCACATCAGGGGTGACTATTACTTCAGCTTTGGCTAATGAGTTTGCTGAGGCATCTAGCGAGTTGCATTTAGCCTCATTATTGCATTTAGGCCTCATTCTTTTTGTCATTACCTTTATCGTGCTATCGATATCTAAGCTGCTGCTGATGCGTATTGACCAAAAAGCTGGCAACTAGTCGCGATAATATCAAACATAAAAAAGGATAGACGCCCGATGAATTCAGCACCTACTATTACTCCAGTATCCAGCATTGAAAAGCGCTACAACCAACGCCTATATAATCAGCGTCGTCTCATAAATAGATTAGGGCTTGGGTTTGCTACATCCGCTATTATTTTTGGTTTATTTTGGCTACTTTGGATTTTGGTCACGCTGTTTGTTGAAGGCTTTCAAGGTCTAATGCAGATGCCCGTATTTACGGCAGATACACCGCCGCCTATGGGAGAAGGTGGTCTGCGTAATGCTATCGTGGGTTCGGTGATGTTGGCATTTTCGGGTTTAGCCATTGGTGCACCCATCGGTATGATGGCTGGTATTTATTTAGCTGAATTCTCACAGGGTAGCTTGCTTGGCAAGGTTACCCGATTTTTAAACGATATCTTACTGTCCGCTCCCTCGATCGTGATTGGTTTATTTATCTATGCATTAATGGTCAAAGGTCAAAGTTTCTCAGGGTGGGCAGGAGCGTTAGCCTTGGCACTGATTGTGATTCCCGTTGTCGTACGTACGACAGAAAATATGCTAAATCTAGTGCCCAATACTTTACGTGAAGCCGCCTATGCATTGGGTACACCAAAATGGAAGCTAGTCAGTACGGTGACCCTAAAAGCGGCCAAGGCTGGCTTAACCACAGGGGTGCTATTAGCATTTGCACGTATTACTGGTGAGACCGCCCCTCTGTTATTTACCGCATTAAACAACCAGTACTTTAGTACTGATATGAACGGGCCACTGGCCAACTTGCCCAATACCATTTATCAGTTTGCAATGAGTCCTTATGATAATTGGCATTCGCTAGCTTGGGCGGCAGCGCTACTGATTACCGGTACAGTATTGCTATTAAATATTATGGCGCGGTTTATCGGTGGTAAGGATCATACGAGATAGCTCTCTATCTAAGACATATCTCAGCGCTGTAAGAACCCCAGTGAGCAGTACGATTCACAGCATGCCTTAAAATAAAGATAGCCCCTTTAACAAGATATTGAAATAGTTGGATAATATTATGTCTGATGTACTAGAAAGAAAAGCGACTAAGCAAAGCGTAGCTAAGCAAAGCATAACTAATAGAAGTAGCCAACATGATTTACTCAATCAGCCATTAGGTCAGCTACAGCAGCCCGATAGTGAGGGTTTAACCAAACAAACCATAGCGGATATGCCCGATAATATGCCGCCTAGCAAGATTACTATTAGGAATTTAGATTTCTACTACGGTGACTTTAAAGCCTTAAAAAACATTAATATTAATATTCCAGAAAAAAAAGTAACGGCTTTCATTGGCCCCTCAGGCTGCGGAAAATCTACATTGCTACGTACTTTAAACCGCATGTACGACTTATATCCTAATATGCGTAGCGAGGGTGAAATCACCCTCGATGGTAATAATATTCTAGCTAAAGATTTAGATGTCAACCTGCTACGGGCGCAAGTGGGTATGGTCTTTCAAAAACCTACGCCGTTTCCTATGTCTATTTATGACAATGTGGCATTTGGCGTCCGTCTGTATGAGAAGCTAAGCAAAGCTGAGATGGATGAGCGTGTCGAGTGGGCTCTCAAAAAGGCAGCATTATGGCTTGAGGTCAAAGACAAGCTCAAGGCCTCAGGATTGTCATTGTCAGGTGGTCAGCAACAACGCCTCTGCATCGCGCGTGCAGTGGCAACTAAGCCTGAAGTATTACTTTTAGATGAGCCAACCTCAGCGCTTGATCCTATATCCACTGGCGCTATTGAAGACTTGATTACCGACTTAAAAAACGACTATACCATTGCTATCGTGACTCATAACATGCAGCAGGCGGCACGCATCTCTGACTACACCGCCTACATGTATTTGGGGGATATGGTCGAGATGGGTGAGACCAATCAAATATTCACCAGCCCAGCACAAAAAGCCACTGAAGATTATATTACGGGTCGTTATGGCTAAGTTACTGTTTATTTAGGCCATTATTTTAAGCCGTTATTTAAGCATAGCCATCTACAGTAGTCCCTTATTATCAAGGAAGCAATTATGCCGAACACAGGAAAGCATCTATCAAAGAGTTTTGATAATGATTTAAATGAAGTTGTTGAATTATTTATACAGATGGGACACTTGGCTGCAGAGCAAGTCGCGATTGCGACACGAGCTTTGATAAGCGCAGATGAGCCGACCGCGAAAAAAGTAATCGCTGATGATCATATAGTCAATCAGTTAGAGATCAGAATCGATGAGCTTATTATTCTATTGGTTGCCAAGCGCCAGCCAGCTGCCAATGATTTACGATTAATCATGGCTCTTAGTAAAGGTATTGTCGACTTTGAGCGGGTGGGTGATGAAGCCGAAAAAATAGCACGCATGGCATGCCGATTAATTGAAGATGGCGCCTCTCCTAGAGGCTATTTAGAAGTTCAGCATTTATCCAATCAGGTACGCTTAATGCTGCTTGACGCACTTGATGCTTTCTCACGGATGGATTCTCAGCAGGCATTTTCGGTATTGCAAAACGATGAGTCAGTCAATGAAGAGTATCACTCTGCCACGCGATCTCTTATGACTTATGTCATGGAGGACAGCCGTCACGTGTCTAAAGTGATCAATATACTATGGGTATTACGCGCATTAGAGCGTGTTGGCGATCACGCCAAAAATATCGCTGAGCTAGTTATCTTCTGTACTAGTGGTAAAGATGTGCGTCATACGGATTTTTTGCGAGTAGAACAAATCGTCCAACAAACCGCCGATGCTAATACGAATAACCGATAGTCTATCTTACTTGAGCTCAGATCAGTTTAAGTTATCTAAAAGTGCTGTCTCAACTGTCGCCGCCAGCGGTAGATAGTTGGATACTCAATCTACGTTTTAAAGTAATTCTTTAAAGACACGTGAGGATTCTTATATTCTTCTTGCAATAGTTTTATAGCATCATCGTAATCATTCGTGTTGAATGTTACGTCTTCATTAGCAGTGATATCAGAGTCTTGAGCTGCTAAGTAGTTACTCAACCGTTCTAGATTATAATTAATATATCGATGCTCTTCAGTGCAATGGATACATCTAAATACATTGCCCCTTTTGCTAATAGGTACGGCCATCCCTCCACACTTACAGGCGATAGAATGTTTCCTTAAAATATTAACCGTATCGTTAGTTAAAGGGCATCGGACAGCTTCAGCTTCGATCTTAGAGGCATTATTTTGGAACAGTATTTTTAGTTTATCAAAAACAATCATCTAAATCTCCGTATTTATGTTCCAATAATAGAATTTATATTATATCAGACATAAACAAAAGTACACGTAAAGTTACAATCAAGATACTTTAAAACATTCCAATATTGCTAGTAGGAATTTTTTGCAGCCTCTGTATGCATAGGCAAAGCAAGCAAGAAAAATTTATACCAGTGACACATAAATGTATCTAAATTACTTTTATAAAACTAGGGTCTGTTGCACTAGTTATAGAGCCTATTAAGATAATACTCTATGCTATTCAAGATTTTTAAGTAAACTCAACCACTCCTCTATGATAGTATCGGGTTGATAAATCTCGACTTTTTCTTTACCTTTTAAGCCAATCCTTTCTCTTTGCTCATCATCCTTCATCAGATGAATTAACGCTAAGGCGAGTTGGCTAATATCATTTTTAGGCACTAGAATAGAGCCGGTATCTTTTAGAACTTCTGCAGGCCCAGGTCCACAATCAAAACTAACAATAGGAAGACCAAAGGCTAAAGCCTCCGTCAAAACCATACCGAACCCTTCTATCCGAGAGGGCAAACAAAATATCTCCGCCTGTTTGTAATAGTGACTCACATCGTCAGTCGCACCAACCAGTTCCACACTCTCGGTTATTTGATTGGCTCTAATAAACTGAGTTAACTCTGCTCTTTGCTCACCCTCGCCTACTATTTTCAATCGCCATTCTGGCATAACTGTGACGATATGCAGCCAAGCTTTGAGTAACAAGTCGAAGCCCTTATCTCTGTCTAGACGGCCAACTGCTAATACTATCTTTTTATTTTCCTTAATATACTCTTGCACTGGAAACGGACAAGGATTGGCTATAGCGCTGATTTGTGACTGGTGACGAGTATGTTTTAGCCAATACTCTTTATCTCTTTGAGTTAAAACAACGACTGAGTCGCAATATCGTGCTGCTAAATGTCTGAATAAAGAGCTTGCGCTCATCGCTTGATTAGGATCAAAGTTAAAATGCTCCCAGCCTATATGTTTTACAGTTAAGCCTAAAGTTGCCGGTAGAGTATAAGGAATACACTTAATGTCTACTGCCATTACTATGTCGATGCTTTGCGTTTTTAACAGCTTTCTTATTTTATAAATGATATTAGTTTCATAAACGATATTAGGAATACGATTCCAATTAGCATGTTCAGAATCTGATAATGGAATTATTTTAATATCTTTATTAAGTGGAAAAAAAGGGGTATCACAAGGTCCGATGCTAGCTAAGATTACCTCATGACCTGCATCCAATAGACCGTTAGCAATCATAGAGCCTACTCTCTCAACGCCAGCACCTTTGTTGAGACCATAAAATAATACCATCAAAATCTTCAAATCGATTGCCTTGTGCATTGGTATACAAAATCATTTATTATGAGATCATATTATTTATAATGTAAGCGAACTATCACACCTTTTGACGCTGTATTAAATATGAAAGGCTAAAAAAAACTGAGCATAAAGCTCAGTTTTTTTCGTTAAAATAAATTATTAGATTGTCACTTCATAAGCTACTAATTCAAAGGTACACCGATACGGCGAGCGACTTCTTCATAGCCTTCAATCACATCGCCTAATGACTGGCGGAAACGGTCTTTGTCGAGTTTTTTCTTAGTAGTCTTGTCCCAAATACGGCAGCCATCTGGCGAGAATTCATCACCTAATACAATACGGTCATGATATACGCCAAACTCTAATTTAAAATCTATCAGTATTAGATTGCCAGCATCGAATAGCGCTGTTAATACCTCATTGACTCGATAAGTCAGCTCGCGCATTTTTGCTAACTGCGCCTCTGTTGCCCAGCCCAAGGTCACCGATAACGACTCATTGACCATTGGATCACCCAGCGCATCATCTTTATAAAATAGCTCAAAGGTTGGTGGATTGAGCACACACCCTTCTTCTAACCCTAGCCGACGCACTAAGCTACCCGCTGCGAAATTACGCATAACGCATTCGACCGGTACCATATCCATGCGCTTGACCAATACTTCATCATCAGACAGCTGCTTTTCAAGATGAGTCTCAATACCTGCATCGTTCAGTTTTTGCATAATAAAAGCGTTAAAGCGATTGTTCACGACGCCCTTACGCGCCAATTGCTCAATACGTTTACCATCAAGTGCTGAGGTATCATCACGAAAGTGTAAGATTACAAAGTCATTATCATCGGTCTCATAGACAGATTTAGCTTTGCCTTTATATAGCAGTTTTTGTTTTTGCATTAAAAGTATCCTGTTCATTCAAGCTGATAGTATAGACAATAATAGTATAGACAAGGGTAATGAGGAGTTTTATTGATTCGGAGCCGTTACCGCCACAGCGCGCTCAGGCTTTGGCAACTGATATTGTTTGCCTGCTTCGTTTTGTAAGACGAGTGTATTTTGTCCAACATTTGGCGTGGAGTATAAAGGCACAAAAGGTGCGGTCTGTTGGTCAGTCGGTAACTGTAGTGGCGCAAGCTTCTGGCTTTGCTGATACTCCAAGCTACCATTATC
The DNA here is from genome assembly GCF_055699815.1 of Psychrobacter sp. M17(2026). Taxonomy (NCBI): domain Bacteria; kingdom Pseudomonadati; phylum Pseudomonadota; class Gammaproteobacteria; order Moraxellales; family Moraxellaceae; genus Psychrobacter; species Psychrobacter sp. M17(2026). Next base: position 216,394 of record NZ_CM146741.1, on the reverse strand, counting down.
GCGTTTACTAATAAAATCTTTTGTAGCCTGACAACCACTCAAAACTAAGGTGCTACCCATTATAATAGATAACACAATGGGCATAGCTTTAGGCGTTGTGAATGATATTCTCATCATAGTATCTCTATATTATCTAGCACAGTAGGCTTATGCAGCCCTTTGACTGATTGTTAGTAGTATTCATATAAAGCTGAACAGTCGTTTCGAATGTTCAGCTTTAATCGCAGTTTATAGTGGTTGTGTCTGGATGTTTGCTTGTACTAGAGCACCATCAATCGTAGCGTGATGCTCCTCTGCCAGCCAAACTAGAGGCAGGCGAATACCAGTATCGATCATGCCCATCTTGTGCAGCGCATATTTGGCTGGGATCGGACTTGACTCGATAAACAAGTCGCGATGTAGATGCTTGATCACATCATGTGCCGCATTTGCAGCAGCAAAATCACCACGTAGCGCTGCTGTAAAGCTCTCGCTCATAGCTTTTGGCGCGACGTTGGCGGTCACTGAGATATTGCCTTTACTACCAAATCTCATCAGCTCAAGCGCCGTACTATCGTCGCCTGATAATACTACCAATCTATCACCGACCGCCTGAATCAGTTTTTCACCACGTTCTAAAGAACCTGTAGCGTCTTTGATTGAGACAATATTATCGATATCAGCCAAACGCTCAACGGTCTCCTGCGCGATATCCACTACCGTACGACCAGGCACATTATAGAGCATTTGTGGTATAGCGACTGCTTCGGCAATAGCTTTATAATGCTGATATAAGCCCTCTTGTGGCGGCTTATTATAATAAGGCGCAACCAGCAGCGCACAGTCGGCTCCTGCATCTTTGGCATCTTGAGTGAGCTTGATCGCTTCAGTCGTATTATTAGCGCCTGTCCCTGCTACCACAGGTACTCGGCCTTTGACATGCTGCACAAAATAACGAATCACTTCGCTGTGCTCTTGCATGGACAACGTTGCCGACTCACCCGTCGTGCCCACTGCTACTAAGCAATGCGTACCTTGATCGATTTGCCAATCTATGAGATCTGCCAGACGTTTGTAATCGACCGTGCCGTCAGGATTCATGGGCGTCACCAAAGCTACCATAGAGCCTTGGAGTCGGGTTTTTATCTCGTCATATGCTGTGCTCATAACCGTGCCTTACTGTATTATCCTAGCTTTTGTAAAAGCTGTCATGTGATAGGTCGTGGGCAAGGATTTTTTCCTTGCTTGAAGTTTATATTACTATCTTATAGACAATGCTAGTCTATAAGCAACGCTGATTTTTGGGCTATCAATAGTTACTATTGACCCTTTAATAAAAAGCATAATAAAAATACTGCTATAAACGTCCGCTAGTGTAACATATTTTAATTTGGTCGCTATCTATCAATTACAGGTTAAGACAAGGTTAATGAGTTAAGATTCTCGAATAGTTGTGTCTATGATCTACTCAATCCTCAAGCCAATAATTGCCGGAATACCTTGGCGTATTAAGCCAATAGTAACCACCCCTTTTTCGGGTAATGAGGAGATTGCCGCATTAAAGTCAGAGGCTTTGGTGATTGGGGTTTGGTGCAAATTCGTGATGATATCACCTGCCAAAACTCCCGAACGTGCGCCAAGACCTGTTGGATCAGCGGCAGTAACTAGCACGCCCTCTTTATCATCTTCAAGCTCCGCTTGTTCATCAGGGAGCAAATTACGTAACCTAAGTCCTAAACGCACCTCATTATCGCGCTGCCCGCTGCCTTCTGCTTGTACATCTGTTAGCGCATCGCTCAGCTTGCCGCTGATAAGTAACGCTTTACCATCGCGCTGTACTTGTACTTTAAAGCCATCATCGGGGCGCGCGCGATTGATTAAATTCAATAAATCTGAGGCGCGCATAATCTTAGTGTCGTTATATTCTAATATAATATCACCCGTTTTAAGCCCTGCTTTTTGGGCAGGTGAATCAGGGGATACCCGAGTCAATAGTGCGCCTTGCGGTCGCTCCAGTTTATACACTTCGGCCAAATTACGATCGATATCTTGCGGATAAATACCAAGATAGGCCCGCGATACTTCGCCATTGGCTTTGAGCTGCTCATAAATATCCATCGCCGCATCAATCGGTATGGAGAACGACAAACCCATATAACCACCCGTACCACTAAAAATGCGCGAATTGATGCCGATGACTTCACCGCGCTGGTTAAATAGTGGTCCACCTGAATTACCAGGATTTAGCGCGACATCCGTTTGGATAAAGGGTACGCTAGTCTCTCTTGAGAAGCTGCGCGATTTGGCACTGACGATACCTGCAGAAGCTGAATAATCAAAGCCAAACGGCGAGCCGATAGCGAGGACTGGCTCACCTACCTTTAAGCTATTAGAGTCGCCAATAGGTAGGGCTGGCAGTTGGGCGCCAACGACTTTTAGCACCGCCACATCTGAGCGCTCATCACTACCTATCAAGGTGGCATCAAGCTCGGTGCGATCATTCAGAGTCACTGTGATTGTGTCAGCGCCTTCAATGACATGGTGATTGGTCAGCATATAACCATCCGCCGTCACAAAAAACCCTGTGCCGTAAGCGTGTTCGATAGCAGGCTGGGTTGCCTGCTCAGGAATATCTATACGATTGCCAAAAAACTGACGCAGTAGCTCAGCGGTTTGGGCTTTAGCCAACTCTGATTCACTTACGGTCTTAGTGACATTGACTCGGGCGACCCCAGGTGTGACTTGCTGTACTAAATCTGAGAAGTCAGCGGTAGTCACAGCCGCTTGTACAGTAGTCGTCGCTAGACCGATACCTGTAGTCATAGTAGTCGCAACGGCGATTGCCAACGCACTATGTCTTAACCAACAGCGAATGATAGAGGCGCGGCGTTGAGTCTGCATGGTTATTCCTTAGACGGTCTTTTTTATCTTGTTATTGAGTGATACTTGTTGTTGAGCGATAGTTATTAGAGAGTAGTTATTAGATCATAATCGTTGGTTAAATAGGGTCTAATACAAGCCAAATAAAATCATGCTATTATAACAAGTAAAATTATTATCATAGTCGGCAAAAGTCAATATATAAAGTTTACAGGCTTTCTTGTGAGCTAATATTATTAGTTATATGTTGCTGCTTTTAGTTATAGTTCTTAACAAGTCGATGTCTAAATTAGCCTCTTTTACCTATAAACACTACTTATCTTTAGATATTACTATTTTTGTCCACGAGTATTGTTACTAATTACTAACTACTCTATATCATTATTATCGTCAGCGATGATTTATAGTGGTAACTATATAGCTAATATCTAACAGCATACGTTTATAAAGGATCAATTTATGGATACTGCTCTACTGCTATCTGGCGTAGTTGCAATAGGCATCGCGGCACAATGGTTGGCTTGGTACTTAAAGCAACCGTCCATTTTATTTTTATTGCTCATTGGTATTATTGCAGGTCCTATATTAGGGGTTTTTGACCCTGACTTGGTGTTAGGCGAGCTGATGTTTCCGTTCATCTCTTTAGGGGTGGCAATCATTTTATTTGAAGGCTCATTGACCTTAGAGTTCGATGAGATCAAACAGCACGGTACTGTGGTGCAGATGCTGGTATCCGTTGGGGTACTCATTACTATCGCCATCGTTGCGCTCTCAACCTATCTACTATTCGATGTCGATCCGCTGATCGCGTTGCTGTTCGGTGCGTTGGTATGTGTGACTGGCCCTACGGTAATCATGCCGCTACTACGTAGTGTGCGGCCTAACAAGACCATCTCCAATATCCTAAAGTGGGAAGGTATCATCATTGATCCTATCGGCGCCATTGCGGTGGTATTGGTCTATGAATATATTATCTCTGGTGGCGAGGCTAGCAGTATTTTACTGTTCGCCAAAATTGTCATCTTAGCGACGGCTATCGGTATGGCGGGCGCTTGGTTCTTGGCGTTCTTGATGCGTCGCCATATGATTCCTGAGTTTTTGCGTAATGTGTTTACGCTTGCCTATGTTCTTTTGCTCTTCTCAATCTCTAACCACTTAGAGCATGAGTCTGGACTATTAACCGTTACCGTACTGGGTGTGGCGCTAGCTAACTGGCCAAAATTCCCACGCGATACTATTCTAGAGTTTAATGAGTCCTTAACTATACTACTTATCTCTGTATTGTTTATTATTCTAGCGGCTCGTGTTGAGCTGGCAAGCTTGATGAGTGTGGGCTTTGCAGGATTAGTACTGCTGGCTATCGTGATGTTTATCGCGCGTCCGCTGTCCGTTTGGGCATCCTCTATCGGCTCAAACCTGCGCACTAATGAAAAGCTGATGATTAGCTGGATCGGTCCGCGTGGTATCGTTGCTGCTGCCATCTCCTCACTGTTTGCTATCCGCCTGCAAGAGTATGATATTCAAGGTGTTGAGCTGCTAGTTCCACTAGTATTTATGGTCATTATCGGTACGGTCATGATTCAGGGTCTAGGGGCAAAGTTTGTCGGTAATTTGCTTGGCGTGCGTGAGCCTGAGACCAACGGTATTTTGGTCGTCGGCTCCAACCCTGTCGCTTTGATGGTGGCGACTTCTCTAAAAGAGCAAGGGTTTGATGTGATTGTGGCGCACAACAACTACACTAACATTGCAGGTGCACGGATGAGTGGCCTGCGTACTTACTTTGGTAATCCTATTTCCGATCATGCTGATCATCATCTTGATCTTATCGGTATCGGTCATCTGTTTGCGATGAGTATGGATCGCGAAATGAACACTTTATCTGAGATTCATTATCGTCATGAATTCGGTGAGCGTAGTCTCTATCGTCTCAAATTCAGTGAAGAGAAAGTCAAAAATGAGCGCGATGATAAACAGTCAAACTTCTCATCCCAGTGGATGTTTGGCAAAGACGTCACTTATACTAAGCTTGCCAGTATGATCTCAAGAAAGGCTAAGATTAAGATCACTAACATTACTGACAGCTATAGCTTTGAGCAATATAAAGCCGACAATAAGCAATTTGTGCCGCTCTATACTGTCGATAAAGAAGGCAAACTGCATGTGATTACCGACAAGTTCGATGGCACAGTAGCACGCGATCGTAAGCTCATTGCCCTAGTCATCGAGGATGAAGTGCAGCCAAAAGCTGTGGACGTTACCGCCAAGCAAGAACAAGCGCGCGTAGTGGCTGATGCACATTTTGAGGCCAATTCTAAAGCGCCTGAAAAGCGCAAAGAAAAAGCGCTAGAATATGATAACAGTAATAATGAGATCGCCATTGGTAATACTGATATCGACACTGATACTGCTGATAACAAAGATCAGATAGTCTCTAAGGGTGCAGATGATACTATTGCTAACTCTTCTCAAAGCAAATTGAATGCTGGCAAAACAACGCTATCTACAGATTCGGTAGCTACTAAGCCAACTGCTACTGATGCAAATGAGGCTGATGCTGCTAAACAAAAGAGTGCGCAGAGTATAGAATCTAAGCCTGCTGTTGATGGTTCAGCGACACCAAAAAATACAACTGCCGAATCTATAGAGGTTATAAAGTCAAAAGCCAATGGTAGTGGTAGCGCACCTAAGACCAAAAAAGGGTCATTGGATCCAAAACGCTTACCCGATACCGATGATCGTATCGATAAAGTAGATAGTAAAGACAACGCTGCTAAACCAGATAAGTCAGAACTAGACAAGTAGCTGTTGATCAATATAGTCAGGTCAGAATAGTCAGTCAAAACAAAAATCCCAGCTCACAGTAGCTGGGATTTTTTTAATTTTTCTTTTAAAAGGCTACTGACTACGATAAATCAAAACGAGTATCAATCGCTTGCCAAATACGAACGTTTACCTCTTCGCTACTTCCATTGGCATCGATACGCTGTATGCGATCAGGATGCTGATCTGCCAAGGCCGAAAAACCTTCGTATATGCGCATGAAGAAGTCGCTCGCCTGCTGCTCAAAACGATCTGCTACGCTGCGCTTACCTGCCCTCGCCATCCCCTCATCCACTGGCAAGTCTAACCATAACGTCAGCTCAGGTAACTGTGGAATAAACTGCGCTATTAGCGTATCAATCTTGGTTAGCATTACGCTATCGCCATGAGCGCGGCCATAACCTTGATAGGCGATGGTTGAGTCGGTAAAACGATCACAGATAACCCAAGTGCCCTGTGATAAGGCAGGCAAAATCACTTGTTGCATATGATCACAACGCGCTGCAAATAAAAGCAATAACTCCGTATCATCATCGATGCTAGTGGCAGGATCGAGCAATATAGAGCGCAGACGCTCAGCAAACGGGCTGCCACCTGGCTCACGAGTGCGCAGATAGTCAATGCCATTGTCTTGCAAGCGTGCACACAAGGCTTCAATGGCAGTGGTTTTACCGACGCCTTCGGTACCCTCAAAGCTAATAAAGCGTCCCAGTTCGGACGCGCTTTTGAGCTCATTACTAGCAGTCATTGTCGTTGAGTGGATAACTGTAGCTGCTGACATGCGTAAGCCTTATTTATGGTACGTATAGCATTATGGTACGTATAGTTAAAAAATAGCTGACTCACTGCGCCTATTTTGGCAGTAGTCAGCTAAAGGTATAAAAGAGATAAGGTCTATTCAACTCTACTATTCAGTAAGCTGCGTAGGCGCAATTTGAGATTTTTTCTCACGCATCACTTTTAGATACGCCTGCACCGCTCTATTATGATCCGCCAAACTGTTGGTAAATTTATGTCCGCCCGTGCCTGTCGCTACGAAGTACAAGGCCTCAGAGTCAGCAGGATGTAAAGTCGCTTCAATAGAAGCTGCTGAGGGCAGCGCAATAGGCGTCGGTGGCAAGCCGTCGATCTGATAGGTGTTATAACCTGTCTTTTCATCGATATCTTTGCGGCGAATATTACCATCGTAGCGACTGCCCATACCATAAATAATAGTCGGATCAGTCTGCATGCGCATGCTTTTGTTCAAACGGTTATTGAACACTGCTGATACCAACGGACGCTCGCTTGCCACGCTGGTTTCTTTTTCGATAATAGATGCCATCACTAGCGCTTCATAAGGACTGCTATACGGTAGATCTGGCGCACGGTTCTCCCACGCTGCCGTCAGTGCTTGCTGCTGACGCTTATAGAGGTCGGTCAATACTTGCCTGTCGGTTGCACCTTCACCATAATAGTAAGTATCAGGGGTAAACCAGCCCTCCAAGTTATAGCTGACGATAGGGTCATCGCTATTGATCACTGAGTCAGGCAAGATACCGACTAAGTCTAGCGCCTCAGCGATGCTCTTGTTATCCGCATCTGCGGTGAGAATCTCTTTAGTTATGCCTGGATTGTCCCGCAAGTTCTGATATAAGTCTTTTGAAGTTTTGCCTTCGATAATCTGCACCTTTACCATCGCCACTTTTGCGCCTTGTCCTAATACTTGCAAGGCTTCGGCGATTGTTGGATTCTCAGGCAGCTGATAGATACCGGCATGCAGTGGCGCATCGACTTGGGATTTGATATAGAACTTGGCAATGCTCGCGGAGAATAGCGGAATCTGCTGTTGCCACTGTGGCAATAGACCATAATAAGTATCACCCGCCTCTATCGTCACTTTTTGTTCGGGCTGCTCAATACGACCGAACAGAGTCTGATAAACCATCACCAATAAAAAAGCAGCAATAAGTCCTAGCACCAGCAGTATCTGATAACCGCGCTGCATAAAGAACGATTGATTGTCTTTTTTGTATTTGCGTGGCTTATTCTGCTGACTGATGAGCGAAATATCGGTCACTGGTGCTGGTTCTTCTACAGCGCTATCCGCTGGCACTTTTACAGGCTTATCGTCTCGGCTCGACGTTGTAGTGGTACTACTAACGTTAGTGTTCGCATCGACAGACTCTACGTTTATAGAAGACGCAGCGTTGTTATCGCTACTAGTATTCGTTATAGCGTCGTCATTTTTGATAGGTTCATCAGGCTTATTGGACGGTAGATCAGATGTCGGCTTGCTCATGGCAACTCGCGAGGCAAAGGTTTGCTAGAATTTAGCACTGAAATGGTTGGTTTTCAATGTAATTTATTTAGTATAGCCTCTAACTTAAGATTTAAAGTTCATTTTATCAAATAAGGAAGCGCTTTTTATGAATTTAAACTTTAATCAACAGCTTGCCAAAGACTACCGCTCACCTAGCCAAATTATCCGCGTCCTAAGTGAAAATTGGGTCGCAGAGCAAGGTTACTGTCCGAACTGTAGTAGCCAACCCTTAGCCGAATTCGGTAATAATAAACCTGTCGCTGACTTTTATTGTGCCCATTGCAGTGAACAGTTTGAGCTAAAAAGTAAAAAAGCTAAATTGAGCAATATTATCAATGATGGCGCTTATGACACGATGCTTGAACGCATTGCCAGTGATAATAATCCGAGCTTCTTTTTTTTGACTTATTCCAAAGAGCTTGCTGTTAATAATTTCTTAATTATTCCAAAGCACTTTTTTACCGCAACTATTATTATTAAGCGTAAGCCATTATCGGCTACAGCTCGCCGCGCAGGGTGGGTCGATTGTAATATTGACTTACGCCAAGTGCCTGAAGCTGGCAAAGTATTTTTGGTCAAAAACCAAACCGTTATGCCTCGTGATAAAGTAACTCAGCAATTTAAGCAAACGCTATTTTTGCGTAAACAAAGCAATCTTGCTCGTGGTTGGACGTTAGATGTTTGGCAGTGCATCGATAAGCTTGATGAAAAATTTAATTTGAAACAAGTTTATGCTTTTGCAGAGGAACTAAAGCTTAAACATCCTGACAATAATCATATTCAAGACAAAATCCGCCAACAGCTCCAAATACTACGCGATAAAGGCATTATTGAATTTTTGGGATGTGGTCGTTATCAGAAGTTACGTTAAGCGTTTCCATTCTTCCAAAGTGGCAAATCTGTGGCTGCCACTAAGCGTCTGTCATATTTATGAGGAAGATAATCCATTTCTAGCTCATCATTTACTTTAAAAAAGCTTTCCATATGATCATCAACACATTTATATGCTCTGTTTTTTACACATTTATTCCAATTAATTAGTAATTCGAACGGTGTACGAACTGCTTTAGTAAAAGCTTGCTTTTTGACAGTAATAGCGCACATTACATACTCATCATGAGGTAACTTATTCACTCCTTGTTTTACGACCTGCGCACGTGTATGTGCATATTCAAATACACCACCGTAAGCGATGTACCGTCTACTCCCTTGTAAATACTGAACACTAAACGCTAACTTTGAATAACCTGATAAATAAATAATTTGATTAGGATTGTTTTTAGCTTTTCTACATATGTTAAGGAAAATTAACAAATGACGAATTTGTAATGGAATTCTTTTGTCTTCATAAACTGAGCGCATTTAACTCTCCCCTTTTAACTTCGTTATTTAAAAGGCGATCATTGATCAGATTACAGCCTGATACAAGCGGTATTAACAAAAGACGATCACTTCTTTTAAATTCATTTGATAGGCTAAGTGACCTTGAACAAGGAATATCATCCGCGAGAATTAAAATAAATGTAGGGCGCATTTCATGCACCAGTATTTAAGCTACGAATAAAAATCGGTGAATGGAATGCACCTTACAAAAGCTAGAGCCACTTTATACGGTTTTAAAAGGAAAGATAGTTATGACAAATCAGAAAGAGTCGAAGACTTATCAAATAGAAATAATTGAAACCATGAGTCGAGTTGTTGAGATAGTTGCTGAGGATGACTCAGCGGCAATTTTAAAAGCAAAGGAGAAGTATAGAAATGAAGATATTGAGTTGAATTATGATGATATGATGGATACTGAATTTATTATTTATTAGGCCAAGCAGAAGATAAATAAAAAGTGATCAAAAATGAACCACTTCCCCATCTAACAAAGTAAGCGCCGACGCTGGCATTACTCCGCGTACCGCATTACAAAAGAACAGCTTTGATAAATGAGGCAAATCATCATCCGTTAATGAGCGCATGATAACTGGCTTATCAGACACTGCTAGCGAATCTATAATAACTTGGCGCATGACCCCTTTTACACCCGACTGATCCATTGCTGGCGTGTACCATTGAGACTTTGTGAGATAGTCTGAAAGTTCTGAATCATTGACAGTATTGGTATTTAGAGAAGCTGTCGCTTTGCTATCGACTGTATTATCCAACTGATAAAAGACATTACTCATCGTGCCCTCAACCCAAGCACCACTCATATCACGAACTAAACCCTCTCCATATTGATGACTAGCTGAATCTAACTGAGCATTTTGAGTACTTTGCGTATTGATACTTTGTAGCTCGCCACTTGCCAGCACATTGTCGAGTCGATTTAGACTTTTTAGACCTGCCAATGTCGGCGGCAGACAAGCCAACTGTGAGGTTAGACAAATAGCGCTGATAGCAGGCTGGACAGATACTTTATTCCCATTTAATAGGGGCAGCTGCCTAGGAGTCTCGATAAACATCGCAGTTGTCTTTAGCCAGACCTCACAAGCGCGACCTGTCGTATCAGCACAGAAGCCATAGCCACGAACGGGCTGCTCGGCACGGGTGATAATAAGCTTTATTATGCCTTGCTCTAGCTGCTCAGCCTGCGCTCGTATCTCAGTCAATATCTTGTCGATATCGATATCCAGCTGTAACGCTTGCGCATGAGATACTAGTCGTTGACGATGATACGCTGACCATAATACTACGCCACCCAGCACCGCCATTGTGGTAAAAAACCCATCGCCATAAGCCATGCCACGATTGCCTATCATCGAAGCGGCAGGCGTCAATGCAGTCTGATCAGCACTTTCCTGCGAGTGCAGGGCTAACCATTGGGCTTTATTTGACATCATAGAATGGCTTAAGTGCTCGCTGCTGACTTATTGAGTATCAGCATACAGCTATAAAACTCGCATTTTGCCAGCTCTATCTTTTGACCGCCTATATTCTGATTCTTGATAATCTGACCATTAAGCATATCAGCAAGCACTTTACCACCTTCCTCACCCATCAGCTGGCGAGAGACTTGATAAGCTTTTTTGGCATGAGATTTACTCTGCTCTTTTTCCTCAGCAGAGTCCGTAGGATTGGCATAATACCAGCCCAGCTCTAAGTATTTCTGTGAGTCAATCACATCCAAATAAGGCGCTTTGGTAGTCATAAAGCGGTATTTAGTAGCAGGGTTACTGGCATAGTCTAGACTATTCTCATCCGTGCTAATGACTTTGCCAAAAGTGGCGTTGATATTATCTAGCGCATCGATTTTAACAGGCTCGACCGTATCTTTGCTCCATGTCGCCAAGTCATAGGTAACGGGCACACCTTGCTCAGAGACTGCGCCATCCATGTCGCTATCCGCTGTAGGTGTTGCGCTTTCTTGAGACTCAGGCGTATCAGTGCTGATAGTAGAGGCGACCTCTTCAACAGTGCTCTGCTTATCCGTCCCGCAGGCACTCAAGGCTAGGCCAGCAGCTAGAGTCGTACCGATCATCGTTGTCTGTAAGGTAGTCTTCCACATGGGCAATTTACTCACACTTCTTGAATGAATTATAAAATAGTATTAGATGATGTTGATGATTCAAAAGTAGACACTACTGATGTTAAAAAAAGCAGCGTGCTGTATGATAACGCTTATAAGCTATACCTTATCAAGACTAACATTGATGCAAGTTATACGCCAACGTTAGTAGGTAGAGTTTCACTATAAAATTTAGTTATTCAGTTATAAAGCTAAACAACAGGAAATAGCTGTCCTCACAGTTTACCCAACTGCTCCTGCCTTGACTAGCCCTTAGGTTACAGATAACAATCACCGCTAAGAGATATTTGTTATTTAGCTGTTTGCCAGCTTTCTATTAGCTTATATAGCTAGATTTCAGTTACAAATACTTTGATTGGAAATAAACAGCAACTATCTACATTCATTATTCACAATAAAGTACAGGTAATTCAGCGCCCATGACTCAACATACCCTTAATCCGACCCAGCATTTTATCGTAATTGGCAACCCTATCGCTCACAGCAAATCACCTGCTATTCATCAATTGTTTGCCAGCCAAAGCGGGCTTACTATCTCTTATCAGCGTCAATATTGTCCTGATGATGCCCAAAGCTTTCAAGCAGTGGTTGAGGCTTTTTTTAATGGTGGCGGTGTTGGTGCAAATGTGACTGTACCCTTTAAGCAAGTCGCTTATGCCCAATGTCAGGCACAGGGCAGTCTATCAGAGCATGCCAAAGTAGCAGGCGCGGTTAATACGATCTTGATAAAAGACAGTGCCCTATATGGCGATAATACTGATGGTCAAGGGTTGGTCAATCATATGATTCGCCTAGGGTGGCCACTGACTGATGCACGGGTGGCTATTATTGGCGCGGGCGGTGCAGCACGCGGCGTGATACTACCGCTTATTGAGGCAGGCATCGGCGCGTTAACGCTTGCCAATCGTACCGAAAGTCGAGCGCAAGACTTAGCCTCAGAGCTTAGTGCAGCTAGTAGTGTCATCAACAATCACAAGATTACTAGTTGTGAGACATCCAAGCTCACAGGTGATTTTGACTTGATTATCAATGCTACCTCTATCGGCTTAACAGGGGATACTTTGCCGCTCTGTGCTGACTTAACGAGTGGTTATGTTTACGACATGATGTACGGGCGCGAGCTGCCTTTTCTACAACATTTTGTGGCGCGTGGTGCGCAAGTATCTAATGGTTTTGGCATGCTTATTGGTCAAGCAGCGCTCAGCTTTGAGCGTTGGACAGGGCACACTGTGGATGTCGATGGCGCAACGACTGCTTTGCAAGCATCGGCAAACTGATATCAAACGTCAGCTTTTTATCCCAAATCGTTTCAATAACCAGCGTTCAAGCCTTTGAAATGGCAAACGTAGCTGAGTTGAATGCATGACCCAGCCACCCAAAATACCGAGCAGACAGCCTAGCATCGTATCGAGCAAACGCGCGCGCATCACTTGCTGATAGACAGGTTCAGTTATTAGCGCCCCACTGCCATATTCAGCAATAAATATCGTCAATGGGGTGATAAAGATAACCGCCAGTCCATAGTGGCGATCTATCAAGGTCTCAATACTGACCATCATCACGAGTATGGCGACGGCTACTTGCCAGCCGCTCGAATGCCATGATAGCAGCCATCCTGCCAATCCTATGCCGATTAAAGTCCCTAGCAGACGATGAAACTGCTTAATCCACATCGTGCGCAGATGAATACCTTGAATAATAATAAAGCAACTGACCGCCGCCCAATAAGGATTGGTCATGTTAAATACTATCGCTATTAATAACGTTAAACTCACAAACCCTGCCACAATGAAGCTCTCGCTCAACGTATCTGGCTCATAGCTATAGTCGATAACAGGCTGAGATGACCGCGTTGTCAATAAGAACAATGTGTACAGCAGCGCCATGAATGTAGAGAAAATACTACCGAACATGACCAGTCCTGTCGCGAGCATGACTTGATCTAGTGGTATAGGGATGAACAAAGCGATAGCACCTGCCATCATAATAAATAGCCCAGCAGGTGGTGGCTGACGATAATAGCGCCCGAACACAATCACGGCAAAGGCTATTAAGGCAAATACGGGCAACCGAAGGTAGGGTAATTGCTGCGCTATCGCTCCCAATGCAAAACTCATCGACATCGCAAAGCCCCAAGCTATGATCGTCATCAGTCGATGCGGCAATGAGCCAATCAGTGGCAAGTTTAGGATAATCATAGCGCCCAATGAGGCTTTGATGCCTGCAGCCAATGCGCCAAAATACACGCCAACGAATATCGGAAAGCTAATCGATACGGCCGTAACTATCGGCAGATGCCACGGCCTTTGACTTTTATTGACGTTCAATAAATGCGCCAATTCACCTTTTATGAGCTGATTGCTCTGATAAAAAGCATAACTAAGTATTTTTTGAACCCAGCATTTCAAAGATACTAGTTGCTTAATCAAACTCATGTGATTTTTGTCCTTTAGCTGCTTTTATAAATCGATAACAAGCCACTTAAACCATTGAAAATTATAACGATAAAGTTTTTATATAATTTAATGTAATGAGTTGTTATCTTTGATATGAATATTAGTTATGTATTATATATTTATTATTTTATAAAGCTTATACTGATGACAACATTGGTTAAAAAACTAGACAAACTTTAACCGCTTTACCTTAGATACGTTTTACTTTACATACTTAGCAAGGATTACCTTTACTAATAATCAACTTATTGCTAACTTCTTATTGCTAATCAACGAAATTGCGAGACTGACTATGTTAACTTACAAAGCACCTTTACGTGATATCAAGTTTCTGATGAATGACGTTTTTGACTTTCAAAGCCATTACAAAACCTTAGATAATGGTGAAAATGCTGATCCTGAAACGGTCGATATGATCTTGCAAGGTATGGCTGATTTTTCTGAAAATGTCTTAGCGCCCATCTATCAGCCTGCTGATGAAGAAGGCTGTCACTTTAAAGATGGTGTAGTAACGACGCCTAAAGGCTTTAAAGAAGCTTATACTCAGTTCGTTGAGGGTGGCTGGCAAGGTATCTCATATCCTGAAGAGTACGGTGGTATGAATCTGCCAATGTCACTCAACTTGATTAAGTCTGAGATGATCGGCACGGCGAACTGGCCTTGGTCGATGTATCCAGGTCTATCAACAGGTTGTATCAATACCTTGATGCAGTACGGTACTGAAGAGCAAAAGCAGACCTACTTACATAAATTAGTAGATGGCTCATGGGCAGGTACTATGTGTCTGACTGAGCCTCATTGTGGTACAGATTTGGGTCAAGTTAAGTCAAAAGCCATTCCACAAGAGGATGATTCTTACAAATTATCAGGTACTAAAATCTTTATCTCAAGCGGTGAGCATGACTTAACCGAAAACATCATTCATATTGTTCTTGCGCGCCTGCCAAATGCGCCAGAAGGTACCCGCGGTATCTCATTATTTATCGTACCAAAATTCTTGCCGAACTCTGAGGGTGAGATTGGCGAGCGCAATGGTGTGACTTGTGGCTCTATCGAGCATAAGATGGGTATTAGCTCATCGGCGACTTGCGTGTTGAACTTTGATGAAGCAGTGGGTTATCTGATTGGCGAGCCGAATAAAGGCCTAAAAGCGATGTTCACCTTTATGAATACGGCTCGTATCGGTACAGGGATCGAAGGTCTTGCACATACTGAACTATCTTTCCAAAACGCTCTTCCTTATGCCAAAGATCGTCGCTCTATGCGCACCTTATCAGGGGTTAAAGACCCTGAAAAAGTCGCTGATGCCATTATTCATCATGCTGATGTGCGCCGTATGCTATTGACCCAAAAGGCCTTTGCTGAAGGCGGTCGCTCAATGATTTATCATTCAGCTCGCTACGCAGATAAGATGGCGCAAGGTATCGCTAATGGTGATGACGAAGAGTTCGAAAAGTGGGATGACAAGCTAGGCTTTTATACGCCTATCTTGAAAGGCTTCTTGACTGAGCTAGGTATTGAAGCGGCCAAACATGGTCAGCAGATTTATGGTGGTCACGGCTATATCAAAGAGTGGGGTATGGAGCTGATCGCTCGTGATGCACGTATCGCAACGATGTATGAAGGCACAACGGGTATTCAAGCGCTGGACTTGCTAGGTCGTAAAGTGATTTTGCAGTCTAAAGGTAAGATTATCCGCGACTATACTTCAACGATTATTAGATGGTGTGGCGAATATGCGCTTGATAAAGACATGCGTAAGTTTGTCTGGGCATTGACTAAACTGTGTGCTGAGTGGAATACGCTAACGGTACGCTTGATGCTGATCGCCCGTAAAGATCGTGAAATTATCTCAGCGGCGTCAGATGACTTTTTGATGTACTCAGGTTATATCATGATGGGTTATCATTGGGCGCGTATGGCGGCTGTCGCTTATAAGAAGTTAGAAAATGGTGGTACAGAATCGCCAGAGTTCTATCAAGCCAAGATTCAAACGGCAGAATTCTTCTTTGATAAAATCTTACCGCGTACCTCAGGTCACGCCGAAAGTATGGTCGCGCCAAGCGAGAGCATGACGTCGATGCAAATCGATAGCTTTGCATTTTTAGACTAAGATTAAAAAGTTAATAGATCATTCATAAAAAAGCGCCTATATTTAGGCGCTTTTTTATGCGTGTAACACAGTCATTAAGGGATGTTATTAACCTGACTAAACACAGAACTTAGGGTTAGCTGCCTAGAATTTTTTTCTTATACACTTCACTCAACTCTCCTACTTCAACACATATTTGTAGAGAGGTACGACCTGATTGTTCTGTTGCTAGCTCTGCTTCTAGCGTCGTCATGAGTATTTCAGACAACTCATTGCGTATCGTAATATCACGGCCTATCATCAGTCTAAAACTGGCATAAACAAACCCATTCGCCTGCTCATCATCTTCTACTCCAACCAAAAATGTAGTGACTGGCAAAAAACGTGCTTTGATATCTATTTTATTATTAAAGTGTCCGCTATCCCAAAGCGCTTGGTTTAAGGCTTTAAGTAATGACTCCTCGTGAGGAATAATAACGTTTGGCGTAGCTTGAATGGTCAAATGTGGCATGGTTTTATCCTTATAGTACGTTTAAGACGTAGTCATTTAGCAAAGATTGGTTTATCTAAACCTCGCTAAAATATCTTAGCTATTGTCGGCAATATCTATAAAACGAGCGTTTAGAGTATCGGCTAATTGCTGTGCTGGCAGCTCAATCTCAAGCCCGCGTCGACCCGCGCTGACATAGATGGTTGCTTTAGATTGAGCTGAGCTATCTATGATTGTCAGTAGACGCTTTTTTTGTGCTAATGGGCTGACGCCACCGAGTATATAGCCTGTACTGCGCTCAACTTGCTGTGGCTCGGCCATTTGCACCTTTTTACAGCCGATAGCTTTTGCCATTTTTTTAAAGCTCACTGTGGTATTGACGGGCACTATAGCGACAGCTAGCGTTGCTGTTTCTGTTTGCACCACTAAGGTTTTAAATACTTGCTCGGCGGCAACACCGAGCTTTTGGGCAGCCTCTAAACCGTAAGACTCTGCATGACTATCATGAGTATATTCATGTAGCTGGTAGTTAAGCTTAAGCTGTTTAGCAAGATCAATCGCAGGGGTCATATTAAAGCGCGTCCTCATCTAACAAAATTAAAATGGCTATACATACTATATATCGCTTTAACCACTTTTGTGGCATCATAAGCGCATTATATTTATAAAATTTGACTACTGATTATGATACCCGACTTTCTAAAAAACAGCTTTCTAAAAAGTAAGTTCGCCAAAAATGAACTCTCAGAAACTTCCTCAGCTCATACTGACGAGGTTAATGATGATGGTAATCTACCCTATCCAAAAGTGGTCGCTAAACCCTACTCTAAAGCACCTATTAATCAGCTCTATCGTAAGCTATCAGGTCAAATGCTTGATGTGGCCGTCAAGCCAAAACTATTAGGCGAGCTACCAGATTTTGATGCTAATGATCATATACTGACCTTTTATGTACTGCAAGACTATTCACGCTCCAACAGTATATTGATCGATTTGCAAACTCAAGAGCATAATCTACCGCCTGCGTTATTTGAAGTAAAAGATGAAACTCATCATATAGATGAGAACGCAGCGATTGTATTTTTACATCATCCAAACGCTAAAGACGATCAAGTCTCACCGCGCCTGTTACGTCTCATTTCTGCTATTTTGCAGTATCCTGATCTGCAGATTCGTCTGATACCTGTGTCTATTCTCTGGGGTCGCGCGCCTGAAAAGGAGGACTCACTATTCAAGCTATTGATGAGCGATAACTGGGCAGACCCTAGTATCACCAAGCAGCTATTCAATATTGGTGTTATGGGTCGCGATACTTTTGTGCAGTTTCATCCGCCACAAGATCTGCGCGCTGTCATCTATAATAGCTTACACGACGATGATGACGATTGTCCTATAGCTACTAGCTTTGAGAGTAATGCCAATTCCGATATAAATCGTGATTCTAGTACTGATACCAATACTAGTATAAGTGCTAATCTAGGCACCGATATTAATACTGACCTGACTACCGCCAGCTTAAATAATGCATTAGAGCAGCCTTTACTATCGCATCCTTTAGTGCCTGCTGCCGATGCTAATCGCGAGCTGGTACGTACTATGCAGCAGCAGCTCAATATTTATCTCGATAAGCAGCGCGCCAGCATGCTCGGTCCTGACTTATCAGACAAACGTAATCTAGTCGATAAGCTGATCTACTCCCCTGCTATCAGACACGCGATAGAGAGCGAGGCTAATGAGACGGGTGTTAGTACCCGCGAGGCACGTAGCCTTGCCAAAGGCTATGCTAACGAGATGGTAAACGACTACTCTTATCCCATCATCAGAGTGTTTGATCGATTTTTAACTTGGCTGTGGACGCAGCTTTATGACGGCGTAGAAGTGCATCATTTCGAGCGCGTACGTGAGCTGGCAGCGGATCACGAGATTATCTATGTACCCTGTCATCGCAGTCATGTCGACTATTTACTATTGTCTTATGTTATCTATAAGCGCGGACTCAGCATTCCTTATGTAGCAGCAGGCGATAATTTAGATGTGCCTGTATTAGGGCCCTTATTGCGTGGTGCAGTGGCGTTCTTTATCCGTCGCAGCTTCCGTGGTAACGCCCTATATACTGCCGTGCTACGTGAATATATGCATACCTTGATCACGCGTAATACCCCGATTGAATACTTCGTTGAGGGCGGTCGTTCACGCTCAGGTCGTCTATTGCCTCCCAAAATGGGTATGCTGGCGATGACGGTACACAGTCAGCTGCGCCGCACCAATAAGCCTGTGGTATTCATTCCAACTTATATTGGTTATGAGCGCATTATGGAAGGCGCGACTTATGTGGGTGAGCTCAAAGGTAAACAAAAAGAGTCTGAATCATTAGTCGGTCTACTCAAAGTCAGTCGCAAAATTGAGCGTATCTTTGGTAATGTCCATCTCAGCTTTGGGGCGCCGCTGCATTTAACGGACTTTTTGACTAAGTTTGATGTGCCAGCTGATAGTCTACCTGCGGATCGCACTGATACGCCGCTGGACGACAAAGCCACCGCTATGGTCGATAATATCGGTGTCAAGATTATGCAGCATATTAATAAAGCCGCTGTTATTAATCCGATATCGCTACTGTCATTAGTACTCTTATCAGCACCAAAAGCGGCGCTTGATGAAGAGATTTGCCGTGAGCAGATCGCTCTTTATCAGAGTATC
Organism: Psychrobacter sp. M17(2026); assembly: GCF_055699815.1. Taxonomy (NCBI): domain Bacteria; kingdom Pseudomonadati; phylum Pseudomonadota; class Gammaproteobacteria; order Moraxellales; family Moraxellaceae; genus Psychrobacter; species Psychrobacter sp. M17(2026). Next base: position 197,161 of record NZ_CM146741.1, on the reverse strand, counting down.
GCGCGCCAGCAGCCGTATGATGATGATACGGTCATTACTGATATGCAGCCGCAGCAGATCATCGACTATGGTATCAAGCTCAAACTCATTGAGCGTACGCCGCATATCTTAGGTGACATTATTCAGGTCATTGGACGCCAAGCGGCGCTACTGAGTTACTTCCGTAATAATATCTTGCATGTCTTTATCTTGCAGTCGTTCTTAGCCGCACTAGTGGCTCGTAACGGTCGTATCAAGCGTCATCGTCTTGATGATATCGTCGCGCAGCTCTATCCATTCTTGCAAAGTGAGCTATTCTTATATTATTCTGCGCATGGTCTACAGGATATTCTAGTCAAGAAGGTAGACAACCTTATCGCTCATGATCTAATCGTCGAGTTAGGTGATGGCGTTTTAGGTGTTCCTGAGACTAATAGCAGCAGCTATCAGCAATTAATGGTATTGGCAACGCCTGTCGAGCATAGCCTAGAGCGTTACTTCATGACCCTCGCCCTACTCGCTCAGCAGGGTTCAGGCAATCTAACGGCAGAAGAGGTCATTGATCTGTGTCATCTGCTAGGTCAGCGACTATCGGTATTATATGCTGATGATATTCCCGACTTCTTTGATCGCTCCTTGTTTATTAGTTTTGTCAATGCGCTCATTCGTCTCAACTATATTCAAACCGATAGCGAGACTGGTGTCCTCATCTTTGATGAGCGTATTAATAATATCGCCCATCATGCCAAATACGTGCTGAGCACTGATATGATGCAAATATTACAACAAGTCGCCAGCCTCGATGATGAAGAGATTACTCATGCTATTACCGCTATTAGCAATAAAAAACAGCGTAAATTTGGGCGTAAGCGTTAGAGATAGCCATAAGCGTTAGAGAGTAGTTATTTAATTTATGACTTTCAATACACAAAAAGACCGCTAATAGATTAGCGGTCTTTTTGTGTATTGAGCTATACGTTTGATAGTTTAGCTCGTAATTTTCTTATACTTTGCGCGTTTTGGACCTGAATCATCACCCATGGTCTTTTTGCGATACGCTTCAAATTCAGTATAGTTACCGTCATACCAGATCGGGCCTTCCTCTTCAAAAGCTAAGATATGAGTGGCAATACGATCTAAGAACCAGCGATCATGCGAGACTACCATTACGGTACCTGGGAAGACTTGAATAGCGTCTTCAAGCGCACGCAAAGTCTCAATATCCAAATCGTTCGATGGCTCATCAAGTAACAATACGTTCGCGCCTTGCTTTAGCGTTTTGGCTAATTGCAGACGGTTACGCTCACCACCAGACAGTTGACCAACGTGCTTTTGCTGATCTGAGCCTTTGAAGTTAAAGCGTCCGATGTAAGCACGACTTGGCGTGGTATAGTCACCAACCGTGATGATATCTAGACCGTCAGAGATCTCTTCCCATACAGTCTTTTTATCATCTAAGTTATCACGCACCTGACCGACATAAGCAACGCTGACGCTTTCGCCCAAATCAACAGAACCCGTATCTGGCGTATCACGCTCAGTAATCATATTAAATAGCGTGGTCTTGCCTGCGCCATTAGGGCCGATAATACCAACGATAGCACCCGCTGGCACATTAAAGCTCAAGTCTTTATAAAGCAGGCGATCGCCAAATGACTTGGAGATATCGTTGACTTCGATGACTTTATTACCTAGACGTGGACCAGGTGGAATATAAATCTCAGAGGTTTCGTTACGCTTTTGAAACTCCGTTGAGTTTAGCTCTTCAAAACGTTGCACACGAGATTTTGACTTTGCTGTTTGGCCTTTTTGATTTTTACGAATCCATTCCAGCTCTTTTTTCAGCGCTTTAGCGAATGACTCTTCTTGCTTATTCTGCTGCTCTAAACGAGTGTTTTTTTGCTCAAGCCACTGGGTATAGTTACCTTCATACGGATAGCCATGGCCACGATCTAATTCCAATATCCACTGAGCAACGTTATCTAAGAAATAACGATCATGGGTGATAGCGACGATAGTACCGCTGTAATTCTGCAAGAACTGCTCAAGCCAAGCCACGGACTCAGCGTCCAAATGGTTGGTTGGCTCATCGAGTAGTAACATATCAGGGCGTGATAGTAGCAGACGGCACAAAGCTACACGACGTTTTTCACCACCTGATAGTTTGCTGACATCTGCATCCCATGGTGGCAGACGTAGCGCATCAGCGGCTTTTTCTAGCTGGTTATTTAGGTTATGCGCATCCCAAGACTGAATGATGTCTTCCATCTTGCCTTGCTCTTCAGCCAGTTTATCAAAGTCAGCATCAGGCTCAGCATATTCGGCATAGATAGCATCTAGACGCTCGAGCGCATCCAAAGCTTCGCGCATACCATCTTCGACATTACCGCGCACATCTTTGCTATCATCGAGCTGTGGCTCTTGTGGCAAATAGCCGATCTTAGTTCCTGTTTGCGCACGTGCTTCGCCACTGAACTCAGTATCCACGCCTGCCATAATACGTAGCAAAGTAGATTTACCTGAACCATTGATACCCAAAACACCGATTTTGGCACCAGGGAAAAATGATAAATTGATGTTTTTTAGAATCTCGCGCTTAGGCGGAACAAGTTTTGACACGTTGTTCATCGTGTAGATATATTGAGCCATTAACACTCCGATGGACTGCATAAAATAGGCGAGCAAGCGCGCTTTATCAAAGAACAAAAGCAGATGTATTTGCTCAGCCTCAAAAATAGGATTATAAATTGTCATTCATTATCGCATTGTGGCGCATAGGCTGCAAGCTAGTAGGCTGTTTAGCAAAATTTTTCAGTTCTTTTTATCTAGCTATATAGGGTAAAGCTATTGTTAATAACGATTTAAACCTCATTATATTACTAAGATTCATTATTAAATAGCTCACTTATGACCTCTAGTTATCGTCCTGAGATTATTCAAAGCGCGTTTGTTGACTTCATTGGTTCGCACTTGTCACCATTTTGGTCATTGACTGCGCCAAAATTACGACTTATTGCTAGACAGGCACTGAGCGATGAGCTGATAGCGCTCCAGTTTGAGGTCAATCGCGCTTTTAAGCAGCGCTTTTTTGATACTAAAAAGGGTCAACATAGCGGCTGGCATGGGGGTCAATATATTAATCTGACGATTCCTATCGAAGGTATTTATCATCAGCGCAGCTACTCGCTAGTCGGCTTACCAAAGCAAGATTTATGGTGGACTGAGAGTAGTAAAACTACTGCTAAAAACAAACAGCGCCAAACCTTGACCATCGCTATCAAGCCGCAAGGAGAAGTATCAGACTATCTCACCAAGCACGCCGCTATTGGTACGATATTCGATAGTAGTGCGCCTAGTGGTGACTTTACCTTGCAGCAAGCCAGTTCAGCTAATCAAGCACCTTTGTTATTTATAGCAGGTGGTAGTGGGATTACCCCAATGTTAGGACTGATCACGCAAGCGCTAGCAGATAAGCGGCAAGTGACGCTAGCGCATTATAATCGTGGTGCAGTGTTAGAGAATTATTGGCAACAGCTAAAAAACGAGCATGCCAGCTTTACTTATTATTTAGTTGATACGCAAAATCCTGATAGCTATTTGGCAGGCAGTCGTCATTTGCAGGCTGCTAGTCTTTTGACGTTAGATTTGCCTTTACCAGAGACCCAGATATTTGCCTGTGGCTCGCAAGCTTTATTAGCGAGCTTATACAAGGCGGTAGATGAGATAGCTACAAGCTCATTAGGCAATCTTGATTCTAGTAAAGAAAACTCACTACGTGAGAATATTATTATTGAGCGCTTTGGCACTGCTCTACCTGAGCTAGCGTTAGATACTCTAGATGAGCAATTTGATTTAGCCACGCATACGGTATATTTGCGCCAGCAGCAGTTTAGCAGTGATAGCACATTATTGCTTAGTGCTGAAAAGGCTGGTATTCGTCTTAATTACGGTTGTCGTCAAGGTATTTGCCAACTGTGTCGCTGTAATAAAATCAGTGGCGTCGTCAAAAACATTCAGACAGGTAAGCTGAGCGGTGATGGTCACGACTCTATCCAGACTTGTATTAACGTGGCGATGAGTGATGTGGTGCTTGATATTTAGGTGAATGACATCTCTACAAAGCCCTAAAAATATAGAACATTTCTAACCTTTATTTGACAGAATAATTAATTAGCTTAATTTTATAATTATTACTGCACGATTAGAAAAACTAACCAAAATACAGCAACTTAACGCCGATGTAGATAGAATAAATTTCAGCTATATTGTATGATAAAGCCTATTTTATTGATTAAGCCGTCGCTGATATCGCCAATGATAAATAGCTATAAGCAGTCTCGGTTAAGGATTATTAATGCGCTTATTACCGCCGATATCCCCTGTACATTCTGCTGTTCCTATTTTGACCACGCCAGCTATCGCAAAAGCTAGAGCCACTACTGACAGAGACACTGTCTCTCAAGAATGTATAGAGACCTCACAGTCAGCCAAAGCACAGCCTTATCCTACTTTGACCCAAACACCCTTATCCAAAGCACAATCGGCTGCATTAGCTTCAGAGTTAAACGCGCTATATAACGAAGTAATGGACTCCTTAGGTGCGGATGACGCCCGTTATATTGAACAGGTCTATAAGCTAGTCGCAGGTAGTGAAATCGCGGCGCGTAGCCTCTTGGCAGTAGCCTGGCGCTTGCCTAAAAAGCGTTATAAATTGGGCGGTTGGCTACTCGGTACGACGCTACTTAGTTTTAGTAAAATCATCAATAACATGGAGCTGGGTCATAACGTCATGCATGGGCAGTATGACTGGATGCAACATCCGCATCTTAATAGTCAAAAATTCGACTGGGATATCGTCTGTCCTGCACCTTTGTGGCAGCATTCGCATAACTACTTGCACCATACCTTTACCAATATCGTAGGCCGCGATCATGATGTCGGTTATCATTTGATTCGGGTCACTGATGAGCAGCCTTGGACACCTGAGGATCGCTCTAACCCGTTTAAGACTATGGTTTTAGCCTTAGGGTTTGAGTGGGCCGTAGCTTTTCATGATATACAAATCAGCGTTGATGAATATGCGGACGCTGCAGATAAGCATGAGCTATTACAGCAAAAGACGCGAGCACTGTGGGCGAAGATATCTCGACAAGTCGGTAAGGACTATGTCGCGCTACCTGCTACTGCTGGTGTGTTATTAGGTCGTGGTAGCGCCATTAGTACATTGACAGGTAACTTTACCGCCAATATAGCGCGCAACTTATGGACGTGGGCGATTATATTTTGTGGACATTTTACCGATCAGGCGCATATTCATACTCACCTTGATGATCAAGAGAGCAAAGGTGACTGGTATGTGCGGCAAATATTAGGCTCTAGTAATATTAAAGGTCACAAGTTGTTTCACTTTTTGACGGGCAATTTATCGCATCAGATTGAGCATCATATATTCCCAGATATGCCAGCACATCGTTATGCCAGTATCGCACCGCAAGTAGAGGCCATCTGCCAAAAGTACGAGCTGTCTTATAATACAGGCAACTTTGGTCGTCAGTTTACTCAAGTGCTTAAGCGTATCTATCACTTTAGTCAGCCAAATGCTGATGAGCAACAAGCTTATGAGCAGACACTTGCTAATGAAAATAAACGGCTTGAACCTACTCAAAAACAGCAGCGCATATCGGAGCCAGTAACTGGTCTCAAAAGGCATATCCCACAAGTGGTGCGCCAATCATTATATTATGCTTTTGCTCGTGCTAATAAAGCTTAGAGAGTCTATAATCGCTATTAACAACGATAAGTTACTGAGAAATTACCACAGAACGTTTATCATTAATGATCAGTAAGCTGACAGTAGAATAGAACCTATAATAATAAGGAGTTTTTATGACTGACATCTCTAAAGATAAACTAAACATTAATCATAACGAGCAAGCTCAGCGCTTCGAGACTACTATTGATGGTCACACAGGTTATATTAGTTATCAGCAGCGCTCTGATGCTTTGGTCTTTGATCATACGATCGTACCACAAGCGTTAGGTGGTCAAGGAGTCGGTTCAGCGCTGGTTAAGCATGCCTTAGACTATGCGCGTGATCATAATAAAAAGGTAGTACCACAATGCTCGTTTGTAGCTTCTTATATTGATAAGCACCCTGATTATCAGGATTTAACTAGATAATTTTTATATAAAAAAGGATAGTGCTATGAGTAGTTTATCTGACAAACAAGTGGACATGCAGTTAGAAGATCTAACAGGCTGGTCGCGTGATGGCAATAGCATCATTAAGTCTTATCATTTTAACGACTTTATTGAAGCTATGAGTTTTATGAATCAAGCCGCCTTTTATGCAGAGGCGTTAGAACATCATCCTGAGTGGCACAATACTTATAATATAGTCGATGTACGCCTCACCTCTCATGATACAGGCGGCATTACTAGCCATGATATTCGTTTAGCTAAACGCATGGAATATATTATTCAGCCCAAACACTTATAGAACTACTTGCTGTAGTCTAAGCACAAAAAAGAGTCTAAGCATAGAAAATACTCTAAGCACAAAAAAGTCCTCAATTCATATTGAGGACTTTTTTATGTTTGAAGTATTGATATAGAATACTTTGCTGTTAGACTTTGCGACCGATGAAGGCCACGATGAACAAGATGACAGCAACGACTAAGAAGATATAAGCTAAGTTTGATGATAGGCCAGCGACACCGCCAAACCCTAGCAAACTTGCAAGCAGTGCGATCACTGCAAAAATAATAGCCCAACGAAACATAACATTCTCCTCAAATTAGGTTAAAAGTAAAAGTACTAGCATTGAGCTTTTATGTATCAGAGTAAGCTTTGTCATGGTAAAAATTTATGATAAAAGCCAATCTTGACTACTAAAAGCGCATCGCAATGCTATTGTTAATTGTTTTCATAATTATTGATAACTTGAAAAAATAATACCAGTAATCTTCTTGTTTGAAGAGACACTTTAGTAATCTTCGAGCTATGTTATGTAACCTTTGTAGCAATAGGGCCATATTTGTAATGAATTTATCACATTGGGTGATTTTATTTAGTTTTGAAAAATAATACTTCCAAAAAATCAGCTCTATTGCTTTATTATTTGCTGGTCATGATTACTGACCATCCACAAATATAACTATAACAGTGATAGCTTTTACGGCACACTAATCCTGTGTACAACTTATTTTTACCCCTATATATGAAGGATAGTTTATGACTATTAATACTGATAAACGCGCTTATACCATTGTGCTTTATGGTGCAACTAGCTTTGTAGGACAGATCACTGCTCATTATTTAGCACAGTTCTTGGCTGAGCAAAAAAAGGACAATTCGTCCAAATCTGTGACTTGGGCGATAGCAGGGCGTGATGAAGACAAGCTCAAAAAGCTGCAGGACGAAATAGCTAGCAAACAGGATGAAGATGCCGATAAGGTAGATATTATCATTGCTAATAGTGATGATGATGCTAGTCTTGATGCTATGACCCAGCAGACGCAAGTGATTATCTCAACGGTAGGCCCTTATCTAAAATATGGCGAGCCGCTGATCAAATACTGTGCACAAAACGGTACCGATTATGTCGATCTCACTGGCGAGGCCATTTTTATCAAAGATATGCTCGATAAGTATCAAGATACCGCCAAACAGAGCGGCGCTCGTATTGTCAACTCTTGCGGCTTTGATTCTATCCCCTCAGATTTAGGGGTTTATTTTACTCAGCAGCAAGCACAAGATAAGTTCAACCAAGCTTGTGAAACAGTTCATATGCGCGTCAAAGCTGCTAAAGGCGGTCTATCTGGCGGTACGATTGCCTCTATGGCGACTATTTTTGAAGAGGTTGGTGAAGATAAATCGCGCCGTAAGCAAGTGGCCAATCCTTATCTATTAAATGATGATAGTGACGCACCTACTCTACGTCAAAAAAATGTTGGCAAGCCTGAATATGATGGTGAGCATAAGCGCTGGCTTGCGCCTTTTGTGATGGCGAGTATTAACACTCGCATTGTCCATCGCAGCAACCAGTTACTCAGTTATGAGTATGGGCGTGAGTTCAAATATGATGAAGCGATGTGGATGCAAGACGGTACTAAAGGTAAGCTGATGAGCTATGGTCTAAGCGCAGGCTTATTAGGTTTTGCCAGTGCTATGATGTTTAAACCAAGTCGCGAGTTATTATCTAAGCATGTTTTACCAAAATCAGGCTCTGGTCCTTCTAAATCTGAACAAGAAAACGGCTTCTTTGATATTCGCTTTTTTGGTACGACGACTAAGCAAGATAACATTAGCACTAAAGTAACGGGTGATAGAGATCCAGGCTATGGTAGTACTTCGCGGATGCTGACCCAATCTGCTTTATGCCTAGCGCAAGACATCAGTCAAGATGAAGTAGCGGGCGGATTCTGGACTCCTGCCTCTGCTATGGGAGATAAACTCATACAGCGCTTAGAAGACCATGCAGGGCTTAGCTTTGAAGTAATTGACAGCTAATGCAAAAAATTAAAAAGCAACATTTATACTATTAAAATGACAGCATCTTTATAGCAAGATGCTGTTTTTATTTGACAATAATAATACATTAGTTGCACTCAATGACTTGTTCGCACGAGTCTGTTAGATTTCTCATAGATGTACTACTGAACTGCTTGTATTGTCCTTGTTACCATTATGTCTAAGGTTCAGAAACAACAGTACTAACGTACTCGGTTTTCTATACTAGTCAATCGTGATAGTCGTTTATTGATTATCATGATTTTATTTTTTTATAGATTATATATCTTAAATAAATAGATTCAAGATACTAAATAGATGTGAGCTGTATCGAATAGTATTTGATATAAATAACCTTTTTGATTTTCATATTTAATAATATAAGACTATGAATCAAGGAATATACAAATGAAAAACTCTACTCTATCTTTATCGCTGCTTATCGGTGCTGCTATTACAATGCCAACATTAGCAATGGCAGTTCAAGCTGATATGACAGCAGCAGCTGAACAAGCTGTCGCTGTTGAGACTACAGTTGACAATACTGATGCAAGTGAACTTAGTACGTTTGCAGTTAGTGAAATTCAAACTATCTCACGTGCAAGTGTTGATAACACTATCCCCCAACAGCCAATGACAGCGCCGATGGCAGCATCACAAGAAGCGCCGCAAGACCCAGAGGTACAAGCGACAGAAATAATATCTGAAGATCCTGTCTTGGCAGACGAAGAAGACTTACTAGAAGAAGATTTAGAGGATTCAGAAGAAGATAGCCTTTAAACAAATGTCTTATTGCGTACGCTAGCCCAATCCTTGATTGGTTTATCGTTATTAAGAAACAATTAGATATATGCTTTCTACTTTTTTAACGCGCCCTAGTTATATTTAAAATAGTATTATATATCATGCGTAAAAAAGGCAGCCATTAGGCTGCCTTTTTATTGTATAAATACCAAGATATTGATTATTTTTTAGATTTGCTGACGCCTGCTTCTTGTAGTAACGCACCAAGCGTGCCCATTTTGCTAGGCGATTCTGCTTTTTCGGCACGCGGAGCCTTGCTACGACTATCATTAGGATTATTATTACTATGTTGACGCTTAGGCTTAGAGGGACGCTTATCGCCAGCTGGACGACTGCTGCGTGGACGACTGGCTTTGTCCTCATTATTAGCAACATTTGCCGTCGTAGTCTTCGCTGCTGGGCGTACTAGTTTTTCAGACTCAGGCTTCATACTAAAGCCAATACGACCCCGTTTTTCATCGATAGAGATCACCCGTACGGAGATAATATCGCCAGGCTTGACGCGATTCATAGGATCAGAGACAAAGTCATTTGCCATCTGTGAGATATGCACTAAGCCATCTTGATGGACGCCAACATCGACGAAACATCCAAAGGCAGTGACATTAGTCACCACACCCTCAAGCATCATGCCTTCTGTTAAATCTTTAATGCTATTCACATCGTCACGGAAGCTTGCTGTTTTGAACTCAGGACGCGGATCGCGAGCAGGTTTTGCCAGCTCATCTAAAATAGCTTTGATGCTGATATTGTCATCATTAGCGGCGATAGCGGTAGTATCCATACTGTTCAGTACGCCATCATTACCGATGATTTCACTCAAGTCTTTACCTGCTTGCGTCAATAAATCAGCAACCAATGCATAGCTCTCTGGATGCACGCCTGTGGCATCTAGAGGGTTACTGCCATCATTGATACGTAAGAACCCTGCGGCTTGCTCAAAAGTTTTTATCCCTAGGCGCGGGACACTTTTTAGATCTTCACGACTAGCAAACGCGCCATGTTCTTTTCGATAAGTGACGATTTGCTGCGCGACGTTTTTATTTAGACCAGCGATGTGCGTCAAAATAGCAGGACTAGCAGTATTTACATCAACCCCAACGGCGTTGACACTATCTTGAGTCACTTTATCTAAGCTATCGGCTAGCTGGTTTTGGTTAACATCATGCTGGTACTGACCAACGCCGATAGCTTTTGGATCGACTTTTACGAGCTCGGATAACGGATCTTGTAGGCGGCGAGCAATAGAGACTGCACCGCGCACTGAGACATCTAAATCAGCCAGCTCATCACTTGCCAGCTCGCTCGCTGAGTACACAGACGCTCCTGACTCATTGACGATAACTGCTTTGGCATGCAAGGCGTCATTAGCTTGGAGAATCTGTTTGACCATCGCATCAGTTTCGCGACTGGCTGTACCATTACCGATAGCCACTAGATCGATATTATAAGTGCTTAATAGATGATCAATAACTGTTTTGGCCTCAGTCATCTTATTATCAGGGGCAAATGGATACACGGTAGCAATAACGGATTTGTCCTCGCCATCTCTCATGACATGACCTTGTGCATCAATAACAGCCATTTTGACACCATGACGGATACCAGGATCAACGCCTAAAATCACTTTACGACCAGCAGGTGCGGACATTAGCAGATGTTGTAAATTACTGGCAAATACATCGATAGCATCTGCCTCAGCGCTCAGACGCTTCTGGGTCAATAGACGATGCTCAATGTGCGGACGCCACTTATCTTTCCATAAGCTATTAGCCGCCTCAGTCAAGAATTCATGACGCTCTACAGGCGTAGTATTAGCAATATCAAAATTGTTGATTATTTTATCAATAAAGGGCGCATCTTCGCCTTCAATCTTGAGACCTAGTACGTTTTCTTGACGACCGCGTAGCATCGCAAGCAGACGATGATTGGGCAGGCGAGCTAAGCTCTCGCTATGCTCAAAATAGTCTTTGAACTTCTCGCCTACTTCGCGCTTATCATCGCTGGCGACCGTTGAGACGATACTAGCCGTCTTCGCAAAACTATTGCGTAAATTATCTAAAAGAGCGAGTGCTTGCGTCCATTCATCAACGATAATAGCTTGTACACCCGCCAGCTGCTTGTCTATGTCGCTAAAATCAACTTCGATCTCATTACCACTATCATCAGTAATAGTCGCAGGCAGCTGATAATCGGCCAAAGCAGCTGTTGGGGTAATCTGTTGCGTTAACAATGCTTGTGCAGCCAGATCTAGACCAGCGGCGCGCGCTTTAGCAGCAGGCGAGCGTCGGCGTGGACGATATGGCAAATAGATGTCTTCAAGCTCAAGCTTAGAGGTCGCATTATCAATGCGAGCTTGCAGCTCATCACTCAAGTTACCTTGAACACTTAGCAGCTCGGTAATCTTTAACCGACGAGTCGCCATATCGCGCTCATAAGTGAGCGCCTTCTCGAGCGCACGTAACTGTACATCGTCAAGATTTTGGGTTTTCTCTTTACGGTAGCGCGCAATAAAAGGCACCGTATCCCCTTCATCGTAGAGTTTGACAAACGCATTGACTTGAGCTGTCTTAATGCCAAGCGCGCGAGCAAGCTTGTCGTGAATATTCGCGTGTGTGGTTGCATCTAAGCCTTGAGAGGTTGAGGCTGGCGATGACGTTAAGGATTCAGTGCTAGTCATATACTTATCAATCATTGAGAAATGGTGTTTGGCATTATAGCAAAAGCTGGATGAATAAAAATCCTTTTTCTCTTATCGCAGTTTTTTATCGCTTTTTAGCCTCAAATTAACCTTTAATTATAGATTTGTCGGCGTAGTAAACAAACGCATACAGCATTTATGTCTATGAGTGATGCATTTAGTGATGCAATCTTATACACTAAAGCGGTGAACCCATATATATTAGTTATAACTGACGGTTGCCTCAAAGCTGTGATAAGGTGATATTAACTTTTAGCTATCTCAATCTAGTGGACAATAACTGACTTATTCGTAGCCTTTGACAATAATAACGCTCAATAAAGGATTTATTCATGACTGATAATAAAAGCTTAGATACTATGACTCAGCGCATTTTAGTTGTTGATGATGACGCCCGCTTGCGCTCTTTGCTACAACGCTTCCTAGAAGATGATGGTTTTGTCGTGCGTACCGCGCATGACGGTAGTCAGATGGATAAACTCATGCAACGTGAACTGTTCTCCTTAGTGGTGTTAGATCTGATGCTACCAGGCGAAGACGGTATCAGTATCTGTAAGCGCTTGCGTGAAGATAATGCGGATATTCCTATCATTATGTTGACTGCAAAAGGCGGCGATGCGGATCGTATCGCCGGCTTGGAAGCAGGCGCTGATGACTACTTGCCTAAGCCCTTTAATCCAAAAGAGCTGCTCGCCCGTATTAAAGCTGTGCTACGTCGTCAAAACCGTGAGCTACCAGGTGCGCCTAGTTATCAGCTAGAGGTGGTCGAGTTTGGTCCATGGACGCTTGATCTATCTACACGTACCTTAAAGCGTGATGGTAACGTCGTCACTTTAACCACAGGCGAGTTCTCTGTACTCAAAGCCTTAGTTCAGCATCCGCGTGAGCCCTTGACTCGTGATAAGCTAATGAACCTAGCCCGTGGTCGTGAATGGGGTGCTATGGAGCGCTCTATCGACGTACAAGTCTCACGCTTGCGTCGTTTGATTGAAGATAACCCTTCACAAGCCCGTTATATTCAGACCGTTTGGGGTGTAGGTTACGTATTCGTACCAGACGAAGCTGAGCCAGAAGCGACTAGTGCTGACACAGAATAGCTAACGGCTCTGTATATTAGTAAAAAAATAAAACCCCTGACCATTATTTGGCAGGGGTTTTTTATGGAGCTGAATAATTCACAATAAATTAATGATAAAAATCCACTTCAACGTAGTTGACTGTCTTTACTGCCACGGCGATTAAATAGCTCAATAGCTTTGGCTTCTCTTTCAAGCTCATTTTGACAGCCTATACAGTGCTGTACGCCAAGTACGGCTACTCGCCGCGCCTCTGGAATAGCATTACCGCACTCATCACAGAATTCTGCACTATCCCCTTTAGGTAGCGAGCTACGCACGCGCTCTAATGCATCATTGACGGTCGCGTCCATCTGCTCATGCTCTGCCCCATCTCTTGCCCATCCACCTGCCATAACTTATCCTTTTTAATGGTTTTAAAAATTTTGACTCTAAGATTATTATTAATATAATAAAGTCTTTAAGAACAGCTAGATGGGGTTAGGTTTGGCTTATTTCAATAGGCTAATCGACTTAGTTATTCACACAATTTAAGCAAAATTATGTGGCTTAAATGATAGGATTCAAAGTATATGATTTAAAGCATTATTATTTTGGTTGTAACGCCACGACTTGTCCACGTACGCCGATACTATCATCACTCATCAAGCAAATATAACCTGCCATAATGTCCTTGGGGGTCTTTAAACTCATAGGACTCTCACCAGGGAACGCATGCGCGCGCATGTTAGTACGGGTACCGCCTGGATTAATACAGTTAAAGCGCAAGTTAGTCGTATTCTGAGTCTCTTGAGTAAAGATATCACTCATACCCTCAACGCCTTGTTTTGATAGTGCATAAGCACCCCAAAACGCACGTGGATGCGTGCCAACTGTGCTTGATGTAAATACGATAGAGCCGTTAGTTGCGTCTTTTAATAGTGGCAATAGCGCTTGGGTCAGCATAAAAGTTGCGGTAAAGTTCACTTGCATAACTTTAGCAAAAGTATCGACATCATACATCTCAAGCGGCGTCATCTCGCCAAGTATGCCTGCATTGTTTAATATACCATCAAGTTGACCGAACTCTTTATTGATCAATCCTTCTAACTGCTGCATCTCTGCGTAACTGGCCTTTTCCAAATCCATCGGTAAGATAGCAGGTTGCTTACCACCTCTGCTCTCAATCTCGTCATAAACCGCTTCTAGCTTGCTACTAGTACGGCCTAATAATAGCACCGTTGCACCATAGCTTGCATAACTCAAAGCCGCAACGCGTCCAATACCTGCCCCTGCACCTGTCACCAAGATAGTCTTGCCTTGTAGGCAATTCTCGGTGGCGACAAAGTTACGAATCTCCTCATGAGTCAATGAGTGATTAGAATCTTGCTTAGTAGTTTGTTCGGTGTCTTTGTGAGAATCATTTGTCATAGACTTGATACTTATCTTTTAGAATTTATAGGGGATTTAAAAACGTTCAACTTTAAAAGGTGTGTAGAGGATTGCACTATAAATAATCAAATTTGCCAGAATCCACTAACAGATTTTTTAGCTGCATCGGGGTCTCGACGATGTATGTTGCGTTCCACTTCTTAATAGTTTTTTGATCCTCTGGTGGAATATAACCATATGCCGCCAAAATAGTTGGCATGCCAGCTGCCCTGCCCGCCTCAATATCACGGATATGATCGCCCACATATAACACGCTAGCCGCGCCACCACGCGGTATACCTAGCTTTTCTAGCGCCAAATACATAGGCTCAGGATCGGGCTTAGTACGCGCCACATCATCAGGACAGACCAGTACGGTACAGCGCTCATGCAAGTTCATTTTTTCTAGTAATTGTTCAGCCAAGTAGCGTGGTTTGTTAGTGACAATACCCCAAGGTACTTGTTTTGATTCCAAGAAAATTAATACTTCATCAAGTTGCTCAAAAAGACAGCTATCGACACAAATATCCGCTTCATAATCATCCAAGAACTGCTGTCGAAACTCAAGTAGCTCTTCTTGGCTGACGACGGTCTGTCCATTGTGCCGGAGCATCAACTGTACCATCGCTGAGGCTCCAGCTGAGACTTGCTCACGGATATCATTCTGATCAGGCGCTTGCCAGTTATTCTCAAGACTCATTTTGCCGATAATACGCACAAAGTCTGCGGCAGTGTCAACCAAAGTTCCATCGAGATCGAACAGTACCGCATTTACAAAGTTAGTCATGATAAAAGCTCTTATCTTATTATTAATTTATTAGTATTTACGTTATTAGTATTTAAGTTATTAATATTTAGGCTATTAGCGTTTAGATTAGTAGTACTTAGATTATCAATACCATACTTTAAATCTACGCTAATGGTTTTTGTACTGCCATCATATAGTTGACATCGACATTTTGTGCCAGCCAATAGCGCTTCGTAATCGGATTGTAGTGTAGTCCGATGATATCTTGGCGCGTAAATCCAGCATTGGTAGCCATTTTGTCCAGCTCGCTTGGCGTAATAAATTTGGCATAATCATGAGTACCGCGATCCAACAAACGCAATACATACTCTGCGCCGATAATAGCAAACAGATAGGACTTAGGATTACGATTAATAGTAGAGAGCACACAGACACCGCCTGGGGCTAGCATGTCAAAGCAGGCTTGTACGATAGCGCTGGGATCGGGTACATGCTCTAGCATCTCCATACAGGTCACTACATCGAATTGCCCTGTATGCTGCGCGGCAAAGCGTTCAACTGCAATATGCTTATAGCTCAAAGTATCAGTTAAGCTGCTTTGCTCAGCATGGACACTAGCCGCTTTTAGATTTTCAACGCCTAAATCAATACCCGTAACCTCAGCACCACGACGAGCCATAGATTCAGATAAAATACCACCACCGCAACCAACATCAACGATCTTTTTGCCCGCTAGGCTAGTATCAAAGCCAGTATCTAAGCTGTCATTATTACCTTTGTAGCCACGCCCTACATTGTCCTCTATCCAGTTGAGGCGTAGTGGATTGATCTCATGTAACGTTGCAAATGCGCCTGTTTTATCCCACCACTCACTCGCTAGTTTATTGAACTTATCTACCTCACTAGGATCGACGTTAGCGGTGGCATCTTGGTTAGCAGCGATATCTTGGTTAGCACTGATATCAAGATCATTTTTATTGTGATCGTTAGCACGGGTACTTTGCAAAGCATCCAAAGGCGCAGCTGAGCTCATAGCATTTTCCTTGATTATCATTAATAGGGTGGATATTGTTATATGTCTAATATTATACGTGTTTATAGTCATTCAATGTTAGCATGACCCTTGCGATTTTGTCGTAAACGCATAGTGAAGGTTTGTATATGTCGTTAGACTTATTACCAGTCAGACACCCTAGGTAGCGACGACTGCTTTGCATATTTATGAGCATTTTGATGAGCTTGAACAAGTACAAGTAAGCCTGTCTAAATAACGCCTACATGCTTGCAACCTTTGGTTAAGAATACGATTCACAATCATACTCATTTTGCGTTACTATAGGCAAATTAGATCTTAATCGTTTATCATAGTAAATTGCTAAGCAAGCTAAGTGAAGTGGCCGACAAACTAGATGGCCTTATTGGATTTATTCATAGCATTATATTTATAGTATTTATACCTCAAGACTCTCAAGGAAAATTTATGAAACGTGTTATCGCATTGACTGGTTTGGCTTGCGCTATTGGTCTTGCCAATATGGGCGTACAGGCAGCTGACTATGTCGCTGGCAAGGATTACCGTGTACTCGATAACCCAGAAAAAATCAGTGGTGATAGTATCATCGTTCGTGACTTTTTTTGGTACGGTTGTCCACATTGTTATGCTCTCCACCCGCATATGGATAAGTGGTCTAAAACTAAAGATAAAGATGTGGCATTCTTTAAGACGCCAGCAGCTCTAAACCCTGTTTGGGAAGCTAGCGCTCGTGGATTTTATGCCGCACAGTTGCTAGGTTTTGAAGATAAAACCCATGATGCCTTGTTTGACGCTGTACAAAAAGACGGAAAAAAACTATTTGATCAAACGTCGCTAGCCAAGTGGTATGGCTCTAAAGGTGTGGATCAAAAGAAATTTAATAGCTTGTATAACTCGTTTGCTGTCGGCACTAAAATCGGTCGCTCACAAGCGGGCGCTAAGCGTTATCAATTAACGGGTGTACCTGCAGTAGTCGTTCATGGTAAATACGTAGTCACAGGTGATCCTGCAAATGTACCTAAAGTGGTCGATTATTTGGTCGACAAGGTACGCGCTGAGAAAAAGTAACTGATTCAATAAAACTAAATTCACAAAAACAGCATAAAAAAGCCAATCATTTCAATTATGACTGGCTTTTTTTATAGGCTGCTTTAACAAGCTAAATATTAAAAACTATTTTAGATCGGATAAAATAGCGATTTCGCGAATATAGCTTACTAAATCTTCTTGAGCTTCTGCCATCAGCTCATCATCTTGTAAGTGCTTAGCGTACTCAATCCACAATAATAACTGGTAAAGACTATTACGCTCAGAGATCTTATATTGCTTGATAAATTGTTTAAGCGTGCCCTCATCATTGATGTTTAAGCGGCTATGCCAGCTCTCAATCTTAGCGACTTGCTCACTTGCAAAATGCGCTTCAAATAGGGCTTTTACTAGCTCATGACGGTTTTCTTCACTGATAAGCTTACCGACGCGTTTGGTCTGACGGTTGCGGGCAGTAGCGCTGGTTATATCTGCTAGCGCCATCAGCTCCGCCATAAAATAATCACTAGCAGGTAGCTTTTTTAGCTGCTTTTTTGATAGATTTGCCAGCGGAATAGACAGTTCTTGCAGGCGCTCGTGGGATTTTTTTAGTTCAGTACGCGAGACGCGCATGTCTTGTTCTGACCAGTCAATCATATAAGCTCTCTAGATAATAATAAGGTTTGATAATAATTAAGTTTGATAGTGATGAATAGTTTGAGCTATATAAGCAATTAACTCAAGTGTTTACCAACGACGTTTTTCGCGATGTTTGGCGACCAAAGTTAGCTCACTCGGTAAACTATCAGCAAGTCTCGTTTTTAACTGTTCAGTAATAAATACTGAGCGATGCTTGCCGCCTGTACAGCCAATAGCGACTGTCACCGTATGACGGTTATTATGTAAAAAATCTGGCAGCCAGCGCTGTAAGAACCGATGGATATCATCTGTCATCTCAGCGACCTCAGGGTATTCGGCAAAAAACTCACCAACCTCCGCATCAAGTCCTGTAGCGCTACGTAGCGCAGGGCTCCAATGTGGGTTTGGCAAAATCCGCACATCAAACACAAAGTCGGCATCAATAGGACTGCCGTACTTAAAGCCAAATGAAAGTAGATTTATAACGATCTTATTATCAGCACCTATATGCTCACGCAACCGCTCTTTTAGCTGATGGATATTAAGCTTACTGGTATCAATTGTAATATCAGCACAGCTGGCAATCGGCTCTAACAGCTCTATTTCTTTTTTTATCGCCGCTGGCAGATTGTAGCTAGTATGATCTGAGTCTTTAGCGTCTTGCGCCATTAGCGGATGAACCCGACGCGTCGCATTAAAGCGTGCCACTAATGTGCTCTCTTGCGCAGTTACGTAGATGACCTTTACCGTCTGCTCACCGTAAACTTGCTTTAAAATATCATGAATCGATGAAAAATTGGACAAATCTGCCTGTGGCGAGCGAATATCGACCCCTAAAGCAATGCGCTTTATAGTACTCTCATTGATCAATTTGTACGCCGCATCAGGAACCAACGATAAGGGTAGGTTATCAATAGCATAATACCCTAAGTCCTCTAAAATATTGAGCACTGACGTTTTACCTGACCCCGAGCGACCAGATATGACCAATACACTGACATCGTCATTTAACTTTTGCGCCGAGATGGCATTGTGTTGCTCATTATTCGCTACTTCCATGACTCATCATCCTATATTGCGTCTATTGAATCACTATTGAGGAGTGCTTTTTATAGTGAGTAGCTGATTGTCTAATAAGCGTGCACGACCCAAGCGCGCAGCTACTAAAATAACTAGCTGCTGACTCTTAGTATTACTAGAATCAGATGCCAGATGTATATCACTTAGATCTGTCAACTCAGCCGTTTTTACCTCTAAATAATCAACGTCGAAACCTATTTCAGTCATGTGCTTTTTAGTTTTGGCTATTAAGCTTTCAAAGACTTTTTGTTCAGGTTTAGCCTCCATTAGCTGACTTGCTAAAAGCTTTAGCTGTGCCTGTAGACTAGGTGCTATTTGGCGCT
This sequence comes from Psychrobacter sp. M17(2026), assembly GCF_055699815.1. Lineage (NCBI taxonomy): Bacteria > Pseudomonadati > Pseudomonadota > Gammaproteobacteria > Moraxellales > Moraxellaceae > Psychrobacter > Psychrobacter sp. M17(2026). The sequence continues at coordinate 177,830 of NZ_CM146741.1, read as the reverse complement.
CATTATCCGTTAAATATTGATTACGTGACGATAAGGCTAATCCATCATCAGCGCGGACAATAGGGGCACCTATGATCTCGATAGGATAGCTTAAGTCGCGAACTAACTGCTTAATAATAGCCAACTGCTGATAGTCTTTTTGACCGAATATGGCGCTGTCAGGCTGGATAATATTGAATAGTTTGGCGACAACAATACCAACACCATCAAAATGTGTAGGCCGAGACTGACCACACAACTGCGTGGCTATAGCACCTGCCATCACTAAGGTGGGCGGTGGCAGCACAGGATACATCTCGCTAATGCTAGGGGCAAAGACATAATCCACACCTATCGAGGTAAGCTTTGCTATGTCCTCATCAAGGGTGCGCGGATAGCTGTCAAAATCCTCTCCTACCCCAAACTGGGTTGGATTTACAAAGATACTAACGACTACGATATCAGCGTGCTGACGGGCAAGTCTTACTAGCTCAAGATGACCTTGATGTAGGTTACCCATCGTCGGCACTAGTGCAATGCTTTGTTGCTGACGCAATGGCTTTAACGTCTCTTGTAATGTGGCAATATGATGATGAATAGTAGGCATCAAAAAGTCTTCTTATACAGTCATAGAAAAAGCTAAGTTAAAAATACAGTTGTTACTAAAACTGTTCGTTAGAAATCTAGTCAAATTGATGCTGCTGCATTGGAAAACTGCCCTCTACTACTGATTGCTGATATAAGGCAAACGCGCCATCAATGCTATGTTCAGTATTACGTTCATCAGTCAAAAAGTCGTGGACGAATCTTGGGACACGGCCATAAACCATACCCAGCATGTCATGCATAACTAATACTTGACCATCAGTATCTGCGCCTGCACCTATGCCGATCACGGGTACGGCTACTGCCTTAGTAACGGCTTTGGCTAATTCAGCAGGAACACATTCTAATACTAATAAAGCTGCGCCTGCTGCTACTACTGCCTTTGCATCGCTCAGCAATTTGTCTGCCGACTCATCACCACGACCTTGAACCTTATAGCCACCAAAGACATTAACTGATTGCGGAGTCAATCCTAAATGTACACAAGTCGGTGTGCCTGCTTGTGCCAATGTGCTAACTAAATCACACAGCTCGCTGCCACCTTCAATCTTTATCACATGCGCACCCGCCTGCATCAGCTGACGACTATTGGCGATAGCCTCTGGCAAGGTGACATAACTCATAAAGGGCAAATCCGCTAAGATGAGCGCATGCTCATTGCTACGTGCGACATTGGCGGTATGATAAGCCATATCTGCTACACTTACAGGCAAAGTAGAGTCATGACCTTGTACCACCATACCTAAACTATCACCGATCAAGATAGTGTCAATCTTGGCTTTGTCCATCATCCGTGCAAACATGGCATCGTAACAAGTCAGACAAGTAAACTTAGTGCCTTCTCGCTTGAATTTATTTAAAGTTGATAAAGTCGTCATAAAGCTCTCTATGCTATTTGTAAAACCTTGTCTCATAAAACTTTGTCGTTGTGGTGATCAGTATGATTAATATCGACATTTAGCTGCGTTAAGTCTGTCCAATCGGCGCTCATTGGATAAGCTACTATCGGCTTGCCAGCAATCATTAGTATAGGCGCAAGCTCTCGCAGTGGCACTAAGACAAAATTACGATCGCTTATGCCAGCATGCGGTACGATCAATCGCGACTCGTTTATCTGCGCTTGACCGTATAGCAATATATCCACATCGAGACTACGCTCGCCCCAATGACGCAAGCGCGCCCGCTTTGCTTCTATCTCTAGGTGCTGACAAACATCAAGCAGCTCAAGTGGCGCGAGGGTGGTCTCAAACCCTACTACCGCATTGATAAAGTCTGGCTGATCTTGCGGCCCCATTGGCTTTGAGGCATAGAATGAAGAGGTTTGCAGATCACGAATCTGTGTATGCTCACCTAAAACCATTAAAGCATGCTGTATATGCTCAACAGGCGAACCCAACTCAGTCGCTAGATTACTACCTAGACCTAAATAGCATCTGACCCAGCTGGCATTGTCGCTACTATTCACTTTATCGCTCACTCACTGTCGTATCAGTACTTGGCTGACGACGGCGACGCTTTGCTGGCACAGCGCCTTTGTTACTAGCTGAACTAGCCGATTTATTGGGCGTAGATTTTTGGCTGGTATTACTCTGTTCATCGACAGACGCTTTGGCAGCTTTATCTGAGCTCACGCTTTTACTAACTTTCGCAGGACGAGACTTAGCTTTTGGTTGCAGCTGAGGTTTGGCATCAGTCATCACCTGCTCAGCTGAACTCTTAGCAGTATCAGTAGCCTTGTCAGCACCGATTGCTTCAGCACTAGGCTGACGACGACGGCGCTGATGCGGTATAGGTTCGTTGTTGATACTTACTAGTTTCGGCGTTTGCGCTACGGTCGCTTTTGCAGCGACAGAACGCTTAGGCTTAGCTTGTTTTGCACTGCTGCTACAATCAGACTCATCCTTAGCTTGGCTGGTGCTGGTTGGTTTTTCTTTGGTGGTTTCTTTAGTAGCCGCTTTAGCGTTAGTCTTTTTAACATCAGACGCTTGCACTTGCTCTGCTAGCTGTTTTTTCAGTGGCGGCACGACATTAGCATGCTCAATCACAAATAACGGCGCAGGAGTCGACCCTTTATCTTGTTGCAACTCAGTGCTGTTGTTAGCAAGGGATAACTGCTGCAATTGAGCCAACTCATGGCTATCGTGCTTCTCTCGCGGTGTCAGCTTACTGCCTGACTTTCTGCGAGAGCTATTACTCTTACTACTATTGGCGCGAGAGTTTTTTTGGCTACTTTCTTGCTGGCTTTGTGTACTGTCTAACTTATCATCAAGCTTTACATCCGACTCAGTATCAGTGCGGCGACGGCGACGTGCAGGCACGTTTGCAGGGTCGTTATTCACTTTGGCATTGCCGTTGTTCGTATTGTCATTATTCATAGGCTGTTCATTATCGCTAGTTTTTTTATGACTACTATTTATGTAGCGCTCATCATCATTGCTATTTGCTTGCTCTGTCTGATTTTGATGGCTTTGACGATTGTGCGAGCGATCGCGCCTGCGACTCTTATCTTGCTTATAAGCACCGCGACGGATACCTTCATCAAAGTCCTCAATTGCCTGCTGTTTTTGCGCCTCAGATAAGGTTTGATAAGTCTGCCACCAGTCGCCCATCTCATTGGTTGACTCAGATAACGGATGCTCAGCATCACCGCATTGCTCACGCAATAATAAAAAGTCAAAGCCTGCTCGAAAGCGTGGATGCTCAGCCAGTTGCTCTATCTGTTTACTACGTGGCGCTGCTAATTTTGGCTGCAAGATCCAGATATCGCGAATAAACTGCTCAGCAAATTTAGGAATAGCAGTCTTAATACGTTGGCGCTCTATAACTTTTCCCGCCGCTTGCATTTGCGCATCGGCAAAAGGCATATTACGCTTTTTGGCTTTTTCTAACTGATGCAGGTAGTTTTCCCACAATAAAGCAGCATAAAAGAAAGCAGGATTGATACTTTTGCCCGTATTGATGCGCTTATCGGTATTGATTGCTACTTGTTTGACTAACGCGTTAGGCTGGGAAGGCGGATAGATAATCAGACTATCAATAGCACCTGACTCAAATAGTAACGGCAATAAGGGGACAAGGTAGCCACCAGTAAACATCTTTTGCGTCTCATCATAGAGTCGATGCGGCGATATTTGCTCAAGTAGCGACCAGTTGCCTTCATGAAACTGATCAGCCAGCTCATCATCAAACTCAAAGCCAAGCTTGGCTTTAAAGCGTAGCGCGCGTAATAAACGCACAGGGTCTTCTTCAATACGTACTGGCGCATTGCCTAAGAGACGAATAGTCTTATTGCGAATATCATCTAACGCGCCACAAAAATCATGAACCACACCTTTTAGTGGCTGATAATATAAGGCGTTGATAGAGAAATCACGACGGGCAAAGTCTTGCTTGATATCGCCCCAAACGTTATCGCGAATGATCATGCCGTCTTGATTGGTATTGGCATCATTATTGGGTGGACCACGAAAAGTCGCCACTTCGATGAGTTCGCGACCTGAATACACATGCGCTAATTGAAAGCGACGACCGATAATGCGACAACGCTTACCAAAAACATCTTTTATCTCATGTGGCTTGGCATCAGTGACGGCATCAAAGTCTTTTGGACGCAGGCCTAGTAAAGTATCACGCACTCCACCACCAACGATATAGGCATCAAAACCTGCTCGGGATAGAGTGGCGATTACTTCGGTGATGGAATTAGGTAATTCAGATTTATTCAGTTCTAACTGCTTGGCGGCACGCTCGGCCATGCATCTACTCCTTGCCATATTCTTAACCACCCTGACTAAACCGTTCTCGCACAGCTCTCATCAGGCGGATGTACCTTGTAGTTTAACAAATTTTAGGCTTATTAGGGGTTTTTAGATATCTACTTACCTGCTATTTTGTCAAAAATAGTAGTATTTAATACTATGAATATACTCGACAAGGAAATTTTTAGTTTTTAACCTTTAAGCGTGAGCGATTATTTTCTACTGTTTTTTTGCCTATGCCTTTAACTTTTGCCAAATCATCAATTGTTTTAAACTCACCGAACATCTCACGATACAGAATAATCTCCTGTGCTTTGCTGCTACCGATGCCCTTTAGCGTCGTCAGCTCGCCCTCATCAGCGCGATTAATATTAACGCCAGCTTGGGTTATTGCCTGAATCTCGACGTTTTCTTGGGCTATTAGATAATCATAAGCCGTTTGCGGATTGTCAAAACAGGGCGCGGCTTGCGTGCTGCTAAGTGTCATAAGAATGACCGTCACCAAGCTGATCAGTATTTTAATCATTTTGATGAGCCAATTTGAGTTTATAAGATATAAGAAATATTTATAAGCGTTCATGATGTTTAGCCGCCTCCCATAACCTCTCCATCTGGGTCAAATCACTGTCCTCTAAAGTCTTGTCAGCTGCTGCTAATTGACTCTCAATAAAGCCAAAGCGTGACTTGAACTTATGCACACAGGTCAATGCCGAGGCTTCGGCATCGAGATTGAGTTTACGAGCGACATTGACTAGTGCGAACATACAATCACCAAGCTCTTGTTCTATATCGCAAATATTGGCGGTTAGCTCGTTTTTGGATTTGTCTTTAATTTCAGCTTTGAGCTCGCTAACTTCTTCGTCTAATTTGTCCAATGCTCCCTCGACACCTTCCCAATCAAAGCCTAATTTTGACGCTTGTTTTTGTACTTCTTGCGCTTGCATAAGGGCGCTACCCGCTTTTACGCTATCTAAACGACGACGAGGTTTACCTCGCGCAGCAGCAGCTTGATTCTCTTCCGCCTTGATCTCATCCCAACGCAGTTTTACCGCAGCCTCATCGGCCAGATTCTCGCTATCAAACACATGCGGATGGCGACGAATCAGCTTTTGTTGTAGCGTGGTAATGACGTCACTAATATCAAAACGGCCTTGCTCAGCATAGAGCTGACAGTGAAAGATTACTTGCAACAATACATCGCCAAGCTCGCTTTTTATATCTTCATCATCGTCCTCTTGTACTGCCGCGCCAAGCTCATAAGCTTCTTCGATTGCATAAGGGATTAGGCTATGGTTGCTTTGTTTTTGATCCCATGGACAATCACTACGCAGCCGTGCCATTAGCGCTAAAAGGTCCGTTAATTCGCCAGTAGCATCAGGCACGCCTTGTACAGGCATAGGTGCAGTAATCTGATTTTGATCAGCCATAAAAAATCTCTTATATTTTTAGTAAAAAATACGTATATGAATAAATTACGGGTTTAAGAAACCATATAAATTCTGGATATATTATGATCTAGCTAAAAGCTTTCACCCTATCTATTTATCAGTTAGTGTATCATTTAATAATTACCAAACTCTAATGACACTGTTATTAAGACTGTTATTTCTATAATAAGCAAACGTAAGGAATTTAAACTCTATGTCTATCGATGATTCAAGCTATCAGGCTGTTACTGAATTTACACCTATTACTATCGACTCATTTAAAGCCTATGATATTCGCGGTGAGCTCGGAGTCAGCTTAGATGAAGCTATTGCCTATCGTATCGGGCGCGCGTTTGCACAGATTCTATCTCAGACGGCCAAGAGCAATAGTGAATTACAAGCTTTAAAATCTGCAATCGTTATCGGTAGCGATATTCGTAAGTCAAGCGAGCAGTTAAAACAAGCCACTATCGCTGGTATTAGGGACGCTGGTATTGATGCCATTGATTTGGGTATGACGGGAACCGAAGAGGTCTATTTTGCGACCAGTCATTACCAAGTACTAGGCGGTATCGAAGTTACCGCAAGCCATAACCCAATCAATTATAATGGGCTAAAGCTAGTCAAAGAGTACTCAAAACCAATTAGTGCGGATGATGGTCTGAACGAGATTCAAGCATTAGCAGAATCTGGTCAATTCGCTGACATGACAGTAAAAGGTCGTTTGCAATTATTGACGGATAAAAGCGCTTATATCGATCATGTCATAAGCTTTGTCGATATGGATAAGTTAAAGCCGCTAAAGATAGTGATCAATTCAGGTAATGGTAGCGCAGGGCCTACCGTTGACTTATTAGTAGATAAACTAACGCAAGCCAATGCTCCGATTGAGGTCATCAAGCTGCACCATGAGCCTGATGGTAGCTTTCCAAATGGTATTCCTAATCCGATGATTTTGGCTAATAGAGAGTCTACTCGCCAAGCCGTTATTCAGAACAAAGCCGATCTTGGTATTGCCTTTGACGGTGATTTTGATCGCTGTTTTTTATTCGATGAAACGGGCGCGTTTATTGATGGTAGTTATGTGGTAGGGATGCTGGCGCAAGCTTTTTTGAACAAATACCCCAATGAGTCGATCGTCTACGATCCAAGAGTGCTTTATAACACTAAAGCCGTGATTAGCGAACATAATGGCACAGCGGTCATTAGCAAATCAGGACACTCCTTTATCAAGCAGGTGATGCGAGAGTCAGGGGCAATCTATGGTGGCGAGATGTCAGCGCATCACTATTTCCGTGACTTTTGTTATTGTGACAGTGGAATGATTCCGTGGTTATTAACCATAGAGCTATTATCGATTACAGGCAAGACGCTCTCAGAACTAGTTACTGGTTATATCAGCGCTTATCCTAGCTCAGGCGAGCTCAACTTTCGTTTAACGGCTACCGATGCTGCAACGATTATCAGAGGCATTGAAGATAAGTTTGTCTCAGAGCAGCCTAACAAAGACACGCTTGATGGTTTGAGTTTAGACTTTGGCGAGTGGCGTTTTAATCTGCGCACTTCTAACACCGAACCGCTGATTCGATTAAATATCGAAACTCGTGGGGATGAGCGACTATTAGCAAGTAAAACACAAGATATCCAGCAGTGGCTCGCAACTCAAGGCGCTATTCCTGCTTAATGACAGCCTGTCCCTTAAAAATCTATCCCTTAAAATAGTAAAAACGCCTGTCAGCATAAAATTGACAAGCGTTTTCACTTTAACAGTTTTATAGAAAATTTTTATTAGAGTAAAGCTAAGCTTTTATTTACTACGACCAATCCCGACATAATCCCCTATTAAGGTATCAATTTGACTCCGTGTTAGTGCATTTTGCGCATCAAATATAGGTATAGCTTGATGATTAAGCTGAGCGACATCCAATTGATGCTGCGGTGACAAAGTGATAATAAACAAGGCCTGCGCCTCATTGAGCTGTTGGTAGGGCTTGTCAACGAGCGTTAATAGCGGCTGTTCGCTATAAAGATCTGCCAGCTCAGTCTTGGCCTTATCACTATAGACTAGAGTATTAATGTTATACGACCATAACAAGTCTAATAATGGATGAATGGCTGACCCTGCGGTACGCCCTGATCCTGACTTGTAACTACCACCCCAAATCATGACTGTCTTATGATCAATAAACCCGTCAAAATACTGCCAGAACTTACGGAATATCAGCTCTTTTTGGTCTTCATTGATATGTCTAACTGACTGTAGCATAGGCATATTGACACTTTTCTCATCCGCTGAGTGCTGTAGCTTATCTAGCTCTGTAGGTAAGGTATTACCGCCAAAGCCCCAGCCTGCCTGTAAATAACTACTCCCAATACGCGCATCTAATCCCATAATACGGCTGACTTTTTTAATATCTATTTGTAGGCTATCTGCCAAACGGGACATCTCATTCATAAAGCTGACGCGCGTTGCGAGCATCGCCATGATGCTGCTACGCGCAAATTCTATAGTGGCAATATCAGCATGGTGTTTTGCTTTGGCGTGTTGAATAATAGGCTGGAGCGCAGCTAGATGCTGACTACTATCTGGCGTCTTTTCGCCAAGTAGCCATAGGGATGGCGTAAGCATAGAGCTATAAGCATCACCATCTTGCAAAAATACAAATGGCACATAATAAACCCAAGCACGCTTCAAGCGCTCAGCTACTGTAGGAATACAGCCTAATGGCTTAATACCGCTGATAATGATTGGTAACGTCTGCTGCTGACTTCGATTGAAGGCTGTGATCCAGTTATCATCTGACCATTCGGTTTTGATACTATCTAAAAACAACCAGTACATCGCGGCTATTGGTTGACTACTATCAGCAGTGGCAACTTTCTCATAACGCTTAATCAGCGTATCAGCATTATCTGGCAAAGCTTGGATAGTAATTTGCTGCTGCTGAGTATAGAGCTGCCATAGTGCTTGCAGATGATGCTCAAAGCTATACTGCTGTAATTGCTGCTCTAATAGCGCCAAGTCAGCATAGATATGCACCTGCTGACCTAAACTTGCCAGCACCACACTACTAGTAATAGCTTCGATATCATGACCGATAATAATACAGACTTTTGAGTTTTCGGTAGTAGTTACAGCGACAGACATCTTATTTCCTCTCTAAGGGGCATTTTTCAAAAGTTATCATATAACCGTAAGCTGTAATAAGTAAAAACTTATAAATTATCGTAACTAAGACAGCTTTCTAATATGTGCCAGCAACTGATTGGTAGAAGTATCGAATGGGCTATTATTATCTTGCTGTAAAGCCTGATAAACCGACTCTGCCATCTGCTTGCCCATCTCAACGCCCCATTGATCAAAAGGGTTAATGTCCCATATACTAGCCATTACATAGACTTTATGCTCATACAGTGCAACCAAAGCGCCTAAACTGTGCGGGGTTAGCTCATCTATCAATAGCGTAGTCGATGGCTGATTACCTCGATAATGCTTATATTTATCCGCATCACAACTGGCTGCGATATTAGCAACAGCATCATTACCAAAGGCTAGCACTCGACTTTGTGCCAAGCAATTCGCTAGTGACAACTCATGCTGATGTTGCAAGGAGGCATTCTGAGCATCGTCATTATAGTGACGCACGCAGGCGATAAAATCGCAAGAGACATGCTGCGTTCCTTGGTGTAGCAACTGATAAAAAGCATGCTGAGCATTAGAGCCAATCTCGCCCCATAGAATAGGGCAAGTATCGTAATCAACCTGCTCGCCACTATGAGTCACAGATTTGCCATTACTTTCCATCTCAAGCTGGGTCAGGTAGCTAGGCAAATAGCCCAAGCGCCCATCATACGGCAGTACGGTATGAGCATGAATATGTAAAAAAGTACTGTTCCAAACCGCAAGCAAGCCTAATAATACTGGTAGATTACCCTTAAAATCGGCTGTCGCAAAGTGCATATCCATACTGTGCGCACCCGCAAGCAGCTCGCGAAACTGGCTCATACCAATACGAATAGCAATCGCCAAGCCAATCGCTGACCATAAAGAAAATCGACCGCCAACCCAATCCCATAGTTGCAACTGATGCTCAGGATGAATACCCCATGCACTCATTTTGACGCTATTGGCAGATATACCAATAAAATGCCGACGCAGAACGCTCTCTTGCGTACCTGCACGCAAGAGAGCGGTTACCAATAACCATGACAATGCCGTCTTCGCATTGGACAAGGTATCAACCGTACCAAAGGATTTAGAAGATATAATAAATAGGGTAGTCTCGGCATTTAGACGCTTAAGCAAATTATCGAGCTGGCTACCATCCATATTAGAGACAAAGTGCACGACAATCTCGGTGTCTGCCCATTCATCAAGCGCAGTCGCCGCCATCAAAGGCCCTAAATCAGAGCCACCAACGCCAATATTGATCACATCAGTAATCGCTTTACCAGAAAATCCACGCCAATTGCCACTGCGAATACGCTGCGATAACCGTTCAACTTGCGCTAAGCTATTGTGCACATCAGCGGTCACATTCTGACTACCTACTTGCAGCTTCGCACCCTCTGGCAGTCGTAATGCGGTATGAAGAGCGGCCCGCTCCTCACTAGTATTAATCGTCATCCCTTGCATCAAGTCTGTAATACGTTTGCCTAGATCACTGCTATTCGCTAAGTCTAATAAGTTGGTAATCACCTTATCATCGATACATTGTTTACTATAGTCCATATATAGCGCACCCGTTTGCGCGCTATAACGCTGAGTGCGACTTTCATCCTGACTAAACAATGCAGCAATAGACCATTCTTGCTTTGCCAGCTGCTGTAATTGAGTCCATTGCATGGAGCTACGGGCATTTTTATACAATGGCATAGACATAGGTTTATTCATCAGTTATTTATCACCGTCTAATTGACGCTCAGCAAAGTAAATAAAAGCTTGCATATAAGAGCGCATATCACCTGCGTCATAACTACACCCAAGCATAGTAGTAACCTCAACGCCTTGTTGACTAATCAGCGCGTCTATAGCATCTGTCAGTTGAATCTCGCCACCGACAGAGGCTGTCGTATCGGCTAAATAATCAAATATCTGATTGCTAAATGCGTAACGGCCGACCACGGCTAGGCGCGAAGGCGCTTCTGCTAAGCTTGGCTTTTCTACAAAGCCCGCTACTTTAAAACTGACATTGACGTTGCTATCATCAAAACTACCATTATTGCTAATGTCATTGCTAAGCTTAGCAATACCGTATTTAGAAACATCCTCATCAGCGACTTTTTCGACTAATATTTGTGAGTGTCCCCTTTTAGCAAACTCAGCCAACATAAAAGCCAAATTATCATTCTTTAGATCAGTAGTAAAAGGATCAAGTACTACATCAGGTAATAACACTGCAAAGTCATGCTCGCCAACAATCGGTCGCGCCGCTAATACGGCATGACCTAAACCTAGCGCTTTGCCTTGGCGTATCATCGATATGGTGACATCCTCTGGCAGCCAATTTAAACTATCTGCAAGCGCGTCCTTGCCCTTAACACGTAGCTGAGTATCAAGCTCAGCATTGATATCAAAGTAATTTTCAATGGCACTTTTTTGTGCATGGCCTACTAGCACAATATGTTTGATACCTGCTGCAATAGCTTCTTCAACCACATAATGAATAGCAGGACGATTACCTAATGGCAGCAGCTCCTTGGGTACAGCTTTAGATAAAGGCAACATTCGTGTACCAAAACCTGCAACGGGAATGACGGCGTGAGTAATTTTTTTCATAAGTAATAGGCTATATTAGAAGGTTGTTTTAATTAGAGTCTGATCGTTTTGTTAGTTTTTGCTGTAAATAATTTAGCGCAGCGCTATGATCGATTGCCAAACCAGTGAAATAAATATAGTCGCGGAAAGTTTTATCATAAGCGTACCACAATCATCGTTTAAAATACTTAATTTTCCAAGCTTACTGACTGCCACTTGCAAGAGATAATGCAATAAAGAATAAAAAAAAGACACCCCATTTTAGGGATGTCCTTGATTTTTTCAACAGAGTTCTAGTGTTTAGCTAGATAAACCGAAGTCCATCTTACCAACCAGTAACTTCTTTTAGCTTATCACCAAGTTTAGACGGGTCACGCGTATAAGCGATACCAGCATCTTCAAAGGCTTTGAATTTCTCTTCAGCAGTACCCTGGCCACCAGAGATAATAGCGCCAGCATGACCCATACGCTTGCCTTCTGGAGCCGTAACACCAGCGATATAACCAACAACTGGCTTAGTGACATTGTCTTTGATATAAGCGGCCGCTTCTTCTTCAGCGGTACCACCAATCTCGCCGATCAAGATGATAGCTTCAGTTTGTGGATCTTCTTGGAACAGTTTTAATGCATCAATCTGGTTCATACCAGGAATAGGATCACCACCGATACCGATACACGTTGATTGACCAAATCCAAGCTTAGTCGTCTGGGCTACTGCTTCATAAGTCAAAGTACCAGAGCGTGAGATGATGCCCACTTTACCTGGCATGTGGATATGGCCTGGCATGATGCCGATTTTGCACTGACCTGGAGTGATAACGCCTGGGCAGTTAGGACCAACCATACGCACGCCGTCTGCTTCTTCGATATAACGTTTTGCTTTTAGCATATCTAGAGTAGGCACGCCTTCAGTGATCACGATGATCAGCTTCACGCCAGCATCTACCGCTTCAACGATAGAATCTAGTACAAATGGTGCTGGTACATAGATAACAGAAGCATCAGCATGAGTCTCAGCCATAGCTTCTGCCATAGTGTTGAATACAGGCAGACCTAGGTGAGTTTGACCACCCTTACCTGGGGTCACGCCGCCTACCACTTTAGTACCGTATTCGATGGCTTGTTCAGAATGGAACGTGCCGTTTTTACCCGTAAAACCTTGTACCAATACTTTGGTATCTTTATCGATTAATACACTCATTATTTATTCCTTGTATTCGGTTGTCTTGTAATAGTGATCTTCAATATGATTGCTATCAAATTTTGGCAATCAATCCTAGCTATGAAACCACTATTACGCTTTGACTACTATGCTTTAGTACTTATTTCTAAACACTAATCATTAAAGACTTAAGCTTTAACAGCATCGACAATTTTTTGAGCCGCATCTGCTAACCCTTGAGCTGAAATCAATTTCAGACCAGATTCTTTTAGAATTTTCGCGCCAAGCTCAGCGTTGTTACCTTCTAAACGAACAACGACTGGTACTGTTACGTTAACTTCTTTGATAGCCGCGATGATAGCTTCTGCAATCATGTCACAACGTACGATACCACCGAAGATGTTGATCAACACACCCTCAACGCTGCTGTCTTCCAAAATGATCTTGAAAGCTTCAACAACGCGGTCTTTAGTTGCGCCGCCGCCAACGTCCAAGAAGTTAGCAGGCTTGCCGCCATACAATTTGATGATGTCCATCGTAGCCATTGCAAGACCAGCACCGTTGACCATACAGCCGATGTTACCTTCTAGGGCAACATAGTTTAAGTCAAACTCGGCCGCTTTTAGCTCACGCTCATTTTCTTGAGTTTTGTCTTGTAGCGCAGCGATTTTTGGTAAACGATATAAAGCGTTTGAGTCGATACCGATTTTGCCATCAACACAAACAATCTCGCCGTTTTCGCGGACGGCTAATGGGTTAACTTCCAATAAGGCAAAGTCGTTTTCAACAAAGGCTTTATAAGCACCAGTCATTATTTTTACAAACTGATTGATCTGTTTGCCTTCTAAACCTAACTGAAACGCCACATCACGCGCTTGATAAGGCATTAGGCCTACTAATGGATCAACACTCGTTTTAAAGATTTTTTCTGGGGTCTCATTTGCAACTTCTTCGATATCAACACCACCTTCGGTTGATGCCATGAAAGTGACACGACGAGTAGAACGATCTACTACAGCGCCAAGATATAGCTCAGTCTGTACGGGGTACATATCTTCTGCAACTAGTACAAAGTTAACTGGCTGACCATCAGCGTCAGTTTGGAAAGTCACTAAGTTAGTACCGATTAATTCATCAGTGACTTGCTTAGCTTCTTCACGAGTTTTAACGAGCTTTACGCCACCCGCTTTACCACGGCCACCAGCATGTACTTGCGCTTTGATAACCGCAATATCCGTCGGGGTTTTATCAAAAGCTGCAGCAGCTTCGTCGCCACTATAGGCAATGATGCCTTCTTGAATGGGCAAACCGTAGCTTTTTAATAGCTCTTTTGCTTGGTACTCATGTAAATTCATTGATTGTATCCTTTATTTTTTACAATTAATAAAAAGTGAAAGTGAGCGCGCGACAACGTTCGTCTGACGCACTGGCAATCACAGCGACAGTCTTTATCATAAAACTGCGCTATGATCAGCTAATAATGCGTTATTTATTTACGTTTTTTGCGCTGAATAGCGTGAATAGCGCGACCATCTGCAGATAAAGCAGCTTCATGGACGGCTTCTGAGATCGTTGGATGTGCAAACGTCATCAGTTGCAAGTCTTCGATACTAGAGACGAACTCCATCGCAATCATGCCTTGGTGAACAATATCACCAGCACCAGCAGAGATAGCATGCATACCTAGCAATCTATCTGTCTTGGCATCAGCAACGACTTTGATAGAGCCTTGTGCTTCACTTTGAGCCAATGCACGGCCGTTAGCGGCTAAATTAAATGAGCCTGTTTTGACTTCATAACCTGCTTCGGTCGCTTCTTGCTCAGTCAAACCAACCCATGCGATTTCTGGATGGGTATAGATAACATTAATAATAGTCTCATAGTTAACTTGAGCTTTTTCGCCATGGATGCGCTCAACTGCCATCATGCCCTCTTCCATAGCTTTATGCGCAAGCATAGGGCCACGGACTAAATCACCGATAGCGTACACGCCATCAAGATTAGTCTTACATTGATCATCAACGTCGATTAATCCACGTTCAGTCAACTGAATACCGCTGTCATCACCAAGTAATTTTTCAGAGTATGCACGGCGACCGACACACACAATCAGCTTATCAAAGCTCTCATCTGATGCTTCGCCTTTATTTTCGCTAGTAACAACCACTTGATCATCTTTAATTTCAGCATTAGTTACTTTGGTATCGACACGGATATCAAGACCTTGCTTTTTCAGCATTTTTCCAGCTTCTTTTGAGATGTCTTTATCAGCAGCGGCTAAGAAGCTTGGAAGCGCTTCATATACAACTACTTCGCTACCTAGACGACGCCATACTGAACCAAGCTCAAGACCGATAACGCCTGCACCGATGACACCTAAACGCTTAGGAACTGAAGTAAAATCAAGCGCGCCCGTAGAATCGACGATGCGATCACCGTCAGTTTTGGCAACTGGGATATCAATAGGAACAGACCCTGCTGCAAGAATGACATTTTTAGCAGTAATAGTACTTTCTGCTTCGTCTGCAAGTGCTGTAAATTTAACAGTCTTGTCAGCGCCTTTGCCATCAACCAACGTGCCCCAGCCTTGTAGCCAGTCAACGCCATTGCCTTTTAGTAGTGCTGCAACGCCACCTGTTAACTGCTTAACGATACCTTCTTTACGCTCAATCATTTTCTCAATGTCGATGGCAACATCGCCAGTACTAATGCCATGCTCATCGAGATCATGTTTAGTAGCTTCATAGCGGTGCGAGCTATCAAGTAGTGCTTTTGACGGGATACAACCGACGTTCAAGCAAGTACCACCAAGAGCAGGTTCACCTTTATAAACTCGTTTTTCGATACAAGCAACGCTCATACCTAGCTGCCCTGCACGGATAGCTGCTTCGTAACCACCAGGACCACCGCCAATAACGACTAGATCATAATTGTCTTTCATAATGGAATTCCATATTTTATGTATAGTTAAAAATTTGTGAATCATCTAAATTACAAATCAAAGCTTAATAGTAGTAATCAACGCGTAGTAATATTAATCAAAGCTTAATGACTCTATAACTAATAAGTCATGGCTATCACTAAAGCTGATTTTTCATATTGAATGATGCAGAATAACTAAGATGACAGATATATTGAATAGCTTAGAGTGAATAAGCGCTTAGATAATAACTAAAAAGCTTGTACTAGCAATTGCCAATACAAGCCCAAAAATTTAAAGATCTAAAAGTAGCATAGTTGGGTCTTCAACCAATTCTTTAATGGTTACTAAGAACTGTACCGCTTCTTTACCATCAATCATACGGTGATCATAAGACAATGCAAGATACATCATTGGCAAGATTTTAACTTCACCATTAACTGCCATTGGGCGATCGTTAATGGCATGCATACCTAAGATAGCCGTTTGTGGCGGGTTCAAGATAGGCGTTGACATGAGTGATCCGAATACGCCACCGTTAGAGATAGTGAATGTACCACCGATCATATCGTCTAGACCAAGTTTACCTTCTTGTGCTTTGCCACCGAACTCACGAATTTTGGCTTCAACATCAGCCATACTCATTTGATCGGTATCACGCAGTACTGGTACTACTAGACCACGATTAGAAGATACCGCAACACCGATGTCATAGTAACCATGATAAACGATGTCATCACCGTCCAATGAAGCATTAACCGCTGGGAAACGTTTCAACGCTTCAGTCGCCGCTTTTATGAATAACGACATAAAGCCTAAACGTGTGCCATGGCGCTTTTCGAACTGCTCTTTATATTTAGCACGCATATCCATCAACGGCTTCATATTGACTTCGTTAAACGTAGTTAGCATTGCAGTTTCTTGAGAAGCTGCTAATAAGCGATTGGCAACTGTCTTACGTAGACGCGTCATAGGTACGCGGCTCTCACTGCGCTCACCCGTTGACTCTGCAACAACCTTACCACTGTCAGTCTTGATACTACTATCAGCTTTTAGAGTTGGGCTTGCCATATCGCCTTTAGTGACTCGACCACCACGACCACTGCCCTCGACATCTTTAGGATCAACGCCTGACTCTTTCGCCGCTTTGCGTACTGCTGGGCTTTGATCTTTATGATCAGCTTCAGGAGCATTTGGACGACTTGGTGTATCGCCGTAACCCGTTTCTTTTTGTTGAACAGGGGCAGCAGGCTGATCTGGATCAACAGCAGGAGCAGAGCCAGCTTCAGCGGTAGCACCCGCTTCAAACTCACCAATAAGCTCATCAGATAATACAATATCATCGACTTGCTTGACGATCTTAGTAACGACACCATTGTCAGGTGCAACGACTTCTAATACTACCTTATCAGTTTCGATTTCGGCTAGTAGGTCGTCACGGCTAACTTGCTGACCTTCAGTGACATGCCATTCAACGATTGTGCCATCGGCAACCGATTCTGGAAACACGGGGGCTTTAATCTCAGCCATCGATATACTCCTTAAATTTAAATATTGCTATAGGTTATAAAGTCTTGATAGGCAGTTGCACGGATAACTGATAGTAAGTAGTTAACTGCTGACTGTCATCGCCTGATACTGTTATTCTAAATACTGTTTTCAAATGCGACTTTTCTAAATACTGATATTCTAAATGCAGATTCGTACTATCAAACGTTTGAGCGACAGTTATTAGCATTTAACATAAAACGCGAATAACTGTCATTCATAAAGTGAACTATTTAGCCAATTGATCTACTTCAATACCAAGACCACCTGCGATTAACGCTTGCTGCTGCTGCACATGTAGCTTCGCCGAACCTGTTGCAGGAGCTGCACTAGCAGGACGTGCTACTGGCTCAATCAACTTAGCCTTAGTTGGATGTGGCACAACAATACGGAACATATCTGGAGCTAGGTAGTACCAAGCGCCTTGGTTTAATGGCTCTTCTTGTGTCCAAACAATCTCTTTAAGATTGCTATACTTTTCGATCTCATCAACCAAACGCGCTTCTGGTAATGGATACAATTGTTCAATACGCACGATAGCCACATGATCTAGACCCAAAGCACGACGCTGCTCAAGTAGGTCATAATAGACCTTACCGCCACATAATACTAAACGTGTGACTTTGCTAGCATCTTGCTTATCAATCTCTGGCAAGACAGTCTCAAACTTACCATTGGCTAATTCATTTAGCTCTGAGGTGGCAAGCTTATGACGTAACAAGCTCTTAGGCGACATAACAATCAGAGGCTTACGGATCGGGCGCACCCCTTGGCGACGTAGCGCATGAAATATTTGCGCAGGCGTCGTTGGGGTAATCACTTGCATATTATCTTCAGCACATAGCTGTAAGAAGCGCTCAAGACGTGCTGAAGAATGCTCAGGGCCTTGACCTTCAAAGCCGTGTGGCAATAACATAGTCAAGCCGCAAACGCGCTGCCATTTGGTCTCACCACTAGCGATAAACTGATCGATAACGACTTGCGCGCCATTAACAAAATCACCAAACTGCGCTTCCCAAATAACCACTGCATTAGGAACTGTAGTGGCATACCCATACTCAAAAGCAAGTACCGCCTCTTCTGATAATAGAGAGTTATAAGTAGCGAAACGAGCTTGGGTATCACTGACATGAGCCAATGGCACATACATGCTGCCATCATTGATATTGTATAGCTCGCTATGGCGATGTGAGAAAGTACCACGACCGACATCTTCGCCAGTAATACGCACCATAATATCATCGTTGTCAACTAAAGAGGCATAAGCTAAAGTTTCAGCAGCACCCCAGTTCAATGGCTCTTCACCAGTTTGCATTGCTAAGCGCTGTTCAACGACTTTACCTACTTGACGCTGCAACTTATAGCCTTCAGGCATTTCAGCCATTTTTCGACCATAAGCTTTTAGTTTTTCGATATCGACGCTAGTATCCCAATCATCTTGTAATTCATGACCTAGATAAGGCTTCCAATCCACAAACAACTCTTCGCTTGGCTCAAACACCAATGAATTAACGACGTATTCACCACGATCTAAAGATTCACGGTATTCGTCTTCATATTTAACCGCTTCTGCATCGCTAATGACACCTGCCGCGACTAGCTTTTGTACATATATTGTACGAGTAGTGGCTAGCTTTTTTATCACTGCATACATAAGTGGCTGAGTCGCTGATGGCTCATCAGCTTCGTTATGACCGTTACGACGATAGCAGAACAAGTCGAGAATAATATCTTTACCGAACTCATGACGATAGTCTAATGCCAGTTGCGCAGCAAAAACGACTGACTCTGGATCATCGCCATTAACGTGTAAGATAGGCGCATGCACCATTTTTGCAACATCAGTACAATATTCTGTCGAACGAGCGTCTTCTTGACGACTGGTTGTAAAGCCAACTTGGTTGTTGATAACGATATGTAATGTACCACCCGTGGTATAAGCACGAGTTTGTGACATCTGAAAAGTCTCTTGTACCACACCTTGACCAGCAAAAGCAGCATCACCATGCACCACGATTGGCAATACTAAGTTGCCATCTGTATCATTACGGCGAACTTGGCGAGCACGTACTGAACCTTCTAATACTGGCGCAACGATCTCTAGATGTGAGGGGTTAAAGGCTAAAGCTAAATGTGCCTCACCACCTGGCGTACTTACATTTGACGAGTAACCATTGTGATATTTGACGTCGCCTGAGCCTTTTTCTGGTTGTACTTTACCATCGAATTCATCAAATAGATCAGCGGGGTTTTTACCTAAAACGTTAACGAGTAAATTAAGACGGCCGCGATGCGCCATACCGATAACCATCTCTTTAGTGCCATAGCTGCCAGCACGTTGGATGATCTCATTGACGGCTGGTATAAAGCTCTCACCACCTTCTAGACCAAAACGTTTTACGCCCGTATATTTACGAGCCAAATACTTCTCTAAACCCTCAGCAGCTGTCAAGCTCTCAAGAATAGCTAAGCGCTTTTCTTTATCAAAATCAATATGACCTAAATTGCTCTCTAAGTACTTTTCCATCCAGCGCTTTTCGGTACTGCTAGTGACATGCATATACTCAGTGCCAATGTAACGGCAATAAACACGCTCCATGACCTCAATGATCTCACGTAATGGCGCTTCAGACTTACCGATATTTAAGTCACTGGTAGGATAAATAGTATCTAAATCTGATTCTGCTAGACCATGATAAGCCAAGCTTAAATCTTCAACCTCAGGGCGAGGATGCAAACCTAAAGGATCAAGCTGAGCGCGGCGATGACCACGGCGACGATAAGCAGAAATGAGTTGTTGTACACCCATCTGTTTAGGATCAGCACAGTTTGCCGAATCAACGTTACTATTGGTGTTAGAGGCAGCAGATCTCTTATTCGCCGTTTGGTTACGTGCTAATAAAAGATACTGATCTTGAATGGCATTATGATGAGCGTCATTTGGCGATTGATACTGTTTAAAGTAGTTTTGCCATTCTGTATCGACACTAGTAGGGTCGGTTAAGAACTGCTCATAAAGGGCTTCAATATAATGGGCGTTATCAGCGGCGAGTTCAGTGTGTCCTGAATCATTTGCTTGTTTGGTTATACTATTCATAATAATCGTCTATTTGATAGATAAATGAATGAAATTGTGCTTATTGTTGTGTGATCCGTCATATGCTAAGCACTTTGACAGGTGGCGTAGCCATTAGAAAAAATTAGTAGGAATGTAATTGTTTATCAGCGCTATGCTATCAATTACCTGAATAGCTATCACGGATGATAGACACATAAGGCCTGCTATTAAATGCTAGTAATCATCAATTATGAACGTACGGTCTTATCTTCAACCTCGTCACACAAAACTGATTGCTATATACTAAAAATAGCCAATAGATATAATATATTTGATCATTATAAACGTAGAGCATTAAAACGTAAATGCCCTAGCATCACGACTTCAATACTCAATCACTTGCAATCGATAGTTAGGATATTTAGCTAGCCGACAGAACATCTATTTTCTGCTGTAAGATTCTTCCTTTACTAATATACCCTATCTGTATGCTAAACATATACTGCTGCACAGAATAACATGCAAAAATTGCCTGACATAGTTTGTTTGTTCAATACTAGATATTTACGTAATAAATATCTAGTATTTTCCGTATTTAACGGACTGACACTATGATAGCATTTTTATTTGACTATTTTTATAGCTATTCGATAAATACTAATTTTATTTATTGAAACTAGTCATGCGTTTAGCTAGTTGTTATGAGGCAAGATAGATAGTAAAGGGTATTGCGTATGGAAAGTCTATTTTTTACAGCCTTCCAACACAGTTTGATTATAAAATTACAATTTGATAGACAAGAACTGCATTCAAATATCGATTTCAATACCGTCAACTAAGCTAAGAAGATTAATAGTATGCTAACGCAATATTAAAAAACAAAATATTGGCGTAAAAAAACACCGTCAATATTTTTGACGGTGCCCTTTATATCGCTATTAACAAAAAATTAACCAGCTTGATCAATCAACATCACACGTAAATGACCAATCGCTTTGGTTGGATTTAGACCTTTGGGACAGACTGATACACAGTTCATAATACCGCGGCAGCGAAACAAGCTAAATGGATCGTCTAAACGAGCCAAGCGTGCTTGAGTATCACCATCACGGCTATCAGCGACAAACCGATAAGCATGCAGCAATGCTGATGGACCTAGGAACTTATCAGGGTTCCACCAGAATGATGGGCAGCTGGTTGAGCAGCAAGCACATAGGATGCATTCGTACAAACCATTAAGTTTTTCACGCTGTTCAGGCGACTGTAAGCGCTCTGTTGGCGGTGCTGGTTGGTCATTAATTAAATACGGATGTACTTTTTCATATTGCTCGTAAAACTGGTTCATATCAACGACCAAATCACGAACGACTGGAAGGCCAGGCAACGGACGAACCGTTACTTTTTCTGGCAAAGTATTCATGTTAACTAAACATGCTAAACCATTTTTGCCATTGATGTTTACGCCATCAGAGCCACAGATGCCTTCACGACAAGAGCGACGGAAGGTCAGTGTTTCATCTTCCTTTTTTAGGCGTAATAACACGTCAAGCAACATACGATCTGAGTCTAACAACTCAATTGTATAAGTTTGCATGCGTGGCGCTGCGTCCAGATCAGGATCGTAGCGATAGACTTCGATGGTGCGAGTACCTCGGCTCATAATGCTAAACTCCACACGTAGGTGATGGCGGGCATACAAAGGTTGCAACAAGATTGCGCTGACTATTAATCTGAACTGATAAACGATATCAAATACCGATTAATAGTGTATTAGCGCTGACAAGTGCATGTAGCTGGCGGTCACCTTTTTAATAAATTAATAAAAGATAAAACATTAACATTGCTGCTATATATCAGGCACAACATCTAAGATTAATAGACGCGAACTTTTGGCTCGATATAATCAACCGTCAATGGAACTTTGCGAACTGGCTTATAAACGATTTTATTGCCTTCAGAATACCACAAGGTATGCTTCATCCAATCATGGTCATTACGGCCGTTTGGTGCATAGTCATCATCTTCTGGACGATCGTAGTCAGAGACACTGTGAGCGCCGCGACTTTCATGGCGCATCGCTGCTGATATCATCGTCGCTTTGGCCACTTCATACAAGTTGGCAACTTCGAAAGCTTCAATACGCGCAGTGTTAAAGACTTGTGACTTATCAGCCAAATGAATTTGGTCGATTTTGTCGCCTAGCGCTAGAATTTTCTCAACGCCTTCGTCCATCATTGCTTGAGTACGGAATACGCTGGCATGCAGTTGCATGGTGCTGCGAATCTCGTCAGCCACTTCTTGAGCATTGTACCCTTCAGTAGACTGTTGCAACTTGTCTAAACGGCGCACAGTATAATCAAGGACACGAGGATCAAGCGGCTTGTAGTTATGGTCAGCATGATGGAACTCATCAACGATATGCTTGCCAGCAGCACGGCCAAACACCAATAAATCAAGTAATGAGTTCGTGCCTAGACGGTTGGCACCATGGACACTGACACAAGCGCATTCGCCAATGGCATAAAGACCTTTAACAATAGTACCTTTCGTGTATAGACCTTCTTCATCCGTACCCGCTTCTAAATCAGGTGTCACCACTTGACCATGAATCGTCGTCGGAATACCGCCCATCATATAATGAATGGTTGGGATAACTGGAATAGGCTCTTTAGTGATATCAACGTTAGCGAAGTTTTTACCAATCTCAAATACTGATGGTAGACGCTTCATGATGGTTTCAACACCTAGATGCGTCATATCCATCACGATATGGTCAGCATTAGGACCACAGCCACGGCCTTCTTTGATTTCTTGATCCATAGAACGTGATACTAGATCACGCGGTGCCAAGTCTTTTACAGTTGGCGCGTAACGCTCCATGA
This sequence comes from Psychrobacter sp. M17(2026), assembly GCF_055699815.1. NCBI lineage: Bacteria > Pseudomonadati > Pseudomonadota > Gammaproteobacteria > Moraxellales > Moraxellaceae > Psychrobacter > Psychrobacter sp. M17(2026). The sequence continues at coordinate 154,732 of NZ_CM146741.1, read as the reverse complement.
ATGCTTCGCCATCTTTGTTACGTAAGATAGCGCCCTCTCCACGGCAACCTTCGGTCAATAGTACGCCTGCACCATGAACGCCCGTCGGGTGGAACTGCCAGAATTCCATGTCTTGCAATGGGATACCAGCACGTACTGCCATGCCAATACCGTCACCAGTATTGATATAAGCATTGGTGGAAGCCGCAAAGATACGGCCTGCACCACCAGTCGCTAGGACAGTAATCGGTGACTGGAATACAGCAATAGTACCGGTTTCTTGCTCAAGTGCGATGACGCCGTTGATGTTACCCGCTTCATCTTTAATCAAATCAAGCGCAATCCACTCGATGAAGAATTCAGTACCTTGCTCAAGGTTTTTTTGATATAGCGTATGTAGCAATGCGTGACCTGTACGGTCAGCAGCAGCACAAGCACGTTGAACGGCTTTTTCGCCATAGTTAGAGGTATGACCACCAAACGGGCGCTGATAAATCGTGCCGTCTTCGTTACGGTCAAACGGCATGCCCATGTGCTCAAGCTCATAGACTACTTTAGGCGCTTCACGGCACATGTATTCAATCGCGTCTTGGTCACCCAACCAATCTGACCCTTTAACGGTGTCATAAAAGTGAAAGTGCCAGTTATCGTTACTCATGTTACCCAAACTTGCACCGATACCGCCCTGAGCCGCAACCGTGTGCGAACGCGTTGGGAATACTTTGGTAAGGACTGCAACCTTCATACCTGCTTCGGCCAAATGTAGTGAAGCACGCATACCTGAGCCGCCACCACCAACGATGACTGCATCGTAGTTTAGGGTCTTAATATTACTAATGGTATTATCTTGTCTAGTTGCCATTACGGTTTTCCTAATGCTTATTAATACTCACAGATTAAATACGAGGATAATTTATCAAATGGTTATTTGGTATTTACTATATCAATAGCGCTGATTATTTCATAGACATCATAACCATAAGTATTGCAAATCAATAGACTCTATACCCTAAGGTCTAAATAATCTATTTTACAATTCAATAGATAATAATAAAGTTATCTACTCTATATGGTTACGCATGACCCTTATTTAAACAGCAATAACGCCAAAACCTGTACCCCAAAAAATCATAATGCCCCAAAACACATAAACTAAAATAGCAGCGACCATCAAAGCTTGGAGTATTAAACGCATACTGCCTGACTTAACATAATCAGTAAGGACAGTCCACAAACCAACCCAAGCATGACCTGCCAGTGCGACAATAGCGACTAAACTAAACAGGCGCATTGGTAAACTGGTCATAAATGCTGACCACTCCACAAAGGTCACGTTACCATGGGTCAAAAAGAAGACTAGCAAAGTGATACTATACAAAGCCAGTACCATAGCGCCAAAGCGTTGCACGATCCAATCACGTGTTCCTGAGCCTGTTAAACCTGTGGCACTTTTAACTCCTGAATCATTTTTAATCATTAGAACATCACCCATACAAATGACGCGGCAATCAAGATCGCAGCGATAACAAAGCTGACAACAGCAGCGGTGCGGCCAGATTTTAGTTCTTCATTCATACCCATATCCGCAAATAAATGCTTCATACCCATCACAAAATGATAAGCAATGGCAGCTACAAAGACCCAAGCTACAAAACGCACAAGAATATTGTCAAATACCGTCTCAAAACTCACAGGCGATGCCAGTGAAGTTTGCAGAAGCCAAAGCATGACAGGAATGAGTAAAAATAGAATAATGCCAGAAACGCGATGCAGAATTGATGCAATCGCAATGGGTGATTTTGCATTAACGCTAATCACTTGGCTCAAAGGAAGATCTATAGGTCGGTTGCTTTTCAAAGCGGGCATCCTTTTGCAGTTATATCCAGTAGTTGCTTATGGTTTGCTAATCGTCAAGCAAACACACTTAACACCACATAGAACGAATAAATAAGGAAGAGCTAGCTGACTTTACTAATTTTATGTAAACGAACACTATCGTTAATCTATAATAACTCTCTAATTTTTATTTAACTAATTCTTAGCTAAATACTATATTCATAAGAACAATGTTTATCAAAAAATTCTAAAGCCAACGATTTGACAATTACCCACCAAACTAAAAACGTTTGTCAAAATATCTCATTAGCTTTAATCATGGCTTGATATAATGGCATGCTTCAACGCAAAAAAGATAACTTTTTGGTCATCTTTATTAAGTATCGCTAAAAGCTCATCACTGTAATACCATATGAATACAGCTAACATACAACAAGTAAATCGTTGCGAAAACAGTAGACTAACCTATCAATAGTAACAAGATATAGACTAATCTACCTAATTATCAATTAGCTAAAATAAACGATGTGGTTAAAATAGATAAAGTTAATTTGCATAAAATTAACAGCAGCCAAATTATGTCAATTATAAAATGCTTAGCTTTTAAATACAAATTTATCGCGTGAATAGCGGTTATAGCTTCTATAACCATCAATAGTCAGAATTTTGCGATATTTCAGCTTGCCCTTGTCTATACGTTTGCTATAGATTGTTACTCAAAAGATACGCTATATTTTACTGTTACCTAGATACCGTCTATGTTGACTACACTAATAGTTAAATGAGCTGCAAAGTTTCTACTGAAAATCATGCTATTTTATTAAGGTAATGATAACTATTCAGCAAATAGCCAGCAATACAAAACCGTTAAATTTACTTATTAGACATATTTTGATACAAAAATTAGTCGTTATAAAGCCCATTGAACCCCGTGAATGGAACGGTTTACTAAGAAAACTCTTTTCAAATTGCCTCTCTTTACTGCTAATATAGCCTGATTAGCTAAATTTATTTGTTTAATGAGCAATGATGTGAAGTAATGTGATAAATAAACGTTGATAGTCTTTAACTTTAACAATTTAAAACCAATGGAGAGAACTATGGCTGATAATAAAGCTAATAACAGTGCCACACTGAGTGTAGACGGTAAGGAATACCAGCTCCCTATTATAAGAGGGACTTTAGGGCGTCCAGTTTTGAGCATTTCTGCTTTGCAAGAGGCAAACTTTTGGTCTTATGACCCAGGCTTTATGTTCACAGCTCCTGTCGAATCAAAAATTACTTTTATCGACGGCGGTAAAGGTGAGCTACTACATCGCGGCTACCCTATCGATCAATTGGCAAACAATGCTGAATATTTAGAAGTGGCTTATGCATTGATTCATGGCGATTTACCGAACGCTGAGCAAAAAGCAGACTTCTTTGAAAAAATCCGTAAGCATACAGGTGTTCATGATCAGCTGCGTAAATTCTTTGAAGGCTTCCGCCGTGACGCCCATCCAATGGCTATTATGGTTGGTGTGGTTGGTGCTTTATCCGCGTTCTATCATGAAGATCTAGACATCAGCAATGAAGATCATCGTGAAATCACTGCTATCCGTCTGATTGCCAAAATGCCAACGCTTGCTGCAATGAGTTATAAATACTCTCAAGGCGAACCGTTCATGTATCCACGTAATGACTTTAGCTATGCTGAAAACTTCTTGTACATGATGTTTGCTACTCCTGCCGATGTAGACTATAAAACAAACGATGTCATCACTCGCGCAATGGACAAAATCTTTACATTGCACGCTGATCATGAGCAAAATGCCTCAACCTCTACCGTACGTTTAGCTGGCTCTACTGGTGCAAACCCGTATGCTTGTATCGCAGCTGGTATTGCGGCACTTTGGGGTCCATCACATGGCGGCGCTAATGAAGCGGTGCTTGACATGTTAGATGAGATCGGCACCGTTGAGAACGTTCCTGCATTTATGGAAAAAGTGAAGAGCCGTGAAGTGAAGCTGATGGGCTTTGGCCACCGTGTTTACAAAAACTTTGATCCACGTGCGCAAGTGCTAAAAGAAGCTTCTGACGAAGTGTTAGAAGCTTTAGGTATCAATGATCCTAAACTTGAACTGGCCATGGAGCTTGAGCGTATCGCGCTTGAAGATCCGTTCTTCATTGAACGCAATCTATATCCAAACGTTGATTTCTACTCTGGCATTATTCTAAAAGCCATCGGTATTCCAACGTCAATGTTTACGGTTATCTTCTCGCTAGCGCGTACTTCTGGCTGGATCAGTCATTGGCTTGAGATGCACAGTGCACCGTTTAAGATCGGTCGTCCGCGTCAGTTATATACAGGTGAGACGAAGCGCGATTTTGTAAAAGTCGAAGATCGCAAGTAATAACCTTTTAAATGACCTTAATTGAAGACAATGAAAATCCCGCCATGTGCGGGATTTTTATTGTCTTATGAATAGCAATTATTAACTTTAGGTTAGGTAAATTATTGCATATCGCTAGCGCGGGTTGGATTTTATTACTGAAACTCTTTTAGCGTTTGCTCATATTTAGCAATTTGCTCGTCATAGCCTGCAATCGTTTCATTAAACTTTGTCATTAGACCTTCGAACTCTTGCTGCTGAGTCTCCCTCATTTGCTGCATATCTAATAGCTGCTGCGCTTCTATCTGTTGTGCGACTTGATAGCGCACTATTAGTCGCGCTAGTGCTGGGCTCTTTATATTCACACGCTTAGCAATCTCTTCGTGCTCAAATAACTCTGGTATCAAAGTGCTGATATTGATCAAAGTATCTATATTCTCCGCGCTTAGCTCTGAGCTGACTGGCTGATACAACGCCTTCATTGCTTGCTGATAGCGCTTAATTGTCTGCTGCTGAGTTAATACCTTAGGCTTTTGCGGCTCTATACTCATACGCTTGAGCACTTCTACATCGCGCTCGCCCACCTCCGTACTTGTATTGATAGCTGTGTCGGCTTCTATATCGTCTTCTGTAATATCAGCATCCGGTGCTAATGGTATCGCAGGCTCATCGATAGCAGACTGGCTATTAGGAAGCGTGGTGGCAAGGGCACTGTCCAAAGTCGTTGGTGTGGTCAATAGACTGTCCTCACTATCTGCGACATCAGCCGATTCAAAAGCTTCATATTCTGTCTGCAGACGCTGCTGAAGCCGCTGCATCTCAACAACATACAAAGGCTCAAACTGCTCAATACGAGCCTTAGCAGAATCACTTTGCACCGCCTTTTTGGTTTCTTCGATATCTAGCGGTTCACTGACTTGACTGTCCTGATCTACTTCTGGGGCAGATTGCTGCTGACAAGCTGACAATAATAACGCTCCTGTTAATAACGCTGCTTTCAATAAAGTACTAGTCAGCATGGCTATTGGTAATCTTGTCGCTTTAACTATCACAGAGTCACTCCTACTCTAATGCTTAAGTTAGCAAAACACCTAAGTTAGCAAAAACTTAGGGTAACTAATGGCGTGCGCCTACATCTTGTCGCAGACAGCCAATCATGATAAGTAATCATATCAAACACAAATTTGAACGCACACAAAATTTAAAGTTTTTTAAATAAAAGTTAGTATAGCTTTTTTTTATTATTTTGTTTGAACTTATAATTTTGTTTAAAATGATAAATATGCTTCTTCGAGGTGATCAGACTAATTTTCAAATAGGCGGTTTTGTTATCAGGCTATGTCAACAGGTTTAGTTTGCAAAAAAGGTATACAGGCCTCAAAAGCTTGGCAATCTTGACCTAAATGACGTTGTATAAAATAGTCTTGCACCATGCGCGCTTGCTGCTCGATACCATAGTTAAAAAACGGCTTGCCAGCTTGCAGCACATAGCTATAGCGACGGTTAATTAATGCGCCACGTACTACTTTTAGACCGCGTTGTAATTGCCAAACATGGGTCAACTCATGAATCAGCCAACTTTTCTTACCCAATGAAGCAACGCTAAAATCTGTAATCCAATCTGCGGAATTAAAATAGATATTGCCATTAGGGCTAACGGCATAATTTTTGAGCACCCACCACGCTGTTTTTAGCTGTATCTCACTAGTATCTAAGCTATCACCAAATACTGAGTACGCTAAATCGATTTCACCAAAGGTTAAGGGACGAGAGTGCGGTTTTGCACCAAGCGCCTGCCATTGCTGTTTGAAGGCTGAGGTAAGAGAAAAACGTGGAATCATGAGTACCTTCTTTTTGCTAAATCAACTAAAGCCCTGCGACTTGTGAATATTCAATGTGCCCTAATATCTACTAAATATCAAATCTATCATACCCAATTAATCATACTGAACTAATTAAGCATTGAGAGTTTTATGTCTGCATCTTTTCATGCTGATACGCCGCTGGCTCAGCGTATGCGACCGATGACGCTACAAGCTATTATCGGACAGGAGCATCTACTATCGACAGGTGCTCCTCTGCAACGCTTAGTTGAGCGCCATCATTTGCCGTCGATTATTTTGCATGGTGAAGCAGGTATTGGCAAGACGACAATAGCTATGCTCTTAGCAGAGGCTGTCGGTCGGCCCTTTCATGCTTTGTCAGCATTAAATACTGGCGTCAAACAATTACGCGAAGTATTGGATACTAAAGACTCACTGAGCTTTGAGTCGCCTGTTGTCTTTATTGATGAAATTCACAGATTCAATAAGGCGCAGCAAGACGCTTTGCTCGGCGCTGTTGAGGCAGGTGATATTACGCTAATTGGCGCAACTACTGAAAACCCCTCATTTAGCGTCAATAATGCTTTGTTATCCCGTTGCCAAGTGTATCGATTAGAGCCGTTAAGTGCTGGGCAAATTGCGTTGGTTTTAGAGCGTGCTATTGCGACGGATAAGATATTAAAGGCGCTTAAAATAGACTTGCAGGCGACAGAATTTATCACCCAATTGGCTCATGGTGATGCACGTAAAGCGCTGAACATATTGGAGCTGGCGGTGCAAACTGCTGATATGAAACAGTCGCCTATTGTCATTAATAATGAGCTGATCGAACGCGTCGCACAAACCGCATTAGTGCGTTACGATAAAGATGGTGAGCAGCATTACGATATTATCTCAGCGATGATAAAGTCAGTCCGGGGCTCCGATCCTGATGCGGCATTATATTGGATGGCACGGATGCTGGTGGGCGGCGAGCCTGCTGATTTTATTGCGCGGCGTTTGGTCATTTTGGCCAGCGAGGATATCGGTAACGCCAACCCTAATGCTTTACTGCTCGCGGATGCTGCACTGCGTAGCGTACAGTCGATTGGTATGCCAGAGGCACGTATTATCTTAGGACAAGTGGTGGTTTATCTGGCGACCAGTGCAAAGAGCAATAGTACTTACAAAGCGATTAATGCAGCGATGAGCCTCGCTGAAAAGGACGCCTCGCCAGTACCTCTACACCTACGTAATGGGGTGACTAAGCTGATGCGTGATGAAGGATATGGCGTAGGCTACTCTTATCCGCATAATTACCCTAATCATTATTATCAGCAAACCTATTTGCCAGACAACCTCATTGGCACCCGTTTTTATGAGTTTGCCGACAATCAGAGAGAACAACACAGTCAGCAGTTTATGGATTGGCTGAAAAACCAAGCAGCGAGTAATAACTAAGCACGTACAACACGGCTCAGCTTATTATGTAATGTGCGTATTCATTCATAAATAATAGCGATCATTGATAATACTGATGACTATCTTTGACATACTGAACGATATAGTGGGAAGATGACGCAGCACGTTGCGATGAAAAGCGTTAAAATGCCCTCATAATGATATATAAGCCATTGAGTGAGTCATTTTTTATTGAATGACATTACTAATGGCTCGCTTTGCTTGACCGTAACAGCGCTTTGTATTATCTGCTGCTACAATAGTGAGTAATACTTTATATTCCAAATCACACCTATCTACAAATAATAAAATATTGAGATTTACTATGAGTTTAAATACGATTCCTGAGATTATCGAAGACATTCGTGCTGGAAAGATGGTCGTCTTGATGGATGATGAAGACCGTGAAAACGAAGGTGATATCATCATGGCAGCGACCCATGTGCGCCCTGAAGATATTAACTTCATGATCACCCACGCACGTGGCTTAGTCTGTCTAACCATCTCGCAAGCTCGTGCGCATCAGCTGTCTTTGCCACTGATGTCTGAACGTAACGAAGCGAAATTCAGCACCAACTTTACCGTATCCATTGAAGCAGCTGAAGGTGTCACGACTGGTATTTCTGCTGCCGATCGCGCTCGTACGATTCAAGCAGCGGTTTCTGCTACTGCTAAAGCTGAAGATATTGTACAGCCTGGGCATATTTTCCCTATCATCGCACAAGATGGTGGCGTATTGCATCGTGCGGGTCATACAGAAGCCGGTTGTGATTTGTCACGCTTAGCAGGTCTTGAGCCAGCATCTGTGCTAGTCGAAATCATCAACGCTGATGGTACGATGGCACGCCGCGATGATCTAGAAATATTTGCCAAAGAGCATGATCTAAAAATAGGTACGATTGCTGATCTTATCAACTATCGTATTGCCAATGAGCAAACCGTAGAAGAAGTAGAATCGCATCCTTTTGAAACTGAACATGGTACGTTCACCCTGCATCGCTTCCGCGAATTTGGTGCTGATGAGACTCATTTAGCGTTAGTCAAAGGCGATGTCAGCGAAGGCGTCAGTACGGTACGTGTTCATGGCTTCCATCCATTACGTGATTTGTTTGCGGCCAAAAATGACATGACTGGCCGTAGTGGCTGGAGCGTACAAGCGGCATTAAAAGAAATTAGCGCCTCAGATCGTGGTGTATTGGTTTGGATTGGTAGTAACCAACCGGTTGATTTAGGAGATGCGCTAGATAAAGCCGCAGATAATGAATCACAATCAACACTCACTCAACAGCCGTATCGTAGCGTCGGTGTGGGTGCGCAGATTTTGCGTCATTTAGGAGTACGTGATATGCGTTTGCTCTCTTCACCTATGAAATTCTATGCGTTATCAGGGTTTGATCTCAATGTAGTCGACTTTGTGAATGCGCCTAAGTAGGACTAGCTATTCAACTTTAGATTGAGACAAAACTAAAAAACACGCTAATAAAAGTTAGCGTGTTTTTTTATAAATACTCATATATGGATACTTATATTAGGTCTAAGGCTTATTTTATTGGCTCTACACTTCTGGTATATGCCCAAATTTTTGCTCTAATGTGAGTAGCCTCTCACGCTCTGCTTCTATCCAAGGAAGTTTTTTGGTTCCTGAGCTATCCATACGCACGATGACCGCTTCAGCATTAGCAACGATTGCTTGTTGCTCACCGCTATAATAGGCATATTCTATGACAATGCTAGTGTTACCTAAGCGCTGACAGCGCACACCTATCAATAACGTATCGGGATAAGTAACAGGGCGCAAATACTGACAGTTTGAGTGCGCCAACATTGTCACCATACTGCCATCGAACATCCCTAATGCTTGCAAATAGGCGATACGCGCAGACTCTGCATAACGATAGTAGACTACGTTATTCAAATGATTAAATGCATCCATCTCTCCCCACTGTATAGACTGGCGATGGATTACAGCATAGCTTGCCAGCTCATCAGGTATCACTTGATCTTTATCAAAGGTATTGCTCATAAAATGCTCAGTTATAAGGTGCTCAGTCATACATTACCTATATCACGGGTTAATTTGATTGTTAGGCTGTTCTAATACCTGAGCGGTCACTAAAGGTATAGGCGTCGGTGTATTAGCTAATAGCTGATCTAGCCACACTATAACCTCTGTAATATTGTTTGGCGCAGGCATATTGTCCAAGCGATTTGTAGCTAAACCATCTGTCTCTAAGCGATCCGCTTGGTTGGGTTTTTTGCTAGTATCTTTGGCTTTAGGCTTTATGGTAGTCAGCGTTTGTAGTTGAGTACGTGCCTGATTCAGATAGCTTATGAGCTGATCTTGCTCGCGCATATTGCTGGCTTGAATCGCTAAGTTCAGTGTCATAATGACTTCATGAATAGTCAACTGCTGCCGAGTCAACAAAGTATTTTGACTAAGTGTTTTATTGCTTTGAGCTTTATTACTGTCAGCTATAATTTTTGAATTGACACGCTCATGGCTGTGCAAAAATTCCTGAATATCTTGAATAGCAAGATTTTGTAGCTGCCAAGGACTAGGCTGAGCACTGAGCGCTTGCAAACGTTCGATATCTTCTTGTAGAGATTTTTGGATCACTACAGTCAACGCAGGCGCAATCTCATTACTATTCTGTGATAGCTGCCATTGTAACCCGCTTAACAATTTAACAGCGGCTTTGATGTTGTTATTAGCCAGTAAGCTATCTGTCGCTTGAACCTGAATACGCAGTAAATCGAGCTGATTTTGCGCTTGACTACCAACTGCTCTTTCAGATTTTGGTAGCACTGGTTGAGTATTCGCAAATAGGCGATCATCAATATCATTTAGGCGAGTCACTATCTGCTCATTACTTTGAAAGCGCTCATTCACTTGGTTCTGAAACCGTTGCTGACTGATGTACAACCACGCTAAAGCTATTATTAATATTAAAATAAGCAGCCACTGCAAACGCAATAATAACTGATTAGCCTGTTTACGTTGCTGTATAGCCGTTGGTGTTTTGGAAGGTTCAGGTTCGGTTGACATAGTAGACCTATTAATAATAAAGCTAAATCAGCTGAAATGATGGTAAAACCTATATTTACAGCATGTTGTCTTTAATGATGCTAGCAATAGTAATCGGTGATAGATCCTCTACCCGTAGATAATCAAGCTGTAGCTCAGCTAGCATATCCGCTAGGCGCACCCCTAATACCACATAACTATAATCTTTCAGTGCAGGAATAGCCTTGCTCTCAAAGACAGTCTCAGTGACGGCAACATCATTATTTTGTTGAACAAATATGGCTTGTTTAACAATGCTTTGCCAATTCTCAAAAGCGCTACCACTACTGATGATCACAATAGGTTTCGATCGTTTATCTAACGACTCCTCTTGCATCTTAGACAGTCTATAAAAGTCTTGTGCCCAGCGCTGATAATTGCTCAATGCATTATCTGGCAACACGCGCTCGTACCAAGCGATACTATCGATATGTACCCCTCGCGCTTGCAAAGTATCGACTAGCAAGCGTCGTCCACCTAGACCTCGCCAAACAAGCAGCTTGTCGCCCGCTTGTAATTGCTCAACTTCTGGCATAGCAAGCATACCTTCATTGTTAGCAACAGTAGGCTGGAGCACTTCATAGCTAGTAGTCGATAGCTGAGCTTGCTGAAGTACTTGTGCCGTCGCTGACCCTACCGCAATGAGATGACTAGGCGCTACTAATAATTTAAGTGGTGAGCTATTATCAATATTTTTATTGATGCTTGAGGCATCATTACCTAGTTCATTCGCCTGTTCTGTAAGTGTTTGCCACAAAGCTAATCCTAAGGCGGCCGCCGTAGGGCTAACCATAACCAACGCTTTATAATCACCTGCCAGCCAAGCTCGCATAATAGTGATATCATCTGCTGTGATAGCTCTTGATTGCAGAGCTAGCATCGGGATGCTAACCACATCAAATCCAGCTTCTTGCAAATGCTCAGTCAAAGGCGCAGCGCGCTCTACTGGTCGAGTGTTAATAACCATTGGCTTAAATAAATCTGACGTCAATAAATTATTCATAAAGATATTGTTCATATAGATACTATTTATACAGATACTATTTATAAAAGTACCACCACTTCATACAGATATTATTTATAAAAGTATCACCACTCAAAACGCTGCACAAGTCATCAAGATTAGGCTCTATTCATCAGCTTGATAAATCGCTGCTAGAATAGTGCCAGCACCATTGTCTAATAATAGCGTCGCGACATCGATGCCTAATTGATTGGCCTGCGCCTCTTTGTCACTTTGACGGCCTGATAAGGTAATGCGTTTTTCAAACTTTAACAGCTGGCTACCGTCCTCAGTGCCCACTCGTCCACGCAGCCATAAGCTATTGCCACTATCATTATTACCATGGGCGTCATTGTTAGCATTACTGTCATTTTGGAGCACTGCAAAAGCGGCGATAGGAACTTGGCAGCCCCCTTGCAGGTGTCGATTCAGAGCACGTTCAGCAATCAGACGAATGCGTGCTTTGTCGTCATTTAAAGGCGCTAATAACTGTAAAATCTGCGTGTCATCTGCGCGGCACTCTATCGCAAGCGCCCCTTGACCAACCGCTGGCAGGCAAGTATCAATATCCAATTCACTACGAATACGTGCGTCCAGCTCTATGCGCTGCAAGCCACTAGTCGCCAAAATGATAGCATCGTATTCGCCAGCGTCAAGCTTGCCTAAACGCGTACCTACATTACCACGTAAGGTTTTGATCTGCAGATCAGGGCGATACGCTTTTATCTGGCATTGACGACGTAGGCTTGCCGTACCGACCACTGCACCTTGTGGCAACTCGTCGATAGTAGAATAAGTGTCAGAGACAAAAGCATCCGTTGGGGACGCACGTTTGCAGTATACGCCTAGCATAAGACCCTCAGGCAGCTGCATCGGTACATCTTTTAGCGAATGCACGGCGATATCTGCCTCTCTTGAAAACAGCGCTTGCTCAAGCTCTTTGACAAATAACCCTTTACCGCCAATTTTTGCCAAGGGTGTGTCCAAAATTTTGTCACCCTTAGTGACAATTTTTAGTAAATTGATAGTCATTTCAGGATAAAGTGCCAATAATCGGTCACGAATATGCTCAGCTTGCCATAGAGCCAATGGGCTTTGACGAGTAGCAATATTTAGGGTAGTTAGCGCTAATGGTGAATTGGTACTCATTATAGACCTCAGTAGAATAAATGCTATTTATCATAAAAGTAGACTAGTGATAAAACAACAAGCAAATAGTTATCAAGTTTGGCCATGTAAAGACAAACAAGGACGCAAAAAAACACCCCTATTTAACCATAAATAAGGGCTGGATGATATGAATGACTATGGCAATCGCTTGATAAAGCGTATGCTCTAAACTACATACTTTGGATTTTCTCTCTTAACGCCGGCAGGTGGCGACGACTTACCGCTAGATTCTCCTCAATGCCTTTAAAGCGGACTTGATACTGTCCTGTATCGATCGTTTCTAAAAAATCCAAAAAGCTTAGATTAATAATAGCATTGCGATGAACGCGAAACAGGCGCTCACCAAACTCTTGCTCAAGCTCTTTCAAGGTGTCATCTATGAGCACAATACCGTCTTTGTGCCGAACTTTGACATACTTTTGATCTGCCGTAAAATAATAAATATCTTGTAGCTTAATGAGCTCAACGCCTCGATGAGTGCGCGCGGCGATATGCTCACGAATAGGACGTGCCGTAGGGTCTTCAAGCTTACGCATCTCATTGAGCTGTGCGGCATTTAGATTTTTGGCGTTACGGAGCGCTTCTAGCAGCTCATCCCTATTAGCAGGTTTTAATAAATAACCGATAGCATGAGATTTAAAAGCGGCGATAGCATAGTGATCATAAGCAGTCACAAATATAATAGCTGGCGGATGTTGCAGCTCATTCAATATCTGAGCGCACCGCACACCATCCATCTCAGGCATACGGATATCTAATAAGATGACATCAGGTTGCTGCTCTTTTACAGCCATGATCGCTTCTGCACCTGTTTTTGCTTGTGCAATCACGTGGTGCCCTGAATCTTGTACGATTCTGACCAAACGTTCACGAGCCAAAGGCTCATCGTCACAAACTACAATCCTCATTTACACTCCCCGATAGCTACCCACTCTACTAAAAACTAAAAAATTATACTATAAACACATTGGTGAAAACTATTTCAAATTCTTGTTCACGTTATATCCATATTTATATAATTATTTATAACATATAGACGCCTAGTAAACAGTAATGACAACAATAACACTTATCTTGTAGCTTCAAATAAATACAGACAAATACTTAAAGCTATTAACTATACCTATAATCACTATAAAAACATTCTAATGATTTATAGTCTAAACGTTCTGCATAAACATCGTTTGATATGAGTAATACAGCAAGATATATACCAAAAAAGACGAATGTAATCATTTTTGATAAAATAAAACCTTAAATTCCAACATCTTGCAAAGAATAATCAATAACAGTAACGACTTGTCGACTGGTTACTTCACTTTTTATAAAAGAATTTTCGCCAAAATAAGCTCTTAGGCGTTCAGTTTGAGTGTTGAAGTCCATATAATCGATAATAAAGAGCGCTGGTAGTATAGCAATTATATTTTGTACAGTATGGCTAAGATAAAAAATAATAAAATCTGTCTAAGTTGCCAATTCATGGCGGCTCATCACGGTGATGAACAGCGACCAAAAGCAGATATACAGCAGCCATTGGCAAACGCTCATCACTTTCATAAGTTTTGGAATAAAAACTCTAGACGCCCAACTAGTAAGGCCACCTCATCATTTGCTATACTTAACTCCTTATTCTTCTGACTTGTCTTGTACCGATATGAACGCTAACTCTTCAAACCCTAGTAGCTCCGTAAATTTTGAGCAAAATAACAGCTCACTTGCATCCGATTCTAGCACAGATGCTTCTAACACCAACACGGTTGAGCAAAGCCGTCAAGGACAGCAAATGTGGGGTGGGCGCTTTAGCGAGGCTACCGATAGCTTCGTTGCCGCTTTTACCGCCTCCGTTGGTTTTGATCAACGCTTTGCTCGCCACGATATCGAAGGCTCTATTGCCCACGCTACGATGCTTGGTGAATGCGACATTCTCACCAAAAGTGAAGTGGCGACTATTATTGATGGTCTAGAGCAAGTACTGAGCGAAATTGAGCTGGGCGAGTTTGACTGGTCAATCGCGCTTGAAGATGTGCACATGAACGTCGAATCGCGCTTAACCGATATCATCGGTGCCGTCGGCAAAAAGCTACACACAGGTCGTAGTCGTAACGATCAAGTGGCTACTGACATTCGTCTTTGGTTACGGGAAGAAGTCGATAATATTATAGCCCTATTGGTTCGTTTGCAGAGCGGCTTGCTCAATCTCGCTGAGCAGCATACGGATACGATTATGCCAGGCTTTACCCATTTGCAGACCGCGCAGCCTGTCAGCTTTGGTCATCATGTGATGGCATGGTTTGAGATGCTCTATCGTGATACTGAGCGCCTAGTTGACGCCCGTCGTCGTATCAATCAGTTACCACTTGGTAGTGCTGCTCTTGCAGGGACAACTTTTCCAATTGACCGCACTATCACTGCTGAATTGTTAGGTTTTGAAGGTATCTGCCAAAACTCTTTAGACGCGGTATCAGATCGTGATTTTGCGATTGAATTTACTTCCGCCGCCTCTATTCTAATGATGCATCTGTCACGCATGAGCGAAGAGATTATCCTATGGATGTCCGCACAATTTAACTTTGTGCAGATACCTGATCGCTTTTGTACCGGCTCATCAATCATGCCGCAAAAGAAAAATCCTGATGTGCCAGAATTAGTACGCGGCAAAGCGGCTCGGGTATTTGGACAGCTAATGACGCTCCTTAGCCTCATGAAAAGCCAGCCACTCGCCTATAACAAAGACAACCAAGAAGACAAAGAGCCACTATTTGATTGTGTTGATACCCTAACAGGCTCGCTATTAGCTTTTGCCGATATGCTGCCAAATATCACGCCCAATAAAGAAAATATGCGCGCTGCAACCATGAAAGGCTATGCGACGGCGACCGATTTGGCGGATTACTTGGTCCGTAATGGTGTGGCATTTCGTGATGCTCATGAGGTAGTCGGTAATGCCGTCGCTTTAGGTATCAAGGAGGGCGTTGATTTAAGTGATTTGTCCTTAGCGCAGTTACAACAATTTAGTGACGCCATTGGCGATGATGTGTTCGAGTATTTAACTTTAGAAGGTTCCTTGGCTGCCCGTGATCACTTAGGTGGCACCGCTCCAAATCAAGTTAAGCAAGCGGTTGCTCGTGGTCGCACTCGTTTAGAAGCTTTTGCTTAGATTTACTTTTTATCTCGTTTAGCAAAAAACACCCGCTATTGTCGCGGGTGTTTTTTATGGATGAATGCGTTAAGATAAGGCAATCAATTATTTATACCTACTAGGCATACTCATAAAAAAGGATAACCCCATGACCGAAACTTTTAATCCACAAGCCAATACTGTATTTTGCCGTAAATATCAGCAAGATTTACCTAAGATGGCGCATCCTCCTTTTCCCAATAAAAAAGGTCAAGAGCTACAAGAAACAGTTTCGGATAAAGCATGGAAAGAATGGCTTGAGCAACAAACGATGTTGATTAATGAAAACCATCTCAGCATGCTAGATCCTGAAGCTAAAAAGTTCTTAACCGATCAGCGTGATAAATTTTTGGATAACGAAGATTACGAGCGCGCACAGGGTTGGACGCCTGAAAGCAAGTAAATTAAAACTAAGTAAATAGTCTAACAACTCATCTTTTACAACGTTGCTTAGCAGACTTTTTTAACTAGATCTAATATGACAAAGATTTGTAGCGATGATGACTTTGCATAAAGCAAAAAATGACATTGTATGAAAAGTGACATTATCTATATAAATAAATAGCATTAGCGCTTAGGGCAAAATTTTGTTAGTATCAAGACGATTTACAACACTGACAGACTCGGGGTGCGGTGTAGGTGGCTATTCAAATAGTCATCGTACATTCGCTGAGAGATCACCCGCCGAACCTGATGCGGTTAGTACCGACGCAGGGAAGTCTTAAGCACTTTGTTATTGAGAAGTAAAGGATATGCAGAAATGCCTTTTTATTACCGGTGTATGTTTAGTACAGCTTACGTTTTGCTAAACAATAACGTCTAATAAAAAGTTGCGTCCAAAGTATTATTAATAGAGCTTATGACTATTTTGCTTAGTGATAAACTCTATTAATCCACTGACATTTACTTTGATAACTTATGCTTGCCCCGCAGCTACTGGCGGTGTTGCCTTACCCTTAGACAACACAATCGCTAGGACAGCATATGACTACTGCAACGATTCATCCAACACCTGACAGCCACTCATCTACACACTCTGAGCCGACATTATATAAACCTGCTAACTCGCCTGTCACAAACTCAAGCAAAGCGGATAAAAAGAGCGACGCGCTAAAAACCCCTGCTCATCGTAGTGCCACCGATGCTCGTTTTGAAGAAGATGCTCGCGACCTGCATCGTATCTTGCCCGCCTCTCATAAAGTCTATATCGAAGGCACGCGTCCTGATATTCAAGTGCCCATGCGCAAAATTAGCCTTGACCCTACTCCAGTACAAGGTACTCCTGAGAACGAGTGGGAGCCAAATCCAGCATTTTATGTCTACGATACTTCTGGCGTCTATACTGATCCCAACATTCAGATTGATCTAACCAAAGGCTTGCCAAAATTGCGCGAAGGCTGGATAGCTGAGCGCGGCGATACTGAACAGCTAGATGGCTTGTCCAGCTCATATGGTCTAGCGCGTGCGCGTGATATCAGCACCGCCAATCTAAGATTCGCTCATATTGATAAACCGCGTCGTGCCAAAGATGTCGCTGGTAAAGCAGGCAACGTCACGCAAATGTACTATGCGCGCCGTGGCATCATTACTCCAGAAATGGAATACATCGCCATCCGCGAAACCCAAAAGCAACACGAGCTGACCGATATGCGCCAACATGATGGGGAGAGCTTTGGCGCGAACACTCCTACTGTCATCACTCCTGAATTTGTGCGCTCAGAGGTAGCAGCAGGACGCGCAATCATTCCTAATAATATCAACCACCCTGAATCTGAGCCCATGATCATCGGTCGTAACTTTTTGGTTAAGATCAACGCCAATATCGGTAACTCAGCGCTCGGCTCTTCTATTGATGAAGAAGTCTCTAAAATGACGTGGGCGACACGTTGGGGCGCTGATACCATCATGGACTTATCAACGGGTAACCATATTCATGAGACTCGTGAGTGGCTAATTCGCAACTCACCGGTACCGATTGGTACGGTTCCTATTTATCAGGCACTAGAAAAAGTCGATGGTGTCGCTGAAGATTTAACGTGGGAGATATTCCGCGATACGCTGATAGAGCAGGCGGAACAAGGCGTGGATTATTTTACTATTCATGCAGGCGTATTACTTGAGTACGTGCCGCTAACGGCTGGACGCTTAACGGGTATCGTCTCACGCGGTGGCTCTATCATGGCGCAGTGGTGCCTTGCGCATCAACAGCAGAACTTTTTGTATACGCATTTTGCTGATATTTGCGAGATTATGAAGCAGTATGATGTGGCGTTTAGCTTAGGCGATGGCCTGCGCCCTGGCTGCTTGCAAGATGCCAACGATGAAGCACAATTTGGTGAGCTGCGTACCCTTGGAGAGGTAACCAAAATCGCTTGGGAGCACGATGTACAAGTAATGGTTGAAGGCCCAGGTCATGTGGCGATGAACCGCATTAAAGAGAATATGGACTTGCAGCTTGAGCTGTGTAATGACGCGCCTTTTTACACGTTAGGGCCATTAACGACCGATATCGCACCTGGGTACGATCATATTACGAGTGCTATTGGCGCGGCGATGATTGGCTGGTTTGGTACCGCGATGCTATGTTACGTCACGCCAAAAGAGCATCTGGGCCTGCCGAATAAAAAGGATGTCAAAGATGGCATTATCACTTATAAAATCGCCGCCCATGCTGCTGATCTGGCTAAAGGTCATCCGGGTGCACAGGCGCGTGATAACGCCTTATCCAAAGCCCGTTTTGAATTCCGCTGGGACGATCAATTTAATCTAGCCCTTGATCCTGATACGGCACGTGAATTTCATGATGAGACGTTGCCTAAAGACGCACACAAGACCGCTCACTTTTGCTCGATGTGTGGCCCGAAATTTTGCTCAATGAAAATCACCCAAAATGTACGGGAATATGCAAAGGGTTTGGAGAATAAAGGGGTTTAAAAACTGCCTGATTATTCTCACAAAAAAGCCTAGCGCTATTAATAGTTGCTAGGCTTTTTAGTTAATTTTTTATTGAAGTTACGAAGACTCTATAATTACAGGGATTGCTTGACGTAGGTAGTTATCCCAGAATTGTTCCCGATTGGGTACATTTTGAATATTCTGCAAGAATCCTAAGCATTCATCAGCAGATAGTTTAAGATCAACACCGCGCAAGAGTCCAATAACCCCACTAATCATATTCAAAGTGTCTATTTGTTGAGCGTTCAAGAGACCTGCATCATCATTTAAGCTAACCTCCCTCCAAAGTTCTTTCGTTATCTCTAAACTTTTAGTTAGTTTAGGGTTATTTTCGAAAATTTCTTCTCCAGTGATAATCATTTCATGACTCAAATCTGGAGCATTTTTTTCGCAACTATTAATAAAAGCATTAATGGTAAAATACATAAAGTTAGCTTGTAGTAACTCGTAATCAATGGTCGCTAAGTCAATACTTGCAAGCTCTCTAGTAAATGGATTGGATATTGGCTCATGGACACTGGCATTAAGTGTGCAAGGAATATATAGAGATGTTACTAAAGCTACTTTAATGAGCTTAGAGTTGATAGAGAGCATAGTTCACCTTGACGAGTAACAGCAAAAAACTCATGTATAGCATTAAAAAATCTCAGTAAGCAACAAGCCCGCTGAGATCATAAACCAACCCTACAAGACTCTAAATTCTAAACCTTTGACGCCTCATAAATCTCATTGATCGAAGTATCAATCGTATCAGCAAACTCTTTATCGCTTTGCTGTTTACTTAAACCCTCAGTAAAGGCGCGTGAGAAGCTAGCAATCATGCCAGGGTTTTGCTTAAGCTTATCGCATGCATCAGTACGGCTATAGCCACCTGATAATGCCACAACTTTTAGCACTTTTGGATGATCGATCAACTCTTGATAGAATCCCGCCTCTTCAGGCAAAGTCAATTTCAGCATAACTTGCTTATCATCTGCCAAACGATCTAAATTGTGCAATAGATTGGTTTTGAGTAGTAGCTCGCAATCGTGCTTTTTCGCGCTATTGATGTCTACTTCTGGCTCAACGATTGGCATGAGACCTTTAGAGATGATTTGCTTAGCGACGTCGAACTGTTGCTGTACGACTAGCTCAATACCATCGACATTGGGCTCATAAATAACCGAGCGCATCTTCGTACCAAATACTGGATATCTATTTGCTTTGTCCAGTAGCGCATCCAGATCAGGCATTGGACGCATCACTTGTACGCCGCTCATCTGTTCTGCTAAACCTTTATCCACCTTTAAAAAGGGTACGATATTTTTATCTTCCCATAGATAGTTGGCGGTGGGCTTGCCTTCAACCTCGCGATCCATCGTATCTTCAAATAGTATAGCGCCCAAGACACGTTCATTATCAAAGCAATCGCAGGTCATAATACGCGAGCGCATAGCATGTACTTGATCAAACATTGCCTCGTCATTGTCATAGTCATCACTGGTGACGCCATAATTCTCCAAGGCCTTAGGGGTACTGCCGCCACTTTGATCGAGTGCGGCGATAAATCCTGAGCCCTCTTTGACACGTTGGAGCTGTTTGTTGTATTGTTCTTGATTTTCCATTACTTGTATATCCTATTATTATGATAAAAATAAATCGATAAAACAGTGTTAATAACAGATATTTATCGGTTGCAAATTACCTTAGCATATGACGTGCAAGCTGCCTATAGCCAATCCGTTAAAAAGTACGCTAAGCTAAAAATTAGCTCAGGTTCGCCATATAATTAGGGTCTATTGAACTTAAAAGCGCTATAGCGTGACTGGTATCTATTTTTAGCAGCCCCTGTCAGCGTAGACACAGCAAGCAATAAAAATTTATACCAGTTACGCGGCACAATAATACGCATCTGTTTTATCTATTATTAACTACGCCAAAAATAGCACCGCCACACAGCTGATTGCTAATACTATACCCAACATATTGATTCGATTAAGATGCTCTTTGAACACCCCAACACCGATGAGTGTTGCGACTGTGATAACCCCAACGTTCATACCTGTGAATACGATGCTTGGCGACTCAGAGAGCACTTGATGCGCGCGCACATAAGCGTAAATATTACCCATATTCAGCGCACCTAGTAGCAATCCAGCGGCTAAGGCTTTGCCCTGCCAGCGTACTCGAGTGATAAGTAAATATATAAACAGCAGTAAGCCTGCCAGCCCAAAGCTGACAAATAAAGTCAGTGGAAAGGCCGCGCCTTGTTTAGCGACTTGCTTAAATAATATATCGATAGTGCCGTAGCCTATCCATACGCCAAATAGCCACAGTGGGGTATACAGTGCGTGTTTACTAACGGTAGTATTGTCATGAGTATTAGCCATCGTTTGCGTTGGTCGATATACCAAAGCGCCAAGCGCTAACACACCTAGCAGCAAGCCAAAGATACGTGTGCCAGTCAACACTTCGCCAAATAAGAGAAAAGCGGCGATAATCGGAATAATCAGTGATAAACGCTGAGCGGCGTCGGTGGCGACCATACCTACCGCTTCAATCGCTCGACCCAAGATCATAAACACTAGGGGCAACAAGATACCCAAGGCAATAATAATCAGCCAAGCGCCACCTAAACCATCTATAGCGCTCACTTCAGGCTTTAATAAAAATAGGGTCAATAAAAACGCCACAGGATAACCAGCAACGATAGTTTGACGAATATCTATATCGCGTTGGCGTAGCACCTTTAACAGTACCGAGACGGCAACACTACAAAGCACCGCGAGCGTTAAATACAGCATAATTATTTACCTTTTGAGCCTTAAATATATGGACGGTTGCTGTTATAGAGCTAAGATTTTATATCGCGATAATGATTGCTATAAGATACAGTGGTCAGGTCATCAAAAACCATAGAATGTAACAATATATGTCATTAATATCAATACCTATATTTTCCTAATACTATTTTATTCTTAACTCCTTATAAACATTTGATATAGCGTCCATTGCTCAAGCAATAATCAAGCAGATAACAGGTTTATTCCTATACGCTATAAATTACAATTACCCTGCAAGGCAGATAGCTAGATTTTGCTAAAATAGAGCGCTGTTTTATTTTTTAAATTTATGTAAATCTTAGCGTCGAGTAAGCTCTGCCAGCGCTTATCTTGACGTATTGTTACTGATATATTGTTATTGCCTATGAATGCTCTATTTCGCTTTTTTGAAACACGCCTATCTGCCTTTCCCGATACTCCAATGCCACTGCCCTCACCTCGTGATGGGTTGATGAAGTTTTTGTGGGCCTGTACTAAAGGTCTGCGCGGTTGGTTGCTGCTATTTATGATCTTGTCAGCAGGTATTGGCATCTATGAGGCGATGCTATTTGCTTGGATTGGCAATATCGTCGATTGGCTAGGTATCTATACTCCGCAAAACTTGTGGAGTGAAAAAGGCGATATCTTGCTGTTAATGCTGGCGGTGATGCTAGTAAGTCCATTCTGGATTGCCTTATCCTCATTTATCCATTTTCAGACGCTCCAAGGTGTGTTTCCAATGCAGATGCGCTGGCGATTTCACCAGCGCATGCTGAGTCAATCGATGCAGTTCTATCAAGATGAGTTCTCTGGACGAGTATCTGCCAAGGTCATGCAGACTGCACTTGCCGTGCGCGATACAGTGATGACTGTCGCTGATATGTTTATGTACGTCACTGTTTACTTTATTACGACTGGCGTCATTTTGTTTAATTTAGACAGTCTGCTGCTGATACCTTTTATCATTTGGTTTGTGCTAGTTAGTCTGTGCATGTGGTATTTCATTCCAAAGCTTAAAGTAACCGCCATCGTCCAAGCGGATGCGCGAGCGCTAATGGTTGGACGCATTACTGATGCCTACGCTAATATTATGACCGTCAAGCTATTCAGTCATTCACGCCGCGAGCTAGGTTATGCCAAAAATGCTATGGGGCAGTTTTTAGGGACGGTGCATGCGCAGATGCGTTGGGTGAGCTATCTTGAGGTCTCCACTCATCTAATCAGTGTAATATTAGTTAGTAGTACTGCTGGCATCGGCTTATATCTATGGCAACAAGGTGCTGTTGGGGTCGGTGCTATTGCTGCTGCGACCGCGATGGCACTGCGGCTCAATGGCCTGACTCGCTGGATTATGTGGCAGACTGCTAGTCTCTTTGAGAGTATCGGTACGGTACAAGATGGTATGCGCACCCTATCAGCGCCGCAAACTATTGTAGACAAATCAAATGCGCCAAAATTAAAAGTGACCCAAGGGCGTATCATTTTTGATCATGTCGACTTTGGCTACGAAGGTAATAAAGACCTTGATGTTGAAGGCGCGCGTATTGACGAAATCCCGACAATGGAAACAACCGCTATAAGCTCAAGAGTAAAGCTGCTAGATGACTTTTATTTAGATATTAAAGCAGGAGAAAAGATTGGCTTAGTCGGACGCTCAGGAGCGGGTAAATCGACTCTGGTAAATCTGCTATTGCGCTTCTTCGATGTCGATAGTGGCAAAATCTTAATCGATGACCAAGCGATTGATCAGGTCACACAAGAGTCGCTACGTCAACAAATCGGTATGGTCACCCAAGATACTTCCTTATTGCATCGTACGGTACGTGAAAACATCGCTTATGGCCGCCCTAATGCAAGCGATGAAGAAATCATTACCGCCGCCAAGCAAGCGCAGGCTTGGGAGTTTGTCAAAGACTTGTATGATGATAAAGGCAATACAGGTCTCGATACCCAAGTTGGCGAGCGTGGCGTCAAGCTCTCAGGCGGTCAGCGCCAACGTATAGCCATCTCCCGAGTTATGCTCAAAAACGCGCCAGTACTACTGTTAGATGAAGCCACTAGTGCCTTAGATTCTGAGATTGAGTTCGCTATCACCGAGAGCTTGAATGACATTATGGAAGGCAAAACCGTCATTGCAATCGCCCATCGCCTCTCGACTATCGCCGCTCTTGATCGTTTGGTGGTGATGGATCAAGGTCGTATTATTGAGCAAGGCAGTCATGATGAGCTATTAGAATTAAATGGTGTCTATGCTAGACTTTGGCATCGTCAAAGTGGCGACTTTTTGGGTGAATTGGAATAGTAAACCATAAGTAATACATGACAAGGAAGTGCTCGCATGATCGAAGATTTTGCAAAAAGTATTACTCTTGATAATAAACGCGCTCGCTATTATGAGCTTAGCGAATTAAATAGCTCGGTCAATAAAGAGACTGACGATAAAAATTGCGAACGAGTCAAAGCACACTTTTATGGTGGTAATGGCTTCACTGTAGGTAATTATCAGCCTTTATTGATTGAGCTTGCTGCTGGTTTTGAGCTAAGCTCGCTTGCAATGCGTGGCTATTGGCATGATAAGCCGACCGCCCAAGTATTAACCCGTGAGCAAGACGCTGATATGCTGATTAAGTTTTTGGAGCAGACGCAAGATGCTCCTATCATCGCTATCGGTCATTCGCAAGGCGCGACGGCGACAGCTATCGCAGCGGCCAAACGTCCTGACTTATTCTCACAGCTATACTTGATTGAGCCTGTCACCTTTACCAAGTCACAAGCGATTCTATATAAGTTAATTCCTCGCGCTATCAAGTTAAAGCGTCAACCTTTTAAAAGCGCTTTAGAAAAACAGACGATTTGGTCAAGCGTAGATGAACTCTATGAGAGCTTACGAGCAAATAAAGCGTATCGCCGTGTCTCTGATGAGCATCTGTATCTATTCGCCAAAGAGAGCCTAGTAAAACAAAGCGATGGTAGCTATACCTTTATATTTAGCCCAGAGCAAGAGATTGCCAATTATTTTGGTATTCCCTATATCGATGGCGCTCTAAAGAAACTTAAAAAGATGAATCTTTCCTATCAGCTCATTGTTGGTAAACCAACTATTTTTATCAGCGATAAAGTCCGTAATAATTGGCGTAAGTTTGTGCCAGCCAGTCAGCTCACTACCCTGCCCGAAAATGGTCATCTATTACCGATAGAAGCACCGAAAGTATGCGCGGATACTATTTTGGCTTTACATAAGGCTGCCAATAGTTGAGATATAAGAAATTGTAAGAAAGTGATAGTGAGTAAGCACAATGAACGATCTTTTTATCCCTAAATCTACTGATAATCTCTTGCCCTATAATGGCGTGGTAAATGATTTGGGTATAGTCATTGATGAAGCTACTGAGCTTTATGAGCAATTGGCCACTGATCTACCTTGGCAAGCAGATACGGTCACTTTATTTGGTAAGACACATATCACTACTCGTCAGATGGTTTGGATGGGTGACAAGGGCTTAAGCTATACCTACTCTGGGCATGCGCGCAAAGCTATCGATTGGACACCATCCGTATTACAAATTAAAAAACAGGTTGAAGCAAAATTAGCAACTATCGGTATCAAAGTTGAATTTAATACTTGCCTGCTTAATTTTTATCCTACAGGCACAGATGGCATGGGTTATCACGCGGATGATGAAAAAGAATTAGGCGAGCAGCCGATCATTGCCGCACTGTCTTTAGGTGCTACGCGCAAGTTTGTTTTTAAACATAAAAAACTTAAGCATAAAAATAACAGACATCAAGAAAAGCCCGTCAAAGTCGAGCTTTATCTTGAGTCAGGTCAGTTAATTGTCATGCACGGTGATACTCAGCAGTATTGGAAACATACCATTACTAAGACTAAAACCGTGCACGCGGGACGAATCAGTTTAACTTTTCGGCGGATGCTAACTGCCTAAGCTTGATATCTAATTAGGTTTGCTACCCACTTGAACTTTTACTACCTTACCTGTTTTTTCGATTCAAAAAACGCTGACGGTAGCACTGATATGCAGCCTCACAGACGCTTGCTGTGTAGCTAGCATTGACGCCACCTGCGACCACTGCACCTACCGCTGGTACTATCTGTGCCGCTTTAGTTTTGACCAAATTAGTCGCGACTTTTGTTGCGGTTTGACGTAATACCCGTGACATGACCTCTTCATTGATTTGATTGAGCGCCAAAGTTTCAGGGTCTTTGCCGTCGCTCTTCAAAGAATCATTTTTCGATTTATCACTATTTACTAAGCTAAAAGTATCATCCAGCGCGGCTTGTCGCTCATCACCTGAAGTAGACGTTGCTAACCCTAATAGCGACATCGCAAATACTTGCTCGTGCTTGGCAGTCATATCAAAACCGTAATAAGTCGCATATTCACTAATAGCACGCAGGTTGGCAGTAATTAAGCCGACCACATCGGCAGGAATGCCTGCCCAGCCGACTATGCCCGTTGTCACCCCTTGTGCGCTAGTCAAGGCAACATATTTGCTCTTAAATAATTTGACTTGGTTATCGGCGACTGCAATAGGTAGATTTTGAATATCTATGAGCTTCTTTATATCTGTACCATCGCTATCTGAGTCATTACGATAGGCTTCGATAGTATCTTGCACATCTATCGTCCAGTTAGCCGCGTCACTCAAGCTCACTATAGTTTTTTCAGTTGCTTGCTTAAGGGTATCACCTAGCTGCGGTACATTCATCAGCGCCTCGCCTGCCTTTTCAATAGGCATAGCCAAAGCAGCAAGAGTCTTATCTAAAATACTACTGTCAGGATACATCCAATCTTCTATTTCTTGACGAGCTTTGGCAATATAAGCCTCATTATCGAGTGTTTGCTCATTAATTTCATTATTAGCATTATTAACATCCATATTAGTTTCTCCAATATCCTATAAGTTAAAAGAATAAAAACAGCTCGCTCTATACTTGCTATCTTTAAAACTATAACAGTATGCTAAATTACCTTTTGTAAGAAAGTTCGTTAATGGGTATGGCTTTAGTAAATTAATAAAAGCAATGACTTATAACCCTTATTATTTTGCTAACACATTTAAATCACTTGAAGATTAGCAGTCATTTAAGCACAAAAAACGCAAGATAAAGGCAGCCTCTATCTTGCGTTTTAGAGCTTTTATCATTATAAATTAGGTAGATACCTGCAACACGATTTTGCCAAAAGCATTGCCTTTTTCTAGCTTAGTATGCGCAGCGACCACGTCAGATAACGGATAGCTCTTTTGAATATGCAGCTTTAGGTTGCCAGCTGCGAGGTGCTGTAAGACGCGTGCCATGTCCTCGCCATTAGGTTTGACGGCATAGCCTTCGATAGTTAGCTGATCGCTACCTGCGGCTTTTAGCTTATCAACCCAGATCGTAGGCAGCACATACACTCGACCGTCTGGCTTAATAGTGCTGAGTGCACGTACCCCAGCATCATCGCCGACTAAATCTAGTAACACATCGGCTTGCAACTCTGGAAAGTCATCGTCTCTGGTATAATCGATCCAGCCTGTTAGCGCCTCTTTATCAACGAGCTGATCAAGCTTAGCGTATTTGTCTGGTGAGCAAATGACAGTAACTTTTATATTTTCACGAGTAATCTTTTCTGCCAATAGCTGAATAACTAACTGACCAACGCCACCTGCTGGCGCATTCATAACGATATGCTCACCTGATTTTATATCAGCAAAGTCCACGAACTGCACGGCGGTTTGACCAACACAAGGTAGCGCACCTGCTTGTTCTAGAGTAACGGACTCAGGCACCTGTGCTAGTAGATCAGCATCGACAGCGACATATTCGGCATAACAGCTGCTATCAAAGCTCAGTGCGGCGACTTTATCACCTACTGCAAATTTGTCGCTGTTGCTCTTAGCTACTGTACCTGCCACATCAAAGCCTAAAATAGCAGGCTTGTCTTGCTCAAACTTATCACGACGAATATTATCCGCGCCCCAGCCTTTGCCTTGACGAGTTTTATAATCGACGGGATTAATCCCAGCATAGGCTACTTTTATCAGTACTTGCTCGTCATTTAGTTCAGGAACAGCAACGCCGTCTTGATACTGCATGACCTCAGGTGCGCCAAACTCAGTGATTAAGACAGCATGTTGCTGGCTAGGTAGATTGTTAGTAGACATAGAAATGATTCCTTTTTTATTTATCAGGTTTTACTTTTTACTAAATAGTTTATAACAAGGCCAACTCTGCACTGATTGGCAAATGGTCGGATAGCGTTGACCAAGGTTTCCCCGTATGTACCCACGCATCTTTAACCGTCAGATTACGCACATAAATACGATCTAGGCTCAGTACAGGTAGCTTCGCAGGAAAGGTCGGTAGCAGCTTGCCATGACAGTGTCTAAAGGCTTCTGTCATCCCAAGGCTATTGGCTAATTTGTCGCAAGACATGCGCTTCCAATCGTTAAAGTCTCCTGCCAAAATAAGCGGCTGACCATCATCGATCTCGTGACGCACATAATCGCTAATCGCTTGATATTGTTTGACCCGATCGCGCTCAAAGAGATTAAGATGAGCGCATAACACCACTACAGGCCGCTCCCATCCTATGGGTTGTACTTCGCAATGCAAGACGCCGCGCTGCTCAAGTTTGTTGACGCTGATATTGACATTATGCTTAGGATCTAACGGAAAACGACTTAATACCGCATTACCGTGATGACCATTTTCATACTCTGAGTTTTTGCCATAGCTGTTTTCTAACTGCAAAAACTCGCCAAACCATTCATGCTGCGATTGATCAGGATATTCGTTATATTGCATATTACGCTTAAGGTTCTGCCCTTGCACTTCTTGCAGACACAAGATATCCGCCCCTGCCATATCCAATGCTTGGGCGATGCCTTGCATCTTTACCTGACGATTCATCGGCGACATGCCTTTATGAATGTTGTAGCTGGTCAATACAAAAGAGTCTGTAGTCATAGGTTTAGTAGTCATAGCATAGAGTGAGTTAATAAAAAGCAGTAAAAACTAATATAGCAAATATTGCAAACTAACGTTTGTAATAACGCTCTATTAGAAAGCTCAAACTATCAACCATAATTATATTCTAAGTAATTGATAATATCTTGCGACTCATACATCTTGGTATCGGTATTAGGATCGATAAGATAAGGAAATAGCAACTCACCCTTAATCTCCTCATTCATCAAATGATCGCGTTTGCCGCCTTTGATAGGCTGGTATTCACCCTTAGTTAAATGAAAACCAAATGCGCCAATATCTTGGATACGCTCACGAGCGACATTATGATTGATATAGCCTACCTCAAGCTCACTCAAGGTTTCTCTGACCAAACGGCAAAATGGACTGGCTTCAAAACCATACAGATGTAGCGGCTGTTTAGGTTTACCACGAGCTAAATTTTTCTTAGGATGCACCGCTTTTACCCCACGCATCATGGAGGCGACACTTGCCGCTTTATTGGCTAATGAGGCGTTATCCTTTTTATTTTGGCGCTGGTACTTATCTGGGGTAAAACCTTTTTTAGAATAATTAGCAAATAGATGATCGATAATCGCTTGTGAGTCTAATATCTGATCGCCCTCTTCGCCGTTAGCACCATCCACATTGTTTTCGTCAATCAAGAACGGTACTTGCGCTTTTCCTGCCAGCTCTTTTAGCTCGTCACGATAGACATGGCCTTTGTGCGGGCTTGGGCGACTCTCATAGTCAAGGTTAAGCAGTGTCATGACTTCACGGACGCGGCGTGAATAAGGACAGGCCTCAAACTCATACATTACCAGTGATTTCTCAGGTTGCATGGGATTGGCGGTACCCATCACTCCACGTCCACCACGTAGTATTAATGAGACAAACGCCTGCGCACTTTTGATTTTATGACCAATAGCATTATTAGGGATAATCATTATCGATACCTTTATAAAATAAAATATGTGATTTAGCACCAGAGCATGTCTTTAAACTAAAAGAGCATTGATCCTTAGTGAATCAATGCTCTACTTTAGATCTGTCTATGCTTGAGATAACCTAATTAATAGCGAGTCACTAAAGCTATAGGCTGATCAGCGCCCATAATCTCCTCTGGTAAGAAGATAACGTCGCCACCATTATGGATAACGTGCTCGATAATGACACCAATAGCATCATCAGTAACGCCTTCGCCAGCAGCGTCATCCACTAAGGCTAATGTCTGCGCTTTTTCATCGATTTTGGCAGGTTGAATATACCAGCGACGCACATACAAGGTCTCGCCTGCACCTTGGAATGCTCCCTGATAAACTTCCTGTAAGTCCGTACGTAGCATATTAGCGCCGCGAGCTTTATCGATCTCACCCATCGCCTGCATATGTAGCGAGCTACGATACTCTTCTATCGCCTCTTGTACCCCATCGATAATGTGCTGAGCGCTGCCATCATCAAGACGAGTAACATTGGTTACCGTTGCAATGATATTCTCTGGACGGTCACAGACTTCTTTATAGTAACCAACGTTTTTGGTATCACCGATAACCACAAGCGGCATTTTATGCTCGCCCCATAGCTCTTGGACGCTCTTATCAACTTGGTTGAAGTACTCTTTTAGATGAGCGCTCTCGTTATTCGCTGAACGGTCAGAGCCGCCATCGCTGGTCTTGTATAAGCCATTATTATCAATTGGGAATGGAATGTTTTCCATATTGTTTTGCTTATCTGAGTCTTTATCAAACTCCATGACCACACGATCATTTGACGCTTCAATTAAGCGAGCAACGTCACCCGTCAACACTACAGCATAAAAATGTACGGCACTTGCCATATCACGGACGAGATCACGAGTAGCAAAGCTATCTGATATCACTACACGCTCTTTCGTATCAAGTGGCATACGAATCAGCTGAACATCATCAGTACTAGCAAAAATAGCTAATGTATCGAGGTTATAATTATGATTCAAATCTTCGGTAACTTTGTGAATGTGCGCTAAGATAGTCGATGCTGTATTTTTATCGTATTCTTTATTCAGACGATCTTCGGCGACTTTGAGTTGGTTTTTGAGGGCAATAGGATCTTGTTCATTAGCAGGATGCTCACGGTGTGTTTTTACAAAAATACTTACCGCTGGATTGGCTTTAGATTCACGTAAACTTTTGAGAGTTGCTTTCATAAAGTATGCTCCTAGTTTTATTATCTTTAATTGCTGATTAACTTCTAATCCGCTCAGTATCGAATAACTCAATAATAAAAGACTATATAACAGATGGTTGACCCATGTGTGATTAGCCGATGAACTTATCTAAAATACTTTTTTAGTGATTCTAAAGAGCTACAAGTAATATAAATAGCTATAAGTAATTAGACTCGTTCTATTGAGTATCCTACAAAGTCATTTTTTATTCAATTGTTGTTTGACTCTATTTACTAGCCTAACAATTTCGTCCGCTTTGCTATAGGGCTAGTTTGCAAGCAAATGATATGCTTTGTAAGCGTGTCCATCACTATTGTATATTGAGAAATATTCCTGAAGACGACAATTTGTTTTGATTAAGCATTAGGACTATTGTATTGGGTTGTATTCGAAGTCAAACATACCCATTTCTTATTCATTCAGCACTTTTACTTATTGATAGTTAACATGATTGATAGT
Source organism: Psychrobacter sp. M17(2026) (assembly GCF_055699815.1). Classification (NCBI taxonomy): domain Bacteria; kingdom Pseudomonadati; phylum Pseudomonadota; class Gammaproteobacteria; order Moraxellales; family Moraxellaceae; genus Psychrobacter; species Psychrobacter sp. M17(2026). The sequence continues at coordinate 123,473 of NZ_CM146741.1, read as the reverse complement.
TAACATGCTTTTACTAACCCTATTTATTTTATAGCGTAATATTTTGACTCTCTATACTTATTCAACTACTACTATTCTTACCTTTTACTGCCTTTGGACTTCTTATGACTACTGTTATGACTTCTCAAAACTTGAATCTCGTTGACTTTGCAGCGACCGAGCCTACTGAGCTACAGGCTCAAGTGATAGACGCCATTAATCAAGCTAATGAATTCTTAAATACGCTGTCGGTATTTCAAGATAAAGACTTTACGCCAATCAGTGCTGAGCAAGCGCTAGATGACGTGATGAGCTTTGATCATATCAATCTGGCCTTAGATCGCAATTGGGGTATCTTATCGCATCTCAATAGCGTGATGAGTAACGATGAGATACGTCATATCCATCATGAGCTGCTGCCGACTCTATCGGCTTATGGTACGCGCGTTGGGCAACATCAACCGCTATTTGATCGTTATCAAACCATCAAGAATGACAAGGCATTCTTTGACCAGTTAGAGCTTGCGCGCGCTCGTGCTATTGAGCTAGCTATTCAAAAGTTTGAGTTATCAGGAGTGGCACTACCTAAGGCTGAGCAAGATAATTTTGCCGCGATTCAAAGTAAACTATCGACTTTGTCAGCGAAATTTTCAGATAATATATTAGATGCCACCCAAGCTTTTATGCTACCTATTGAGCAATCACAATTGGCGGGTATCACTGAAAGTGGACTTGGATTGTTGGCTGATACAGGTGAGCAGTACAAAGTTCGAATGCTAGAAAAAGAGGAGCTAACCCAAGCTGAAATCGATGATTTGCCTAGCCCTTATTATGTCGCCAGCTTAAATATTCCTGTATATATCGCGTTGATGACTCATGCTGATGATCGCGAGCTACGCAAAACGCTATATCATGCTTATGTCACCCGCGCCTCAGAGTTTGATGAACATATCAATGCTAAGAGCGAGTCACTGAATAACGCTGATATCATGAGTGAGATATTAGATCTTCGCGGGCAAAAGGCGCAGCTATTAGGCTTTGACAATTATTCACAAGTCTCACTATCGACAAAGATGGCGGACAATGTCACCGAGGTTGAGAAATTTTTACGCGATTTAGCCGTGCAAGCTACACCGACTGCTAAACAGGATCTAGAGCAGCTGCAAGACAGTGCCAAAGACTATGGTATTGATGATTTGCAACCTTGGGATAATGCTTATATCGCTGAAAAGGTGAAGCAAAGCAAATTCAGCTTATCACAAGAAGAGATTCGCCCTTATTTCCCTTTGCCAAAAGTTCTCGATGGGCTATTTGCTATCGTTGAGCGTTTATATGGTATTACCGTAAAAGAGCAACAAACTGGACAAAACGAAACGACTAATATCGCCACGCTCTGGCATGACGATGTGCACTTTTATCAATTGTTTGATGCTGATGATAGCTTAGTCGGCGGCTTTTATTTTGATCTATTCGCTCGCAGCGGTAAACGTGGCGGTGCTTGGATGAGCGGTTTTCAAGCGCGTTATAGTCATGATATTGAGGGCTATGATCAGCTACCCGTGTGCTTTATGGTCGGTAACTTTACTCCAGCGCTGGCAGGTAAGCCCAGCTTACTGACTCATAATGAAGTGTTAACCTTGTTCCATGAGTTCGGTCATGGGCTGCATCATTTATTGACCCAAGTGAGTGTCGGTGATGTCGCTGGCGTCAATGGCGTTGAGTGGGATGCCGTTGAGCTGCCAAGTCAGTTTATGGAAAACTGGGCGTGGGATGCTGAGGGTATTGCGCTGATCAGTAGCCATGTTGAAACTGGCGAGCCATTACCGCAAGACAAGCTTGACGCGCTACTAGCTGCCAAAAACTTTCAGAGCGGTATGCAAACCTTACGTCAGATTGAATTTTCATTGTTTGATTTGCTGATTCACGCGCAGACGCCAGCGCTTGATTACGAGGGTATTTTGCAGACTTTAGAGTCCGTACGCGATGATATCGCTATTACAGAAACGCCAGAATATAACCGCTTCGCTAATGGCTTTAGTCATATCTTTGCTGGTGGTTATGCGGCAGGCTATTACTCGTATAAATGGGCCGAGCTACTATCAGCTGATGCTTTTAGCAAATTTGAAGAAGAAGGTATCTTTAATGCTACTACAGGCAAAGCGTTCCGCGATACTGTGCTCTCAGTCGGTGGTAGCTTACCTGCCAAGACTAACTTTGAGAACTTCCGTGGACGCAGCGCCAGTATCGACGCCTTGCTACGTCATAGCGGCTTTAATGATGCCAGCGTTGATAAGGCGGCCAGCTAAATGCGCTATCAATCTCCTCGTCCCAAGCGTCAGTTTTTAGCGGGTGTCAGCTGTCCTAAGTGTCAGGCGATAGATGCGGTAGTACAAGTCAATATTACTGATCCGACGCCTGATGAATATATTGAATGTACGCAGTGCGGACATAGCGAGCATCGTCCTGATCCTGATTTGATAAGCGCTAAAAACAACGCTGAGGATCAGCTAGCTCGTGATGCTATGGCGACTGGTACGAGCGGCACGGTAAAGTTTAGAAATTAAAAGTTCAAGAACTAGGTGATACCATTTCCAAAATTAAAGTAGCGCGACAAACTTACGCAAGCACTACATCTAGTAGGCTGAGTTTAACAATGTCAATCGCACCTTTTGGGTTTGGTATAAGTATTGGGAGGTAAATACCATAGCTATTATTGAGCAAACTCATAGCCCTATTTTGAATAGCAAGGCACAAGTATTATTATTGCCCGTTAATAGCGCTGGCATATTACTCGATCCAGTATTGACACGCTGTAAGACGCTATATCCTGATAACTATCATCGCTATCATCGCGCCTGCCGTGATGGTAGCCTATCAGTCGGTGGCTGTCTGCTCCATAAACGCGAGCATGAACGCGCAGGACTGAGTGCTAATTCTAATAACAATCAGCCTATTCATATTGCCAATCTTGTCATATCTGATCACCCTTATCATCCTACACGCACGCGCTGGCTAGTGGCGGCTCTTAATGATTTAGGTCAGCAGCTTATGCCGTTGATACGCTATAAAGGCATCCGCAAGATGTCCGTATTGACGCGGCCGCTGATATCTAGCAATCAGACTGTCAGCAATTCGTCTAACAGTGCAATAAGCGATACTGATCTGAGCATTACTAATACAGTGCCTTTAGAATGGCAGTCTATTACCTTGCCCCTACTAATTGAGCATCTGCAAGACTTGCCCAAATTACGTATTGAGCTACATTTACCTAAAAATATCGATATTCCAAGCTAAAAAACAGTATTAAGAAATAAGGAAAATGCCGTGACTTCACCCACCCTAAAGTATATCGCCCATTATCCTGAGCACATTCAAACTCAAGCGGCGCAAATGATTAGCACAGGAACGCTGGGTGATTATATTCACAAAAACTATCCAACCAGCCATGAGGTACAAAGCGATAAAGCGCTATATCAGTATATTAATGAGATCAAAAACCAATATATGCGTAAAAGTGGCTCACTCACCCAAGTCAGTTATAACAGTAAGCTTGCGGTACTGAATCAGGCATTAGGTATTCACACCTTTCAGTCGCGAGTACAAGGCAGCAAGCTTAAATCCCATAATAGTATCACGGTCGCCAGCCTATTTAAAAAAGCGCCACCTGAGTTCTTAAAGATGATAGTTGTGCATGAGCTGGCGCATTTTAAACAAAAAGATCACGATAAAGCCTTCTATCAACTCTGCTGTCATATGGAGCCCGATTATCATCAGTTTGAGCTGGATACTAGGCTTTGGCTACAGTGGCAAGAGCAGTAAATTATTTAGCTAAGATACAAAATTTGTAAAGATAGTTTGTAAACGGATAGTACTGCTATGTTTCCTTCTGTGGCGCTTGCAAGGTAGATTTATAACCGGCTATTGCTTAAACCATAGCATCAGCTTACTATCGGCGAATCAATATTTATCGTAGCTAATATCTAAATGCTAACCCTATAAGGATTCCAAATTATGTCAAACAAAAATGAAGATAAAAAATCAGTGAAGAATAACGCAGTAACTGGTGTAGAAGTGGTAAAAGACGATACTGTCGTTTATGAAGATGGCGACTTTGAAGAGTACAATGCTGAACATGATCTAGAAGTTGACACCGATGCTAAGCTTGGTAATGATGACAAAGAATCAGATAAAGATAGCAAATCAAAAGAAGATAAGTCTGACAAATCAGACAAGAAAAATAAAGATAACAAAAAGTCTGATAAGAAAGCCAATGATAAAGACAGCTCTGACGAAGATGATAAGTCTGGTATAACGATGGCTGGTATCTATCAATGGGCAACTAAGCTAAGAGAAGATTTTAAATCTGACGCGGTAGACATGAAGCATGATGTCTCTGAAAAAGCGACTGCTATGATGCTTGGTAAATTGCTAGATGCCGTAGATATGGAATTAGCCGCTTTTGATAAGAGCTTAGATATCGCTAAAAATCTAATCGCTACCGCAGAAGAGCGCCGCAAAAAGATCGCTGCCAAAAAAGATAAATATCAAGGTATGATCGATAAGTTAGATCAAGAGTAATTGGTTTAATTAATTAGCTTCAAGCTTTATGAATCCAGTGTTAGACGTTTAGACTAAGCGTTTGACACTGGATTTTTTATACTTTATTGAAGGCTTTTCTTTAAAAAATGGTCAAATATAAAAGGCCCAAATGGCAAGAATGAACCGATTACACCGATAGGCATGGCCCATAGTGGTGTTTTTATTTTAGTGACCACTGTCATGAGTATAACGATATAGGCTATAAACAAGACGCCATGACCCATACCGATATACTTTACAGCCTCTTCAATACCCATCATATACTTCAATGGCATGGCAATACCGAGCAGTAGTAAAAATGAAGTACCTTCTAAATAACCTATGATAGTGAGGGCTTTTAGGACAGTGCGCTGATCTTGTTTAAGAGTAGTGATATGACTAGAGAGCTGAGCCTGTGACACTTGATTTTCCTTTTGTTATGATCAATAAATGATAGCTATGATACTGGCTTTGCCTACTACTTTGAAGGGCTAAGTCGCGCTAACAATGACTAGCGATACAAATAAATTGTTAAACCTACTAACCGCTTTTTTGGAAAAAATTATGCTTATTAATGCCGACTTTTCACAACGTGCAGCATTAGCCTTTGAGGACTATCAGTGGGTTGATTCACCACAAAAAGGCGTTGAGCGCGTCATGCTTGATCGAGTAGGCGCAGAAAAAGCCCGTGCTACCAGTATTGTACGCTATGCGCCCGACTCATACTTTCCCCATCATTTGCATCCTGGTGGCGAGGAGATACTCGTACTATCAGGTACTTTTTCTGCGGATGATACCGATTATCCCATAGGCTGGTATATACGCAATCCACCGACATCAGGGCACCAGCCTTATAGTGTCAAAGGTGCTACCATTTTTGTCAAACTCTGGCAGATGTCTACTGATGAGCACCAGCATGTGGCTATCGACACTACAGACGATAGCAACTGGCAGTTACAAGGCGATCGTCAGATTTGTCCGCTATTCTCTGATGACGATGAGCAAGTGAGCCTACAGCGACTGACTGCAAGCCAGCCACTGTTTATGACCGAAGTAGTAGGCGGCGTGGAGCTGCTAGTGATCGCAGGTGAGCTGATTGAAAACAAGCAGACTTATAAGTCTGGCAGTTGGCTACGCTTTCCTATAGGCACACTTCCACAAATAAGCGCAGGCTTAAAGGGCGTCACTGTCTATCTTAAAACGGGACATCTAGCGCAGATAAAACATACGGATATCGCAGCGCTATTAAATGAGTAGATAAGAGTAGTCATAATATTTTAATCGGTTTTAATAAAGGATTTTGAGATGAAGCAAGCTTCTGTTGCGATTGTAGGCGGTGGACTAAGTGGTCTGTACGCGGCCCTATTATTAGAAAAAAAAGGTATTGACTATATCCTATTAGAAGCTCGTCCTACGCTTGGTGGTCGCATTATCACTACTCGCTCTGCTACAGATATGCCCTTAGAGTCTCCAAATACTGACGCGACAACAGCCCTATCAGCTGACAACTTTGATTTAGGCCCGTCTTGGTTTTGGCCTGACTTTCAGCAGCAGCTTGGTCAGCTTATCGATGAGCTACAATTAGAGAGCTTTGAGCAGTTTGAAGAGGGCGATATGATGGTTGAACGCTCGGCTCATGAGCCCGCTATACGTAGCCAAGGCTATAAAAGCACTTCGCCATCAATGCGTCTAAAAGGAGGTATGGCAGCTTTGATCAATGCCTTATATAACCGTTTAGATCGAAATAAAATTATTACCAATCAACCAGTTCATCAGATAAACAAGACTGATGAGTATATTGAGGTTATTAGTAAAGACTCATCTGGACAGCTGACGACTTGGCAAGCTGGGCATATACTACTAGCGCTACCACCACGATTGGCAGCAGCCAGCATAGCTTTTACCCCTGCTCTACCGACTGATCTGACAACTCAATGGCATAATACAGCGACTTGGATGGCACCTCATGCCAAATACTTTGCAGTTTATGATACGTCCTTTTGGCGCGATACAGGATTATCAGGAGAAGCGCGTAGTGCGATAGGGCCTCTTGTTGAGATTCATGATGCCTCCATAACAGAGGGTAGCGGCGCATTATTTGGTTTTATTGGTGTGCCAGTACAACAGCGCCAAAGCATCTCTGAAACAGTACTAAAAGAGTATTGTCGCGCACAACTTGTGCGTTTATTTGGCGCAGAGGCAGGTACGCCAAAAGCTGAATATCTCAAAGACTGGGCACAAGATCCATTTACCGCGACGATTACTGATATTGATGTCAATGCGGATAGTTATGGTCAGCACGCTACAGCACCTAATGCCACCGCAGCCGCAGGCGTCTGGCAACAGTGCTTAACGGGCATCGGTAGCGAATGGTCACAGCAGTTCTCTGGCTATACGGCTGGTGCTATCGATGCGGCAAGCATAGCCGTACAAAACTTGCCTGATTGTAGACAATAAGTTTTTTAGCAATCAGCGCTTCATTAGCTCAACTTAGAAACGACCTATCAAGGAGACTATAGTGCACATCGGTATTTTAACGCTAACTTTTACCCTACCAGGATGCAGCTCTCTAAAAGAAAAGCGTCAGCGTATGGGCGGTCTGCATGAGCGTATCGGACGTAATCCTGCAATAGCAGTATGTGAAAGTGGTGAGCTTGATCGGCATGATGCTAGCGAATGGTCTTTTGTAGTCGTAGCGACTTCTAAACGCAAAGTTGAATCGTTATGTAATGAGATTGAAGAAAAGGTGCAGCGCACGGTGGATGCAAGAATAATGGATGTAGTGCGAGAATTTATTTAATTATTAATTATATCAATAACTTATTTTAATCCGAAAAAACAGACCAGCCTGTTTTCTCTACCAGCATCTCTAATGCTTTTAGGCCAAGTTTAGAGTTGCCGACAGGATCAAGCCCTGGTGACCATACTGCAATTGAGCCTTTGCCTGGCGCAATCGTTAAGATACCACCACCTACCCCACTTTTACCTGGTAAGCCGACACGATAAGCAAACTCACCGGAACCATCGTAGTGACCGCACATCATCATCAGCGAGTTAATCCGCTTGGCGCGCTGTGGATTAATCACCCTCACCCCAGTATGTTGATTGACACCATTGGACATCAAGAATCGACCTGCACAAGCTAGCTGCTGGCAACTCATCGCAATCGAACATTGATGAAAATAGACCCCTAATACCTTATCTACGTCATGCTTGATATGACCAAATGACTTCATAAAGTGGGCTAGTGATGCATTACGATCTTTGTGCTCCATCTCAGACGCTGCCACTTTATCATCGAAACGGATCGAGTCATCATCAGCGATAAAATGCACGAACTGTAGAATCTCAGCCAATATCTCTTTGGGTTCATGCCCCATCATAATGGCGTCGACTACCGCAATTGCGCCAGCATTAATTAGTGGATTACGCGGCATACCCGATTCATACTCTAATATGGTAATTGAATTAAAAGGGTCACCCGATGGCTCACGGCCGACATGGTTCCAAAGCGCATTGCCTAATTTGCCAAGGGCGATGGTCAAAGTAAATACTTTAGAGATACTTTGAATAGAGAAAAGCGTACTGGCATCACCCGCTGAATAGACTTGCCCATCAGGTGTCGCAACGGCAATCCCGAACTGATTTGGATCGATATGAGCGAGCTGTGGAATGTAATTTGCCACGTATCCACGTTCAGTCTCACTTGCCATCTGAGCGGCAATATCATCAAGTATCTGTTGCATATTCATTGGATAACCGTATTTTTACTAATTTATTCATTATTGATGATTTTAGCTGAATAACTGAGGGTAAGGAGGGTTTATTTATTTTTACCTTAGATCCGCTTTTATTTTCAGAAAATAACTTTCATACACAAATCATTTTCTAAAGATTGGAAGGATTTTTCGATACCTATCCTATGTGCTCTTGAAGAAGAAAAATAATTTAAGCAGTCAATACAGCATTAAAAAAACAAGTTACAAATGAATAGATAAGAATAAAAAGACAGAATGAGGTAGCATTGAAAATTCAATAAAAATTTGGACATAAGGGAGTTAAGAAATGAAGGGAATCACACATTTTTCGAACAGTTTGATGGAAAAGTATTTACCAGATCCATTTTTATTCGTTATCATCTTAACCGTCGTGATTTTCGGTCTAGGCTTAGGCTTAACCGACTCCTCACCTTTACAGATGGTAGCTTTTTGGGGTGAAGGGTTTTGGGCATTACTCGCTTTCTCAATGCAAATGGTGCTAGTGCTTGTCACTGGTTTCGTATTGGCAAGCAGTCCGATATTCAAAAAAGGCTTAGGGAAATTGGCGAGTTTTGCAAGCTCGCCAGGTAGTGCGATTATTTGGGTAACCTTAGTATCACTTGCAGCAAGCTGGATTAACTGGGGGTTTGGATTAGTTATTGGTGCGTTGTTCGCAAAAGAATTAGCGAAGCGTGTTGAGCACGTTGATTATCGTCTACTGATTGCCAGTGCATATTCTGGGTTTATCATTTGGCATGCTGGATTTTCTGGATCGATTCCGCTGTCAATTGCAACAGAAGGGCATCCATTCGCTGACAAAATCGGTATTATTCCAACGAGTGCGACTATTTTTGCTAGTTACAACTTGATCATTGTCGTAAGTTTGGTGATTATTGTTCCTTTATTAAACCGTTTTATGATGCCAAAAAAAGAAGATACCGTGACCGTCGATCCGAAGCTTCTAGTTGACCCAATCGTTGAGGAGCTTCCTGAAAAGTCAGCTATGACTCCAGCAGAACGTTTGGAAAATAGCTGGATTTTATCCATGGTAATCGGTGTAATGGGAATTGCTTTCATTGTTTATTATTTTGCACAAAATGGATTTGCCTTAACCTTAGACTTAGTTAACTTTATGTTTTTATTTCTTGGAATTATGTTCCATGGAACGCCTCGCAAGTATCTTATTGCTGTTCAGGAAGCGGTCAAAGGAGCAGGAGCCATTATCGTTCAGTTTCCATTTTATGCAGGCATTATGGGTATGATGACGGCATCTGGTTTGGCAGGAGTGATGTCAGACGCGTTTGTTAACGCTTCAACAGTGGACACACTGCCACTTTTTGCTTTCTTAAGTGCAGGACTAGTTAACTTTTTTGTTCCTTCAGGTGGTGGGCAGTGGGCTGTACAAGCACCGATCATGTTAGAAGCTGCAGAAGTGCTTGGTAGTGATCCTGCGAGAGTTGCTATGGCTGTCGCATGGGGAGATGCTTGGACAAACATGATTCAGCCGTTCTGGGCATTACCAGCGCTAGCAATTGCTGGCCTTAAAGCTAAAGACATCATGGGATTTTGTGTCATTGTATTGATTGTCAGTGGCGTGGTGATTGGTTTAGGGCTGTTATTTTTATAGGTAAAAGTTAGAGTTTGTCAATCAATAATCGCACCAGTATTTCTATTTGCACTGTTCTAAGGAAATTCTAGGTTTTGACCATCACTCCTAAAATGGGCACTGAATTTCCTATATAATGTGGGCTATCTTATTGTTAATACTCCATTCAATTTAGGCTTTTTAGCAAAAAAGGCGTTTTATGTTTAACCAATCCTCGACTCGTTTAAATAAATACATTAGCGAAAGCGGCATTTGCTCTCGCCGTGACGCTGACCGCTTCGTTGAACAAGGTAACGTCTACGTCAATGGCAAACGTGCTCAAGTAGGCGATCAAGTGGTCTCTGGCGATACGGTAAAGGTTAACGGCCAGCTCATTGAGCCGCGAGAGCCCGATGATTTTGTGTTTATCGTATTGAATAAGCCAGTGGGCATTGTCAGTACCACTGAAAGTTCTGAGAAAGATAACATCGTTGATTTCGTACGACATAGCACACGTATTTTCCCGATTGGCCGTTTGGATAAAGACTCTCAGGGGTTGATCTTTTTGACTAGTAATGGTGATTTAGTCAATAAGGTATTGCGCGCTGGTAATAACCATGAAAAAGAATATCTAGTGACGGTGAATAAGCCAATAACCGATAGTTTTATTGAAGGTTTGGCTGGTGGCGTGCCAATGCTAGGCAAGATAACCAAAAAGTGCCCTGTGACTAAGATCGCGCCTACTGTGTTTAATATTACGCTAGTACAAGGTTTAAACCGTCAAATCCGCCGTATGTGTGAGCATTTTGGCTATGAAGTCGTCAAGCTTGAGCGTACGCGGATTATGAATGTCAGTCTGAAAGGGACTCCTGTTGGCGATTGGCGCGATTTGACCGAAAAAGAGTTAACAACTTTACTTAAATCTATAGAAGACTCTTCTTCACAAGACAGTCATTCGGGTAAGAAATCTAGTAATACACCACGAAAAAAATCTCGCTCTAATAATAATAGCAATAACGCATCAAAATCACCTGCAAACTCAAAGGGTGCAGCAAAAGGCAACGCTAAACATTCCAAGGATGGTGCTAGTAAACCAGCAGGTTCTAAAGGCAGAGATAAGCGTCCTTTTAATGATGGTAAGAAATCTGGCGGTAAAGGCAGACCTGCTACCAATGGTAAGCGTCCTGCAAGAGGTCGAGGATCTAAGCGATGATCGAAATCTTGGGTTGAGTTGGTTAACTTCATTTAGGATAATTTATAATTGATGCTGCATACAAATCTAGACAACTTAAGGGGTCTGGATTTTTTGATGACACGTATCTATGCACTGAAAAATAGACAATAAGAACCGATAAGTTATAGCGATTATATTTTTTAAGTGTTCATTTGCTTAATATCGCAGTCTAGGTCTAATACACACTATGACAATATCTACCTGACCTGCTTACCAGTTGTACTCTACCATCGATTTGTCAAACTTTGCTTTTGTCGCAAATTTTCAAAGTTTTCTGATCAAAAACACATAAAATTATTCACTCTGGTTCATACCTTTATATTCACTTTAGTTAATATATATATTTACTTTAGTTGATATAACTGTTATACCTAATACATACTCTTTTCAATCATATGAGTATATGTTGCAATAGAAAGTGTTCTGATTCAGGACACTATGTGAAGAAGGAACTTCATCATGGAAAAGAAAGATGTAGCTAAATTAGCTGAGGCATTGCAGAAAGCTGGTGCAATGAACCTTGATATGAAAATCGGCGATCTACTAAAAGTCGAAGGCCTAAGCACACTTGACCCAAATAGTCCGGTTGGCGCAACTTTGATTGCTTGGGATGGTTATGTTGCAATCCTACCGTCTAAAGCTAGAGACGATCTAGCAGTCCGTGACAAAGATATACGTGCGGATTTAGAGGGCAAGCTTCGCGATGTTCTCTCTGATCCTCGGAAGTAACAAGTGAATAATAAATGGTCAGAGCTGGGCTGGACTTGCTTAGATAGCATACGTTCAGCCCAACTTCTTACACGTCTAAATGCATCTTTGGCGTGGGCCACAACTACTGTAAGTCTTGCTCGGCTTGATGCACCGTTATGGTACCCTGAAGACACTGACATCATGGTACGCCCAATTGATAAAATGATACTCGAAGCCTCTCTATTAGCACTCATAGCTGGTCGCTGTGAAGATGCCCGAACCGCTGCTAAAGATCTTATGCAAGAGGTAGCAAAGCATACGGAGGTAGCCTCTAGGCTCTATGAACTCATCCGACGACGGCCTCACCTGCGGACATCTATTGGTTTATTGTGGGTAGCGCTCGATAGTTTTGATTGCGGAGACGCCGACCAGCGGATTTCAATGCGCGAGCTATGGAAAAGCGAGCCGTTCCCAGCGCAACCCCATGAGCGTTCACCATATCGTTTATTAGACCAAGCTTGGGTCAGAAGTAAAGCAAAAGGCGAGGTCGATCCAGTAATTGCAACGGGAGCACTAGTACCGTTTACATCCCTTGGCAATCTCGATGGCGCTCCGTTCATGCCTCGTAATGATCTCTATGCCTTGACTCATACCGCGATGTATATAACTGATTTTGGAGAATGGTCGCAACCAGACACATACTCTTCAGAGGTGATTGGTGGAATAACCCTATCTCGCTTGATGGAAGGAGATTTTGATCTCGCAGCAGAACTTGCGCTCGCTGATGTGCTGGTTGGAGATCAAGCTTGCAATGGTACTCAGGTAGCCGTGCGTGCCGTGCTTAACGATGTTTTCGATGCCATCGGGCGTATACCATCTCCATCGTTCGAACAATCAGATTATGACTGCGCAGTCGATCAAGATACTTATCTTCGCTTCCATTCTTATCACACTACCTTTGTCTACGCCCTTCTTTGCTACGGTATCCTACGAGATCAGAATCGCCAAAGTCTCAAATGGGAACCTGCATTAAGTACTTTTGAAGAACGATATTGGCACCCTAGTGAAATGACCTCTATTTCTAATCCTATTAGTAATCTGAGCGCACTAGTAGCGAAACATACACAGGAATGGACTGCTGCATGTATAGCTAGAGGAGTGCCTTTCAATGAAGACGAAACAGATCTTCTGCGCAGCGTCCTCGACGGTCATTTAGTTCATGCGGTTCAGAATGACCAAGTTGATGATATATTACAGCTCTTGAGCATGTCTGGAATTGCAGGGCAAAGCCAAATTGATCGATTGGTGCGCAAGCATATCAGTCAGCGTGCTCGGTTGGCTCGATCCTGTAAAAACGATAAAGTGTTGGCAGAAAAGGTCGCCACAGACTTCGAACGCTCAGCGCTTGTACCTCAATTGCAATCGGCGCAAGTGTCATGAAAACACGTCGTATAACGCCTATTCTAGGAATAGAGGCTTGGCCAGCATCCTTAGAGTCAATCGACTCAGACGAAGTTTGGGAGTTGTTGGCCAAGTACGGCGTGCTTGTACTCCGCGGGTTAAAAGACGTCAGTAGAGAAGAGTTCGTCGTCTTTGGAACACGGATAGGCAATCTTGAGGAGTCGCCCCGACCCGTGCTTGGATTTTCGACATTGACCAGTTTTACCCATGATGCTACTCACCCTGCAACTGAAAATATCTGGCATAGTGATATGAGCTTTTTGACTTCACCACCATTAGGAAGAATAATTAGAGCAAAAGTATTACCAGAGTCTGGCGGAGACACTCTGTTTGCTGATATGCGCTGGGTGCTTGATAATCTTCCAAAAGGGATTTCTGAAGCTATTGAAAATTTAGAAGCAGAACACGACATCGTAAAACATGCTCCTTTAAACAAACATAAAGAATTGAATACTCATTGCCCACCTACGACTCATCCCCTTATTAAGTTTCATCCAATATCTAATGATCGTTACCTTTTCTGTAATACAGCATATACTACTCGCGTCTTAGGCATCACAACTGATGAGAGCAAAGCTTTATTAAATTTTCTTTTTGCTAGTGTACTTATGCCAGAAGCACAATGCAGGGTGCGCTGGGATTTAGAAACAATAGTTATATGGGATAATAGACACTTACAGCACTATGCAGTTGGTGATTACTTTCCAGCTACTCGAAGTATGGAAAGACTTACGTTCATCGATTAGTGGTAGCTATTAGGTTGAATGAAGCTTATAAAACCTAGCAGCAATGTTTCAGTCATTGTTAAAAAATCTATCCACAAAAAAACCGCCCTAACCAAAAAGTTAGAGCGGTTTATTTAATTCTAAATAAAGCTATTACTCAGCAGCTGCATCCTGCTCAACACCCTTCATAGTCAACTTAATGCGACCACGGTTATCAACGTCTTGTACTAGTACATTAACAGTCTGACCTTCTTTTAGATAGTCAGAGACATTCTCTACGCGCTCATCTGCGATTTGTGAGATATGCACGAGGCCATCAGTGTTCGGTAGGACGTTTACAAATGCACCAAAGTCAACGATACGTGCGACTGTACCTGCGTAAGTTTTGCCTACTTCAACTTCAGCCGTTAATGCTTCGATTTTGCCGATAGCGGCTTTAGTTGCCGCTTTATTCTCACCAAAGATACGGATAGTACCGCCATCATCGATATCGATAACCGCACCAGTCTCTTCAGTTAGCTGACGAATCATCGCGCCACCTTTACCGATGACGTCGCGGATTTTATCAGGGTTAATTTCGATGACCGCATAGTTAGGTGCATGAGCGTTGATTTCAGTACGGCTCTCTGGCAATACTTTATTCATCGCGTCCAAGATATGAATACGACCTGCGTGAGCTTGCTTGAGCGCTTGCTCCATGATATCAGGAGTGATACCTTCGATTTTGATATCCATCTGTAATGCTGTGATACCGTCTTTAGAACCAGCAACTTTAAAATCCATATCGCCAAGATGATCTTCATCACCTAAGATGTCAGACAAGACTGCGAAGCGTTCGCCTTCTTTGACTAGACCCATCGCGATACCAGCAACTGGTGCTTTGATTGGTACACCAGCATCCATTAACGCTAGACTTGCACCACATACAGACGCCATAGACGATGAACCGTTTGATTCAGTGATCTCAGATACCACACGGATGACGTATGGGAAGCGATCACTATCAGGTAGCATGGCTTGGACACCACGGCGCGCTAAGCGACCATGACCGATTTCACGACGTTTTGGAATACCTTCACGACCGGTCTCACCTACTGAGAAATGCGGGAAGTTATAATGCAACATGAAATGATCACGGATAGTACCCGCTAGTGAGTCAATCATATTGACGTCACGGCTGTTGCCTAGAGTCGTCGTTACCAATGCCTGCGTCTCACCACGAGTGAATAACGCAGAACCATGAGTATATGGCAATACACCGACTTGCACATCAAGCGCACGTACCGTATCTAGATCTCGACCATCGATACGTGGCTTACCAGATAGGATGCTATCACGAACCGTACGATACTTAAGATCGTTATAGATGTCTTTTAGCTCAGAGACATTGTTGATGTAGCCATCAGACTCAGCATCGCCTGCTAGTGCTGCGATAGCGGCATCTTTGATTTCATCAAGCTTCGTATAGCGATCTTGCTTATCTTTAATGCTATAAGCGTCAGCGACTTGCTCGCCGAACTGCTCTTTCATACCTTTTTCTAAAGCTTCATCATGCTTTGGCGCTTCGAACTGTTGCTTGGCCGTGCCGATTTCTGCTGCCATAGAGGCAATATTATCGATGACGATTTGCTGTTGCTCATGACCGTATAGTACCGCACCTAACATTTGATCTTCTGATAGCTCTGCCGCTTCTGATTCAACCATCAGTACTGCGGATTTGGTACCAGCAACGACTAAATCAAGATCGCTTGTTTTAAGCTGCTCAATCGTTGGGTTCAGTACATATTCGCCATTGATAAAGCCGACACGCGCTGCAGCAACTGGGCCATTGAATGGCGCATCAGAGATAGCTAGAGCAGCTGAAGCACCGATTAACGCTGCGATATCAGCTGATTGAGTTTTGTCAGAAGATACGACAGTAGCCGTAATTTGGACTTCGTTAACATAACCTTCAGGGAATAACGGACGGATTGGACGGTCAATTAAGCGTGAAGTTAAAGTTTCATTTTCGCTCGCACGGCCTTCACGTTTGCCATAAGCGCCTGGAATCTTACCAGCGGCATACATTTTTTCTTGATAGTTAACCGTTAGCGGAAAGAAGTTTTGACCTGATTTTGCCTCAGACTTGACCACTGCAGCGACTAGGACAGTGACGCCGCCCATATGTACCATGATAGAGTTGGCTTGACGGGCTACGCGGCCAGTCTCAATGATGACTTGTTGATTGCCATACTGAAATTCACGGGTGATAGTATTGAACATTGACATAAAATTTTTCCTAATGTTGAGTGTCTAAAGTGATAAAAGTGATAAAAGTGATAAAAGCGACTTTTATCGATACAGCCTCTAATATCACTCTTTATAATATTTTTATATGAATTCAAAATGCTGTCGTTTTAACGGGTTTGCAGCTATTTAGCGCTCACATACGGTTTTAAATACTGGTGTTCGTTAGTATATCTGCTCTGTGTACTAATTTAACGTGTGGCTCTATTGTGCTATTTAAATCAAACTATTCAAATTCGGTAATACGTTGCTACTGACTATTCATGCCACAGTCAGCATTTTTGAGATATTTTCATCGTGCACTATTTTACAGTGATTTAAGGCTATTGACCAATTTATTGGTTTAATAAATAATAGCCATAAAAAAACGGCATGAAGCTATTTCATACCGTTTCTGTACTGCTCAATTCTTATAATGATAATACATAAGGGTTGTATTAACGACGTAGACCTAATTGGCTGATCAAAGTAGTGTAACGACCTAAGTCCTTACCTTTTAAGTAATCAAGCAATTTACGACGAGTGTTAACCATACGGATAAGACCACGACGGCTATGATGATCCGCTTTGTGAGCTTTAAAATGGTTTTGTAAATCGTTGATACGCGCGCTTAAAAGAGCAACTTGAACTTCAGGAGAACCTGTGTCATTTTCGCCGCGCTGATATTGAGCAATGATATTTTCGCGATCGGTATTCGTTAGCATAAATTTCTCCAGCAATGCTAATAATTCTACAGAGCTTCAAGTAGTTGAACACTCATAGAATAATAAGATAATAAAATAGTTCGCTGTCCATTCAGGATAACCCTGCATTACTAGAGTTGACCTATTAGCCAGCAAACCCAATACGGTATTATAGTAGATAGTGTTTTATAACTAACGCTACTACAAACGTCAGCTATTATAGCAAAAAACTGTCAAGCTGACAGTCTTTTTTGATAGCAAAGATTAACCCTTATTTATTGACGTCATCTTGCTTGGCATTGCCACCTAAATCATCATCATTTAACGGCGCAGTAGTTGCCTCAGCAAGACTATCAGGCGCCTTGTCATTCGGATCAATCTCACCAGCTAGCTCTTGAATTTTCTTCTCCTCGACATCCATCTCTTTATTTGGCTTATCCATAATTTTATTCCCTGTATATTGATCACTATTGACATAAAGCTAGTAGTATAAAAAATGCCAACTGTTTGTACAGCCGACATCGTTTATTAAAGCTTATTAATTATCGATTATTACTTATCTTCTTTTGCATTTTCAGCAATGTGGTCTGCTGCTGCCTCAGTATCTTCGGTATAATTGTCTTCGGTTTGATTCTTTAAAGAATCCTGTGCCGCATCAGAACGTTGTTGCTCAAGTTTGGTATCGTTTGGATTAGGCTGTGACATAGTATTTTCCTTTTTATTTAGAGTTAGTTTATCTGAGATCTACGTTTAGCTACTTGTTCCATACTTTTAGTTATTATCTAATCTTTATGTTTATAGTTGTTGTATCAACAGTCAGTATTTATTAGTTTTGGTAATTGTTATTATTAACTGACATAGTCATGGTATAAAAAAAGCAGGTCTCACCGTAGGCGAAACCTGCAACTAAATGTAGCGGAATGTGATTAGTGTAATACACTAGTAAATTATGCAGCGATTAGGTTATCGTTGAATCAGCTTTTTGGGTTGCAAGCGTCCATTAAGACTAACCGCTCCCAATCCTAAGAACTGATTATTTTGATCTAATAGGCGGATATCAACGGGCAGTTCATGCTCTGGGATATTAGCATTTTCAGTTTTTTGTACATCTAATTGAACGTTATCAATAATATATTGTTGCAACGTCGGCGTTAGCTGTTCGATTACGTTCAGCCGTTGACCCATCTTGATCCGTTCACATTGTTCTGAATCTAAAACCAGCTGAGCTTCGATATAAATACAGGCATCTATAGGTAATAACTGTACAAACCTATTATCAAACTCTAGCGCTTCTAGCTCTGGCAAGCTTATCGCATTATTAATACTAAACTTGCCAACGTCCAAGCGTCTTAAAGCGGTTAGATGACCTAATGTATCTAAAGCTTTAGCAATATCCTCACCTAACACACGTACATAAGTCCCTTTAGTACAAGTCACCGTCAGCTCAATACTATTAGCACTAAGCATTGTCAAATCTAACGACTTGATAGTGATATCTCTAGGTGCTCGCTCAACCTCTATCCCAGCGCGCGCGTATTCGTAGAGCTTTTTGCCGTCTTTTTTTAGAGCTGAGTACATAGGTGGGATTTGCTGCTGGGCGCCCATGAACTGCTGAGCAATGCTAGTTAGTAGTTCATTATCGATAATTGGCACTGCTGTCTCAGCAATGATCTTACCATCCGCATCGCCTGTATCGGTCTGTTGACCCAGTAATATCGTTGCCTGATAAGATTTATCAGCGTCCAGTTGATAATGGCTGAACTTAGTCGCCTCACCTAAGCAAATAGGCAATAGACCCGTAGCCATGGGATCAAGAGTACCCGTATGCCCTGCTTTTTTACTGTCGTGAATAGGTGATTGAAACAGATACTTCACCTTTGACACCACTTGTTGGGAGGTCATACCTATAGGTTTATCAATTAAGATAACTCCAGAGACTTTTTGTTTAGAATATGGCTTATCACTTTGATGAGACGCTTGCTCAGACACTTTAGACATAGTAGCTATTTCTCTTGTGATTGCTCTTCTATCTGTGGCTCATCAATATTTAAGCCATCAGTATCTAAGCTATCAGTTTCGTTATCATCTGTTTTTGCATTGGCTTGACTGATTAGATCCATCATATAGTTACCACGAGCGGTAACTTCATCATAATGAAATCTAAGGCGCGGTGTCGTGCGCGTTTTGAGACTATGACTTAATTCAGTACGCAAGAATCCAGCGGCTTTATTGAGTACCTTAATACTCTCTTCATGATTGGTCTTAGTCATAGCATCATTGAGCTCAGGTTCCATGACAGTGACGTAGATATCGGCATAACCTAGATCAGGGCTGACTTTGACACTGGAGATAGTGACATATCCTGTTAGACGTGGGTCGTTGACAGCATCGCGAATGAGTACCGCAAGCTCACGCTGGATTTGATCTGCTAAACGTTGGAGACGTTGATTCATTCTATTATCCTAATTAAAATATTGTATTTTTAATAAAAATTTAAACCGTTAGTTTGCAATAAAAAAGGCCTAGCAGGATTACCCTGTTAGGCCTAATAACATCTTATTAAGGCATATCGAAAATATGACTTTAATAGCCTATTTAGATAGTACGTGCGAACTCTTGAATCTCAAAGACTTCGATTTTATCGCCATCTTCTACATCATAGCCACGAACGGCTAGACCACATTCCATGCCTGTGCGTACTTCATTAACATCTTCTTTATAACGACGTAATGATTGCAATTGACCAGTAAAGATAACTTGGTCAGCACGTAATACACGGATAGGTTTGTTGCGATAAATCGTACCTTCAACCACCATACAACCGGCAGCTGCACCGAACTTACTAGAGCGGAATACTTCACGCACATCAGCCACACCCAAGATTTTCTCACGATGTTCAGGAGCTAGCATACCACTCATGGCCGCTTTCACATCATCAATCAAACCATAGATAACACTGTAATAGCGAATGTCCATGTCAGCAGCATCTGCTTTACGACGTGCGGTAGTATCAGCGCGAACGTTGAAACCTAACAATACTGCCTCACTAGATTCAGCAAGGGTAACATCAGATTCTGAGATCGGACCAACACCTGAGCTAATAACGCGTACTTTGACTTCGTCGGTTGATAACTCATTTAATGCTGCCAATAGAGCTTCTAGTGAACCACGAACATCCGTTTTAAGGACGATGTTTAAGAAGGACACATCGCCTTGTTCCATCTGCTCAAACATACTCTCTAAGCGCATTTTATTCTGGCGCTCAAGCTGCTGCTCACGCTCACGGTTGGCCCTAAAGTCCGCCACTTCACGCGCTTTTTTCTCATCAGTTACGACTAAGAATTCGCTACCCGCAGCTGGTGTATCTGGTAAGCCTAGGATCTCAACAGGAATAGAAGGACCTGCAGTCTGAATACGTTTGCCATGCTCGTCAACCATAGCCCGTACACGGCCATAATACTCACCGGCTAAGACTAGATCGCCTTGCTTGAGCGTACCTTTTTTAACCAATACGCTAGCAACTGGACCACGACCTTTTTCTAGTCTTGATTCAATAACTACACCTTGCGCCGCACCGTCCAATGGTGCTTCTAATTCCATTAGCTCTGCAGTCAAACTGATGTATTCTAATAGCTCATCGATACCTTCGCCTGTTTTGGCTGAGATACGAGCCATAGGTGTGTCACCACCCCACTCTTCTGATATTACTTGCTTCGCCGTTAGCTCGTTTAATACACGATCTGGATCAGCGCTTGGCTTATCCATTTTATTAATCGCAACAATCAGCGGCGTACCAGCAGCACGAGCATGATCAATAGCTTCTTCGGTCTGTGGCATCATACCATCATCAGCGGCGACGACTAGTACGACGATATCTGTCGCTTGGGCACCACGTGAGCGCATCGCACTAAAGGCGGCGTGACCTGGTGTATCAAGGAAAGTAATAACGCCACGATCCGTTTTAACATGATAAGCACCGATATGCTGAGTAATTCCGCCAGCTTCGCCAGTGGCAACTTTGGTCTCACGAATCTTATCAAGTAGCGATGTTTTACCATGATCAACGTGACCCATGATAGTGACCACTGGTGGACGCGTCTGTACGTTACTGCTGCGCCCATCAACGGCATCATGTAGATCGTCTTCAACTTTGGTATCGCTGACTGGAACTGGATTGTGACCCATCTCTTCGACAATAAGACTAGCTGTCGCTTGGTCAATAGTATCTGATTCAGTCGCCATTTCACCCATTTTCATAAGTAACTTAGTGACTTCACGAGCTTTGACTGCCATACGCTGAGCCAAGTCTGCTACAGTAATCTGTTCGCTAATCTCAACATCATAAACGATTTTTTCCACAGGTTTTTCAAACTTGTGTTGACCAGCCTGCGCTGAACGTAAGCCGTTCTTACGGTTTTTGACTTCACGCTCGTCTTGGTTTTTGCGGCGGCGCCCACGAGTACCGGTGCTGTTAGCACCACGCTTGATCTCACGACGCTCTTTTTCAAATGACTCTTCTAGTGCGTCGCCAACTAGACCTTCGGCCAATGGCTCATCTTTACGCACTTCAGCAACAGGCTCACGGTCCGTATATTTACCAGCCATCTTGCGCATTTGCTCAAGAGTACGCTTTTGTGCCTCTTTTGCTTGTGCTTGACGTGTTTCAGCTTCAATCTCACGTAAACGATTTTCTTCAACTTCGCGTGCTTCGCGTGCTTTACGCTCAGCTGCAGTTTCAACTTTTGGCTTGGTGGCCGCAACTACTTTTTTCTTAGGCTTATCTTTATCTTTGGTGATAACTTCGACAGCGTCTTTGCTACCTTTTTTGACTACAACCGATGAGTTAGCGACTTTAGCGCTTTTGCTGGTTGAGCTTTTGCTAGAGCCTAAGCTACTACGCATAGCTGCTAGAGTAGCCGCTTGACGTTCCTCAGCTTTTTTCTTCGCCTCAGAACGCTCCTCGAGATCTTTGGCCGCCCGAGCTTGCGCTTCAATTAATGCCTGCTCACGCGCTGCTAACTCTTCAGCCATCTTCTCTGGATCAGGCTTTTCAAAGATTTTCTTTTTGCGCACTTCTACATTGACGCTCTTAGATTTGCCTGAAGAGCCAGTCACACGCGCAGTACTCGTCGTTTTAGATTTTAGACTAATACGACGCTTGTCTTGCTGACCATGACTTTGCTTTAAGTACGCCACTAGCTTCTCTTGCTCAGCTTCAGTGACTGGATCACCTTCACCGCGAGCAGGCATTCCAGCATCTTGCAGTTGCTGCTGTAAAGCACTTGCGGTTTTGCCTACCATGTCTGCCAGTTCTTTGACGGTCTTATCTGCCATTTATTATCACCTACTGTCTATTGTTTGCTATACATTCAATTGGGTTGTTGACTATCAATAATTGTGCTCAAGCTCATGTCAGTTTGCACTAGCATCAGCTTTGAATAATCGTCAGCATATCACCAAAAGACAGCGATATGCAGTTAACGCCTATTCATTGAACCAAGATTCCCGAGCTTTCATGATAAGTTTTCCTGCGGTTTCATTATCTAAACCTTCGATATCTTCTAAATCAAATACCGCCTGCTCAGCTAAGTCGTCTACGGTAATAATATCTTTTTGTGCCATTTTATAGGCTAAGCTTACCGTCATACCTTCAAGATCTTGTAGTTCTTGACTAGGCTCTTTCATGTTCTGTTGCTTAACGAGTTCATCCGCTATCACGACTTCTTTAGCACGTTCTTGAATCATATCGATCGCTTCGTCATCTAAGCCATCAATATCATAAAAGGTATCAACAGGCACATAAGCAACTTCTTCGATACTAGTGAAACCGATATCGACTAACGCTTGCGCTAAGTCTTGATCAACCTCTAAACGCTCGTAAAACAGATCGATAAAGGCTTTACTCTCGTTTTGCTGACGCTGTTGATACTCTTCTTCTAGCATCATGTTGAGCTTATAACCCGTCAGCTCAGAGGCAAGACGTACGTTTTGACCTTGTGAGCCAATAGCACGTGCCAACTGATCATTAGTGCTAAATACTATGTCAGCGGTCTTGGTATCTTCATCTAAGATGATACTGCTGACGTCAGCAGGTTCAAGCGAGCTAATAATAAATTGCGCAGGATCATCTGACCATACTACGACATCAATACGCTCGCCATCAAGCTCTTGCTGTACTGCTTGGATACGTGTACCGCGCATACCGATACAAGCACCGACAGGATCGATACGATGATCATTAGTTTTGACTGATATCTTAGCACGGGTACCTGGCAGACGAGCAACATTACGGATTTCGATAATTTGCTCAGCGATTTCAGGGACTTCTTTTTGCATCAAAGCAGATAGCATTTCTGGATGCGTACGTGATAACAGTAATTGCGCACCACGATTTTCACGATTCACATGATAGAGAATAGCATTAATCCGTGATTTAGCGCGTAGCTGTTCACGCGGCAACATCTGATCACGAGCTAGGTAGCCTTCAGCATTATCGCCGAGATCAATAATAAACCCATCACGCGTTTGTTTTTTGACTTCGCCATACATCATCTCGCCAATACGTGGCTCAAAGATATCAGCAACTAAAGCACGTTCCGCTTCACGAATCTTTTGAATGATGACTTGCTTGGCTTGAGTAGCAGCAATACGACCAAATTCGATAGAGTCGATTTGCTCTTCTTTAATATCACCGATAGACCATTCATCTTGATCTAAGTCAGTAATAGCGAGCTGACAAGCTGGCATTTCGTGATCTTCATCAGCAACAACCGTCCAGTAGCGATAAGTATCATAATCACCCGTTTCACGATTGATAGCGACACGTACTTCTACCTCTGGTTGCTCGGTATAGACCTTTTTCTTAGTCGATACTACTAGAGCATCTTCTATCGCTTCAAAAATATCTTCAGGATTTAAGCCCTTCTCGTTACTGACGGTTTCTACTACCGTTAAGATTTCACGACTCATACTCTACCCGTCCTATCATTTCATAATTGGCTTAAATTTTATAATTTATATTGTACTTTACTAGTTTAAACAATAATAAATACAATAATTTATTAAATTATTGATTAATAAAAGTTGCTTCTTCAAAAATTAAATTGGCTTTATCAATATTGATAAAATCAATCTCAAATTTTTCACCATCAGTAGCTGTGAGCTGTAATGAAGTCTCACCCATGCTATCGAGCTTGCCTGTGGCTTTACGACGTTTTTTGTCGCCTGAGCCTATCGCAGAGATCAAACGTAAACTTATAGTCTCACCAATGTAGTCACGCATTTGTGCATCGCGGAAAAACGCCCGATCAAAGCCTGGTGATGATACTTCTAAGATATACTCACCAGCGATAGGATCATGGACTTCTAAAATACCGCTAACCTGATGATTGACCGCTGCACAATTCTCAATAGTCACTTGCTTATCTTGTGCTTGTAACTCAGGTAGCGCTTCGATATAAATGCGCAATAGCGAGCGACGACCTTGAGGTACAAACTCCACACCCCATAGTGCAACATCGCAAGCTGCTACTGCAGGTTCAATAATACTGGTTAATTCTGCAACTTTAGTCGAAAGCTTCATAATTTATTTATAGTTTCCTAATTGATCTGATAACTTATTATTTATTGGCTCATTTGCTTTGTTGTGTTGTCTAACTATTTGTTTAACTGCTGTCTTTAACGATGTGCTTTTTATTATTAAACAGCTTGAAGCAAATGTTTTTCAACAAAAACCTTATAGGCGATACGCTGCATTTATAGCCAACGCTATCATAGTATATGGGTTTAGAGCTTAGCATAAGTAGGCTAGATACCGTTGTAACACTGACTGACAGATACAAAAAAACCCACAAACATAATGGTGGGCTAATTTACACTGAGTATTTAGTGTACAACAATCAGTATCGAAAAAAGTGGTAGCGGGGGCTGGATTTGAACCAACGACCTTCGGGTTATGAGCCCGACGAGCTACCAGACTGCTCCACCCCGCAACAATTTAGAATGCGTATTATAGGTAGGTTTTATAGAGTTGTCAACGATTATTTTAAATAATATTAAATTAAACGTTTAATTACTGCAATAACTTCTCTACTACCCATAATATTAATGTTGTTATGCCTCTAACTATCATTAATATTACGCCGTGCTACATAAAACTTGGTGCGATTGGGGGGACTTGAACCCCCACAGCTTGCGCCACCACCCCCTCAAGATGGCGTGTCTACCAATTCCACCACAATCGCTTATAACTTACTACTTAACCAAACTTGTCGCTTATTTTCAGCTTATTCACTATTATGAGGATAACAGTAAGCCGATAAAATAATATCTATTCTATGCCAATAAACCAATCAAGAAAGTTATTGCCTGTCAAAAACAGAAAAGTATTGTAAAACTAAGCAGCTAAAATAGCAAGGCTTTAGATAAATCACCTTACTTTTATAACTATTGCTACTTATCTAAAAAAACATCAGTAAAAAATAAGAATATTAAAAGCTAACCCTTGTCACTGCGGGTTTTGAGTCAAAGGACGTGGCGTCTGTGGCGCTGACACTGGTGCGTCTAATCGAAACTGATCTTCAGCTTGTTTACGCGCATGCACTGCAAGGGTCATACTGGTAATAAAAAATATGACTGTCAGTACTGCGGTGGCGCGAGTCAAAAAGTTGGCCGTTCCCGCGGCGCCAAATACCGTACCCGAAGACCCTGCTCCAAAAGATGCGCCAGCGTCTGCCCCTTTACCATGCTGAATCAAAATCAAGCCGATCATAGCAATCGCCACGATAATGTGCAGGGCTAATATAAACGTAAACATGCTGGCCTCTTTTGCCGCCTGATGACGACTGATAACAATAATAAAATGTGAATAAAGCTTTTAGATGGTGCCCAAGTTAAATGATGACTAGGTTTTTGCAAGCTGATCAATGCCGTAGAACTGAGCATTAAAAACAACTAAGTATTAAAAATAACTTATTCTAAAAACCTAGCACCAAAAAACCAAGTGCTAAAACAAGCATTATAAATAAGGCGCATTGTACACGATTGCAAGGGTATTATTAAAGCGACTTTTATAGACTTAAGATTTAGCGCTGCTAAAAGCTTTAGCAATGGCCAAAAAACTCTCTGATTTTAAAGCAGCTCCGCCAACTAAGGCTCCATTTATTGCAGGATTAGCTGCAAAACTTGCGGCGTTATCAGCATTGACACTACCGCCATATAACACGGTAAACTCTGCCAAATTAGCATCAAAGCTTGCCAATGTTTGCTTAATATAACCGTGAGTAGCAGCCACTTCTGTAACGGTTGGCACTTTGCCTGTTCCTATCGCCCAGACTGGCTCGTAAGCAATAATAAGATGCTCAGCCAAGTTGCTGGCTTGTGTTACAGATACAGGCTCCAAAGATTGTTTTGCAAGCCAGTCTTTAACGACTGCCAATTGCTCAGCAAGCACAGTAAAAGTCTCGCTTGCATCATACTGCGCTTGGGTTTCACCAATACACAGCACTACGTTCAGATTTTGACTAAGTGCATGAGTCAATTTTTGTAGCAAAGTATCATTCGTCTCGCGATGATATTGACGACGCTCTGAGTGACCAAGAATCGTCCAAGTCGCGCCAGCATCAGCGACTTGCTGCGCTGAGCAATCGCCTGTATAAGCACCTGTACTCCCACTATGAGCACTAATATCTTGCGCCGCACTTAGTATTGGCGTGCCCTGCACTCGCCCGCTTACCGAAGCTAAATGCACACAGCTAGGCGCTACCATCAACTGACAAGGCGTAGTGACATCATCTTTTGCTACTGCCGCTAATAACTGATCTAACAACATATTTACATCGTTATTTGTGGCCGGATTTTGTTTCCAGTTGCCAATTACCCAAGACTGCATCACTTATCTACCTTGTCAAATTATCAAACATATTTTTATATGCGCGTCAGTATAACAAATATTTGGCAAGTGCTATAGTATAGTGTTGGAGCTACTGATATAAGTCGATTAAATCTGATCCGAATTGATAACTTGTCATGATTTTTGCATATTTTTGCATATAGTAACTTACGGTTTAACAACTTACCGTTATCATGATTATTGAAAAAATTAATATAAGTGCGGTGCTAAGGTATGTCCTTACAACCCTACACAAAAATAATTATCCGCGGTTGATGCTGCTTTAAATAATAAAATTAGCGGTTTTGTATTAAGGAACACAGGTTATGTCTACTGTTATTAGTAAATTTGGCGGCTTAGCAGAGCAGTTGGTCAGTGCAGGACTGGTCAGTGATAAAGATATGCGCAGTGCTCAAACTGAGGCGCAGCAGCAACAGGTAGGTCTAGTCGCTTATTTGGTTGGCAACAAATTGGCTGATGCTTATAAACTAGCTTTATTGCTGTCTGAATCTTTTGGCGATCCTCTGTTCGATCTCGATGTGCTTAATAATAGTGTGATCCCTAAAGATCTAGTCGATGAAAAAATCGTTCGTAAATTTAACGCTTTACCGATATTTAAGCGGGGTCAACGTCTTTTTGTGGCTTTGAGTGATCCTACGCGTATCGACGCGATTGATGCACTAGCGTTCAACTCACGTCTATCTATTGAGGCGGTACTGGTCGAGGAGAACAAGCTAAGAAGACGTATCGATAGTGTTTACGCGGATACGATGCAAAGCTTCAGTAACTTCGCTGATAGCGATTTCAACGTTGATTTTGATGAAGGGGGTGAAAGTGAGGTTGAAACCCGCCTTAATGATAGCGTTGATGAAGCGCCAGTAGTAAAATTTGTCAATAAGATGCTGGTTGAAGCTATTCGTATGGGTGCTTCAGATTTGCACTTCGAGCCGTATGAGAAGAGCTATCGCGTACGCTTTCGAGTCGATGGTGTTATGCAAAAAATGGCCAATCCACCGGTACAACTGGCTAATAAGATTGCCGCTCGTCTAAAGGTGATGTCACAAATGGATATCTCTGAGCGCCGCGTGCCGCAAGATGGACGTATCAAGCTCAAGCTCTCCAAAAGCAGAGCTATCGATTTTCGAGTGAACTCATTGCCTACGCTGTTTGGTGAAAAAATCGTCCTGCGTATTTTAGATCCTTCATCAGCCATGCTAGGTATTGATGCGCTAGGCTATGAGCCTGATCAAAAAGAGCTGTTCTTGACCGCTTTAAGTAAGCCACAAGGGATGATTCTAATTACAGGGCCTACTGGTTCTGGTAAAACGGTATCGTTATATACAGGTATTAATATCCTGAATACGGGCGAGACCAATATTTCAACTGCAGAGGATCCAGTCGAGATCAACCTAGAGGGCATCAATCAGGTCAACGTTAATTCTAAGGTAGGACTAACTTTTGCCAATGCACTCAAGTCATTCTTACGTCAAGATCCTGATATTGTGATGGTTGGTGAGATTCGTGATTTAGAAACCGCTGAGATAGCTGTTAAAGCAGCACAAACAGGTCACTTAGTATTATCGACGCTACATACTAACTCGGCTCCCGAGACCTTGACTCGCCTCAAAAATATGGGCGTAGCTTCGTTTAATATTGCAACTTCAGTGAACTTAGTTATCGCTCAACGACTGGCTAGACGTTTATGCAATAACTGCAAAAAGCCTATTGATGTTCCTCGAATCAGTCTAGTAGAGCTGGGCTTTAGTGATGAACAACTAGACGATTCAGGTAATGTCATCTACGGGCCTATAGGTTGTAGTGAATGCCGCGAAGGATATAAAGGCCGAATCGGTATTTATGAGGTGCTAAGAGTAACTAATGATATCTCTCGTATCATTATGGAAGATGGTAATGCAATCGATATAAAAGATGAGGCACTCAAAAACGGCTTTCGTGATTTGCGCCACTCAGGTATCTTAAAAGTATTGCAGGGCATGACTAGTATTCAAGAGATGATGCGCGTGACTTCTGAATAAATTATATAATGCTATTTAAAATAGCCTTTTTATCAGGTGTTATGGTGTTATTTATATCATTACCAGTATATTTAATTAAGTAAATTTGAGGGTTAAGAGATGGCAAAAGCTAAGACCGACATGCTGTTAGATTTTGTCTATGATGGGGTCAATCGGCGTGGACAAAAAGTCAAAGGCGAAACGACCAGTCGCAATTTAGAGCTGGCAAAGGCGACCTTGCGCAAGCAGGGCATTACCGTCAAAACCATCAAGAAAAAGCCTAAAGCGCTTTTTGAATTTAAAAAGTCTATCAAGCCTATCGATATTGCTATTTTTTCGCGCCAGCTGGCAACGATGATGAAAGCCGGTGTTCCATTAACCCAATCTTTTGAGATCGTGGCGGACTCTCTAGATAATCCTACTATGAAAGAATTAGTACTACAGATCAAAGCAGATATTGAATCGGGAAGTAATTTTTCCTCAGCGCTACGTCGACATCCGCGTTACTTTGATGATCTATTCTGCTCGCTTGTTGAGTCGGGTGAGCAATCAGGGGCGCTTGAAACTATGCTTGAGCGGGTCGCCACTTATAAAGAAAAGAGCGAGCTACTCAAAGCTAAGATTCGTAAAGCTATAAAATACCCAATAGCGGTAATAGTCGTTGCAGTCATTGTCACTATGATTCTATTGATAAAAGTAGTACCTGTATTCTCGGACCTTTTTGAATCCTTTGGTGCTGAATTACCCGCTTTTACTCGGATGGTAGTCGGTATGTCTGAGTGGATGCAATCTTGGTGGTTTATTTTAATCATTGTCATTGGCGGCGCTATTATTGGCTTTTCTGAAGCGAAAAAACGCTCGAAAAAGTTTCGCGATTTTTTAGATCGAGCCGTTTTGAAAGCCCCTGTATTTGGTAAGATTGCTTACCAAGCAGTTATTGCTCGTTTTGCTCGTACTCTATCAACGACGTTCGCAGCAGGTGTTCCCTTGATTGATGCACTAGACTCTACCGCTGGGGCAACTAATAATGTGGTGTTTTATAATGCGACTCAACAGATTAAGAATGATGTTTCAACGGGTCAGCAGCTACAGTTCTCTATGCGCTCAACCAATTTATTTCCTAGTATGGCAATTCAAATGGTAGGTATCGGTGAGGAATCTGGTAGCTTAGAGGAGATGCTAGATAAAGTCGCGGTCTACTACGAAAATGAAGTCGACAACGCCGTTGATGGGCTAACGAGTCTACTGGAACCTTTTATTATGGCTATTCTTGGCGTATTAGTAGGTGGTCTAGTCATTGCTATGTACTTACCTATTTTCCAATTGGGTAATGTAGTAGGATAAAAGTTTAATGCAATTAATAGAATTATTACAACAAAACATGACTGTAGCCCTGCTCGTATTTGCACTATTAGGGCTTTGTGTGGGCAGCTTTTTAAATGTCGTTATTCATCGCATACCGTTGATGATGCAGTTTGAATGGCGACAGGAGTGCAGTCAATTTTTGGTACAGCAGCCTGAGACATTAGAAGCTCAAGCGCATGATATCGCAGCTATCATTGCCAAAGACACCCCTATTACTTTAAGCCGTCCAGCGTCGCGTTGTCCCAACTGTGCTCATAAAATCAAGTGGTATGAGAATATACCCCTTATCAGCTGGATAGGTTTACGCGGACGTTGCTCGGACTGCAAGGCTTCTATCAGTTGGCGCTATCCGCTCGTTGAGCTGATTACCGCTCTGCTCTCAGCATTGGTTATTTATCACTTTGGCGTCACCATGGTAGGTCTTTCAGCACTTATACTCGTGTGGACTTTGATAGCGCTGACGGGCATTGATTTTGATACTCAGCTACTACCAGATCGCTTAACTTTCCCACTGGCAGGGTTGGGGCTCGCGGTTAATTCGCAAAGCTGGTTTGTCAGTCCGACGCAAGCTATTTGGGGCTTGCTACTAGGGTTTTTATCTTTATGGATCGTAGTGAAGGTGTTTTATTTACTAACGAAAAAGCACGGTATGGGGCAAGGTGATTTTAAATTAATGGCGGTATTAGGCGCTTGGCTTGGACCAATGATGCTACCTCTTATTATCTTATTATCTTCGCTATTAGGTTCTGTCGTTGGCATTGTTTTGATGAGGATACATGGCGCAAGCAAACCTTTTGCCTTTGGGCCTTATATTGCAGTTGCGGGGATTATTGCTTTACTATACGGTAATGATATCATTAGCTGGTATTTGGCTATGTATATTTAGGGCTACGGAACAAACCGTTATCACAACAGTCATTATATTATCTTGCACGCTTGCTGGCGTGCTTTAAAATCCCTTTCAGCTGACAATAAGTAAACCCACCCTGATACTTTTTGCACTACTAACCGTTACGCTAAAGCTGTCGTTTTGAAATTTATATCAGCGCTATATTAGCTATCTATCTTTTTATTTATAAAATAAGTGGCCTTTATGAGTATTAATAGCACATCATCTGCGCAGAGCCATGATCATACCGATCAGCCGCAAACTATTAGCCAAGCTAAGAGTAAAAAGCTAGTAGTGGGCTTAACAGGTGGTATCGGTAGCGGTAAGTCAGCGACTAGCGCCTGGTTCGCTGAGCAGGGGATGGACATTATAGATGCTGATGTCCTCGCTCACGAGGTCGTGGCTAAAGGTAGTACTACCTTACACAAAATTCAAAGAAAATTTGGCGATTGGGCTATCAAGGATAATGGTGAAATGGATCGCGCTGCGGTACGTACGCATGTTTTTGCTCATCCAGCCGCGCTTATTGAGCTTGAATCTATTACCCATCCCGCGATACGCGAGGCGGCAAAAAAGCAATTGGCAGCGAGTACTTCAGCCTATGTTATATTGTCAGCACCCCTACTGATAGAGGCGGCTGAAGCAGGACTGGCGAATTTATGTCAGCGCATTCTGGTCGTTGATGCTAGTGAAGACACCCAGCTTGCTCGTGCCAGCTTACGAGACTCGCAAAGCGTACCAAAGATTAAAGCAATCATGGCCAATCAGCTTAGTCGCACTGAGCGCAATAGTCACGCTGATGACGTAGTGACCAATGAAGCTGATCTAGACGCTCTGCATTTGCAGCTAGAGCCTCTACACCAAAATTATCTGCAGCTTACTCAGTTGTTAGCGCGCGCTGCCGATTAACTTCATATAATGCCATTCCCGTTGCAACGCTGACATTCAGGCTTTGCAAATTACCATGCTCATTACCTGACATCGGAATATAGACCAGCTCATCACAGCTCTCTGTGGTAAGCCGGCGCATGCCTTCGCCCTCAGAGCCCATAATCAGCGCCGTCTTACCTGTCAAATCAGCATCATGTATTGGCTTAGCATCATCGCTTAGTGCCGTACCGAATACGAATACCCCTGCCTGTTTAATTTGCGCCAGCGTCCGTGCCAGATTAGTGACACTGATAATAGGCATCATCTCAGCGGCTCCTACGGATACTTTAGCAACCGTTGGCGTGAGACTGGCGGCATGATGCTTGGGACAAATAACCGCATTCACTCCCATCGCCACCGCCGTGCGTAAGCAAGCGCCAAAATTATGCGCATCGGTAATTTGATCTAGTACTAATAAGAGACAATCATCGCGAGCGACCAGCTCATCTAATAACCCCTCATTAGCAAAGCTTAGAGGACGTGCATGCAGCACTAGCCCTTGATGCTGCGGACTACCGCAAAGCTGAGTAAGATTGTCTTTTTGAGTAGGCTGAATACTTATGCCATTATCTTTGGCCTCAGTAATGATAGCTTGCACATGGCTATCACTCTCGCGACCTTGCTGTACAAAGAGGCTGAGTGCATCAAGCGGACGATGAGTGAGTAAGGCTTCAATCGCGTGGATGCCATAGAAATAGATGGGTTTTGCCATGTTGCGCCTGCTGGTTAATTAAAAAGTGGAGATAAGCTTACTGTATTTATAAACAATTTATAAGCAAAAAAGTAATAACTAGAAGCATAAGCAAAAAGAAACAAACAAAATCGGCATGATCTTATTTGTTTCTTTTAAAGGTAATAACGTATCTGTAGCCACTGGTTTATTGATCTAAATATCCAAACAGCAGCTAGCCTTCTAGATGGCAAATATATTGCACGATCTCTTCGGTACGTAGATTAAAGCTGCTATTGCCTTCGACCACAAAGGACTGACCAGCACGATAATAGCCAAAATCTTCGTCGCCGTTTATTTTGACCTCGCATTCACCGCTGATAATCTCAATACGCTCTGAGGTATTGGTGCTAAAGTGATATTGCTCAACCGTAGTATCTGAGGGCAGAATAACGCCTAAAGTCTTATGGCGTCCATCTTCAAACATAAGGGTGTGACTTGAACAACGCCCATCATACGATATCGTCGCTTGAGCGTTAACGGTTACATTAGTAAATTGTGCCGCTGCCATAATGACTTCCTTATTAAATATTGTTACCCAAACTAAAATAAGTATTATTTTACTATTTGCTTTTAATAATAAGTTTTAACAGTATAAATTGAATATCTTCACAAGGTAAGCTACGGTTTTAATAAGTGATGACTTAAGATTAAACCATAGCTTTTTATTTTCAATATGCTTCGACAACCAGAGTCTGTCGCTAATGACTCACAAAACTGCTTATGATTTACAGAGTTTGACAGTTGAGTTTATGATTAAGTGCGATTATGCTACCACATTACGTCTAAAAAGTTTGTTATTGTGTCACTAAAAATGTCGCAATTGTATCTAATTCATCAATGATTACTAACGAAAAATAGGCTGCAACGCTTATAGTATCTGCATAATACTGGACATTTTCAATGATAAAATCAACAATAAACTATCTCACCTTGTCGAGCTATGATGTCACAGCTTGAGATATTATCGGCAACTGACTTAATTGACTTAATTGACTTAATTGACTTAATTGACTTAATTGACTATAAGTTGTATTTCGCACTTTATGTCATCATATAGCAACTTTATTCTTAACCTATTTACAATAAGATTGACTAGCAACAAAATCAACGATTGACACCTTGTTTACCACTTGCCACGAGAGGCTTTGATGCTGTTATCCCTAACCCTACATCAGTTTGCGCTCATTGCTAAGCATGAGCTAAGTGTGGCTGAAGGCTTCAATGTCATCACCGGAGAAACAGGGGCAGGCAAGTCGCTATTGCTTGATGCTCTATCCTTATGTATAGGTGAGCGTGCTGATAGCGCTATGGTCAGACATGGTGCTGACTATGCCGATATTTATGCCCAGTTCGATGTCACCGCTAATGCGGTAGTTGCCCAGTGGTTCGCGCAGCACGAGCGTGAGTTAGATGAGCACGAGCTATTAATACGCCGTCAGCTCAGTAGTAACGGGCGCTCAAAAGCTTGGTTAAATGGGTCACCTGTTAGTCTTGCTGAGCTGAAAACTTTAGGGGCATTGCTGGTTAATATTCATAGTCAGCATGCCCAGCAAGCATTGCTCAAGCCACAGTTTGTGGTGCAGTGGCTAGATGCGATGGCACAGATAACGCCATTAGCTATGCAAACAGCCAACAGCTTCGGGCAGTATCAGCAGCTCAAGCGCCGCGCTGATGATATTGCCAGTCGTGAAGCCCAGCGCCAAGACCGTATACAGCTATTGCAGAGTCAGCTAAGTGATATCGCACCGTTACTAGCCGTTGATTATCATGAAATAGAAGCGGAACACGAAGAGCTGTCCAATATTGAGGCGCTGATGCAAGAGGCCAGTCAGGGCTTGCATCTGCTCGATAATGATACTGATGAGCCTGATGTGATGACTCTGCTAGGTCAAGCGATTAAGATCTGTGATAATCAGACTGGTGTCAGTCAAACTTTTGGTCAAGTCTCAGAACAGCTCCATCTAGCCCAGCAACAAATCACGGAAGCGTCTGCCCTACTCTCCGACTATGCCGAGCAGCAATTGCCCGATCCTGAACGCTTGCAAGAGCTGGACAGTTTAATTAGCTTAGGTCATCGTCTATCTCGCAAGCACAATTTGCCTGCTAATGACTTAATAGACGAGGCAAAAGGCTGGCAACAGCAGTTAGAGCAATTAGAAAACGAGCCTAGCAGTGACGTGTTAGCCGCCCAAATTGATGAGGCTTGGCAAGCGTATTTACTATTAGCAGATCAGCTTAATGATAAGCGGGCTCAAGCTGCGCCTGTGGTTTGCGCCCAGCTAGTCGCTCAATTGCAACCTTTAGCTTTGCCTAACGCACGCTGTGAGTTTGTGTTTACGGCTAGAGAGGCAGCTCAGAGTAATGCGCAGGGTCGCTATGATATTGAGCTGTTATTTAGCGCGAACGTCGGTATGCCGATGCAGCCATTACATAAGATTGCCTCAGGTGGCGAGCTGTCACGAATGGCGCTGGTGATGCAAGTATTACAAGTGACCAATAGCGATAATAATGCCGCCAAGCCTATGCTAGTATTCGATGAGGTCGATGTCGGTATCAGCGGTGGCACCGCACAAGTTGTCGGTGAATTACTGCGCACCCTCGGTCAGACTCAACAGCTCCTTGCTATCACCCATCAAGCACAAGTTGCCGCGCAGGCGCATCAGCATATCTTAGTGCAAAAGCATCATCTCGAGCAGACCCAAAGCGAGTTGGTTATCTTGACTCAAGAGGAGCAAGTCAACGAGCTGGCGCGGATGTCAGGTGGGGTGATTATTACCGATGTCACGCGTGACCATGCCCGTAGCCTACTCAGTGATGTCAAATAACTGCCTTTATTTTGACAAGCGCCATGATGAAAGGTGTTTCTTATTTAGAGTGTAGGCTACTAGATTTTGGTTGATTTCTCGATTGCTATCGCCATATAGTAATGTCTCAGCTCTTTTTAGGTTGCATCTGTCTCTATGTCTAAAGTCAATTTGACCCATCACTTCTTAATTGCTGCACCAGATCTGTCAGACCCACGGTTTGAGCAGGCGCTTATCTATATCTGTCGTCATGACAAACATGGAGCATTAGGCCTGATGGTCAATCGGCCTATAGAACAAGCACAAGTCGGTCGGCTACTTGAGAATCTAGATATCGAAGTCACTGATGAGCAAGTGATGGAGGATTTGGCGTTGGAGGGTGGCCCGATGTATCCTGAGGTTGGTTTTGTGCTGCATACAGGTCAGCCACAGTGGGCGTCCTCGTTTGCTATCTCAGAAAACGTCTGTATTACTACCAGCCAAGATATTCTAAAGCGTATTGCCGTGGGTCAAGGGGTTGGTCACTATCAGCTCTGCTTAGGTCATGCTAGCTGGGGCAAAAAGCAATTAGAGAACGAGTTAAATAATGGCGATTGGCTGGTCTGTCCTGCGGATCTAAACCTGCTCTTTAACACGCCTTTCGAGGAGCGTTGGCAATTGGCTGCTAATAAAATCGGTGTTAACCTTGATTATCTGGTGGTGTATCAGAAAGTATGCTGAGGTAATAAAGGAGGGTGACAGCCAAAGCAAGATGATATATTTGAGGTTATGAAGACACAAATAGATATCAGCTGCCCCGACTGTCACAGTCCCAGTTTAAAGAAAAATGGCAAAAAAAGCTATGGTAAGCAAAACTACCAATGCAAAGCCTGCAAGCGTCAGTTCATTGGCGATCATGCCTTAACTTATAACGGCTGTCACTCTAGAATAGAAGATAAAATACGGCTAATGACAGTGAGAGGCTGTGGCATTAGAGACATTGCTATTATAGCCTCAGTTAGCATTGGTAAAGTGCTAAGTACCATAGGCTCATCCGTATATAAGATTGCGCCTAAGCAGAGCTACTATGAACGCTTAGAAGTTGATGAGTTCTGGACTTACGTGTACCGTAAGAAACGTAAAGTCTGGCTGATTTATGCTTATGACCGTGCTACCAATGAGATTGTCGCTTATGTCTGGGGCAAACGTGATTTGAGAACGGCTAAGAAGCTAAGAGCACGTCTAAATCAGCTCAAAGTCAGCTATGACTCTATTAGTATGGACAACTGGGATAGCTTTTTGACGGCTTTTAAATCAGATCATAAGCGAGTTGGCAAACAGCATACGGTAGGTATAGAAGGCAATAACTGTCGCTTGAGACACCGGTTACGTCGAGCCGTTAGAAAAACCTGCTGCTTCTCGAAAAAGCTTGATAATCACTTTAAGGTATTCGATCTGGTGTTCTTCTATGTCAATTATGGCTACGTCTGATGCCAGCATACTTTTTAGAACACCACCGATTATCTTAGTAGCGATATTGGCCATGCCTAATAACTTTGCTAATACGCTTAGTTTAAATCCTCTCTACTTTAGATGAATAGTAAAAATATAGGACTGCTCATTGAATAGCCCAGATAACAACACGCCCATAGAACTTGAAGAAACGGTCGATCTAAGGGTCGATGTCTCCGCTCTCAAGCCCCATTTGGTCTTGGGTTTGGATTATGGGGTCAAAAAGATGGGGATGGCGCTGGGTAATACCATGACTCAGACGGCGCGAGCTTTTGATATTTTGATTATGAATAATGGGCAGCCCGACTGGGACAATCTACTAGGTATCATCAAGGTTTGGGGCGTGACCCAAGTGATTGTTGGCTTGCCGTTAAATATGGACGGTAGTAGCTCTATGCTCTCCAAACGTGCGCATAAATTTGCTCGTCGCCTAGCCCATCGCCTAGTTGAACAGCATCAAGCTGTGGTCGTCAAAATGTGTGATGAGCGCTTAACTTCGGTAGGCGCACGTGAGATTGCGTGGGAGCAAGGC
Organism: Psychrobacter sp. M17(2026); assembly: GCF_055699815.1. Lineage (NCBI taxonomy): Bacteria > Pseudomonadati > Pseudomonadota > Gammaproteobacteria > Moraxellales > Moraxellaceae > Psychrobacter > Psychrobacter sp. M17(2026). The sequence goes on along the minus strand of NZ_CM146741.1, from coordinate 85,846 downwards.
TGGATACAGCACGAGCGCGATCCTATTGATGATATCTCTGCCTGTATTTTGCTATCGACTTATTTTACTGATCCTAATAGCGCTATGGCGATTGATACTATCAAAGCGGATTAATAGGCAAAGCGGATTAATAGGCTTACAGATATTATTAAGACTCCATGATTTCTTACTTTAAATAAAGATCCTTATTTCAAATAGATAAAGCGCTGATCATTATGACTACTGTCTCAGAGCAAGTAACTCAGCATGGCTTTCCCCCGATTGCCATTGCACGTATAAAAGGTGCGCAGCGTGCTAATACCCTAGCGGTCTATTTGCTCTATGCGGCGATTATTGCGTTTATGGTGTTCGGTACTATCGCTAGTATCAAGATGTTCCATGATAGCGCTCTGTTATATCGGTTGTTTTTTAACCTACCCTATGTGTTGATTGCGCTGACTATTCCTATGACCCTCTACGATGCTTTTATTATCTATCGCTATCGGCTCGCTCAATCATCGATGGTTATTATGTGTATTGGCGTATCATCAATAGTATTGATTGGTGGCCTAATATTTGCCGATACAGCATGGCTAGGACTATCCTGCTGGCTTGGCGTCGCGTTCTTTTTTAGAGTCAGCTTCAAGCGCTTTTTTGACTTTTTAGCGCGACAAGATGAGCCTGAAAATGATGAAGCGCTTTAGCAGCATTTAAAACCTAAAACCTTTTATAAATTTATTTAATTATCTGTAATTTAAAATATGACTACTTTAACTTCAAATACTATCGTCAATCATCACTTAGATACTCAAGGACTGATCTGTCCTGAGCCGGTCATGATGCTACACAAGACTATCCGCCGCGCTGATAGCGGTGATATTATCGAGGTGCTAGCGACAGACCCTGCGACCACTCGCGATATTCCTAATTTTTGTCGTCACTTAGGCCATGAGTTATTAACGCAAGAAACTGTCGCTGAAAATGTAACCTTAAGCGTAGATCCTGACGAGATAACTATAGATAGTGACATTGTTAATAATGGGAATGACGAGCAAGCAAGCGTTACTCTATATCGTTATTTAGTTAAGAAAAAATCTGCTTAATGGCGGATAACCATTTATGTTTTTCTATTACAAAACTTTTATAAAAGGTCAATGACGTGCTCACAGTAGAAAAGCAATATGTAGAATGGACTGAAAGTAAAAACGGCAGCGATACTTTGCACAATAATACTTTGCATAAGGCGCGCTGGTTGTCATCAGGTGATCAAGCAGCGCCTGCACATATCGAAGTGATTGACGACAGCACAAGCGCAGACAAAGCCTATCGTCTAGCCTGTGCAGGCACCTCACTGTTATATCGTGGCGACTTCCATAATGCCCGTCAACTTCTGCAAGCTATGACTCGCCGTGTCGAGCGTGGTGAGCAGCGCAAGAGTGATAAAGCCGCTAGCAAATCTAAAAACACTATCAGTAATCCTGCCGATGACGCCTCATTACCAGCTAAAGTAATTCCCAACTTATTTCATCAGCAGCGCCAAGCCCAAGCTCAGCGCTCGCGAATATTGGGCCGTTTATTACTAGAGCTGGATGCCAATTATGTCAGTCACCTACGCCGTGCGCCTGATGTCAGTGCAGCTTGTAAAGCAGCATTTGGAGAAATGAGCGAATCCTGCTTGCTATCCCTCCGTGATCTGCAAGGGGCGTTAGGGTCAGCGCAGTGGCGCGAAAAAGGCGTACCCATTGCAAGCTTAGGGCTGTCGATTTATCCGCATTATGGGGTGTTTGCACCGACCCGTCATGAGTATGTACAGCTATTGCTCGATGCACCGCTGCCTGCTAATTGTAATATCGCTTATGATATTGGTACGGGTACAGGGCTATTGGCGATTATCTTAGCTCAGCGCGGTGTGCAAAACGTCATCGCGACCGACTTGAACCCGCAAGCTATAGCCTGTGCGCAAGATAATTTTACGCGTCAAGAGCTATCTAATATACAGCTCCAGCAAGCGGATATGTTTCCGATAGACGCGCCACTAGCCAATTTGATTATTTGTAATCCACCTTGGTTACCTGCCAAACCAACCTCACCACTTGAATATGCGGTGTATGATGAGAAAAGTAAGATGCTTCGCGGGTTTTTGCAAGGTACAAAACAGCACTTAGCTGAGCAGGGTGAGCTTTGGTTGATAATGTCGGACTTAGCAGAACATCTACAATTGCGCAGCCGTGATGAGCTATTAGACTGGATTGCCAATGCTGGGCTAACCATAAAATACCGCTTAGATACCCAGCCTAAACATGGTCGTAGCCAAGATGAGACTGATCCGTTATATGCTGCGAGGAGTAGCGAGATTACTTCGTTGTGGTGTCTAGTTGGCGCTTCAGATGAGCCGTGATCGCGCCGTACAACAACGTCAACCCAAGGCGCTAGCCGTCGATGACGAGCCAACTTATATCACTGAATTTCGTCAGGCGATGCTCGCTCGTGGTCTTGCGACTCGTACCCGTAACGCTTATGTGCGTGATTTGCGCTCCTGTGAGCTGACCAATACCAAAGCACTAACTCAATGGCAAGCTGATGACGTGCTGCACTGCCTATCTCTACTTGCTCAAGACGATAAGACGCCACGTACTCAGGCACGTATGCTCTCAAGCCTACGTCAATTCTATCTATGGATGATCGCTAGCAATCTGCGCGAAGACAACCCTTGTGAGCAGATCAAATCACCAAAGCTAGGTCGTCCCCTACCCAAAGATTTAAGCGAGGGCGACGTCGATAATCTACTTGCCGCCCCTGATACGAGCACAGCGCTTGGTCTACGTGATAAGGCGATGCTAGAAGTGCTGTATGCTTGCGGTCTACGGGTCAGCGAGCTGATTAATTTAGCGCTTGAACAAGTCAATCTAAATGCAGGTTGGCTACAAATCACGGGCAAAGGTAATAAAACCCGTCTTGTGCCATTAGGGGAATACGCGGCGGACGCGTTAGAGGATTACCTAAACCACGCTCGTGGTGATCTAATCGCTCATTTGAAGTCTGGCAACTGCCAAGCGGTGTTTTTGACTGCGCAAGGTGGCTATATGACGCGGCAGAACTTTTGGTATCTACTAAAAAAATACGCTAAAGTTGCCAGTATTGATAAAGACTTATCACCGCATACGCTACGTCATGCCTTTGCTACGCATCTGCTCAATCATGGGGCGGACTTACGTAGTGTGCAACTCTTGCTTGGGCATAGTGATTTATCAACGACGCAAATTTATACCCATGTGGCGACGGCTAGATTGCAGAAATTACATGCTGAGCATCATCCGCGTGGTTGAGAGCCGTTAAAACGAAGCACTGCTTCGTTAGGCTCGCAAGAGGAAATTCCTTAAAGGGAATTTTCTGAATGGTATTATTAAAATGTTGGTTAATTTTTATATCGTAGGGTGGGTTAGCCAAAGCGTAACCCACCGAATTTATATCTACAATATTTTGAACTAAAATCAATGCGAATTTGATTTTGTTTGAGTCAAAAACTATAAAGTGTATTTCATATAGAACCTTTACTTTACATTTTATTCGGTGCGCTGAGCGCATCCCAATGAAGCTAATTACCGCTTTATAGTGGATGTTGTTTCATAAGCTTTTTTTATCGGATCAAAACTCATAATGTAGCTATTGTTGATAAATTTAGGACGCTCAGGATCATCAGGAGGTATGCCTTTATAAGTTAACATAATTGGATAGTAGGCGGTGTTCTCAGCCATTACTGTCACAACTCCTTCATAGTCATAATGCAAGGGTGAATCATAATCATGTGCACCGTTATTATCTGAACCAGCATCGCCTAATGCATAAGTATTAATAAAATCATTTTCAGGTAGATGTAGTACTGCCCATGAGTCTGTCGTATAACCTTGACGCATATATCCACTCTTGAATATGCTACCTACTAAATTTTCACCTAAACGCTCTAAAATCCCATGAATATCAAGGTCATTGTTTTGAAGGTTCATTGAGCCATAATTACTTGAAAACTCTACGCTCTCTGATGTCCTGCTTACTAATTGAAACCGTAGATCATTTAGTTTTTTAAAACTGTATAAATCTGCTTTTGAGCCGCAAGATTCACAGTATTCTAATGAGTTATCATTAACAAACACTTTTTCAATGGTCACTAAATAACGTTGTTCACCATCCGCGCTATAATAAAGCTCTATAGGGTGCATTAAAGCTACTATTTTATATGCTGTACTATTATCATGACCTAAACCAATGTTTGGTAATGAATCAATATACGTGTCATCTGCAAAAGTAGGAGTCATCTGACCGCTGTAAAACTGACGCATAACTTCTCTAAAGCTCAGGTCTTTGAGCTTAACCTGCGCCATTTGATTAGCAGAAAAAGCAGGGATGGCAGCCATAACAGGCGTTGCTGATACAGCTCCTAAACTAAGCGCCAAACTAAGTACAAACTTCTTCATATGAAAATCCAGTTAAAATATAAATTATTGTGATTTGTAGGCTGAACTTTTAGCTAAGCAGATTGTTAGTCAAGCTAGAAAGATAACATCGTACTATATTACAAACAAAATTTTACTTTATCTATAAATTTCAAGCTAACCGCTGTATCCTGCTGGGTTAAAAACCCAGCCTACAGCCGATCATTAAACTTGATTTATCGTATAGAGCAGCACTCATTCGGCGGGTTACGCTTGGGCTAACCCACCCTACAGCCAGCTAACAACTCCACTAGGCTAAAAGCCTATTAACCTTTTCATAATTAGAATCAATCACAAACCACTATCAATCCATAACTGAAAACTCACATTGTTATCGCTACAATACTATTTAAATAGCTTTAAAGTTGTATTACTTATTTAAATTCACTTTTGCATAACGGAGTGAGCTATGTTTGAATTAGATATCGATATGGCGTTGATGAAGTATCACTTTTTTCAACTATGCATTGCCTTTATATTGTCACTACCCATCGCGCTCAATCGTGAGATGAAGGACAATGGTGCGGGTCTACGAACGTTCCCTTTGGTGGCTATTGCCTCCTGCGCCTTTATGCTAGTCGGTCGAGATATCTACAATGAGGGCGATGCCGAAGCGCGTATTATGTACGGTATTATCACAGGTATGGGCTTTATCGGTGGTGGTGCTATTTTCACAAGTGGTGGCAGTGTTAAAGGGACTGCCACAGCAGCAGGACTATGGAATACCGCTGCCATTGGTATCTCAGTCGCTTATAGCCGCTATGAGATTGCCATCATCTTATCTGTCGTTAGCTTTTTGATCCTACAGTTCTCAGAGCCTTTTAAAGCAAAAAATAAGATGAAAGATGAGTAATGAGCTGAAACTTTATTAAATTCTCGTTACAATATCATCATTAATTATTCATATCATAGAGAACTCCATGAAACATAGACCACCTGCTGAATTATTAGAAAAAGCCAAACACTGGCGTGAAGATATTAACTTTCAAGCGAATGTGCTGGGTCAACCTTTTGACTTTGCCACTACGTGGGGTATTTTTTCTCCGCAAAAGCTCGATGACGGTAGCCTCATGCTGCTTGATTATGTCGACTTTCAGACGGACGATGACTCGATAGATTTGGGCTGTGGCTATGGTGTACTTGGTATGGCAGCGGCGCGCGAATGTCCAAATGGTCAGCACACCTTAATTGATAAAGACTTTATGGCAGTAGAATATGCTCGCCTGAACTGTGAGAAAAATGGTCTGCATAATGTCGATGTGCATTTATCAAACGGCTTTAATCATGTGGCGGCAGATAAAGACTTTAGCCTTGTGATGTCGAACTTGCCTGCTAAAGTCGGCAAAGAGCAGCACTATTTATACTTCTTAGATGCTTATGCGCGGATGCGTCAAGGTGGACGTTTTTACGTGGTGACCATCAATGGCTTACGTCAATTTATGAAGCGCTCGTTTACCGAGGTGTTTGGGAATAGCGAAAAGGTCAAGCAAGGCAAAACTTATACTATTACCATGGCGACCAAAGAATAATCTTGCAAAACCCATCAGCAAAAAGCACGCTTAACGTTGAGTTATAGCGTGCTTTTTAGTTGTATTTCGCTGAGCTTAAGTTTTTACCAAAACAACCGTCTACATTTGCCGTTTTAGTAAGTATATTCCCAGTATTGTACTGGCGATAATGGGCAGTATCACCATAAGCATCGGCGAAAATCCAGTCGCCAAGGAAATAAACCCAACCAAGTCTTGCAGGTAGCTAAATAGCAAGCCGAATAGTAGCGCGACGACAATACGTAAACCTAAGCTATGAGTGCGTAGCGAGCCGAAGACGAATGAGCAGGCAACGATAACTAGCGATAAAATTGAGAGTGGTGATAACAACTTTTGCCAAAAGGCCAGCTCATGAGTCAATGAGCGCTGCTCTTGCGCGCGCATAAGCTGACGATGATCATATAGCTGAGTCAGCGATAGATCTTCAGCCTCACGGGTCAATAGATAGACCGACTCAGGTGCAAAAGGTAAGCTTAGTGTGTCTGATAGTGACTTGGCTTGACTGGCTTCAAACCCTTGGTTGATACTCAGCTTGGTGATATTATTGAGTTGCCACTCATAGCGGTACTGGGCAGACTGGGCCGAGGTATTATTATCCGCATCAATAGCGACGCGCCTTTTATAGTTGCCGCCTTCAGCACGGATAGCAGTTTGCAGATTGCCGTCATTATCTAAGTGCCAGCGTTTTACTTCACCGATATTGCCTTGTACATCTGCATAATTGATATAGAGAATATCGCTGCCATTGGGCTGCGCACTACCACTAGTGTTATCGGTGCTATTATTCGCATCGTTGCCAGCACTAGTAGTAAAACTTGGCTGCACGGTCCAGTAGCCGCGCACTGTGGTAATCGATACGTCGCGCTCGTCGCTATTGATTTCGTGTGCCAATTGATTGCTGGTAGGTAATACGAATTGGTTAATCACTAAGGCTAAAAGCACAAATACCAGCGCAGGCTGTAGTACCCAACCGACGATACGATACACACTAATACCAGCGGCGCGCATGACCACCAGCTCGCTCTTATTAGCTAATAATCCTAATCCAATAACCGCGCCTAATAAAGCACCTGTCGGGATAAATTCTTCTAAAAAATAGGGCGAGCGATATAGGATGTATTTGAGAGCGTCCGCCATCGTATAGCTATCATCTAGTGAGTCCAGTTCAGATAAATAAGAGAAAACAATTTGTAGCGCCCACAGTCCTAGTATCGCCGCGATAATGGCTAGTAGGGCGTTTTTTTTCACGTAACGACTGAGCACTTTTAGAGTGGTGGATTGGGTATTAACAGGAGAGCGCACTAATAGTTCCCTCCGTTTGAATGATCGGTTGTTAGAGAGGGCTCAGTACCCTCTCGTCGTACCCGTAATCGATGTCCTATACGGCTGCTCCAATTCATATATAGTGCCAACGCCATAAACCCTACGATCAGCCAAGCATAAGCCCAAACGCTAACACTGCCTTGACCCACTGCGTTTTTGAGCGAAATAATGCCTAATGCACAGCTGACAAATAATAATACTGAGGGGAATAAGCGTAGCCAGCGCCCTTGACGAGGCCTTACTTGAGATAAAGGTACAGCTAGCATCGGCGCGATGATCATCAGCCAAGGCAGCGCAAATCGATAACCCAGCTCACCTTGCGCGGCCCGCATAGCACTAGTACTATTAACTGACGCGCTACCTGTAGCAGCTTGCCATAAAGGGCCAATAGCTTGGGTTTCGGTATTATCCTCAGTCACTATCTCTTTAGAGGACTCAGTTAAGGTAATCCGATAACGATCAAAGCCAATTTGATTATACTTTAGACTGCCTGCGCCGACTTCATAGCGTCGACCCTGAAACAGATCCAACTGCGTGATACCGCCAGCACCGTTATCAACTTGCTCAGCACGCTTGGCAAGAGTGATGGTGTCTTTAGTAATGGCTTGATCGCTGTTGTCGATAGTAGTCGTCAACTCTTGCGGCATCTCAGTATTAGCCAGTTGCCTTGCCAGCTCAGCATCATCACTGCTAAGCGGTTCTTCATTTTCAACCGTCTCTTTGGTCTGAATTAAGACTACATCTTGCAGCTGTTTTTTGTCGTCGCTCAAGCTACCGACATACAGATGGTAATTGCCACTACTGACAAACTCATTAGGACGAATAAGATCAAAAGCACTACTCAAAGCTTGCTGCTGCCAGATAGTTTCTGAGGAGCGCACGCCCCAAGGCTTAGCGACTACCGATAAGGCGGCTTCGCCTACGAACAGCGCCAAAATCAATGGGGTCATCAACCGTGCAAGTTTACCGCGTGAGACCCCACTACCATTGATAACGGCCATTTCTTGATCGACATACAATCGCCCAAACACTAGCATTAAGGCGATAAAAAACGCTAACGGCAGGATAAGCTCTAAAAAGTAAGGTAGATTATAGCCAATAATGCTAAACAATAAGCTGATATCCAAATTACCTTCAGCGGCGATGCCAAAATAACGTATCAGACGTCCGCCAAGCATCATTACGACCAAAAACCCCAATACCAAAACGGTGGTCGAGGCAACTTGATTGGTCATATAACGGCGTAATATCACGATAAGGACTCTTAATAAAAAGCTTAGGGTAACAGCATTAATAACGTAGCTGAGCGTCTGTCGAACCAACTAAATGATGCAAGCTATGCTTGTGGATATGGCATTCAGGCATAGCCGCTAATGCTACCATGTTTTTGTAAAAAATGACGGTAAAATGTGTTTGAATACATTACAGTACTCTGTACTGTAGCGCATTTAAAACGGTTTGTGTGTTGTTGGTATCAAGCACTGATAAGCGGCTCATTAGTTGTTAGAATCTATCTTTACCTCACACACCATCTGGAGAACACTATGTCTAGTCCTGCAACTCTACTTGAATTGGCTGGCGGCCAGTATAATAAGCTTGATTGGTCAAACTGCGCTGTGGTACTGATTGATTTTCAGAATGAATATGTCAATGGTAAAATGCCATTAGGCGCAGCTGGTACTAAAGCCACTGCCAATGCGCGTTTGCTGTTAGATAAAGCTAGAGATAACAACACGCCTATTTTTCATATCGCCCATCATGGTGAAGACAAGGGTAATATTTTTGATCCTTTGTCAGACAAAGTTACTATAGTGGACAGCTTGCAACCATTAGATAGTGAAAAAACCATTACTAAGATGCATCCTAATGCCTTCTATGATACTCCGTTACAAGCGCTTATCGAAGCTACTGGCAAGTCGCAAATTGTCTTTGCTGGGTTTATGAGTCATATGTGTGTCAGCTCAAGCGTAAGATCTGCCTTTGATTTAGGCTTTGAGAATTTTGTTTGTCATGATGCTTGTGCTACTCGCAACTTGCCTAGTGCTCAAGGCGAAACGCTGGCCGCCAACGTAATACACGATACGGCTATGGCTGCATTGCAAGATAGATTTGCCGCTTTGATGTCGACTGATACCGCAATCAACGGCTAACAAGCTGATGTTTAGCTATAATTGCCAAAGTAGCCAGCAAACCTAGCCAAAATCATTAACCCTCGCTGACGGTGCGCTGCTATTTTGATATGCTACACTGCCATCACATCACTGCCCAATTGATTCAATAATCACTCTAACAAGCTTACAAGGACAACCCTATATGAATATTAAGCTCACCCAACAGTTACCAAAAACCCATACTCAAAAAATACTCAAAAAAGAAGCTAAGGATAAAGACTCAGCCTGCTTAGTGGTGCTAGTCGATAACAATAAAAATATCTTAGCAGAGTCTGTATTAACCGACTATCAAGAGCGTATCGAGCAATTGATCGATGTGTCGCATTTTACAGGTAAAGCTTGCGAGACAGTAGCCGATTATGCGTTAGCAGGTGACAAAAAAACCACTAAGCAAAATCCGCTGCAATTATTGCTAGTAGGTGTGGGTAATGTCGATAAACTAAATAATGCGACGCTACAAAAAATTGCTAAGACGATTTATAGTGCCACACAAAAGCGCGTTAGCTCAATTACTGTAGCGCTAAATGACAGCTTAGAGGAAAACGAATTCGGTCAATTCGCACTGAATTTATTAGCAGCGACTTATCGTTTCGATAAGTACAAGTCTAAGCAAAACACCCCTGTATTGACTGATATCTATCTATTGGCTGATGTTACTTTGCAGCCAGCGCTAGACTTTGCTGAGTCAGTATTTGCAGGTCAAAGCCTAACTCGTGATGTGGCTAATGAGCCAGGCAACATCTGCTTCCCGGCGTACATGGCAGAGCAAGCACAAGAGCTTGCCAAAGCGCATTCTGATGTATTAAAAGTCACCGTACTTGGCGAGGCAGAAATGGCAGCGCTTGGGATGAATTGCTTCTTATCCGTGTCACAAGGCTCGACCCGCGAGGGCCAGCTGGTCACCATGGAATATCAAGGCAAATCAAAGTTCGGTGCTAAGACGACTAGTAGCGCAGCAAAAGTTAGCGGTGGCCTAAAAGCCATAGCCGATAAATTGCCATTAAAAGGCGCTGGTAAAAAAGCGGATAAAGCTACCGATCAAGCTATTCAAGCGGTCAATGATGATGCGCCTATTGTGTTGGTTGGTAAAGGCGTTACCTTTGATTCAGGTGGTATCTCAATCAAGCCAGGCGCGGCTATGGATGAGATGAAGTTTGATATGGGTGGTTCTGCTGCAGTACTCGGTACGCTAAAAGCGCTATGCGAATCACGTCTACCTATCAATGTCGTCGGCGCATTGGCTTGTGCTGAAAATATGCCATCAGGGGAAGCCACGCGTCCTGGCGATATCATCAGAGCGATGAACGGCAAATCGGTCGAAATCCTCAATACAGACGCTGAAGGTCGCCTAGTACTATGCGACACGCTTTGCTACGTACAGCAGTACTATCAGCCAAAAGCGATCATCGATGTAGCAACGCTAACAGGTGCTTGCGTCGTCGCGCTTGGTCATGTGCGCTCAGCCGTATTCAGTAACGATGAAGATGTGTTGTTTGGCTTAGAAAACGCTAGTAATCAGTCTGGTGATCTCGTTTGGCACATGCCGTTGGATGATGAGTATCAGTCGTTGATTGATTCGCCTATTGCTGATATACAGAACATCGGTGGCAAAGGCGCAGGCGCTGTCACTGCCGCTTGCTTCTTATCGCGCTTTATAGAGGAAGGTCAAGCGTGGGCGCATTTGGATATCGCTGGTACGGCGTGGATCTCAGGTAAAGACAAAGCCGCTACAGGTCGTCCGGTGCCGCTATTTATGCAGTATCTAAAGAATGCTTCAATAGCGTAATAGATAATGGCAACGGATCAGACAACGGCGACCCAGCTACCCGTTAGCTTTTATGTACTCAGCGACCCTAAAGCTCAAGATATTTTGCGCTTTATGGTGCAGTTAGTACAGACTGCGCTTCATAAAAGCAAGCAATCGATACTCGTATTGAGTGATGAATCATCGCTACTAAGCGAGCTTGATGAGGCGCTGTGGTCGCACGATGCCGTTAGCTTTATCCCGCATCAGTTACTAACGACAAATACTGCTGATGATTTGCTTGCGCCTGTGCTATTAGGTGACTATTTGCCCGAGCAGTTCAAAGGTATAGTTCTTAACACTACTGCTCGTACCGTTACGGACTTTATAGGTGCGACTCATAACGTATCGATAACCCGTATCCTAGAGATTATCAAACCAGATACGGTCAGCGTAGCAGCAGGACGGGCTAAGTATAAGCATTATCAGCAATTAGGGCATGAGCTTACCCATTTCAAAGTTTAGGGTCTGTTTAACATTCGACCGTGGCACTGACAGCGACTATTTTTTAGGCGCTTCGCAGATAAAAATTGTAAGTTTAGTCATTCTAAGCGTCTAGTTTTAGCAATGTAGCGGCAAAAAAGAGTCCTGTCCCACTCGAGCACAGCTCTCGTCTTGCGAACGGGCAAAGCAGTGCTTTGCTCGATCCGTTCTCAGGGCTGATGCTAAAATCGCTCTATTCGTTGTAACCGTCTAACTAAAATCAGCTAGCTAAGGCATCTGCATTACCTGCGATTTTCACTTAGACTAGACCCATTTTAGCTATCAGCAGTGCCTTCTTGTGAATGTTCAACAGACCCTAGTCTTCTAGTACAAATAGTACAGAAATTAAACGCCAGTCATGGCGTTTTTTTTCGTCTGCGTTTCAATGATTTAAAAGTCTAGTTATGGGTTAACATGTCAAAAAATGCTAATATCGCCCGTTAAATAAGTCTATGTTTTTTGCTACTTAAACTACTGAGGTAAAAATGCATTCATTAATAGCGATGTATCAACGAATCGGATTGGTACCGCTGATTGTTATCGGTTTAGTACTGGGTACTTTGATAGGATGGCTGGCACCAAGTATTGGCATTGCCTTAGGTATTTTGGGGACGCTGTTCGTCGGCGCTTTAAAAGCCGTTGCCCCTATACTGGTGTTTTTCTTAGTTATGGCTGCTATCTGTCAGCATCGTAGCGGTAATAAGGTCTATGTAAAACCCGTGCTGTTTTTATATCTGATAGGCACTTTTGTGGCCGCTTTGGTCGCTGTTGGTGCCAGCTTTTTATTCCCAACTGAATTGACTTTGGTGAATGCCACCATCGAGCAAGTACCGCCTGCAAACTTAAAAGAAGTATTAAATAACTTGCTGCTCAGTCTCGTCGCCAATCCAGTTGATGCCCTAGCCAATGCTAATTATATTGGTATATTAGCTTGGGCGGTTATTATCGGCTTTGCGTTACGACAAGCCAGCGAGACAACTCGCAGCGCTGTCAATGACTTTGCAGATGCCATCTCAAAAGTAGTCAAATGGGTTATTGCCCTAGCACCTTTTGGTATCTTGGGCTTAGTAGCCAATACCGTCGCTGATACAGGCTTCGCTGCGCTGTTGGGCTATGCACGAATTTTGCTAGTATTGATAGGCTGTATGTTGTTTATTGCATTGGTAACTAACCCTATCCTTGTGTATCTCAAGACCGGTAAAAACCCATATCCGCTAGTATTCACCTGCTTACGTGAATCTGGGATTACCGCGTTTTTTACTCGCAGTTCAGCCGCTAACATCCCCATTAATATGAATCTAGCCAGCAAATTAGGCTTACATGAAAATACTTATTCAGTCACCCTGCCATTAGGCGCCACTATTAATATGGCAGGTGCAGCAATTACTATTAATGTGCTCACCCTTGCAGCAGCCCATACTTTGGGTATTGAAGTCAGCTTTGGCTCAGCATTACTGCTAAGTCTAGTCGCTACGGTCAGTGCTGGCGGTACCTCTGGCGTCGCTGGTGGCTCATTACTACTCATTCCTTTGGCGGCCAGTTTATTCAATATTCCTGATGATATTGCGCTACAAGTGGTGGCTATCGGCTTTATTATTAGTGTCCTGCAAGACTCGGCAGAGACCGCATTGAACTCGTCAACAGACGTACTGTTTACTGCCGCTGCTGACCCTAAATACGCACGCTAATATCATTTGAGAGGTAGGGTCTGTTGAACATTTATAAGTGAGCACTGCTGATAGCTACTAGTTTATCAAAGCTGTGTTCTAGTCTAGGTAAAAATCGCAGGTAATGCAGATGCCTTGGCTAGATTTTTACAACGAATAGGGCAATTTTAGCATCAGCCCTGAGAACGGATCGAGCAAAGCACTGCTTTGCCCGTTCGCAAGACGAGAGCTGTGCTCGAGTGGGACAGGACTCTTTTTTGCCGATTCGTCATTAAAAAGATCCGCTTAGAATGACTAAACTAGATATTTTTAATCTAGAATCGCCTAAAAAATAGTCACTGTCAGTGCCATGATCAAATGTTCAACAGACCCCAATAACCAATCAATCTCTTCAAATGAATAGCTATAAAAATAAAAAAGGGCTTAACGGCTCTTTTTTTGGTTATAATTCACCGATTTTTATTCTGTTTTACGAATCTTACCTTTATATATATAAGTACGAGGCTAGTAAGGCAAAAAATAGAGAATAGCTTGATCTCTTTTATTATTCATTAAGTTGTAGGAGTAAGAATGTATTCATTGGTTGAAATGTATAAGCGCATTGGTCTAGTACCGCTTATTATTATCGGTTTGATAGTGGGCACGTTGGTTGGTTGGCTGACGCCCAATGTCGGTATTGCCCTAGGCCTGCTAGGTACACTGTTCGTCGGAGCACTAAAAGCGGTTGCGCCTGTGCTGGTCTTTATCTTAGTGATGGCCGCTATCTGCCAACATCGTAGTGATGGTGAAGTCTACGTAAAGCCCGTGCTGATTATGTATATCTTTGGCACGTTTTTGGCGGCATTGACGGCGGTGGGTGCCAGCTTTTTATTCCCTACCAGCTTAGTATTAGTGAGTGCTGATGCCGTGACGCAGATACCGCCCGCCGATCTAAAAGAAGTCTTAGGTAATCTACTGCTTAGCCTTGTGGCTAATCCTGTCAATGCCGTCGCTAACGCCAACTATATTGGTATATTGGCATGGGCAATTATCATCGGTTTTGCGCTCCGTAAAGCCAGCGCAACCACACGTGCTGCTGTCGTTGATTTTTCTGAAGCTATCTCACAAGTGGTCAAATGGGTTATTGCTCTAGCCCCTTTTGGTATCTTAGGTCTAGTCGCCAACACTGTCGCTGAAACGGGTTTTGCTGCACTGGCAGGCTACGCACGGATTTTGATGGTATTGATTGGCTGTATGGTATTTATCGCCTTGATTGCTAATCCTATTATCGTCTTTATCAAGACCGGCAAAAACCCATATCCGCTGGTCTTTACTTGTCTACGTGAATCTGGCATTACCGCGTTTTTTACTCGTAGCTCTGCGGCGAACATTCCAGTCAATATGAATCTTGCCAATAAATTAGGCTTGAATAAAGATACTTACTCAGTGACGATTCCGCTTGGCGCGACCATCAATATGGCAGGTGCGGCAATTACTATTAACGTACTCACCCTCGCCGCAGCTCATACTTTAGGCATTGAGGTCAGCTTTGCCTCAGCATTGCTGCTCAGCTTAGTAGCGACGATTAGTGCTTGCGGAGCGTCTGGTGTAGCTGGCGGTTCATTGCTACTTATTCCATTAGCAGCAAGCCTATTTAGTATTCCTAACGATATTGCTATTCAAGTGGTCGCTATCGGCTTTATTATCGGGGTAATACAAGATTCAGCAGAGACTGCGCTGAACTCATCAACAGATGTGTTATTTACCGCAGCCGCTGATCCGAAATATGCGCGTTAGCTGGTTTTATTAACTGACTAACAATCACTAATTCAGCAGTTATAAACACAAAAAAAAGGGCAATCAATGCCCTTTTTTTATTTCTAAAATTTAAAATTATTAGACTAGGTTATTTTAAATGCTCAATATTGACTTCAATAACTGGTGCTTGCATATCCAATTGGCGCTTATACTGACGCAGTTGCTCAACTTCATCTAATAGCTCAAGAATCAAGCCAATAGCAGGCACGCTGGCCTCAAAGTCACGGCTAATGCGTGAGGCACGACGTACGGTCGTCAACTGGAAACCAGTAAATTGCTGTTGCTCAGGTACATCATATTCGATAATATTTTCTTCGATTAGCGCAATGACCCATTGCGGCTCTTGACCACAAGCAGAGACTAGCTCATCAAAGCTCATAATGAGATCGGTTAGTTCGGGTGAGTGTTTCATATTATTATCCTCGTTGCGGTTATGCTAACGTTTCACTAATTTTTCGCATCACTATCTTTATCAGCGGCTAATACCAGCATCAGCAAAAGCTTGTTTTAATTGCTCATAAGCTTGTTTATCTGTATCACTACTGACCTCAGGGTTTATAATATTTAAGGTTAAATACAGATCACCGGCTTGCTTAGCGGGAATGCCTTTGCCCTTAAGACGCAGATTACTGCCCGACTTACTGTTACTTGGGATGCTAACACCCAAAGTCCCTGCTGGCGTGGTGACATTGATTTTTTCACCGAGAGCGGCCTCCCACGGGGTGATATTTACTGTTTGATAAACATCAGCGCCTTCTAAACGGATATTGTTGCTATGAGTGATTTTTACCTTTAAGAATAGATCGCCGTTTTTACCGTTACCACTACCCGCCGCTCCCTGTCCACTCAGGCGAATCTGCTTACCATCTGTGATGCCTTTAGGTATTTTTATTTTTAGCGTTTTATTGTCATAGTCGACACTACCATTGAGCTGTCGCGTGGGTACATTTAGTTTAATACTATAGTCATCACCATTATAAACGGATGCCAAATCAACGTTGATTTCGGCATGTTGGTCTTGACCTTTGCTGTCCTGAGCGCCAAAGCCACCACCGAACTGATCAAAGCCTTGTTGCGTACGACCACCTGCTTGTTCATTGGAGCCGCCACGCGCGCCGCGACCAAAGGCTGAGAATATGTCATCAAAACGAAAGCCACCGTCACCAAAGGCCTCCCCTTCACCAAACTGACCTTTTATATCTTCCCAATTAAAGCCGCCTTGTCCAGCGCCCGCTTGTCCACCAAATCCGCCACTGCTTTGACCTGCGAATGGATTATTGAGCATAGCGTCATATTCAGCTCGTTTGTCTTTATCTCTAATGGTTTCATAAGCGTTATTAATCTCAGCAATCTTATTATCCGCATCAGGGTCATCACTGACGTCAGGATGATATTTTCGGACGAGTTTGCGATATTTTTTCTTAATATCGCTATCTGTGGCGTCCTTTTTGACTCCTAATATTTCGTAGTAGTTTTTTTCGGCCATTATTTTTTCCTTATGCATAGGTTTCGGCTGCTATATCTATTAGATATAGAGTAACTCAATGAATCAACTAAATAAATAGAGCTGCTTAATTGTCGTTTACAGAGCTGTGAGGACACAACAAGCTTTTTATAGTAAAATATCTATATTATTCATACTCATAGGGAGTGTGAATATTATAGGCAAAAATATCTGTCTATTTCATTAATCGTAAAAAGGTATTAAATGTCTTATTTAATCAAGTCTTTAGTAGTCACGTTATCACTGCTGTTGAGTACCGCCACATTTGCTGCTAATACCAGTTATTACGGTAGCAAGTTCCACGGTAAACGCACAGCTAGTGGTAGTATCTTCAATATGAACTCTTTGACGGCAGCACATAAAACGCTGCCGTTCGGTACGAAGGTTGAAGTGACCAACAAAAAGACAAAGCAGAGCGTGATAGTAAAAATCACGGACAGAGGCCCTTTTATCAAGGGAAGAATTCTTGATTTATCTAAAGGCGCTGCTGGTAAAATAAACTGCCAACTTTGTACGACTAGTATGAAGATATTATCTTACGGTGATGGTAAATATCGTAAGCAATAATGTAAGGAAAGGGGGAGAGCTGACGCTCTCCCCCTTTTTTATAACTTATGACGCTTATAAACTTGACTCATTATTTCCCACAACAGTCAGCTTTAGTGCTCCAGTCACTCTAACTAAAGTCAGCTTCCATCTCTTCTAGTTTGGTCATCGCCAGCAATAGACTCTCCTCTTTATCACTATGCTGCTGTTGCAATGAAGATTGTTCTTCTAGTAGTTTTAGCAGATCAGCCTTACGACTTTCCTCATATAGCTCAGTGTTTGCCAGCTTAGTTTCCAAATCAGCTAATTGATCATCAATCTTTGCCAAAGCTTTTTCAGTATTCTCAATATCGCGGCGAATAGGTGCACTAAGCTTGCGCTGCTGCGCGGCCAACTTGCGTTGTTCATCCTTACTTAACAGTGATTGCGACGAAGACTTTCCATCTGCTTTTACGCTATTATCTTTTGTTTGATGTGAAACACTGTCTTTGGCGACAAAGGCTTTTTTCTCTTTTTTACTCTTGCCTTTTTTGTTCGACTTTTTATCAGAGCTGTTCTCTTGCTTGCGCTTCTCGCTTAGCCACTTACCATAGTCACTGATATCGCCATCGAACTCTTCAATCTGACCATCATGTACTAAGTACAGCTCATCACAGACATTAGCAATCAGCTCACGATCATGCGAGACCAGTACCACTGCTCCCTCAAAACCTTGCAAGGCTACGGTCAAGGCTTGGCGCATCTGTAAGTCTAGATGGTTGGTTGGCTCATCAAGTACGAGCACATTAGGGCGCTGCCAAACGATCAGCGCTAATGTTAAACGCGCACGCTCGCCGCCTGAAAATAGTTTACTTGGTGTATCAATACGCTCGCCGCGAAAGTCAAAACTACCCAAAAACGAGCGTAACTCAGCATCAGAGGTCTTGCCTGCGAGACGGCGTAGCATCTCTATCGGCGTAGCCTGAGCATCCAAAGCATCCATTTGATGCTGATTAAAGTAGCCAAGCTTTAGAGTATCGGAAACCGTATAAGACCCTGATAAAACCCCAAGCTCACCGACCATCGCCTTAATCAGCGTTGACTTACCCGCACCATTCATACCTAGCAGACCGAGACGGGTATCAGGTGTCACCTGCACACTAACATCATGAATAAGCGGTGTACTGCTATAACCAACATCAGCTTTGGTCAGCTCAATGAGTGGTGTATTCATGTGCGCAGGCTCATAAAATCGAAATGAGAATGGGTTATCTGCCATCATAGGCGATAGCTCAGCCATGCGCTCTAATTGCTTGATACGGCTCTGAGCTTGCTTAGCTTTACTGGCTTTGGCACGGAAACGACGAATAAAGTCATCTAGATGGGCTTTGGTCGCTTGTTGCTTCTCAAACGCCTGCTGCTGCTGCGCCATACGCTCATGACGCGTGCGGATAAACTGCTGATAGTTACCGGTGTACATGGTGATTTGCTGCTGTTCAACATGCAAGATATGGCCGATAGTCGCATCCAAAAATGCTTGATCATGCGAGATGACAATCACAAGACCCGTAAAGTCATTGATCCAAGTCTCAAGCCAAAGAATAGCATCTAAGTCCAAGTGGTTAGTTGGCTCATCGAGAAGCATCAAATCAGCGCGGCTCATCAAGGTCTTAGCCAAATTCAAACGCATGCGCCAACCACCTGAGAACCCTTCTACAGGGAGCTCATGCTGACTGGTCTTAAAACCAAGACCTGCCATAATTTGCGCCGCTTTGGTCGGGGTACTATAGCCATTGATTTCATCGAACTGCTGATAAAGAATAGGAATTTGCTCATCGCTCACTGTACTTAAGTCGCTCAACGCTGCATTGAGCTCAAACCACTGCTCATCACCGCTTAGCACATAGTCAATCGCGCTTTGGCTACTAGCCCCGACTTCCTGCGCCATATGCGCCACCTGCCAGCTATCAGGAATATTGACCTCGCCACGATCAAGGGTAACCTCAGTATCGCCTGTGCCCATTTGCGTCAATAACAAGGCAAATAGCGTTGATTTGCCAGTACCGTTATTACCCGTCAAGCCGATTTTATGGTTGGGGTGCAACTGAAAGCTGGCACCTGAAAATAACTCACGGCCATCACGGCGCACACTAACGTCTTTAAATTCGATCATAAAAGTTTTAATCTCAGAGGGTTTGGATAAGGCAGTTAAAACATGGCTTTTATAGCTTGCACGGTTTAAAAGGTAGGTAGCATTTGCAAATCAGCACTTATAAAAGCTTTTGCAAATAAATGGTCGCTATTATTTCAAACGACTAGCCGATAGGCAAACGATTAAATAGCTATTTTAATTTTAGTTGCTTAATGAAGGCGAAAGAAGGCTTTTTCAACGGCTTTAACTCGCTCTATGCTTAAACCTTGACAAACAAATGCGAGACCCAATTATGCTATACTAGAAAAAACTATTCATACATTAAAGACAGGTTCAAGTGGTAAAATGAACCTCAAACAATAGGCAAAAACAATCTATAGAAATAAGGTTTAAAAACCTAGGCCCTGTTGATCAAATTATTCATAGTTTAATCGCTATATCACATACTATTTAACCTGATAGCACGCGCTACAATCTTTTATTTACTAATAATTTTTAGTGACTGTTTTTAGTAACTATAAAGGAGCCAATAGCGGCTTTGACGGTAGCTACTGAGGTAATTATGACTGAACTAACCACCCAATACGATCCAAGCGCCAATCAGCCTGTTGATCCTACGATATTGAATCTAACCAATAGTGCCGCGCAAAAGGTGCGCCGACTTCGTGAAGAGGAAGGCGATAGTAATCTGATGCTACGAGTCTATGTGACTGGTGGCGGCTGTTCAGGGTTCTCTTACGGCTTTAACTTTGCCAATGATCTAGGCGAAGACGATGCTAACTTTGACAATGGCGATGTGACCTTAGTGGTTGATTCGCTCAGTTATCAGTATTTACAAGGCTCAACGGTTGACTATACTGAAGGGTTAGAGGGCGCGCGCTTTGTGGTGCAAAACCCCAATGCGACGACGACTTGTGGCTGTGGCTCATCGTTCTCTATTTAACTACTCTTTATTCGTATTCAACAGTTTTTGGGTAGTTGGTATCATTTTAAAGCATCTATTTATAGTAGGTGTTTTTTGTCTTAAAAAACTCTAGACTGCTATGATTACAACAAAAATGCTCTTATGTTCAATGATAAAAGCTTTGTTGCTGTTATGAGTTGCAATTCTAAAATATCCGCCTATTAGCGAACCTAATTAAGTTTTAATGGGTTAAATATGACTAAACAGACCTTAGCTAAAGCTTACTGATTTTGTAAGTTTACATAGTTTTTAGCATAGCTTTGGGCTAAACTGACTGCATTATTTACCGCCTCTATTATCTAGTTTAAAGTTGCCTAGCTTAGAGCAAGCTTTTGCCTCAACGCAGCGGTTATACCAGCACTTCTTACATAATAAATAACAACAGATGAATACTATGAGTAAATTTGCCGATAGCTTTGTTGACTTTAAGATTCCAGATTGGTTCGATAGCGAGCACCTAGCAGGTATGCTGCGCGGCATCGAAAAAGAAGGTTTGCGCGTTAGACCTGATGGATACTTAGCTCAGACGCCGCACCCCTTAAAACTTGGCTCAAAGCTCACTCATCCGTTTATCACCACTGACTATTCAGAGAGCTTACTTGAGCTGATTACCGACCCTCGTAGTACGCCCAAAGACACCCTTGCGATGCTGCGCCAACTGCACGTATTGGTCTATCAAGCCTTGCCTGAGGGCGAGCTGATGTGGCCGTTATCTATGCCCTGTATGCTATCCTCCGATGATGAAGATATTCCGCTGGCAGACTATGGCAGTTCAAATACTGGTAAGCTTAAGACGCTATATCGTAGTGGCTTAGGTATTCGCTATGGTCGCCGTATGCAGACTATTGCAGGCTTGCATTATAATTTATCTTTCGGTGATGGTTTATTTGAGCATTGGCAGGCTCAATTAGCCAATAAAGGTTCTGAGTCCTTAGCTGATTTCAAAAACGATAAGTACTTAGGTCTTATTCGCAACTTTAAGCGCTTGACCAGTTTAGTGCTCTATCTGTTAGGAGCCAGTCCTAGCGTCTGTCCGTGTTTTATCGCAGGACGTGAGCACGACCTTGAGCGGATGAATGACTCGACCCTTTATAAGCCTACGGCAACCAGCTTACGTATGGGCAAACTTGGTTATACCAACAGCGTACAAGAGCAGCTCGATATTCGCTATAACAATTTGCCAGAGTATGTGGCAGGTCTGCGTCGTGCTATTCAAACCCCACATGATAGCTTCAAAAAGCTAGGTCTAAACGATGCCGATGGCAATCCCATTCAGATCAATGATCACATCTTGCAGATAGAAAACGAATACTATAGCCCTATCCGTCCTAAGCAAATCGCTGATCGTGGTGAGACGCCGACTGAAGCGCTAGAGCGACGCGGTATCGCTTATGTTGAGTTTCGCGCGATTGATCTAGACCCATACAGCGATGTTGGTATTCGTTTATCAAGCGCTTGCTTCTTAGAAGTTATGGCGCTGTATTGCTTGCTTAATGACTCCCCTGAGCTGATGCCTAACGAAGAAGAAGAGCTGGCGATCAATCTCGAGCGCGTGGTCAATGAAGGGCGTGCTGATAATCTGCATATACTAAATAACGGGACTGAGCAACCTTTACAAGATTGGATGCTAGATCATTTAACCAGTATGCAGCCTTTGGCAGCACTGCTTGATGCGCATCACGGCGGTAATGATTATCGTGCAGCGGTCGCGCTGATGCAAGGCAAAGCAGGACACTCTGAGTCTACTATCTCAGCACAAGTGAATGCTGATAGCGAGCGTTTAGGTAGCCTGTGGCAGTTAGGCTTTACGCTAGCTAACCAGCATCGTGACTCTCTATTGCAGCAAACCCTCAGCCCAAATACTCAAGCTAAATATGAAGTATTAGCTGAGAAATCAATATTACAACAAGCTGAAATAGAAGCTGTCGAAACAGAAGACTTTATAAACTTTGTCCAGCAATATCGCTAAGCCTGCTAAGTCTATAACCTAGCCCCTTTTATAAGAGCATCCCTTCAATGCAACGTCTAAGCACCTATCGTAATTTGCAAATACTCTTGGTTGTGATGACTGTTATCGGCATGAGCTTTGCGCTGTTTTTTTTGCAGCGCTATATGGGCCTCTCTCCTTGTCCGCTCTGTATCTTTCAGCGTATTGGTCTGATGGTCATGGGCAGCTTTGCACTAATCGCTGCGCTATTTAATCCTAAATCTAAAGCGGTCAGACTCGTTTTATGGCTGGGTAGCTTATTAGGGATAGGCTGGGCTGCTGGCGTAGCAGCGCGTCATGTTTGGTTGCAGCATCTACCAGCCGATCAAGTCCCCTCTTGTGGGCCTGGGCTTGATTATTGGCTCGACACTCTACCTATGAGTGAGGTGCTCAATCAAGTATTCGCAGGTTCTGGTGAGTGCGCATCAGTAGATTGGACTTTTTTAGGATTTAGTATTCCTGAGCAATCACTGTTGTTATTCAGCCTATTGCTCATTGTCCATATACTGATACTAGTAAGAATCTTAAAGCCAAGATTATAAATTGGAGATTGTAAAATGATCAATCTTTGCTATACACCATGTGTTTGTTAGATATTAAGGCGTGTTTTAGGAGTAGTGACATCAATAACACATAAGACACCTGTTTCAATGCTTCTAAATATCATCATCACTACGCAACCATCTTATTTGATAAAAGTTTACAGTAGCACTATATTTCTACAACGTTAATTTTTACTTTTACGCCTGTATGTCCATTATCATACGTATTTCGACAGGTTAACTAGTAGCTCCTATTAACTAACAACTGTAGCGAGACTGTTGTAGATGTAGCACTAGCATGATGGTCTCTATCTCGTTGTAGCGCTGTTCAATAGTTGGTGTAATTATGAAGTATTTGCTGCCTTTTGCACTTGTACCTTTACCCAAAACCATTAATTTTAGCTGTAGACAGCTTTTAGTGGTGGCATCATGCTCTTTGCCGTTATTGGGCTGCAATAATCAATCTGCATCCAGTGCTAATAACACCAGTAACGACCATAGTTCTGTAAGTGATCAAGTAATCGAAGAAAAAGCGCCTTCATTAGTAGCTGACACTACAACTGAGGAAGCTAGTAATAATGATAAAATCTCAGTAGAGGATAAAGGTACATCCCTTATGGATTCGGCTAAAGCTGATGATATTGAGGAGAAGAGACGCTCGCCTATGATTGCAGAAAAACGTGCTGGTAGTGCTCTACAAGCGACTTTGATCGGTAATTACATGGGTATTCTACCCTGTTCGAATTGCGATGAGATTACCTTAACACTCAACTTGCATTCTGATGGCACAGTCAAACAAACTAGCATCTATGAGAATCCCAAAACAACACGTCCCACTTTGGTTGAGACTGGGGTGTATCGTCAAGATAATGATATGATTACTATCGTTTATAGCAAAGAAAATATAGATAGTTATCGTATTCAAGACAATCACTTAGTGATGTTAGATGCTAACAAAAACCCTGATCCTGACTATACTTTATCGCGTTACTGATCATTAACGACAAATTATTAACAATAACTTGCACAAACTTATAAATCCTAATGCTTATCAAATGATTATTTTAGATAACTCGTTAACGTCTAACTGATATTTTATCGCTAGGCGTTTTTTATTGCCTGTTTATTAGTAGTATGCCTGTTAGTAATATGGCTACTAGAGTAGTGCTATTAGAGCTGCGATTAATGCGCTACAATAAGCGCAGCTAGGGTATGCGACCTATTTCGTTACTATTCTTATTTTGCTATCCTTATTTTACTTTCATATTCACTTCATTAAGCTCAGGTTCGTTTATGCATATTCATATCCTTGGTATTTGTGGCACTTTTATGGGATCGCTTGCCCTTTTAGCACGTAGCTTAGGTCACACAGTGACTGGCTCAGATGCTAATGTTTACCCTCCTATGTCCACTCAACTTGAGCGTGCTGGCGTGACTATTAATGAAGGTTATTTAGTAGAGCATCTACAGCCTACTCCTGATTTGGTCGTTGTAGGTAATGCGATGAAACGTGGTATGCCAGTGATTGAATATATGTTAGATCAAGGCTTGCGCTACACCTCAGGGCCGCAGTTTTTGTCGGAAGAGGTGCTGCAGTCGCGTCATGTTATCGCTGTGGCTGGTACGCATGGTAAGACCACGACGACGACTATGCTGGCGTGGATACTTCATTACGCGGGTATCGATACTGGGTTTTTGATCGGTGGCGTGCCTCTGGTTGATACGACGGATGAGCATTTGCAACAAGTATTTGCGCATAGTAGTTACCTAGGGGCAGAGACTCTTGACGGCGATAGTTCTCTTGATAGTACGGACTCTGTGACTCAAGGCTATTTCGTTATTGAGGCGGATGAGTATGACTCTGCGTTTTTTGATAAACGCTCAAAGTTTGTACACTACCGCCCGCGTACTGCTATCCTAAACAACCTTGAATTCGATCATGCGGATATATTTGCAGATCTAAATGCTATTCAAACGCAGTTCCATCACATGATCCGTATGATTCCGAGTAATGGTAAAATCATCATGCCAGCGGATACTATCAGCTTAGAAGATACTTTAGCCAAGGGCGTTTGGACACCTATTTGGCGCACTACTGTCACCAATGAGCCCTCATCTGATAGCTCAAAAAGCACAATAACAGCTACTAATGCTGACTGGCAAGCCGAGCTCATTAGCGCAGACGGTAGCCAGTTCAAAGTAAGTTATAATTTAGATGCTGATAACCACGATAATAATAGTAAAGATAAATTAGAATCTGTCGTCGATTGGTCGATGAGTGGTCTGCACAATGTCAATAATGCCCTAGTCGCTGTCGCAGCGGCCTATGATGTAGGCGTTGATATAAGCGTTGCATGTGCCGCCTTATCTGCTTTTGCTGGTATCAAACGTCGTATGGAGCTCATCGGCAATACTAACGATGTATTAGTGTTTGATGATTTCGCTCATCACCCGACCGCTATTGCGACAACGTTAGACGGCGCAAAAAAGAAGCTAACAGGCAGACGTCTTTGGGCGATCATTGAGCCGCGTAGCAACACGATGAAAATGGGTATTCATAAAGACAGCCTAGCACAGTCAGCTATGCTAGCAGATCATACTATCTGGTACGAGCCAGCAGGGCTTGAGTGGGGACTAAGAGAAGTCATAGAGAGTGCTGACATTAATAGTAGTAATAATAGCGCTGCTCAAAATAGTAAGCAGCAAGTGCTAACGAGTATAGAAGCTATCATTGAGCACGTGACCGATAATATACGCGCGAATGACGCTATTATTATCATGTCTAATGGCGGCTTTGAGGGCATTCATCAGCGTTTACTAACCGCACTGGACAAAGTATTAGCTTAAGGTCTGTTGAAGATTATTAATAATTACTCAGTTCTGTAACCCGCTATTAACTTATTTTATCTGCAAAATAGCAAAGCTTTGGTTTTTCTCACACAGCGCCTACATAGGTAACACTTTGTACTTACTCTTCAAGCTATTGAGTGTTTACAATAACTCTATTGGAATAAGGGCATTGATCTTTAATCGTCTTATTTCAAAGATTACTTAATAAATACTATAAACAATACAAAAGCTAGGAGAACAATTATGGGTTTTATCTGGATGATTATCGTCGGGCTAGTAGCAGGACTATTAGCGCGTGCTATCAAACCTGGTAACGATGCTATGGGTTGGATTATGACCATCGTATTAGGAATCGTTGGTGCTATGTTAGGTGGCTTTGTCGCAGGTCTTATCGGTATTGACGCTGACGGTGGCTTTACAGGCCTTATCTTTTCAGTAATCGGCGCCATTATCTTATTGTTCTTATATGAGATGATAATGAATAAACGCCGCGTGTAATAGCGTTTAGTGCGTTTAATATTCACTGATATATGCTGATAGTAATCATAAAAGACTTTATCTTAGGTAAGGTCTTTTTTGATACTCGCCTATAAATTTATATTGATAAATCTCTTTTTTGCCCCCATTTACCTTATAATAAAGCCCTTTTTTTTATTTAATTTATTGCTATCTAGGGCGTGTCATCAATTAAAGAATGACGAAACGCCCTAAGTTCATTCGCACTTTTTGAGGTAAGCGACATGGCCGTACTTAATATTTTAAGCTATCCCGATCCACGCCTGCGTACCATCGCCACACCAGTAAAGCAGGTCGATGACAAAATCAAAACGCTAATCACTGATATGATTGAGACCATGTATGATGCCGAAGGTATCGGATTGGCAGCATCACAAGTGGATGAGCATTTGCAGCTTATCGTTATGGATTTATCTGAGAATAAAGACACACCGATGGTATTTATTAATCCCAAAGTCACGCCATTAGTCGAAGAAAAACAACCGTACGAAGAAGGTTGTCTGTCGGTACCAGAAGTATATGACAAAGTTGAGCGCCCTAATAAAGTGCGTATTGAAGCTTTGGATGAAAACGGTGACGCTATAGATAAAGAAGCGGAAGGTCTACTGGCTGTCTGTATTCAGCATGAAATGGATCATTTAAACGGCGTTATCTTCGTTGATTACTTATCTAACCTTAAGCAGAACCGTGCTCGTGATAAAGTCAAAAAAGTACTAAAAATTCGCGAGAAAAACTTAGAAAAACAAGCGCAGCCTAGTAACGTCTAAGCTATCAGTAATTAAGTGTATATGAGGGCTTATTGCCTTTGTTTACACTTTTTTTTGCTCTGGGTTTTAGAACTATTCGATTTAACATTTTTGTTTTCAACAAGGTTTACTATCATGACCATGATCAAAATCGACCAATATTTTGACCCTGCTGGCTGGCAAAAATTCACCAAAGCTGCTGAGGGACGTGAAACACCTTTTCTGGTAGTCGATCTTAATCGTATCAAGGTTAAATTCAATGAAATGGTTGGCTTGTTTCCTGACGCAAAAATTCATTATGCGATGAAAGCCAGCCCTGCGGTTGAAGTCATTAACTTATTGGCGGATTTGGGCTCTAACTTTGACTGCGCCTCCATTTATGAGTTAGATCGTGTTCTTGATTGCGGTGTTAATGCTACGCGCATCTCCTACGGTAATACTATTAAAAAAGCTAAAGATGTCAGATATGCTTTTGAGAAAGGTGTAACGCTTTATGCAACTGACTCAGAAGCAGATCTCAAAAATATCGCTGAGCAGGCTCCAGGCTCAAACGTATTTGTTCGTATTTTGGTCGAAGGATCAGACACCGCAGAATGGCCATTATCACGTAAGTTTGGCTGCCATCCTGATATGGCGGTTGACTTATTGATCCAAGCACACAAATTAGGGTTGGTGCCTTATGGCGTCTCGTTTCATGTAGGTAGTCAGCAAAAGTCAGTCGCCGTATGGAATGACGCTTTGCTCATGGTCAAAGACATCTTTGATCAGCTATTGCATGAGCAAGGCCTCAAGCTGCAAATGATAAATCTAGGTGGTGGCTTCCCTGCTAAATACCTTAATCAGATCAATACCACCCAAGACTATGCTGGATCAGTAAAGCAGTATTTGCTAGACAGCTATGGTGTGGATGATATGCCTGAGATTATCTTGGAGCCTGGGCGCTCACTCGTAGCTAGCTCAGGAGTGTTAGTCAGTGAGGTGGTACTCATTTCACGCAAAGCGAATGAAGAAACCACGCGCTGGGTCTATACTGATGTGGGACTGTTCCAAGGACTCATAGAGACTTTAGGAGAGGCCATCAAGTACCCTATCTATACTCCAACAATGGCAACTTCGACCCAATCTGGTCGAGTCGTATTGGCAGGACCGACTTGTGATTCGGCGGACATCATGTACGAAGAAACCGATTATCAGCTCCCACAAGAGCTCGCTATTGGCGATAAAATCTATTGGCTCGCGACTGGCGCTTATACTAATTCGTACTCTTCTATTGAGTTCAACGGTTTTCCACCGTTAGAAGTGGTTTACGTCAATTAATAGCTGGCAAATTAGCTATTAAAAATTGGGATAAAAAAAGCATGATGCTGCAAATGTCAGTATCGTGCTTTTTTATCGTATGGTTTTTTAGTAGCTGTGACTACTGTACTAATAGCTGAATAGGTACGCTGTTACTAGTAACGCTATCACGATTGCTGCCATAGCTTGAACTTTGGGTTTGGCTATTTTCTGAAACTTGTCCGATAGTTACCCACTGCCCGCGCGGAACGATAATCGTACTATTCAGTCGCTGCCCTTGAATAACACTGTTTTGGCTACGATTATTTTGACTGTATCTAGAATTTGCGCTTACCAATTTTTCTTCTGCTTGCGCCAATTGCACTTCAACTTGTCCATTAGACAGCAGTCTCGGTATAAGTTGAATACCTTGCGTGGTTGGTAATAGAACTTGCTGTTGAATAATAATCTGCCTTGTTGGGCGATTATAAGTGGGATAACTGTTAATTTGATAGTTTTGGGCTAACGAATACAGCGTGTTAGTACCTATACTCGCCGCACTGCCTGACAAGGTTTGCACTTGATACAAGCTATTGCTCTGCTGGTTAGTATTATTTCGACTAATAACCCCTGCGCCTTGAACACCTCTATTACTGATGATCACTCGACCTTGCTGGATATTGCCTTGAGTACTACTGCTATTACCGACGCGTACTGCAACCGTCAAGGCTTGCGGCTGACCATCAATTTGACTTAGTAATTGTTGTACGGCCTGATAGTTAGCAGCAGTGGTTCTGAGTACTAATTTGTCTTGGTAAGGTGCGACAGTACCACCGTCGCGGCTGGTATTTAATTGCTGACGTACTGCTGGCAATAACGCCTCACCACCGTAAGTGTGGATGACGTAGGTTTGGTAGCTGTTCTGATAAGGAGCAGCTTGCACTGGTAGGCTTAACGTCAAACTTACGATTACCGCTACCACTGAGACTTTCAAAGATCTAGTAAGAATGTCCATAAGCTGCTAAATCCGAATCGTGTGACCAAATAAACACCTTTACGTGCTTACGTCTATTTGCAATATTTTTGGCTTGAATATCTTCAAACTCTTTAATGATAGACAAATCAGTCAAACTCATACCTTCATTTGACTTAGTGACCGTTTTGTTATGTCCTGCTTTATCAACAAACTCATCAATCCAATTCTGCCATTCTACTTTTAAGTCAAAGTCGCTAATTTCAAACGGTAATTGACCACTAAAAGTACTATGCATCATATCTACAAAACGCTTGGCAGTTTGGCGTCGCGTCGTGCCATCACCATTTTGACTAATATGATTACCGACTTCTACGGCCACAACCAGAGGTATAATGAATTTACATCCAGCGCTAATATAAACCTCAAAATCGTCAAGAACCGATTTTCTTTGTTGATTTCTATTAGGCACGTTTAAAATATTTAATAATATACTGGTGTCTAATAAGCAGATATCAGCCATCTAATCAGCTCCTTGTAGCTGATTTAACCAATCTAATGCCTGTTTTTTACGCTGCTCTGGCGTAGTTGGATGCTTAACAAAGCGCTCAACAATACCTTGAGTCACTAAGTCGCCAAGCGTTCCTTGCGCCACCAAACCAAGATAATCATCTAAGTCGCCTAAACGTACTAATCTACTATCGCCTTCTTTTGGATCTCTATAGCAGAAGACAACGTCCGCTAAAGCTTCATCGGGAAGCGCATCCATCAGTGCAGGGTTATGCGTCGATAATAATAAGTTAAGCTGACGCTCTTTGGCATACTGGCGTAGCAAACTTAGTATTTCATTTGCCCTTGTAGGATGGATACTGTTATCAATCTCTTCTATGACTACCGTTGCACCCTTTGGTACAGATAGTAGCGCAGCTGCAATACCTAATACTTTTAGAGTACCGTCTGATAGTAAATCCATCGTGCGTTCAGTAGATCTATCACCAAAACTCTCACATAGCAAAAACTCTACTCGCTCTCTCTTATCGGTATAAAACTTAATATCGATAATATCTTGCTCAGGTAAACTTTGTACTAACTGTAGTAATTTATTTTTATATTCTAAGTTTTCTTTGCAAAGATAAGCCAAAACTCCTGCTAAATTTGAGCCATTATTACTCAATACTTTTTCCATTACACTATCTTGACGCATTACGCTGGGGGCAAAATCATAAAAGAAAGTGTCAATCAGAAAGTCCGTCAAATCATCAAAGTAGTTTATATTAATTGGACTAACTTTAGTTTTATCGTAAAGGTTTTTCCATATGACTTCATAAAAATTTTTCATAGATAAAACAGATAAATCTTGATCTGGAAAATTAGCTACCACCTCAAAATTACTAAACTTTTGAGGTATCCAAATACCTTTATTGTCGTTCTTTTCAAAAATAGTTTCTAATGCCAAGGTTTTTTTAATTAAATTTTCATCAGAATATTTTGAAGCTAATTTAAGATACTTACCGTTTCTATGAAAAAGTAATTTATTCTTTCTTTCCTGATAAAGCTCTGCTACTACATAAAGTTGATTGTCTTCATTTAAAAATACACCTGAATAGCTAATATCAGCAGTATAGTTAAAGGATAAAGAAAAGCTATCCTCGTGATTAAAAGCTAAGTCTTTAACACTGCCTCTAACGACTTTATCACTATCATTGACTCTATTCTTTAGTGTAGAAAGACGCTCACCACCAGCCACCCAACTCAAAAAGCGAAATGCCTCAATAGCGTTACTTTTACCCGATGCATTCGCCCCTATGAGTAAGGTCAGCGGTGATAATGGCAAAGTCGCCTCTTTATAGCTCTTAAAGTTTTTAATAGTGATACTAGCGTTATCTATCATTACCATCTCGCTTGTGGTTAGATTATATAATCCCTACTCATTCAATCCCAATACATCTTGCATGTTATATTGACCTGATTTTTTATGCACGATCCAAGTCGTCGCTCGTACCGCACCAGCGGCAAAAGTCATTCTGGCACGCGCTCTATGAGTAATTTCCACCACTTCACCATCCGCGATAAACATTACCGTATGATCGCCGATGATCTCACCGCCACGAATCGCGTGAATGCCGATTTCCCCTTGCTTGCGTGCGCCTGTT
Organism: Psychrobacter sp. M17(2026); assembly: GCF_055699815.1. NCBI lineage: Bacteria > Pseudomonadati > Pseudomonadota > Gammaproteobacteria > Moraxellales > Moraxellaceae > Psychrobacter > Psychrobacter sp. M17(2026). Next base: position 54,398 of record NZ_CM146741.1, on the reverse strand, counting down.
TGGCCTTCTCGTCCATAGACCGCAACTTGTTTTAAATCCTGTCCGCGTGCTTCGGCAACTGCTTCTGCCATCATAAAAGCAGTACCCGATGGCGCGTCTATTTTATGCTTATGGTGTGCTTCGATGATTTCTACGTCGGCCTCAGTGCCAAAGGTTTTTGCCGCCATAGCCAATAGTTTTAACGATAAATTAACGCCAGTTGAGTAGTTACCCGCGTAGACGATAGCAATATGTTTGCTGGCCTCAGTCAACACTTGCTCTTGCTGCTCATTAAAGCCTGTCGTGCCAATAACCATCGCCACTTTATGTTCCGCGCAAATCTGCATATTTTGCTCGGTAGCCTCTGGTAAGCTAAAATCAATCAACACATCGATATCATCAATAACGGCGACTAAATCATCGACAATTTTTATATCTATACGACCTATTGAGGCAACTTCACCAGCATCAGCGCCTACCAAACTTGAACCTTGACGCTCGATAGCTGCGGCAAGCGTCGTCTGTGGATTATCTTGTACGGCCTCTATTAACATACGCCCCATGCGCCCACCTGCCCCGATGACACCGATATTTATAGGTTCATCAGCCACTTTTTTATTCGCTTTTTTTGTCATCTTTTTATCCTAAAGTTCTATTTTTTGAAGTTATCAGAATTGGCTGTTTGGTGAATATCATAGCATAAATTGATTTTACTACTGTCCTAAAAAAGCTCAGCTGTTTCACATGAAACAGTTGAGCTTAATCATACTTTTAAAAGATTACTTACTTATTAAACTTCTTAATCAAACCACCTAATCAAAAAGATCGCCAATTTTTTTGAAGAAGGACTTTTTATGTGGTGATTGCTTATGATGGCTATCCCCATCTAAGGTGTCTTGGAACTGACGCAATAAGTCTTTTTGCTCGCGATTTAGATTCACAGGTGTCTCGATGATGACGCGGCAGATCAGATCCCCTTTCATAGTCGTGCGTACTGGGGTGACGCCTTTACCACGTACTCTTAGCAGCTTGCCACTTTGAGTACCTTCAGCGATTTTGATATTCACTTTGCCATCTAAGGTTGGAATCTCAACTTCTTTACCAAGAGCGGCATCCGTGATGCTAACAGGCACATCCATATACAGATCAGCGCCTTGACGGGTAAAGACATTGTGCGGCTTGACGCGGACTTCAACGTATAAGTCACCGTTTTGTACGCCTGCACCGCCCGCTTCGCCTTCACCTGCTAGACGAACACGATCACCGTCGTCAACACCTGCTGGAATCGATACTTCTAAATTGCGCGACTTGTCTTTGACGCCTTGACCATGGCAGTCAGAACAAGGGTTTTTGATTTGCTTACCTGAGCCGCCACACTGTGGGCATGCTTGCTGTACGGCAAAGAACCCTTGCTGCATCCGCACTTGACCTTGACCATGACAGGTCTGGCAAGTAACGATATCTGAGGCTTTTTTGGCGCCTTTACCATCACAGGTATCACAAGGAGCAGGAGCGCTAAAACTGACTTCTTTTTTGCAGCCACGCACGGCTTCCTCAAGAGTCAGCTCAATGACGTATCGAAGATCCGAGCCGCGACGCGCACGCCCACCACTGCCACCACGTTGCTGACCGAAAATGTCACCAAAGTTGCCAAAGATGTCGCCAAAGATGTCTTGGAAGTTACCGCCGCCTGCACCGCCAAAGCCGCCGCCACCCATACCATTCTCGAACGCGGCATGACCCATACGATCATAAGCGGAGCGCTTATCAGCATCGCTTAAAACCTCATAAGCCATTGACGCTTCTTTGAATTTTTCTTCAGCGTCTGGATCGTCAGAGTTGCGATCTGGATGATATTTCATCGCCAATTTACGGTAAGATCGTTTAATCTCTTTGCTATCTGCGGTCTTAGCGACGCCTAATATCTCATAAAAATCACGCTTACTCATGGGCTCTCCTATCGTCAATACAGTCGCCTTTACCGATAATTATGCTAGTAGTCATTTTGGATAATTAATGATGTTTCACATGAAACATTAGATATCTAAATAACTAGTCAAAACGAATATTTACTAGTGCAAGTAGCATAGGGCTGTTTAACTAAATCAATTAATATAAGTATAAAAAAGTATAAAAGTTTGGGCTGTTAATGGTGATGGCAAGCTGATTTATCAAGCTTGTCATCACCAAAATTATTATCTATTCAGTTTCGATATTCAAAAACCTACCTTTAGACGTATTTACATTTATTTTTCACAACAGCAAAGGGTTAAGTCATGCTAATATTTATCGCCTTATAAAACCCGATACGTCCTATTAAAAGCGCTCCTACACCAAAGGTCATTATGAAAAAACTGCTCGCTCTGCTTATGTTACTGGTCATCGTCACTATTGCTGTTTATGCAGGCTCGCCTTATTACAGTGCCTATCAACTCAAAAAAGCTTATGATGCCAAGGATGGCGCAACTATTGCTGCTGCAATTGACTACGAGCAGGTGCGCCCTAGCGTCTATAATCAATTGGCAGGTAAGTTTGCCAATACTTTAACTCAATATCCACTGGTCGCTGAGCTGGGCGGTGCACCCCTCAAACAAGCCGCTGATAATTTTATTAGCCAAGCCGTTGAAGGCGCGATTACTACAGAGAACATCGAAAAGCTTATTAACACCCAAGGTCAGGCGAATAATGCGACCAAAGAGTTGGCAGCGGCTTGGGCAATCGCGAGCAATCAAGTCGATCTTAAGAACTTGATTCAAGAGCTGATCATTCAACGCGGCGATGTCAATGCCGTGGTCAAAAACCAAATGCAGCAAATTATGACAAAGCAAGCTAGCGAGCTTGAGCGACAAGCGGCACAAGGTGAAGATAGCTCTAAGCCAACGCTAAGTTACTGCGGTATCAATTGCTTTACGATCAGCGGACAAGTAAAAGGCTATCCACTGACTATAGAGATGCAACGTCAAGGTTTAATCGATTGGCAGATCGTTGATGTGATATTGCCTTAGGGCGTGTTTTGGTCTGATAATCTAACTGACAAGTGAGCTTATGATGCACGCTCAAGTATTACCCAATAAAATGATAGCGCAGTCTGAACACTTATCGATAACGATACTAGATGGCGGGATGGGGCGCAAGCTTGAGCGCCGCGGTGTGCCCTTTCGCCAGCCTGAATGGTCGGCGTTAGCATTGAGTTTGGCGCCCGATAGTGTTCGTGATACCCATTTAGACTATATAGCAGCTGGAGCGACGGTCATTACGGTCAATAGCTATGCCGTCACGCCTTTTCACTTAGATGAGCGATTCTTTAGTGAAGGCGAACAGCTTATAGAAACAGCCGCCAAACTCGCCTTTGAAGCCGTACAAATAAGCAAAAAGAAGGTAAGCAACAACCCTGTATCTGTACAAATCGCTGGCTGCTTGCCACCCCTATTTGGCTCGTACCAGCCTGATTTGTTCGATGCCAAACAAGCTCCTGCTATTGCACGCCCGTTACTATCTGGACAAGTAGACTATGTCGATACTTGGCTAGTAGAGACCCAAAGTAGTATTACTGAAGCGTTAACTTGGTATCAGCTGATTACTGAATTTACAGCGACTCAAACAGATAGTACGCCCAAACCCATTTGGATCGCCTTTACGCTAGATGACAATGATCTAGATAGCAACGATGATAACATTCGCGTCCAAAAAAACATCGTATCCAGTCAAACTGTAAGCACGCCTATGCTACGCTCTGGCGAAACAGTAGCCGAGGCAATACGGGTTATGATGACTCTAAATATCGATGCTATATTATTCAACTGTAGTCAGCCCGAGGTCATGAATGCTGCATTGCAAGTTGCAAAAGAGATGATCGATAGCGCTTCTTCTACCTTGCAGTTAGGAGTCTACGCTAATGCTTTTGTTGCAAAACAAAACCACAAACAAGCCAATACACAGCTGCGCCAAATGCGTCAAGACACTACCCCTGAACAGTATTTTAAGTGGGCCTCACTCTGGCAAGCCTCAGGTGCCACGATCATTGGTGGCTGCTGTGGTATTGGCGTTGAGCATATCCAATACCTTGCGCAGCATGTAACAAACAACCAATAACTTAAGTACTATAAAAGTTTATTCTACGCCCAAGAATGCCAAAAACTCAGGACTCTCAAAGCTGGCTTGAAACAACACCCCATCATCACAATAGATGGCTGGGGTGGCAATCACAGCAAGACCTGCTGCTTTCTCGCGATTAGGCGTCACGAAATCCGTACTACAACTGGCGGGTGCTGGCGTCATCTCGCCGCTCAATAGCGCTTTATCCAGCGCAGTGCGGCGACTGCTGTCATCGGCTTGGCACCAAATCGCGCGCATTTGCTCGGGCGACTCTTCATAGATAGGATAGCCGATGGTCCTTACCGTCACACCCTTACTATTCAAGCTATCCATCTGTTTGTGGAGCAAACGACAATACGGACAGTTAACATCGGTGGCGACGTAAATAACAGCACGTTCGGTAGTAGTCGCTGGATAAGTAATCAGCTGCGACGTATCTAGTGTCTCAAATACAGACTGATTCTTGAGCTTTTCAAAATTCTCATCGAGTCCTATAAACTGTCCGTTTTCTATTACAGATATCTCGCCATCCGTGATGTACTGCGCATCATCTGATAATAGAAATGGCACGCCCTCTAAGGTCGCTCCCCAAATAACACCTGGCACCGCAGTATAAAAAAACGGTGTTTTTTCACTCATATTTTTGAGCTCGCTCATATTAGCGAGTATGGAAGATTTGGTTTGGGCAGAGACCGGCTGTCCAATCTGGCTGCTGTTGCTGCGAGCAGGTGTTGTACTGATGACACGCTTACTTGGATTCTTGTTCAGCTCACCCTGAATAACGTATTGACCATCAGCAGTGATATGCAATGGCGGCTGCGCTACTAGATCAACTTGATACATATTCGGCAAATTCGATGGCGTAATAGCGACAATCTCAGTCTTTATGCCGACCTCTAACAGTACCTTACGTAAATAACTTTCGGTAGCAGCCGTTACTGTACTCGTCTCTGTAACGCTTGGTACATTTTTACTGCTCTCGCTATTAGCATTAGTAGTGGATGTAGGTTGTGCACAAGCGCTGGTCGCCAACAACATAGCGCTAATAATAGTGGCAGATTTGAACGTAGGTAGTTTCACAGGATAGTCCTATCATATTTTGAATAAGGCGTACTTTTTAATCAGTATCAGCTATTTGCATATAGCTGGTTTTTGTATGACTGATAGTATATAAAAAAGTAGATTAAAAATAAGATAAGACTGTAGCACAGAGGGCTAACTTTATAAGGAATCAGCAAAGGTATTATGGCTTATTTTGCAAATCTGCTACTTGCGCTTAAGAGACAAGTAACAGAATCGAAGGATGCACAACAAATATGATTTATGTTTGATAAAGTAGAGCCTTAAAACGGCGTGGCTTTGTAGAATATGATTGGAATTAACTTAATACCTATTATATAAGCTGCTTTTTATCAGAATTATTTATAGGAATTTCGCAAAACCAACCGCGCTAATAGTAGAGGTATAATAATAGAAAATCCTATTTAAAGGATTTTCCTTGCGAAACTATGAGCTAGGTTTAAATAAAGGTTTGGGGAACCTTTATCCTAGTGCAAGAGAAAATCTGTGATTTTCTAGTAATACGATTTTTTGACGTTTCTCAGGTGCGCTGGGCGCACCCTACAAAAGACGTTAACCTAGCCCATAAGATATCAATTAATTGACTTATTTTTAAAATTTAGCGACTTCCTCGCTGGTTAAAAAGCGACTATCACCTTTCTCTAACCCGTCTAAAGTAATATGACCGACACTCGCACGATGTAGCTCAGTGACTCTATTACCGAAATAACCCATCATACGTTTGACCTGATGGTATTTGCCTTGTTCCAAGGTTAGACGCGCATGAGTCTCATCGATAAATTCTAAAGTAGCAGGCTTGGTTTCTTCGTGCTCACCTTCTAGCAGGATACCTTGAGCAACCTCTTTAATAGCATTAGCCTGAGCGGCTTCATCCATAGCATCTGCTAGCGTCAGCTCATAAACTTTGGCGTGTTCGTGCTTGGGGCTAGTGACACGATGCAACCATTTACCATCATCGCTAAGTAATAGCGCACCTGTGGTGTCGACATCTAAGCGTCCTGCCATCCGTAAACTGCTAAGCTCTGGTACAGTAATCAGTTCAGTGACTATCGGATGCTCTTTTTCTTTGAGCGTACATTCAAAGCCTTCGGGCTTATGCAATAAGATATAGCGATTGCCTGTGGCGACAGATAGCGGCTCGCCTACCCACAATACTTCATCGTTGATAATATCGACGTGCATACCTGGGTCTTTGATCACTTCATCATTAACGGTAACCTCAGAGGCATGGAGAATTTTTTTGGCTTCTTTACGCGACAGCTCGGTGGCTTTACTGATAAATTTATCTAAACGCATACTTTTTACTACCTTTGCTATTATGGGGTTTTGTTATAGTGGGGCTAGTTTACCATATCCCACCAAAACCTAGACTTATCATCTAACCCTTTATAAAAACTAAATGACAAAGTTACTAAGTGATTGAGCTATGAGTTATCAAACCCTACAGCACGCAGTTACGGCGCGACTTGAGATCAAAAAGTCCGACTTTATCGCCTATGCCTATCCTGTGCATACGCGTGAGCAAGCGATGTTTCATGTGGAACAATTACGCATAAAGTATCCAGACGCGCGACATTGGTGTTGGGCTTATATCATTGGTGATCCTAATAACACCACGAGCGCAGGCTTCGATGATGATGGTGAGCCAAGTGGTACGGCAGGACGGCCCATATTAAATGTGCTGCAACACAAGTCTATTGGCAATATTATTATCATCGTCGTGCGCTACTTTGGCGGTATAAAGCTCGGCGCTGGCGGCTTGACGCGTGCTTATGCTGGTTCGGCACAAGCGGCTGTTGATGAGATGCAGCTGTGTCCTTATGTCGCTATGGCACAAGTGCAGATAGTAGCGGATTTCGCTAATGAGTCTCAATGCCGTTATGTTATTGAGAGCTTAAACGGTACTATCGATGATGTGGTTTATAGCAAAGAGGTACTACTGATCGTAACGCTTGCTGAGCGAAATATTGAATCTTTAAAGACTGAGCTGGCAATGTCGGGGAAAGTGTTAACCAATGATGAGTAGCGCGTTCACTAAAACATATTGGAACCTTAGTTATAGCTTAGTATGATAGCTCATCGGAAAAACGCTAATTATCAGCTAACAAAACTTTTTGTTTCACGGGAAACTTAATTTCACTCAGTAAGAAAATTTATTCTCTTCAACTATATTTGATACCACCTATGACACTTTTTAATTACCAAGAATTTAAGCCACCTTTTTGGCTAACCAACCCCCATTTGCAAAGTATCTTGCCGAAGTTTTTTGCCCCAAAGACGCCTGAATATCGACGTGTGGTCAAAAAAGACTCGCTCGGTGAAAGCGATATCGCTTATGACTTTTATGATGCGTGGCCGCCAAGCACTACGACAGATACCACAGTAGACACCTCGACTGACGCTAGTGATAAAATACCACTAATCGTCTTGTTTCATGGGATGGAAGGCAGCAGCGATAGCCATTATGCGCGCGCTCTAGCCTATCAAATGCACGCGCAGGGCTGGCACTTTGTAGTCGCCCATTTTCGCAGCTGTGGCGGTATTCCTGCCAGCGGTCGAGTGTTTTATAACGCAGGTGATACAAGCGAAGTACATCATACCCTACAGAATCTGTGCGCAACTTATGACAATATCTATGCCGTTGGCGTCTCATTGGGTGGCAATGCCTTGGCCAAATACATGGGTGAATATGGTGACAAAGTTTTATGCAAGGGTGCTGCCGTCATCTCAGCTCCCGTCGATATGTCTTCGGCCGCTCTTAGTATGCACAGCTTTTTGAGTCATCGAATTTATACCCCTTATCTGCTTAACCCTATTATCAAAAAAGCGCTAGCCAATGACATTACAGCAGAAGAGATCGACTCGATAAAAGCGGTCAATCGCATCAGTGACTTCGATGACATCTTTACCGCTCCGCGTCATGGCTACCGCTCTAATAATCACTACTATCAAGCCTCGTCAGCCCTACCCTATTTACTGAATGTGACTCGTCCATTATTACTCATCAGTGCCAAAGACGATCCGTTTATTGGCTTTACCGCCACGCCAAATGATGTCTCTGACCAAGTCACTATCATCGATACTGAGCACGGTGGTCATATCGGCTATTTGCGCTATCGCTCCGATAAAGACAAGTCACCGCATCTGTATAAAAAATCAAGATTTGATATCAATTGGATACCTGAAACGGTCAGTGCTTATTTTAATTATATTGGGGTTTCATCCCATAAATAATCATTGAGAGAATGCCATTCTGACCCTAATTTTTGAAATTTTGAGAGTGTTCTATGTATCCTTATCTACGCTATGCCAAGTCTATGGTTGATTCCTTTCGTGATAATAGAAAAACTGGTTTTATTAGTTTGGCAAACACTACTGAAGTAGACGTTCGCTGTAGCGTCACTGATCTCGATCCGATGCTTGAGATGAATAATGGGCGAGTATTGACGGTTTATGACATCGGACGTACGGACTTTATCATTCGTACTGGTCTTGGCAGAGCGCTATTGAAGCAACGTTGGGGTATGGTCGTCGCTGGCAGCACTATTCAGTACCGCAAACGCATTCGTTGGTTTGATAAAATCACGATAAAAACGCAACTGGTTGGCTTAGATGAAAAGTGGCTATATCTTGAGCATTCCATGTGGGTCAGAGGTAAGCCTTGCTCGTCGGTATTGCTAAGAAACGGTATCACTCAAGGCGGTAAGGTAATAGAAATCGCAAGAATGCTAGAGGCGTTAGGCGAGCCTGATTTAGTGATTCAGCCTGAGCCTTGGGTAAATGAATGGATAGAGGCGAATAAGGATCACCGTTGGCCGCCGATGGGTTGAGGCTATTTGGATTGAAAGAAGATACTGTAAACTATGGAGACGAAATATTTCTGTGGTTTTTCTATTAATTAAATATTGATGAGTTTTCTCATACTAAGTTATTTGCTAAGACACAAATGTTAATGATAGATTAAGGATAACTCATACCTATAGATAACAAAAAATGCAAAATTATATTCCCAGAAAGCTCGAATATGAATTCCGTAATGATGAAGGGAAACTCGAAACTATAACCGTAGAGGACTCACAACTATTAAATGTAGCTCAGTCTAAACCTGTTGTTATTCTTGCTGATGCAGGTATGGGTAAAACTGAATTAATGAAGGAGTTGGCTAAACCATCTCATATTAAAACGAAGTATTTAAGTGCATCAGACTTGGTTCAAAAGTCAGTCAAGAGGCTAAGTATTCAGCCTGATGAAACTCTCCTGATAGATGCATTTGACGAAATACCTTCAACCAAAGATAGTAGTGGCATTGATAGTGTCTTAAACAAGCTTGCTGAATTGGACTATCCAAAGTTTATATTAACTTGTCGAAGTATTGAATGGAATAGTAGTAATAAGAACGAAATTCAGAGTGACTATAAAGATATATTGACTGCGAACTTAACAAATCTATCCCGAGAAGATGCTCATCAGTTTCTACAATCGCGAGGTCTATCTTCAGAAAATGTCTCTCAGCTTATCACTCAATTAGAAGAAAACAGCTTATCTTCTTTTTACGAAAATCCAAGGAATTTAGCTTTATTAGCAGAAATTGATTTTTCATTTCATTCTGTACCCAAGACAAAAGCTAAATTATTTGAATTGTCAGCTGAAAAACTATGGCAAGAGATAAACCCAAAAGCGCAGAATACACTTGGACAGTTACACCAAGAACAAGTCATCGAGTGTGCAGGATTACTCTTTGCTATTTATCTACTAGCAGGAAAGCAGTTTATCTATAAAGGTATGACATCCACTACGCCTGATAGCGCAATAAATATTCATTCTTTAACTGACCTTATAAATATTGAAACACTAGAGTCAACCATACAGTCGCGACTATTTCAATCAGTAGAAGCTGACTTATTTAAGCCTTGGCATAGAAGTATTGCAGAATATTTAGGTGCTAAGTGGTTAGCGAAGAAGATGACTAGCCCTATAGTTAAACGTCATATTCTTTCCTACTTAATTGTAGATAATGGTGTTATTGCATCGCTAAGGGGTATCTTTGCTTGGTTACCTACTTTCAATCCTAACTTATCTGAAATAGTCATTAAAACTGACTCTTACGGGCTAATAGAGTATGGCGATACTAATTACTTCTCAGATACTGATAGTGTTTTACTATTTGACGCTTTGGAAAAGTTGACTATAGACAACCCTTGGTTTCGCAAAAATAATTACTGGAAAAAAACTAAAGCTGAAGGATTAGTTAGCCGCTCATTACTCAAGAAATATAAGAAATTATTAAGCAATAAAGATGCGAACTTTCATTTCTTAACAACCATACTTGAAGTATTACGAGATGCGAACTTTATTCCAGAGCTAACCGATGAGTTATTTGCAATCGCTTACGATGACGACTGGTATTACTCTGCTCGTTCTGACTCTCTGATGTTGCTCCATGCCAGTGGTTTAATTAATACCTCTGCTCATTTCACTCCCTTGATAGAAAAAGGCAGTCATTCGTCATTAAGGTTAATTTTTGAATATTGCATTAAACATGGCTATGGTTTGATTACAGATGAACAAATTATTACATTAATTATGAAATCTTATAGCTTTAAACTTTCTAACGCAAAACGTGGAGAAATTTTTGCACCTCGAAATGGTAGTGAATATTATTTTTCACAATATCCTATTGATAGAATTCCTACTTTTCTAAAGAATTTACGTAAAAAAGTTATTTCTTTAGCTATTGGTAGGTATGCTTTAAATCATGAAGCTGTAAAAGATATAAATCGCTTAATTATAAGGCTTATTCAACGATATATATCAGAGAGTAAGCAAAAAATAGATACCGTTATTTTCTACGAAAGTATCTCACTTTTTTATAAGTTTTACACCTCTGGGTCAGATGAAGAGACCTCTAGCTTTTTCATAGATTACTTCCAACGATACCCAGAGGAGAAACTAGAGATTCAGAAGTGCTATTTGGAACAGTCAAGCGAGCATTTTAGCTTCTATTTATTTAACCAAACTGTCTTGTACTCTCTAATTCCAACAAAGGAAAATGTGGAAAAATTACTAATATACATACAAGAGCAAAATGTGACCGAAGATAGCATTAGTAAATGGAAGCACCTTTTGAGTCTTTATTGTGGTAGGGGTATTATCTCTAATGAAATTTATCGACTTGCATTACCTTACGCACAACACAATAAACTCTTAGACTATTTGAACAGCAAAAAGAAGTTTTATCTTTCTGATTGGGAAATAAAAGATAAGCGCTCTAGCCGTCGTAAAGGAATAAATAAGAGGCTGAAATCTAAGAAAATTCAAAACAACTTATTACCATACAGAACTGAATTAGAGAGAGGCGACGCTAAATTTTGTAATTATCCAGCTCATATTTTACTGTATAAAGACTATGATATACCTGAAGATTTACAGGCAGTTGAAAAAGTTAAATATGTTTTCGGAGAGAATTTAACTGACTCTATACTAAGAGGGTTTGAAGCTAGCCTACATAACTCAGTTCCTACTATATCTGAACTAACAACCCAAAAAAGCTATCATATTGAGCCAGTTTTGATAGCTGGAATTTATTGTCGTCTCTTGAGAAACGAAACACTCAGTGATTTATCTGATAATACTATTATAGCCTGCGCTGTTATTCTAGATTATGACCGATACTTAGGTTTTACGTTTTACGATAATGAAAGTCCTAAGCTTTGCGAAACCATCAGACATGAAATAGTTATCAGAAGCTTAAAGAAGACAATTATTGATGAAATGTTTATTCCTCAGTTTCAGAACGATGGTGCGCTAATAAAGGGCTTGCATTGGGTCTACGGTATAGATGTAGATGAGCTTTCAATTAACACTATTGTGTATTTATTGAACACTTACTCTAAAATTCATCCTGAAGCAAAAAAACAATTTATCGATACGCTTATTAATAATGATAAATTGACTAATGTACGTGAGCTAATTGTTGCTAACGTAAAAGCAAAGTTTAATGATGAATATATTGAAGAATCTAGTAGATGGTTGTCATTATTAAGCATTATTGATGAGAAGGGCTTTCTATACTATCTACGATGTACCCCATATCCAAAGTCAATATTTTGGCAGCTAAAAGAAATTTATCATGACACACAATTGAGACCATCCCAGATTCTGTGTAACTGCCATTTAGATTAAATGCTTACTAATACGATCATCAAACATAATCATAAAGCGATTCAGAGCAGACGTCCAGTTACGAATAGGCATCGACCACTTTTTGGATGCCTGCTGGGTGGCTAAGTACACCACTTTAAACGCTGCCTGATCAGACGGGAACACCTTACGCTTATTCACCGCTGTCCGAATCACGCTGTTTAAAGACTCAATAGCATTGGTGGTATAGATGGCTTTTCTGATATCTTTCGGATACTCAAAGAACACCGTTAAGCCCTCCCAGTTATTACGCCAAGACTTAACCACATGCGGATACTTATCACCCCACACCTCATCAAAGTGCTCAAGATTGGCCTCTGCTATCTCAAGCGTATCAGCACCATAAATTGCCTTTAAATCAGCCGCTACGGCCTTCTTATCCGTCCACGGCACGAACTTCATCGAATAGCGCACCATATGAACAATGCAAAGCTGAACCTGAGCATTGGGATAAACCGTGTTAATGGCATCAGGGAAGCCCTTTAAACCATCGACACAAGCAATAAGAATGTCCTGAACGCCGCGGTTTTGTAGTTCAGTGAGAACACCAAGCCAGAACTTAGCGCCTTCATTCTCTGATAGCCACATGCCAAGCAGCTCTTTTCTACCATCAAGTCCCACTCCTAAGGCCAGATAGATCGCCTTGTTGATGATCTGCTTGTCTTGGCGTACCTTAACGACAATGCAGTCTAAATAGACGATAGGATAAACACTGCTCAGCGGCCGGTTCTGCCAAACGATAATGTCCTCTAATATGTTATCGGTGACTCTTGAGACAAGAGAGCTTGAGATGTCGACGTCATAGAGCTCTTTGATGCTCTCTACAATCTCGGTGGTGGTGTGACCTTTGGCGTAAAGGAAGATGATCTTGTTATCAAGGCCACTAATACGGGTTTGATGCTTACTGACGAGTACAGGCTCAAAGCTGCTATCACGGTCTCTTGGGGTGGATATCTCAAAATCGCCTGTGTCGCTACGGATGGTCTTTTTAGTGTGCCCATTACGCTTATTAGGCTTGTCTGCTTTCTCATGCTTGGGGTAGCCGAGATGGTCTTCCATCTCAGCTTCAAGAGCAGTGTCGATAAAGGATTGCATGAGCTGCTTCTGAAAGTCTTTGATGTCATCAAAGCTATTCATGCTACCAGCCATTTGCTCGGCCAGTTTTTTAATGTCAGATTGGTTAGTCATTGCTTATTCTCCTGTTAGTGGATTATAAGCAGTTACACAAAGTTTGGGAAAGGCTCACACAATTAACTAAAAACCCTAAAATGATGAGTCTGATATTAACATCTTGGGTTGCGTATCGCTTTAGTTATCCATTTCCTAAAACTGATATGCCTACTGGTGGCTTCTCGGGAAGTCGACACCCTTACGATGCCAGTAACTTTATTACTTTTTGTCTAACAGAGGTTAGCAATATCACTACCTTTGAGGCTCAAGCAGAACTTAGAAAACTTAGAAACTGTGTTCATTCAAGTTATACGATATTCATTACCAACCTGCTTGCAGAACAAGCTAATAATATTAGGGATGCTAATTATCAAGCGCCAAGGTTAGATGACTTGTTAAATACTTTCCAAAATAAAGCACCTAAGAATTGCAAAGACTTGAAAGTCTTAATTTTAGAACTGCTTGATGAGACTCAAAAAAAGGTTAAGTCCAGTGAACTCGATAGCTATAAGATGTTCTACGAAGATGGGAAAAGTAAAAATCCGAAAAAGCCTCATGGCGAGAACTATTGTAGGGATAGATTAGCTGATTTATTAAAACCTTATATTGAACCATACCAGTTTAGGTTAGATACTGAAAAAGATATGCCAGATGATAAACGTGCTGATTTGGTTTGTAATAGTAGTGAGGTGCAGTTACCTATAGAAGTTAAAGGGCAATGGCATCCTGATTTATGGACAGCTATGAATGACCAGCTTGGCGACTTGTATCTCAAAGAGTATCAGTCTCAAGGACAAGGTATCTACCTAGTTTTCTATTTTGGTAAAGATTTGATTAAAAGCAAAAAACTCAAGAATAACAAAGGCTACAAACCTCAAAGTGCTAACAAACTCCAAGAGTTTTTAACCGCTTGTATTAAAGAGAAATATAAAGAAGGCATTGATGTATTCGTAATGGATTTATCGATTGGAGCAACTTAACTACAAATCCGTAGTCAACTATCTTAACTACACATCTGTAGTCAAAAAAAGAAACACTAAACTACCTGATGTTTCTTTTTTTAATTTAAAGCAAATTTAAATTACTCCGCCCCTAACCCCGCCCGAAACTTTTTATAATCATTCGCCGTCTGCTTTACCGCCTCTATCATCGGTACATGACCGACCTCTTCCATCATAATGACTTGCGCTTGCGGGATAATCTCTTTTATCAAGATAGCCGTTTCAGGTTTAATCACCCGATCTTCTTCACCCCACACCACTAGTGTTGGAATATCATACTCAGCGATCACTTTGGCGCGCTCCTCTACATTGTCCTCAGTAATTTGCTTTAAAATTTTGGCATCTAGCTCTTTATTAGCGATTCTCTCTTGTGCAAACACCGCTTTTACTGACTTTGGTATATAAGGCGGCTTATACATAACAAAATCATATAAGCTATAAATATCTTCTGTCTTATTAATCAGTAGCGGATTATTCTCAAGCGTCGCACCCTCAAGCGATTTTGGAATACCTGATGACCAAAACCCTGCGCTATCTATCAGCCATAAGCTTTTGACATCCTGTGGGTACTTGGCGGCATAGGCCACACTGATCGCGCCGCCCATTGAGTTACCAGCGATATGAATGTTAGAAGCGACACCTTTGGCTTGCAATAGCTCATGCAAACGCTCAGCTTGAGCATCAGCGCGATAATCGGCCGCCATTGGCTTGCTAGAGTCACCAAAACCGAGTAAATCAGGAGTGATGAGATGATAGCTATCTAGTTGATTAGCAATGCGGGTAAAGTTATCTTTATTGCCGCCAAAGCCATGAATCAGTAGTAAAGGCTCGCCAGTCACATTAGCATTCTCAGCATAAGTTAGCCTATCGCCTGAGGCTAAAGTAAATGTCTTTATATCAAGATCTGATTTATTACGTTCGTACTGCACGAGCTTTTGAGTGGTACTAATGGCGAGGGTATTAGGCGCAGTGGTACAGCCTACCACTGACATACTAAAGATAGTGGCAAGAGCTAAGCGTTTTAATGGCATTGAAAATCTTCCTACAAATGAATTTTAATTACAATCTTAAAGGTAAATTCCTGCTTAGACTTTTTAATTTATAACTTTGTAGTCAAAATATTATTCCTCTGCGTTAACAAACAACACTACCGCTTAACTGATTACCTTTCTAATCAAGATAGAATGAATGGTGTCATTTATAATAAGCGTTTTTATCGTAAAATGAAAAGCCAACCGAAAACAACTGGAATGGCGCAAAAGGATGCACCTTGAGCGATACTAGTACTTCTGCTGATAAATCACGTGACCTCACCGAAGGGTCGATTGCCAAAACCATGTTGCTGTTCGCCTTGCCAACCCTTGGCTCCTCGGCACTACAGTCTTTGAACGGCTCGATTAATGCCGTTTGGGTAGGTCGGTTTTTGGGTGAAGAAGCGCTTGCTGCGACAGCGAACGGTAATATCTTGATGTTTATTATGATCTCATTCGTGTTTGGTTTTGGGATGGCGGCGACTATTTTTATTGGTCAGGCTATGGGGGAACGCGACAATGTCAAAGTCAAGCGCACTATGGGAACGGCGCTAGGGAGCATTATTCCGATAAGTATCTTATTGTCGGCGATAGGCTGGCTATTTGCACCGACGCTACTTGATCTGCTCGGAACGCCGCCAAGTGCGTTTGAGCTCGCTCTGACTTATCTGCGCATGATTTTTATTGCGATGCCCGTGACTTTGACCTTTACGCTGATGATGATGGCACTGCGTGGGACGGGCGATTCCACCACGCCGCTATGGTTTATCGCTATGTCAGTGGTGATTGATCTGATTTTGACCCCGACGCTTATTTTAGGTTTAGGGCCTTTCCCTGAGTGGGGCATATTTGGTTCAGCCTTTGCTACTGCTGTTGCTAATACGCTAGCGCTAGTCGGTATGGTGGTCACCATGTACTGGAGGGGTTCGGCACTAACGCTCAGTATGCCAGAGCTAAAATTTTTGAAGGTAGACCTCAGTATTTTGAAGTCTATGTTCTCAAAAGGCCTGCCGATGGGTTTGCAGATGATTGTCATCTCAACCGCCGCGCTGACTATGCTCTCGCTGATCAACCGCGAGGGTGTACAGACGACCGCCGCTTATAGCGCCACCCAGCAGCTTTGGACTTACGTGCAGATGCCAGCTATGGCACTCAGTGCTGCTGCCAGTGCCATGGTCGCACAAAACATCGGTGCCAATCAATGGAGTCGCGTGGCTGGGATTACCCGCTGGGGACTTATCTTTAATGTGATATTGACAGGTACTATGATTGGCGTGCTGACCCTCTTTGATAAAACTATTTTGGGCTTTTTTCTAGGTAGCGATAGCGCAGCGGTACCGATCGGTCGACATATTCAAATCATGGCGACTTGGGGCTTTCTCTTTTTTGGCATAGCGCAAGTGTTTTTTGGCACTATGCGAGCCAATGGCTATGTTATCTGGCCACTGATGGTCATGGTGGTGTCGATGTATCCTGTGCGCCTTGGCTTTGCTTTTGGTATGTATCCTATACTTGGCACCGATGCGCTTTGGTTATCGTTTCCAGCAGGTATGGTAGCGACTGCAGTAATGGGAGGAGCATTATATCTGCACGGTGGCTGGCGCAAAGGTAAAAATCTGTCCAAAGAGGAGGCCGCGCAAGGGTGCGAAGGCTATCGCACGCAGATGGGCACTTCGGCATCGTGTCGTGATCTGGCACCAACTACCTCGTGGAAGCATTTACCTTTACGCCATGTGGTGAACTTGCATCGACGCCTGCGCGAGCATGATTCGACAGCAAAAGAATGATAGATGCTATAGGTACATATGCAATCGAGTAGTATTGTGACTGTAAGCAAAGAACACTTATTAATAACAATACATTATATAAAAAAACATAGTATGTGCTATGATTTCATTACTTAGCATTTAACTATAATAGTAACTAACTATAAAGGAAGAATTATATGGCTACTGCAACCGATTATGTCAGCACCCTGTTCGATGACAAGAGCAATCCGAATAAAATTACTTTAGCCTTTACCATGGCAGGTATAGCCCTAAAACAAGGTCATACGGCGACTGTTATCTTAATGGTGGATGCGGTGCATTTAGCACTACCTAACGCCTTAGATAATATCGATATTGGCGCTCCGTTTGAGCCTGCTGGCAAGTTACTAGAAGCCTTTATTGAGCAAGGCGGCAACGTACTGGTCTGTGGTGCCTGTATGCAGCACAATGGCGTTGAAGAATCAGCGATTGATAAGCGTTTCGAGGTTATCAGTGGTGATGATGTAGTCAAGCTATTGATGAGTGCTAAAGGCTCGTTACAGCTTACTTAATAGCTGACTCTAGTATAAAAATACCTTCACAGCTCACTCAATAGAAAGTCAGCCGCCGCTACCTAGATAGCGGCGGTATCAATTCATCTTACAAAGTTTAAGGCCAATCAGTGTGGTAGTGAGTATAATATGCAATCAAAATTATATAAAAATAATAACTGTTATCTACTAAAGTTCTAAACTGAGCACTATTATGGCAAATCTTCCTACCCTCAGAATACGTACCCGTCGCAAATATTATCGGCTTATCTTTACGGGGATTATGGCATTGATGATGTCGCTTATTATCTCAGCAGCGCTTATCACAGTTAAAACAGGCATTCATGATGGGTTCTTTATGACGCTACTACACTCGTGGGGGTTGGCGTTTGTGTTTGCATGGCCGAGCGCTTATTTTTGTGCTTATGTGGTGCAAGAGCATATCTTGAGTCGTATTGAGTTTTATTAAAACCTCGCTCATCTATTACGAAGCTTTCATTATACCCCTACCTCCCAAAAACCGCTAAGATAGGCTAAATACTCTTTTAATATAGAGAACGCTATGAGTCAATCGCGGCGGACTATCGAGCAGCTGCTCAAACAAGGCCAATTGCCTTTATCGAATGCTGAGGCAGCAGCCACCCATTTGCAAGTTTATCCCAGCGCGTCTACTTGGCGCAGCTTCTTTGATAAAGCCGCGTTGATTATCGGTGTGATTGCACTGAGCTTAGCGCTAGTGTTTTTCATTGCTTATAATTGGCAGGACTTGGGCAAGATGGGCAAGTTCGCTTTGGTTGAAGGCGCATTAGCCATGACTATTGCGCTGTACGTGGCGCTCTCTTTTCGTAAGCGCTATACCCTTATTCGTCAGCTACTTTTACTTGTCGCAAGCATCATTACAGGTAGCTTGCTCGCGTTATTTGGGCAGGTGTATCAGACGGGGGCTGATACTTGGCAGCTTTTCTTTGCTTGGGCCGTATTCATATTACCTTGGGTATTTATCGCCCGCTTCCCTGCGCTGTGGCTATTGTGGTTAGGTTTAATTAACGCCTTAACCTTGCTCTATATTGATACCTCAATTTTTACTAGCTTAGACTATTATTATCAAGACTTTTGGCGGTTTACTCTAATAGCTGTCGTTAACTTTGCAGCCTTGTCTTTATGGCTATTTTGCTTTGAAAATACACGTCTAAAACATCAAAACACAAGCTTACATTGGAGTACTTATACGGTCGCGTTATTAAGCGCTTACAACGTCTCTTCTTTGACAATATCGACCGTTTTCGGTAATAACAGCCTTCTATTACTTTTCATTGCAGCCTCACTGTGGCTTAGCTGGTGCGGGTTTATATATTGGCGCTTTAAAAGACAGCAATTCGATTTACTGATGCTCACCTATTTATGTGGCTCTATCATTGCTGTGGTTATGTGTTGGGCCATTGAGCTAAAGCCCAGCAGTATGGATGCTAGTGGATTTTTAATATTAGCTGTCTTGTTGATTAGCATGAGCTCATATGCAGTCACTTGGCTACGCAAGGTGGCGCGCGCCAACTATCAGAGCAATGAGAACAATACGTCATATACGGTAGTCAAAGGGGGCGATCATGAGTAATGATACGCGCAATTCAGCCTTTTTAGAGCTACAACAGCAAGGCTTAATCGATGCTAATCTGGGCACTGATCGAGCGGGTGATAATAACCTCCAACATGACCCGAAATCAGATACGCCTTGGTTTATAAAAGTACTATTTGGCTTTAGTGGTGTCTTTGCCAGCTTATTATTGATTGGATTTTTGTCTCTACTATTATTCGAGACCAAGGCCTTTGATAGCCTGCCTGCTTTACTCGTCATCGGGCTGTCATTGAGCGCTGTCGGTTTTGTAATTTTTAAAAGTCAGCACACTCGCCATAATGCATTTATGAGTAGCTTAGCCTTCGCTATCAGCATAGCGGGCCAATCCTACGTGGCTTTTGCTTTATTAGCTAATGAGTTACCAGAGCCTTTAGATATTTGGCTGTTTTTGCTTATTCAGCTGGCTATGACGCTGATCATGCCAAACTTCGTCTATCGTTTATTGAGCGCAGTCATCACTTTGAGCGCTGTGGTTTATCTACTTAATTACTATTACATAGCAGAAATCAGTTTAGGGCTATTGGCATTTATCGCTATAGTCAGCAACTTACAACGCTATTCATTCGCTCAACATATACCTATCAAATGGCATGCTGCTACCTTTGAAATTATCAATGCGGTCGCTTATGCCAGCGCACTCATGTTACTTGCTGTCTCGGTGTATTTTATCGCGGCTGAATATGGTAATGTCTTTATTCGCAATGACGAGGCTTTTGGCTACAATTACTACTTAGCTCAAACTCTCCTGACACTCGCCAGCTTATACGCCGCCTACCTTATATTGCGTCGCTATCAAGTCAAACTGCTTTCAACACTAGGGATAATATCGATCGTTGCTATCCTTATTTTGGGCACACTATCGATCTATGTGTCAGGTCTATTAGCCACTAGCTTAGTCGTTATAATCGCAATGGCCAATAGCCAACGAGTGCTACTGGGTGTCGCTATCATCGCCTTAGTCAGCTATATATTCTGGTATTACTATCAGCTCGACACCACATTAATCACCAAATCTATTTCCATGTTCGTTATCGGTGTTGCAATACTGCTGATGCGCTGGCTGTTGATTAGATTTTATCCTGCCCGTAGTGTAACGACAGCAAATATAAGTGATATTAGTCATGAGGAGCGCCCGCTATGAGCGATATAAACGCTAGTGTATTGGCTCGGAATCCTCTACCCAACCCAAAACCATGGTGGCAAAAACGCGCGTTCAAAATCGGTATTGCGCTACTAGGCTTGCTCTTAGTCATTGCGATAATGACTATCAATGTTGCTAAATATGAGACGCATTTGGCAAACGGTGATACCGTATTACTAGAGCTGGCTCCAGTCGATCCGCGTGGCTTTATGCAGGGCGATTATATGACCTTAAGCTATGCTATAGCAGATGACATACTGACTGCATCTGAGCAACGCCGTAATGAGGTTGAATCGAGCAACGGCTATGCCATTATCCAATTAGATAAAAACAACGTTGGGCAGTTTGTGCGTTTAGCAGATAGTAACAATCGTAATAATTTGGCGACTAATGAGCTGCCCATCTATTATCGTATTCGCCGCAATCAGGTCAAACTCGCTACCAATGCTTTCTTTTTTCAAGAGGGTCACGCGGAGGCGTTTGAGGGCGCTGAATATGGTTTATTTCGAGTGAATGATAAAGGCGAGCCATTACTTACGGATATGGTCAATGGCGAATTTTCGGTTATTGAAGGTGTAAGTATTCAGGACGAAAACATTGTAGACGAGAGCGCTGAAAATACAGGTCGCCAAGGTACTGGTATGTAAAATTAGCAACGCTCATTAACCAAATTAATATTGCGCTAAATGCATGTGACTTGTTACTGTTGCTCACGACTTAAAGTAAACATTTAAAATAAATCAATAAATTAAGGAAATTACCATGCGTAGCGCAACTTATGATCATTTTGGCAAACCTACCGAAGTACTATCTATAGGCGATCGCCCAATTCCTGAGCCCAAAGCCAATGAGGTACGAGTCAAAACTGTCCTTGCCTCTATCCATAATCATGACCTTTTGACCATTCGTGGCAAATATGGCTTCAAGCCTGAAATGCCTGCTATTGGTGGTTCTGAAGCGGTCGGTATCATTGATGCAGTCGGTGATGAAGTCAAAGACCTAAAAGTCGGTCAACGTGTGGCAGCTGCTAGTGTACAAGCCACTTGGGCAGAGTATTTTGTCGCGTCAGAAGATATGGTATTCCCTGTACCCGATAGCTTGGATAATGAGATGGCGGCGCAATTGGTCGCGATGCCGCTGAGCGCCTTAATGCTACTTGAGTTCTTAGAAGTCGAGAGCGGTCAATGGGTCATCCATAATGCTGCTAATGGCGCAGTCGGTAAGTCCTTAGCAATGCTAGCCGCAGCTCGCGGTGTAAAAACCATCA
The DNA here is from genome assembly GCF_055699815.1 of Psychrobacter sp. M17(2026). Taxonomy (NCBI): domain Bacteria; kingdom Pseudomonadati; phylum Pseudomonadota; class Gammaproteobacteria; order Moraxellales; family Moraxellaceae; genus Psychrobacter; species Psychrobacter sp. M17(2026). The sequence goes on along the minus strand of NZ_CM146741.1, from coordinate 32,502 downwards.
ATGTGGTACGCAGTAAGGAAGCCATTGGAGAGTTAGAAGCTATCGATGTCAAAAACAATATCAATACCGAAGATGAGGATTGGAAAGAGCAAGTAAAAGCTATCATTGGTGAAAACAAGATTAGCGCAGCGGTCGATTCAGTCGGTGGTGAAGACAGCGGTGCGCTCCTTTCACTACTCGGTCATGGTGGCGTGTTTGCGGTATTTGGTGCAATGTCTGGTAAGGCAATGGTACTCAATCCCACGGATATTATCTTTAAGCAAGCGACGTTAAAAGGCTTTTGGGGTAGTAAGCTTAGTCAAGAGATGAGCGTTGAGAACAAGCAGCGTTTGGTCGATGAGCTGATTGATCGCGCGGTCAATGGTCAATTAAAACTACCTGTCGAGGCGACTTTCGACCTAGCCGATATATCAAAAGCAGTCGATGGAAAAACTCAGTCTGAGAAGACAGGTAAAGTGCTATTAAAGCCTTAAGTTATTATTTTGCACGCTTCTCTACATTCATGAATAAAGACGTACCAAAAAACTAAGTAGGAATAGCCTTATGTCTAACAATACAACGTTTAAAGCCTTAGTCGTCCGCGAGGTCAGCGATGGTGAATTCAATAAAAGCATTCAAGAGCGCAATATCAGCGACTTGCCAGAGAACGACTTGCTCATCGAAGTGCATTATTCATCATTAAATTTCAAAGATGCGATGTCAGCCTCAGGCAATAAAAGAATCACCAGAAACTATCCGCATACCCCTGGTATCGATGCCGCTGGTATCGTGGTCAGCGATAAGTCTGGCACATTTAAAGCAGGGCAAGAGGTCGTGGTATTCGGCTATGATCTCGGTATGGATACGGATGGCGGTCTAGGTCAGATGATTTCTATCCCTGCCGATTGGGCAGTCGAATGTCCATCTTCCTTAACACTAAAAGAAGCGATGATTTATGGTACTGGCGGCTTAACGGCAGCGTTGAGTATTCAAAAGTTAGAAAAAATGGGCGCAAAACCTGAACATGGTCCAGTAGCAGTCACTGGTGCCACAGGCGGTGTCGGTAGTATCAGTATCGCGATCTTAAGTCAGCTCGGGTATGAGGTAATCGCCTTCTCTGGTAAACCTGAGCAAAGCGATTATCTCAAAGAGCTTGGTGCAAGTGAAGTCCGTCATCGCGATACCATCAATGAAGTCGGCAAAAAACCTGCCGGTCGCGAGCTATGGGCAAACGCCATTGATACGATTGGTGGTGATTATCTAGCCAATTTACTCAAACAAACCAAAGCGGGCGGCGCGGTGACCTCTTGTGGTCTAGCGAGTGGCGCTGATTTTTCGATGTCAGTGATACCTTTTATCACTCGCGCGGTTTCCCTACTCGGTATCGATTCGGTCTATATTCCACTCACGGATAAAAAAGCTATTTGGGAGCGTGTTTCAACCGATATGAAACTGCCTAATCTTGAAAGCTATGGCGAAGAGATTACGCTAGAGCAAACGCCTGAGTACTTAGATCGCTTTATGGCGAGCAAAACCGTTGGGCGTTATGTGGTGAATGTGCGGGGTTAAGTTTTCGGTTTAGAAGATAATTTTTAGATGATGGCAGTGCTCCTTTTGGGGTGCTGCCATTACTTTAGACTAATAAAATAGACTATAATTTTAGTAAAGTGTGTATGGATATAATAAGGTAAAAATTAAGGATATTGTAGAATTTCAACTATTCTACTTGCTCCATATTTATCACATAATCTATTAATAAACTCAGGTTCTACAGACTTGCAGTACGACAAATATCCTGAAAGAGAGCGCTTTTCTTCCAAAGATAAACTTGTCCATTTGTATACCTTACTTTTAGTCTCTCTTTTTTTACCGTGTCCAATAGATATTTTTCTATCGTTCGTTATTGTCAATCCTGTGACGCTCATATTACGTTTTCTTGATGAATGTACAGTCTTCTCAAAATTCAGCCACAGTAATTTTGGACACTTTATACTTCTAACGACTTTTTTTACTTCTGAAGGTAGTTTAAACAATATATTATCTTCATTAGTTGAAAAGAACATATCATCAGCGTACCTAGTGTAAACAATGTTTTTCGTACGACATAAAGTTTCAAGCTTAACATCTAGTTCATAACATATAATATTTGTTATTGTTGGAGAGGTCGTAGAACCAATCGTTAAAGTCTTATTAAAACACACTAGATCACATAGCACATTGGTATCTTTTTCACCCCATTCAGAATATATCTTAGGGAAATTTTCATTAACATAATTTTGAATATCTGTTTTTTTTATAGATTCAAAAAAATTCTTAAAGTCCATTCTTAATAAGTATTTATTATTTTTATGAGGCTGAACATTATTAAGTATGCTACACCCAGTATAGTAAGCTTTAGCACAATTATGAACTGGAAAATTACTCAAAATATCGTTATGAAGTGCTCTTTGAATTGCTTTTAGCTCACCTGCAGGATGATATATTCTTCTAGTACCTTTACCATTTTTTTTATTAATATGATAAGACTTATATCTCCGCGATGCAGTTTTTGCAACAGTTTCAATATAGTTTTGTTCGAGTAAGAGGTTTTTAGAGAGGTATTCAACTAGCATCTAATACTACCCTTTCTAATACAGCTTTATATTCAGGAATTAACAGCAATTTTGAAAGGTTTTTAGCTCTGGCTTGTTGAATACTATGTAATAGTTTCTGAGGTTCATCAGTTCTAAATAATTTCTCATAGTCTAAACAAGTAAAGAAAGTTTCATCATTTATCTTGTGCTTAGTAAAAATATTTAGCGCAACTCCAACTGAAAGCATGAATGAAATTAGTTTCTTATCATCCAACGATATGATTTTTCTTGCCAAGTCAGAAACCTCTAAACTACTGATCGGTCCAAAAGAGGATACCAGATATAGTACAAAAAAAAGGAGTACTTTTTTTGAATATATATACTTTCCGTGTTTATCCTCATTCACTAATGAGGAAACACGGTTCTTTGACATTCTTTTCTCAAGCTCTGGCATACAGGTCAATATTGTTGAAAAATCAGTGTATATTGATGGCTTGTACCTTGAGTCTGCATCTACCCATCGAATAGGTCCAGTATTAATAAAAGATTCATCATAATTATATTTCTCATCTAAAATAGGTAATAATTTTTTCCGTAAAACCGGACTTATTGAGAAAGCGCCCAATTCAGCAACAGTACCGAAGCTCTCAACTAGAATAATTACTATGTCAGAAAAATCAGCTAACCATTCTTCTAAAGCTAGAGCGTTCGTGTCTTTGACAGACCTATCTGCTTTAAAATGTTCACTAATAATTTCCCAAGCATTTTCAGCTCTGAATGTAAGATATGCTGGTAAATGACTTTCGATATAATTTTCCAGTTTACTTCTATTGGGATGATATTTTTCATCGCCACCGCAAATAAAAACAATTTTAGGTAAATAACTATGTAGAAGAGTAAGCTTCCATGAAGAAAAGTTAGAAACAAATCTATCTTTTGTAGAGAGGTATTTCGGATTTTTGTACCACATCAAATTAGTGCCCTTACAAATAGGAGGCGTACACAAGAATTTGATTGTATCCACTGAGACAATTGAATTCTTGTGTCAAGAATGTCTAACAATGCTAATCGGGTCGGCTATACACCAACCGCATGAAATTCCCTGAGGAACTTCAAACTAAGGGCAAGTTGATGTTACTTTATATTCAAAAATTTTGCAAAAACTATTATTAGCTTTAATTCTTTACCAAATCTAAAAGTATTGTAAAATTTCTACAAAAAAAACACCCAACCAAGTTGAGTGTTTTTTATGTCAGCTAAAGATTAAGTAGAGATTATTCCCACTCAATAGTCGCAGGTGGCTTGCTCGACACATCATAAGTCACCCGTGATACTTCAGCGATTTCATTCATAATACGGTTTGATACCGTCTCGATCAAATCATAAGGCAGATGAGCAAAGCGCGCAGTCATAAAGTCTACTGTCTCAACGGCACGTAGCGCAATCACCCACGCATAGCGGCGACCATCACCGACCACGCCGACGGACTTGATCGGTTGGAATACCGCAAACGCTTGCGCAGTCTTCTCATACCAACCTGAACGCTCTAACTCTTCCATAAAGATGGCATCAGCAGAGCGCAAGATATCGGCAAATTCTTTGGTCACTTCACCTAAGATACGCACGCCCAAACCTGGTCCTGGGAACGGATGGCGATTTATCATCTTCGCAGGTAGACCTAAGGTAAGACCTAATTTACGCACTTCATCTTTGAACAAATCACGTAACGGCTCAACCAATTCAAACGCCAAATCATCTGGCAGACCGCCAACATTATGATGGCTCTTAATCACATGGGCTTTACCTTGATGCGACTTGGCGGATTCGATCACGTCTGGATAAATCGTGCCTTGCGCTAAAAATTCTATGACTTTGCCGTCGCTTTGCTCACTAACTTTACGGGCGCTATTAGCAAACACATCGATAAAGGTTTTACCGATGATTTTGCGCTTGGCTTCAGGATCAGACTCGCCCGCTAAAGCGTTTAAGAATAGATCCTCAGCATCGACACGAATGACTTTGACGCCCATGTTTTCGGCGAATACTTGCATGACTTGATCGCCTTCATGCAAACGCAGCAGACCCGTATCAACAAACACGCAAGTGAGCTGATCGCCAATGGCTTTATGCAATAATGCGGCAACGACTGAGCTATCGACGCCACCTGACAGACCTAATAATACTTGCTTATCACCGATTTGCTTTTTGAGTTGCGCGATACGCATATCGATGATGTTGTCGGACGTCCAGCTACCCGCGCAGCCACAAATATCATGGACAAATCGACCTATCAGTGCCTCACCTTGCGCGGTATGGGTCACTTCAGGATGGAACTGTAAACCATAATAATGACGGCTATCATCCGCCATAATCGCAATCGGACAGCTCGGTGTACTAGCGACAATATCAAAACCTTCTGGCGCTTCAATGACTTTATCGCCATGACTCATCCACACATTGAGCTTACCAGCGGCGTCTTCGATACCGTTTATAAGGGTGGATTTGCCATCGATATTGATAGTTGCAGCACCAAATTCATGGACATCACTGGCGTGAACTTGCCCACCGAAGCGCTCCGCCATCGCTTGCATACCATAGCAAATGCCTAATACGGGTACGCCTAACTCAAATACGGCATCGTTGATACGCGGACTATTCTCAGCATGCACGCTCTCAGGGCCACCCGATAGAATGACGCCTTTTGCGCCAAAATCGATGATGCGCTGGGTGTCGATATCAAACGGGAACATCTCACAGAATACGCCAGAATCGCGGACACGACGGGCGATAAGCTGGCTATATTGCGAGCCAAAATCGAGAATTAAGATGCGATCTTCTTTGATAGCGGGAACATTAGTATTCGAAGGGGCAGCGGTTGTCATAAAAGGATGTCCATCAATAGATAAAATTGGTGGCCTATTTTAACAAGATTTAAGAGAATAATGGCGATTGGTGTGCTGATTAATCATGACTATTTTATTTATTACTTAAATAAGCGCTTTTATTAGTCATATTACCGCTCATTTTAGTTATAGGTTGTTAAATAGTGGCTGTAGAAGGTAGTCATTATTCACCAGTTTTATATATAATTTTAGTCAATATTTTGTAAAAATTTATCTAAACACCCTACAGAATAGTGTTACAGTGTTAAGGTTAATTTAACAGTATAAGCTATGGATTCGGTGGATACTTCAAGCGATATACTCTTTATTTATATTTAATCAAACCCACTCCAAAGCCTTTGCGGCCTTTGAAAATAGGATGAATCATTATGAAAACGGACTTTCTATCTCCTTCAGTTTTAAAAATTAGTGCGCTCACTCTAGCGATCGCGGCAGCCTCTTTGGGATCGACTACAGCGATGGCAGCTGAGTGTCAATTGGCTAGCGGAAATGCAGGTGGCGCGGTCAGCTTTGGGACAGACGCTTTAGCTTGTGGCCCATTCACTAGTGCCTTTGGTGATAATTCCACTGCTGTCGGTCAAAACGCAGTTGCAGCAAACGAGAACGATATAGCGATCGGAAACACTGCTTTTGCTTCTTTTGAAAACGCTATCTCCATCGGTGCTAACTCGCAAGCTGACGGCATTGATGCTGTAGCGCTTGGTGGTGGTGTTTCTACGAATGGTTCGCGTGCAGGAGCACAGGCTTTGGGTAATTCGACCACTGCTATTGGTGGTGAGAGCTTAGCGAATACTCCAGGTGCAACCGCTTTAGGCTGGCAAGCAGCAGCAACTGGCGCTATGGCTACCGCAGTCGGTCATCAAACTACAGCCTCAGGTGATCAAAGTTTTGCTGGCGCTGAAGATGCTGTTGCTTCAGGCACAAATGCTGTTGCCATCGGTAACACTGCAGTTGCATCAGGTGCCGATGGTGTGGCGATCGGCGGTGACCGCTCAGGTGGACGCGCAACGACCGCTTCGGGTACATCCTCGACTGCAATCGGTGGACAAGCTCAAGCCACTGCTGCAGGCGCATCTGCTATCGGTTGGCAATCTACGGCATCAGCGGAACGGGCGCAAGCTTTCGGTCATCTAGCCAATGCTAGTGGTGTTCGCTCAACCGCAGTCGGTGAAGCAGCTGCCGCACAAGGTGAAGCTTCTGTCGCTCTAGGTAATGGCTCAGTTGCAGGCGGCACGAACGATACGGTCGCTATTGGTAATGCTGCCAATGCAAGCAATAACTCAGCAGTTGCAGTCGGTGGTCAAGCAAATGCAGCAGGACTTGCGGCCACCTCGATTGGTTGGCAGTCCAAAGCTACGGCAGAGCGAGCGACCGCTGTTGGACATTTAGCTAACGCTAGTGGTGAACGCTCTACTGCTTTGGGTGAAGCGGCAAATGCTGGCGGCACTAATGACACTGTTGCCATCGGTAATCAAGCGAATGCAGGTCTTAATTCTGCTACCGCTGTCGGTGGTCAAGCCAATGCCGCAGGTCTAGGCTCTACTTCTATCGGTTGGCAGTCCAAAGCGACCGCTGAACGCGCGCAAGCCTTTGGTCATCTCGCTAATGCTAGTGGCGTTCGCTCTACCGCTGTCGGTGAGGCAGCAGCAGCGTCATCAGATAATGCAGTCGCTATTGGTAATAATTCGGTAGCCTCAGGTCTTGACGGTGTTGCAATAGGTGGCGATAGAAGTGGTGTCCGTCAAACGACAGCTTCTGGCACTTCTTCAACCGCTATTGGTGCCCAAGCTCAGGCTACTCAAGCAGGCGCGACCGCAGTAGGTTGGCAGTCAACGGCTACTGCAGAACGTGCTCAAGCTTTCGGTCATCTAGCTAGTGCCACTGGGGTACGCTCGACTGCAGTCGGTGAAGCGGCAAGCGCAGGCGGCTTAAACAGTATCGCTATTGGTAACGAAGCCTCAGCCGCAAATGATAATCAAATTGCTATTGGCGGTGTTGGACAATTGCAAGCGAGTACTGGATCGCAAACAGGTAATACAAACATAGTCACTACCGATTCTCGCGGTACTCTAGGTACTAGCGTCTCTGTAACCTCATTAGCTACTGCAAATCAGTTAGCCAATACAGATGCCCAAGTTGCTAATTTAAACACCAATTCAGCTAACAATACTCGACAGATTAACGATTTACGCAGCCAGTATAACCGTCAAGAAGATCGTTTGGATGAAGCCGAAGACGGCATCGCTATGGCGCTTGCATTAGAGACCCCAGTGATTCCCTCAGGCAAACGCTATGCGATGACGATTGGTACGGGTTATTACAATGGTGGCTCAGCTCTAAGTACTTCATTTGCTAGTCGCTTGAGCGATACTATGTCGATCTCAGCGGGTGCAGGCGTTGGTCTTGATACGGGCAAAGTCGGCGCACGTGGCGGCGTGACTTTTGCTTGGTAAGCTGCCTATAACCATCTATCCAAGTTAGCTAACCAAAACTTAATAGCTGAAATTACTTTTGACTCTTTAACATTAATAAAACCTCGTTACTGCGAGGTTTTATTAATTAACGCTACGATAGTATGCTTCGATACTATTTGCCCTGTAATCTTTATTAATCTGCAACTATATTCATCATCAAGCCATAAAGGCTTTAAAAAGGATTAAACAATGAAAATGGACTTTTTATCAAAATCAGCAGTCAAAATTAGCGCCCTTACTTTAGCTATCGCTGCCACCTCTGCTTGTACGGCTATGACCACAGCCACTGACTCTCAACCGAATGATGCACATAATCAAATGATGGCAAATGCTAACAGTACTGCCATTATTTTAGGCGATAGCGCTATGTCTAGTGGTACTAACGATACCGTCGCTATCGGTAATATGGCGAACGCAGGTCTTAACTCGGCAACCGCTGTCGGTGGTCAAGCGAATGCAGCGGGTTTAGGCTCAACGTCTATCGGCTGGCAGTCCAAAGCCACTGCCGAGCGAGCACAGGCTTTCGGCCATCTAGCCAATGCTAGTGGCGTACGCGCGACCGCAGTTGGTGAAGCGGCCATGGCTGGTGGCACTAATGACACTGTCGCTGTCGGTAACAAAGCCAATGCAGGGCTCAATTCAGCAACTGCCGTCGGTGGTGAAGCCGACGCTGCAGGACTCGGCTCAACCTCTATCGGCTGGCAGTCCAAAGCCACTGCCGAGCGTGCGCAAGCTTTCGGTCATATAGCCAATGCTAGTGGTGTTCGTTCAACCGCAGTCGGTGAAGCTGCCACAGCACAAGGTGCCAATTCGGTAGCGCTAGGCAATAAATCTATGGCAGGCGGCATCAATAGCATCGCCATCGGTAATGGCGCAATGGCGGCTAAAGGCAATCAAGTGGTCTTAGGTAGCGCAGGACAAGTAGCAGCTAGTACAACATCTCAGACAGGCACAGTCAGAATCGTCACTATCGACGACAATGGTACTTTAGGCACTATGCTGGTTGACTACTATAAGTCAGCTCGCTAAGAATAATATCTAGAAAATCATTTGAATATATTTGAATCTTTTAAACCTCGCTATTGCGGGGTTTTTTTAACGATATTGATAAAAATATGACCCAACTCTTATCTAGCTCATATCACTAAAGGCAGCATGAATACGATTCAACCCCTCAATAAGCACCTCTTGAGGACAAGCCACATTGAGGCGCATTTTTAGATGTCCCTCAGTACCATATTGAATGCCTGCACTAAGCTCAACTTTGGCAGCTCTAAGCTTGTCATAAAGCGCTTGATCATCCGCGCCATACGCTGAGCAATCGAGCCATATCAAATACGAGGCTTCTGGGCGCATGACTTTGATATCGGGTAGATGCTCTTGTAAAAAACAAAGGGTCAATTCAATATTAGCTTCAATATAAACTAACAGCTGCGCCAGCCAATCCCCGCCCTCTTCATAAGCAGTACGCATCACCTCATAAGCCAATAAATTCAGATCATGCTCATCACCTAAGCGCTGCTGTTGGCTGATTCTATCTATCAACTCCTGATCTTTAGCAAATATTAGTGAGCCTTTAATACCTGCCACATTAAAGGTTTTGGTCATTGAGGTGATGCTCGCCACCTTATGCTCATAGCCTTTTGCTACCCGTAAAAAGGGCGTAAACTCATAACCGCTTAAAGTTAAATCTTGATGAATCTCATCACTGACTATCGCTACATTATGTTTTTTGCAGATCAACAATAGCGCCTCAAGCTCACTTAGCCTCCATACACGACCACCTGGATTATGCGGGTTACACAATAAAAATAGCTTTACATCGCGCTCGATAATTTTGGCTTCGATATCAGCCAAGTCTAGATAATACCTGCCTTCACTCTCTTTTAATGTAGAAGTAATAAGTCGTCGGTCATTATTTTGAACCTTCGTCATAAAGGGCGTATAAATAGGATCATTGATCATTACCGCATCGCCAGCCTTGGTAAATACTCTCAACATCAGCGCCAAGCTTGGAACGACACCGTGGGAGAACAGGATATGCTGTTTATCCAATGCCAAATCATAACGACTGCTATGCCAGTTAATAATCGCCTTGTACAAAGCCTCAGTAGGTTTGGTATAGCCCAATACGCCGTGCTGCACTACTTGCTCAATCGTATCTAGAATGGGCTGCGCGGCTCTAAAATCCATATCAGCCACCCAAAGTGCAATAGTGTCATCGGTATAAGGCCATTTCAGCGATCCAGTATGACGTCTATCGATTATCTCATCAAAGTTGTGCAACATAAGTATTCTCTTAAATAGCTTTGGTTTATCAAAAAGGTCATTATGATAGCTTATTCAGCTATCTTCTATTTTAATCAATCCTACCACTGCCTAGTAGCAAGTCTATAGATAACAGTTGTTTATAGTGTGTTATGCTCAAATGAATCATATTTTATTTTACAATTATAATAAATCGATAGGTCATAGTCTTATGAGCAAAATCAAATCCATTATCCGTAAAAATGATAAAAGCATCCCTATTGCAGTCACTTCTGATAGCAAAAATGCCGACAACACCAGTCAAAATGTGGCTTCCAAGACCAAAATATCCCTAAATACGCCCATAGAGCAAACGCGCTGGAATGGTTGGGGCAATATTGATATTAATAAAAAGGTCTCGCCGCACGGCGCAAAGCTAATCAAATCGCATATCGGTAAAACCAAAAAACTTAAATCTGTCAGCATGCAACAAGTACTTAAAACGGTACCTGAATCGCGCTTGCCTACCGAGGTTACCGATCTTGCTATGGTGTCGGTTGATAGTGAAATAAGACTTAGACACGCGCGTGGTCAGAGCTTCCCTGATTGGATTGCTATGCATGGTGGCGACTTTGAAGCCTTCCCAGATGGCGTGGCTTTCCCTGAGTCGACCAATGATGTCGAGCAATTACTAAAGCTAGCACAAGAACACGATCTAATCGTCATTCCGTTCGGCGGTGGTACTTCTGTAGTCGGTCATATCAATCCACCAAAAGACGCGCGATCTGTATTAACTGTAGCGATGAGTAAAATGGCCCAGCTCACTGACTTAGATAATGAAAGTCAAATTGCTACCTTTGGTGCTGGCACGCAAGGCCCAGCGGTAGAAGCACAACTGGACGAGCACGGTTACCGTCTAGGACATTATCCGCAGTCGTGGGAGCTATCGACGCTTGGCGGCTGGATTGCTGCACGCTCTAGTGGTCAGCAGTCATTGGGATATGGGCGTATCGAGCAGATGTTTGCAGGCGGCACGCTCGTCACGCCACAAGGTATACTAGAAATCGCTGATATTCCCGCATCATCAGCAGGGCCTGATCTACGCGAGATGATGATGGGGTCTGAGGGCCGCGCAGGTATCTTCACTGAAGTCAAAATGCGCGTACAGCCGCAACCTGAGCAAGAGCTATTTAAAGTGGCCTTTTTACCGAATTGGACAGCGGGCAAAGCGGTGCTCAGACAAGCAGTACAGTCTGATATTCGCCTATCTATGCTCCGTCTTAGCAATGCTATCGAGACCAACGCCCATTTGCATTTGGGCACTTCTCCTAGTCAGTTTTTAGCGATTAGCACTTATCTAAAAGCGCGTGGTCTTGACTCAGAAAAGGTCATGCTGACCTACGGCGTCTCAGGCGATAAAGCACAGAATAAGTTAGCGCTAACGCAGTTCAACAAACTCTTAAAACAGTATGGCAGCGTTACGGGGAAAATCACTAATATCATGGGTAATGTCTGGGCACATGGACGCTTTAAGTTTCCTTATCTACGCGGTACGCTTTGGGATAAAGGCATCATGGTCGATACCTTTGAGACCGCGACTAACTGGAACAATATCGACCAGCAGATGGAGCAGATGCAGGATGCCGTTCGTAATTCTCTAGCAGATGAAAGTGAAGAAGTCATGGCTTTTACTCATATCTCGCATGTCTATAAACAGGGCGCTAGCCTTTATACCACTTACTTTTTTAGAGCGGCAAAAGATCATGCTAGTACCTTAGCGCGTTGGCAAAAGATTAAAAAAGCTGCCAGCTTAAGTGTCGCTAACGGTAAAGCAACGATATCGCATCAACATGGCGTAGGTCGCGATCATGCGCCTTACTTGGCGGCTGAAAAAGGCGAGCTTGGATTGCAAGTAACTCGTGATATGCTCAAAAGCTTAGACCCTGAGCAGCGTATGAACCCAGGTGTGTTGCTTGAAGAGTAGCAGACAAATTAATAAGAGCACCTTATGACTCAAAGCACACAACGCCAGCAAGCATTAGCGCCCCTATCTCGCCGCTCGTCTCACCGATTGTCTCAAACAGAACCTTGGGATATGCTCATCATCGGTGGCGGTATTACGGGTGCGGGCATTGCACGTGAGGCAGCAAGGCGCGGTCTTGCCGTATTACTCATTGAGCAAAAAGACTTCGCTTGGGGTACCTCTAGCCGCTCTAGCAAAATGGTACATGGTGGTCTACGTTATATCGCCTCAGGAGACTATAAAACCACTTTGCTTAGCGTACGTGAGCGCGAGCGCATGCTTACCGAGGCAAGCGGTCTGGTTAATGAGATGCACTACGTCATGCCGCACTATAAAGGCAAGTTTCCACCGCCTTGGATATTTAATACCTTATTAAGGATCTACGATAGGATAGCGGGCAAGCGCTATTTTAAGTACTTTAAAAAGGACGCTTTTCTAAGTTTAAACCCTAATATCAAGCAAGATGATTTTTTGGGTGCTAGTCAATTCAGCGATGCCGTTACCGATGATTCACGGCTGGTGATGCGCGTGCTTGATGAAGCCACTCATGATGGCGCTTATGCGATTAACTATTTAAAAGCGGTGTCGCTTATTACTAATGAGCAAGGATTAGTCATCGGTGCTAATTTAAAAGACACTGCCGATACAGACTCTACAACCTCTAATAGTAATCAAAATTACAATGTTCACGCCAAAGTCGTCGTCAGTGCCACAGGCGCTTGGGCCGATACCTTGCGCATGCAAGCCAGCAATGAGACGGAGCAAACCTTTCATAAGCAAATCCGTCCCTCACGCGGTAGTCATTTGGTCGTTAGCCAAGAGCGTTTGCCTATCTATCAAGCCTATACCTTTTTGCATCCTGTTGATAAAAGAGCGGTGTTTGTTTTCCCATGGGAGAACCGTACCGTCCTTGGCACCACCGATTTAGATCACCCACCGCTTAATGATGACGAAGTCGGTATTACTAGCGAAGAGGTCGATTATCTATTGGCCGCGACCAATGATCTGTTTGATGATGCCAAGCTCAATCGAGAGGATGTCATCAGTACGTGGGCAGGCGTGCGTCCGCTGATATCTGATGGCGGCGATGGTAAGCGCGTTAGCCCCAGTAAAGAAAAGCGCGACCATAGCGTCTGGCTCGATAATAACTTAGTGACGGTCAGCGGTGGCAAGCTAACCACCTTTCGCTTGATCGCCCTTGATGTGCTTGAGAAGTGCCAACAAGTGCTAGCGCTCGATGACACAACCATTCAAAACCAAGCAATAAATGGCGATCAAGTCTTTAGCACCGTTGTGCCAACCAATGAAAAATTCGCTACCCTGTCGCCACAGTTGCAGCAGCGCCTATTAGGGTTTTATGGTCTACAGCTCGATACTTTATTGGAGCTGGCGCACGATGATGACTTAACTTATGTCACCGATAGCAATACTATTTGGGCGGAGCTTCGCTTTGCTGCGCGCTGTGAGCAGGTTATACATTTGGACGATTTATTATTACGCCGTACCCGCTTAGGTTTGATACTGCCGCATGGCGCAATGACACCACTTATTCGCGCGAGACTAAAGCAAATATGTCAGCAAGAGCTGGGCTGGAATGAGCAAAAGTGGCAACAAGAAGTCGCTCGCTATAATGATTTATGGCAACGCTATTATCACTTGCCTGCGGCTTAGTTTTTTTCGTATCCACATAGTTAAGGACAACTATGACCACCCCCAATGACCCTATCTATTTCTTAGCCATCGACAATGGCACTCAAAGCGTCAGAGCGCTTATTTTTGATCAATTTGGCACTGAGATTGCCAAAGCTCGCGTCCCTATCGAGCCGTATTTCTCCGAGCAGCCCAATTATGCCGAACAGCATGCTGACTACTATTGGCAAAAGCTCTCCGAGGCCTGCCAGCAGTTATGGCAGACTTGCGACATTACGCCCAATCAAATCGCAGGCGTCAGTCTCGCCACCCAGCGTTATACCATGATTTGTCTGGATAAGGATAAACAGCCACTACGCCCCGCTATCGTTTGGATGGATTTACGCCGTGGCGAAACCAATGATATCGGCTTTCTAAACCCTTTGACCAAAGTCATCGGCATGGGCGAGCTGGTTCAAGAGGCGCAACAAAAAGCCCGCTGCAATTGGCTATCGCAAAATGAGCCTGAGATTTGGGCAAACACCGCCCATTACGTCAACCTATCCGCTTATCTTACCTACCAACTCACTGACAAGCTCATCGATTCAACAGGTCATTGTGTCGGCTATCTACCCTACGATTATAAAGCGCAAACGTGGCTAAAGCCGAGCGACCTTAAATGGCGACTATTTAGCTGTACACTTAAACAAATGCCAACCCTTATCCCACCAGGCCAGCTATTAGGTAGCATTACTGCCCAAGCCGCTAAAGCTACAGGTATCATTAAAGGCACACCGATGATAGCCGCCGCTAGCGATAAAGCCTGCGAAGCTTTAGGCGCAGCAGGTCTAGCGGCCGACACCGCTTGTTTGAGCTTTGGCACTACCGCCACGATTAATACTATCTCCACCGATTACGTCGAAATCCTCAAACACATGCCTGCCTACACCGCCGCCGCGCCCCACTACTACAATCACGAGTATATGATTTATCGTGGCTTTTGGATGGTCAGCTGGTTTAAGGAGCAGTTCGCCCACTACGAGCAACAGCTGGCAAAGACGCAAGGTATCGATACCGAAAAGCTCCTCGATGCAGCGGTAAAAGATATTCCAGCAGGCTGTATGGGGCTGATGATGCAGCCGTATTGGTCACCAGGCGTGCGTCATCCAGGGCTTGAGGGCAAAGGCGCGCTCATTGGTTTTGGCGATGTACACACGCGGGCGCACGTTTATCGCGCTATTTTGGAGGGGTTGGCCTACGAGCTCAAGCTCGGTTTTGATACTATCGAGAAGCGTACGCGCAAGCCTATCAAACACTTGCGCGTCTCAGGTGGCGGATCCCAAAGCGACTCTGCCATGCAGCTCACCGCCGATATCTTTGGCATGCCCGCCTACCGTCCACACACTTTTGAGGCCACAGGATTGGGCGCTGCCATCAACTGCGCGGTCGGTCTTGGCGTCTATCCCGACCATTTATCCGCCACCCAAGCGATGACTCATTTAGGCGATGAGTTCCTACCGATTGCAGCCAACGTCCAGCTCTATAAACGTCTCTACAATGAGGTCTATCTAAAGATGTATCAGCGTTTAAAGCCGTTATATCAAAGCATTCAAGATATCACGGGCTACCCTGCCAAGTAATCTGCGCAGGCTCAAGGTGTCGGCGTATTGGGAATGGTCAAAAGGTGGAATGATTTTGGCTGATAAGTTGTGGGAGCTAATCGCGCTTTTTGCTTGTATCTGTACCCCTAAGCGTGGCGGGCACTAACGGCTGATGGCATTCCTGTATTCTCGATACTACCCTCAGCCAAGTGCCCGCAACTCGCTTAGTCGCACAGGATACCGCGTCAGTCACGGCTAAAACACACCTTCGTAGCGAGGTTAAACTAAGAGTTTTAAATATGACAACTATATCAGTATCATGATTGTCTTCTTAGTTATCCTTATAATCAGAGATAACACCTTCTGCTTCCCTTTTATAACCATTAGCAAGCTCTCGAAGTGTCACTGCAAAACGGTGATAACCTGCGTTTTCAATAGCCTCTGCTTTATTATGATATTCGATTGCTAGCTTTTTCTCTGGTTCACCAGTTGGATCTACCAAATGAGCACCTCTCGAGTTGTATGAGCCAATGCTATAACCACGACGAAGGTCTCCAGCGTCTTTATCGTTCAAAGTGGCAGCAACTGTCCTGTCAATCCATAACCCGTCGCTATCTTCTGTTGCATTGTTAAGAACACTACCTATTTGTTGCATGGCAACTTCATAGTGACCAGAGTCTATACATATTTTTTCAACTTCTTTAATCCAAGTTTGAAACAAATCAGAGTCAAAGAAGCCATCCATATTTGTTCCAGGAACAGACTTCCAATTATGTAGTAATTGCCATGCATTAGTAGCTAGTCGTCTTTTATTTTCATCTACACTATCGGTGTTGGATTTTTCTTCGATAGCTTTATTAGATTTGTAAATTAGTTGAATTATTTGACAGAAGAAACTGGCGTCTGTACCAAGCTTCCATTCTAAAAGCCTAGGTCTAGCATCAAGCTTGTAATCAAGCCATGGTAAATAAGCCCATTCTATTTTAGCTAACGCTTCTTGATTTATTTCTTCTTCAGACTGTAAGTATTTTATTAACTTAACAACTTCGTATGGTACGAGTGCGTTAATAGATTCTTTAGAGTTTAAGCTAGCTAGTAGTACCTCTATACATTGCTCACTATCCAAGTTCTTACCTTGAAACATCCCACTAGATATACATCTTAAAGCTGCTCGTGGTCTCTCATAGTGTAAAAGCTTATCCACAGCAAATTTTATATCTTTCTCAATATATAAGGCATTAGTAAATGTTCGAGTCCAATATTTGGATTCATCTTCTGACAACCATGACTCGACTCTTTCCCATGTGTTTTCAGAAAATGGCAAATAAGATAAAAACTGACCTAAATCCTCTTCTGACCAGTTCAATCTATTAATATTATCAACCCAATTCCAACTTTTCTCTCTTAACGATTTTAATATGTATGAACTCAAAAACTCTTTTAACTTATTATCTGAAGTTGTCAACAAGCTTGGTAATAAATATTCATCTATCTTATTATTCGAGATACTAGCTAAAGCATACCCGACAGCTTGGGGCGAGGACACTACTTGTACAAATTCTATAACCTGTTCAATACCGTTATAAGTTAACAACTCTTCTATTGCAACCTTCCGTTTTTCATCAAGTTTACTTTGCTCTTGATTAAAGTCATCATTACTTTCATAAAGCTCAAAGTCTCTTTCTGAAAACAAATATTGATAAAGCAAAAAAGGGTTCTTTGGTGCAAATTTTTTAGAAACATCCTCTATTTTATCGACCATATGACTTGGTAATACCCACTCTGCATCTGTAAATTTACGATGCTTAACAGATAGTACTGTTAACTCGTTCCAAATACGCTTTTTATTTTCTTCTGAAAGCTCGTCAAAGGTTTCAGAGCTTAGTTTATCAATAAAAACTTCAAAACTTTTTTCAGGAAGATTGTCTAAGTTTTTGATCAACTCTACATTACGTTCAATATCTTTCTCTGTCATACCTACAATTAAATCACCGAAAAAGTCGTTCTGTTCCCAATATTCTTGATTTGAAATATTAGCTTCCCATTCACTAGAGATAATATTTTGCCATTTAGGCTTATAGTTTTCGAAAGCAGTTAAGTGCTTATTAGGTAACAACTCAAGTAATAGATTCCAACCTACATCTGGCTCTTCCCTTACTACAGTAGTTATAGCTGTTTTTCTTTTCTCCAAGTCAGCTGTAGTTTGTGGTCTCCAAGGTAGTAAAATTGTTGTGAGAGAGTTGATTGGTCTATTTACCCAATTGCCGCCTGTATCATGTCTAGCAAGTTCACCTAATATACAAACAACACGAACTAAATGTTGTGGATTCCAAGCTAAAGCTTCAAGTCCCCATAAAAGACCTGTAATATAGTTTGTCTGACCAAATCCACTACCCTCCTGTGCGAATATTTCATCGAAGGGACAAGGGTCTAAGCTCAATGCATTTTCTATTTGTTTAAGGAACTCATTAGGGTTGGCTTCAGCTAAATTAGGTAGCAAGGTGTTTAGCGTTGCCCATTGTTGCCAAGTAGCTTCACTTAACAATTCTCTCAACAAAGTACAAATTATATTTTCTGCTTTCGATGGAGTACATTGAGTAAATAGTTTTGCATGATTTCCAGTCAGTGCCATGCTTTCTGCAAGATTTTGACGCAGTATGCCTGAATATTTAGTAACTTTTCCTTGTATAGTAGCTAAATATCTTTCATCTTTAGACAACTCGAATGCAGGATCTTCTTCATTCAAGACTAGTTCTACAATAGTTTTGAAATTATCTAAATCATTATCAAAAATCAGTGAGCCTAACGTCTTAAGTAACTCTATTTTCTCATTAATCAACCAAGCGCCGTTTTTGAAAACTAGAGGACTATTAGGTTGTTTAGAAATATCTTTAATAATAGGCAAGCAATCTTCGTATTCTTTGTTCAGAAGTTGGCTTACTATTTTTTTATCGTTTTCATTTTGCTCACTCCATCCACCAATAAGCAGTAGAAGTGCTAACTCCGAGCTATGTTGATAACTGATCAACTGGTTAGACGTTTGCCCCCTACTATTTTTTAAATGGCTGGGTATTTCTATGGTAGACCTATGCTTAGCGAAATCTTTCAACAAGTCTTCAGGTAGATTATCTCTAGTTATAGTTGTACCACTTTGATTGTATGATTGAACAACATCGACAATTCTACTCCATACCCTACTAATATCTTTATTCTGAAATTGGGAAATATGAGAGTGAATTAGAGATAGAACCACACCTTTTTCATCTCCTAAGTCATAACCTAAGACCTGAAAACAGCCTAAAAAATTATATAATTCTTCATCAGTTAAATCTGTGCCATTATTGGCATTTTTTAAGTGTAGTTTAAACACATCAAGTTTATTATTAGCTTGGGAAGGGCTAAATTTAGCCATTCTAACGTTCGTAAAAAACTCCAAAGAATCCTTAGCATATTTAGCTTGGCGCAAAATAAACTGAACATTTTTATGGTCAGTTGCACTTATATGACTAGTAATCAACGCAATAATATCTTTACGTTTATTGAAAATAGAGCTATTGTTAAAGTCAGTCCACGCTGCTTGTATAACCTCACCAAATGTAGAGTCACCTTTAGTAATAGTAATAGAATGTTTTACTTGACCCAGTAGTCTGCGAGACTCATTAGTTTCCGAGTCTTCAATTAATAAAACTAAGTCATCAGTCTCATAACCTAACCTCTTACCTTGAAGAGCTATTTCTTTAATAGGCCAACATGGCATATTAGGAACATGACCTCTAGATAGCATCAAAGCTACAAAACATGCTTGAATATGCGCCTCGAAATGTGCGCCTCCGCCCCCTGTAGAAAACGGATTGCTGATTTCCTTACTTTTATTAGCCAATTATTTTCTCCAAAATATTTTATAAACTAAACCTCACCCCTAAACGCCGCATAAACCCGATTTAATCCCTCACGCAGCAGCGTTTTCGGACACGCCACATTAATACGCATTTTCAGATGTCCCTCGCTACCGTATTTAATACCAGAATTTAGCTCAACTTTGGCGTCTCGCAGTTTGTCATATAGCGCCTGATTGTCCTCACCGTACGCCGAGCAATCGAGCCAAATCAAATACGACGCCTCAGGACGCATGACCTTGATATCTGGCAGATGTCCTGCTAAAAAATCTAGCGTCAACTCAATATTTTTCTCAATATAAGCCAGCACCTGCTCAAGCCATTCTCCCCCTTCTTCATAAGCGCTTTGCATCACCGTATAAGCAAATAAATTCAGCTCATATTCATCATTTAGCTGCTGCTGCTGGCTGATTTTTTTGATTAAAGCGTCATCTTTGGCAAAGATCATCGAGCCTTTAATCCCCGCCACATTAAAGGTTTTAGTCATGGAGGTGAGACTGACGACATTGTGCGCGTACCCTGCTGCTTCTGCGAGTTTCAAAAACGGCGTAAATTTATGACCATTTAAGGTTAAATCTTGATGAATCTCATCGCTGACGATGGCGACATCGTGTTTTTGACATAGCGCAAGTAGTGCTTTAAGCTCATCAGCAGTCCAGACGCGCCCGCCCGGATTATGCGGGTTGCATAATAGATATAGCTTAACCTTATGCTCCACTATTTTGGCTTCGATATCTTTTAGATCTAACTGATATTTCTCATCGACTTCTTTTAACGCAGACATCACAAGCGTGCGCTTATTTTGCTCAACCTTAGTCATAAACGGCGTATAAATAGGATCATTGACCAGTACCGCGTCGCCTACTTCGGTAAATATCTGTATCATCAGCGCTAGACTTGGCACCACCCCTGGCGAAAATAAGATATTATCCTGTGTCAGATTTAAGCCATAACGATTGCTATGCCAGTTGATAATCGCCTCATACAAAGCGCCGGTCGGTTTGGTATAGCCCAAGATGCCGTGTTCGGCCACGCGCTGTACGCTAGCCAAGATAGGCGGCGCGGCTTTAAAGTCCATATCGGCGACCCACAGCGGAATGGTATCGTCACTATAGTGCCATTTAAGTGATCCCGTACCGCGTCTATCGATGATTTCGTCGAAGTTATATTGCACTAGTATTGTCCTTGGTCATACGGTTAAAGAAAGCTTTACATCATGCGTTCGGTAGCATTACGAGTCTCTACCTACCCTTAAACTCAGCCGCTCGTCTCTCAACCATCGCCATTGCACCCTCTTTGGCATCTTCTGAATGAAATAGCGCGGGTAGATAGCTATGAATATTACCCAGTGCCACGCCTGCGCCATTACGAGTAGCGTCTTGTGCTGATGAGATCAGCCCTTTTACCCCAAGCGGTGCGGCAGTGCTAATCTCTTTAGCGATAGTCAGCGCACGCTCGTACTCTTCACCGTTGGCTACGACTTCACTAACTATGCCCAGCTTATCAGCGGCTTGCGCGTCGAAGTTTTTGCCTGTTAATAGATACGGCATGGCTTTTTGCCAGCCAGCCGCCGCGACAAACCTTACCGTTGCCCCACCAAACGGCATGATACCGCGCTGGACTTCCATCTGTGCAAAGTTGCTATTATCGCTGACGATGACCACATCACTATTAAGCATCAGCTCAATGCCAGCGGTAAAGCAAGTGCCTTGTATCGCCACCACCACAGGTTTAGTACGCAATTTACCACCGACGCCCCATGGATCGATTTGGCTATCATCAAATACAAACACCCCTTTAGCGACTTTGTCTTGCAGCTCCATCAGATCAAGACCTGCGGTAAAATGCTCACCGTGTGCGAATATCAGCGCACAACGCAGATTATCGTCGTCTTCGTAGTTGGTTAGCGCAACAGAGAGTTGCTTGATCATATGACTATCAAAGGCATTGCGCTTATCGGCGCGATTAAAGCCAATCAGGCAAATGTATCCATCAGTGTCATAAGTAATACGGTTATCGGTGGTCATAGTGCTATCCTTGTCGAAGTTATGATTATTTAGCAAGCGTGCTTTTAATATAGACATCCTAGCGCGATTACACAAGTAACAAAGCGCTCTACCATAGCAGTTGGCAATATCACGCTAAAATGATACCGCGCTATTTTCTTTTATAGAGTTGACCTCATTTAGAATTAGTGCAAAGATTGAGCGAATAGCCGCAAGACGCAGAGCACTTTATGGAATTTTGGCATGGGTTTTTGTTAATTACGAGCGTCCATCTGCTTGCTGCCGCCTCGCCGGGGCCTGATTTTGTACTGGTTTCACAGCAGACCTTAGCTAAAGGTCGTCGCACTGGTCTAATTTGTAGTCTAGGCATTACCCTCGGTCTTGCCATTCATATTATCTACTCTGTACTAGGACTGGCTACAATAATTGCGCATTCGCAGCCTTTACTGACGGCCATAAAATGGTTGGGCGGTAGCTATCTTATTTATTTAGGCTGGCAAGGTATCCAAGCTAAGCCGAAAAAATTATTAGGTGATAGTGATAATAGACCACAACCTATCATCGCCAAAACTGAGACTAAGAATAGAGCGACTCAACCGCTTGCGAACCAGCCAGCTTCAATGGCAAGACCCGTTGTAAATAAAGACCATCAACAAACGGAGTCCACCGTTGCTATCTTGCGCCGTGGCTTTTTTTGTAATGTCTTTAACCCTAAAGCGCCAGTGTATTTTGTGGCAATATTTACTTTAGTATTATCGCCTGATATTCCGCTTTGGCAGTTGGCTATTTATGGCGTATGGATGATGGTATTGCAGATGGCATGGTTTAGTACTGTGGTGATGCTGCTATCCATTCCCACTATTCTCAGACGTTTTCAGCGCTTTGAGCATTGGATTGACCGTATATTGGGTAGCGCAATGATTGTATTAGGGTTAAACCTTATTTTTCGCAATCGATAAAACATTAGTGACTCGCAAAATCTGCTAAAATGTCTAGTTATATTCAAACTTTGTAGCCCAATATTATGAACAGCCGAAACAACACTAGTACCCATAAAAACCGCTCACCTGCGACCGCTAAGAAACTAGGCAAATTGCATCCGCGCAATCCGCATCAAGGTCGCTATGACTTTGCAGCTTTGACTCGCGCCCTGCCTGAATTAGCCAAGCATACTATTACCAATCCTAAAGGTGAGTCGACGATTAACTTCTCCGATCACGGGGCAGTGCGCGTGCTGAACCAAGCGCTATTAGCACAGTTTTATGGGGTGAAGTTTTGGGATATTCCTGACGGCTATCTGTGTCCACCGATTCCAGGTCGCGCTGATTATATCCATTATATCGCTGACTTATTGGCACAAACGACACATGCGAATAAAGACAGTACCCCGCCGACAGGTAAGCAAATTCATGCCTTAGATATCGGTACAGGTGCTAGCGCGATTTATCCAATTATCGGTAGTCAAAGCTATGGCTGGCGCTTTACTGCCAGCGACATTGATCCAATTTCGGTCAATACCGCAGCCCTTATTTGTGAGACTAACCCTAAGCTAAAAGGCGCAGTAAAAGTTAAACTACAGCCTGAGCCTAAGAGTTTCTTTAAAAATATCATTGGTCGTCAAGATTACTTCGATGTGGTGATATGCAATCCTCCGTTTCATGCCTCGATGGCAGAGGCAATGGAATCCAATAGCCGCAAGCAACATAACCTGCAACGACATCGCGGTAAGAATGAGAGCGAGCAAGTCAGCCGTAGCTCAACCAAATCAGGTAATGCCGCGCAAAACCTGAACTTTGGTGGTCAACATAAAGAGCTGTGGTCTACAGGCGGCGAGATTACTTTTTTGACCAATATGATTAAAGAGAGTGCCAACTTTGCCGAACACGTTGGCTGGTTTACATCACTGGTATCAAAATCAGAGAACGTAAAACCTTTACAGTTATTATTAAAGCAGCTCGATGTTGCGCAGATGCGTATTATTGAGATGAGCCAAGGCCAAAAGAGCACTCGAGTATTGGCATGGCGCTTTACTATGGATGAAGAAGAATAAATAGTTTCACCTATTATGTTTCACATGGAACATTAAGTAATTTTGAACTAACCCTTTAAGTTTCATGTGAAACAAAAACACCGCTTCAATCATTAAAGCGGTGTTTTTTATCGGCTGATATTCCTTTAGTCCTCTACTCGCTCCCAAAAGCTATACTTTTTACCATGCTTGTCATAAAGCGCTTTGATATAGGCTTTATGTGAGGTAAGCGTGCTATAGCTCTGCTCTGTATTACCAATAATGCTATTAAGTAAAATGAGCTTTTTACAGTAGCGAGCTGCATAACCATAAGCTTTGCTACGACCTTGATCTAATATATCGTCAATCAAACTGCGATAAATAATGACCTTTATAAGATCTGTATTTTCTGGTAAGTCTTTTAGCAACCGCGTCAAGGTCTCATAGTGGATATCATTAAAATCAAGATGACGAGTAACGGCTACTTGATTCGCAAGTATCGTCTCATTTATCTCTAATAATAGTGAAATAGCATCAACAATGCTTTCTTGCTGCTCAGCTAATTTATAAGCCGTTTTACGTAATTTTGCTTGCTGCGCTGGGCTAGCAATAGCCATTATTGACTTTAGCCTTTGCGGTGATGCGTGCAGCTCGAATGCTTCATTAAGGACTTGCATCTGTGCTTTAGTGTCACCTTGCAAGCGGTGAATCTCGCTCAGCCAATCCAAACGCTTTAATTGCTCTTGCTTGTTTTGCTTACTATTATTTTGCCAGACCTCATTTAAATAATACTCAGCTTTATCAAAAGCCTTATGATCTAGCATAAATGGTAATAGCTCATTCAATTGCTGCGAGGTCATAGCATCTTTAGGATAAATCCGTAAATATACTTTCTCGAACAAAGCCACATTACCCAGTGCCCTAACCAACCCTATCAGCGTCACTTCTGTTTTCAGCTTTTCCTGATGATTTGCTCTACTATGATCGTACGATCTTTTTGTAGATAGACTTTTTATGCTCTCTGATGAATCTTGTTCAAACAAGCTTTCATAATACTGCTCATAGTCCTCAATAAGCCCTGCTATTTCAGACTCTGATAACAGCTGATTAACACCTTCTATTAGCGCTTCTTTAGTAGCGTAAATATGACCAAACCCGTAGTCATTCTCATCAATTAAGGTCTTAATTTTCTGTTGCCACGCTTGACTTAAGATATCCTGCTCATCTATAGGTAAGCTGAGTTTTTCTTGCTCGTAGCATTTACTGGCTACTGTCAGCCAAGACTCAGCAGCACTTCTATAAGTCTTGGCGACCTCGCCATTGTCTTCACAGCGCTGTAGACTGCTATTGCTTGATTCAAGGAACAGCTCTAGTAGATTCAGACAGATATCAGCTTGTTCAGGATATAAGCTCATAACGTCATCGGCTAAATATTGTAGCTCAGTGGCGAATTCACTGACCCTCCAGTATTCAACGAACGCATGACGACGACGCAGCCCTTTTAAATTCGAAGTCAGCTTTTTGATCAGTTTGGGCGTATCAGATTGCAATAATAGACGCTCTATCTTTTTATCTAACAACTTATCTACGCCTTGTACCTCAGCGACAAAGTTTACTAAAGTGGCTTTGGATAATTTGCTTAGCGCTTCTTTTTGTTCTGTCGTCAGCATAATAAAGCCCCTACTCTTCACCAATAATTATAAATCCTAGCCTATACTTTATATTGTTTCACATGAAACAAAAAAGCCACCTTGCGAGCAAGATGACTTTTATTATAGGTATTTTTACTGTAAATCCAAACCAAATATCTTATTTAGATATCTGCTTTAAATATCTGCTTTAAATATCTAGGTTAGATACGGTCAGCGCATTCTCTTCAATAAAGATACGACGTGGTTCAACATGATCGCCCATCAAGCATGTGAACATATGATCGGCAGCGATTGCATCTTCAATAGTCACGCGCAGCATACGACGGTTTTCAGGATCCATTGTAGTATCCCAGAGCTGATCCGCGTTCATCTCTCCTAGACCTTTATAGCGCTGTACCGATAGACCACGACGCGCATCAAGCATCATTTGCTGCCAGAGATAATCAAAGTCACGTACTGGAATATCTTTATTAGCACTTGTCCCTTCACGGCGAATAAAGGCATCATCTTCTAGCAAAGTATTCCACTCACTCGATAAACGCAGGAGTTTGCTGTACTCGCCTGAATTGATAAAGCTAGCATCTAGCAAATAGTGATGCGCCAATTGATGCACATAAACGGTTATGCGTGGTAACCACTGCGGTCTTTTCGACTCAGTTTCAACATCAGTAACGGTTTCACCATCTACGCTGGCAATCTCAGGCTGTACTTGCGGTTTCATGCCTAATAGATCAGCAGTCACTGCATCAGTAGCCGCAGATACAGGCGCATGAATATCAACCAGCTCAATCTCAGGATTTAGATCAGCCCCAAAAGTATTGAGCTGAACTTGCAGCTTATCCGCCCACTCTTGCATCACACCTTTATCGTAAGTCATATCGGTGCTGAGCTTTGGCGTATGCGTTAGCGCGTCTAATAAAACAGCGGGATAGCGAATCTGCAATCGCGCTTTAATCAGCTGAGTCTGGTTATAGTCGTTCAGCAAAGTTTCAAGCGCTTGACCTGTAATAGCAGGCGCATCCGCACTGATATGTAACTTGGTATTATCAATCGTCGATGATAATAGATAAGCTTTTAGCGCTTCATCATCTTTAAGGTACAGCTCTTGACGACCTTTTTTGACTTTATAAAGCGGTGGCTGAGCGATATAAATATAGCCGCGTTCAATCAACTCAGGCGTTTGACGGAAAAAGAACGTCAATAGCAAGGTTCTGATGTGCGAACCATCAACGTCCGCATCGGTCATAATAATAATTTTATGATAGCGGGCCTTATCAGGGTTATACTCATCAGGACCAATACCACAGCCAAGCGCGGTAATTAAGTTGCCAACCTCAGCTGAAGACAGCATCTTATCAAAGCGTGCGCGCTCAACGTTCAGGATTTTACCTTTGAGCGGTAAAATAGCCTGTGTCTTACGGCTACGACCTTGTTTGGCACTACCGCCAGCTGAGTCCCCTTCCACTATGTATAACTCTGATAATGCAGGATCTTTTTCTTGGCAATCAGCCAACTTACCAGGCAAACCTGCAATATCCAAAGTGGTTTTACGACGGGTCATTTCACGCGCTTTACGAGCAGCATCACGGGCACGAGCGGCGTCAATAATCTTGCCAGCGATCGCTTTACCAGCGCCTGGATTCTCTTGTAAATAGTCATTAAACTTATCATGCATCGCTGATTCGACAGCAGACTTAACTTCGCTTGAGACCAGCTTATCTTTAGTTTGACTGGAGAACTTAGGATCAGGTACTTTTACTGAGACGATAGCCGTCAAGCCTTCACGAGCATCATCACCAGTGGCAACGACTTTTTCTTTTTTAAATAAATTCTCGCGATCCATATAAGTATTTAGACAGCGCGTTAATGCCGAGCGAAAGCCTGATAGATGGGTACCGCCATCGCGCTGTGGAATATTATTGGTAAAGCACAGCACTTTTTCGTTATAAGTATCCGTCCACTGCAGTGCAACTTCAACACTGATGCCGTCATCTTGCTCACTGGTAAAGTGAAATATCTCATTGACGTTATCTTTGCCTGCGTTAATGTAGCTGACAAACTCAGATAGGCCGCCTTTGTGCTCAAACTCATGACGCTTATCGATGCGCTCATCAGTTAAGACAATACGCACGCCTGAGTTCAAAAATGACAACTCGCGTAGACGCTTGGCTAAAATATCGTATTCAAAGATAGTACCCGTGAACACGTCATTGCTCGGATAAAAACGAATTTGTGTGCCCGTTTTATCGGTAGCTTCTTGTTGTTCGATATCAGCGTCAGGTACCCCATCAGTATAAGTCTGATGGTAGTGGAAGCCTTCACGCCAGATATTCATCTCTAAATGTTTAGACAGCGCATTCACCACCGATACGCCAACCCCATGCAAGCCGCCTGACACTTTATAGCTATTATCATCAAATTTACCACCAGCATGCAGTACAGTCATAATAACCTGAGCCGCTGACACACCTTCTTCTGGATGGATATCCACAGGCACACCGCGACCATTATCCATAACGCTGACTGACTCATCTTCATGAATGATGATATCGATCTGATCACAGTGACCAGCAAGCGCTTCATCGATAGAGTTATCAACGACTTCAAAGACCATATGATGCAAGCCTGTGCCATCATCGGTATCGCCAATGTACATCCCAGGACGCACGCGCACAGCCTCTAAGCCGCGCAGTACACGGATATCTTTAGAACTATAGTCGGATGGGACTGTTCCAGAAGCGCTTATTTCAGAAACAGTATCAGGGGCGATGATTTGAACGCTAGTCTCTGTCAATACTTGCTCATTATCAGTAGGTAATGAATCACTCATGTGCATTCCTTAATCAAGCCATAATCAGCGATTCGACACCGCTATACATTTCAATGTAATGCCGTAATCTCATCTAAGATTTAGCTTATCAACGTTAATATCTTTGAATAAAGTATGATGTCACTATACAAAAACTAAATAATTTCGGGCTAGTCAGCCAATGCTTTATTTTTAACTTATCAAGACACTGACTAAAGGCTAATTATTAAAATAAAAGCTTTTATTATCAATTGTGTATACTCTTAATGAGTTGAATAATCAATAATATAAAACTATCTACAGACCTACTTAAAATAGGACGAAAACGAAGGTTCATTTTAGCATTTTTCTGGGCTTAAGTCACTGTTTACCAGTGATATTATAAAGATAGCTAGGCTTAAATTTTATAGAAAACAAGCTAGTATCAACAGTGCCAATTTGGGAGGGAATAATTGCGGATGAGCAAATGAAAAGGTCATATAAGTATTTGCTTGATGATTGAATCGTCTTCATCAACCTGTCGTCATTAACCTATAGTAAGCTGCCCTTGTTTCATGTGAAACACATTAAGGTTAGACCAGTATTTAGTGATAAGTGGTAGCACATCCTCTGTTAGGCTTGTGATAAATACTTGGCAAGGTAGCGTTGATAAAGTGGCCAATAAGATATCCAAAGCTTTATCGTCAAGCTCTGCAGTAATATCGTCTAATAAAACTACTGGTGTTGCTTGTCGCTGTGTTGTTGTATTAACTTTCTTTATCACATCATCTCTCATACTTGATTTAAACACATTATCTAACGACATTACTTGATCAGTATCATTCAATAATAGTGGTAATTGTGACAGTCTTAATGCGGTAATAAGCAGCTTCTTTTCACCGCGCGATAATACATTAGCCGCCTGCTCTTTTATTACTGGCAGCTTACTTACCTTATCCACAGGAACATCACTGATGCTGTTAGCCGATGTTTCGTTGTCCGCTGTATTCTGTAGTTGATCTATCTTGTTAAAGCTATTCGAGCGCCAATGAACATGTATATCCGCACGGTGACTGCCTATACGCGTATAGCCAAGCTGTAGGTCTTGCGATAAGCGCTCGTGCAACTGCGCATCGAGAGCGATGCTAGTATCATAACCTGCATTATAAGTTAAGCTCAGTTGCTCAGCATAATTGGGCAGTAGCTGCTTAATACTAGCCTCAAAGTAAGGCTGCCATGCTCTAAAGACGCTTTCACGGTAGTGATGAATCAATGCTGCGTGATTGGCAAAGCCTTTATCCCACGCCTTAAGCTCACTAAGCTGCGCGGATGTTAGGGTGTTAGCTTGTTTGAGCAAGCTATTGCGTTGTTTCAACAGACGCTGATATGCCACCCACTGTGAATGAAACCCTGGTTTCATGTGAAACACTAGCCAATCAAGCAATTGACGTCGACTGGCACTCCCCTGCTCTAACATATCCATTGATGAGGGATCTATCAGTAGCGTTGGTAATTGCTCAGTAAGTATGCTTTGGTTATAAACAGTAGATTGATTGAGGCGCAGGATAGTTGTGGCATCAGTCTGTTTTTGAATAGCTGCAGTACTACCGTCAGCGAGCCTAGCATGGACAGTAGTCGCTTGCTTATGATGTTGTATATAGCGTTTGGGCTGATGATGACGAAAGCTCTTGCCACGTGATAATAAGAATACAGACTCAAGCAATGAAGTCTTACCACTACCGTTGACTCCAATAATGACATTGCATTGAGCCGCTTGCATATCTACTTGCTCAAGATTGCGTAAATGCGAGACTTGTAAGCGTTCAATCATAGCTACTATAACCGTCCCTGTTTATCAATCGTCACAATCTCAATGGCTATTTTAATCACAAAACTCTTAACTAAAAACTTTTAACCAAAACACTCAACAACAATAAACAAACCTTTGTTTATTTGTCGTACTTATATACGCATTGGCATAATGACATATTGATGAAACTCATCGTTAAGCTGATTGACCAGTACAGAGGCATTAGACTGACTCATATGCATTTGCAAATCGCCTTGGATGACGCCTAACACATCTTGCAGATATGCCGCATTAAAAGACAGTTCCATCGGCTCACCTTGATACTTAGCTTGAATCATCTCGACCGCTTCATCTTGCTCAGCATTATTAGCACGAATCTCAACCATGCCATCACTAGCAAAATTAAACACGACGCCGCGTGATTTCTCGTTACTCAAAATAGCGACTCGACGCAAAACATCAGACATCTTTTCTTGACTAAACAGAGCTAGCTTATCAGTATTACTTGGCATTACCCGACGATAATCAGGGAATTTACCATCGATAAGACGCGCAGTGAAGGTTACCATCAAGTCTTGACTCACTTGACCCATACTATCAACGTCGCCAAAGGGCAAGCTCACTTGCAAAAACTCACGACCAAAGCTTAGCGTAACGTTATTATCCTTATCACTGAGCATTTTACCTAATTCTGTCGCTAAACGCTCAAGTTCGATCACTGCCTTACGCGGCAAAATAGCCTGCATGTTTAGCTCACTGCTGACATCGATAACGCTACGAGCCAGTGCCAGTCTATGCCCGTCAGTCGCGACAGTTGTTAGCTGCTGCCCTGAGATATCAAACAACATACCTGTCAGATAATAACGCACATCTTGAATAGCCATAGCAAACTGAGTTTTGTGAATCAAGTCAACAAGGCGATTACGACTCATCGTAAGCGGCGTAATATTCTCAGGGTTACCTAGACTTGGATAATCCTCACTCGGCAAAGTTCCTAAGGTAAAACGGCTCTTACCACTGGTTAGTAGACAACGCTCATTTTCTTGCGTAGCAAGATTAATCAGCGCTTGAGCTGGCAATGACTTACAAATATCTCTTAATTTAGTTGCTGGTAGGGTAGTTGTACCTTCTTCAATACAAGCCCCGATTGGTAGTTTAAGCGTTGAGGTCAGCTCAACCTCTAAATCAGAGGCAGTCAAGATCAGCTCAGACTCAGATAACTGCAGCTTTATATTGCCTAGAATCACCATATTATGGCGCTTATCGGCGGCTTTGGCGATTAAGTTGATAGCTTTTAACAATGACTCTCGATTGATTGATAATTGCATGTGTATTTCTCTTATTAATAATGCTTTTCTGTGAAATATTTTTATGATTATAAACCATATCTAAGCGCTAAAACATAGCAAAACTAATGACTATCGCATAGTACTACAACTGATACTACCCAGCTTGTAGCATCATCGCTAAAGCTTTGTAGTCTTTATCAAAGGCAGGGTCTGCGGCGCGTAGTTCAGCGACTTTATCGCAGCCATGCATCACTGTTGTATGGTCACGACCACCAAAAGATTGACCAATATCTGGATAGCTATCGCCCGTCAGCTCCCGTGATAGCGCCATGGCTATTTGTCTTGGCCGGGCAATTGTGCGCGTACGTTTGCGCCCCATTAGATCCTTTACGGTTATATCGTAATACTCAGCGACTACTTTACGGATATTATCCATATTAACCGCTTGCACGCGCATAGCTACGATATCTTTTAACGCATACTGTACCATCTCAAGGGTAATAGGGGCGCCTGTCAAATTAGCATTAGCAAATACTTGGTTTAAGGCACCCTCCAAACGTCTAACGTTAGAAACTACGTTTTGTGCGATAAACAAAGCACACTCTTTTGGTAGCAACATTCCGTAAGAATCAGCCTTCTTTTGCAGGATCTGTACCCGAGTATCGATCTCAGGTGGCTCTACTGCGACTGTCAAGCCCCAAGAAAAACGCGATCGAAAGCGCTCATCAAATTCAGTCATTTGTGAAGGATGGCGATCTGAGGCTAGTATCAGCTGCTTGTCGCCACTGGTAAAATCAGCAAATAAAGTTAAAAACTCATTACTACTTTTAGTCTTTCCTGCAAGCACATGAATATCATCTACAATTAATAGATCTACTTTTTTTATTTTCTTTTTAAAATCTTCTATTTTATTATTTCTTAATGAGTAAACTAATTGATTAATAAATTTCTCAGAAGTGAAATAATAAAAACTTCTATTATTTTTTAAATAGCGCTGAGCTACAGAATGCATTAAATGAGTTTTCCCCAAACCTGAAGGTCCGTATATAAATAAAGGATTATGACGATTTTTTGATTGTGGTTTGGTAAGCTCATAACAAGCCTTGTAAGCTAAGTTGTTAGACTTGCCTGTGACGAAGGTTTCAAAGGTAAAATCAGGATTGAGATAGCTCAGGGATTTAATGTCAGCTGAGTCAATCAGTGCCGCTTGCGAGGTATTTACTTGCTGCTTATTATTTAAGTCCTTAGCGTTATTATCTGAACTCGCTAGGGTAGGGGAGAGCTGGTTGCCTGTAAACAACGAAGTAGAAGACGTTTCTTTATTATCTATCGTTCCTGTTTCACTAGCATCGACATTTTGAGCATTACTATGACTATTATTATCTACACGAACCACCACCTCTTCAATACTGTTTTGACTGTGTTTGATAACTAACTGCTCAATATCTGCTAGATGGTTCTTTTTTATGTAAGTAACGAAGTAGTCGTTAGGCGCTCTAATGATTAGCGTTTGCTCTTCTTTATGTACTGACAAAGGTCTTAGCCACATCGTAAAAACGTTATCTTTCACACGATAACGTAGATCGTCTAAGCATTTGTCCCAAAGTATAGCGGTATCTATCAT